>NZ_CP196175.1:4800000-8900169 GCF_051550175.1 Streptomyces sp. HUAS TT7
GGGCGTCACGCAGTTCGCCGTCGGCGACGAGGTGTTCGGGCACTCCGACACCGGCGCGTACGCCGAATACGCTCTGGCCACCCACGTCGTGCGCAAGCCGGCCGAGCTGACCTGGGAGCAGGCCGTCGCCCTCCCGGTGGCGGGCGAGACCTCCGAGCGGGTCCTGCGCCTGCTCGAACTGGCCGAGGGCGAGACCCTGTTGATCCACGGAGCGGCGGGCGTGACCGGCTCGGTCGGCGTGCAGCTCGCCGTGGCCCGGGGCGCCAAGGTCATCGGCACCGCGTCCCCGGGCAACCACGCCTTCCTGCGCGAGCTGGGCGCGATACCGCTGGCGTACGGGCCGGGCCTGGTCGAGCGGGTGCGCGAGCTCGCCCCGCAGGGCATCGACGCGGTGTACGACGCGGCCGGCAAGGGCGCGCTGCCCGACTCGATCGAGCTGCGCGGCGGCACCACCTCCCGCATCGTCACCATCGCCGACACCGGCGCCGCCGGCCACGGCGTCCCCTTCAGCGGCGTGGCCACACCGGACCCCGAACCGATCTACGAGGCCCACGCCCGCCTGGTCGCCGAAGGCCGGCTGCGCATCCGCCACGCCGAGACCTTCCCGCTCGCCGACGCGGTCAAGGCCCTGGAGCTGAGCGAGGGCGGCCACACCAAGGGCAAGCTCGTCGTCACGCCGTGACGCCGGCCCGGTAGCGCCCCGGCGCCGTGCCGCCGACGAGCGCGAACGCGTCGTCCCGGCCCACTTCGGCGGTCCCGGAGCCTTCGAAGTGCGGCGCGAGGCAAGCCGGTTCGCGGTCCGGAAGTGGGCGTCCTACAGCGCGTAGCGGGCGCCCAGCTCCCAGGCGCCGTGCAGCGCGTCCGCGAAGGCCGCCGCCAGCTTGTGCTCGCCGCTCGGGCCCGGATGCGTGCCGTCGTAGGTGTCCTTGTGGATGTCGTACGAGTCCGGGACGGTGGCGAGCAGCAGCGGTGAGGCGGCCGTGTCGAGGTCGGCGACCGCCTTGGCGAGCAGCTCGTTGAAGCGGGCCACCTCGGCCGCGAAGGGGGCGTCCTCCTCGGCCCGTACGTTCGGGATGACGGGCAGCAGGGCGATGCGGACCTGCGGGTTGGCCTCGCGGGCGCCCTCGACGAAGCCGCGCACATTGGCGGCGGTCTGGCCGGCGTCCGTATAGAAGCCGAGGTCTATCAGGCCGAGCGAGACGAGCAGCACGTCGGCCCGGCTCTCCGCGACCGCCGGGCCGATCACCGGGGCCATGTGCAGCCAGCCCTCGCCCCAGCCCGCGAGATGGCGGCGGGCGGCGGCCGGGAAGGCGGGGTCGGCGTACTCGTGCGAGACGGGCGCCCCGGCCGCCGGGTCGTACAGCGCGGTGCGCGGGCCGACGATCTCGTACGGGCCGTCGAAGGTCGCTTCGAGGTGGCGCCACATGCGGTGGCGCCAGGTGAAGTCGCCGGGGCATCCGATGGTCATGGAGTCGCCGACGAAGAGAAAACGCATGGGGGTCATCATTACCGATCGGTACGCGGTGCTGCGACGTGACGGTGGACACCCCGGGTACCGGACGCGGCCGTGGACACCGGGGGATGCGTTCGCTTCTGAGGGTGTGCGGGGTGGCCGGGCTCGTCCTGGTGTGTGCGGCGGGGCCGGCGGTGGCCGACGACGGCGGGTTCACCATCAAGGACCCCCGCATCAAGGAGTCCAGCGGTCTCGCCGCGAGCCGCGCCCACCCCGGCATCTACTCGGAGGGGGCGGACAGCGACGTGGTGCGCGTCCCTCTGAAGGAGGGTGGCGCCAAGTCGCCTTCGGTGGGCGGCAGTTCCACCGATTCGGGTGACGGTGTGGGCAACGGGAACCATCTGCTCGGCGCGATGGTTCTGGCGGGCGCCACCGTGCTCGGCCTGGGAGCCAAGCGCGTACTGAGGCGCCGCGGCGGCTGAGGGGCCCGCGCCTCGCGGTGCGGGCCCCGTGGCGCGGCTCAGCGCCGCTGGTCCGGGCACTCCTTCCAGGCCAGGTGGTAGATGGTCTGGATGTTGCCGTCGGTGGAGTCCATGGCGATGAAGCTGTTGGTCTTCGGGTCCGAGGTGCCGGCGTTCGCGCGCAGCTCGGTGTTGATGTTGAAGTTGCGCTGCACACCGCAGGGGGCCCAGACCAGCTGGCCCCAGTCGGTGGAGTCGGTGGCCTGCCAGTCGTTGTCGTACGGGCCGTTGAACGGGTGCGTTCTGCTCGCAGTGTCGGGCGAGCCCTGGAAGTAGTACGAGGCCTTCTGGGTGGCGCTCGCGCCGTTCTCCAGGTGCGCGAAGCCCCGGTAGTCGGCGCTCGCGATGGCGTAGGTGAAGCCCTGGGGGACGTGCACGATCAGGTTGAGCTGGCAGTTCTTGCGGAAGTCGGTGGGCTTGGAACCGGCGCCCACCTGTGCCAGGTACTGGCTGTAGGTGACCGTGAAGGCGGTGTTGTCCGGGGCGACGGCGACCGCGGCGGTGCCGATCGGGCAGCCGGAGCCGTTGACGGTCGCGACCTCGATCACGATCTTGTCGGGCGGCGCGATGATGCTCGACGGCGCCACGGGGGCCGCCTGGGTGAAGAGCGAGGACGCGAGGAACGCTGCGGTCGCGCCGCCTGCGAGAAGTGCACCGGGCATGGTGAAGCTCCGATCGGTTGGTCGGTGGCCTTGCGTGGATGTGGGGAGTCCAGCCGAGCGTTCATGTCTCCGGTACGACATGGTTGAGACATGAACATGTCAAACCTTCGGACCGATCCGGCCATGGTGCGGTGCGCGCCGGATCGCTTTGGATGGTAGGGACCAAGTCCCTTGGGGAATAGGGCGGTTATCGGCCGTGAAGCGCCGCCGAGGGCGGGAATTCATCCACGGGCCGGTGGGGGCGCCCGGGCGTGCGCGAGGGCCCGGCACCATGACGGTGCCGGGCCCTCGTTCGCCGAACTGGCGGGATGCTCAGAGCTGCTCGATGACGTAGTCGATGCAGGCCGTCAGGGCCTCGACGTCCGCCGGGTCGATCGCCGGGAACATGGCGATGCGCAGCTGATTGCGGCCGAGCTTGCGGTACGGCTCGGTGTCGACGATGCCGTTGGCGCGCAGCACCTTGGCGATCGCGGCGGCGTCGATGTCGTCCGCGAAGTCGATCGTGCCGATGACCTGCGAGCGCTTGGCCGGGTCGGTGACGAACGGGGCCGCGTGCTTGGAGTCCTCGGCCCAGCCGTACAGGGTGCCCGAGGACGCGGCCGTACGGGCCGTCGACCAGGCGAGGCCACCCTGGCCGTTGATCCACTTCAGCTGCTCGTTGAGCAGGAACAGGGTGGAAAGGGCGGGGGTGTTGTACGTCTGGTTCTTCAGCGAGTTGTCGATCGCGGTCGGCAGCGAGAAGAACTCCGGCACGTGGCGGCCGCCGGCGTGGATGCGCTGGGCGCGCTCCAGGGCGGCGGGCGAGAACGCCGCGAGCCACAGGCCGCCGTCCGAGGCGAACGACTTCTGCGGGGCGAAGTAGTAGACGTCCGTCTCGGTGATGTCGACGGGCAGGCCACCGGCGCCGGAGGTCGCGTCAACCAGGACGAGGGAGCCCTCGTCGGCGCCCGCCACGCGCTTGATCGGGGCGGCGACACCGGTCGAGGTCTCGTTGTGCGTGAACGCGTACACGTCCACGCCCGCCTCGGCCTGCGGGTCCGGGTGCGTGCCGGGGTCGGAGGAGATCACGGTCGGCTCGGCCAGCCACGGCGCCAGCTTGGCGGCCTTGGCGAACTTGGACGAGAACTCGCCGAAGTTCAGGTGCTGGGACTTGTTCTCGATCAGGCCGTGCGTCGCGACGTCCCAGAACGCGGTGGAGCCGCCGTTGCCCAGGATCACCTCGTAGCCCTCGGGGAGGGAGAAGAGGTCGCGGATGCCCTGGCGCACCTCGCCGACCAGGTTCTTGACCGGGGCCTGGCGGTGGGAGGTGCCGAGGAGGGAGGTGCCGGTGGCGGCCAGGGCGTCCAGCGCCTCCGTACGCACCTTGGAGGGGCCCGCGCCGAAACGGCCGTCGGCGGGCTTCATGTCAGCGGGAATCTGGATCTCAGCCACGTGCGCGAGCGTATCCGGTTCTGGGCCACCCGGTCCGCCGGGTCCGCCCGATGAGACGGGCTCCACAACGCGGGCCGGGGCTGCCTGGGGCTCCGCCCCGGACCCCGGGGGGTTTGCCCGCCCTCCCGCCCGTGACGGGGGTTGGATGGTTCGGCTTCTGGGGGCTGCGCCCCCAGACCCCTTGCGGGGGCTCTGCCCCCTGCGCCCCCGGGGAGTTTGCCCACCCGCCCGCCCGTGACGGGGGTGGAGAGGTTGAGCCCTGGGGCTGCGCCCCAGACCCCCTGCGGGGACTTCGTCCCCTGCACCCCTTTTCGGGGCTCCGCCCCGGACCCCGTTCGCGCCTGAAGGGCGCTCGTCCTCAATCGCCGGACGGGCTGGGTATGCCTGCACGGGCGGCACGCAAGAGGCCGAACGGGCTGAAGATGCTCGGCCCTGCCAGGACCAACCCTGCTAGGGGCGCGGGGAACTGCGCGACCAGCTACCCATGGTCCGCAGCCGAAAGCGAGGTGAGGGGCGCGGGGAACTGCGCGACCAGCCCCCACCGGCCCGCAGGCGCAATCCAGCCCCTCCGGCGTTTGAGGAGCGGGGGTCGGTCTGGGGGGCGGAGCCCCCAGGGCGCCTAGGACAGCCGCACCGGGAGGTCGAACAGGTCGTTCTGGGTCACTATCGGCTTGTTGCGGAGCTCGGCTCGCGGGACCGCCAGGGTCAACCCGGGAAAGCGGGCGTACAGGGCCGGGAGGGCCACGCTCGCCTCCAGGCGGGACAGGGCCGCGCCCGGGCAGACGTGCGGGCCGTGGCCGAAGGAGATGTGGCGCGCCGGAGCCGGGGTGCGGGTCACGTCGAAGTCCCCCGCGGTCGGCCCGTGCCGGCCCTCGTCGCGGCCTATCGCTCCGAAGGAGACGATCAGCGCCTCCCCCGCCGGGAGGACACGCTCACCCACCACCACATCCTCCGTCGCGAAGCGGAACAGCACGTGCGAGGTCGGCGTCGACCAGCGCAACGTCTCCTCGATCACGTTCTCCCACGGCACCACCCCGTCAAGCACCAGCTTGCGCTGCGAGGGATGCGTCTCCAGGGCCACCACCGCGTTCACGATGAGGCTGATCGTGGTCTCGTGCCCCGCCGCCACCATCAGCTGCAGCGTGTTGGTGATCTCCTCCGTACTGAGGTGGTCGCCGTCCTGAGAGGCGGCCAGCAGCGCGGTGGTCAGGTCGTCGCCCGGAGCGCGCCGCTTGGACTCGACGGTTCGGCCGAACAGTTCGCCCAGGTCGGCCATCATCCCCGGCACCTCCTCAGGAGGCGTCTGCGTGGAGAAGAACTTCTCGAAGAGGGCCTTCATACGCGGGTGGTCGGCCGCGTCCACGCCCATCAGTTCGCTGATCACGTTCATCGGCAGGGGGTAGGCGAACTCCGCCTTCAGGTCCACCACTTCACCGGCCTCAAGCGCCGCGAGCCGGTCGAGCATCGACGACGTCAGCGCCTCGATGCCCGCCCGCAGCCGCTCCACCCGGCGCACGGTCAGCGCCTGCGCGACCAGGGTGCGAAGGCGCCGGTGCTCGTCGCCGTCCACCGTCAGCATCGAGCGGCCCGGGTTGGCGAGCCCGATCAGCGGCCAGTCCGGCGGGATCTCGCCGCGCTGCCAGGCGCCCCACACGTCGATGTCCTTGACCAGACGCGGGTCGGTCAGGAGCCGGCGGGCCTCCGCGTGGTGCGTCACCGCGTAGCAGGCCACACCGCCGGGCAGCACGACCCGTACCAGCGGACCGGCCGCGCGCAGCGCCGCGCTCTCCGCGTCGAGGTCGCCGACGAACGGGTCCAGGGTGATCGCACCGCCGTGGTCCACGGGGCACTTCGTCGGGCTGCTCATCGGGCTGCTCCAAGGGCGGGAGTGGGAGTGAACGTCACGGGAAGCTCGGTCAGACCCCGCAGCCACGGAGACGGGCGGCGGGTCAACTGCCCGGCGGGCGCGGCGAGATCGACGTCCGGCAGCCGGTCGAGCAGCACCTCGATCCCGGTGCGCGCGATGACCTCGGCCACCTCCTGCGCGGGGAACGGGCAGCGGTGCTCGCCGTGCCCGAACGAGAAGAACGCGCTGTTGCCGCCGGTCAGCGCGCCCGCGTCGGTGCGTACCTGAGGGTCGCCGTTGGCCGCGGCCAGGCCGAGCAGCAGCAGGTCACCGGCCCGGACGTGCTGCCCGCCGAGATGGGTGTCGCGGGCGGCCCAGCGGCCCGCCACGTTCTGGGTGGGAGTGTCCTCCCAGAGCACCTCGTTCATGGCCTCGCCGACGCTGTGCCGGCCGCCCGCGAGCGAGGCCGCGAACCGGTCGTCGGTGAGCATCAGGCGCAGCGAATTGCCGATCCAGTCGGCGGTGGGCTGGTGGCCGGCGGCCATCATCACCATCAGGTCCTGGCCGACCTCCTCGACGGAGAAGCCGTACGGGTTGGCGAGCATCCGGGACGCCACGTCCTCGCCGGGCTCGACCTGCTTGGCGGTGAGCAGCGCAAACATCGACTCGGCGAGGTGGCGCTGGCCCTCAAGCGCGCCCTCCCGGCCGTTGATCATGTCGTTCATCGCCGTGACCAGGCCCGGGCCCTGCTCGTCGGCGAACCCGTAGAGCCGGGCCAGGACGCGTACCGGCAGGAGCATCGCGTACTGGCCGACGATGTCGCAGCTGCCCGCGCCGCACAGCGCGTCGATGAGCTCGTCCGCGAACCGCTCGGCGTGGCTGCGCAGTTCGAAGGGGTCGACGGCCTCCAGGGCGCCCGAGACCATCTCGGCCCGCTCGCGGTGGCGCTCGCCGACGGTGTAGAGGATCGACGGCTGCTTGCGGCCGATCATGGGAAGCAGCGGCCAGTCGGCGGGGATGCGGTCCCACTGGCTCCACAGGTCGGAGTCGCGCGAGAACAGCACCGGGTCGCTGGTGACCTGGTGCAGCTCGCGATAGCCGAGCACCAGCCAGGCCGGCACGTCGCCGTCCAGGACGACCGGCGCCACCGCGCCGTGGTCGCGCCGCAGGTCGCGGTACAGCTCGTTCGGCTCGGTCTGGAACCGGGGGCCGCTCAGCGGGACGGGGGCGGGGTTCTGGGGCGTCACGGTAGGAGCTCCGGTGCCTTCTGCAGGCGTGCGAGATGTTCTACGAGGGTGATCAGGACGGTCTTGCCGGACTCGCGGGAGCGGGCGTCGCAGCGGATCAGCGGCACCTCGGGCGGCAGGTCGAGGGCCTCGCGGACCTGGGCCTCGGTGTGCGGCGGCCCGCCGAAGTCGTTGCACGCCACGACGAACGGCGTGCCGTGGTGCTCCAGGCGGTCGATGGCGTACCAGGAGTCGGCGAGACGGCGGGTGTCGACGAGGACGACCGCGCCGAGCGTGCCCGCGAACAGCCGGTCCCACAGGAACCAGAACCGCTCCTGGCCGGGCGCGCCGAACAGGTACAGGACGTTGTGCGCGTCCAGGGTGATGCGGCCGAAGTCGAAGGCGACGGTCGTGGCCGTCTTCGTACGCACCCCGTCGAGGTCGTCCACGGCCTCGCCCGCCTTGGTCATGGTCTCCTCGGTGTTCAGCGGACGTATCTCGCTGACCGAGCGCACCATGGTCGTCTTTCCGACGCCGAAACCACCGACGACGACGATTTTCAGGCCGTTGTCCGCGGTCCCCGCGAGGGCGGGCCGTTCGGAGCGTGCGGGCCGTTCAGAGATTTCGGAGGCCAACGAGCACCTGCTCCAGGATGTCGGGGTCGGGAAGGCGGTGGGCCGAGCGCGGGTGGCGGGCGCTGATGCGGCCCGTGTCGTGCAGATCGGCGAGCAGGATGCGCACCACCGTGACGGGCAGGCCGAGCTCGGCCGCGATCTCCACGACCGCCGTCGGGAAGCGGCACATCCGCAGGATCGCCACGTGCTCGGACTGCATGCCGGGCACCGGGTCGGACTCGGTGACCACCAGCGTGACCAGGTCGAATGCGTCCGAACCGGAGCGGCTGCGGCCGCCGGTGAGGGTGTAGAGCCGGTCCGGCGAGTCGTCCCGGCCCGGCCTGCTCATGCCCGCGGCTCGGCGCTGAGGTGTTCGCCGAGCTGCTCCACCAGCTCGGACATGTTGTGGCCGACGAGACCCGCGTCCGCGTCCTCGGCGGCGACCACCGCGAGGTGCGCGCCCTCGCCGGCCTCGACGATGAAGAGGATCCCGCCGTAGAACTCGGCCATCGCGGAGCGCACCCCGCCGCTGCCGTCGCCGAACTCCATCGACGCCCCGTGCGACAGGCTCTGGATGCCCGCGGCGATCGCGGCCAGCTGGTCGGCCTGGTCGACGGAGAGCTCCGGCGTACGGCACAGCTTGAGGCCGTCGCGGGACAGGACGAGGGCGTGCCGGGCGCCTGGCGTGCGCTCAAGCAGGTTCTCCAGGAGCCAGTTGAGCTTCTCGTCGGTGGTGGTGCCGGTCATTCGGTGTTGCCTTCCGGGGTGGGGGAGTTCGCGCGTACGGCCTGGCGGAAGCTGCTGAAGCGGGCGGCCGCGTCCGATGCGGCGGTCGAGGCGCGGGCGGGGGCCGCCGGGGCGTCGGGGCCTTCGGGGTGCGCCGCGGCGAGCGCCCGCCCGCGCTTGCGCCTGGGCAGCCCGCTCTCGCCGAACTGCGGGAATTCGCCGCTGGTTTCGGCGCTCGGGTCACCAGCGGCAGCGGTCGTGACGCCGGTTCCGGTGGCGGGCTCGGCGGCCGGCTCGTGGGTGGCCTCCGGCTCGGTGTCCGCCTCCCGCGCCTTCTGCGCCTTGGGTTCCTGCGCCTTCGGCTCCTGCGGTACGCCGGTGGCGGGCGCGGCCGGGGCCGGAGTGACGTGGGTGATCAGCTCGTGCGGGAGCAGCATCAGCGCGCCGGTGCCGCCGCGCGCGGAGGGCCGGAACGACACCGTGAGGCCGTGCTTGCGGGCGAGGCGGCCGACGACCGCGAGGCCGAGCCGGGTGCCCGAGAGCCCGGCCAGGTCCAACGACCGGCCGGAAACGGCCTGTTCGGCCCGGCGCAACTGCACCTCGCTCATGACCAGACCGCTGTCCTCGACCGTGATGATCACCCCGGCCGGCACTTCCTCCACGTACACATGGACCTCGGCGGTCGGCGGCGAGAAGTTGGCCGCGTTGTCGAGGAGTTCGGCAAGCGCGTGCATGACGCCCTCGGCCGCGTGCCCGGCGACGGCCGCGTCACTCGTGGAGTGCAGACGAACACGCTGGTAGCCGCCGATGCGGCCCATCGCGCCGCGCAGGATGGACTCCATGACGATGGGCCTGGCCCAGCGGCGGCCCGAACGCGCCCCGGTCAGTACGGCGATGGAGTCCGCGAGGCGGCCCGCCTGCGCGGTGCGGTGGTCGAGGTGGAGGAGGTCGCCGAGCACGTCCTCGTCGGCGTGCCGGTGCTCCATGTCGCGCAGGTCGGCGAGCATGCCGGTGGCCAGTGCCTGCATGCGGCCGGCCGCGTTGGCGGTGGCGGCGAGGGCTGCGGCCCGCGCGGACTCGGCGCGGCGAAGCTCGGCGGTGTGGGCGGCTATCAGGGCCTTGCGCTCGGCGGCCTGGGCGGCGTCGAGGCGTACCGCGTCGGCGCTGCGCCGGGCGGCGTTGGCCTCCTGGGCGCTGATCTGGCCGTTCAGCGCGGAGAGCCGCGAACGCAGCACACGGTTGCGCAGCACGCTGTGCGTCATGGCGTACGCACCGGCGCTGAGCAGGGCCGCCGCGGCGCCGAGGCTCCAGCCGACGACGGCACGGGTGCCGGGCGTGGCCGTGACCACCGCCACCGTGCAGAACGCGCCGGTGACCACCGCGGTGATCAGCAGGGCCAGCGCGGAGGGGCGGGTGAGGGAGGGCGACGCCGTCATCGATCAATGCCTTACAGCGCTTATGGCGGGCGAGGGGCGAGCGGGGGTGGAGGCTGGTGCGGAAGGAGGTGTTCCTGTTCCTCGGGGAACGAGGGGCAACTATAGGAGAGTTGGTGATCGAATTGGATAGTTCTTGGTGAAGATTCCCGCTCGGCAAGGTCGTTGACCGGCCACATTCGGCTCATCTTGGTCTGTTTCCGGACAGGGGACGGACGGGGGACGGACGGGGGACGGACAGGGGGCGGACACGGCGTGGCCTGTGTGGCACTGGGCTCGTGCGGGGCCCGGCCGGGCATCCTGGGCCCATGGCAGATGGTGCGAAGGCCCCGGGACGGAAGCGCGAGCAGGGACAAGAACAAGGACAGGAACGAGACCAGGGCTCCGGCCCGGACGGCCTGGAACGCGACTTGGCCCGTGATGTGGAGCGGGAGCTGTCGCGGGTGGTGCGCGGCCGGGTGGACCTCGGTGTCACCGCCCGCGCCCTGACGACGATGGACGCCTCGAACTACCGCCGGGTGCCGCTGGGCGTGGTCGCGCCGCGCGACGCCGACGACGTGGCGGCGGTGCTCGCGGTCTGCCGGACGTACGGGGTGCCGGTGGTACCGCGCGGCGGCGGCACCTCGATCGCGGGCCAGGCCACCGGCACCGGCATCGTGCTCGACTTCACCCGTTTCATGCGCTCGCTCGTCTCGGTGGACGCGGCGGCCCGAACCGCCTTGGTGCAGCCGGGGGTTGTGCTCGACACCCTGCGGGACGCGGCCGCGCCGTACGGGCTCACCTTCGGCCCCGATCCCTCGACGCACAGCCGGTGCACGCTCGGCGGGATGATCGGCAACAACGCGTGCGGGGCGCATTCGGTGCGGTGGGGGACGACGGCCGACAACATCCGTGATCTGACAGTCGTCGGCGCCCAGGGCAATGTTCACCATCTGTCACAGGGATGGCAGAACTCGACAGCGCCTGTTGGTCTACGCGATTTCGTCATCCGTCATCTGTCAGCGCTCCGCACCGGCTACCCCCAGGACCTCCCGCGCCGCATCTCCGGCTATGCGATGGACGCCCTGCTCCCCGAGCGGGGGGCCGATCTGGCGCGGGCGTTCTGCGGCAGCGAGGGCACGCTCGGCGTGGTCACCGAGGCAACCGTACGCCTGGTGGAGACGCCGCCCGCCCGCGCGCTCGCCGTCCTCGGCTACCCCGACGAGAGCGCGGCCGCCGAGGCGGCGCCCGGGCTGCTTCCGTACCGCCCGCTGACCGTGGAGGGCATGGCCGCCGATCTCGTACGGGTACGGGGTGAGGCCGGGCTGCCGCGCGGCGGGGCGTGGCTGTTCGTCGAGACGGGCGGGGCGACGGAGGCCGAAGCGCGTTCACACGCCCAGGAGTTGGCGCGCGGGGGTGACGCCCTTGAGGTGACCGTGGTGAGCGACCCGGCCGGGATGCGCGCGCTGTGGCGGATCCGCGAGGACGCGGCGGGCACCGCGACCCGTATGCCCGACGGCACCGAGGCCTGGCCCGGCTGGGAGGACTGCGCGGTCCCGCCCGCCCAACTGGGCGCATATCTCCGGGAGTTCAGGTCCCTCCTCTCCTCGTACGGGCTGCGCGGCACCCCGTACGGGCACTTCGGGGACGGCTGCATCCACGTCCGCATCGACTTCGACCTGCTGACCCCCGCCGGAATCGGGCGCTTCAGGGCGTTCTCCGAGGACCTGGCCGACCTGGTGGTCGCGCACGGCGGCTCGCTCAGCGGCGAGCACGGCGACGGACAGGCCCGCGCGGAACTGCTCCCGAAGATGTACGGGAATGAACTGGTGGGCCTGTTCGGCGAGTTCAAGGATCTGTGGGACCCGGACGGAATCCTGAACCCCGGCATCCTGGCCCGGCCCGCACGCCTTGACGAGAACCTGCGCTTCGAGGTGCTGCCGAAGCGTCCGGTGGATGTGGAGTTCGGCTATCCGCACGACGGCGGCGACTTCGCGGCGGCGGTACGCAGGTGCGTGGGAGTCGCCAAGTGCCGTACGTACAAAGGGAGTTCGAAGAGTGACGTCATGTGCCCGTCCTTCCGGGCCACCGGTGAGGAGGAGCACTCGACGCGGGGCCGGGCGCGGCTGCTGCACGAGATGCTGGCGGGGGAGGTGGTCACGGACGGCTGGCGCTCCAAGGAGGTGCGGGACGCGCTCGACCTGTGCCTGTCCTGCAAGGGCTGCCGGAGCGACTGCCCGGTGGGCGTGGACATGGCGACGTACAAGGCGGAATTCCTGCACCACCACTACGAGGGGCGCCGCCGCCCGGCCTCCCACTACGCGCTGGGCCGGCTCCCCGAGTGGCTGCGGGCGGCCGCGCCGCTGGCCCGCCCCCTGAACGCGGCGGCCCGGGTCCGTCCGCTGGCCGTCCTGGCCAGGCGTCTCGCGGGGATCGCACCGGAGCGGGCGCTTCCGCCGCTGGCCCCGCGCACGCTGGTCGGCGAGCTGCGGAAGAGGCGGGTGCCGTCCGCCGCGGCGGTCGTGCTGTGGCCGGACACCTTCACCAACCACCTTTCCCCGGAGGTGGGGCGCGCGGCCCTGCGGGTGCTGTCGGCGGCGGGGATGGAGGCGGAGGTCCCGGAGGGGCGGGTCTGCTGTGGGCTCACCTATGTGTCCACGGGACAGCTGGACCGCGCGAAGGTGGTGCTCGGCCACACCCTGGACGCGATGGAGCCGTACCTCGGTGAGGCGGGTCGCCGTCCCGTTGTCGTACTCGAACCGAGCTGCGCGGCCACCCTGCTGATGGACCTGCCGGAACTGCTCCCCGCCGACCCGCGCGCGGCCCGCCTGGCTGCGTCGGTACGCACCTTCGCGCAGGCACTGGAGGAGTGCGCACCGGAATGGGCTCCGCCGCGCCTCGACCGCCCCGTGGCCGGCCAGACCCACTGCCACCAGCACGCGGTCCTGGGCGACGAGGCCGAACGCCGCCTGCGCGAGAAGGCCGGCCTGACGGGCGGGCTCAGCGGCGGGTGCTGCGGTCTCGCCGGGAACTTCGGGTTCGAGCGGGGCCACTGGGAGGTGTCGGTGGCCTGCGCGGAGGACCAGCTGCTGCCCGCCGTACGTTCCGCGCCACCCGGCACGGAAGTCCTGGCCGACGGCTACTCCTGCCGTACGCAACTGGCGCAGTTGGCGGGCCGCAGGGCGAGGCACCTGGCGGAGGTCCTTGCGGAGGGGCTGGAGGGTGAGGGGTAGGGCGGCTCGGCGCCGCTTACATTGGATGGAGTGTGTCCTTCCGTTTAGTGCGGAAAGGTGGTTGCGCCGGACGACCGCAGTCCAAGATACTGAATGAGTGAGTGCATTCTGATGGACTGCTCGATCGGTGAATCGGTGAATCGGTGAATCGATGGAGCGATCGATCGATGGCGGCTTGTCGGCCGCCCGGGATGCTGAATCCGATGGGAGAGGAGCGCCGGTGAATCCGGTCAAGGGCGCGGGCGCGGCGGAGCCGGTCGCGGCGGCCGCCGTCGCCGTACCGGAGGCTGCCGGTGCGCTGAAGGGCGCGGGCCCGGGCGGGCGCCGGGCGGCGTTCGGGCCGGTCGCGCTGGTGGTGGCGGGCGGCATATCCGTGCAGTTCGGGGCCGCGGTGGCGGTGACGCTGATGCCGAGGGCGGGGGCGGCCGGGGTCGTCACGCTGCGGCTCGTGGCCGCTGCGCTGGTGCTGATGCTGGTGTGCCGGCCGAAGCTGCGGGGGCATTCGCGGGCGGACTGGGGAACGGTGGTCGCGTTCGGGGTGGCGATGGCCGGCATGAACGGGCTGTTCTACCAGGCCGTCGACCGCATCCCGCTCGGGGTCGCCGTCACCCTGGAGGTGCTCGGCCCGCTGGCCCTGTCGGTGTTCGCGTCGCGCCGCCTGGTGAACGTCCTGTGGGCCGCGCTGGCCCTGGCGGGCGTCGTCCTCCTGGGCGGGGGAGGCTTCGGCAGCCTGGATGCGGTGGGGGTGGCGTACGCGCTGGGGGCGGGTGCGTGCTGGGCGGTGTACATCCTGTTCAGCGCGCGTACGGGGCGTCGCTTCCCGCAGGCCGATGGGCTCGCCCTTGCCATGGCGGTGGCGGCGGTCCTGTTCCTGCCAATAGGCATCGCGCAGGCGGGCGGAAAGCTCCTCGTCCCCTCCACCATGGCGCTGGGCGCGGCGGTGGCGGTCCTGTCCTCGGTGCTGCCCTACACCCTGGAACTCCTGGCCCTGCGCCGCCTGCCCGCGTCCACCTTCGCGATCCTGATGAGCCTGGAGCCGGCGATCGCGGCGACGGCGGGCTTCCTCATCCTGGGCCAGGCCCTGTCCTGGCCCCAGGCACTGGCCATCGCCCTGGTGATCGGCGCGAGCATGGGGGCGGTACGGACGCAGATTCGGGCGGTCTCGGGTTAGCTCTGGGTTGCGCGGGGTGGCTCCCTTGGCGGGGGATGCCTGTGCGTGCGGGGTGGTCGGGCAGGGCCCCCTGGGGCTCCGCCCTGGCCCCCGGGGCGTTTGCCCGCCCGTCCCCCCAGCGACTGGGGGTGGAGAGAGTCGATCCCCAGGGGGTGCGCCCTGGACCCCGCCGGGTTCGAGCGCATCGAACCCCGGTGGTTCAGCCGAGATGGGGCCGGTCCCGGTGCTCCAGGTAGTGCGTCAGCCGTAGCCGCTGTGTGTGGTGCATGGGCAGCGCGTCGAGGTCGGCGGGCGAGACGTAACGCAGCTCTGTCGACTCGTCCGACAGGGCGAGTTCCCCGCCGACCACGCGCGCCGTGAAGACGACAGCGAACTGCCGACGCACCTCGCCGTCGCTGTACGCGATGACGTGCCGGGGGTCCGTGTACGTGCCGACCAACCCCGTGATCTCCACGTCCAGACCCGTCTCTTCCCTGACCTCCCGGACGGCCGTACCGGGCAGCGAGTCCCCCATGTCCATGGCCCCACCGGGAAGCGCCCACAAGCCGTTGTCCCGGCGCCGCTGGAGCAGGATGCGGCCCTGGTCATCCGTGACGACGGCGGAGGCGGCAACGACCAGGCTGTTGGGCTCCGGTGCGTTCGGGTCGTCGTAGTACTCGGTCCGTGCCATGTGATCACCCTTCCACGGGTCGGGCCGTCCCCCATACGGCGTCGAAGGCTCTCCGCGTAGGTGTCGAACATGCCCCCGCCACCGTTGCGCCGGAGATGCCACACGGGCGCGCCATAGGCGTTCACGCCCCATACGTGGGCGTTGACCAGCGCCTCGTCGTCAGCGCGGAACACGCTGTTGTAGAGCGTAGTTGCGTGGGTCCGCAGCTCAATGCCGGGTACCCCCAGCAAGGGCCGATAGTGCATGAGTGTCAGACGGCAACGGCTCTCGATACCGTGGCCGAACCTCTCTTCCTGGCCGCGCTGTTGAACGTTCGTACTGGCCGCGTCGCCTAGGGCAATCCGCACTGAGCACCCTTCGGCTGCGCGCTCTCTGAGCAAGTCGTTCAGTCGGGGGTAAGCCTCGTGAAGGAACACGGCGGCGTACACCAACACGTCGATCTGCTCCCGTGCCGCCGCAAGTAGATCCACGTACATGGACACCGGCAAGTCCGCCCGCTGGCCGTACAGTGCCACGAGCTCCGGGCCGACGGCTCGCGCGGAACGTGCCTGCCTTAGCGACGGCCAAAGGGCGTGCACGTCTTCCCCTAGCGTCTCGGCGGCCTTGAGCGCCGTTGCCCGCCGTGGTGTTCGGCCGAGATTCACCCATCGTTCAACGGATTTCGGATCGACTCCCGCCGCCTCGGCCAAGCTCCCGTGCGTCCATCCTCCAGACGCCATGACTGCCCGTAGGCGCTCATTCGACATGGCCAGACCTTCCCCCGACTCATCGACGTACCGGGGACGTTCTACTCCTGCTGGGACGTCCCAGAGTGGGAAACGTACGAGGTTCCTCCGTCCTGGCGACCAGCGGGAGGATCACCACACCAAGACGTGAGAGGACGGTGAACATGTCCGCCAGTGCGCAGATCAAGGACGAGTACAGCACCTACCCACCCGCCGAGAGCCGGTGCTCGGAGTGCGATGAGAGGTTCAGGCCGCTGATGCCCGCGCGCCGCTTCCAGAGTGCAGGTGATGAGCCAACCGCCGTGCGGTACAGGCACTTTGAGTGCACCGAAAGGGCAGGGCATTGATCTCCATGGAGCAGTACAAGAGCTCCCTTGCGGAGGCTGACCACGTGGCGGACCTGTTGCGAGCCGCTCTCATGGGTGCGGGTGTGCCTGAAGAGGAGGCGGTGCGAGTTCGGGCCCTGGTGACGGGATCGGGGCGAGCGTACGTCGAACTTGGCGCGCTGCGCACGACCTCCGCCGTGAAGCTGTGCGAGGCGCTACCGCCGCCACCGTGACCTCTTGCCCCATGTGCGAAGTACCCACTGGCTCACCCTCGGCGGTCTGTCGCACCGCTCCTGTGCCGCCCGGTAACGCATGAATGGGGGGGGGCTCCCCTTTGAGTGCGCCCTCGGGAACATCGGGAAGGGGCGAGGAGGGGAAAGCCAAGGCCAGAAATAAATGCAAGCACGCTTGCTTGTTTCAGGCCCGCCTGCCATGCTCCGGGGCACACCCGCTGTCCCGGAGGGGAGCGCACTGTGTCCGAACCGGCCGGTCCTGCCGACGCCGTTCTCGCCGTCCTCGACGATCTGCGTGACGAAGGGGGTGAACTCGACGTTCTGGTCGGGGAGTTGAGCCCTGCCCAATGGGCCACTCCCACCGCCGCCCCCGGGTGGAGCATCGCGCACCAGGTCGCCCACCTCGCCTGGACCGACACCGCCGCCCTGCTCGCCGTCACCGACCCCGACGCCTTCGCGGCGGAGGTCGAGAAGGCCGTCGCGGCGCCGGACCGCTTCGTGGACGACGGGGCCGAGGCCGGGGCCCTGCTCCCGCCCGCCGAGCTGCTCGCGTGGTGGCGGGACAGCCGCGTACAGCTCCAACAGGCCTTGCGGGAAGCACCTGTTGGAGCACGGTTCCCCTGGTACGGGCCGCCCATGTCCACCGCTTCCATGGCCACCGGCCGTCTCATGGAGACCTGGGCCCACGGCCAGGACGTCTTCGACGCCCTCGGCCGCACCCGCAAGCCCACCGACCGGCTCCGCCACGTCGCCCGCATCGGCATCCGCGCCCGTGACTATGCCTTTACGGTGCGAGGGCTGACGCCGCCGACCGACGAGTTCCGCGTCGAGCTCACCGCGCCGGACGGTGCGAGCACGTGGACGTACGGGCCCGACGACGCCCAACAGCGCGTCACCGGACCCGCGTTGGACTTCTGCCTGCTTGTCACCCAGCGCCTGCACCGCTCCGACACCGCCGTACGCGCGGAAGGCGCCGACGCCGACCGCTGGCTCGACATCGCCCAGGCCTTCGCCGGCCCCGCGGGCCCCGGCCGCCCGCCCAAGGGCGCCTCGTGAGCGAAAACGGGCGAATACTGCGGATCGGCAACGCCTCCGGGTTCTACGGCGACCGCTTCGACGCGATGCGGGAGATGCTGACCGGCGGCCCCCTCGACGTCCTCACCGGCGACTACCTCGCCGAACTCACCCTGCTCATCCTCGGCCGCGACCGGCTGCGCGACCCACGGCTCGGGTACGCCAGGACATTCCTGCGGCAGCTGGAGGAGTGCCTCGGCATCGCGCAGGAACGCGGGGTACGCATCGTCGCCAACGCGGGCGGGCTCAACCCCGCTGGACTGGCCGACGCGGTACGGGAGTTGAGCGGGCGTGTCGGCGTGCCTGCGCGAGTCGCTCACGTCGAGGGTGACGCGCTTCCGCTGCCCGACGGGGCGCTCACGGCCAACGCGTACCTCGGTGGCGGTGGCATCGCGGCGTGTCTGCGCGGCGGGGCGGACGTCGTCGTCACCGGGCGCGTCACGGACGCCGCCCTGGTCACCGGGCCGGCCGCGTGGTGGTTCGGCTGGGGGCCCGAGGAGTACGACGCGCTCGCCGGCGCGGTCGTCGCCGGGCACGTCCTGGAGTGCGGCACCCAGGCCACCGGCGGGAACTACTCCTTCTTCACGGACTTCGCGACCCGCGACCTCATCCGGCCCGGCTTCCCCCTCGCCGAGATCCACGCCGACGGCAGCAGCATCATCACCAAGCACCCCGGCACCGGCGGCGTCGTCGACACCGGCACGGTCACCGCGCAGCTCCTGTACGAGACGTCCGGCGCCCGGTACGCCGGGCCCGATGTCACCGCGCGGCTCGACACCGTACGGCTCGGCCAGGACGGGCCCGACCGGGTGCGCATCACCGGCGTACGGGGCGAGGCGCCACCGCCGACCCTCAAGGCGGGGATCAACCGCATCGGCGGCTGGCGCAACGAGGTCGTGTTCGTGCTGACCGGGCTCGATGTCGAGGCGAAGGCCGATCTGGTGCGGGGGCAGATCGAGGATGCCTTCGCGCGGGCCAAATCCAGCCCTGCGATGGTGAGTTGGGAGCTTTCTCGTACTGATCGGCCGGATGCTTCCACCGAGGAGTGTGCGAGTGCGCTGCTGCGGCTTGTCGTGCGGGATTCCGATCCGGAGGCCGTGGGGCGGGTGGTGAGCGGCGCGGCGATCGAGCTGGCGCTCGGCAGCTACCCCGGCTTCCACGTCACGGCTCCGCCGGGGAAGGGGGCGCCGTACGGGGTGTTCTCGGCGGTGTATGTCGATGCGGGGGCCGTGGAGCAGGTGGCTGTACTGCCTGATGGCATACGGGAGTTGATCGAGCCGGCTGCTGTGACCGCTCGCCTTGAGGCGGTCCCGTCGCCGCCCCTTCCGCCCTTCGAGCCTTCGGGGCCGACTCGGCGGGTGCCGCTGGGGGCGGTGGCGGGGGCGCGGAGCGGGGACAAGGGCGGGGACGTGAATGTGGGGGTGTGGGTGCGATCGGATGCGGCTTGGCGGTGGCTGGCGCATGCGCTGACCGTTGACGAATTTCGTCAACTGCTCCCTGAAATCGGGAATTTGACAGTCGTCCGTCACCTGCTGCCGAACCTTCGGGCGCTGAATTTCGTGGTGGAGGGGCTGCTGGGGGAGGGCGTCGCTTCGCAGGGGCGGTTCGATCCCCAGGGGAAGGGGGTGGGGGAGTGGTTGCGGAGCCGGGAGGTGGCGGTGCCGGTGGATCTGCTGGGCTGAGCTCCCCCCCACCCGGCTTCCCCCCACCACCCGCCGCAGGCGCCCCCGCCCACTGAATGACCCCCACTCCCCAAGGAGGCCCCATGCCCATCCTCCCCACCACCCTCACCCCCACCGCCCCCGAACACCGCCAGGCCGCCGCGGCCATGCGGGCCAAGCTCGACGAGCTCCGCGCCGAGCACGCCAAGGCGATCGCCGGAGGCGGGGCCAAGTACACCGACCGGCACCGAAGGCGCGGCAAGCTGCTCCCCCGCGAGCGCATCGAGCTGCTGCTCGACCCCGACACCCCCTTCCTCGAACTGTCGCCGCTCGCGGCATGGGGCAGCGACTACCCCGTCGGCGCCTCGATGGTCACCGGCATCGGCACAATCGAGGGCGTCGAGTGCCTGATCACCGCCAATGACCCCACCGTCCGCGGCGGCGCCTCCAACCCCTGGACGCTCAAGAAGGCCCTGCGCGCCAACGAGATCGCGTACACCAACCGGCTCCCCTGTATCAGCCTCGTCGAGTCCGGCGGCGCCGATCTCCCCTCCCAGAAGGAGATCTTCATCCCGGGCGGGGCGATCTTCCGGGACATCACCCGGCTGTCCGCGGCCGGCATCCCCACCATCGCCGTCGTCTTCGGCAACTCCACGGCCGGCGGTGCGTACGTGCCCGGCATGTCGGACCACACGGTGATGATCAACAAACAGAGCAAGGTGTTTCTCGGGGGGCCGCCCCTCGTCAAGATGGCCACCGGCGAGGAGAGCGACGACGAGTCGCTCGGCGGGGCCGAGATGCACGCCCGTACCTCCGGGCTCGCCGACCACTTCGCCGTCGACGAGCGGGACGCGATACGCCAGGCCCGCCGCATCGTCGCCCGCCTCAACCACCGCAAGGCGCACCCGGATCCGATCAAGTTCGTCGAGCCGCCCAAGTACGACGAGGACGAGCTGCTCGGCATCGTGCCCGAGGACCTCAAGACCCCCTTCGACCCGCGCGAGGTCATCGCCCGGATCGTCGACGGGTCGGAATTCGACGAGTTCAAGGGACTCTACGGGCCCAGCCTCGTCACCGGGTGGGCCGAGCTGCACGGCTACCCCGTCGGGATCCTCGCCAACGCCCAGGGCGTCCTCTTCTCCGCCGAATCACAGAAGGCCGCGCAGTTCATCCAGCTAGCCAACCAGCGCGACATCCCCCTCCTCTTCCTCCACAACACCACCGGCTACATGGTCGGCAAGGAGTACGAGCAGGGCGGCATCATCAAGCACGGCGCGATGATGATCAACGCTGTATCGAATTCCAAGGTCCCGCACCTTTCCGTCCTCATCGGCGCCTCCTACGGAGCCGGGCACTACGGCATGTGCGGGCGCGCCTACGACCCCCGCTTCCTGTTCGCCTGGCCGAGCGCCAAGTCCGCCGTCATGGGGCCGCAGCAGCTCGCGGGTGTTCTGTCGATCGTGGCCCGGGCCTCCGCGCAGGCCAAGGGACAGCCGTACGACGACGAGGCGGACGCCGCGCTGCGCGCCATGGTGGAGCAGCAGATCGAGGCCGAGTCGCTGCCGATGTTCCTGTCCGGGCGGCTGTACGACGACGGAGTCATCGACCCCCGCGACACCCGCACCGTCCTCGGAATCTGCCTGTCGGCGATCCACACCGCCCCCGTCGAAGGCGCCCGCGGCGGCTTCGGCATCTTCCGGATGTGAGGGACATCAGCGTGAGGGACATGATCAGGTCCGTACTTGTCGCCAACCGGGGCGAGATCGCCTGCCGGGTCTTCCGCACCTGCCGTGAGCTGGGCATTTCCACGGTCGCGGTGTTCTCGGACGCCGACGCGGGCGCCCTGCACGTACGGGAGGCGGACAGCGCCGTACGGCTGCCGGGGGCCACGCCCGCCGAGACCTATCTGCGCGGTGACCTCGTCGTGAAGGCCGCCCTCGCCGCGGGCGCCGACGCCGTGCACCCCGGGTACGGCTTCCTGTCCGAGAACGCCGAGTTCGCGCGGACCGTCACCGGCGCCGGGCTCACCTGGATCGGCCCGCCCCCCGAGGCCATCGAGGCCATGGCGTCCAAGACCCGCGCCAAGGAACTCATGGGTCTGCCGCCCCTCGACCTCGCCGACGTCACCGAGGACGACCTCCCGCTCCTCATCAAGGCCTCGGCGGGTGGCGGCGGACGGGGAATGAGAGTTGTTCGTCAACTGACAGATATCAATGGTCAGTTGATGTCGGCCAAAGCTGAGGCCCTGGCCGCCTTCGGTGACGGGACCGTCTTCGTCGAGCCCTACATCGAGGGCGGGCGGCACGTCGAAGTACAGGTCCTCGCGGACGCCCACGGCACGGTCTGGGTGCTCGGCACCCGCGACTGCTCACTCCAGCGCCGCCACCAGAAGGTCATCGAGGAGGCCCCCGCGCCCGGCCTCGGCCCCGAGCTGACCGACGAGCTGCACGCCCTCGCCGTACGGGCCGCGAAGGCCACCGACTACCGGGGCGCGGGCACCGTCGAGTTCCTGGTCGCGGGATCGAAGGCCCACTTCCTGGAGATGAACACCCGCCTCCAGGTCGAACACCCCGTCACCGAGGCCGTGTTCGGCATCGACCTGGTCGCCCTTCAGCTCCGTGTCGCCGAGGGTGAAGCCCTCCCGCCGACCCCGCCCGCACCTCGGGGCCACGCCATCGAGGCCCGCCTCTACGCCGAGGACCCGGCCGCCGACTGGGCCCCGCAGACCGGCATCGTCCATCAACTGGTCCTCGAAGGCGCCCGGTTGGACTCGGGTTACGCCGCAGGCGACACCATCGGCGTCCACTACGACCCCATGCTCGCCAAGGTCGTCGCCCACGCCCCCACCCGCCCCGAAGCCGCCCGCAAGCTGGCCCGCGCCCTCGAACGCGCCCGCATCCACGGCCCGGCCACCAACCGCGACCTGCTCGTGCGCTCCCTCCGGCACCCCGAGTTCAGCGAAGGCCGCCTCGACACCGGCTTCTACGACCGCAACCTCCCCGAACTCACCACCCCGGCCCCGGGCAGCCGCCACGCCGCCCTCGCCGCCGCCCTCGCGGACGCCGCCTCCCGGGCCGGCCGGTTCGGCGGCGGCTGGCGCAACGTACCCTCGCAGCCGCAGGTCAAGCGGTACGGCGAGCACGAGGTCCGCTACCGGCTCACCCGCCACGGCCTCGAAGCCGAGGGGCATCCCGAGGTGCGTCTCGACGGCGCCGGGCCCGATTGCGTGCGGCTCGAAATCGACGGCGTGGTACGGGAGTTCAGCATCGCGCGGTACGGGGACGGCGACACCGTCTACGTCGACACGGCATCCGGGTCCCACGCCCTCACCGCGCACCCCCGTTTCACCGACCCCAGTGACCTCGTCGCGCCGGGCTCGCTGCTCGCTCCCATGCCGGGGGTCGTCGTGCGGGTCGCCGACGGGGTCGAGGAAGGCTGTCGCGTGAGGGCCGGGCAGCCGCTGCTCTGGCTGGAGGCCATGAAGATGGAGCACCGCATCAGCGCTCCCGCCTCCGGCACGCTCGCCGCGCTCCACGCCGCCCCCGGCGGACAGGTCGAGGTCGGCGCCCTGCTCGCCGTGGTCGTCCCGTAGGCCGTCCTCCAGTCGTTCCGTAGCCCGTCCGCTCGTCGTCCCGTGATCGCTCAGGAGGCTGAACCAGCATGACCGGAGTCATCGAGAGCCAGGAGAACAAGGATCTGCGCGCCGCCGTCGCCGCACTGGGCGCCCGGCACGGACGCGGGTTCGACCGCGCCGCCCTGTGGTCGGAGGCCGCCAAGCTCGGCTACCTCGGCGTGAACCTGCCCGAGCAGTACGGCGGCGGGGGCGGCGGGATGGCCGAACTGTCCATCGTTCTGGAGGAGTTGGGGTCGGCGGGCTGTCCGCTTCTCATGATGGTGGTCTCGCCCGCCATCTGCGGCACGGTCATCGCGCGCTTCGGTACGGACGCGCAGAAGCGGAAGTGGCTGCCGGGCCTCGCCGACGGCTCACTCACCATGGCCTTCGGCATCACCGAGCCCGACGCCGGGTCCAACTCGCATCGCATCACCACCACCGCCCGCCGGGACGGCGACGGCTGGGTCCTCACCGGCCGCAAGGTGTTCATCTCGGGTGTGGACATAGCGGACGCCACGCTCATCGTCGGCCGCACCGAGGCTGTGTCCGACAGGAAAGAGGGCCGCACGGGCAGCCTCAAGCCCTGCCTGTTCATCGTCCCGCGCGACACCCCGGGCTTTGGGCGCTCGCAGATCGACATGGAACTCCAGGCGGCGGAGAAGCAGTTCGAGCTCGTCCTCGACGACGTACGGCTGCCCGCGGACTCTCTGGTCGGCGACGAGGACGCGGGCCTGCTCCAGCTGTTCGCCGGGCTCAACCCCGAGCGGATCATGACGGCCGCGTTCGCGATCGGCATGGGGCGTTACGCGCTCGCGCGGGCCGTCGACTACGCCACGACCCGTCAGGTGTGGAAGCTCCCCATCGGCGGCCACCAGGCCATCGCCCACCCCCTGGCCCAGGCCCACATCGAGCTCGAACTCGCCCGCCTGATGATGCAGAAGGCCGCGGCGCTGTATGACGCGGGGGACGATGTCGGGGCGGGGGAGGCGGCGAACATGGCCAAGTACGCGGCGGCCGAGGCGTGTGTCAAGGCCGTCGACCAGGCTGTTCACACCCTGGGTGGGAACGGGCTGACGCGGGAGTACGGGCTTGCTTCGCTGATCACGGCCGCGAGGGTGGCCCGGATCGCTCCGGTCAGCCGCGAGATGATCCTCAACTATGTCTCCCACCAGTCGTTGGGGTTGCCCAAGTCGTACTGAGCGCGGCTCGCTTCCGCGGGGGTGGGTGATTCGGCTGCGGGCCGTCGTGGCCGGTAGCTCCCCCGAGCGCTCGGCTTCGCTCGAACAGCGGGCCCATCGCGGCGGGAGCCGCACAATGTCACAGCCCCCGCGCCCCTATCAGCACGTACCGCACCCGACTTCGACAGGTCTGCTCAGAGACGCAACTGGAGGCCCCGCATGGACTCCCCCCGGATCTTCCGCAGCGAGTACGCCGACGTACCCATCGTCGACGAGGCCATTCACCAGGCCGTTCTCGCTCGGTCCACTGCCACTCACCCCGACGCCGTCGCCCTCATCGACGGGGCCGATCCCAGCGGCGCCACCACCATCACATACGGGCAACTCGACCGCTGGCACCGGAAGCTGGCGGCTTCGCTCGCCGCGAGCGGGGTGCGCAAGGGGGACGTGGTCGCTCTCCACAGTCCCAACTCCCTCCTCTACCCCGTTGTGTTCTACGGGGCCAGCCGGGCCGGGGCGGCCGTCACGACCGTCCATCCGCTGTGCACCGCCGATGAGTTCGCCAAGCAGCTCGCGGACTCCTCCGCGCGCTGGATCGTCACCGTGGCCCCGCTCCTGGAGACCGCCCGCCGGGCCGCCGAACTCGTCGGATGCATCGAGGAGATCTTCGTCTGCGACCGGGCCGAAGGGCACCGCTCGGTCCTCCACGACCTCCTGACCGGCGGCGACGCCCCCGAGCCCGCCGTCACGATCGACCCCGCCGAGGACATCGCCGTACTGCCGTACTCGTCCGGCACCACAGGCGTCCCCAAAGGCGTCATGCTCACCCACCGCAACATCGCCACCAACCTGGCCCAACTGCAGCCGCTGGTCCCGATGGTGCCCGGTGAGCGCATCCTCGCCGTGCTGCCCTTCTTTCACATCTACGGCATGACCGCGCTCATGAACGCGCCCCTGAGGTCCGGCGCGACCGTCGTCGTGCTGCCGCGCTTCGACCTCGACCAGTTCCTCGGCGCGATCGAGAAACACCGCATCACGGGCCTGTACGTCGCCCCGCCCATCGTGCTCGCCCTGGTCAAGCACCCGGCGGTCGCCCGGTACGACCTCTCCTCCCTGGAGTACATCGTGAGCGCGGCCGCCCCGCTCGACTCCCGTCTGGCGGCGGCCTGTTCGGCCCGGCTGGGGCTGCCGCCGGTACGCCAGGGGTACGGCATGACCGAGCTGTCGCCCGGCACCCACACGGTCCCGCTGGCCACCCCGGACCCTCCGCCCGGCGCGGTCGGCAAGCTCCTCCCGTCCACCGAGATGCGCATCCTGCGCCTGGACGACCCGGCCCGCGACGCCGAGCCCGGTGAGGAGGGCGAGGTCGCCATCCGCGGCCCGCAGGTCATGAAGGGCTACCTCGGCCGCCCCGAAGCCACCGCCGACCTGATCGACGCGGAGGGCTGGGTGCACACCGGCGACGTCGGCCGCGTCGACGACGACGGCTGGCTGTACGTCGTCGACCGCGTCAAGGAACTCATCAAGTACAAGGGCTTCCAGGTCGCCCCCGCCGACCTGGAAGCCCTGCTGCTCACCCACCCCGCGGTCGCGGACGCCGCCGTGATCGGCGTGTACGACGCCGACGGCAACGAGGTCCCCAAGGCCTTCGTCGTGCGCCGGCCCGGAGCGCCGGACCTGGGCGCGGACGAGCTGATGGCGTATGTCGCCGAACGCGTCGCCCCGTACAAGAAGGTCCGCCGCGTGGAGTTCATCGAGAGCGTGCCGCGCGCCGCGTCCGGCAAGATCCTGCGACGCGAGCTGCGCCGACGAGAGAAGGACCGGACGTGACACTCATACGGGCCGACCACGAGCGGGGCATCACCACCCTCGCCCTCGACTCGCCCGCCAACCGCAACGCGCTGTCGGCGCCTCTGGTGGCCGAGCTCGGCGAGGCGCTGGCGCGGTGCGCCGGGGACCCGGACGTACGGGCCGTGCTGCTCACCCACACCGGCGGCACGTTCTGCGCGGGCGCCGACCTGAAGGCCCCGCCGGACCCTGCGGCCTTCGTGCACCTGATGCGTACGGTCGTGGAACTCCCCAAACCGGTGGTGGCGCGCGTCACCGGGCACGTGCGCGCGGGCGGCCTCGGGCTGCTCGCGGCGTGCGACATCGCGGTCGCGGGGCCCGGGTCCTCGTACGCGTTCACCGAGGCGCGGCTCGGCCTCGCGCCGGCCGTGATCTCCATGCCGGTGCTGCCCCGCATGGACCCGCGCGCCGCGAGCCGCTACTACCTCACGGGCGAGCGGTTCGACGCGGCGGAGGCGGCCCGCACCGGACTCGTCACGCTCGCCGCCGACGACGTCGACGAGGCACTCGTACCGGTCCTCGACGGGCTGCGCCGGTCCTCGCCGCAGGGCCTGGCCGCGTCGAAGGCGCTGGTCACGGCTACCGTGTCGGAGACCTTCGACCGCTGGTCCAAGGAACTGACCGCCCGCTCGGCGTCCCTCTTCGCCTCCGCCGAGGCGCGGGAGGGAGTGACGGCCTTCCTCGAACGACGGGACCCAGCATGGGTGTTGTGACCCCACCGGAGACGACCCCACCGAGGGCGACCCCGCCGAAGACCCCGAAGCAGGACCGCAGCCGGGCCACCCGGCAGCGCCTCCTCGAAGCAGCCGTGGCGTGTCTGGCCGAGCACGGCTGGGCGGGCTCGACCGTGTCGGTGGTCGCCGAGCGCGCCGGGGTCTCGCGGGGCGCCGCCCAGCACCACTTCCCGACCCGCGAGGACCTGTTCACGGCTGCTGTCGAGTACGTCGCCGAACAGCGGTCCTCCGCCCTGCGGGCCCTGGGCCGCACGGACCGGCGGGAGGTCGTGGCCGCGTTGGTCGGTCTCTACACGGGCCCGCTGTTCCGGGCGGCGCTGCACCTGTGGGTCGCCGCCGCCAACGAGCCCCAGCTGCACGCCCGGGTCACCGAGCTGGAGGCGAGGGTGGGCCGCGAGTCGCACCGCATCGCGGTGGAACTCCTCGCCGCCGACGAGTCCGTACCGGGCGTACGGGAGACGGTGCAGGGCTTCCTCGACATGGCGCGGGGCCTGGGCCTGGCCAACCTGCTCACCGACGACGCGGCCCGCCGGGAGCGGGTCGTGGCCCAGTGGGCGGTGCTCCTCGACGAGGCGCTGGCCTGAGGCACCGGGCCCGGGCACACGGAACGGCCGGCCCCCGGGTGACCCGGGACCGGCCGTCGACGGGGCTCCTGTTGTCCTGTTGGTCTGATTCCACCGACGGGGATCCGTCAAGAGAAACAGAAAGAATCTCTTTCGGTTGTGCTCTTTCCCCCGAACGGGGCATTGTGGAATTCAACTCCGCTCGGCCGTGGTAATACGCAGGCATCGGAAATACGCAGTCATCACGACCGATGGTGAGGAACCATGACTGAGACGCAGGCTGCCTGGCGCCGGCAGACTTTCATCCCGATCACCCGTCGGCAATTCGAGAGCGAGGCGGCGGCCGAACCCACGTATGCGGATCTGGTGCGTTCCTGGGTCGCCGAAGGGCGTACGGTTCCCGGCCGGCCCGACTGGGAATGGAACCAGCTCGTCAACGGGTTCTACTGGCCTTCTTGAGTTCGGCCTTCCTGCATTGCCCGCCCGGTGCCGGAAACGACAAAAGACCGGACCCGGAATTCACCGGTGCTCCGGCCGTGGAAAGCGGGCTGCCGGACCACCGAAGGGATGGACAGCGGTCCGGACGTCCTGGGGAAACGCGGGCTCAGTGCTGCTCAGCCCTTGCCGTTGCCGGACATGACCGGGATCTGGTCCAGGACGTGCGAGAGCGGCTCGTCGCCCTTGGCCTGCGTCGAGTTCTCCGTGCACTGCTGGTTCTGCGGCGCGGAGAGGACCGGTACGTCCTGGAGCGCGGAGACCGGCACGACACCCGCGATCGAGGCGACGTTGGCCTTGGCCGGCAGGGCGATGCAGGGCTTGTTGAACGAACCCTGGATCAGGCTCATCTGCGGGCTCATGTTGCCGTACGTGGAGGAGTTCCCGTACGCCTGGAGCGCCTCGTTGCCGCCGACGGTGGTGGTGCCGCCGTGGTCGCCGACGGCCATGGCCGGGGCGGCCAGCAGGGCGGAGGCGCCGACCAGCGAAGCAGTGGCAGCGGACGCGGCCATAACCTTCTTGATCACGGTGGTCCCTTTCCGGTGGATTCCCCATACAGAGCCACCTGCCCAACTGGACCCCTGTGGATTGGTTTCTTCCCTTCACTCCTTCAGCCGTACGAAAATGAGATGGACCGGATCTCCACTGCCCTTATCGGTTGGGATTATATGGAGATCCGATGCTGTAGGGGAGTCGTCTTCCTGGCCCTTTTGTTCGGGTTCCTCGCGGCCTCTCGGGAATCGTTCGGGTGAAGCTCCGGAACCAAACAAGTGACGTGAAGTTGACCCAAGAAGTAGTACGGCGCAGTAGATATGAGCGCGGTGCTGCGCGTGCTCTCCATACAGGAAAAAGGAAGACCATGCTCAAGAAGGTTATGGCCGTGTCCGCCGCAGCCGTTTCGCTCGTCGGCGCCTCCGCCGTCCTCGCCGGCCCGGCCATGGCCGTCGGCGACCACGGCGGCACCACCACCGTCAGCGGGAACGACGCGCAGCAGGCCTTCGGCAACTCGAAGACCGACGGCGACATGAGCCCCCAGCTGTCGCTGGTCCAGGGCTCTCTGAACAAGCCCTGCCTCGGTGTTCCGGTCAAGGCCAACGCCGCGTCCATCGCGGGTGTCGTGCCGGTCTCCGCGCTCCAGGACGTCCCGGTCCTCTCCGCGCCGCAGAACCAGCAGTGCACGGAGAACTCGACGCAGGCCAAGGGCGATGAGCCGCTCTCGCACGTCCTGGACGAGATCCCGGTCATGTCCGGCAACGGCAGGGGCTGAGCAGCGCCGATTCGCCTGCGCGGTGGCTCGGGCCGCCGCGGTCCCCTCCCGACCGCGGCGGGCCGGGTTCTTTTGGGCGCCAAATGCCTTTCGGGTAAAGCGCCGAAGGGGGAAAGCACCCCTTCCTGCCATTTGGGTGAGGAACTCGGCAGGGCCTTCCCGTTCGGTTTCCTTTGCCTGGACCGATCGTTACCAGGTGGTCAGCAGCTCCTGGGCGAATGCTCTGGCTACGCGCCGTGAGCAACGACTGGTTGTGCGACTTTTGACCGAGGGAAGGAAAACCACGTGAACTACATGAAGGCCGCGACGGCCATGGCTGGTCTGGCCATCGCCGCGGGTGGTGCCGCCGCTCCGGCGCTCGCCGACGCGCAGGCCGACGGTGCCGCCGTAGGCAGCCCGGGTGTCCTGTCCGGCAACCTGCTCCAGGTTCCGGTCCACGTGCCGGTCAACCTGTGCGGCAACACCGTGTCCGTGATCGGCGCCCTGAACCCGGCGTTCGGCAACCCCTGCATCAACAAGTGATGTAGCGCCAGAACTCTTCACTCCGATTTTGGGGCGTGCCCGTCGCACGCCCCAAAGTCGATTTCCCCCCACCTCACCGCGACACGGAAGACAGCCCATTGCGTCAGGTCATCAGCAAGACTCTGTTCACTGCCGTGGCAGCCACGAGCGTCCTTTCGATGAGCGGAAGTTACGCCCAGGCCGCCGGCACCGATGCCGAGACCATGGGCTCGCCGGGCCTGCTGTCGGGGAACTCGATCTCGGCGCCGGCCGACGTCCCGGTCCAGGCGTGCGGGAACACCGCGAACCCGGCCGCAGCGCTCAACCCGTCCTTCGGCAACCCCTGCGCGAACGGCTTGCCGAAGGCCGGGGAGGCCACCGAAGAGCGGGCCTACCGCGTGGCCGAGGACGCTGCTCGGTACGGGGCCGAGGACGTGTACGGGTCCGCGTTCAAGCGCTGGTTCGAGAGGGAGTACGCGAAGGCGCACCTGCCCATGGACCAGCAGGAGGAGCCCGCGGAGACGCACGGGCCGGAGAGCACCCGGGGCGCCGCCAGTCAGGCGCGGTCCGTGACGAGCGACTCGCCGGGTGTCCTGTCGGGCAACTCCACGGCGGCGCCGCTCGGCGTGCCGGTGCAGGTGTGCGGGATCACGGCGGATGTCGTGGGGCTGCTCAACCCGACGATGGGTAACCACTGCGGGGCCGGCCCGGGCGCGGCCCCGCACGGACCCGAGCCACACCACGCCCCGCCGGTGCATCACGCGCCGCCCGCGCGCCAGGCACCTCCGGTCCACCATGCGCCGCCTGTACACCACGCACCTCCGGTCCACCAGGTCCCGCCTGCGCATCACGCCCCGCCGACCCATCACAAGCCGCCGGTTCACCATGCACCCCCGGCACACCATGCCCCGCCGGTGCATCACGCGCCGCCTGCACGCCAGGTGCCTCCGGTCCACCAGGCCCCGCCCGTGCACCAGACACCTCCGGTGCATCACGCCCCGCCTGTGCACCAGGCACCTCCGGTGCATCACGCGCCGCCCGTGCACCAGGCACCCCCGGCCCGCCACGCGCCGCCCGCGCGCCAGGTGCCTCCGGCCCACAAGACGCTGCCCGTGCACCACGCGCCTCCCGCCCCGCCGGCCTCACACGAAGAACCGCGGCGCCATCACTGCCCGCCCAAGCATCAGGAGCCCCCGGTTCACGAGGCCCCGCCCGTGCGCATCGCACCTCCGGTTCACCACACGCCCCCCGTCCATCACGTACCTCCGGTTCACGAGGCACCGCCTGTGCATCACACGCCGCCCATGCACCACGTCCCGCCCATGCACCACGTCCCGCCCGCGCGGCACACCGCACCCCGGGTCTTCGCTCCCCCGGCCGCGGCGCACATCCCGCAGCTCGCCGCGACCGGGGCGGAGTCGGCGCTTCTCGCCGCCGCGGGCGGGGCCGCCGCCCTCATGCTCGGCGGGGGCGTTCTCTACCGGCGCGGCAGGGCGATGGCCCACGCTTGACGGTGTCAGCCAGGACCCCCACCCGCGGCAAGTGACGGCCGAGGGCTCGGGGTGGGGCCGGGTTCGATGCCGACGCAACTCCCTTACGCATAGTGCAAGTTGGACATACGTGTCCGTACGTCGAAGGGCTCGGCTCCTCCTCGGGGGCCGGGCCCTTCGGCGTACCGGCCCTCGCCCGGCAGGTTTGTGAGGGGGCCTCAGAATGCGCCCATTTCCCCGTACCCCCGTTCGGGGGGCTTACGGCGTGGGCTGCTTATCTTCCCTATCGGCGCAATAAGAATATTTTCCAACCGGGAATCCGGGGAGGTCTTCAGAACCAAGGGAGCGCACATGCGTCAGCGACGTCATCGAGCGGCCACCTTCACCACGAGCGTTCTGGCGGCGGGTGCCCTCTGCACTCTGGCACTGGCGCCCGGTGCCGATGCCCCGCAACCCAGGGTCCACCAACCCGGGGCGGGCAACGACCCTCCCCCCGCCCACCCCTCCGTCGCGCATTTCGGCGCCTTTCTGGATTCCGGCGCCCTCGGTGTGAAACGCATCGCGGCCCTGGAGAAATGGCTCGGCGGTGCCGACATCCGGGTCGGGCACACCTATCTGCCCGGGAACAACTGGTCCGACATCGAGGGGAAGGCGGGGTTTCTCGACGACTGGGCCACCTGGCGCCGCGAGCGCGCCGACCGCACCCTCGTCCTCAACGTCCCGATGCAGGCCCTCAACGAGATCGGCCTGCCCGACGCCCGCGTGCGCCAGCTGCTCGCGCACGGCGCCAACGGGGACTACGACGAGCACTTCAAGAAGCTGGCCGAGCGGCTGGTCGAGCTCAAGATCCCGGACACGGTCATCGTGCTCGGCTGGGAGATGAACGGCACCACGTACACCCATCGTTGCGGGCCCGATCCGGCCGCCTGGAAGAAATACTGGAAGAACGCGGTCACCGCGATGCGTTCCGTACCGGGGCAGAAATTCCGCTTCGATTTCGCGCCGAGCCGGGGCCGTGACGCGGTGCCGTGGACCGATTGCTATCCGGGTGACGATCTCGTCGACATCATCGGAATGGACTCCTACGACCAGCCCCCGGGCCAGAAATTCGACGAGCAGGTCAAAGAGCCGTTCGGACTCCAGCAGCACGTGGACTTCGCCGCCGCGCACAAGAAGCCCATTTCCTATCCGGAATGGGGGCTCTTCCGCAACGGCGACAATCCCGAATACATGCGCCGCATGCTGGCCTGGATGGACGCGCACCAGCCGGTCTACAACACCATCACCGACTACTGCCCGCACGGGGTGTGGGAGTGCACCGACAACCCTCTCGCCGCGGAGGTCTACCGCTCGCTCCTGTTCGGCCGCAAGGACCCCACCCCGCAGCCGACGGTGCCCGCGACCCCGGTCACTCCGGCGGCCCCCACGGCCCCGGCGACCCCCCAGCCCTCGACGGTGCCCAGCCCCACGCCCACCGCGCCCCTCTCGCCGAAGCCGCCCGCCAACTGCTCGCCGCTCGATCTCAACCCCTGGGTCGAGTACTGGATCGGAGGCAAGCTCTGCCTCCGCCTCGACTGGTACTCACGCCGGTCCTGAGGGCTCCGTGGCGGGGCGGGGCCTGCCGTCCCGCCACTGCCGCAGCGCCCGCAGCGCGCCGCCCGCCCGGCGTCGCAGGCCCGCGTGCAGCGTGCTGGCCCACAGCAGTGGCAGGGTGCGCCGCCGGGCCAGCAGGAAGCGCTGGTTGACCCGGACCTCGGGCCGCCAGTGCTGTTTGTACGGCTCGTTGCCGCGCAGCATGCTCAGCGCGGCCCGGCCGCTGCCGTCGATGCGCTGGGCGCAGGCCCGCAGCAGCATCGTGGCCACGTCCACCTTGCGGCCGCGCAGGCCGGGGTGCGCCCCGTACAGGTAGCCGCCCGCGAGCGCCGGGGAGAGCAGGGTCAGATCGGCCGCGACCACCTCGCCGTCCAGGCGGAACTCGGTGACCACCGCGTCGCCCTGCCGGGTCATCTCGCCCACCGCGCGCGCCAGATGCTCCTCGAACCGGGGCCGCATGTGCTCGCGCGTCACCCCGCGGCCCTGCCACTGGAGCCCGTGCAGTTCGAGCAGCGTACGCAGCGCTCCGGGCACCTCCTCGGGCGGCACGTCGCGCTGCTCGATGCCCAGCGCGTCGATCTTGCGGAGCTTGGCGCGGGCGCGCTGGGCCCGGTTCGACGGGAGCCGTGAGAGGAGTGCGTCCATGCCCTCCGCGGGCAGTTCCAGACAGCGCGAGTCGCTCAACCGGCGCCTCGTGGAAGGCCAGTTGGCGTGAATCCGCTCGGCGCCTCCTCCCGGGCGCACCTCGCCCAGGTCGATCAGGGCGCCGCGCGCCGAGGCCATCAGCGCCCCGGTGAGGGCGTCCGCCGCCTCCTCGGCACAGGTGTCGTCCAGGAGTACGTCCGTGAAGTCGGAGATGGTGCCGCCCAGCGGGACGAGCGCCGGAAGCGGGCGCAGCACCCGCATCAGCGGAGCGGCGCCGACCAACTCCCCGTCCCTGTAGGCGAGATGGACCCGGAGCCGTCCCCGCACCCCGTACGAGAGCCACCACGAGTGCAGCCACGCGTGGCTCTGGAACGGGGTCGCCGTGCGGCAACTCCTGTGCAGGCGGTGCCAGTGAGGGGCCAGGTCCGCGAAGGCCAGGTCGTCCGTGCACACCTCCACGCGGAGCCGTGACATCAGCCGACCTCCTGCGGCACGGAGGCGGCGCCGGCCGGGGCCGGTACCGCGGCGGAGAGCTCGGGCTCGGACTCCGGGCGCCGGCGCGGCCGGGCCAGGAGGGTGAGGCCGCCGAGGAGGCCGCCCGCGCAGCCGCCCACCAGCGTGGTCAGCGCGGCCGACGGGGACGAGGGGGCCAGGGGCTTGGCCGCGCGCGAGAACTGCACCACCTTCACCCCGGTGGCGGCCTGGGTGTGGGCGCCGTTCACGGTGAGGGCCCGGGCCACCGCGTTGGCCATGCCCGCGGCGTCCCCGGCCCGGGCCGAGGTGGCCGTGATCGCGATCATCGGCGCGTCGGGGGAGGTCGCCGTCCGCACGCTGCCCCGCAGGGTGTTCGCGCTCACCCCCGCCCACACCTGGGCGTCCCCGATGACCGCGACCTCGGTCGCGACCCGGCCGTACGCCTGGGCGAAGCCGAGCGCGACCGACGGGTCGGCCTTCTCGGCGGGGGTGACCACGACATAGCTGGTCGCGGTGTACTCCGGGGTCTTCACCACGCCGTACACGCCGCCCGCCGTCGCGCCGAGCAGCGCGCACACGGGCAGCGGCCACCAGCGCGGCAGCGCCCGGGAACGCAGCGGGCGGCGGACGCTGTGACGCTGCCGCAGGCCGGAGAATCTGCTCATCTGGACTCTTCTTTCTCCGAGTTGTTGGTCGAGACGTGCGTCGAGTTGTTCGTCGAGACGTGTGCCGGGCCGGGCACGCGGACGCCGACCCGGTCGTACGCCGGGTGCGGCCGCGGCGCTCGGGCCGCGGCCGCCTCGTACACCTGGATCAGCTGGGCCGAGGTCTCGGTCACGCAGTAGCGGCGCACCGCGTCGGGGACGGGCAGCCGGGAGCGGTCCGAGCGCTGGAACGTGTCCAGTACGTCGGTGAACGCGGCGGCCGTGCGGCCGGTGCGCAGCGCGCCGGGTGCGGATCCGTCGGGCAGGTCGTCGATCGCCGGGCAGGTCACGTAGGCGACCGGCAGTCCCGCCGCCAGGCCCTCCACGACGGCCAGGCCGAAGGCCTCCTCGCTGGAGGGGGAGGCCAGGCAGTCCACCGCGGAGAGGAGTTCGGCCAGGCTGGGGCGGTGGCCCGCCGGGGTCGTGCCGTCCTGGACGCACTCGCCCGCGAAGACCACCCGGGTGGCTACGCCGAGCCGTTCGGCGCGGGCCCGCAGCGGCTGTTCCTGTGCGCCGCCGCCCGCGAGCACCAGCCAGGCGTCGGGGAGTGCGGCGAGCGCGTCGATGAGGACGTGGAACCGCTTGCCCGCGGCCAGCCTGCCGACCGCGCCGATCACGAATGCCGTCGGGGGGAGCCCGAGTTGGCGGCGTACGGAGGTGCGGGCGCGGCTGTTGAAGGCGAACTGGGCGGCGTCGATGCCGTTCGGGACCATCTGGATGCGGCTCTCGGGCACGCCCCAGCGGGCCAGGCGCCGGGCGATGGTGGGGGACACCGCGACGGTCGTGGTGCCGAGCCGTTCGCTCGCCAGATAGAAGCCGCGTACGGCGGGGCCGAGCCGGCGGCCCTCGATGCGGGCCTCGCCCAGGGAGTGCTCGGTGGCGACGATGGTGCGCACCCCGGCGAGCCTCGCCGCGATGCGGCCGTACAGGCAGGCCCGGTACAGATGGGTGTGGACGAGGTCGTAGTGGCCGCGCCGGATGAGCCTGGTCAGACGGGGGACCGCCGTGAGGTCGCGGTTGCCCGCCATGTCCAGGTTCCGGACCCGGCCGCCCTCGCGGACGATGGCGCGGGCCACGGCGCCGGGGTTGGTGAGCGTGACCACGTCGCCCTGGTAGGGCAACTGCCGCAGCAGCAGCCGGAGTTGCTGCTCGGCGCCGCCGATGCCGAGGCCGGTGATGATGTGCAGGACCTTCACGGGCCCTCCGGGAGGTCGGCCGGCTCGTGCCGGCGCCAGCGGTGCAGGGCGCGCTTGAGGTGCAGCCGCCAGGCGGTGTCGCGTTCGCCGACGTGGACGCGCGGCAGGGCGTAGCGGCCGGTCAGCGGGCCCGGGTCGATGGCGCAGGCGTACTGGTAGCCGGCCGCGCGGACCGCGTCGACGGCGCGCAGGTCGACGGCGCCGTACGGGTAGCAGAAGCCGGCCACGTCGTGCCCGACGAGGTCGAGGAGGAGCTGCCTGCTCTCGTGCACCTCGCGGCGCAGGGTGTCCTCGTCGGCGTGGGTCAGGTCGAGGTGGCGCAGGCCGTGGGATGCGACCTCCATGCCCCAGGTGGCGGCCTGCTGGATGCCGCGCTCGTCGAGGAGCGGCTTGCGCGGGCCCAGCGGGTCCCACTCGTTGGTGGAGCCGAGCAGTCCCGGCAGGACGAACACCGTCGCCGTGCACTCGTAGCGGCGCAGCAGCGCGAGGGCCTCGGCCGTGAAGTCGGCGTACCCGTCGTCGAAGGTGAGGCCGACCAGGCCCTGCACGGTGCCGGCCGTGCGGGCCCGGATGAGTTCGGCCATGCTCACCCCCTTGAGGCCACGTCTTCGCAGCCAGCGCAGTTGTCGCTCGAATCGGCGCGGGGAGACGGTGATGCGGTACGGGTCGTCCGTGGTGTGGGTCACCGAGTGGTACATGGCCACCCACAGCGGTGCGGCGGGGCGGGGTCGCGAACCAGTCAGTGGACCCCACGGGTCGCCGACTGCCGTGTCAACGGGCATGCCAGAGCTTTCGTGTGACGGGACGGAACAGGAGACAGAACTCCCGGACCCGCAGCAGACGGGCCACGACGGCGAATGCGACGACGGCCGAAGTGGCTCCAACTGACATTGCGAGTACGGGGTTTGAGGTTTCGTGCGCCCCCCACCAGCAGACGGCGGTCGCGCCGGCCGCGGCCACCAGGAGCCGGGCGAGCTGCCCGCCCACCCAGCGCACGGACAGCGCCGTGCGGCGCCTCCCGCTGCCCCACAGGAGCAGGAGCGCGGTCAGTGTGATGCCGAGCGCGTTGGCGGCGGCGATGCCGGGAGCGCCCCACACCGGCACGGCGAGGGCCCCGGCCACGGCGGTCGCGGCGAGCCCGGCGAGCATGGCGCAGGCCGGGAACCACAGGGGCCGGGCCTCGGAGAAGTAGGAGCGGGCGAGCACCCCGACGAGGGTCTGGCCGAGCAGCCCGAGCGCGTACATGCGCATCACGTCGGCGGTCGCCGCGGTGTCGTGGACGGTGAACGCGCCGCGCTGGAACAGGACGTGGATGATCTGCGGGGCGCACGCCACCACCACCGAGGCGCCGACCAGCACGATGGTGCCCGCCACGATCAGGTCGCTCTCCACCCGGCGCCGGGCCCGCTCGGTGTCGCCCGCGGCAAGGGCCCGCGCGATCACGGGGAAGGTGACCGTGCACAGCATCAGCGAGAGCACCATCGGCATCTGCGCCACCTTCTGGGCGTAGTTCAGATGCGAGATGGCCCCGGCGGGCAGCGGCGCGGCCAGGAACCGCTCGATGAGGACCTGCGTCTGGCGGCTGAGCGCGAACACCACCACCGGGGCGATCAGGGCGAGCCGCAGCGCCTGCGCCGTGCCCCGGTCGGCCCGCCGCGCGGCGGGCAGACAGACGGCGGGCTCCCGGTCCCGCCAGCTGCGCCACAGCGCGGGCAGCTGGACGAAGATCATGAGGACGCCGCCGAGCGCGACCCCGGCCGCCGCGGCCCGCACCCCCCACGCCCTGCCGAGCAGCAGGAGCAGGGCGATGATGCCCACGTTGTACGCCACGTAGATGGACGCGGGTGCCAGGAAGCGGCCGTGCCCGCGCAGGGCGGCGCTGCAGTATCCGGTGAGCCCGAAGGTGAACACGCAGGTCGCGGTCAGCCGGGTGCAGTCGACGGCCAGGTCCGCGCGGGGCAGTCCGGGCGCGAGCACCGCCACCGCGGCGGGGGCGGCGGCGATCAGTACCGCGCCGCCCCCGGCCAGCGCGAGCATGAGCCGGGGCAGGGTGGCCGCCACCAGGGCGCGTACCGGATCGGGGCCGGTGTGCCGGGCGCGTTTGACCAGGGCGAGACTGAACGCGGGTACGAGGACGAAGGCCAGGCCGTCCTCGATCAGCAGCGTCGCCGCGACCTCGGGGACCGTCCAGGCGACGAGGAAGGCGTCGGTGTCGGTGTCGGCGCCGAAGAAGTGCGCGAAGGCCTGGTCGCGCAGCAGGCCGAGGAGCGCTCCGGCGACCGTGAACCCGGCGGTGAGGAACGCGGCCCGCGCCAACAGCCGCCCGGATGAGCCGAATTCAGGGCCGGCCGTGGGGGCGAGCGGGGGAACGATCTTCGTCACGGGCGTGCCGCCCTGTGCGCGGCCAGTGCCCACCAGGCGGCGAGGCCGAGGACGAGCGCGGTCACCGCGGTCGAGGGGCCGCCGATGTCACCGTAGAAGAAGTCGACGAGCAGCCAGATCAGGAGGCCGTTGGCGATCAATGCGCAGTCCATCGGGGCGCCTCGTCTGCGCGCGAGACGCAGCCTGCGTACGCCTGCGATCAGGAGGGCGGCCCAGCCGCCGACGAGGGGGAGCGCGCCGAGCAGGCCCTGCTCGCTCAGGACGAGGAGGTACATGTTGTGCGGGGAGAGCAGGGGCTGGCGCTTGAAGGCGGCGCCGGCGCCCGAGGTGTCGCTGCCGGAGGACAGGGCGAGCGAGGAGTTCGCGTCGCGGTGGTCCGGGAAGCCCTTCAGGCCGACGCCGGTGAGCGGGGACTGGCGCCACATCAGGTCTGCCGCCGCCCACATGGTGTAGCGGTCGGTCACGGACTGGTCGGGGGCGCTCTCGACCTGGGTGATGCTGGCGAGCCGGTCCTGGAGCATTTGCGTGCCGGACCCGCTCGCGCCGACCAGGACGACGGTGGCCGCCGCGATCACCGCGAGGACGGCGAGGGCGCGGCGCAGCCCGGAGAGCAGCAGCAGGGCCGTGGCCGCGACGGCCGTCGCGATCCAGGCGCCCCGGCTGAACGACACGGCGAGCGGAAGCAGCAGGAGGGCCGCGCAGGCGAGCGCGGCCCGGCGGCGGGCGCGGCTCACGCCGGGGGTGGGGTCTCCCCTGCTCGAACGCAGTTGAGAGCTTGGGGAAGGGTCGAGGGCGAGGCCGACCGAGCAGAGCAGCCCGCAGGACACCACGGTGGCCATGCCCATGATGTCGGAGGCGCCGAAGGTGCCGACCGCCCGGATGTCCTCGTTCATGTAGGAGGCGCCGGTGGACGTCAGGTACTGCACGACGCCGACGCCGCCCTCGAACAGGGCGAGCGCCACCACGGCCGCCGCGGCGAGGCGGAAGTCCTCGCGGTCGCGCAGCAGGAGCAGCACGGCGATCGGCACCAGCACGAAGATCTGGAGATAGCGGCCGAGCCCGGCGACGGCCGTGCCGGGACCGGCCGCCCCCATCGCGGCCACGCAGATCCCGGTCACGGGAAGCCCCATGACGAGAGCGGCCGTACGGGTCAGCGGCCGGACGCCCTCGCGCAGGACCCGGACCAGCGCCCACACCACGAGGACCCCGCAGGCCGCGTCGGCGGCGGTCGCCGAGCCCTCGGCGCCCAGCGGGGGAGTGGCGAGCAGGGCGATCACGGCGAGCAGCGGCAGCAGGTGCAGGGCCCGGCGCAGCGGGGCCGGGACGGACATCGGCGGCGCGGCCGCGAGGGCGTGCACGATCAGCTCCCCGTGGGGCGGACGAGGCAGACCGCGGTGCGCAGCAGGATGCACAGGTCCTGCCACAGCGACCAGTGGTCGATGTAGTAGTTGTCGTAGCGGGCCCGGTCCTCGATCGAGGTGTCGCCGCGCAGCCCCTGCACCTGGGCGAGCCCGGTGAGCCCGACGGGCATCCGGTGCCGGGCCGAGTATCCGGGGTGCGCCTGGCTGAACTTGGCCACGAAATAAGGGCGTTCGGGCCGGGGGCCGACGAGGCTTATGTCGCCGCGGATCACGTTCCACAGCTGGGGCAGCTCGTCCAGGGACGTACGCCGCATGAAGTTCCCGGCCCGGCTCATGCGCTGGTCGTCGGCGATGGTCCAGCGGGTGGCGGCCTCGTGCGCGGTGTCGGGGCGCAGCGTACGGAACTTGAGAAGCGTGAACGCCCGTCCGCCAAGGCCGATCCGCTCCTGCCGGAACAGCACGCCGGGCCCGTCGCTGCGGCGCAGGACCAGCGCGCACACCGCGAGGACGGGGGCCGCGGCGATCAGCGCGGGCACGGTGACGGCCAGGTCGAGGAGCCGCTTGAAGAACAGGCCCGGCGCGGTGGCGGGGGCGCTGGTCAGCGGGCGGCAGGGGAAGGCGGCCACCTCGTCCGACTGCTGGCGGGGTACGACATGGCCGGGTGCGCGCGTGTCCAGCTGCCACAGGGTGCAGCCCAGGGCCTCAAGCAGCTCTGGGGTTACGGAGGTTGGCGACTCGTGGGTGAACAGGCAGTCCTGCACCCCGTTCTGGATGACGGCGCGCTGGACGTCCTCCAGGCTGCGAAGGACCGGCACGGGCCCCGCCTCGACGGCACTCTCGGACGGCGGCACGACCATCCCGACCGGCCGGATGCCCCCGCTCGACCGGCGCACCAGCGCGGCCGTGACACGGACCGCGCTGGCCGCCGGGCCCACCACCAGGGTGGGCCGGGGCCTGCGGACGGCCTGCCGGCGCCGCAGCCACAGCGCGGCGCCGCGCCCGGCGCAGCTCGCCAGCGTCTGGACGGCGCACCCCGCCGCGACCGCGGACACCGCGAGCGGCGCGGCGGAGGGCTCGTGGAGCAGCCCGCTCCGGTGGGCGAGCACGGTCGAAAGCAGGCACCAGCCGATCAGGGAGCGGAAGAACAGCGCGGGCACGTCGGCGAGCACACCCCGCGCCATCGTCGGCCGGTAGAGCCCGGCCTGGGCGTTGAGCACGAGCGCCGCGGCGACGAGCAGCGCGGCGGGCCCGGGCGGCAGCCCGGAGTACGGCAGCACGAGCATGCCGAGCAGCCCGGCCGCGCCGTCCACCGCGAGCAGCGCGGACACGAACGCCCGTCCCGCGCGCGGCCGCCCGGCCGGCAGGGCGAAGTGGTCCGGCGCCTCGCGGGGCGTGACCACCGAAACGGTTCCCGATGACATCCCGGTGCCGTGGGGCGGCCCCCCGGCGGACGGGACGATGCTTTCCGCGGTCACTGGCTGATGCGTTCCCTGTGCTCGGAGCGCTGCAGGGCGGCCACGTCGCGGTACACCTCCGCGATGCTTCGGGCCGTCTGCCGCACGTCGTGGGTGGTGGATACGTGCTCGTGCCCCTGGCGGGCGAGGACGGTGCGCAGCGCCGGGTTGGTCAGCAGATGCGTGATCGCGCGCGCCAACTCGGCCGGTTCGTCCGGCGGTACGAGACAGAGGGGGGCGTGTCCCGGCGCGAGGCTCTCGGCCGAGCCCCCGACATCGGTGACCACCACCGGCCGGCCGCAGGCCATCGCCTCCAGCGGGGCGAGCGCCATCCCCTCCCAGCGCGAGGGCAGCACGACCAGATCGGCCGCCCGGTACCAGGCGGCGGTGTCGGACACCGACCCGACGAAGGACACCGAGCGGGGCGCGCACGCGCGCAGCGCCGCGAGGCCCGGACCGTCACCGACCAGCACGAGATGCGCGCCGGGCACCGCCTCGCGTACGACCTGCCAGGCGCGGAGCAGCACGTCCTGGCCCTTCTGCCGGCACAGCCGCCCGACACAGACGACCAGCGGTGCGCCGCCCGCGGACGGCGTTTCGTCGGGCGCGCGGTAATGGTCGAGGTCGACGCCGTTGGGGACGACCGAGCAGGGTGCGAGGACGCCGGCCCGCAGACCATTGGCCCGCTCGCCCTCGCTGACGCACACGACACGCGAGGTCCAGCGCACGGCGGCGCGCTCCCAACCCCGGGAAAGACGGGCGGTGATCCCGCCGACCGCCTCGAACGACCAGGCGTGCGGCTGGAAGACGGTGGGCACCCTGCCGCGCACCGCGAGCCGCGCGGCAACACCGGCCTTCGCGCTGTGCGCGTGGACGACATCGGGGCGTACGCGCCGGATCAGGCGGGCCGCCCGCAGCGTCTCGCCGAGCAGCGAGGGGCCGGGCGAGCGGGTGGCCCGCCAGGGGTGCACCCGGGCCCCCAGGCGCGCCAGTTCGGTGCTCAACGGGCCGGCCTCGGGGCATGCCACGGCGACCCGGAATCCGCTGCGCACCTGGTCCCGCACCAGGTCCGTGACGACTCGGGCCACGCCCCCCTCGACGGGCTGAACCACGTGCAGCACACTCAGGCCCCCCGCGGGCACCGGCCCACCGGGCCCGCCCGGGGAGTTCGCTCTCGTCGGCATGCGCGGTCACTCCGGTCTTGCGCTCGAAATGAAAGCTGAACAAATGATGCTGCGGGGCTCGCCTCACGGCGTCCCGCCATGTGAATTACGCATAACCGGACCTCCGGCTGCCGAAGTTCCCCGTGCTTTGATCTGCCCGGGGCGGCGGGGAGCACTGTAACCGTATTTACAACCTGGTTCCGTCATAAAGGCGTACGCCGGAGTGTCTCCTTCGGGGGATCGCGCGTATCCAGTTGACGGCCCTGTCGTTGTATCGGTGGCCTCATCTCCACCCGAAAGGAAAAAGCGATGAATCGAATGGCCAAGTCCGCCGTGTCGACGGGCGTCGGCACCGCGATCGTGCTGCTCGGAGCCGGTATGGCGGCGGCCACGGGGCACGGCGGCGGGGCAAGCGCCGAGGGCGTTGCCGAGGACTCGCCGGGCGTGGTGTCGGGCAACATGGCGCAGGTCCCCGTGCACGTCCCGGTCAACGTCTGCGGCAATACGGTGTCCGTGATCGGCGCGCTGAACCCCGCGTTCGGCAACACCTGCGTCAACAAGTAATCCGCAGGAGTGACGCCCTCGGACCGTGGACGCGGCCGGCGTTCACGGTCCGGACCCGCCCTTTGGCCGATTTCGCGGCCCCCGAAACCCGGGTTCACCCGTTAGGGGCAAAACCGTGCGCCCGGGGTGGCGTTGGGGTGTAGGTCGAGTGACCACACCCGGTCGACCACACCCGGCCAATGAATTTCTCAATCTAGGAGTGCTTCTCCATGTCGCGTACCGCGAAGGCCCTGGTCCTGTCCACCGCTGCCGCCGCAGCCATCGCCGGTGGGGCCGGCGTCGCCTCCGCCGACGCGGGTGCACAGGGTGCGGCCACCCACTCCCCCGGTGTCGTTTCCGGCAACGCGGCGCAGGTCCCCGTGCACGTCCCGGTCAACGTCTGCGGCAACACGGTGACCGTGATCGGCGCGCTGAACCCGGCGTTCGGCAACACCTGCATCAACAAGTAGTCCCCGCCAAGGCCCCGGCCGCTCCCTCTTTCCAGGAGCCTGCCGGGGCTTCGTGCTGCCCCGGATGGCGGTAGGTCACCAAGGGGCTCCGGGTGCGGAGTTGTACCAGCTAGACGCGGTGCGGTGAAGATCTGACGGTCAGACAGGACGACCATGCGGTTGCGGGGGTTCCGGGGCCCGAGGACGGTGAGAAGAATTCACACGCCTCACCGAAGGAGAACCGTTTCATGCGTGTACGCACACCGCGGCGACTGGTCGCTGTGGCCCTTTCGACCGCGATCGTCATCGGATCCGCTGAAACGGCGATGGCCGCCGACTTCCAGCTGCCGCGATCGGTCCGTGCCGACGTACCGGTACCGGGTTCCGACGCCCTGCTCGCACAGATCAAGCAGCTGGGCCCCCTCGGGCCGCTGCTCTCGACGGTGACCGACCTGCTGAACGGCGTGCTCGGCGGGGCGTCCCCGGCCGACGCCACGGCGCTGGCCGCCAAGGCGACGGCCGCCCTCGACGCGGTCAAGTCGGAGGCCCCGGCGGCCCCGACAGCCCCCGGTCTGCCGGTCGGCGGACCGCAGAAGTCGGGGGCCCCGACGGACATCAAGGACGACGCCATCGCGGCGGCCAAGAAGGCCATCGCCGACCTCGTCGCCGCCGTCACCAAGGGCGATGTCGTGGCCATCCTGGCCGCGGCGACCGCGGTGCTCACCGGCCTCATCGGAGTCATCCTGGCCGCCCTGCTCGGCGGCGGCCTGCCGCTGCCCGCCCTGCCGGGCCTGCCCCTGCCCCAGCTGCCGGTGCCCCTGCCCGGCACCTGAGCCGTATCCCCGCCGAGAGCGCCGGCCCGACACCGGGACCGGCGCTCTCGGCTGTCCGGAAGCCGCCGACAGCGATCCCCAACTCCCTTTCTGCGCACCGCAATTAATGAAATCCCATCCGAGTATCTGCGGGTTTCCGCAATTGGGCGGCAGTCCATGAATCGGTGCCCGAAGGGTTTCCCAACCGTCCGGGAGTCGTTACCCAAGGCGAAGCAGCGCAATGCTTTCAGGGACACGCACGGTGCCAGCGGTGTGCGGTGCGTGCAGCACATTCGGCGATCGAACTCGCCGCGGAAGGAATGATGATGAAGTCGATGAAGGTTGCTGCGGCACTCGCCGGCTCCCTCGCGGTCGTGGGCGCGGCGGCGCCGGCCTTCGCGGCCGGCAACATCACGCCACCGGCGGCGCCGGCCGTCAAGGCCGGTGACCTCACGCCCATGAGCCTCAATGGCGGCCTCGACACCATCGCCCGGAACGTCGCCGACGCGAACCTGGCCGACGCGCAGCCCATCCACACCAACCTGTTCGCCCCCGAGGCGGACGACTCGCTGCGCCACACCGTGGTCGGCACCGCCAAGAGCATCAGGAAGACCAACGGGACGACCAGTCCGGACCGGCTCCTCGGCGGCCTTCCGGTCGGCTGATCGCCCGTGGTGATCACCACATGCTGATCGCCCTATGGTGAACTCGTCCTTCTCGACAGTGAATTGATCGGACAATCGGCCCGTTCATGCGCTGTACGAGGGAAAGACAATAAACCCGGCGTGTTCGCTTCCGGCGCCTCTTGGGCGTTTGCCTACGCTGAGGCAATCACGAACGGAAGGTTTCACCATGAACACAGCCAAGAAGACCGCTCTGGCCCTTGCCGCCGCGGGTCTTGTCACGGGTGCCGCTTCCGGTGCCGCCTTCGCCGACGCGGGTGCACAGGGTGCGGCCGCGCACTCGCCCGGTGTCGTTTCCGGCAACGTGGTGCAGATTCCCGTGCACGTCCCGGTCAACGTCTGCGGCAACACGGTGTCCGTGATCGGTGCGCTGAACCCGGCGTTCGGGAACCCGTGCCTCAACTCCGACTGAACCAGCGCTGGTTCGCGCCGGACGCGTAGTGCATGGTGGGCGGCTCCGTGGAGTTGGGGATCACGGAGCCGCTCTGTCGCGTCCGGGCGCGGAAGGGGCGCGAAGGCTGTGAAGGGCAGTGACGGGCGTTTCATCCGGATGGGTGATGGCTGCGGAGCGCGGCGTCCGGAATGTCCTAGAGTCCCGGCATGACTTCAGCCACCAGTGCCGTAGAGCCGTCCAGGGCTGTCCTGTTGGGCTCGCTCGTCGTCATCGCGTGGAGCGGCGCACACCCCGACGAGAGCGGCCATGTGCCGTTCCTCATGGCGTACCCGCTCGGTGACGGGACCGAGGGGCCCGAGGGGGCGGAGACCGCGGCGCGGGCGCTGCTCGACGAACTGGGCATGCCGGCCGGCAGCGTGCTCGACAAGGACCGCGGGGCCGCGCTCCCGGTGGCCCTCGTCGTCCAGGGCGGCCAGGCCGTCCTGACCATGCCGTCGCTGACCGTCCAGTGCCCGGTGCCGCCCGAGTGGCTCGTCGCGGCCGAGAAGCGCGGCACCGTCCAGTTCATGTTCGCCACCCGCTCCTGGCCCGAGGCGCTGCCCGGAATCGCCGTCGGCGACGAGCGGTTGAGGGCGTTCGCGGGTGACGAGGACACCATCTCCACCGCCGGCCACTGCGTCCTCCCCGTCCGTCGCCTGCGCGGCTGACCCCACCGCCGGACAAGAAGGGAGACGACAGCCATGCCCACTCCCGGGACGATCCCGCACCAGGCGCCGGCCACCGATCCGTCCGGCCCGCCGCCGGGCCGCGCCCCCTTCGGCGCAGGCCCCGGCTTCGCCTGGCTGGTCGTGCTCACCGGCGCGGCTGGCCTGCTCGCCTCGTGGGTCATCACCCTCGACGAGTTCGAACTCCTGAGGAACCCGAACTTCGTACCCGGGTGCAGCCTCAACCCGGTGATCTCCTGCGGCAGCGTCATGAAGAGCGCCCAGGCCTCCGTCTTCGGCTTCCCCAACCCGATGCTGGGCCTGGTCGCGTACGGGATCGTCGGCTGCGTCGGCATGAGCCTGCTCGGGGGCGGCCGGTTCGGGCGCTGGTACTGGCTGACGCTGAACGCGGGGGCGCTGGCCGGGGTCGTCTTCGTCAGCTGGCTCCAGTTCGAGTCGCTGTACCGGATCGACGCGCTGTGCCTGTGGTGCTGCCTGGCGTGGGTCGCCACCATCGTCCTGTTCTGGCGGGTCACCGCGCTCAACGTGGTCAACTCCCAGCTGCTGGTGCTGAGTTGGGCCAGGTCGTTGTTCGCCGAGTTCGGCTGGGCCGTGCCCGTGCTGCACATCGGGGTCGTCGGGATGCTGATCCTGACCCGCTGGTGGGACTTCTGGACCGGCTGAGGCCGGCGGGAACGTTGGGCCGACCGCGTGAATCGCCGGCGCACGCCGACACGCCTCGCGAGCGGAAGCGTTGACTCCACTGACCAGTCGCATGGTTGAAGCCTCCCCGGGCCGTGCAACCAGTACCGGCCCGGGGAGAGCCCGCCCGCTGTCGTGCCATGGGGCGGCGGCCGTTTCCTGTGACTCCGGGCCTCGTTGAACCGGCATCGAACAAGGAGAGCGGACGCTTGGACGGGCCCCGGGACCACGAAGGCTTCCGGGGCCCACGCATGTGCCGGACGAGTCCGCGCGAGCGAGCACGAGGGAGACGCCCATGAGTGACGCGACACACTTCTGGCACGTATACCGGACGGGCCGCACCCGCCCCAGGGGCCGCGCCCCCGAGCCCACCAGGCCCGGCACGCCCCCGCCCCGTACCACCTGGCGCATCGCCCGGCGCGGCCTGCTGCGCGCCCTGTTCGCCTCGGCGACCGTCGCCTTCACCGCGGCGGCGCTCTCGCGCATCCCGGCCGCCCCGGCCTACGGCGAGGCCGCGGGGGCGGCCGCGCCGCAGCCGGACGACGGGTTCACCTTCGACGAGATGTACGCCGGGCACCGCATCCAGGGCTGGCCCATCGAGGCCGAGAGCACCGAGGTCACCGCGTTCGTGGACGGCCGGCAGCTCGACCTGATGCGCCGCGCCGACGGCAGCTACCTGAGCTCCGTCGACCACTACGAGTCGTACGCCACCGCCCGCGAAGCCGCACGCGCCGCCGCGGCCGAGCTCGGCGCCGCCCGGCTCGCCTTCGTACCCGTGCACGACCACGTGGAGGAGGCCGGCCGTGGTGTACACGCGTAAGAACCAGCGGAACCTGACGAGCGCCGAACGCCGGGCCTTCGTGAGCGCCGTACTCGAACTCAAGCGAACCGGCGTGTACGACCAGTTCGTGCGGACACACATCACGTACTACGTCTCGGACGGCGACATCGGGCTGCGGGTCGCGCACATGGCGCCGTCGTTCCTGCCGTGGCACCGGCAGTTCCTGCTCGTCTTCGAACAGGCCCTGCAGAGGGTCGACCCCCGGGTCACGCTGCCCTACTGGGACTGGACGCGGGACAACTCGCCGGCCTCGTCGCTCTGGTCCGACGACTTCATGGGCGGCAACGGGCGGCGCGGCGACCTCCAGGTCATGACCGGTCCCTTCGCATACTCCCGAGGGCAGTGGGAGATCTCAGTCAGCGTCACCGAAGGCCGCTTCCTGACCCGGGACATGGGCCGCCCCAGGAATCCCATCCGCCTGCCGACCGCCGCCGACGTGTCCCGCGCCCTCGCCGATCCCGTCTACGACGTCGCGCCGTGGAACTCCACCAGCAGGACCGGGTTCCGCAACAAGATCGAGGGCTGGACGACGGCTTCGGGCGAGGCCCGGTTCCGCAACCACAACCAGGTGCACCGCTGGGTCAGCGGCGGCATGCTCGGCGCGGCCGCCGTGAACGACCCCGTGTTCTGGCTCCACCACGCGTACATCGACAGCCTCTGGTCGCGCTGGCAGGACGCCCACCCCGAGTCCAAGCGCTACCTTCCCGACGTGCCGCCCCCGCAGGGTGACCCACAGCACGGCCGGGTGGCTTCGCTCAGGGAGCCGATGCCGCCGTTCGACGTGACGCCCTTGTCGGTCCTGGACCACAGCGGGATCTACCGTTACGCCTGACAAGGCGACGGCCTCCCGGGGGAGAAACCCGGGAGGCCGCTGGTACCGCTGGAATGCATGACCGGCCGACCGCCGCCAGGGCGCCCGGCCGGAGGATGGGGATCTACTCCCCGTAGCCGCCCTCGTGGTGGCTGTCCTCGTTGACGCAGGTGTTGCCGAACGCCGGGTTCAGCAGCCCGATGACGTTGACCGAGTTGCCGCAGAGGTTGACCGGGACGTGCACCGGAACCTGGAGCAGGTTGCCGGAGACGACTCCGGGGGAGTGCGATGCGACGGCCTCGGCGCCAGCGTCGGCTGCGGCAATACCCGCACCGGCCAGCGCCACGGCGCCCGCTCCGGCGATGACAGCGGCCGTCTTCGCGATACGAGACATCAAAGTTCTCCTTGAATGGACACGCGACCACAGACTCGCAGTCGTCATTTCACTTCAACGTCTCGATCGGTCATAAGTCACGGACACCTGCGTCCAAAACGGTTCTGCGCCGGTCACCGGCGGGGCGGGCCGCTTCTCGCTACTTCTCGCACTTGCTCCGCGAAGCCCGCCGGGTGAGCGCGACCGCCGCGGCCCCCGTGACGATCGCGCCCGCGCTCAGCGCGCCGAGCAGGGAGGCCTTGGAGCCGGCGCCGGTGTGCGCGAGGTGCGGCGGGGCCGACGGACTGGTCCCGGGCGTGCCCGGCGTCGTCTTTTCCGGTGGGGTGGGGGTCGGATACGTCGGCGTGGAAGTCGGCGTCCAGGTGCCCGGGGGAGACGTCGGGGATCCGGTCGGCGTGCCGGTCGGCGGGGTGCTCGCCGGCGGGGTGCTGGCCGGCGGGGTGCTGGCCGGTGGGGTCTGCTCGCCCCACGTCGCCTGAGGCGGGGTCTGCTCGCCCCACGTCGCCTCGACCGTCGGGGTCGGGGTCAGGGTGGGCGTTTGCTTCGGCGGGGTGGCGGCCGGCGACCACGGCGTCTGCGGGCCGGAGCCGTGCTCCTCGGTGCCGCCGGCAGGGTGCTGCTCGCCCAGCTTCTCGGCGATGGCCTCGTGGGCGTAGTGGTGTTGGGGAGCGGCCTCGGGCTCGTTGCCCGAGCTGTCGCCCTGGCCCTCCGCGGCTTCGGAGTGCGGGGAGCACGCGCTGTGCGGCGAGGCCGGGACGGGGTTGCCCGCGGCGTACGCCGCATATCCGGTGCTCAGCACCGAGACCAGACCCGCGACGATGGCGGCCCGCGCTGCGGGACCCGTGAACTTGTACATGCCTGCGACCCTTCAACAGGAAATCCGGAGGGGGAATCAGATGCTGATATGCATAATTGGGATCAGCGCCGACGCGGCCCCCGGACCACGCGAGCCGGGACCGGCAGACAACCCGTCCGGCGCAGCCCGCGCCCCCGCACGGCGCAACACCCGGTCTACGGGGATGCCGCCGGTCACCTCGCGCGATAGGCGCGCGCGGCCTCCGGATGGGCGGCGCACTCCCACACGCCGTGCGGGCAGTAGTCGGTCAGGGTCTGGTAGACGGGCCGGTAGGTACGGAACCAGTGGGCCATTTCGCGCATGTAGTCCGCGTCGTCCCCGTTGCGGAAGAGCCCCCACTCCGGGTACGACACCGGCTTGTGGTGCCGGGCGGCGAACCGCACCTGCGCCCGCAGCCCGTACGGCTCCTCGACCTGGCCGCGGAACGACAGGCCCTCGGGCTGGTCGTAGGAGTCCATGCCGATGATGTCCACGTAGGGATCGCCCGGATAGCAGTCGGTCCACGGCACGGCGTCCCGCCCCCGGCTCGGCGCGAAGTCGAACCGGAACCGCCGGCCCGCCACCGTACGCATCGCCGTGACGATCCGGCGCCAGTACGCCTGCCACGCGGCGGGGTCGGGGCCGCACCGGTGGGTGTAGGTGACGCCGTTCATCTCCCATCCCAACACCACGATCGTGTCCGGGAGTTGAAGGTTCATCAGGTGCTGGGCCAGCCGCCTGAAGTGGTCGTCGAAGGCGCCGCGGGCGCCTTGCCCGAGCAGCTCGCGGACCTGCTCGTCGGACAGGCCCTCCTCGCTGTGGTCCAGCATCGGCACATTGAGGACGAAGACCCGGTCCGCCCGCTGGTGGCGCCAGCGGGCCCAGGGTGCGAGCAGTTCCGGCGGGCCCTCGATGTCGTGCCACGTACCGCCCGGCAGATAGGTGTGGCCCGCGAGCAGCGGGCCCCGGCCGCGCCACTTCTCGACCGCCGCGAGCCTGCCGATGCCGGTCGCGTCCGAACCCGTGAAGACGCCCGCCGCGGTGCGCGACGCGGGAGGCAGCGGGCCCCGCCGGAGGCTTTCGGACGCGAGCGGAACCAGCGCCGAGAGCAGCAGGACCAGCGCGCACAGCGCGGCCTTCCACGAGGGCGGGACGCCCCGCGGCGAAGGGGCCATCGGGGGAGGCCTTCCGGCGGGCCCGGGTCTCAGTTGGCTCCGGTCGTGCCGCCTCCGCGCTGGAGGGCTCCGCTCATCATGGCCATGCCGTTGCTGAGCGCCTCGCCGACCCGGCCCTGCCCGCCGAGCACCTTGGACTCGCCGAACTCGGAGGCGCTGCCGTGTCCCGCGCTTCCCTCGGCGCCGTGTCCCGCGCTTCCGTCTGCCGCGGCGATGCCGGGCGCGGCCAGGAGCAGGAGCGATGCCGCGACGGTGGCGGCCTTCAGATGGTGGTGAATGTTCATGCCCGGTACAACGCCGCGTGTGCGGGGAGGGCACGCACGCTGGGCAGGGTCCGGGAATTCAGGGCTTGGTCACATCAAATGCGAAATGCTGCTTGCGTACGCGATGGTCGAAGTTGGAGGTGCCCAGCTCGGGTTCGCCGAGCGTGCGCAGGGTCAGCGGCCGGGTCAGCAGTTCGCGCAGTACGGCCTTGATCTCAAGCCGTGCCAGATGTGCGCCGAGGCAGTAGTGCGGGCCGCCGCCCCCGTACCCCAGATGCGGATTGGGGTCGCGCGTGATGTCGAAGGCGTCCGGGTCGGTGAAGACGGAGGCGTCGCGATTGGCGGACGCGTAGAGGAGCATCACCTTGTCGCCGGGCAGGAAGGTGTGGCCCGACATCGCATAGCGGGTGGTCACGGTCCGGCGGAACTGGATGATGGGCGTCGAATGGCGCACGATCTCGTCGACGGCGCCGTCCGCGTACTTCTCGAAGTCCGAGAGCAGCAGGGAGTGTTGATCGGGATGGTCGAGCAGCAGGGCCAGTGCGTGGGCGATCGCGTTACGGGTCGTCTCGACGCCCGCGACGAGCAACAGCGAGAAGAACGAGCCGAGTTGACGGTACGTCAGCCGTTCGCCGTCCAGGTCGGCGCACACCAGCGCCGAGATGAGGTCGCCGGTCGGGCGGCGCCGCCGCTCGCGGCCGAGCCGGGCCACCGTCAGCTCCATCCGGGCCAGCGCCCGCAGCCCCTTGCCCGGGCTGAGCAGGCGGGCGCCGAGGCTGCGCCGTACGCCGGCGTGCTCGGAGGCCCGGTCGATCTGGCGGGCGATGCGGTACCGGTAGGCGTCGGGGACGCCGAGCATCGCGCAGATGACCTCGAACGACATCCGGGAGGCCACCGCCGAGACGAACTCGTCGGGCCGCTCGGCGACCATGTCGTCGACGATGCGTACCGCCAGCTCACGGATGCTGACCTCAGTCTCGGCAAGCAGGCGCGGGGTGAACGCCTGCTGGACGATGCGGCGCAGACGGGTGTGGTCGGCGCCGTCGAGGTTGACCATCGAATCGCCGAACACCGCCCGCACCCAGCGTGCCGGCTCCGGCGAGGTGACGCCCGGGGCGCTCGCGAAGACGCGCGGCAGACGGCTCGCCTTCAGGACGTCGGCGTGCCGGACCAGTGCGTAGAAGCCCTGCTCGGGGCGGTGCCGGGTGGCCCGGCGCTCGGTGAAGAACGCCGGGCGCGGCTCGCTGCGCAACTCCGCGAAACGCGCCAGGCGTTGAGCGGGCGGCTGCTTCCAGAACGCCGGATCGGCGAGATCGGCGGCGGGGGCCGGGAGGGGCCGGGGGTGATTCACGCTCGCACCGTCCTGGCCGCCGCGCGGCCCTCGTGCACGGGAGTCGGGGGCGGTCGGGGTTCAGCTCACCAGCGCGTGACCGGCGCGGACCGCGTCGTTGGCGGCCGTGACCGCTTCGGTCCCGGCCCGCACGCCGCTCTTCAGAGCGGCCACCTTCCGGCCCAGCCTGTCCCCGACGGCGCTCTCGGCGGCCGGCCTGACCTGCGCGCCCGCGGCGCTCGTGGTCCTGGCCGCACCGCTCAGGGTGTTGCCCAGGTCGAGGGCGTGGGCGGACGGGGACATGGCGGCGGCGAGCGCGGTTCCGGCAGCGGCGGCCGCGAGGTATCGACGTACGTTCATGTCGGCTACAACGCCCGAGCCGGGGCCAAGGGCACGCCCCGTCAATACGAGCACCCCGTATTCACTTCGCATTGCTGCAAGCGTTGCTGCAAGCAGGGGAACTTTGCAGTGATCAAGGCGCCGGGATCGTTCTTGCAGGGCGACACGGCAGGGCAGGCCAGGGAAGGGACAGAACACCCATGGGAATCACCTCACGTACGGGACTGGCGGGCGTCATGGCATGCATGGCGACCGCGGCGGCGGTGGCGCCGGCCGCGGCGGAGGTGCCGGCCGTTCCGATCAACATCCCCCTGTTCGTTCTGAACACGGCCCTCCCGATCGACGCTCCCACCCTGCGGACGGGCATGCCGCTCCCCATCCCCGGGGCGCCGAACGGCCCGCGCTATGTGAAGGGCAAGGTCCTGCCGACGAACATGGTCCCGGCCATCCCGTTCGACAGCGCGCTGCCCAGTACGCACATCAGCACCCCGCTGCCCAACCCGGTGACCTCCGGCAACATCGGCACCCCCGAGCTGGTCAGCCCCGGCTCCGAGCTGCGCGCCGCCACCCCCGGCGCGGACCTCGGGGCCCCCATCAGTCGGCCTGAGCCCGGCCGTCTGCCCGACCTCACCATGCCCGTGGCCGGCGTGAGCGCGCCCGCCGTCCAGGGCGATCCCGACGCCGCCGCGCTCCTCTGAATTCCCTCAAGTCGGCCTCTACGCACCGGAGTTGGCCCATGGCCCGTCCGCCCAGGAACGTCCTCGCCGCGGCGCCGCTCGGCAGGGCCGTCGCAGCGCTGCTCGCCGTCGCCGCCGCGGCCCTGCTGTCCGGGGGCGCCTCGGCCGCGCCCGGCCGGCCCGATCCGCACGGCGTGGATGCGGGACAGGGTGCGCTGCCGCCGTGGCCCGCGCCCGCCGACGCCTCCGCCGCGGTCGCGGCGGCGGGCCTGGAGATGCTGTCCGCCGAGGGCACGGTGCAGCACACCCACACCCACCTGGACGTCCTCGTCGACGGCAAGCCCGTCACCGTCCCCGCCTCGGTCGGCATCGACGAGCCGCGCCGCCGCATCAGCCCCGTGCACACCCACGACACCAGCGGCGTGATCCACGTCGAGTCGCCGCGGCCGGCGGTCTTCACGCTCGGCCAGTTCATGGCCGAATGGCGGGTGCCGCTCTCCGCGGACCGCATCGGCGGCCTCCACGCCGGCGGGGGCCGCCACCTGACGGCGTACGTCAACGGCCGCAAGACCGCCGGAAATCCCGGAGCGATCGTGCTGCGCGCCCATGACGAGATCGCCCTCGTCTTCGCCCGGGACACCGACACCAGGCCCGTACCCAAGACCTACGACTGGCCGCAGGGCCTATAGGGCATCACCCGCGCGGGGAGGCCCCGTCGGCCCCGGCAGAACGTTTCTCCGCATGGGTCGTTGGACCGCGCGGAACAGGATCCGTGTCGCGGCGCGGACAGTGTGCCAGCAGCTCCCGCCCGGGGTTCTACTCCCCCCGGGCGGGAGCTGTTGCCTTGTGCGACCGGGCTGTTCGGGCAGGTAGGCGTTTCGGGTGAGAGCCGGGGGCGACCGTGTCCGGTGCTGCCGCTCCCCGTTGTGCAGGCGTGATCTCAACACGACGAATCGCCACAGTCCTTGTCGTCGCGGCCGGTGCCGCGGGTCTTGCCGCGTCCACGGCGAGCGCCGCGGGCCCCGTAGACCGCCTCGTCAGGGCGGCCGACCCGACCACCGAGCTCGACGCCATCGCCACCAGCGGCATCCCCGCGGAGTACCGGGCCCAGTTCCCCACCACCAGGGAACAGCTGGCCGGGGTCGGCCACCTCAACGACGTGAACAAGCTCAGGCAGCTGACCGACCAGGCGGCCCCGGTGACCAACCTCGTGCCCGGGGTGGAATGACGGACGCCCGCGGGACGGGACGAGACACGGGCGCGCGCCCGGAACACAGAGTTCCGGGCGCGCGCCCGTGCCGTTCGGACCGGGCCTCCGGTCAGAGGATGTGGATGAGGTCGTGCTCGTCGTGGTCGCCCCACCCGCCCCACCCGCCCCACCCGCCGTGCCCGTGTCCGTGCCCGTGTCCGTGCCCCCCGCCGTCGTCATCGTCGGCCGCCACGCGAGGGGCGGGTTGCTGGGCCGCCTGCGCGAACGCGGCGGCGGGGGCTATGACGGCGGCGGAAAGCGCGACCAGAACGGCGGCGCGTCGTATGAGGCTCACGATGAACTCCATATGTCGATGGACAAACCTGACAATTCCGACGCTAGCTCGAACGTGGCACAGTGGCGCGCTGAGTGGTCTAACGACTACTCCATGCGTGCGGTCCGCTATCCGCCTCCTGGCTCAGTGTGAGATGTCCGTGATGTCCGCGTATCCCTCGATCGAACGCGGATCCCGCGAACCCGGGCCCACATAGCGGGCCGACGGCCGCACCAGACGGCCCGTCCGCTTCTGCTCCAGGATGTGCGCCGACCAGCCCGCCGTCCGGGCGCAGGTGAACATCGACGTGAACATGTGCGCCGGGACCTCCGCGAAGTCCAGGACGATCGCCGCCCAGAACTCCACGTTCGTCGCCAGGACGCGGTCGGGCCGCCGGGAGTGCAGCTCGTCCAGGGCCGCCTTCTCCAGGGCCTCCGCCACCTCGAAGCGCGGCGCGCCCAGCTCCTTCGCGGTACGGCGCAGCACCCGGGCGCGCGGGTCCTCGGCGCGGTACACGCGGTGGCCGAAGCCCATCAGACGCTCGCCGTTGTCGAGGGCCTGCTTCACGTACGCGGTCGCGTCCCCGGTCCGCTCGATCTCCTCGATCATGCCGAGCACGCGCGAGGGGGCGCCGCCGTGCAGCGGCCCCGACATCGCGCCGACCGCGCCGGACAGCGCGGCCGCCACGTCCGCGCCGGTCGAGGCGATGACGCGGGCGGTGAACGTCGAGGCGTTCATCCCGTGCTCCGCGGCGCTCGTCCAGTACGCGTCCACCGCCTTGACGTGCTTGGGGTCCGGCTCACCGCGCCAGCGGATCATGAACCGCTCGACGATGGACTCCGCTTTGTCGATCTCTCGCTGCGGCACCATCGGCAGGCCCTGCCCGCGCGCCGACTGGGCGACGTACGACAGCGCCATGACGGCGGCCCTGGCCAGGTTGTCGCGGGCGGTGCGCTCGTCGATGTCGAGCAGGGGTTTGAGACCCCACACGGGCGCCAGCATGGCGAGCGCCGACTGGACGTCCACCCGGATGTCCCCGGAGTGGACGGGGATCGGGAACGGCTCGGCGGGCGGCAGGCCGGGGTTGAACGCCCCGTCGACCAGGAGTCCCCACACGTTCCCGAACGAGACGTGGCCGACCAGGTCCTCGATGTCGACGCCCCGGTAGCGAAGGGCGCCGCCCTCCTTGTCCGGTTCGGCGATCTCCGTCTCGAACGCGACGACTCCCTCAAGTCCGGGTACGAAGTCGGACATCAGGCGGCTCCTCAAGATGTGTGCGTCGGGCTGCGGGCGGGCCGTGCCGCCCCGGGTCCCTCGGTCATGCCCCGTACGGCGGTCAGGAATCCCGCCGGAGGCTTCCGCGTGTATGGAGGCCACAGTGGCCCAGCCGAGAGTTTGGCGGGTCCCGCCGATGCGGGGAAGCGTGACATCCGGCACACCGCCCCAATTCGGCGACACAGGGTTAACGCCCCGCCGCCACGGGCACACTGGACCCCCGCCGGGACCACGGCGGCGGTGCGGCAGGATGGGTCACGTGACCGACCTGGACCCCGCAGCGATGCGCGAGCAGTACCGCACCACCCCCCTCGTCGAGGAGGACCTGGCCACCACGCCCATGGGGCAGTTCGCACGCTGGTTCAAGGAGGCCGTGGCCGGCGGGCTGCACGAGCCCAACGCGATGGTCCTCGCCACCGCCACCCCCGACGGCCGCCCCTCCACCCGCACGGTGCTCCTGAAGTCCTACGACGAGCACGGCTTCGTCTTCTTCACCAACTACGCCTCGCGCAAGGCCGGCGAACTCACCGCGAACCCGTACGCCTCGCTGCTCTTCCCCTGGCACCAGCTGGCCCGCCAGGTCATCGTCACGGGCACCGCGTCCCGCGTCCCGCGCGCCGAGACCGAGCGCTACTTCCGCAGCCGCCCGCACGGCTCGCAGCTCGGAGCCTGGGCCAGCGCCCAGTCCACGGTGATCGCCTCCCGCGCCGAACTGACCGACCGCTACGAGGAGTTGGCGACCCGCTACCCCGAAGGCGGTGACGTCCCGGTCCCCGGGCACTGGGGCGGCTTCCGGGTCACCCCCGAGACGGTGGAGTTCTGGCAGGGCCACGAGAACCGCCTGCACGACCGGCTCCGGTACACCGCGGACGGCTCCGCCTGGCACGTGGAGCGCCTCGCGCCCTGAGCCCGGACATGCAGAAACCCGCGGGCTCGGGTTCCTCCGAAGAGGAGCCGGCCGGACGTACCGGCGAGCCCGCGGGTCGGTGACTGCTTGGGAATTCGGCCGACGTCATGCCGGCACCGCACTAAGAGTGCGACTGGCAGGCCGTCAGCCCGCAGTCACCTCACGCGTCCGGTTTGCATACATCTGTCAAACCACCTCCCTTCTCGTGTGCACCACACATTAGGCAGCCCCTCGGCGCCCCTCAACCGATTTATCGGGTACGCGCTTACTGGGTACGGGCCCGCTCCGCCGCGCTGCGCTCCACGCAGAACTCGTTGCCCTCGATGTCGGCCAGGGTGAGCCAGCCCCTGCCGTCCGGGAGGCGGTGGTCGGCGAGGAGGGTGGCACCCAGGGCCACCAGGCGGTCGGCCTCCTCGTCGCGGGTGCGGTCCTGGGGCTGGAGGTCCAGGTGGACGCGGTTCTTCACCGACTTGGCGTCCGGCACCCGGATGAACAGGATGCCGATGCCCTCGGCGGTGACGAGCACCTCCGGGTCGTCGGGCTCGTCCTCCTTGCCCACGGTGCCGTCGAGCGCCTCGGCCCAGAACGTGGCCAGGCGGTAGGGGTCGGCGCAGTCGAAGGTCACATGGCGTACGAGAGAAGTCATGGGCGTCACTATGTGCGCGCCCCGGCGGGAGCGTCCAGGGGCGGCCGGTAACTGCCGTTGGCCGGAAGGGATTTCGCCGAAGTCGGTGTGGGCTGCGTCACGTTCGAGTTGAATGATCCGACGTGCGTACGTCAGCGCGTCAGCCGTGTGATGCGGCGACCACGTCCTGCAGGGGGTGCCAGGATGAGTGCTTCCCGGAGTGAGACCGCCAGTGCTCCGGTTCCGGACGGATCCGGTGCCGGGCCCGCGGATACGTCCGTCCCCGAACCCGGCGGGGACCTCCTCGCCGCGCTGCTCGACGGGATGGACGCGGCCCTGTGCGCGTTCGACGCGGACGGCGTGGTCACCCACTGGAACCGCGAGGCCGAGCGGATCCTCGGCTGGGCGGCCGAAGAGGCCGTCGGGCGGCGGGGGTTCGCGGGCTGGGCGGTGTGGCCCGCCGACGCCGACGAGGTGCAGGGCCGGCTCATGGCCGTCATGGACACGCCGGGCCGCCAGGTCCATGAGTTCGCCCTCCTCAAGAGGGACGGCGGTCGCGTCCTCGTCCGTACGCAGTCGGCGGGCGTGCGGGGCGCCGACGGGACCCCGGCCGGGGTGTACTGCGCGTTCAGCGAGGTGCACGCGCAGATCGACCTGGAACGGTCCATCGCGCTCAGCGAGGCCCTCTTCGAGGGCGTGCCCTGGGGCGTCGTCCTGGTCGACGTCGACCTGCGGCCCACCGTCGTCAACCCCTACGCCGCCCGCGCGCTCGGCACCGGACGCGCGACCCTCCTCGGCCGCCCGCTCGGCGAGCTGATCGTCCAGGGTGTAGAGGACCTGGAGGGCGCGCTCCAGCACGTCCTTTCCGAAGGCGCGCCGGCCAGCCCCGCCGAGGTGTGGGTGACGCTGCGCACCGCGGAGGGCGAGCGGCGGCGCTGCTGGCGCAGCGGGTTCCTCCGGCTGTCCTCGCCGCTCGCGGAAGAACCGGTTCCGCTCGGTGTCGGCTGGCTCTTCCAGGACGTCACCGACGCCAGGCTCGCCGAACAGGACGCCGACCGGCTCCGCTTCCGCTCCAACCAGCTCCACCGCGCCTCGCGGACCGCCGCCGAGTGCGAGGACCCGATGGAGGCGGCGACCTCCCACCTGGACTACGCCCTGGCCGGCTTCGCCGACCACGCCCTGGTGGACCTGGCCGTGGGCGAGCGGCTCGTGCGGGCCGCGGCGACCCCGGCCGGCGCGCCCGGCCCGGTCGCGCCGGTGGCGGGCGGCGGCATCCCGGTCCGCTATCCGGCGGGCCACCCCGCGCTGCAGGCGGTGGACCGGATCGGCTCCGTACGGGACAGCGCGGGCGGGGCGGACGAATCCTGGGCTGCGGAACGCCAGTGGCCGCCGGACGCGGCCCACGCCCTGTGCGCAGTGCTGCGCAGCCGCGGCCGCACCCTGGGCGTCCTGACCTTCCTGCGCGGCCCGTCCCGCCCGGCCTTCGAACGCCCGGACGCGGCGTACGCGGAGAGCGTGGCGGTGAGGGTCGCGGCGGCAGTGGATCTGGCGCAGGCGCTGGGCACGAAATGAGCCGGCCGCGGGAAAACCAGCCTCTCCGGCGGGGAAAAGTCAGCCCCTCGGGCGATTGAGGAGCGGGGTCCGGGGCGGAGCCCCGTGCCCATCGGCCGCAGCGGAAATCAAGCCCTCCGGCGGTTGAGGAGCGGGGGTGCGGGGGCAGAGCTCCGGGAATGGCTAGCCGTGGCGGAAGAAGATGCGGTCCCCGTACTCCGACATGACCCGCCCGTTCCACTCGTGGCCCCCGTCGACATTCCCCGAACGCAGCAACGGCGGCTCGATCCCGCGGGCGACCAGCGCCTCCACCGCGGCGGCCATCGTCGCCTGCATGAGCGCACTGGTCACCACGGTGGACGCGGGCGCGAAGGGCGCCTCGATGCCCTCGTGGGTCAGCTCGGCGTCGCCCACCGCGATCTTGCTGTCGAGCACGATGTCGCAGTGGTCGCGCAGGAACGTGCCCGAGACGTGCCGTGACCTGGTGCCCTCGGCGTACGCCAGCGAGGTGACCCCGACGACCTTGAGGCCGAGCGCCCGCGCGTTCATCGCCATCTCCACGGGCAGCGCGTTGCGCCCGGACAGGGAGATGATCACGAGGACGTCGCCGGGCTTGGCGGGGCTGGAGTCGAGCACCGCCCCGGCGAGGCCGTCGACCCGCTCCAGGGCGGAGCCGAGCGTGGCGGGCATGACGTCGACGCCGACCACGCCGGGCACCGCGAGCAGGTTCATCAGGGCGAATCCGCCGGCCCGGTAGACCACGTCCTGCGCGGCGAGCGAGGAGTGACCGGCGCCGAAGGCGAAGAGCCGGCCGCCCGCCTCGACGGTGTCGGCGATGAGGGACCCGGCGGCCGCGATGTTCAGCGACTCCTCGTCCCGCACCCGCCCCAGGAGCCCGATCGCGGCGTCGAAGAACTGACCGGCCAGCTTGCTCTCGCTCATCGCCGAGGACCCTTTCCGGGGTGGGGTAACGACCGTGCGCCGATCACGGTGCGGTCTGGACCTTTCCCCTGTCAATACGGGGTCCGCGGGCAGCCGGTCAAGATGGCGGGCGGTCGCTGCGGCACGGTTGTCAGTGCGATGCGTCAGAATTGGTTGAGGGCCAGCGGTACGACGTTTTTATGTCACAGCATCGAGGGGCACGTATGTCCGGACTGATCGACACCACGGAGATGTATCTCCGCACCATCCTCGAGCTCGAGGAGGAGGGTGTGGTCCCCATGCGCGCCCGTATCGCCGAGCGCCTGGACCAGAGCGGCCCGACGGTGAGCCAGACCGTGGCGCGCATGGAGCGCGACGGCCTGGTGCAGGTCGCGGGCGACCGCCACCTGGAGCTGACCGACGAGGGGCGCAAGCTCGCGACGCGCGTCATGCGCAAGCACCGGCTCGCCGAGTGCCTGCTCGTCGACGTGATCGGCCTGGAGTGGGAGCAGGTCCACGCGGAGGCCTGTCGCTGGGAGCACGTGATGAGCGAGGCGGTCGAGCGCCGCGTCCTGGAGCTCCTGCGCCACCCGACCGAGTCTCCGTACGGAAACCCGATCCCGGGCCTGGAGGAGCTGGGAGAGAAGGCCGAGGCGGACGCGTTCCTGGAGGACGGCATCATCAGCCTGGGCGAGCTCGACCCGGGCCCCGAGGGCAAGACGGTGATCGTGCGCCGGATCGGCGAGCCGATCCAGACCGACGCCCAGCTGATGTACACGCTGCGACGGGCGGGCGTGCAGCCCGGCTCCGTGGTGAGCGTGACGCAGTCGCCGGGCGGGGTCCTGGTGGGCAGCAGCGGCGAGGCCGCCGAGCTCGGCGCGGACGTCGCCTCGCACGTCTTCGTCGCCAAGCGCTGAGCCGAGCGCGCCGAGCGGGACCGCATGCGGAAGAGGGAACCGGCGATGACGGAACGTCATCGCCGGTTCGCCGGGCGCCAGTTGGGGCCACTTCATGAAGGCTGCGGGAAGCTTGCGGGGAAGGCCGGTTTCCGGGTGGAATGGCAGCGGCCGGGCGGATCGCGTGCGAGGCTGTGCCTTGAGGCATATGACCGCAGAGGCGTGCGGCAGGGGAGGGGGCGGCAGCATGATGCCGTTCGGACCACTTGCACCACCTTCGGCACCCCGGCCTGCCTGGGCGTCCGTGTCCGTACACCCGCTTCGGGAAGACCAGGGCCCCGGCGCCTCTCGGCGCCGGGGCCTGTCCTCCCCGGTGTCGACCCGGAGCCCCGAGCTCTCAGGGTCGACCCCCGCAGACCGTCTTCCCCGAGCGGCCCGCCTCCCGGAGAAGATCTCCCCTCGGCACGTTCCGTCAATCCTTGAGTGTGGTCACTCGAACGAGGGGTGTTGCGCGAGAGGCGCGAGTTTTCGAATAGAGGTTCGATACTCTGCGGGGAACTGACCACTCGGGGGCTGAAGGGGGTGCCAGGGCACATGGTGCGGCGCATCGATGTGACGGGGACCGGCGGGGTTCGCCTCGCCGCCTGGGAGTTCGCGGAGCAGCCCAAGGCTCGCGCGGAGAGCGAGCGGGCTCCCGGGGTCTTACTGCTCCACGGGCTGATGGGCCGGGCCTCGCACTGGGCCTCCACGGCTCGCTGGCTCGCCGAGAAACACCGGGCCGTCGCCATCGACCAGCGCGGCCACGGCCGCAGCGACAAGCCGGCCGACGGCCCCTTCACCCGCGAGGTCTACGTGGCCGACGCCGAGGCCGCCGTCGAACAGCTGGGCCTCGCCCCCGTCACCCTGATCGGCCACTCCATGGGCGCCCTCACCGCCTGGCAGCTCGCCGCCAAGCGCCCCGACCTGGTCCGCGCCCTGGTCATCTGCGACATGCGGGCGTCGGCGCTCGGCGCGGCCTCCCAGCGCGAGTGGGAGGACTGGTTCAAGTCCTGGCCGGTGCCCTTCGCCACGCTCGCCGACGTACGCAAGTGGTTCGGCGAGGACGACCCGTGGGTCGAGCGGCCCAGCCCCGCCCGGGGCGAGTTCTTCGCCGAGGTCATGGCCGAGCGGGCCGACGGCTGGCGCCCGGTCTTCTCCCGCCGCCAGATGCTGACCTCCCGCGAGACCTGGGTGTACGACGCCCACTGGGAGGAGCTCGCCCAGGTCGACTGTCCGGCGCTCGTGGTGCGGGGCCTGGACGGGGAGCTGGGCCGCGCGGAGGCCCAGGAGATGGTCCGGGTCCTGCCGCGCGGCCAGTACGCGGAGGTGGCCGATGCGGGCCACCTCGTCCACTACGACCAGCCCGAGGGCTGGCGCACCGCGATCGAGCCCTTCCTGGACGGGGTGCTCACCCCCTGAACCCCGCCCCGGGGCCCGCGCAGTTCCCCGCGCCCCTGGCAGGGTTGACCTCGGCAGGGTGCCCATGCAGGCATTCCCAGCCTGTCATGGGGGTCCCCGCTGGCCCTTAAGGCCTTGGGGGAGTTTGAGGACGAGCGCCCTTAAGGCGCGAACGGGGGTCCGGGGGCGGAGCCCCCGAAGCAGGGGTGCGAGGGGCGGAGCCCCTGGGGGACGGGCGGGGGGATCACCCCGTGCTGACCGCCGTCAGGATTTCCGGTAGGCGGGCCGCCGTGCGCGGTGCCGCCACCTTCAGGCCCGCCCAGCCGATCAGCGCCCCGTACACCGCGCCCAGCGGCAGCAGCAGCCACAGGGAGCCGTGGTTGCCGGACACGTGCAGCCAGATCGCGAGGGCGATCATGGGCGCGCACAGGATCGCGCTCACCACCATCCCGCCGATGATCGACAGGAACGCGATGCCGCCCTGCCCCGGTGCCACGTTCTTGCGGCTGTCCTGCGGGATCGAGTACGCCAGCGTCGCCGACGCCACCGAACCCGTCGCCAGCATCGCGCCGAGCAGGGCGAGCGCGAGCCCGATGACCTCGGGCAGCTTCGTCCAGTCGCCGAGCATCCCGGCCGTCACCGCGGTCACGAGCAACGTGTACGGAAGCGTCACGAGCAGCAGCGCGAACGCCCGGGCGCGCAGCTCCAGATAGGCGTCCCGGGTCGAGGAGATGCTCAGGAGCACCATCCAGAACGCCGAGGTGTCCTGCCCGAACTGGTTGTACATCTGCATGCCGAGCATGCCCGTCGCGAAGCACGCGAAGTAGACGGTGCCGCTGCCCTGGAGGGCGTTGAAGACGGGCACGATCAGGCCGATCGCGAGCGAGGTGATCCACGCCGCCTTGGTCTTGGGGTCCCGCCAGGCGTAGCGCAGCGTACGCAGCATGACGGTGCCGGTACGGCCCTCGGGGAGCAGCGAGGTGAGGCCCTTGCCGCCGGACTCCTTGCGGGAGGCGTCCGAGGCGGCGAGCGTCGAGCCGTCCGGCGTGGTCATCAGCTTCACCAGCGAGCGCTGCCAGGCGTACAGGAGAAGCCCCAACGCCCCTGCGGAGACGAGGAGTTGGAGGGCGGCGCGGCCGTAGGAACCGTCGCCCGCCGAGTCGACCGCGCCGATCGCGGAGGCCGGCGGCAGCCAGCGCACCACGTCGGCGACCGGGTCGAGCGCGGAGAGGCCGCCCGTTTTGCCGAGCCGCTGCGCGCCGAAGTTCACGAACTGGATGCCGACCGCGATGACCAGGCCGCTCAGGACCGCGAGGTCGCGGCCCTTGCGCGAGGTGAGGAGCCGGGTGTTGGCGGTGGCGACGGCCCGGGCGAGCGCCACGCACCCGAGCAGCGCCAGCGGCACCGCGAGGACGGCGAAGGCGGCCGCGCCCGCCCCGTGCGCCACGGCGATCGCCGAGCCGAGGATCAGGCAGAGCGTGAACAGCGGCCCGATGCCCACCAGGGAGGCCGCGAGCAGCGCGCCGACCAGGGGCTGCGGCCGCAGCGGCAGCATGACGAGCCGGGTCGGGTCCAGGGTCTCGTCGCCGCTGGGGAAGAACAGCGGCATCACGGTCCAGCCGATGGCCAGCAGAGCCACGCCGAGGACGGTCACGGTGCCCGCGTGCTCGTTGCCGCGCAGCGCGATCAGGCCGAGCAGCTGGAGCGCCGCGAAGAGCAGGGCGAGGACGGCCGAGGTGATGTAGGCGGCCCGGCGCCCGCCGGACTGCCGCAGCCCGTTCTTGAGCAGCGACAGCTTCAGCCGTACGAAGACGGGGGTCAGGGCGGCGGCGTTCTGAGAGGACACGGTCACCGGGTACCGCCGCCGAGCCAGTCGAGGGAGTCGCCGGCGTTGCGGCCGTTCGCGCCGACGAGTTCGAGGAAGGCGTTCTGCAGCGAGGTGGCGTCGCCGCGCACCTCGGCCAGGGTGCCCTGGGCGCGGATGCGGCCCGCGGCCATCACGGCGACCCAGTCGCACAGCGACTCGACGAGCTCCATGACGTGGCTGGAGAACACGACGGTGGCGCCGGAGGCGGTGTAGCGCTCCAGGACGCCGCGGATGGTCTGGGCGGACACCGGGTCGACGCCCTCGAACGGCTCGTCCAGGAACAGCACTTCGGGGTTGTGCAGCAGGGCGGCCGCGAGCCCGATCTTCTTGCGCATACCGGTCGAGTAGTCGACGACGAGCTTGTGCTGGGCGCCCGCCAGGTCCAGTACGTCCAGGAGCTGGGCGGTCCGCTTGTCGACCTCGGCACCGGGCAGCCCGCGCAGCCGGCCCGAGTAGCCGAGGAGCTCGCGCCCCGAGAGCCGCTCGAACAGGCGCAGGCCCTCCGGCAGCACGCCGATGCGGGACTTCACGGCGACCGGGTCTCGCCACACGTCGTGCCCGCCGACCTCGACCCTGCCCTGGTCGGGCCTGAGCAGCCCGGTCACCATGGACAGGGTGGTGGTCTTGCCCGCGCCGTTCGGGCCGACCAGACCGATGAACTTGCCCGCGGGCAGCTCCAGATCGATCCCCGCGACCGCGATCTGCTCCCCGAAGCGCTTCCACAGCCCCTGGACGCGGACGGCGGGCGGCGCCGTACGCGCTCCGCCCGCCGTGTCCGCCGTTTTCTCGAATGCCTGGTCCGGCATGGTGATGCCTTTCGTCCCCGTGATGGTGCCTACCTGGACACCATAGGAGCCGAATGCACCGGTTGCGCTAGGGGCTAGGGGCGGCGGGCCCGAGCGTCGGCGGCTTCGCGGCCGCAGGCGTAGGCGAGGGGGCTGATCAGTTCCTCGGCGTCCGGCAGCCAGCGGTTGGCGGGGGTGGGGCGGCGCGCCCACTGCACCGCGCCCGAGCCGCCGACACGGGTCGGCGGCGCCGCCACGTAGTCGCCCTCGCCGCGCGTGACGAGGTCGACCGAAGCGGGCGTCCACCCCAACTTCCGTACGAGATCGGGGACCTTGGCGCCCGCGCCCGGCAGGACGAAGAACAGCATCCGGCGGTCCGGGGTGCAGGTGACCGGGCCGAGCGTGAGCTCCATCCGCTCCATGCGGGCCAGCGCCAGGAACCCGGCCGACTCCGGTACGTCGATGGCGTCGAAGGTGCGCCCGGTGGGAAGCAGGATCGAGGACCGGGGGTGCTTGGACCACAGGCGGCGGGCGGCGACCGCGCTGCCGGTGGCCTGCGTGGCCCAGTCCGGCCGGGCAGGGTGCGCACCCGGTTTCGGGCACGCCGTGTCACCGCACGAGCAGCGCTCGACGCCCTCGTCGGCCTCCAGGGAGGTGCCGGGGAAGACGTCCCAGTGCCGCTCCTCCGCGTACCGTACGGCGCTGTCCAGGAGCTGTTCGCCGCGCTGCTTGGGGATCTGTGCGGATTCCGTATCCGTGCCCGTGCCTGTGATGGTTTCTTCCACGACGGGCTCAACTCCGGCCGCCACCCAGGGTTACGGGCTCGGCGAGCGTGGGATCAGCGGGATCGGTCCTGCAAATGGGGCGCATGGGTGCATGGGTGGGGGCGCGCGTGGGGCTGCGTGTCGGCGACAGGGTAGCCATATGCGGGGGAAGCAGACGGGAATTCTGGCAATGAGGCCATATTCCCGACTCCCCTCGTTTCTCTGCATATTCGCAGGGCAGTGATCACTGTGCTGATCACTGCCGCTCCAGGGGGTTCACATGGCAGCCAGGCCTCTCGTCGCCCGCCAGCCCAACGAACGGCTGCAGGCGCTCATCCAGGAAGCCGGATGTTCCAACGCCGGCCTAGCCCGTCGCGTGAACATGGTCGGCGCGGAGCGGGGTCTCGACCTGCGCTACGACAAGACGTCCGTGGCGCGCTGGCTGCGCGGACAGCAGCCGAGGGGGCGGGCGCCGGGCATCATCGCGGAGGCGCTCGGCCGCAAGCTGGGCCGCACGGTGACGATCGACGAGATCGGCATGGCCAACGGCAAGAACCTCGCGTCGGGGGTGGGGCTCCAGTTCTCGCCCACCGTCCTCGGCGCGATCGAGCAGGTCTGCGAGCTGTGGCGCAGCGACGTGGGCCGCCGCGACTTCCTGTCCGGCTCCACCGTGGCGGCCTCGGCGCTGGTCGAGCCGAGCCGGGACTGGCTGATCACCGGGGCCGACGCGCAAGTCGCGCGCAGTGCGGGGCAGCGGGTCGGCGCCGCCGACGTCGAGGCCGTCAAGGCGATGACGGACGCGCTGGTGCAGCTGGACCACCGGTTCGGGGCGGGCCATGTGCGGCCGGTCGTCGTGCACTACCTCAACAGCGTCGTGTCCGGGCTGCTCGCCGGGTCCTACCGGGAGTCCGTGGGGCGGCAGTTGTTCGCTGCGGTGGCCCGGCTCACCGAACTCGCCGGGTACATGGCCGTGGACACCGGCCAGCCGGGCCTCGCCCAGCGCTACTACATCCAGGCGCTGCGCCTCGCCCAGGCCGCCGACGACCGGGGTTACGGGGGATATGTCCTGGCCGCGTCCATGAGCCACCTCGCCGCCCAACTCGGCAATCCGCGCGAGATCGCCCAACTGGCGCGGGCCGCGCAGGAGGGTGCGCGCGGCCGGGTCACGCCGCGCGCCGAGGCCATGTTCTACGCCGCCGAGGCGCGCGGGCACGCGCTGCTCGGCGACGCCCGGACGTGCCAGGCGGTGGCGGGCCGGGCGCTGTCCGCGCTGGAAGCGGCGGACCCCGACTCCGGCGACGACCCGAGCTGGATCGCCCACTTCGACCACGCCTACCTCGCGGACGAACTCGCGCACTGCCACCGGGACCTGGGCCAGTCGGAGGCGGCCGCCCGGCGGGCCGAGGAGTCGCTGGCCGGGCACCCCGAGTCGCGGGCCAGGCGGCGCGCCATCGGGCTCATCCTGCTCGCCACCGCGCAGGTCCAGCAGCGCGAGGTCGAGGAGGCGTGCGCGACGGGCACGCGGGCGGTGGAGCTCCTGTCCACGCTGCGTTCCAACCGGGGCGCGGACTACCTGGAGGACCTCCAGGTACGCCTGGAGCCGTACGGGGACGACCCGGCGGTGCGGGAGTTCGGCGAGCGCCTGGAGGCCCAGGCAGCCTGAGCGGAGGGCTTCTTGAGGCCCGGGAGGGCCCGAGTGGACGGGGTTGAGGGAGGGCTTGGCAAGGGCGTGGGGGGACCCGGTAGCGTGAACCGACGATTCCGTAGGTCCACGTACAGGAGTTCCGGTGACGCAGAGCCGACAGGGTGACGAGCCGCAGCTTCCGGCTGTGCGGCCCGCGCACGAGGGTGTCGTGCTGCCCGCCGACGGAAGCGGCCCCCGTGCCGGGGAGCCGCTGCCGGCGCCTCCTGGAGCCCAGCCCTGGGGTCAGCCCTGGGGTCCGCAGGGCCAGGCCTCCCAGCCGCCTCCCGTCGCGCCCCCGCAGGGACCGGCGACCTTCGGGCAGCCCCTGCCGCCCGAGAACGGCGGCGGGGACGCGGAGGCGACCCAGTACATAGCGCCCATGCCGGGCAACCCGGGCAACTCCGGCGGTGAGGCGACGCAGTTCCTCGCGCCGGTGCCGGCCGGGAACGGGGACGCGGAAGCCACGCAGTACATAGCCCCCGTGCCGGGCAACCCGGGCAACTCCGGCGGTGAGGCGACGCAGTACCTCGCTCCCGTGCCGGGCGGTCCCGACAGCTCCGGCAGTGAGGCCACGCAGTACATCGCCCCGGTAGGAGGCGGGCCCGGCGCGCTGCCGCCGGAGCACTCCGGTGACGCGGCCCGCTTCCCGGGGGCCCAGCCTCCCGGCGCCGACCCGACGCAGGTCCTGCCGCCGGTGCCGCCGGCCCCGCAGGACGCCCCGTACGGGATACGCCCGGGGGCGCCGGGCGACCGGCAGCCCCCCGCCGAGTTCGACAGCCTCTTCCGGGCCGACGGCCCGCCCCAACAGGGCGAAGGGACAACGCAGTTGCCCCGCTTCCAGCCCTCCGTACCGCTGAACCGGCCCCAGCAGCAGGCGCCCTACCAGCCGCCGCAGGCCCCGGCCCCGCAGTTCCAGCAGCAGCCGCAGTTCGCGGCCCAGCCCCCGTACCAGGAGCCCGCCGGGCAGCATTCCGGGTACGAGCCCGAGGCGCCCCGGCGGAAGTCGCCGGTCGGCATCATCGCCGCGGTCGTCGTCGGCTGTGCGGCCATCGGGCTCGGCGCGGGCGCGCTCCTGAGCGGCGGCGGGGACGACAAGAGGGACGACAAGCAGCCCGCGGCCGTCAGCTCGCCCGCCACCGGCGACGGCGGCGGGGACAAGGCCGCCGACGACCCCGCCAAGGCGCAGGCCGAGGCGCTCGACAAGCTGCTCGCCGACAGTGGCAGCAGCCGGGACGCGGTGATCGGCGCGGTCGCCGACATCCGTAAGTGCGACAAGCTCGACCAGGCGTCCGCCACGCTGCGTTCCGCCGCGAAGCAGCGCGGCGACCTGGTGACGCGGCTCGGCCAGCTCTCCGTCGACAAGCTGCCCGACCACGACAAGCTCTCCGCCGCGCTCACCAAGGCCTGGCAGTCCTCCGCGGCCGCGGACAACCACTACGCGGCGTGGTCCGACGCGGTGGCGGGGGACAAGGGGAAGGGGTGCAAGGACGGGCATGCGAAGCGGACGAAGGACGCCGGGCAGGGGGACAAGGCGTCCGGGGACGCGACCAAGTCCAAGCAGGAGGCCGCGGGCTTGTGGAATGCCATTGCCACTAAGTGGAATCTGACCAAGCGGGGGGCTACCCAGCTTTAAGGCGCTGGGGACGCCGGGCGCTTCCGCGCGTTCGTGGTCGGATGCGGGCCGTCCGTGGCTTGTCGTGCAGTTCCCCGCGCCCCTAACGGCATGCCCCCTCGCAGAACTCAGATGTTCAGCCGTTCGCCGCTGAGTTCTCCAGCGTGGGACTCACGTCTGTGAAGCCCCCCTTCAGTGAGACCAGGCGGCCGTTCTTCACCACCTGGAACGTCACCTGGCGGTTCACGATGCGGGGGAAGTCCGGGGCCGCCAGCATGTCTTCGAAGCGCCAGCGCAGGTCGGGGGTGAGGCCGCCGGTGTTCACGCTGACGCCCTTGTTGAGCGCGCGCACCACGTCCACCGCGCCGACCGAGTCCTGGTCGAGGGACTCGACGATCTTCTTCAGGACCGTGTACGCGATCCACGTGGTCTGCACCCCCGCGTCCGCCGCGTCGATCGCGTCGTCCCCGAAGGCCTGTTCGCGGATGACCTTCTTCATCGGGTCCCAGCGCGGATCGTCCGCCTCCGGGTACCAGCCGGTGACGTACGCGCCCTCGAAGGGGCCGTCCTTGCCGCCGGTGCGGTCGACGAGGGACTGGCCTATCGAGCCGATGACCGAGGCGACGCGCACCTTCTGGTCGTCGCTCTCCACGCGCCGGAAGGAGTCGAAGAACGTTTCCGTGCGGTCGCCGAGCACGGCCGTCACGCAGCCCTTCTTCGCCTTCTGCTCGGCCGCCTTCCTGCCGATCCGGCCCACGAGCTCCGGGTCCGCGCCGGCCTGTGCGAGCGCGCGCTGGGCCTCGGCGGTGTAGTCGCCGGCGTCCTCGGTCGTACGGATGTCGGTGACGGGTTTGCGGTGTGCGGCGAGCAGCCCGGCGTCGAGCAGGGTCGGCAGGACGTCGCCGGAGATGGTGTCGGGGCGTACCAGGGAGACCTGTTCGCAGTCCGGGGCCAGCTGCCGTCCGCTGCCCGCGATGAGGGCGGCCTGGCCGCCGTTGACGGGGTAGGAGAGAGCGCTGGTGAACTCCTGGTCGGATATGCCGTATCCGCCGAGGTAGGGGATGCCGGCCACCTCAAGCGGGGGCATGAAGGCGCTGCCGTACTGGCTGTAGGAGCCGACGACGGCGACCGCCTTCTCCTTCACCGCGCGCCGTGCGCAGTCCGAGGCGCCGGTCGCGGTGTTGTGCTCGTTGCAGGTGATGACGTTCAGCTCGTGGCCGTCGATGCCGCCGTTGCCGTTGACCCAGCGGGCGAACGCCTTGGCCATGGCGGGCATGCCGGGGGTGTTGGTGGCGGAGGTGCCGTCGGGTGCCCAGGTCATCACGGTGATGGGCTCCCTGGAGCCCCCCGCGACTCCAGGGAGTACACCGCAGCCGGTCAACAGGCTGGCACCCACCGCCGAACACGCGGCGAACGCGGAGGCCGTCGTGCTGATCGATCTGATCGAGCGGCGGGGCCTGGTCGAGCCCCGAGGACGCTGCCATCCGTAACCGGTCATGTGCCCACACACTTCCGCCCCACGGGTAACGGGAAAGTGAGCATGCTTCAACGCTGGGTGACACGGAGGTGAATTGCGGGGGCCGGTCGGGCCGCGTCTGTGGGGAACGTACGATCGAAAACGTGCAGCAAGGTTCAGCAAGCCCTTCCCGTCGCGGCCGTCGCTCCTCCACCATGGGCGGCATGCCGTTGAATGACATGCCGTGGTGGCGCTGGCGTACGAACGTACGGTCCGCGCTGCACATGCTCTCCGACCCCGTCTTCCACGAGGAGACCTGGCTGGCCGGGCGCGAAGGGTTCGGGGACGTCACCGACGCCGTGTACCGCCTGGTCGAGGACACCTGGCTGGACAACTGGTCCGCCGAGAAGTACGTCGGCACGATCTTCCGGGACTCGGGCGAGGCGGCCCTCGTCGACGTCGCCGTCCTGCGGGTGCTGCGCATCATGCACCAGGTCGGCGCCGACGCACCCGTCTCCGCCTACCTCGCCCACCACGCCTGGCCCGAGGCCGTTCGGGCGGCGCGTGAGGCGCATGTGCGGCTCGCACAGAGTGACGGTGAGGACCCCGACGCGCCGCCGCGCTCCCTCGAAGTCCTGAGGATCCTGACCCGCTCGGCCTGAGGTCCGGATCCTGGGCCGTGCACGGCGGGGGTGTCCGGTTGTGGCATCCTGCCTGGATGACTGACCAGTACGTCCTCACGCTCTCCTGTCCGGATAAACAGGGCATCGTGCATGCCGTGTCGAGCTATCTGTTCATCACCGGCTGCAACATCGAGGACAGTCAGCAGTTCGGAGACCGCGACACGGGTCTCTTCTTCATGCGGGTCCACTTCTCGGCCGATGCCCCGGTCACCGTCGACAAGCTGCGCGCCAGCTTCGCGGCCGTCGGCGACTCCTTCCAGATGGACTGGCAGATCCACCGCCCCGAGGAGCGGATGCGGATCATCCTCATGGTGTCGAAGTTCGGGCACTGCCTGAACGACCTGCTGTTCCGCTCCAAGTCCGGCGCGCTGCCCGTCGAGATCGCGGCGGTCGTCTCCAACCACACCGACTTCGCCGAGCTCGTCGCCTCCTACGACGTGCCCTTCCACCACATCCCGGTCACCAAGGACACCAAGGCCGCGGCCGAGGCGCAGCTGGTGGAGCTGGTGCGCGAGGAGCGGGTCGAGCTGGTGGTGCTCGCGCGGTACATGCAGGTGCTCTCCGACGACCTGTGCAAGCAGCTCAGCGGGCGGATCATCAACATCCACCACTCGTTCCTGCCGAGCTTCAAGGGCGCCAAGCCCTACCACCAGGCGCACGCGCGCGGTGTGAAGCTGATCGGCGCGACCGCCCACTACGTGACGGCCGACCTCGACGAGGGGCCGATCATCGAGCAGGAGGTGGAGCGCGTCGGGCACGAGGTCACTCCGGCCCAGCTCGTCGCGATCGGCCGGGACGTCGAGTGCCAGGCGCTGGCGCGGGCGGTCAAGTGGCATGCCGAGCACCGCATTCTGCTCAACGGGCGGCGTACGGTCGTCTTTGCGTGACCCCGTGCCCGGGCAGCCCCTGAGGGCTACAGCCGGCTCAGCGACGCGGCCGCGAACAGCACGTCCCTGATGGCCTCGCGGTCGCCGAGCTGGCCCACCGCCGCGTCCTGCGGCGGCACATGGCCCGCGGCCAGCCTGCAGAACTCCACGCCGTCCAGGGCCACATGGGCCACCTCGTGCTCCGGCGAGGCGACGGCCGCCGGGGAGTCGAGCGGGATGTGCCAGTCGCCGCCGCCCACCCCCTCGATCTCCAGGCGCAGCGAACGCCCCGGGGAGCCCGCCGTGACCAGGCCGCGCGCGGGCGCCGCGAGGCCCGCCCGGCGGCGGCCGGCCAGCGTGGTGGGCAGGACGCGGGCAGCCAGGTCGATCATGCGGTGCAGGTGCGCCCCGGACGGCGGGTCGTACGGATAGTCCACCGCCTCCGCGATGTCACCGGCGTGGATCCAGCACTCGAAGGCCCGGTCGAGCATCGCGTCCTGCAGTGGGAGCGCGAACTCCCCGTAGGGGACGGTCAGTTCGGCCACTCCGCGGCCCGCGAACGACACCGTGCGGATCAGTGTGTGGGACTGCTCGCGCCAGGGCTCGCGGACCGCGCGGGTCAGCGGGGACTGCGCGGCCCGCCACAGCGCCTCGGTGCGCGCGGTCGGCCCGGCCGCCGCGGCCTCGGGGTCCATCGGCACCGGCTCGTCGAGCCCGAGCGCGGTCGCCACCAGCGCGTCGACGGCCATCAGGTGTCCGATGACGCCCGCGACCGTCGTCCGGCGGGTGACCCGCCGCTCCTGCTCGAACCACTTCAGCCGCACCGGAGCGTGCCATTCGGCATCCCCGAAGTCGTTGAGCAGCGCGTCGAGCCGGGCGGTCTCCGCGTCGTACGGGGCCGCCCACACGGGCACCGGGATGCGGGCCGGGCGCCGGCCCAGGCAGTTCTCCAGAACGCGGGAGCGCAGCATCGGGTCCAGGTCGAGGCTGCGCTCGGTGTGCAGCAGCCCCACCGCGTCCCGCAGCCGCAGCGCCTCGTCGGCGCAGGGCGCGCACTCGGTGAGGTGCGCCTCGACGGCGTCGGTCTCCTCGGGGGAGCAGGCGGCAAGGGCCCACGCACCGAGCAGCGACTTCAGGACGGTGTGCGAGGGCGGGTCGGCGGCGTGGGCTTCGTGCGGGGCGGGTTCGTGCACCGTGGCTTCCGGCTCGGGGACGGCTTGAGGCTCGGGATCCGGCTCCGGTACGGAGTGCGGCTCCGGGTCCATCGAAGCGTGCGGCTCCGGCTCCGGCGGGGTGAAACGGTTACCCTCGCGCGGCCCGGGCACGAACGTGCCGGATCCGCCACGCCCGCCGCCGGTCAGGTCGTCGCCCGCCGCCCGCGGTGACGGTATGCGCGGCGTGTTCTCGTCGTCGGGCGTGGGCTCGCCCTGCTCCATCGGGCCCGTCACAGCGCCCGTCCGTATCCGGGCGGTGCGGCTCCTTCCGGCGGCCGGGTGTTGGCCGAGGAGAGCAGTTGCAGGCCGAGCCGCAGGCGCCGGCGCGCCTCGTCCTCGGTGATGCTGAGGTCGGCGGCGGCCTGCCGGTAGTCGCGGCGCTGGAAGTAGGCCAGCTCCAGGGCGGCGCGCAGCGGGGCGGGCATCGACGTCACGATGTAGTCGGCGCGAGCCGCGGCCGAGGCCCGCCGCACCTTCTGCTCCAGCTCCTCGGTCGAGCACCCGCCGTTCTCCGCGTACGTGGACGCCTCGGACTGGCGCAGGCGCTGCACGGCCTGGCGCTGGGTGAGCTTGGCGACCCAGGAGCGCATCGAGCCCAGCTTGGGGTCGTAGGCGTCCGGGTTCTCCCACACGTAGCCGAAGACCTCGCGGGTGATCTGGTCCGCCGCGTCGTCGTCGCTGAGCACCCGGTGGGCGAGGCTGTGCACCAGGGAGGCGAAGCGGTCGTACAGCTCGCCGAGCGCCGCCGCCTCGCCGCGCGCGAGGCGCTGCTGCATCCGGCGGTCCCACCGAGGTGGTGCGTCCTTCGGCATAGGCTCCCCAACCCTGTCGTTCCCCGTGTGTGCCCCTGTGCGCCCGTCCGTGTGTACCTACGAATGTAATGCGACGGGCTGACAATGCACGGAGGTTTGCACCAAGTACTCCCTCGCAAGGGCATCCGGTGGTAATGGCGTGTTTCACGGGAGCGGGCCGGGGCAGCCGCGCAAGGAGGGGGCACGGCAGCACAGAGAGGGGCCGGTGGCGTGGCACTGAGAGTGGACGAGGCCGAGCAGGGCACGTGGACGGTGCTGCGGGTGAGCGGTGAGCTGGATCTGGTCACCTCGCCGAGACTGCGCAGGCAGGTGCACGAGGCGGTCGCCGAGGGCCGCCGCGATCTGGTCCTGGACCTGTCCGGGGTGCAGTTCTGCGATTCGAGCGGCGTGGGCGTGCTGATAGCGGCCCGCCGCCTGATGCGCTCCTGCCAGGGCCGGCTGCGGCTCATCCTGCCCGCGCGCGGCGCCCTGGACGGCAGTCATGTGAACAAGGTGCTCGCCGCGCTCGGGGTGCGCCGCCTCTTCGAGGTGTACGGGGACGTGGGTTCGGCCGCCGACGACTTGGCCGAGCCGCTCTCCGCGTAAAGCCGAGCCGCTCTCCGCGTGAAGAAGTCCCCGCCGCAAAGAGGTCCCGCGCCGTAAAGAAGTCTCCGCGAAGACACCCCCTGCGGTACTCCTCCGCGTAACCCTCTCGCCGTGGCGCCGTGAGTCGTACGCTCCGGACATGGACAGTATGAACAGTCCCGAGAGTGCGGAGTACGAGCGCAGGGTGGCCGCCCGTTTCGCCTCCTTCGACCAGGACGGCAACGGCTGGATCGACCGCGAGGACTTCTCGACGGCGGCGGCGGCGCTGCTCTCCGAGTTCGACACGACCGCCCGCTGCGACAAGGGGCAGGCGCTGTACGGCGGCGCCGAGGCGCTGTGGCAGGGCCTGGCCGGGATCGCGGACGTGGACGGCGACCAGCGGGTGACCCGGCAGGAGTTCGTGGGCGGCGCCCTCAAACGGCTGCGGGACCGGACGACGGGGTTCACCGAGATCGCCCGGCCCTTCCTGCACGCCGCGTTCGCGGTGGCCGACACGGCCGGCGTCGGCACGGTGTCCGTGCCCGACGCCGAGCGCGCGCTGCGGGCCCTCGGTGTCTCGCCCGGGGTCGCGGCGGACGTGGCCGTGACCCTGGACGAGGACGCCGACGGCCGCATCACCGAACCGGACGCGGTGACCGCCTTCACGGCCTACTTCACGACGATGCCGTAACGGGAGATCCGCGGCGGCTCAGTGCCAGTTCCAGTCGATCAGGGTGCGCAGGGTGTCCGAGTGGAAGTCGGGGAAGTCCATCGGGACGACGCCCAGGTGGGTCTGCCGGCTCAGGCGCGCGGCGAGATAGCTCTGCACGCCGGGCATGATCGCGTCCGCGTTGACCTTGGGCCAGCCGCCGCCCGCGTAGCTCGTGAAGTTGATGTAGAGCTGGGCCGCGTTCTGGTCGTTGTAGGCGTTGTCGAACTGCTGGGTCACCTTGGCCGTCTTCTTCGACGGCCAGGACAGGCCCTGGTAGATGTCCTGGAGCTTGATGTACTGGTTGGACAGGAAGTCGTTGTCGCCGCCCGGCCATTGGAGCACCGGCCAGTCGTTGTCGAACTGCGCGAGCAGCACGATCTTCCCGCGCGCCTCGCCGAGCGTCGGCACCCGGTCGCTGATCAGGAACCTGGGCCTCCAGCCCTTCTGGTCGAGGTAGACGTTGAGGACGTGTCTGAAATTGGCGCCGACGTCGTTGCTGGTCCCGTTCTCCTTCTTGAGCCGCATCAGGAGGACTTCGCCCGGGTGGCTGTCGAGGAAGGCCGCGCTCTGGGTGAGCACATCGCCGAACGTCATGCCCTGGTAGAAGGCGCCGTGGTAGATCCCGAACGCGTCGTTCAGGTGGCCTTCGAGCCCGTTGGCCCGGATGTCGAAGAACCGGATGCCCTGCCGCAGCTGCTGAGGCAGCCCCCAGTTCTGGGTGTGCGACCACTCGGTGCCGTTGCTCGGGTCGGTGCAGCAGGAGTCGTGGGTCCCCGGGATCGTCATGCGCAGCAGGGACCGGCTGTCGGGCAGCGCCGCCATCCAGTTGGCGGGGTCCGCGCCGGTACGCGGCCGTACGGCGGCGTGGGCGGTGGCCGGGACGAGCGTGGTGGCGGTGACGGCGGCGGCGCCGAGTATGAGGTGTCTGCGGGTCAGTTCCATGCGGTCCGTCCTCGTGGGGGAGTGGCAGGGCGCAGTGCTCATGCCCCGCCGAAGCGCTCCCGCAACTTGTACTTCAGTACCTTCCGTAGGGTCTCGTTCCTCGGCAGTGCCTCCACCAGCTCAAGCCGCTCGGGCAGCTTGTGCACCGAGAGCCCCTGTGCGCGCAGGAAGGAGGTCATTCCCTCCAGCGTCAACTCCCCTGTCCCCGGCGGCTGTTCCACGACGGCGCACACCAGCTCGCCCCGCTCGGGGTCCGGAAGGCCGACCACGGCGGCGTCGCCCACCGCCGGGTGGGTGTGCAGCAGGTCCTCGATCTCCTTCGCGGAGATGTTCTCGCCCTTGCGGATGATGATGTCCTTGATGCGGCCGGTGAGGACGAGGTGCCCGGACTCCTTCAGGTGCCCCACGTCGCCGGTGATGAGGAAGCCGTCCGCGTCGAAGACGGCCTTCGACTGGGCCGGGTCGAGATAGCCCCGGCACACCGCCTCGCCGCGCAGCCGCACTTCGCCGTCCACGCCGGGCGGCACCGGCCTGCCCGCCTCGTCGGTGATGCGGATCTCCATGCCGGGCGGGGGGCAGCCCTCGGTGGTGGCCAGGTTCTCGGCGGTGTCGTCCGGGGCGCCCATCGTGATCATCGGGACCTCGGTCATGCCGTACCCGTGGGTGAGCTGCACGCCCATCTCGCGCACGACCGCGTGGTAGACCTCGGGCGGCTTCGGCGCGCCGCCGCCCGCGAGCAGCCGGAGCGTCGGGATCACCTTCTCGCCGGGCTGTTTGCGCTGCTCGGCCAGGAACATCGAGTAGAACGCGGTCGAGCCGCCGGCCACCGTCACGCCGTGCCGACGGTACTCGTCAAGGGCGTCCGGCAGCGCGAAGTGCTCGAACATCACCGCGGGGAAGCCGTAGAGCAGCAGCATCACCGTGTAGTCGGGCCCGGCTATGTGCGCGAACGGGAAGGCCATCGAGCCCACGTCGGCCGCCGAAAGATGCAGCGCGTGCGCGAGGCAGGAGCCGCCCGCGATCAGCGAACGGTCGGTGTGCAGCACGCCCTTGGGGTCGGAGGTGGTTCCGGAGGTCCAGTAGATCCAGCGTACGGAGGTGCCGTTGTCCGGCGGGGGCGGCAGCAACTCGGGCTCACCGTCCGGCAGTTGGCCGTACGCCTCGAAGATGCCGCGCGCGCCGAGCCGCCGGGCCATCGCGGTGTGGTCGAAGCCGCGCCACACCCCCGGCACCGCGAAGAACTCCGCCTTCGACTCGCGCAGCGCGAAGCCCACCTCGCGGTCCCGGTAGAACGGGATCACCGGGGACTGGACCGCACCGAGCCGGGCAAGGGCGAACGACACCACCGCCGTCTCGATCCGGGTCGGCAACTGCCAGGCGACCACGCTTCCGGGCCGTACGCCCATGCCGTACAGGCCCGCCGCCACTCGCTCGCAGCGCTCGCGCAGCTCGCCGAAGGTGAGGGTGCGGTCGCCCTGGAGGAGGACCGGGCGGTCCGGGGTGAGCTCGGCGCGGCGCTCGATCAGCTCCCAGAGCGTGCGTGAGGAGCCCAGTGCGTGTGCGGTGTCGGCCATGCCGATCCCCCAAACTGCCCGAACTGACGGGCTGTCAGATATGGCGGAGAGCGTAGGCCCCCGCTCCTTGCTGGTCCAGGGGTGCGGGGCTAGCCTGAGATCTGACGGGTCATCAGATATGCGGAGGGGACCTCATGACCGAACTGCCGCGGATCGTCAGCGTCGACGACCATGTGATCGAGCCGGCCCATCTCTTCGACGTCTGGCTGCCCGCCAAGTACCGCGACCGAGGCCCCAAGCCGCTGACCGCCGGAATCGGTGAACTGGCGTACGTGGCGGGCAGGTACCAGATCACGATGGACCCGGACGGGCCGCCCACCGACTGGTGGATCTACGAGGACCTGAAGTTCCCGTACAAGCGCAACATCGCCGCCGTCGGCTTCGACCGCGACGACATGACCCTCGAAGGCATCACCCGGGCCGAGATGCGGCGCGGCTGCTGGGACCCAAAGGCGCGCCTGGCCGACATGGACCTCAACCACGTCGAGGCGTCCCTCTGCTTCCCGACCTTCCCCCGGTTCTGCGGCCAGACCTTCGCCGAGGCCCAGGACAAAGAAGTGGCCCTCGCCTGCGTCCGCGCGTACAACGACTGGATGGTCGAGGAGTGGTGCGGCGACAGCGGGGGGCGGCTCATCCCGCTGTGCATCATCCCGCTGTGGGACATCGGCCTCGCGGTCGCCGAGATCCGGCGCAACGCCGCGCGCGGGGTGCGCGCGGTGACGTTCTCCGAGATCCCCACGCACCTCGGCCTGCCGTCCATCCACTCCGGCTACTGGGACCCGTTCTTCGCGGTCTGCCAGGAGACCGGCACGGTCGTCAACATGCACATCGGCAGCAGCTCGCAGATGCCCGCCGCCTCCCCCGACGCGCCGCCCGCCGTGCAGGCCTCGCTGAGCTTCAACAACGCGATGGCGTCGATGATGGACTTCCTGTTCAGCGGGGTGCTCGTGAAGTTCCCGAGCCTCAAACTGGCCTACAGCGAAGGGCAGATGGGCTGGATTCCTTATGCCCTGGAGCGCGCGGACGACGTGTGGGAGGAGCACCGCGCGTGGGGCGGGGTGCGCGATCTGATCCCCGATCCGCCCTCCACGTACTACTACCGGCAGATCTTCTGCTGCTTCTTCCGCGACAAGCACGGGGTGGCGTCCCTGGACGTGGTCGGCCGCGACAACGCGACCTTCGAGACCGACTACCCGCACGTCGACTCGACGTTCCCGCACACCAAGGACGTCGCCCTCGACCACGTCAAGGGCCTCGACGACGAGACGGTCTACAAGCTGATGCGCGGCAACGCGATCCGCATGCTGGGCCTCGACCTCGACCGCGACCGGACCCGCCGATGAGGTCGACGTGCGCCGGGGAGCGCCGATGGACCTGACGTACACCGACGAGGAGGAGGCCTTCCGGGCCCGGCTGCGCGCATGGCTTGCGGTCTCCCTGCCCAAGCTCCCGCCGAAGCCCGACCCGTTGGACTGGCCGGCCAGACGCTCGTACGACACCGCCTGGCAGCGGATGCTGTACGACGCCGGGTACGCGGGGCTCCACTGGCCCGAGGCGGCCGGGGGCCGGGGCGCCACGCCCACGCAGCACCTCATCTACCTGGAGGAGACCGAGAAGGCGGGCGCGCCCTACGTCGGCGCGAACTTCGTCGGGCTGCTGCACGCCGGCCCCACCGTCGCCGCCGAGGGCACCCCCGAACAGCGGGCGCGCTGGCTGCCGCCGGTGCTGCGCGGCGACGAGATCTGGTGCCAGGGCTTCAGCGAACCGGACGCGGGCTCCGACCTGGCCTCGCTCCGTACGAAGGCGGTCCGCGACGGCGACGACTACGTGGTGACCGGCTCGAAGATCTGGACCTCGCACGCCGAAGTGGCCGACTGGTGCGAGCTGTTGGTACGCACCGATCCCGGTGCGCCGAAACACCGGGGCATCACCTGGCTGGCCATGCCGATGGACGCGCCCGGCATCACGGTCCGCCCGCTGCGCACGCTCGCCGGGTCGGCCGAGTTCGCCGAGGTGTTCCTCGACGAGGTGCGGGTGCCGGTGGCCAACCGGGTGGGCGCGGAGAACGACGGCTGGCGGGTCACGATGGTGACCCTGTCCTTCGAGCGCGGCACCGCCTTCGTGGGCGAAGTGGTGGCCTGCCGCCGGACGCTCACCGAACTCGCGGCGACGGCGAAGGAGAACGGGACCTGGGACGACCCGGCCGTCAGGCGTCGACTCGGCCTGCTGAACGCGGAGTTCACGGCCCTGTGGCGGCTGACCCAGTGGAACGTGAGTGAGTCGCAGCGCCTCGGCCCGGTCCCCGGCGTCGGCGGCTCGGTCTTCAAGCTCCGCTACTCGCACGCCCGCCAGGAGCTGTACGACACCGCCGCCCGGGTCCTCGGCCCTGACTCCCTCGACCTGGACCGCGAGTGGACCCTGGACAGGCTCTCGTCCCTCTCGTACACCATCGCCGCCGGTACGTCGCAGATCCAGCGGAACATCGTCGCCGAGCGCATCCTCGGCCTGCCCAAGGGGCGCTGATGGACTTCCAACTCACCGAGGACCAGCTGGCTTTGAAGGCGGGCATGCGCGAACTGCTCGAAGCGCGGTTCGACCGGGAGGCGCTGCGGGCGGCGGTGGACCGGCCGGGGCTCGACCGTTCGCTGTGGCGGGCGCTGGGCGACGCGGGGTTCTTCTCCCTTCGGCTGCCCGAGCGCGAGGGCGGCGTCGGGCTCGGGCTTGCGGAGGCGGTGCTTGTGTTCGAGGAGGCGGGCCGGGCGCTGCTTCCGGGCCCGCTGGTGGCGACCCACCTCGCGGCCGGGAGGGTGGAGGGCGCGGCGACCGGCGAGCGTGTGGTGACCCGGGTCGACGGTGCTCTGGTCGCCTGGCTGGACGAAGCCGACCACGTACTGGGGGACGCCTCGGATGCGACCCCGATCCGCTCGCTCGACCCGCTGACGCCATTGCACCGGACGCGCGGAATCCGCACCGCCACAGCCGCCGAAGCCGTCCTCCTGAGCGCGGCCGAGCAACTCGGCAGCGCGGCCCGCAGCACGGACATCGCGGTCCAACACGCGCGGGCGCGCGAGCAGTTCGGGCAGCCTGTCGGCGCGTTCCAGGCCGTGAAGCACCTGTGCGCCGACATGCTCGTACGGACCGAGGTGGCGCGGGCGGCGGTCTACGCGGCGGCCGTGACCCGGGACCCGTACGAGATCGCCGGGGCCAAGCTGCTCGCGGACGAGGCGGCCGTACGCGGGGCGCGGGACTGTCTTCAGGTGCACGGCGGGATGGGGTTCACCTGGGAGGCCGATGTGCATCTTCACCTCAAGCGGGCCTGGGTTCGGGCCGGGCAGTGGCAGTCGGCGGAGCAGGCGGCCGAGACGCTGGCCTCCGCGCTGTAGGGCGTACGGGGCGGCACGGTGAGCGGTCACGGTGCGTTGACGGTCGGCGGCCCGGCGCACTCGCCGCGAGCCGGAGTCGGGGGCGCTCTCCGGTACTCTCCGTGGGATGCGAGTGGTGGTGAGGCGCGGCTCTCCCGGTGTTGCCAGTGCGGTGACCCCGGGCCCGGGGCCGCACGTCGCCCGCACCGCACGGAGGCGTCGTACGCGCTCCCGTTCGGTTTCCCGCAAAGTGAGCCGCACAGTATGCACCACGCATACTCCTTCGCGCTGGAATATGCCCGAAGCGCTTGTTGCGGTGACTGTACGTCAACCATGCTGTCTCCCATGGGAATCACATTCCGTGACCCCGATGGTGGTCCCTGTGAGGCGCGAGGCGATGTGTCCGCCGGTTCGGATGGTGTGAACGGTGCAGGTGCTTCAGGTGCAGTTGGAGGTCGGGCCGGATCCCGCCGAGGTGGGCCGGGCCCGGAAGTGGGCCCGCTCGCGGTTGGCGGGATCCGGAATAGGACTCGATGAGCCGTGTGCCGAGACGTTGATCCTGCTGATCTCGGAGCTCGTCACCAACGCCGTGGTGCACACGGGCTGTCCGGCGGTGCTGCGGATGCTGCTCGGCCCGGCCGAGGGCGGCACCGTCCGGGTCGAAGTGGCGGACACCAGCTGTTGTCCGCCCAAGCCGCGCCATGCGCTGGGCGACGACACCAACGGACGCGGCCTCGAACTCGTCGACGGGCTCGCCGACCGCTGGGGCTGGCGGCCCGAGGGCGTGGGCAAGTCGATCTGGTGCGAGGTGGACCGCGACGCGCCCGAGGTGCTGCCGGCACCGGAGCGTTCGGGGCATTCGGGGCTCAAGGAGCTTTCGGGGCGCACGGACGGGGCGTACGGCGGCGGGGCGTACGAACCCCCGCGCGCTGTCACAAATACGGCATAAGTCGCGAAGCCTTCAGTAGGTGTTGACGCGTGGTGTCGTCCTGATCACTCTGGGATGAGCGATTCGTCGCGAGGGGACGCCGAGGACTCTGCACGGCCTCGGCGAGTGCGGGTCGTGGCACGGCGTCGGCTCCATCAGGGCGAGGCTCCTCTCAGGGCACATGAGGAGCAGAGCCGGTACGCCGATGCCTGGGTGGCGGCGGCGGTGCCGCGCTCGGGGCGCGCACGTGGCGCCGCCACCCGTGGATCTCCCCGTGGGCCCCTCCGCGGATCCCGTGGATCTACAGGATCGCTATCGGGGCGACCGGGGTTCCGGTGCCTCCCACGAACGGCTCGGGCATGGCGCTCAGCAGGAACGCGTACCGCGACGCCTCGGCGCAGGCGGTCGACAGGGCCTCCAGATTCCAGTTCTGGCCCTGGAGCATGCCCATCTCGACGAGATCCAGGGCGTGCACGGGCAGCCACAGGTCCTCGATCTCGGGCGGGAAGATCTCGAAGGTGAGGGTGTCGTTGGCGACGGCGGCGACGTCCCGCGCGTGGAACCACTCGGGCGTACGGACGGAGAGCCCCGGCGACGGATAGCCGTAGCCGTGCTTGTCCCCGGCCAGATACACCTGCATCTGCCCGGTGCGTACGAGCACGATGTCCCCGGCGCGCACGGTGACCCCCGCGAACTCCTCCGCCTCGGCGAGGTCCTCCGGGGTGACCGCGTGGCCCCCTTCGAGCCGGTCTAGGCCCTTGGCGCGGGCGATGTCGAGAAGCACCCCGCGCGAGACGACGTGACCGGGCTTGTCGATGCCGCTGAACTCGGCGCCGCCGTGCGGGGTGATGGTGGCGGCGGGCCGGCCGTTGTAGATCTTCCCCGAGTGCGAGACGTGGGTCAGGGCGTCCCAGTGGGTGGCGGCCTGGAGCCCGAAGGTCACCGCGTCGTCGCTGCAGGCGACGGTGCCGGGGCCGAAGATCTCCTGGTTGATCTGGACCATGGTGTGCAGCGGGTTGACCCGCCCGGGGATGACACCGGTCTGGACGCCGTCCTGCCGCAGGGGGAGGGCGAGGGGGATGCGGCGGCCGGAGCGGACGTGGGAGGCGGCCTGTCGGACCGTCTCGTCGGTGATGTGGTTGAGCGTCCCGATTTCGTCGTCGGGCCCCCAACGGCCCCAGTTGTTCACGCGTTTGGCGATTTCGTGGAACTCGGGCGGCAGTGACATACGCGTCCCTCCCGGGGGCTTGTGGTGGAGCGTCCGACGGGTCATAGAATCTAACGGTCCGTCAGAAACCGCGGGAAGGGGCCGGAGTGGGGAACTTCTTGGCAGGCAAGGTCGTCGCAGTGACGGGGGCCGGCCGGGGCATCGGCCGCGCCGTCGCGCTGGCGGCGGCCGCCGAGGGAGCCAGGGTTGTCGTCAACGACTACGGCGTCTCGATCGAGGGCGCCGAGCCCAGCAGCGAGATCGCCGACGCGGTGGTGAAGGAGATCGTCGCGGCGGGCGGCGAGGCGGTGGCGGTGGCCGACGACATCTCGACGATGGCGGGCGGTCAGCGCATCGTGGACACGGCGCTCGCCCAGTACGGGCGGATCGACGGGGTGGTGTGCGTCGCGGGCATCCTGCGCGAGCGCATGCTGTTCAACATGTCCGAGGAGGAGTGGGACCCGGTGGTCGCCACGCACCTGAAGGGCACCTTCACGGTGTTCCGGGCGGCGTCGGCGGTGATGCGCAAGCAGGGCTCGGGCACGCTGATCGGCTTCACCAGCGGGAACCACCAGGGGAGCGTGGCGCAGGCGAACTACAGCGCGGCGAAGGGCGGGATCATCTCGCTGGTACGAAGCGCGGCGCTGGGCCTGCACAAGTACGGGGTGACCGCCAACGCCGTTGCCCCGGTTGCCCGTACCCGGATGTCGGCCAACGTCCCCATGGAGCTGAAGGAGATCGGCTCGCCGGAGGACGTGGCGGCGCTGGTGGTGTACCTGCTGTCCTCGCGGGCCCGGGAGGAGGGGATCACCGGCCAGGTGTACACGATCGCGGGCCCCAAGATCGCGGTGTGGGCACAGCCGCGGGAGCTCCGCGCGGGGTACGCGGAGGGGGCCTGGACCCCGGAACGGATCGCGGACTTCCTGCCGGGGACGGTGGGGGTGGACCCGATGCCGATGCTGGCGCAGCTGGAGGCGATGGCTCGGGCTGCGGCGGGGGCGGAGCGGCCTAATGCGTAGTGCCTCCGGCGGGGTGGGGGGTTGGGGGGGGCTTCCCAGCATGCCTGGGGCTCCGCCCCGGACCCCGGGGGGTTTGCCCGCCCTCCCGCCCGTGCAGGGGGTTGGATGGTTCGGCTTCTGGGGGCTGCGCCCCCAGACCCCCTTTGCGGGGGCTCTGCCCCCTGCGCCCCCGGGGAGTTTGCCCGCCCTCCCGCCCGTGACGGGGGTTGGATGAGCTGAGCGCTGGGGCTGCGCCCCAGACCCCCTGCGGGGACTCCGTCCCCTGCACCCCTTTCGGGGCTCCGCCCCAGACCCCGTTCGCGCCTGAACGGCGCTCGTCCTCAAACGCCGGACGGGCTGGGGGTGGGCTGGCGTCCATGATCGCCTGACGGGCTGAAGATGCCGGCGCCGGCCAGGGTTGGTGCTGCTAGGGACAACCCTGCTAGGGGCGCCGGGCTGTGACAACGTGCGGCTCCGCGCCGCGTGGGGGGCGAGCAGCAACATCCCCTAGGGGCGCGAGGAACTGCGCGACCAGCCACCCACGGCCCGCGGCCGGAAAGGTTTTCTGGGGCGCGGGGAACTGCGCGAGCGCCTCGCACGGTCTACGGCCGACGGCCGGGTTGGGGGCGCGGGGATTTGTGCGACCAGCCATCCACGGCCTGCGGCTGGAAAGGAGTTTTGGGGCGCGGGGAACTGCGCGATCAGCCACCCACGGTCCGCGGTCGACAGCCGTCGGCCCCATTCAGCCCCTCCAGCGATTGAGGAGCGGGGGGGCTGGGGCCGAGCCCCCGGGACCGGCCGCCGGTCCGTGGCTGACGAACCAACCCCCGGAGGGTCTCGGGAAGGGGCGGGGTGGGGGGAACTCTCTCTGACACAGGAGGCACCATGGACTTCCGCACCACCCCCCAGGACGACGCGTTCCGCGAGGACGCACGGGCCTGGCTGACGAGTCATATTGCCCGCCAACCCCCCGACTGGGAAAGGGAGTTGGGGCAGGGCGGATGGATCGGCATCGGCTGGCCGGACGCGACGTACGGCAACAGAACCGCCACCCTCACCCAGCAGGTCGTCTGGGCCGAGGAGTACGCCCGCGCAGAAGCCCCCACCCGCACCGGCCACATCGGTGAAAACCTCCTCGCCCCCACCCTCATCGCCCACGGCACCCCCGAACAGAAGAACCGCTTCCTGCCCCCCATCGCCCGCGGCGAGGAACTGTGGTGCCAGGGCTACAGCGAACCCGGCGCCGGCTCCGACCTGGCCGGCATCCGCACCGCCGCCCGCCGCGACGGCGACGGCGCGTACCGCATCACGGGGCAGAAGATCTGGACCTCCCTGGCCCACGAGGCCGACTGGTGCTTCGTGCTGGCCCGCACCGAGGAGGGCTCGCGGCGCCACCACGGCCTCTCGTTCCTCCTCGTACCGATGGACCAGCCGGGCAGGATCGAGGTCCGGCCGATCCGGCAGATGACGGGGACGAGCGAGTTCAACGAGGTGTTCTTCGACGGGGCCGAGGCCCGCGCCGAGCACCTCGTGGGCGGCGAGGGCAACGGCTGGCAGGTGGCCATGAGCCTGCTCGCCCTGGAGCGCGGAGTATCCACTCTGGCCCAACAGGTCGGCTTCGCAAGGGAATTGGAGAGGGTGATTGCTCTGGCCGCTGCCGGCGGCTCAGTTGCCGACCCCGCGCTCCGCGAGCAGCTCGTCAGGCAGTGGGCCGAGCTGAAGGTCATGCGGTGGAACGCACTCCGCACGCTGGGGGGCTCGGGGGACGCCGGGGCGCCCAGCGTGGCCAAGCTGCTCTGGGGCGGGTGGCACCGGCGGCTCGGGGAGCTGGCGATGGCGGTGCGGGGCGCGGCAGGCACCGTGGGCCCGGCGGACTGGAGTGAGCCGAGCCCGTACGAACTCGATCCGCTCCAGCACCTGTTCCTGTTCACCAGGGCCGACACGATCTACGGCGGCTCGGACGAGATTCAGCGCACCATCATCGCCGAGCGCGTGCTCGGCCTGCCGAGGGAGGTCCGTGTTCCGTGAGAGGTGTCCTTTTCGACGGGAAGCAGAGCCAGGTCGTCGACGATCTGGAGATACGGGACCCGGGGCCGGGGGAGGTGCTCGTGGCCGTCGCGGCGGCGGGCCTGTGCCACTCGGACCTGTCCGTGATCGACGGGACGATCCCGTTCCCCGTGCCGGTGGTGCTCGGCCATGAGGGCGCGGGCGTGGTGGAGGCGGTGGGCGCGGGGGTCGGCCATGTGGCCCCGGGGGACCACGTCGCGCTGTCCACGCTCGCCAACTGCGGGGCGTGCGCGGAGTGCGACCGGGGCCGGCCGACGATGTGCCGCAGGGCGATCGGCATGCCGGGCCGCCCGTTCTCGCGGGACGGGTCCCCGCTGTACCAGTTCGCCTCGAACTCGGCGTTCGCGGAACGCACCCTGGTCAAGGCCGTACAGGCGGTGAAGATCCCCGAGGACGTGCCGCTGACCTCGGCGGCACTGATCGGCTGCGGGGTGCTGACGGGCGTGGGCGCGGTGCTCAACCGGGCCAGGGTGGACATCGGCGAGACGGTCGTGGTCATCGGCACCGGCGGCATCGGCCTCAACGTCATCCAGGGTGCCCGCATCGCGGGCGCCTCGGTGATCGTCGCCGTCGACAACAACCCGGCGAAGGAGGCGCTGGCCCGCCGGTTCGGCGCAACCCACTTCCTCGCCTCGTCGGAGGGCGTCCGGGACATCCTCCCGAACGGCGCCGACCACGCCTTCGAGTGCGTGGGCCACCCCGCCCTGATCCGCGCCGCCGTCGACCTCCTGGACCGCCACGGCCAGGCCGTCCTCCTCGGCATGACCGCCCCCACGGTGGAGGCATCCTTCCTGCCCGCCGCCCTGTTCCTGGACAAGTCCATCCTGGGCTGCCGCTACGGCAGCTCCCGCCCCCAGCGCGACATCCCCCGCTACGCCGACCTGTACCGCAAGGGAGCCCTGCTTCTCGACGAACTGGTCACCAAGACGTACCCCGTGGAGGACTTCGCGAAGGCGTCCGACGACCTCCACCACGGGCGGGTGGCTCGGGGGGTGCTGACCTTCTGAGCAGTGGCCCTTCCGGGAAGTTGCCCTTCCAGGACGTGGGCTCAGCCGGTCGCCCCCGCCCGGAAGGTGCGGCGGTAGACCGTCGGGGGGACGCCCAGCGTCGCCTGTAGGTGCTGGCGCAGGGACGTCGCTGTGCCGAAGCCCGCCGCGCGGGCTATCGCGTCCACCGACAAGTCGGTGGATTCGAGGAGGTGGCGGGCGTGTTCCACGCGTTGCTGGGTGAGCCACTGGCCGGGGCTCAGGCCCACCTCCTCGCGGAAGCGGCGGGTGAAGGTGCGGACCGACATGGCCTCCCGTTCGGCCAGGTCGCGCAGTTGGATCGGCTCGTGCAGGCGGCCCAGGGCCCAGGCCCGCGCGGCCGTGGTCGTCGCCAACTGCGGTTCCGGTACCGGGCGTTGGATGAACTGGGACTGGCCGCCGGGCCGGTGCGGGGGTACGACCGTGCGGCGGGCCACGTCGTTGGCGATCGCCGAGCCGTGGTCGCGCCGCACGATGTGCAGGCACAGGTCGATCCCGGCGGCCACGCCCGCCGAGGTCAGTACGTCGCCGTCGTCGATGAACAGGACCTCCGGGTCCACGTCCACGGCGGGGAAGAGCTGCTGGAAGTGCTCGGCCGAGGCCCAGTGCGTCGCGGCCGGGCGGCCGTCGAGGTAGCCGGCCGCCGCCAGGACGTAGCCGCCGGTGCAGATCGACACCATGCGCGTTCCGGGGCGTACGAGGGCGAGGGCGGCGGCGAGTTCGGGGGTGAGCACGCCCTCCTCGAAGACCGGGCCGAGCTCGTACGAGGCCGGGATCACCACCGTGTCGGCGGTGGCCAGGGCCTCCGGACCGTTCTCTACGAGGATCGAGAAGTCCGCGTCGGTGCGGACGGGGCCCGGTGGGCGGATCGAGCAGGTCACGACCTCGTACAGCGGTCCGCGGGCCGGGTCGGCCGCGCGGCCGAAGATGCGCTGCGGGATGCCGAGTTCGAAGGGGAGCAGGCCGTCCAGGGCCAGGACCACGACTCGGTGGGGTGGGGTGGCGCCGCCGGCCTTGTTCATCGTGGGCCTCCTTCGTGGTGGGGTGGTCCGTACCGCGGTCGGGTTCTTGTGACGGACAAGTCTGCGATCCGCCGGGGCATTCCCCCACCCCGCCCCTTCCTGGCTGTGGCACCCTGCGGGGTGGGGAGGGGCCGGCTCGCCATGGCCCGATCCCTGCGAAGGGTGGCCTTCCAGCCACTCGTACGACAAGACTCGTACCGCCACGCTGTGCGACGTGACCCAGACAACCGACAGCCCCCCGATCGCGCCCGCACCCCGGCGGAAGGCCGAACCCAGGATCCACCGCGCCTGGACCGTGGCGGCCGTCGCCTTCGTCACGATCATCGGAGCCGCCGCCTTCCGCTCGCTGCCCGGACTGCTCATCGACCCGCTGCACAGCGAGTTCCACTGGTCGCGCGGCACGATCGGCGCCGCGGTCTCCGTGAACCTCGCGCTCTACGGCCTGACCGCCCCCTTCGCCGCCGCCCTGATGGACCGCTTCGGCATCCGCAAGGTCGTCGCGGTCGCCCTGACCGTGATCGCGGTGGGCTCCGGGCTCACCGTGTTCATGGACGCCGCCTGGCAACTCGTCCTCTGCTGGGGCCTGTTGGTGGGTCTGGGCAGTGGCTCGATGGCGCTCGCGTTCGCGGCGACCGTCACCAACCGCTGGTTCACCGAGCGCCGCGGCCTGGTCACCGGCATCCTGACCGCGGCCTCCGCCTCCGGCCAGCTGATCTTCCTGCCGCTGCTCTCCTGGATGGTCGAGGCCCACGGCTGGCGCCCGGCCGCCGTCACCGTGACCCTGGCCGCACTCGCCGTCGTCCCGTTCGTGTGGCTGCTCCTGCGCGACCACCCGGCGGACGTGGGCCTCGCGCCGTACGGGGCGAGCGCATACGTCCCCAAGCCCGCCCCCGTCACGGGCGCGGCCCGCCGCACCCTCACCGTCCTCGCCAAGGCCGCCCGCACCGGACCGTTCTGGCTGCTCGCGGGCACCTTCGCGATCTGCGGCGCCTCCACCAACGGCCTGGTCCAGACGCACTTCGTACCGGCCGCCCACGACCACGGCATGCCGGTCACCGCGGCCGCCGGACTGCTGGCCGTCATCGGCGTCTTCGACGTCGCCGGCACCATCTTCTCCGGCTGGCTCACCGACCGCTTCGAGTCGCGCCGGCTGCTCGCCACGTACTACGCCCTGCGCGGCATTTCGCTCCTCTTCCTGCCCATGCTGCTCGCGCCCGCCGTGCACCCGCCGATGGTCTTCTTCATCGTCTTCTACGGGCTCGACTGGGTGGCCACCGTGCCGCCCACCATCGCCCTGTGCCGCCAGCACTACGGCGACGACAGCGCGATCGTCTTCGGCTGGGTGCTCGCATCGCACCAGGTCGGCGCTGCCGTCATCGCCTTCCTCGGCGGGGTGGCCCGCGACGTCTTCGGCAGTTACGACGTCGTCTGGTACGCCTCGGGCGCGCTGTGCGCGGCGGCCGCGCTGATGGCCCTGGTCATCCGCCGCCGGGGCCCCGGCACGGAACCGCTCGCTGTGTGATCCCCTCTTCCTGTACGGGGACGGACGTCGGACGGAGACGTCCACGGGACGTTTCCGTACAGGGGAGCCGGATGTTCCCCGCGGGGGAACCGAGGGGGAGCGTCATGAAGCCGATCACCACGCGGGGCGTCGCCGTGCTGGCCGCGGCCCTGCTGTGCGCCGCCGTGACCGCCTGCGGAACGGCCCGCCCGGGCGACCCGGAGGCCGTTGCCCCGGCTGCCCAGCCGTCCACCCCGTCCGCCCCGTCGGCGAACCCCTGCGGGGACGAGACGACGGATACGACGGAGGAAGGGCCTTCCACCGGTGCCGGTCCGGCCACGGAGGACGAGGCGGGGACGCCCGGCCCTCCGACCGACCAGGACACCGGCACCCCCGGCCCGCCCACCGACGCCGACCCCGGCACTCCTGGCCCGCCCACCGACGGCACCGCGGCGCCCTGTCTCCCCGCCGGCTGGTTCGACATGACGCGGGACTTCATCGACTACTACTCCCAGCACCTCACCAAGGCCGACGACGGGATGTGGCCGTCGGTCGTGGCCGTCCGCATCCGCAAGCAGGGCGCGGCGGAGGAGGCCGTGGTGACGGTCAACTTCAGTCCACCGCCGGGCGCCGACGACTGGGAGGGCCGCAGGGTGGCCGAGGTCTTCGCGAACTGGCGCCACGAGGCGTACGGCGACAAGGGCAGGCTGAGTGTGGAGACCCGCAGTCGGCGCGTGATCACCGACGCGACCTGGTGAGCAGCGTCGCGGATACCCGGCTCAGCCGCTGAAGCGGCCGAACCTGCCCCCGTGGAAGAGCAGCGGGGCGGCGCCCTCCGTGGCGCCCAGTGCCTCCACGCGGCCGACCACGATGAGGTGGTCGCCGCCCGTGTGCACGTTCTGGATGCGGCAGTCGATCCACGCCGGTACGCCGTCGAGCCGGGGCGAGCCGGTCGCGGGCGCCGCGTCGAAGGCGACCCCGGCGAACTTGTCGGCCCCGCTGACCGCGAACCCCCGGCAGAGTACGGACTGTTCGGCGCCCAGGACATTCACGCAGAACACCCCGGCGCGGGCGATGCGCGGCCACGTCGTCGACGTACGGGCCACCATGAAGGCGACCAGCGGCGGGTCGAGCGAGAGCGATGCGAAGGACTGGCAGGCGAAGCCGGTGGGCCCGGTCGCGTCCTCGGCGGTGATGACGGTGACCCCGCTCGCGAACTGGCCGAGCACACGCCGGAATTCGCCGGGGTCGACCGGCGCCCGCTCGTCGTCCCGTACGGCCCGGAGGTCCGGCCGGGGCAGGTACTCGACGGGCTCGGCGGCCGTGGCGGCGCCGACGGACCTGAGGTATCGGACGACGGTGGCCGCCATCCCTGCGTGTCCCATCACACCCATCATTGAAGCTGACGGTATGTCAGATTGGAAGCCACGCGGGTGCTGAAATGGCTTATAAACCCCGGTATTTGGGAGTGCGGCGCTCCACGAAGCTGGCCACTCCCTCGTTCGCGTCCCGGGTCGTCATGTTGATCTCCTGGGCCCAGGCCTCGGCGGCGAGGGCGGTGGTGCGGTCGGCGTCCAGGGAGGCGTTCACCAGGTGCTTGGTGAGGGCCAGCGCGCGGGTCGGCCCGGCGGCGAGCCGCTCGGCCCACTCCTTGGCGGTGGCGGCGAGTTCGGCGTCCGCGACCACGCGGTTGACCAGTCCCATGCGCTCGGCGTCGGCCGCCCGCAGCGCGTCCCCGAAGAACATCAGCTCCTTCGCCCGCTGCGGCCCCACCAGGCGCGGCAACAGATAGGCGCCGCCCCCGTCCGGCACCAGGCCCCGGCGTACGAACACCTCGATGAACTTGGCCGATTCGGCGGCCAGGACGAGATCGCAGGCGAGTGCGAGGTGGGCGCCGAGACCGGCGGCGGTGCCGTTGACGGCCGCGACGACCGGCTTCTCGCAGTCGAGTACGGCGGTGATCAGGCGTTGAGCACCCTGGCGGATGGTACGGGCGACGTCACCGGCGACCCGCTCGTCGCCGGACGCGGCTCCGGTTGCCGGGGCCCCGCGAAGGTCGGCTCCCGCGCAGAACCCCTTGCCGGTGGCGGTGATCACGACGGCCCGTACGGCCGGGTCGGCGGAGGCCTCGCCGAGCAGCGAGATGACCCGTTCGCGCTGCTCCCAGGTGACGGCGTTCATGGCGTCGGGCCGGTTGAGCGTGATCCACGAGACGCCGTTGTCAGTGGCGTGGAGTACCAATGAATCCAGGGGATGGTCCAGCGGGTCCATGCGGGGGCTCCAGAAACGGGGGTGGGGAAGTGGCGAGCGGGGATGCGGCGAGTGAGGTGAACGGCTCAGCGGCAGATGGCGAGGGCGTCGAGGGCGACCGCGCCCTGGCCGCGCGGGAGCACCATGATCGGGTTGATGTCCAACTCGGCGAGCTCGTCGCCGAGTTCAAGAGCCATGCGCTGGACGCGCAGGACGACTTCGACGAGCGCGTCCACATCCAGGGGAGGCCCGCCGCGTACGCCTTCGAGGAGCGCCCGCCCCCGGAGCTCGCCGAGCATGTCCCGCGCCTGCTGCTCGCCGAACGGGGGGACGCGCACGGCCGAGTCGCCGAGCACCTCCACCAGGACGCCGCCGAGCCCGACGGTCACGGTGGGCCCGAACAGCGAGTCGTGCGTGACGCCGACGACCATCTCGACGCCGCGCTCGACCATCTGGCAGACCAGGATGCCGTCGAGGTCGACACCCTCGTACCGGGCGACGTCGGTGAGCTCGCGATAGGCGTCCCGGATCTGGCTGGCCGAGGTCAGACCGACCTTGACCAGGCCGAGTTCGGTCTTGTGCGCGAGCCGCGCGCCGGAGGCCTTCATGACGACGGGGTAGCCGACGAGCCCCGCCGCGCGCACGGCGGCCGCCGCGCTGGTCACGAGCTGCTCGCGCGGCACCCGGATCCCGTACGCCCGCAGCAGCTGCTTCGCCGCGTGCTCGCTGAGCTGCTGGCCCGGGCGCATCAGAGCCTGCGCCTTGCGGAACGACGGGGAGGGGATGCGCGGCGCCTCGTCGAAGGGGGAGCGGTAGCCGGTGGTGAACCGGTGGTGCGAGAGGTACGCCCGTACGGCGCCGATGCAGTTGGCGAACGTACGGAACGTGGCGACCCGGTCCGAGCCGAGCAGCGTCTCGCGGTAGGCGGCCTCGGTGCCGAGCGGCGAGCCCCACACCACGCACACCAGCTTGTCCGTCTGTTCCGCCGCGTCCACCAGGTCCTGTGCCAGCTTGTCGCTCATGGGCGGGAAGGGCCCGGTGATCGGACAGATCAGCACGCCCACGGAGGGGTCGGCGAGGATCGCGTCGATTATTTTGCGACCGCGCCAGTCGCCGACCGGGTGGCCCCCGTTGTCGACGGGGTTGGCGACATTGAGGTACCTCGGTATCCACTCATGGAGCTGGTCCTGCTTGGCGGGGGAGAGGGTGGGCAGGTGGAGCCCGGCGGCGGTGGCGAGGTCGGAGAAGTGTGCCCCCGTGCCGCCGGAGATCGAATAGACGACGACGCCGTCGGCGCGAGGCCTGCGCGCTCGGGCCAACAGAGCGGCGGTGTCCTGGAGTTGGTCCAGTCCGTCGACGCGGATGACGCCGTACTGGCGCATGGCGGCGTCCACGACGTCGTCGGCGCCGGTCAGCTTGCCGGTGTGTGAGGCGGCCATGCGCGCGCCGGCCTCGGTGCGGCCGACCTTGACGGCGACCACGGGCACACCGGCGCGCGCGGCGCGGTCGGCGGCGAGCAGGAAGGAGCGCCCGTCCTTGAGCCCTTCGACGTAACAGGCGATGGCTCCGACCTCGGGCCGTTCGGCGAAGTAGGAGATGAAGTCGGCGGTTTCGAGGTCGGCCTCGTTGCCGGTGGGCGCCCAGTGGGAGAGCCGTACGCCGAGCTCCTGCAGCGTGAACACGGGCCGCCCTTGGTGCCCGGACTGGGTGATGAGCGCGATGGCGGGCCCGTCGAGATCGTCCCGGAACTTCTCGAAGGCGTTGAGGTTGGTGTTGGGCCCGAGGAGCCGGAGTCCGGAGCGCTTGACGGCGGTGGCGAGCCGGTCCTGGGCGGCGGCGCCCTGCTCGCCGGTCTCGGCGAAGCCGGAGGCGAAGGCGACGGCGAACTTGACCTTGGCCTCGGCGAGTTCCTCGATGGCGGGGAGCGGGTCGCCGACCAGGAGCACGGCCAGATCGACCTGTTCCGGCAGGTCGCAGACGGAGGGGACGCAGGGCAGCCCGAAGACGGATTCCCGGGTGGGGTGGACGGGGTGGATGCGGGCGCCGACCCGCCGGGCCCAGTCGATGAGCTGGCGGGTGATGCCGGTGTTGGGGCGGCCCTCGGCGTCGGAGGCCCCGACGACGGCGACGGACTCGGGCCGGAAGAACCGGTCCAGGTCCGGTACGTCGGCGTACAGGGGGCGGCCGCTGACGTCCAGGTCGCCCTCGCCGGCGGCTCTGCCGTGGACGGCGCCGGGGGCGGGCTGCTCGCCGCAGGCGACCACCCGCGCGCGGAAGTCGGTCGTGAGGGTGCCGTGAGTCGATCCAAGCATCGTTCCGCCCGCTCCTGGTCGATGGCCAACATGACTGAGCCGTGCCGGTGGTAACTGACGCATAGTCAGATTACAGAACTGACGGTCAGTCAGGAACCGGTGTGCGAGCAAAGCCTCGACCCTGCGGGGCGCGGGGTCTGGCTCGCCCCCGCTCCCCCCACTCCAACCGTGCGCTGGGCCTGCCCCGAACCCCGTGTCCCCCAAACCCGGTTGGACGTTTTTCGGCCGGGGCTCCGCCCCGGACCCCGGGGCAGCTCCTGGGGCTCCGCCCCAGACCCCGGACGCCCCCGCCCCACCCCTTCCCGCTGTGACACTCTGCGGCTCCGCCGCGTGGCCTCCGGGGGGTTGGGGAGGGGCGGGTTGGTTCCTGGGGCTCCGCCCCAGACCCCGTTCGCGCCTTAAGGGCGCTCGTCCTCAAACTCCCCCAAGGCTTTAAGGGCCAGGGGGGACCCCCATGACAGGCTGGGTATGCCTGCACGGGCACTCGGCCAAGTCCGGCGCTGCCAGGGGCGCGGGGCTGTGACATCTGCGGCTCCGCCGCGATGGGGGTCCCCCCTGTTCATGGGGGTCTCCCCTGGCCCTTTAGGCCTTGGGGGAGAAGCCGAGAACTTGGGGGAGCGACCAGCCACCCACGGTCCGCAGTCGAAGGCCGTCACTCACGCAGCCCCTCCGGCGCTTGAGGAGCGGGGGCAGGGGGCGGAGCCCCAAGGCTCTATCCAACCTCCGTCACGGGATAGGGGTCCCCCTGCTTCTTATGGGCTTGGAGGAGGGTGGGCCAGCGCCCCGGGGGTGCAGGGGGTCTGGGGGCGCAGCCCCCAGAAGCAGAACCATCCAACCCCTTGCACGGGCGGGAGGGTGGGCAGACCCCCGGGGACTGGGGCGGAGCCCCAGGGGCTGGGCTCTGCAACCCCGTGTCGCGGGCGGGGTGGGTGGGAAGACCCCCCGGGGTCTGGGGCGGAGCCCCAGGAGGGTGGGTGAGTCGGTCGGCTTCGGGGGCTGGGGTGGGCCCCGGGTGGGGTCACCCTGACAGGGTTCGGGCGATTCGGGTGGCGTCCAGGGCCAGTTCTCGCAGCATCCCGCTGATCGGATTCGTAAATCCCGTGAAGTACAGCCCCGATGAACCCGGCACCGTGCGCGCGCCGTGCGCAAGGGGGCGCCCCCGCGAGTCGAGGACGCCGAGGTGCCCGACGAGGGCCGAGAGCCCCCGCCCGTACCCCGTCGCGCAGATCACCGCCTCCGGCGAGATGCGGGACCCGTCCGCCAGGACGACCTTGCCGCCCTCGAAGGATTCGACCGCCGCGACCGGCGAGACCCGCCCACCCCGCACCGCGGCGATCAGCCCCACGTCCTGCACCGGGATCGCCCCCTCCCGCACCCGCGTGTACAGCCCCCCGGCCGGCCGGGGCAGCCCGTACGCGGACAGGTCGGGCACGGAGAGCCGTTCGGTGACCGACGCCGCCCGGTCCACCAGACGTACCGGAAGCCGGCGCACCAGGATGCCGGTCGCCTGCGCGGGCCACCCCGCCGTGGACCGGCGCAGGATGTGCGGCGGGGTCCGCACCGCGAGCCGCACCCGCCCGGCCCCACCGTCCGCAAGGTCGGCCGCGATCTCGGCCCCGGTGTTGCCGGCCCCGACGACGAGGACGTCCCGGCCGGCGTAGGGCGCCGGGTTGCGGTACTGGCTCGCGTGCACGAGCTCACCCGTGTACGTCTCGGCCCCGGCCCACGCGGGAACGTACGGCGTGTGGTTGTACCCCGTGGCCACTACCACGCCCGAGGTCGAAAGGCGCCGCCCGCCGGTCGCGTACAGCACCCACCCCTCGCTCCCGGGCCCGCGCTCGATCCGCTCGACCTCGACCCCGGTGACGATCTCCAGCTCGTGGAAGTCCGCGTACTTCTCCAGGTACCGCACCACGTCGTCGCGCGACACCCACCGCCCGAACCGGCGTGGAATCCGCAGCCCGGGCAGCGAGGACAGGCGCCGTGTGGTGTGCAGGTGGAGCCGGTCGTAGTGGCGCCGCCAGGAGGCGGCCACGGAGTCGGACTTCTCCAGTACGACGGCCCGCACGCCCCGCGCGCGCAGCTCGGCGGCCACGGCGAGCCCGCCGGGCCCGGCGCCGATCACGTAGACGGGGCTCGTCGTGGCGTTGGTGGTATCGGCCATGAACGCTGAGCGTAATGGTGCGAATACTTGATGGGTCTCGGTCAAGACCGGAATCGGTTGCGATCTGATCACGCATGCGCACACCCCGCGCACATACGCCCCACCCGCACCTGCGCCTCCCGCCCGCGCACCCTCCGCCCCCTTGCGCACACGCCCCGCATCCGCTGAACTGACGTACCGTCAGAAACTAAGCCCTGCTGGAGAAATACCAAGCCTGCTGGAGGAAGGGGCCCCGCGTGGACTCGATCTGGCTCGGCGGCGCCGAATGGCTGGCCGTCCTGCGCATCGGCCTCGGGCTGTGGTGGCTGGAGAGCTGGCGGCACAAGGACAAGAAGGGCTGGTTCGAGCGCGGCACCGGCATCGCCTGGGCGGCCGACGTCGCCGCCAAGCACAAGTGGAACGCCGTCCGCAGCGGCTTCGACGTCGTGGTCAAGCCCCGGCCCAAGACCATGGCGTACGTCGTCGTCTATGCCGAACTCTCCCTGGGGCTGGGCCTGGTGGCCGGGTTCCTGACCCCGGTCGCCCTCGTGGCCGGGCTCCTCCTCAACCTCCTCTACCTGGTCCTGATGATCCACGACTGGGCCGAGCAGGGCCAGAACGCGATGATGGCGCTCATCTCGCTCGTCGCCCTCGGCGCCATGTCGTGGCAGACCTGGTCCCTGGACGCCGCGATAGGACTGTTCCAATGACCGCTGCCACCCCGGAAGTTGACCCCTTCACCCGTCCGTACTGGGACGCGGCCGCCGAGGGCCGGCTCCTCATCCGGCACTGCGCGGCCTGCGACCGCCCGCACCACTACCCGCGCGAGTTCTGCCCGTACTGCTGGAGCGAGGACGTGACCTGGCGCCCGGCGAGCGGCCGGGCCACGCTCTACACCTGGTCCGTCGTGCACCGCAACGACCTGCCGCCGTTCGGCGACCGCGTCCCGTACGTCGCCGCCGTCGTCGACCTGGCCGAGGGCCCCCGGATGATGACCGAGGTCGTCGGGTGCCCGGAGGCGGACCTGCGAATCGGGATGGAGCTGCACGTGGCCTTCCGGGCCGGGACCGAGGACGGCGTGAGCGTGCCGGTGTTCCGGCCCGGCCCGGGCTGATCGGGTGACCGCCAAAATTCCCGGCCCGCCCGTACGGACCGGGGATTGAATGGCGGCATGGATCTCCCACTCATACCCGCCGATCTGCGCGGCCACGGCCTGCGCCTGCGCACCTGGCGCGACGACGACGTCCAGACCCTGCTGCGCGCGGTCACCGACCCCGAGTACCTGCGGTGGAACACGCACAACACCCCCGTCGAGGACGAGACGGCAGTAGCCGAACTGCTGCGGCTTCGGGCGCTGGGCTGGGCGCGGGGCGAGTTCGCCACGTACTGCGTCACGGACGAGGCCGACGGGGCGGTGCTGGGCCAGGTGGGCCTCAACTCCGTCAATCGGCCCATGCGTTGTGCCCGGGTGGGCTACTGGACGCTCCCCGAGGCGAGGGGCCGCGGTGTGGCGGGCCACGCCCTGGAACTGCTCACCCGCTGGGCCTTCGAGGAGGTCGGCCTGCACCGCATCGAGCTGGGCCACGCGGTGGGCCACGCCGCGTCGTGCCGGGTGGCGGAGCGGGGCGGCTACGCGGCGGAGGGAACGCTGCGGGGCGCCATGTTCGAATCCCAACGCCGGGACGCGTTCCGTGACCTGCATCTGCATGCGAGGCTGGCGACGGACTGAGCGCGCTTGTGCAGGGCTGGTTCAGGGGCGCGGGGAACTGCGCGACCAGTCCCCACCGGCCCGCACCCGCATACCCGCACGTCACGCGGGGCGCTCATTCGGTGAAACCCGGCACCACCAACCCCGACTCATAGGCAATGACCACCGCATGGGTCCGGTTCTGCGCCCCCAGCTTCGTCAGTACGTTCCCGACGTGTGTCTTCACCGTCTCCAGGCTCACCGTGAGGGACCGCGCGATCTCCGGGTTGGACAGGCCCGTGGCCATCGATCGCAGGACCTCCTCCTCGCGGTCCGTCAGGGCGGCCCTCGGCAGCGCCTCGGCGGAGTCCAGCGGGCGGGCCGTGACCATGCGGCGCAGGGCCGTCGGGAAGAGGATCGCCTCGCCGGCGGCCACCACCCGCACCGCCTCCGCGATCTGCGGGACCGGGCGCCGCTTGAGTACGAAGCCGCTGGCTCCCGCCCTGAGCGCGGCCGTGACGTAGCCGTCGTTCTCGAAGGTGGTGATCACCACGACCTTGGGCGTGTCACCCAACTCCTTTGATTCCGCGAGGAGTTGGCGAGTGGCCTCGATGCCGTTGCGCCGTGGCATCCGTACGTCCATCAGGACCACGTCCGGCCGTAGCAGCCGGGCCTGTTCGACCGCCTCGACGCCGTCGGCGGCCTCCCCGACCACCGTGATCCCCGGCTGGGCCCCGAGCAGAAGGCGCAGACCGCTGCGCGTCACCGCGTCGTCGTCCGCGATCAGGAGGGCGACGTCTCCGTTCCCGCCGGGGCCGGTGGGGGCGGCTTCGCCCGGGTCGGCACCCGTCCTGCCGACGCCCGCGCCGGCCTGGTCGGTGCCGGTCATGCCGACGTCCGTACCGGCAGCCGGACAGCCAGTCGCCAGTGCCGGCCGTCCGGGCCGGACTCGAACTCGCCGTGCAGCAGCCGTACGCGCTCGGCCAGGCCGGGCAGCCCGTGCCCGGACGTCGGGAAGCCGCCCGCCGCCGTGCCCGTCCGGTTGACCACGCGGAGTTCCAGGACGTCCCGCGCGACAGCCACCCGGACCTCGATCGGGCCGCCCGCCCCGTGCCGCAGCGCGTTCGTCAGGCCCTCCTGCACGATCCGGTACGCCGCCCGCGAGAGCGTGCCCTGCACCCGGGCCAGGTCGCCCGACAGCTCCGGCTCCACCACCGCGCCCGCGTGCCGCAGCCGGTCGAGCAGTTCGGGGAGGTCGGCCAGAGTGCGGGCCGGCGCCGCCTCAGCCTTCTCCTCGCGCAGCACACCCAGTACGTAGTCCAGGTCCTCAAGCGCGGCCCGGGCCGACTCCTCGATGCTGCGCAGTGCGCCGCGGGCCGCCACCGGGTCGGCGGCGAGCAGCTCGCCCGCCACCGCGGCCTGGATCGTGGTGGCCGTCAGCGTGTGTCCGATGGAGTCGTGCAACTCGTGGGCAAGCCGATTGCGCTCGGCGAGCCGCCGCTCCCGCTCGGCCGCCAGCGCGAGCCGCTCGGCCGCCGAGGGGCCGAGCAGCCGGGGTGCCAGCCACCGCAGGGCGTACGTCACCGCCGCGCACACGGCCGCCGCGAGCAGCGCGCAGCCGGCCGCCATCGCCCAGCTCGACCAGCCGCCCTCCGCCCGCACCGTCCAGCCGAACAGGCTCACCCCCGCCTCGGCATCGAGCCAGCCCCCGGGGAGGGTGACGGCGGCGATGAGGAGCACGCCGCCGACCAGGGTTGCCGTCCACCCCAGTGCCACATGCAGCAGCAGCCAGAGGGGGGTGCGCCAACGGCCGGCGTCGGGTGACCGTACGGGTGCGGGATCCGGCAGAGGCACCCTCAACAGTCGGCGGGCGGCCGCGATCAGCGCCCGCCGCGTGGTGCGGGCGAGCCCGGCCACGCCGATCAGCGCCGCCCAGACCAGCAGCCCCAGACCCGTCAGCACGCCGTACGGAGCGGACCGCCACACCAGCCCCGGCAGCATCGCGAAAGGCAGCAGCGGAAGGCTCGCCAACGCGCCGCACGAGGCGAACAGCACGCCCGCATAGGTGGAGCCGCGCAGCAGCGGCCGGATTCTCCTGAACATGATCGGGCCAGTATGACCGGGCCCCTGACCTGCGACCTCCCCCGATCGGGGGAGCGGAGTCTCCCGCCTTTCCGCGATGTGCGGACGAGACCCGGGAAGCCACGATCGAGCCCTGAGCAGCTGGCGGGAGGACGGTCGATGAACACGCAAGAAGTGCAAGAAGTGCAAGAAGTGCAAGAAGCAGCAGGAGCCCCGGGGTTGGGGGCGCCGCCGGACAGGAACGGTCTGGCCGTGGCCGCCTTGGTCCTCGGGGTCATCGCCCTGAGCACCTCGGTCTTCTTCATCGGCGGCCCGCTCGGCGTCGTCGGCCTGGTCCTGGGCGTCGTCGCCCTGGTCACGACCGGGCGGACCGGCACCGGCCGGGGCAAGGCCGTCGCCGCCGTGGTGACGTCGGCCCTGGCGATCGTGGTGTCCGTCCTGGTCGCCGTCCTCATGATCTGGTACGCGAACCACACGCAGGCCTGCTACCGGCCCGACAGCTTCCACCAGTACACCCAGTGTGTCCGCGAGCACCTCACCGGAAGCAACTGAAAGTGCTGAAATTTCTGAAGTCCCTTTCACTCCACAGGAGTTGATGCATGCGGGAGCACGTGTGGCAGAGGTTCGGCCGAGACGGGGGCCGAGGTCGAGACCGAGGCCGAGGCCGGGCGGTGGCGGTCGCTGCCACGATGGCCGTCGGCGTCATGGCGACGGGCGCCCCGCTGCGCGACTTCACGCACATCGACCCCTCCTGGGGCTGGGCCGCAGGTCAGTTGATCTCCACGAACTCCGACGTCAACCGGTTCTTCGGCGCGCTGCTCGGCGGCCGTCTGCTCCCGGCGGCCCAGCTGGCCCAGATGCGGACGACCGTCCCGGTCGGGGGCGGCGGCGCGGGCTACGGACCGGGCCTCATGAGCCGGCCGTTAGCCGTTGCTCGGTTGTGCGGCCTTACGGCCAGAGGAGTTCGCGGACCCAGGCGGCGCCGTCGCGGCGATACCGCAGCCGTACGTGCCGGCGCCGGGCATCGCCCTGGAAGAACTCGACCTCGGTGGGCTCCAGTACGTACCGGGTCCAGGTGGGCACGGGCGTCAGCGGATCGGCCTCGGCCCGCCGCCAAGCGGTCTCGGAGGCATCCTCCAACTCGCGGTATTCCTCCAGTACTTCACTCATCCGGCCGACCAGTGCCGCGGCGAGCGCTCCGGTCGAGCGGGCGTGGAGGTCGGCCTGCGAGGCGGCTTCTCCGGCCGGGGTGACGGTGCCGCGCACGCGGACCTGGCGGCCCACCGCGGGCCAGTAGAAGCCGAGCGCTGCGACGGGGCGGGCGGCGAGCTGGCGCCCCTTCGCGCTGGTGGAGTGCGAGGCGAAGTGCCAGCCGTCGTCGTCGGCGTCGTGCAGCATGAGGGTGCGGATGTCGGGCCGCCCGGCCTCGTCGACCGTGGCGAGCGCCATGGTGTGCGGCTCGGCCTGCCCCGCCCCGGCGGCGTGCATCAGCCAGGCCTGGAAGAGGGGGAGGGGCGTGGCGGGCGCGGCGTCCGGGTCGAAGCGGGGGAGCTCGACGTCCCAGACGCGGAGGGTGTGGAGAAACTCGCGGAATTCCATGCGGCCCATTGTCCGGGCCCGCCGGTCACCGGCCCGCCCGTGCCGTGAGCCAGTCCTGGCGCGTCAGCTCGTACTCGACCTCTCCGAGCTCGGTGCCCGGGATGGGGTCCTCGAACTCCTCGAAGTAGGTGCGTACGTAGCTGAGCCCCGCCCGCTCCATGACGCTGCGGGAGCGGTCGTTGACGTACATGGTGTTCGCGGTGATGCGGGACAGGCCCAGGTCGCCGAACCCCTTCTCGATCAGCGCCAGGGCACCCTCGATGGCGTACCCCTTGCCCCAGGCGGACCGCCGCAGCCGGTAGCCGAGGTCGCCCGGGCTGTCGCCCATGGGACGCAGGCAGTGCCAGCCGATGAACTCGCCCGTGTCGCGCAGATGCGTCGCCCAGAAGCCGCCCGTGGGGTAGGGCTGCACCATCCGCTCGAAGGACCCGGCGCGGACCTCGGCGCGGGTCTGGGGGCGGCCGCCGGTGAGGTACCGCATGACCTCCGGGTCGCTGTCGAGCTCGACCACCAGGTCCAGGTCGGCCTCGGTGTCGGCGAATGCGCGGAGCGCGAGGCGGGGCGTGGTGAGGAAGTAGTCCATGGGGGCGATCCTGGGCGGCGGGGGTGGGGGCTCGCCACTCAATTCCGGGTGAGGGGAGGGGGCTCCCGGGCCTGGGGGCCCCAGCACACTCCGCCCGCCCCGTTCACCCCCGCCCGAGCACCATCGTCCCCGACGAGCAGAACCATCCCCCCGTCCCCGACACCACCCCCACCTCCGGCAACCGCCCCCCGGGCTTGCGGACCTGGCCCGCGCCTCCCTCGCCGCGCAATTGCCGTACCGCCTCCACCAGGAGGAACAGCCCCCGCATCCCCGGATGGCACGCCGAAAGCCCGCCCCCGTCCGTGTTCACCGGCAGCTCCCCGTCCCGCAGCAGCCGGCCCTTCGACACGAACGCCCCGCCCTCACCCTTCGCGCAGAACCCGAGGTCCTCAAGGGTCACCAGCGTCATGTACGTGAACGCGTCGTAGATCTCGGCCACGTCGACGTCCGACGGGCGCACCCCCGCCCGTTCGAAGGCCAGCCGGCCCGAGACCGCCGCAGGGGAGACCGTGAAGTCCTCCCACTCCGACATCGTCGTGTGCGAGACCGACATGCCCGAACCCAGCACCCACACCGGCGACTTGGCCGTGTCCGGTACGTACTCCTCCGCCGCCAGCAGCACCGCGCAGCCGCCGTCGGAGCGGATGCAGCAGTGGAGCTTGGTGAAGGGGTCGGCGATCATCGGGCCGGACAGGACGTCGTCCACCGTGATCGGGTCCCGGAACATCGCGTCGGGGTTGGTGGCCGCGTTCGCCCGCGCCTGCACCGCGATCTCCGCCAACTGCTCGACAGTGGTGCCGAATTGATGCATGTGGCGGCGCGCGGCCATCGCGTACTTGGAGATCAGCGTGTGGCCGTACGGGACCTCGAACTGCAGCGGGCCCCGGGCGCCGAAGGACAGGTTCGAGGTGCGGCGGCCCGCCTTGATGTCGGCGCGGGCGGTCGAGCCGTACACCAGGAGTACGGCGTTGGCGTGCCCGGCGGCGATCGCGTCCGCGGCGTGCGCGGCCATGACCTCCCAGGTGGCGCCCCCGACGGCCGTCGAGTCCACCCAGGTGGGCCGGAGCCCGAGATACTCGGCGACCTCCACCGGCGCGAGCGTGCCAAGGCCGGCCGAGCCGAACCCGTCAATGACCTCACGGTCCAGCCCCGAGTCGGCGAGGGCGCGGCGGGCGGCCTGGGCGTGCAGGGCGTAGGGGGTGGCGTCGTCCACGCGGCCGGTGTCGGAGAGTGCGACGCCTACGACGGCGACCTTGCGGCGCGGGGTGGTTGAGGGCGAAGACATGAATCTGACGGTACATCAGATTCGCCCCTCCGGACCGGGGTTCGGCAGGCTGCACCGGGGTTCCGCCCCAGACCCCGTTGGGCGATCCGCCCGCCCCCACCCCTGTGCATCTCCGCCCCCCGCCCCTAACATGACGGCCCGTCAGATCAGAGGCTTAGCCTCTGGGGGAGGAGCTCGACGATGGACGCCGCCTTCACCGCGGAGCAGGACGAGATCCGCCGCACCCTGCACGAACTGCTCGCCAAGCACTGCGGCCCACAGGACGTGAAGAGCGCCGTGCGCACCCCGGTCGGTCACGACGCCGCGCTCTGGGGGCGGCTCGCCGCCGAGCTCGGGCTGCCGGGGCTCGCGCTGCCCGAGGAGTACGGGGGAGTCGGCTGCACCACTGCCGAACTCGCCCTCGCCTGCGAGGAGACCGGCCGTGCCCTGCTGCCGTCCCCCCTCCTCGCCACCGCCGTTCTCGCCGCCCCGCTCATCGCGGCCCTCGGCACCGACGCGCAGAAGTCCGCCCTGCTCCCGCTCATCGCCCGCGGCGAGCGCACCGCCACCCTCGCCGTGCCCGGCACCAGCCTCGCCCTCGCGCTCGGCTTCACCGGCGCCAACACCGACGGCGAGTGGGCCGGGGGCGGGCGGGCCGGTGGCGTACAGGCCAAGCGGGAGCCGGAAGACGGCACCTGGCGGCTCTACGGGGAAGCCGCCCAAGTCCTCGACGGGCACAGCGCGCAGCTGCTGCTCGTCGCCGCGCACACCGGCGGCTTCGCCCGCAGCCGCACCCTTCTCTTCGTCGTGCACGGTGACGCGGACGGGCTGCGGCGCACCCGGCAGACCACTCTCGACGAGACCCGCTCACAGGCCCGCATTCAACTGCGCGACACAGCAGGGGAGTTGCTGGGCAGCGACGACTCCCTCGGTATTCACGGCGCTCTTGCCGCCACCGGGCTCACCGCCGCCGCCTGTCTCGCCGCCGAGGCCGTCGGGGCCGCGGCCGAGGCGCTGGAGCGGACCGTCGCGTACGTCAAGGAACGCGAGCAGTTCGGGCGGGCCATCGGGTCCTTCCAGGCGGTCAAGCACCGGCTCGCCGACCTGTACGTCCAGGTGCAGGCGGCCAGATCGGCGGCGTACTACGCGGCCTGGGACCCCGGCGCGGGCACCCTCGCGCTCGCCCAGAGTCTGGACGCGCTGCGCTGCGCCGCCTCGGAGGCCGTCCAGCTGCACGGCGGCATCGGCTTCACCTGGGAGCACGAGGCGCATCTGTACTTCAAGCGGGCCGCCGCCGACGAACTCCTCTTCGGGCCCGTACACCGGCTGCGCGGCCACGCCGCCGACCGGGCCGGACTGTTCGGCCCCGCCCCGGCCGAGGCGACGGCATGAGCCCCGCCCCCACCAGAACCGCACCCGGGGTGCGGCTCATGCAGAAGGTGTCCTCCACCCGTACGTTCGCGAGGATCGCCCCGCACTTCATCCCCGCGATGGACCGCGCCGTACACCGCCTGACCCGCGGCAGGGTCATCCTCAGCGCGCAGATGCTGCCCGGTGCCGTCCTGACCGCGCGCGGCGCCAAGTCCGGGCTCGTGCGCACCACTCCGCTGGCCTGCATGCCGGAGGAGGGCGGTGACACCTGGGTGCTGATCGGGTCCAACTTCGGGCGCCCCGGCCACCCCGCGTGGACCGGGAACCTGCTCGCCCACCCGGACGCGGAGATCAGCTGGAAGGGCCGGGACATCGCGGTGCGGGCCCGGCTGCTTCAGGGGGAGGAGCGGACCGAAGCCTGGCGGGCCGCCCTCAACTTCTGGCCTCCGTACGCCACTTACCAGTCCCGGGTCGACCGGGAGATCCGGCTCTTCCGGCTGGAGCGCCGGGACTGACGGGGGCCGGCAGGGCCTGGCATACGGGAACGCCGACGGCGGTCGCCCCGCGAAGGGGTGAACCGCCGTCGGCGCGACAGGACGTGGGGTATCTGCCGATGTGCGTACGGCTACTTCGTCGGCTTCTTGCCCGTGATGCCCAGGTGGACCAACAGGGCCAGATTGGGCTTGAGTTCGGCCTGCTTGACGCCCCAGGTCTGGAAGCCCTTCTGGTGCGAGGCGACCGAAGCCAGCATCGCGACGAGCGAGCCCGCCATCGCCGCCGGGCTCACGTCCTTGTCGACCTTGCCCTTGGACTGGAGCTCGGTGACCGCGTCCGTAAGGGAGTTGGTGACCGAGTTCAGGATCTTCATGCGGATCTTGTAGAAGCGTTTGTCGCCCTCGGCGGCGCCCAGGTCGACGACCCGCAGGATCGCGTCGTTCCTGCGCCAGAAGTCGAGGAAGCCCTCGACGAGCTCCTCCGCTGTCTGCCAGCCTGCCCGCCCGACCCAGGAGCGGCCCTCGACCAGAGTGGTCAACCCGGCGCCCTCCTTGGCCATTTCCTCCGCGATCTCCAGGACGGCGCCCTCGACGTCGGGGAAGTACTGGTAGAAGGTCGCGGGTGAAGTGCCCGCCTTCCGGGCCACGTCGATGACTTTTACGTCCCGGTACGGCGAGGAGCTGAGCATCTCACTGAGGCAGTCGAGCAGCTTCTGCCGTGTCGCCTGGCCGCGTCGGCCGGCCACGCGGCCGTCGACGGTGCGTACTTGTCCTGTCATGCCGTCAGCTTACCGAGGGGTGATCGGAGCGCGATTCGGCCGAGTGCAAATGGGGGCCCGGGGGCGGTACATCCCGATGGGCGCGGGGAACCGGTCGCCCCGATGGCCGTCCACGGGGGCGGTCACCGGGGCGAGGGCCGACGTCGCCGCCGACCGCCGTTCGCCTCGCCGGTCGTCGACTTTCGGCCGTCCGCCCTCTTGGTGCCTCCGTCCCGTCCGGCCACTCGAATGGTGTTATCAACACCCTGTGGACAACTTTGGTGGACAAGCCGTGCGGCACTTGGCTCACCACCCCGGCGCGCAGGGAAATCTGGCCATATGTTCGAATTGCGCGACCGCATCGGACGTGATGGGCCGTTAGTTTGACCCCGATACGGCCCCACGACGGGGGCACCTCAGGAAGGAATCAGGCGCATGGGCGGATATCCGGAAGGCGCGCCGTGCTGGGCCGACGCCTCGCTGTCCGATCTGGCGGCCGGCAAGAGGTTCTACGGGGAGCTCCTCGGGTGGACCTTCGACGAGGACACCGAGGGCACGCCCGACGGCAAGCAGGGCGGCTACACCAGCGCCTTCAAGGACGGAAAGCGCGTCGCGGCCCTCCAGTCCAAGCGGGACGGCCGCATGCCGACCTCGTGGACCGTCTACCTCGCCACCCCCGACGTCCACGCGCTCGCCGCCCGCATCCGCGAGGCCGGCGGCCAGCTGATCACCGAGCCGCTTCCGGTCCCGCCGCACGGCACGATGGCCGTCGCCGCCGACCCGGGCGGCGCCGTCTTCGGCCTGTGGCAGGGCGATGCGCACACCGGGTTCGAGCTGACCCGCACGCCCGGCTCGTTCTGCTGGACCGAGGTGTACACCCGCGACAAGGACCAGGCCGACGCGTTCTACGAGTCCGTCTTCGGCTACGAGGGCGGCGACCCGGGCAGCCCCGACGAGATCGGCGCCGACTTCCGCACCTGGTCCTTGCCCGGCGCCGAGCCGGGGCCCGACAACGCGATCGGCGGCCGCAGCCTGATGTCCGACGCCTTCCCCGCGGCCCTGCCCGACCACTTCCTCGTCTACTTCAGCGTCGAGGACTGCGACGCGGTCGCCGCCGCCTGCACCCGTCTGGGCGGCAGGGTCACCGCCGAGCCCTTCGACATTCCGTACGGGCGGATGGCGGTCCTCAACGACAACCAGGGCGCCGCCTTCGCCGTTCTGCAGAGCTCAGGCACGTAAAAGCACCAGCGAAGCACGCGCGGCACGTCCGGGGTGTCCCGGATCGGGGGGAGACATCCCGGTCTCGACCCGGGTTGGCCACCGGCCACCTCCGGCAGGGAGAATCGGGGTGCCGCGTGAGACGCTGCACGGGGCCGAATTCATGCACGGCCCGTACGGGGAGGTGGCAGGCAAGTGGAGCAGCTGACGCAGCACGACCCGAGGCGGATCGGCCCCTTCGAGGTGCTGGGACGGCTCGGTGCCGGCGGCATGGGGCTGGTCTATCTGGCGCGCTCGGCCTCCGGCCGCCGCGTGGCCATCAAGACGGTGCGCACCGAGCTCGCCGAGGACCAGCTCTTCCGGGTCCGCTTCACCCGTGAGGTGGAGGCGGCCCGCGCGGTCAGCGGCTTCTACACCGCCGCCGTCGTCGACGCCGACCCGCGCGCCCCCGTGCCGTGGCTGGCCACCGCCTACGTACCGGCGCCCTCCCTCGAAGAAATAGTGAATGAGTGCGGGCCGCTCCCGGCCCAGGCGGTGCGCTGGCTCGCGGCCGGCATCGCGGAGGCCCTGCAGTCCATCCACGGCGCGGGCCTGGTCCACCGCGACCTGAAGCCGTCGAACGTCCTGGTCGTCGAGGACGGGCCCCGCGTGATCGACTTCGGGATCGCGTCCGGGGTCTCCAACACCCGCCTGACCATGACGAACGTCGCCGTGGGCACCCCCGCCTACATGTCGCCCGAGCAGGCCAAGGACTCCCGCAGCGTCACGGGAGCCTCCGACGTCTTCTCGCTCGGCTCGACCCTCGTCTTCGCGGCGACCGGGCACGCGCCCTTCCACGGCGCGAACCCCGTCGAGACCGTGTTCATGCTGCTGCGCGAGGGCCCGGACATCACCGGCCTGCCGGACGAGCTGCGCCCGCTCATCGAGTCCTGCATGCAGATGGAGCACCCCAACCGCCCGTCTCCCGAGGACCTCCAGGCCCAGCTCGCGCCCCACCTCTTCGCCTCGGGCTCGGACGACAGCGGCACGGCGTCGGCCTGGCTGCCGCCCCGCTCCGTCGCCATGATCGAGCAGCGCAGGGGCGGCGGCCGCATGCAGGTCGCCAAGCCCGCCGACCCCTCGCCGAGCTCCGCCGTGCACTCCGGCAGGCCGGCCCCGCCCCGCCCGGTGGAGCCCCCGTACCCGGGCGGGCACGGCGGCTCCGCCGTCACCTACCCGCCCGTCCATGCCGACGACCCGGTCCACCTGCCCGGTGCCAAGGTGCCGATCGGCCCCGGACCGCGGGCCGCCGACGCATCCCGCGTGGCCGTCGACGCCGGGCCCGCCACCGGCTGGGTGCGCAGGCCGGGCGCCAATGGCGCGCAGGCCGGCCCGGTGCCGCCGCCCGCCCATCCTCCCGAGGCCCCCGGACGCTGGCGCCCCTGGCGTTTTCGCATGTCGAACGATGTGTGGGGCACCCCGGCGGTCGCGGGCGACCTGCTGTACGTGACCTCCTTCGAGGTACACGCCCTGGACGTGGGCAGCGGCCGCCGCCAGTTCAAGACGCGCGACGTCGCCTGGGCGATGGCCGTCGAGGCCGGCCGCATCCACGCCTCCGACGGGCCCACCCTGTACGCCCTGGACGCGGCCGACGGCGGCGAGCTGTGGCGCCTTCCGGCGGACGCCTGGGTGTACTCCCTGAAGGCCGACCGCGGCACCGTCGTCACCGGCACCCGCGGCGGCGGCGTACAGGCCTGGGAGGCCGCGAACGGCGAGAAGCTGTGGGAGACGGCCGGCGCCCAGACCGACTTCGAGACCCCCGAGGCCGGGCCCGCCATCCACGACGGCACGGTGTACATCTGGCAGGACGCCCGGCTGCGCGCCCTGGACGCCCGCACCGGCGTCGAGCGCTGGTCCTACCCGGTCGGCGACGCGGCCTCCTGCGGCGGCGTCCCGGTCCGGGTCGCGCCCGCGCAGGACGGCTACGTCTACGTCTCGGCGGGCACCCGCGTCCTGGCGATCGACATCGCCTCCGGCCACGTCCGCTGGCACTTCGAGGCCCCCGCGGTCTTCCTGTGCCCGCCGACGTTCGCACCGGGTCCGGCGGTGGCCGGGGGCGGCGTGTACCTCGCCGACTACCTCGGCACCGTGTACGCCCTGGACGCCTCGACCGGCAAGGACCGCTGGCGCATCGCCACCGAGTCCCGCCAGTCCGTCGAGCCGGTCCTGGTCGCCGACGGCAACATCCACGTGGGCAGCGGCAACGCGCTCTACACCCTGGACGCGGTCACCTCGACCCCCAAGTGGCGCTTCGCGGCGGGCGGCGAGGTCGTGGGCACGCCCGTGGTCGCCGACGGCCGCATCCACTTCGGCTCGGCCGACCACTGCCTGTACACGCTGGACGCGGCGGGGGGCCAGCTCCGGTGGAAGCTTGCCACCGGGGGGGAGATCACCGGATCCCCTGTCGTGCGCAGCGGGGTCGTGTACGCGTGCAGCAAGGACAGGTGCGTGTACGCGCTCGACGCGGTCAAGGGGACTGCTACTTCTGGATCCCGCTAGACGCGGGGGATGCCTTTGTTGTCTGCTGCGGGCCGCGCGTGGCTGGTCCGCAGCAGCCCGCGCCCCTCAAGGGCGTAGATGCCGCACGGGTTGAAAGGGCTTCTCCGTATGTCAGTCGAACCGTTGTCCCCCTCAACCGTCGTCACCCGACTTCGCGCCGCGGGGTGTGTATTCGCCGAGGACGAGGCGGAGTTGATACTTGCCGCCGCTGAAGGTCCCGCCGACATGGCTGCGATGGTGGAGCGCAGGGTCTCGGGGCTGCCGCTTGAGCACGTTGTGGGGTGGGCCGAGTTCTGTGGGCTCAAGGTGGCTGTCGACACCGGGGTTTTCGTGCCGCGCCGACGTACGGAATTCCTGGTGCAGCAGGCGCTCGCGGCCGCTGACGCGGCACGCCCGCTGGTGATCGTGGACCTGTGCTGCGGGTCGGGGGCGCTCGGGGCCGCGCTCGCCTCGGCGCTGCCGGGGGCCGAGTTGCACGCCGCCGACATCGAGCCGGCCGCCGTGGCCTGCGCCCGGCGCAACGTGGCCGCGCTGGGCGGCCGGGTCTACGAAGGCGATCTCTTCGCCCCGCTCCCGCCCGGGCTGCGCGGCCGCATCGACATCCTGACGGCGAACGTACCGTACGTACCCACGGACGAGGTCGGCCTGCTGCCGCCGGAGGCCCGCGACCACGAGCCGCTGGTGGCTCTGGACGGCGGCTCGGACGGGCTCGACATCATGCGCCGCGTGGCCCTCGCCGCACCCGACTGGCTCGCTCCGGGCGGCACCCTGCTCGTCGAGACCAGCGAGCGGCAGGCGCCGGGTGCGCTGGCCGCGATGTCCGCGGGGGGCCTGCGGGCCGGGCTCGTCACCTCGGAGGAGCTGTACGCGCATGTGGTGACCGGCGTGCGTCAGGCGCGGGGAGGGCTGTCCGGGGGCTCGTAGGGCGGCTGCTCGTCCGGGGGCAGCGCGTGCCGGGGTTCGTACGGAGCCTCGTACGGGGTGTCCGGCGTGGTTGCCTCGGAGCGGGGCCCCGGCTCCGGCCCGGCCACTGGGCGCCCCGACATCAGGCCCGCCGCGAGCACCAGCGCCAGCCCGCCGCCCAGGGCCATTGCGACGCCCTGCCCGAGCCCGTTGCCGGAGGAGTCGACGCTCAGGCTTCCCGTGACCTGCCCCTGCCGCACCATCCACAGGATGGCGAAGCCGAGCGTGATCAGCCCGGCGACGGCGACCAGGATGCGCGAGCGGAGGACGAGCCCCACCAGGGTTGCGAGCGCTGCGAAGGCGAAGGGGAGCAGGATGGAGCCGGCCACCTGCGCCTTGGTGGCGGAGATGCCCGAGAACAGGTCGTCGATGCGGTAGGTGCTGCCGTGACGGCCGTCGTACCAGGCACGGAAGGGGCTCCAGACGGCGGCCGTCGCTCCGGCGAGAGCGAGGATCGAGCCGAGGATGTTGCGGATCATCGGCGGCCCTCCTTAGAGGCGGCTCTCGCTGCCGACGCTACGCCGGGCGGGACCGCGCCGCTACCCGGCGCCGCGTTCGCCTGCAGCCCGGTGGGGGCTGGTCGCGCAGTTCCCCGCGCCCCAACAGCACCGGGTACAGGCATCTCCAGCCCGTCCGGCGATTGAGGACGAGCGCCTTTAAGGCGCGAACGGGGTCTGGGGCGGAGCCCCAGGACTGGCCCGCGGGGCCGCGCGATACCGCCCAAGAGCCGGGCCCGCGCATCGCCGAACTCCGCGCCGGACAGGGACACTTGATCACCCCGAAGGGGTGGTCAAGTGCTGTTAAAGTGTCGGCCGGTCTTCGGAGGGGGCGACGGTGGTACGTCGCGGGATGAAATGCCTGGCCATGGCGGCAGGCCTGGGGCTCGCACCGACCGGGTTCTCCAGCCACGGCAGCCACGGCAAGAGCCACAGCTCCGGCGGTGGCTGCTCCAACTCCCATAAGAACAACGGGAGTTCAAGCAGCGGGAGTTCGGACGACAGCAGTGGTGGCAGCAGTAGCAGTAGCGGCAGCTACAACGGCAACCGCTACGACAGCAACAACACCACCGGCAGCACGAGCGGCGGCTCGACGAGCGGCAACCGCACGGCCACCGCCACCACGTACGTCGTCACCTGCGCATCGGCGGCGAGGGGCGAGAGCGACTCCACGATCAGGGTCAGCACCGGATCGGGCAGCTCCGGCAGTCGCAGCTACCAGGTGCGGGTCATGTTCTACGACAAGGCCGGCGCCGTCATCGACCGGGGCGCCGCCTCGGTGAGCCTGGGCCCCAACGCCGCAAGCACCGTCAAGGTGCCGATGAGCAAGCCGGCCCTGCTGGGCCGGGTAGACCTCTGCGGCTCCGAGGCGACCTCGCTCCGCGGGTAGCGGGCCGCGTCATCCGCGGCCCGGTGGGGGCTGGTCGCGCGGTTCCCCGCGCCCCTTTCGGGGCACGTGCGCCGCGCCGCACTCCGCAAGACCGCTTGCCGGACCGGCCCTCACCTGATCCGGAACTCCCCCGGCCGCCGAGCAGCAAACAGCTCCGCCTGTCGCGCGGCCGGCAAGTTGCCCAGTGCCACAAACCCCGGGGCGCGCGCATGGGCCGCGGCCAGGGTGGGCTCCTTCGCGGCCCAGAGCGACCGCACCGTCCCCTGCACCGCCTCCGTGGGAAACGAGGCGATCGTCTCGGCGCACCGAGTCGCCACCCCCAACTCCTCACCCGAAACGGTCACTTCGCTCGCGAAGCCGATCTCGTACGCCCGCCGCGCCGACATCCGCTCGGCCGTCCCCATGAGCGCGAGCCGGGCCGCCTCGCCGTGCGGAATGCGCAGCGCGAGGTACATCGACTCGTACGCGCTTACCATCCCGTACGTCGTGTGCGGGTCGAAGAACGTCGCGTCCTCGGCGGCGATCACGAACTCCGCCTCGCCGAGCAGGTAGAACGCCCCGCCGCAGGCCATTCCGCGCACGGCGGCGATCACCGGCTTCCACAGGTCGTTCGCCTTCGGGCCGAGCGCGATCAGCGGATCGTCGGTCGAGTACGGGGACGGCGGCTGCGGCACCTCGGCCGAGCGGTCGATGCCGGTGCAGAAGGCCCGCTCCCCGGCGCCCGTCAGCACGACCGCCCGTACCGTGTCGTCGAACCTCAACTCCCGCCAAATCGAAAGGAGTTGATCCACCATCTCCAGATCCACCGCGTTCAGGCGCTCCGGCCGGTTCAAGGTGACGACCGCGACGCCGGTCTCCTTGTCGCGGTCCACCAGGACGCTCATGCGCGCTCCAGGAGCCAGCGCGGCACGGTCATCCCGTCGACCTCGGTGAACGCGACCTGCACGCGGGCGCCGATCCTCAGCCGGGCCGGGTCGACCGAGTCGAGGGCCGCGTCCGGCTCGGCGACCACGTTGCCGACGAGCCGGATCAGCGGATCCTCGGCGAGCTCGACGACCACCGCGTTGTACGGGGCCTGCGCCGCGTAGTCGGGGAGGAGCGGGGGGTGGGGGAGCACGTACGACCAGATGCGGCCGCGGCCCGAGACCCGGCGCCACTCGCTGCCGAAGGACTGGCAGTGCGGGCAGCAGGGCCGGGGCGGGAAGCGGAGCCGGCCGCAGTCGGGGGCGGCGCAGGCCTGGACGCGGAGTTCGCCCCGGGCCGCGTACTCCCAGAAGGGGGCGCCGTCGTCGTCCACAACAGGGGAAAGCATCTGTCAACTCCTCAGCAGAATGGCGGAGGTGGGGACTCCCTCGCCCGCGGTGACCAGGCAGGTGGCGGCGTCCGGGACCTGGGCGGTGCTGTGGCCGCGCAGCTGTTTGACGCCCTCGTTGATGAGGTTGAACCCGTGCACATAGGCCTCGCTCAGGCCGCCGCCCCCGGTGTTGATGGGCAGCCGCCCGCCGATCTCCAGGGCGCCGCCCTCGGTGAACGCGGCCCCTTCGCCTCGCCCGCAGAAGCCGTAGCCCTCCAGGGAGAGCGGGATGAGCGGGGTGAACGCGTCGTAGATCTGGGCCACGTCGACGTCGTCGGGGCCGAAGTCGGCCTGCTTCCACAGGTGCCGGGCGGCGGTCCAGGCGGGGCCGGTCAGCGGGTCGTCGTTCCAGTAGTTGACCATGCCGTGGTGCTGGGCGGGCAGGCCCTGGGCGGCGGAGTGCACGTACACGGGCTTCTGCCGGCAGTCGCGGGCGCGCTCGGCTGAGACGACGACGCACGCCAACGCACCGTCTGTCTCCAGGCAGTTGTCGAAGAGGCAGAGGGGTTCGCTGATCCAGCGGGAGGTCATGTACATCTCGCGGGTCAGCGGGCGCTCGTACATGATCGCGGCCGGGTTCTGGTTGGCGCGGTTGCGGCAGGCGAGGGCGACGTTGAAGAGGTGGTCGCGGGTGGCGCCGTGCTCGTGGAGGTAGCGGCGGGCCAGCATGCCGATCTCGTCGGCCGGCCTGAGGAGCCCGAACGGGCGCGTCCACTGGGCCGGGGTGGGAAGCTGAACTGCCGTGTTCTTCCAGGGTCTTGGTCCGCTTCCGCGCTTCCGTGACCGCCATGCCACGCCGACATTCGCCTGCCCGGTGGCGATCGCGGCGGCCAGGTGCCCGACGGTCGCGCAGGAGCCGCCGCCCCCGTAGCCGATCTTGCTGAAGAAGGTCACGTCGCCCGCGCCGATGGACTTGGCGACCTCGACCTCGTCGGTCTCCTCCATCGTGTACGAGGCGAACGCGTCCACCTCGGCGGGGCTGATGCCCGCGTCGTCGAGCGCGGCGACGATCGCCCGGCACGCCAACTCCTTCTCCGACTCGGGCAGTTGCCTGGCGAAGGGCGTCTGCCCGATCCCGACTATGGCTGTCGCGTCCTTCAGGGTGGCCATGGCCCCACCTCCACGAGCGTCACCAGTACTGACAGCGGAGGAGGCTACAGCTAATCTGACGGTTAGTCAGCAATGGGGTCTCCCCTGCTCGAACGGAGTTGAGAGCTTGGGGAAGTGCCGGGAGGAGCTTTCGATGGGGCTGTCGATGCGCGGGGACCTGGAGTGGGGCACGATCGCGAAGCTGGTACGCGCCGTGGCCGTCCGGTACGGCGAGCGCGAGGCCGTCGTCGAGGGCCGCAGCCACATCTCGTACGCGGAGCTCGGCGAGCGGGTCGAGCGCGCGGCCGCCGCGTGCCTGGCGGCCGGCGTCGAGCCCGGCGACCGGGTCGCCCTCTGGGCGCCCAACACCGCGGACTGGATCGTCTCGGCGCTCGGCGCGGTGACGGCGGGCGCGGTGCTCGTGCCGCTGAACACGCGCTTCAAGGGCGCGGAGGCGGCGTACGTCCTCGAAAGCAGCCGCGCGAAGCTGCTCTTCGTGACCGGCACGTTCCTGGGCACCTCGTACGTCGCCTCACTGCGCCGAGCGACGGCCGAGGGCTCCGGCCCCGGTCCGCTGCCCTCGCTCCCGCACCTGGAGCAGGTGGTGGTCCTCTCGGACGACGCACCCGACAACTTCCGTACGTGGAAGGACTTCCTGGCGGGCGGGGAGGGGGTGGCGGGCGCGGAGGTGGCGGCCCGGGCGGACGGCATCGAGCCGGAAAGCCCCTCCGACATCATCTACACCTCGGGCACCACCGGACGTCCCAAGGGCGCGGTGATCACCCACGCCCAGACCTTGCGCGGTTATGCGATCTGGTCGGACCTCGCGGGCCTGCGCGAGGGCGACCGGTACTTGATCGTGAACCCGTTCTTCCACACCTTCGGCTACAAGGCGGGCATCATCGCGTGCCTGATGCGGGGCGCGACGATGGTGCCGCAGCCCGTGTTCAACATCGACACCGCGCTCGCGAACATCGCCGCCGAACGCATCTCGGTCCTGCCGGGCCCGCCCACCCTGCACCAGTCGCTCCTGGACCACCCGGCCCGCGACCAGCACGACCTGAGCGCGCTCAGGCTGGTGGTGACCGGGGCGGCGGTCGTCCCGCTGCGCCTGGTCGAACGGCTGCGGGCCGAGCTGGGCGTGGGCACAGTCCTGACCGCGTACGGCCTGTCCGAGGCGAGCGGCATCGTCACGATGTGCCGCCGCGGCGACCCGGCGGAGGTCATCGCCTCGACCTCGGGCCGCGCGATACCCGGCACGGAGGTCCGGGTCCTCGCCGCCCCGGGCGACCCGGGCGAGGTCCTGGTGCGCGGCTTCAACGTCATGCGGGGCTACTACGAGGACGGGCCGGAGACGGCGCGGGCGATCGACGCCGAGGGCTGGCTGCACACCGGTGACGTCGGCGTCCTGGACGAGGCGGGCAACCTGCGCATCACCGACCGGATCAAGGACATGTTCATCGTCGGCGGCTTCAACGCGTACCCGGCGGAGATCGAGCAACTCCTCGGCCTGCACCCGGAAGTGGCCGACGTGGCGGTGATCGGCATCCCGGACGCGCGCCTGGGCGAAGTGGGCAAGGCGTACGTGGTCCGCCGCCCCGGCTCACCCCTGACGGCGGACGACCTGATCGCCTGGTCCCGCCGAGAGATGGCGAACTACAAGGTGCCGAGGGAGGTCGAGTTCGTGGCGGAGCTGCCGCGGAACGCGAGCGGGAAGGTGGTGAAGGGGGAGCTGAGGGGCGCGGCAGATTGACGAGTGCGGGCATGCCGGGGTGGTTGCGACGGGCTCGAAGGGTGCGGTGGACAGCACAGAGGGCTAGTATTAGTCCACCACTTAGTCCACCCTGGATCGCACCGTGAGGCAGCCGTGGAAGCAGCCCGTCAGTACAACGTCCATGAAGCCAAGACGCACTTTTCCCGGATTCTGGAACAGGTCGCGACCGGCGAAGAGGTCGTGATCAGCAAAGCAGGTGAGCCGGTGGCCAAGGTGGTTCCGTTGCGCCCCAAGGTGCGGCGGACCGGTCGGGGATCACTCCGGGGGCAGATCCGCATCCCGGACGACTTCGATGAGCTGCCTGACGACATCGCCGACGCGCTGGGGATGCGCTGATGCGTCTTCTGCTGGATACGCACGTGGTGCTCTGGTGGCTGGACGACTCCCCGGAGCTGTCGGGAGAGATGAAGAACCTCCTCGACACCGAGCCTGGCGTGTACGTCAGCGCGGTGTCTCCGTGGGAGATCGCCATCAAGCAGTCCCTCGGGAAGCTTGAGGGGCCGCCCGACCTGGCGGAGCGGGTGCGCGACAGCCAGTTCACCGGCCTGCCCATCACCGCCGGGCATGGGGTGCGGGCGGGCCGCCTCCCGGTGCACCACAGAGACCCGTTCGACCGGATACTCGTCGCTCAGGCGCAGACCGAAGGTATGACCCTGGTGACGCGGGACAAGTGGATCCCGCAGTACGACGTTCCGGTGATGCCCGCGTGATGGCGGCGGGACGGGTTCGCCGCGTTGCCGGTGCCTGACCTCGGTGACGGAGGCGGCCCGGCCCGAGGCCCGCTCGTGGAACGGCGGCGGTGCGGGCCCGCCCCCCAGCGGGTCCGCACCGATGGTCTTGCTTCCCCCCCCGGCCGCGGCGGCTCCCCTCCCCCGCCGCCGCGGCCGTCCCCCGCTCGGATCGGCTACTGGGCCTTCGGCTTGAAGGGCTCCGAGGTGGCGTGCTGGTCGAGCGTGGTGATCGCCGGCTCGCCCGTGGCGTGCTGGTCAAGGGTGGTGACCGGGGTGCCGGTGGTGTGCTGGTCGAGCGTGGCGATGGCGGGCTCGTCCGTGGCGTGCTGGTCCTGCGGCGTGACGAGCGGCTCGTTCTTCTTCACGTCGCTCATGATTCTCATCTCCCGTTGGTGACGCTGCCTGAATAGATGGCGAAACCGTCCGGCCACTCCCCCGAGGGTGGCCGGACGGACTTGCCAGGGCCGACAGATTAATGTCCGGCCGTCCTGTCGGCTCTCGCGCCCCCCGACGCGCCGGGCCGACATGTAAGAGAGTGACGGGTGCCGATAAACGTTCAATGAACGTGCTGACCAGGGCCGTTATGCGGCCGCCAGCGGGCTGAGCAGGGCGCGGACCTGGACGGCCTCCGGCGAGCCCAGCTCCTCGAAAATGACCAGCGCGTCGCGCCAGCAGACCTGGGCCCGGCCGGCGTGGCCGATGGCCGCCAGAGCCTGTCCGAGCACGGTCAGGACGTTGCCGCGCCGCCACTCGCCGCCGATGCCGCGCAGCACGGTGAGCGCCATCTCGGCGTTGGCCGCGGCCTGCGCGGGCCGCCTGCCCGCGAGGTCGACCTCCGCGAGCCGGAACAGGGTCATGCCCTCCCACAGGCGCTGCCTGCTGTCCCGGAACACTTCGAGCGCCTCGTTGAGCCGGTCCGCCGCGGCAGGCAGCTGGCCGCCCTTGGTGAGCGCGAGGCCCAGCGCGTAGCGGGCGTTCGCGCCGCGCAGCTCGTGGCCCATCGCGTCGTAGATGTCGAGGCCCTCCTGCGCCAGGGTGACCGCGCTCGCGGTGCGGCCCATGGCCAGGTGGATGCGGGACAGGTTGCACAGCGCGCTGGCCTCGCCGGGCCGGTTGTCGTCGGCGCGGAACGCCTCGATGGCGCGGGTCAGATGGGTCTCGCCGTCGGTGTGCCGGTTCTGGTAGAGCGCGATGATGCCGCGCGCGTTGGAGGCCCAGCACAGCGGCAGCGGGTCCGCGGTGGTCCCGGCGAGCCGCATGGCCTCCTGGGCCTCGCGGTCGGCCGGCTCGAACCGGCCCGCCAGCTGGTGCACGTTGGCCAGCGTCATCACGGCGCGGCCCTCGGCCTGGGTGTCGCCCCAGGTGCGGGCGGCCTCGCGGACGGCTTCGGCGGTCGCCTCGTACTGCTTGGAGTTGGCGCCGGACTCGCCGAGGTCGAGAGCCGCGTACAGGAGGTCGACGGCGCGCCGCAGGGTGCGCGGCCCGGACAGCTGGCGTACGCAGGCGAGCAGCGGGTCGGCCTCGGTGTACAGCCAGTCCTGGGCGGCGTGGCGGTCGTCGAAGACCAGGCCCAAGTGCGTGGTGGGCTCCAGGTGGTCCACGAGGCGGTCGCCCGGCCGCTCCAGTGCGTACACCCCGGACGCGGTCGCCAGATAGAAGTCGAGCAGGCGCGACATCGCCGACTCGCGCTCCACGGACGGCATGTCGTCCCGCTCGGCGCAGGAACGCGCGTAGAGCCGCACCAGGTCGTGATAGCGGTAGCGGCCCGGCGCGGCGGACTCCACCAGGGACGTGTCGACCAGCGACTCCAGGAGGTCCTCGGTCTCCTGCTCGGGCAGGTCGAGGACGGCGGCCGCTGCGGCGAGGGAGATGTCGGGCCCGTCGGGCAGGCCGAGGAGGCGGAAGGCGCGGGACTGGGCGGGCTCCAGCTGGCCGTAGCCGAGCTCGAAGGTGGCCTTGACCGCGAGGTCGCCGGCCTGGAGCTCGTCCAGGCGGCGGCGCTCGTCGGCGAGCTTCACGGCGAGTACGGACACCGTCCAGGTACGGCGCGAGGCGAGCCGGGACGCCGCGATGCGGATGGCGAGCGGCAGGAAGCCGCAGGCGGCGACCACGTCAAGGGCCGCCTCGCGCTCCGCGGAGACCCGCTCCACGCCGACGATCCGGGTGAACAGCTGGAGCGCCTCGTCCGGGGACATCACGTCCAGGTCGACGAGGTGCGCGCCGACCAGGTCGACCATGCGGATGCGGCTGGTGACGAGCGCCGCGCAGCCCGCCGTGCCCGGCAGGAGCGGGCGGACCTGGGCCGCGTCACGGGCGTTGTCGAGCAGCACCAGGACCCGGCGGCCGTCGAGCGTCGAGCGGAACAGGGCCGCGCGCTCCTCCATCGAGTCGGGGATCGCCGAGTCCGGGGTGCCGAGCGCGCGCAGGAACGCGCCGAGCACGGTGTCCGGCTCGGCGGAGTGCTGCCCCGCGCCCTGGAGGTCGACGTACAGCTGGCCGTCGGGGAAGTACGGGCGGGCGGTGTGGGCGACGTGCACGGCGAGGGTGGTCTTGCCGACGCCCCCGATCCCGGCAAGCGCGGAGACCGCCATGACCGTGGTCTCGGCGCTGGCGAGCCGCGAGGTGAGCTCGCGCACGAAGGAGGCACGTCCGGTGAAGTCCGGTACGGACGCGGGGAGTTGGGCCGGACGGACCGGCGCCGGGGCGGAGACGGGCGCGTCGGCGGGTGGCCGGGCCAGGTCCTCGTCGGCCTGGAGGATGCGGTGCTGGAGGCGGGCGAGCTCGGGCCGCGGGTCGACGCCGAGCTCGTCGGCGAGGAGGCGCCGGGTGTCCGCGTACACGGCGAGCGCCTCGGCCTGGCGCCCGCTGCGGTACAGGGCCAGCATCAAGAGTTCGCGCAGCCGCTCGCGCAGCGGGTGGGCGGCGGTCAGCGCGGTCAGCTCGGAGACGGCCTCGGCGTGGCAGCCCGCCTCCAGGTCCATGTCGAGCCGCGCCTCGGTGAGCTGGAGGCGCCACTCGGCGAGCCGGGTGCGCTGGTTCTCGGCGTACGGGCCCGGCACGTTGGCCAGCGGTTCGCCGTCCCAGTGCGCGAGGGCCGCGTTCAGGAGCTCGCGGGCACGGCATTTCTCGCCGCCGGCCCGCGCCTTCTCGGCGGCGGTCGCCAGCTCCTGCGCCTCGGCGAGGTCGAGGGTGGCGGCGCCGGCCCGGATCGCGTAGCCGCCGGACTCGCTGACCAGGACCCCGGGGTCGAGCACCTTGCGCAGCCGGGAGGCGTACGTCCGGAGCGCGGCCAGGGCCTGCGAGGGCGGCTCCTCGCCCCAGATGGCGTCGATGAGTTCGGCGGCGGTGGCGGTGCGGCCGTCGCGCAGGAGCAGGGCGGCGAGCAGGGCGCGCTGCTGCGGGGAGCCGGACGGCAGGGCCTCTTCGCCCCGCCAGGCCCGTACGGGTCCGAGCACGCCGAAGCGGAGCCCGGCGCCGGATGCCTCCGCGTCGTGCTCGGCCGCCGCCTGGACGAGGTGCCCCGTCGAGCGCTGCGGCGGCGGTACCGGAGCGCGCTGCTCCGGTACGCGCGTCCCGCCGTCACGGTCCATAGCTGCCCCCTGTACCCCCGTACTTCTGGATTGCTCCCCGCCAGTCTGCCCTGTCCGGAGGGGTCGCGTCAGCAGCAGGTGACGCTCTGCACAAGGCTTCGACACATGCCCTGCACACTCATCGCAAGCGCTGTCCGCCGCGCGTCGGGCGGGATGTGGAGGTTGAACTAGCTGACGGATCGTCAGATCAGGTCTACCGTAAACGACATGGAGACCTTCCCGAAGATCATCTCGGTGGACGACCACACGGTGGAGCCCCCCAACGTCTGGCGGGACCGCCTCCCGTCCAAATACCGGGACATCGGCCCCCGCATCGTCAGGGCCCCCCTGAAGGAGATGACGTTCCTCGGCGGAAAGTTCGCCCCGGTCATGGGCGCGAAGGGGGACGACGGGCCGATCGGAGACTGGTGGGTGTACGAGGACCTGCACCGTCCGCTGACCCGGCTGGACACGGCGGTGGGCTACGACAGGGACGAAATAAAACTAGAAGTGATCACGTACGAGCAGATGCGACCGGGCTCGTACGACGTGCCGTCCCGCCTCGCCGACATGGACGTGAACCACGTCCAATCGGCCCTGTGCTTCCCGACCTTCCCCCGCTTCTGCGGCCAGACCTTCACCGAGGCCAAGGACCGCGATCTCGGCCTGCTCTCGGTGCGGGCGTACAACGACTGGATGGTGGAGGAGTGGTGCGGCCCCCAGGCGCGGGGCCGCCTGATCCCCCTCACCCTGATCCCGCTGTGGGACGCGGAACTGGCCGCCGCCGAGGTCCGCCGCAACGCCGCGCGCGGGGTGCGAGCGGTGGCCTTCTCGGAGATTCCGCCGCACCTGGGCCTGCCCTCGATCCACACGGGCGACTGGGACCCGTTCCTCGCGGCGTGCGACGAGACCGGCACGGTGATCGCCATGCACATCGGCTCCTCCAGCCGCATGCCCTCCACCTCGCCGGACGCCCCGCCCGCGGTCGGGTCGACCATCACCTTCGCCAACTGCTGCTTCTCGATGGTCGACTGGCTGATGAGCGGCAAGTTCGAACGCTTCCCCAACCTCAAGATCATGTACGCGGAGGGCCAGATCGGCTGGATCCCGTACATCCTGGAACGCGCCGACGTGGTCTGGGAGGAGAACCGCGGCTGGGGCGGAGTGGCGGACAAGGTCCACCGCCCCCCGTCCGAACTCTTCACGGACCACGTGTACGGCTGCTTCTTCGACGACGCGTTCGGCCTGCGCAACCTGGACGCGATCGGCGTGGGCAACGTCCTGTACGAGACGGACTACCCCCACTCGGACTCGACGTGGCCCAAGTCGAGGGAGGTGGGGGAGTCGCAGATGGGGCACCTGGAGGGGGACGTGGTGGAGCGGATCGTGCGGGGCAATGCGATCGGGTTGCTGGGGTTGAGCCCGGAGGGCCTCTGGGCGGGGGCACCCGCGTAGGCGGGGCCGCGCAGGGAACACCGGGCCTCGCGGGCCCGGTGTGACCGCCGGGGCGGGGCCTAGCGGCCGGAGGCGTACGAGACGAAGGCGGCCCAGGCGCGGGGGGCGACCCCGAGGCAGGGTCCCTCGGTGTTCTTGGAGTCGCGTATGTGGATGGCGCGGGGGGTGAGCGCGACCTCGATGCAGTCGTTACCGTTGCTGCTGTCGCTGTAGCTGCTCTTGAACCACGAGGCTGCGACCTCGACGCAGTCCTCGCCGTTGCTGCTGCTGCTGTAGCTGCTCTTGAACCACGCCAGCTCGATGCCCTCGTCGGCGGCGGCGGACTCGCGGATCATGTCTCTCCCAGAACTCGCTCGATGAAGTCCCGTGACTCGTCTGGCGTGAGAGCCTGGGCCCGGATGATGCCAAAGCGCAGTTCCAGGATACGGAGCTGCTTCGGATCGGATACCGGCCGCCCGGCGAAATCATCGTCCGTGCGCCCGACGGCCGAACCGTCCCCGAACTTCAGCATCTGAATCCGTCCACCGGTCCCGGGGTGGTCGCCGCGGGACGTCGGCATCACCTGGAGTTCGACGCTCGGCAACTCGCCTATGTCCAGGAGGCGTTGGAGCTGGCGGCGCAGCACCATGGCCCCTCCGATCGGCCGTCGTAGCGTCACCTCCTCCTGGACGAAGCTGAGTTCGGGCGCGGGCGTGCGGTCGAAGACCGCACCTCGGACCACCCTCGCGGCGACCATCCGCTCCAGTTCGTCCGGCGAGTAGGAGGGCCGCCACGTCCGCAGCAGTGCCCGCGCGTACTCCTCCGTCTGCAACAGCCCGTGGATGTTGTGGTTGGTGTACATGCACAACTCCACGGCCCTTGCCTCAAGTTTGGCCAGCTCCCGTACCTTCTTCGGGTACCGCGCCTCAGCCACGTCCTTCTTCATCGCTGCGATCCTGCCGCCCGCGCGCAGTACCTGATCCGCCTGGTCCAGGTATTCGGGGCGGGGGATCCGGCGGCCGCCCTCCACCTTGAAGACCAGGTCCTCGCCGTACCCGATGGCCGCGCCGAACTCTGTCGCGGTCAACCCGGCTGTCTCACGCCAGAGTTTGAGCTGCCGGCCCACCGCCGCCACCACCGCGCTTGCCTCGTCGTCCGGCTCCACGCCCCAGTCGTCGATCCACACCCACCTCCGAGGCAGCCGTACCCGGGACGGCCGGGACGGCACCGGACAACGCCGGGACAGAAACTCTGTGTACTCACTCGATCACTCGCCAGAGTAGGTGCGGGTGGCCACGCTGAGTGACGTGAAACAAGAAACTGCCCAAGGGGTACGTGAGTTCAGCGTCCAGCTCTCCTGCACCCGGCGTGGCGCCCGGATCGCCAGGATCCTCGCGGCCGAGCGACTCCGCAGCTGGGAAGGGGGTTTCGCGGATGCCGAGTACGTCGTCGGCGAACTGGCGGCCAATGCCGCGTTGCACGGGCGCGTGCCGGGGCGAGACTTGCGGCTCCTGCTCAGGGCCGATGAAGTCACCCTGCGCATCGAGGTTACGGATGCGCAGGGTGACCGGCTGCCGGTCGTGCGGAGGGACCCGTACGGCGAATCGGGCCGCGGGTTGCTGCTGGTCGGCGCCCTGGCCGACCGCTGGGGCGTCCTGCCGGGGCCCGGCCCCTGCAAGACGGTGTGGGCGGAGCTGACGCTGCCGGGACGGTCCCGTCACCGTGTGGACCATGACGAGCCCGGCAGCGGCTGATGGTTGCTGCCGGTGCCGCCGCCGTGCGGGCTACGAGTGATTGAGTACGCGTACTCATGAACCTGCCCATTACTCCCTCCTAGCGTTGCGGCGGTAAGAGCGGGGCGGGTGAGGTGGAGGGGAAGAGTGGCGTCGTTCGAGGAGGAGTGGGCGCAGCTCAAGCGCGACGCTACGGCGATGCGGTTGGCGAGCGCCGCGCAGGCCGATGTCGGCACGGCGGACGTGAAGGTCTCTCGGGCCGCGTGGACGTCGGCAGGCCGCGCCGTCGGAGAGCTGGCAGGCGATGTGAAGAAGGCGCTGGGATCGCTCGACCAGGGGCAGCAGGGGCTGGCCACCGGTGGCGGGGTGGACAGCGCGGCGGCCCAGGCTGAGGTCTACCAGAGCTGGAAGACGTATCTGGACAAGGTGTCCGGGCGTTGCAGCAAGCTCCAGGGTGGGCTGGAGCGAGCGGGTAACGACCTGTTCCTGACGGACAAGGCCATCGAGGGCATTTTCGACGAGATGGGCAAGCAGTACGAGGACACCCCTGGTGTCGGCGGCCAGGGGCGGTGACCTGAGACGATGGACGTCGAAGCGCTGAAGGCGCTCAAGCCGCACGAGTTCGAGGAGGCGGCTCTCGGGTACCGCTCCAGCAGCGACATGGCGAGTCAGGCGAAGGACGCGCTGGAGCAGCGGATCATTTCGCAGATGCAGAAGGCGCTGCAGGGCGAGACGGTCGACGCCGCAATCGGGCAACTGCGGGAATTGACGAAGGACTTCCACTACATACAGGTGGAGTGCGGGTTGATCAGTACGGCCCTGAACGCCTTCGCGTCCGACGTACGCCCGGCGAAGACCAAGCTGGAGCGGGCGCTCTCGGATGCGGACGGGCATCGGTTCACGGTGGGTGCCGATGGTTCGGTTGCCTATCCGGCGGCGGGCCAGAACCCGGGCGGCCTGCCGCCCGGGCCGGGGTCGGCGAGCGGAACCCTGTCCGACCAGGCTCGGGCAATCCAGCGGCAGGCCGGCGCCTTCGATCCCAACCCGAACTACGCGATCGCCCAGGACATCGCGAACCGGATCGCGGAGGCCTTGAAGGAGGCCACGGAGGCGGACCAGAAGTGGGCGCCGGAGCTGCGCAGGCTCAAGGCGGACGACGACCTGACCGTGTCCGATGGGGACTGGGCTGATGCGCAGAAGGACATGGAAGGTGTCCGCACAGATGCCCAGGGCTACTTGAGTCACATCAAGGGTCCACCGAAGGACGGTGATGGCGAAGACAACGCGGCATGGTGGAAGGGCCTTTCCGACCAGGAGAGGTCCGACTATGTAGCCATGTATCCGGCGAGCGCCGGTGCCCTGAATGGTCTTCCGGCGACGGTCCGCGACGAGGCTAACCGGATGGTGCTGGCGGAGAAGCACGGCGAGTACACGACGCGTCTGCAGGCGATTCCCCCAGAGCCATCTCCCAAGATGAAGCTCATGGGTGCCTACGGCATGATCTATACCGACGAGTGGACGTCCTGGAACAAGAAGTACGGTGACGATCGGAAGCACTTGCAGAATGTTCTGAAGGGGATGGATGCCATTCAGAGTAGATTTGACTCCACCGGAAATAATGGTCTTCCTGAGGCCTATCTCCTTGGCTTCGATCCCGAGGCGAACTCCCACGACGGGAGGGTGATTCTGGCCACCGGAAACCCCGACACCGCAGCGCACACGGCAGTCTACGTGCCGGGTACGGGAACTCATCTGGAAAACATTGCGAAGGACTTGGGGCGAGGCGAGGCGCTCTGGGGTGCAACTCAGCAATTTGCTCAGGGGAAACCGGTATCCACCATCACATGGTTCGACTATGACGCACCGCGATCGGCGAAGCCTATGGAGAAGGGGGATCTTTTTCCGGAGGCCATGTTTGATTCTCGCGCAGCAGGAGGCGGGCCTATTTTGCGCGACTTCCTCGATGGCAATAGAGCAGCGCATCAGGCTGCTGGAGAGGGTCCTGGACATACCACTGTGATTGGGCACAGTTTTGGCAGTACCCTCGTCGGAGACGCAGCCAAGAGCGTCCATTGGCCACAAGGCTCTCTGGCAGCCGATGATGTCATTGCGGTTGGCAGCCCCGGCATGCAGGCACGTCGAGCAGCCGACCTAGGTATCCAGCACGGCCACATGTGGGCCGAGTCTGCTGGTGGCAATGACGTCGCGGTGAGAGAGGGCGGACGATATCTGGCAGGTCTTGGTGACGACTGGGTGATCCCGACCGACCCGGAATTCGGCGCGAATATCATGAAGTCAGATGCCGCAGATCATGGAGCGTACTGGGACGATAATTCCGAGAGTCTCCGCAACCAGGCAGCCGTCATAGCAGGCAGGTACAACAAGGTGACCTATGACTAAGTGGCGTTCAGTGGCGATCGGCCTGGTCGCCGCGGCATTGGTTCTCTCAGGGTGTTCTGGGTCGAGAGGGAAAAGTGTGCAAGTTCGCGACGATGCGCAAGTGAAGAAGAAAGTGCAGGACACGTCGAGCCAGCTTCTCGACATCATGGGGGTCAAGGGAAAGGTGTCGGAGCCCGGACCGTCGACACTGGCCTGTTCGGACTACCCGGACGACCAGGCGGTCCACAGGATGCGGCACCCCTGGAGCGTTTACGGCGTTCCAGACGATGAGTTGCGGCGTGCGATGGACCGGCTGCGGGATCAACTTCCTCGGAACGGGTGGCAGATCACCAAGGACGGCGTCGACAGCAGTCAGTCGAAGTCTCCGCAGATCATTGCTGAGTCTTCTGCCGACCACCTCGCCGTTGACATCCGGCTGGGGATCGAGCCCGCAGGCGGTGAGTATTCCTCGATGATCGAGGTGACCGTCTCCTCCGACTGCTTCCGTGGCCAATCGCCCGATTCTGCTTGAGCGGAAGGGGAGTTGAGGCTGGCCCGCTTCACACGCGGCGGCGTTGCCCAGCCTCCTGGCGGTGAGCAGCGCCCCCAGCACGCCCCCGCCAGCACCCCCACCCCATGGTTGTTGCTCAGAACGCACAGGACCAGGCTCGCGGCCTGGGCCAGGAGGGGGAGGAGGCGGGGTGTAGGGCGTGGGTCACGGCGAGGGCGCCGACCAAGCCGCACAGGGACACGGAGTCGCCGCCTCCCGTCGGGCTCCAGCCCGCCGTGCTCACCGCGTGCGCGGTCACCCCGGTCGCCACTGGACGAGCTTCGTGCCGGGTACCACGACGGCTGCCGCGCAGCCGTGGAGGATCACTGTGTGGAGGGATATGGGCACATGGTGACGCAGGTGGTCCGGGGTGCGGCAGGGTGGTCCGTCGTCGGGTGGCGGTGACATGTGTTCGGGCCGCCGCCACCATGGACGGCATGGCGCTGACCCTCGCAGAAGCAGAGAAGATCCTGGCCGACAACTTCGCACCCTGGGTGCTCGATCTCGGGCTGACGGTGGAGGACACCGGCGACCTCCATGCCGTGCTGCGGCTGCCCTGGAGTGACGCGCTCGCCCGGGACGGGGGCGGGATCAGCGGGCAGGCGCTGATGGCCGCCGCCGATACCGCCACCGTCATCGCCGTGGCCTCCGCGCGCGGGGCGTACGGGCCCATGACGACCGTCCAGCAGTCCACCACCTTCCAGCGCCCGGTGACCGGCGTCGACGTACTGGTCGACGCGCGCGTCACCAAGCTCGGGCGCCGGATGGCCTTCGCCGAGATCACCCTGACCGCCGAGGGCGCCGAGGAACCCGCCGCCCGGGCGTCCACGGTGTACGCACTGCTGGGCTGAGCGCCAAGTCCCAAACGCTACACACCCCTTGCCTGACGATGCGTCAGCTATGACGATGGGCCCACCAAGCCATTTGACGGATCGTCAGATCAGGGTGGAGGCGGGCGCGCGGTGCCGATACTGCCGAACGGGCGACTGGTGTACGGGATGCAGCTCCCCGTCCAGTCGCAGAGCACCATCTATGCGGAGGGGTGGGAGGCGGAGGCGGGACCGGGCGATCTGGTGGAGATCGCGCGGGCCGCCGACCGGGCCGGCTTCGCCTACATCGCCGGCTGCGACCACGTTGCCATTCCGCGCCGGCTCGCCGGGCCGATGAGCACCATCTGGTACGACCCGGTCGCCACCCTCTCCTTCCTCGCCGGGGTCACCGAGCGGGTCCGGCTGATGAGTCATGTGGCCGTCATCGGGCTCCGGCACCCCCTCGTCACCGCCAAGCAGTACGCGACCCTGGACCACCTCAGCGGCGGGCGGCTGGTCCTGGGGGTCGGGGCCGGGCACGTACGGGAGGAATTCGAGGCGGTCGGGGCCGACTTCGAGCGGCGCGGGCCCGTGCTCGACGAGACCATCGACGCGCTGCGGGCCGCGCTCGGGCCGGAGGAGTACCCGTCCTTCCGGGGCGAGCGGTTCGCGTTCAGCGGGCTCGGGCAGCGGCCCCGGCCGGCCCAGCGGCACGTACCGATCTGGGTGGGCGGATCGTCCCCGGCGGCGGTCCGCCGGGCCGCTCTGCGCGGGGACGGCTGGCTTCCCCAGGGGGACAAGAGGAGTGAACTGCCCTCGCAGATCGCCAAGTTGAAGGGCATTCGGGAGGGCGCCGGGATCGTCGACCCCATCACGGTCGGCGCGATCACCGAGGCGCTGTACGTCGGTGAGCCCGGCTGGGAGACCGGGCGGCGCACCCTCGCCGGGAAACCGGAGGCCCTCGCCGAGTCGCTGCGCGCGTACCGGGCGATGGGAGTTGACCAGATCCAGGTGCGGTTCCGCTCCCGGGGGCGCGACGAGCTCACCGACCAGATGGCCGCGTTCGGGGCCGACGTCGGCCCGTACCTCAATGACTAGGGCACTTCTACGGCTGGGAGTACGGCATGGGCAAGCTTGACGGGCGGGTCGTCTTCATCACTGGCGGGGCGCGGGGGCAGGGCGAGCAGGAGGCCCGGCTGTTCGTGGCCGAGGGGGCCAGGGTCGTCGTCGCCGATGTGCTCGACGAGCAAGGGGAAGCGCTGGCCAAGGAGTTGGGGGAGGGCGCGGCCCGCTTCGTCCATCTCGATGTGAGCCGGGAGGAGGAGTGGACGGCCGCAGTCGGCGCCGCCAAGGGCGCCTTCGGGAAGATCGACGGGCTTGTCAACAACGCGGGGATTCTGCGATTCAACGCGCTGGTGGACACCCCGCTCGACGAGTTCATGCAGGTCGTGCAGGTCAACCAGGTCGGCTGCTTCCTCGGGATCAAGACCGTCGCGCCCGAGATAGGCGCCGCGGGCGGCGGCACCATCGTCAACACCGCCTCGTACACGGCGATGACCGGCATGAGCGCGGTCGGCACGTACGCCGCCACCAAGCACGCCATCCTCGGGCTCACCCGGGTCGCCTCGATGGAGCTCGCGCATCTGGGGATCCGGGTCAACGCGGTGTGCCCGGGGGCCATCGACACGGCGATGTCCAACCCCGCCCAGCTGGACCCGACGGCGGACGCCACGGAGACCTCCGCGGCTCTCGACGAGCTCTACCGCAAGCTGGTGCCGCTCGGCCGGGTCGGCAGGCCCGAGGAGGTGGCCGCGCTCGCCCTGTTCCTGTCCGCCGAGGACTCCTCGTACATCACGGGGCAGCCGTTCGTCATCGACGGGGGGTGGCTGGCGGGGGTGTCGCTGTTCTGAGGCCCTCTTCCCATAGACGTTCTGACTCGTCGTCAGGTATTGACTGCCTTCGCGGCCGGTGGAACAGTCGAGCTCGTCACAATCTGACGATGCGTCAGAAACTCGTGATACCTCATGAAGGAGAAGTCCCTTGGAATTCGGACTCTTTGTGCAGGGATACGTGCCGGCAGCACGGTCCGCGGTCGACCCCATGGCGGAGCACAAGGCGCTGATGGAGGAGACGAAGTACGTCATCCAGGCCGACAAGTCCGGCTTCAAGTACGCCTGGGCCTCCGAGCACCACTTCCTGGAGGAGTACTCGCACCTCTCGGCCAACGAGGTCTTCCTCGGCTACCTCGCCCACGCCACCGAGCGCATCCACCTCGGCTCGGGCATCTTCAACCCGCTGGCCCAGGTGAACCACCCGGTGAAGGTCGCCGAGAAGGTGGCCATGCTCGACCACCTCTCGGAAGGCCGCTTCGAGTTCGGGTCCGGGCGGGGAGCGGGCTCGCACGAGATCCTGGGGTTCATACCGGGCGTCACCGACATGAACTACACCAAGGAAATCTGGGAAGAGACCATCGCGGAGTTCCCCAAGATGTGGCTCCAGGAGGAGTACCCGGGGTTCCAGGGCAAGCACTGGTCGCTCCCGCCGCGCAAGATCTTCCCCAAGCCGTACGGGAAGTCGCACCCGGCCATGTGGTACGCCGCCGGGTCCCCCTCCTCGTACGCCATGGCGGCGAAGAAGGGGCTCGGGGTGCTCGGCTTCTCCGTGCAGAAGGTCTCCGACATGGAGTGGGTCCTGGAGCAGTACAAGACGGCCATCCAGGAGGCCGAGCCGGTCGGTGACTTCGTCAACGACAACGTGATGGTGACGTCGACTGCGATCTGTGCGCCTACGCATGACGAGGCCGTACGGATCGCGGTCGAGGGCGGGCTCAACCGGCTCCAGTCGCTGGTCTTCCGGTACCACGACACCTTCCCCCGGCCGGAGGGGATTCCGGAGTGGCCGGAGACCCTGCCGGAGTACAACGCGGAGATCATCGAGCTGCTCATCGCCGAGGAGCTGATGATCTGCGGCGACCCGGACGAGGTCACCGCGCAGTGCAAGCGGTGGGAGCAGGCGGGGGCGGATCAGCTGTCGTTCGGGCTGCCGATCGGGGTGCCGTTCGAGGACACGCTGCAGACGATTCGGCTGATCGGGGAGCATGTGATTCCGAAGATCGACACGGATCCGGTGCACCGGTCGTCCCGGTTCCGGTCAGCGGCGGGGGGCTGACGCCCCCAGACCCCGGATGCCCCCACCCCGCCCCTTCCCGAGACCCTCCGGGGGTGCGGGTGAGCTGAGCTGGACTCCTGGGGCTCCGCCCCAGACCCCGTTCGCGCCTGAAGGGCGCTCGTCCTCAAACTCCCCCAAGGCCTTAAGGGCCAGGGGGGACCCCCATGACAGGCTAAAGACGCCGGTGCTGACCAGCGTCAACCCTGCTAGGGGCGCGGGGAACTGCGCGACCAGCCACGCACGGCCCGTAAGCCGAAAGACATGGGGTCTGGGGCGGAGCCCCAGGGCTGAACCTTTCCGTCCCCGTCACGGGCGGGTGGGTGGGCGACCCGTGGGGTCTGGGGCGGAGCCCCAGGAGCTCAGCCCATTCCATGCTGAGCAACGGGCGGGCGGGTGGGCAAACCCCCTGGGGCCCGCCCCAGACCAGGGGGTGCCGGGGGCAGAGGCCCCCGGGCAGAAAGACGCGGGGCGGTGTCTTCCCGGACCGCCGCCCCGTAACCGGCCCCGGCCGGAGGCCATTCGCGGCGGCCCCCGGCCGGGGCAGACCCGCGTACGCGGAATGCGGAGGCGCACCCCGCGTACGCAGAACCGCCCCGGCGGGGCAGACCCGCGTACGCGGAGAACGGAGGGGGCCCCGCGTACCCAGAACGGACCCCGGGCCCGCCCCCCCGCGTACCCCGCAGGACAAAGCCGCCGTACCCAGGAAAGGGACCCCATGCTCGACCACCTGATCAAGGGCGCCACCCTCGTGGACGGCACCGGCGCCCCCGCCCGGCCCGCCGACGTCGGCATAAGGGGCGGCCGGATCGCCGTCATCGCGGACCCCGGCACTGTCCGGGAGGCCGCCGCGAGCACCGAGGACGCCACCGGGCTCGTACTCGCCCCCGGGTTCGTCGACCCGCACACCCACTACGACGCCCAGCTCTTCTGGGACCCGTACGCCACGCCGTCCATGAACCACGGCGTGACCACCGTCGCCGGCGGCAACTGCGGCTTCACCCTCGCCCCGCTCAACCCCGACCGCCCCGAGGACGCCGACTACACCCGCCGCATGATGTCCAAGGTCGAGGGCATGTCCCTCAAGGCCCTGGAGACTGGGGTCGGTTGGGGGTGGTCGAGCTTCGGCGACTACCTGTCCGCCCTCGACGGCCGCATCGCCGTCAACGCCGGATTCATGGTCGGCCACTGCGCCCTGCGCCGCCACGTCATGGGCCCGGACGCCGTCGGCGGGCAGCCGAGCCCCGAGCAGCTCGACGCCATGCTCGCCCTGCTCCACGACGCCATGGACGCCGGGGCCTGGGGGCTCTCCACCACCCAGTCCTCCACCCACTCCGACGGCGACGGAAAGCCCGTGGCCTCCCGGCACGCGCTCCCGGCCGAACTCCTCGCCCTCAGCAGGGCGGTCGGCGAACACGAGGGCACGCAGCTGGAGGCCATCGTCGCCGGATGCCTCGACCAGTTCGCGGACGACGAGATCGATCTGCTCGTCGAGATGAGCGCCGCTGCCGGGCGTCCGCTCAACTGGAACGTCCTCACCATCGACGCCGCCGTACCCGAGCGCGTACCCCGTCAGCTGGTCCCGAGCGAGCGCGCCCGCAAGGCCGGCGGCCGGATCGTCGCGCTGACCATGCCGATCCTCACGCCCATGAACATGTCGCTCGGCACCTTCTGCGCCCTCAACCTCATCCCCGGCTGGGGCGAGATCCTCGGCCTGCCCGTCCCCGAGCGCATCGAGCGGCTGCGCGACGCCGGCGTACGGGCCGAGATGCTGCGCCGCGCCGACAGCAAGGAGGCCGGGATCTTCCGCCGCCTCGCCAACTTCGGGCGGTACGTCATCGGCGACACCTACAGCCCCGGGAACGAGGGCCTGTCGGGCCGGGTCGTCGGCGACATCGCCGCCGAGCGCGGGCTCGACCCGTTCCACTGCCTCGTCGAGATCTGCGCCAACGACCGGCTGCGTACGGTCCTTTGGCCCATGCCCACCGACAACGACCCCGCCACCTGGGCGCTGCGCCGCGAGACATGGGAGCATGAGGACGTGCTGCTCGGCGGGTCCGACGCGGGCGCGCACCTCGACCGGATGTGCGGCGCCCCGTACACCACGCGCTTCCTCGGGGACTGCCTGCGCGGCCGCAAGCTCGTCCCCCTGGAGCGCGCCGTGAAGATGCTCACCGACGATCCGGCCCGCCTGTTCGGGCTCCGCGAGCGCGGCCGGATCGAGGAGGGCTTCCACGCCGACCTCGTCCTCTTCGACCCCGAACGGATCGAGGCAGGCCCCGCCACCCTCGTACACGACCTGCCGGGCGACAGCCCCCGGCTCGACTCCAAGGCGATCGGCGTCGTCTCGGTCCGGGTCAACGGCATCGAGACCCTCCGCGACGACCGGGTGACGGGGGCCGTGCCGGGCACGGTGCTCCGTTCGGGCCGCGACACCAGGACGGTGAGCACCAAGTGAGCAATTCTCAACTGCCGGACCATGAACGGAAGTTGTTCGTCGGTGGTGAATGGGTCGAGCCCGACGGCGGGTACTATCCCGTGCTCGACCCCGCCACCGAGGACGTCGTCGGGCTCGCGCCCGAGGCGAGCCGCGATCAGGTGTACCGGGCGGCCGCCGCCGCGCGCGAGGCCTTCGCCTCCTGGTCGCGTACGACTCCGGAGGAGCGGGCCGCGATCCTCGACCGGGCCGCCGACCTCATGCAGCGCGACTTCGCCTCGAACGCCGAACTGGCCCGCGCCGAGACCGGCGCCACCACCGCCACCGCGCGCGGCATGCAGGTCGGGGTCGGGGTCTCGCGGTTCCGCCGGTACGCGAAGGGTGCCCTGGAGCCGGTGGAGGAAGCGCTCGTACCGCAGATCAACGAGGCCGGGCCCATGGGCAGGGCAGGGGTCTTCGGGGCGCTCGCCGTGCGGCAGCCGGTCGGCGTGGTCACGTGCGTCACCTCGTACAACAACCCCTGGGCCAACCCGGCGGGCAAGGTCGCACCCGCGCTCGCCATGGGCAACACGGTCGTGGTGAAGCCCGCCCCGCAGGACCCGCTGTCGGTGTTCCGGATGGCCGAGGCGCTGGAGGAGGCGGGGGTGCCGCGCGGGGTGGTGAACGTCGTCACCGGCTCCGCGCCCGCGGTCGGCGAGGCGGCCGTCGGCTCACCGGACGTGGACATGGTCAGCTTCACCGGCTCCACCGCCGTCGGGCAGCGCATCGCCGAAGCATGCGGCCGCGACATGAAGCGGCAGCTGATGGAGCTGGGCGGCAAGGGCGCGGCGCTCGTCTTCGACGACGCCGACCTCGACTCGGCGGTCCTGGGCATCGGCACGACCTTCGCCTTCTACAGCGGCCAGATCTGCACCGCGCCGACCCGCGTCCTGGTGCAGCGCGGCGTCCACGACCAGCTGGTCGAGAGGCTCAAGGGATACGCGGGCTTCATGAAGGTCGGCGATCCCACCGCGCGGGACACGGTGGTCGGCCCGGTGATCTCGGCCGCCCACCGGGACCGTGTCGAGTCGTACGTGGAGCTGGGCAGGAAGGAGGGGGCGACGGTCGTGGCAGGAGGCCAACGCCCCGCGTACGACCGGGGGTTCTACGTCGCCCCCACCCTCCTCGCCGACTGCACCAACGACATGCGGGTGGCCCGCGAGGAGATCTTCGGCCCGGTCGTGGTGGTCATCCCCTTCGACGACGAGGACGAGGGCATCGCGCTGGCCAACGACAGCGAGTACGGCCTGCTCGACTACGTCTGGTCCGGGGACGTGGCCCGCGCCTTCCGCGTCGCACGGCAGCTGCGCGCGGGCGGGGTCGGCGTGAACACGATCGGCCGCAACATGGAGGCGCCGTTCGGCGGCTTCAAGAAGAGCGGGGTGGGCCGGGACGTCGGCTCGTACGCCCTGCACGCGTACAGCGAACTCCAGGCGATCGTCTGGCCGGGCTAGTCGACTCTTTCGGGGACAGCTCGGCTACTTCGGGGACAGCTCGGCCATCTTGTTCCACCCCTGGCCGGGCACCTCGACGTTGATGATCTCGGGGGTGGCGGCGATGGCACCGGCCATCGACTCCATGCCCGCGCGGAAGTGGTCGGAGTCGACGTGCGCCGCACCCGCGGCCGCGTCGGCGAAGCCTTCGAGGAGGGTGTACTGGGTGGGGTCGTCCACGCTGCGCGACCAGTCGTAGAACAGGTTGCCCGGCTCGGCGCGGGTGCTGCGGGTGAAGTCGTCCACGATGGTGAGCCAGTTGTCGGCGTGCTCGGGGCGGACGGTGAACCGTACGGCGATGAAGATCATGCCTCGACGGTGCGGGGGTGGGCGGAGCCGGTGCAAGCGGGGAGCCGGCCGATTCCGGCTCCCTCGGAATCCGGGCCGGAGCCCGTCGCGGCCGGGCCGCTCAGGCCCCCGGCACCAGCTCGGCGGCCGCCCGGGCCACGGCGCCCCGGATCGCACCGTGCCGCTTGCGGAACTCGGCGGTGGCGAGCGATACGGACAAGGCATGCACACTGCCGTCCGCGCGCGGACCGGGAAGCGCGACCGCGAGGCAGGTGTACGCCGGATCGGCCTCCCCCATGGACACGGCGAACCCCTGCCCGCGGACCCGGGTGAGCTCCGCCTCGAACCGGTCCGCGGCGGTGATCGTACGGTCGGTGAACCTGGCCATGCCGTGCTCGTCGAGGTAGCGCCGGCGCACCGGCCGGGGGAGCCCGGCGAGCAGCGCCTTGCCGTGCGCGGTGGCGTGGGCTCGGATCTCGGGGCCGGGTGTGAAGGGGTTGGCGATGTCGGTGACGGGGGCGGTGCTGTCGACCACGGTGATCAGCCCGCCGCGGTACGCCGTGTAGTACGCCTCGGCCCCGGTGGCCCGGCGCAGCCGCCCGAGCAGCTCACCGACGCCGGGGGCGAGCCGCAGGTGCCGCTGGAAGGACCGGTGCAGCGCGGGCACCCGGGGCCCCGGCGCGTACCCCTCGGTGGTCCGGGTGAGGTGCCCGCGCGCGGTGAGCGCCCCGAGCAGGTGGTACACGGTCGACAGCGAACAGCCGAGCCCCCGGGCCAGCTCCTTGGCCCCCACCGGGCGGGGCGCATCGGCCACGGCATCGAGGATCGCGAGCGCGCGGTCGACGGACTGGGGAGTGCTGCTGGTCATGGGGCGAGGGTACGGCGGGGGGTCACTCGCGAGGGAATCCGTCGGTGGGGAGGACGAGGTCGACCACGGTCCCGGTGAGGTCGACCTCGGCCCCGAAGGCGACGCTGAGCTCGGTCCGGTAGTCGCCTCTCTTCGGGTCGGTGTAGACGTGGCACTTGCCGGTGTAGGGGTCGGCGATGAGGTAGACGGGCACGCCCGCGGTGGCATACGTCAGCCTCTTCGGGCCGTAGTCGTTGGCGGCGGTGCCTTTGGAGATGACCTCGGCGACGAATTCGATGTCCTGGTAGCGCCAGCGACCGTAGGAGTCCTCTTCGACCCCGTCCCGGACCTTCGCCAGGTCCGGGCAGAATCCGTTGAGATGGCCGGGGAAGTCGATGCGCACGTCCGAGAGCGCAGTGACCTCCATTCCGAACCTGGCCTCGAGGGCGTGCATGATCCTTCGGATGATCTGCCAGTGCACGTTCCGCTGTGGCGTCATGTGGACGAACCCCTCGACGATCTCGACCCTGTATCCCTCGGGGACAGGCATCCGCTCGAGTCGCTCGAACCAGCTGTCGAGATCGTCGCCGTGGTCGGCCATCTTGATCCTGTCTTCTTGAAGAACAGTCACTGTGGCGCTCCTCCCCGCTGCCGCCCGCTTGATCGAGTGCAGCCGCGCAATACAACGATAAGCACGGACGCGGGGTCACGCCGGGTTACCGGCCGTCCAGGAACACCGGATTCGTGAACGCCGCCAGCGGCCCCGGCAGCCCCGCGACGACCGGGGCGTGGCGGACCTCGGCCCGGATGTACGTCGCGTACTGCGGGGTCGTCTGCCACTGAGCCGTGCCCGCGCCCGAGGCGGGGAGCTGGGTCGTGTACAGGGTGCCCTGGTCCGTCACGAAGGCCACCGAGCAGCCCGGCGCGCCCGTCACCTCCAGGCGGGCCGTCACCGGCTCGGCGGCGTCCGCCCGCAGGCGTTCGCCGATGCCCGCGTGCTGGCCGTGGCCGCCGGACACCGAGAAGGACAGGGACACCTGCGCCGACTCCGCCACGTACGAGTGGCCCGCCTTCAGGCCCGCCTGGATCGCCTCCCGGCTCAGGTCGTCGGCCAGGACCACCGTCTGGGGGCCGCCGATGCGGTCCGGGTCGCGGTGGGCGTCGCTGTTGCCCATCGCGGGGGTCCACGGTTTTCCCCAACGCGCCGACGCTGTAAGGGAGTTGTCCCACTCCTGGAGGGTCACCTCGTCGTCCGGGGTGTACGGGCCGTTCCACACCTCCACCGCGTCCGCCTCGCCGAAGCCGAACTTCCAGTTGCAGCCCACGCACGTGGCGTGCGGGTGGGCCGGGACCACGAGGCCGCCCGCCGCGCGGACCTCGCGCGCGAAGTGGCCGAAACGGTTGTCCCGGGCCCGGTAGCGCCAGTCGATGAAGGTGCCCGGGTTCGTGCCGAGCGCCACCACGTGGCCGTTGCGGGTCGTGATCTCCTCGCCCGTCATGATCAGCAGGTCGTCGCCCCACAGGCCCTGCCACGCCCGGTGCGCCGCATTCGTGTTGTGCTCGGAGGTGTTGATGAAGTCCAGGCCCGCCGCCCGCGCCAGTGCCGCGATCTGGGCCGGGGTGCGGCCGCCGTCCGAGTACACCGAGTGCATGTGGCAGTCGCCCCGGTACCAGGCCCGGCCCCGCCCCTTGGCCCGCGTCGGCGGGTAGACCGGCGCCGGGGTCGTGCCGGGCTCGCCGTACTTCAGCGTGATCGTCACCGTGTACGGCAGGCCCTGCGGCGCCACGGTGTACGGGCCGAGCGCTACATGCCAGGTCCCCGCGTGCACCGGGCCGCGCAGATAGCCCGGCGTCGCGTCGTCCGCGCGGATGAAGAACTCCGTACGCGCCCCGCCCGACCAGCCCCTGAACCCCGCCCCGCCGAGCCCCGTACCCCGCTCGTCGAAGACGCCGATGTCGAGGGCGTTGCCCTGCGTACCGGCCGGCACCGTCACCTTCTCGTACGTGTACGAGACCGCCAACTCCCTTACTCCACCCGGCACTTCGACCGGCAGATACACGAAGTCGGGGGAGCCGGGCGGCAGCGTGCCGCGGACCACCCTCGTCTCGTCGGGGCGGCCGGCCGCGCCGCCGCCGGGTGCCGCGCTCGCGAAGCTCACGGTTCCCAAGGTAAGCGCGGTCGCCGCGCCCGTCACGATGAGACCGCGTCTGCCGATGGGTTCGGATCCGTTCTCGGTCATGAGCTGAGCTCCCAACGGGTTGGGGACGAGTCGAGATGGTTCGGGTGGGCGGAAGGGGGTGCCCGCCCACTGTCGTACCCCCGTGTGAACGCGGGGAGTCGGGGAGTTGAGCATCCCTTGCGGCCTCGCCCCGCTGAGGATAGGAAGTGATCTCCACCGCAGACCGACCGGAAGGTATGCCGATGCGCATCGCCGTCACCATCTTCCTGACCGATCAGACGATCACCCCCGTACGCCTCGCCCGTGAGCTGGAGGAGCGCGGGTTCTCCGGGCTCTACCTGCCCGAGCACACCCACATCCCCGTGGAGCGGGTCACCCCCTACCCGGCGGGCGGTGAGCTGCCGCCGGAGTACGGGCGCACCCTGGACCCGTTCGTCGCGCTCGGCCAGGCCTCGGCGGTGACCGGCAACCTCGGCCTCGGCACCGGGATCACGCTCGTCGCCCAGCGCGACCCGATCGACCTCGCCAAGCAGATCGCCACCCTCGACCACCTCTCCGGCGGCCGCTTCACGCTCGGGCTCGGCTACGGCTGGAACAAGGAGGAGGCCGCCGACCACGGCGTCGAGTGGGCGACCCGGCGTGAACTCGTCCGCGACCGGATGGCTCTGATGCGTGCCCTGTGGGCCGATCAACCGACCGACCACGAGGGCGAGTTCGGGTCGGTGAAGGCCTCGTACGCCTTCCCCAAGCCCGCCCGCAACGGCGCGCCCCGCACGCTCATCGGCGGGGCCGCGGGACCCAAGCTGTTCGCCGCCATCGCCGAGTACGCCGACGGCTGGCTGCCGATCGGAGGGCGCGGCCTCGCCGAGTCGCTGCCGGTGCTCCGCCGGGCCTGGGAGGACGCCGGGCGGGACGTGCGGGACCTTCAGATCGTCCCGTACGCCGTGCTCCCGGCCCCCGGCAAGCTCGCCCACTACGCGGAGCTCGGCATCGAGGAGGTCGTCCTCCAGCTGCCGCCCGCCGACGAGGCCGGGGTGCTCAAGGTCCTGGACGAGTACGCCTCGTATCTGTAAGAGGGAACAGCGGGAAGTGGGGGCGGCCCGTGAGCCGCCCCCGGGCCGCTCGGCTCAGCTCAGCGGGATGTCCAGGTACGACGGGTCCTCGTCGGGCGAGGTGATCGTGATCGTGCCGGGGGTCCCGGCGGGCTCGCCGTAGAACGGGTCCACCGAGTCCACGACGAGCATCAGGCGGTGCCCGGCCCTCACGTCGTACCCGGTGACCTGGAGCGCGATGTCGACCGTGGCCGGCGTCTTCGGGGTGCCGCCGAGCAGCGTGTACGGCGCGTGCGTGATGATGCGGGCGATCCCGAGCGCGTTGACGTCGAAGAGGTACGCCACGAACGTCGTGTCCGGCGCGCTCGGCGCGACCGTCAGGCGCAGCCTCGGCACGCCGCGCAGCTGGTGCCGGGAGGGCAGGGGCGCGCTCGTCCACACCCCGGCCGCGTTCCGGTCGATCTTCCCCGTCCGGTACGCCTTGGGGAGCCCCGCCAGTTCGGCGTACCCGGTGAAGATGATCCGGTCCGCGACGGTGGCCGGGGTGTCCGTTCCGGTGGTGAACGTGGTGTGCCAGCCGTTGGTGGGCTTGTCGAGGAGCCCGCCGTCCTTGGCGCCCTCGGAGGGGCCGGTGAGGTAGAAGCGCTCGGGGTTGCCGGTCGCCGCGTGCCAGGTCGCGCGCGACTCCAGGGCCCGGCCCCACATGATCTCGCTGACGACCTGGTCCTCGGCGCCGGACTCGGAGTCGAACGCGGCGGCCGCGGCCTCGTCGCCGTTCGCTTCGAGCAGGTGGCGGTCGAACCAGCGGTGCGCCTCCTGCCAGATCCGGTTGGGCAGCCCCACCATGCCGGTCATCTCGGGACCCGAGTGGTCGCCGATCGACCACAGCAGCCGCTTGGGGCCGCTCAGCGCGTTGAACATCTTCAGCGTCTGGTTGCCCGGGAACAGCGTCTCGTGCCAGGCCTGCGCGAAGAGGACCGGCACCTCGCGCTCGTTGAGCTTGCCGACGCGACGGTAGGGCGAGCGCTTGGCCGCCCACTTCAGCGTCTCCTCGACGTTCTCGTTGGCCAGCACGTCGTCGAAGGCCTTCTGGGTGCGCTCGCTGAGCCTGGCCGTGGCGGCGGCGCCGAGCAGCGTCCGGACGGCGGCCACGTGCCGGGTGTCGTTCTCGTAGAACGCCTCGCCCAGGTCGCCCCAGGTGCTGAGCGCGACCACGGCGTGCACGCGGGAGTCCTCGGCGGCGACCAGCTGGCTGATGCCGGAGCCGTAGGAGTCGCCGAGGAAACCGATCCGGCCGGCCGAATCCGGGCCGCCCACCTGGGAGATGAGGTAGTCCAGGGCCTTGATGCCGTCCGCGATGTCCTTCTCGCCGGCCACCTCGACCTCGCCGCCGGACTCGCCGAAGCCCCGCGTCGTGTAGGCGAGGACGTGGTAGCCGCGGCGGGCGAAGCGCATCGCCTGCACGGTGTAGACGGTCCAGCCCTGCTTGGCCCACGGCGAGGGCATCACGATCAGCGGGTGCGGCCCCTCGCCGTTGTGCAGCCACAACGCGGCGTCGAGCTCGACGCCCTCCTCGACCGGTACTTTCACGCCGTCCAGGAAGGTCGTCGCCTCCCGCGTCTCGGCCACCTCGGCCGCCCGCGCGGGGGCGAGCTTGGAGGTGTCGCCGGTGCGCAGCGCCTGCACGACCTGTACGAGTGCGCCTTCGTCCAGCTCCGGGTAGAGGCTCACCACGGCGGTCGGCTGCTGTCCCTTTGAACCCTTTGAAGTCACGTCGGTCCCATCCCAGTTCGTCGAACTTGTACGGAACGTGCACGGGTGTCGCCGCTCGGGCCCGGAGCGACCCCCAGTATCGGCGCGGACGCGCTGCGTAGCGCCGCCCTTTCGCGCAGAACGGCCGGAAATGTACGGCGGCTTGATCCCGGGGGCTGGTGACGACGCCCATGGTCCCGGGACGAGCGCACGCTCGTATGCTCGGTGGATGACTTCCAGCACGCAGCCCCCGCAGGCAGAAGGACCGGGCCCTGCCTCACAGCAGTCCGCCGCACCGACCGCCAACTCGATGCGGCGTGCGCTGAAACGTGCCAGGGACGGCGTCGCGCTCGATGTCGCCGAGGCCGCCGTGCTGCTCCAGGCCCGCGGCGACGACCTCGACGACCTCACCGCATCGGCCGCCCGGGTCCGCGACGCGGGCCTGGAGGCGGCGGGCCGGCCCGGGATCATCACGTACTCGAAGAGCGTGTTCATCCCGCTCACCCGGCTGTGCCGGGACAAGTGCCACTACTGCACCTTCGTCACCGTGCCCGGCAAGCTGCGCCGGGCCGGGCACGGCATGTTCATGTCCCCCGACGAGGTGCTCGACATCGCGCGCAAGGGCGCCGAACTCGGCTGCAAGGAAGCCCTGATCACCCTCGGCGACAAGCCCGAGGACCGCTGGCCCGAGGCGCGCGAGTGGCTCGACGCGCACGGCTACGACGACACGATCGCGTACGTACGCGCCATGGCGATCCGCATCCTGGAGGAGACGGGGCTGCTCCCGCACCTCAACCCGGGCGTCCTGTCGTGGACGGACTTCCAGCGCCTGAAGCCGGTCGCCCCGTCCATGGGCATGATGCTGGAGACGACCGCGACCCGGCTGTGGTCCGAGCCGGGCGGCCCGCACTACGGCTCCCCGGACAAGGAACCGGCCGTGCGGCTGCGGGTGTTGGAGGACGCGGGGCGCTCGTCGGTGCCGTTCACCAGCGGGCTGCTCATAGGCATCGGCGAGACGTACGAGGAGCGCGCGGAGTCGTTGTTCGCGCTGCGCCGCGTGTCGCGCTCGTACCACGGCATCCAGGAGCTGATCATCCAGAACTTCCGCGCCAAGCCGGACACGGCGATGCGCGGCATGCCGGACGCCGAGCTCGACGACCTGGTGGCGACGGTCGCCGTCGCCCGGCACATCATGGGCCCGGCTGCATGTCTGCAGGCGCCGCCGAACCTGGTCGCGGGGGAGTACGGGCGGCTGATCGGCGCGGGGATCGACGACTGGGGAGGGGTGTCCCCGGTCACCATCGACCATGTGAATCCCGAGCGTCCGTGGCCGCAGATCGACGAACTGGCGGATCGTTCGAAGGAGGCGGGCTTCTCTCTCCGGGAACGGCTGTGCATCTACCCGGAGTTCGTGCAGCGCGGCGAGCCGTGGCTCGACCCCCGGCTGCTGCCGCACGTCCGCGCGCTCGCGGACCCGGAGACGGGCCTGGCGAACGAGTCGGCCGAGGTGCGCGGCCTCCCGTGGCAGGAGCCCGACGAGGGTTTCGCGGCGTCCGGCCGTACGGACCTCCACCGCACCATCGACACCGAGGGCCGCACCGGCGACCGCCGCGAGGACTTCGACTCGGTGTACGGCGACTGGGGTGCGCTGCGCGAGGCGGCGGCCCCGGGCATGGTGCCGTCCCGCATCGACGCGGACGTACGCCAGGCGCTCTCGGTGGCCGCCGACGACCCGACGAAGCTGACCGACGCGGAGGCGCTCGCGCTGCTGCACGCGGACGGCGAGGCGCTGGACGCGCTGTGCCGGGTGGCGGACGACGTGCGCAAGTCGATGGTCGGCGACGACGTGACGTACATCGTCACGCGGAACATCAACTTCACCAACGTCTGCTACACGGGCTGCCGCTTCTGCGCCTTCGCGCAGCGCCGCACGGACGCGGACGCGTACACGCTGTCCCTGTCCCAGGTGGCGGACCGGGCCGAACAGGCCTGGGACGTGGGGGCGGTCGAGGTCTGCATGCAGGGCGGCATCCACCCCGACCTGCCGGGCACGGCCTACTTCGACATCGCGAAGGCGGTGAAGGAGCGGGTCCCCGGTATGCACGTCCACGCCTTCTCGCCGATGGAGGTCGTGAACGGGGCGACCCGCACCGGCATGTCGATCCGCGAGTGGCTGACCGAGGCGAAGGCGGCCGGCCTGGACTCGATCCCGGGCACGGCGGCGGAGATCCTGGACGACGAGGTGCGCTGGATCCTGACCAAGGGCAAACTCCCGACGGCCACCTGGGTCGAGGTGGTTCGCACGGCCCACGAACTGGGCATCCGCTCCTCCTCCACGATGATGTACGGCCATGTGGACCAGCCCCGCCACTGGCTGGGCCACTTCCGCACGCTGGCCCGCATCCAGCAGGAGACCGGCGGCTTTACGGAGTTCGTGACCCTCCCCTTCATCCACACGAACGCCCCGGTGTACCTGGCGGGCATCGCACGCCCGGGTCCGACGGCAAGGGACAACAGGGCGGTCACGGCCATGGCCCGCCTGCTCCTCCACCCGCACATCCCCAACATCCAGACCAGCTGGGTGAAGCTGGGCCAGGAGGGCGCGGCACAGATGCTGCGCTCGGGCGCGAACGACCTGGGCGGCACGCTGATGGAGGAGACCATCTCCCGTATGGCGGGCTCCAGTTACGGCTCGTACCGCTCGATCAAGGACCTGGTGGCCATCGCGGACGCGGCGGGCCGCCCGTCCCGCCCGCGCACGACGCTGTACGGGGAGGTGCCCGAGGAGCGGGTCCGCGCGGCCCATGCCTCGGACGGGCATCTGCCGGAGCTGCTGCCGGTGGTCGGCGACTAGTCCAGCGCCATCGTCCCCCGCGTGTACCGCATCCCGTACTTCTCCCCCAGCGCGTTGACCTTCTCCAGATCCATCGCGCCCTCGGGGGTGCGCACGGCCGGGCCCGCTTCGAACATGTCCTCCACGAAGCGGTCCCAGCCGCCCGGGGTCGAGATCTGCAGGGCGCGGACCGGGGGGTTCGAGGCGTTGCGCATGGCGTGCGGGACGCCGTGGGGGAGCAGGGCCGACATGCCTGCGGTCAGGCGGTGCGTCGTGCCCCGGTAGTCGATCTCCATCTCGCCCTCAAGGACGTACACGAACTCGTCCATCAGCTCGTGGACATGGGGCGGGATGTCGACATCCAGGCGGTTCTCCAGGACGGCCAGGCGGCCCTGGCTGTCGGTGGTGGTGACCTTCACGCCGAAGCCGGGTGGCAGCGGGACGCGGGTGGGGCGGGTCTCGCCCGGCTTGAGTACGAAGAAGCGGTCCTCGGGCCTAGCGGGCATGGGCGTGCCTTTCCGATCAGCGGCGGGTGTGCCGGTGGCTGGCTGTTCCACCGTACGCTTTATCTGGAGGAAAAGCTCCATTTAGCTTGCCGCGCCTAGCATGGTCCGCATGACAGGACTGCGTGCCGATGCCCGGCGGAACCGGGAGAAGATCCTGGCCGCGGCCCGGGAGCTGTTCCGTGAGCAGGGCACGGCCGTCGCCCTCGACGACATCGCCCGGCGGGCCGGGGTCGGCATCGGGACGCTCTACCGGCGCTTCCCCGACCGGGACGCGCTCATCACGGACGTCGCCCTGGAGGGGTTCGAGACGGTTCTCGCAGTCGTCGAGGCGGCTCGTGCGGGTGGGGGTGGTGCTGCGGTCGTGCTGGACGAGACGTTCCGGCGGGTCGTCGAGCAGCGGGAGCGGCTCGCCCTGCCGCTCGTCGGGGGACCCGTCGTGCGCGACCCCCGCGTACGGAAGCTTCAGCGGGCGATTCTGGGCGCGTTGGAGGAGGTGCTCGCCGAGGGGCGGGGCGAAGGGGTGCTGCGGGCCGACATCACGGCGTTCGACCTGGTCGGGGCGGCGGCGATGGCCTGCCGGCCCATGCCGCATCTGCCGCGCGAGGCGGCGGGCGCGCTCGCCGCGCGGCATGTCGCCGTCTATCTCCATGGGCTGCGGCCCCACGGCACTCTGGCGCTGCCCGATATGGTCGACCCCGGGGAGTATCTCGGTCTCGGCTGACGGGGGTTGGGGGGAGTGGTGGGAGGCGTGCAGCCTTCGATGCAGGAGCTCATCCGACGCCGCAAGCGCGCCGGGTTCGTGGGGCGGCGGGACGAACTAGCCGAATTCCAGCGGAACTTCGACGTTCCCGTCGACGACGAGCGGCACCGGTTCGTCTTCCGCGTGCACGGCAACGCAGGGGTCGGAAAGACCTTTCTCGTACGGGAGTTGGAGCAGGCCGCCCTGGAGCGCGGGGCGCTGACCGCCTACACCGACGAGGGCGTCGACAGCGTCCCCGAGGCGCTCGGCGCGATCAGTGCGCGGTTCGCCCGGCAGGGGTGGCCGCTCAAGGCGCTCGACAAGATCCTGGCCACCTACCGCCAGCGCCGCTACGAGGCCGAGGCGGCCGGGGCCGGGGCAGGCTCGGGCCCCTCGGCCGGAGCGGTCGTCGCGGCCCAGGCGGGGCTCGCCGGGGTGGGCCTCGTACCCGGGGTCGGGGCACTCGCCTCCGCCGTCGACCCGGTCCAACTGGCAGAAGGCGCCGAGCGGTTGAGGGCCACGCTCAGTGCCCGGCTCGGCCGGCAGGAGGACGTGCAGCTCGTCCTCGACCCGCTGCGCGTGCTCACCCCCGTCTTCGTCGAGGAGCTCGGCCGGGTGGCGGCCCATGTTCCGTGGGTGGTTCTCTTCTTCGACACGTATGAGCGCACGGGTGCGTTCCTGGACGGCTGGCTGCGCGATCTGGTCACCACCGACCGGTACGGCGGGCTGCCCGCCAACACGGTGCTCACCCTGTCCGGCCAGGGCCGGCCCGACCCCCTGCACTGGCCCGCCGCCGCGGACTACGTCGCCGACCTTCCGCTCGACCCCTTCACCGAGGAGGAGGCTCGCCAACTCCTCGCCAGCAAAGGGGTGTTGGAGGAGGACGTCGTACGCGATGTGCTGCGCCTTTCCGGGCGGCTTCCCGTGCTCGTCAGCACCCTCGCCGGGAGCCGGCCCGCGACGCCGGGCGACATCGGCGACCCCAGCGCCACGGCGGTGGAACGGTTCCTGAAGTGGGAGCCCGACCCGGTGCGCCGGTCCGCCGCGCTCGAAGGCGCGCTGCCGCGCCGGCTCGACGAGGACGTGTTCCGGGCGGCCGTCAGCGGGGACGCGGCCGGGCTCTTCGACTGGCTGCGCTCGCTCCCCTTCGTTCGGGATCAGGGCGGCCGCATCAAGTACCACGACGTCGTCCGCGCCCCCATGCAGCGCCTCCAGCGCACCGCGTCGCCGCAGCGCTGGCGGGCCGGGCACGAGCGGCTCGCCGCCTGGTACGCGCAGGAGCGGGCCGCGGCCGGCGACGGGCGCTGGCGCGACGAGAGCTGGCGCGAGCCACGCCTCGAAGAGCTCTACCACCGGCTGTGCGCCCACCCGACCGGCGCGTTCGGGGACGTACTGCGCGACGGCATCGAGGCCTGCCGCCAGGGCACGGTCACCGCGCGGCGCTGGGCGCGGGTGATCGCCGAAGCCGGCGAGGACGCCAACCGCGAGCCGCTGCGCAAGTGGGGCGCCGCCTGCCTCGCGGCGCTGGACGCCGAGCGCCGCCACGCCATAGACGTCCTCGGCATGATGCTCGCCCGCCCCGAACTCACCGACGAGGACCGGGTCGCCGTGCACATCGCCCGAGCCTGGGGCTACTTCAGGGCCGAGGCGTACGAGGACTCCCTCGCGGACTACCGGCGCGCGCTCACGCTCGACGCGTCCAGCGCGGACGCCCACCACGGGCGGGCCGTCGCCCACCGGGCCGTCGGCGACTACGCGGCCGCCCTCGCCGACCTCGACCGGCTCGAAGAGCTGGAGCCGGGCCGCCCGCGCGCACCCCGCGAGCGCGGCGAGACCCACCGGCGCGCGGGCCGCTACGAGGAGGCCGTCGCCGAACTCGGCCGGGCCCTCGCGCTCGACCCCGCGGACACGCTCGTCCTGGGCAGCCGGGGCCAGGCCAGAGCCCAACTCGGCCGTCCGGCCGAGGCGTTGGAAGACTTCGACCGGGCGCTGCTCATCGACCCCGACTACGGCTGGGCGCTGGTGCGCCGGGCCCATGTGCGGGGCCTGCTCGGCGACACCGAGGGCGCGCTCGCCGACCTCGACCGCGCCGAGCGGCTCTCGCCGTCGTGGGCGTGGGTGCTCGGAGAGCGCGGCGACGTGTACCGGTTCGCGGGGCGCTACGAGGAGGCCGTCACCGCGTACGGGCGGGCGCTCGCGCTCGACCCCGGGTACGCGTGGGCGCTGGGCAGCCGGGCGGTCGCCCTCGCGGAACTGGGGCGCGTCCCCGAGGCGCTGGCCGACCTGGACCGGGCGGTCGCCCTGGTGCCGGGCTATGTGTGGGCGTACCAGCAGCGGGCCCGGCTGCACCGGGCCCAGGGCCGCGAGGAAGAGGCCCTGGCGGACCTGGCGCGGGCCGCGCAGGCGGGCGCCGCCCAGGGCATCCCGCGCGGCCCGCTCCCGGCGGACGAGGGCGACCCGGCGTACCCGGGCGTCCCGCCGGAGCCGGGGCCGACGCCCAGACCTTGACCACCCCGGCGGACCCCGCCCGCGCAGGGTCGGTCAATTTGCCCTCTTAAACGGCCGCATCCGTTCAGGTACCGTGCTGCCGCATGAGCGCAGCAGCCGGAGCCACCGCACCCGTCTGGGGCCGTGCCGAACAGCAGGACTTCCGCAGCCGGGTACGGGGTTGTCTGCTCGGCGGGGCGATCGGGGACACGCTCGGCGCGGGCGTCGCGGGGCTCGCCCTGGCCGAGATCCGCGAGCGGCACGGCATGGACGCCCTGGGCGACCTCGTCCCCGCGTACGGCCGCGCGGGCGCGGTGAGCGCGGCCACCCAGCTCACCCTGTTCACCGTCGACGGGCTCATACGCGCCCAGGTGCGCCGCGACACCGGTGCCTGGCACCCGCCCACCGATGTGCACCGGGCGCATCTGCGGTGGGCCGCGACCCAGCGCGACTGGGGGCCCGACGAGCGCCGAGAGGACAACGGCTGGCTGGCGCGCGAGGAGTGGCTGTACGCCCGCCGCGACCCCGCCAAGGCCTGCCTCGTAGGGCTCGGCGACGACGTCATGGGCACCCTGGAACAGCCCAAGAACCCCGGCGCCGACGACCCGGCCGCGCTCACCCGGTCCGCGCCCTTCGGCCTCCTGGTCGGCTGGGAGCCGCAGTTGGTGCTCCAGCTCGCCGTCGAGTGCGCGGCACAGACCCACGGCGACCCGGCGGCCTACCTGTCGGCGGGCGCGCTCGCCGTCGTCGTGCACGGGCTCGCGCGCGGCGAGTCCATGGACGGCGCCGTCCAGCGGGCGCTTGCTCAGCTCGCCGTGCGCCCCGGGCACCAGCCGGTCACCGAGGCGCTCAAGCACGCGCTCGGCGCGGTACGGCAGGGCATGCCGAGCCCGGGCCTGGTCGCCACCCTCGGCACCGGGCACACCGCCCCCGAGGCGCTGGCGATCGGCGTGTACTGCGCGCTGGTCGGCGAGGACATCCGGCACGGCCTGCTGCTCTCGGTCAACCACGACGGGCCCTCGGAGGCCACCGGCACCGTCTGCGGCAGCCTGCTCGGCGCGATGCACGGCGAGACCGCGCTGCCGCCGGCCTGGCTCGCCCAGCTCGAAGGAAGATCCACCCTGCTCGAACTCGCCGACGACTTCGCGATGGAGATGACGCAGGGCCCCGCGCTGCACGGTCCGGCCGTCAACACGGCGGGTTGGCTGCTGCGCTATCCGAGGGGCTGAAACCACTCGTGCGGGCGGATGGCCGGTTCCGGAGCCGCGTGTCCCTCGCGCGCGCACGCGGGAGTTCGCCAGGGTCGTCGTCATGACCCCCATCCCCAGAGCCCGCACCGCGTACTCGCGCGGCCTGTCGGCACGCTGGATCACGGCCCCGCTGGTCGCCCTCGTGCTGCTCGGCGCAGGCGCGGGCACCTCGCTCGCGGCCCCGGCCGACGACTCCGGTCAGCAGCAGTACGTCCAGTCCGAGGAGGAGCCCGCGTTCACCGCCCCCTCCGCCCGCGAGGGCGACCTCCCGCCGTACGACGCCGGGGACGCCCAACAGGCCGTCGACGCCATGGTGATGGACGAGAACGAGGGCGACGGCCAGCACTGCCCGCCGCAGAACGACGACTCGCAGGGCCGTTACGAGCGCTGGGGCCCGCACCGCGACGACGCCTACCCCGACCGGCCCGAGATCATCGGCTGAACACCCGCGCCAAGGGGACCGGGGCGGGCCGTCGCACCCGTACCACCCAAGGTCAGTCCGCCGTCGCCACCTTCGCTTCCCCCGCCTCCGGCTGAGCCGGCACGGACGCCGCGGCCGATGCCGAACCCGGGCCGTCGTCATCGGAGTTGATGCGGGCGAGCAGCGCGTCCCGCTCCGGGGTGTCCTCGGGCCTGAGCAGCCCGATCAGGACGTACAGGACGAGCGAGATCGCCAGCGGCACCGACACCTGCCACTGCAGCGCCACACCGGCCTTCTGCGAGCCGTCCAGGTCGTAGTTCACGAAGAAGAACGCGAGCAGCCCGGCCGCCCAGCTGGTGAGCGCCGCTGTCGGTCCCGATCTGCGGAAAGTCCTGAGCATGCCCAGCATGAACGGGATCGCGATCGGGCCCATGAGACCGGCCACCCACTTGATCACGACGGTGATGATGTCCTTGAACGCGGGCGAGTCGACCTGCGTCGCGATCGTCATCGACAGGCCGAGGAACACGAGCGTCGACAGGCGCGCGGCGACGAGCCCCGCGCGCGCGTTCCAGGAGCGGGCCGCCTTCGAGAGCACCGGCATGATGTCCCGGGTGAAGACGGCCGAGATGGCGTTGGCGTCCGAGGAGCACATGGCCATGGTGTGCGAGAAGAAGCCGACGACGACCAGGCCGAGCATGCCGTGCGGCAGCAGCGTCTCGGTCATCAGGGCGTAACTGTCCGAACCGTCCGGCTTCTTCGCGTGGACGAGCAGCGGCGCGCACCACATCGGGAAGAAGAGCACCGTCGGCCAGACCGCCCACAGGACCGCGGAGAGCCGGGCCGAGCGGGTCGCCGAGCGCGCCGAGTCGGTGGCCATGTAGCGCTGGGCCTGGTTCCACATGCCGCCGTTGTACTCGAAGGTCTTGATGAACAGGAACGCCAGCAGGAACGTGACGGTGTACGGGCCCGCGGTGGCGTGCGCGTGGCCGCTGGGCAGCTTGTCCCAGACCGTCCACAGCGTGGAGAGGCCGTCCAGCTTGCCCATGACCGCGATCAGCATCGCGAGCCCGGCGAACAACTGGATGATGAACTGGCCCAGTTCCGTGAGCGCGTCCGCCCACAGCCCGCCGACCGTGCAGTAGACCGCCGTGATGCAGCCCGTGATGAAGATGCCCTGGGTGATCGTGATGCCGGTGAACACCGACAACAGGGTCGCGATCGCGGCCCACTTGGCACCCACGTCGACGATCTTCAGGAGCAGCCCGGACCAGGCGAGGGCCTGCTGGGTGGAGACGTTGTAGCGGTTCTTGAGGTATTCGAGCGGGGAGGCCACGTGCAGCTTGGAGCGCAGCCGGTTGAGCCGGGGCGCGAAGAGCTTGGCGCCGATGCCGATGCCGACGGCGATCGGGAAGGACCAGGTCACGAAGGACGTGACGCCGTACTGGTAGGCGATGCCCGCGTAGCCGGTGAACATCACCGCGCTGTAGCCGGACATGTGGTGCGAGATGCCGGACAGCCACCACGGCATCCTGCCGTCGGCGGTGAAGAAGTCGGAGACATCGCCGACCCGCTTGTGGGACCAGACGCCGATCGCGACCATCACGCCGAAGTAGCCGATGAGTACGGCCCAGTCGAGACTGTTCATGTGCCCCCTCCAAGGGGTCCGCCTTGTGAACGTCGCTGCGCAACGTCATGAACTCGGATGCTCTTCGTCAGTACGTCCGGATCGGCGGCGCCCCGTGCGGGAGCGGGGACTTCGGGGATTGAACCCGTTATAGGAGGGGTGGTCAAGACATCGCGCGGTCACAGATATGAACGAGGATCACAAAGTCGAACGATTTTGCTGTCCCTTTGCTTCGGGGGGTGTTGTCGTGCCTGTGGCGGGAGCCACACGATGAGGGCACTTCGTCAGGCTCGGTCCGTCGGGCTCCCTGCACATGCGAACGACCGCACGGGATGCGGGTCCCGTGCGGCCGAGAGAGTCGGGTCCAACTGCCTTGTCCGTACGTGGGTTGAGAGGCGCGCCTACCTCATCAGCTCGCCCGCGTTCACCAGCAGCGACTGGCCGGTGATCGCGCGGGACCGGTCCGAGGCCAGGAAGATCACGGCTTCCGCCACGTCCGCGTCCGTGGCCAGCTCCGGCAGGGCCATCCGTTCGGTGAGCCGCCCGAGCACCTCCTCCTCGGGCACGCCCTCGGTGTGCGCGGTGAACTGGACGTACGCCTGCACCGGCGGCCCCCACATCCAGCCCGGCAGCACCGTGTTGACCCGGATCCGGTCCGGCCCGAGCTCGCGCGCCATGGAGTACATCGCGGAGGTCAGCGCCCCCTTCGAGGCCGCGTACGCCGCCTGCCACACCTGTGAGGGCGCCGCCACCGACGACTGCGTGCCGATCACGACGACGGAGCCGCCGCGCGCCTTGAGCGCGGGCAGGCAGGCCCGCGTCATGCGCAGCGTGCCGAGCAGGTTGACGTCGATGACCTGCTGCCAGGTGGCGAAGTCCGCGTCCTGGAGGCCGCCGAAGTAGCTGTCCCAGGCGGCGACGTGGACGACCGCGTCGATCCCGCCGAAGCGCTCCACGGCGAGCTCCGCGAGCGCCTCGCACTGCGCCTCGTCGGTGATGTCGGTCGGTGCGTGCGCGGTGTGGGTGCCGCCCGGGTCGATCTCGGCCGCCGACTTCGCGAGGTTGGCCTCGGTGCGCGCGCCGAGCACCGCGTTGCCCCCGTCGCGCACGACGGCCGCGGCGACCTGGTGCCCGAGCCCGGCCCCGACCCCGGACACGATGACGGTCTTCCCACTCAGCAACATCCGGTCGCCTCCCGGCTCTGGCACTTCTTCTGACGGGGCGTCAGAGTAAGTCCGTCCGGTGGCGGAGGGAAGGGATGCGGCATGACGGAGGACACACGGCCCGAGGCGTATGCGGAGCTGGCTTCGGTGGGGCCCTACGGGGTGCGCCCGGGGCACGCGCTGATCACCATGGTGGAGCCGCACCCGGGCCATGAGTACGCGTACAACCGCTGGTACGAGGACGACCACTACTACGCCGGCGCGATGGCGATGCCCTGGATGTACGCGGGGCGCCGCTGGGTGGCGACCCGCGAACTCCAGGAGCTGCGCTACCCGGAGAAGTCGGCGATCGCCCAGCCGGTCGGCGCGGGCTGCTACCTCTCGACGTACTGGATCACCGACGGGCGCTACGACGAGCACATGAAGTGGACCGTCGGCATCAACAAGCGGCTGGGCCGCGACGGGCGCGTCTACCAGGACCGCACCCACGTCTTCACCGCGTTCCAGGACCACGAGGCGACCGTCTACCGCGACGGCGCGGCGGGGCCGCGCGACTACCACGCCCTGGACCACCCGTACGCGGGTCTCGTCCTGGAGGTCGTCGACGCCGAAAGCCCGGACGTACGGGCCGAGTTGCTGGAGTGGCTGCGCTCGCGGCAGCTGCCGAAGCGGCTCGCCGGGGGGCCCGCCGCGATGGTGACGGTGTTCCGGCCGACGCCGCTGCCGGGCGACCGCATGACGTACGTGAAGCAGGTCGAGGGCGTCGGCACCCGGCTCACGCTGCTGTGGTTCCTGGAGCGGGATCCGAGGGAGGTGTGGGCGGACCACTTCACGGGGCTGGATGCCGAGATCGCCGAAACGGGCCTGGGGAGGCTGGAGTTGGCGGCGCCGTTCATTCCCACCGTGCCGGGCACCGACCGCTACGTGGACGAACTCCGGTAGCGGCCGGGCCCGCGGACATGGCCGAGCCCCCTCGGCCGGGACGGCGGACCAGTCGAGAGGGCTCTTGTCGGTAGTGCGGGTATCACGTCGGCTGTCGTGGGTGGTCAGCTGAGGGAATCCCGGGTCACCTCGGCCACGAACGCGTTCCACGCGCCGGGGGCGAAGGCGATCGAGGGGCCCTCGGTGACTTTCGAGTCCCGCACGGCGATGGCGTGCATCTCGGGGGACTTGACTTCGACACATGCGCCGTTTCCGGTGGAGTACGAGGACTTGGTCCAGGTGTCCGTGGCGCCCTGAAGAATTGCCATGTCAGCTCCGGTTCTTGCCAGTTGGTCGTTCTCGGCCAACGTTCTTCGTTGGCGTGATCGACGCTACTCGCAGGTCCCGGGGTGCGAGGCGGCCATTCACTCGACCGGATGGCATATTCCAGCCGGGCCTTCCATCGCGGTGGGCGAGGGGTGTACGGTGCCGCGCTTCAGATCTCAGCCGGCCGTGCCGCGGGCGTAGTCCTTCGCGATCCCGGTAATGAATTCCCGGGTCTGGTCCACATTCAGGGCCTGTGCGCGCAAATGCTCGTACATCACGCTGTATTTCTGGACATCATTGGCCTTTTCCAGGTAAAGGTCGCTGGTGACGCCCTCGATGTAGACGACACTGGAGTCCGAGGCGTCCGGAAATTCCAGAATCGCGTACTGGCCGTTGATTCCCGGATGCGCGCCCATGCTGAACGGCAGTACCTGCACGGTGACATGGGGCAGCTGGGACCGCTCGATGAGGAACTCCAGCTGGTCGATCATCAATTGCTTGTCCCCGACCCGGCGGCGCAGCGCCGCCTCGTCGATGACCACCCACAGCCGCAGGGGGTTCTCCGCCGCCCGTACCCGCTCCTGCCGTCGCAACCGGACGTTCACCCGTTTCTCGACGTCGGTCGGGGCTGTCTCGGGGAGCGCCCCCGCGATGAGGGCCTCGGCGTACTGCGGGGTCTGGAGCAGGCCCGGGACGACCTGCGGATCGTAGACGCGCAGGCTCGCGGCGTCCGTCTCCAGGCCGATGTAGACGCTGTACGGGATGTCGCCGAAGGCGTGCCACCAGCCCTGCTGGCGGGAGTCCTTGGCCATCTGCATCAGCGAATCGACGATGCGGTGGTCCTCGACCTCGTACACCCCGCACAGATCGCGTACGTCGCGCTGGCTGATGGAACGGCGGCCGTTCTCAAGGCGGCTGATCTTCGACTGGGACACCAGCAGGCGTTCGGCGACCTCTTCGGCGGTCATGCCTTTCAGCTCGCGGAGCCTGCGCAACTCCTGGCCCAGTCGGCGCCGCCTGACGGTGGGATTGACATTGGACGCCACGGGAAACGCACCTCCGGCTCACGGCTTTTCTGTTCTTCTGCTCTGCAGACTGCCACCAACATCCGGGCGCGCGCTGGAAAATGGCCACACACAGCGACTACGCAAACGCGCGGGGCTGTTGGGACAGCCCCGCGCGTTCATGGTGCGGCTCCCGAACCGGGTCATGGGGACGACGGTGCGGCGGTAATGCGGTGCGACGGGTCATGCGGGTCGTGCCGGTGCTGCTAGTGGTGGGCCACAGCCCTCGCCATCGCCCCGTGATGCGGCTGCATCGGGACGCCGGCCGCCGCTGCGTGGCGGCTTCCGTTGTCCGGCGCGGCGCCGGGGCCCTGGCCGTTGCGGCGTGGCTGAGCGGCCACACCGTTCTGGACGTCCATCACGGCGTGCGCGACGAGACCGCCCATCGGGTCGTGCCTGATCAGGTCCCTGAGACGGGAGCGCGATGACCGCCCCTCGTTGCCGGGGTACAGGTGCTTGCCGAGCCCGACTGCGTGGGCCAGCGCGGCAAGCGCCGCGGTCCGCGGGTCCGGCGGTACGCCGGTGCGGATCGCACTGTCCAGCCGGGCCCTGATGTCCCGGCTGATCGCCGTGTCCGTCGCTTGGTAGCGAGTCGTCGGCAGCACCCCGCACATCTGGCCGGACACGGCATGGACCATGCCGCACCGCTCCAGGTGCGCGAGGTAAATCTGGCGGAGCCCGAGGCGGGGCCCGCCGATCCAGTGGACGGCCCGGACCGGGCTGCCGCGCCTGCGCAGCAGTTCCAGTGCGGAGTCCAGTGTCGGATCTCCTGTCGGCCGTGCCATCACCACGGCGATACGATCCCCGTCTGGGGCTATCCGTCCTGCCAGAGCCAGCTCCACTAGCTGGGCTCCGGCGAGGCCGAGGTCGAGCGACTGCGGCTGCGCTGTGGTACCCGTGGCCGGGTCCAGAGCGAGCAGCAACAGCTCTTCCGGAATAGTTCTGCGGCTCCTGCCCATCCATGCCTCCCCGCGTGGATGAATGACAGGGTGACCCCTCTCACATTCATCTGTCGAGAGCGCCTGGGTGGTTCGTACGGGAACCAGCAGGTATGTCGTTCTCGTCTAGCCGGGGGGTCCTACCCGGCACACGGGACACTGGTACATGGTTCGGACAGTTTCGGATGACGCCACCCGGCGTCTGGAGGAGGCATCGGTGGCGGGCGAGTCCCCCGACAAGTCGGAGCAGAAGCAGTCGTCGGGGGAGACGGCTACGAGCGAACGCGACCCGCGTATCGCGGTCTCCTCCCCGTCCCCCTCCGGTGAGGACGGCGCCGGGACGGCGAATGGTTCCGGCTCCGGTGCCCGCACGGGTTCCGGTTCGGCCTCGGCTTCGGCTTCGACCGCTGCGGCTTCCGCGGCGTGCGCCGTCGATCAGGCGACGGCCGTCTTCCGGGCCCCGCGCCGGGAGGACGGCGACTCCCGGCTCCGCGCGGCGGTCGCGGCGTGGGTCGACCAGGAGGCGGAGCCCAAGGGGGAGGGTCCTGCGGGGGCGGCTTCCGAGGGTTCGGCTTCTGAGAGTGCGGCTTCCGAGCCGGAGGCGGCTGCGGAGTCGACCGAGCCGGAGGGCGCCGCCAGGGCCGAGGCTGCCAGGGCCGAGCCCGAGGACGCCAAGGCCGGCGCGGCTGATGCCGAGGTCGAAACCGGTACGGACGCCGACGCGGACGAGGACGGCGGGTCCGATCCCGCAGCGCCCAAGGCGGACGCCGAGCGGGCCGCCCCCAAGGCGGACGACGGCAAGCGGGAGGGCGCCGAGCCCGAAGCCGCCAAGGACAGCAGCGCCGACACCGAGGCGGCCGCCCCGAAGGCGGACGACGCCGAGCCCGCGCCCGCGACCCCCGGCACCAAGCCCGAGGCGTCCGACAACGCTGCCACCGCCACCGCCACCGCCGCTGACGCCAAGCCCGGCGCTGCCGAGCCGAGCGATGCCAAGGCTGACGACGCCAAGCCCGGCGACGAAGACGCGGCCCCCGGCGCGCGAGCCACCTCCTGGGGAGCCAAGCCGACCCCCTCCGAGCCGAAGGCGAGCCCCGCGAAGGCCGAGTCCAAGGCGAGCCCCTCCGAGGCCGACCCCAAGGCCGGCCCCGCGAAGGCCGAGTCCAAGGCAGAGTCCTCCGACCCCAAGGCCGACGGAGCGAACCTGTCCGAAGCCGGGGCGAAGCCTGCCGAGCCCGAGGGGATCGACCACCCCACCGCCGTCTTCAAGGCCCCCGCACCGCCCGCCGTCGACCAGCCGACGGCGATGCTCAAGCTGCCCGCGCCCCAGCGGGAGCCCGCCGCCGAGCGGACCAGCCGGTTCATACCGCTGCGGTCGGACGACGCGGACGCCGGCACGGCCGCCCCGGCCAAGAACCCCGGCACCCCGGCGAAGGGCCCCGACGCCCCCGTCAGGAAGCCCGAGGCGCCGAAGGTCACCCCGCCGCCGACCGCGGCCCCCGGCTCGGCCCAGGTCATCCCCGAGCGCGCCGAGCGGACCCGGCAGCAGCCGCTGCCGCCGAAGCCCCCGCTCGACCTGCTCGCCGAGCTGACGAACACCCCGCCCCCGCCGCAGACCCCGGTCCGCACCACGGTGCGGCGGTTCAAGATCTGGACCCCGCTGGTCCTGCTCCTCCTGATCGTCTTTGCAGTCGTACAGATCCTGCGTCCGCTCCCGGATCCGAAGCTGACCCTGACCTCGTCGGCGACGTACACCTTCAACGGCGACGCGCTGAACCTGCCGTGGCCGGCCGAGGGGCAGTCGGCGGTGTCCGTGGACGGGGTGGGCAGCCTCGGCACGCACGGGGAGCAGAAGCCCGCGCCGCTGGCGAGCGTGGCCAAGACGATGACGGCGTACGTGATCCTCAAGGGCCACCCGATCAGCGGGAAGCAGGAGGGCGAGAAGATCACGGTCGACCAGCAGGCCGAGGACGACGCGAAGAAGCCCGACGAGTCGACGGCGCCGATCCGCAAGGACCAGCAGTTCACCGAGAAGCAGATGCTCGAACTGCTGATGATCCCGTCCGGCAACAACGCCGCCCGTCTGCTGGCCCGCTGGGACGCAGGATCCGAGGAGGCGTTCATCGCGAAGATGAACGACGCCGCCAAGGAACTCGGCATGACCAGCACCACGTACACCGACCCGAGCGGTCTGAAGGAGACCACGGTCTCCACGCCGGTCGACCAGCTCAAGCTGGCCCAGGCAGTCATGCAGAACGACGTGTTCCGCGACATCGTCAACACGCCCCAGATCAAGATCCCGGGCATCGACACGATGATCTACAACAACAACACGATCCTGCTCAAGCCGGGTGTCAGCGGCATCAAGACCGGCTCCTCGACCCCGGCCGGCGGCAATCTGCTGTGGTCGGCCGACACGGTCGTCGACGGCAAGAACCAGCGGATCTACGGCATCGTCATGGGCCAGCGCACCGGCACCACCCTCGACAACAAGCTGAAGGCCGCGATCAACAACAGCTACACGCTGATCCAGGCCGTGCAGAAGGCCGTCACCTCGGCGACGGTCGTCAAGAAGGGCGATGTCGTCGGGTACGTCGACGACGGGCTCGGCGGGAAGACCCCGCTGGTCGCCGCCAAGGACCTCAAGGCGGTCGGCTGGCCGGGCCTGAAGGTGGACGTCACCCTTGCCGCGGGCGGCAAGCCCGTCCCGCACTCGGCGAAGCCGGGCACCGTGGTCGGCGAGCTGTCCATCGGCAGCGGCAACGGCAAGCTGACCGCGCCGGTCGAGCTGAAGAGCGCCCTGACCGAACCGGGCACGGGCGCCAAGCTCACCCGACTGGGCTGACCGCCCCGAACGCATCGAGGGCGCCCCGGCCTGCGGGGCGCCCCCGTGCTAGCTTCGGGCAACTGGGGACGCGGGGACGGCGTCCCTGGAATCAGGGACAATCTCGGGGAGAACATTCGGGGAACCCCCTGGGGAATTCCTTCAGGGACCCCGCGCAGACCGTGTACAGATGCACACGGTCGCGTATGCCAGGTGAGACAGCGTGAGGCGGGAGAGCCGCAGTGACCACCGCTGAGCCGACGCCCACCCGCGCCGACAGCACCGCGAGTACGAGCACGACCGACACGGCGAGTACGAGCTCGACCGGGACCACGGGCACGAGCTCGACCGGGACCACGGGCACGAGCTCGACCGGGACCGGTACAGCGTCCACGACCGGTACCAGTACAGGGTCCACGCCCTGGTCCAAGGCGCGAATACGCCTCGGAATGGGACCGGGGCCGGGGCTGAGCCCGGACTTCTGGCCGATGCGCCACCCCATCGCGTTCGTGACGGTGGCCGCGGCCGTGACCCACATCCTGTGGTTCTTCCTCTTCGCGAACAGTGGCGGCGACCTCGCGGCGCAGGACGCCTGGACCGAGTTCGTCGGCCGCAACCCGGAGTCCGCGTACAACCTGGCCTGGTACGGCGGGATGCACCCGGTGTCGTACAGCGTGGTTTCGCCGTATCTGATGTCGGTGCTCGGCGTCCGGACGACGATGATGATCGCCGGGACCGTGTCGGCCGGACTGACCGCGCTGATCCTGGTGCGCGTGAAAGCGGTCCGCAACCCGCTGGCCTGCTCTTTCGCCGCGCTGTTCGCCTTCCTGTGCAATGCGATGTCGGGCCGGGTGACGTTCGGGCTCGGCATGATGTTCGCGCTCGGCGCGGTGGCCGCGGTGTTCTGCTGGCCGCACAACAAGCGCGAGAACCGCTGGCCGAAGGCGGCGGTGGCCGCGCCCTGTGCCGCGCTCGCCACCGCGAGCAGCCCGGTCGCCGGACTGTTCCTCGGCCTCGTCGCGGCCGCCCTCTTCCTGAACAAGCGCCGCCCGGGCGCGTACGCGATCGGCCTGCCACCGGTCGTGGTGGTCGGACTGTCGGCGTGGCTGTTCCCGTTCTCGGGCACGCAGCCGATGTCGCTGGCCACGACGTCGGGCCCGTTCCTCTTCGCGCTGCTGATCCTCTTCCTCGTACCGAAGGACTGGCGGACGGTCCGCACGGCCGCGCTGGTGTACGGCGTCGCGGTGCTGCTGTGCTTCGCGATCCAGTCGCAGATCGGCTCGAACATCACGCGCATGGCGATGCTGTTCGCCGGCGTGGTGCTGCTCGCGGCCCTTCCGTACACGGTGCCGAAGTCCCGCAAGTGGTACGCCGTGCTGCTGGCCTTCGCCGGGCTCAACGGGTGGATCGGCTTCAAGTCGGTGGACGACATCGTGAGCACCGCCCCCGCCGCGACCTGGGCGCGGGATCTGGCGCCGCTGGTCGACCAGTTGCAGGGGCTCGACGCGAAGACCGGCCGGGTGGAGGTGGTCCCCGCCTCCAGCCACCGCGAGGCCTCGGCGTTCACCCCGTACGTGAACCTGGCGCGCGGCTGGAACCGCCAGGCGGACATACAGCGCAACCCGCTGTTCTACGACGACACCCTGAACGCGGACAACTACCACGCCTGGCTGAACCGCTGGGCGGTGCGCTACGTGGTGCTGCCGCTGGGCCCGGCGGACGTGAACGGCGCCGTCCAGGAGGGCAAGCTCATCGAGGGGGGCCTGCCCTACCTGAAGCAGATCTGGTCGAACGAGCACTGGCGTCTGTTCGCGGTCGAGAACCCGACCCCGCTGGCGGACCCGCCCGCCACGGTCAAGCACGCCGGCGAGGGCGAGGTCACGGTCGAGGTCCGCTCCCCGGGCAAGATCCTGATCCGCATTCCGTACTCGCCCTGGCTGAAGCTGGTCGACGAGAAGGGCAAGGGCGTCGTGCCGCCGCAGGAGACCCCGGAGTCCAAACTCCGCGACCACGGCCCGAAGAGGTACACCAACCCGAACGGCTGCCTCCGCAAGGCCGCGACGACGCCGTCGGGTGACGAGTGGACAGAACTCCTCGCCCCGAAACCGGGCATGTACCACGTGGCCGCGCCGTACAGCATTCCCCGCGGGACGGGGTGCCCGGTGGGGGTTGTCGAGCCGTGACGGGGTGCTGAGTCAGGACGGCGTTCCGGTGGTACGGGTGGCGTCGGGCAGTATGCGCTGAGCGGCGAGCTCGATGAACTGCTCTATGGCCGCCTTGGCGGCATCGTCCAACTGCCCCCGCTGCTCGGGGTCCAGGGCATTGGACACATCGCGGGTGCACTGCAGGGCATGTTCACCGGCGTCGACAAGTCCACGATCACCGGCGAGCAGCTTGACGCGGTAGAGCGCCTGCCGGGCCACCGCCCGCAGCCGGTGCGCCTCGGCGCTCGCGACGACGTGAGCCTCCCCGTCGGGGTCCTCCTGCTTCCGGTACCACCGATCGGCCTGCCCCCGCCGGAAGTCCTCGACGGCCGAGGCGAACGAGCTGTAGGCCGCGATCCGTTCCTGCCGCAGCGACTCGCCCCGCGTGAACAACTCACTCTGCCGAGCGGCCCGCCCCTGAAGAACATGCGTGACGACGCCGCCCAAGAGCGTCCCGACGACTGCGACCGCACTGGTCCATAGCGCTTCCATGGGGCCAGCTGACCATAGGGAGAGCGGGTCGGGCACACCGCGCCCCGGGGCGGCTGCGTCACCTCACACATGGCAGTGCACGCGGACGAGCAGGGCGTCCGGGGCCAGCCCTTTCAGATAGGCGTCGACGGCAACCACACCCTCGCCGACGTCCGGTTCGTGCGGGCACCGGTCGGGGCCGGGGCAGGCGCCATGCAGGGGCGTGTCGCCGATCCCGTACCACCAGCCGCCGAGAGTGAGGACGTTGCGCCGGTTCAGCGCGAAGTGGCCCTGCTGCGAAGCGAATTCCTCCCGGCTCGCCTCGCCGATGTCGCTGACGGGATCGAGGCTGCCGAGCAGGCTGCCGAAGTGGTAGGTCCGCCGGGTGCGGTGCAGGGTGTCGAGCGCCTCGCCGAAGGCGCTGATCAGGGGCTGGCTCCAGTATCCGGTGCCTATCTCGCCGGTTCGGCGGGCCATGGCCGTCTGTGAATCCGCGGGTGGGTGCACTGAGGCCAGTGTGTGCCAGAGGTCCCATGCCTGCCCGGCGATCTCCTCCGCTTCGGCGCGCGGTGCGGTGAAGTCGAGCAGCTCCCGCGGGCCACCCGCGCACATCCCCTGGCGGCTGGGCTCCAGGGTGCCGTCGTACCTTGGGCGGTCGTGTATGAGCCGGGGGTCCCCTTTGTGGGCAGGCAGCACCGCAAAGCCGTGACCGTCAGCACCGCCGCAAATGCGGGCGTAATCCCAGATGTCCAGTTCGACGCTACTGGCGTAGTCGTGCTGGAAGGGAGCCATCGCCTCGACGACTGCCTCGTCCAGCCGCCCGGCGGCGGTGCCGGGGAGACACACAACGATCGACATACCTGCCATGTCGTGATCATGGCGTACTAGGTGTCTGGAGGGCGGGGAATTTCGGTGCGGCTTCGTTGGGGAGATGCCTACGACTGCGGTCCAGCCGTCGCTTCGACTGCGTCCAGTGCGATCTGCCACGGATAGCCGGCCGGCCGACGCTCACCCGGCTCGTTCGGTACGAACCCGCCCTCGCCGTACAGCACCGTCACCCCGGCCGAGCGCAACGTCGCCACGGACTGCTCGAACTAAGGGTCCCGTGGATCGTGGTCAAGCCCCGAGCACATCCATCAAATGGTCATCGAGTTCGGCCACCCAATCCTCCCGCCGCCACGGCCGAAGCTCTTGCCTGGATCGCCGCAGGCGAAGCGCCGGAACCCGCCCGCCTGTTGTCGCAGCAGCCAGTACGCACTCGTGCAGCAGACCGGCCGCCGACTGCGGATCGCCCAGGCGGATCCGAGCCAGTGCCTGGTCCGTCGTCACGATGGCTCGCTGCACCTGTTCCCGGGGCGCGACCAGCGCGCTCGCCGACAACGCGAAGCGGTCGTGGGCCGCTTGCGCGTCGCCCACGTACAGCTCACACACGCCCTCGAAGCCGCGCAGGTGTCCGGCCGTGAACGAGCTGCTCGACGGGTCGTCGGCTTGGCTGCGGTCCATGTCGAACCAGGCCAGGCCGAGCGCCGCCTCCGCCTGACGTTCCTCTCCGGCGCGGGCGGCAATCTCCGCCTGCAACGCGTGCGCCCGCGCCCGCACCACGACGCTTTCGCCGGAACGGGCATCCCGCACTGCGGCAGCCGCCAACTCCCTTGCCCCAGCCGAGCCTTGTGCCGAGTACAGAGTCACCAGCGCATGACTCATGTGGACGGTGGCGCGCCGCCACGGATCCGGCAGCAGCCCCGCCTCGCGGGTCGCGGCTGCGTACAGACCTTGCGATGCGACGTCGTCGCGCGTCTCGAACGCCAGGCGGCCGGCCAGTGTGTGGGCCGCCACGGACACAGCCCGCAGTTGGGGGAGCAACGGTTCCGGCACGGGGCCGGTGGTCAGTCGGCGGCAGGCTTCCACCGTGGGGGCCAGCATCAGTTGTAATCGTACGAACGGCAGCGAACCCACCTGCGCGTTCACGTCGGAGACGACCGTCGACAGGCCGGTCACGAGGGCCTCGTCGGTGCGCGAGGGGTCCGCCAGCGCTGCGGCCAATCCGGCCTGCGTGCTCCCGGACAGCAGGGCCAGCATGCCGCCGCCCCGGTCCGTCGCCGTCCGCACCAGTATCGAGCGCAGCTCCGCCAACTGGGCTGCGCCTTCGCCGAGATGGGCGAGGGCGTCGAGCAGCTCGGCGAAGTCTGAGCCCGCTCCGAGTGCGATCGACCCAGTCGGCGTACGGGCGTACAAGTGGGCCAGGAGCAGTTGGTGGCGGGCGTCGGGGCGGGTCGGTGCGGGGGCTTCCCAGCGGGCGACCGAACGTTGGAGTCCGGCGACGGACGGCAGTGAAGTACGGGGCCCGCCAAGCTGTCCGGCGATTGCGATGAGGGCGCGAGCCGTCTCGGCGAGGGACAGGCCGCGGCGTCGACGCAGCGCCTTGAGCATGCCCGCACCCGTCGCCCTGTCGTCACTCACCACCCCATCGTGGCCCGAAAATGCCCGTGATGGTGGCTATACGGGCACGATCAGGCGTGGTTTTCCTTGCTCTGCCGTGTAGTTGAGGGTCTGCCAAGTGCCGGTCGACGGTTCGGTGGCGTGCGGGAATCCAATGGTCATCGAGGCGTGGTCGACCATCCACCGGTTCCGGGCGTGATAGGCGGGGGTGGCGAGCTCGGCGGCGCGCAGTTCGACGACGTCCTTGATACGGGCCCTCGTACGAGCGATGGCCTGGCGCGCCTCCGCGGGCTGCTGGTCGACGGTGCCGGGTACGACGACGGTGAGGTGTGCGGCGGTGTTCTCGGCCAGCCAGGCCAGAGCGAGGCTGTCGATGCCCTTGGCGCCGCCGATGTAGAAGTGGGCGTCGTCCGCGAACGGCCCGAGGTACGCCGCGAACAGGTCGGCGTAGTCGTGACGGCTGCGATGGCCGGTCGCCCGCGTCCCCGTGATTGCCACGGACCTCATGATCAACTCCGTGTCATAGGGTGTCATGTCCCGCCCGGCCTCCCGCGTTGAGATCGTCTCCGTATGGACACCGACCTGCAGAGACTCGCAGGCCATCTGCGAAAGCGCGGACTCCACGTCGACGTCGACCTCACCAGCCCGGAGTCCCTGCAGGCGGCCAACCCCCTCGACGGGATGCTCACCGAGCAGATTGCCATGAACGGGAACCGGTACATCACCTCCCTCGACTACGAAATCGGCGAACGCGGCCACGAAGCGAGCTGCGCCGAACGCATCGCCCACATGCTTGCCGTCCCCGTACAGACCGGTCCCAGGGAGCAGACGCCATGACGCCGACGAGCCGCACCAAGTTCTGCGTCGCCTGCGACCGGCCCATCGAGGGTGCTGCCATCAAGGTCGCCGGCGAGAGTCACCTGGGCGCGTCGAGTGGGGCCAGGGGAGACGACTACCGGCATGTGAAGGGTGACCCGGCATGCCGGACGCGTGGCCGTTGATGCCGAGGCCCTCTATGCCCCGGGCCGCTGGTGGCGCGAGGCGCTCGGCCGGGCCGTGGGTGTTGGGCTCCCCGGGGTGGGTCAGAACAGGCCTCGTACGTAAGCGGCCTGGCCGACATGCTGGAGGTCGTCCCCCAGGACGCTCACCAGGCGGACGCCCAGTGTCACCGGCGGGTCCCAGCGCTCGTCCACGACGCGGTTGAGCGCGTTGCCGTCGAGCTTGCCGAGGAAGCCGAGCGTCTGCTCGTGGACGGCGTCGTAGTAGCCGAGCAGCAGCTCGCCCGAGGCCACCCGCACCTGGCCGACCTGCTTGGACGTGTGCCCGTATCCCGTGTCCGTCTTCACCAGAGGCAGGTCGAAGCGGTCTGCCCAGCCCTTCGTCAGCCACACCTGCCCGATCCCGGCCGCGTCGGCGATGTGGTCGTCCTGCACCCGGGTGAGGTGCCAGATCAGCCATGCGATGGAGTTCGCCTCGCCGTCGCCCGGCCTGGCATGGAGATCGTCGGCGGAGAGCCCGTCGACGACGGCGTGCACCTCTTCCCGGATGCGTCCGTAACCGTCGATGAGTACGTCCTGTGAGCGCATGCCGTGCAGTCTCGTCCACGCGAGGGATCCCGGCCAGCGGGGCCGGCGGGCGGTCGCCGGGGTTGCGGCACGGCTGTGGGTGGTGGATGACGCCGAAGGGCCCGGAAGGCCCGCACGCGCGCGTTACGACTTCAGGGTGGTTCCCCCCAACAAGATCACGGATTCCGGCGCGTCATCGGGCGTTTTGGGATTATCTAATACTAATTTTCGTGACTGTAAGGAATCGATCTGCCACGGATCGTATCCACTGCGCTCCATTGGAGATGAAATGAACGAGCTTCGCAAGGCGGCCGTCCTGGTCGCTGCCCTCGGCAGCTTCGCAATGCTGGCCGCCGGCACGGCCCAGGCGCACGACGGGGGGAAGGGCGGTGACCAGTTCGGCATCGGGCAGAGCAGCAACTGCCGGTCGCACGACCTGAACGTCGACGTCCTCGGCCAGGTCGGCATCCTCAACGGCGTGCTGGGCAACGCGCTCAACGGCGAGGGCAACCCGGGTGCGCAGAACACCCACATGGGTTCGAGCATGGGCTGCAACAACAGCGCCCTGTAAGCCAGGGTTGCCGCAAAGACTTGTGGCCAGGTTCGCGTGCCACCGTCGGGGCAGCTCGACTTCGTGAGTATCGCCGGCTGCTCCCCGCCCTCGGTGCGCACGCATGTGTGCCGTACCTGTGCCGCGAGACCGAAGGCCCTGCCGTCCATGAGGACGGCAGGGCCCTCGACCTGCTGCTGCGCTGGTGCCCCCGGCAGGATTCGAACCTGCGACACCCGCTTTAGGAGCGGGACGGAATCCATGATCGAGGGTGCTCATGTGTGCCGGATGGTGCTGTCCTCGCAGGTCAGCACCATCCGGCATGTCGTTTGATCCTGCCCATGACGGCTCGTGCTCTACCGTCCGCTCACGCATCGCGCACGCATTCCGGCCCTCTGACCAGTCGTCTTCCGACAGCGCAGGCACGCTTTGTCGGGGCGCCTGCCCAAGGTGTGCAACGAGCTGGCCCGGCTTGACGTCCGGCGGAGTGCCTCACCAGAGCTGCTGCATCGGATACCTCGGCGACCAAGGCGTCGTTCGCCGGGGGCAGACACAACAGATCACGTAAGGGCTGGTGCGCGGCCGCAAGCCATGTGAACCTACAACGCCCTGCTGGAAGAACTACCCCGGCTCTACGGAGGTGCCTCTGCACTCGCACCATCCCATCGATCCCTTCCGCCCTGACGCGCAAGACCAGGTGTACTGGGTCGCCCCTCGCCACTTGGCCGGTGACGACGGTGCTCTTGCCGAACAGGTCGGCGATACCTTGGCCGGGCTCGGCTGGCGTATGTGGCCGACTGCCCGGCACACGTTGTTGTATGTGAGCCCGGACGGGTTGTTCGGTGCCGAGTGGGTCCTCGCGGCTTACCCGTTCGAGCTGGGTGGCCTACCTGTTGCCTGGCAGCTGAGTGCCCGAACGCATGCCGACTCTGTGATGGCGGAGTGGAACGCGTACTTCACCGCCGGTGTCCCGTACGAGGCCCTCGTTGATCTCCTCGTCGCGATCGGCACCCGCGAGGCGCCCGACGTCGGCTTTGAAGGACCCGAGACCGTCCTCAAGGCGCTCACCGTCCTGGGCTGGATCCGAGACGTGGACCGGCCCCGCACCACCGTCACGGACCCCGGCTTCTCTGCCAGCGTTTCCCTGGAGGTGTTGCCGTCGCTCGTCCAGGACGCCGACCCACGCCCTGACCTGGTGGGCTGGCAGGCGTGGGCGGAACCTGTTCTCGGTGCTCCGTATCAGTGGTGCGCCAGCTTCAGTGCCAGCGTCCCCCACGACCTGGTCGCTGCGTTCGCCTCCACGCTCGCCTCACCGGTCCCGGTGTCCCGTCGCACGCTGCCCGAGTGCGCCGGGGGTCGGCTCCGCGTTGTCCGCCGCAGCTGACAGCCCGCGGCCTGAAGCGGCTTGTGCTGCTCGTCGCTGATTTCCCTGAGCTGCCCGCTACCTGTATCCGCCAGGTGATAGAGAAGGAGTCTCTGCGTGTTCCGACGACGTGCTCGCGCCGACCGTGAGTTCCGTGAAGCCCAGCGTGAGGCGCTCGCGATGCTCCAGAGGCTTGCGCAAGAGCCGCTGCCGTTCGACACCGTCCCGGCCGAAGAGCCGGTGTCGGCCGGATCGGACCCGGAGGCGGCGATGGGGCCTGACTTCCTGCCGCCGGAGTTCCGGGCGCCGTCCCGCCAGGACGTTGCCGGGTTCATGATGCGCTGGATGCAGCCGCTCGTTGTCGATGGCGAGGTTCGTACGTGCTGGCAGTGTGGTGCGTATCGGGACTGGATCGTCTTCTGCATGCGCGACGACTCGGTGTGGCTGCGCTGCGGGTCTGGTCACGAGACGAAGGAGCCCGGCCTGGACGCGGCTTGGTACAACCGCAACTCCGGTCCGGTCGACCAGTGGCACCCCAGCGTTGAGGACGGCCTACGCCACCTCGGCCACTGAAGCCCGAAATCCCAACCCCTACATACCGCTGGCCGCAGGGTAGGCCCAGTCGGACGTCGGGAAGCCTCGGGAGCCTGTGTCCTGCCGGTCACCAGTCGCCAGCTGGCTTAGGGGCAGCTCATGATGATCACCTTCAAGTCTCGTTCCCTCAGGGAACAAGAGGGCTGTTCCTCCAGGGAACGGGCGGCTCGTTCCCTGGAGGAACAACGGGGGCAGCACTGGTCTCGTCGATGCCCATCCGGCAAAGGGTTTCGGCGAGCCTCACCGTGCGGGATGAGTTCGCTGGTTGCGTGGCTGCCGTCTCAGCCGAAGGACAGCAAACGGTTCCCCGGAGGGGAACGCGTCAGAGTCCGGTGACGGGCTGTCCAGTGAGGGCTTGGGCGACCTGCCACAACATGCCGCCCCGTGAAGCCTTCGTGAGCACGACGTCTCCGGGGCGGAGGAGAGAGCTGACGAAAGCCGCGGCGGTCGCGTTGTCGGCGACGATCGCCACGTCGGGTACACCCGCTGCGCCCGCCGCGAGAGCGAGCTGCTTTGCGAGGTCTCCGCCGACTGCCACGACGAGATCGATGTTGTTCTCGGCGGCCATGCGCCCTACGGCCTTGTGGGCCTCCAAGGCTTCGTCGCCCAGTTCCAGCATTTCCCCGAGCACGGCGATCCTCCGGCCACCTTCTGCCTCGGTCATGAGGACGCTCCGTCGTGAATGAGAGGGGCGAACGTGATGGCTCGGCCGGTGTAGGAGGGCGTGACCCTGCTCAGGGGGACGCGGTCGTTGGTCTGTCCCCACGCGGAGGGGTCGCGGATGAAGATGGTCGGGTCCACCCCGTCCTCGTAACCGTGCGCGATGACGAGATGGCCACCGGTCCGGCCGTCGTTGGGGAACTGCTCGGTCACCGACATGATCAGCGGGGCCTCTTCGAGTCGGGCGACCAGGCTGTCGGCCGCTACAGGCTCGGCGCGGGCAGGAACTCCAAGGTCGGTTGCCAGGTTGGCGATGCCGGCATGCAGCGCTCCACGTGGGGTCAGCACCTCGTGCTTGAGGGCGAGTTTCAACAGCTCAGTGACCGATGGTGCTTCATGGCCGTAGGCGAGCAGGATCATTCTCAGCGACGCCAGGCCGCACGCCCTGTTGGACCACTCGGTTCTGTCTCCCAGTGCCCACCCTCCGTGGAGATCCCATTCGGTGGGGGCGATGAGCTGTCGGCACATGGGGACGTTGTGGACGTGCGGCACAGCGGCTGGCTCCTACGGTGAGACGGCAGCCTCCCGTGTCGGTGTGGAGCTGCTGAACGCGGGAGTGGGCAGGGGGACATCGTAGGGCGGGCGGGCCAGGGCCTCGTGAAGCATCGCCAACACGATGTCCGTGTGCGTGAGCCCGACTATGGCCCCGCCTACGGCGAAGTTGCTGTCACGCGACATGCCCGGCGTCGTGTTCACTTCCAACGCGTGCACCTGGCCGGCCTCGGTGAGCATGAAGTCCACCCGCGCCGAGCCGCGCAGGTCCATCCCGTCCCACAAGGTCGTCGCGTAGCCAGTGATCTCGGCCAACAGTGCAGGCTTCAGTTCGGCGGCCCTGACCGTCACAGAGCCCTTGGAGTCCGCGTCGAGCTTTGTGTCCGCGTCGTAGAAGTCGGCCTCGGTGACCTCGGTGACCTCGGTGGCCAGTGGCGGGAAGACGAGGACCTCACCGCCGGGCATTTCCAGCAGTCCTACGGTGAGCGGTACGCCGGGGACGTAGTCCTCGACGAGCACAGGATCACCCTCGTCGCGGGTGGCGTCCGCCAAGGCCAGAGGAAGGGCTGCCCGATCCCGGACCAGGCTCATGCCCACGCTGGAGCCGCCGAAGGGCGGTTTGACCATCACGGCCGTCCCGGCCCAATCCGCGGGGCCGCCCGACCACACCCACCAGCCGGGGGTGGGGACGCCCAGGCTCTCCATCACGCGCTTGCAGAGAACCTTGTCCGCCGCCACCGCCGACGCTGCGACGCCGCTTCCGCAGTACGGCATGCGGATGTAGTCCAGGAGTCCTTGCAGGCGCCCGTCCTCGCCGAACGGGCCGTGAAGGTTCGAGAGGGCCACGTCGTATCCGGCCAGTTCAGGGATGAACGTCGGCTCGCAGGGGTCCAGGACCTTCCACCGGACGCCGATCTCCTCCAGTGCTCCGGAGAGGGCCGTCACGGAGCGCTGCTCGACGGGGCACTTCGAGTGGTAGAGCCGGTCCTCAAGGCTGACGGGTCCGTAGACCAGGGCGACGCCGAGCCCTTGCCGGGCCGGTTGCCACTCGTGGAGTGTGCGGGTGGCCTGCCGCACGGCCTCGCTGGAACTGGCGGTGAGGAAGCGCGTCATGGGAGTACCCCTTCGAAGGTGTGGGTTACGGGGCCGCCGACCCATTGCGTACGTGCCGGCCGGTCGGGGTGGGGGCGTACCGTCAGTGGCTCTCCGGCCTGGTTGTGGACGGTGACGGGGCGCTGCGCGACCAGCCCGCGCATGGTGGCGATGAGGACGGCCGCCACCGCTCCGCTGCCGCACGACAGCGTTTCGGCCTCCACGCCACGCTCGTAGGTGCGGAGCTTCAGCTCCTGCCTGCCGGCGGCCTGTACGAAGTTGACGTTCGTGCCGAGCGGGGCAAGGTCGGCATGGTTGCGAATCAGGCGGCCCACCGTGATGGTGTCGATGGCGTCCACGTCGTCCACGACCGCGACCACGTGCTCGGTGCCGGTGTACGCGCTGTCGAACCAAGTCGGCTTGCCGTTGATGACTGCCTGCACGCGCCGTGGGTGGATGGCTCCTACTTCGGCCGTGACCCACACGGCGTCATCGCCCACGACTGCCTCGTGCGTCACCCCGGCCATGAGGAGGCGCATCTCTTTGAGGCCGTGATCTTGGCTTGCCGCCCACGCGGTGCAACGCAGGGCGTTCCCGCACATCGTCGCGGTCGAGCCGTCCGCGTTGAAGCACGCGACTTCGAGCAAGGCGGGGTCCGTGCTGACCAGCCTGCTGATGACGAGGCCGTCAGCGCCCACGCCGGTCCGTCTGGCGCAGAGCTGCTCGGCCGCCTTCGCCCAGTCGTTGTCCCTGTCCGACGTGGGGTCGGAGAGGAGGACGAAGTCGTTTCCCGCTCCGTGAATCTTGCGAAAGCGCATGGCGAAGCTCCTCGGTCGGGTGAGGCGACGGCCCTTGCGCTCTGGCCAGAAGGGCCAGCGGAATCAGGCGAGTTCGATGGGGCGGTACGTAAGCGTCGGCGCCGTCATCAGCCACGGAGGGTGCCCGTCGAAGAACAGGACCCGGTGGGCCGCGGTGCCGGCCGACCGCATGTCCGCGACCCGTAGGAACAGGCCGTCGCGGTACACGTAGTCGCCGATCTTGACGCCACTCGGGGACCGGAGCTCAGCTCTGGTGCCGAGTGGGGCGGGCGGGGGAGTCGGTTCGGTGGAGCGGTGACGCTCGTACATCAGCCTCTCCAGATGGCCAGCAGCAGTGCGCCGCCCACGGCCACGAGGCTGACGACGTAAGCGAGTTGCTCCCGCGCGGACTCATGCGGCACCGATCAAATGGTCTTGAACGCGCTCGCGCACGGAGGGAATGCCGATCTCGGCTATGGGCACCCAGGCCGCTGCGCCACTCTCGATCACGGCCGGGAAGACGGCTCCCGAGTGGGCGCGATAGAGGTAGCGGAAGCCGACCCTGATGCGAGGGCCGTACTCGCGCGGGGCCCTGGTGACGTCGACCAGGAAGGGGCCCTCGGTTCCGGGCTCGGTCCATACGTCGCGGATGCCGACTTCCTCGGCCAGCAATCGCACGGCCGCGCCGCTCAGCGAGTCGTCCTGGGGCTCGGGCGCCGTCTCGGCGAGGGAGTAGCCGCCCTGGTGTCGCAGGGACAGAACTCTGTTGAGCTGGTCGACGACGACCGCTCCCGCCATCACGAGGGGGCAGCGGCCATGGTGAAGACAGGCCCGACGCTTCGCGTGATCGCATGCTGCGTCGTACAAGGGCATGAGCGCCATGGCCTCGGCCGAGTGCTCGTGCAAGTAGTGCGCGAGCTCCTTCACGATCTGATCGCCTCGAACGCTCACGGGGCACCGAGCCCGTTGCGCTGGGTGTAGATCCACAGGAGGCGCCGCGTGAGATGGGCTGCGTCTCTGAGGTAGATGAAGGCGCCGAACGAGGGGGTCTCCGCGGTCGGGCGGCTCGTGTAGTCGACGAGCTTGCGCCCCCGGTGGAGGAGATCCTGCACATCCTCGTCCTCGGCCGCTCCCAAGTCCTCATTGAGCAACTGGTTGAGGTGTCCAAGGACCATCGGCGTGGACCCATCCATGTCCTCGCGGGTGGAGGTGGACATCTGCATGGAGAGGACCAGGTCCGTGCTTTCGGAGATCGTCTCTACGTCGACCAGCCGAACTTCGGTTTCAGCGCGGTCGGTTGCTCTCGATTCCATGCCCGTACTTGCCACAGTGATCACCGCTTCGCCTCTCCGGAGCACGATTTAGCCGTGGTGCAAAGCTAGGAAAGGCGATGGGGGGGGGGCTCCATGAGTGTGCCGGAACTTGCCAGACGTTCACCCGAGGGATTCGATGGCAGCCGTAATGATTTGCCTTGCTGCCGTGCCGTAGACGGCGAGTTCCTTCAACTCGGCGAACGTCTGGGCATACATGGCAAGTTCGTGATCCTGTACGACGGTGAGATGTGCGGAGACCAGCTCGACGTTCACGGTGTGGTCGTCGTACAGGAAGAATCCCTCGACGGGCCAGAGAGTGCGGTCGACGTCCTGAGGAATGATTCCGATGCTCACCGAGGGCAGCGCCATGACGCTGAGCAGGTATCCCAACTGCCCTGCCAGGACTTCCGCTCCGCCAATGCGGTACCGGAGCGCGCTCTCCTCCAAGAGGATGGCGAACGTGTGCTTCCCGTAGACGATGTTCTGCTTCTCCACGCGGACCTTCACGGCCGCCGGCACGTCGTTCTTGAGGCCGCGGCGGTCGCGGATGGAGGTCAGAAGGGCTGTGATGTACGACGCCGTCTGCACCGGGCCAGGGATGAGCCACGGTGAGTAGATGCGAAAGCGCTGGGTGCGTTCCCACAAGGGGAGGACCGACTCCTGGGCCAACTTGAGCCCATCGCGCTCCATCCTTCGCCACTCGACGTACATGCCCTCGATTCCACGGGCCGTCGAGATGAGATCTTCGGCTTTGCTTTCCGCCCCGCAGGCGGAGCACCAAGCGCGAAGGTCGCGCTCCGAGGGCGCACGGATGCCGCTCTCGAAGCGCGAAGCCTTCGACTCGTGCCAGCCACAGCGTCTGGCCAGTTCCCGCTTGCTTATTCCGGCCGTACCCCGGATCTCAGCCAGACGTTTCCCGAGCGCCTTGCGGGCTTCCTGAACGCTCGAAGATGGAGAGGTCATGTCGTCGCGACAGTGTCGTTCGAACTGTCAGGACAACTCGAACTCTGCGTGTGGCGTTGCCCGTTTCCACACGGCCGCAAAGGCGGCCTCGCAGAGCTCCGCCACCTCGGGGGCTTCCGTGAGTTCCATCTCCATGTTCTCGCCCTCGCCGTCAAAGTGATTCAGGAGGACGAGGCTGGAGTCGAACAGCCAGAAGTCGTTGCCGGGGAGCGCGATGTCCGTTGCCTGGCGGCGCGAGAGCCAGCGAACGTCTTCCCCCGCAGCGATGTTCAACCCGTCCGTGACAGCGTGCTCGAAGCGGATGTATTCGCTGACGGGCGTCGACACAATGCGTGCCCTGCGGACCTCGACCCCTCGGGAGGCTGCTTCCGTGACGATCGCGTGCCAGTCCGCCCAGCGCTCGGCCGGGTCGAGGGTCTTGCCGGCCTTCCAGTCGATGAAGGCCGGGTCCGACTTCATGTAGGCATCGCGCATCTCCAGATGGACGGCTGTCCTACGGCAATCGCGAAACAGATCCTCAAACGTCGGGACCTTCTTCACCTGTCACCTCCAAGAAGAACTGCACCATGGTTCGGGGGATCTCTACCACCGACTCATGACTGGGGAGGTCCATCTGGTCGAGGCGCTCCTTGTCGAGGACGGTGACGCCCTGGACGAGGTACTTGTTCGTCACATCGTCCAGGTAGATCGTGGGGGAACCGCCACTGGGGCTGTCGGGGTCCTTACCCAGCTTGATCAGGGCCATGATGTCCACCTCCGCTGAAGGCAACGATCGATGTGCCAGAGCTTGCCCCCAACTCTTGCCCCAGACGAGGAACTTGCCAGAACTTGCCAGCCAGGTGGTGCTGATGGGGAGCGGACTGGCGTGGATCGGCCCTTTGGCGGCCGGATTGGCACGAGAGTGGTCGTAATCAGCGCCGCCGTGCGGGCGGCGGCTGCGGCGCCGGAGTCGGTGTCGAAGCGGGCGCGGCGGCAGCGGGGCGTTGTGTGGTGCTACGGGCCGTGGCTGCCTGTGGACCCGGTGCGTGCCGTTGGCCGAGGCGTTCGATGCGCCAGGTCAGGACTTGTGCGGGTCGGCGGGCGTCGGCCAGGGCACGCTGGTCGGCGGCCTGCTGGAGGAGCTGCTTCGGGTCGTGGCCTGCCTTCTCGGCATCGGCGAGTACGGCGGTGAGTGCGTCGAAGGCCGGGTCCTTCAGGACCTGTTCCGCGTGGTCGTGCACGGTCTGCCGGATGAGGAGGATGTGCCGCTCCACTACCTGCTGGGGAGGCCGGCGCTGGGCGAGAACGATCAGCGGTGCGGTAGCCGTCTGCTCGTAGGCGGGGTTCTGCCAGGGCCTCGGCAAAGTCTTGGTGTGAGGGGTGTTTGTGCAGGTGGGCGGGCATGGAGGTCGGTGATCATGTGGGGTGTTGAGGCTCACGTGACCGAAGGGGACGTCCATGCCCGCTTGTACGACATCGTTGCATCCCGCGCTGGGGCGGCTGCACCGGGCGGGCTGTTCGTCGTCGGGGGCGGGGCTGCGGGAGTGGTTCGAGGCGATACCCGATCCCCGCGGATCACACGGGGTGCGGCATGTGCTCGTGGTGGTGCTGGTGATCGCGGCGTGCGCGGTCCTGGCCGGCGCGAGGTCCCTGGCCGCGATCGGCGAGTGGGCTGCCGACCTGCCCCAGCACGTCCTGGAGACCCTCGACGCACGCCGGCATCCGGCGAGCGGGGTGCGGATCGCGCCGAGTGAGTCGGCGATCCGCCGGACCCTGCAAGCGGTTGACGGGCAGGCGTTCGACCAGGCCGTATGCGGCTGGCTCGCCGAGCAGAACACCCCTGCTTCGCCCAAGGCGGCAACGCGGGAGGCCGTCGCGGTGGACGGCAAGACTCTGCGCGGAACGCAGACCGGGGACGGACAGCCCCATCTGATGGCCGCCCTCGACCACGACAGCGGCATCGTCCTGGGGCAGGTCGACGTCGACGGGAAGACGAACGAAATCACCCAGTTCCAGCCCCTGCTCGACCCGCTGGACCTGGCCGGGAAGGTCTTCACCGCCGACGCCCTGCACACCCAGCGCGCCCACGCCCGCTACCTCGTCGAAGTCAAGGAAGCAGACTACGTGCTGACCGTGAAGCAGAACCAGCCGACGCTGTTCGGCCAGCTCAGCACACTGCCCTGGGCCGACGCCCCCGGCCGGGCCCGGACACGAAACCGGGGCCACGGCCGCTGCGAGCACCGCGCCATCCTCGCTGTCACCGTCCCGGCAGGCCTCCACTTCCCCTACGCGGCCCAGGCGTTCCGGATCCGCCGCACCACCCGCCACCTCGACGGACAGCCCAAACACACCGAAACGATCTACGGCATCACCAGCCTGCACGCCCACCAGGCCGGCCCTGCCCACCTCGGCACTTACGTCCGCGGACACTGGGGCATCGAGAACCGGCTCCACTGGGTCCGCGGCGTCACCTTCGACGAAGACCGCTCACAAGTCCGCACCGGCAACGGCCCCCGCGCCATGGCCACCCTCCGCAACCTCGCCACCAGCGCCTGCCGCCTGACCGGAACCACCAACATCGCCCGGACCCTGCGCGCCAACGCCCGCGACCACACCCGCCCGCTGACCATGCTCGGCCTCATCTGAACGACTTTGCCGAGGCCCTGGGGGATGGACACCTCTGGCTTTCATGCATATGGAGCAACGCGTCGCATTTACGGAGGGCATGGACTGCTATGTTCTCCAGCCGTCGGATCCGAAGTAACTTTCAACCGAGGTGAATCATGAAGAAGGCGATTTTCACCACTGCGGCGTTGGCCATCGGCGCGGGCCTCGTGGGTGGGTCCGCCGTCGCGGCGTCGGCCGCCACCCCGCTAGCCGTGCCGACCCGATCGGGTGGCATGCTCGGCCTCGTGTCCCCGGCCAAGGTGACTCCGGCGGTCGTGCCCGCGGCCGATGTCGTGTCGCGCCTGGCCCGCACCGGCAAGATCGCCAACGGCAGTGCCTTCGACCAGAAGAAGACGCCGGGAGCCTCGGGCGTATACCTCGATGGCATGGGCCCGAACGCCTCCGAGAAAGCCACGATTCCGGTGAAGAACCCGGCCGGAAACGGCGTCGTCCAGGTCCACCCGCTGCAGGCGCCGACGTCCGCCGGGCTCGGTAGCCTGCTCAGCAAGTGACGAGACGGAAACCGTAGGAGCCGGCCATACCGGCGCAATCCCCCACCCGAACCATTTGTCCGGCCCACCGGCCCTCTCCCTTCCGGTGGGCCGGACATATATCAGCGCCTGTTCCCTTTCCGGATTGTCATTCATTTACGCCACGCGGATTCCAGATCTATTCCGGAATAGCCTTCCGGAACGTGCGTCATTGCGCCATCTGACGGAATGAACCTTGTTTTAGGCGCTCCTCCCGTGACTTATGCGCGCATATCAAGGTTTCCTGTTCCTGGTATGCAAGCGTGCGCAACCGTGAATTGAGGAAGGAACTAGTTTGCCCAGGAAGTTCGCGGTCATCACTGCCCTCACTCTCGGCGCTATGGTCAGCAGCGTCGGATTCGCCTCGGCCAGCGACACAACCACCACTGCCAAGAGCGGTAGTGGCTTCTCGGAGTCGCCGGTCGTCGTGAACGCCCCTCAGCAGGGCGTTCTCGTTGTCAACGGTACGCTCGTTGACGGCCGTTGCATCGCGCCGTGGTCCAACGGCTCCGTGGCCGGCGGCGTCGTGGCCCCGAATTCGCACTATGCCGCATGCGACACGGCGGCCGTCGACCAGACGCAGGCCGCACCGTACGCGGGCGGCCTGCTCTTCTGACCTCCTGTTCCGAGTAACTCGGAGCAGGTGCATCACCCAAAACAGCTCGGAAAGGCGCAACTCATGCATAACAAGGTTTCAGCCATTTCCGCCCTCGCCGCGGGCCTTGTCATCGCGGCGGCCGGTGGCGCTGCCGCGGCCGACGGCTTCTCGCAGTCGCCGATCGTCGTGAACCAGCCCCAGCAGGGAGTTGCCGTCGTTAACGGTTCGCTCGTTGACGGCCGTTGCATCGCGCCGTGGTCCAACGGGGCCGTGCTCGGCGGCGTCGTGGCCCCGAATTCGCACTATGCCGCATGCAACACGGCGGCCATCGACCAGACGCAGAACGCACTGTACAAGGGCGGCCTGCTCTTCTGAGCCGTACTCCACGCGATGTCGGTCCACACGCCCTTCCGGTGGACCGACATCGGGCTTTTCCGTGCGCTTCGCTCCCGTTCCGGGTCTTCGAAGTTGAGCGGTGCGGAGGTGTCCGCGGACTCGACGGGTGGTTACGCAGCGTTTGCGTAGTGCTACAGGAGCATGTAACTAGTAGACCGTCGCGGCTAACGCTTGGGGTAGAGGTGGCGCAGTTTGATGCGTGCGTCGTGGGTGGTGAGTTTCACTACGGCCCCAGTCAAGTGCTTCGGACCTGAGGTCCCGTCCATTGGCTGCGGGGCCCCGCCCCGTCGTCACGGTGACGTGCTGCGGCGAGCGATGGCCGACCACGGCCGGTGATTGTCGGCACTCGGGATGGCTATGAGGGCAGCCCGACCCCGGCGCAGGGAGCGAAGCGGCCGGGGCGGAGCTGCTGACCGGGCCGCAGCTTGCCAGGGCGCAGAAGAACAAGCGCGGCCGCCGGGCCCTCAACGGCCCTTCGGTGTCGAAAGTTACGCCCACAGGGCACGTGCCTCTCGACGACGGCCGAACGGTTCAACCGCCGCCGACACGTGCGCCATCGAGGAATGCCAGCGGCTGGAACGGGAGCCGGCCACTGTCCCAGAGGCGAGTGCCAGGGCCGACGCCGCCAACAGGGGCCCCTTGGGAGGCTGCCCTGCCCCGCGCCGCAGACAAGAGGCCGGGAGCATCCCTGCCGGGTCGCCGGGGACATCGGTGGCGTGCCGGATAGCGGGGTTCACCCGATGGTGTCACCTGTTGCACGGGGCGGTGTTGCCCCGCGGCCTGCCCCTACGGGAGCGCGCTGTCGCGTTGGACGCCGCCACGTGAGCGGAAGGTGACTCCGGCGTCCGCGAGGAGGCGGTGGACTCCGCCGGAGGCCATCGGCGAACAGCGGACTCACCAGCCGCCACTCCTTGATGGTGGTGTGTTTTTTGCTCCAAGCAGGCACGGCCTACGACGTGTTGGGCATATTGACACTCTCCCGGCCCGCAATCGGCTGGGCGGGGGAAGCGGGGCGACCGGGACTGCACCGAGTCGTCGAACCCGGCGCAAGATCAGGTAGGTAAGTGCCCCAAGGGGCCCGAGGTCTCACAAACCCTGGGACCCGCCACCCCGCCGGCCGGACCCGGACACGGGATATGCGCGTCCTTTCCAGGCGCGCCGGCGGCCACCACGTTCACTTCTGCGGATCCGCCCACGGCACAGGCCACGGCGGACAGCATGCCCACCGCTGCCGGCAGGCCCGGCCTCCCGCCAGGCCCCGGCAGGACGGGCACACACGCCGCGGGCCGGGCTCGGTGATTGCCGCGCCGGCGAGTTGGGCATTGGCCCAAACGGGCACCATCTGTGACGTTCTGGTCACGTTCCTCGTTCCAAAGGGCGGTAGGTTCGCCACTCCCCCAGGGCGGGCCTGCCACCACTTCCCCTTGCTGACCCACCGAATCGGGAGCACCACCATGATCAAGCAGGTTCTCGCCGGAGCGGCCTTCGCCACCGCCGCCACCATGGCCGTCGCCGCCCCCGCCTCCGCACAGGCCCCCAAGCCCCCGACCACCACCACCGCCACCAACGCAGCCCAGAGCGTCCTTGCCACCGCCGCGCAGAACCCGACCACGAGCGGCACCGGCACCAGCTGCAACTGCGGCACCCTCAGCAACCCCACCGGCGCCATCAGCAGCACCGCCGCCAACCCCACCGGCGCGGTCAGCAACCTCACCGGCACCAGCAACCCCACGGGCGCCGTCAGCAACCTCACCGGCACCGCCGGCAACCTCACCGGCACCGCCGGCACGGTCGGCAGCACCCCTGGCAACCTCACCGGCACCGTCGGCAACCTCACCGGCACCGCCGACCCGGCCGGCAGCACCCCTGGCAACCTCACCGGCACCGGTGGCAACGGCTTCTCGGAGTCGCCGGTCGTCGTGAACGCCCCTCAGCAGGGCGTTCTCGTTGTCAACGGTACGCTCGTTGACGGCCGTTGCATCGCGCCGTGGTCCAACGGCTCCGTGGCCGGCGGCGTCGTGGCCCCGAATTCGCACTATGCCGCATGCGACACGGCGGCCGTCGACCAGACGCAGGCCGCACCGTACGCGGGCGGCCTGCTCTTCTGACCTCCTGTTCCGAGTAACTCGGAGCAGGTGCATCACCCAAAACAGCTCGGAAAGGCGCAACTCATGCATAACAAGGTTTCAGCCATTTCCGCCCTCGCCGCGGGCCTTGTCATCGCGGCGGCCGGTGGCGCTGCCGCGGCCGACGGCTTCTCGCAGTCGCCGATCGTCGTGAACCAGCCCCAGCAGGGAGTTGCCGTCGTTAACGGTTCGCTCGTTGACGGCCGTTGCATCGCGCCGTGGTCCAACGGCGCCGTGGCCGGCGGCATCGTGGCCCCGAATTCGCACTATGCCGCATGCAACACGGCGGCCATCGACCAGACGCAGAACGCACTGTACAAGGGCGGCCTGCTCTTCTGAGCCGTACTCCACGCGATGTCGGTCCACACGCCCTTCCGGTGGACCGACATCGGGCTTTTCCGTGCGCTTCGCTCCCGTTCCGGGTCTTCGAAGTTGAGCGGTGCGGAGGTGTCCGCGGACTCGACGGGTGGTTACGAAGCGTTTGCGTAGTGCTACAGGAGCATGTAACTAGACGGAAAATGAGGGTGGTGCGGGCATGCCGGGGGTGTCCCGGCGGCCGGGGTGTGTGGGGGTCAGGCGGCGGGGGTCAGAGTGACGGTGTAGCCGAGGCGTTCGAGGTCGCGCATCCAGCGTCGTGATCGAACGCTACCGCTACCGCGGAGCCAGGATTCCGACTCCGTGGACCGTCGAAACGGCAGCCGACGACGGCTGACCACTGGGCGAGACACGTGGAGAGCCCGTTGCGGGGCCAACTCGCACGGCGGGTTCGGCGGGCGGGGACGGGAAAACCGACGTCCGTAAGGACGCACGGCGTCCTGTCCCCGACCCATCATGGAGGGACACCCTGGGCTGGCGGTGACGTGCGGCGCATGCCGGGGCGGCTGGCGTGGACGGGCTGGGTGCCCGGTCGTAACCCGGTGGCCCCGGACTCGTTGACCTGCATGAGGATTTGCCGGAAAAGCCTTAGTTCTGGGGTTTTGTTCCTATTGGGCTGAAGAGGAGGTGAGGGCTGTGCCGGTCGTAGAGGTCGTGCGTGCTTACCGGTTCGCTCTCGACGTCCCTCCCGCCGGTATCGAGGTTCTGGAGCGTCACGCCGGTGCGGCGCGCTGGGGTTTCAACTATGCGCACCAGCACCTCCTCGACCGGTACCAGGCCTACGACGCCAGGCGCGAAGCAGCCGCCCTGACGATCAGTGGGCTCAGCCCCGAGGAGCGCCTGGACGTCCTGTCGAAGGCGGAACGCACGGCTCTGTACCGGCAGGCCGGGGCGCGGGTCCGTGCGGAGAATGCGCGCTGGTGTGCGGATCTGAAAGTCCTGGACGAGCACCGCAAGCGTGTCGCTCACATGGGGAAGCCCGCCCTTGACCCGGGTGAGGAGCCAGGCCCCGACGCCGGTAATCTGGCCCGTGACCTGTATGCCCGGCGTGTCGAGCTGGCGGCACTGCAGTGTGCTGCCCCCGGGACGTACAGCGCCGAGCGCAAGGCGGAGCTTGGGCAGGTCCGTCCCCGCGTCCAGGCCCTGAAGACGGACCTCGCAGCCCGGGGCGCCTATCGGCTCGGGGCGATGGACCTGAACGCCCGTTGGCGCCTTGAGCGCGACCTTCCCAGAGAGGAAGGGGGTTCGCCGTGGTGGCGTGAGGTGCACATTGACGCGATTCTGTGCGGGATCGCCCGCGCCGACACCGCGTGGAAGAACTGGCTGTCGTCCGCAGCGGGGAAGCGCAGGGGACGTCGTGTGGGTGCTCCTCGTTTCAAGTCGAAGCGCACGGCCCGGGACTCTTTCACACTGCACAACCCGGACCGGGTCGTCGTCCATCTGCCGGACTATCGGCACCTGAGCGTGCGGGGTCTGGGCACCTTCCGTCTGCATGACACCGCGAAGCGTCTGGTACGCCTCATGCGCTGCGGCCAGGCTGAGATCACGTCGGTGACGGTCGCCCGGGGCGGACACCGCTGGTACGCGTCCGTTCTGGCCACCGTCCGGCAGACCATCCCCGACCGGCCCAGCGAGCGCCAGCGGGCCAACGGACTGATTGCCTGCGACCTCGGCTCGCAGCCCCTCGCCGTCCTGTCCTCGCCTCTAGACATCACCGACCCAGACAGCCGCACCATCGCCAGCCTCAAGCCCGGCAGGAACGCCGCGCACCATATGGCCAGAGCCCAGCGCAGGCTGGCCCGGTGCGCCAAGGGCTCCAGGCGGCGTCGCAAAGCCGCCCGGCACGTCGCCAAGATCCATCACAATGTCGCCCAGCAGCGTGCCGGACACCTCCATGTCGTGTCCAAGCGGCTGGCAACCGGTGCTGCGGTCATTGCGCTCGAGGACCTTGACCTGGTTGCTCTGACCGCGTCCGCGAAGGGGACGGCCGAGGAGCCCGGAACGAACGTCCGTGTCCGGGCCCGCTTCAACCGGAACCTGCTGGACACCGGGCTCGGTGAGCTGCGTCGGCAACTCACTTACAAGACCCGCTGGTACGGCTCGACCCTCCTGATCCTGGAACGGGGCGAGGCCACCAGCACGAAGTGCAGCCGCTGCGGCGAGCGAAACCCAAACTCGACGCCCGGCAAAGCGCGCTTCACCTGCCCCCACTGCGGCCTCGTCCTCAGCTGCCGTGACAACGCCGTCCGTAACATCTACAAAGCAGCGCGTAGGGCAGCAACGAGGTCCGTGGCCCCTGGCAGAGGGGACACGCAAAACGCCCGCCGAGACAAGAACCCCCCCCGCACACCGGAAACGGTGACGGGCCCTTGTCGATGAAGCGAACCCCGCCGGGCTAGCCCCGGCGGGTGGAAGACCCACGCGGTCACCCCAGCCCAGCAATGGACTGGCCGCCCCCAACCCCCACAACTCCACAGAGAACCCGCACGTACAAGACAACACAGCAAACCGACGGCAAATCGACCAGCTGAACCCCACGTCACGAAGTGTTCCGTCTATACACGGGGGCATGCCGCTGCTCTGACGCACGGCTCGGTGTACGGGTCTGTTCTGTCCACACACGGGGGCGGGCCGCTCCTCTGACTCTCGGCCTAAGGGCTGGGATCAGAATGAGGTCTTAGAGGGCGTTACATGGCTTCTTGTCACAGTTCGTGACGCTCTGGCGGGGCTCCTGAATCTGTATGAATCAGGCAAGTCGGCGACACGATCGCGGCGATCCCGGCCGGATGGGTCTGTGCTCGACCGAGTTGCACCGAAAGTGCAGACCAGCCGCTCGGCGGCAACCGGATATTCCGACCTGAATCGCCAATAAGGCTCATGTAACGCCCTCTCGGAAGGATCCGCATCCATCTCCTTTGAGTTTCGCTCCGGTAGCCGCTTTACGTGCTGGTCGCCTTGATCGTGCTTGCGACACGCTCTCCGGGCGCAGCACGCGCATCGCTGACACAGGCCCAGCCAGTGTTTCCGGTGGACGTGTCAGTCGGCCTGCGGCATGTGCGGACCCAGGGGACGATGCCGACGTGGAGTAAGCGGTGGCAAAAGCCCGGGTGTATACCCGTAGGTCCGGCCGGAGTTTCCGGTCGGACCTACGGGTACGTGCGAGGTCAAGGGCAACGCCGATGGATGGGCGGCGCTGGGGTGTTGGTCGGTCAGCCCTGGCCGTGCTCGGTGCTGCATCCGAAGGGGTCTCGCGCCTTGATGGCTTCGGCCAGGCGCTCGCATTCCGCGTAGTCCTGGTCGGTCATGAGGTCATAGATGTCACTGGAGCGGCAAAGGGTGCCGTCGGGGAGCTGGTCGACATACTTCGTGAACAGGTTAACGAGGGCCTTGTGCATCTCGTGGTCTTCGCGCTTCCAGTCGTCTTGCAGCTGCCTCTGTGCGTTCGCGGCGTCTATCTCCGCCGGGGTGCAGGTGTGGAGCAGGTCGAGTTCGGCGGCGGTGAACGGGCTCCCGTCGTGGCGGTACAGGTGATCAGGGGTGCGGCGGGAGGTGTCCACGTCGGTGAGGAGGACAACCACGTCGGGGCGGATGGAGGGCTGGGGCATGGGCGGTTCCTTGTGTGGTGTCGTGTGATCGGTTTGCGATGGTCAGTGGTTCGGGGTGGGGGCTTCGGGTGGTGTTCGGGGCATAAGGGGTGTGCCTTGGTTCGGGGAGGCGCGAGCTACAAGAGCGAAGGGCTTTCGTGCCGGGGCGGCTGCTGAGCGGGTGACGGTGGCTTACAGCCCGGGCCATGGGGTGGCCTGAGCCGTCAGCCGGGTGGCGTCCCCTACCCGATCGCCGTGATCAGCGGCGTGGTGTGCGGGGCGTCGATGGTGTCGACATCTGCCGCGCGGAGGCTGGCTGGCCGTTGGCGGGCTTGGCCCGGTGGGCTTCCGCCGCTGCGCCGTAGGCGGGGAGGTCTGCGGTGCGGCGCAGGCGCCACAGGAGGACTTCGCTGATGGAGTCGGCGGTGTCCAGTTCCTGCCTGGCTGCGGCCTCGGTGAGCAGGGCCTGCGGGTTGTGACCGGCACGTTCGGCGTCGGCGAGGGTGGCGGCCAGGGCATCCCAGCCCGGCTCGGCCAGCACGGTGTCGGCGAGCTCGGGCAGGGCAGCGCGCACCGTCGTGGCGTGGTGGCGGCGCAGCGACGGGGCGATACGACGACCGCGCTCACGCAGCACCGTGAGCGGTTCGCCGGCAGCTTGCTGATAGGCCGCCCGCAGATGCCCGGCGGCCCGGCGGGCGGCCTCGGCCTGCTGGGCGTGGTGCCGCTGGGCGTGCCAGTGCGCGGCGGCCATAGTGAGGAAGACCAGCATGTCGATGACCATCGCGGTGCCGGCGCCGTCCTCGCCCCGGCCGAGCGCGGGCCCGCTGTGGACCAGCTCGCGGGCCGCCCGGCGCAGGTCCTGCGCATGGTGGAACTCGGCTCGGGTGTGTGAGCGGGAGGCCCGCTCGAATTCCCAGGCCGCCTGGCGCAGTTGGTTTCGGGTGTGGAGCGCGGAGGTCCTGGCCAGTGCGTCGAGGACCTCACCGGTCGCGGCGATCTGCGCGGCGGCCGCGCCGTCGTCCCCGCTGCGGTCGAGGACGAGCAGCGCAGCCCAGGCCGCGTGAGCGGTGGTGCGCCGTGCCGCGGCCGGTGCTGAAGGTGAGGTGGGGCGCTCCGGCCGCTCGCTGCCGACGTTCGCCGGTGGGGTGGAGTCGGTGGCGAAGCGTTCCCGGATACGGGGCAGGGACAGATCCGGTGCGAGAGTGGATCCGGCGTAGTAGATGGGCGCGTTGTTCTTGCTGCGGTCGTCAGGCAGAGCGACCTTGTAGCCCTGCAAGTCACCGGAAGGCAGGACCCTGGTACGTACGAGAAGCCCGGCGTTCTTCAGGCGGTCAAGGAACTCGTCCGTGGAGGTGGCGCCGGCGGCTGCGCGGCGGACGGTCTCGCGCAGTTCCTCGCGCGGAGCGCGGTCCCGGCCCTGGCGCTCGGCTTTGTGCCGCTCGGCGCTGGTGGGGCGCTTGGCGGCGGTGCCATCGCCAGGCGTGACTCGGTGCAGGCCGTAGTCGGCCTCGATGCGGCGGGCTTCGGCCTGTGCGCGGCGGGCTTCGTTGTGCAGCCGGGGCCGACGGCCGTCGTCGCGTACCAGGGTGGCGATGATGTGGATGTGGTCGTCGGCGTGCCGCACGGCTGCCCACCGGCAGGCTCGCTCGTCACCGTCGGGGGCAATTCCGGTGGCGGCGACCGTGCGGCGGGCGATGGCGGCCCAGTCCTCATCGGACAGGACCGGGTCCTCCGGGCTGGCCCGCACAGAGATGTGCCATACGTGCTTCTCGGGGCGCCGGCTCGCGGGCAGCGCATTGACCGGCTGATCGAGCAGGCGCTGCAGCTGCTGGTAGGTGGCACGGGAGTCGCGGCCGGGGTCAGGGGTCAGCGGATCGAAGGCGGCGACCAGATGCGGGTCGATGTGCTCCTCCTTCGTGCCGGGGCCGTAGAGGTAGCGGATCAGTCCGACCGTCTCGCTACCGCGCTTGTGGATGCTGGGGATCACGCAGAGGTACCGCCGTCGCGGTGGGCGAGCAGGGCGTCGGCGGCATCCTCCATGCGGAGGGCCGCATCGAGGGTCGCCTGGGCGGTGGCGTCGAGGTGGGGTGCGTCGACTCCGGAGTTGAGGGCCTTGGCGACCTGGTTGAACAGGCCGTGGATGCGGCCCAGGTGCCGGCGGGCGGCGAAGATCTCGTCGATGACTTCCCGTTCGGTGGCGATCTCGGCGGCGGTACGGGTCAGGTCGCGGGCCGCCTTGTCGACGGCATAGGCGAGGAAGGCTGCGTTGCTCATCTCGCACTGGTCGGCAGCCTTCGTGAAGCGGGTGAACTCGGCGTCGTTCATGCGGCAGCTGGGCTGGTGCAGGCGCTTGAGTCGCTTCGGCTGACGAGCACGCTGACGCTTGTGCGAGAGGGTCTCGGACTGCTGTCTCCCTCCAGGCTGCGGTCCGCCCTCGGCCGCTGTCTGCCGACCCGGTGCCCCCTGGCGCCGGGCCTCTCCCGCCACCCCTGGGGCGGGAGATCCGGGAGCATTGCTCCCGGTACAACTTGCTGCGCTGTTGAGGTCGGTGGTCATCTCCTGCTGGAGGGTGGGGAGTTCGCGGTTCTGGTCGTGCATGGATCGTTTCTCCGTGGGGTGTTCGTGCCGGGTGCTTCGCTGTGCGCGGCCCCCGTGCTCCGCGTTTGTCTGCACGGGGCACGGGGTGAGTCGCAAGGTGGGGCGATCGGTGCGTTTGCGGGGGTCAGGAGGGGCTGGCGGGGGCTGTGCCGGGTTCCCTCTGCTGCTGGGAGGCGGCTTCGTCGCGTCCGTCGGGAGGCTCGGCCTGGCTGGTGCGCTCGGCCTGTAGTTGGTCGCGCAGGGCACGGGCGCGGTTCTGGGCGATTCGTAGTTCGGTGCGCAGGCGGTCGGCGGTCAGCCGGTCGTCGCTCCAGTCGGCAGTCAGGAGTCGGGCCTCGTCGAGGATTTCGGCGTCGGTGCGGGTGCGGGGGCGGTCGGTGGCCGACTTTGCGGTGGCGGGGACGCGACCGGTCGCCTGCCGCGGGGTGGTTCCGGTCGGCTCCGCCACGGCGGCCGACCGGGACGGTCGGGCGGCGGGAGAGGGGGCCGACTTGTCGGCCTCGGCCAGCGACGTCGTGGGCGCCTCGGCGCCCTTCACGGGGGTCGACTCGGTCAGTTGCTCGGGGGCCGACTCGACCTGGTCAGACATCGACCGTGCGGCTTGCTCACTGGCTTGTTGGTTAGCCGACTCGTCAGCTTGCTGGCTAACCGACTGGGCAGAGGCCATTTCGGCGGGGTCGGCCGATTCGGGGGTGTGGTGCAGCACCTTCGCGACGAGGTCCGATCCGAAGTAGATCGACCCGACCGGGAGCGAGGTGGCCAGCAGCACGAGGGCCCAGTTCGCCGGGTTGCAGTCGGTGAGTCGGCCCCACCGGATCGACGTGGTGTGGAGGGCCGGAATGAGGCCGTGGACGTAGTTCAGCAGGAGGCTGGCGATCGTGTAGGTCGCCAGGACCCGCAGCGCGAACTTCCGGTCGGTACCGGTCAGCACGAGCGTGGCGACCAGCGCGAGGGCCATTAGCCCGTCGACGACGATCGGGTAGAGCAGGGCGGCGGTGGGGTCGGCGCCGATGGCGCGGGCCACGTCGGACAGCGCGTTCCACGAGACGCGGAAGGCCATGAGAACGACGGCTCCCAGGCCGATGACGAGGGTGGTGCGTGCCTTGCGGTTCGCGCGACGACCCTCAGCGGGCGCGGGTGCTCGACGAGCATCGTCACGTTGGCGAGGGCGTGGTCCTCGACGGCCGAGGCGGGCGGGGGGCAGGGCGATGCCGGCGCGGATGCCGCCTATAGCCGCCGGAGTGCTTGGGACAGGGGAGTGCAAGAGGCGGTCTCCAGGGTGGGGAAGTGGGGCTCCCGATCAGGTGGAAAGAGGGCTTCGAGAGCCGGGCGATTCGACTTCGCGGCGGGGTGTGAAGATCGGGGCGCTTACGCTGCCCCCTTTCTAAAGAGGGGGCAGCGCGTAGGCGCTGGGCGCCGTAGGGGGCGTACAGCTCCACGTAAGCGTCTGATCTGCGGTTTCGCAGATTTCGTACGCGGTGAAAGCGCCGCGTAGGCGCTTCTGACGGGGCAGGGCGCGTACGGGACCGCGTACGCGCTCAAGGAGACCGAGGGAGGTCAGGACACGACGCTCATGGGGCGTGCGGTGGCCCTCCATACGGTGGCTTTGCCCCCACCGGCACCGCCTCCTGCGCCCTTGTCCTGTGCGGCGTGCCCGGCCTTGACCAGGGCGTCCAGGCGGCGCCTGGCCTTCGCGACGTCCGCAGGGTCGGGGTTGGTCTCGCCGGTGATCTCCCCGGCCAGCTGGCGGGCCGTCATCCCCTTCGCACCTGCCTGGCGCAGCAGGGTGAGCGGGTCGAGGGTGTCCTCGACGCGGGACAGGCCACGGGCGTGGTCGTGGACGACGGGCAGAGGGCCGATCTCTTCGTTGAGCGTCTTGAGGTGGTGCAGCTTGACGATCGGATCGCCCGCCGCGCCGGCGAGGAAGAGCACGCTGCCCGCTCCAGCGGTGAACCAGGCCGAGCCGTAGACCTGGTCGAGCACCGGGCGCTGGTTGCGTGAGGCGTCTGCGCCCTGCTTGCGCTGGTGGTGCAGCTCCAGCAACTGGACTCCGTCGCGGATCAGTTGCTGGCGGGCGTTGTTGTAGGCGATGCCCGCCTCGTCGTCGGTGAGCTTGCCGACGACGTCCTTGAGGCTGTCGATCACCACGGTGTCCGCCCCGTGCTCGGCGGCCAGCTCGGCCAGCAGATGAGGCTCGGCGGTCAGGGAGGCGGGCAGGGGCCCGGACCAGAACACCAGCCGCCGCTCCAGGATCTCCTTGTCGGCCTCGTGCACGATCCGGTTGAAGGCGCGGGCGAGCTGGCTGGGCCGGTCCGCCGCGATGTAGAGCACCTTCTCGCCCTCCTGTACCGGCATCTCCAGTACGTGCGAGAGCAGGCCGAGGCGGGCCATGACGAGCTGCTGGGCGATCGTGGACTTGCCCACGCCGGGCGGCCCGACCAGCATCAGGCTCTCCCCGGTCTCCCAGGCGGCCTTGCCTCGGTGACCCCAGATGGGGTCGGCCTCTTCGGGGGTGGAGGCCACGAAACTCCAGCCGTCCTTCGCGTATTGCTGCAGACGCCCACCCGCGCTGTGGCGAGCACGAGCCGCGAGCTCCTGCACCGAGGCGTTGACCAGCACGCGGACCTCCTCGGGATCCGCGCCCTCCGCGATAACGCCCTGCAGCATGCGAACCGCCATGCTGTGCATGGCCCGCAGGTCCGCCAGCTGCCGCACGATGCTCGCGTAATACTCGGCACCGCCGCCGACGGAGGCGCTGCTGGCCAGGGCGTGCAGATACTCGGGGCCGCCTACCCGTTTCAGGTCGCCCGTGCGCTGCAGCTGGTGGGTGAGCGCGATGGGGCTGGTGGGCGCGCCCTGGCGCCGCAGTTCCAGCAGGGCATACCAGATCGTGGTGTGCGCGGGCACGTAGAAATCCGACGGCTCGATGAGCTGGCGGACTTCTTCGATGGTCTCCGTGCGGAACATGCAGGCGCCGAGTACGGCCTGCTCGGCCTCCGGGTTCCGAGGCATGTTCATCGGCATGCCGGCCGTGGCCTCCGGCGCTGAGGAGCGGGGAAAGCGCGCCGACGAGCGCGTGGTGGTGGTTGCTGCGGTGCCCGTAGGCTGGGGCATAGAGGTTCCTCCCCGAGGTGCATCAGGCCCTGCCAGGCCGCACTTCGGTTGGTCGCTGTGATGGGTGGTCATACAGGGAGCTCTCTGCGGCCTCCGGCGTGCCATCGCCGGAGGCTCGCTCGCTGTTCGCGACGGCTCCGCTCCCGCGAGGGACCACGGACAGTACGTCCACGTCTGTCCACAGTCCAGCGTTTCTGTGTCAGCTCAGCGCAGACACGTCTGCTACGCAGCCGCCCTCTCATGCGGCCAGTCCCAGCACGGCCAGCAGGTCGGCGGTCACCACCCGATAGGCGCTGCCCAGCCGCAGCACCTTGCACGGGTACTGGCCCCGCTTCGCGAGCCCGTACCCCTTGCTCCGCCCGAGCCCGAGCGCCCGGTTGCCCGTCTCCAGGTCAACGGCGACGGGAAGCTCCAGCAGCTCCTCGCGGCTCATGCCCTTCATCCGGCCGACGGGCTCGTTCTCGCGCATGCGCGCTCCATCCATGACTGAGCCCTCGGCGAACACGGCGATCGCGCTCGTCTCCAGGCCATGGAATCAACGCTAAGCGAGTTAATGTGTCCTCATGACACAACACCGTTCCGACCATGGAACTGAGACGGACGACGAGGACGACGTCCTTGAGTGGGCGGACCAGGTCATGGCCACCGTGGCCGGCGAGGTCCGCAGACGACGGAAGGAACTGCGATGGAGTGCGCAGGACTTGGCCGACAAGTGCGAGGAGATCGGCCACCCGATCCCCCGCAACGTGATCGCCAACATGGAGTCCGGACGCCGCTCCAACCTGCCCCTGGTCGACGTCATGGTCCTGGCCCAGGCCCTGAACACGCCCCCCATCTGCCTGATCTACCCCGTCGGCTACATCGACGACGTACAGCGGCTCCCCCTCCAGCACCCCACCGCCACGCTGGACGCTCTGAGCTGGTTCACCGGGGAGAACACCACGCTCGGCGCGGACAACGACATGCTGCGCTACTTCCGCGCACACCAGGCCGCTGAGGAGAGGCTCAAGACCGCACGGAAAGAGGAGGAGTACGCGCGCTACCACGCCGAGACCGCCCCCAACGCAGACCGGAAGGCAGAGGCCCTCCGCACCCAGGCGCGTGCCGCCGAGGCTGCCGAGGCTGCCATGAATCGTTTGCGCAGGGCCCGCGCCTTCATCCGGAAGGACGGCGTCACGCCTCCCTTCCTGTGGCCCGACATTGCCGCCGAAGTCGATCCGCCCGAACTCAGCCCCAACGCCATTGAGGAGAACAACGTTTGAAGGGCTCTACCCACCGCCGCTGCTACTGCCGCGACGCGAACACCGGCAAGCCGCTCGGCAAGAACTGCCCCAAGCTCTCCAGCCGCAAGCACGGCTCGTACTCCGTACGCCAGGAGCTTCCGCCTCGCGAGGACGGCACCCGCCGCTCCTTCAGCCGCGCCGGCTACGAGTCGCTGAAGGCCGCCCAGGCCGACCTCGACCACATACGCGCGCTCCTCGGTCTCACCGAATCCGACGACCCCGAGGGGCTGACCCAGATCGCCGAGTTGCTGGAGAAGGTCGCCGACGAGAAGGCCCCACTGCCGGACATCGAAGCGACCCGCAAGCGCCTCAGCCACGGCCTGGACCTGACGAGCCGCCTCACCGTCGGCGACTGGCTGGACATGTGGCTGGCCGGCAAGAAGGGGCGGCAGAGCGCCATCAGCCGCGACGAGAGCAACATCCGCGTCCACCTCAAGCCGAGGATCGGGCACCTGCGGCTCGACCGGCTGCGGGTCGCCCACCTGTCGGAGATGTTCGAGGTCATTGCCGAGGCCAACGTCGAGATCGCCGAGGGAAACGCCGCGCGGCGCAAGGCATTTGAGGACCTCTCCCAGGTCCCCTGGAAGGGGCGCGAGCACCGCGCCCGCCGCAAGGCGATGAAGGCGGCGATCGATGAGATGGAGCCCTACCGCCGCATCGTCGGCGCGGCCACGCGTCAGCGCGTCCGCTCCACGCTGCGGGCCGCGCTGAACGCCGCGATCGCCCAGCAGTTGATCACTTTCAACCCGGCCGCCCACGTCGAGTTGGACGCGGGCAAGCGCCCCAAGGCGCTCGTGTGGACCGAGGAGCGCATCCTCCACTGGAAGCGCACCGGCGAGAAGCCCTCGCCCGTGATGGTGTGGACGCCGGAGCACACCGGCCTCTTCCTCGACCGCGCCGCCGAGGACCGCCTGTACGCGCTGTTCCACCTGACCGCGTTCCGTGGGCTGCGTCGCGGCGAGGCGTGCGGCCAGAAATGGACCGACACGCACCTGGACACCAGCTTCATCACCGTTGCCAAGCAACTCGTCGTCGACGGCTGGGAGGTGTACGAGGACGACCCGAAGACCGATTCCGGCGCACGCACGATTGCCCTGGACTCCGACACGGCCGAGGCCCTCAAGAGGCACCGCGTCCAGCAGGACGAGGATCGCGAGAAGTGGGGGACCGCCTGGGTCGAGACCGGCCGCGTCTTCACCAAGGAGAACGGCGAGATGCTGCACCCCGCCAACGTCACCCGCCGGTTCATCGAGCTGTACGAGGAGATCGGCCTCCCGCCGATCCGGTTCCACGACCTGCGCCACGGCGCCGCGACGCTGGCCCGCGCCGGCGGGGCCGACCTGAAGGCCATCCAGGAGATGCTCGGCCACTCCTCGATCACCATCACGGCCGACACGTACACGAGCCTGTTCCCCGAGGCGGACTTGGCGATCGCCGAGGCCGCGGCCCGACTCGTGCCGCGAGCCCGCGTCGCCTCCGAGAACACCGCCCCCGAAGCGGAGCCCGAGCTCGATGAGGCGGAGGAGCCCGGCGCTGAGCCTGTGCCGAATGGTGCTGATCCGTCGGGCGAAATAGCGGGGCCTGGCGACCCGTCCGCTCACGCACCGCTCACGCAAACGGCCCCGGACGAGAAGTCCGAGGCCGAGTAGAACGCCTCCCTGGGGGAGAAACCCCAGGTCAGCGGCGTAAAGCGTGTGCCCCCGGGCAGATTCGAACTGCCGACACCCGCTTTAGGAGAGCGGTGCTCTATCCCCTGAGCTACGGAGGCGTGCTGCCGATGGCAGACCTGGACAGGGTAGCGGATGCGGGGACGGGCCTGCTGGCGGGGCGGGGGAGTCCGCCCAAGGGGGCTGTCACGTGATCGCGCTGCCCGCCGTCCACTGCACCCACGGCATGTTCCAGCCGGAGAGGCCGTTGTCCGGGGCGACCGTGCCGCCGCCCGTCGAGTTGCGGACGATCACCACGTCGCCGAGCAGCGAGTTCGCGTAGAACCAGGCGCCGGGAGAGTCCGGGTCGCCGCCGCCCTGGGCGTCCTGGAGGCCTATGCAGCCGTGGCTGCTGGCGGTGGCGCCGAAGGCCGAGGGTGCGGCCCAGTAGTTGCCGTGGATGAACGTGCCCGAGTTGGTGAGGCGCTGGGCGTGCGGCACGTCGGGGATGTCGTACTCGTCGCCGAGGCCCACCGTGGTGCTGTTCATCTTCGTCTGCCGGTCCTGCTCGCTGATGACCATCGTGCCGTTGTACGTGGCGTACTTCGGCTGGCCGGTGGAGACGGGCACCCGCTTGAGCGTGGCGCCGCCGCGCCGCACGGTCATCTCCTGGGTGGCCGCGTCCACCGTGGAGATCTGCTCGCGGCCGACCGTGAAGGAGAAGGACTTGTCCTGAACTCCGTATATTCCCTTGGCCAGTTCGAGCCCGTCGAAGTCGAAGGCGACCGTGACCTTGGAGTCCGGCTTCCAGTAGTCCTGCGGGCGGAAGTCGATGCGGCGGTCGCCGAACCAGTGACCCGCCGCCTGCTGGCCGCTGCTCGAAGTGATCTTCACGGCGGACTCCGCGGCCCTGTGGTCGGTCACCGCCTTGTCGAACCTGAAGGAGACCTCCATGCCGACCCCGACCGTGGAGGCGTCCTCGGGGGTGTAGAACGCGATCGCCGAGTTGCTCTCGGAGACCGTCGTGAAACGCGTGGTCGTGGTCGCCGCCCGCCCGTCCGGATCCTTCGCCTCGGCGGTCAGCGTGTACGCCGTGCCGCGGGCCAGGTTCGCCGAGGGATGCCAGGCGGTGCGGGCCGGGGTCAGCGCGCCGGGTATCGCCCTGCCGTCTTGGGCCATGAGGGTGACCGAGGCGAAGGTGCCGTCCGCGACGCTCGCCCCGACGTCCTTGACGGTGATGCCGACATGGTCCGCGCCGTCCTTCGGTGTGGTGGTGATCCGCGCCTTCGACACCGTCGGGCTGGGGCTCGGGGACGCGTCCTTGCCGCCGCCCGACGAGCAGCCGACGAGCGCCAGTACGGCCATCGCGAACAGGGCCAGGGCCGGTGCGATCCCCGGGCGGCGGGCCCGTGTGCGCCCGCCGGTCGACGTGGATGCCGGGGCGGATGCCGGCGTGGACCTTGGTGTGGGCTTCAACTTGGACGTCTCCCCTCCGGCAGCTGTCAGCCTGGGTGCCCGTTCTGCGGGGTTGTGCACCTTTCTTGTAGTGTGCGATAACGCCCTGTTTGTACGCATGCGGAGTTCTGGGTCGTCGACGGACGGAGTCGAAGGATGACGTACGGACCCCGTTGGGGGCGGATACCCCGGATGGGCCGGCCCACCCGTCGGCGGGCCACCCGTATGCGCATCGTGCTCTGCTCGCTCGCCGGGGTGCTGCTGCTCGTGGGCGCCGCCGCCGCGTACACCTGGCACCGGCTGAGCGGCAACATCAGCAGCGTCGAGCTCGGCTCGCTGCTCACTCCGGAGGCCTCGGCCACCTCCGACCTCAATATCCTGGTCGTCGGCTCCGATTCGCGGGCCGGCGAGAACGCCGCGCGGGCGGGCGGGGGCGAGGACGCCGGGCGCTCCGACACCACCCTGCTGCTCCACGTGTACGACGGCCGCAAGAAGGCGGCGCTCGTCAGCATCCCGCGCGACACCATCGTCAACCGCCCCGCCTGCGCCACCGCATCCGGCCAGATGCTGCCGGGGCGCGACAGGGTCATGTTCAACGCCGTGTACGAAATGGGCGGAGCCCCCTGTACGGTCGCCGCCGTCGAGGAGCTGAGCGGCGGGCTGCGGATCAACCACTACGTCGAGGTCGGCTTCAACGGCTTCGCCGAGCTGGTGGACGCGCTCGGCGGGGCCGACATCACCCTGGTCAAGCCCATCGACGACAAGCAGAGCGGGGTCCATCTCGGGGCCGGCAAGCACCACTTGGACGGCCAGCAGTCCCTCGATCTCGTACGCACCCGGCACGGCGTCGGCAACGGCAGCGACCTCGGCCGGATCCAGCTCCAGCACCAGTTCCTGACGGTGCTGATCGGCAGGATGGCCGGCCAGGACCTGCTCACCGACCCGGTCAGGCTCTTCGCCGTCGCCGATGCCGCGACGAAGTCCCTCACCACCGACTCCTCCCTCGCCCACGTCGACAGCCTCGCCTCGCTGGCGTACTCGATGAAGGGGCTCGGCGCCGGCGACGTCCAGATGGTCACCCTTCCGGCCCAGCTGGAGCAGGGCGACGAGGACCGCCTCGTGCCGGACGCCGCCCGGGGCAGGATGCTCTGGGAAGCCCTGGAGGCCGACCGCCCGGTCCCGCAGGGCGCGCTCACCGGCACGGCGTCGGAACCGAACGGAATCGGCCAAGTGGTGACGCCGGGCTGACCCACGGGGCCGTTGTGTTTTACACCGACCTTGACCGGGGCGGGGCAGCGGCATAGCGTCGTGGCCACTGGGACTGAGCAGGCGCTTAGGAGGGCGATCCGGTGGCGACGACTGGGGCGACGGGAGCGACAGGGACGTCGGGGGCGCAAGGCGGCGGGGCGCGGGCGGCCGGGTCGCAGTCCGCCGGGGCGCCGGAAGCCGGGACGCTGGAAGCCGGGGCGCACATCGGGCCCGCTCGCGCCGAGGCGCTGCTCACCGCGCCCGGGGCGCCGTTCGCCGTTGTCCGCGGGGAGGCGGGTGCGCTTGAGTACTCCTCCGGGCCGCGCACCCTGCGGGAGTTCGTCGAGACGGTCTGGGCCTTCGGGGACCAGCCGTTCCTGATCGCCGAGAGCGGCACGTACTCCTACGCCGAGTTCCTCGCCGCCTCCTGTGCCCTGGCCCGGCGCCTCACCGACGTCTACGGACTGCGCCCCGGCGACCGTGCCGTCATCGGCATGCGCAACCACCCCGAGTGGCAAGTCGCTTTCTGGGCAGCCCAGTTGGCGGGTCTGGTGGCCGTGCCGCTGAACGCGTGGTGGACCGTGGAGGAGTTCGCGTACGCCCTCGACGACTGCACCCCGCGCGTGCTGCTCGTCGACGGCGAGCGGCTTGGGCGGGTGGCGGGCTGGGCCTCCACGCACGGCGTGCGCGGCATGGTCTTCCACTACGAGGGTGAGCTGCCCGGCGGATTCGAGCGGTTCGACGACCTCGGTGAGCTCACCTCGCCCGACCCCTGTGCGGGGCCGCCCGACGTCGACGTCCCGCCGGACGCCGACGCCACCATCATCTACACCTCCGGCACCACCGGCCGCCCCAAGGGAGCGGTCGCGACGCAGTTCGCGCAGGCCGGGGCGGTCATGAACCCCCGCTTCCAGGCGGCCATGTCGATGCTCGGACGCGGCATCGTCCCCGGTCAGGGGCCCACCCCTGTCACCCTCATGACCTTCCCCTTCTTCCATGTCGCCGCCTTCACCTCGCTGTACGCGGCGATGGCCGCGGGCGGCACGCTCGTCCTGATGCGGAAGTGGGACGCGGGGCGGGCGCTCGGCCTGATCCGGGAGCACGGCGTCACGCATTACGCGGGGGTGCCCGCCACTGCTCTTCAGCTGCTCGCCGCCGCATCGGAGGCGGGGGATTCGCTGGAGAGCCTCACCGCGCTCAACACCGGCGGTGCTGCGGCTCCGCCCGGGCTCGTGGGCGGGCTCACCGCGCGATACGGGTCCCGGATCGAGCCGCGCAACGGGTACGGGCTGACCGAGACCAGCGGGGGCGTCCTCGCCAACTTCGGCGCCGAGTACCGGAGTTGGCCCGACAGCGCGGGGCGGCCCACTCCCGCCACCGAGGTGCGGATCGCCGGGGCGGACGGTTCTGCGATCGCCGACGGTGAGGTCGGGGAGCTGTGGCTGCGCGGGCAGTCGTTGGTCCGGGGGTACTGGGGTGATCCCGCTGCCACTCAACTCGCCTTCCAGGACGGGTGGTTCAGGACGGGGGACCTCGCGGTGCTGTGCGACGGGCGGGTCGGGATCGTCGACCGGATCAAGGACATGGTGATCCGGGGTGGGGAGAACGTGTACTGCGTGGAGGTCGAGGGGGTCCTTCACGATCACCCCGCGGTGCTGGACGCGGCGGTGGTCGGGGTGCCGCATCCGGTGCTGGGGGAGGAGGTGGGGGCGGTGGTTCAGGTGCGGGGCGGGTCCGGGGTGACCGCGGATGCCCTGCGGGCGCATGTCGGGGCGGTGCTGGCCGGGTTCAAGGTGCCGGCGCACATTGTTCTGCGGGAGGGGGCGCTGCCGCGCAACGCCACGGGGAAGGTGCTGAAGCGGGAGCTTCGGGGAGTGTTCCCCACCCCGCCCCTTCCCTAAAGCCTCCGGCGGCTGGAGGGGTGGGGTGCTGGCCGTTCCCGGGGGCTCCGCCCCCGGACCCCCGTTCGCGCCTTGAGGGCGCTCGTCCTCAATCGCCGGACGGGCTCGAATCCGCCGTGGCGGGAACGGTCAGGGCCTGGTCACCCGTACGTGATAGTTCCCCATCCCGTCCACCCCCGTCACGGCTATGCGCACCCCGTTCGTTCGGTCCACGAACGTTTCTCCTGTCGTGTACGTCGCGTCCGACAGTTCCGCGTTGACGTTCGGGCTGCGGGTGCAGCCTCCCGTGGTGGGGTGGCTGTCCGAGACGTTCACCGGGCCCCTGCCCGTGTCGATCTTTGCGTCCACCCGGTAGATCAGGACCCCGGGTCTGCAGACCGCCTCGTCGTTGCCGGCCTGTGTGCGCACTTCTACCGCGTACCCGTTGTCCTTCGTCAGCGGGACGAAGACCAGCTTCGGGCCGCCCTCCGTGGCCAGCGGGGTCAGGGCGTACTGGCTCGCGCCGCTGCCCGTCGCGCAGGACACCTGGCTGTTGTCGAGCCAGCCCAGCTTCCACTTGTGCCAGCCCAGCATGTCGTTGTTGGCGCCCCAGTCCTCGGACATGATGTCCCAGTGCCCGACGGCCCCGCCGCCCTGCGGGGTGTAGAGGTCGGGCAGTCCGAAGACGTGGCCGTTCTCGTGCGGCAGCACCCGGTAGCCGGTCTGCCCGTACGAGCCGGAGCCGTCGTCCTGGCGGCTGTAGACGAATGAGGTGTTGGACAGCGGGACGCCGTCCGCGTACGGCGCGTCCTCGTTTCCCGAGAACGTCACCGAGAGGACCGTGTCCAATGCCGAGGGGCCCGCGTTCGGCGTCACCAGAACGTTCACCAGGTCGTACTTCGAGAAGTTCACCTTCGAGCCGGCCGCCGCGATCACGTCCTGGACCAGGTGGTGGTAGCCGGGTTCATAGGGGGAGCCGCGCTCGATCCCGTACGCCGTGAACGCCTTCGGCATCCTCAGCCAATCCGGGATCGGGGCCTCGGCGCGGTAGTCGAGGCGGCCGTAGGAGGCGTTGCGGAACCAGTCGCTGGTCTGCGGGAAGAATTCCTTGTACCGGCTGAGCGCGGAGCCGGGGCCCACCGCGTCCGGGAAGTCGATCATGAGGGTGAGGGCCCGGACGATGCCGGTGGAGTGCGCGTAGCCGGGCGGGGTCGGAAGGCCTTCCGACATCTGTACGCCCAGCGCGGCCGGGATCCGGCAGGGGCCGAGCAAGGACTCGCCGGGGGAGGCCACAGGGCCCGCGGAGGCGCGGGTGGCGATCGACAGCGTGGTGGAACCGGTGGTCAGCGTGGCGAGCGCGACCGAGGCGAGAGCGGCGCCGAAGAGGGTGGTCCGGCGCCGGCGGGGTATCCGGCGGCCTGGCGCCCGAGCCGGGCGGGACTGGCTGACGTCCATGCGCACGCGCTCGCCTTCGGGGACGCGACAGCCGGCCGGATCCCGACTGTGCTCGTCTGATCACCCTGTGTCGGGCGTGTCGCGTGCGCGCGCTGAGTGGGCCGAATAGGTGTTTTTCACCATATGGATGCATGTGACTCGGGTCACATTCAACTCCGGAAATAACCGGGGAGGGTTTCCCCGTTTGAACCTTCGTCCCCGCGAAACGGGGAATGCTTCCCCGCTTGGGTCAGGTCCCGGGCGGACAGTCCGATTCACTTAGACCAGCAAGAGCAAGAAGGAGCAGTGCCGTGCAGACTGCCGCCGCCCCCGTCGCCGCAGCGCCGCGCCGTGCCCCGCGTCCGCGGGCCGACGCCCTGCGCAACCGGGAGCGGATCATCGCCGCCGCGCGCGAGATCTTCGTCGAGCACGGTGCCGCGGTGCCGCTGGACGAGATCGCCCGCCGGGCCGGCGTCGGCAATGCCACGATCTACCGCCACTTCGCCGACCGCTCGGAGCTCATCACCAGCGTGGTGCTCTATGTCATGGACCGGGTCTCGGGCCGGGCCGAGACGGCGGCCGCCGAGGAGACGGACCCCTTCGAGGCCCTGCGCCGCTTCGTGCACGCGGCGGCCGACGAGCGGATCGGGGCGCTCTGCCCGATGCTCTCCGAGACCTTCGACCAGGACCACGCGGAGCTGAACGCGGCCCGCGAGCGCCTCGAACGCGACGTCGAGGGGCTCATGGGGCGGGCCCGCGCGGCCGGCCGGCTCCGCACCGATGTCGCCGTCGGCGACCTCATGGTCGCCCTCTCCCAGCTGACCAGGCCGCTGCCCGGCACGCCCTGCCTGAACATCGACCAGTTCGTCCACCGTCACTTGCAGCTGTTCCTCGACGGGCTTCAGGCCCCGGCGCGGTCCGAGCTGCCGGGCAGTGCGGCGACCCTCGACGACCTCCGGCGGAGTTGATCGCCTCCCGCTTTCAACTTCCCGTTCGCGCCCTCAACTCGCCGTTCAATAAACCTGGTTGAGGCATCGTGCAAGCGTAGATCAAGCTAGTTTCCGCACTTATCTCGGTAATCCGCGTCCCAAGGTGGCTACCCCCATGTCAAAAACAGTCGGTCTCGACAAGACGGACCAGCTCTCGCTGGCCCCAGATCCCAGTCGCTGGAAGGCGCTCGCCTTCATAGCCCTGGCCCAGCTGATGGTCGTCCTCGATGCGACCATCGTGAACATCGCGCTGCCCTCCGCCCAGCACGCGCTGCACATCAGTGACGCCAACAAGCAGTGGGTCATCACGGCCTACGCCCTCGCGTTCGGCGGGCTGCTCCTGTTCGGCGGGCGCATCGCCGACCTGTGGGGCCGCAAGCGGACCTTCGTCGTCGGCCTGCTCGGCTTCGCCGCGGCCTCCGCGCTCGGCGGCGCCGCCACCGGCGAGGCCATGCTGCTCGGCTCGCGCGCACTCCAGGGTGCCTTCGGCGCTCTGCTCGCGCCGGCCGCCCTGTCGCTGCTCGCGGTGATGTTCACCGACGCCAAGGAGCGCGCCAAGGCGTTCGGCATCTATGGTGCGATCGCCGGTGGCGGTGGCGCGGTGGGCCTGATCCTCGGCGGCTTCCTCACCGAGTACCTGAACTGGCGCTGGACCTTCTTCGTGAACATCCCGTTCGCGATCGTGGCCGCGCTCGGCGCCTACCTCGTCATCCGTGAGCCCTCGGGCACCCGCAACCGTTCGCCGCTGGACGTGCCCGGCGTGATCCTTTCGACCACCGGTCTGGTCGCGCTCGTCTACGGCTTCACCCGCGCCGAGTCGGCCGGCTGGTCGGACGCGCTGACCGTCTCGATGTTCATCGCCTCGGCGGTGCTGCTCGCGGCCTTCGTGACCGTCGAGGCCAAGGTGCGCCACCCGCTGCTGCCCCTGCGCGTGATCACCAACCGCAACCGCGGCGGCGTCTACCTCTCGCTCGGCCTCGCGGTCATCGCGATGTTCGGCCTGTTCCTCTTCCTGACCTACTACCTCCAGGTCGTGAAGGGCTTCTCGCCGGTCAAGACGGGCTTCGCGTTCCTGCCCATGATCGCGGGCATGATCACCGGCTCCACCCAGATCGGCGCCCGCCTGATGACCCGGGTCCCGCCGCGCCTGCTGATGGCCCCCGGCTTCCTGACCGCGGCTGTCGGCATGCTGCTCCTGACCCAGCTCGACATCGACACGTCGTACGCCGGCGTGATCCTGCCCGCGCAGATCCTGCTCGGCCTCGGCATGGGTACGGCGTTCATGCCCGCCATGTCGCTCGCCACCATCGGGGTCGAGCCCCGGGACGCCGGTGTCGCCTCCGCGATGGTCAACACCTCGCAGCAGGTCGGCGGCGCGATCGGCACCGCCCTGCTCAACACCATCGCCGCCTCGGCGACCACGGCCTACGTCACCGGCCACATGGCGCTCGGCGCCACCAACCCGGAGCTCCTGAAGCTCCAGGCCATGGTGCACGGCTTCACCGCCGCCATCTGGTGGGCGGTCGGCATCCTGGTGACGGCCGCCGTCATCGCCGCCACCTTCATCAACACCGGTCGACCCGGCGGCAGTTCGGTCTCCGGACCGGGCGCCGGTGAGGACATCGAGGACGAGGTGCGCATCCCGGTGGTCGCCCACTGACCCCCCGGTAGCACCCCGGACGCACGACCTGCCCTGGCCCCGCTGACATCAGCGGAGCCAGGGCAGGTCCGCTTTCGCGTCCGTGGGCTGGAGGCCCTGCGCCATCACCCGCATGATCTCGCCGAGCTGGTCCGCCTGCTCCGGGGTCAGCCGGTCGAACATCGCCTGCCGTACGGCGGCCACATGCCCCGGCGCGGTCCGCTCCAGGACCTCGTAACCCGCGTCCGTCAGGATCGCGAGCTGGCCCCGCTTGTCCGAGGGGCAGTCCTCGCGCTTGACCCAGCCGTTGTTCTCCAGGCGGGCGACGGCGTGCGAGAGCCGGGACCGGGTGATCTTCGAGTTCTTGGCCAGCTCGGTCATCCGCATCCGGCGCCGCGGGGCCTGCGAGAGCTGGACGAGCAGCCCGTAATAGATGTGCGGCATCCCGGCGTCGCGCTGGAGCTGTCGGTCGAGGTGGTCTTCGAGGAGCCGGGTGGCGTGGAGGTAGGCGCGCCAGGTGCGCTGCTCCTCGTCGCTGAGCCAGTTGGGTGCCGAGGTCATACATCTACTGTACGGACACTTCTTGAAAGTTGAAGTAGATCGCGTTAGGGTGGCACCAGAGCTTGAGACTTCAAGCATGTCTGCTCGTCCCGCGCCCGGTCGCCGGGCCGGTCGGCCGGACTGTCAGTGAGTGAGCCGGAGAGTCGTCATGACCGTCGCCCGCGCCGAGCGCATGCCCGCCCTGTACCTCTCCCACGGTGCCCCGCCGCTCGCCGACGACCCGCTGTGGCCGGGCGAGCTCGCGGCCTGGTCCGCCGGCCTGCCCCGGCCGACGTCGATCCTGATGGTCTCCGCCCACTGGGAAGAGGCCCCGCTCGCGCTCGGCGCCACCGAGGCCGTGCCGCTCGTGTACGACTTCTGGGGCTTCCCCGAGCACTACTACCAGGTGCGCTACGCCGCCCCCGGCGCCCCCGAACTCGCCGACTCCGTACGCAAGTTGCTGCGCGCCCCCGGCATGCCCGTGCAGGACATCCCGGACCGCGGGCTCGACCACGGCGCGTACGTCCCGCTCGTCGAGATGTTCCCCGCCGCCGACATCCCGGTCCTCCAGATCTCCCTGCCGACCCTCGACCCGCGCAAGCTGTACGACATCGGCCGCAAGCTGGCGCCGCTGCGTGACGAGGGCGTGCTGATCGTCGGCAGCGGATTCTTCACCCACAACCTGGCCGCCCTGCGGCACGCCGGCGGCCAAGTGCCCACCTGGTCGGCCGAGTTCGACGACTGGGGCGCGCGGGCGCTGGCCTCCGGCGACCTCGACGCCCTGCTCGACTTCGAGCACAAGGCGCCCGCCGGGCGGCTCGCCCACCCCCGCACCGAGCACTTCGCCCCGCTGTTCGTGACGATGGGCGCGAGCGAGAGCGAGCCGGGCGGGGCCCGCAGTGTCATCGACGGATTCTGGATGGGGCTCGCCAAGCGGTCGGTGCAGTACGGCTGAACGGGCCCGCGGGGCAAGGGAGTCGGCCGCTTCGGCCCCCTACGCCTCCCCGAGCTCCTTCTCGTACCAGGCCACGTCCCAGTAGCGGCCGAACTTGCGGCCCACCTCCCGGTACGTGCCGACGTGGGTGAAGCCGAAGCGTTCGTGGAGCCGGAGGGAGGCCTCGTTCGGCAGGGCGACCCCGGCGTACGCCCGGTGCACGTCCTCGCCCGCGAGCGCCTCGAAGAGGGAGCGGTACAGGAGCGTGCCCACGCCCCGGCCGGTCGCCTCCGGCGCGCAGTACACGCTGACCTCCACGGAGGTCGCGTACGCGGGCTTCGGGCGGAACGGGCTGCTCGTCGCGTAGCCCAGAATGCCGTCCCGGCCGACAAAACGGTCATCGTGAGCAACCAGAAGGCGGTGCGGGCCGTCTTCAGGGTGGGAGTGCAGCCACGGACGGCGCTGTTCGGTGGTGAAGGCGGCCGTGTCGAATGTGATGGCGGTCTCACGGATGAAGTGGTTGTAAATGTCCGTGAGGGCCCCCAGATCGGCCTCCACGCCAGGCCTGACCTGCACCTCTGTACGTTCCTGCGGCACCTGAACCCCTCCCGTGGCGGCACAGGGTACTGCATGATCACGAAAATCGATGGGCGGGACGGGAATTCTGTCCGGATTCCAGCCGTTGTTTCCATCGGATGCAGGGCACCCGGGAGGGTGTCGCGACCCACTCAGTAAGGGAGCACGCATGGCAACCCGCGCCGTCGCCCGCCGACAGTCCGCCTCTGGCGGTTCGGAGTCGGGAAGCAGGGTCCGCGCAGTCAGCGGTGAGATCGCCGACCGTGACCTGGTCGGTATGTACCTCGACGAAATCGCGCGTACGCCGCTGCTCGACGCCGCCAAGGAGGTCGAGCTCTCGCAGACCATCGAGGCAGGCGTGTACGCACGCCAGATCCTCGACGGAGAGGTGGAGAGCAAGGCAGGGGGCGCTTCGCGCGAGGAGCTGGAGGCGCTGTACGCCGCCGGTGAGCGCGCCAAGGACCTCTTTATCCGGTCCAACCTCCGCCTTGTCGTGGCCGTCGCCCGCCGCTACCCGAGGGCCGGTCTGCCGCTGCTCGACCTCATCCAGGAGGGCAACGCCGGCCTGGTGCGCGCGGTCGAGAAGTTCGACTACGCCAAGGGCTTCAAGTTCTCCACGTACGCGACCTGGTGGATCCGCCAGGCCATCACCCGCTCCATCGCCGACCAGTCCCGCACCATCCGCCTGCCCGTCCACCTGGTGGAGGAGCTGGGCCGCATCCGCCGGGTCCAGCGCGAGTTCAACCGGGAGAACGGGCGCGACCCCGAGCACACGGAGATCGCCGCCGAGCTGGGCACCACGCCCGAGCGCGTCGGTGACGTCCTGGACTGGGCGCGCGACCCGGTCTCGCTGAACATGCCGGTCGACGACCAGGGCGAGACCCAGTTCGGTGACCTGCTCGAAGACACCTCCGCCGTCTCCCCCGAGCAGTCCGTGCTCACGCTGCTGCGCAGCGAGGAGCTGGACGACCTGATCTGCAAGCTCGACGAGCGCACCGCCTCCATCATCAAGATGCGCTACGGCATCGACGACGGCCGTGAGCGTACGCTGACAGAAGTGGGCAAGGAGCACGGTCTGACCCGCGAGAGGATTCGTCAGATCGAGAAGCACGCCCTGCTCGAACTGAAGAAGATGGCCCGCGACACGGGCTTCGACGCGGCGGCCTAGGCCCCGCCCCCCCAAGACGAGCTCCGGCACCTTCCCCCCCCTGGTGCCGTGGGCTCCCGGCCCCGGCACCTCTCCCCCCCTGGTGTCGGGGCCCCTCTCATTCCTCTCATTCCCCCGGTCCGGGCGAGGTCGCCCGCGTGAGGCGCTCGCCCAGGTCGCGCAGGTAACCGGTCATCGCCTGCGGCCCGTTGACGGTGAACTCGCAGTCCACCAGGGCCAGGCGCAGCGCCACCCACTCCAGCGAGTCGGTGCACGAGGTACGCAGCCGGCAGCGCCCGCCGTCCAGCGGCTCGGGCGCGCCCATCGAAGAGGGCAGCCGGGCGGTCACGAAGTCGGCGGGCGCCTCGAAGGTGACGTCGACGTCCAGGACGGGCTGCAGCCTGTTCATCGAGTTGCGCACGAACTCGGCCGCGTTCGCCTCGGGCAGCTCGCGCGGCGCGAACCGGGCGCCGGTCGCGAACGGCTCGGCGACCCGGTCGACCCGGAACGTACGCCAGTCGCCGCGCTCCACGTCGTACGCCACCAGGTACCACCGGCGCCCCGTCGACACCAGGCGGTACGGCTCGACCAGGCGCTTGGTGGCCGTGCCGTCGCCGGAGACGTAGTCGAAGCGGAGGCGTTCCTGGCCGGTGACGGCGGAGGCGAGCGTGGTCAGGGTGCGCGGGTCGACGGTGGCGCCGTCGCCGCGCCAGGGCCCGGCCAGCGGCATCGTCGCCGCCTGGAGGCTCGCGACGCGGTGGCGCAGGCGCGAGGGCAGGACCTGCTCCAGCTTCGCCAGGGCCCGGACCGAGGCCTCGTCCACGCCGTCCACCGCGTGGCCCGCGCCCGCGCGCAGGCCGACCGCGATGGCCACCGCCTCCTCGTCGTCCAGGACCAGCGGCGGCATCGCCTTGCCCGCGACCAGCCGGTAGCCGCCCTCGGCGCCGCGCGCCGCCTGCACCGGATAGCCGAGCTCGCGCAGCCGGTCGATGTCGCGCCGCACCGTGCGCCGCGACACCCCGAGCCGGTCGGCGAGCTCGCCGCCGGGCCACTCGCGCGGGGTCTGGAGCAGGGAGAGCAGTTGCAGCAGCCGTGCCGGGGTATCGGTCATGTCATCCAGGATGCCCGGCCAAAGAGGACACGCTTTGACCTATAGGGGGTCTAACTTTCTTCTCATGACCTCCACCACGACCAGTAGCACCACCCCAGAGTCCGCGGCCACCGCCGCAGCAGACCGCCGCCGGTGGTTCGCCCTGGCCATCGTGATGACCGCGGCCTTCATGGACCTGGTCGACGTCACGATCGTCAACATCGCCATTCCGTCCATCCAGAAGGACACCGGGGCGAGCTTCTCCTCGATCCAGTGGATAACGGCCGGCTACGCCCTCGCGTTCGCCGCGGGCCTGATCACCGGCGGCCGCCTCGGTGACATCCACGGCCGCAAGAAGCTCTTCCTGATCGGCATCGGCGGCTTCACGCTCGCCTCCGCGCTGTGCGGCTTCGCCGCAAACCCGGAAATGCTGGTCGCCTCCCGCATCCTCCAGGGCGCGATGGCCGCCATGATGGTGCCGCAGGTCCTCTCGATCGTCCACGCCACCTTCCCCGCGCACGAGCGCGGCAAGGTCTTCGGCCTGTTCGGCGCGGTCGTCGGCCTCGGCGCGGTCTCCGGGCCGCTGCTCGGCGCGCTGCTCACCGAGTGGAACCTGTTCGGTCTCGAATGGCGCCCGATCTTCCTGATCAACCTGCCGGTCGGCATCGCGGGCCTGATCCTCGGCATCAAGTTCATCGGCGAGTCCAAGGCCCCCAAGGCCCTCAAGCTCGACCTCGTCGGCATGGTCCTGGTGACCCTCGGCCTGCTCATGCTGCTCTACCCGCTGACCCGCGGCCGTGAGCTCGGCTGGCCGCTGTGGGGCCACCTCTCGATGGCCGGCAGCGTCCTGGTCTTCGCCGGTCTCATCGCGTACGAGCGGATGAAGGCGCGGCGCGACGGCTCCCCGCTCATAGAGCTGTCCCTGTTCAAGGTGAAGAGCTTCGCGGCGGGCATCGCCGTGCAGGCCACCTTCGGTGTCGCCCTCGGCATCTTCTTCCTCGTGTGGACGCTCTACATGCAGATCGGCCTCGGCTGGAGCGCCCTGCGCGCGGGCCTGACCGGCGTGCCGTTCTCGATCGCGGTGTCGGTCGCGGCCGGCATGTCCGTGCAGAAGCTCGTCCCGCGCTTCGGCCGCAAGGTCCTCCAGGCGGGCGCCCTGACGATGGTCGCCGGGCTGCTCATCTACATCTGGGAGGCCGACCGCTACGGCATGGGCATCGCCTCCTGGCAGATGGCGCTCCCGCTGGTCGTGATGGGTCTCGGCATGGGCCTGATCGTGGCCCCGCTCACCGACGCGGTGCTCTCCGACGTTCCCAAGGAGCACTCGGGTTCCGCGTCCGGGCTCATCAACACCGTGCAGCAGATGGGCAACGCGCTCGGCCTCGGCCTGGTCTCCGTCGTCTTCTTCGGTTCGATCGGCGACGACCTCGTACCGCCGCAGCTGAACCGGGCCTTCGTGGACGGCTTCCAGCACTCGCTCTGGTACGTCGCCGGGGTCCTCGCGGTGATCTTCCTGGTCATGTTCGCGCTGCCCGCCAAGCCGCAGCAGCACGTCGAAGGCGCGGTGGACGAGGCCGGGCTCCTCGACCTGGCGAAGGACACGCAGCCGGTCGGCTGAGCCCGCCCCCCTCGCGCGATGGCCCCGCACCTTCCGAGGTGCGGGGCCGTCGGCCTGTCCGGGGCCGGGCCGGGCGGCTCCCGGCCACCGGGACCAAAGTCCGTTTGTGTCCGCAGGATGCCCGAATCGATTTACTTCCGGGAGGTGCGGCCGTAACCTGGCGGTGTAACCGCAGGTTCGGGCACGGAAACGGACGTAAACAGACATGTATGCACCGGAGCGGCAGCAGGAGATCCTGCGGATCGCGCGGGAGAGCGGGCGCGTGGACGTGCTCTCGCTCGCCGAGACCTTCCAGGTCACCGCCGAGACCGTACGGCGCGATCTGAAGGCCCTCGACCGGGCCGGTCTGGTGCGCCGCGTGCACGGCGGGGCCATCCCGGCCGGGCGGCTCGACTTCGAGCCCGACCTCGCCGAGCGCGAGTCCACCGCCGCCGACGAGAAGGACCGCATCGCGCGGGCCGCACTCGCCGAACTGCCCGCCGAGGGCAGCGTCATCCTCGACGCCGGATCCACCATCGCGCGCCTGGCCGCCGAGCTGCCCCTGGACAGCGGGCTCACCCTCGTCACCCACGCCCTGCCCGTCGCCGCCCGGCTCGCCGACCACCCCGCCATCGACCTCCACCTCGTCGGCGGCCGGGTCCGCCATCGCACCCGGGCCGCCGTCGACGCCTGGGCGCTGCGCGCCTACGGCGAGATCCGCGCCGACGTCGCCTTCCTCGGCACCAACGGGTTCTCCGCCGCCCACGGCCTCACCACCCCCGACCTCGCCGAGGCCGCCGTCAAGCGGGCCGCGATCGGCGCCGCCCGGCGCGTGGTGCTGCTCGCCGACTCCGCCAAGCACGGCCAGGAACACTTCGCCCGCTTCGGCGACATCGCCGACGTCGACCTGCTCATCACCGACCGCGGGATCGCCCCCGACGACCTCGCCGCCATCGAAGCCGCCGGCACGGACGTGATCACCGTATGAACATCCTCACCGTCACCCCCAACCCCAGCCTCGACCGCACCTACGAGGTCCCCGGCCTCGCCCGCGGCGAAGTCCTTCGCGCCACCGGCGAGCGCGTCGACCCCGGCGGCAAGGGCGTCAACGTCTCCCGCGCCGTCGCCGCCGCCGGGCACCGCACCCTCGCCGTCCTGCCGCTCGGCGGCGCCCCCGGCGCCCTGGTCGCCGAACTCCTCGGCGCCGAGGGCATCGAGGTCGCCCCCGTCCCCGTCGCGGGCCACACCCGCTCCAACATCTCGGTCGCCGAACCCGACGGCACCCTCACCAAGATCAATGCGCCGGGGCCCCGACTGACCGCCGCCGAGAGCGAGTTGCTGCTCGACACCGTCCGCAAGCACTCCGGCCGTGCCGACTGGATCGCCTGCTGCGGCAGCCTCCCGCGGGGCCTGGCACCCCAGTGGTACGCCGACCTCGTCGCCCGCGCGCACGCCGCCGGAGCCAAGGTCGCCCTCGACACCTCGGGCCCCTCCCTCATCGCCGCGCTGCGCGAACGCCCCGACGTGGTCAAGCCCAACGCCGAGGAACTCGCCCAGGCCGTCGGCCGCCCCCTCGCCACCGTCGGCGACGCGGTCAAGGCGGCCGAGGAAGTACGGGAGATGGGGGCGGGAGCCGTCCTCGCCAGCCTCGGCGCCGACGGCCAGCTCCTGGTCACGGCCTCGGGGACGTACTTCGCCTCCGCGCCCGTCGCGACCGTACGCAGCAACGTGGGAGCCGGTGACGCCTCGCTCGCCGGGTTCCTCGCGGCCGGCGGCGAAGGCCCCCGGGCGCTCGCCGCCGCCGTCGCCCACGGCGCGGCCGCCGTGCAGCTCCCCGGCAGCGTGATGCCGGCCCCCGGCGACCTCGACCCGGCAGCCGTCACCGTCACCGTCACCGACGCCGTCCCGCTGGACCGCCGCCTGACGGAACCGGCGTCATGACCCCCGCCCCCGCCCCTCACCGCCTGCAAAGGAGCCCGCGATGAGCCAGATGATCACCGCGGAACTGGTCGACCTCCACCTCGACCTGGCCGCCGACTCCAAGGAAGCCGCCGCCCGTGCGCTCGCCGAGCGGATGGCCGCCCTCGGCCGCGTCACCGATCTCGACGGCTTCCTCGCCGACGTGGCGGCCCGCGAGGCCCAGATGCCGACCGGCCTCGACGGCGGCATCGGCATCCCGCACTGCCGCAGCGCCCACGTCACCGAGCCGACCCTCGCCTTCGGGCGCAGCGCCGCCGGGATCGACTTCGGCGCGCCGGACGGCCCGGCCGACCTGATCTTCCTCATCGCGGCCCCGGCGGGCGCGGACGACGCCCACCTCTCGATCCTGTCCTCCCTGGCCCGCCAGCTGATGGACGACGGGTTCACGGCGGCGCTGCGGGCGGCGACGACGGCGGGGGAGGCGGCGGCGCTGATCGGCGGCGAGGAGGCGGCGCCCGAGCCGCAGGCCGAACAGGTCCCGGAGCCCGAGTCCCAGCCGCACGAAACCGAGCCCTTCCGGATCGTGGCCGTCACCTCCTGCCCCACCGGCATCGCCCACACCTACATGGCGGCGGAGTCCCTGGAGCGGGCCGGGCGGGCCGAGGGCGTCGAGATCGCCGTCGAGACGCAGGGCTCGTCCGGGTTCACCCGCCTCGACCCGGCCGTCATCGAAGCCGCCGACGGCGTGATCTTCGCGCACGACGTGCCCGTACGGGACAAGGAGCGCTTCGCCGGGAAGCCCACCGTGGACGTCGGCGTGAAGGCGGGCGTCAACCGCCCCGGCGAACTGATCGCGGAAGTCCGCGACAAGGCGGCCCGCGGCGAGATCACCGAGGCGGGCGCCAAGCCGTCCCCGGTGGAGGCGGCGGGCGAGCCGGGCGAGGGCTACGGCACCAAGCTGCGCAAGTGGCTGATGTCGGGCGTCAGCTACATGGTGCCGTTCGTCGCGGCGGGCGGCCTGCTCATCGCGCTCGGCTTCGCCATCGGCGGCTACAAGGTCAGCGACGCGCCCTTGGTCACGGACCACTTCCTGTGGACCGACAGCGGCAGCTGGGCCGCGCTGCTCTTCCAGGTCGGCGGCGTCGCCTTCAAGTTCCTCGTCCCGGTCCTGGCCGGCTACATCGCGTACGGAATGGCCGACCGGCCGGGCCTGGTGCCCGGCTTCGTCGGCGGCGCGATCGCCCTCGACATCAAGGCGGGCTTCCTCGGAGGCCTGGCGGCCGGTCTGATCGCGGGCGCCGTGGTCATGGCGATCCAGAAAGCCAGGATCCCGGCACCACTACGCGGCATCATGCCGGTGGTGGTGATCCCGCTGATCTCCTCGGCGGTCGTCGGCTTCCTGATGTTCCTGGTCATAGGCGAACCGATCTCCAAGCTCCAGTCCGCGCTGACCGGTTGGCTCAACGGCCTGGGCGGCGCCAACGTGATCGTCCTCGGCGTGATCCTGGGCCTGATGATGTGCTTCGACCTGGGCGGCCCGCTCAACAAAGTCAGCTACACCTTCGCGGTCGGCGGGCTCGCCGAGGGGAGCGACGGCAGCTTCAAGGTGATGGCGGCCGTGATGGCCGCGGGCATGGTCCCGCCGCTGGCGATGGCCCTGGCCACCACCGTACGGGGCCGCCTGTTCACCCGTGCCGAGCGCGAGAACGGCAAGGCGGCCTGGGTGCTCGGGGCGTCGTTCGTCACCGAGGGCGCGATCCCGTTCGCCGCCGCCGACCCGCTGCGGGTCATCCCCTCCGCGATGGCGGGCGGCGCGGTCACCGGCGCCCTGTCGATGGCCTTCGGCTGCACCCTGCGGGCACCGCACGGCGGGATCTTCGTGGTGCCGCTGATCGGCAACGCCTTCCTGTACCTCCTGGCCGTCGCCGCGGGCACGGTGGTCAGCGCCGGCCTGGTCATCCTGCTCAAGGGACTGCGCAAGCAGCAGCCCGAGAGCCCCGTCCCGGCGCTCGACGAGGAGAAGGTGGCGGTCGCCGCCTGAGTGGTTCGACCCGATATGCCCGGTCCCTGGCGCGGGGCCGGGCATCTTCGGCCGTCATGGCGTGACATGTACCACTTGAGGACCAAAGTCCCTGCATCTCCCTGCCACAAGTCCCGGCCCATGTTGTCTACTGGGGCGCGTGGCTCAGAACATCACGATCATTCAGCAGATAGGCCTCTCCGTCCTCGCTGCGGCGAGTGTCGCCTGGGTCGTCGGCCTGGTCCGCATACTGCGCCGGGAGCGCGCCGACCGGGCCGAGTGGCATGCGCTGCGCACCCTGCGCGCGGTGGGCCGGCAGGCCGGGCCGCCCGCCCAGGAGAAGGTGGCGCTCACCGAGGCGGAGCGGGCCGCCTTCGCGGGCCTGATCCGCCAGCTCGATCCGCGCAGTTCCTGAACGTACGGCCGGAACGTACGGCCCGAGGTGAGCTGGGGGCCCGCGCGGCCCTCAACTCACGTGTGCGCGGCGCTCCATGGCGGCCCTGGCCGCCTGTTCGGTCGCGTACACCTCGCACATGTGGCGGCCGTCCGGAGTCGCCGTGTGCTCGACCTCCCACAGGCTCAGCTCGCCGCCGTCGAGCAGCAGGAACGCGTGCTCGTACAGCGTGAACGCGGCATCCCGGCCGGGCGTGCGGCAGCGGCTGCCGAAGGCCTGGGTGATCCGGTGCGCGTGCGCGGCCCGCAGCCTCAGCGCCGTCCGCTCGCCCGGCCGGTCCGGGTTCTCGGCGCGGCGAAGGAGCCGGCGCGCATGGTCGGCGGAGTCGTCCGGGGCGTACGGGTGGGGGCGCGGCGCGGCACCGTCCCGCTCGGCGAGGGAGTCGGGGCCGAAGCCGGCCTCCCAGCAGTCCTCGAAGTCCTGGAGCGGGCCGCTGGCGCCGCCCCCGTATCCGCTCAACTCGGCCTCCAGCGCGCCGAGTTCTTCGTCCGGGTGAGGGGGCTCGTGGGGAAGGGCCCTGCGGCGCAGCCGGGCGGCGGCGATACGGGCGTCCTCCTCGGCCGCGTACACCTCGTGCGCGTACTCGCGGCCGTCGTGGTGGGCCAGTTCCCACAGGGTGACGGTGGTGCCGTCCAGGAGCAGATAGCAGTGCCGGTACGTCTCGCGGCTCAGGCGGTGGCCGCCGGGGCCCGCCGCCGAAGTGTGCAGCGAGGAGTGCAGCGAAGTGGTGTGCGCCATCGCCAGGGCGAGGCGCTCGACGAGCTCGTCCGGCAGGTCGAAGGAGTTCAGGGCCCGCCCCAGGAGTGCGGCCAGCTGTTCCTGGGCCGAGTCGTCACCGGGGCCGCGCTCGCCGTCGAGCGGGTGGGGCACATGGAGCACCAAGGCTTCTCCTGGCCGTCGCTGTTGGTCACGTAGAAGGTGCTCAACGTAGCCCCTGAGGGCGGATTGCGCAGCGGGCATGGCCGAAACTTTTCCGGCCGGCACCCCGTCAAAGGGTTACCGGCCGGTCAAGTCTCTTGCGGAGAAGGTGAGTTGGTCAGGAGGCGCTGTCCGCGGTCCACTGAGCCCACGGCATGTTCCAGCCGTTCAGGCCGTTCTCCGGGGCGATCGTCTTGTCGGGCGAGCCCTTCACGACGACCACGTCACCGATGAGGCTGTGGTCGAACATCCACTTGGCCGGAGTGTCGCCGGAGGCGCCCTTCACGTCCTTCATGCCGACGCAGCCGTGGCTGGTGCCCTCGTTGCCGAACACCGAAGGGTCGCCCCAGTAGTTGCCGTGGATGAAGGTGCCCGAGGTGGACAGGCGCATCGCGTGCGGCACGTCCTTGATGTCGTACTCGCCGCCGAAGCCCACGCTGTCACCGTTCATGCGGGTCTGCGTGAACTTCTCGGAGATCACCATCTGCCCGTTGTAGGTGGGGTGTTCGGAGCTTCCGGTCGACACCGGAATCGTCTTGATGGTCTTGCCGTCCTCCTGGACGGTCATCTCCTGCGTCTTCACGTCGACGGTGGAGACCTGGTTGCGGCCGATGGTGAAGGTGACTTCCTTCGACTGCACGCCGTAGACGCCCTTGGCTCCCTCGACCTTGTCCAGGTCGATCTTCATGGTGACCTTGGAGCCGGCCTTCCAGTACTGCTCGGGCCGGAAGTCCAGACGCTGCGAGTTGAACCAGTGCCCGACGACCTGCTGCCCGCTGCTGCTGGTCACCGTGATGTGCGAGAGGACGTCCTTCTTGTTGGTGATCTCCTTGTTGAAGTCGAAGGACACCGGCATGCCGACGCCGACCGTGGAGCCGTCGTCAGGGGTGTAGTTGGCGATGAAGCTGTCCTTGGCCGACACGGTGGAGAACTGCGAGTTCTCCGTCGCGGCCCGGCCCTTGTCGTCCTTGCCGTTGGCGGTGATCCGGTACTGGGTGCCGCGCTCGACCTTTCCGGTCGGCTTCCAGGAGAGCCCGTCGGCGGCGAGCGTGCCGGGCACGGCCTTGCCGCCCTGCACCTCGGTCATCGTCACGTCGGACAGCTTGCCGCCCTCGGCCTTGACCGAGACGTCGTTGATGGAGGCGTTGGTGGAGCCGTTCTTCGCCGAGATGGTGATCTTCAGCGTCGAGGCGTCCTTGGCGGCCGAGGCGTCCGCGCCCTTGCCGCCCTTGGCGTCGTCGTTCGCCTTCGCGTCGCCGCCGCAGGCGGTCAGCGCGAGCGCGCCGACCAGGAGGCCCGTGGCCCCCGCGACGATCCTGACCCGACGCCGGGCGAGCGGACGCGCGGGGCGCGGGGTGCTGCTGAACTGCTGAGGCTGCGCTGCGTTGTCCGACGCCGGCGGTGTCACGGGCTGCTCCATGTCTGCGTGGTGTCCTGCGAAATGAATCCAGTACGGACATAGAGAACCCAAATGGCCCAATGGTTGCGAGCCCCGACAGTGACGGCGGTCACAATCGGGGCTCTCGGGAGGCTCAACTCCCGTACAGATCCCCATAAGAGGGGAAAGTCCCCCCGGGCCCCTCGATGCTCTGGGCGGCCCGCACGCCCCGCACGATCGCCCGCGCGACGACGTCGGCCCCGGCGGCCAGGACGTGGTTCAACTCCTCGGGGCCGAGGGGGCCCACTGTGCCGGAACCATGCGATCCGGTGGCGAGGGCGAAGATCGTGTCCCCGTCGTGCATCAGGTGTACGGGGCGAATGGCGCGGGCGAGCCCGTCGTGGGAGGTCCCGGCGAGCTTCTGCGCCTGCGGCCGGGTCAGCCGGGCGTCGGTGGCGACGACGGCGAGGGTGGTGTTGAGCGGCGGCATCGCGGTGCGGGCCGCGGCGAGCCGCGCCTGGGCGCCCAAGTGCTGTTCAGGGGAGGGGAGTTGAGGAACTGGAACATCTCCGTACTCTCCGTACAAGGCGCCGTTGTGGGGGTCGACGGGGGAGCCGACGGCGTTGACGACGGCGAGGGCGGCCACTGTCGCCCCGGAGGCGAGGGTGACGCTCGCGGTGCCGACGCCGCCCTTGAGGCCGCCGACCACGGCGCCGGTCCCGGCCCCCACGTTGCCTTCCGCCACCTCGCTCCCGGCGGACGCGGCCGCCTCGACGGCCGCCCGGCCCACCGCCGCGTCGGGCCTGGCCCGCCAGTCGCCGCCGCGCCCCAGGTCGAACAGGCAGGCCGCGGGCACGACCGGGACCACCTGGTGCGGCTCGGGCCCCACCCGCACCCCGCGCCGCTGCTCCTCCAGCCAGGCCATCACCCCGGCCGCCGCGTCGAGCCCGTACGCGCTGCCGCCGGTCAGCACGACGGCGTCGATGCGCTCGACGACGTTCTTCGGGTCGAGCGCGTCGGTCTCCCGGGTGCCAGGGCCGCCGCCGCGCACGGCGACGGCGGCGACCGCGCCGCCGGGCGGGGCGAGCACGACGGTCGTGCCGCTCAGTGCGTTCGGTCCGGGCACGGCCGCGTGCCCGACGAGGAACCCGGCCACATCGGTGAGGGAATTGTTCATAGCCCCCTCCCTACCACGGCAGTTGGGCCACCGCGGCAGCTGACGGGGTGGGGGTGGGGTGGTGAGTGCGGGTCGGGGGTGGCTGGTCGCGCAGTTCCCCGCGCCCCTAGCAGGGTCGATGCTGGCCAGGACCGGCATCTTCAGCCCGTCCGGCGTTTGAGGACGAGCGCCCTTCAGGCGCGAACGGGGTCTGGGGCGGAGCCCCAGGAGTCCGGTTCAGCGCATCCACACCCCCGGAGGCCACGCGGCGGAGCCGCAGAGTGTCGCAGCGGGAAGGGGCGGGGTGGGGGAAAGCCCCCGGGTCAAGCCTCCGCCCGGCGGTGGCTCAGCGTCCAGCCGACCGCGACGGTCACCGCCGCCACCGCCCCGGCCAGCGGCACCCCCGTCCGCCCCGCGAACGTACACCCGAGGATCACCAACGCCGAGACAGGCAAGGTAAGTTGCTGCGCAGGGCCCCGCTTGAAGTGGCGGGAGTGCAGCCCCCACACCGTCAGCATGAACAACGCCGCCGGCACCGTCACCGCGGAGGCCGCCGCGATCGCCGAGATGTGTGCCTTGCCGACGGTCTGCTCGATCGCGACCTCCATCCCCGCCCCGATCGCCGCCGCCGACGCGAGCACCACGTAATGCCCGTAACCCCACAGGAACGCCTGCCGGTTGGAGGTGAGGTGGTCGTGGATGGGCACCGCGAAGTAGATCCACCACGCGGCGAACACGATGAGCAGCCCGCCCGCCGCGAGCGGCAGCAGATCGCCGAGCTCGTCGTGCTCGTCGAGGGCCTCCTGTACGGCGATGGTGGCCGCCGACACCGTCTCGCCGAGCACGATCAGCGTGAAAAGGCCGTACCGCTCGGCAATGTGGTGCGGATGCCAGCTCGTGGTGTGGCGGAGTTCGGCGAGCACGGGGACGGACAGTTCGGCCAGGGCGAGCAGCGGGAACACCCAGGTGCGGGCGGAGTCCGGGACGAACAGCATGCCGACCCAGCCGAGCTGGCACACCACGAGCCCGGCCGCGTACCGCAGGCACACCTGGCGTTCGGCCGGGTCCCGGCTGCTCGCGGCGGCCCGCAGCCACTGGCTGGTCAGCGCGAGCCGCATCACGATGTAGCCGATGACGCTGATCGTGAAGTCGCCGTCGTCGAACGCGCGCGGCACGCCCGCCGCCAGGATCAGCACGCCGGTGATCTGCACGAGCGTCACGACCCGGTACAGGGCGTCGTCGGTGTCGTACGCCGAGGCGAACCACGTGAAGTTCATCCACGCCCACCAGATCGCGAAGAACACGGCTGCGTATCCCGCGAGCCCCGTGCCCACGTGCCCCTCCGCGAGCGCGTGGACGAGGCGGGCGCCGGCCTGGGCGACGGCGACGACGAAACAGAGGTCGAAGAACAGCTCCAGCGGCGTCGAGGCGCGGTGTGCCTCGTGGCGGCTGCGTGCGGTCATGCGTGGCATGCGCACAGCACACCAGACGGCCCGGTGCGCTAGGCGGCCAACACTTCCGGCCGCATGGATTCGTACCGGTTCAGCACAAGGCGGGCGAGGAGCGGGTGGTCGGCGATCGGCGCGGACACGGCGTGCACGCCGGGGGTCGCGGCGGCCAGCGCGTCCAGGGCGCGGGTGAAGCGGCCGGGGGCGAGGAGGTGGGCGGCGATGGTGATCCGCCGGTGGCCCGCGTTCTCCAGCTGGGCCACGCGCTCGGGGACGGTCGGCGATGCGGCGCCGCAGTACGCGTCGAGTACGGGGATGTCGGGGTGCGCGGCGCTCAACTCCCGTACGACGGCGCGGGTTCCGTCATTTCCGTGCGGGCGGGTCGAACCGGCGCCCGCGACGACGATGGCGTCCCCGGGGCCGCCTGCCGCGAGCAGCCGCACGTGTACGGCGCGGGCGACGTCCGGCTCTCCCGCGAGCCCGTCGGTGACGGTGCAGCGGAAGCGGCGGGCGATGGCGGGGATGTCCACGCGGCGGTGGTAGCCGTCGCCGAGGAGGAGGGGCACGACGGTGGCCCCGGGGTTCCTGGCGAGGACGTCGGCGAGGGACGGCCGCTGCCCGTCCAGGTGCCCTACGAGGGTGGGTACGGCCAGTGCCCGTACGAGGCGGCCGATGGTGGTGGCTGCCTCGGGGGCGGGGCTGCCGTGCACGGCGACGACCAGCATGTTCGCGACGACCTCCCGTCCGGGGGGGGAGAGAGTGGGCGCCGGGGTGGTGTCGTGGCACCCCGGCGTTCCTCACGCTAACGCGGTGGGGGGCGGGTGCGGCCCCGCCAAAGTCCCGTTCCGGGGGGACCTTTTCCCCACCCCGCCCCTTCCCTAGACCCTCCGGGGGTGAAAGTGCTCCTGGGGCTCCGCCCCAGACCCCGTTCGCGCCTTAAGGGCGCTCGTCCTCAAACGCCGGACGGGCTGAAATGCCCGGTGCGGGCCAGCACCAACCCCGCCAGGGGCGCGGGGAACTGCGCAAAGAACCACCCACGGCCCGCACGCCGAAGGGTCAGGGGAGTCGGGGCACAGCCCAGGAGGTGCCGCAGTGCCACCCCTCAAGGAACGGAGGCCGCACCTCCAGATTGGCCCACCTCAAACGCGCCAAATTGGCCTGTTCATAGAGCCGTTCAAGATCGTAAAGTCGGGGCATGACCCAGGAAACGACCTCCCAGGCCGCCCGGACCACCCCGCCGTTCCAGCCCGTGCTCACCCGCCGCGGCGACGCCGAGACCTGTGCGGACCCCAGCAGCGTCATGACGCTGCTCGCCGACTCGGACCGTACGGCCGACGGCTTCACCACCTACCGGTCCACCTTCGCCAAGGGGGCCGTGGGGGCGCCCGCCCACTTCCACACCAAGGCGAGCGAGCTGTTCTTCGTGATCAGCGGGTCCCTCCAGGTGCTGGTGGGCGAGGAGGTCACCGTCCTGGAGGCCGGCGACTTCCTGGCCGTGCCGCCGCACACCCCGCACGCCTTCGCCGCCGCGCCCGGCTGCGAGGCCGACGTCCTGTTCGTGTTCACCCCGGGCATGGGCCGCTTCGACTATCTGCGCCTGCTCGGCCGGGTCATGCGCGGCGAGGCCGACCCGAAGGAGATCGCCGAGTCCGCCGAGCGGTTCGACAACCACTACTGCGACAGCCCCGCCTGGCGCGCCGCCCTGGAGGCGTCCGCATGATCGATGCCGCGACCCACGTCCGGGTGGCCCGGCCCTCGCGGGACCTCGTCGCCGCCGAGCACTTCTATGTCGACGGCCTCGGCCTGGACGTCCTGTGGCGCACCACCGAGCGCGTCTCCGGCGAGCACGACCTCGTGATGGTCGGCCCGTCCGGCGGCTCCTGGCACTTCGAGCTGACCAACGACCCCGAGCACCCGCTGGAGCCGACCCCGACCGTGGACGACCTCTTCGTGGTCTACCTCGGCACCCCCGTGGACGACGCCCTGGTCGACCGCCTCGTCGCGGCCGGCGGAACCCGCGTCCCCGCGCACAACCCGTACTGGGACGAGTACGGCGTCACCCTCGCCGACCCGGACGGCTACCGCCTGGTCCTGTGCTCCCGCACCTGGGGCTGAGCGGACCCCGGCCGATCGCGGGTTCCTGATCGCTCGCCCCGGCCAGCGGTGGTCCCAAGGGTGCCCCAACTCCGCGTGTGCGTAGGCGAGTTGTACCCAATCGGCGACCATCTCCGGGTCGCCGACTTCAGCGGCCTCGATCCCGAGCGTCTTGACCCGGGCGCACACGGGGCAGGTTTTCGGGTCGACCCGGCCGGGCCGTGGTTTCGTGAAGTCCGCGACGTCCAATGCGGCTGGGTTCAGCATGCTGGCCCCTCCCTCCCGAGCGCGGGCCGCGCTCAGCACTCGTCGTCGCGCTTATGGGGGTGCTGCCGGATGGTGTCGGTGGCTTGGGTCACGTCTGCGGTGTTGCCCGCCATGTGCGCGTGCGCGCGAGCGGTACTGGCGGCCGAACAGGTGCCGCAGCCGGGGTGAGGTACGGATTCGAGCCGAGGCGCGTGCCGCGCTGGAGAAGTCATGGGTTCCAACCGCCTTTGCAGTCCTTGCAGTCCGGTCAGTGCTGCCCTGAGTACGTCAGGGGTGGGTGGTGCGTACGGGCCCCGTGAGACCCAGTCCGGGGCGAGTCGCCAGAAGCCGCCTCTCGCATCGAGTGACACGGATCCCTCCTCTCTGTAGCGAAAGCGCTACCAGGAGTGTTCGGCGTGGGCCACACTTGGGCAGCATTCAACCTGTCCGAATGGAACGAAGGGTTGGTGAACTGCCTTTGAATCGCAAGGACTTGAATCCGGACGCGTCTCCTCAGGCGGCTTACGGGGCGCGCCTACGCAGTTTGCGGGAGGCGCGTGGCTGGACTCAGGAGGACCTTGCCGAGCGCACGGACTATTCCAGCGTGCACATCTCGGCAGTTGAAACTGGGCGCAAGCCTCCAACCCTCCGCTTCTCGCGCAGCGCGGACAGGGCGCTCGGCACAGAGGGCACGGCCGAAGCGTTTGAGCTGCAATACCGCGAGATCAAGCACGGCGGCCTGCTGGAGGGGTTCCCGCAGTACGTAGAGCTGGAGGGCCGGGCGGTGGAGATCCGGCTGTACGAAATCGGGATCGTGCCCGGGCTTCTCCAGACCGCGGAGTACGCGCGGGTGCTGGCCTACAGCGCCGTGCGGCGGGGCACCATCACACCCGAACAGGCCGATGAACGCGTCTCGTTCCTCGCGAGGCGACAAGAGGCGCTGGTGCGGACACGCCCGCCCTCGATGCTGGTGGTGATGGACGAGAGCTGCATCCGCAGGCCGATCGGTGGCCCCGAGGTCATGGACGCCCAGCTCGACCGGCTGGTGGAGTTCGCCGCGCTGCCGAACACCGTGCTCCAGATCGCCCCGTACAGCATGGGGGAACGCCGCCCGTTCGATCTCCCGGTGAACTTGCTGACGTTGGCGGACCTGTCCGTGACCGCGTACGCGGAGTCCCAGATGCGGGGCCACTTCGACCGGGACACGGCCACCGTGCTTCCCCTGCTGGCGGCCTACCATCAGCTACAGGCCGAAGCGCTGCCGCAGGCGGCGTCGGTGGACCTGATCAACGAGGCGCGAAAGGGCAACCCGTGACCACGACCGACTCCCTCCACTGGACCAAGTCTTCGTACAGCAACAATGGCGGCAACTGCATCGAGGTGTGCGCCTGGACCAAGTCTTCGTACAGCAACAACGGCGGCGACTGCATCGAGGTCGCCACCAGCCTCGCCGACTCGCACAGTGTGGCCGTCCGCGACAGCAAGAACCCCAACGGCCCCGCACTCATACTCACGGCGGCCGCGTTCACCGGGCTCGTGGAGTTCGCCAAGCGTGCCGACGCGTAGCGGTATCTGTACCCGTGATCGGGCAGGCAGGAAGGGGCACTCCGTGACAGCCGAACCCAACCTCCGCTGGTTCAAGTCCAGTTACAGCAACAACGGCGGCGATTGCATCGAGGTGTGCGCCTGGATCAAGTCTTCGTACAGCGACAACGGCGGCAACTGCATCGAGGTCGCCACCGACCTCACCGCCTCGCACAGCGTGGCCGTCCGTGACAGCAAGAACCCCCACGGACCCACCCTCCTACTCGCGCCGCAGGCCTTCGCCGGACTCGTAGAGTTCGCCAAGCGCGTCGACGCGTAGTGGCCCGTACGAGCTGAAGCCCCGCCCCTTCGCAGCCGCGGGGCTTCCTGCCCTCGGGCGGCGGCCCGGGAAGGGCTGTTTCCGGCCGCCCTCGCCCCGCGCGGGGTGTTTCCCTCGCGGCCGGGGCGACGGCCGCGCACAGTGGTGCGTATGACGACACCGACACCCGCAGAACTGCTCCGCGACTTCGCCCGCACCCGTGCCTCGCTCGACGGCGAGGAGGTCACCTACTGGTGGTCCGGAGACGTGTACTCCTGGGCCCCCGACGAGCCCTACCAGCGCCTCTTCGGCTTCGAGGGGCTCAACGTCGCCCGGCTCGTCCAGGACGAAGAGGCCGGGCCGGACGCCTATCAACTGCTCACCCGGGAAGCCGCGTTCTACCTCGACCCCGGCACCCGTGAGATTCTGGAAACCTGGCAGGACCTGCCCGTGGTGCACGTCTGGAACGACCCGGCGAACCAGAAGTGGCGGCCCTTCCCGATCCCGACGACCGAGCTCGGCGGACAGGTCTGCTTCAGTCTGGAGATCCCGCTCGCCTATCCGTCGCCGCTGCCGGTGGCCCAGTACCCCCGCCACTCGGCCGGTGACACGTACAAGGCGCTGGAACTCTTCCAGTTCTTCGCCGACCGTGCCGACCTGGCAGGCCCCGCGCCCAGCGTCCCGGCCACCATGTCGTGGACCCGGATGTCCCCGTGGCTCCCCTGGATGGCCCGGGGCCAGCGGCCCGGCGGGCTCACCTTCCACTGCCGGGGCCGCAAGCTCGGCTCGTACGCCGAGGTTCCCGAGCGCACGCGCGCCTACATAGCCGACCGCCATCCCGAGTTCGCCCAGGCCCCCGAGAAGTGGAGCGAGCCGAACGAAACCAGCTGGACCTACTTCCGCAAGCTCAACCCGCCGACGTAGCCTCCCGAAGCGGGTCCAAGTGCCCTGTCCAGGAGGCCGCAAGGCCCTGGTGGGGAGGGCTTTTTCGGCGGCCGGGGCGGGCTCGGGCGGTCTAGCGTCGAGGGGGTAGACCCCCGTCGACGGGGTAGACCCCCAGCCCCCCGGAGCGAAGCCATGCCGCACCCCGCGACGCAGAACCTCGTGCTGATCGGCCACGGCATGGTCGGCCACCGCCTCCTGGAGGCGCTCGCCGAGCGTGGGGCCCTGGCGGCGCCCGGCGCCCCCGGCTGGCACGTCACCGTACTCGCCGAGGAAGACGTCCCCGCATACGACCGCGTACACCTGTCGTCCGCCTTCACGGGGGCCACGCCCGAGCAACTCGTCCTGACTGATGGGGAGTTCATGCGGCGGCACGGCATCGACCTGCGGCTCGGCGATCCCGCCGAAGTCGTCGACCCCGCCGCCCGCACCGTCACCACCACCTCCGGCGCGGTCGTCCCGTACGACACGCTCGTGCTCGCCACCGGCTCCTACCCCTTCGTGCCGCCCATCCCCGGCGCCGACGCCACCGGCTGCTTCACCTACCGCACCCTCTACGACGTCGAGCAGCTCACCCAGTACGTACGCGACGGCGCCCGCACCGGTGTCGTCATCGGCGGCGGGCTGCTCGGTCTGGAGGCGGCCGGTGCGCTGCGCACCCTCGGGCTCCAGACGCACGTCGTCGAGTTCGCGCCCCGCCTCATGCCGCTCCAGGTCGACGACGGGGGCGCGGCAGCCCTGCGCACCACCATCGAGTCCATGGGCGTCGCCGTGCACACCGGCGTCGGCGCACACGAGGTCGAGCTGGACGACGCCGGGCGGGTGCGCGAGCTGCGGCTCAGCGACGGGCGCCACATCGGCGCCGATGTCGTCGTGTTCTCCGCCGGGGTGCGGCCGCGCGACCGGCTCGCCCGCGCGTGCGGGCTCGCCGTCGGCGACCGGGGCGGCGTCGTCGTCGACGCGTACTGCCGCACCACCGACCCGTACATCTACGCCATCGGCGAATGCGCCCAGAGCGTCGACGGGAGGGTCTACGGCCTGGTCGCGCCCGGCTACCAGATGGCCGAGACCGTCGCCGAGCGCCTCGCGGGCGAGGGTGTCCTCACCTTCACCGGCGCTGACACCTCCACCAAGCTCAAGCTGATGGGCGCCGACGTCGCCTCCTTCGGCGACCCCTTCGCCACCTCGGAGACCGGCGCCGTCGAGGTGCTCTTCTCCGACGGACGCGAGGGCGTCTACAAGAAGCTCCTCCTCGGGCCCGACGGGCGGCTCCTCGGCGGCATCCTGGTCGGCGACGCCGACGCGTACGGCTCGCTCAAGCCGCACACCGGACGCCAACTCCCGGCCCCAGCGGAGGTGTTCATCGCCCCCAGCGGCGGCGAGGCGCCCGGAGCCGACGCCCTGCCCGACGACGCCGTCGTCTGCTCCTGCCACAACGTCACCAAGGGAGACGTGCGCGGCGCGATTGCCGAGCACGGGCTCAGCGACATCGGCGGCATCAAGCGGTGCACCAAGGCCGGCACCGGCTGCGGCGGCTGCATCGGGTCCCTCCAGGCCGTCCTCGACACCGAGCTGGCCGCCGCCGGCCACGCCAAGGCACGCGGACTCTGCGAGCACTTCGAGCTCTCCCGGTCCGAGATCTACGCCGTCGTCAAGAACCAACAGATCCGCTCCTTCAGTGAGTTGATGGAGCGTCATGGCGTGGGCGGGGAAGGGTGTGCTGTCTGCAAGCCCGTTGTCGGGAATGTGCTGGGCACGCTTGCGCCCGAACTCGGCCTCGGGCACGTCCTCGACGGGGAGCAGGCCACCCTCCAGGACTCCAACGACCTCTTCCTCGCCAACCTCCAGAAAGACGGCACGTACTCCGTCATCCCGCGCGTCCCCGGCGGCGAGGTCACCCCCGAACAGGTCATCGTGCTCGGCGAGGTCGCCCGCGACTACGACCTCTACACCAAGATCACCGGTGCCCAGCGCATCGGCCTCTTCGGCGCCCGCGCCGACCAGCTCCCCGACATCTGGCGGCGCCTGGGCACAGCCGGCTTCGAGTCGGGGCAGGCGTACGGAAAGTCGCTGCGCGCCGTCAAGTCCTGTGTGGGCGCCCGGTTCTGCCGCTTCGGGCAGGGCGACTCCATCCAGCTCGCCATCGACCTGGAACAGCGTTACAGGGGGCTGCGCACCCCGCACAAGTTCAAGGGCGGCGTCTCCGGCTGCCTGCGCGAATGCGCCGAGGCACGCGGCAAGGACATCGGCGTCATCGCCACCGCCGGCGGCTGGAACCTGTACGTCTGCGGCAACGGAGGCGCCCAGCCGCGTCACGCGGACCTCCTCGCCTCGGACCTGTCCACCCCCGAGCTCTTCAAGACCGTCGACCGGTTCCTCATGTACTACGTGCGCACCGCCGAACGCCTGGAGCGCACCGCCGCCTGGATCGAGCGCATCGACGGCGGACTCGACCACCTCAAGGACGTCCTGCTCGCCGACTCCCTCGGCATCTGCGCCGAGCTCGAAGCCCAGATGGACCGCCACGTCGCCGCCTACCAGGACGAATGGCAGGCCGTCCTCGCCGACCCCGCCGCCCTCGACCGCTTCGGCCGCGTCGACTTCGGCGCCGTCGACGACCTGGAACCCGGCCGAGGCCGCCCCGCCCGGCTCCCCGACGGCACCGAGGCCGCCCTGTTCAAGTCCCGTACGGGTCAGGTGTACGCGGTGTCCAACCGCGACCCGTTCTCCGGCGCCGACGTCATCGCGGGCGGCATCATGGGCAGCCGCGACGGCATCCCCGTCGTCACCTCGCCCATGCACAAGCAGGACTTCGACCTGCGCACCGGCCAGTGCCTCGACGACCCGGACGTCTCCCTCCCCGTCGTCGACCTCACGGACGTGCCCGTCACCCGGTTCTAGAACGTTCTAGAACCCGGGCGGCCTTTGTCCCTGGGGGCCGTACGGCAGCCCCCTCGGGGACCTAGGGCCGCCCGCACTCATGGCATTCGCCTCTCACCCCCACCCCGGCCTCAGGCGCACCGTGGATATGTCAGGACTCGTCTCAACCCCCTGGGAAGCACCATGAGTTCCGCGCTCCAGCCGTCCACCCGGCAAGACGCCGGCCCCGACGCCACAGCCACGTACGACCCGGAGAACTACCGGCCCGGCCGCACCATCGCCGAATGGGAGCCGGAGAACGAGGTCTTCTGGCGCTCGGTCGGCCGGAAGGTCGCCAACCGGAACCTGTGGATCGCCGTCCCCGCCCTGCTCGTCGCCTTCGTGGTGTGGCAGGTGTGGTCCGTCACCGCGACGAACCTCAAGGACGTCGGCTTCTCCTTCTCCACCTCGCAGCTGTTCTGGCTCACCGCCATCCCCGGCCTGACCGGCGGCACGGCCCGCATCCTCTACACCTTCCTCGGCCCGAGGATCGGCCAGCGCCGCTTCACCGCGCTGTCGACGGTCGTGCTGATCGTGCCGCTGATCTGGCTCGGCATCGCCATCCAGGACACCTCCACCCCGTACGGCGTCATGGTGATCATTGCGGCGCTGTGCGGCATCGGCGGCGCCAACTTCGCCTCCTCGCTCGCCAACATCGGCTTCTTCTTCCCGAAGAAGGAGAAGGGCAACGCCACCGGTATCAACGGCGGCCTCGGCAACCTCGGCGTCTCCGTCGTCCAGCTCCTGACCCCGATCGTCATCACCTTCTCGACCATCGCGATCGGCACCGCCCAGCACAAGAAGGACGGCACCCCGGTCTACCTGCAGAACGCCGCGTTCCTGTGGGTCCCCGTCCTGATCGTGCTCGCGCTGATCGCCTGGTTCGGCCAGAACGACCTGAAGGTCGCCTCCACCCCCTTCAGCCGCCAGAAGGTCATCTTCAAGCGCAAGCACAACTGGCTGATGACCTGGCTGTACGTCGGCACCTTCGGCTCCTTCATCGGCTTCGCCGCCGCCCTGCCGCTGCTGATCAAGACGACCTTCCCGGCCTACTCGGTGGCCACCTACGCCTGGATGGGCCCGGCGCTCGGCGCACTGGCCCGCTGGGCCGGCGGCTGGATCGCCGACAAGCTCGGCGGCGCGAAGGTCACCATCATCTCCTTCGTCGGCATGTCCCTCTCGATCGTCGGCGTCATTAACTTCCTGCCGGCAGGCGGCGATTCGGGCAACTTCTACGGCTTCTTCGCCTGCTTCCTGGCCGCGTTCCTCTTCTCCGGAATCGGCAACGGCTCGACCTTCCGGCAGATCTCGGTGATCTTCCGCAACCAGCACCTGAAGGGCCTGACCGAGGGCACCCCCGAGTACGCCAGGGCGCTCAAGCAGGCCGAGATGGAGGCGGGCGCCGTCACCGGCTTCACCTCCGCCGTCGCCGCCTACGGCTTCTTCTTCATCCCGGCGATGTTCGCCAACTTCGCGGTGACGAGCGCGATGTGGGGCTTCGTGGCCTTCTACGTCAGCTGCATCGTGGTGGCGTGGTGGTTCTACGCCCGGAAGGGTGCGGAGGCGCCCAGCTAGGTCTTATTCCTTCGCTTGAACGGGGCTCGCACGGAATGTGCGGGCCCCGTTATCTATATGTTTCGGTACGTACCGCGAAATTCTTGTGAATGGATTCACAAGTGAACTAGGGGCCAAAGTCCTGAATGAACGCCCAGGTCAGGGTGGGTGGCAAGTGGTGAGGGAGGGGCGGGACAGGGCTTTCGGCCCGGATCTGGTGACCTATGCCGCCGCATTTGATCGATCAAAAGGAGTGGAATGGGAAGCGGTCGAAGAGCTTCGGCTCGACGGCACGAAGTACGACGTCAACGGTGATTCGGAAGGGTGCCTGCCATGACTGCGACTCCTGCAGAGGCAACGAAGAACGGCGGAGCCTGGGACGGCTTCAAGGGCGGACTCTGGCGCGACGCCATCGACGTCCGCGACTTCGTCCAGCAGAACTACACGCCCTACGAAGGCGACGCCGACTTCCTCACCGGCCCCACCCGGCGCACCACCGCCGTATGGAACAAGCTCCTGTCGATGTTCCCCCGGGAGATCGAGCAGGGCATCTACGACGTGGACGTGAAGACCCCGTCCCGCATCGACGCCTTCAAGCCCGGCTACATCGACGGCGACGCCAAGAACCACAAGGACCTCATCGTCGGCCTCCAGACCGACGGCGCCCTCAAGCGCGCCATCATGCCCAACGGCGGCTGGCGCATGGTCGAAGGCGCCCTGGGCGCCTACGGCTACGAAGCCGACCCCGACGTGCGCGACGTCTACACCCACCTCCGCAAGACCCACAACGAAGGCGTCTTCGACGCCTACACCCCCGAAATCCGCGCCTGCCGCTCCTCCGGCATCATCACCGGCCTCCCCGACGCCTACGGACGCGGCCGCATCATCGGCGACTACCGCCGCGTCGCCCTCTACGGCGTCGACCGCCTCATCGCCGCCAAGGAAGCAGACAAGGCCCGCCTCGGCGAGGACTGGGCCACCGAGACCGTCATCCGCGACCGCGAGGAGATCTCCGAGCAGATCAAGGCCCTGAACGAACTCAAGGTCATGGCCCTGTCGTACGGCTACGACATCTCCGCCCCGGCGACGACCGGCCGCGAAGCCGTCCAGTGGCTGTACTTCGCCTACCTCGCCGCCGTGAAGGAGCAGAACGGGGCAGCCATGTCGATCGGCCGTATCGACAACTTCCTCGACATCTACCTCCAGCGCGACATCGAAGCCCGCCTCATCACCGAGGAACAGGCCCAGGAATTCATCGACGACTTCGTCATCAAGCTCCGCATCGTCCGCTTCCTGCGCACCCCCGAATACAACGAGCTGTACTCCGGCGACCCCACCTGGGTCACCTGGTCCATGGCCGGCATCGGCGAGGACGGCCGCCCCCTCGTCTCCCGCACCACCTTCCGAGCCCTGCAGACCCTCTACAACCTGGGCCCCGCCCCCGAGCCCAACCTCACCGTCTTCTGGGACCGCGAACTCCCCGCCGGATTCAAGGACTTCGCCTCCAAGGTCGCCATCGACACCTCGGCCATCCAGTTCGAGTCCGATGAGCTGATGCGCCCCAAGTACGGCGACGACACCGCCATCGCCTGCTGCGTCTCCGCCATGGCCGTCGGTAAGCAGATGCAGTTCTTCGGTGCGCGGGTGAATGTGGCGAAGGCTCTGCTGTACGCGATCAACGGCGGCCGCGACGAGAAGACCGGCAAGCTGGTCGTCGAGGGCTTCACGCCCATCGAGGGCGAGTACCTCGACTACGAAACCGTGGCCCGGCAGTACGACGCCATGCTGGACTGGCTGGCCAAGACGTACGTCCACGCCCTCAACGTCATCCACTACATGCACGACAAGTACGCCTACGAGCGCATCGAGATGGCGCTCCACGACCAGCGGATCCTGCGCACCATGGCCTGCGGCATCGCCGGCCTCTCGGTCGCCGCCGACTCGCTGTCCGCCATCAAGCACGCCAAGGTCAAGGTCGTCCGCGACGAGACCGGCCTCGCCGTCGACTACGAGATCGAGGGCGACTACCCCGCCTACGGCAACAACGACGACCGCGCGGACGCGCTGGCCACCCGGATCGTGCACGACTTCATGGAGAAGGTGCGCAAGCACCCCACCTACCGCGACGCCGTCCACACCCAGTCGGTGCTGACCATCACCTCCAACGTCGTCTACGGCAAGAAGACCGGCAACACCCCCGACGGCCGCCGCGCAGGCACCCCCTTCGCACCCGGCGCCAACCCCATGAACGGCCGCGACGAACACGGCTACATCGCCTCCGCGCTGTCGGTCGCCAAGCTGCCCTACGACGACGCCGAGGACGGCATCTCGCTGACCAACACCATCACGCCGGGCGCGCTGGGCCGCACCCCCAAGGAGCGCATCGACAACCTCTCCGGCGTCCTGGACGGCTTCATCGCCAGCAACGGCTTCCACATGAACGTCAATGTCCTCGACAAGGCCACCCTGGAAGACGCCATGCGCCACCCGGAGAACTACCCCCAGCTCACCATCCGGGTCTCGGGTTACGCGGTGAACTTCGTTCGCCTCACGCGCGAGCAGCAGCTTGACGTCATCAACCGGACGTTCCATGGGGCGCTTTGAGGGGTGAGGGTCTGGGGCGGGGGTGGGGGCGGGGGTGGGGGGTCCCCCTCCCCCCCCACCCCCCTCGCCCACCCACCCCACCCCCTCCCCGCGCCCCACCCCACCCCACCGTTTGAGGAAGGTCCCTGCCATGGCCGTTCTGCTCAGCCCCGAGTTCCCCGTCGGCCGGCCGGCCCGCGCCGGGGGTGACGAGGACGCCAGCACGCTCGCAGGGGCGGCCACCCGCCGGCCGATCGTCGGCTCGGTGCACTCCTGGGACCTGTCGACCGGCGTCGACGGTCCGGGCACGCGCTTCGTCACCTTCCTCTCGGGCTGCCCGCTGACCTGCCTGTACTGCCACAACCCCGACACCTGGCGGATGCGCAACGGCAAGCGCACCACTGCGGATGACGTGCTCGCCGAGGCCGCGAAGTACACGACGTTCATCCGCGCGGCGGGCGGCGGTGCCACCGTGAGCGGCGGCGAGCCGCTGCTCCAGCCCGTGTTCGCCGGTGAGCTGCTGCACCGCTACAAGCACGAGCTGGGTCTGCACACCGCCCTGGACACCTCCGGTTTCCTCGGCGCCCGGGCCACCGACGCGCTGCTGCGCGATGTGGACCTGGTGCTGCTCGACATCAAGTCCTGGGACCGTGAGACGTACAAGAAGGTCACGGGCCGGCCGTTGCAGCCGACGCTGGATTTCGCCCGTCGTCTCGCGGACCTCGGCAAGGAGGTCCATGTCCGCTTCGTTCTGGTCCCGGGGCTGACCGACGACCCCGCCAACATCGACGGCGTCGCCTCGTTCGCCGCCTCCCTTGGCAATGTGTCCCGCGTCGACGTCCTCCCGTTCCACAAGCTGGGCGAGGGCAAGTGGCAGGCCCTCGGCATGAACTTCACCCTCCGTGACACCCCGTCACCCACCGCCGGCCAGGTGGCGACGGCCCGGGAGGCCTTCGCCGCGCACGGGCTGTACGCGGTCTGAAGCAGGTGCGGCGGGCACGGCAAAGGGCCGAGCGGACTCACCCCGTTGATCGCTAAAACAGGTGGTTAGTACCGGTATGTCCATACCGTGATGGAGTGACCGAGCCACCCGCACCCCCTGTCGCACCCCCGGACGCCTCTTCTTCCGGCGTGCCACCGCCACCGGTGCCGGCCGTCGCTCCCGCGCCCGCCCTGCGTTCCGCCGCGATGCGCGCGACGCTGGCCGGTACGGCCGTCTCCGTTCTGCTCGTCCTGGCCATCGTGTTCGGCAGCCGGCTGCTCCAGGACTTCGATTCCGCGCTCCTTCCGTACGCGGTCGCCACCGTCTTCCTGGCCTTCGGCGTCGCCTACCGCTACACCGTGTGGATCTCCTCTCCGGGCGCCCGCCGTCTGTTCAAACAGGGCTGGCGGAGCCTGTTCTCGGCGGCCAACTTCCGCAGGGCGCCCACCGCCCTGCCGAAGATGATCGCCACCTATCTCGGCTTCCAGAAGTTCCTCGGCGCCCGCTCGCACGCCCGCTGGGGTGCCCACCAGCTGATCTTCTGGGGCTGCATCCTGGCCGCCGCGATCACGTTCCCGCTGACCTGGGGCTGGTTCACGTTCACCTCCAGGTCCGGCTCGGGGCCGGGGTACGAGATGCGGATCTGGGGGTTCAAGGTCCTCGGGTTCGACTCGCTGAGCGTTGTCGGCTGGCTGATGTTCCACGGCCTGGACATCGCCGCCGTCCTGGTGATCCCGGGCGCCTCGTACTTCCTGTGGCGGCGGATGAAGGACCGCGGCGCCATCACCGGCCAGCGCTTCGCCTATGACCTCGTCCCGCTGATCGCGCTGATCGTCATCTCCGTGACGGGGCTCCTGCTCACCTTCTCGTCGATCTTTCTGCACGGCGGCGGCTACCAGTTCCTGGCGGTCCTGCACATGGTCTCGGTCGTCTTCACCCTCATCTACATCCCGTTCGGGAAGTTCTTCCACATCGTGCAGCGGCCGGCCGCGGTCGGCATGCAGCTCTTCAAGTACACGGCCCGCCAGGACGAGCAGGTCTTCCCGTGCAAGCGCTGCGGTCAGCCCATCGACACCGCCCCGTACGTCGAGAACCTGCAGGGCACCATGCGTGACCTGAAGCTCGACTTCGACGCCTGGGCCCAGTACTGCCCGCGCTGCAAGCGGGTGCTGCGCGGCACCGCCTACCTCGGCCACGTCAAGAAGGGCTTCAAGTGAGCAGCCGGCCCATTCCGCTCGACCCTTCGATCGCGCCGCCCGGCACCCGCAACTTCCGGGACGCGGGCGGCATCCCGGCCGACCAGTGGCACGCCGACCAGAACGGCGAGACCCTCGTCCCCACCCACTGCTGCTTCTGCGGGGTGCAGTGCGGCATGTATCTGCGGGTCGACCGGGCGGGCAAGGTGTTCGGGGTCGAGCCCCGCAACCACGACATCAACCGGATGCGGCTCTGCCCCAAGGGCATCAACGCCTACCAGCAGGTCAACCACCCCGACCGGCTGACCTCGCCGCTGCTGCGCCGCTCCCGCGACGAGCCGTTCCGCGAGGTCTCCTGGGAGGAGGCGCTCGACTTCACGGTCGCCGAGATCCGCCGCATCCAGTCCGCCCACGGCAACGACGCGTTCGGGCTGCTCGGCGGGGCGAGCCTGTTCTCCGAGAAGACGTACCTGGTCGGCAAGTTCGGCCGGGTCGCGCTCAAGACGCGGCACGTCGACTACAACGGCCGGCTGTGCATGGTCTCCGCCGCAGGCGCCAACAAGCTCGCCTTCGGCATCGACCGGGCGGGCAACCCGTTCTCCGACATCCTCCTCACCGACTGCCTGCTGATCGCCGGGTCCAATGTGGGGGAGTGCTTCCCCGTCATGACCCAGTACCTGTGGGGCGCCCGGGACCGAGGGGCGAGCCTGATCGTGGTCGATCCGCGCGAGACGGCCATCGCGCGCACCGCCGACATCCACGTCGCCCTGCGGCCCGGCACCGACGCGGCCTTCTTCAACGCCGTACTGAACGTCGTCATCCAGGAGGACCTCGTCGACAAGGAGTTCCTCGCCGAGCACACCACAGGCTGGGACGAGGTGTGCGCGGCCGTCGCCTCCGTCACGCCCGATGTGGCCGCCGACATCTGCGGGATTCCCGCCTCCCAGGTCGTCCAGGTCGCCCGGGCCTTCGCGGGCGCCGACCGGGCGATGGCCTGGCACGCACGGGGCATCGAGCATCATTCGCAGGGTGTCGAGAACTGCCTGACCGTCATCAATCTCTGTACGGCCACCGGCAACCTCGGCAAGCCCGGCGCCGGTTACGGCACCATCACCGGCCAGGGCAACGGGCAGGGCGGGCGGGAGCACGGCCAGAAGTCCGATCTGCTGCCCGGCGGGCGTTCCATCTCGAATCCGGAGCACCGGCGGCAGATCTGTGAGATCTGGGGCATCGAGGAGTCCGAACTGCCGCCCGCGGGCACCTCGATGATGGAAATGGTCTGGCAGATGCAGCGCGAGGAGATCCGCGGCCTGATCGGCATCTGCAACAACCCGTTCGTCTCCCTTCCCAACTACGGGACGGTGAAGGCGGGTTACGACTCTCTGGAGTTCCACGCTCAATTCGATTTCTTCCTTTCCGAGACCGCGGCCAACGCGCATGTCGTCTTCCCCGTCACCACCTGGGCCGAGGACGAGGGCGTAATGGCCAACGCCGAGGCCAGGGTGGTCAAGCACAACAAGGCGCAGGAGCCGCCCGGGGGTGTGCGCACCGACACCTGGGTGATGTGCCAGCTCGCCCAGCGCCTGGGCGTGGGCGACAAGTTCGCCTATCCGGGCTCCCGCGAGGTGTTCGAGGAGCTGCGCATCGCGTCGGCCGGAACGGTCAACGACTACTACGGCATCACCTACGAGCGCCTGGAGGAGACCGGCGGTATCGCCTGGCCCTGCCCCTCCACCGACCATCCGGGCACGCCCCGCCTGTTCGAGGGCGGCAAGACCTTCCACCCGGACGGCAGGGTCCATATGCAGGCCGTCGAGTGGCATCCGCCGATGGATCCGTACGACGAAGAGCATCCGATGTCGCTGACCACGGGCCGTACGGTGGCGCACTTCCTGTCCGGCAACCAGACCCGCCGGCTCGGCGCGCTCGTCGAGCAGACCCCGCGCCCCTGGGTGGAGGTCCACCCGTCGCACGGCTTCCGCAACGGCGACCCGGTGCGGGTGGTGACCCGGCGCGGCAGCGAGGTCTTCCCGGCGCTGGTGACCGAGGCGATCCGGCCCGACACGGTGTTCATCCCGTACCACTGGCCCGTTCCGACGGCCGCGAACGCGCTCACCATCGACGCCCTCGACCCCCGTTCCAAGATCCCCGAGTACAAGGTGTGCGCCTGCCGGATCGAGGCCGCCGAGCGGATCGACGAGGTGCCGGCGCCGCCGGCCGCACCGGGCCACGAGGCGTACCCGGCGACGCAGGTCTCGCGCACCGACCCCCTGCCGCCCACGTCTCCGCAGGGCCGTGGCACCGCGGAGAGGAGCTGACGCCCGCCATGATGGGCAGAACGATCTTCATCGACCCGGGGCGCTGCATCGGCTGCCAGGCCTGTGTGTCGGCCTGCCGCGAGTGCGACTCGCACCGCGGCAAGTCCATGATCCATCTCGACTATCCCGACGAGGGTCATTCCGTCGCCTCTCTTCCGACCGTCTGTATGCACTGCGAGGACCCGGTCGCCCCGTGCGCCGAGGTGTGTCCCGCCGACGCGATCCTGGTGACCGCGGACGGTGTCGTGCAGCAGGCCGACACCACCCGCTGCATCGGCTGCGCGAACTGCGTGAACGCCTGCCCCTTCGGCGTGCCGAAGATCGACCTTCAGGCGAAGCTGCAGATGAAGTGCAATCTCTGCTACGACCGCACCGCGTACGGGCTTGCCCCCATGTGCGCCACGGTCTGCCCGACCGGCGCGCTGTTCTACGGGACGGTCGAGGAGCTCCGCGCGGAGCGCCCCGGCGTCCAGGTCGCCGACTCCTTCACGTTCGGCGACGTCGTCGTCTCCACCGGCGTGGCCATGGTCGTGCCCGCCGACAAGGTCCAGTGGCCGGTGCCCGGCGGCCTCCCGATCGTTGAGGTCAACGGGAAGAAGGTGGGCCCGTGAGCGTCACCGATCAGCCGCCGACCGCCCCCGACCCCGGCACGGATCCCGCCCAGGCCGCCCTTCACGACCGCATCGCCGCCGGCTCCCTCACCACCCGCCGCGACTACCTCCGTATCGTCGCCACCGTCTCGGGCGGCCTCGCCGTCGGCGGCGTGGCCGTTGCAGGGGGAGTGCTGCACCGGCACGGCGACAGCGACGACCCGCCCGCCGCCAAGCGCGTCGCGGCCGTGCTCCCCCCGGGCGAGTCCGTCGCCTTCCGCTTCCCCGGCGAGGACGACCGTGCCGTCGCCGTACGCCTGACCGACGGCACCCTCGTCGGCTACTCCGCCGTGTGTACGCACCTGGCCTGCGGGGTGTTGTGGCGCGAGGACCGCGGCGCGGAGGGCGAGCTGTACTGCCCTTGTCACGAAGGGGTCTTCGACGCCCGCACCGGCGAGGTCACCGCCGGCCCGCCGCCGCGCCCGCTGCCCAAGGTGCTCCTCGTCGAGGAGGCCGACGGCAGCGTCTGGGCGGTGGCCACGGCGCGCTCCGGCGAGAGCGTCAAGGACGCCATGTGCCGCCAGTTCGCCGACAGGCGGCCCGACATGGCGGCCCGCATGGGCTGCCCCGCCGCGAACGCGAAGCCGGCCGAGAGGAGCGAGCGGACATGAGCAACGAGGGCAACGCCGCCCCCGGACAGGCCCCCGATGGCGGGCCCGGCCCGGGCGAGGGCCTCGCGGTCCCGCCGCGGCCCGCGTACACCCCGGGCTCGGCACGGCCCCGGCTCAACCGGCCGGTCCACGAGCGCTACCCGCAGATCCGCGCGACCAGCGGCTACGGCGACCCCCGGATCCGGCACACCGGGCCGGGGCCGGGCGCCGGCAGCGAGCAGGAACCGGAGCGCTCCTCGAAGCTGACGGCCCGCCTCACCCTGGCGATCACCGTGGTCATCGGCCAGCTGTGGGGCCTGACCGTGGTGGTCAACGAGTGGATGCGGGGCAACACCGGCACCGCCTGGTGGGGCGCGGGATTCCTCTGTCTGTCTTTCCTGGTGGTCCTCGGCCTCTGGCTCCTCGACCCGAAGGACCGCTGAGCGGAGGCTGCCGGATCGGGGCTTTGCCGACCGGAAGACCGCTGCCCGGGCCCCTGCCCGGGCCCCGTACGCACCTGGCCGAAGGGCCGCTGGGGCCGCCGTCCGCAGGACCGGCGCCCCGAGTGCCGCCGACCGGCCCGTGTGCGTCGTCCCCGACCGCCGTACCCTTGACCTATGAGCACCGCCCCCGCCCCCGGACCGCGCGACCGGGAATCAGCGCCCAAGGAGCAGTCCAGGCCGACGCTGGTCTTCGACGATCCGCTGGACCAGCAGTCCGCGGACGACACGGACCGCGGGTGGGGTGAGCGGCCCACGTCCGCGGGCAGCGCCGCCGACCTGGCGCGCTTCCTCGACGAGAAGCCACCCCACCACATCTGAGCCGTACGCGGCGGCGCTACGACTCGCTGGGGCCGCGCTGGGCGACCAGGACGTCGCGGATCTCCTTCAGGACCTCCAGCTCGCTGACCTCCATCGTCTCGCGCACCCCTTCCTTCGCCTTGTCCTGCCGGGCTCGCCGGGCCAGGAACTTGGCCATCGGCAGCACCATCAGGAAGTACACGACGGCGGCGGTGATGATGAAGCTCAGCAGGGCGCTGAGCACTCCGCCCCAGGCGATCCGGATGCCCGAGTCGGCAGTGCAGGGGCCCTTCAGGCAGGAGGCGTAGCTCTCCAGGTCCTTGGTGCCGAAGGCGCCGACGAGCGGGTTGATCACACCCTTCACGACCGAGTTCACGACGTTGGTGAACGCGGCGCCGATCACCACGGCGACGGCCAGGTCGATCACATTCCCGCGCATCAGGAAGGCCTTGAAGCCGGCCAGCACGCCTGTCTTCTCCTCGCTCACCAATGAGCCTTTCTTCGCATGTGCAGGGGGCGGAGCAAACTCCTGCGCCACCTTGGACAGGGCAGCACCGTGCTGTCCAATCCATGTATGCGAATGGGGGACTTGACCGTTCTCCTGTGCGAATCAGCACAGCGTCACCGCCAGCCGGGACGTCGTCCCCGCGCCGACCAGTGCCCTGGCAGCCTCGCGCGGCACGGCGAGGACGACGAGCGCTCCGGCGTCCGAGGACGTCGAGCGTGCTCCCGGAACTTCCGTGACCCGGGCGCCCGTTGCCACCACACGGGCCTGATCGCCGCCTGTGGAGGGTGAGTTGGGGGACGCGATCACATCGACCCGGTCGCCGGGCTTCAGCAGCCGTACGGTCTCGGCGTCCGCGATCCGTACCGGCGCCGACACCAGCGCGGCCGGCCGCGCCGGCCCGCGCTCGCGTGGCGCGGGGGCTGCGGGCGGATGCGTACGCTCGGCCGCCTGCGGGCTGGAGACGGCGAGGGCCGCCGCCGTGACGGCCAGCCCGGCGGCCATGGCGCGCCGTCGCCTGCGCATCGCGCGCCGCAGCCCGTGCTTTGTGCCGCGCACCCGCAGCGGCGGGAAGAACGGCACCCCGCCGGGCTCGGGCGCGGGCACGGGGGGCAGGTGGGGGAGCGGGCGGGGGGTGGGCGAGGCGGGTGTGACGGAGCCTGCGGACATGGTGATCACTGCCGATCGTGAGGAGCCTGTGCTGCTCGGACGCTCCTCACGATCCCCTGCCCCGCGGAAGTCCGCCGGGGCCTGTGGACCGCCGCCCGCCTGTGGACAACTCGCTCACCCGAAAGGGGAGTTCAGGCTCACATCCCGTTCAGCGGCAGACCCGCAGCCCGTTCAGCGGCAGCCCGGGCCCGGCCCGCCCGGCGCCGGGCCGCGTCCGCTTACGGCAGCTCGATCCCCAGGTCCCAGCCGTCATGCGCATGCATGCACAGGCAGTCGCGGTCCTCGGTTGCCGGAAGGGCCGCGACCGCGTCGAAGAGCACCCCGCGCAGGCGCGCCACGTTCTCGCCGAACACCCGCAGGACCTCCGCGTGAGAGACGCCCTCGCCGGTCTCGGCGCCCGCGTCCAGGTCGGTCACCAGGGACAACGAGGTGTAGCAGAGCTCCAGTTCGCGGGCGAGATAGGCCTCGGGGTGTCCGGTCATGCCGACCACCGACCAGCCCATCGACGCATGCCACTTCGATTCGGCGCGGGTCGAGAAGCGGGGGCCCTCGACGACGACCATGGTGCCGCCGTCCACGGCCTGCCAGCCGCGCCCGTCGGCCGCGCCCAGGGCCGCCTTGCGGCCGCTGGGGCAGTACGGGTCGGCGAACGTGGTGTGCACGACGTTTGGAACCGTGCCGTCGGGCAGCGGAAGACCGTCGAAGAAGGTCTGGGTGCGCGCCTTCGTACGGTCCACCAGCTGGTCCGGTACGAGCAGCGTGCCCGGCCCGTACTCCTCGCGCAGGCCGCCCACCGCGCACGGCCCGAGCACCTGGCGTACCCCGAGCGAACGCAGCGCCCACAGGTTGGCGCGGTAGTTGATGCGGTGCGGGGGCAGGTGGTGGCCGCGGCCGTGGCGGGGCAGGAAGGCCACCTTCCGGCCGGCGATCTCGCCGAGGAGGAGGGAGTCGCTGGGGGAGCCGTAGGGAGTGTCCACCTGGACCTCGGTGACGTCCTCCAGGAACGAGTAGAACCCCGAGCCGCCGATGACGCCGATCTCTGCGTTAACCATGCCGGTCACACTAACCGTGGGCGCAAACGACGGAACCCCCGCCGTAGACGGCGGGGGTTCTGTACGAGGCTGGGTCAGGCGGCCGTGCCGGAACTCGACGCGGACGAGCCGGAGCTCGACGTCGACGCGGCCGGCTTGGAGTCCGAGCCGGACGAGCCCGACGACGTCTTCGACGCGGACGCGGGCGAACTGCTCGACGACGCGCCACGGCTGTCGTTGCGGTAGAAGCCGGAGCCCTTGAAGACGATGCCGACCGCCGAGAACACCTTCTTCAGGCGTCCGTCGCAGTTCGGGCACACGGTCAGGGCGTCATCGGTGAACTTCTGCACCGCCTCGAGGCCCTCGCCGCACTCGGTGCACTGGTACTGGTAGGTCGGCACTTGTCTTCCTCCTGGCACTCTCACTCATTGAGTGCTAACGACGGTCCATAGTGACGTATTCCCCGGGATCAGTCCACCGTGACGGGGACACGGTGACCGACGCCACGCGCCACGGTACGTGCCGCCGGGCGCGGGGAGAGCCGGGAGCGGAGCGCGAGCAGCGTGACCAGGGCCAGCGCCGTGCCCCCCATCGGCACCAGGAACCCGGCGGTCGAACCGTGGGCGTCGGTCAGCCGTCCGGCGACCGTGACGGCGGCGGCCTGGCCCAGCGCGACCGCGCCGGTCAGCCAGGTGAACGCCTCGGTGCGCGAGGTCGCCGGGACCAGCGTCTCGACCAGGGTGTAGCCGGTGATCAGGGCCGGCGCGATGCACAGGCCGACGATCAGGCCGAGGCCGCCGAGCAGCAGCGCGGAGTGCGCCGCCCACAGTCCGGAGGCCGCCAGGGTGAGCGCCGCGTAGCCGGCGATCAGCCGGGTGCGGGGCGCGGACTTCCAGGCGATGGCGCCGCAGGCGATGCCCGCCAGCATGTTTCCGGCGGCGAAAATGCCGTAGAGGACGCCGTTGATGCCCGGGTTGCCGATCTCTTCCGCGAATGCGGTCAGCGAAACCTGCATGCCGCCGAAGACCGCGCCGATGCCGAGGAAGGCCATCGCCAGGACGCGTACGCCCGGGATGGACAGCGCGGAGGTGTGCTCGGCCGCCTCGTGCTCGGCGGCGCTGCGTACCGGCGGCTGGGTGCCGCGCCGGGCCGCGAACAGGAGGCCGCCGACGAGGGTCAGCGACGCCTCGGCGATGAGGCCTGCGGCCGGGTGCACGCTGGTGCACAGGGCGGTCGCCAGGACCGGGCCGATGACGAAGGTGAACTCGTCGGTCACCGACTCGAAGGCGGCGGCGGTCGCCATCAGGGGCGAGCCGTCGAGCTTGTTGGCCCAGCGGGCCCGCACCATGGGGCCGACCTGCGGGACCGAGGCGCCGGTGGGCACGGCCGCGATGAACAGCGCCCACAGGGGCGCACCGGCCAGCGCGAGGGCGGTCAGCGCGGACACGGAGGCCGCGTGGACCAGGACGCCGGGCACCAGGACGGCGCGCTGTCCGAAGCGGTCCGCGAGCTTTCCGCTCTGCGGGGCGAACAGCGCCATGGAGACGCCGGTGAAGGCCGCAACCGCGCCCGCGCCCCCGTAGGAGCCGGTGGTGTGCTGGACGAGCAGCAGGATGCCGATGGTGAGCATCGCGAAGGGCTGCCGGGCGGCGAAGCCGGGCAGGAGGAAGGACAGTGCGCCAGGTGTGCGCAGAAGCTGCCCGTAACCGGGCCGCTTGTCAGAAGTGACCGTGGATGCCACGGCCCCTTGCCTTTCTGCCGCCTGGTAGCGCGCCCCATGCACAGATCTGTGGGTGCGGGCGTTGCCGAGAGCTGTCCTCTTGCGCGGAACTGCGGTAGATGCCGGGGGCTACTGCGGGGGCTCCCGACCGCCATACGGTCGCGCCAGCTCTGCGTCAGGCAGAGTTGGTCGATCAGTGGTGTGCCTTCATGATACAGAGCTTTGGCACTCCGTGCCTACGAATCCGCACGGAGTGCCAAGTTTCGGCCTGTGTTTATGCGGCCGACATGCGGCTTAACGGGGCGCCACGCGGCTTAATGAGCCGTTCGCCTGGGCTTCGCCTTCTTGGGAGGCTCGCTCGCTGCGCCTCCGGTGCCCAGCCAGCCGGCGAGCTTGCCGCCCTGGCCGACCGCCCGCAGCCGGTTCTCGGCCGCGTCCCGTACCGGATCGGTGGCGACCACCAGGAGCTCGTCGCCGTGCCGCAGCACGGTGGTCGGCCCCGGCACGAAGCTCTTGCCGTCGCGTACGACCAGGGTGACGGCGGCGCCCGGCGGCAGCCTCAGCTCGTGCACCTCGACGCCGTGCATCTTCGACTTCGGCGGGATCGCCACGGAGAGCAGATGGCCGCGCAGCCGCTCCAGGGGAGCCGACTCCACGCCCAGGTCGGCGGCCTCGTCGGCGTCGGACAGCTGGAGCTTGCGGGCCAGCCACGGCAGCGTCGGACCCTGGATCAGGGTGTAGACGACGACCAGGATGAAGACGATGTTGAAGACCTTCTCGCTGCCGTCGATCCCCGAGACCATGGGGATGGTGGCGAGAATGATGGGCACGGCGCCGCGCAGGCCCGCCCACGACATCAGGGCCTTCTCCTGCCACGGCATCCTGAACGGCAGCAGGCTGAGCAGCACTTCCAGGGGCCGCGCCACCATCGTCAGAACGAGGCCGATGATCACGGCGGGCCAGAAGTCGGCGCCCAGGTTGTGCGGGGTGACCAGCAGGCCGAGCAGGACGAACATGCCGATCTGGGCGATCCAGCCGAGCCCGTCCGCGAAGCCGCGGGTGGCGGGCCAGTGGGGCAGCTTGGCGTTGCCGAGCACCATGGAGGCGAGGTAGACCGCGAGGAAGCCGGAGCCGTGGGCCATGGCGCCGGCCGCGTAGGCGGTCACGGCGATCGCCATCACCGCGATCGGGTAGAGGCCGGAGGCGGGCAGCGCCACATGGCGCAGTCCGTACGATCCGAGCCAGCCCACCGCGAGCCCGATCGAGGCGCCTATCGCGAGCTCCAGGGCTATCTTCCCGACCAGCAGGTACCAGGAGTCGACCGGTCCGGGCGTGGAGAAGGCGACGACCAGGATCACCACGGGGGCGTCGTTGAAGCCGGACTCGGCCTCCAGGACGCCGGTGACGCGCGACGGCAGGGGCACCTTGCGCAGGACCGAGAAGACGGCCGCGGCGTCCGTGGACGACACCACCGCGCCGATGATCAGTGCCTGCCGCCACTCCAGGCCCACCAGGTAGTGCGCACCCGCCGCCGTGACTCCCACGCTCACCGCGACGCCGACGAGCGACAGCACGACGGCCGCCGGCAACGCCGGTCTGATCTCCTTCCACTTGGTGCCCAGACCGCCCTCGGCCAGGATCACCACCAGTGCGGCATAGCCGATCACCTGCGTCAGTTCCGCATCGCTGAACTTGACGTGGAAGATGCCGTCCTGCCCGATCGCGATCCCGATGCCGAGATACAGGAGCAGGCTGGGGAGCCCGCTGCGGGAGGAGATGCGCACCGCAGCGACGGCGATGAGCAGGACGAGCGAGCAGATGAGCAGGAGTTCGTTGAGCTGGTGGACAGTCAGTGGCCGATCCTTCCCCTCAGGCGCCGCCAGGCACCCCATGAAAATCGTGCATCCCCAAGTGACCGGTGCGCATCCGGGGACTCCTGGGGCGCACCTGGTGAAACGTTCCGTCACTCAAGGTACTTCGTTACCTTACCTAATCTTTGACGCTTTCTTTACGCGAGGGCTCCTGTATGTGGCGCCCCGGTGCGTGAACCCAGACACCGCGTCGGGGGCTGTCAGCGGCTGCGCCTATGGTTGCTCCCAGCACTCCTGGACCACCCTGCCCCTCGAAGGACAGCGATGCCCGCCACCACAACCGCCCCTTCCGCCGGTACGACGGCCGGCAAGACGAGCAGGAAGAGGGGACGCCGCCTGAGGCTGTTCGTCCTCGTCCTGGTGCTGGCGCTGGTCGCGGGCGTCGCCTACGGCGCGTACTGGTCGGTGAGTACCGTGCGCGCCTCGTTCCCGCAGACCACCGGCACCATCAAGCTCCCGGGCCTGGCCGGCCAGGTCGAGGTCAAGCGCGACGACTACGGCGTCCCGCAGATCTACGCCGACAGCGACGCCGACCTGTTCATGGCGCAGGGCTACGTCCAGGCGCAGGACCGGTTCTATGAGATGGACGTCCGGCGCCACATGACGTCGGGCCGGCTCTCGGAGATGTTCGGCAGCGGCCAGGTCGACACCGACGCCTTCCTGCGCACCCTGGGCTGGCGCAAGGTCGCGCAGCAGGAGTACGACACCAAGCTGTCGCCCGCCACCAAGCAGTACCTCCAGGCGTACGCGGCCGGGGTGAACGCGTATCTGAAGGGCAAGGACGGCAAGGACATCTCCGTCGAGTACGCGGCCCTCGGCTTCACCAACGACTACACGCCCGAGGCTTGGTCGCCGGTCGACTCGGTGGCCTGGCTCAAGGCGATGGCCTGGGACCTGCGCGGCAACATGCAGGACGAGATCGACCGGTCCCTGATGACCAGCAGGCTCAGCCCGAAGCAGATCAACGACCTGTACCCGGCGTACCCGTCCGCCACCCACCGCCCCATCGTCGACGAGGGCTCGTACAACAAGGCCACCGGGAAGTTCGACCCCCAGCGCCCCGCGACGAGCTCGGACGGGACCTCGGGGACCGCCCAGGACGCGCTCCAGGGCATGCAGAGCCAGCTGTCGTCGCTCTCCGACACCCTGGACAAGATCCCGGCGCTGCTCGGCCCCAACGGCAGCGGCATCGGCTCCAACTCCTGGGTGGTGTCCGGCAAGTACACGACGACCGGCATGCCGCTGCTCGCCAACGACCCGCACCTGGCGCCGATGATGCCCTCGCTCTGGTACCAGATGGGCCTGCACTGCCGGTCCGTCTCCAGCAAGTGCGGCTACGACGTCGCGGGCTACACCTTCTCCGGCATGCCGGGCGTGGTCATCGGCCACAACCAGGACGTCTCCTGGGGCTTCACCAACCTCGGCGCCGATGTGACCGACCTGTACCTGGAGAAGATCAACGGCTCCAGCTACCTCTACGACAACCAGGAGAAGCCGCTCGCCACGCGCGAGGAGGTCATCAAGGTGGCCGGCGGCGCCAGCAAGACCATCACGATCCGCGAGACCAACAACGGCCCCCTGGTCTCCGACCGCGACGACGAGCTGGAGAAGGTCGGCCAGAAGGCGCCCGTCAACTCCGCCGCCCCCGACCGGGGCACCGGCTACGCGGTCTCCCTGAAGTGGACGGCCCTTGAGCCCGGCAAGTCCATGGACGCGGTGTTCGCGCTGAACCGCGCCACCGACTTCAAGTCCTTCCGGGCCGCCGCCAAGGACTTCGAGGTCCCCTCCCAGAACCTGATCTACGCCGACACCAAGGGCCACATCGGCTACCAGGCGCCGGGGAAGATCCCGGTCCGCGCGGCCGGTGTCGACGGCACCGTGCCCGCCGCGGGCTGGGAGTCGAAGACCGCGTGGAAGGGCTACATCCCCTTCGACGCGCTGCCCTACGAGTACGACCCCAAGCGCGGCTTCATCGTCACCGCCAACCAGGCCGTGATCGACGACAAGAAGTACCCGTACCTGATCACCAAGGACTGGGGCTACGGCACCCGCAGCCAGCGGATCAACGACCTCATCGAGTCGAAGACCAAGGGCGGCGGGAAGATCTCCACCGAGGACATGCAGAAGATGCAGATGGACAACAGCAGCGAGATCGCCGCGCTGCTGACGCCCGCCCTGCTGAAGATCAACGTGTCCGACCCGTCCGTCCGCGAGGCGCAGAAGCTCCTCGAAGGCTGGGACTACACCCAGGAGAACGACTCGGCGGCCGCCGCCTACTTCAACTCGGTGTGGCGCAACGTCCTGAAGCTGGCGTTCGGCAACAAGCTGCCCAAGGAGCTGCGCCCCAAGGGCGAGTGCCTGTACGTGACTCCGCCGGCCGGCACCGGTCCGGTCGACGACCCCAACCAGAAGGTCCAGGAGTGCGGCGAGCGCGAGGGCGACTCGACGCAGCCCGACGGCGGCGACCGCTGGTCCGAGGTTGTCCGGAAGATCTTCAACGACCAGAACAACACCTGGTGGCAGTCGCCCGCGACCCGTCTGGACAAAGCCACCACGACCCGCGACCAGCTGCTCGCCCGGGCCATGAAGGACGCCCGCTGGGAGCTGACCGCCAAGCTCGGCAAGGACACCACGACCTGGAGCTGGGGCCGGCTCCACCAGATGATCCTGAAGAACCAGACCCTCGGCAAGGAGGGCCCGGGCTTCCTGCAGTGGGTCCTCAACCGGGGCCCGTGGAACCTGGGCGGCGGCGAGGCCGCGGTCAACGCCACCGGCTGGAACGCGGCGAGCGGCGACTACGGCGTCACCTGGGTCCCCTCGATGCGGATGGTCGTCAACCTCAAGGACTTCGACAAGTCCAAGTGGATCAACCTCACCGGCGCCTCGGGCCACGCCTACAGCGCGCACTACTCGGACCAGACCGAGAAGTGGGCCAAGGGCGAGCTCCTGGACTGGTCGTTCAGCGGCAAGGCGGTCGACGGGTCAACCGTGGACACGCTGAAGCTCACGCCGTAGTACGGGCCTCGCGATACGGGCCTTCAGGCGCTGAAGCGCGTCACCCCGCGAGGGGTGACGACAGCCTGCACGGGGTGGTCGTGCGGTTCCTCCGGGACCCGCGCGACCACCTCGTTCGCGTAGAGGAGCACCACCAGGGCGGGCGCGTGACCGGATGCCTCGATACGGGCGAGGACCCGGTCGTAGGAGCCGCCGCCCCGGCCGAGCCGCATCCCGCGCGCGTCCACGGCGAGGCCGGGCAGCAGCACGGCGTCCGCGGCCGTCACCGCGTTCGGGCCGAGGCGTTCGCCGTCCGGTTCGAGCAGCCCGCGCCCGGCCGGCACGAGGTGCTCGGGCCCGGCGTAGGGCGCCCAGTCCAGGTCGTTGTCCGCGAGCAGCACCGGAAGCAGCACTCGTACGCCGCGGGCGTACAGTGCGTGGACGAGGGCGCGGGTGCCCGGTTCGCGGCCCACCGAGATGTACGCGGCCACCGTGGTGGCCGCCGCGAGTTCGGGCAGGGCCAGGGCCCGGTCGGCCAGCGCCAGGGAGGCGGTGAGCAGTTCGTCGTCGCTCAGCTGCTTCCTGGCATCGAGAAGGCTGCGGCGCAAGAGGGCCTTTTCGGACATGTGATCACTCACGGTGTTTCTGCAATCCCCTCAAATGCGCGGGTAAGAGAGCGAATTCACCGACGGATCATCTTCCGCACATACGCAGCGGATAGGGTGCCCCGCATGACTCAGTCGCCCCCACGGATCACCAAGGCTGTCATCCCCGCGGCCGGGCTCGGTACCCGGTTCCTTCCGGCAACCAAGGCCACCCCGAAGGAAATGCTGCCGGTGGTGGACAAGCCGGCCATTCAGTACGTGGTGGAGGAGGCGGTGGCGGCGGGCCTGTCGGACGTCCTGATGGTGACCGGCCGCAACAAGCGTCCTCTGGAGGACCACTTCGACCGGAACTACGAGCTGGAGTCGGCGCTGACCCGCAAGGGCGACGCGGACCGGCTCGCCAAGGTGCAGGAGTCCAGCGACCTGGCGACCATCCACTACGTACGCCAGGGGGACCCGCGCGGTCTTGGCCACGCGGTGCTGTGCGCGGCCCCGCACGTGGGCAGCCAGCCCTTCGCGGTGCTCCTCGGCGACGACCTGATCGACGCCCGCGACCAGCTGCTTTCGCGGATGGTGGAGATCCAGGAGCACGAGGGCGGCAGCGTGATCGCGCTCATGGAGGTCGATCCCGAACAGATCCACCTCTATGGCTGCGCGGCCGTCGAAACCACCGCCGAGAGCGACGTCGTACGGGTCACCGGGCTCGTCGAGAAGCCCGAGGCGGCCGAGGCGCCGTCCAACCTCGCCGTCATCGGCCGCTACGTCCTGGACCCGGCCGTCTTCGGCGTGCTGCGCCGCACCGGGCCGGGCCGCGGCGGCGAGATCCAGCTCACCGACGCCCTCCAGCAGATGGCCGCCGACGAGTCGATCGGCGGCCCCGTGCACGGCGTCGTCTTCAAGGGCCGTCGCTATGACACCGGCGATCGCGGAGACTATCTGCGAGCCATTGTCAGACTGGCGTGCGAACGTGAAGACCTGGGCCCGGACTTCAAGGCCTGGCTTCGCCGGTACGTCACCGAGGAGATGTAGGCACCCGTGAGCAACACGATCTGGTCGGTGGACGAGCACCTGGACGACATCCTCGCCGCGGTCAGGCCGCTCGAACCGATCGAGCTGCAACTGCCGGACGCCCAGGGCTGCGTCCTGGTCGAGGACGTCACGGTGTCCGTCGCCCTGCCGCCCTTCGACAACAGCTCGATGGACGGGTACGCGGTGCGGGTCGCCGATGTCGAGGGCGCCAGCGAGGAGTTCCCCGCGGTGCTCACCGTCATCGGCGACGTCGCGGCGGGCAGCGGTGAACTGCCCACCGTGGGCCCCGGCCAGGCCGCCCGGATCATGACCGGCGCCCCGCTGCCGCCCGGTGCCGAGGCCGTCGTCCCCGTCGAGTGGACCGACGGCGGCACCGGCCAGGGAGCCGCCACCACCATGCGCCCGGCGGGAGACGCGCCCGAAGGGGCCGGCGGCGAGGTGCGGGTGCACCGGTCGGCCGAGGCCCGCGCCCACGTCCGGGCGCGCGGCAGCGACGTCCAGGTGGGCGACCTCGCCCTGACGGCGGGCACCGTGCTCGGCCCGCCCCAGATCGGCCTGCTCGCCGCCATCGGCCGCGGCACCGTCACCGTACGGCCGCGCCCGCGCGTGGTCGTGCTCTCCACCGGAAGCGAACTGGTCCAGCCCGGCGAGGAGTTGGGTCAGGGCCAGATCTACGACTCCAACAGCTTCGCGCTGGCGGCCGCCGCCCGGGACGCGGGCGCCATCTCCTACCGGGTCGGCGCGGTCACCGACGACGCGGCCGTCCTGCGCGACACCATCGAGGACCAGCTGATCCGCGCCGACCTCCTGGTCACCACCGGCGGGGTCAGCGTCGGCGCGTACGACGTCGTCAAGGAGGCGCTGTCCCCCGTGGGAGACGAGGACGAGCCCGGCAGCGGCATCGACTTCCGCAAGCTGAAGATGCAGCCCGGCAAGCCCCAGGGCTTCGGCTCCATCGGCCCCGACCACACCCCGCTGCTCGCCCTGCCCGGCAACCCGGTGTCGTCGTACGTGTCCTTCGAGCTGTTCGTGCGCCCCGCGATCCGCACCCTGATGGGCCTCGACGACGTGCACCGGCCGACCGCGCGCGCCGTCCTGAAGGCCGACAAGGCGCTGTCCTCGCCCGCGGACCGGCGCCAGTTCCTGCGCGGCGCCTACGACGCCGACGCGGGCACCGTCCGCCCGGTCGGCGGCTCCGGATCGCATCTGATCGCGGCGCTCGCGCAGGCCGACTGCCTGATCGTGCTGCCCGAGGACACCACGTCGGCGGAGCCCGGCAGCGAGGTGGAAGTGGTCCTGCTCGGCTGAGTGCCGGTCGGTGGGGGTACGGTGTCTGCCCACAGAAGCCGTACCGGGAGCGCCACCGAATGAGTACGACGCAAGGCAGGCTCACGCACATCGACGAGGCGGGGGCGGCCCGCATGGTCGACGTCTCGGAGAAGGACGTCACCGCACGCACCGCCCGCGCGAGCGGCCGCGTGCTCGTCTCGCCGCGTGTCGTGGAGCTCCTGCGCGGCGAGGGCGTCCCCAAGGGCGACGCCCTGGCCACCGCCCGCATCGCCGGGATCATGGGCGCCAAGCGCACCCCCGACCTCATCCCGCTGTGCCACCCCCTCGCGGTCTCGGGCGTGAAGCTCGACCTGTCGGTGGCCGACGACGCGGTGGAGATCCTCGCGACGGTGAAGACCACCGACCGCACCGGCGTCGAGATGGAGGCGCTGACCGCCGTGTCGGTGGCAGCCCTCACCGTCGTCGACATGGTCAAGGCGGTCGACAAGGCCGCCGTCATCACCGACATCCGGGTCGAGGAGAAGACCGGCGGCAAGTCCGGCGACTGGAACCGGCCCGGGGCGGCCGGAGCATGACGCCCCCTCAGCCCGCCGCGAGACCCGGCCCGCAGGCCGCGGTGCCCTTCCCCCCGGGCGGCGAAGAGCTCGGGGAGGCGCTTCGGGCTCCGTACGCAGCGCTCGTCGTCACCGCCTCCAACCGGGCGGCCGCCGGGGTGTACGCGGACACCGGCGGCCCGCTGCTCGCCGAGGGCTTGGCCGCGATCGGCTTCGCGGTGGACGGCCCGCTGGTGGTGCCCGACGGCGACCCGGTCGAGCAGGCGCTGCGCGCGGGCGCGGCCGCCGGGTACGACGTGATCGTCACGACCGGCGGCACCGGCGTCTCGCCCACCGACCGCACCCCCGACGCCACCCGCAGGGTCATCGACTACGACGTGCCCGGCATCCCTGAGGCCATCCGCGCCGAGGGCCTGGCCAAGGTCCCCACCGCCGCCCTCTCGCGGGGCCTGGCCGGAGTGGCCGGCGGCCGCACCCTGATCGTCAACCTGCCGGGCTCCACCGGCGGCGTACGCGACGGGCTCGCCGTCCTGGAGCGGATCCTGCGGCACGCCGTGGACCAGATCCGCGGCGGCGACCACCAGAGACCCGCGGGGAGCCCGAGCTGAACGTTCCTTCCTGGCCGGTCGAGCTCGCGGAGGGCGATGTGGTCCTCCGCCCCATAAAGCTGCGCGACCAACGGGCCTGGCGCGAGGTCAACCGGCGCAACCGCGACTGGCTGCGGCCCTGGGAGGCGACGATCCCGCCGCCCGCGGCCGGCGCGCCCTTCGCCCAGCGCCCCACCTACCGTCAGATGGTCCGCCATCTGCGCGCCGAGGCCAACGCGGGCCGCATGCTGCCGTTCGTCATCGAGTACCAGGGCCGCCTGGTGGGCCAGCTGACGGTCGCCGGGATCACCTGGGGCTCGATGTGCTCGGGCCACGTCGGGTACTGGGTGGACCGCGAGGTGGCGGGCCGGGGCGTGATGCCGACAGCCGTCGCCCTCGCCACCGACCACTGCTTCCGCACGGTCGGGCTGCACCGCATGGAGGTGTGCATCCGGCCCGAGAACGCGCCGAGCCGCCGGGTGGTGGAAAAGCTCGGTTTCCGCGAGGAAGGGCTGCGCCCGCGCTATCTCCACATCGACGGCGCATGGCGCGACCACCTGGTGTACGCGCTCACCGCGGAGGAGGTCCCCGACGGGCTCCTCGCCCGGTGGCGGCGGGCCCGCCAGTCGCATCACGGGAACACGGGAAACACCGGGAAATGAAATAAACGTTCGAATTTGATCGCGATCCGATCCCTCTCCCCCGTCGATCGATCCGAGAAATCACAAAAAAAGCCGGTGATATCAGCCAGATCGTGCGACACACCGGCTCAATTGGCGTATCCCCGCGCGCCCGCCCCTCTACGGTGTGGTGTGTGAGCAGCAGCGGCCTCATTTACGCAGTCATCGTCGGGGCCTGGGCCGCCTACTTGGTGCCGATGTGGCTCCGCAGGCAGGACGAGCTCAACGAGGCCCGTCCGACGGAACGCTTCAGCACCGCCATCCGGCTGCTGTCCGGACGGTCGGCCATGGAGCGCCGGTACGCCAAGGGGCTGAGCCAGCGGGCCACCGAGGAGGCAGCGCCCGAGGCGACACCCGGGACCCCTCCGGACGCCCCGACGGAACTCCTCGCCAGCCCGGGGGAGTCCACCGGCGCCCGGGAATTCGCCGTGCCCCCGGCCCGTGCGGCCCACCCCGCGCGGCAGGAGCGGCACGAGCGGCCGGAATCCCCGGAGCCGCGGCGCGAGCGCCCCGCGAACCTCGCCTCGGCGGAGCGGGCCCGGCGCGCCCAGCGCAGCGCGGTGCTCGCCCGGCGTCGTCGTACCACCGTCGTCCTCTTCCTCGCCTTCACGCTGGGCGCGGTCGTCGCGGGTGTCGGCGGACTCGAATTCCTGTGGGCGCCGGCCGTCCCGGCCGCCCTGCTGAGCGCGTACATCGTGCATCTGCGGATCCAGGAGCGGCGGCGCTTCGCCTTCACCATGGACCGGCGCCGCGCCGAGGCCGCGGCCCAGCGGCTGCGCGAGAGCCGGCCGCGCGCCCGGGCCACGGCGCCGGGCACCGAGGCCGACGACGAAGCGGAGTCCCACCACCCGGCCCCCGTGCCCGAGCCCGTGCCCGCCCCGGCCCTCTCCCCGCAGGAGGCCGGCCGGCGCGCCCTGGTCGAGCAGACCGACCACCAGGAGTGGGTCGACCAGCAGCGCGAGCGCGGCCCCGAACGCGGCGCCAGCTGGGAGCCGGTGCCGGTCCCGCTGCCCACGTACGTCACCGCGCCGGTCGCCCCGCGTGCCACCGGCAGCATCGACCTGGGCGCCCCCGACACGTGGTCCTCGGCCCGCTCCTCGACCGCCGACCCCACCCCGGCCCCGCCCGCCGCCGACCCGCCCCCGAGGCAGCGCACCGGCCCAAGTCGCCGCCGCACCCCGCTGTTCGACCAGTACGCGGACGAGGACCGCCCCCGCGCCGCCAACGAATGACCCCGCTCTCGCTGACCAGCGAGGACCGGATTTCCAAGCACTCCCATCCGGGTGCTAAGGTTTCACTCGTTGCAAGGGCCTGTGGCGCAGTCCGGTAGCGCACCTCGTTCGCATCGAGGGGGTCAGGGGTTCGAATCCCCTCAGGTCCACAACACGACTGTTCTTGAGTCCTCTCAAGGATTGTCACGAGATCCCGTTCAGCCGAAAGGCTGGGCGGGATCTCGGCGTTTGTGGGGTGTGTTCGAGGTGATGTCCGAATGCGGTCGGGGCCTCGATCGGCTGTCTGGCGGAGGATCGGCCTGGGTTTCGGGGTGGTTCGGGTGCGTGAGGGGTGCCAGGGCTGCTGTTGGACGTGCCTGAGCCCGGTGTGTGGTGCTGGGGTGTCACCTGCTCGTGTCGGCCGTTACTGGCGGTTGGGGCGGGGGCAGCCCGTTCGCGGTGGTAGAGGCCGGAGCAGTTCCCTCAAGCTCCGTGATCGCGTCGACGATGCCACTGTTGGCCGTGGTGCCGGTGGTCTGGGTCCAGCTGAAGAGCATCTGCAGGTTGGCGCTGCAGATCATCAAGGCGAGAAGCACGGTCTGCGCGACGCGCCCGTGAGCGAGCCGCTTGCTCGGGTCGGCGATGTTGATGCCGTGGCTCTTGAGCCTCCCGTTCGCGCCTTCGATATTCGCTCGTTCGGGCTGGTAGGCGTCCTGCCAGGTGGGGTGGAGGTAGTGCCGGTCCTGGCGGAACTTGTCGAGCTTGCCGAGGTCGCCCGGGCGGACGGTGATCGTGGGTTTCTGGCAGATCCGCGGCAGTTCCTTCGTGGGCAGGGGCCGCAAGCGTTCGACTTGGGGGATCGGGATGGTGGGTTTGGCCGCGGTGTGTGCGGTGGTGGCCCGCCGGTTGGTGAGGTCGACGACGGCCGGCCGTGGTGCGGGGATCTGGTGGACCTGGTTGAAGCGGGGGCAGGCCACGCTGGGCGAGGGTCCGCTGGCGGGGCACTGGAGCCGGATCGCACCCCGTTTGTCCGCGGATTCTTTGAGGCGGAGGAAGTACGGCTCGCGGGCGGCGATCTGTTCGCGGAGCCGGGTGTTGTCGTCGATACCGCGTACGGCTTCGTCATCGAGGCCGAGGGTGGCCTGGGCCAGGGCAGTGGGCATGGCGGGGCAGGCGAGGGAACCATCGACGAGCAGGGCACCTTGGTGGGTGCCCTGGACGCCTCGGTGCACTTTCTTGTAGTCGAGGACGAGTTGGTAGCCCAGGCGGCGGGCGGGCTGGGCGAAGTGCTCGGAGACCTGGTCGGTGTAGGCCCGGTCGGAGGCAAGGATCCCGGCGGGGAACCCGAGAGGGACCAGCTTGGTGAGAGCGTGGACCGTGTTCGGCCCGATCCGTTTGCCGGGGGTGTCCAGGACCAGGCCGAGGACGAGCTGCGGGTGCCGGCTCACGCGCTTCCCGGCCTGGGAGTGGCCGCTTGGGTGCCTGCGGCTCGCGGCAACGAGGAGAGTGGCCGAGTGTCCGAAGACCCCTTCGCTGGAGCCTGCGCAGTAGTGCCAGCCAGCCGTGATCTCGACGGAGGCGAGACCGCGCTGTTTGCAGGGCTCGTGGTGCCAGGCGGGAACCGGGGTGGTGTCGACGCCGATGTCGCCCCGCCAGCCCTTGAACAGGCCACGCCGGTGGGCGAGGTGCACCGTGGTCAGGACCAGGCGGTCGCTGATCTCTTGGAGCACGGCCCGGCGGCGCATGCGTTCGGCATCAGTGTCCTCCCAGGCCGCAACAGCGAGCGCTGCCTCATCGGCGGGCAGCCGACGGCGCCGGTCACAGCGGAACGGGTCCAGGGCAGTGGTCAGCCGGTCGAAGGACCTGTAGATGCGCCGGGTGAACGCGTGCCGTCCGTGATCGTCGAGCGAGCCGGGGTCCGGAACCCCCAGCCAGCCCCGGGCAGGGGCCCGCAGCTCGTCCAGGAGAACGCGGCAGACGTCCGCGAGGCTCGCGCTGCGGTGGTAGTGCAGAGACAGCAGCAGCCCCACCAGCACCGTCCGCACCGGCAGCCCGTCAGGACCGGGGCGGCCCGCCAACTCGGTGTCGATCAGCTCCAGCGCTCCAGAGCCGTGCAGGAGAGCGTCGAGCTGGCCGACCTTCGAGTCCGGGATCTCGAACGGTGCATCCGTGACCGGCCGCGGCCGGCACTTCCTGATCTTCTCCGGACTCCGCCAGGCCCGGGGCCGGCTCACCTGTCCGGTCCGCGCAGGAGTCGTGCGGCAGTGGCGTCATCGATGGGAGGGACCAGGTGTTGCCAGCGGGCCAGGGACGCGGCGGAGGCGAGCCCGGCCGCTTGGGCGATCAGGTGGTGATCGATGTGGGCCCGCATCAGCTCGACGATCCACGTCGCCCGCAGGCGGCCCACCGACAACTCCGGCAGGCCCTGGGGCGGCCGGTGGATCAGGGACCAGGAGCCGATCAGGTTCTTGGAGTACTCGACGGTTCGCCTGGGCCGAAACATGTAGCCGTCACCCGCCAGGTCGGCCAGCTCGCCCAGTACCGCGTCCCAGGCCGCACGGGCCACGAGCGGGACCAGGCGGTCGACCCCTTGGTGCAGCAGCGGCCCGTCCGCGCTCGGGCGCCGCAGATCCGGGCCCCGGCTGGCTGCCACCTCCTTCGGTGTCAGCCCCAGACCGGCGCCCAGACCCAGCAGCGCGAGCGCGTCGGTCTTCTGCTGCCCGGGCAGATGAGTGGCCCAGTGCCGCAGGCCCTCCAACTCGCCTTCGGTATAGGGCTGGTGGGGACTGGCGTCGGCATGCATCCGCGCCGGGGCCGCCTCACCGCGTTCGCTCCAGGCCAGAGCGTCCCGCACCCGCAGCAGCCACGTCCGGTACGTCCGTACCGACGACGCTTCGATGTCCCCGGCCCGCGAGAGAACAAACGCGTCGATCACCTCGTTGCGCAACCACGCGTCCACGGACCGCTCGCTTCCCGCCGCCTCGGCCCACAACGCCAGCCGGCCGGTGACGTGCAACAGCCTCTCCACGTCATAGGGAACCGCTATCACGGTCGCGGCGACCACCGACCTGACCAGCGGCGCGACCTCCTCCCAGGCCGGCTGCGCGGCCCGCGGCCGATACCGGGTGATCTTCGCGGACGTAACGGGATCAAGGACCACAGTCCATGCATACCGGCTGGACAAGCAGCCATTCCACAGCTGATCAACCTCAACAGACAAGGTGGTGCGCGCATGGTCGGCGGACACACCCGCGCACGCTCCCCCAGGGAGCACACCGACGATCCGGAAACCTGGCCCGAACAGCCGAGCCCCGATGTGGCCGCCGAAGCGGTCCGCCATATCGCGCAGACCCTCGCCCAGGCCCTGGCTGACCAGAACCTGAGCTTGCGTGCTGCTGCCGGCTCCGGAGTGAACCGGCAGGCCATTGCCGACCTGCTCGCAGGACGGTCCTGGCCGGACGTGGCCACCGTCGCCCGACTCGCCCGCTTCACCGGCATCAACCTGTGGCCGGACAACACCAACATCGATCGGAAGAGAACGCATTGAGCCTCGATCCCCGCCCGAAGACGCCAAACAGCGACCGGGCATGACGAAGTTCGTGGCTCCACGCGTCGAGCGGAGAAAGTCTCTACTACGCTCGAAAACGCGCGGAGCCACCTGTCAGATGGCGCTCACGCACCGGCACCGCCGAGTCGATTGGTAGTCCCTCGGCGGTGCCGCCTGGAATGCCGCGCTCTCGCGGCCCCGGTTCACTCCCGGGAGTCCTCCTGCCGTTGTTCACCGGCATTGACCGGAACGATCGTGAACCAGGCCGTCGGGCCCTCCGCTACCGAGCCCTCCTTCACCAAGCGCTTCAGCCGGGACCGAGTGGTCTCCACTCGCCGCCCCCTCGACGTATCCGAGACGTCCTCCCCGATCGCGGCGGTGATGTCCTGCACCTTCATCGCCCGCCCGGCCCCCGCCAGCAGCACCAGCATTCGCTCTCGCGCCACTTCCCACTCCAACGGGCCAGCAGACGCGGGCTCGTTGGGAGGTACTTCTGCACCGGAGGGCCCGGAACCGGGGGGAGGGCCGTTCGGAGTCGACTTGTCTGCAGTCTCCTCTGGCGGCTGTTGCACGGCGTCACCCTGCTTGAGGTACCCCTCGCCACCCAGAGACAACAGCGTCTCCCGCGTGATCGTCAGGTGAGCCAGCCGTTCCTCGGCCGCCGTGGTCTTCTCACGCAGTGCGGCCAACTCGCCACGAACGACCGCCTCTTCCTGATCCAGTCGCTCGAACAGTGGCGTCATACGGGCCCCGCCTCCACTTGCCGATCACCGGAGCCCGATGGCACTCAAAGCCCCAGCCAAACGTAGGGCCAGCCACAGCAAGATCGCAGACGGTGAACGCAGATGCCCCCAACCGACCGCATGCGATCGCCTCGCGCCCGCTGCCCTCCGCAGAAAGACCACACGAGTTCGCGACTTAGGGGAGGGGCATCCCAACCGACAGCGTGATCTCCGTGAAGTCAGAGCGTTGCCTGGTCCTGGACGGTATAGCCGAGTGCGCGGGCTTGCCCGGCCACGGTCGCGAAGTCCGCTGCCGGCGACAGGGAACTCACCATCTCTCGGCTCAGCGGTGCTTGAGCCAGAACCGCTGCCACTGCGTCACGGTCGATCCTCCGCTCAAGGTAGTCCTCGGTGAAGCTGACGTATGCATCCGCGCTGCCGTCGGCGAGAAGCTCGAACAGCCAGTCAGCCCCGTCCGACTCGTCAGCGGCGAACTCGACCGGACCACACCCCCAGGCCTCTGCATCCCTTTCCCGCCACACGCACACTGTCGCGTCGAAGAACCCGTCGAATTCGAACTCCGGCGCCGCCGCGTAGTGCGCGAGCGACGAAGGCAGGCCCTCAAGGAGTCCAGGCCAGTGCGCTCGGGGCGACTCGCGCCATGGAGTGGCGGAACTTTCGTGATCGAACCCGTAGAGGAACACCCCAGCTGGATCGAACACAACGGCGTACTGGTCTCCAGAGCCGTTTTCCATGCAGGCCAGGTGCACGCCTCCACGCCAGTTGGGGAAGAACGTGTGCGTGGGAGCTTCTGCGTCAAGGACGGAGTCGAGCAACGCCAACGCCTGGCATCGGGCAAGCAGAACATCAGGAGCGGGAAGCAACGGCAACAGCGCATGGACAGTCATGGCCCTCATTCAACTGCCAGCCACTGACATCAGCCCGCCTTCAGATCCGGGAAACGATCATCCACTGCACGGGAAGCGATCTCCATCATCCCGCTACGTCGCAGGTCAACAGCGCTCGTGAACACCCCACAACAACAACGAGATCCCGTCCGATCATCACGATCGGGCGGGATCTCGCCGTTTCCGGGGGTGGTTGAGCGGGGCGGTTGAACGGAGCCCCGGGTCGGGTTCAGGAATCCGTGAGCGACTTCGCGAAGCAGCGGCTCGTGTCGTACGTGCGGTAGTGGCCGAACTTCTCGCAGGGTTCGTAGCCCGTCGAGGCGTACAGGGTGATCGCCTCGGGTTGCTTTATGCCGGTCTCCAGGACCATGCGGGTGCGGCCGGCCGTGCGGGCGTCGGACTCCAGGGCGGCGAGTATGCGGCGGGCGAGGCCCAGGCCCCGGGCCTCGGGAACGACGTACATGCGCTTCAGCTCGGCGTCGCCGTCGCGGTAGTTCTCCTCGTTGGCGTCCTGGCTGCGCCAGCCGCCGGTGGCCACCGGGCGCCCCTCGGCGTCGTACGCGATCAGGTACAGGCCGCGCGGGGGCAGGAACATCGCGGCGTCCAGGGGTGTGATGTCGCCCTCGTCCCCGTACCGCTCGGCGTATTCGAGCTGGACCTGGTCGTTGAGCTTCACGGCGTCGGGGTGGTCGTAGCCGAGCTGGCGGATATTCATGCGTTTAAGCGTACTTCTATGCGATGGGTGGACGGTGCCGGGTCGGTAGGGTGCCGGGATGCTCACTGTTACCTCTGTGAATGTAAACGGGCTGCGGGCCGCCGCCAAGAAGGGCTTCGTGGAGTGGCTCGGGGGGACCGGGGCCGACGTCATCTGCCTGCAGGAAGTGCGGGCCGAGCCCCACCAGCTGCCCGCCGAGGCCGGCGCGCCCGAGGGCTGGTTCGCCGTGCACGCCCCGGCCGCCGCTAAGGGCCGCGCCGGTGTGTCCCTGCTCACCCGGCGCGAGCCGGACCGGGTGCGGATCGGGTTCGGGAGCGCGGAGTTCGACGGCAGCGGGCGCTACATCGAGGCGGACCTGCCCGGCGTGACCGTCGCCTCGCTCTACCTGCCCTCCGGCGAGGTCGGCACCGAGCGGCAGGACGAGAAGATCCGCTTCATGGCGGAGTTCCTGGAGTACCTGGGGGGTCTGAAGGCGCGGGCCGCTGCTGAGGGGCGCGAGGTCGTGGTCTGCGGCGACTGGAACATCGCCCACCAGGAGGCCGACCTCAAGAACTGGAAGGGCAACAAGAAGAACTCCGGCTTCCTGCCCGAGGAGCGGGAGTGGATGACGCGGGTCTTCGACGCGGCGGACGGCGGCTACGTCGACGTGGTGCGCGCCCTGCACCCGGACGTCGAGGGCCCGTACTCGTGGTGGTCCTACCGCGGCCGCGCCTTCGACAACGACACGGGCTGGCGGATCGACTACCAGGTCACGACCCCCGGCCTCGCCGAGCGCGCCGTGAAGGCCTTCGTCGAGCGGGCCGCTACGCACGGCGAGCGGTGGAGCGACCATGCGCCGGTGACGGTGGTGTACGACCTGTAGGGCCGGGTGTCCGGGAGGGTGGGGAGGCCCGGCCCCGTCAGGGTTCCTGCGACAGTCGCCGGTCCAGCGCCAGGGACAGTTCCGCGTCCACCACCGCCTTGGCCAGGGGGCGCAGGCGGTCGGTGTCTTCCGGGGACGCGTGGGTGTGCAGGAGGCCGGTGAACAGGGCGGCCAGGGCGTCGGCGTGTTCGCGGACCTCGCGGCCTGCCGCCAGGACCGCCGCCAGCGGGACGCCCTCGCGGACCAGGGAGGCCGACACGTCCAGGAGGCGGCGGCTGATGTGGACGATCTCCTCGCCCGAGACGGCCAGATAGCCCAGGTCGAGGGCGGCCGCCAGGTTCTCCGGGGTGACCTCGCCCGCGAAGTGGTCGGCCAGTGCCTCCGGGGTCAGGCGCACCGGGGTCTCCTCGGTCGGCTCCACCAGGCCCAGCGCCTCGCCCGCGTCCCGGCCCGACTCGAAGGCCGAGGTCAGGTCCGCGATGCCGGACAGGGTGTGGCCCCGCTCCAGGAGTGCGGAGATCGTGCGCAGGCGGGCCAGGTGGTGGTCGTCGTACCAGGCGATACGGCCCTCGCGGCGCGGCGGCGGGATCAGGCCGCGCTCGCGGTAGAAGCGCAGGGTGCGTTCGGTGATGCCGGCCTTCTGGGCCAGCTCCGCCATGCGGTACTCGCGGATGCCTTCGGTCCGGGTCGGCTTCGGCTGCTTCGGGGCGGGGTTCTTCTCGCGGATGCCTCCGCCCGGCTGCGGCGTGCCGCTGTCGCCCCCCTCGCGCGCCCCCGCCCCGCGGGCCCCGCCGCCACCCTTACTTGCCTGGTCTTCTGCCACCACGTCAGCCTATGCGGTGGCCGGAGCCCCGCACCGGCGAGTTGTACCGGCGGTAACTTTCCCCGCCCGTGCCCCTACCGCTCGGTATGCGACTGCTCTACCCTCCCAACAGTGCCAGTGATTACTGGCGGAATTGGAGGCGGTGGCATGGGCCAGCACGAGCGCGAGCATGTGCGGGTGGCGGTGATCGGGTCGGGGTTCGGCGGGCTCGGGGCGGCGGTTCGGCTGCGGCGCGAGGGGATCACCGACTTCGTCGTCCTGGAGCGGGCCGGCTCGGTCGGCGGCACCTGGCGCGACAACAGCTACCCGGGGTGCGCCTGCGACGTACCCTCGCACCTCTACTCCTTCTCCTTCGCGCCCAACCCCGACTGGCCCCGCACCTTCTCCGGGCAGGAGCACATCCGCGCCTATCTGGAGCATGTCGCCGACGTGTTCCGGCTGCGGCCCCACATCCGGCTCGATCACGAAGTGACCATGATGCGGTGGGACCCGGATGAGCTGTGGTGGGAGATCGAGGTGGCCAACGGGGTCACCCTCACCGCCGACGTCGTCGTCTCCGCCACCGGGCCGCTGTCCGATCCCAAGATGCCCGAGATTCCGGGGCTCGCCGGCTTCCCCGGCAAGGTGTTCCACTCCGCCCGCTGGGATCACGACTACGACCTGCGCGGCAAGCGGGTCGCCATGGTCGGCACGGGGGCCTCGGCGATTCAGATCGTGCCGTCCGTCCAGCCCGACGTCGCCCGGCTCACGCTCTTCCAGCGGACGCCGCCCTGGGTCATGCCGCGCATGGACCGTGAGATCACGGGAGTCGAGCGCTGGCTGCACCGACAGCTGCCGTTCACCGGGGCCGCCCGGCGCGGACTCCTGTGGGGCATACGGGAGTTGCAGGTCAGCGCGTTCACCAAGCGGCCGAACGAGCTCGGGCTCATCGAGTCGCTCGCCAAGTCCAACATGGCCCGTGCCATCAAGGACCCTGTCCTGCGGGCCAAGCTGACCCCCGACTACCGCATCGGCTGCAAGCGGATCCTGCTGTCCAGCGCGTACTATCCGGCGCTCGCCGAGCCCAATGTCGACGTCGTCGCCTCCGGGCTCGCCGAGGTGCGCGGGTCCACCGTCGTCGCGGCCGACGGCACCGAGGCCGAGGTCGACGCGATCATCTTCGGCACCGGGTTCCACGTCACCGACATGCCCATCGCCGACCGTGTCGTCGGCGCCGAGGGGCACACGCTCGCCGACGCGTGGAAGGACGGCATGCAGTCGCTGCGCGGCGCGACCGCCGCCGGGTTCCCCAACTGGATGACCATCATCGGGCCCAACACCGGCCTCGGGAACTCCTCCATGATTTTGATGATCGAGTCCCAGCTCAACTACATGGCCGACTATCTGCGGCAGCTGAACGTGCTCGGCGGCCGGGCCGCGCTCGCCGCCCGGCCCTCCGCCGTCGGCGCCTGGAACCGCCGGGTGCAGGAACGCATGAAGCGGACCGTGTGGAACACCGGCGGCTGCACCAGCTGGTACCTCGACGCGAACGGCCGCAACACCACCGTCTGGCCGGGCACCACCAGCGAGTTCCGCCGCGCGACCCGCGAGGTGGACCTGGGGGAGTACGAGGTCGTACGCGCCCCGGTGCGCGAGCCCGTCGACGTCCCGGCGGTGTCCGCATGAGGCGGCTCGGGGTGTATGCGCCTCCCGTCGCCGAGCGAGAGCTCACCGCCCGCTCCGCCGACGGCAGCCCGCTGCACGTCGAGGTGCACGGGCCCGCGGACGCGCCCGCCGTCGTCCTGGCGCACGGCTGGACCTGCTCGACCGCGTTCTGGGCCGCGCAGATCCGGGCGCTGTCCGACGAGTGCCGGGTCATCGCGTACGACCAGCGCGGTCACGGGCGTACGCCCGCCGGGTCCGGCTACTCCACCGAGGCGCTCGCCGACGATCTCGAAGCGGTGCTGGCCGCCACGCTCGCGCCGGGCGAACGGGCCGTGCTCGCCGGGCACTCCATGGGCGGCATGACCCTCATGGCGGCCGCCGGACGGGCCGGCCTTCGCGAACACGCGGCGGCGGTCCTGCTGTGCAGCACCGGCGCATCGCGCCTGGTGGCCGAGTCGCGGGTGGTGCCGATGCGGGCCGGGCGGCTGCGGACCGGGCTCACCCGGCGCATCCTGGGATCCGGGGCGCCGCTCGGTCCCGTCACTCCGCTCGCCCAGAAGATCCTGCGGTACGCGACGATGGGGCCCGGGGCCGCGCCCGGCAAGGTCGAGGCGTGCGCCCGCATCGTGCACGCCTGCCCGCGCGAGGTGCGCCAGGACTGGTCCCATGTGCTGGACGGGCTCGAACTCGGCCTGCTCGTGCGGGAGTTGAGGGTGCCCACCGCCGTGGTGGTCGGCGGCGTGGACCGGCTCACGCCGCCCGTGCACGCGGAGCGGATCGCAGCCGGGCTGCCCGACTGCCGCTCGCTCGACGTCCTCACCGGCGTCGGGCACATGACGCCCATCGAGGCGCCCGAATTCATCACCGAGAAGATCCGCGCGCTGGTGGCCACGCATCTGGTGGCCCCCGCCGTCGACGCCGAGGAGCGTGCCGTATGAGCAGGGTCAGTCTGGAGGGGCAGGTCGCGGTCGTCACCGGTGCGGCCCGGGGCGTCGGCGAACTCCTCGCGCGCAAGCTGTCCGCACGCGGCGCCAGGGTCGCGCTCGTCGGGCTCGAACCCGACGAGCTGAAGCGGGTCGCGGCGCGGCTGCACACCGAGGCCGAGTCCTGGTACGCGGACGTCACCGACCACGCGGCGATGGCGCGGGTCGCGGGCGAGGTCAAGGAGCGGTTCGGGAAGGTCGACATCGTCGTCGCCAACGCGGGGGTCGCCTCCGGGGGGCCGTTCGTCGACTCCGACCCGGACGCGTGGCGCCGCGTCATCGAGGTCAACCTCATCGGCGGGGCCGTGACGGCCCGGGCCTTCCTGCCCGTACTGATGGAGTCGCGCGGCTACTTCCTCCAGATCGCCTCCCTCGCGGCGATCACCCCGGCGCCCATGATGACGGCGTACTGCGCGTCGAAGTCGGGGGTCGAGGCGTTCGCACACAGCCTGCGGGCGGAGGTGGGCTACAAGGGGGTGCGGGTCGGGGTCGGGTATCTGTCGTGGACGGATACGGACATGGTGCGGGGTGCCGACCAGGACGAGGTGATGCGTGAGCTGCGCTCTCGGCTGCCGTGGCCGTCCAACCGGACGTATCCGCTGGGGCCGGCGGTGGATCGCATCGTCGCCGGGATCGAGCGGCGGGCCTCGCATGTGTACGCGCAGTGGTGGTTGCGGGGGATGCAGTCCGTGCGGGGGTATCTGCCGGGGGTGATCGGGGTGGTGGGGGCTCGGGAGATGCGGCGGTTCGAGCCGCGGCTCTCCGGGGTTGGGCGGGGGTTGGTCGGGGCGGGCGGGGCGGCGGACGAGGCCCGGCGGTCTTCCCCCACCCCGCCCCTTCCCTAGACCCTCCGGGGGTGAATGGTTCCGCTGAGGCCCGGTGGTCGTTCCCTGGGGCTCTGCCCCAGACCCCGTTCGCGCCTTAAGGGCGCTCGTCCTCAAACTCCCCCAAGGCCTTAAGGGCCAGGGGGGACCCCCATGACAGGCTGAAGATGCCGGCGTTGGTCAGCGTCAACCCCGCCAGGGGCGCGGGGAACTGCGCGACCGGCCACGCACGGTCTGCAGTCGGCATCGGACCTATTAAGGGGCGCGGGGAACTGCGCAAACCCGCACCCCGGTCCGCGGGTCGGAAACGCTGATGGGGTTGGGGGGACCCCAAGGCGCCTTACCCCCCCACCCCCCTCGGCGGCAGCTTGGGCCGCTGGCGGTTTGGGGTCGTCGTGTAGCCCGGCGGGACCGAGGCCGGGTGGAGGGTCAGGAGGTCCAGGGCCAGGCGGACCGCGTCGTCCAGTTGGGCGTGGCGCCCCTCCGCCCAGTCCAGCGGCGTGCGCAGGATCTCCAGGTCCGGTTCCACCCCGTGGTTCTCCACGGACCACCCGTACTCGTCGAACCACGCCGCGTTCATCGGCACCGTGATGACCGTTCCGTCGCCCAGCGTGTGACGGCCCGTCATGCCCACCACCCCGCCCCAGGTGCGCTGGCCCACCACCGGGCCCAGTTTGAGCAGGCGGAACGCTGCCGTGATCATGTCGCCGTCCGAGGACGTCGCCTCGTCCGCCAGCGCCACCACCGGGCCCCTCGGCGCGTTCGACGCGTACGACACCGCCTGGGCGTTTCTCGTCAGGTCCCAGCCCAGGATTCGGCGGGTCAGTTTCTCCACCACCAGTTCGCTGATGTGGCCGCCCGCGTTGCCCCTGACGTCCACGATCAGCGCCGGGCGGCTCACTTCCAGGCGCAGGTCCCGGTTGAACTGGGCCCAGCCCGAGCCACCCATGTCCGGGATGTGCAGATACCCGCACTTGCCGCCGCTCAGCTCCCGTACCACCTCGCGGCGTTTGGCCACCCAGTCCTGGTAGCGCAGGGGGCGTTCGTCGACCAGGGGGACCACGGCCACCCTGCGCGATCTGCCCTCGCCCTCCGCCGGCTGGAAGGTCAGCTCCACCGTCGTGCCGCCCGCGCCCGCCAGCAGGGGGTAGGGGCCCGCGACCGGGTCGACCGGGCGGCCGTCCACATGGGTCAGGACCGCGCCCTCGCGGATGCCCGCGCCCGCGAGGGGGGAGCGCGCCTTGGAGTCGGAGGAGTCGCCCGGCAGAATGCGTCTGATCTGCCAACTCCCGTCCCGGCAGACCAAGTTGGCACCCAGCAGGCCTTGTGCGCGCTGGTAGTGCGGCGGGCCCTCGTTGCGGCGGGCGGCGGTGACGTACGCGTGTGAGGTGCCCAGTTCGCCCAGGACTTCGCGCAGCAGGTCCGCGAACTCGTCGGGGGAGGCGACCCGTTCCACCAGCGGGCGGTACTGGTCCAGGATCGCCGACCAGTCGATGCCGCACATCTGCGGTTCCCAGAAGTAGGAGCGGATGATGCGGCCCGCCTCGCCGTAGGCCTGGCGCCACTCCAGGGCCGGGTCGACGTCGTGCAGGATGCGGCGCAGGTCCAGGTAGACCGTCGAGTCGTTGTCGCCCGGCTCGGTGGCCGGGACCGCTCGCAGTTCGCCCTCGTCCACCACGACGAGTCGGCTGGCGTCGCCGCTGACCGCGAAGTAGTCGAGGTGGTCGACCAGTTCGGTCTTGCGGGCCTTGGAGATGTTGAAGTGCTCCAGGGTGGGGCGGCCCGAGGTGTCGGCCGGGTTGGCGAAGGTCTCGCCGAGCGCGCCCGAGATGGGCCAGCGCAGCCACACCAGGCCGCCGCCCGAGACCGGGTGGAGGGCCGAGTACTTGGACGCGGAGACGGGAAAGGGGGTGACCCGGTTTTCCAGGCCCTCCACCTCCACCGTCACCGTGCCGTCGGCCGAGTCGTCCAGGGGGTCCAGACCGCCCGCCGCCGGCCGGCCGTCCGGCGAGAGCGCGAACGGCGAGGGCGTCGCCGAGGACAGCGGCACCAGGTAGGGGCGGCAGCCCAGCGGGAAGGACAGGTCTCCGGTGTGCACGTCGTACACCGGGTCGAAGCCGCGCCAGGACAGGAACGCCAGATAGCGGCCGTCGCTGGTGAACACCGGGTTCTCGTCCTCGAAGCGGCCGTTGGTGACGTCCACGACGGTGCGGGCGCCGGGCCCCGAGATGCGGGCCATCTTGATCTGGCGCAGCGAGCGGCCGATGCCCGGGTGCGACCAGGTCACCCAGGCCCCGTCGGGAGAGAAGGCGAGGTCGCGGACCGGGCCGTTGATGGAGCGGATGAGCTCGGTGACCTCCCCGTTGGACTCCTCCGTGACGTCGATGAGCAGGAGGCGGCCGTCGTTCGCGGCGATCGCCAGGCGCTCGCCGTCCGGGTCGGACACCATCTCCTGCACCCGGCCGAGCTCGCCCGCCGCGAGGCGCCTGGGCTCGCGTTCGCCGCTCGCGCGCGGCAGGAAGGCGATCTCGACGGCGTCCTCGCCGTCCGCGTCGGTGATGTAGGCGACCTGGCCGCCGCTGCCCAGCATCTCGGGCAGCCGGACCCGTACGCCCGGGGTGTCGGCGATGGTGCGGGCCGGGCCGTCGCGGTGGGTCAGCCAGTACAGGCTGCCGCGCACCACGACGGCGCTGGCCCGGCCGGTCGTGTCGACGGACAGCGCGTCCACGTGGTTGGCGGCCGGGACCTGGTAGCTGCGCCGCCCGGCGCGGGGCCCGCCGAGCCGTACCTCCAGCTTGCGCGGCACCGAGTCGGGGGTGAGGTCGTCCACGATCCACAGGTCGCCCGCGCACTGGTAGACGACCCGGCGGCCGTCGCTGGAGGCGTGCCGGGCGTAGAAGGCGTCGTGGTCGGTGTGCCGGGTCAGGTCGCTGCCGTCGGGCAGGCACGAGTACAGGTTGCCGACGCCCTCGTGGTCGGAGAGGAAGGCGATGCGGCCCTCGACGAACATCGGTGAGTCGAGGTGGCCGCCGATGTCGGGGAGCAGCCGTCTGCCGTGCAGCCACAGGCGGCCGGTGGCGCCGCCGCGGTAGCGCTTCCAGGCGGCCGGCTCGTGCGGCGGCTTTCCGGTGAGCAGCAGGGTGCGGCGCTCGCCGTCCACATCGGTGACGGCGATGTCGGAGACCGGGCCCCAGGGGAGCTTTCCGCCGGGGGAGCCGTCGGTGGGCACGCTGTAGGCCCAGGAGAAGTACGAGAACGGCTGGCCGTGCGAGGACACCGCGAGGATGTGGCCGTCGGGCGTCCAGCCGCACACCCGGGCGTCGGACGACCCCCAGTACCCGATCCGGCGGGCCGGGCCGCCGGTCACCGGGGCCAGATGGATCTCCGGGTCGAGGCTGCGCCAGGTCGTGTACGCGATCTGGCGGCCGTCGGGAGAGAAGCGGGGGTGGCCGACCTTGGTGCGGTCGACCGTGACCCGCCAGGCGCGGGACGGGCTGTGCCCGGCCGGCACGAGGGGGGCGACCCACAGGTCGTCCTCGGCGGCGAAGCACAGCAAGTCGTCGTGCAGATGCGGGAACCGGAGGTACGCGGCGTCGTCACTCACCCCCCAATGCTTTCCGCGGGAGATGCCCCCGGCAACTCGTGGGAGCGCTTTATTCCGTTCCGACACCTGTGGTCGACGACACAAGCGAAACGGCTTCGTTTCGCTTCGGGGCAGGGTTACCTTCGTACGGTACGAAGAGTTCGGTACGCGCGATTCGTACGCACACGTCGCACGCGCGAGGAGAGGAGGTCGATCATGGCGGGCAGGCTCACCCCGGAACGCGAGGCAGAGCTCTACGAGGCCGTGCTCGACCTGCTGCGCGAGGTCGGTTACGACGCCCTCACCATGGACGCCGTCGCCACCCGCACCCGCTCCAGCAAGGCCACCCTCTACCGCCAGTGGGGGAGCAAGCCGAAGCTGGTCGCGCGCGCCCTGCGGCACGACAAGCCGGTCACTCTCGCCGAGATCGACACGGGCTCGCTGCGCGGCGACTTCCGTGAGCTGGTCTACCGCGAGGACGACTGCAAGATGGAGAAGGACTCCGCGCTGATGCGGGGTCTGATGCGGGCCGTGCACGACAACCCCGATCTCCACCAGGCACTGCGGGAGCTGCTCATCGAGCCGGAGATCACCGGTCTCGACGCGGTGCTGCGACGCGCCGTGGACCGCGGTGAGGTCCGCGGGGACAACCCCGCGTTGTCCTATGTTGTACACATGTTGGTCGGCGCGTTCGTCGCCCGGCAGCTCATCGAGGACCGCCCGGTCGACCGGGCCTTCCTCGGCCATTACATCGACGCCGTGGTCCTCCCCGCCCTCGGCGACCCCTGCTAGACACCCCCTCCCCACGCACCACCCGCCCCACCTGACGCACGCCGCTCTCGTCGTCGGGCTGGTTCCCCATGCCCTGCTGGTTCCATACGACTTGACCGGGAGTACGCCCTCGTGGCCACGTTCCTCTATCGCCTAGGCAGGTTCGCCTTCCGGCGCCGCCGCTACGTCGCCCTGGTGTGGGTGGCGCTGCTCGCCCTCGCCGGGTTCGGCGCCGCCTCCGCCGCCACCGCCACCTCCTCCTCCTTCTCGATCCCGGGCACCGAGGCTCAGCGCGCGTTCGACCTGCTCAAGGAGCGGAACCCGAACGCGAGCGCCGACGGCGCCACCGCCCGGATCGTCTTCAAGGCGCCCGCGGGCCAGAAGATGGCCGACCAGGCCAACAAGGCCGCGGTCGAGAAGACGGTCGCGGGCCTGAAGGCCGGCTCGGACCAGGTCGCCGCGGTGACCGACCCGTTCAAGGCCAACGCCGTCTCCGACAACGGCAAGGGTCCGATCGCGTACGTCCAGGTGTCGTACAAGACCAACGCGATGGAGCTGACCGACGACACCCGCGACGCGCTCAAGAAGAGCGGCGACGAGGCGAAGAAGGCCGGGCTCACCGTCGAGATCGGCGGTGACGCGCTGCAGGCCATGCCGGAGCAGGGGGCCGGCGAGATCATCGGCGTGATCATCGCGGGCGTCGTCCTGGTGATCACCTTCGGGTCGCTGGTGGCGGCCGGGCTCCCGCTGCTCACCGCGCTCATCGGCGTCGGCATCGGTATCTCCACGATCACCGCACTCGCCAACGTGCTCGACCTCGGCACCACCACCGGCACCCTCGCGATGATGATCGGGCTCGCGGTCGGCATCGACTACGCGCTGTTCATCGTCTCCCGCTACCGGGCCGAGCTGGCCGAGGGCAGGGAGCGCGAGGAAGCCGCCGGACGGGCCGTCGGAACGGCGGGCTCCGCCGTGGTGTTCGCCGGTCTGACGGTGGTCATCGCGCTGGTCGGCCTCGCCGTCGTGAACATTCCGATGCTCACCAAGATGGGCGCGGCCGCGGCCGGCACGGTCGTCATCGCCGTCCTCATCGCGCTCACCCTGATCCCCGCGCTGCTCGGCTTCGCCGGCAAGCGCGTGCTCGGCCGCAAGGCCCGCAAGGCGTACGAGCAGGGCGGCAAGGCCGCCGAGGGCAAGCCCAACATGGGCACCCGCTGGGCGAGCTTCGTGCTGCGCAAGCCGGTGTGGGTGCTGCTCGTCGGCGTGCTCGGCCTCGGCGCGATAGCGCTGCCGGCGAGCTCGCTCCAGATGGGCCTGCCGGACGACGGCTCGCAGCCGACCTCCACCACGCAACGCCGCGCCTACGACACCCTCTCCGAGGGCTTCGGGCCCGGCTTCAACGGGCCGCTCATGGTCGTCGTCGACGGCAAGGACAGCCCGAACCCGCGGGCCGCCGCCGACAAGACGGCCGACGCGATCAAGAAGCTGCCGGACGTGGGCCCGGTGCTCCCGCCGCTGTTCAACAAGGACAACGGCAACAACACGGCGACCATCACGGTCATACCGAAGTCCAAGCCGTCCTCCACCCAGACCGAGGACCTGGTCCACTCGATCCGGGACACCAACGAGTCGATCAAGGCCGAGACCGGTGCGAAGCTCCTGGTCACCGGCTCGACCGCGATGAACATCGACTTCTCGCAGAAGATGAACGACGCCCTGCTGCCCTACCTGGCACTCGTCGTCGGGCTCGCCTTCCTGCTCCTGATGGTGGTCTTCCGCTCGGTCCTGGTCCCGCTCAAGGCGGCCCTCGGCTTCCTGCTCTCGGTGGTCGCGGCCCTCGGCGCGGTCGTCGCGGTCTTCCAGTGGGGCTGGCTCGGCGCGCTGTTCGGCGTGCAGCAGACCGGCCCGATCATGTCGATGATGCCGATCTTCATGGTGGGCGTGGTCTTCGGTCTCGCGATGGACTACGAGGTCTTCCTGGTCACGCGGATGCGCGAGGCGTACGTCCACGGCGAGCGGCCGGGTCAGGCGATCGTCACCGGGTTCAAGCACGGCGCCCGGGTGGTGACGGCCGCCGCCGTGATCATGATCGCGGTGTTCTCCGGCTTCATCGGCTCCAGCGAGCAGATGATCAAGATGATCGGCTTCGGCCTCGCGATCGCGGTCTTCTTCGACGCGTTCATCGTCCGCATGGCGATCGTGCCCGCGGTGCTCGCGCTGCTCGGCGCGAAGGCCTGGTGGCTGCCGCGCTGGCTGGACCGGGTGCTGCCGAACGTCGACGTCGAGGGCGAGGGCCTGCGCACGCAGGAGGCCGAGCTCGACGGCGACGGCGACCCCGACGGGCGTCGCGAACTGGCGCGGGTCTGACCCCGCCTCCCTGAACGCCGGGACCCCGCGAACCGAGCGGCCGTGGGTCCCGGCCGACGTCGGCGGCCTGTGGGGACGGGACCGCCGGCGCCCCTCGGCCCCTCGTGCGTACCGCGCACGGGGGGCCTCCGCATGTCCGGGGACTTCAGCGGTGGCGGCCCGCCGGGGACGGGGCCGTCCGCGTGTCGGTGGCGTAGGTGTGGCTCAGGAAGCGGACCAGGGGCGTGTTGTCGAACTGGACCACCGCGACGCCCTCCGGCGAGTGGAATTCGAGGACCGTCTGGGCGCGGCCGCACGGCCACACCTCCACGTCGCCCCGGCGGGCGGGCGCGCGCAGCCCCGATTCGAGGAGGTCGCGCGGGAAGACCCATTCGTTCCCGCCCGGGAAGGCGAAGCACACCGTGCCGGGGGAGTCGCCGGGGTCGTAGCGCAGCTTCACCGGGACGGGATTGGTGAGCGGGGCGTCCGTGACGATGCGGGCCCGGGCGTGATCCTCGACGGAGCGGGTTTCGGCGTGTTCCTCGGCGTGGTCCTCGACTGCGGGGGACATCGGTCGCTCCTCACGCTGGGTGCTGCTTGAAATCCGGTTCGTGCTATTCGGTATCAAATGTCCCATATTTTTCGGGTAAACCCCCAGCGAGTCGGCTTGGCACTTGGTACTGGGCCGCTCTTGCGAAGGGTTCGCAACAGGGCACTATCATCAAACGGTTCTGCGCATGCCGCGCAGGGAAGAGGGCGCCACGGGAAATCGGAGTCCCCCTATGCACGTACCCGATGGATTCATCAACGCACCTGTATCGGCGGTCACAGGTGCGGTCGCCGCCGGAGCCGTCGCCGTCAGCCTGCGCGGGGCGCGCCGAGAGCTTGGGGGTACCTCCCACGCATTGAGCAGTGGGGGAGAGAAGACGGCGCCGCTGGCCGGTCTCGTCGCCGCGTTCATCTTCGCCGTGCAGATGCTCAACTTCCCCGTCGCGGCCGGCACCAGCGGCCATCTGCTCGGCGGCGCGCTCGCCGCGATCCTCGTCGGGCCCTACACCGGTGTCCTGTGCGTGTCCGTGGTCCTGCTCATGCAGGGCATCCTGTTCGCCGACGGCGGCCTCACCGCGCTCGGCGTGAACATCACCGACATGGCGATCACCACCACCGTCGTCGCCTACGCCCTCTTCCGCGGCGTGGTGAAGGTGCTGCCCCGCACCCGCCGCTCGATCACCGTCGCCTCGTTCGTGGCCGCGCTGCTCTCCGTCCCGGCCGCCGCACTCGTCTTCACTGCGATCTACGCGCTCGGCGGCACCACCGACGTGCCGATCACCAAGGTGCTCACCGCGATGGTCGGCGTGCACGTCCTGATCGGCGTCGGCGAAGCCGTGATCACCGCGCTGACCGTGGGCGCCGTCATCGCCGTACGCCCCGACCTCGTGCACGGCGCCCGCGGCCTGACCGCGCCGCTCAAGCTGCGCGTCGGCGGCGAGCTGGTCGACGCGCCGGCCGCCGCCCCCGCCGCGGCCCGCACCCGCTCCACGAAGAAGGTGTGGGGCATCGGCATCGTCACCGCGCTCGTCCTCGCCGGGTTCGTCTCCTTCTACGCCTCGGCCAGCCCCGACGGCCTGGAGAAGGTCGCCCACGACAAGGGCATCGACGCCAAGACCAAGCCGCACGCCACCTCCGACTCGCCGCTCGCCGACTACTCCGTCAAGGACATCGGCGACGCCCGCCTGGCCGGCGGCCTCGCCGGAGTGATCGGCGTCGGCGTCACCGTCGCGGTGGGCAGCGGCGTGTTCTGGGTCGTACGCCGCCGCCGTACGGAGCCCGCCCCCGAGCGCACCCCGGAAGCGGTCTGACGTGGGAGCGGGCCACTCCCACCGGCTCTACCGGCACGGCCACTCGCCCGTCCACGACCTGCCCCCGCACTGCAAGCTCGCCGCGGTGTTCCTGTTCGTGGTCGTCGTGGTGTCCACACCGCGCGAGTCGATGTGGGCCTTCGCGCTGTACGCCGTGCTGCTCGCCTGCGTGGCGGGCGCGGCCCGCATCCCGGCCGGGTACCTGCTCAAGCGGCTGCTGATCGAGATCCCGTTCGTGGCGTTCGCGGTGCTCATGCCGTTCGTCGTGCCCGGCGAGCAGGTCCACGTACTCGGCCTCTCGCTCAGCGAGAACGGGCTGTGGGGCGCCTGGAACGTACTCGCCAAGGGCACCCTCGGCGTCGCCGCCTCCGTGATCCTCGCCTCCACCACCGAACTGCGCGCCCTGCTGCTCGGCCTGCAGCGCCTCAAACTGCCGCCGCTCCTCGTCCAGATCGCGTCCTTCATGATCCGGTACGGGGATGTGATCACCGACGAGATGCGGCGGATGTCCATCGCCCGCCGCTCGCGCGGCTTCGAGGCACGCGGGGTGCGCTCCTGGGGCGTCCTCGCCAAGTCGGCCGGCGCGCTCTTCATCCGCTCCTACGAACGCGGCGAACGCGTCCATCTCGCGATGGTCAGCCGCGGCTATGCCGGGGCCATGCCGGTGATCGACGAGGTGACGGCGACCCGCGCCCAGTGGACGCGGGCCGCGGCCCTCCCGGCGACGGCACTGGCCGTCTGCCTGCTGGGCTGGACGCTGTGAGAGGCACTCCTATGACTGAGGCAACTGTGAACGTCCCCTCCCTCGAAGTGTCGGGGCTGGCCTTCGCCTACCCCGACGGCCATCAGGCGCTGTTCGGCGTCGACCTGACGGTGGCGCGGGGCGAGCGGGTCGCGCTGCTCGGCCCCAACGGCGCGGGCAAGACCACCCTCGTCCTCCATCTCAACGGCATCCTGGAGGGCGGCGCGGGCTCGGTGACCGTGGCCGGGCTGCCCGTCGCCAAGAAGAACCTCGCCGAGATCCGGCGCCGGGTCGGCATCGTCTTCCAGGACCCCGACGACCAGCTCTTCATGCCGACCGTCCGCGAGGACGTCGCCTTCGGCCCGGCGGCGTCCGGGGTGCGCGGGGCGGAGCTGGAGGAGCGGGTTCTCGGCGCGCTCGCCCAGGTGGGGATGGCCGAGTACGCGGACCGGCCGCCGCACCACCTGTCCTTCGGGCAGCGTCGCCGGGTCGCCGTCGCGACGGTCCTCGCCATGTCCCCGGAGATCCTCGTCCTGGACGAGCCGTCGTCCAACCTGGACCCGGCGTCGCGGCGCGAACTGGCCGACATCCTGCGGGGGTTGGACGTGACGGTCCTCATGGTGACCCATGATCTGCCGTACGCGCTGGAGCTGTGCGAGAGGTCTGTGATCCTGAGCGAGGGGGTCATCGCGGCGGACGGCCCCACGGGGGAGGTCCTCTCCGACGCGTCCCTGATGCGGGCGCATCGCCTTGAGCTCCCGTTCGGCTTCGACCCGTCGTCGACGGCGGCGCTCCGCTAGGGGGGCGGGCTATTTCGGCGCGGGCCCGCCGCGTCCCTTTGCGCAGTTCCCCGCGCCCCTAACCCGCTTTCGTCCTCGCGCCGTGGGTGGTTGCTCGCGCAGTTCCCCGCGCCCCTGGCAGGGTGCGGTCCGGCTTCCCATGGCTGCGCCCCGGACCCCGGCGCTCGTCAGCCTGCGGACCGTGCGTGGCTGGTCGCGCAGTTCCCCGCGCCCCTGGCTGCGTCGGTGCTGGCCCGCATCAGGGCATTTCAGCCCGTCCGGCGTTTGAGGACGAGCGCCCTTGAGGCGCGATACGGGGTCTGGGGCGGAGCCCCAGGAAACCCGGCTTCACCTCTTCCAACCCCCGGAGGGTTTAGGGAAGGGGCGGGGTGGGGGGCATCCCGGGGTCTGGGGCGGAGCCCCGGCGCACCCCACCCGCCCGTCGGGCACCATGGGTAGGGGCACCACCGCGGCGCCCAGCAGGATGGGGAGCGATCGTGGTCGACGTACAGGGCGCCGTAGCACCGGGCTACGAGCCCGTGAAGGACGCCTTCGTGCGGAACTTCGCGCAGCGAGGCGAGCGCGGCGCGGCAGTCGCCGTGTACCGGCACGGCCGCAAGGTCGTCGACCTGTGGGCCGGCACCAAGGACGTGGACGGCACCGCCCCCTGGGCGCTGGACACCGCCCAGATAGTCCGCTCGGCCACCAAGGGCGTGGCCGCCGCCGTCCCCCTCCTCCTGCACCAGCGCGGCCGACTGGACCTGGACGCCCCGGTGTCGACGTACTGGCCCGAGTTCAAGGCGGCCGGCAAGGAGCGCACCCTCGTACGGCACCTGCTCTCGCACCGCGCCGGGGTGCCTGCCCTGGACCACCCGCTCACCCCCGCCGAGGCCGGCGACGGCGAGAGCGGGCCGGCCGCCGTGGCCGCGCAGCCCCCGTTCTGGGAGCCCGGCACCGCGCACGGCTACCACGCGCAGACCTACAGCTGGCTGCTCGGCGAGCTGGTCCGGCGGGTCACCGGGCGCACCATCGGCCGCTGGGCGGCCGAGGAGGTGGCCGGGCCGCTCGGCCTGGACTTCTGGATGGGCGTGCCGGACGCCGAGGCGCACCGGGTGGGTCGGGTCGGTCCCGTCGAGGCGCCCGAGGCGGGCGACGGCGGGCTGCGCCTGAGGCCGAAGCGCAGCGTTGCCGAGGCCTACCAGGACCCGCACTCGCTGACCCGGCGCGCGTTCGGCGCGATCGACCCGCTGCCGGACGAGAACGACCCCGCCTACCGCGCCGCCGAACTCCCCGCCTCCGCGGGCATCTCCACCGCCCGCGCACTGGCCCGCTTCTACGCCGCCACCTTCGGTGAAGTGGACGGCGGGGAGCGGCTGTTCGCGCCCGCCACGCTCACCCTGGCCCGCACCGAGGAGAGTGCGGGACCGGACAGGGTCCTGGTCGTGAACACCCGCTTCGGGCTCGGCTACATGCTGCACGGCCCGGCTTCCCCGCTCCTTGGCCCCGGGTCCTTCGGACACCCCGGGCGGGGCGGCTCGCTGGGCTTCGCCGACCCCGAGTCGGGGACCGCGTTCGGCTATGTGACCAACGGCCTGCAGAAGGGCGTCACCGCCGACCCCCGTGCCCAGGCCCTGGTGCGGGCACTACGTTCGACCGTATGACGCATCCTCAGAAGGCCATCCAGGCAACACGCTTCGAAGGACACGCGGTACTGATCACCGGCGCGGGGCGCGGCATCGGCGCCGCCACCGCGCGCAGACTCGCCGCCGAGGGCGCCCAAGTCCTCGTCACCGACGTCGAGTCGGCGCGGGCCGAGGCCGTGGCCGCCGAACTCAAGGGTGCCGTCGCCCGGCACTGCGACGTGTCCGACCGGGCTTCGGTGGAGGCCGCGGTCGCCTGCCCCGTCGAGGAGTTCGGCCGGCTCGACGTCCTGGTCAACAACGCCTATTCCTGCAGCCCGGACGCAGCCCGCTTCGAGGACCAGGACGACGAGAGCTGGGCCCGCGACCTCGACATCAGCCTCACCGGCGCCTTCCGCTGCGCCCGCGCCGCACTGCCGCACCTCGCCGCGTCCGGCCGGGGCGCGATCGTCAACGTCGGCTCGGTCAACGGCGAGCAGGACTTCGGCAACCACGCCTACAGCGCCGCCAAGGCGGGTCTCGCCTCGCTGACCCGTACGCTCGCCGGGGACGCCGCGCCGCGCGGGGTGCGGGTCAACCTCGTGCAGCCCGGCACCGTCCACACCCCCACCTGGGACGGCCGCGAGGCCCAGCTGGAGCGGATGGCGAGGATGTACCCGCTGGGCCGGGTCGGCGAGCCCGAGGACATCGCGGCGGCCGTCGCCTTCCTCGCCTCGGCCGACGCGTCCTGGATCACCGGCACCACCCTGCGCGTCGACGGCGGCCTCCTCGCCGTCAACACGGGCCTCCAGCGGGCGGCCCGCGGGGAGTGACGTCCCCGGCTGCGGGCGCCGGTGCGGCTCACCCCGCCCGCAGCATCAGGCCGATGCCCACCACCAGGAGGCCCGCCGCGGCGATGCGGGGTGCGCCGAAGCGCTCCTTGAAGAAGACCGCGCCGATCGCCGCGCCCACGATGATCGACGATTCGCGCAGCGCCGCGATCGGGGCGAGCGGCGCCCTGGTCTGCGCCCACAGGACGAGCCCGTACGCGGTGACCGACAGGGCCGCGCCGAGAAGCCCGCGGACCGCGAACGGGCGCAGGTCCACGGCCAGTTGGGACCTTCGGCGGTACAGGGCGTAGGCGGGGATGGCCAGGCCCTCCAGGATCATCAGCCAGGCGATGTAGCCGAACGAGGTCCCGGAGGCGCGCACCCCCATGCCGTCGACGACCGTGTACCCGGCGATCGTGAGGCCGGTGGCGAGGGCCGCGAGGATGGCCGGCCAGTCGGGCCGCGAGCCGCGCAGGCCCCACAGGGCGACCCCGACCAGACCCGCGCAGGCCACCGCCACGCCCGCCATCTGCCAGGCACCCGGCATCTCGTGCACGAACACGGCGGCGAGCACGGTCACCACCAGCGGGGCCGTGCCGCGCGCGATCGGATACATCTGCCCGAAGTCGCCCAGCGTGAACGACCGCATGAGCAGCACCATGTACGCGACGTGCAGCGCCGCCGAGACCAGCAGATACGGCCAGGCCCCGCCGTCCGGCAGCGCCGCGATCGGCAGCGCGAGCAGCCCTATCAGCGCGCCGCCGCCGGATATCAGGGTGAAGGAGAGCAGCTGGTCCTTGAGGTGGTGGGCCAGCGCGTTCCAGCTGGCGTGCGTGAGGGCCGCGAGCAGCACCGCGCACGTGACGGTCAGCGTCACTTCTGCTCGGACACGTCGACGAGGGTGCCGCCCGCGTGCGCGATCAGCGTCTTCGGGTCGAGCGGGAAGACGGTGTGCGGGGTGCCCGCCGCCGCCCACACCACGGGGTGGTCGAGCAGCCCCCGGTCGGCGAGCACCCGGGTGCGGGTGAGGTGCCCGAACGGCGGGACCCCGCCGATCGCGTACCCGGTGGTCTCCCGGACGAGATCCGCGTTCGCCCGCTTGACCTCCGCCGCCCCCAACTCCCGGCGCACCAGCTCCACATCGACCCGCGAGGAGCCGTCCACGAGGACGAGCACGGGCACCCCGTCCGCCTCGAAGACCAGCGACTTCACGATCTCGCCGACATCGCAGCCGATGGCGGCGGCCGCCTCGGCGGCGGTCCTCGTGGCGTCCGGGAAGCGGCGCACGTCGACGTCGAGGCCGAGGGTGCGCAGCGCCTCGGCGAACCGGGGGTGGGCGAGGGATTCCTTTGAGCTCATGGCCCGCACGCTACTGGTGGGTGTACGGGCCATGCGAGGGGGTTTCAGGGAGGCGGCGGTGGGCCCTCAGCCCGCGCGCAGAACTTGCGCCACGATGGGCCCGGCCGCGTCCCCGCCGTGCCCGCCGGACTGCACCAGGGCGGCGGCCGCGAGGTCGTCGCTGTATCCGGTGAACCAGCTGTCCGACTTGTTCTGGCCGTCCTTCTCCGCCGAGCCGGTCTTGGCGCCCTTGTCGCCGCCGACGCCCGCCATGGCCTCGGTCGCCGTCCCGTAGGAGGCGGTCGCGGTGATGTGCATCATCGCGCGGAGCTGGCCGGCGATGCCCGAGGGCAGCGGGTCGGCCTGGGCCAGCACGCGGCCGTCCAGGGACTGCGGCACGATCACCGGCTGGCGGAACCGGCCCGACTGCGCGGTCGCCGCGATGGACGCCATGTCGAGCGGGCTCATCTGCACCTTGCCCTGACCGATGTACGCCGCCGCCGTCTCGGCACCCGCGGAGGCGGGCACACTGCCGTCGAAGGAGGGCACGCCGACCTTCCAGTCCTGGCCGATGCCGAAGTAGTTGGCCGCCACCCGCCCCAGCGCCCCGTCGTCGTTCACGTCGTCGACGAGCTTGATGAAGGCGGTGTTGCAGGACCGGGCGAAGCTCTTGGAGAAGGGCTGGCCGTCCATCGAGAAGTTGTTGAGGTTGTGGAAGGTGACCCCCTGCCACATCGCGTCCGCCGGACATTCGGCCGGCTTGTCCGGGGACGCCTTGCCCTTCTCGATCAGCATCGCCGCGGTGACGATCTTCATCGTCGAGCCGGGCGCGACCCGGCCCTGGAGCGACGCCGGGAACTTGTCGTTGCGGTTGTCCGCGACCGCCCGGATCTCACCGGTGCTGGGCTTGACGGCCACCACCGACGACTCCCCGAACCGCTTCACGGCCTTTTCGGCGGCCGCCTGCGCATCCGCGTCGAGCGTCGTCTTCAGCTTGCCCGGCGTGCCCTTCTGCAGGGTGATCAGCGTGCGCGCCGGGGTGCCGTTGCCCTGGATCTGGAGCTCGATGCCCGGCGTACCGTTCACCTTGGCGCCGTACTTCTCGCGCAGCCCGTCCAGGATCGCCCCCAGCGACGGGTACTGCTCCTTGGTCAGCGGGCGGTCCTTGTAGTCGACGGCCTGGATCTCGGGGCTCTGCGCCTTGTCCGTCACCAGCCGCTCGCCCGTCTTCAGCTGCGGGTGCAGCACGGCGGGCTGCCAGTCGACCAGCGCCTTGTGCGTGGACTGGCCGCGTACGACGGTGAGTTGGGAGGCGTAGGACAGCGGGGACGTCCTGCCCTCGAAGGAGATGTCGGCCTTGACCGTGTACGGGACGACCGCCCCGTTCGGCGCGCCGGGGGTGACCACCACGTTCGTGAGGTGCGCCTGGTCGCGGAAGCCGGTCAGTGCCGCCGAGGCGCCCTGCTGGTTGTTGGTCAGGGCGGCGGCCCCCGCCGCGTCGCCCTTCGCCCAGGCCTGGAAGAACCCGGTGGAGGTCTCCTTGATCTCGTCCGCGCCCGGCGGCCCGGTGCGCGCGGGCGCGCCCTGCGTGTGCGTCCCGCCGGAGCCCTTGTCGTCACCCCCGCCCACCAGCGTGTAGGCCCCGTACGCCACACCACCGGCGGCCACCACGAACACCCCGCCCACGATGGCGACCTTCGCTCCACTGCGCATTCCGCAGTTCCCCTCCCCAGGAGTCCCCCGAACCTCTTGAACGTGTTCAAGGGGTTGCTTGAGGGCGACTCTACGGGACGGCAGTGACAGTGGTGCTCTGAGTTGTCGAACGGTTACCGGAACGCGACCGGCATCACACCCAGCTGTCCAGCCACATCCGGCTGCGCCAGGAGTCGAGGGGGATGGCCGTGCCGGTGTAGATCGGCCAGAAGTACACGAAGTTCCAGACGATGAGCAGGACGAGCACGCCCGCCCCGATCGCCCCCACCGCGCGTCGCCGTTCGTCCGAGCCGGGGGGCCCGATGATCGCGCCGATCATCATCGCCACCGCCAGACACAGGAACGGCACGAACACGACCGCGTAGAAGAAGAAGATCGTGCGCTCCTGGTACATGAACCAGGGCAGGTACCCGGCCGCGATGCCGCACGCGATCGCGCCGGCCCGCCAGTCGCGCCGGAAGATCCAGCGCCACAGGACGTACAGGAGCGCGAAGCAGGCGGCCCACCACAGCAGCGGGGTGCCGAGCGCGAGGACCTCGGCGGCGCACTTGCCGCTCGTGCTGGTGGGGCAGCCCTGCGTGCCGGGGGCGGGGCTCTCGTAGTAGTACGAGACGGGCCGGCCGAGGACCAGCCAGCTCCACGGGTTCGACTGGTAGGTGTGGCCCTCGGTGAGGCCGACGTGGAAGCTGTAGACCTCGGTCTCGTAGTGCCAGAAGCTGCGCAGCGAGGCCGGCACCCAGCTCAGGTCGAACTGCGGCAGGTGGTTGACGGTGCCGATGACCGGCAGCTTGATGTGGTCGGGGGACAGGCCCGCGCGGCCGTCTGCCCAGTGGCGGCCGTACCCCTTGTCGGTGACGAACCATCCCGTCCACGACGCCATGTACGTGGCGATCGCCACCGGCACCGTGGAAACGAACGCCCAGAACGCGTCCCGGCGCAGGACCGCCCGGTAGGGGGTGACCGCCCCCGCCGTGCGCCGGGCGCCCGCGTCCCACAGGACGGCCATGACGCAGAAGAAGACCAGGATGTAGAGGCCGTTCCACTTGGTGCCGCAGGCCAGGCCCAGCATGATCCCGGCGGCGATCCGCCAAGGCCGCCAGCCGAACCTCAGGGTCGCCGCGATCTCCGCGTCCGGGCGCAGCTGCCCGTCCTCGCCCTCGGGCAGCGCGGCCGCGAGTTTCGCCCTCGTACGGTCGCGGTCGACGAGGAGGCAGCCGAAGGCGGCCACGACGAAGAACATCAGGACCGTGTCGAGCAGCGCGGTACGGCTCATCACGAAGTGCAGCCCGTCGACCGCGAGCAGCGTGCCCGCCAGGCACCCCAGGAACGTCGAGCGGAAGAGCCGCCGCCCGATCCGGCAGATCAGCAGCACCGACAGGGTGCCGAGCACGGCGACCATGAAGCGCCAGCCGAACGGCGTGAAGCCGAACATCTTCTCGCCGATGCCGATCAGGTACTTGCCGACCGGCGGGTGCACCACATAGCCCGGCGCGGTCGGCACCGCGATCAGATCGGGGTTGGCGAGGATCGACTTGTCGATGTCTTTCGGCCAGTCGCCCTCGTAGCCGTGGTTGATGAGCGCCCAGGCGTCCTTGGCGTAGTACGTCTCGTCGAATATCACCGCGTGCGGGGCGCCCAGGTGCCAGAACCGCATGAGCCCCGCGACCAGTGTGACCAGGAGCGGCCCCGCCCACGCCGACCAGCGCACGATGCGCGCCGCCCACAGCGGGGAGATGCCGAGCACCGTCCACAGCTGCCCCGAGGGCCCGCTGAACGGAGGCACCAGTCGCTCGCGCAGCCCGGTTCTCGGCCGCACGACATGGCCGAACCGGCGCATGCGGTGCGGCCAGGAGGGCGGCTCGTCCCCGGCTTCGTGGCCCGGCAGGGTCTGTGGCGCAGTACTGGTCACCGCGCCATCGTAGGGAACCCGGCTGTGTTGGGGGTGTGCGGTGGATCAGGGTCGGGTAGGTCGTGGCGTCTGGTGCGGTGCATCGCAAGGCGCCGGAGCGTCTTGAATGGGGGTCCCCCCTGGCCCTCAAGGCCTTGGGGGAGGAGCTATCGGGGCGCTTCGGTAACGCGGCGAGGTGCCGTGCCAGGCGTCGCGGCCCCGGCCCTGATCCACCGCACACCCCCAGGTCCCGTGGCCGGGCCCGGCGGCTCGGGCGTCGCCGGGCTGCGAGGATGGTTCGCGTGACCGGAACTCTCGTACTCGCAGGCACCCCCATCGGCGACACCGCGGACGCCCCGCCCCGGCTCGCCGCCGAACTGGAGCGGGCCGACGTCGTCGCCGCCGAGGACACCCGGCGCCTGCGCCGGCTGACCCAGGCGCTCGGCGTGCACACCCAGGGCCGGGTCCTCTCCTACTTCGAGGGCAACGAGTCGGCGCGCACCCCCGAGCTGGTCGAGGCCCTCGAAGGCGGCGCCCGGGTGCTGCTCGTCACCGACGCGGGCATGCCGTCGGTCTCCGACCCCGGGTACCGCCTGGTCGCGGCCTGCGTCGAGAAGGACATCAAGGTCACGGCGGTGCCGGGCCCCTCGGCGGTGCTCACCGCGCTCGCCCTGTCCGGGCTTCCCGTGGACCGCTTCTGCTTCGAGGGGTTCCTGCCGCGCAAGGCCGGCGAGCGCCTGGGCCGGCTGCGCGAGGTCGCCGACGAGCGGCGCACGCTGGTCTACTTCGAGGCCCCGCACCGGCTCGACGACACCCTGGCCGCGATGGCCGAGGTGTTCGGCGCCTCCCGGCGCGCGGCGGTGTGCCGGGAGCTGACCAAGACGTACGAGGAGGTCAAGCGCGGCCCGCTGAAGGACCTGGCCCAGTGGGCGGCCGAGGGTGTGCGCGGTGAGATCACCGTCGTGGTCGAGGGCGCGCCTCAGACGGGCCCGGCCGATCTGGACGAAGCCGAGCTGGTCAGGCGCGTGCAGGTCCGGGAAGAGGCGGGGGAGCGGCGCAAGGAGGCCATCGCGGCCGTCGCTGTCGAGACGGGTCTACCCAAGCGCGAGGTCTTCGACGCGGTGGTGGCGGCAAAGAATGCGGCACGTCAGGGCCCCGCGGCAGGTAAAGGACTATCGTAAAAAGTAAAACGCAGGCCGCGCACCGGGGCAGGGAAATGCGCGCAGCCCTAGGAAAGGCCAAGACCACACCAACTCTCGACAGCCCCTGATGCGTTTTGGCAGCGAAAGGCGTCTCCTGGATCGGGGACGCTTTCGCCCCCGCTCGCAAGAGCGCTCGCAAGAGCTTGTCCAGCGGACAAGAGGAGCCGGCACATGAGTGAGATCGCTGAGACCACGGCACACGAGGCATATGCCTTCGCGTGTATGAGGTGCGGATACGGCTGGGAACAGGCGTACGAAATAGAGCACCACACTGACGCCACCGGCCAGGCATTCGTCATATACAAGGCCAACGGCGAACGGGTGCCGTCCCCGCTGTCCGCCCCCACCTGCCTCAACTGCGGCGGGCACGTGGTGCGCATCATGCGCGCCGGGCGGGTGTCGTCCGCACAGCAGTGGCTCAAGGACCACGAACCGAGGCCGACCAAGTCCGAGCTGGAAGACGCGGCCGAGACGGACGTGAAGCCGGAGCACCACTGGCACCTGTCGGACCTCCTGCACCCCTTCCACCGGAGGTAAGTGCCTGCACGTACGTGACCGGCCGCGACGGGGGCGCGCCCCTTTCGTAGGATCGCCCGTATGAGTGCCGCCAAGGATGCCCCGCCGCCGCTGCCGGAACCGCTCGGAGTGGCGGTGGCCGATTCGCACACCCACCTGGACATGCAGGACGGCACGGTCGAACAGGCCCTGGAGAAGGCCGCGGCCGTGGGCGTCACCACCGTGGTCCAGGTGGGCTGCGACGTGAAGGGGTCCCGGTGGGCGGCGGAGACCGCCGAGGCGTACGCGAACATCCACGCCGCCGTCGCGCTGCACCCCAACGAAGCCCCCCGGATCGTCCACGGGGACCCCGACGGCTGGTCGCGCCAGGGCGCGCGCGGCCCCGGCGGCGACGGTGCGCTGGACGAGGCCCTCGCCGAGATCGAGCGGCTCGCCGCCCTGCCGTGGGTCAAGGGCGTCGGCGAGACCGGTCTCGACTACTACCGCACCGGACCCGAGGGCAAGGCCGCCCAGGAGCGGTCCTTCCGGGCGCACATCGAGATCGCCAAGCGGCAGGGCAAGGCGCTCGTCATTCACGATCGCGAGGCGCACGCCGATGTGCTGCGTATTCTGCGCGAGGAAGGCGCCCCCGAACGCACCGTCTTCCACTGTTATTCCGGCGACGCGGAAATGGCCGAACTCTGCGCCGAATCCGGGTACTTCATGTCCTTCGCGGGAAACATGACCTTCAAAAACGCCCAGCCGCTGCGCGACGCTCTCGCGGTCGCCCCGCTGGAACTTGTTCTTGTGGAGACCGACGCGCCGTTCCTCACCCCGGCGCCGTACCGCGGACGGCCCAATGCGCCGTATCTCATTCCGGTCACGGTGCGGGCCATGGCGGCCGTGAAGGGCATCGGTGAAGACGCGCTGGCCGCGGCGATCGCGGACAACACTGCGCGTGCGTTTGATTACTGACCGATAACAGCATCCGCCCGCCGTCGGGCGGCGTACAGGGTAGTGCCACGACACTGCGTAGTCGAGTTGCTTTGGAGAGTGACCGCTGCTCCGCTAGTGTCCCGGGCCGCACCATCGGACCGGACCCTGGAGCGTCGTGAGCAATTCGCAGGGCAGTCACCGTGCCGCACGCGGCGGGCACCGCGCCGGGACCGCCACGGCAACGCCTCCGTACGGCATCGCCACGGGTGCCGCCGAGGCTTCCGCGCCCCCCTTCGGCGCCCGTGTGCCCCGGTACGACGGCTTCACGCCCTCCTACGCCGGCCACGAGACCCAGATCGGCCCGGTGCCCATCCCCGAGCCGCGCGAACCCGCGCCGCCCCGCCGAGAACGCCAGGACGGGGAGCCCGGAGGGCGGGCCGGGGCGCGCCGGGCGGCCCGGCGCCGCAAGTCCTCCGGCGGGCCCGACGCGCTGCGCCGGCTCCTCCCACAGGCCCTCGTCGTCGCGTTCCTGGCGGGTGGCACCTCCGCGTTCGTCGTCAGCGACAAGGCCGTCAGGCTCACCGTCGACGGGGTGCCGCGCACCATGCACACCTTCGCCGACAGCGTCGATGAACTCCTCGCCGACGAGCACGTGCCGGTCGGGACGCACGACCTCGTGGCGCCCGGCCCCGCCGCCGGCCTCGCCGGCGGCGACGAGGTCGTGGTGCGCTACGGCCGCCCGGTCCAGCTCACCCTGGACGGGCAGCGCCGCCAGGTGTGGACGACCGCCCGCACCGTCGACGGGGCCCTGCGCCAGCTCGGCGTGCGCGCCGAGGGCGCCTATCTGTCGGCGTCCCGCTCCGCGGAGATCGGCCGCGCGGGCCTCGCCCTGGAGGTACGCACCGAACGCTCGGTGACCTTCCTCGCGGACGGCCGCGAAAACACCCTGCGCACCAACGCGGCCACGGTCGCCGAAGCCCTGGGGGAAGCGGGCATCTCGCTGCAGGGCCAGGACACGACCTCCGTCGCCCCGCTCTCCTTCCCGCACGACGGCCAGACGGTCACGGTCATGCGGATCAGCGGCACGAAGGAGGTGCGCGAGGAGCCGATCCCCTTCAAGGTCGAGAAGACCAAGGACGACACGCTGTTCGCGGGGACGCAGGTCGTGGTCCGCCAGGGCGAGCAGGGCGCCCGCAAGGTCACGTACGCGCTGCGTACGGTCAACGGGGTGAAGCAGAGGCCGAAGAAGGTCGACACGGAGACCGTGCGCGAGCCGGTGACCCAGCAGGTCAAGGTCGGCACCAAGGCACTGCCCACGTCGGTGGGCGGCGCCGACCACCTCAACTGGAGCGGCCTGGCCCACTGCGAGTCGGGCGGCCGCCCCGGCGCGCTCGACCCGTCGGGCACCTACGGCGGGCTCTACCAGTTCGACGCGGGCACCTGGCACGCGCTCGGCGGCAGCGGGCGGCCCGAGCAGGCACCGGCCGGCGAGCAGACGTTCCGCGCGAAGAAGCTCTTCGTGACCCGGGGAGCGAGCCCGTGGCCGCACTGCGGCCGTAGGCTGTATCGGTGAGCACCACTGAGCCCGACGCACTCCTTACCCCCGCCGACATCCGCGAACTGGCCGCAGCGCTTGGCGTACGCCCCACCAAGCAGCGCGGCCAGAACTTCGTCATCGACGCCAACACGGTCCGCCGCATCGTGCGGACCGCCGAGGTCCGCCCCGACGACGTGGTGGTGGAGGTCGGCCCGGGCCTGGGCTCGCTGACCCTGGCGCTGCTCGAAGCGGCGGACCGGGTGGTGGCGGTGGAGATCGACGACGTACTGGCATCGGCGCTCCCGTCGACGATCGCGGCCCGCATGCCGGCCCGAGCGGACCGTTTCTCTCTCGTCCACTCGGACGCGATGCTGGTCCAGGACCTGCCGGGCCCGCCCCCCACGGCACTGGTGGCGAACCTCCCGTACAACGTGGCGGTCCCGGTCCTCCTCCACATGCTGGACCGCTTCCCGAGCATCGAGCGCACGCTGGTGATGGTCCAGGCGGAGGTGGCGGACCGCCTCGCGGCGAAGCCGGGCAACAAGGTGTACGGGGTGCCTTCGGTGAAGGCGAACTGGTACGCGGACGTGAAGCGGGCGGGCTCGATCGGCCGCAACGTGTTCTGGCCGGCGCCGAACGTGGACTCGGGGCTGGTGTCGCTGGTGCGGCGTACGTCCCCGGTGGCGACGACGGCCTCGAAGTCGGAGGTCTTCGCGGTCGTGGACGCGGCGTTCGCCCAGCGCCGCAAAACCCTGCGGGCGGCGTTGTCGGGCTGGGCGGGCTCGCCCGCGGCGGCGGAAGCGGCCCTGGTCGCGGCGGGGGTTTCTCCGCAGGCGCGGGGCGAGGCGCTGACGGTGGAGGAATTCGCGAGGATCGCGGAGCACCGGGCGGGCTGATTTCCCCACCCCGCCCCTTCCCGAAACCTGCCGGGGGATGGCGTTCGACTGCGGACCGTGCGTGGCTGGTCGCGCAGTTCCCCGCGCCCCTAGCAGGATGCGGCACGGGCATTCCCAGCCTGTCCGGCGTTTGAGGACGAGCGCCCTTAAGGCGCGAACGGGGTCTGGGGCGGAGCCCCAGGGCGGGGTGGGGGAAAATGAACCGCCCGCACCCGAAGGAGCCCGCCCCGTGACCCGCACCGTCACCGTCCGCGTCCCCGCCAAGGTCAACGCCCAGCTGGCCGTGGGCCCCGCCCGCCCCGACGGGTTCCACGACCTCGCCAACGTCTTCCTCGCCGTCGCCCTCTACGACACCGTCACGGTGACCCCCGCCGACGAGCTCCGCATCACCTGCACCGGCCCGGACGCGGAACAGGTCCCCCTCGACCGCACCAACCTGGCCGCCCGCGCGGCGGAACTCCTCGCGGCCCGCCACGGCATCGAGCCCAACGTCCACATCCACATCGACAAGGACATCCCCGTCGCGGGCGGCATGGCAGGCGGCAGTGCGGACGGCGCGGGCGCGCTCCTCGCCTGCGACGCCCTCTGGGGCACGGGCACCGAACAGTCCCAACTCCTCGACATCTGCGCCGAGTTGGGCAGCGACGTGCCCTTCAGTCTGGTCGGCGGAGCAGCCCTCGGTACGGGACGCGGCGAGAAGCTCACCCCCCTGGAAGTCGGCGGCACCTTCCACTGGGTGTTCGCGGTGGCGGACGGCGGCCTCTCCACCCCGGCGGTGTACCGCGAGTTCGACCGCCTCACCCCGGACGCGCCCGACCCCGTAGCCTCCCCGGCCCTCCTGGACGCCCTGCGCACCGGCGACCCGAAGGCCCTCGCGGCCGCCCTCACCAACGACCTACAGGCCGCCGCCCTCTCCCTGCGCCCCTCCCTGGCGGACACCCTGGAGACGGGCAGGCAGGCGGGCGCCCTGGCCACCCTGGTCTCGGGCTCGGGCCCGACGACGGCCTTCCTGTGCGCCGACCCGGAGTCGGCGGGCGAGGTCGCGGCGGCGCTGATCGCTTCTGGCACCTGTCGCACCGCGAGGGTGGCCGAATCACCCGCCCGGGGCGCGACGATCCTGCCCGCCTGAGCTCAGAGCTCGTCCACGCCGGTGAGATCGATCTCGATGGCATAGGGCTTGCCCACCTTGAGCTGCTCACGCTGCATGCCCATGTGCACGTACGCCTTGGTGAGCGGGTCGAGCTCGTAGACGTGGACGACCGGTCGGCTGTCGCCCGTTCCGCCCCGCTCCACCCGCCAGTAGTTCTGGATACCGGCGGCGGCGTACTTCTGCGGCTTCGTCGTACGGTCCCGGGACTCGGAATCCGGGGACACGACCTCGACGGCAAGGAGCACGTCCTCCGCGCGAAAGCTCATCTGGTCCGGCCCGGTGATCGCGGAAGCGTGCAGCACGCTGACGTCGGGGGCGAGGCCATTGCGGCTGTCCAGGACGACGGTCATGTTCCGGGTGACCTTGAACTCGGCGGGCAGATCACGACGTACGCCGTTGACCAACAGGTCGACCACGACCGAGTGGAACATGCGCTGCGGGCTCGCAAAGACCAGGCTCCCGTCGATCAGCTCGGTGCGCGACGGGAGCTCGGGCAGCGTGAACAGGTCGTCCACGGTGTAACCGTCCTGAGGCGGTCGGGGCCACTGGTACTCGACGGGCTCGTCAGCGTTCATGGTTTCTTCCATGGACGGGATCCTTCGGCCCGCCCGTCCACGGTGGCCGCCGCTTTCCGATCACGTCACTACGTAGGGTGACACGGCCGTGTCCTGTTCGACCCAGGCCGGTCGTCAGCCCCGGTGCCCGGCGACGAACGCGGTCCACGCCCGCGCCGAGACGGCGAACTGCGGACCCTGCTTGTCTTTGGAGTCGCGTACGTGGACGGTGGCCGGGCAGACCGCGACCTCTACGCAGTTGTCGCCCTGCGTACCGCTATAGCTCGACTTGTGCCAGTCGAGGGCGACTTCTACGCAGCTGTCGCCTTCGGTGCCGCTGTAACTGGACTTGAACCAGGCGAGTTCGGTGCTCATAGGGCTCCTCGGATTCGCTCCAACAGGTCCCGTGATTCAGCTGGGCTGAGGGCCTGCGAGCGCAGTGTTTCATACCGCCGGTGGAGGGGAGCCACCTCTTTCAGGTCGCTGATCAGGCGTCCGTTCTTCTGACCCTCCGAGTAGGCGTATCGCCGTCCGTCCGGCCCTTCCAACAACTGCAGCGGCCCGTCGAGACACGCGTGGAACTCGCAACCCAACGGCATGATTTGGAGCGTTACGTTGCGGGGTTTCGTGCTCTCCAGCACGTGATCCAGCATGTCCCGTGTTACCTCCACGCCGCCCAGCCGCTCCCGGAACACCGCCTCCGAAACGATGAAGCTGAACGGCACGTTCGGTCGCTCCCGCAGCAGTTGTTGGCGCTCCAGCCGCGCGGTGATCTGCTCCTCCACTTGCTCATCCGTAAGCGGGGGTACGGAGTTCTCGAACAGCGTGCGCGCATACGCCTCCGACTGCAACAGCCCTGGCACCACCCGGCATTCGTACGTACACAGGCTCACACCGCCGTCCGCTCCCGTCGGGCCCACTCTCGGAACCACGCCGCCAACCCCGGATGCCGGGTCAGATGGCGGTACGCCTTCTTCAGCGCACCCGTCCCGCCCAGGGCAGGCTCCGCCCGTTCCACGAAGTCGCGGTCCGGCATGCGGCGGCCCAACTCGATTGATTCCACGGTGTGCTTGGAGAAGCGGACCAGCGCTGCGAGCTCTTCGCGAGTGAGCCCGGCGTGTTCGCGCAGGCCTTGCACGAACGCCCCGAACGTCTTCAGGCTGTCGGACGAGACGGGCTCGCCCGCGCCGTACTCCCAGTCGTCGGTCATGTGCCGCCACCTTCCGGTGAGTTGATCTCCCCGCTCAACTCGCCCAGGGTGACCGCTCGCGACCGTACCGTCCACCCTCCGTGTCCGTACGCTCGCTCAGCGTACGGATCGGGGCCCTATGGCGTCGCCTTCATGCTGGTCTTCGCCCGCTCGTACGCCGGGAGCATCTGCTCGTGTTCCTCGCTGTCCCAGCCGCCCAGGTGCAGGACGAGCGTGCCCTTCGGGGTGACGACCGCCAGGGCGGTCTCGCGCTTCGACCTGTCCAGCAGCTTGCTGTACGTCTCGTAGGTGACCTCGGCGGCGGGAAGCGTGCCCGCCTTGATCTCCTTGTACGTCGCCTTGCTCGCCGTCTTGTCGGCGCCCACGTACGCCTCAAGGGCGGCGCGGGGCGTGCCGGACGTGGCGTTCTCGGTCCAGGCGCGCAGGAAGCCGATGTTTCCCGCGGGCTTCGCGTCGATCTCGCAGGCCATCGTGAACGGGCCCTGCTTGGCGAGCCCGGCCACGGGCGAGTCCGCCTCGACGTGGACCGGCTTCGGCTTCCACTGGGGCGCCAGGTCGAAGGACGCGGGCAGGGTGCAGGCCGAACCCGGCGTCCCCACCGTGCCGTCCTTCGCCGTCGAGCCCCCGCTCTGAGACGGCGTCGCCTTCGCCGTCGGGCCCCCGCTCTGGGAAGGGGACGGCTTCGCCGAGGCGGACGGGCTCTGCGCCGCCGCCGACTCCTTCTCCTCCCCGCAGCCCGTCAGTACCGCCACCGCCACCGCCACCGCCAGCGCCGCCGCGACCGCGCTCCGCCCCGCATTCCGCATCGTGAGCCCCCGCCCCTTTTAACCGTCGTAAAGGTCGTAACCGTCGTAAACCTCGTAAATCGAGGATTTGACCATCGTATTACCTCCCGTACGAGCCTTTGATCGCCACCGATCGCTGCCCGACCCCCCGCGGCGACTACCCTGGACGACGATCCATCCCCCTGCTCAGGAGTGAAATGGCCGTCAACCTGGTCAATGTCGAGGCAGTCAGCAAGGTGTACGGGACCCGTGCCCTGCTCGACGGCGTCTCTCTCGGCGTCTCCGAAGGGGACCGGATCGGTGTCGTCGGGCGCAACGGCGACGGCAAGACCACCCTCATCCGGATGCTCGCCCAGCTGGAGGAGCCGGACACCGGGCGCGTCACGCACGTGGGCGGGCTGCGCCTCGGCGTGCTCACCCAGCACGACTCGCTCGACCCCCAGGCCACCATCCGCCACGAGGTCATCGGCGACCTCGCCGACCACGAGTGGGCCGGCAACGCCAAGATCCGCGACGTGCTGACGGGCCTGTTCGGCGGGCTCGACCTGCCCGGCTTCGCGCAGGGCCTCGACACCGTCATCGCGCCGCTGTCCGGCGGCGAGCGGCGCCGCATCGCGCTCGCCAAGCTGCTCATCGGTGAGCCGGACCTGATCGTGCTCGACGAGCCGACCAACCATCTGGATGTCGAGGGCATCTCGTGGCTCGCCCGGCACCTTCAGGCCCGGCGGTCCGCGCTCGTCTGCGTCACCCACGACCGCTGGTTCCTCGACCAGGTCTGCACCCGCATGTGGGACGTCCAGCGCGGATCCGTCTTCGAGTACGAGGGCGGGTACTCCGACTACGTCTTCGCCCGCGCCGAGCGCGAGCGCATCGCCGCCACCGAAGAGGCCAAGCGGCAGAACCTCATGCGCAAGGAGCTCGCCTGGCTGCGCCGCGGCGCCCCGGCCCGTACCTCCAAGCCGCGCTACCGCATCGAGGCCGCCAACGAGCTCATCGCCGACGTGCCGCCGCCGCGCGACACCAGCGAGCTGATGAAGTTCGCCAACGCCCGGCTCGGCAAGACCGTCTTCGACCTGGAGGACGTGACCGTCCAGGCGGGCGAGAAGCTGCTGCTCAAGCACCTCACCTGGCAGCTCGGCCCCGGCGACCGCATCGGCCTGGTCGGCGTGAACGGCGCGGGCAAGACCTCGCTGCTCCGCGCCCTCGCCGAGGCCTGGCGCACCGCGGGCGAGGCGCAGCCCGCCGCGGGCAAGGTCGTCGTCGGCAAGACCGTGAAGCTCGCCTACCTCTCCCAGGACGTCGCCGAACTCCCGCCCGCCCTGCGGGTGTTGGAGGCCGTCCAGCAGATCCGCGACCGCGTCGACCTCGGCAAGGGCCGCGAGATGACCGCCGGCCAGCTCTGCGAGCAGTTCGGATTCTCCAAGGAGAAGCAGTGGACGCCCGTCGGCGACCTCTCCGGTGGTGAGCGGCGGCGGCTCCAGCTGCTCCGGCTCCTCATGGACGAGCCCAACGTGCTCTTCCTCGACGAGCCCACCAACGACCTCGACATCGAGACGCTGACCCAGCTGGAGGACCTCCTCGACGGCTGGCCCGGCTCCATGGTCGTCATCTCCCACGACCGGTTCTTCATCGAGCGCACCACCGACCACGTGTGGGCGCTGCTCGGCGACGCCACGCTGCGGATGCTGCCGCGCGGCATCGACGAGTACCTGGAGCGCAGGCAGCGGATGATCGAGTCCGCGCCGGCCCCGGTCGCGGCCCCCGCCGCCAAGCCCGCGAGCGGGGTGTCGGCCCAGGACGCCCGTGCCGCGAAGAAGGAACTCCAGAAGGTCGAGCGGCAGCTCAACAAGATCTCCGACCGCGAGACCCATCTGCATGCGCAAATCGCCGATAACGCCACAGACTTCGGGAAGGTGGCGAAACTGGATGCCGAGCTGCGCGAACTGATCGCCGAGCGCGACGAGTTGGAGATGCGCTGGCTCGAACTGGCCGAAGAGGCCTGAGGCAGACGCGTACGAACGTCTTGCGGCGCTCGCGTAGAGACCGCGTACAGAGTCAGTAACGGCGGCATTACGGGCCGGTTCTCCCTTGGGAACAGGGGTGACCGGCCCGTGGCGTGTACCGCTCAGAGTGATAGAAAGTAGCTCCGTTCGACTGACGTAAAGACGCAAAGACGCAAATTCGGGGGTATCTCGCTGTGACTCAGCCGCCCAGTTCGCAGCCACCGCAGGGGGGCTTCGGAGCACCGCAGGACAAGCCTCAGGGACCGCCTGCCCAGCCTCAGGGGCCGCCGCCCCAGCCGCCGCAGATGCCGGCCGCGCCACCCACTCCCCCCGCGCAGCCGCCGCAGATGCCGCCTGCTCCGCCGGCCGGAGCGCCCGGCTACGGCTACCCGCAGGCGGCCCCGCAGCAGCCGGGGCAGCCGGGTTACGGCTATCCGCAAACCCCTGGGCAGCAGCCCGGTTACGGCTACCCGGGCCAGCCCTCGACGGGCCCCAACCCGTATTCCGGTGCAAGCACCGGCTCCACTGGAGCGGCTGGCGCCGCGCCCTTTACTGCCCAGCAGGGCGGCTACGGCTACCCCGGTCAGCCGCAGTACCCGGGCGCCCCGGTGCCGCCGCAGGGCGGTGGCAAGAACCCGTTCAAGGGCAAGCCCGGGGCGATCGTGGCCGCGGCGGTCGCGGGCCTGCTGGTCATCGGCGGCGGCGCGTACTTCATGTTCAGCGGCAGCGGTGACGACGACAAGAAGCCCGTCGCCGACAAGAGCCACGGCGCACTGCCCTCCGGCTCGCCCTCCGTCGACAAGGGTGACGGCAAGGGCAACGGCGGCAGCGACTCCAACGACATCAACGCCGGGATCAAGGACGGCGAGGCGCGGGTCTGGCTGCACGAGAACGAGACCCCGCTGACCCAGAACGGCGCCGAGCAGCACGGCCCCTGGCGGCTGGGCGACGTCGTCGTCAAGGCCATGTACAAGGAGGTCGTCGGCTACGCCGTGGCGGACGGCAAGGAGAAGTGGAAGGTGTCCCTGGACACCCCCATCTGCAGCGCCCCGCACGACACCACCGCGGACGGAAAGATCGTCTTCGGCGTCCAGGAGAACAACACCAAGGACGCCAAGTGCAATCAGCTCCAGATGGTCGACCTGGCGGCCGGCAAGGCGGGCTGGAAGGCTCCGGTGCCGTCGGAGGGCCTCTTCGACATCATGGTCGGCGGCGACATGGCGATCAGCGGCAACACCGTGGTGCTTGCCCGCATGGGCGGCGCGAGCGGCTTCTCCATCGCCGACGGCAAGAAGCTGTACGGCACTCCGAAGACCGGTAACTGCCGCTCCGACGCGTTCGCGGGTGGCCCCAAGCTGATCTCCGTGGGCACCTGCACCGACCCGAACAACACCAGCATGGACGCCCCGCAGTCGGAGCTCCTCCAGGAGCTGGACCCGGCCACCGGCGCGTCCAAGTGGAACTACCAGTACGACAAGGGCTGGTCGATCCGGCGCGTCTACTCGATGGACCCGCTGGTCGTCTACGCCACCAACAAGGACAAGAAGACGTGGAACATCTCCACCTTCACCCCTGACGGCAAGGTCCGCTCGCAGGTCGACTCCAAGTCCCAACTGACCGCGAACTGCAGCGGATTCGGCATCGTCGACCGCCAGCTCCAGGACTGCTCGGGCACGGCCGCCGACGCCAACACCCTCTACATCTCCACCGAGGGCAAGGACGCCGGCGAACTCGGGGTCGGCCGCAGCAACGACGTGGTCGCCATCGACCTCGGCACCGGCAAGGAGAAGTGGCACGCGGCCGCGCCCAAGGGCCGCATGATGCAGCCGCTGGCCGTCGAGGGCGGCAACGTCGTGCTCTACATCGAACCCGGCATCGACGACCAGGGGGCCGCGATCGCGACCCTGCCCCCGACCGGCGGCACCCCGACGATCACCCTGCAGAGCCCGTCGGCGGCCGCCAGTACAGAGCGGAACTTCTTCGGCCCGCGCATGGCATGGGCGGGCGGGCGGTTCTTCATGCTGAACGGGCGGGTGAAGAGCCCCAAGGGCGACCAGAGGGACAACTCGCTCCTGTCCTTCGGCAAGTGACGCTCCAACTCCCCGTCCCCGCCTTCCAGTCAGAGGTCCCCCCGGCATGAGTCAGCCACCCCAGCCACCCCAGCCCCCGCAGCAGCCCTCGCAGCCCGAGGGCGCGCCCAAGGGATTCGGCGCCCCGCAGCAGCCCCCGGCCCCCGGGTTCGGCGCGCCCCAGGAGCCGGCCGCGCCCGGGTTCGGCGCGCCCACCCCGCCGCCGCCCGCCGGCCCGCCGAGCACCCCGCCGCCCGCGGCCCCGCCCGGCTACGGCTACCCCCAGACGCCCGGCACCCCGCCGCCCGCGGCGCCCCCGGCGTACGGCTACCCGCAGACCCCGCCTCCGCAGCAGCCGGGCTACGGATACCCTGGCCAGCCGCAGCAGCCCGGCCAGCCCGGTTACGGCTACCCGACGCCGCAGCCCGCCACCCAGCCGATGCAGCCCCAGTACGGAACGCCGGGCGCGCCCGTCCCCGGCGGCCAGGGCAGCGGCGGCAAGAAGCTCAACACCCAGATGGTGATCATCATCGCGGCGGTCGTCGCGGTGGCCCTGATCGTCGGCGGCGGCATCTGGTACGTCGGCAAGGACGACGGCAAGACCGACGCCAAGCAGGGCGACACCGGCGGCGCCAAGGGCGACGGCGGCAGCGCGACGGGCGGCGGTGGCAAGGAGAAGGCCCCCGCCAACACCGGCGCCAAGGTGCTCTTCCAGACCCCCCAGCCCAAGGTCACCGACCTCACAGCGGTGCACGGCTCATGGCTCACCGACAAGGTGTACGTCAAGTCCGGCGTCAAGGAGATCGTCGGCTACGACCCGGCCAAGGGCACCCAGCTCTGGAAGCTCCCGCTGACCGGCAACGTCTGCCAGTCGACCACGCACGTCTCGGCCGACGGCAAGACCGCGTTCGCCTTCGAGACCCAGGAGAACGGCGCCAAGTACGCCTCCTGCACCGAGGTCGCCGGCCTCGACCTCAACACCGGCAAGCTCCTGTGGCAGGCCGACGTCAAGGGTGCCAGCGGCGACCGCAAGACCCGCTTCGACGAGGTCACCCTGGGCGCGGGCACCGTCGCCGCGGGCGGCCTCGACGGCGGCGCCGCCTGGGACCTGAACACCGGCAAGGAACTCTGGAAGCCGACCACCACCGCCGACCAGTGCAAGGACGTCGGCTACGGCGGCGGTGACGCACTCGTGGCGGTCCGCAAGTGCGGCAACTACGACAAGCCCACCATCAACATCCAGACCCTCGACCCCAAGTCGGGCCAGCCGACGTCGACGTACAAGATGCTGCCCGGCATCCAGTACGCCCACATCGTCTCCACCACCCCGCTGGTGCTCGCCGCCGACGTCGGCGACAGCGCGGGCGACGGCAGCGGCATCTCGGACTTCTTCTCCGTCGACGCCAAGACCGGCAAGCTGCTCGCCCGCATCCCGGCCCCCGGCGACAAGTACGCGGCCAGCTGCGACGGCACCTCCGTCGAGAAGTGCAAGATGGTCGCGGCCGGAAACGGCAGGCTGTACGTTCCGACCGAGCAGCACGAGAACGCCGCCGCCGGGTCCTCCGGCTCGCTCGGCCGCACCAACGAGATCGTCGCCTTCGACCTCACCACCGGCCAGCCCGTGCCCGGCAAGGTGGACGCGGGCGACGGCTACACGCTGTACCCGATGCGCATGGACGGCAACAACGTCATCGCGTACAAGGACGCCCCGTACGACAAGGGCACGCAGGTCGTCAGCGTCGACGGCGGCAGCCTCAAGTCGACGCTGCTGCTGGAGAACCCGGCCGACCGCGCGGTCCGCGACGCGATCACGTCGTTCTCGCCGAAGTACTCCGAGATGCTCTACGGCAACGGCCGCCTGTACCTGGGCGCGGTGCTCCTGAGCAAGCCGTACTCGGCGAGCGACGCCGACAAGAAGTTCCTGTTCATGGCGACCGGCACGAGCTGAGGCGCGGAACCGGGGAAGGCCCCGGCCGCGGAGTTCGTACTCCGCGGCCGGGGCCTTTCGCCTTTTCCCGCACCGCCTTTTCGGCCACCTGTTTCCTCGCAGGTCGAGGGGGGCGCGGGACGTTCGGGACGGGCTGACTTTGCCCCATCTCCTGCCCCTCCTTCTTCCTCAACCGGGCCTGAATGCCGGAGAATTCGGCATTCTGGGGGCTTCTTACCGGTAAGGGGCGCGCGGCGTCGAACAAGCGTGTAGCTTGCCGGGGCAAGAGGGGCCGGGGACCGGGGGGTCCGAGTGGGCTGCCCTCAGCTCGTAGAGCTGGGGAGAGCCCAGGGGATGGGGGGTAGCTCGATGGGCGTGCGGCTCATGGTGGTCGACGACCACCGGCTGCTCGCCGAGGCACTCGCCTCGGCGCTGAAACTGCGGGGCCACCGGGTGCTCGCCGCGGCGGCTCCGGTCGCCGGGGCCGCCGAACTGGTGGTGAGCCGGGCACCCGAGGTGTGCCTGCTCGGCACGGCCTCGCCCGCCGAACCGGGGGTGTTCGACCCGATCGTACGGATCAAGCGGGAGCGGCCGCAGGTGGCCGTGGTGGTGCTCGGCCCGGTGCCGAGCCCGCGCGGAATCGCGGCGGCCTTCGCGGCGGGGGCGTCGGGGTACGTGCGCCACGACGAGCGCATAGAGGGCGTTGAGCGGGCGATGGTGAAGGCGAGGGCGGGTGAGGCGGCGGTGGCTCCGCAACTGTTGCAGGGTGCGTTCGCCGAACTCCTCAACCCGGCGGCCCAGCCCGACGACGAGGGCCAAAGGCTGTTGCAACTGCTGACCCCGCGCGAGGTGGAGGTCCTGGTCAGGGTGGCGGACGGCGAGGACACCCGCCTGATCGCGGCGGGCATGGGGATAGCTCCCTCGACCGCCCGGACCCACGTCCAGCGAGTCCTGATGAAACTGGGCGTCGGCTCCCGCCTGGAGGCGGCGGCACTGGCCGCGCGCACGGGCTTGCTGGACCGGGCGGCCCAGCCCCCGCTGGAGGCGCCGTAGCGATCATGCGGCTCGGTGGGGTGCGCTGGGGCTCCGCCCCAGACCCCGGGAGTCCCCCACCCCACCCCTTCCCGAAACCCGCCGGGGGGAAAGTGCTCCTGGGGCTCCGCCCCAGACCCCGTTCGCGCCTGAAGGGCGCTCGTCCTCAAACGCCGGACGGGCTGAGATGCCGGGACTGGCCAGCACCGACCCTGCCAGGGGCGCGGGGAACTGCGCGACCAGCCCGCCACGGTCCGCAGCCGAAGGAATACCTGCGGGAGCGCCGAGCCGTCAGGGGTGGCCTGCTTCCACCCCGCCAGGGGCGCGGGGAACTGCGCGATCAGCCACGTACGGGCCGCACCCAACCGACCCGCACCCCGCAGAACCCCCTACTCCCCGGATGACGACGGCGTAGGCGAAGCCGTAGGCCGCAGTTTCAGCCACACCAGGAAGAACACCCCCAGGGCGAGCATGCCCAGGCCCGTCCAGAGGTTGATGTTGATCCCCTGCGCCTTCTTCAGGTCCGCGGAGGACGCGAAAACCCCCGCCCCGCCCACAATCACCCCGTACAGGGTGAACAGCCCCCCGATGATCCGGCGGATGTCGAACAACCGGGCCGCCGACGCCGACTTCCGCTCCAACTCGGATACTTCACGCTGCAGTTCAGACATTTAAGGCGACCTCCGGTCAGAACGAGTAGGGGACGTAGCAGAGCGCGGCCAGCGCAATCGCGCCCCAGCCGAGAAGAGCCGGCCGGCGGTACCACGCGGCGTCGCCCTCGGCGGGCGGCTCCTCGGCGCCGGGGGACTTCGTCCCGTAGACGAGGCCCGCGAGCTCGGAGGCCGGCTTCGGTGCTGTGAACAGGGTGACCAGCACCATCACCACCGCGCCCGCCACGAAGCCCACGATCGCCGAGACGAAGTTCGCGCCCTGGTCGGTCGGGATGGACACGACACCCTGCTTGTAGATCCAGAAGTAGTTGACCATCGCGGCCGTGGTGCCCGCCAAGAGCCCCCACACCCCCGACTTCACCGACGCCCGCTTCCAGAACATCCCGATCACGAACACCACGAACATCGGCACGTTGAAGAAGGAGAACAGCGTCTGGAGGTAGCCCATGATGTTGGAGAAGGACGAGGCGATGAACGCCGTACCGATGGAGGCGAGCACCCCGATCGCGGTGATCAGGCGCCCGAACTTCAGGTAGTAGCCATCCGGCTGGTCCTTCTTCACGTACTTGGCCCAGATGTCGTACGTGAACACGGTGTTGAAGGACGACACGTTCGCCGCCATGCCCGCCATGAACGCCGCGAGCAGACCCGTCACCGCGATGCCGAGCACGCCGTTGGGCAGCAGCTCCTGCATGAGCATGGGGATCGCGTCGTTGTACGTCAGGTCCGAGCCCGCCGTGCCGATCTTGGGTACGAGCACGGCCGCGACCAGGCCCGGGATCATCACCAGGAACACGATGAACATCTTCGGGAACGCGGCGATCAGCGGGGTGCGCCGGGCCGCGCTCAGGTTCTTCGCGGACAGCGCCCGCTGCACCTCGGCGAAGTTGGTCGTCCAGTACCCGAAGGACAGCACGAAGCCGAGCCCGAGCACGATGGTCAGCCAGTTCGCGCCCAGCGGGTTGGCCTGGCCGATGCCGGTGCCGCCCCACGCGGACAGGAAGTTGTCACCGTGGCTGGTCTTGAGCGAGCTCGTCAGGCCGTCCCAGCCGCCGACCCGCTTCAGACCCAGGACCGTCAGCGGTATGAGCGCGGCCAGGATCACGAAGAACTGGAGCACCTCGTTGTAGATCGCCGAGGACAGCCCGCCGATGGTGATGTACGCGAGCACGAACAGCCCCGCGACGACGATCGCCACCCACTGCGGCCAGCCGAGCAGCGCCTCCACGACGATCGACAGGGCGTACAGGTTGACCCCCGCGATCAGCACCGCGGCGAACGCGAACAGCACCGAGGCCAGCAGGTGCGCCGACCTGTCGAAGCGCTGGAGCAGGAATTCCGGTACGGAGCGGACTTTCGACGAATAGTAGAAGGGCATCATCACGAGACCCAGGAAGACCATCGCCGGGATCGCGCCGATCCAGTACCAGTGCACGACCGCGACGCCGTACTGGGCGCCCGTCGCGGACATGCCCAGGATCTCGGTGGCGCCGAGGTTGGCGGCGACGAAGGCGAGCCCGGTCACCCAGGCCGGCAGCGACCGGCCCGACAGGAAGAAGTCGAGGCTGGTCTTCACGCTGGCGCGGGCGGCGAAGCCGATGCCCAGAACGACGATGAAGTAGATCGCCAGAATCGTGTAGTCGAGCCCGTTGGTGGGGAGCCGAAGCCCCGCGGCCAGGTAGTGCATGCGTACTCGCTTCGTCGCGCTTACTGATCCGGACGGGAACCTACGCCTCCATGTTCAGAAACTGAACAGTTTTGATGAGATTGTTTGTTTGATTGTGATCGAGCAGGGATCCCGGCCCGGTCTGCCGCCGCACTTCGCCGCCGTACTTGATCATCGATAGCAACCGCTTGCACGCCCATTGACGGAGCCTGTTGGCTTGTGGTTTGTTGTGTGCGGTTCTGTTGGATGGTGGAGGTTGGTTGCAGGTGAAGAAGACGTCGACCCGGCTCGCCGACGGTCGTGAGCTGCTCTACTACGACTCGCGGGACGACCTCGTACGGGACGAGACGGACAGCCGCCCCCTCGACCCGGTCTCGACCGCGTCCGAGATCCGCCGCGACCCGCTGCTCGGCGACGCCGTCGCCGTCGCCTCCCACCGCCAGGCCCGCACCTATCACCCGCCGGCCGACGAATGCCCCCTGTGCCCGTCGCGCGACGGGCGCCTCAGCGAGATCCCGGCCGACGACTACGACGTCGTCGTCTTCGAGAACCGCTTCCCCTCGCTCGCCGGCGGCTCCGGCCGCTGCGAGGTCGTCTGCTTCACCTCCGACCACGACGCGTCCTTCGCCGACCTCACCGAGGAACAGGCCGCGCTCGTCCTGGAGGCCTGGACCGACCGCACCGCCGAACTCGCCGAACTCCCGCAAATCCAGCAGGTGTTCTGCTTCGAGAACCGGGGCGCCGAAATAGGTGTCACCCTCGGCCACCCGCACGGCCAGATCTACGGCTACCCCTTCACCACCCCGCGCACCGCCCTGATGCTCCGCTCGCTCGCCGAGCACCGTGAGCGCACCGGCGGCCGCAACCTCTTCGACGACGTGGTCGAGCGGGAGCTCGCCGACGGCGACCGGGTGGTTGTCGAGGGCGAACACTGGGTGGCGTTCGTGCCGTATGCGGCGCACTGGCCGTACGAGGTCCATCTGCACCCCAAGCGGCGCGTCCCGGACCTGCGGGCCCTCGATGACGGCGCGCGCACAGAGTTCCCACAGGTCTATCTGGAACTCTTGAGGCGCTTCGACCGGATCTTCGGCCCCGACGAGCCGCCCACCCCCTACATCGCCGCCTGGCACCAGGCGCCGTTCCGGGGCGAGGGCGCCGTCGACCGCGCGGAGTTCGGGCTCCATCTTGAGCTTTTCACCATCCGACGCACTTCCGGCAAGCTGAAGTACCTCGCGGGTTCCGAGTCCGGCATGAGCGTGTTCATCAACGACGTGCCGCCGGAGGCCGCGGCCGAGCGACTGCGAGAGGTGGCCAGCAAGTGAGCAAGTACCTGGTGACGGGCGGAGCGGGGTACGTGGGCAGCGTGGTGGCGGCCCACCTGGTCGAGGCCGGCCACGAGGTGACCGTCCTGGACGACCTCTCCACGGGCTTTCGCGAGGCGGTCCCGGCGGGTGCCGAGTTCATCGAGGCCCGCGTCCAGGACGCGGCCGAATGGCTGGACTCCTCCTTCGGCGCCGTCCTCCACTTCGCGGCGTTCTCGCAGGTGGGCGAGTCGGTGGTGAACCCCGAGAAGTACTGGTCGAACAACGTGGGCGGCACGATGGCGCTGCTCGCGGCGATGCGGGACGCGGACGTCCGCACACTGGTCTTCTCCTCCACGGCCGCGACCTACGGCGAACCGGTCTCGACCCCGATCACCGAGACCGACCCGACGGCCCCGACCAGCCCGTACGGCGCCTCCAAGCTGGCGGTCGACCACATGATCGCGGGCGAGTGCGCGGCCCACGGCCTGGCCGCGGTGTCGCTGCGCTACTTCAACGTGGCGGGCGCGTACGGGAGCTGCGGTGAACGCCATGACCCGGAATCGCACCTGATCCCGCTGGTGCTCCAAGTGGCGCTGGGGAAACGGGAGTTCATCTCGGTCTACGGCGACGACTACCCGACCCCGGACGGCACGTGCGTACGGGACTACATCCACGTCGCGGACCTGGCGGAGGCGCACCTGCTCGCGCTCGACGCGGCGACGGCCGGCGAGCACCTGGTCTGCAACCTGGGCAACGGCAACGGGTTCTCGGTCCGCGAGGTCGTGGAGACCGTACGCAAGGTGACCGGGCACCCGGTCCCGGAGGTCGTCGCGGGCCGGCGCGGCGGCGACCCGGCGGTCCTGGTGGCCTCCGCGGCGCGTGCCCACGAGCGCCTGGGCTGGCAGCCTTCGCGCGCCGACCTCGCCGGAATCGTGGCGGACGCCTGGGCGTTCGCACGGCGGGCGGAGCACGCGGGTGAGTGAAGTGGCCGCCGCCTTCCGGGAGTTGTACGGGTACGAGCCCGACGGGGTGTGGGCGGCACCGGGCCGGGTCAACCTGATCGGCGAGTACACCGACTTCAACGAGGGCTTCGTCATGCCGCTCGCCCTGCCGCACACGGCGGTGGCGGCGATGTCCCGGCGCGCCGACGGGGTCCTGCGGATCCACTCGGCGGACATCGAGGGCCCGGTCGTGGAGCTCCGGGCCGACGAGCTGGAGCCGCTGTCCGGCGCGGGCTGGGCGGCGTACCCGGCGGGCGTGGTGTGGGCGCTGCGGCAGGCGGGGCACGAGGTGACCGGCGTCGACATCCACCTGACGTCGACGGTGCCGACGGGCGCGGGCCTGTCGTCGTCGGCGGCGCTGGAGGTGGTGACGGGCCTGGCGCTGCGCGATGCGTTCCAACTCCCGCTGTCGATGGAGGAGTTGGCGTCGATCGCACAACGGGCGGAGAATGATTTCGTAGGCGTCCCCTGCGGGATCATGGACCAGACGGCGTCGGCGTGCTGCACGGAGGGCCACGTACTGCACCTGGACGCCCAGAACCTGAGCAGGCGTCAGATCCCTTTCGATCTGCCGGCGCACGGTCTGCGGCTCCTGGTCGTGGACACCCGCGTGAAGCACGCGCTGGGGGACGGCGCTTACGCCGAACGGCGCGCCGGCTGCGAGCAGGGCGCGCGGGATCTGGGCGTACGGACCCTGCGCGAGATCCCGTTCGCACAACTCGATTCCGCGCTCGGCCAGTTGTCGTCCCCGACCGTACGGGACTACGTACGGCATGTGGTGAGCGACAACGAGCGGGTGGAGCGGGTGGCGGCGCTGCTGTCGGCGGGGGACGTCCGGGGCGTCGGCCCGGTCCTGACCGCGGGCCACGCCTCCCTGCGGGACGATCTGCGGGTGTCCTGCGCGGAGCTGGACCTGGTGGTGTCGACGGCGGTGTCCTCGGGGGCGCTGGGTGCGCGTATGACGGGCGGGGGGTTCGGGGGCTCGGCGATCGTGCTGGTGGAGGAGGCGGGGATGGGCCCCGTGACGAAGGCCCTGGTGACGGCCTTCGAGGGAGCCGGCCTGACCCGCCCGAGAGTGTTCGAGGCGGTGCCGTCGCAGGGGGCGCGACGGGTGGGCTGAGGGGGCTTTCCCCCACTCTGCCCTTTCCCGCTCCGGCCGGCACGCCGCGTTGGGGCTGCGCCCCAGGCGTGTCGGGTCAGTGCGCGCTCCGGAGCACGCCCCCGCTCGCGCCCCCGTCCGCGGCGCGGCCCAGCCGCTTGGTCAGGGTGTATTCCGTGACCCCCGGAGGATAGTCGGGGATGGCGCACACGACCTCGTACCCCCGCTTGCGGTAGAACCCCGGTGCCTGGAAGTCCCATGTCTCCACCCGGGCGAACCCGCAACCCCGCTCGCCGCGCGCCAACTCCTCGGCGGCGGTGAGGAGTTGAGATCCCAGGCCCCCCGAGCGCAGCCCCGCGTCGATCCACAGGAGGTCCACGTGCAGCCACCCCGCCCACGTACGCCCCACCAGGCCCCCCGCGAGCAGCCCCTCCTCGTTCAACCCCCAGACGTGGAGCGGCTCTTCCTTCTCCGACGGCGTCCCCCGCAGTGCGCGCAGCACCGGGGACCGCTCGGTATTCGTGTCCCGCAGCCGCCGATGCAGCTGAACCTGCCGGTCCTTGTCCACTTCTGTCTCGATACGAAACATGGAACTCACCCTAAACATTCGCGCACGCCAAGTAGCCGCACGGGTTCAATCAGTTCTGCAAAGTGCCTTCCGCTCACAGCTCACGGCCCTACGCTGATGCACAACACCGGTGGGGGCCGGTGTTGATCAGGGGGCGAGACAGTCGGGTACGTCGCCCGGGGTGGGGTAGTACTCAGTGCACGGCGGCGGCCGTGCGACTGCGGTGAACCCGGCTCCGGGCGCCGTACCCGTACCGGTCCGTCCCCCGACCCTGGGGGTGTCACTTGGTACGTATCCGAGTTCTGGTGGTGGACGACCATCGCATCTTCGCCGAGTCGCTCGCCGCGGCCCTGGCGGCGGAGCCCGACGTGGACGTCGCCGCCGCAGGCAGTGGCCCCGCGGCGCTGCGCTGCCTGGAGCGGGGCGCCGCCGAAGGGCGCAGATTCGATGTGATGCTCGTCGACGCGGACTTGGGCACATCGGCGACGGTCCCGGTGGCCCGCGCGGTGCCCGACAGCGGCGCCGAAGGCCTGGTGGACGGCATCTCGCTGGTCGCGGGCGTGCGTTCGGGCCAGCCCGCGGTGCGCACCGTCGTGCTTGCCGAGAAGGACGACCCGCGCCGGGCCGCCCTCGCCCTGCAGGCCGGCGCCTGCGGCTGGGTCGCCAAGGACTGCTCCCTGCAACGGCTGCTCGCCGTGATCCGGGGCGTCCTGCGCGACGAGACGCATCTGCCGCCCGCGCTGCTCACGGGCGTACTGCGCGAGCTGACCGCCGCCCGCAAGCACCGCACCGAGTCCGAGCGGCTCGTCGAGTCGCTCACCCCGCGCGAGCGCGAGGTGCTGCGCTGCATGGTGGCCGGGCTCGGTCGCAAGGCGGTCGCCGAGCGCCTGTTCCTGTCCCCGCACACGGTGCGCACCCACATGCAGAACGTGCTCGGCAAACTCGGTGTGCACTCCACGCTCGCGGCCGTCGCGCTGGCCCGCCGGGCGGGCGTCGGCCCGGTCGACCTAGCCGGGGATGTTGTCGAACGGGGCGGTCAACTGGCGTAGCAGGGCCGCCAGTTCGCCCCGCTGGCCGCGGCTGAGCTCGCCGAGGATGGCCCGCTCCTGCTCAAGGAGTCCGGCGAGCGCCTGGTCGGCCCGGTCGCGCCCCTCGGGCGTGAGCCGCACCAGGACCCCGCGCCGGTCGCTGGGGTCGGGCAGTCGCTCGACCAGGCCCTTCTTGGCGAGCCGGTCGATCCGGTTGGTCATCGTGCCCGAGGTGACAAGGGTCTGCGTCAGAAGCTGCCCGGGGGAGAGCTGGTAGGGGGCGCCCGCGCGCCGCAGCGACGTCAGCACGTCGAACTCCCAGGGCTCCAGGCTGTGCTCGGCGAACGCGAGCCTGCGGGCCCGGTCGAGATGGCGGGCCAGCCTGCTGACCCTGCTGAGCACCTCGAGTGGTTCCACGTCGAGGTCCGGGCGCTCTCGGCGCCATGCTGCGACCAGTCGGTCGACCTCGTCCTCCATGGCGATCAGTGTAGAGGGTCTGTCGACGTGAAGTCTCTTGACGTCAAGATATATATCGAGCCACCATTGGGCATGGAGGGGCCGGGACCCTGTTCCGCTTCGGCCAGCCGTACCTGCAAGGGGGCTCGAACATGCATTCCGATTCATCGACGACCACCACACAGACCGAGCCACCGGTCTGGGATCCGCAGCAGTATCTGCGTCACGCCGGGCATCGCACCCGCCCGTTCCTCGACCTGCTCAGCCGCATTCCGGAACTTCCCGCGATCGGCGGCCTCTCGCCTCGGATCGCCGACCTCGGCTGCGGCCCCGGCAATGTCACCGCCCGCCTCGCCGACCGCTGGCCCGACGCCCGCATCACCGGCTTCGACCTGTCGCCGCAGATGCTCGCCCAGGCCGACAAGGACCACGCCGGCACCACCTCCGGCGGCGGCTGGCTCGACTTCCAGGTCGCCGACGCCGCGCACTGGGTGCCGGACGAACCGTACGACCTGATCGTCTCCAACGCGGCCCTGCAGTGGGTTCCCAACCACCCCGAGTCGTTCCCCGCCTGGATCGACGGCCTGAGCCCCGGCGGCACCTTCGCCTTCCAGGTGCCCGGCAATTTCACCTCGCCCAGCCACGCGATCCTCGCCGAACTCTGCGAGTCCCCGCGCTGGCGCCGCCGTCTCGACGAACACGGCCGCCGCTACGTCCATATCCTCGAACCCGCCGACTACCTCACCCGCCTCGCCGACCTCGGCTGCGAGGCCGATGTCTGGGAAACCGTCTACTGCCAGCTGCTCACCGGCCCCGACCCCGTCCTCGACTGGGTGAAGGGCACCGCCCTGCGCCCCGTGCTCACCGCCCTCGACGGGGACCAGGAAGCCATTGACGCCCTGCTCGCCGAATACCGCGACCGGCTCCGCGAGGCCTACCCGCCGGGCCCGCACGGCACGGTCTTCCCGTTCCGCCGCATTTTCGCCGTGGCCAGAAAGAAATAGGGGAACTTCGCCCATGCTCGCCGCCGTCGACCATGTGCAGCTCGCCGCCCCGCCGGGCAGCGAGCCGCAGTTGAGGACGTACTACGCAGACATACTCGGCATGACCGAAATCCCCAAGCCCCCGGTCCTCGCGGCCCGCGGCGGCTGCTGGTTCCGGTACGGGCCCGTCCAGCTCCACCTCGGCATCGAGGAAGACTTCCGCCCCGCGAAGAAGGCCCACCCGGGGCTGCGCGTCACCTCGATCCAGGCGTACGCACGCCGCCTGGAGGAGCACGGCGCGAAGGTCGTCTGGGACGGCAACCTGCCGGGCCACCAGCGCTTCTACTCCGAGGACCCGGTGGGCAACCGCCTGGAATTCCTGGAGCCGGTCCCTGCTTCCGGATGAACGCCGAGTGCCCCGCCCCTTTCGTTGACCGAAGGGGCGGGGCACTCGCGCGTGGGCCTAGTAGATGCCGTTGTACGTGTTCCAGCCGCCGCCCAGGCTCACGCGCTCCTTGAAGGAGCCCGTGCCGTTGGCGTCGTAGCGCCAAGCCGTACCCGAACCGTCGACGCCGATCACGTCGGCGCGGCCGTCACCGGTCATGTCGCCCGGGGTGGCCAGCTTGTTGTAGCCGTTCCAGCCGCCGCCGAGGTCGATGCGGTTGCCGAAGCCGGGGGTCGACTTGCCCGGGTACATGAACAGGTGGCCGTTGCCGTCACGGGCCAGCAGGTCCGCGATGCCGTCACCGTTGATGTCACCGGCACCGATGAGCTTGTTGAACCCGTTCCAGCCGGCGCCGAGATCGATCCGGTTGTAGAACCCGGTCGCCTGGCCGTTGCCCGGGTAGAGGTACATGTGCCCGTTGTTGCCCCGCGCGAGCAGGTCGCCGTTGCCCTCACCGGTGAGGTCGCCGATACCGGCGAGCCCGTTGAACGCGTCCCAGCCGGCGCCGAGGTCGTTCTGCCCGACGTGCAGGTGGCCGTCGGGGAAGACCGCGATCAGGTTGCCCCAGCGGTCGTTGCTGGACAGCGAGGACGTGTACGTCAGCGCGTTGGCGGGCGCACCTGCCCAGTCGCCCGGGTCGCCGACCAGCTGGCGGTCGGAGAGGGTGCCGTCGCCCTTGGCCCAGTAGTAGTAGAGCGAGCCCTGGCCGTCGAGGGCCATCAGATCACCCTTGCCGAAGGTGGGGTTGCCGCCGCTGTTGGCCAGGGCGGCGGAGCTCCAGCCGGTTCCCATCCGCGAGCGCTCGCCGAGGCCGCCCGTGCCGTTGGGGGCGTAGAACCACAAGGTGCCCGCGGCGTCGCGTGCCACGATGTCGCCGTAGCCCGTGGTGTCGTCCATGCCGAGGATCTGGTTGTAGATCCCCCAGCCGGTGCCGATCTTGACCCGGTCCTTCAGCGGGGCTGCGGCGTTGCCGGAACCCGGGTAGAAGAACAGGTCGCCGCCGGGCGTGCGCGCCACGACGTCGGCGTTGCCGTCGGCGTTCATGTCGCTGGCACCGACGAGCTGGTCGTAGGTGCCCCAGCCGCTGCCGACCTTGATCCGGTCGCCGTACGGGCTGCCGGTGACCGAGCCGGTGCCCGGGTACAGGTACAGGTCGCCGGAAGGCGTGCGCGCCATCAGGTCGGCCTTGCCGTCACCGGTGACGTCGCCGGGGGAGAACAGCTTGTTGTAGGCGTTCCAGCCGTTGCTCGACCAGGACAGCGAGCCGCTGTTGACGGAGAGCTGGTCCTTGCCGGCCGAGTCCGTGTAGTGCGTGGCGGACAGGCCGGTGTACAGCGAGAGCTTGCCGGTCGCGGACAGGACGAGCAGCTCCGGGTTGCCGTCGCCGTCGAGGTCGCCCGGCTCGATCAGGTCCTTGAAGGAGCCGTAGCTGTTCGCGACTGTCGGGTTCGGGACGGTCCCTCCGACCTCCAGACGGAGCGATTCGTCCGGCTCGCGTACGAGAAGGTCGCTCCTGCCGTCCTTGTCCAGGTCGAAGCGGGGCTTCGACGGGACGGCCGACGTGGCGGCGTACGCCGACTTGCGCTTCGGGATCTGAAGTGAGGGCTGGGTGAACTTCTTCGCGGGCTTCGCCGCGACATGCGGCCCCGCCGGGCTGGTGTCGGCCGAAGCCGGCCCGGCGAGCAGCATGCCCGCCGACAGGACGATGGCGGTGCAGGCCGCGAGGCGGCTCGCGCGCTTGGTGCGCACAGAGGACAAAATTCCCCCCATGGGAATAAGCGGGTAGATCCGGGGGGGAATGGGAATCGCTGCGTATTCGTCGTCGCATGGGCGCGCGGAAAGGGCGCGGCACACACACCGTGGCGGCACTGCAGGCAGCCACGGGTGATTGCACGCGAGGAATGGCGAAAATCCCCCCCGGGATTGTGTGTGAAGACTACAGCGGATTCTTGTGCAGTTGAAGTGAAAATTGTGGCCGATGTCGTCCGCTGTTGCCTTGTGTGTTGCCCGAGGGGGAGTGGGATCAGTTTTTGCGGTGCCCTATCAGGCGCGGTTTCGGTTCAAGACCGTCCAAACCGTGCCAGGCCAGATTCACCAGATGCGCCGCGACTTCCGCCTTCTTGGGCTTGCGCACGTCCAGCCACCACTGCCCGGTGAGCGCCACCATGCCGACCAGTGCCTGCGCGTACAGCGGCGCCAGTTTCGCGTCGAAACCGCGGGCCTTGAACTCCAGGCCCAGAATGTCCTCGACCTGCGTCGCGATGTCGGAGATCAGCGAGGCGAATGTTCCGGTCGACTGTGCGACGGGGGAGTCGCGCACCAGAATGCGGAATCCGTCCGTATACGTCTCGATGTAGTCGAGCAGGGCGAATGCGGCCTGTTCCAGGAGTTCCCGCGGGTGCCCCGCGGTCAGCGCGCCCGTCACGCCGTCGAGCAGCGAGCGCATTTCCCGGTCCACTACGACCGCGTACAGGCCTTCCTTGCCGCCGAAGTGCTCGTACACCACCGGCTTGGAGACGCCGGCCTTCGCCGCGATCTCCTCGACCGAGGTGCCCTCGAAGCCCTTCTCCGCGAAGAGTGTGCGACCGATGTCCAGCAGTTGTTCCCGGCGCTCGGCGCCGGTCATCCGGGTTCGGCGGGTGCGCCGGGGCTTGTCTGCGGACCCTGCGGCCCCGGCCGAGCGGGAGGAACCAGAGGTGCTGGTGGTACGGGTGGTACTGGAGTCGGTCGCCACGTCGTCCATCATGCCGCCTCGGCGGCCTTTTCCCTGCGCCGGGACCGGCCGCCGTCCTCGTTCCGCTTGGAGTCGATGCGCGCCGCGCTCGGCCAGCGCACGTCATGGGCCAGCCCCAGCCGCTCGCACCAGCGGATGATCCGGGCACTGGAGTCGATCTGCCCGCGCATCACACCGTGCCGCGCCGACGTCGGGTCCGCGTGGTGCAGGTTGTGCCACGACTCGCCGCACGAGAGCACCGCCAGCCACCACACGTTGCCGCTGCGGTCACGCGACTTGAAGGGCCGCTTGCCCACCGCATGACAGATCGAGTTGATCGACCACGTCACATGGTGCAGCAGCGCGACCCGCACAAGGGAGCCCCAGAAGAACGCCGTGAACGCGCCCCACCACGACATCGTCACCAGACCGCCCACCAGCGGCGGAATCGCGAGCGACAGCGCCGTCCAGTACACGAAGTCGCGCGAGATGCGGCGGATCGCCGGGTCGGCGAGCAGATCCGGGGCGTACTTCTCCTGCGAGGTCTGCTCCTCGTCGAACATCCAGGCGATGTGCGCCCACCACAGGCCCTTCAGCAGCGCCGGCAACGTCTCGCCGAACCGCCACGGCGAATGCGGGTCGCCCTCCGCGTCCGAGAACTTGTGGTGCCGGCGATGGTCGGCCACCCAGCGCACCAGCGGCCCTTCCACCGCCATCGAGCCCGCGACCGCGAGCGCGATCCGCAGCGGCCGCTTCGCCTTGAAAGAGCCGTGTGTGAAATAGCGGTGGAAACCGATCGTCACGCCATGGCAGCCCAGGTAGTACATGAACACGAGGAGGCCGAGATCGAGCCAGCTCACCCCCCAGCCCCAGGCGAGCGGCACCGCCGCGAGGAGCGCCACGAAGGGCACCGTGATGAAGAGCAGCAGGGCGATCTGCTCGATGGAGCGTTTGCTCTCGCCGCCCAGCGTCGCGGACGGCAGCGGAGGCTCGTCCGGCGACTTGAGCAGATCGGGACTGGTGGTCATGGGGAGTACCCCCGGCAGGGTGAGGAATTCGAGAGGGATTGCCTGGCTACGGTTGCGTAACCTACGGCAACGTAAGTATGGCAGTGCCGTGGCCGGGGACAAGAGCCCGTGACGGCGGGGCGGAATGGGACACCTATCCTGGGTCTCGTCGGACAGCGCGGTCCGCAAGCCTCCAGAACCCCTCCAGACGTGCTCAAACACTGCAAGGAGCCGCACCTGTGAGCAGTGCCGACCAGACCCCCTCCGCCAGCCACGAGCTGCGCGCCGACATCCGCCGACTGGGTGACCTCCTGGGCGAGACCCTCGTCCGACAGGAGGGCCCCGAGCTCCTGGAGCTCGTCGAGCGGGTCCGCGCGCTGACCCGGAGCGACGGCGAGGCCGCCGCCGAACTCCTCGGCGGCACCGAAGTCGAGACCGCTGCCAAGCTGGTGCGCGCGTTCTCCACCTATTTCCACCTCGCGAACGTGACCGAGCAGGTCCACCGCGGCCGTGAGCTGCGCGCCCACCGCGCCGCCGAGGGCAGCCTGCTCGCCCGCACCGCCGACATGCTCAAGGACGGCGACCCCGAGCACGTCCGTGAGAGCGTCAAGAACCTCAACGTGCGGCCGGTCTTCACCGCCCACCCCACCGAGGCCGCCCGCCGCTCCGTCCTCAACAAGCTGCGCCGCATCGCCGAGCTCCTGGAAACCCCGGTCATCGACTCCGACCGGCGCCGCCACGACCTGCGCCTGGCTGAGAACATCGACCTGATCTGGCAGACCGACGAGCTCCGCGTCGTACGGCCCGAACCCGCCGACGAGGCCCGCAACGCCATCTACTACCTCGACGAGCTCCACGCCGGCGCCGTCGGGGACGTACTGGAGGACCTCGCGGCCGAACTGGAGCGCGTCGGCGTCGAGCTGCCCCCGGGCACCCGCCCGCTCACCTTCGGCACCTGGATCGGCGGCGACCGCGACGGCAACCCCAACGTGACCCCCAAGGTCACCTGGGACGTGCTGATCCTCCAGCACGAGCACGGCATCAACGACGCGCTCGAAATGATCGACTTCCTGCGCGGGCTGCTCTCCAACTCCATCCGCTACGCCGGAGCCACCGAAGAGCTGCTCTCCTCCCTCCAGGCCGACCTCGAAGCCCTCCCCGAGATCAGCCCCCGCTACAAGCGGCTCAACGCCGAGGAGCCCTACCGGCTCAAGGCCACCGCGATCCGCCAGAAGCTCGTCCACACCAAGGACCGGCTCGCCAACGGCACCCCGCACCAGCCGGGCCGCGACTACCTCGGCACCGCCGAGCTCATCGCCGACCTCACCCTCATCCAGGCCTCCCTGCGCGACCACCGCGGCGCCCTGTTCGCCGACGGCCGCATGGACCGTACGATCCGCACGCTCGCGGCGTTCGGCCTCCAGCTCGCCACCATGGACGTACGCGAACACGCGGATGCCCACCACCACGCGCTCGGCCAGCTCTTCGACCGGCTCGGCGAGGAGTCCTGGCGCTACGCCGACATGCCGCGGGACTACCGGCAGAAGCTCCTCGCCAAGGAACTCCGCTCCCGCCGCCCGCTCGCGCCCACCCCGGCCCCGCTGGACGCCGCCGGACAGAAGACCCTCGGCGTCTTCGGCACGATCAAGGAAGCCTTCGAACGGTTCGGGCCCGAGGTCATCGAGTCGTACATCATCTCGATGTGCCAGGGCGCCGACGACGTCTTCGCCGCCGCCGTCCTCGCCCGTGAGGCGGGCCTGCTCGACCTGCACGGCGGCTGGGCCAAGATCGGCATCGTGCCGCTCCTGGAGACCACGGACGAGCTGCGCGCGGCCGACGTGATCCTCGACGAGATGCTCGCCGACCCGTCCTACCGGCGGCTCGTCTCGCTGCGCGGCGACGTCCAGGAGGTCATGCTCGGCTACTCGGACTCGTCGAAGTTCGGCGGCATCACCACCTCCCAGTGGGAGATCCACCGTGCCCAGCGCCGGCTGCGCGACGTCGCGCACCGGTACGGGGTGCGGCTCCGCCTCTTCCACGGCCGCGGCGGCACCGTCGGCCGCGGCGGCGGCCCCTCGCACGACGCCATCCTCGCCCAGCCCTGGGGCACCCTGGAGGGCGAGATCAAGGTGACCGAGCAGGGCGAGGTCATCTCCGACAAGTACCTCATCCCGTCCCTGGCCCGGGAAAACCTGGAGCTCACGGTGGCGGCCACGCTCCAGGCGTCCGCCCTGCACACCGCGCCCCGCCAGTCCGACGAGGCGCTCGCCCGCTGGGACGCGGCGATGGACACGGTGTCCGACGCGGCGCACTCGGCGTACCGCAAGCTCGTCGAGGACCCGGACCTCCCCGCCTACTTCTTCGCCTCCACCCCCGTCGACCAGCTCGCCGAGCTGCACCTCGGCTCGCGGCCCTCGCGCCGCCCCGACTCCGGGGCGGGCCTCGACGGCCTGCGGGCCATCCCGTGGGTCTTCGGCTGGACCCAGTCCCGGCAGATCGTGCCCGGCTGGTACGGCGTCGGCTCGGGCCTCAAGGCGCTGCGCGAGGCGGGGCTCGACACGGTGCTCGACGAGATGAGCGAGCAGTGGCACTTCTTCCGCAACTTCCTCTCCAACGTGGAGATGACACTGGCGAAGACGGACCTGCGGATTGCCCGGCACTACGTCGACACGCTCGTGCCGGACGAGCTGAAGCACGTGTTCGCGGCGATCGAGGCGGAGCACGAGCTGACGGTGCGGGAGGTTCTGCGGATCACCGGGGGTGAGGAACTGCTCGGCGCGAACCCGGTGTTGCAGCAGACGTTCGCGATCCGGGACGCCTATCTGGACCCGATCTCGTACCTTCAGGTGGCGCTGCTTGCCCGCCAGCGGTCTGCCGCCGAGCGGGGCGAGCCTGCCGATCCGCTGCTGTCCCGTGCCCTTCTCCTCACGGTGAACGGAGTAGCAGCGGGCCTGCGCAACACGGGCTGATTGCCCCACCCCGCCCCTTCCCTAGACCCTCCGGGGGTTTGGGAAGGGGCGGCGGCCGTCCCTGGGGCTCCGCCCCAGACCCCGTTTGCGCCTTAAGGGCGCTCGTCCTCAATCTCCCCCAAGGCCTTAAGGGCCAGGGGGGACCCCCATGACGGGCTGGGTATGCCCGCATCCCCCCTGCCAGGAGCTGCTGGGCTCCGCCGAGTGGCACGACCGGGAGTGCCTGCACCGACCCTGCCAGGGGCGCGGGGAACTGCGCGAGCAGCCACCTACGGTCCGCAGGCTGACGGGCGGTGGGGTTCGGGCCGCAGCCCCGGGTGCCTGCACTGGATCCTGCCAGGGGCGCGGGGAACTGCGCGAGTAGCCACGCACGGTCCGCGGGCTGATGGGCGACGGGGGTTCGGGGCGCGGCCCCGGGTGCCTGCACTGGATCCTGCCAGGGGCGTGGGGAACTGCGCGAGTAGCCACGCACGGTCCGCGGGCTGATGGGCGACGGGGGTTCGGGGCGCGGCCCCGGGTGCCTGCACTGGATCCTGCCAGGGGCGTGGGGAACTGCGCGAGTAGCCACGCACGGTCCGCAGGGCGAAAGACGGGGGTTCGGGGCGCGGCCCCGGGTGCCTGCACTGGATCCTGCTAGGGGCGCGGGGAACTGCGCGCCCAGCCACCTACGGTCCGCGGGCTGATGGGCGACGGGGGTTCGGGGCGCGGCCCCGGGAGCCTGCACTGGATCCCGCCAGGGGCGCGGGGAACTGCGCGAGTAGCCACGCACGGTCCGCAGGGCGAAAGACGGGGGTCGGGGGGGGCAGCGCCCCCGGGAAGTTACAGGGCGATGAATGCCGCGGCCATCGTCGCCGCGCCCACCAACCCCGTCACCCAAGCCGTCCGCGGCATCCGCAGCCCCCCGCCGATCACCAGCGCCGCAAGCAGCAGCGCCCCCGCCAGGGGGAGCCAGGCGTACAGGAGGCCCGCCGCGCCGCTGCGTACCGCCTCCGTCGTGCCCGGTTTCACGACCACCGGTATGTGGTCGCCCCGACGGACCGCCACCGACTCGGCGATCGTCATGCCGGGGTGCGCCGACGAACCCGGCGAGGGCCGGTAGGGGCCGGTGCACACGTCGTCCGCGCACCGCGCCACCGTCAGCGTGCCGTGGTCGCGGCCCTTCGCCAGGACCACGTGCTGGGCGGTGCCCCACGACGACCAGAACCCGGCGACCACGAGCAGCGCGGCGACCAGGGCCATCGCGGCCCGCCGCACGTACAGCAGGAAGGTACGGCTCCGTTTCGTCATGGGGCGCGATCCTGACGGGTGACGATGCGTTCGGTCAACCTCTCCCCAAGGGAGCGGCGGTGCTTCGCCGCCCTTGTCAGGAGTTGTACGTCGACTGGGCTCGCTCCAGGCCCTCGATGACCAAGGCCTCCGCCGCGTCCGCCGCCCGGTCCACGAAGTAACCCAGCTCCTTGCGCTCCGTCGAGGAGAAGTCCTTCAGGACGAAGTCCGCCACCTGCATCCGCCCCGGCGGACGCCCGATCCCGAACCGCACCCGGTGATAGTCCGCCCCCAGCGACTTCGTGATCGACTTCAGGCCGTTGTGCCCGTTGTCCCCGCCGCCCAGCTTCAGCCGCAGCACTCCGTAGTCGATGTCCAACTCGTCATGAATCGCAACGATGTTGGCCACCGGGACCTTGTAGAAGTCGCGCAGCGCCGTCACCGGGCCGCCCGACAGGTTCATGTACGACAGCGGCTTCGCCAGCACCACCCGGCGGTTCAGCGGACCCGGCGGACCGATCCGCCCCTCCACGACCTGCGCCCGCGCCTTGTGCGCCTTGAACCTGCCCCCCATCCGCTCGGCGAGCAGATCGACGGTCATGAACCCGACGTTGTGCCGGTTCGCGGCGTACTCCGGACCCGGATTGCCCAGGCCCACGATCAGCCAGGGTGCGTTCGCGTCGGTCGTCATGGGGCCAGCGTCTCCTCACGTACGGACAAAAGTTGTGGACGAAACATGTGGGCAAAGAAAAACGGGGCGGCGGGCCAAGTGTGGCCCGCCGCCCCGTCGGAGTCCGTGCCCGGCACGGATCTCAGGCAGAGCGTGCGGCTCAGGCCTCGGCGCCTTCGGCGGCCTCGGTCTCGGCGGCCGGCTCCTCGGCCTGCGCGGCCAGGATCTGGATGACGACGGCCTCGGGGTCGGTGGCCAGGGTGGTACCGGCCGGCAGCTTGACGTCCTTGGCGTGGATGGAGGCACCGGCCTCCAGGCCCTCGATGGACACGGTGACGGAGGTCGGGATGTGGGTGGCCTCGGCCTCGACGGAGAGCGTGTTCAGCACGTTCTCGACCAGGAAGCTGCCCGGGGCCAGGTCGCCCTCGGTCAGGACGCCGACCTCGACGGTGACCTTCTCGCCCTTCTTGACGAGCAGCAGGTCGACGTGGACCAGGTAGCCCTTGAGGGCGTCACGCTGGACGGCCTTCGGGATCGCGAGCTCGGTCTTGCCGTCGATGTCCAGGGACAGCAGGACGTTCGGCGTACGCAGCGCGAGCAGCAGGTCGTGGCCCGGCAGGGTCACGTGGACCGGCTCGGTGCCGTGACCGTAGATGACACCGGGAACCTTGTTCTCACGGCGGATGCTGCGGGCGGCGCCCTTGCCGAAGCTGGTACGGACGTCGGCGGCGAGCTTGACCTCGGACATATGCACTCCTCGTAGAAGGTGAACCAAAAATTGGCGGTCACCCGGCCACGACTGGCCTGCTACGAAGAGCGCGTCGATAACGGACCGCCGTACCTCAGGTACGGCCTCCCTCGCCGAGCAACTTCCCCAGACTACCCGGCCACCCCCCACCCGCCCAATTGGATCAACCTGCATGACGCGACTATCAGGTCCGACTCCATAGGTGTTCGCCTATCCTTGCTGCTCATGGACCTGCTGCTGCACCTCAGGTACTTCCGCACCGTCGCCGAAGAACAGCACTTCGGCCGCGCCGCCGAACGCCTGCGCGTCGCCCAGCCCTCCCTCTCCCAGCGCATCCAGCGCCTTGAGCGCGAACTCGGCGTCCGCCTCCTCGACCGCGGCCGCACCGGCGCCACCCTCACCCCCGCCGGACACCTCGTCCTCGCCGAAGCCGACACCCTCCTCGACGCCGCCGACCGCCTGCGCACCCTCGTCGGCCGCGTCCAAGGAGGCGCCGCGGGCACCCTGCGCGCCGCCGTCCCGCCCCAGCTCGGCGGCGCCACCGTCGCCGCCCTCCTCACCGCCTACCGCGAGCGGAGCCCCGGCGGCGAGCTCGACCTCCGCGAACTCGACACCGCCGACCAGACCGCCGAACTCACCGCGGGCACCCTCGACGCCGGCATCGTCCGCCACCCCTGCCCCTCGACCGGCCTCGGCTTCGGCCCCCAGCTCCACCAGCCCCTCGGCGCCCTCCTCGCCGACCAGGACCCCCTCGCCGCCCACACCGAGATCGACGTACGCGAACTCGACGGCCGCGAACTCGTCCTCTTCCCCCGCGCCGGCGCCCCCGCCCTCCACGACGAAACCCTCACCGCCTGCGCCCGCCACGGCTGCACCCCCAGCGCCGTCCGCGAAGTCGCCGGCATCGAATTCACCCGCGCCCTCATCCTGTCCGGCACCCACGTCGTCGCCCTCCTGCCCCGGCCCGCCCCCGAACCCGGCACCACCTGGCGCCCCCTGCGCGCCAACCCCCTCACCTGGCGCACCTCCACCGCCTGGCCCGCCGGACGCGACGGCCCCGCCGTCCGCCTCTTCACCGAAGCCGCCCACGACGTCCTGCGCGAGACCGCGGGCCTCATCCCCACCGCCCCCCAACGGCGCCTCTTCCCCCGCCCCGCATCGGAGTTCCCGCTGTGAACACCCCCGTACGCAGCCGCATCACCGCAGCCTTCACCGACGCCGGCACCACCGGATCCCTCTGCGCCACCGACATCGACACTGGCGCCGCCATCACCCTCAACGCCGACACCCCCGTCTCCACCGCCAGCGTCCACAAGCTGTGCCTCGTCGCCACCCTCTACCGCGAAGCCGCCGCCGGACGCATCGACCCCACCACCCCCCTCGACATCCCCGCAGACGGGCGCGCCCCCGGCCCCACCGGCCTCGCCGTCATGCGCGACGCCGCCCGGCTCTCCCTGCGCGACCTCGCCTCCCTCGCCATCGCCGTCAGCGACAACGCCGCCGCCGACCTCCTCTGGGACCACATCGGCCTCGACACCGTCAACGCCACCATGAACGCCCTCGGACTGACCCGCACCATCGCCGTCCACAACCAGGCCGGCCTCTACGCCACGATGGTCACTGACACCGGCCGCAGCGGCCCCGCGGCCCTCGTCGACCCCGCCGCCGTCGCCCGCCTCACCGTCCTCGACCCCACCCGCACCAACCGCTCCACCCCCCGCGACATGGCCGCCCTGCTCGCCGCCATCTGGCGCGACGAAGTCTGCGAAGAACCCTGGGCCGACGAACTCCGCGCCGTCCTCGGCACCCAGGCCTGGAGCCACCGCCTCGCCTCCGGCTTCCCCTTCGACGACGTACACGTCAGCGGCAAAACCGGCACCCTGCCCACGCTCCGCCACGAAGCCGGCGTCGTCGAATACCCCGACGGCGGCCGCTACGCCGTCGCCGTCTTCACCCGCGCCGCCTCCACCGCCGCCACCCTGCCCGCCGCCGACGCCGCCATCGGACGCGCCGCCAGAATCGCCGTCGACGCACTGCGGGCGCCCGCCAGGGCATGAAGAACACGAGTACCAGGGCATGAAGAAGGGGCCGCGCCCCAACCGGACGCGGCCCCAACTCCCGACAACTACAAGCTAGTTCTCCTCGAAGAGACTCGTCACCGAGCCGTCCTCGAAGACCTCGCGCACCGCGCGGGCGATCGACGGAGCGATCGAAAGCACCGTGATCTTGTCGAGCTCCAGATCCGACGGATCCGGCAGCGTGTTCGTGAACACGAACTCGCTCACCTTGGAGTTCTTCAGACGGTCCGCCGCCGGACCCGACAGGATGCCGTGCGTCGCCGTCACGATGACGTCCTCCGCACCGTGCGCGAACAGCGCATCGGCAGCGGCGCAGATCGTGCCACCCGTGTCGATCATGTCGTCCACCAGGACACAGACGCGGCCCTTCACGTCACCGACGACCTCGTGCACCGTCACCGTGTTCGCGACGTCCTTGTCACGGCGCTTGTGCACGATGGCCAGCGGCGCGTCCAGTCGGTCGCACCAGCGGTCGGCGACCCGCACACGGCCCGCGTCCGGAGACACGATCGTCAGCTTCGAGCGGTCGACCTTCGCACCCACGTAGTCCGCCAGAACCGGCAGCGCCGTCAGGTGGTCCACCGGGCCGTCGAAGAAGCCCTGGATCTGGTCCGTGTGCAGATCCACCGTGAGGATGCGGTCCGCGCCCGCCGTCTTCAGCAGATCGGCCACCAGACGCGCCGAAATCGGCTCGCGGCCCTTGTGCTTCTTGTCCTGACGGGCATAGCCGTAGGACGGCACGATCACCGTGATGGAGCGGGCCGACGCACGCTTCAGCGCGTCGATCATGATCAGCTGCTCCATGATCCACTTATTGATCGGAGCCGTGTGGCTCTGGATCAGGAAGCAGTCCGCACCACGCGCCGACTCCTGGAAACGAACGTAGATCTCACCGTTCGCGAAGTCGAAGGCCTTCGTCGGCACGAGGCCCACACCCAACTGGTGCGCAACCTCCTCGGCCAGCTCGGGGTGGGCGCGGCCGGAGAAGAGCATCAGCTTCTTCTCGCCGGTCGTCTTGATCCCGGTCACAGCACAGTCTCCTCAGACGTGTTCGATGCTGCTGCACCCGCGCGGTCCCTTTCGCGGCGAGCCAGCCGAATATGTGCACCTATCACGGTACGCCGTGAAAGACGCACCCGAATCCGGTCAGTTCTCCCCGCCCGACTGCTCGGCCGCAGCCTGAGCAGCCTGCGCGGCAGCACTTCCCGGACGCTTGCGCTCCACCCAACCCTCGATATTCCGCTGCTGGCCACGGGCGACAGCCAACGAACCCGGCGGCACATCCTTCGTGATCACCGAACCCGCAGCGGTGTAAGCACCGTCCCCCACTGTGACAGGAGCAACAAACATGTTGTCCGAACCCGTCTTGCAGTGCGAGCCGATCGTCGTGTGATGCTTGGCCTCACCGTCGTAATTCACAAACACACTGGCCGCGCCGATGTTCGTGAACTCACCGATCGTCGCGTCCCCCACATACGACAGATGCGGAACCTTCGTCCCCTCACCGATCGTCGCGTTCTTCGTCTCCACGTACGTACCGATCTTGGCCTTCACACCAAGCCGCGTACCCGGCCGCAGATAGGCATACGGGCCGACCGTCGCACCCTCGCCCACCTCCGAGTCGTACGACACCGCATTGTCGACCCGCGCGCCCCGGCCCACGATCGTGTTCGTCAGACGCGAATGGGGACCCACCTCGGCACCCGAAGACAGATGAGTCGTCCCCAGCAGCTGAGTACCGGGCAGCACCACGGCATCCTGCTCGAAAGTCACCTGCACATCGACGAACGTCGTCGCAGGATCCACCACCGTCACGCCGGCCAGCATCGCCCGCTCAAGGAGACGGTCATTCAGCAAACGACGCGCCTCGGCCAGCTGCACCCGATTGTTGATCCCCAGAATCTCCCGGAAATCCCCCGCCAGCGACGCACCGACCCGATGCCCCGCCTCACGCAGAATTCCCAGCACATCAGTCAGGTACTCCTCACCCTGACTGTTGTCCGTCCGCACCTTGCCCAACGCATCCGCCAGCAACGCGCCGTCGAACGCGAACACACCGGAATTGATCTCGCGAATCGCGCGCTGCGCCTCGCTCGCGTCCTTGTGCTCGACGATCGCGGTCACCGCACCCGAGACGTTGTCCCGCACGATGCGGCCGTAGCCGGTGGAGTCGGCGACCTCGGCGGTCAGCACGGTGACCGCGTTGCGGTCCGCCTCGTGCGTACGGGTCAGCTCCGCCAGCGTCGCGCCGGTCAGCAGCGGGGTGTCGCCGCACACCACGACGACCGTGCCCTCGATGGTCTGGCCCAGCTCCTCCAGCGCCATCCGGACGGCGTGGCCGGTGCCGTTCTGCTCGTACTGGACCGCGGTGCGCACGTCGGCGTCGATGGCGCCGAGGTGGGCGGACACCTGCTCGCGGGCGTGGCCCACGACCACGACGAGGTGCTCGGGCTCCAGCTCACGAGCGGCCGCCACGACATGGCCGACGAGCGAGCGCCCGCAGATCTCGTGCAGAACCTTGGGAGTGGCCGACTTCATGCGGGTGCCCTCACCCGCGGCGAGGACGACGACGGCGGCCGGGCGGGTTGCGCTCACGGAGGTGCCCTTCGGCTTCGGGGGGTGGACACCCGAAGGATACCGGGGGGTTTCGCGGATGAAATCGGGGTGGGTGCGGGGGAAAACGCGGCGGGTCCTGACGAATGTCGTCAGGACCCGAACCTACGAAGCTCCCCCGCCAGGACTCGAACCCGGACATAGGGCACCAAAAGCCCCAGTGCTGCCAATTACACCACGGGGGATGGAAACCAGCTAAACCGGACATTTGGTCAGGTCGCCGGATTGGCACCCAACACTATGCCGTACCAAGCGCCTTCCACGCGACGGTAGAGATCGGCGCTCTTGGTCACGTAGATCACCAAGCAGCCCCGGTACGCCTCTGCGGTGTTCTTCCGTGTTGTGCGCGGGTTGTGTTTCTTGAGCGTGGCCCGCTTGAAGACCGAGGCGTCCACTCCGGCCAACTCGGCCCAGAACCGCTGGGCCTCGGCGACGTCGGCCGACTCGTGGATGCTGACGCGGAAGGTGAGGCGGTCGCGTGAGACGCCCAAGAGGTTCAGCCAGTTGAGGTAGACCTTGATCATGTCGGGGTCGCTGTTGATGAACTGCAGCACTTCCCTTCGGCGGTACGTCTTGTCCTTGGCACCCTCGGCCCAGTACAGCGCGACGCCGACGAGGAAGAGCTCCCGATCCGAGAGCTTTCCGATCTCCTCGCGTGCTGCTGCCTTGGTCGCTCGACGCTCTTCGTCCTGTGCCGCCCGGAGCTGGGTGAGGCCCTCGTTCATCAGGGCGCGCCGCTCTTCGTCCGTGTAGCGGGGTTCGGGCCTCGGGAGGTCGCGTACCCACAGCGATATCGAGCTCTTGGAGCAGCCGAGCTCGACCTGGATCTGGTCGTACGTCATGCCCTGCGAGCGGAGCTCTCTCGCGCGGTCGCGCAGGTCGTCCTTGGCGTTGGGGCGCTTGGTCCACTCCGGGGGCGGCTCGCCCTTCACCAGCCGGTGGAGGAGGTCGTTGTTGTCGACGTGCAGCCGGTCGCGGATCTGGCGCAGGCTGAGCCCTTCGCGGCGCAAAGCGATGGCCTGCTGGCGCAGGCCCTCGAAGTCGGCGTATTTGCCGGGTGTGGTTGATGTCATACGGACACGCTCGTCCGGAATGCGGATGTCCGCTCGAATATCCGGTCGATTCACTGCATCGGGGGATGATCGCCGATTTCTGGCGTGTTCGATGCGATTTCGTGCTGCGTATGCCGACGGAAAAACGTTCGCGCCCGCCCGTAGTCTGGGTGCTATGACCGCAACGGGGGCTTACCAGGAAGCCACGGGGTTGACCTCCCGTGGCTGGTGGTGGTGGGAACGCAGGCGCAGCGCGGTGCTGGATGTGCTGCTCGGGGTGATCTCCGCGCTGGAGTGTGCGCTGGAGGGTGTGAGTTTCGCAGGGGCCTCGGGGCTGCCCGTGCCGGCCGGGGTGCTGCTCGGGCTTGTCGCGGGGGCGTCGTTGGTTCTGCGGCGCCGGTGGCCGATCGCCGTGGTGCTGGTGTCGGTGGCGGTGACGCCGGCCAGCATGGGTTTCGTTCTGAGCGTGGTGGGTCTTTACACGCTGGCCGCGTCGGACGTGCCGCGCCGGATCACGGCGGCGCTGGCGGGGATGTCGGTGGCGGGGACGTTCATCGTCACGTTCGTACGGATGCATCAGAGCGTGGCGCGGGGTGATTACGACCCCGGGCGCTGGTATGTGCCGCTGCTTTCGGTGGTGATGTCGCTCGGGATCGCGGGTCCGCCGCTGTTGTACGGGCTTTATATAGGGGCGCGGCGGCGGTTGATGGAGTCGTTGCGGGAGCGGGCGGATTCGCTGGAGCGGGAGTTGTCGCTGCTCGCGGACCGGGCCGAGGAGCGGGCGGAGTGGGCGCGTACGGAGGAGCGGACGCGGATTGCCCGGGAGATGCATGACGTGGTGGCGCACCGGGTGTCGTTGATGGTGGTGCATGCGGCGGCGTTGCAGGCGGTGGCCCGCAAGGATCCGGAGAAGGCGGTCAAGAACGCGGCGCTGGTCGGTGACATGGGCCGGCAGGCGTTGACGGAGTTGCGGGAGATGCTCGGGGTGTTGCGGGCTGCCGATCAGCAGCCGGTGGCGGTGCGGGTGGATCCGGTGCCGTTGGCGGCGGTGGGGGCGGCTGCCGCGGCGGCCGCCGCTGCCGCGGAGGAGGGGCCCTGTCTGGCGGACATCGAGGCTCTGGTGGGGCAGTCCCGGGAGGCCGGGATGGTGGTGGAGCTGATGGTGCAGGGGGAGGTGCGGGGGTATGACGCGCTGGTGGAGCAGACGGCGTACCGGGTGATTCAGGAGGCGCTGACCAATGTGCACAAGCATGCGGCGGGCGCGAAGGTGATGGTGCGGCTCGCCCGTCGGGAGGCCGAGGTGGCGATGCAGGTGGAGAACGGTCCTGCGGACGGGGTGACGGCGGATGCGGGGTTGCCGTCCGGCGGTAATGGGCTGGTGGGGATGCGGGAGCGGGTGACGGCGCTGGGCGGGGTGTTCGTGTCGGGGGCGACGGATGCGGGTGGGTTCCGGGTGTCGGCGGTGCTGCCGGACCGGGCTCCGGTGGTGTCGTAGCGTCCCTGGGGCTTTGCCCCGGTCCCCCGGGGGCCCCACGACGGGCCGGGCATGCCTGAGTGGGCACCCCGCCAGGAGCAACCCTGATAGGGGCGCGGGGAACTGCGCGAGTGCCGTGCACGGCCCGGTGCTGGTCAAGGCCGGGGTTCGGGTCAGCCCGAGGTCAGGCGGATCGGCTGGGTGCCGGTGATCAGGGTGTTCAGGGCCGCGTCGATGTCGGGGCCGAGGTACCAGTCGCCGGTGTGGTCCAGGGCGTAGATGCGGCCCTGAGTGTCGATGGCGAGTACGGCCTGCTGGTCGCCTTCTTCGCCGAGGGGGGCGATGTCGGTTTCGAGGGCGCGGCCGAGGTCGGCGAGGGTGCGGGCGAGGTGGAGCCCGGCGAGGGGGTCGAAGCGCAGGGCGGCGGGGGCGTTGCGGCGGCCGGGCCCGGGGGCGGTGAGGGTGAGGCCGCCGAATTCGGCCCAGGCTTCGACGGCGGCGGGGAAGACGGTGTGGCGGTGTCCGGCGGGTGAGGTGTGGCCGCGCAGGACGTCGGCCCAGGCTTCGGCCTGGCGGATGTCCCAGCGGCCGGGCTGCCAGCCGGCGGTGCGCAGGGCGGCGTCGACGGGGACGGGGAAGCGGGTGGTGGAGATGTCCGGCATCGGCCGCGGCCTTTCCGTGAGGTTGTGGGTGTGGGGTCGGCTCAGGGTTCGACGCTGCGGACGCCGAAGTGGTCGAGCAGGGCGGTGCAGGAGCGGCAGGGGGGTGCGTAGCTGCCGTGGAGGGGGTCGCCGTCCTCGCGTATGCGGCGGGCGGTGAGTTTGGCGTGCTTGAGGGCGCGGCGGGCCTCGCCGTGGGTGAGGGGTTTGCGCTGGGCGCGTTTGGAGCGTCCTGCTTCGACGGCGGTCAGGTGTCTGGAGAGCAGGATCGCTTCGGGGCAGCGGCCGGTGAAGCGTTCGCGCTGGCTGCTGGTGAGGGTGTCGAGGTAGTCCTGTACGAGGGTGTGCAGGATTGGTGGCTGTTCGCCTTTGCCGGCGGTGCAGGTGAGGGTTTCGCCGCGTACGGAGAGGGCGGCGGCGATGGCGGGGAGGATGCCGTCGCGGCGGTGGCGGAGTAAGGGTGCGGCGGTGGTGGCCGTGGCGCTCCACCCCAGGCGTGGGTCGCCCGGTGTCCCCTTTATCGCGCTTGTTGCCGATGTTTCGCCTGGTGCGGTGTGCATGGTGCTGTGTTCCTCCCACTGGCCGCGGCTTCAGCCGCACGTGTCAGCGCCCCCGAGTTGCGGGGACAGCCTGCCAAATGCGCGTACTGGTACGGAAGCTGGGGCGTGATAAGCCGCGCGTCGCGGGCGCAGGGTGATGCGGCTGTGACGGTTGGTGACCGATATGCGGGGCCGGGACCCGGTATTGCCTCACCGCATAGTCTGGTCCTCACCAGCCAGACGCAGAGCACGCAGCAGGGGGCAACCGCCATGACGACAGGTCGGCTCGGGCAGCATGCCGCGCCACCGAACGCGGCCTATGCCGGGCAGGTCGTGCACTTCCCGGATCCGGTCCGGGCTTCCCGGCATCCCAGAGGGGTGCGGGTGGACGAGAGCGGCTTCCCGGTTTTCTCGGTGTACGCCCGTGCGGCGGCGGAGATCGCGGAGCCGCCCGAGGGTTTCGGGGTGGACGAGCTCCGGCTGACCGACTACGTGTCGGCGAACGCGGCGCTGGCCGCGGCGGGCCATGAGCTGTGGGACACGATCGCTCCGGTGGCGACGCCGCACGGCTGGACGTGGCATCACGTGCCGGGCGGCCGCCGTCTGGAGCTGGTGCCGGTCGAGGTGAAGGCGCTGCTGCGGCATTACGGCGGTCTTGCGACGGCGCAGGTCGAGCACGGCAAGCGGGGTACGCGTCCGCTGCAGGAGACGCGGCCCGCGCATTTCGGTCTGCCGAAGGGCTCGGTGTCGGTGACGGAGTCCCAACTCCTCGGTGTCGAGGAGGACTTGGGGTACCGGCTGCCGGGCGCCTACCGGTCGTTCCTGAAGGCGGCGGGGGGCTGTGCCCCGGTGGGCGCGGCGCTCGACGCCGAGCTGGGGCTCCTGGTGGACCAGCCGTTCTTCACGGTGCGCGACGAGGCCGCGGTCAATGACCTGGTCTACATCAACAAGTGCCTGCGGGATCACCTCACCAAGGACTATCTGGGCGTCGCGTTCGTGCAGGGCGGGATTCTCGCGGTGAAGGTGAAGGGTTCGGCGGTCGGTTCGGTGTGGTTCTGCGCGTACGACGACGCGCGGGACCGGGACGGGCTGAGCGTGCAGGAGCGGGTGGAGCAGTTGCTGCTGCCCTGCGGGGACGATTTCGACGCGTTCCTGGCGCGGCTCGCGGGCAATCCGCCGGAGCTGGAGACCGTGGCGAATCTGATGGTGGACGGCGGCTTCGCGCGCGCCGTCGAGACGACCTCGGTAGGGGAGTGAGCCGGCCGATGGTGACTTTCGCTCAGGCGCAGGAGCGCGCGGAAGAGTGGATCAACGGCGATGTGCCCGCGTATCAGCACCGTGAGGTGCGGGTGCGGGAGTTCGAGCTGGGCTTCGTGGTGTGGGCCGAGGACCGCGAGAACGGGCCTTCGGGCGGTGGCGGCGCGCAGCGCCTGGTGATCGCCCGGGACAGCGGCGAGGCGTCGCTGTGGCCGGCGCTGCCGGTGGGTGAGGTGATCCGCCGGTACGAGGAGGAGTACGGGGTGCCCGAGGACGCGCCGCCCGCGCCGGAGCCCCCGGCGCGGATCGATCTGAACCAGACGTCGTTCCTGCTGAGCCCGCCGGAGTGGCTGCAGGAGGCGGCGGACAAGCTGGGGATTCCGGACCGGCGGGGCGAGAGTGCCGCGTCGGGCGCTTCTCAGGGGGCCGGTGCTTCTCAGGGTGCCGGTGTGCCGGGTGCCGGCGCGTCGCATGGCGCTCCCGTCCCCGCTCCGGCTGCCCCCGAGCCTTCCGCGCCCGCGTGGCCGACGCCCGCTGCCGCCTCGCAGGGTGGCCCGGCTTCCGGGACTCCTGCCGGGGGCACGCCCTGGGCGGGGACGGACACCAACGCGGGTTCGGACGACGGTTCGGTGCCGCTGCCCGCGACGGTGTTCGCGCCCTCCCTTTCCGGTACGGACGGTGAGGACGCGGCGGCGCCGAGGGTGCTGCCCGAGGCGAAGACGGCGCTGATGGCGGGGGGCAGTCAGCTTCCGCCGACGGCGCTTGCGCCGGCGCTCGACCCGCAGGCCGCGCCGCCGCCGGGGTCGACCCCGCCGCCGGTCGCGCCCGCGCCCGCCCAGCCCACCGGTCCCGCCGCCTCTTCGGGTGCCGGGGACATCGCGGATGCCGCCACCAGCAAGGCTGTCGGTCCGCCGCCGGGTGCGCGCGGCGCGCGGGGCGGGATTTCGGCGACTCCGCCGCCGCCCGGTGCGCCGGGTACTCCGGGTGCCCGTCCGGGCCCGTCGGCGCCGCCGCCCGCGCCGGGTTCGACTCCGCCGCCGGGTGCGCCCGCCGGTGGTTATCTGCCGACGCAGCTGGTCTCGCACCTCGGGCCCGAGGGCGCGCAGCCGCCCGGCCCGCCGACGCCGCCGCCCGCGCAGGGCAGTGTGCACCAGGCCGCCACGATGTTCGCGGACCCGAGCCAGATGGGCCCGGCCAGCCAGGGCGGCCAGGGTGCGCCGATGCCTCCGGGCCCGCCCGGAGCGCCCGGCGCCCCGATGCCTCCCGGTCCGCCCGGAGCCCCGGGTGCCCCCGGCGCCCCGATGCCCCCCGGTCCTCCTGGCGCGCCCGGCACTCCGCCCGGCGGGGTGCACCAGGCCGCGACGATGTTCGCGGACCCGAGCCAGATGGGCCCCGGCGGTCCCGGTGGCCCGGGTGCTCCGGTGCCGCCCGGTCCTCCTGGCGCGCCCGGTGCCCCTGGTGCTCCGATGCCTCCCGGTCCGCCCGGCGCCCCGGGTGGTCCCGGCGCGCCCATGCCGCCCGGTCCTCCCGGTGGCGGTGTGCACCAGGCGGCGACGATGCTGGCGGGTCCCGCGCAGATGGGCCCCGGTGGCCCGGGTGCTCCGGTGCCTCCCGGCCCGCCCGGCATGCCGCCGGGTGGTCCCGTGCCGCAGGCGGCGCCCGCGTACGGCTATCCGCAGCAGCCCCCGGCGGGGCTGCCGACGGTCGGCCCGGGGTATCAGGCGGTGCTGCGTTACCGCGCGCCCGACGGTTCCGAGCAGCAGCTCATCCGCCGTTCGGCGCCGGGCATTCCGCACCCGGAGTGGCAGATCTTCCATGAGCTGCGGGCGATGAACGTGCCTGCCGACCATGTCCTGGAGCTGCACACGGAGCTGGAGTCGTGCGAGCTGCCGGGTGGTTACTGTGCGCGGATGATCCGCGAGCAGTGGCCGCAGGTGCGGATCACGCATGTGGCTCCGTACGGCAAGGACCACGGTTCGCGCCGGCAGGGTGTGCAGCATCTGCTCACCCACCAGGGCGAGTTGGCGCAGGTCGCGGACGGTCCGGCCAGGCCGCAGCCGGTGCGGGCGCCCATTGCGGCGGTGCAGCCGGTGCCGCCGCTGCCGCCGGAGGGTGTGGCGCACGAGCTGGCGGGCGCGTTCGGTCCGCAGGGCGTGTTCCGCTTCGACCAGCGCGCGGTGTCGCGTCAGGGTGTGCCGGAGGTCGTGGCGGTCACGCTGGTGTGGGCGGGTCTGCCGGTGGACTTCGGGCCGTTCTTCTGGGCGCAGGCCGCGCCCGGGCAGCCGGTGCCGACGCTGGCGGAGCTCGCGCAGCAGCGTGGTGTGCAGCCGGCCGCGGACGCGGGTTCGTACCTGGTGATGGGCTCGGACTTCGGGCGGGCGATCTGTGTCCAGTACGGGACCGCGAACATCGTGGCGGTGCCGGTGGAGGCGGGGCCGGGCGGGCAGTCGGTGCCGCCGCAGTTCGTGAACTCGGGGCTGCCCGAGTTCGTCCGCTCGCTGGCGCTGCTCGGCCGGATGTGGCGGCTGCGGTTCGGGCTCAACCCCGAGCAGGCGGGCCGCTGGACGGTCGACTTCCAGGCGCAGCTCGCCGCTCTGGACCCGGCGGCGCTCGCGTCGCCGGAGAGCTGGTGGTCGGTGCTTCTTGAGCAGATGTGGGACGGGCTGCTCTGACCGCTGCTTTTTGCCGCGCCGAGGCGCTCACCGTGCGGGTCGCGGTGGGCGCCTCTGGCGTGTGCCACCTGGGGGATTCCGGCTTCTGACGCCCATTGGCGCATCCTTGAGCGGGTGATGTGGGCGGAGTGTCGCGTTATGGCCGCTTCGCCTCGATCGGTCAGGATGCGATCGGTCAGGGTGAGTGAGCGCCGGTCGGCCAGGACGGGCACGCCGGGCCGCCCGTGGGTGCCAAGGAGAGGCTTCAGGATGAGCGCAGCATCGATGTCACCACCACCGCGGCCGACGGTGGAGCCGTTCGGTTTCGGCTGGGGCCGTGGCTACCGTCCCGATCAGGTCGACCGCACGCTGGCCCTGATCTCCCAGGAGCGGGACGCGGCCTGGGAGCGGGCGGCCCGGCTCACCGTGCTCGCCAAGGAGATGTCCGCCCAGGCGGCCGTCCTCGGCGAGCAGGCCGCGGCGCTGGGCCCGCAGACGTACGACGCGCTCGGTGGGCGCGCCGGGGTGCTGTTCGCGCTGACCGTCGAGGAGGCGGACGCCATGCGGGCCGGCGCCGAGGAGGCGGCGGCCGACACGGCGCGTGCCGCCGAGGAGGCGGGCCGGGCGATCCGGGACGCGGCGCGGGCGCACAGCGAGGGGGTGCTCGCGGAGGCCGAGGCGCAGGTGCAGCAGACGCTGCTCGCGGCCCGCACCGAGGCGGACGAGATGCGGCTCGCGGCCCGCGCCGACGCCAAGGAGCAGCGCGAGGAGGCGGCCGACGCCCTCGACGAGATGCGCCGGCGCTGCGAGGAGTTCCTGGCCGGGCAGGAGCAGCAGCGGACCGAGGCGTTCGAGGCCGGTGAGCGTGAACAGGCCGTCCGGGAGGCCGAGTTGGACACCAGGGTCGCCGAGCTGACGGCCGCCGCCGAGGAGGGGCTGGAGGAGGCGCGGCGCTCGTTCGCCGAGGCCGAGGAGGAGGCGCGCCGCGCCCAGGAGGACGCGGAGGCGCGGGCGGCGGAGCTGGTGGCCGGGGCGCGGGCCGCCGAGGAGCGGATCGTCGCGGAGACGGAGCGGCTGCTGCGCGAGCACGCCGGGTCCCGTGAGCAGGTGCAGGCGCACATGGCGCATGTGCGCAACAGCCTGGCGACGCTGACGGGCCGGCCGGTGGATGAGGACTCGCCGGACAACTCCCCCTCCGAGCAAGGGAGTTAGGGGGCGTCTTCCTGGTTCTTGCTGTGCTCGGCGAGGACCGGGAAGCGGCGCGGGGCCAGGAGGAGCAGGACGAGCAGCGACAGGACGGCGGCGATCGCGGCGCCGATGTAGACGTGGCCGACCGCGCTCGCCACGGCTCGGCGCAGGTAGTCGGCGGCGTCGGCGGTCAGGGCCGCCGGGTGCTGCAGGGCGTGCGATACGGAGTCGAGGTCGCCGGGCAGGCCCGGCATCGGGGCGTGGGCCAGGCGCGCTGCGAGGGTGGCGTTGGCGATGGCGCCGAACAGGGCGGCGCCGACCGACTGGCCGACCTGGCGGCAGAACAGGACGGACGCGGTCGTGGTGCCGCGCTCGGCCCAGCCCACCGTCGACTGGACGCCGATGATCAGCGGGAGCTGGAACAGGCCGAGCGCGCCGCCGAGCAGCAGCATGAGCAGCGCGGGCTGCCAGGCCTGGCCGGGGAAGGGCAGCAGGGGGAAGGCGGCGAGGATCAGTGCGGCGAGCGCGATGCCGGTGATGGCGCTGTTGCGGAAGCCGATGCGGGTGTAGACGCGGCTGGAGAGCGCGGCCGACAGGGGCCAGCTCAGCGTCATCACAGACAGGACGAATCCGGCGGCGGTGGGGTTGAGGCCGAGGACGGACTGGGCGTACGTGGGCAGGAACACGGTCGGGGCGACCATGAGCAGGCCGAGTCCGCCGAGTGCGAGGTTGACCGCGGCGATGGTGCGCCGGCGCCACACCCAGCCGGGTATGACGGGTTCGGCGGCCCGGCGCTCGACGTACACGGTGAGGGCCGCGAGTGCGGCGCTGCCCGCGAGCAGGGCGAGTGAGGGCGCGGAGAGCCAGGGCCAGGCGACGCCGCCCTGGACGAGCGCGGTGAGCAGCAGGGCGCCGGTGGCGAAGACGCACAGCGCGCCGGCCCAGTCGATGCGGGGCCGGGTGGCGGGCTTCGGGCGGGCGGGTTCGGTGAAGTGCCGGGCGACGAGATACAGGGCGACCGCGCCGACCGGCACGTTGATGAGGAAGATCCAGCGCCAGTCGGCGTACGTGGCGAAGAGGCCGCCAAGGGCGGGTCCGGCGACCGCGGAGACCGCCCAGACGGTGGACAGCTTGGCCTGGATCTTGGGGCGTTCCTTGAGCGGGTACAGGTCGGCGGCGATCGTCTGGACGGTGCCCTGGAGGGCGCCGCCGCCCAGGCCCTGCACGATGCGGAAGGCGATGAGCGCGGCCATGTTCCAGGCGAAGGCGCAGAGTACGGAGCCGGTGAGGAAGACGATGACGCCTGCGATGAGGACGGGCTTGCGGCCGAAGGTGTCGGAGAGCTTGCCGTAGACGGGCAGGGTGACGGTCACGGCGAGCAGATAGCCGGAGAACAGCCAGGAGAAGACGGCGAATCCGCCGAGGTCGCCGACGATCTGGGGGACGGCGGTCGAGACGATGGTGCCGTCGAGGGCGGCCAGGGCCATGCCCATCATGAGGGCCGCGACGACCGGGCCGCGCCCGCGCGTGGGGGCCGCGTCCGGTGTCGCGCCGGGTATCGCCGCTTCGGTGCCGGGTGCTTCGTCGGAGACGCTCACCGAGATCCCTTCACTGTGCATGCATCTGGGGGACTCACCTTCTCACCCGGGCCTGGAGTCGCGGCAGGGGTGGAGGCATCCCCGAGACGTACTGGTCCCACGGGTGGAGACCCCTAAGGGGCGGTCCCTACTTGGGGGCAGGGGGTGTTCGTCCCGGCGGAGGAGGTGGCGGTATCCCTTCGGTCCTTACCGTGGTTTTACGTCGGGACGCGCGGCCGGGGTGGGGAAAGCCCCACCTCAAGACTGCGCCTGGCACCAGGGCGCGGGGCCCTGCATGGCTCGACACTCGATGCGTACGTCAGCGACTGGCTGAAATTGACCTAGGAGAATTACCGTGACAACGGCTGTGACCATTCCCAGGCACGGGGACACTGGAGGGCGTACGGCGGTCGCGGCCCGGGCGCGGCAGGTCGTGAAGGCGTACGGATCGGGTGAGACCCGGGTGGTGGCCCTCGACCACGTCGATGTCGACATAGCCCGCGGCCAGTTCACCGCGATCATGGGCCCCTCGGGTTCCGGCAAGTCCACGCTGATGCACTGCCTGGCGGGGCTCGACACGGTGACCGGCGGCCAGATCTACCTGGACGAGACCGAGATCACCGGCCTCAAGGACAAGAAGCTGACGCAGCTGCGCCGGGACCGGATCGGGTTCATCTTCCAGGCGTTCAACCTGCTGCCGACGCTGAACGCGCTGGAGAACATCACGCTGCCGATGGACATCGCGGGCCGCAAGCCGGACGCGAAGTGGCTGGAGCGTGTGGTGGAGACGGTGGGCCTGGCGGGGCGGCTCAAGCACCGGCCGACCCAGCTGTCCGGCGGCCAGCAGCAACGCGTCGCCGTGGCAAGGGCGTTGGCGGCGCAGCCGGAGATCATCTTCGGTGACGAGCCGACCGGAAACCTGGACTCCCGGGCGGGTGCCGAAGTGCTCGGCTTCCTGCGCCAGTCCGTCGACGAGCTGGGCCAGACCATCGTGATGGTCACCCACGACCCGGTGGCCGCCTCCTACGCGGACCGGGTGCTCTACCTGGCGGACGGCCGCATCGTGGACGAGATGTTCCGCCCGACCGCGGACGCCGTCCTCGACCGTATGAAGGACTTCGACGCGCGGGGGCGGACCTCGTGAGCGTGCTCAAGACCTCGATGCGCAACTTCCTCGCGCACAAGGGACGGATGGCGCTCTCCGCCGTCGCGGTCCTGCTGTCGGTGGCGTTCGTGTGCGGCACGCTCGTCTTCACCGACACCATGAACACCACCTTCGACAAGCTGTTCGCGGCGACCGCCTCGGACGTCACCGTCAGCCCCAAGTCGGCCTCCGACGACGGTGCCCCCTCTCGGACCGGCAAGCCCGACGCGCTGCCCGCCTCCCTGATCCAGCGGGTCGAGAAGGCGCCCGGCGTGGGCAAGGCCGAGGGCGGCGTCGGCAGCACCAGTGTCACGGTCGTCAACGCCAAGAACGAGAACATGGGCTCCTCCACCGGCGCCCCGACCATCGCCGGCAACTGGACCGACAACGACCTCAAGGCGATGGAGATCACCTCCGGGCACGCCCCGCGCGGGCCGACCGAGATGATGGTCGACGCCGACACCGCCGACAAGCACCACCTCAAGATCGGCGACTCGCTGCGCACCATCGCCGTCACCGGCGACTTCACCGCGAAGATCACCGGCATCGCCACCTTCAAGGTGACCAACCCGGGCGCGGCCGTCGTCTACTTCGACACCGCGACCGCCCAGAGGGAACTCCTGGGCGCCACCGGCCAGTTCACCCAGATCAACGTCACCGCCGCGAGCGGAGTGAGCGACACCCAGCTCAAGCAGAACGTGGCGGCCGCGCTCGGCTCGGGCCCGTACAAGCTCCAGACCGCGAAGGAGGCGGCGGACGCCGGCCGGGACAGCGTCGGCTCGTTCCTCGACGTGATGAAGTACGCGATGCTCGGCTTCGCCGGGATCGCCTTCCTCGTCGGCATCTTCCTGATCATCAACACGTTCTCGATGCTGGTCGCCCAGCGCACCCGCGAGATCGGCCTGATGCGCGCCATCGGCTCCAGCCGCAAGCAGGTCAACCGCTCGGTGCTCCTGGAGGCGCTGCTGCTCGGCGTGTTCGGCTCGATCCTGGGGGTGGCCGCGGGAGTCGGCCTCGCGGTCGGCCTGATGAAGCTGATGGGCTCCATCGGGATGGAGCTGTCCACCGGTGACCTCACCGTCAAGTGGGCGACGCCCGTGATCGGCCTGGTCCTCGGTGTCGTGGTGACCGTCGTCGCCGCCTACGTTCCGGCCCGGCGCGCCGGGAAGATCTCGCCGATGGCCGCACTGCGCGACGCCGGCACCCCGGCCGACGGCAAGGCCGGCGTCGTCAGGGCCGTCATCGGTCTGGTCCTGACCGGCGCGGGCACCGCCGCCCTGTTCGCCAGCGCCAACTCCTCCAAGGCGGCGGCCGGTTCGGGCCTGCTCGGCCTCGGTGTCGTCCTCACCCTGATCGGCTTCGTCGTCGTCGGGCCGCTGCTCGCGGGCGGTGTGGTGCGGGTGATCAGCGCGCTTGTGCTGCGGATGTTCGGCCCCGTGGGGCGGATGGCCGAGCGCAACGCGCTGCGCAACCCGCGGCGTACGGGGGCGACCGGCGCGGCCCTCATGATCGGCCTCGCCCTGGTGGCGTGCCTCTCGGTGGTCGGCTCCTCGATGGTCGCCTCGGCCACCAGCGAGCTGGACAAGTCGGTCGGCGCGGACTTCATCGTCTCCTCCGGCACCGGCCAGCCGATCGTGCCGCAGGCCGCCGACGCCCTGAAGAGGACCCCGGGCATCGCGCACGTCACCAACTACAAGGACATGGACGCGAAGGTGACCGCCCCCGACGGCAGCACCTCCAAGGACGGGAACCTGATCGCCGCCGACCCGACGTACCAGCAGGACCTGCGGCGCAAGGTGGTCTCCGGCGACCTGGCCGCCGCGTACGGCAAGGACGCGATGTCGGTCGGCGACGCCTTCGCCACGGCGCACCACGTCAAGGTCGGCGATTCGATGACCGTCGCCTTCAAGGACGGCGGGACCGCCCGGCTGAAGGTCGCGGCGATCACCTCGGACGACACCAACGTCGACAAGGCCGCGATGTACGTCAGCATCGCGACGGCCGCGAGCTACGTCCCCGCCGACCGGATGCCCAAGAACGTGATCATGTTCGCGAAGGCGGAGGACGGCAAGGCCAAGGAGGCGTACGCGTCCCTGAAGGACTCGCTGAAGCCCTATCCGCAGTACAAGGTGCAGAACCAGGCCGACTTCAAGCAGGACCTGAAGGACCAGATCGGCCAGCTCCTGAACATCGTGTACGGCCTGCTCGCCCTCGCGATCATCGTGGCGGTGCTCGGTGTGGTGAACACGCTGGCCCTGTCGGTGGTCGAGCGGACCCGGGAGATCGGCCTGATGCGGGCGATCGGCCTCTCGCGCCGGCAGCTGCGCCGGATGATCCGCCTGGAGTCGGTGGTGATCGCCCTGTTCGGCGCGCTGCTCGGCCTCGGGCTCGGCATGGGCTGGGGCACGACCGCGCAGAAGCTGCTCGCCCTGGAGGGCATGGGCGTCCTGGAGATTCCCTGGCCGACCATCATCACGGTGTTCGTGGCCTCGGCCTTCGTGGGCCTGTTCGCGGCGCTGATCCCGGCGTTCAGGGCGGGCCGGATGAACGTCCTGAACGCGATCGCGACGGATTGACTCCCTTTACTCCACGCGTAGTTGGAGCAGTACGTAACCCCCGGCCACCCCGGCGACCGTGTAGACGGCGCCGGGGTGCAGTCCTTTCGCGTACCGGACGGGGTCGCCCGCCCAGCCGTCGGAGTTGTCGAGCGCGATGTAGTCCGGGGTGACGGGGCGCGCTGCGCCGACCCAGAAGACCCGGCAACGGGAGGTGAGCCGGGCGATCGGCCCGACGTTCGACTCGACACTCGCCCCGTCCGGAATCCGCCCCAACAGCCGCTCATGGGCTTCGACTTGGGGACTCTTGCGATACGTGGCCGGGTCGGTCAGCGCGGCCAGCGGCAGCGAGGGTGTCAGGGCGAGGGCCGCCGCGGCCGCGCAGAACGGCAGGTTGCGGGCGTACGAGCGAAGCCAGGGGCGGGGGCCGTACTTCGCGGAGGCCACCGCGTCGGCGAGGGCGAGCGCGAGGACCGGCATCAGGACCGCGCTGTAGTGCCAGTCCGTCGACCAGTAGTGGTCGTACGAGGACAGGAAGCGCCAGCCGAGGGTGGGCAGCGCGGCGAGCAGCAGCGGGGAGCGCAGCGCGAGAAGACCGGTGGTGGGCAGCAGGACCCAGAGGAGGGTCCGGGCCTTGACGTCCCAGCCGGCCAGAGGGCCTGGGCCGCCCATCTTCCCCCAGTAGTCGTACGCGCCAGAGGAGTTGAAGGCAGGTATGACGACGGTGAGGGTGACCAGGGTGGCCACCGCCCCGAACACGGCCACGGCGACGGCGTACCGCACGGCGCGGGGTGATGTGCGGCGGGCACGCAGGGCGACGACGACGGCGAGTGCGGCCGTCGTCAGGCCGAGGTCCTCCTTCACGAGGACGAGCGGCAGCGCGTACAGGAGGGCCGCCCGCCACCGTCCGCGCAGCACGGCCTCCAGGCCGAAGGCGATCAGCGGGACGGCGAAGCAGATCTCGTGGAAGTCGAAGTCGGCGGCCCGCTGGATCCCCCACGAAAGCCCGAACGCGGCTCCGACCGCGAGCCCGGGCCCCCGCCCGAGCAGCCGGGCCGAGGCGCGGGTCACCGGGACCGCGGCCAGCGCGAACAGGGCGGACTGGGCGACGAGCAGGGTGACGGGCGTGGGGAACAGCCGGTAGGCGGGGGCGAGCAGTGCGGTCACGGGACTGAAGTGATCCCCGAGGATGTCGGCGCCGGGCCCCTTGAGATCGGCGACCGGCGCCTGGAAGTGGGCGTAGGCGCGCACGACTTGCTCGAAGATCCCGAGGTCCCAGGACAGGGTCTCCATCCGCCGGTAGCGCAGCACGCCGAGGGCGGCGTAGGCGAGGAAGAGGGCGGCGGCGAGGAGGTGGGGATCGGCGGCGGGCGGGGGTATTCGGGACGGAAGCCTGTCGTGATTCTCCTGCTCTGTGCTGTTTTGAGCCTGATTTTCGGGCAGGGTGAGGAGAGCTCCGGACACGGTGGGGTTCCTTGGGTCAGCGGGGGCGGGCGGTCGGGGTGACGGATCCGGAGTCGTCGGGGAGGGAGAAGGAGGGGGACGGGGGCGGTGAGCCGAAGGGCGGGGAGGGGGTGGCAGTGGCGGTCGGCGGCGGGGTGGGGTAGGAGGGGCTGGGCCGCTCGGACGGCGTGCCCGTGTCCCGTGCGGGGGAGGGCGTGCCGGCGTCCGGAGTGGAGGCGGGCAGCACCGGCGGGCTCTGCTGGAGCCGCAGGCCGAGCGCGGCGCCGGACCCGGCGAGCAGGCACACGGCGCAGGCGGCGAGCGCGGCCATGGTGCGGCGGCGGCGCCGCAGGCCGCGTGCGGCGACGCGTTCGGCGGGCTCGGGGACGATGCCGCGGCCGCCCGCGTCGGCGGCCCGCTTCAGGGCGCGGGCCAGGGACTCCTCGTCCCGGTCGAAGTCAGACACCGTGTTCTTCCTCCAGGAGGCGGGGCGCGAGGGCGGCCCGGGCGCGCGAAAGGTGGGTCTTGACGGTGCCGGCGGTGATGCCGGTCTCGTGTGCGACCTGGTCCACGCTCAGGTCGCACACGTAATGCAGTACGGCGACTCGGCGCTGGCGGTCGGAGAGGCCGCGCAGGGCGTCGATGAGGGCGACGGTGCCGGGGTCGGGTTCGGGGGCCTCGGTGCTGTGCACCTGGTGGTGGCGGCGCCAGGCTTCCGCGGCCCTGCGGCCCCGGCGCCACCGGCTCACCGCGAGCCGCCAGGCCACGGTGCGTACCCAGGCCTCGGGGCCGGCCCCCGCGTCGAGGCGGTTCCGGCGGCCCCAGGCCCGCACGAACGCCTCCTGGACTACGTCCTGGGCCTCGTGGAGGTCGCCGGTCATCAGGTAGACCTGGCCGACCAGCGGTTTCACGGAGTGAGCGTAGAACTCCTCGAACTCCTCGTCGGTCAAGGTGGCGCTCCTGTGGGGGTGGGTAGGTCTCACGGGGTATACGCGCCGGGGGCGGTGCGCGGTTGACACCGCGGGGCGACTTTTCCCCACCCCGGGGGGGTTGAAGGCCCCTGGGGCTCCGCCCCAGACCCCGTTCGCGCCTGAAGGGCGCTCGTCCTCAAACGCCGGACGGGCTGAAATGCTCTGGTGCGGGCCAGCACCGACCCTGCCAGGGGCGCGGGGAACTGCGCGACCAGCCACGCACGGTCCGCAGGTGAAGGGGCGGAGTGGGTCCGGGGCACAGCCCGGGGGTGTCCGCACCGACCCTGCCAGGGGCGCGGGGAACTGCGCGAGCAACCGCCCACGGTCCGCAGGCCGAAAGGTGGCAAGGGGGTTCGGGGCACAGCCCAGGGGAGCTCACACCGGCCCTGTTAGGGGGCGCGGGGAACTGCGCGAGCGACCACTCACGGTCCGCAGGCCGAAAGGCGATGGGGGCTGGGGCGCAGCCCCAGGGGGTTGGGGGTGCGGCGGGCGGCGGGCGGCGGGCGGCGGGTGTCGGTGGGGCGTCGTACGCTGGAAGCCCCCCGGCCCGTAACACGTGTCGGGCGGTTCGCGTTGCCCACTCCCCGGGATGGATGCCCTTCATGAGCCTGCACGGTCTGCTGGACGCCGTTGTACGAGACCCCGCGTTCGCTGAAGCGGTGAGGGCCGCCACCGACGGCCACCGGATGCACGTCGACCTGGTCGGCCCCCCGGCCGCCCGCCCCTTCGCCATCGCGGGCCTCGCGCGCGAGGCCGGGCGGCCCGTGCTCGCCGTGACCGCCACCGGCCGGGAGGCCGAGGACCTGGCGGCGGCGCTCCGCTCGATGCTGCCCGCCGAGGAGATCGTCGAGTACCCGTCGTGGGAGACGCTGCCGCACGAGCGGCTCTCGCCCCGCAGCGACACCGTGGGCCGAAGGCTCGCCGTCCTGCGCCGCCTCGCCCACCCCAGCAAGGACGACCCCTCCGCCGGCCCCGTCAGCGTCGTCGTCGCCCCCATCAGGTCCGTGCTCCAGCCTCAGGTCAAGGGCCTGGGGGATCTGGAGCCCGTCGCGCTCCGCATCGGGCAGTCGGCCGACCTCGGCACCGTCGTCGAAGGGCTCGCCGCCGCCGCGTACGCCCGCGTCGAACTCGTCGAGAAGCGCGGCGAGTTCGCCGTGAGAGGCGGCATCCTCGACGTTTTCCCCCCTACCGAAGAACACCCCCTCCGCGTCGAGTTCTGGGGCGACGACGTCGAGGAGATCCGGTACTTCAAGGTCGCCGACCAGCGCTCGCTCGAAATCGCCGAGCACGGGCTCTGGGCGCCGCCCTGCCGCGAGCTGCTGCTCACCGACGACGTGCGCACCCGCGCCGCCGCCCTCGCCGAGGAGCACCCCGAGCTCGGCGAGCTGCTCGGGAAGATCGCCGAGGGGATCGCGGTGGAGGGCATGGAGTCCCTCGCGCCGGTTCTCGTCGACGACATGGAGCTGCTCATCGACGTCCTGCCCAAGGGCTCGATGGCGGTCGTGTGCGACCCGGAGCGGGTGCGGACCAGAGCCGCCGACCTGGTCGCCACCAGCCAGGAGTTCCTCCAGGCGTCCTGGGCGGCGAGCGCCGGCGGAGGCCAGGCGCCCATCGACGTGGACGCCGCCTCCCTGTGGGGCATCGCCGACGTCCGCGACCGGGCCCGCGAGCTCGGGATGATGTGGTGGTCGGTGTCCCCGTTCGCCGCCGACGAGGCGGACCTCACGGAGACATCAGCCGCTGACGCGGCGGGGTCCACCCTCAAGCTCGGCATGCACGCCCCCGAGACGTACCGCGGCGACACCCAGCGCGCGCTCGCCGACACCAAGCAGTGGCTCGCCGACGGCTGGCGCACCGTGTACGTGACGGAGGGCCACGGCCCGGCCTCGCGCACCGTCGAGGTCCTCGGGGGCGAGGGCATCGCGGCCCGACTGGCCGTGGACCTGGCCGAGTTGACGCCGTCCGTCGTGCAGGTCGCCTGCGGCACCATCGACTACGGCTTCATCGACCCGGCCCTCAAGCTCGCCGTCCTGACCGAGACCGACCTCACCGGCCAGCGCACCGCCACCAAGGACCTGGGCCGTATGCCGGCCCGCCGCCGCAAGACCATCGACCCGCTCACCCTGGAGGTGGGCGACTACATCGTGCACGAGCAGCACGGCGTGGGCCGCTACATCGAGATGGTCCAGCGCACCGTGCAGAACGCGACCCGCGAGTATCTGCTGGTGGAGTACGCGCCCGCCAAGCGTGGCCAGCCCGGCGACCGGCTCTACATTCCCACCGATCAGCTGGAGCAGGTCACCAAGTACGTCGGCGGCGAGGCGCCCACCCTGCACCGGCTCGGCGGCGCCGACTGGACCAAGACCAAGGCGCGTGCCAAGAAGGCCGTCAAGGAGATCGCCGCCGATCTGATCAAGCTGTACTCGGCCCGTATGGCCGCGCCCGGCCACGCCTTCGGCGCCGACACGCCCTGGCAGCGCGAGCTGGAGGACGCGTTCCCGTACGCGGAGACCCCCGACCAGCTGTCCACCATCGCCGAGGTCAAGGAGGACATGGAGAAGACGGTCCCCATGGACCGGCTGATCTGCGGCGACGTCGGCTACGGCAAGACCGAGATCGCGGTAAGGGCCGCCTTCAAGGCCGTCCAGGACGGCAAGCAGGTCGCCGTCCTGGTGCCCACCACGCTCCTCGTCCAGCAGCACTTCGGCACGTTCACCGAGCGCTACGCCCAATTCCCGGTCAACGTAAGGGCGTTGAGCCGTTTCCAGACCGACACCGAGGCCAAGGCCACGCTGGAAGGGCTGGGGGACGGCTCCGTCGACCTCGTCATCGGCACCCACCGGCTCTTCTCGTCCGAGACCAAGTTCAAGGACCTGGGCCTGGTCATCGTCGACGAGGAGCAGCGCTTCGGTGTCGAGCACAAGGAGCAGCTGAAGAAGCTCCGCGCCAACGTGGACGTACTGACCATGTCCGCGACACCCATTCCCCGTACGCTCGAAATGGCCGTCACCGGCATCCGCGAGATGTCGACGATCACCACTCCGCCCGAGGAGCGCCACCCCGTCCTCACCTTCGTCGGGCCGTACGAGGAGAAGCAGATCGGCGCGGCCATCCGGCGTGAGCTGCTGCGCGAGGGCCAGGTCTTCTACATCCACAACCGGGTGGAGTCCATCGACCGGGCGGCCGCCCGGCTGCGCGAGATCGTGCCCGAGGCGCGCATCCAGACCGCGCACGGGCAGATGGGCGAGAGCCAGCTGGAGCAGGTCGTGGTCGACTTCTGGGAGAAGAAGTTCGACGTGCTCGTCTCGACGACGATCGTCGAGTCGGGCATCGACATCTCCAACGCCAACACCCTGATCGTCGAGCGCGGCGACAACTTCGGCCTCTCCCAGCTGCACCAGCTGCGCGGCCGGGTGGGCCGTGGCCGCGAGCGCGGCTACTCCTACTTCCTGTACCCGCCGGAGAAGCCGCTGACCGAGACCGCGCACGAGCGGCTCGCCACCATCGCCCAGCACACCGAGATGGGCGCGGGCATGTACGTGGCGATGAAGGACCTGGAGATCCGCGGCGCGGGCAACCTGCTGGGCGGCGAGCAGTCCGGGCACATCGCGGGCGTCGGCTTCGACCTGTACGTCCGCATGGTCGGCGAGGCCGTCGCCGACTACCGGGCGCAGATGGAGGGCGGCGAGCAGGAGGAGGCCCCGCTCGAAGTCAAGATCGAGCTGCCGGTCGACGCGCACGTCCCGCACGACTACGCGCCGGGCGAGCGGCTGCGCCTCCAGGCATACCGCGCGATCGCCTCGGCCAACTCCGAGGAGGACATCAAGGCCGTGCGCGAGGAGCTCACCGACCGGTACGGCAAGCTGCCCGAGCCCGTCGAGAACCTGCTCCTGGTGGCCGGCCTGCGCATGCTGGCCCGCGCCTGCGGGGTCGGCGAGATCGTGCTCCAGGGCGCCAACATCCGTTTTGCCCTCCCGTCACCCGGCCACCGCCCCTCAACGAGCGCTGACGCGCGCCCCTCTCCATTGGAGTTGAGGGAGTCCCAGGAGCTCCGCCTCAAGCGGCTCTACCCCCGTACGGTCATCAAGGCGCCCACCCGGCAGATCCTGGTGCCCCGCCCGACCGCGGGGAAGATCGGCGGGAAGCCGGTGGTGGGGCGGGAACTGCTCGCGTGGACGGGTGAGTTCCTGACCACGATCCTGGGGTCCTGAGGACGCAGGGGAGGCGGGTGGCACCGTTCGGCGCTGCCCGCCTTTTCCGTGCCGGGGGGAGTTGTGGCGGTACGTCAGATCCCGGATCAGCTCGCGGCGATGGAGGACTTCGGCGGGGCGACAGCGTGGACCGGCTCGCCGAAGTGCGAGAAGTCGAGGGTGCCGGGGCTGTCGCCGCCCACGGTGACCATCTTCAGGAGGTACGGCTTGCCCGAGGTCGCCACGTCGACGGTGAAGCTCTCGTTGCCGTCCTTCTCGGTCAGCACGATCGCGGGCCGGCCGTCGACCTCGGTGGTCGCGCCCTTCTTGGCCGCGTTGTCCTTGCCCGGGGCGCCGAGATAGCTGTTCAGGTCGCAGACCGAGGCGAGGTCCTTGCCGTCGGCCGAGTCGGTGTTCGTCTTCGTCCACTTGGTCATGCCCTGCGGCCGGAGGTAGACCGTCCTGCCGGTCTTGATGAGGCCGACGGCGTCCTTGCCCGCCCCGATGGTGCCGGTGCAGTCGCCCTTGGCGTCCATGGCCAGGTCCAGCTTGGTGGGGCCGTCCTGACGGTCGTTGATGTCGGCCTTGAGGCGCAGTGAGGGGGCCTGGCGGTTCGCCTTGAGGGCGTCGGTGAACATCTGGCCGCCGGTACGGTCCGCGTCCGGGCCCTTCGGCGAGGCGGCTGCCGGGCTCGCGGCGGCGGGCGCCTGGGGCGCGGCCGAGTCCTTGGCGGCCGTGCCGGAGCCGGAGCCCGAACAGGCCGTCAGGGCCGTGGTGGCGCAGGCGAAGAGGATGGTGGTGGCGATGGTGCGGCGGCGCATGGCGTGAACTCCCCCTGGGGGTGGTGGTGCTGGGCGGGCGGAATGGGGCGGCAGGTGTGGCGGGCCGGGACACATGAGAGCAGCTGTCTGTGAACCGAGTCAACATCGACATCTGAATCGTGATCGTTCATGGCGTGTATGGAGTACTGCGGTGCGCTTCGGTAGGGTCGGCAGCACGCGGACGAGGGGAGCAGTCAGGTGCCGGAGCACGCAGCGGAGGTGACCGCGGCCGCCATCGCCCGGCTCGCGGGGGTGGGCCGCGCGGCCGTCAGCAACTGGCGCCGCCGGCATGCCGACTTCCCCAAGCCGGTCGGCGGCACCGAGACCAGCCCCTCCTTCGCACTCCGCGAAGTCGAGCAATGGCTGCGTATCCAGGGCAAGTTGGCCGAGGTCCCGCTGCGCGAACGCGTCTGGCAGCAGCTCTCGACGCATCCCGCGGGCGCGGTCACGGCCCTGGTCCACGCGGGCTGCGCCCTGCTGGCCGTACGGGACCACCCCGCCAAGTGGCGCGAGCTGGCCGCACTTCGGGGCGCGGGACTGGCCGAGGGGCTGCCGGGGCTTCTTGGGGAGGTGGTGGGGGAGCGGTTCGGGGAGGCGGACCCCGCAGGTGCTGTTCACAGCCGCTCTGTGAACACCCCCGACGCCGCCGAGCTCGCCCCCTCCCTGCCCCTGTTGCGCGGGGTCGTCGAGCTCGCCGCCGAAGCCGGGGCCCGGGAGGCCTTCGAGTTTCTGCTCGGGCGGCATCTCGACGCCAACCCCCGTCAGTACACGCTCACTCCGCAGGGGCCCGCCGAGCTCATGGCCGCGCTCGCGGGGCCCGTGAGCAGCGTTCTCGACCCGGCCTGCGGCACCGGCACCCTGCTGTGCGCGCTGCCGGACGCCGTTGCCCTGCACGGCCAGGACGCCGACCCCGACCTCGCCGCGCTCACCGGACTCCGGCTCGCCCTCGCCGGGTCCGCCGCCATCCGTACCGCGGCCGCCGACTCGCTGCGCGCGGACGCCTTCGGGGCCCTCGCCGCCGACGCCGTGCTGTGCCACCCGCCGTTCAACGAGCGGGCCTGGGGCCACGACGAACTCGCCTACGACCCGCGCTGGGAGTACGGCCTCCCGGCCCGTGCCGAGTCCGAACTGGCCTGGGTGCAGCACGCGTTGGCCCGGCTGCGCGAGGGCGGCACCGCCGTCCTTCTGATGCCGCCCGCCGCCGCCTCGCGCCGCTCCGGGCGCCGGATCCGCGCCGACCTGCTGCGCCGCGGCGCCCTGCGCGCGGTCGTCGCGCTGCCCGCCGGGGCCGCGCCGCCGTACGGCATCCCGCTGCACCTGTGGGTGCTGCGCAGGCCGGACGGCGCCGCCCGGCCCGCGCCCGAGCTGCTCCTCGTCGACACCGCCGGGATCGAGGGCGTCGCGGTGGACGGCGGCCGCGACCGGCTGCCCTGGCCCGCGCTCCAGTCCGCGGTGCTCGACGCCTGGACCCCCTTCGACCGCGACGGCACGGCCGTCGAACAGCCCGGGGTCAGCCGGTCGGTGCCGGTCATCGAACTCCTCGACGACGACGTCGACCTCGCCCCGGCCCGCCATCTGCCGCCGCCCGCAGCCGAGGGCGGCACCGCCGCGCTCGACGGGGTGCGCGAACGCCTCGACGCCACCCTGCGCCTGGCCGCTGAACTGACGCCGCCCGCCGCACCCGCCCCCGCGCAGGGCGCCCGCTGGTCGCCCACCACCGTCGGCGAACTCGCCCGCGCGGGCGCCCTGGTGCTGCGCGCGGGCGGCACCGGCACCGGGCCGGACGGGCCCGCCGTCCTCACCGAGCACGACGTACTGGCCGGGACCGCACCCTCGGGCACCCTGCCCGAAGGGCCCGCCGAGGACCCGGTGCTGACCCGTCCCGGCGACGTCGTGGTGCCCGTGCTCGGCGGCGGCACCGTCGCCCGGGTCGTGGACGAGGCGAGTGCGGGCGCCGCCCTCGGCCGCAACCTCCAGCTCCTGCGGCCCGAACCGGCCGCCCTGGACCCCTGGTTCCTCGCCGGGTTCCTGCGCGGCACCGCCAACAACCGCCAGGCCAGCAGCTACGCCACCACCGCCTCCCGGCTCGACGTACGCAGGCTGCACCTGCCCCGGCTCCCACTCGCCGAACAGCGGCGCTACGGCGAGCGGTTCCGGGCCCTGGCTGCGTTCGAGGATGCGCTGCGGCTCGCGGGCAGGCTCGGCGAACAGCTCGTACAGGGCCTGCACGACGGCCTGACGGACGGTTCCGTCGAGCCCGGGTGAGGGTGGGGCGGACGGTTCTGCCGGGCCTGGGCGAGAGGGGAGTCGCGGAGCGGGGTGTTTCCGGGAATCCGGGGGCCGTCCCGGTCCCGGGTGACGGTTGGATACCGGCCGGGGGATCGCCCGGGACGTTGTCAGTGGCGGTGTATACGCTCGTATCCCTGACCCGTCCCGGTCCCCGTACCCGTCCCAGTTCCAGGAGCAGAGATGCACGGCCCCGGCTATGGACCGCCGCAGCCCCGCCCCTCGGGCGCGGGGGCGATCGCGCTGCGCGTGCTGTTCGCGCTGCTGCCGCTGCTCAGCATCGGAATGCTGTCGTGGACCGCGCTGCTGCGGCTCGCGATCGTGACCCGGCGCGGGGCGCACTGGGCGCTGTTCTGGGCCCAACTCGCCGTATTCGTCTTCTTCTTCACCTTCATCGTGGCCGCCCCCGACGAGAACGACTGGCGGACGGACGTCGGGATGATCGGCCTGCTCGCGCTCGCCGTGGCCAGCACGGCGTACTTCCTGTACGCCGACATCCGCCACGCGGCGCAGGCACCGTTCGCCGTGCCCCCGTTCGGCCAGTACGGGGGGCCGGCCGGTTACGGTCCGCCGCACATACCGGGGACGCACATACCGGGGGCCACGGCCCCGCAGTTCGGGCCGTACGTGAACCCGTACGCCGACACCCCCGTGCCGAGCACGCCCCCGGCCCCCGTGCCCCCGCACACCCCGGCCGCGCCCAGGATCGAGCAGGTCAGGGCCGAGCTCGACGAGCTGTCGCAGTACCTGCGCAAGGGGACCGAGGGCGAGGCCAGGTGACCGAGGGGCGGGTCGTCGCCGGGCGCTACGAACTGGCGGCGCTCCTCGGCCAGGGCGGCATGGGCCAGGTGTGGACGGCGTACGACCAGCGCCTGGACCGCCGGGTCGCGGTGAAGCTGCTCCGGCCGGACCGGGTCGCGGGCGTCGGATCCGCCGAGGAGGTCGACGAGCTGCGGCGCCGGTTCGTGCGCGAGTGCCGGGTGACCGCGCAGGTCGACCATCCCGGGCTCGTCACCGTGCACGACGCGGGCAGCGACGGCGACGACCTGTACCTCGTCATGCAGTACGTCGAGGGCGCCGACCTCGCCGACCACCTCGCCGAGCACGAGCCGTACCCCTGGCCGTGGACGGTGGCAGTCGCCGCCCAGCTGTGCGCGGTGCTCTCGGCGGTGCACGCGGTGCCGATCGTCCACCGCGACCTCAAGCCGCGCAATGTGATGGTGCGCCCCGACGGCACGGTGACCGTGCTCGACCTGGGCGTCGCCTCCGTCCTCGACTCCGACACGACCCGGCTCACGCACACTGGTTCGCCCATCGGCTCGCCCGCCTACATGGCGCCCGAGCAGGCGATGGGCGGCGCGGTCGGCCCGTACACCGATCTGTACGCGCTCGGGGTGCTGCTGCACGAACTGCTCAGCGGGGACGTCCCGTTCGCGGGCTCCACCGCGCTGGGCGTCCTGCACCGCCACCTGTACGAACCGCCCGTCCCGGTCCGCAGACTGCGCCCCGAGGTACCCGAACCGCTGGAAGCCCTCGTCCTCCGCCTCCTGGCCAAGGACCCCCAGTCCAGGCCGAGTTGTGCACAGGAGGTGTACGAGGCGCTGGTGCCGCTGCTTCCGGTGCGGGGCGGTCCAGGACCCGCGGGGCCGCTCGACCCGACCCGGCCGTTCCTGCGCCCGCACGCGCCCTGGCCGGACCGCGCCGCGGCCACCGCGTCCGGGCCGGTCGCCCCGCCGGTGCCCTCCGGGCCCCCGCGGCCCGATGTCGCGGGCGCGGTCGACGAGGTCAAGCGGCTGCTCGGCGAGGGCCGCATCACCCAGGCCGTCGACATCCTCGGCTCGATCCTGCCCGCCGCGGCGGCCGAACACGGCGAACGGTCGCCGGTGGTACGCATCCTGCGCAAGCAGTACGCGGCGACGCTGATGGACGACGGGCAGTACCGGCGCGCCCTGCCCGAGCTGCGCCGGCTCGCCGCCGACCGGGCGGCCGAGGCGGGCCCCGCCGACCCGCAGGCCCTGGACTTCCGGCACGACGTGGCCCAGTGCCTGGAGCAGCTGGGCGAGGCGGGTGCGGCGCTGGCCGAGTACCGGGCGGTGTTGCCCGGCTTCGAGGCGCGGGACGGGTCCGCCGACCCGTCCCGGGTGTTCGGCATCCGCCATCGGATCGGGCACCTGCTGCTTGCGGTGGGCGACCACGGGGCGGGACATCAGCAACTCCAAGCGCTGCTGTGGGATGCGGAGCGGGTGTACGGGGTGCAGCACCCCTACCCCGCCGAGCTGCGCCGCGCCCTCGCCCGCCAGCGGGAGGTGCGGGGAGGGTGAGCTGTCCGCTGGGTGCGGGTGCGGGTGCGGGTGCGGGTGCGATGGTGCGTGCGGGCCGGCGTCGCTGGCTGCGCAGTTCCCCGCGCCCCCCATATGGCCTCCTAGGGCCGGGGAGCGTGAGCGTGCTGCGGGGTGCGGTTGTTCGGCCTCGGGCCGTGGGTGGCTGGTCGCGCAGTTCCCCGCGCCCCTAGCGGGTTTGCTCCTAGCAGGAGCGCCCCTGGCAGGGGGGGCATTTCAGCCTGTCATGGGGGTCCCCCCTGGCCCTTAAGGCCTTGGGGGAGTTTGAGGACGAGCGCCCTTAAGGCGCGAACGGGGTCTGGGGCGGAGCCCCAGCTACGCCCCGCCCGTCCGGAACCGGCGGCGTACCGGCCCCCGCACCCCCACCCCCACCAGCGCGAGCAACGCCCCCACCCCCACCGCCGAGCCCGACCGCAGGCCCGGGGGACGGAAGTCGCAGGACACCGAGCGAGCCCCGGCCGACAGCGGGACGGCGACCAGGCCCAGATAGTCGCCCGCCGGAGCCGCCCCCGCCCCGTTCACCTCACAGCTCCACCCCGCGATCCGCGGCATCGCGAACACCGCCGTTCCGCTCGCCCCCGCGGGGAGCTCGGCGTGCACCGAGCTCGACGACACCGAGACCGAGGCGGCCCCCGTCGCCCGCAGCCGGTCCACCGCCCGCGCCAGCGCCCCCCGGTCCAGACACCCCAGCTCCGCGTGGCGATCCGCGGGAGTCAGGGTGATGTGGGAAGCGGGGCCCGGCCCCGCCGAGGGGCCGAAGGGGATCAGCGGCGCCCGCCGGCTGGGCGCGCCGCCGCGCATCTCGACGACCGGGCCGTCGCCGAGGCGCGCGGACCCGAAGTGCTCCGGCGCCCACAGGAAGATGTCGGTCCCGGCCGGGCAGCCCTGCGTGAGGGTGCGGGTCGTGTAGACCCGGGCGCCGAGCAGGAGCTCCTGGTTGCGGAACGGGTTGCTGCCGTACGCCGGTTGGGGCCCGGACGGCCGGAGCGTGACCAGGGGCGGGGTCGCGGCGGCCCGGATCAGGGCGGGGTCGCCGCCCTTCTCGGCGACCCGCACCCGCGCGCCCACCGAGAAGATCGCGTCGGTCACGGGGTTGTCGAGGCTCTGGATCGCCCGCCCCCGAGAGGTCCAGCCGCCGCCGAGCGCGGTCATCGTACGGTTCAGGACTTCCGGGGTGAGGCTGGAGTAGTAGGCGCCGCCCTCGCCGCCGAGCAGCAGCGGGTCGTTGTTGGTGATCTGGCGCTGGCCGGGGTCGGTGCGGTAGCCGGGCCAGCCCGGGGCGTCCGACTCCAGCGCGGCGCGTGCCGAGTGCTCGGCGCCCCAGGCGGGATAGCCGTCCATGCGGGCCGCCCGCTGCTGGTCCCCGTACGCCGTGGTCACGCCCGCCTGCGCGATCTGCGCCCCGGCCAGCAGCGCGAGGGCGAGAAGGGAGAGTCCCCGCCGGCCCCGGCGGGCCAGGAGCAGACCGCCGGTCATGGCCGCAAGGCCCAGGGCGAACAGCGGATACGTCCAGGCCGAGACCAGCTCGCTGAAGGCCGCGCCCGCCGCGATCAGGGCGAGTACGCCGCCCCCGCCGAGCAGCGCGCGGCGCCCGGGGATTCCGTACGACAGACAGATCCAGGCGGCGATCACGAGGATGCCGCACAGGATGAAGGTCTGCCGGTAGGGGCTGCCGTTGGGGGTGACGAAGGCGTGCCAGGCCAGATGGGCCGGCTTCCACTGGAAGGACAGCGCGACGGCGAGCGCGAGCCCGCTCCACGCGTACCGCTCGCGGCGCGGGACCGCGCGGTGGAAGGCGAGGGCGCAGGCGAGAAGCAGCGCGCCGGTGCCGAGGAAGACGGCGGGGGAGGAGAAGGAGTACGTGCCGGGCAGCGTGCGGGCCAGGTAGTCCGGCCAGGACACCGGAGCGAACTCCCGCACCCAGCCCGGATGCGCGTGCTTCGTGCCCAGATAGATGGTGAACAGGAGCGGCGCCGAGAGGCCGATGCCGATCACGAACGAGCGCGTGGCGAGCAGGACCGCCCGCACCCGGCCGCGCCGGTCCGTGTCGCGGTCCACGTACAGCAGGAGGAGCAGGACGAGTCCGGCGCCGATCGTCGCCATGTACGCGGTGTAGAAGTTGGCGATCCAGGCGAGTGCCACGAGCAGCGGGCCGAGCACCGGCCGCCGCCCGGTCCTGGCCCAGTGGCCGACCAGGCAGAGCAGCGGGAAGGCGATCAGGCCGTCCAGCCACATCGGGTTGTAGATCGACTCCAGGACCGACCAGCCGCACAGCGCGTACGAGGCGCCGAGCACCCCGGCCATCCAGCGGCGGGGGGCCGCCGGGCGCAGCGCGAGAAGCAGCACCGTCATGGCGACGGCGGCGGCCGCCATCTTCAGGACGGTGATCACATACACCGCGAGGTCGATCCGGTCGCGTGGGAAGAGAGCGACGAGCAGCGCGAACGGGCTGCCGAGGTACGTACCGAGGTCGGGCAGGAACGAAGTGCCGTACCCCGACTGCCAGTTGAGGAGAAGGCCGCCGTCGGCGCGCCCGTGCAGCAGGTCCCACAGGTGCTCGTGGAAGGGGATGAACTGGTTGCCCAGGTCGTTGATGCTGCGGGTGTGCCGCTGGAGCGGGCCGAGCGGGACGACCCCGGCGACCGCGTCCGCGCCGCACACCGCGATCAGGGTGATCAGTGCGGAGAGGGCGGCGGGGCGGGCGGCCGGGCGGCGGGTGGCAGCGATCCGCACCGGGGCCACCGGTGGGGCGGGGGCGGCTTCGAGGGTCGGCATCGAGGTCCTTTGCTGTGCGCTGCCGTCGAATATGCCGGACCCTCCGGGGCGGCGCAGTGGGCCGGGAACTCAGTTCACGCAATGGACGGCGCGGCTTCACCCGGCTTCACCCCCGCGACCGATGGGGGTCGCGAATCGTTGGGCGAATCAGTGGCCCCGGCCACGCCGACTGCCTAACATCGATCACCGCAAGGTCTTAGCAAGGTCCGTCGCCACGCCGCACGTATCTGCTCCGCCGGGAGGCTCCTTTGCACCGCCGCCGTCGCACCGCGCTCTCCGTCTCCGTCGTCCTGCTCGCCGCGGGCCCGCTCCTCGCGGCCTGCGGCAGTACGGCCCACCCGGGGGCCGCGGCCGTCGTCGGGGGGCAGCGGATCGAGGTGTCCGCACTCCAGGCCGAGGTCAAGGACGTACGGACGGCGCAGGAGAAGTCCCCGCAGTCCGCCCAGCTGATCAAGGACTCGGGGCAGCTCGGCAAGGTGAAGCTGAGCAACATGATCTTCGACCGGGTCCTCGCGCGCGCCGCCGAACAGGCCAAGGTGAGCGTCAGCCGCAAGGACATCGAGGACGCGCGGGCCGCGATGGTCCAGCAGGCCGGCGGCGAGGACCAGCTGCGCGAGCAGGCCCTCACCAATGGCGGGCTCGCCCCGAACCAGATCGACGCGTACGTCCAGCGGCAGGTCACCGAGCAGAAGCTGGCCGCCGCGATCGGCGCCCGCACCCAGCAGGACCTGCTGCCCGCCCTGGTCAAGGCGTCCAAGGCCCTCGACGTGGACGTGAACCCGCGCTACGGCAGCTGGAACGCGAGCCAGATCCAGCTCGCCGACTACCAGGCCCCCTGGCTCGCCAAGCCCAAGCAGCCCGCGGCCCCGCAGGCCGCCCCCGAGGAGCAGCAGGGCGACCCCGGGGACTCCGTCTCGACCGGCTGAGGCAGCGGGTAGGTTCGACGGGTGACTGCTGTTGAAGAACCCGGCCGAATCGTTCTGCTCACCGCGAGCCACCGGGTCGCCCCGGGCCTGCTCTCCTGGCCCGCGTGGCAGACCCTGCGCGCCGCCGACCTCGTGCTGTGCCCCGACGCCGGGCACCCGCAGCTGCCGTATCTGCGCGAGGCCGGCGTGCCGGTGGAGATCTCGGCGCCGGACGCGCAGGAACTGGTCGAGGCCTGCGCCGGGGGCCGGACCATCGTCGTCCTCCCCTCCGGCGAGGGCGACCGCCGCCTCACCGACGGCCTGGCCCGTCTGGCCGGCTCCGGCCGCGTCCAGATGCCGGACCTGGAGCTGCTCCCCGGCTCCTACGACCTGCCGGGCGCCCGCCTGCTCGACCTGGTCCAGGTCATGGACCGCATCCGCCGCGCATGCCCGTGGTCCTCGCAGCAGACCCACAAGGGCCTGGCCAAGTACGCGCTTGAGGAGGCGTACGAGCTGGTCGAGGCGGTGGAGGAGGGGGACCGGGACGAGCTCCGCGAAGAGCTGGGGGACGTGCTGCTGCAAGTCGTCTTCCACGCCCGTATCGCGGAGGAGGACGCGGAGGCTCCCTTCTCGGTGGACGACGTGGCGGGCGGCATCGTGGAGAAGCTGATCCACCGCCATCCGCATGTGTTCGGTGCCGAGACGGCCTCGACGCCGGAGGAAGTGAAATCGCACTGGCTGCGGATGAAGGCGGTCGAGAAGCAGCGTTCCTCCGTGACGGACGGGGTGCCGCTGGGCCAGCCGGCCCTGGCCCTGGCGGCCAAGCTCTCCGCGCGCGCCCGGACGGCGGGCCTGACGGTGCCGCTTCCCTCCGGGGAGGGTGTGGGGTATCGCCTCCTCGCGCTGGCGGTGGAGGCGGAATCGGCCGGGGCCGACCCGGAGGCGGCACTGCGCGCCGCGGCGCGGGCCTACCGAGAGGCAATCCGCTCGGCGGAGGCGGCCTAGCCCCGGCGGGGTGAGCCGGGGCTCAGCCCCGGACCCCGATGGCTCGTGTGGGGTGGGCTGAGGTCCGTTGCCGGGGGCGCTGCCCCCGGGCCCCGCTCCTCAAAGGCCGGAGGGGCTGTATATGAGTACCGCTGCGGACCGTGCGTGGCTGGTCGGGCAGTTCCCTGCGCCCCTGGCAGGGTCGATGCTGGCCCGCATCGGGGCACTTAAGGCCTTGGGCGAGTTCGAGGACGAGCGCCCTTAAGGCGCGAACGGGGTCTGGGGCGGAGCCCCAGGAAACGATCGCCGGGCCGCGCCCGGACATCTCACCCCCGGCGGGTTCAGGGAAGGGGTGGGGAGGGGCCGACGGGGTCTGGGGCGGAGCCCCAGGATCGGGCCGCCGGGTTGTGCCACTGGTGGGACCGGGCGGTTCAGGGGAGAGGGCGGGATACGGTCGAGAGGGCGGGATACGGTCGAGAGGTGCAGGACAACAACCCCATTCCGCCCGCCCCGCCCGCCCCCGAACTCTTCACCTGGGAGTTCGCCACCGACCCGTACCCGGCCTACGCCTGGCTGCGCGAGCACGCCCCCGTGCACCGCACCCGGCTGCCGAGCGGCGTCGAGGCGTGGCTGGTCACGCGGTACGGGGACGCCAAGCAGGCCCTCGCCGACCAGCGGCTCTCCAAGAACCCCGCACACCACGACGAGCCCGCCCACGCCAAGGGCAAAACCGGCATCCCGGGCGAGCGCAAGGCCGAGCTGATGACGCATCTGCTCAACATCGACCCGCCCGATCACACCCGGCTGCGGCGTCTGGTGTCGAAGGCGTTCACTCCTCGTACCGTCGCCCAATTCGCGCCCCGGGTGCAGGAGTTGACCGACCGGCTCATCGACGCGTTCGAGGCCGAGGGGTCGGCCGACCTCATTCACGAGTTCGCGTTCCCGCTTCCCATTTATGCCATCTGCGATCTGCTCGGCGTGCCCCGCGAGGACCAGGACGACTTCCGCGACTGGGCGGGCATGATGATCCGGCACGGGGGCGGCCCCCGAGGGGGTGTCGCCCGCTCCGTCAAGAAGATGCGGAACTACCTGGCCGAGCTCATCCACAAGAAGCGCGAGAACCCCGGCGACGACCTCATCTCCCGGCTCATCGAGGCCAGCGACCACGGCGAGCACCTCACCGAGAACGAAGCCGCCGCCATGGCCTTCATCCTGCTCTTCGCCGGATTCGAGACGACGGTCAACCTCATTGGCAACGGTATGTACGCCTTGCTCCGCAATCCGGGGCAGCGCGAACGGCTTCAGGACTCCCTCGCGGCCGGGGAGACCGGTCTTCTCGAAACCGGGGTCGAGGAACTTCTCCGCTACGACGGGCCCGTCGAGATGGCCACCTGGCGGTTCGCCACCCGGCCCCTGACGCTCGGCGGGCAGGACATCGCGGCCGGCGACCCCGTGCTCGTCGTGCTCGCCGCCGCTGACCGTGACCCCGGGCGCTTCGCCGATCCGGACACCCTCGACCTCGGCCGGAAGGACAACCAGCACCTCGGATACGGGCACGGGATCCACTACTGCCTCGGTGCGCCGCTCGCCCGGCTCGAAGGGCAGACCGCACTCGCCACCCTGCTGCGGCGCCTCCCTGACCTGCGGCTCGCGGTGGAACCTGACGATTTGCGCTGGCGCGGCGGGCTCATCATGCGCGGACTGCGCACCCTGCCGGTCGAGTTCACGCCCTCACCGGAAACATCCGGATGTGACGGTCCGTCAAGACTGTGACTTTTATGTGATCCCCGCTGCATCGACTTGTGACAAGCGTTCGAGTACGGCTACGTTCACCGTTCATTCGGCTCAGCAGTCACACGGAAGGCCTTATCCATGCGCTCCGGGAATGGACGGCATCGTCGACCTCGCCAGGCACCCGCTCTCGTCGTCGCGGCAGGAGTGACCGGATCGGCCATCGCGCTTCCCCTACTCGCCGCGACCGGCGCGAACGCCGCGGACGCGACCACCTGGAACCAGGTGGCCGCCTGCGAGTCCGGCGGAATGTGGAGTGCCGACTTCGGCAACGGCCTGTACGGCGGGCTCCAGTTCTCGCAGGCCACCTGGGAGGCGTACGGCGGCACGGACTACGCGCAGCGCGCCGACCTCGCCAGCCGCGCCCAACAGATAGCCGTCGCCGAGCGGGTGCTCGCGGCCAAGGGGCCGGGGGCCTTCGCGAACTGCGGCACCGGCGCCGGGCTCACCAAGGGTGGCGGCTCGGCGGACGTCGACCCGGGCGCGCCCGACACGTCGACCGGGACGCCCACGCCCGCTCCCGCGACCCCCACCGCCCCGGCGATCCCCACCGCCCCGGCGACCAAGGCGCCCGACGCCACGCCGACGCCGAGCGGCTCCACGCCCGCCACGCCGGCCCCGGGTGCCACGAAGCCGAGCGACCCGGCCAAGTCCCCGACGCCGTCCGCGTCCACCCCGGCGAGCCCCGGCAAGCACCGCGGGGCGCCCTCGCCGGAGGAGAGCGCGGGCACGGCGCCGGGCGGTACGTCCCCGTCCGCCCCGACGACCGGTCAGGCCGACCCGGGCACGCCGGCCGGTACGAGTGGTTCGAACAATTCGGGCAACTCCCCCGATAGCCGCGATTCCGGACGGCACGCCTCGCGAGGTGACGATGCCTCACGTGAGTCCGGTAACGCCCCTGCCGCGAACGGCGACTACACCGTCCGCCCCGGCGACAATCTGTCGGCCATCGCCGAGGCGAACAAGATCCAGGGCGGCTGGCCCGCGCTGTACCACGCCAACGAGAAGCTGATCGGCACCGACCCCAACCTCATCCTGCCTGGCCAGAGCCTGGACCTGAAGGATGCGGCAGCGGCTGTGGCGAACCCGAAGTCGGCGCCGAAGCAGGGTTAGTTCGCAGCCCTATGTCCGGTTCGTGCAAGTGAGACATGGGTCTCTTCGCCTCAACTGGCGTGTCCCGTCTGCCCGGTCCGTCCGCCCCGCCCCTCACCTGCGGAAACGCCCCTTCTGTGGCGGCAAGTAGGGGGGATTTCTCCCCGATGTGCGTCTTTGAACATTGGCGGGGCGTGTGTTTTCGTCGGACTCGCTCGTCACCACGAGCCCCGTCGACCGAGCACGCCGAATCCTGCCGTCGGCCGACGGGAACAGCCGACGCTTATGCGCCGTAGGCAGGAGCGGGGGACCCAAGGTAAGTGCCGGGCCCGGCAGTTCACGTAACTGCCGCAACGGCTTGGGGTGAAGACGGGCGCATCGACGCTCGGCCGGGCAGCTCACGCCCGAACCCGACAGCTCACCTCGCAGGCGTCGGTGAGGAGAACCTCCATGCTGCTTTCCGGCAAGGGCAAGCACCGTCGCCCGTCCAAGGCCGTCCGTGTCGCCACGCTGGCCGGTGTCACCGGCGCCGCCGTGGCCGCCCCGCTGATGGCGGCGGGCAACGCCTCCGCCGCATCCGTCCAGACCTGGGACGCCGTCGCCCAGTGCGAGTCCGGCGGCAACTGGTCCATCAACACCGGCAACGGCTACTACGGCGGCCTGCAGTTCTCGCAGTCCTCCTGGGCCGCCGCCGGCGGCACCCAGTACGCCTCGCGCGCCGACCTCGCCACCAAGGGCCAGCAGATAGCCACCGCCGAGAAGCTGCTCGCGATGCAGGGCCCGGGTGCCTGGGGCTGCGCGAGCGCCGGCAACCTGACGTCCGGCGGCAGCAAGGCCGACGTGGACACCTCCGGTTCGTCCTCGAAGCCGAAGTCCTCGAAGTCTTCGGAGTCCTCGAAGCCGAAGCAGCAGGCCCAGCCGCAGCCGAAGGCGAAGAAGTCCGAGCGCACCGAGTCCGCGCCGGCCGCCCGCGACGAGCAGCGCACCGAGCCGGTCAAGCAGGGCAACGGCGAATACACCGTCAAGTCCGGCGACACCCTCGGCGGCATCGCCGCCGCCAACGGAGTCAAGGGCGGCTGGCAGAAGCTGTTCGAGCTGAACAAGGACATCGTCAAGGACGCGAACCTGATCTTCCCGGGCCAGAAGCTGCACCTCGGCTGAGACCGACCCGCCCCCAGATCGCCCCGGCCCGGCGCGCATTCCCCCGTACGCGCCGGGCCGGGGTTTTCGCTGTTACCCGGCAGTAGTGTTGTGGTCCTTTGCCCGGAATCAGGGCCTTTGGGCCCTTTTTCGTCCCAGGAGGCGGGCACTCGGCTGGCCGGAGCTCCAGAGCCGGTTAGGCTCTTGTCGCAAGGCGAACGCGACCCCGCACGACCTTGCACTGCTTGCGTCACATCTAGCGTCACATCCCAGAAGGAGATGCTCGTGCCGTCCATCGACGTCGTCGTAGCCCGGGAAATCCTGGACTCCCGAGGCAACCCCACGGTCGAGGTCGAGGTCGGCCTCGACGACGGCAGCACCGGTCGTGCTGCAGTTCCGTCCGGCGCCTCCACCGGTGCCTTCGAGGCCATCGAGCTTCGTGACGGTGACCCGAACCGCTACGGCGGCAAGGGTGTCGAGAAGGCCGTCCTCGCCGTCATCGAGCAGATCGGCCCGGAGCTCGTCGGCTACGACGCCACCGAGCAGCGCCTGATCGACCAGGCCATGTTCGACCTGGATGCCACGGACAACAAGGGCTCGCTCGGCGCCAACGCCATCCTCGGCGTCTCCCTCGCCGTCGCGCACGCCGCCTCCGAGGCCAGCGACCTGCCGCTGTTCCGCTACCTGGGCGGCCCGAACGCGCACCTGCTGCCCGTCCCGATGATGAACATCCTCAACGGTGGGTCGCACGCCGACTCCAACGTCGACATCCAGGAGTTCATGATCGCCCCGATCGGCGCGGAGTCCTTCTCCGAGGCCCTTCGCTGGGGTGCCGAGGTCTACCACACGCTCAAGGGCGTCCTGAAGCGCAAGGGCCTGTCCACCGGCCTCGGCGACGAGGGCGGCTTCGCGCCGAACCTGGAGTCCAACCGCGCCGCCCTGGACCTCATCCTCGAGGCCATCAAGGAAGCCGGCTACGCCCCGGGCAAGGACATCGCGCTCGCGCTCGACGTCGCCGCGTCCGAGTTCTACAAGGACGGCAAGTACGAGTTCGAGGGCAAGTCCCGCTCGGCCGCCGAGATGACCGAGTACTACGAGGAGCTCGTCTCCGCGTACCCGCTGGTCTCCATCGAGGACCCGCTGTTCGAGGACGACTGGGCCGGCTGGAACACCATCACCTCGCGCCTCGGCTCCAAGGTCCAGATCGTCGGCGACGACCTGTTCGTCACCAACCCCGAGCGTCTCTCGCGCGGCATCGAGGAGGGCTCCGCCAACGCCCTGCTCGTCAAGGTCAACCAGATCGGTTCGCTGACCGAGACCCTGGACGCCGTCGAGATGGCCCAACGCAACGGCTTCAAGTGCATGATGTCCCACCGCTCCGGCGAGACCGAGGACGTCACCATCGCCGACCTCGCCGTCGCGGTGAACTGCGGCCAGATCAAGACCGGCGCCCCGGCCCGCTCGGACCGCGTCGCCAAGTACAACCAGCTGCTGCGCATCGAGGAGATCCTCGACGACGCCGCGGTCTACGCGGGCCGCTCCGCCTTCCCGCGTTTCAAGGGCTGACATTTGATGGGCTAAAGCCCTAGCCAGTCGTACGTACGTCCCCGGCCGCGGTCCCGTACCGTGTCCGGGGACGTACGTGTGTAAGGGGAGGCGGGAGAGCGATGGGCAAGAACGCCAAGACCGCGGACCGTGACCGGTTCTCCACCGCGGCCCGGCTCAAGGTGCTCGGCGAGCAGACCGCTGCCCGCGTCTACCGATCGCAGACCAAACGGCAGGCCCGCCGCTCCCGGCTCACCGGCCGGGCGGCGCTGCTCGCCCTGGTCCTCTGCTCGCTGATCGTGGCGCTCGCCTACCCGATGCGGCAGTACGTCTCGCAGCGCGCCGACATCTCAGACCAGAAGCGCAGGGCCGTCGAGGCCCAGAAGGCGGTCGAGAAGCTGCGCGACGAGAAGGCACGCCTCCAGGACGACGCGTACATCGAGAAACTGGCCCGCGAGCATCTGCACATGCAGTTCCCGGGGGAGACCAGCTTCACCGTCGTCGACCCGGGCGCGGCGAACAAGCACCACGAGGACAAGGCCGCGACCAGCCGCGCCTGGCACTACAACCTCTGGGACGGCGTCGACAACGCCGACCGCCCCGCCAACTGACCACCTGCTAGCGATAGAGACTGACCCAGGCATGGAAACGCCCCCGCCCCAGACCGAACGCACCGAGCCCACCGACGCGGACATCGCCGCCTTCAAGCAGCAGCTGGGCCGCCCGCCGCGCGGGCTGCGCGCGATCGCGCACCGCTGCCCCTGCGGCAACCCGGACGTCGTCGAGACGGCCCCGCGCCTGGAGGACGGCACGCCCTTCCCGACGACGTACTACCTGACGTGCCCGCGCGCGGCCTCCGCGATCGGCACCCTGGAGGCGAACGGCGTCATGAAGGAGATGACGGAGCGCCTCGCGAGCGACCCGGAGCTCGCCGCCGCCTACCGCGCCGCGCACGAGGACTACATCGCGCGCCGCGACGCCATCGAGGTCCTGGAGGGCTTCCCGAGCGCGGGCGGCATGCCGGACCGGGTCAAGTGCCTGCACGTGCTCGTCGGCCACTCGCTGGCCGCGGGCCCGGGTGTGAACCCGCTCGGCGACGAGGCGATCGCCATGCTGCCCGAGTGGTGGGCCAAGGGCCCGTGCGTGACGCCGTGCGGCGGGGAGGACACCAAGTGACGCGCGTCGCCGCGATCGACTGCGGTACGAACTCGATCCGCCTGCTGGTCGCGGACGCCGACCCGGCCACCGGGGAGATCACCGATCTGGACCGGCGCATGACGATCGTCCGGCTCGGCCAGGGCGTCGACCGCACCGGGCGGCTCGCCCCCGAGGCCCTGGAGCGGACGTTCGCGGCGTGCCGCGAGTACGCCGCGGTGATCAAGGAGCTGGGCGCCGAGCGCATCCGGTTCGTCGCGACCTCCGCCTCGCGCGACGCCGAGAACCGGGACGACTTCGTACGCGGCGTCCTCGACATCCTGGGCGTCGAGCCCGAGGTGATCTCCGGCGACCAGGAGGCCGAGTTTTCCTTCACCGGCGCCACCAAGGAACTGCACGCCGATAAAGAGGGGGCGGAGCCCCTTCCTTGGAAGGGTGGTGGCGGGCGACGGACGGGCGACTACCTGGTCGTCGACATCGGCGGCGGCTCCACCGAGTTCGTGGTCGGCTCGCGGACCGTGGAGGCCGCCCGCTCGGTCGACATCGGCTGTGTGCGGATGACCGAGCGCCACCACCCCGGCGACCCGGCCACGCCCGAACAGATCGCCGCGATCCGCGCCGACATCGAGGCCGCCCTCGACCTCGCCGAGCAGACCGTGCCGCTGCGCGAGCCGCGCACCCTGGTCGGCCTCGCGGGCTCGGTCACCACCGTCGCCGCGATCGCGCTCGGCCTCACCGCGTACGACTCGGCAGCCATCCATCATTCACGTATCTCTCACGACGAGGTCGCCGCGGTCACCGAGCGCCTGCTCGCCTCCACCCACGAGGAGCGCACCCGCATCCCCGTGCTGCACCCGGGCCGGATCGACGTCATCGCGGCCGGTGCGCTGGTGCTGCTCGCCGTCATGGAGCGGACCGGGGCCCGTGAGGTCGTGGTCAGCGAGCACGACATTCTGGACGGAATCGCCTGGTCGGTCGCCTGATCGCGGTCCCGGGAGGGCCGTTGGGCCCGGCCGCGCGAGAAAGTTCGTGAAGTTCTTCACAAGGAATTGGGGCTCCCGGGCCGAGGTTTGTGGTGCCAAGACCGCTTTCCGAGGCTCAGGGGCCCCTTCCGCGCGCATTCCAGACGGTGGTTGCCGTGTTACGCCTGCGTTTCCTACGGCAGTGGTCCAGCGGGCCCGGGGCCGTGCAGGCCAGTTCAGGAGGGGTGAACAACGTTCTCCCCTATACGGTGGTTCCCTCATCGCGCCATGACCTCGGTCACGTGGGCCGCGCAGTGTAGCAGAGCCCCTGTCAGACCTTGTGAAGGGGCGCACGAGCGGGGGCCCATCGGCGGGTGGATACTCGATGGCATGAGCACCACGGAGCGTCCCAGGATCCTCGTAGTAGGTGGCGGGTACGTAGGCCTGTACGCAGCGCGACGCATTCTGAAGAAGATGCGTTACGCGGAAGCGACCGTCACGGTCGTCGACCCGCGCTCGTACATGACGTACCAGCCCTTCCTCCCCGAAGCCGCCGCAGGCAGCATCTCGCCGCGTCACGTCGTCGTCCCGCTGCGACGCGTCGTGCGCGGAGCCGAGGTGCTCACCGGCCGGGTCACCAGCATCGACCAGGACCGCAAGGTCGCCACGGTCGCGCCGCTCGTCGGCGAGGCCTACGAGCTGCCCTTCGACTACCTGGTCATCGCGATGGGTGCGGTCTCCCGCACCTTCCCGATCCCCGGTCTCGCCGAGCAGGGCATCGGCATGAAGGGCGTGGAAGAGGCCATCGGCCTGCGCAACCACGTTCTGGAGCAGCTCGACAAGGCCGACTCCACCACCGACGAGGACGTCCGCCGCAAGGCGCTGACCTTCGTCTTCGTGGGCGGCGGCTTCGCCGGCGCGGAGACCATCGGCGAGGTGGAGGACATGGCCCGCGACGCGGCCAAGTACTACACCAACGTCAAGCGCGAGGACATGCGCTTCATCCTGGTCGACGCCGCCGACAAGATCCTTCCCGAGGTCGGCCCGCAGCTCGGCACCTGGGGCAAGGAGCACCTTGAGGGCCGTGGCATCGAGATCTACCTCTCGACCTCCATGGACTCCTGCGTGGACGGCCACGTCGTGCTGAAGAACGGTCTGGAGGTCGACTCCAACACCATCGTGTGGACCGCCGGCGTCAAGCCCAACCCGGCGCTGTCCCGCTTCGGCCTCCCGCTCGGCCCGCGCGGCCACGTGGACGCCCAGCCGACCCTCCAGGTCACCGGCACCGACTACATCTGGGCCGCGGGCGACAACGCCCAGGTCCCGGACCTCGCCGCGATCAAGGCTGGCGTCCCGGCCGAGCGCGCCTGGTGCCCGCCGAACGCCCAGCACGCGCTGCGTCAGGCCAAGGTCCTCGGTGACAACGTGGTCTCCGGCATGCGGGGCTTCCCGCAGAAGGAGTACTCGCACTCCAACAAGGGTGCGGTGGCAGGCCTCGGCCTCCACAAGGGCGTCGCGATGATCGTCATGGGCAAGATGAAGATCAAGCTCAAGGGCCGTCTCGCCTGGTACATGCACCGTGGCTACCACGGTCTGGCCGTGCCGACCTGGAACCGCAAGATCCGTGTCTTCGCCGACTGGACGCTCGCGATGTTCCTCAAGCGCGAGGTCGTCTCCCTCGGTGCGATGGAGACCCCGCGCGAGGAGTTCTACGAGGCGGCCAAGCCCGCCCCGGCCCCCGCGGCCAAGGCCGAGGACAAGGCCGGCGCGAAGGCCAAGGCCTCCTAGCCTCAGCAGCGTTACCCCGAAGGGGCCGTCCGCCATCCGTGGTGCGGACGGCCCCTTCGGCGTACCCGGCCCTGCGCGATCCCGTTCATGATCGGTTTCCGGCCAGGAAGATGGTGTATGCAGACATCCTGTCACTCCCCTGCGTGCTAGCGGGATTGCTCCGTGCCCGGGCACTGTTGACCGGGGTGCTGAGACATTTCTGCGAGGTACGGAGGTGTGCACCATGGCCGACGCGGCGCTGCGGCTGACCGCTCTTGCCGAGGAATTGCTGGGGGAGGCCCTCCCGGTACGAATCCGGGCGTGGGACGGCAGTGAGGCGGGCCCGCCCGGTGCTCCGGTTCTCGTCGTACGCCACCGGCGCGCGCTGCGCCGGCTGCTGTGGAAGCCGGGCGAACTGGGCCTGGCCCGCGCCTGGGTGGCGGGCGAGATCGACGTCGAGGGCGACCTGTACGCGGCGCTCGGCCTGCTGGCGGGGCTGATCTGGGAGCGCGGCGGCGAGCCCAAGGACACCCTCCACCCGGTGCGCGACCCGAGGCTGCGGGCCGCCGCCAAGGCCCTGGTGAAGCTGGGCGGCGCGCTGCCCCCGCCGGCCCCGCCCGCCGAGGAGATGCGCCGCCGTACCGGCCCGCTGCACACCAAGCGCCGCGACAAAGAGGCGATCAGCCACCACTACGACGTCGGCAACGACTTCTACGGGCTGGTGCTCGGCCCGTCGATGGTCTACTCGTGCGCCTACTGGGAGAGCCCCGAGGCCACCCTCGAAGACGCCCAGCGCGACAAACTCGACCTGATCTGCCGCAAGTTGGCCCTGAAGGAGGGTGACCGGCTGCTCGACGTCGGCTGCGGCTGGGGCTCCATGGCCATCCACGCGGCCCGCGAGTACGGGGCCCACGTCGTCGGCATCACGCTGTCGCGCGAACAGGCCGCGTTCGCCCGCAAGCGGATCGCCGAGGAGGGGCTCACCGACCGGATAGAGATCCGCGTCCAGGACTACCGCGACGTCAAGGACGGCCCGTTCGACGCGATCTCCTCCATCGGCATGGCCGAGCACGTCGGCTCGGTGCGGTACGCGGAGTACGCCGACATCCTGTACGCGCTGCTCAAGGACGGCGGGCGGCTGCTCAACCACCAGATCGCCCGGCGCCCCGAGCGGGACGAATCGGCGTACCGGGTGGACGAGTTCATCGACAAGTACGTCTTCCCCGACGGCGAGCTCGCCCCGGTCGGCCGCACCCTGGCCACCCTGGAGGAGGCCGGGTTCGAGGCCCGCGACGTCGAACCGATAAGGGAGCACTACGCCCTGACGCTGCGTCACTGGGTGGCGAACCTGGAGTCCGACTGGGCCCGCGCCGTGCGGTGCACGAGCCCCGGCCGGGCCAGGATCTGGCGGCTCTACATGGCCGCCTCGGCGATCTCCTTCGAGCGCAACCGGATCGGCGTCAACCAGATCCTCGCGGTGAAGACTCCGGTGAGCGGCACCTCGGGAATGCCGCTGAGGGCCCGCACGTGGAACTGAGCGGCCTGTGACATGACGGCGAAGGGGCCCGGGAGCAAAAACTCCCGGGCCCCTTCAACTCCCGTAAATCTACCGGCAGTTGACGATCTACTCGGTCTTGATGGCGGTCAGCATGTTGAGCTTCGCGGCGCTGCGGGCCGGCCACATGGCGGCGAGCACGCCCACCAGGCCGGCGAGCAGCAGGAAGATGCCGATCCGGTCCCACGGGATGACCAGCGCGTAGTTCGGGATGGACTTCTTGATGGTCTGGCCGATGGCCCAGGCGAGGAAGGAGCCGAGGCCGATGCCGATCACCGCGCCGAACATCGAGATGACGATGGCTTCCAGGCGGATCATGCGCTTGACCTTGCGGCGGTCCAGGCCGATCGCCCGCAGCATGCCGATCTCCTGCTGACGCTCGAACACCGACATCGCGAGGGTGTTGACGACACCGAGGACGGCGATGATCAGGGCCATCGCGAGCAGGCCGTACATGATGTTGAGCAGCGTGTTGATCATGCCGCCGAACTCGTTGCGGATGTCCTGCTGGTCCATGATGCTGATCGCCGGGTTGTCACCGAGCGCGCTGACCAGGGCCTTCTCGTTGGCGCTGGTGGCGCCGCCGTCCGTCTTGACGAAGATCTGCGGGATGTAGGGCTTGGTCTCGTGCGGGTCGAGCACGGAGGTCGGGGCGAGCACCGGGTCCAGGAACTCGTTCTCCTTGTACGTCGCCCCGATCGTGAGCTGGCCCTTCTTCTTGTCCGCGAACTCGACGGCGACCTTGGAGCCGGGCTTCCAGTTGTGCTTGGCGGCGGTCTTGTCGTCGACGGCTATCTGGCCCTGGCCGAGGGTGGCCAGCGAGCCGGACACCGGCTCGACGTTGATGACCTTTTCGATGTCGCCGGGGGTGACGCCGGCCACCGACTGGTCGTGGCCGTCGAGCTGGAGGTACGAGGACTCCTTGGGGGAGACCGCCGTGACGCCCGGGGCCTTGCGCAGCGCGGACAGGACGTCCTTGTCGAGGCCGGAGCCGTTGGCCGCCATCTGGACCATGTAGTCGGCCTTGATGTTGTCGGTCGTCATCTTGTCGATGGCGGTGCCGAGCGTGACGCCGAGCACGGACAGGCCGGTGACCAGGGTGAGGCCGATGGCGAGCGCGGAGGCGGTGGCGCCGGTGCGGCGCGGGTTGCGCACCGCGTTCTGGCTGGCGAGCTTGCCGGAGACGCCGAACACCTTGCTGAGCGCGGGGCGTACGAGGGCGATGATCGGGCGGGACAGGAGCGGGATCAGGATGATGATGCCGACCAGGGCGAGGAAGGCGCCGAGGCTGATGAGCATCTTGCCGTCCTTGCCGGCGGCGGCACCGGCCATGACCGCGCCCGCACCGGCGAGGGTGATCACGCCGCCGATGGAGTTCCGTACGACCAGGGACTTGGTGGTGGCCACGCCGTGCACGCTGTTCATGGCGGCGACCGGCGGGATCTTGGCTGCGCGCCAGGCGGGCAGCAGGGCGGCGATCAGGGTGACGAAGACGCCGACGGCGAGGGCGGCGATCACGGGGGTCGCCGAGACGATCAGCGGGCCGTCCGGCAGCTTGGCGCCGAAGGCGCCCATCGCGGACCGCAGCCCGGTCGCGAGGCCGAGACCGAGCGCGAAGCCGATGGCGGAGGCGATGGTGCCGACCACGAGTGCCTCGGCGAGCACCGAGCGGCGGACCTGGCCGCGCGAGGCGCCGACGGCACGCATCAGGGCGAGCTCACGGGTGCGCTGGGCGACCAGCATGGTGAAGGTGTTGGAGATCAGGAAGATGCCGACGAACAGCGCGATCGCGGCGAAGGCGAGGAGTGTCTGGTTGAGGCCGCTGAGGCCCTGCTCGATGTCCTTGGCCTCCTGGTCGGCGAGCTCCTGGCCGGTCTTGGCGTTCGCGTCCTTGGGGAGCAGCGGCTTGACCTCGGTGAGGATCTTCTGGGCGTCGGCGCCGGGGGTGGCGGCCACGCTCACGTTCTGGAAGTAGCCCGGCTTGAGGTAGAGCTGCTGCGCGACGGCGGTGTCGAACAGGACGAGGCTGCCGCCCGCGTTGACCGCGCCGTCCTCGGTGGTGAAGACGCCGGTGAGCTTGTACTGCTTGACCGGCCCGTTGGTGGCGACCCGTACGGTGTCGCCGACCGCGTACTTGCCCTTGTCGGCGGTGTCCTTGTCGAGGGCGATCTGGTCGTCCTTCACCGGGCCCGAGCCCTGCGCGAAGGTGTACGCCGGGTCCTTGCCGTCCTTGCCGGGGGCGAAGTTGCCGCCCTTGTTGGCCCAGCCCTGGCCGATCAGCTTGCCGTCGGTGCCGGCCACACCGGCGAAGCCGTCCACCCGGCCGGTGGCCGAGGCGACCCCGTCGAGCTTCTCGATCTTCTGCAGGGTCTGCTTGCTGACACCGGGCTCCCGCTCGGCGTCGTCACGGCTGCCGTACGAGGTGACGGCGACGGCCACCTTGTCGTAGCTCTTGGACGACTGGTTGCGGAAGGCGTTGCCGAGAGTGTCGGTGAAGACGAGCGTGCCGGAGACGAAGGCGACGCCGAGCATGACGGCAAGCACCGTCATCAACAGCCGGGCCTTGTGCGCGAGCACGTTGCGCAGGGCGGTACGGAACATGGGTTTCTTCTCAGTCCTGGGTGATCGAGGGCCGGTCGGCAAGCATCGGGCGGCCAGCCCCTCCAACTCCGGACGCCGGAAAACTAGCCCCTCCGGCGTTTGAGGAGCGGGGGTCTGGGGGCGGAGCCCCCAGCGGTGCCGGGCGAGGGCGCAGGGGCCCGGCGACAAGGGGCTGGGGGGCCTGGGGGCAAAGCCCCCAGCGGCTCGGGGTCAGCTGGTGCGGCCCTTCGCATCGAAGGCCTTCATCCGGTCGAGCACCCCGTCCGCGCTGGGCCGGAGCATCTCGTCGACGATCCGCCCGTCGGCGAGGAATATGACCCGGTCCGCGTAGGACGCGGCGACGGGGTCGTGGGTCACCATGACGACGGTCTGCCCGAGCTCGCGCACCGAGTTGCGCAGGAAGCCGAGGACCTCGGCGCCGGAGCGCGAGTCCAGGTTTCCGGTCGGCTCGTCACCGAAGATGATCTCCGGCTGGGAGGCGAGCGCGCGGGCGACGGCGACGCGCTGCTGCTGGCCGCCGGAGAGCTGGGTGGGGCGGTGGCCGAGCCGGTCGGAGAGGCCGACCATGGCGATGACCTGGTCGAGCCACTGCTTGTTGGGCTTGCGGCCCGCGATGTCCATGGGGAGCGTGATGTTCTCCAGGGCGGTCAGCGTGGGCAGCAGGTTGAACGCCTGGAAGATGAAGCCGATCTTGTCGCGGCGCAGCTGCGTGAGCTGCTTGTCCTTGAGCGAGCCGAGCTCGGTCTCGCCGATGCGGACGGAGCCGGAGCTGAAGGAGTCGAGGCCGGCGACGCAGTGCATCAGGGTGGACTTGCCGGAGCCCGACGGGCCCATGATCGCGGTGAACTCGCCCTGCCGGAAGTCGACCGTGACCTGGTCCAGGGCGACCACCTGGGTCTCGCCCGTGCCGTAGACCTTCGACAGCTCGATGGCGCGGGCAGCCACCGCGGTCGCGCGGTGTGCGGTGGGGATGGTGGTCACGGAGGTACTCCTGTCGAACGGCTTTCGGGGACTTCTCCATCCTCGCGGCCGTGCGGCGCCGGATCGTCAGTCCCTGTGCCCGTTCACTGGCCCTCTTGAGTCGGACGGAAGAACCCCCTCCGTCCTCCTGAGGTATGACGGCACCCCTGAGAAGCGCGCGGGGCCGAGGCGGGCTCCGCCACCGCTCCAGCCGCGCTCCGGCGAGCTGTGCCAGCGTCGGGTGAGAGGCCGAACCGGGCATCGACTTTCCGTCATTCCGGACCCGTATTTCGGGCACCCCGGACGCCCCTGCCAACCGCCTCCGGCATGTGCCAACACCGCCCGAGCTGTGCTGACACACCCTCAGGCGTCAATAAAATAAGACAACATCGGGTGGTTGTTCCGCTGTTCGGGGGATGCGTCGGGCTAGGCTCGTCCCGCGAAACGCGGAGCCGCGCGCCCTTGCCCGGATGGTGGAACGCAGACACGGCGAGCTTAAACCTCGCTGGCCTTCGGGCCGTGCCGGTTCGAGTCCGGCTCCGGGCACTCATGCAGGTTCCGGCTTCCCGCGCGTCGGGTCGTCGGACCCTTGCACCCCTCTCCTTCACGCGTGAAGATCCTCCCTAGGCATTACGTCGGTTTCTTTGCGAGCCCATTACTCTTGACGACAAGGCCGCGCACGGTGGCCATGGAGGAGTGAGATGAGGAGCAGCAACCCGGTCTTCTCGCGACGGGGCTTCAGCCGCGACAACGGCTACGCCGGTTTCAACACCGCGCAGCAGCCGCAGGCCGGGGGCAACCCGTACGCGCAGGCGCCCACGAACCCGTACGCGACGAATCCGTACGCCCAGCAGGACACGCAGTACGGCGCCCCGCAGGCGCCGGCCCGCTCCGGTGTGATGACGATCGACGATGTGGTCACGCGTACCGCGATGACGCTCGGCACGGTCGTCGCCGGTGCGGTCGTGGCGTGGCTGGCGCTGCCGGTCGACGCGGCGAACATCGGCAAGTCGTACGGCATCGCGTTCGGCGCCGCGCTGATCGCGTTCGTCCTCGCCATGGTGCAGTCCTTCAAGCGCAGGCCGACGCCGGCGCTGATCCTCGGGTACGCGGCCTTCGAGGGCGTCTTCCTCGGCGTGATCAGCTCGGCCGTCACGACGCACGTGTCGGCGGGCGCGGTCCCGCAGGCGGTGCTCGGCACGATGGCGGTTTTCGCCGGTGTGCTCATCGCGTACAAGACCCGGCTGATCCGGGTCAACCGCCGCTTCACCGGCTTCGTCATGGCCGCGGCCATCGGCTTCATGCTGTTGATGCTGGTCAACCTGCTGTTCTCGGCGATCGGCGGGGGTGACGGTCTCGGCTTCCGCAGCGGTGGCCTCGGCATCCTCTTCGGGATCATCGGGATCGTGCTCGGCGCGTGCTTCCTGGCCATCGACTTCAAGCAGGTCGAGGACGGGATCACGTACGGCGCTCCGCGCGAGGAGTCCTGGCTGGCGGCCTTCGGTCTCACCATGACGCTGGTGTGGATCTACCTGGAGGCGCTGCGGCTGATCTCCATCCTGCAGGGCAACGACTGACGCCTGCGCCGCGGAACACCACGAGGGGCCCCGCCCCGGGCATCGCCCCGGGACGGGGCCCCTCGCCTTTTGCTTTCCCCACCCCGCCCCTTCCCGAGACCCTCCGGGGGTGGGTGGGTTCGGCTGCGGGCCGTGGGTGGCTGGTCGCGCCCGCGCGGCGGAGCCGCAAATGTCACAGCCCCGCGCCCCTGGCAGCACCGGGTACAGGCATACCCAGCCCGTTATGGGGCCCTTGGCCCTTAAGGCCTTGGGGGAGTTTGAGGACGAGCGCCCTTCAGGCGCGAACGGGGTCTGGGGCGGAGCCCCAGCGCATCCTGCTGGGCCTCTTCAGTGGCCGAAGGTGAACCAGTTCACGTTGACGAAGTCCGCGGGCTGACCGCTGCTGAAGGTCACATACACGTCATGCGTGCCCGTCACCCCGCTGATATTCGCCGGCACCGTACGCCAGCTCTGCCAGCCCCCCGTGTTGGCCACGGCGAAGCTGCCCACGGGTGTGGCGGCCGGGCTGTCGAGGCGTACCTCCACCAGGCCGCTGACCCCGCCCGCCGCCCCGCTGGCCACCCTCGCGGAGAACTGTCTGGCCGCCGTCGTACCGAAGTTCACACCCTTGTAGAGCGCCCAGTCGCCGTTCGCGGCCGAGCCGAGGTCCTGGCCGCCGCCGCTGTCGGTGGTGGTCTCCTTCGTCAGGCCGGACTGCTGGTCGTACGACTCGGCCTGGACGGTGCCGTACGCGTCCCGGCCTCCGGCGGGCGGCGTGGTGGAGCCGGAGCCCGCCGACTGCTGCACGGTGACGTAGTCGACGACCAGGGAGTGGCCCGGCTGGGTGCCCGCGTCGGGGCCGCCGCCGAACGCGTCGGGGAAGCCGCCGCCCATGGCGACGTTCAGGATGACGAAATAGCCGTGGTTCGTGGCATTCGCCCAGGTTGTCGCGTCCACCTGGTTCTGGTTCACGGTGTGGAAGTTGACGCCGTCCAGGGAGAAGCGCATCTGCTCGATGGGGCCCGAGCGGTCCCATTCGACGGCGTACGTGTGGAAGCCGCCCTGGCAGGTCGTGCCGTCGCAGGCCTTCTGGCCGCCGATGCCGGTGGTCTCGTTGCAGGGGCCGCCGGGGCTGGTGCCGCAGTGCATGGTGGACCAGTTGTTGTTGAGGCCCTGGACGTTCTCCATGACGTCGAGCTCACCGATGCCGGGCCAGTTCCACCAGTTGCCGCGGAAGGGTGCGCCCAGGGCCCAGAAGGCCGGCCAGTAGCCCTTGGCGGCGGGGCCGGTCACGTCCGGCATTTGCAGGCGCGCCTCGACGCGGAGCCTGCCGCCGGCCGGGGGCTGGAAGTCGGAGCGTCTGGTCTCGATGCGGCCGGACGTCCAATGGCCCGCGGCGTCGCGCTGCGGGGTGATGCGCAGGTTCCCGGCGCCGTCGAGCGAGACGTTGCTGGTGGACGAGGTCATGGTCTCTACCTCGCCGGTGCCGAAGTTGGCGGGGCCGCCGGGGTAGCCGGTGCCGGTCGTGTACTGCCAGTTCGCGGTGTTCACGCCGGACCCGGCCGGGCCGTCGAAGTCGTCGGTGAACACGGTGGACCAGCCCGCCGGGGGCGGCGGGGCGGAGGCGTCGGCGGGCAGGGCGGCCAGCGCGGCGGATGCCGCGGCGAGGCCGAGGGTGGAGAGCACGGCGATCACGGCTCGCCTGGCAGGGCTGCGTCTGTGGGACGTCGGGCGCATGTGGGGGGTGCCTCTCTCGGAAAGAGAGCGCTCTGAGAGCGCTCTCAGCGACGGGCTGCGCGGTCACTGTGCTCCCCGTCGTCCGGAGCGTCAAGAGGTAAAGCGGTGAAAGCCCTTGCAGGGATGGGGAGTTCACCTACTGAAGGCGCGCGTGGTGCCGTGCGCGTCCGGGCAGCACTTCGCCCCGTCGACCGGTCGTCGGCGGGGCGAAGGAGCGGTGCGCTTCCCCTCGGGAAGCCTGGAAGCCGAGTGGATCGTCTCGGCGGCGGAACATATCCTCCCGGAGCTAGAGCAGGCGGCGCGCGGCCCGCCTCAGGTCGTACTCATGGATGATCGCCTTGGCGTGCCCATAGGCGAGATCGTGCTCGCTCCGGAGCCAGCTGACCTTCTCCTCGAAACGGAAGAGGGAGGGGCCTTCCTCGACGGTGCGGAGCCAGTCGGACACTTCACGACCGGTGCAATGGGGGATGCGGGAGAGCAGGTTGCGATGGGTCTCTTCGGAGAAGACTTGGGACATCGGCGCCTCCGGAGGCATTGCGCTTACTGGTCCTTCACTGCACCGTGCCTGAGGGTTCGCGTATTGGCAACAGTGCGGGAGAGGCGCGTAGGGTCGCGGCGTGCTCGATGTGAACCCGTTGATCTTGGCCGTGGACCGCTTCGCCGACCGGCTGCGTGCCGCTCCCGAGAGCCGGCTGCGGCGCGGGGCGGCGGCCGAAGGGCTCGCGCTCGCCCGGGAGTTGGCCGTCCGCGCCCAGCGCGTCGAGGATCCCGGGCGCGAGCCGCGGATCATGCCGGACGCCGGCGTGTTCGCCGTCGCGGACCAAGTCACGGTCGCCGGAAGGGATTTGGCGCAGGCGCTCCAGACGGCGAAGACCCCGCCCGGCGGGGAGCCGGACGGGGCCGTGAAGCTGGTGGAAGCCGCCAGGGAGCGGGCCCTCGGTTAGGCCCCGCCTCCTGGGGAGGGTCAGTGCGAGGCGATGACCCGGTCCGCGAGGATGTAGATGCTCTCCTCGCCGCACGAGAAGGTCAGCGCGTACGCGCCGGACACTCCGGAGCCGCCGAGCAGCACCGGCGCGTCGCCGTCACGCAGGGCGCCCGCGAGGCGCTCCGCGGTCTCGCGGTGGCCCGGGGTCATGCAGAGCGTGGTGCCGTCGGCGAAGACGTACACGTCGAGCGTGCCGAGCGGTCCGGGGCGTACGTCCGCGAGCGCGGTACGGGACTCGGCGAGCTCCTCCAGGCGGGAGACCGTGGCCTCGTGGTCGGCGACGACGGGCGTCTGGACCGGTACGAAGTCGGGGTGCGAGGGGTGGCGGCGGCGGGCGGCGGCCAGCTCGGGGGAGTCATCGGGGAACTCCTCCGCGGTCTCCAGCGCCTCGGCCATCTCCAGGGCCTCGGCCTCCAGGCCCACGAAGTCCGCCTGGCGGGGCAGGAAGAACGCGGCGTCCTCACCGAGGCCCGCGAGCCCGCCCGGCATCGGCGAGGGCGCGTCGGCCGCGTCCCTGGCCTCCTGGGCGGCCCAGAAGGCACGCGCCTCGGCCAGCTCGCGCTCCCGCTCCTCGGCGAGGGCCTCGGCGACGGCGGCACGTATTTCGGCGGCCGGGGTCGCGTCGGCGCGGGCCTGCTGGGGCAGGGAGACGCTGCGGTCGGCGCGGTGTTCGGCACGGGCGGCTGCCAGGTCTTCGCGCAGCGCCACGACCTGCTTGCGCAGCCCGTGGGCGGCGTGCAGGGCAGCGGCGCCCACGGCCGTGGCAGCGGCCGTGGTCAGCAGCAGGGCAAGAGGCATGGCGCTCACTGACTTACTCCCGGATTCAAACGATTCCCCGACTTCCTACATCAGCTTGTCGTGAGCCCGCGCCCGGTGTCAGTGCATTACGTCACGAAATGGACAGGTCTTTGGGCCTGGGGTTTACGGCCGCACCCTCACTGACCTGGGGAAATGCTCTTCCCGCGGGAGATACGTCACATCCTGGGGGAGATTCGGTCACGGTTAGGACGCGGAACGATTGGCTGTGAGTGTCCTGTGGGACGCGGGAGCCCAGGTCAGGGGGCCGAGGGTCGCCCTGTGCGTTCAATCTGTGGCGGCCGGAGCGTCAACACTGCGTCGACCATGCGTCAACGCAGTGCTCCGGCCGCCCGGGACCTCTTTCGGCCGAGACCTCGGCCGAGGTTTTGGCCGAGGCCTTAGCTGAGGCGCTCGATGACCATGGCCATGCCCTGGCCGCCGCCGACGCACATGGTCTCCAGACCGAACTGCTTGTCGTGGAACTGGAGGCTGTTGATCAGCGTGCCGGTGATGCGGGCACCCGTCATGCCGAAGGGGTGGCCGACCGCGATGGCGCCGCCGTTGACGTTCAGCTTGTCCAGCGGGATGCCGAGGTCCTGGTAGGACGGGATCACCTGGGCGGCGAAGGCCTCGTTGATCTCGAAGAGGTCGATGTCGTCGACGGTGAGCCCGGCGCGCTTCAGCGCCTGGCGGGACGCCTCGACCGGGCCCAGGCCCATGATCTCGGGCGACAGGCCGGTGACGCCGGTGGAGACGATGCGGGCCAGCGGGGTCAGGCCGAGCTCGCGCGCCTTGGTGTCGCTCATGATCACGAGGGCCGCGGCGCCGTCGTTCAGCGGGCAGCAGTTGCCGGCGGTGACGAGTCCGTCCGGACGGAAGACGGGCTTGAGGCCCTGCACGCCCTCGACGGTGACGCCCGCGCGCGGGCCGTCGTCCTTGCTGACCACGGTGCCGTCCGGCGTCGTGACCGGGGTGATCTCGCGCTCCCAGAAGCCGTTCTTGATGGCTTCCTCGGCGAGGTTCTGCGAGCGCACGCCGAACTCGTCCATCTCCTGGCGCGAGATGCCCTTGAGGCGGGCGAGGTTCTCGGCGGTCTGGCCCATCGCGATGTACGCGTCCGGGACGAGGCCGTCCTCGCGCGGGTCGTGCCAGGCCGCGCCCTCCGACTGCGCGACGGCGGCGGTGCGCGCCTCGGCGTCGGCGAAGAACGGGTTGTGGGTGTCGGGCAGGCCGTCGCTGCTGCCCTTGACCGAGCGGGACACCATCTCGACACCGGCCGAGATGAACACGTCGCCCTCGCCCGCCTTGATGGCGTGCAGCGCCATCCGGGAGGTCTGGAGCGAGGACGAGCAGTACCGGGTGATGGTGCAGCCCGGCAGGTGGTCCATGCCCATCTGCACGGACACGATGCGGCCCAGGTTGTGGCCCTGCTCGCCGCCGGGGAGGCCGCAGCCGAGCATCAGGTCGTCGATGTCGCGCGGGTCCAGCCCGGGGACCTTGGCGAGGGCGGCCTGGATGATCGTGGCCGTGAGGTCGTCGGGGCGGAGGTCCTTGAGCGACCCCTTGAAGGCGCGGCCGATGGGGGAGCGGGCGGTCGAGACGATCACGGCTTCGGGCATCACGGCTCCAGGGGATGGGAAGGCAGGACTCCCTGGGAAGTTACCCGCACGTACTGGATTGGTCATCCGGGGCGGCGTGTGATGCGGGACTCTTTTCTAAGCGGTTGCTCAGTGGCTGCCCGGAGGCCTGCTCGGTGACGGCCAGGAGGCTTGCCCGGTGACGGGCTGACGCGTTGCCCAGGGCCCCAGGGCCCCAGGGCACCCCGGGGCCTCCCTTCGTCACCGACTCGTGTGCGAGCCGTTGCGGGTCGGCTCCACCGGGGCCGGAAGCCGCCGCCGACGCCGGTGCTTGAGCAGGGCCCAGGGCGCGCGGGCCGCCGTGACCTCCGTACCCGCCTGGGCCGCCGCGGCCGAGGCCGCCTTCGCCACCGGCAGGATGTCCTCGTCGCGCGAGGCGTCGGGGTGGTCGGACTCGGGCCACAGGCCGAGCGCGGCGCACAGCGTGGGCAGCACCGCCATCGCGGCGGTCGCGTACCCCTCGGCCGAGGGGTGGTAGTTGTCGGGCCCGAACAGCTCCCGGGGGTTCGCCGCGAACTCCGGGCCGAGCAGATGGCCGAGCGACACCGTGCGGCCGCCCTGCTCCACTACCACGATCGTCTGCGCGGCGGCGAGCTGGCGCGAGACACGGCGGGCCAGCCAGCGCAGCGGCTGGTAGACGGGCTCGATGGTGCCGAGGTCGGGGCAGGTCCCGACGACCACTTCGGCCCCGGCGGTACGCAGCCGGCGTACGGCGGTGGAGAGATAGCGGACCGAGGTCGTGGGCGCCATCCGGGTGGTGACGTCGTTCGCGCCGATCATGATCACGCAGACGTCGGGGACGCGGGCGGGGTCGTCGAGCAGCAGGGACACCTGGCGTTCGAGGTCGTCCGAGCGGGCCCCGGGCAGTGCCACGTTCCGCAGCGTCACCATGCGCTCGGCGACCGCCGCGAGCCCCGAGGCGAGCAGCGCGGCCGGGGTCTGGCCCGCTCTTCGCACGCCCTGGCCGGCCGCCGTGGAGTCGCCCAGCATGCCGAGCCTGAGCGGCTGCGTACCGTCGGCGAAGGCCGTTCCGTACAGCCCGTCCGCGTTCGGGGCCTGCGGGGAGCCGCCGCCCACGGAGCGTTTCGCGAGCGCCACCTCGGCCAGGACGACGCCGACCGCGGCCCCGGCGAGCAGCCCGATGCCGCCGCCGCCGAACGCCGCGCCCGTCGCGATCCGCCGTGCCACCCTGGCCCTCGACAGAGTCCCGGCCACCGCCACCTCCCTGGAGCTTGCCGTCGTACAACAGCTAACTGCCCGGTAGCGGGTGTGGCTCAATCCAGCGCAAAGGTGAACACCCCGTCGTGGTCCGCATACGCTGGCGGTACCTAATCGGAGACCCGGAGACAACGGTGCGATTCCACGACTCGATGATCAGCCTCGTAGGCAACACCCCGCTGGTGAGGCTCAACAGTGTGACCCAGGGCATTCAGGCGACAGTCCTGGCCAAGGTCGAGTACTTCAACCCGGGCGGCTCGGTGAAGGACCGGATCGCCGTCCGCATGATCGAGGCGGCCGAGCAGTCCGGCGCGCTCAAGCCCGGCGGCACGATCGTGGAGCCGACCAGCGGCAACACGGGCGTGGGCCTGGCCATCGTGGCCCAGCAGAAGGGCTACAAGTGCATCTTCGTCTGCCCTGACAAGGTCTCCACGGACAAGATCAACGTGCTGCGGGCGTACGGCGCCGAGGTCGTGGTCTGCCCGACGGCGGTCGACCCGGAGCACCCGGACTCGTACTACAACGTCTCGGACCGCCTGGTGCGCGAGACGCCGGGAGCCTGGAAGCCGGACCAGTACAGCAACCCGAACAACCCCCGTTCGCACTACGAGACCACCGGTCCCGAGCTGTGGGAGCAGACGGAGGGGAAGATCACCCACTTCGTCGCGGGCGTCGGCACCGGCGGCACCATCTCCGGCACCGGCCGCTACCTCAAGGAGGCCAGCGACGGCAGGGTGCGGATCGTCGGCGCGGACCCGGAGGGCTCCGTCTACAGCGGCGGCTCCGGGCGTCCGTACCTGGTGGAGGGCGTCGGCGAGGACTTCTGGCCGACCGCTTACGACCAGACGGTCACCGACGAGATCGTCGCGGTGTCCGACAAGGACTCCTTCCAGATGACCCGGCGCCTGGCCAAGGAGGAGGGCCTCCTGGTCGGCGGCTCCTGCGGCATGGCCGTCGTGGCCGCGCTCAAGGTCGCCGAGGGCCTCGGCCCCGACGACGTGGTGGTCGTGCTCCTGCCGGACTCCGGCCGCGGCTATCTGTCGAAGATCTTCAACGACGAGTGGATGGCGGACTACGGCTTCCTGGAGGAGGCCGGTCCCTCGGCGCGCGTCTCCGACGTGCTCGGCTTCAAGGAGGCCGGCCACCTGCCCTCGCTGGTGCACATGCACCCCGAGGAGACGGTCGGCGAGGCCATCGAGGTGCTCCGCGAGTACGGCGTCTCGCAGATGCCCATCGTGAAGCCGGGCGCGGGTCACCCCGATGTGATGGCCGCCGAGGTCATCGGCTCGGTCGTCGAACGCGAGCTGCTCGACGCCCTGTTCACCCAGCGCGCCTCGCTCGACGACGCGCTGGAGAAGCACATGAGCGCGCCGCTCCCGCAGGTCGGCTCGGGCGAGCCGGTCGGCGACCTGATGTCCGTGCTCGGCAAGGCCGACGCGGCGATCGTGATCGTCGAGGGCAAGCCGACCGGTGTGGTCAGCCGCCAGGACCTGCTGGCCTTCCTGGCCCGCACCCCGCAGTAGTCAGGGGGCTGCCCCGACTTCCGCGCGGGAGGCGGGAGTCGGCGAAGCAGCCGAAGTCGCGCAACCGGTACGAGCGCGACATGTGCGCGCAGCACCCGCTTAACACGGCTCGTGCACAGTGGTGGATGTCGGCAGGGGAACCCGGGCAGGGGCCCCGGCCGACGCCACCAGCGGCGTCGAGGAACCTCCGGAGCGGCTCCCGGACTTTCCCCCGTACGCCCAGGACGCGGAGACCGGCCCTGACCCGGGACCGTGTCCCTCGCGGGGACCGCCGTCGTCCCGCCCCCCGGGCGACCGGGGGTGCGGCGGTCCCCGCGATCACCTTTTCCGGGGCCGGCGATCACCCTGGTTTCCGATGCCGACGAGGACCCGACTCGCCATTCCTGTACGGCAGTTGTGGCTCAGTCGTCCTCGCGGGACCGGCGGATGTGCTGCCACGGCCAGCGGTGCGCCGCGTGCACGGCGTTCACGGCGACGATGCCGAGCCAGGTCACCACCAGGCCCTTGAAGCCGGCGTTGACCGCGCCGATCGCGGAGAGCGGTATCGCGAGGATCAGCGAGATCATGGCGAAGCCGAAGCGCTCGCCGAAGTTGTTCTCAGGACCGCCCCGGTCCGGGCGGCCGCCGCGGGCCACGACCATCTGCTGCTCCGCCAGCTGCCGCCGCACCCGCCGGTCCACCGAGCCGTCGACCCGCTGCTCGACCTTCTCCAGGAAGGCGTCGACGAGCGCGGACTCGTACTCGGGGCCGAGGTCCCTGCGGGCGTGCAGGGTGGCGTCGAGTTCCTTCTTGAGCTCGGCGTCCTTCAGGAGACTGGGCCTGGGCTCGGTGTCACGGGCATCCATGCACTTCACGGTACGGAGCCGAGGCCGTTTCCACACGGGGGGTACCCCCCGTATTTCTTCCTCGTGCCAGCACGAAGAAGAGCGCCGCCGGGACGGCGAGCCCCACGATCCACGAGACGTCGGCGCCGCCGAGCCGCTCGACCAGCGGGCCCGTGCAGAAGCTCGTGGCCAGGAACGGGAGCTGGGCGAGCACCCCGATCACGTACACCGACAGTGCGTCCCAGCGCCAGGCGCCGTAGCGGCCGCGGGGGTCGAAGAGGGCCGGGATGTCGTAGCGCTCGCGGGAGATCAGGTAGTAGTCGACCAGGTTGATCGCCGACCACGGGGTGAAGAAGGTCAGCAGGAAGAGCAGGAAGTCCTTGAACGAGGTCAGGAACGAGTCCTTGCCCGCGAGCGCCACCGCCGTGCCGGCCAGCATGATGCCGCCGATGTAGAGGGCGCGGGCGCGCGGCCCGATGGTCTTCTGGGCGCGGAAGCCGCTGACGCCGGTCACCATCGACATGAACCCGCCGTAGGTGTTCAGCACGTTGATCGTGAGCTTGCCCAGCGCGATCGTGAAGTACAGGAACGAGGCGATCAGGCCGGTGCCGCCGAGCCCGACGACGTAGCCGACCTGGTTGGCGAGGAAGGCGTCGCCCGCGGTGGCGGCCACCAGGACGCCGAACGTCATCGAACACTGGGACCCGAGCGCCGAGCCCGCGAGCGTCCACCAGAACGTGGCGCGGGTGCTGGTCGTGCGGGGCAGATAGCGCGAGTAGTCGGCGACGTACGGGCCGAAGGCGAGCTGCCAGGACGCGGAGAGCGAGACCGCGAGCAGGAACATCGGGAGGTGGAAGGCGCGGTCGTGCAGGACCGCCGTCAGGTCGATCCTGTCGAGCAGCCGTATGCCCAGGTAGACGAACACCAGCGCGCAGATCACGCTCGCCACCCGGCCCAGCGCGTGGATCACCCGGTAGCCGATCGTCGCCGTCGCGGCGGTGACCAGGGCGAAGACGACGATGCCGGGGGTCTCGCCGAGGTGGGTGAGCTCGCCGGTCGCCTGGCCCGCGAGCACGCTGCCGCTGGCGAAGAAGCCGACGTACATCACGATCACCAGGAGCAGCGGCACCGCCGCCCCGCGCACGCCGAACTGGGCCCGCGAGGAGATCATCTGCGGCAGCCCCAGGCGCGGGCCCTGCGCCGAGTGCAGGGCCATCACGGCGCCGCCGAGCAGGTTGCCGGCGGCGAGACCGATCAGCGACCAGAACGCGCCGCCGCCGAAGACCACCGCGAGGGCGCCGGTCACGACGGCGGTGATCTGGAGGTTGGCGCCGAGCCACAGGGTGAACTGACTGAAGGCGCTGCCGTGGCGCTCGTCGTCCGGGACGACGTCGATGGAGCGGCGCTCGACGAGGGAGGCGCCCGGTCCAGGGGGTTCGGGGGATGCGGTCATGCGGTGCTCCTTCGCGACGAGGAGGCGGTGAAGGCTTGCCCGGCTGTATATCGTCATGCAGAGTTCTGGGTGTCTGAATAACTTGTCAATGGCCCGGGTCCGGGTCCTTGACGCCGCGTCCGGAAATGGTGGTGTTCGCGCATGTTGTCGTCCCACGTCGTGGACGCCTCGCAGGATTCGCCGACGGGGATCGTCGTGCTCGACGGCGAGACGCTGCCCGTCGCCGACGTCGTCCGGCTCGCCGACGGAGCCGCGCGCCCCGTGCCCGGCGCCGAGGCGATGCGGCGCGTCGAGCACGCCTGGCACACCGCGCGCGAACTCGCCGCGTCCGGGCGGGTGTACGGCCGCTCCACCGGCGTCGGCGCCAACCGCAGCGAGCCCGTGCCCACCGCCGCCGCAGGCCACGGGCTTCGCCTGCTGCGCAGCCACGCCGGGGCGATCGGCGCCCCGCTGCCCGCCCGCGAGGTCCGCGCGATGCTCGCGGTGCGGGCCAACCAGCTGCTCGCGGGCGGCGCCGGTCTTCGCCCCGCCGTCGTCACCGCGCTGTGCGAGGCACTGGAGGCCGGGGCGCAGCCGGTGGTCAACGAGTTCGGCTCGGTCGGCACCGGCGACATCGCCGCCCTGGCCCAGGTCGGCCTCGCGCTCGCCGGGGAACACCCCTGGCAGGGCGGCCCCGAGCCCGGGGCGCAGCCCCTCGACAACAACGACGCGCTCGCCCTGATCAGTTCCAACGCCCTGACGCTGGGCCAGTCCGCACTGGCCCTCGACGAGCTGCGCCGCCTGGTCGCGGCCACCGAAATCGTGGGCGCCTTCTCGCTGCTCGCCGTCGACGGCTCCTACAAGGCGTACGCGGAGCCCGTGCACGCGGCCCGCCCGCACCCCGGCTCGTACGCCACCGCCGCCCGCATGCGCCGGCTGCTCGGCGCCCCCGAGCGGCCCACCCCGCCGCTCGGCCGCATCCAGGACCCGTACGGATTCCGCTGTCTGCCGCAGATCCACGGGCCCGCGCACGACGCCGCCGACGCCCTTGAGCGGGTCCTCGCGATCGAGATCAACGCGGCCGCGGAGAACCCGCTGATCTCGCCCGACGACCTCGCGGCCTACCATCACGGCGGCTTCTACCTGGCTCAACTCGCCCTGGCGCTCGACCACTTCAGGCTCGCCGTCACCCAGGTCGCCCGCCTGTCCACCTCGCGCCTGTCCGCCCTCAACGAGCCCGCCTACACCCGTCTGAAGCCGTTCCTGGCGGACGCCGAGCCCGCCTCGTCGGGCGTGATGATCCTGGAGTACGCGGCCGGCGCCGCCCTCGGCGATCTGCGGGCCTTCGCCGCCCCGGCCTCCCTCGGCCACGCTGTACTCTCTCGGGGCGTCGAGGAGCAGGCCGGCTTCGCCTCGCTCGCGGCCCGCCAGACGCTGCGGCTGGGCGGGGCGCTGCGGCTGGTGGTGGGGTGCGAACTCGTCGCGGCGGTACGGGCGTTGCGCCAGCGCGACCTGCGCCCGGACCCGGAACTTCCGGTCGGGCGGGCGTTCGCGCTCGCCGGGTCCGCGCTCGACGAGGATGTCACCGATCGGCCGCTGACCACGGACGTCGACCGGGCGGCCGCACTGCTCGACCGGTTCAAGGACCTGTACGCATGAAGGGGGACGGCATGAGCGAGGGCCCTGCCGCACGGCTGCAACAGCTCTTCGAGGGGCGCAGGCTGACCCCGACCCAGCGGCGCATCGCACACTGCATGGTGCGCCGCGCCCCCGACGTGCCCTTCCTGTCCAGCGTCGAGCTCGCCGAACTCGCAGGGGTCAGCCAGCCGTCGGTGACCCGGTTCGCGGTCGCCCTCGGCTTCGACGGCTACCCGGCGCTCCGCCGCCACCTGCGCGAGGTCGCCCCTGCCGTGACCGGCGAGGAGGCCGAGACCTCGTACAACGAGTACCAGCAGGCCGTCCTCGCCGAGATCGAGAACCTCCAGCACCTGGCCGGCCTGCTCGCCGATCCGCGCCCGGTCGAGGACGCCGGCCGGCTGCTCGCCGCCTCCCGGCCGCTGCCGGTGCTCGGTCTGCGCGCGGCCTCCTCGCAGGCCCGCGGTTTCGCCTACTTCGCGGCCAAGGTCCACCCCGACGTCCGCCTGCTCGACGAGGGCGGCACCATGCTGGCCGACCGGATCGACGCGGCGCTGCGGGCCGGGGCCTCGGCACTGCTGTGCTTCGCGCTGCCGCGCCACCCCAAGGAGGTCGTGGAGGCGCTGGCCTACGCGCAGTCCGTCGGGCTCACCGTGGTCACGGTCGCCGACTCGGCGTTCGCGCCGGTCGCCAAGTACAGCGACCTGCTGATCCCGGCGGCCGTGGGCACCGGCCTCGCCTTCGACACGGCGTGCGCGCCGATGCTGCTCGGCCGGGTCCTCCTGGAAGCCATGTGCGACGACCTGCCGGACGCACAGGCCCGCCTGGAGGAGTTCGACGCGAAGGCGGCCGCGCGGGGGCTGTTCGTGGAGTGACGCCCGGTCCCTTAAGGAACCGCTCAGAATGCCCGGCTAACCTCCGCGCCAGTAATGCGAGGCATGGAGGTGGGACGTGGGGCGCGGAGGGCAGGCGCTGGCGCGCGTGGCGGTGATCGTACGGGCCGGGGCGGCCCCGCTGTGGTGGTTCGGCCTGCTGGCCGCGGGCCTCGGGGCCGTGCTCCCGGTGAGCCTGACGGGCCGCCGGATCGGGCTGCTCGCGGGCGCCGCGCTGTTCATCGTCACGGCGGCCGTCGTGTTCCTGGCCCGGCGCCGCCGCTACACCCACTTCGCGAAGGCCGCGTCCCGCGCCGCCAAGGCGGACTTCCTCCAGGACCGTTCGGTGACCGTACGCACCTGGCGGCGGGCCTGGCGCTGGTGGCTGCTGCTCGGCTTCCTGGTGGCGTCCTGCTCGGCCTTCGCGCTGCCCGGCGCGGGCGGCCTGCTGATGGCCGGCGCGGGTGCGGGGCTGTGGCTGAAGGCGGGCTGGCTGGGCCGTCTGGAGCGTACGGGCGACGCGCTGATCTGGGTCCGCACGGACTGGGTGCCCAAGGGTGCGCCGGTGGGCAAGAAGGTGCGGGGCTTCCGGGCGACCGGGCCCGGTGCGGGGGACGCGGCGCCCGGCGGGGCCCGGCGCCGCTGAGAGGCGGCGCCCGGACGCTCAGAGCAGCGCGTCCGCGTGGGCGCCGCCCGCCTCCTCGACCAGGTCCGCGATGGACTGCGGGCTGCGCACCGTCGCGAATCTCACCCCGTCCGCCGTGGCTGTGAAGCCGTAGATCCCGGGCCTGGCCAGGGAGTTGTACGAGTAGTGGTGGGCGAAGTAGTACGCGCCCGTGTCCAGGACTCCGGTGAAGTCGCCCTGGTCGAGCAGGGGCAGCGGGCGGTTCTCGGCGAGCAGGTCCCCGGCGAAGCAGGCGGGCCCCGCGATGTCCTGGGCGACCGGCGGGCCCGGCTTGGGGCGGCCCTTCGCGTCGTACGCCTCGATCCGCAGCGGCCAGGAGGCGGGCGCGTACACGGTGCGGGCGGCGATCTGCACCCCGGCGTGGGTGACCGCGATGGGGCGGCCCCCGGAGCTCTTCGCGTACTCGACCCGGGCGAGGACGAGGCCGTGCTTGGCGAGCAGTGAGCGGCCGAACTCGGTCACCAGGCCGTACCGCCCGTCGAACAGTCCGGGCACCTCCTCCTTGAGGAGGCTCGCGTAGGCGGCGTACGTAGGCGTCTCTTCGTCGGAGCCGAAGTTGACGGGGAGGCCGCCGCCGATGTCGATCGTGTCGACCTGCTGCCGCCCCACCGCCGCGTTGATCTCCTCGGCGAGCTCGTAGACGGCCCGCACGCCCCGCGCCATGAGGGAGAGCGCCACGCCCTGCGACCCGGAGTGCGTGTGCAGCCGGGTCAGCCAGGGGCGCTCCGCGTACGCCCGGACGACCCAGTCCCGGGCACCCTCGTCGAGCAGCGCCACGCCGAACTTGGACGTGGCCGTCGCCGTGGACAGCGCGTCGATGGACCCCGCGCCGAGCTGTGCGTTGACGCGGATGCCCAGGGGTGACGTGCTCGGCGCCGAGGAGATCAGAGCGTCCAGGCGGGCCAGCTCCTGGGGGTTGTCCGCGTTGACGGCGATACCGAGTGCCAGCGCTTCGCGCAGCTCGGCCGGGGTCTTGGCGGGGGAGTCGAGCACGGTGGCGGCGGGGCGGATACCGGCGGCCCTGGCCAGCGCGAGCTCGCCCGGGCTCGCGACCTCGGCGCCCAGGCCCTCGGCGAGCAGCAGCCGCAGTACGGGGACGAGGGGGCAGGCCTTCACGGCGAAGGCGTGCAGCACCGGGGCGCTGGTGACGGTGGCGAAGGCGGCCCGCAGGGCGGCGGCGCCCGCGCGGATGCCTGTGGTGTCGAGGAGGGCGACGATGGGGGCGTCGGGCCCGGCCAGGCCCTGCTCCACCGCGGCCCGCACGGCCTGTTCGCGGCGCTCCGCCGCGGCGGTCCCGGCGGTGCGGGACGTTGCCTGGGAAGTCATGCGATCAAGCCAATCACCGGGTGGCCCCGAGCGCAGAGGGTACGCATCTATTGACTAGTTCTATTCAGTGACACAGGATGTGAATATCCGGATCAGGTCACGAGGAGGCACCGCCATGTCAGGACCCCGCCCCGTACGGGCACCGCGCGGCACGGAACTGAGCGCCCTGGGATGGCAGCAGGAAGCCGCGCTGCGCATGCTCCAGAACAACCTCGACCCCGAGGTCGCGGAGCACCCCGACAAGCTCGTCGTCTACGGCGGCACCGGCAAGGCCGCCCGTGACTGGCGCTCCTTCGATGCCATGGTGCGTACGCTGCGCACGCTCAAGCAGGACGAGACGATGCTGGTCCAGTCCGGCCGTCCCGTCGGTGTCATGCAGACCCACGAGTGGGCGCCGCGCGTCCTGATCGCCAACTCCAACCTGGTCGGCGACTGGGCCAACTGGGAGGAGTTCCGCCGTCTGGAGGCCCTCGGCCTCACCATGTACGGCCAGATGACGGCCGGCTCCTGGATCTACATCGGCACGCAGGGCATCCTCCAGGGCACGTACGAGACGTTCGCCGCCGTGGCCGCCAAGCTGCATTCAATTGGTAAAGGGGTCAACGGCACGCTGGCGGGGACGATCACCCTCACCGCCGGGCTCGGCGGCATGGGCGGTGCCCAGCCGCTGGCCGTGACGATGAACGACGGCGTCGCGATCTGTATCGACGTCGACCCGCGCGCCATCGAGCGCCGCATCGAGCACCGCTACCTGGACGTGAAGGCGGACTCCCTGGAGCACGCCCTCCAGCTGGCCGTAGAGGCCCGCGACGCCCGCCGCCCGCTCTCCATCGGCCTGCTGGGCAACGCGGCGGAACTGCTCCCGCGGATGCTGGCGGAAGGCGCCCCGATCGACATCGTCACCGACCAGACCTCGGCCCACGACCCCCTCTCCTACCTCCCCGTCGGGGTGGACTTCGACGACATGGCGTCGTACGCGGCGAAGGACCCGGCGGGCTTCACGACCCGGGCCCGCGAGTCGATGGCCCAGCACGTCGAGGCGATGGTCGGCTTCATGGACGCAGGCGCCGAGGTCTTCGACTACGGCAACTCCATCCGCGGCGAGGCCCAACTGGCGGGCTACGAGCGGGCGTTCGCGTTCCCCGGCTTCGTGCCGGCGTACATCCGCCCGCTGTTCTGCGAGGGCAAGGGACCGTTCCGCTGGGCGGCCCTTTCCGGCGAGGCGAGCGACATCGCGAAGACGGACAAGGCGCTCCTGGACCTGTTCCCGGAGAATGAATCCCTGCACCGCTGGATCAAGATGGCCGGCGAGCGGGTCCACTTCCAGGGCCTCCCGGCGCGTATCTGCTGGCTCGGCCAGGGGGAGCGCGACAAGGCGGGCGACATGTTCAACGACATGGTCGGCAACGGCACCCTCGCCGCGCCCCTCGCGATCGGCCGCGACCACCTGGACTGCGGCTCGGTGGCCTCCCCGTACCGCGAGACCGAGGCGATGCTCGACGGCTCCGACGCGATCGCCGACTGGCCGCTCCTGAACGCGATGGTGAACGTCGCCTCCGGCGCGTCCTGGGTGTCCATCCACCACGGCGGCGGCGTCGGCATGGGCCGCTCCATCCACGCGGGCCAGGTGTCCGTGGCGGACGGCACGAAGCTGGCGGGCGAGAAGATCCGGCGCGTCCTGACGAACGACCCCGGCATGGGTGTCATCCGGCATGTCGATGCCGGGTACGACATCGCGGAGCGGGTGGCGGACGAGCGCGGGGTCCGCATCCCGATGCGGGAGGGCGAGTGACCCCGCCGAACCCCACCCCGGGGGCGCTGCCCCCGGACCCCTCCGACGCTGCCAGGGGCGCGGGGAACTGCGCGACCGGCCACGTGCGGTCCGCGGCCGACCGAACCGCAGAATCAGCCCCTCCGGCGTTTGAGGAGCGGGGTCCGGGGCGGAGCCCCGTGGCCGCCGGGTCGCACTCGGACTTCTCACCCCCGGAGAGTCACGGGAGGGGGCGGGGTGGGGCCTCCTTTCAGGAGATGTGGCGCGAGCTTGCGCCCATCGGCCGCAACCCCGACACCCGCGGCTACCGCCGCTTCGCCTGGACCGCCGCGGACGCGGACTGCCGGGACTGGTTCCGCGCGCAGGCCGAGTCCCGTGGCCTGACGTACGAGCTCGACCGCAACGGCAACCAGTGGGCCTGGGCCGGAGACCCGGCGGCCGGGGACGCCGTCGTCACGGGGTCGCACCTCGACTCCGTCCCCGACGGCGGTGCCTTCGACGGCCCCCTCGGCGTCGTGTCGTCCTTCGCCGCGCTCGATGAACTCCGGCGCAGAGGGGCCCGGTTCAACAGGCCCCTCGCCATCACCAACTTCGGTGATGAAGAGGGCGCGAGGTTCGGGCTCGCCTGCGTCGGGTCACGGCTTGCCGCAGGACAGCTCACCGTCGACGCCGCGCACCGCCTGCGCGACGCGGACGGCGTCAGCCTCCCGCAGGCCATGGAGCGCGCCGGGTACGACCCGGACGCCATCGGCCCCGACCCCGAACGCCTCGCCCGCATCGGCGCGTTCGTGGAGCTGCACGTGGAGCAGGGGCGGGCGCTCGACCTCAGCGGCGACGCCGTCGGCATCGCCTCCGCGATCTGGCCGCACGGCCGCTGGCGGTTCGACTTCGCGGGGGAGGCCAACCATGCCGGCACCACCCGCCTGGTCGACCGCCGCGACCCGATGCTGACGTACGCCGAGACCGTCCTCGCCGCCCGCCGCGAGGCGGAACTCGCGGGCGCCGTCGCCACGTTCGGCAAGATCTCCTGCGAGCCCAACGGGGTCAACGCCATCCCCTCCCTGGTGCGCGGCTGGCTGGACTCGCGGGCCGCCGACCAGTCCACCCTGGACACGGTCGTCGCCGCGATCGAGCAGGCCGCCAAGGAGCGCGCCGAGCGCGACGGCGTGGACCTCAGCGTCGTACGCGAGTCCTTCACGCCCGTCGTGGAGTTCGAGCACGCCCTGCGCGACGAGATCGCCAAGATCCTCGGCGGCCACACCCCGGTCCTGGGGACCGGCGCGGGACACGACGCCGGAATCCTGTCCGGCTCGATCCCGACCGCCATGCTGTTCGTACGCAACCCCACCGGCGTCTCGCACTCCCCGGCCGAGTTCGCCGGCGAGGACGACTGCGTCGCCGGGGTGCTCGCACTCGCCGACGTACTGGAGGGCCTGGCGTGCAGGTGACGTACTGGCTGGAACACGCCTGGCTCGACCCCGAGGCCGAGCCGGGCGTGGTCGTGGAGGTCGCCGACGACGGCCGAATCGCCGCTGTCCGCAAGGGAGTTGAGACACCGCCGCCCGGTGCCGTGGCGCTGCGCGGGTTCACGGTCCCCGGGCTCGCCAACGCCCACTCGCACGCCTTCCACCGCGCCCTGCGCTCCACCGTGCAGGTCGGCTCCGGGACCTTCTGGACCTGGCGCGAGGTCATGTACCAGGTCGCGTCCCGGCTCACCCCGGACACGTACCACGCCCTCGCCCGCGCCGTGTACGCGGAGATGGCGCTCGCGGGGATCACCGCGGTCGGCGAGTTCCACTACGTCCACCACGCGCCGGGCGGCACCCCCTACGCCGACCCCAACGCGATGGGCGAGGCGCTCATCGCGGCGGCCGCCGAGGCGGGCATCCGCATCACCCTGCTCGACACGGCCTACCTCTCCTCCGGTTTCGGCGCCGCCCCCAACCGGCACCAGCTCCGCTTCTCGGACGGTACGGCCGAGGCCTGGGCGGAACGCTGCTCGGCCCTCAAGGACCGCGAGCACGCCAGGATCGGCGCGGCCATCCACTCCGTACGAGCCGTCCCCGCAGGGGAGTTGGGCACGGTCGCGGGGTGGGCCGAGGCGCGGCAGGCCCCGCTGCACGTGCACCTGTCCGAGCAGACGGCGGAGAACGACGCGTGTCTCGACGCGTACGGTCTGACGCCCACTCAGCTGCTCTCCGAGCACGGGGTGCTGGGGCCGCGCACGACGGGCGTCCACAACACGCACGTGACCGACGGGGACATCTCGCTGCTCGGCTCCACCGGTACGGGCACCTGCATGTGCCCCACCACCGAGCGTGACCTCGCGGACGGCATCGGCCCCGCGCTCGCCCTCCAGCGGGCCGGGTCCCCCCTGTCGCTCGGCAGCGACAGCCATGCGGTGATCGACATCCTGGAGGAGGCGCGGGCGATGGAGCTCGACGAGCGCCTCCGTACGCGGACGCGGGGGCACTGGACCGCGGCGGCGCTGCTGCGGGCCGCGACGGCGGATGGCCAGGCGGCCCTCGGCTGGGCCGAGGCGGGCCGGATCGAGCCGGGTGCCCTGGCCGACCTCACGACGATCGCCCTCGACTCGGTCCGGACGGCGGGGGCGGTTCCTCGGCTTGCCGCGGAGACGGCGGTGTTCGCGGCGGCGGCGTCCGACGTCCGGCACGTCGTGGTGGGCGGCCGCCAGGTGGTGCGGGACGGGTCCCATGCCCTGATACCCGACGTGCCGTCGGAACTGGCCGCGGCGATCGCAGCGCTGAGATCGTAGAAGCCCCCCACCCCGCCCCTTCCCGAGACCCTCCGGGGGATTGATGCCCGGCTGTGGCCCGGTGGTCGTCCCCTGGGGCTCCGCCCCAGACCCCGTTCGCGCCTGAAGGGCGCTCGTCCTCAATCGCCGGACGGGCTGGGAATGCCTGTACAGGCGCCTCGCGAAGTGCCGGACGGGCTGGAGATGCACCCCGCCAGGATCAACCCTGTTAGGGGCGCGGGGCTGTGACATGTGCGGCTCCGCCGCGTGGGCGCGAGCGGCCACCTACGGCCCGCAGGCGAACGAGACAACCAGCTCACCCACACCCCCCGGAGGGTCTCGGGAAGGGGTGGGGTGGGGGCCTGACTGGGTCTGGGGCGGAGCCCCAGGAGACGACCACCGGGCCGCAGCCCAAACACTCGCCCCCGGAGGGTCTAGGGGAGGGGCGGGGTGGGGAAAAGGAAAGGACACCATGAGCAGCACCCTCGTACACAACATCACCACCCTCGTCACCAACGACCCCGACAGGGGAACCGGCCCCCTCGGCCTCATCCAGGACGCCGCCCTCGTCATCGAGGGCCAAAACATCGCCTGGGTCGGGCGAAGCCAGGACGCCCCGCCCACCGACACCGCCCACGACGCCCACGGCCGAGCCGTGATCCCCGGCTTCGTCGACTCCCACTCCCACCTGGTCTTCGCGGGCGACCGCACCCAGGAGTTCAACGCCCGCATGTCCGGCCAGGCATACGCAGCCGGCGGCATCCGTACCACCGTCGCCGCCACCCGCGCCGCGAGCGACGAGGAGCTGGGGGACAACGTCGCCCGGTACCTCGCCGAGGCGCTGCGGCAGGGCACCACCACCCTGGAGACCAAGTCCGGGTACGGGCTCACCGTCCAGGACGAGGCCCGCGCGCTGCGGATCGCGGCCGAGCACACCGACGAGGTCACCTACCTGGGCGCGCACATCGTGGCCCCGGAGTACGCCGACGACCCGGCCGGATATGTCGACCTGGTCACCGGCGAGATGCTCGACGCCTGCGCCCCGTACGCCCGTTGGGTCGATGTCTTCTGCGAGAAGGGGGCCTTCGACGGGGATCAGGCGCGTGCCGTCCTCACCGCCGGCAAGGCCAAGGGGCTCATGCCCCGCGTCCACGCCAACCAGCTGACGTACGGGCCCGGCGTGCAGCTCGCCGTCGAGCTGGAGGCCGCGTCCGCCGACCACTGCACCCACCTCACCGACGCGGACGTCGACGCCCTCGCCAACAGCGGGACCGTCGCCACCCTGCTGCCCGGCGCCGAGTTCTCCACCCGGGCCCAATGGCCGGACGCCAGGCGGCTGTTGGACGCGGGCGCGACCGTCGCCCTGTCCACCGACTGCAACCCCGGGTCGTCTTTCACGTCCTCGATGCCGTTCTGCATCGCGCTCGCCGTACGGGACATGAAGATGACCCCGGACGAGGCGGTCTGGTCCGCCACCGCGGGCGGCGCCGCCGCGCTGCGCCGCACCGACATCGGCCGTCTCACCCCGGGCGCCCGCGCCGACCTGGCGTTCCTGGACGCGCCCTCGCACGTCCACCTCGCCTACCGGCCCGGCGTCCCGCTGGTGAGCGAGGTCTGGCGGGCGGGCCGCAGGGCCTGACCGGCCGGCCGTTCACGCTGCCGCGGCCCGCCGCTCCAGGCGGGCCACCCAGCGGCGAAGCCCCAGCGAGAGCGCCCAGGCGAGCACGAAGAGACCGGTCGCGATGGCGACTGTCAGCCAGCGCAGGTCCTTCGACACCAGGAGATGCGCGCCCGCGCCCGGGTGCACCTGGCTGAGCAGCACGTGGAAGAAGAAGGTCAGCGCCACCAGATACAGCGCGTACCAGGCGGGCCTGTTCCACTCCTTGAGCACCCGCCCGTCCATGCCGGACAGCGGCAGCATCCCGAACACCACCACCTCGACCCCGCCCACCACCGCCAGGCCGACCGTGTACGCGAGCACGTACGACAGGTCCCCGGGATCGGCGTCGCGCCCCGCCTCGACCAGGGGCGCGCCCAGCGTCCACACAAGGAGCGAGGCCGCCAGCGTGCAGATCCCGCCGACCAGCACGGCCTGCCCCTTCGGCACGCCCCCGGTGACGCGTGGCGGAGCGCCGAGCACCAGATACACCGCGACGAGCCCGTAGACGTACGGCACGGGGGACTCCAGCCACCTCGACAGCGCCGCCATCACCACGGCGAGCGCCAACCCGGCCGGAACCACGCGGAGTTCGGCCGGAACACCGCCCCGGCCCGGCCGCAGCAGGGAGTCCTTCGTCTTCTCGTACGTCACGAGAATGAGCAGCATCCCGGCCGCCGCCCCGGTCACCTTGATGGCGGTCTGTGCGCTCCAGTGCGTGGTGGCGTCCGCCCACACGACGAGAGCCCCGCCACCGACCGCGTAGCAGCCCATCCGCAGCCAGCTGGGCATCCTGGCGGGGCCGGTGTGCTGCCGCCGCCTGCGCCACCAGCGGGTCAGCGCGTTCTCGGCGAGCTGCGAGGGGAACGCCTTCTCCAGAAGCAGCACCATCAGCAGGAACCAGACGGCAAGCCCGGCCGAACCGGCCAGGTCCTTGAGCGCCCACGACACTTCGGCGGGCGTACGCAGACTTCCGACGAGGTCGGTTCCGTGACCGTGATGGCTTCCGCCGCTTCCGCTTCCGCCTCCGCTTCCGCTTCCGCCTCCGCCACCTCCGGCCGGGGGCGGCGGCGCCGTGCCGGAGAGGCCGGGCGTGAGGGTGGGGTCCGGGCTGTTCCCGTCGCTGGGGGTGGGGTCGGAGCGCGTCCCCGGCCGCGTGGTCGGCCCGTCCGACGAGCCGCTCGGGGTCGGCCCCGGCGATGTGGGGGTGCCGGGGTGGTGGTCCGTGGCCTGGCCGGGGGACGTCGGGGAGCCCTTGTCGTCCGGCGTGGGCGTGGGCGTGGACGGTGTCGGCGACACCGGCGGGGTGACCGCCGTCGCGGGCACCGTGAACGGTGCCGAGGCCGTGAGCTGCTCCCCGGGCGTGGTGTGGCCCCCCAGAACGGCGACGGACAGCCCCTGGCAGGTCACGGTCACCTTGTGCGGCCCCGCCCCGGCCCCCGCCGGCACCGCGAAGGAAGTCCTGAGCTTCCAGTCCGCCTTCGACACGGTCCCGGAGGCGACGTCCGTTCCGTCCCACAGGACGCGGGCCGCCGTACCGCACTGGAACGACGTACCGAGGACATTCACGGTGCTGCGGGGTGCACCGGATCCCGGGTCGAGCGAGACCGCGGGCGGCGGCAGAACCGGTGGCTGAGGCGGCTCCGGCGGGAGGACCCGGAAGGTTCCGCTCCGGCGCACCGAGGGGCGGGAGGCGCAGGTCGCGACGACCGTGTACGTCCCGGGTGCGGCGTTCGCAGGCACCACGTACCTGTACGTGAAGGCGCCCGACGCGTCGGTCCACCCCTTGACCGGCGGGAAGAGGTCGCCGGTCAGGGTGATCGGCCCGGCGAACCCGTCGCCGCTTCCCGCACAGTCGAAGCCGCTCCCGTTCACATGGAGGGGCCCGCCGCGCTTGGCCGTCGGGTACACCGTGAACACGGGGTTCGCGGACGGCCGCGGGACGGGCTTCGGCGCCGCGGCGTGCGTCGGCTCAGGAGATGTGGGCCCGGCCAGTGGCGTGGAAGGGCCGGGCCCCGGCGTGGACACGGAGGAGGCGGAGCCGACCGCGGCGGCCGTCGCCGCCGTGGTCACCATGCGCTCGGGTGCCGCCGGATCCGGCACCCCGGTGATGGCCGGCAGCACTGCCGCCGTGCCCACCGCCACGCATAGACTCCGCTGCCACAGCCTCTTCTCCATCGGCTGTGCCCCCCTCGTCCGCGCGGCCCTCCCCGGACCGCTGCGCCTCCGGTTACATGTCCTAGGACGCCACGGCCCCGAGGAGAAGGTTCCAGCGCGTAGGCGGCGCTCAGGAGCGCGATTGCCCGATGGATATGCGCCGTGCGCCCCTCAAGCAGTGCCTCTCAAGCAGTGCCCCTCAAGAAGTGGCCAGGCGCTCGATCTCCGCGGTGTCGCCCGTCGCGAGCAGCCCGAAGAGCCGCAGCACCTCGTCCTTGGACACGCCGGTCAGCTGGCGCGGGGGCGCGTCCGGGTCGTCCAGGTTCTCCCACAGGAGCCAGAGCAGCTCGCCGCTCGGGAAGGCGCTGAGGGACCAGCCGTTCTCGTGGGTCAGGGAGACGTCGGGGTGCTCGTCGTCGGCATCGGCCAGGCCGTCGAGGATCGTGCGCATCATCGCCTCGTCGGGCTCCTCGACGGAGGTGCCCGACAGGTCGGTCATGAAGTAGCTCATACCGTGCATTACCTCACGCCGAGCGCCCCGCCCGTACGTCCGGGCCCGTCCGCCCCACCCGCCCTCCATCCCAAGACGGGGCCAAAACGACGACGGCGTACCAACCTTCACCGTACGGTCACAAACTGAGGGAGGGTACCTACCGTCGGGTGAAATCGACCGGTACCGTCCAGGTTCAGCGTGGCTCAGGGGGAGACCGGGGGGTCGAAAGTTGAGCAGTCTGCGCGGGAGCGGCGCCGCCGACGGTGCACGGGGTCGCATACGAGTGGTCAGGCCCGGCGATCTGAGTGCCGGGGAACTGGAAGTCTGGCGCGAGCTGCGGGCCAAGTCGCAGGCGCCGGAGAATCCTTTCATGGAGCCGGAGTTCACTCTGGCTGTGGGGCGCGTGCGGTCTTCGGCGCGGGTGGCCGTGGTGTACGAGGGTGGCGAGCCCGTGGCCTTCTTCCCGTACGAGAAAGGGAAGTTGGGGCAGGGGCGTGCCATCGGGTTCGGGGTCTCGGACTGTCAGGGGATGATCGCCCGCCCCCAACTCGGCCTTGAGTGCGATGAGTTGATGCGGGCCTGTGGTCTGTCCTCCTGGGAGTTCGACAATCTGGAGGCCGGGCAGTCGCTGTTCGTGCCGGACGCCGCCGCCGAGTACGCCTCCTTCGTCATCGACGTGGGGGCCGGGTACGCGTCGTACGAAACGATCCTGCGGCAGCAGTCGCCGAAGTTCTTCAAGACGACCGCCGCCAAGGAGCGCCGCCTTGGCCGGCAGGCCGGGGAGGTCCGGTTCGTCTTCGACGAGCGGGACCCGGCGGCGCTGGCCCGGCTCATGGAGTGGAAGTCCGCGCAGTACCGCCGCACCGGACGGCGCGACCGGTTCGCGCAGGACTGGATCAACACCCTGGTGCAGCAGCTCGCCCACACCCGCGCGCCCGGCTGCTCGGGGGTGCTCTCCGTGCTGTACGCGGGGGAGCGGCCGGTAGCGGCCCACTTCGGGCTGCGTTCGCGCACCGTCCTGGCCTGCTGGTTCCCGGCGTACGACCCGGAGTTCGCCAAGTTCTCGCCGGGGCTTGTGCTCCATCTGCGGATGGCGGAGGCCGCCGCGGCCGAGGGCATCGGGATGCTCGACCTCGGGCGGGGGGCCGCCGAGTACAAGGACGCGCTGAAGACCGGCGAGATACCGGTGTACGAGGGGGCGTCCACCAGGCCCGGCGCGGGCGCGGTGCTGCACTGGATCGGCCGCGAGCCGTCCCGCCGGGCGCACGGATTCGTACGGAAGCGGCCGAGGCTCGCCGAGTTCGCACAGCGCAGCCTCAAGCGGGCCGGGCGGTTGCGCGGTGCCGGAAAGTAGCCCCGCGGGGGGCATTGAGCACATCAGGAGACCCGGAGCACGGGGGGAAGCACAGTGTCGGACAGGTCGTCGCAGTCATCGCAAGGCCCGGAGGCCCAGAGCCTTGTGAGACCGCAGGGCATCAGGCAGGGGATCAGCGTGGGGGAGCTGGATCTCGACGGCCTGGACGGGGACGTTTTGTCGCTCACGCCCGCGCCGGGCGGGCCGCCGGTCGGGCCCGGCGAGGTGTACGTCCTGGTCAGGCTGCGGGGGCGGCCGGTCGGGACGGTGCTCGGGCAGGTCAGGGAGGGTGACGACGCGGCCGAGGTGCTCGCCACGGCGGCCCGCAAGCAGCTCACCGGGTTCGTGCCCGAGGAGCGGCCCGCGCCCTCGCTCAGCCTGCCGCGCGCCAGCATCGTCGTCGCCACGAGGGAGCGGGCCAGCCAACTCGCCCGCGCGCTCGACTCGTTGCTCGACCAGGACCACCCCGACTACGAGATCCTCGTCGTCGACAACAACCCCGCAACCGACCAGACCCGCGAACTCGTCGAGCAGCGCTACGCGGCCCTCGGGGTGCGCTACGCCGTCGAGCCCGTGCCGGGTCTCGCCGCGGCCCACAACCGGGGTGTCGCGTCGGCGCACGGCGAGATCCTCGCGTTCACCGACGACGACGTGATCGCCGACCGGCGCTGGCTGTCCTCGCTGGCCGCGCCCTTCGTCGACGATCCGCGGCTCGGCTGCGTCACCGGGCTCATCCTGCCCGCCCGCCTCACCACCCCGGCGCAGATCCTGCTCGAAAGCCACGGCGGCTTCACCAAGGGCTTCGCGCCGCGCCACTTCGACCCGCGCCGGCCACCGGCCGACGAGCCGCTGTTCCCGTTCACGGCGGGGCGGTTCGGATCCGGCGCCAACATGGCCTTCCGGGCGCGCGCCATCCGCGCGGTCGGCGGTTTCGACCCGGCCACCGGCACCGGAACCCCGGCCAGGGGCGGCGACGACCTGTACGCGTTCGCCCGGGTCGTCGTCGCGGGCCACCGGCTCAGCTACACGCCGGAGGCGCTGGTGTGGCACCACCACCGCGAGACCTGGCAGGACCTGGAGAACCAGGCGTACGGATACGGTGCCGGGCTCACCGCCTACCTCACCGCGATCATCGTGCGCCGCCCGGCGCTGCTGCCCGCGCTGCTCGCCCGGGCGCCGCGCGGCCTCGCGCACGCGCTGGCCATCAGCGCCCACCGCGACGCGGGCGAGCAGTCCGTGCCGGGCGAGCACGGCTCGCAGAGCTACCCGTGGCCGCGCTCGCTGTCCCGCCTGGAGCGCCGGGGCATGCTGTACGGGCCGCTCGGCTACCTCCGCGCCCGGCGCCGGGTGCGCGGCCACCGGCTGCCCTGGGAGGCGGCCCGATGAGCACCGACGCGCCCCGCATCCCGGTGCTCCTGTACCACGCGGTGATGGACGACCCGCCCGACTGGATCGCCGAATTCACCGTCGCGCCAAGGGAGTTCGGGGCCCAGCTAGACGCGATCCGCGACAGCGGACGTACGCCGGTGACCATGAGCACGCTCGCCGCGCACTTCGCCGGACGGGCCCCGCTGCCGCCCCGGCCGGTCGCGCTCACCTTCGACGACGGCTTCGCCGACCTGCCGGGCCGCACCGCCGAGGCGCTCGCCGAACGCGGCATGCCCGCCACCGCCTACCTCACCACCGGCGCGATCACGCCCGGCAGGCAGAGCCTGCTGCCGCCCGCGCCGATGATGACCCTCGACCAGGCGAAGCTCCTTGAGGAGTACGGGATGGAGGTCGGCGGCCACACCGTCTCGCACCCCCAGCTCGACACGCTCACCGTGCGCGCGCTCAGACGTGAACTCATCGAATCCAAAGCCGAGTTGGAGGATGCCCTCGGTCATCGGGTCGACCATCTCGCCTACCCGCACGGCTACAACAGCCGCGCCGTGCGCCGGGCCGCGCGTGCGGCGGGGTACGAGAGCGCCGTAGCGGTGCGGCACGCGCTCAGCTCGGAGCGCGACGAGGCGTACCGGATCGCCCGGCTCATCCTGCGCCGCACGCACACCGTCGCCGACATCGAGGCATGGATGCGCGGGGAGGGGGCACGGGTCGCCCCGTACAACGACTCGCCGCAGACGGTCGGTTGGCGGCTCTACCGGCGGACCAGAGCCCTCGTGAAGGGGCCGGTTTTCGCGGGGTGAGGAGAGTGGGGGCGGTCTGCGGTGTAGCCGTGCAAACGCGAAGAGTGTTCCTATACTTCGCTCAAGGGGACAGCCAGCAGAACAGCCAGGGGACAGCGGCGTGACGGCCGTGACCACATCTGTGGGGGGAGTCGCACTGTGCAGCAACGTGTGCCCACGCCGGTCCAGGGGAGCAAGCAGCACCCCGGCGGCACGGCCAAGGAGCAGACGGCGGACGCGCCGACGAAGGGCGCGCGGCGCTGGTCGAGACCGGATCTGATACAGCCTCAAATCCTGTTCACCTGGCTGCCGTTGGTGATCGCGACCGCCTTATGGGTGTACTCGCTGCCGCACATCGACTACCGGCACATGGACGACTGGGGCCTGATCGACCAGCTGCCCGCCGCGTTCTACCTCTCCCTCGCCGTCCTGACCGGCGGCTTCGTCGTCAGCCTGCGGCGGGCGGGCACCGCGCCCTGGTGGCCGGGCCTCTACAGCGTCGCCCTGCTCTTCGCCCTCAAGGCGCCGACCGCGATCCTGTACAACTCGGTGCGCTACCCCTGGTCCTCCAAGCACGACGCGGTGGTCAACCACCTCCTCGCCAACCAGGAGCTGCGGCCGGGCGTGCCGCTGTCCGGCAACATGGCGGCGTACGACCAGTGGCCCGGCTTCTTCACGCTCAACGCGGGCCTGGTGCGCGCCTTCGGCGTGGACGCCGCGGCCTCGTACCTCAACTGGGCCTCGCTCTTCTACGGCGTCGTCCTCATCCCCGTGCTGGTCCTGATCTACCGCACCTTCGCCGAGGACTGGCGCCTCGTGTGGACCGGCGTGTGGATCTTCGAGGTCGCCAACTGGGTCGGCCAGGACTACTTCTCGCCCCAGGGCATGGCGCTCATCCTGGACCTGGCCGTACTGGCCGTGGTCTTCCGGCACTTCGTACGGCCCGGGGCCGCGGGCGAGCTGCGCTCGCGGGCCAACCTCGACCCGGCCGCCGCCAGCGTCCCGCCGCCCACCACGGGCCGCCAGCGGGCGGTCTGCATCGCGATCCTGGCCCCGCTGATCGCCGCCATCAACTTCACCCACCAGCTCACACCGGTGATGCTGTGCGTCGCCCTGTTCGCGCTCAACCTGACCCGGCGCTACCGCAACCCCGGGCTGCTCGTCGTCACGGCCGTGATCATGCTGATCTGGGACGTCACGATGGGCCGGCCCCTGTTCGTGGAGACGCTGGCCTCGCTGAAGGAGTCGGTGGGCAACCTCCTCAACAACTCGCGAGCGGGGTACGCGGGTGAACTCACCGGTCCTGGGCCGGTGTTGCAGGGCCGGGCCGATGTCGTCATGGTCCTGGTGATCGCCGGGTTGGCGGCGGTCGCGGTCGTCCTGCGCCGAAAACTGGTGAAGAGCGCACTGCCGCTGCTGTTGGTCTCGATCGCGCCGGTGCCGCTGTTCGCCGTCAACGACTACGGCGGCGAAATGCTCTTCCGGGTCTACCTGTTCGGGCTGCCGGGCGCCGCGTTCTTCGCGGCGGCGGCGCTCGTGCCCGCGGCGGCGGGGCAGGGGAAGGGGCGGATCAGACCCGTGGTGCGACAGCGGGTCGCGGCCGTCGCGCTGCCGCTGGTGCTCGTCCTGCTGGTGGCCGGGTTCATCCCCGCGTACTACGGCAAGGAGCGCATGTACTACACGCCGCCGGCCGAGACGGCGATGGTGACGAAGGTGCTCGACAACGCGCCCAAGGGGTCGATGATCCTGGCCGTCACCGGGTCCTTCCCGCAGGCGCTGCACCGGTACGACCAGCTGGAGCACTGGTATGTCGCGGAGCAGGAGGAGCCGCAGAACGCGATCATGCTGCGGGATCCTGTGGGGTATCTGGAGCCGCAGCTGCCCAAGGACGGGCGGCCCGTGTACTTCATCCTCACGCGGACGCAGGACTTCTATACGGCGGGGGAGGGGCTGCTCCCCGCGGGGGGCTTCGCGGAGCTGAAGTCGAAGCTTGTGGCTTCGCCGAGGTTCCGGGTGATCGACGGGAACGCGTACGGAACGGTGCTGCAGTATGTGGCCCCGCGCCCTGGTTGATCCCCCACCCCGCCCCTTTCCTAGACCCTCCGGGGGTTGAAGGACTCCTGGGGCTCCGCCCCAGACCCCGTTCGCGCCTTAAGGGCGCTCGTCCTCAATCGCCGGACGGGCTGGAGTGGGCTGACGTCCGTCGTCGCCTGAGGGGCTGCGGATGCCCGCATGGGCACCCCGCCAAGGTCAACCCTGCCAGGGGCGCGGGGAACTGCGCGAAAGGCGACGGCCCGCGGTCTGGCAGCAACGCACGTTCAGGATCACCACCCTCACCGACCCGGAGGTCGCCGCAATGACCCTCACTCAGACGCACATCAGAGTCACCGTCGCCCTGTCCGGCTGGCTGGCCCTCGCGGCAACCGCGCTCCCCGCGGCGAGCCCGGCCCGATGGATCCCCGTACTGCTCTTCGTCGCCCTCGGCCCCGGCTTCGCGCTGCTCTACCCGCAGCGCGGCACCCTGCGACCCGGGGCCCGCCTGGAGGCGCTCGCCCTCGTCGCGCCGCTCAGCCTCTCGTTCGGGGCGCTGGTGTCCACCTGCCTCTTTCTCGTGCACGGGTTCTCCGCCACCGCCTTCCTGATCTCGCTCGCCGCGTTCTCGACCGTGGCCTGCGCCTTCCCGGGGCTGCCCCTGCCGGCCGCGACCCGGGGCGCCGTGGAGCGTACGAAACGGGCCAAACCCGGGGCCGGGCGGTGACCCGGCGTGCGGTCACCGCGGCCACCCTGCTGGTCGTGGCCGGGCTGGTCGCCGGGTTCGCGGTCTGGCTCGACAAGCCCGAGAAGCGCAACGCGCTGCCCGCCAACGCCGCCTCCGGCCCCGCGCCGAGCGGACGCTGCGCCCCCGACGCCAAGCTCGCCCCGCCGTGCGGAGCCTGGTGGGGCGCGTACGTCCCGTACGCCGAGAACGGCTCCCTGAAGGACCCCGTACGCGACTTCGAGGGCAAGATCGGGCGCAGGCTCGACCTGCTGTACACGTACCACGACATGTCGAACAAGCCGCTCGACGGCGAGCTGCTCACCCCCGACGAGCAGGAGCTCGGCCGGGACCGGCTGCTCATGCTGGCCTGGGAGTCCACGGTCTGGCGCAAGCCGCACCACGAGGGCTACACGGAAGACCAGTTGGGGTGGGCGAAGGTCGCCTCGGGGGCGTACGACGAATCGATCATCGATCCGCAGGCCCGGCGCATCAAGGCCTACGGGAAGCGGGTCTTCCTCTCCTTCGACCAGGAGGTCGACGCCCGCACCCCGGACGCCGGCACGCCCGAGGAGTACGTCGCCGCCTACCGCCACCTCCACGACCGGTTCGAGGAGCTCGGTGTGGACAACGTGGTGTGGGTGTGGACCGTCTCCGGCTACCTCGCCAACGGTGACCTCTTCAAGCGGCTCTATCCGGGCGATAGTTACGTCGACTGGATCGGCATGGACCAGTACAACTACTTCCTCTGTCACAGCACGACCGACTGGAAGGACTTCTCGCGCAGCCAGAAGCCCACCTACGACTGGCTGCGGGCGAACATCTCCGACCGCAAGCCGATCATGCTCTCCGAGTTCGCCACCGCCCCTGATCCACAGCAGCCCGAGCGGGCCCGGCAGTGGTACGAGCAGGTGCCGGACGTCGCCAAGTCCGCTCTGCCCGACGCCAAAGCCCTGGTCATGTGGAATCGGTCCGTGCCGGGGAAGGGGTGTGACCTCACCGTCAACTCCGGTCCCCCGCTTGCTGGTTACAAGGAGGCCGGCTCGGACGGCTACTTCAAGCAGCCCGTTCCCGGTCGGTGAACCAGCGGTTCACCAGGGCCGCCGCCGTCGCCGCGGACAGCCCCGCGAAGACCGGCAGGGCCACCTCGGCGAACGCGTGCTGTGCCGCCCAGCCCGCCACCGCCAGCACCCACACCACGACCGCGGTGACCCGCCAGTGCACCCGCAGCGCCCGCAGGGCCACCGTCGCCAGGGCCAGGCAGAGCAGTTGCAGCGCGATGGGCAGCCAGCGCTCCACTCCGTTGCGCGAGGCGAGCCCGGCGGTCTCGGTGAGGAAGCGGACGAGCGGGGTGTGCCAGGGGCCCGACACCGGGTCTGGCGGTACGCCGAGGATGACCGGCGCGGTGTGCAGGCCCGCCACCGTCACCCAGAGCCCGGCCACGAGCAGCCCCGGGCGCGGCCGGTACAGCGAGACCGCCGCGCTGCACACGACGATGAGCAGCACCCCCGCGGTGAGGCTCACCGGCGGCAGGTAGTGCAGGAGGCCGGTGCCGTTGAGGTTGCCGCCGGGGACGTCCGCGGCGCGCGACAGCGGCACCCAGAACAGGCCCGCGGCCAGCCCGAGCAGCAGCCACAGGGCGGTCGTCAGGAGCGACTCGTCGCTCTCGCGGGCCTCCGGGTCGGGCAGGATGCGCAGGCGCAGGGTGGTCGCGGAGCCCTGTTCGGGGTGGTGGGCGCCGGGGACGTACACGGGGATGCCGAGCGCAGGGGTCGCGGTGTCCATGCCGCCGCGCAGATACGCGGTCTGGGTGGCCCAGCGGGTGCCGTACTCCTGGGCCTCCTCGGTCCGGGCGGCCTGCGCCAGCATGGCCCAACTGGTGCCGAACTCGGCCGCCTTGGAGGGGCGCGGGGGCCGGACGGTGGCGCGGCCCGCGAGGGCTGCGCGCAGGCCGGGCACGCAGCACAGCGCCATCACGGTCATCGCGCACAGCTGGGCCCAGCCGGCGCCGGAGATGCCGAACACGCCGAGCAGCACGGCGGCGCTGCCGAGGACCAGGGTGCACATCGCGCCCTGGAGGATCGCCAGCATGCCGGTGCGGCCCTGGACGCGCAGGACGCCGATGTACAGCTCGACGGCGACCCGCGGGATCGCGGCCGCGGCCAGCAACTGGAGCACCAGCGTGCCGTGCTGGGCGTAGTCGCCGCCGAACGGGCCGAGGATCTGCTGCGCGAACAGGACCAGGAACAGCACGACCGGGATCAGCAGGAGCGCCATCCGGCGCAGCGCCCCGCGCACCCCGTCGGCGAGCTTGTCGGGACTGTGCGAGGAGTGCGCGGTGAGCGAGGAGGCCATGTTGATGGCCATGAACTCCATGGTCCCGCCGACCGTGTACGCGATGAAGAAGAAGCCGTTCTGGGCGGCCGGGAAGCGCACCGCGACCATCACCGGAAGCAGGTTGATCATGGCGAGCGAGAACAGCGCGCCGACCGAGTCCCCGGCCAGGAATCGGCCGATCTCGCGCAGCTCCGGGACCGGCCGGTCGCGGTCGGCGGCGGCCTGCGCGGGGATCAGCCGGCGGAAGATCAGCCAGCCGAGCGGCAGTATGGAGAGCGCCATCGCCGCGGCCCAGGAGATGAAGACGCCGAGCGCGAGCGCGGAGAACACGGCGAGCAGGAGCAGCTTGCCGAGCGAGAACACCGCGTTGCCGACCGGCACCCAGATCGCCTTGCGCAGGCCGGTCAGGACGCCGTCCTGGAGGGTCAGGATCGCCCAGGCCACCGACGACACCGTGAAGACCACCCCGGCGGTGAGCCCGGACAGCGGCGCGTACGAGGGCCCCCACAGCGGCAGCGTGAACAGGAAGACGACGCAGGCCACCGCCACCACGACGGTGCTGGCGACGTAGGCGCGCCGCACGAGCGGGCCGGTCGAGCGGCCGGCCCGGGGTACGTAGCGCACCACCGCGCCGATCATGGTGGTGGCGGTGATCGAGGCGAGCAGCTTCATCGCGGCGATGGCCGCCGAGCCCTGCCCGACCGCCTCCTCGCTGTAGTAGCGGGCCGCGACCAGCCAGAAGCCGAGGCCGAGGGCGGCCGAGACGGCCGTGGACAGCATGAGGGCGTAGGCGTTGCGGAACATCGAGTCGCCGCCGCCCGTGGGCGGGGGGCCGTCCGTGACGGCCTGGTCGGACGGCACGGCGGCGATGTCCTCGATCTCGGATCTGGCCGTGTCAGACACCGGCGGGGCCGCCCCTCGCGGGCCGGGTGCCCGCCGCGCGCAGCACCTCGATGGTGCGCGCGGCCTTCAACGGGTCGACGGGCAGGGCATGTCGGGCGAACCAGCGGCCCGCCTCGGGCGCGGGGGAGGGGTCGGTGAAGGCCTCGCCCGCGTAGTCGTCGAGCGGCGGGTCGTACAGATAGCCCACCGTGATCCGCTCCCGGGCAAGCGCCGCGCGGGCCGCGTCCCGGTCCTCGACGAGCAGCGGCACCCGGAACAGCGGCTGGACGGGGCCCGGCTTCGGCCGTGCCCACTCGGTGGCGAGCAACTGCCCGGTGCCCCGGCGGTGCGCGTCGAGTACGGCGTCGAGCTTCCCCAACTTCCGCTGGATCCGGGCGAGTCGGCCCCTGCCCGGGGTGGCCCGGTAGTCGTGCATGTCGACCCGGGCCCAGGAGTGGAAGGGGGTGAGGCCCGGCGCGGACTCGATCGCACGGCGCAGCTCACCGGGGCGCAGCGGCATCCGGATGTCCTCGCGCTCCTGCTGCCCGAGCATGCGGAGCACCGCCCAGGCGGCGGGCGCCAGACGCAGGCCGCGTACGGTCGCCTCCGCGTACGGCCGTGCCCGGTAGGCGAGTTCGGCGCCGGGGCGCCGGGGGGCGAGGAGGGCGTCGCGGGTCTTGGCGAGGGCCTCGCGCAGGCCCTCGTCGGCGATGGCGAGGAAGCCGCCCGCCTTGGCCGCGGTGTGCTTGGAGAGGCTGAACACGGAGGCCTGGCCGAAGGTGCCGACCTTGCGCCCGGCGGCCTCGCTGCCGATGGCGTGGGCCGCGTCCTCGATGAGCGGGATCCCCAACTTCCCGCATTTGGCGGCCAGTTCGGGTGCCGGGTCGGGGTTGCCGTAGAGGTTGGTGGTGAGGACGGCGGACAGCTGTGGCCAGAGTTCGTCCGGTACGGCGGCCGGGTCGATGGATCCGTCGTGCGGATCGAGCGGCGCCTGGACCGGGCGCAGGCCGGCCGCGAGTACCACGAAGAAGATGACGTCGTCGTTGACCGGCGACATCAGCACCCGGCCGCCCGGCGGGCACCAGTGCCTGAGCGCCACGTACAGGCCGAGCCGGCAGGACGGCACATAGAGGCACTCGCGCCCCAGCCGTTCGCGCATCGACGCTTCGAGCTCTTCGTACGCCATGAAGTCCCCCCAGACCCCCCGCATCCCCAGCGCTCAATGTGACCCAGTCCGCACCGCTCCGTCAACAATGCGGAAGGGCCCGCACCTTGACGGAACGGGCCCTTCGGACAGCTGTGCGGCACTCATGGACCGGTCGGTCTTATTCTTCGAGTGTCAGCCCCTTGCGGAGCTTGCGCAGGGTGCGGGAGAGCAGCCGGGAGACGTGCATCTGGGAGATGCCGAGTTCCTCGCCGATCTCGGACTGCGTCATGTTGGCGACGAAGCGCAGCGAGAGGATCTTCCGGTCCCTGGAGGGGAGTTCGGCGATCAGCGGCTTCAGCGACTCGACGTACTCCACGCCTTCGAGGTCGTGGTCCTCGTAGCCGATGCGGTCGGTGAGCGCGCCTTCGGAGTCGTCCTCCTCGGGCTGCGCGTCCAGCGAGCTCGCGGTGTACGCGTTGCTCGCCGCCATGCCTTCGACGACTTCTTCCTTGGTGATGCCCAGGCGTTCGGCGAGCTCGCCCACCGTGGCCGAGCGGTCCAGCTGCTGGGCGAGTTCGTCGCCCGCCTTGGCGAGGTCCAGACGGAGTTCCTGAAGCCTGCGCGGGACCCGCACGGACCAGGAGGTGTCGCGGAAGAAGCGCTTGATCTCGCCGACGATGGTCGGCATCGCGAAAGTGGGGAACTCCACGCCGCGGTCGAACTCGAAGCGGTCGATCGCCTTGATCAGGCCGATGGTGCCGACCTGGATGATGTCCTCCATCGGCTCGCTGCGGGAGCGGAAGCGCGATGCGGCGAACTTGACCAGGGCCAGGTTCAGTTCGACGAGGGTGTTGCGCACGTAGGAGTACTCGTGCGTGCCCTCTTCGAGGGTGTCGAGACGGGCGAAGAGCGTCTTCGACAGCGCCCGTGCGTCGACGGGGCCGACCTCGGTGAAGGGCGGAATCTCGGGAAGGTTCTCAAGGCCTTCCGATTCGTGCGATCGTGCATGTGGGGGGCGGATGTCCTGCGGGTCCTGCTTGATCGACGTATCCGCTTGCGATTCGTCGAGCCGGGGTGACATGGGTCTCCTCCATCGTTCTCGGCATATGGCTGCCGATGCCCATACGTGTTGTCCGCGGTCTGCGGCGCCTCCGTGGCCGGTCGTGTTGAATAGCTGTCCCTACTACCCCTACCCGCTTCGAGCACGCTCCCGCAAGGCTTCTTTGTCCCGCTATGTCCGCTTTGATGGGATGTTTGGGTTCCGGAAGGCGTAGGGAAGGCGTAGTGTTCTTGGGAAGTTACGACGAATCGGCGAAGAGGGGCGGCATGGACCGCGGCACGGTCGGCAGCACGAATCGGGGCCGGCTCCGGGTCGGAGTCCGCACAGTGGGTCGCAGCGAGGTCCTGACGCCGGCGGGTGAGCTCGATCACCACACCGCGGATCTGCTCAGGGAACCCCTGGAAGAAGCCATCGCCCAAGGGCGCACCCGGCTCGTCGTCGACTGCTCGCAGCTCGACTTCTGTGACTCCACCGGACTGAACGTGCTGCTCGGCGCCCGCCTCAAGGCGGAGGAGCTCGGCGGCGGGGTCCACCTGGTGGCGATGCAGCCCGTCGTGGCGCGAGTGTTCGAGATCACGGGGGCGGAGGCGGTCTTCACCGTGCATGATTCGCTCGATACCGCCTTGTGCGACTGACCCCGATTCGTCCGGGCAGGAGAGCAGACTGAAGACGTTGGCGAATCGGTGAGGTGAAGCGCTGATGAGCACCACCCGGGAGCAGGCTCCGGGCGACCGCGGGCCCGAGCCTCACGGCGCCCGGCCCGGTGCCGTGCCGTCGGAATCCGACGGCACGGGCCCCGCCGCGTCCGCACGCGTCCTCGCGCTGAACGGGGCGAGCGGCATCGTCCCGATGGCCCGCGACTTCACCCGGCAGGCCCTCTACGACTGGGGCTGGCTCCCGGCGGCGACGGCCGAGGGCCGCGCCGCCTGCGAGGACGTGCTGCTCGTCGTCTCCGAGCTGGTCACCAATGCCTGTCTGCACGCCGAGGGCCCCGAGGGCCTGCGGGTCTCGCGCACCTCGAAGGTGCTGCGCCTGGAGGTCAGCGACCTCGGTACGGGCCAGCCCGCGCCGCGCACCCCGCACCGCGCGGGGCGGCCCGGCGGGCACGGGATGTTCATCGTGCAGCGGCTGTGCCTCGACTGGGGCGTGGTGCGCACGCCGGGGGTGGCCGGCAAGACGGTCTGGGCGGAACTCGCGGCACCCGCGTAACTCCTGTTCACGGTTACCGGCGGTTCGGACCGTCGGTCCACAGGCATGCCCGCACCTCGATCCCACCCTGTTCTTTGTCTTCCCTCGACAAGGTCCCCGGCGTACCTTGAGCGCCCAATCTGATGTGCCGTCAGTAACTTGGCGGCCTCCGGCAGAACCGGTATGAGGGGAACCAGAGGTGTCGTACCAGAAGAGGACAGCTCTCGCGCTGGCGGCGGCGGTCGCGGGCTCGGTGGTGCTGATCACCGCACCGGCGGCCCAGGCCTCCGTCGTGGACGTCAACTACAACTGCCAGACGCCGATCGGCGCCAAGAGCGCGGTGTCGCCCATCGACATCAAGGCGGTCAAGAGCGGCAGTTCCTACAACGTGACCATGACCTTCCAGAAGGGCGTCTCCTCCAGCCCGGTCGCACTCGGCGCGGGCGCGATGAACCCGAGCGCGGTGATCAACCTCGGCGGCGCCGACAAGGGCACCGTCGCGGTCAAGGGTCCCGCCAACTCCGCGGAGATACCGGCCAATACGCCCATCAAGATCAGTGACTTGTCGGGTACCTACGTCCCCAAGGCCAACGGCAAGGTCACCTTCACCGCGGGCGTCCTCACCATCAAGGCGCTCGGCACCACCACGACCTGCACCGCGAGCAACAGCCCCGGCCCCTCCCTGGAACTCGACGTCGCCGGAGCCGCCGGCTCGGGCGGCACCGGCGGCGATTCGGGCGGCACCCCGGCCCCCGCCGCCCTGCCCAAGACCGGCCCCCTCGACTCGGCCGTGGCGCTCGGCACCCTCGGCGGCACCGTGGTCCTGGTCGGCGCGGCCGGAGTGCTGTGGCTGACCCGTCGGGGCCGGCGGGCCTGATCTCCGCTCCCGTACGCCCCGACCAGGGGAACTCCCTCGCACCCGAGGAGCCGCCGATGCGTCCGATCCGCCTGGCCCTGTCGGCCGCGGCCCTGCTGCTGTGCGCGCTCTCGGCGCCCGCCGCGCACGGCGCACCGGCAGCGAGCGAGGACTGGACCGCCGCGCCCGCATCCGGCGGCGGGACCCGCCCGAGCGCCGACGGGAGGCCCTACTTCTATCTGGAGGGCGCACCCGGCACGGTCCTGGAGGACAAGGTCTCGCTGAGCAACCCGACCGGTGCCCCCCTGACGCTGAAGCTGCGCGGAGCCGCCGCGTACAACACCGCGAACGGGGCCTTCGCCGTGCGCCCGGCGCCCGACCCCTGGATCGCCCTTGCCGCGCCCGAGGTGAGGATCCCGCCGCACACCCGCGCCGACGTGCCCTTCGCGGTCACCGTCCCGGCGGGTGCGCAGCCCGGCGACCACCCCGCGGCACTGGTCGCCACCGAGGGCGGCCGCGAGGTCGGAGTACGCCTCCAACTCCGGGTGGCGGGGCCGACGTTGAGTGCCCTGACCGTGGAGTCCGTACGCGTCGACAAGGCCCATGGCCTCATCCGCTACGTCCTGGTCAACCGGGGCAACACCGCCCTGGCCCCGCGCCTCGCGCTGCGCGCCGACGGGGTGTTCGGGCGCGCCCTCGACCGCCCGGCGCGGACCCTGCCGGTCGAGCTCCTGCCCGGTCAGCGCGTCGAGCTGACCGAACCCTGGGCGCACCCGCCCGCCCTCGACCGGGTCACCGTCCGCCTCGACGTCACCGCGGACGACGGCGCGCACTCCACCGCCGAGGCGAGCGCCGCCTTCGTGCCGTGGGCCGCGGCCGGCGGGGCGGGCCTGGTGCTGATCGGGGGCGCGGCGGGAGTCCTCCGGTTCGTACGGCGGCGCGGGCGAGGTGCCGCCGAGATCGATGAACTACCCGTACTGGAAGCCGAGTTGGTGCAGACAGGAGCTCGTCAGTGAAGCCACGCCTGAGGGGCCCGGCCCTCGTCCTGCTGCTGCTCGGCCTCTTCGCGCTGCCGACGGCCGGGTCCTCGTACGCCGATGACGGCAAGCCCAGCGTCGCGCTCTCCGGGGCCGAGGCCGCCAAGGGGGCCGATGTCACCGTCACCGGCCAGGGCTGGCGATCCAATGCGCTGCTCATGCTGCTCGTCTGCGGGCAGTCCGATCCCGACAACGGCGTCATCGGCGGCACCAACTCCTGCTCCAACGCCGACGGGCAGGCCGTCACCACCGACGCCAAGGGCTCCTTCAGCAAAGTGCTCCCCGCCGCGCCGCCGCCCAAGCCGTGCCCGTGCGTCGTGCACGTGGCGACCGTGCAGGGTGAACAGGCCGTCGTGGACACCGAGTTGAAGATCACCGGGCATCCGGTGGCGCCGCTGCCGACCGCGACCGGCGACGGGAAGCTCGCCGTCCTCGCCGAGCCACGCCTCGACGGCAGCAGCTCCCTGCTGACCTGGTTCGGCGCGCCGCCGAGCCGCACCCTGGTCTTCACCGTCGGCAACCTGGGCTCGGCCCCCGTCAAGGACCCCGTCTTCCAGCTCGGCACCTCCCACGGCGTGTTCGCGCCGCAGTGGGAGGACCGGCAGTGGAAGGGCACCATCCAGCCCGGCCAGAAGGCCGAGGTCAAGCTCGACTTCGAGCTGTCGGCCGGCGCCCACGGCGACTACCAGGTCTCGCTCCAGTACGCGAAGAAGCTGCTCGCCACCGAGCCCTGGGGAGTGGACCGCCCCTGGGGCGTGACCTTCTTCTGGGTGCTGCTCTGCCTGGTGGTGCCCGCCGCGGTTTTCCGCATCGGCATGGCCGTGGTCGACCGGCTGCGCCCGCGCGAGCCGAAGCGGGCGGGCCCGGCCCGGCACCGCGGCGTACGGCTGCCCGACGTGACGGTACGGCTCCCGAAGCCGGGCCCGCAGCCGGGCGAGCGGAAGAAGCCGCCCGCCGAGCCGGGCCAGGGCCCTGCGAACAGGACCACGGCCGCGCTGCCGTGGTTCACCCCCGACTCCGCACCGACCGAGAACCACCCCAACCGTTCATGACGTCCCACGACGAAGGGAAATCCGTGACCACGCAACGGAGGATGAGCGCGGCCGGTCTCGCGCTGATGCTCGGCGGCGCGGGGATCATGCTGGCCGCAGGTCCCGCACAAGCAGCCGAAGTCTCGTACGCCACCGAGTGCATACCGCCGTCCGTCTCCGGTCTGCCGCCGGTCGAGGGGACGACGAAGGTGCAGATCACCGCGCCCGCCACGGCCAAGGTGGGCGATGTGGTGGACGTCGTCTGGAAGTTCACCCAGGCCGCGTCCAACAACCCCAACGTCCTCGACCTCAACAAGGACGTCGTCCTGCCGACCGGCACCCTCAAGGCGGGCGGCGCGCAGAGCGCCGACATCCCCATGAAGGGCCCCCGGCAGAACCCGCCGATCCCCAAGAACAGCCCGATGATCCTGTCGGACATGACGGCCAAGCTGAAGCTGACCAAGGCGGGCGACGTCACCCTGACGCCGGACGCGTACAACATCAACGTCAACCAGATCATGTCGACGGACACCAAGTGCACGCCGAAGGCGGCGGTCGGGGTCGGCGCGACGATCAAGGTGACGGACGCGGGAGGCACGACCGGCGGTACGTCAGGGGGGACCTCTGGCGGCACCACGTCCGGAGGCGCCACCGGCGGCTCCACGTCGGGCGGCACGACGGCCTCCGGGGGCACGACCGGCGGGTCCACCACCGGCGGCACGACGACCTCGGGCGGCACCACTGGCGGCACGACCAGCGGCGGCACCGCGACCGGCGGCTCGGCCTCCGGCGGCTCGACGGCCGCCGGAACCACCGGCGGCAGCGGTGGCCAGACCGACTTCCCCGGCAAGGAAGTCGCCGTCAACTTCGCCTGCACGTCGCCGGGCCCTGCCGGCATCCAGTCCAAGGTGACCGTCAACGCCAAGAAGAACGGCGGGAGTTACGACCTCACCGTCAAGACCGCCAAGGGCGTCATGAACAGCCCGGCGGACCTTCCGGCGGGCGCGCTCAAGCCGTCCATGCAGGTCGCCGTCGGCGGCGCCGACAAGGGCTCGGTGGCCGTCACCGGCCCCGCCAACCCCGACCCGATCAAGTCGGGCGCCCCGGTGAGCCTCACCGACATGACGGGCACCTACAAGCCGGGCGCCTCCGGCAAGTCCACGCTCAGCCCGGGCGACCTGTCCATCGACGTCACCCTGGGCGGCTCGCCGATCCACATCCCGTGCAAGGTCTCCGGCTCGGCGCCGGTCTCCTTGGAGCTCGACACGGCGGCCCAGCCCGGCGGCGCGGCCGGCGGCAGCGGCTCCGCGGGCACGTCGGGCACCGCGGGTACGGCGGGTACGACGGGGGCCACCGGCTCCTCGACGTCCGGCGGCCTGGCCCAGACCGGCGCGAGCGACACGGGCGCCCTGCGCGCGCTCGGCCTGGTCGCGGGCACGGTCCTGCTGCTCGGCGGCGCGATCTTCACCTTCACCCCGTGGCGGCGCCTGCGCGGCACGCGCTGACGTACCCCGGGAACGCGAAGAGCCGCCGCACCTTCGTGGTGCGGCGGCTCTCCGTCTGCGTAGGCGGTGCTTAGTGCACGCCACCCATGAGCGGCTTGACCTTCTTGCGGAACATGAAGATCGCGACACCCGCGAGGACGGCGAGCCCGCCCTGGCTGGCGAACCAGTACGTCGAGTCGGTCGGGGCACCGACCAGCTGGAGCAGCGCGATGACCGAGTCGCCGGCCGTGACGGCCAGGAACCAGACACCCATCATCTGGGAGGCGTACTTCTGCGGCGCCAGCTTGGTGGTCAGCGAGAGCCCGACCGGGGAGAGCGTCAGCTCACCGATGGTCTGGATCAGGTAGACGCTGCACAGCCACAGCGGGGTGACCTTGACGTCGCCGGACGCGGCGGCCTGGGCCAGCATCATCACGAAGAACGAGGCGCCGATGAGCGTGAGGCCGAAGGCGAACTTCGACAGCGTGCTCGGCTCCTTGCTGCGCTTGCTCAGGTACACCCAGAGCCAGGCGAAGACCGGGGCCAGGGCCATCACGTACAGCGGGTTCAGGGACTGGAACCAGCTGGACGGGAAGTTCAGGCCGAACAGGTTGTTCGCGGTCTTGTCCTGCGCGAACACGCTCAGCGTCGAGCCGGTCTGGTCGTAGATGCCCCAGAAGACGGCCGCGGCGACGAAGAACCAGACGTACGCCGACATCCGGGACTGCGAGACCTCGTCGAGGTCCTTGTCACGCTTGATGCGCAGCAGGTACCAGGCCGGGATGACGAGGCCGGCGATGGTCAGCGGCCAGATGGCCCAGTCGACGGTGAAGTGACCCGAGAGGGCGAGGGCGCCGTAGGCGACGACCGCGACGGCCAGCCACAGCAGGACCTTCTTGATGATCGAGGCGCGCTCGGTCTCGGACATCGGCGTCGGGACGACGTCGCTCTCCGCCGACAAGTGGCGCGTACCGAGGAAGAAGAACAGCAGACCAAGCGCCATACCCACACCGGCGAAGGCGAAGCCCAAGTGCCAGTTGACGTTCTGGCCGACGGTGCCGATGGTCAGCGGGGCGGCGAAGGCACCGAGGTTGATGCCCATGTAGAAGACCGTGAAGCCACCGTCGCGACGCGGGTCGTTCTTGTCCGGGTACAGGTGGCCGACCATCGTGGAGATGTTGGCCTTGAGGAGACCCGAGCCGATCGCGATGGCCGCGAGCCCGATGAAGAACGAGATCTCGACCGGCACGGCCAGGAGGAAGTGGCCGATCATGATGATCGTGCCGCCGACGGCGACCGTCTTGCGGGCACCCCAGGCGCGGTCGGCGAGCCAGCCGCCCGGCAGGGCGAGCAGGTACACCATCGCGTTGTACACGGAGTAGATCGCGGTGGCCGTGGCCATGTTGAACCCGAGCCCGCCGTTGGACGCCGGGGCGACCAGGTAGAGCACGAGCAGAGCCCGCATGCCGTAGAAGCTGTAGCGCTCCCACATCTCCGTCATGAAGAGGTTGGCCAGGCCGCGGGGGTGGCCGAGGAAGGTCTTCTCGGTGCCAGTGGTGCTGGCGGAGTCCTTCGTCAGGCTGGACGCCATGGTCGATCCTTGCTTGCTCGGGACGCGCGCTTCGTGAGCGTTGAGTCGCGCCCGGTGGGGGAGGGCCGGCACCGGCATGGAGACTGTCCCCCCAACGCCTTTGGGGTCCGGCTCCGTGGGGGAGCGCGGGAAGGACAGGCCACACCGGGATCCACACCCCTTGCGCTTCTTCGCGCTGGGGCCCGGCCCGTAGGTCATTCACTGATCTCAAGACTGGCGAAGCCGGTCCTGTGCAGAAAAGAGACCCTTGGCGCGCCAAGCAAGCCAAAGGTCCCCGTGTAGTGCTATAGGCGTTGGCACACCATACGTCACCCAACTGCGGCATATGGAAGGACTTGAGAGATGGATCACAGGCATCCCTGGAACCACTGACCGTGATTCGAAGGTGTTAAACAAGATCGCTTCGTAGACCCGCAGGGTGGGTGGATCACCTGACGCATTGTCGCCGCCGCGGACTACCATCACCTCCATGACCCGTGTACTGCTCGCCGAGGACGACGCGTCCATCTCGGAGCCACTGGCCCGCGCCCTGCGCAGGGAGGGTTACGAGGTCGAGGTGCGCGAGGACGGCCCGACCGCCCTCGACGCCGGACTGCAGGGGGGCGCCGACCTGGTCGTGCTCGACCTGGGGCTTCCCGGCATGGACGGCCTCGAAGTCGCCCGGAGGCTGCGCTCCGAGGGACACACCGTCCCCATCCTCGTGCTCACCGCCCGCGCCGACGAGGTGGACACCGTGGTCGGCCTCGACGCCGGCGCCGATGACTACGTGACCAAGCCCTTCCGCCTGGCCGAACTGCTCGCGAGGGTCCGGGCGCTGCTGCGCCGCGGCGCCACCGAGCCGGTGCCCCAGCCCGCCACCCACGGGGTGCGGATCGACGTCGAGTCGCACCGCGCCTGGATGGGCGACGAGGAGCTCCAGCTCACCGCCAAGGAGTTCGACCTGCTCAGGGTCCTGGTGCGGGACGCCGGCCGGGTCGTGACCCGCGACCAGCTCATGCGCGAGGTCTGGGACACCACGTGGTGGTCCTCGACCAAGACGCTCGACATGCACATCTCGTGGCTGCGCAAGAAGCTCGGCGACGACGCGGCCAACCCGCGCTACATCGCCACCGTCCGCGGAGTCGGCTTCCGCTTCGAGAAGAGCTAGAGCACCTCCGCACATGCGCCGTCGACTGATCAACTCCACACTCGCGGTCGTTCTCGTGGTGATCGCGGTCTTCGGCGTCTCCCTCGTCATCGTCGAGACACGGACCATCAGCAGCAGCGCCCAGGAGAGCGTCAATTCCGAGGCGCTGAGGCTGGTCTCCGTCGTCGACAGCCGCACCCTGGCGAACGAGACGATCAACGCGCAGGTCCTGGACGAACAGATCGACCCCAAGCGCTACGCCCGCATCGAGATCCCGGGCCGCCCGGTGATGGAGATCGGCCAGAAGCCCGAGGGCACCGTCATCAAGGGCACCGCCGTGGGCGAGCGCGGCGAGTCCGTCCTGGTCGAGGAGTCCCGCTCCACGGTCACGAAGGAGGTCGGGCGCACGCTGCTGATCATCGGCGCGGTGGCCCTGCTCGCCATCGTGTCCGCGGTGCTCCTGGCCGTACGCCAGGCCAACAAGCTGGCCTCCCCGCTCACCGACCTCGCCGAGACCGCCGAGCGGCTCGGCTCGGGCGACCCGCGCCCGCGCCACAAGCGGTACGGGGTGCCCGAGCTCGACCGGGTCGCCGATGTGCTCGACTCCTCGGCCGACCGGATCGGCCGGATGCTCACCGCGGAGCGCCGCCTCGCCGCGGACGCCTCGCACCAGCTGCGTACGCCGCTGACCGCGCTGTCCATGCGCCTGGAGGAGATCGCCCTCACCGACGACCTCGACACGGTCAAGGAAGAGGCGACGATCGCGCTCACCCAGGTCGAGCGGCTCACCGACGTCGTGGAGCGCCTCCTCACCAACAACCGCGATCCGCGCACCGGTTCGGCCGTGGTCTTCTCCCTGGACGAGGTCGTCAAGCAGCAGCTGGAGGAGTGGCGCCCGGCCTACCGCAGCGCGGGCCGCGCGATCGTGCGCTCGGGGAAGACGGGTCTGAAGGCGGTCGGAACGCCGGGCGCCGTCGCCCAGGTGCTGGCGGCGCTGATCGAGAACTCGCTGATGCACGGCGGCGGCACGGTCGCGGTACGCACCCGCGTCACCGGGAACCAGGCCGTGGTGGAGGTCACCGACGAGGGCCCGGGCGTGCGTCCCGACCTCGGTGCGCGGATCTTCGAGCGGACCATCAGCGGCCGCAACTCCACGGGCATCGGCCTCGCCGTCGCCCGCGACCTCGCGGAGGCCGACGGCGGCCGGCTCGAAATGCTCCAGCAGCAGCCGGCGGTGTTCGCACTGTTCCTCAGCAGGGAGGCGCGGGGGCGCCGGGAGCCGGAGCGTACGGAAACGATCCGCTGACCCGCCCTGGTGGCTCAGCGCACGCGGTCAGCGCTTGGCGGGGACGGCGGGCCGGGGGTCGTCGAGAAACGATTCCGCCGTCTGCACGGCCTCCCGGGCGGGCAGTGCGCGGAAGACCCAGGTGCGGTAGGACCAGAACCGGAACAGCGTGCCGATGCCGATGCCGGCGAACTTGAAGAAGTTGTTCTGCCACGGGCTGTTCCAGCCGAAGCCGTACGTCGCCGCGTACAGAATCCCGTTCTCGATCACCGCGCCGACCACGCTGAACAGCAGGAACAGGGTGAGCTCACGGGCCCGGCCGCTCTTCTCGCGGTCCCGGTAGGTGAAGTAGCGGAAGCCCAGGTAGTTGAAGGCGACCGCGATCGCGGTGGCCAGCAGGCTGGCCCGCACGACCTGGAGCTCGGTCGTGTGCCGCAGCAGGTTGAAGGCGCCCATGTTCACGAGTACCCCGAGCCCGCCGACGGCTCCGAACTTGGCGACCTCCCGGACGAGCAGTCGCAGTCGCGATGGCGACGCGCCCTGTGCACTCATGGTGATCGCCCAGCCCCGTCCGAGTAGGTGTGCTTTTCGTGCCAGTCAACCCGCCCATGCTAACCACCCCCTCCGCGCGACGCCCCCGGGCGTCCGTATTGCCCCGGGCGCAACCGGGCCATGGAGGGCCCGCGGAGGCGGCGGATACCCTGGAGGTGTGACGTTCCCGGTAGTCGGCATGGTCGGCGGCGGTCAGCTCGCCCGCATGACCCACGAGGCGGGCATCCCCCTCGGCATCAGATTCAAGCTCCTCAGTGACACCCCGCAGGACTCGGCGGCCCAGGTGGTGAGCGACGTCGTCATCGGCGACTATCGCGACCTGGACACGCTGCGTGACTTCGCGCGCGGCTGTGACGTGATCACTTTCGATCACGAACACGTTCCGACCGAACACCTGCGGGCCCTGGAAGCGGACGGCATCGTCGTCCGGCCGGGGCCCGACGCGTTGGTGCACGCCCACGACAAGGGGGTGATGCGCGCCCGGCTCAGCGAGATCGGCGCGCCCTGCCCCCGCCACCGCGTCGTGGCCGACCCGGCGGACGTGAGCGCGTTCGCAGCCGAGGGCGAGGGCTACCCCGTCATCCTCAAGACGGTGGTGGGCGGCTACGACGGCAAGGGCGTGTGGTTCGTACGCTCCGAGGCGGACGCGGCCGACGCCTTCAAGGCGGGCGTCGACGTCCTCGCCGAGGAGAAGGTCGACTTCGTACGGGAGCTGGCGGCCAACGTCGTACGGTCCCCCAGCGACCAGGCCGTGGCCTACCCCGTGGTCGAGTCGATCCAGGTGGACGGGGTCTGCGACACGGTGATCGCCCCCGCGCCCGACCTCGACGACGCGCTGGCGGGCGAGGCGCAGGAACTCGCGCTGCGGATCGCCAAGGAGCTGGGCGTGGTCGGCCACCTCGCGGTCGAGCTCTTCGAGACCCGCGACGGCCGCATCCTGGTCAACGAGCTCGCGATGCGCCCGCACAACTCCGGCCACTGGACCCAGGACGGCGCGATCACCTCGCAGTTCGCCAACCACGTCCGCGCCGTCCTCGACCTCCCCCTGGGCGACCCGCGCCCGCGGTCGAAGTGGACCGTGATGTGCAACGTGCTCGGCGGCGACTACCCGGACATGTACTACGCGTACCTGCACTGCATGGCCCGGGACCCGCAGCTCAAGATCCACATGTATGGAAAGGACGTGAAGCCCGGCCGCAAGGTGGGCCACGTCAACACCTACGGCGACGACCTCGCGGACGTCCGCGAGCGGGCCCGCCACGCAGCCGACTACCTCAGAGGAACGATCACCGAATGAGCTCCACCACTGGTCCCGTCGTCGGCATCGTCATGGGCTCGGACTCCGACTGGCCGGTCATGGAGGCCGCCGCCAAGGCCCTCGACGAGTTCGAGATCCGGTACGAGGTCGACGTCGTCTCCGCGCACCGGATGCCGCACGAGATGATCGCGTACGGCGAGCACGCGGCGGACCGCGGCCTGAAGGCGGTCATCGCGGGCGCGGGCGGCGCCGCCCACCTGCCCGGCATGCTGGCCTCGGTCACCCCGCTGCCGGTCATCGGCGTCCCGGTCCCGCTCAAGTACCTGGACGGCATGGACTCGCTGCTGTCCATCGTGCAGATGCCGGCCGGGGTGCCGGTCGCCACCGTCTCGGTCGGCGGCGCGCGCAACGCGGGCCTGCTGGCGGCGCGCATCCTGGCGGTGCACGACGCCGAACTCCTCGCCCGCATGCGGGAGTTCCAGCAGGAGCTCAACGACCAGGCCACCGAGAAGGGCAAGCGGCTGCGGGCGAAGGTCGAGGGTTCGGGCGCCTTCGGATTCGGAAAGTGAGTCCCATGACGCATCTCGACGAAGCCCGCGCCCTGCTCTCCCGCCACCCCGTCGTCGACGGCCACAACGACCTGCCCTGGGCGCTGCGCGCCAAGGCACGTTACGACCTCGAACGCTGCGACCTCGCGACCGACCTGACCGGCCGCACCCACACCGACCTCAAGCGGCTGCGGGCGGGCGGGGTCGGCGCGCAGTTCTGGTCCGTGTACGTCCGTACCGACCTGGCGGGCGACGAGGCGGTCAGCGCGACCCTGGAGCAGATCGACTGCGTCGACCAGATGCTGGCCCGCTACCCCGGCGACCTGGCGCCCGCGCTCACCGCGGACGACATGGAGGCGGCCCGCGCCGAGGGCCGCATCGCCTCCCTGAAGGGCGCCGAGGGCGGCCACTCGATCAACAACTCCCTTGCCACGCTGAGGGCGTTGTACGCGCTGGGCGTCCGGTACATGACCCTGACCCACAACGACAACCTGCCGTGGGCGGACTCGGCGACGGACGAGCCGGGGGTGGGGGGTCTTTCGCCGTTCGGCCACGAGGTCGTACGCGAGATGAACCGCATGGGCATGCTGGTGGACCTGTCGCACGTGGCAGCGACGACGATGCGGGACGCACTGTCGACCACTACCGCCCCGGTGATCTTCTCCCACTCCTCCTCCCGGGCGATCTGCGACCACCCGCGCAACATCCCGGACGACGTACTGGCCCAGCTGCCGGGCAATGGCGGGGTGGCGATGGCGACCTTCGTCCCGAAGTTCATCCTGCCGGCGGCGGTGGCCTGGACCCAGGCGGCGGACGAGAACCTGCGGGCGCACGGACACCACCACCTGGACACCTCGCCGGAGGCGATGAAGCTCCACGAGGCGTTCGAGGCGACGAACCCCAGGCCCATCGCGACGGCCGCGACGGTGGCGGACCACCTGGACCACATGCGGGAGGTCGCCGGGGTCGACCACATCGGGATCGGCGGCGACTTCGACGGTACGGCGTTCACGCCGGCGGGCCTGGACGACGTCTCGGGGTACCCGAACCTGGTGGCCGAGCTGCTGTCCCGGGGCTGGTCCTCGGCGGACCTGGCGAAGCTGACGTGGTCGAATGCGGTGCGGGTGCTGCGCGACGCGGAGTCCGTTTCCAGGGAGCTGCGCGCTCGGCGTGGCCCCTCGAACGCGGTGCGAGCAGACCTGGACGCCTGACCCGGGCCACCTTCCGGGGGCGCCGCCCCCGGACCCCCGCTCCTCAAACGCCGGAGGGGCTGAGCAGGCCGTCGACCGGCCGCGGGCCGTGGTTGCTGGTCGCGCAGTTCCTCGCGCCCCTAACAGCGTCGGTGCTGGCCAGCGCAGGCATCTTTAGCCTGTCCGGCGTTTGAGGACGAGCGCCCTTAAGGCGCGAACGGGGTCTGGGGCGGAGCCCCAGGAGACCGGCCTCCCTCTTACTCCAACCCCCGGCGGGTCTCGGGAAGGGGCGGGGTGGGGGAAGGGGCCCCCGAACGGCCCATCCGCCGCGACCCCGCCGCCCCCGCATGGCACCGTGGCCGTACTGCCGCCACCGCCGACCCGCCGGGAGCACGTCATGGCAGATCTGCAGGACGCCCCCGAGGACACCTCGGCCGTCGGCGAGTTCGAGCCGAACCCCGGACCCCCCGGACCCCCCGCCCCCGTATACGTACCGGAATACGGCGACGACTGCCTCGCCCGGGCCCGGAACCTGCTCGCCGCCTACCCCGTGGCGGACGGGCACAACACCCTGGCGAAGGCCCTCGGGCAGATCCCCTGGCACGACCTGGAGGTCGGCGAGAGCGGGCTCGACACGGACATCCCGCGGCTGCGGGCCGGCGGGGTGGGCGCGCAGTTCTGGGCGCTGACCGCGGACGCCGACTGTCCGGACCCGGCAGGCGTCACCCTGGACCGGCTCGACCGGATCCGCTCGCTGATCGCCTCGTACCCGGAGTGGCTGCGGCTCGCCCTGAGCGGCGGGGACCTCGCGGACGCCCGCAACTGCGGCCGCATCGCCTCGTTCCTCGGCCCCGTGGCCGCGCACGCGCTCGGCGACTCGCTGGGCACGCTGCGGGCGTACCACCTCCTCGGTGTGCGGGTCCTCGCGCTGGGCCCGGGCACCCGCTGGACCGAGCCGGGGCTCACCCGCTTCGGCCTGGAAGTGGTGCGCGAGGCGAACCGGCTCGGGATGCTGCTCGACCTCTCGGGCGCGGAACCGGGCACCTGGCGCCGCATCATCGACAACTCCAAGGCCCCGGCGCTGCTCTCGCGCTCGGCGGCGGCCTCCCTCACCAAGCACCCGCTGAACGCCTCCGACGAGCTGCTCGCCGAGCTGGGCATGAGCGGCGGGGTCTGCCTGGTGAGCTTCGACCCCGAGCAGATCGAGCAGGGCGGCCGGGCCGTCTCCGTACGCGATGTGGCCGATCACATCGAGCGGGTGCGGGATGTGGCCGGGCCCTCCCACGTGGGGCTTGCGGGAACGTTCGGGCTGGTCAGGGGCGCCCCGCGGATCCCCGGCCTCGAAGACGCCTCCTGCTATCCGACGCTGATCGCCGAACTCCTCGGACGGGGCTGGACCGAACCCGAAATCGGGGCGCTGACCTGGGAGAACTTCGCCCGGGTCGTCCGCGATGTGGAGTTCACGGCCCGCGCCACGGCGCCGCGCAGGACCCCGTCGAAGGCCACGATCGAGGACCTCGACGGGCCCTGAGCGGGGCCCTGACCGCACGGGCCGTCAGGCGCGCGGACGTCCCATCGCGCGGTACGTCCAGCCCGCCTCGCGCCACTTCGCCGGGTCCAGCGCGTTGCGCCCGTCCAGGATGATCCGGCTGGAGGTGGCCTTCGCGAGCTCGGCCGGGTCGAGGTCGCGGAACTCGCGCCACTCGGTCAGGTGCAGGACGACATCGGCGCCGCGCACCGCGTCGTACGCCGAGTCGGCGTAGCCGAGCGTCGGGAAGAGGCGGCGGGCGTTGGCCATGCCCTTCGGGTCGTACACCGTGACCTGGCCGCCCTGGAGGTGGATCTGCCCGGCGACGTTCAGCGCGGGGGAGTCCCGTACGTCGTCGGAGTCGGGCTTGAAGGTGGCGCCGAGGACCGCGACCCGCTTGCCGAGGAAGGTCTCGCCGCCCACCGCCTCGCGGGCCAGCTCCACCATGTGGCCGCGGCGGCGCATGTTGACCGAGTCGACCTCGCGCAGGAAGGTCAGCGCCTGGTCGGCGCCGAGCTCGCCGGCCCGCGCCATGAACGCCCGGATGTCCTTGGGCAGGCAGCCGCCGCCGAAGCCGATGCCGGCCCGCAGGAACTTCTTTCCGATGCGCTCGTCGTGGCCGATGGCCTCGGCCAGCTTCACCACGTCGCCGTCGGCGGCCTCGCAGACCTCGGCCATGGCGTTGATGAACGAGATCTTGGTGGCGAGGAAGGAGTTCGCGGCGGTCTTGACCAGCTCGGCAGTCGGGAAGTCGGTCACCACGAACGGAGAGCCCTCGCCGATGGGGCCCGCGTACACCTCGCGGAGCAGCTTCTCGGCGCGCTCGCTCTCCACGCCGACCACGATCCGGTCCGGGTGCAGGGTGTCGTCGACGGCGAAGCCCTCGCGCAGGAACTCCGGGTTCCACGCCAGCTCCACGCCCTCGGGCAGCGCCGCCGCGAGCCGGGCCGCCGAGCCGACCGGCACCGTCGACTTGCCCACGACCAGCGCCCCGTCCCGCAGGTGCGGGGCGAGCGAGCCGAAGGCGGAGTCCACGAAGCTCATGTCACAGGCGTACTCGCCGTGCTTCTGCGGGGTGTTCACGCAGACGAAGTGCACATCGCCGAACGCCCCCACTTCCTCCCAGGAGGTGGTGAACCGCAGCCGCCCGGTCGCCCCCTCGATCCCCGCGACGTGCTTGCGCAGCAGCTCTTCGAGGCCGGGCTCGTACATGGGGACGCGCCCCTGGCCCAGCAGCTCGATCTTCTCGGGGACCACGTCCAGGCCGAGCACCTCGAACCCCAGCTCCGCCATGGCCGCGGCATGGGTGGCTCCGAGATATCCGGTGCCGATCACGGTGATCTTGAGGGCCATGCGGTGCTCCTGGAAGTGCGGGCTCGGGAGGCGGGCGGCGTACGGGCGACGAACGCGCTGCCCGAGCATAGTCGGGCCCCGGGCAGGCCCCCTTTTCGGGCTGTCGCCAAGCTCACGTATGCCTGCGGCGGTCCGGCCCCCTAAAATTAGGTTACTTAACGGTAGTTAGCGTCTTGGGGAGTGAGAGACCTTGGCCGGAACGGCTGGCAACTCGGAGTTCGACCTGTACCGCCCGTCCGAGGAGCACGACATGCTCCGCGACGCCATCCGCTCGCTCTCCGAGGCCAAGATCGGCCCGTTCGCGGCCGAGGTCGACGAGCAGGCCCGCTTCCCCCGGGAGGCGCTCGACGCGCTCGTAGCCAACGACCTGCACGCCGTGCACGTGCCGGAGGAGTACGGCGGCGCCGGCGCCGACGCGCTCGCGACCGTCATCGTGATCGAAGAGGTCGCGCGGGTCTGCGCCTCCTCCTCCCTCATCCCCGCCGTGAACAAGCTCGGCTCGCTCCCGGTGATCCTCTCCGGCTCCGAGGAGCTGAAGAAGAAGTACCTGGGCCCGCTGGCCAAGGGCGAGGGCATGTTCTCGTACTGCCTCTCCGAGCCGGACGCGGGCTCGGATGCGGCGGGCATGAAGACGAAGGCCGTCCGCGACGGTGACTTCTGGGTCCTCAACGGCGTGAAGCGCTGGATCACCAACGCCGGCGAGAGCGAGTACTACACGGTCATGGCCGTGACCGACCCCGAGAAGCGCTCGAAGGGCATCAGCGCCTTCGTCGTCGAGAAGTCGGACGAGGGCGTCTCCTTCGGCGCCCCCGAGAAGAAGCTCGGCATCAAGGGCTCGCCGACCCGCGAGGTCTACCTCGACAACGTCCGCATCCCCGCCGACCGCATGATCGGCGAGGAGGGCACGGGCTTCGCGACCGCCATGAAGACCCTGGACCACACCCGCATCACCATCGCGGCCCAGGCCCTCGGCATCGCGCAGGGCGCCCTCGACTACGCCAAGGGCTACGTCCAGGAGCGCAAGCAGTTCGGCAAGGCGATCGCCGACTTCCAGGGCATCCAGTTCATGCTGGCCGACATGGCCATGAAGCTGGAGGCCGCCCGCCAGCTCACCTACTCGGCCGCCGCCAAGTCCGAGCGCCTCGACAGCGACCTGACGTTCTTCGGCGCCGCCGCCAAGTGCTTCGCCTCCGACGTCGCCATGGAGATCACCACCGACGCCGTCCAGCTCCTCGGCGGCTACGGCTACACCCGCGACTACCCGGTCGAGCGCATGATGCGCGACGCCAAGATCACCCAGATTTATGAAGGCACGAATCAGGTGCAGCGGATCGTCATGTCGAGGAACCTGCCGTAGCGGGGTTTTCGCAGGTCACCGGCCCTATCCGGCCCTCTGCGAGCCGTGGTCGGCTTCCTGCCCGCTCCGGCCCAGTTCGGGCCGATCATGGGCGTCATGCTGGGGAAATCCTGGGCTGACGCCGGGCACGAAACCGCCTCCGACCTGCACAAACACCACGGCCCCCGGCGTCATGCCGGGGGCCGTTCGTGTGCGCTCTTCTCAGGCGACTTCGGTTCGCGCGGTGGGGTCGTCCGCACCTGGCGTCAGCATGGTCGCGATGGCTGCCCGCCCGCGCTGCTCGGCTCCTTCGAAGATGTAGTGATAGTGCTCGCGCAGCACATCCGTGCTGCTGTGGCCCATCCAGTCGGCAACGTCGTTCTCGGGGACGCCCGCGTACAGGAGCCGTGATCCGTAGTAGTGCCGCATGGAGTGCGGCTTGCAGTACGCCACCCCTCCCTTGGCCAGGGCGACGAGCCAAATCTGGCGGTAGAAGTACGAGGCGTACAGATACCCGGTGCGGGTCACGTTGGGGAACAGCAGCCGCTCCGGCCCCCACACGCCGTGGTTCTTGATGTGCCGTCGCAGCTCGAACGCGACGTTCGGAGGGAGCGGCACCACCCGCCCCGGCTCTTCCTCATCGCGTGCCTTGATGTGCCGTCGCTGTAGTGCACTGTTCTTGCCGGACTCGGTTTCGCCGTCCTCAGCAATCTGAAAGTCAACGCGCAGGACTTCGCCCTTGAAGTCGATCTGATCCCGTGAGACGGCCATGGCTTCCCCGAGGCGCAGACCGCATCCCGCCATCAGCCACAGCATCGCCCGGTACCGGGCGGGCGCCCCATCGAGCATCGCCAGCACTTCCCGAGTCGTGAGCCGACGGGCGTTGCTCTTGTGCTCGCGTATCTCCTTGGCGCGACTCCCGGCGTGCCTGATCTTCTTGCACGGGTTGCGCCCGATGATCTCGTTGACGACGGCCCAGTCCATCATCCCCGAGAAGAACGAGAACCGCTGGCGGCGAGTTCGGGCGGACAGCTTGCGGTCCTGCTCCATCCACAAGAGCCACTGCTCAATGTCCGCCACCTTCAGGGACACGATGGAACGAGCCTTGAAGAACGGTTCGAGGGTCGTGTTCTGGATCGAGCGGTACTGCTTCTTGGTGCTGTTCTCCAGCTTCCTTTGATTCGTCCACTGCTCCCAGACCGCAGTAACGGGCTGCTTGCCCAGCTTGTCGTCCAGGTACGTCCCCGCGTCGAGCTCTCGCTCCTTCCGCTTGCGATGGTCGTCGGCGCGCTTCTTGGTCTCGAAGGACTTCTGTCGCTGCTTGCCGTCGGGGTCGTACCAGTAGGCCGTCCACTTCTTCGGGTCGTCCGTCGATCTCGTCACCCATGCCCGTGCCACTGCTTGCCCGCCCCTCCAGTAGGTACGCGGGCTGTCCTGAGTGGCTGCCCGCTCTCAAGTCTGAACACGGGCAACCCTGGGTTGTCAACATAGGGTGGACAACCCAGGGTGGTACGGTCGGGGTATGGCATCAGATGAAACTGGGTTCGAGGTCACGCAGCAGCAAGGAGCGTGGACGGTCCGCATGTGGTGGCCGGTCGGTCCAATCACCGGCGGGCCGCAGCGCATCACGGTCGAGCAGGCAGAAGGAGCACCGGCGCGCGACGTGGCAAGAGGCATCTCGACCACTGTTCTGCGCCGCCTCGATCTCGCGGGGGCGCTCAAGATTGCGGAGCAGGGTGCACCGCAAGCACAGGAGGCGTTGCAGGGCCTCACTGAGGTCCTTGAACGACTCGGCAAGACAGCTGGTCTGTTGCTCAAGCGCGGGGGAGTGTCAGGCACCTACTTGGCTGCCCTGGCAACCGCCTATCAGGGCATGGCAGAGATGGGGATGCAGGCGCCGGTGCGCTGGTTGGCGCAACTCATCGAGCGTCGTCCGGAGACGATCAAGGGCCACTTGAAGCAAGCGCGCAGGGACGGCTATCTGACGACTGTGGCTGGCAAGGCGGGGGGTGAACTGACCGACAAGACGGTGGAGGAGTTGAAGGGAACTGAATATCAAGCATTCGCGAAGGAATTTGAGCAATAAGAGAATCGGAGATGAGGTACTGCGTGGCAGATAAGTTGATGACCGTTGACGATGGTGGGTGACTTATGGGCATCCTTCACTCACCGAGCGACAGCAGGCGGAAACGGAGAAATGTCGGGCACGGCTGTCACAGTGTGACGCCCCCTGACCTGTGAACTTTTCATGGCATGAAAAGTCAGGACCGCACCGACACAAGCGATAGGAGTCGCAGACACTTGGAACAGATGCTGACCGTGGACGACGTGGCCGAGATCCTTGTACGCCCGAAATCCTGGGTGTACTCCAACCATGTACGGGAGGGGATTCCGTTTCGCAAGATTGGGCAAGCGTTGCGATGTCGACCGGCCGACCTTGAAAAGTGGATTGATGCGCAGGAGGTGGCGTGAGCTTCACTCATCCCACCTGCGAGCACGGCCCGATGAAAATCGCTGACCGCAAACTTTCCCCGGGCGGTCCCATTTTCCCCTGGTGGCATTGCCGGGCAGGTGATGAGTTCTGTACTCAGACCCGGGGGCGAATGTCCCACCCGAACGAGACTGATCTCCCGCCGGAAGCGCCATATGCCGTCGTGGCAGACGAACAGCCGCTAAAAGCACCTGAGGGACCCCGGCCGTCTGTCAGCGCCTCCACGGAACTCGCAGGCCCGCTGTCGGTGGCTGACTGGCAGCGGGAGCTAAGAGCATCCGCCTTTGCGTCCACCATCAAGCTTGTTGGGTTCACGATCTCGACCTATGCAGACATTGCCACCGGAGCGAATGCCCACCCGTCCATGACCACCGTCGCAAACAACAGCGGAATCACACGCACGACAGCCAACAAGCACACAACCAAGCTCAAGAAGGCCGGATGGTTGAAGGCAACCGGAGAGAAGAAGCTGCCGGGGAAGCGAGGCAAGGGGGTCAAGGTCTACCAGTTGGTTCTCCCCCGACACCTTCAAACGTGACTCTGAATGTGTCCCAGGGATCACATAGACCAAAACAGTACCTACAAGGCATGAATCCTTGATTGGTACGGTCGCCGGGCCGAAGGCGGGAGGCGACTCCTAGCAGCCTTTGAGGACGACAGTGTGTCGTTTCCAAAAGGGCTCCGTGCTAGATATTCACCTGTACCAAGGGCGTCGTTCTTAGCGACACCCTTCATCTCCCGAGGTTGCTAACCATTTTGAGACTGTGAGGCACGTCTCACCCTCCGAGTGTCCCGAACCTTCATCCGTGACCATGCTTCCAAGTATGAGAGATAGATAGTTCCTTCTCCTTCTCTCTCATGCAGGCCATGACGATCTCCATCGGTCGTCATGGCCTTTCTTTTTGCCTAAAATCTCGACAGCTCCAAGGAGGCCTGTCACTTGTGATCAATCTCTGTGCTGTATGCGACCGGGAGAATGAGAACAGACTCGGCTCCTTTTTCTGCTCCGACCCCTGCTCAATGCGAGGGGATCTCATTGCCTCGCGAGCTCGGCAGGCTGATTCTTCCCCGATAGAAAGCCCTAAGACTGTAGGAGAGTGGCGAGCTTCATACCGACGCTTCTCAAACAGAGGAGAACTCGCCCCCTACCGGACGATCGACAACTAGATAGGAGATACGAACGTGGCCATCAATATCCCGGAAGCTCAGACTGCCCCGCAGGGGCCTGAAAATCCTTCGGACACCCAAGAGGTTAGCAAGTCTGTCACGGTGCCGGAGGCGCCGGTAAAGGCCGTTTCTGACCCGTTGGAGATTATGCGTGCCGAGCTTGCTCAGGAATATGCGGGGAAGTTTGCCCGTGCTGAACTGAGGGTGCAGGCCGCTCAGGCTGGCGTGACCATTCCGGACGCCCTTTCGGATGCTCTCGACACGTCCAAGCTGCTTGATGCTGACGGTCAGCCGAATACAGACCTGATTGCATCCATTGTCGACGCAATCCCTAAGGAACCAATGTACGCACAAAATATTGGCCTTGGCCGACAGGGTGGCCCCATTGATATACAGCCTCGCTTTAACATCAACCCCAACCGTTACTAACCCAGGAGCCTCATTTGAGCTGGACCACATCCCGCACCGACTCGTTTATCCCCAAGATTTGGTCCGAGGCCGTCCGATTCGGATACGACGCCTCCACTGTGTTCTCCTCCCGTCTCGTCAGCAACCGTGACTACGAAGGGGACATCAAGAGCTACGGCGATACGGTAAAGATTAATACCGTTTCCACTCCGGCCGTTCAGAAGTACACGCCTTTCACGAAGCTCAAAGACGAAGATATCTCCACATCGAGTGTGGATCTGTCGATTGATCAGAGTGACGCGTGGATGTTCAAGGTCGATGACGTGATTACTGCCCAGCAGCGCGGATCTCTCGCCGCAGGATCAACGGCTAAGGAAGGCCGCAAGCTGGCCGTAGCAGCCGACCTCTACATGTCCGGACTCATCACCGCGTCCAAGGACGTCGACAAGACCACTGCGCTCGCCCTCAATAAGACTGAGAACCCCGGGGAGCAGATCTACACGGGCGGAATTCTCGAACTTTCACAGAAACTCGACGACAACCTGATCCCCAACAATGGGCGATACCTTGTCGTGTCGCCGCGCATCAAGAAGTACCTTCTCCACTCTCCTCGCTTCACTGCCGCCGACGCTTATGGCTCCACTGATCCCATTCGCAACGGCATTATTGGCCGCATTGCTGGATTCACTGTCGCTGTCACTACTCTCATGCCGAAGGGTGCCGACATCGTCGCCGGTCACACGGACGGCCTGACTATCGCTGACCAGCTCGTGAAGACCGAGGCCACGCGGGAACCGCAGGGATTCTTCGACTACGTGAAGGGCCTGCACCTCTACGGCGGCCTGCTCCTGGAGCCGAAGGCCATTGTTACCGCTACCGTCGCCGACCCTGTAAAGAACTGACGCAATACCTTTCGGGGCCCTGGATCACCATTCCAGGGTCCCGTTTCTTTGCGTTTCAATACCAATAACCGAGCGTAAGGGAATGCGACTGGCGATATTCCAGATGCGTACATAGCCTAAAGACCGGCCTCGGCTGGCGGTTCCGAGAGAAAAGGATGCACATTACCCCACCTCTTTTTCGTGAATGAAGTCACGCCTTCAATTCGTTCATCTTCCTTCTTTCTCTATTCAATTCGTGAGATTATGAATGTGTTGGTCGATTGTTTGAGCTTCGCTCCGGTCGGCCGTGAATTCTCCTCGCGATTCCGTAGGGCATGAAGGATGGTCAGGAATGCTTAAATCAGTTCCCGTGACACATTTCGTGGACATGAGGGTGTGCGACACCCATGAGGCTCGGGGTGTGGACGTAGAGGCTGTGACGGCTATGTCGCTTCCCGTGGTGGATGGTGGCACTTCTCCGACTCTGGACCTTTGTGGAACATGTGCGAGGGTCGCGTCTGATGCTCTTCTGCGGGCCTTTGGTATGGGTGGTGGGCTGGATGCCGCAGAGAACGATTCTCGGCCTGTAGAAGTAGCCTCACAGCCTTCCGATGTACCGGAGCAGAATGAGCGTGAGGCTGACACGGATGCAGACCTTAAGGACTACTGCGCCCGGATCACAGATTCACGTACGGCTACGAAGGGACGGAAGCTGATTTACGGCACGCAGAGTGCACGAGCTCAGTACGAGCGGCACCGTGAGCGTGTGGCCAAGATCAGCAATGCTGAGCGTTCCCACTTTGAGGAATGGTGCAGGCACAACGGGCATGACGTGCATGCCACAGCGTCGCATCTTCTGTTCAGGTCGTGGCTTTGGGAGAATTTCCCCGCCAAGGGTCGCGAGTATGCCGACGCTTTGAAGGCTCGTTCCGGCAATGAGAATGGGGCCACGGAACGGGATGAGAATCGTGTGATCCGGGAATGGGCGCGTGATCATGGTTATGTGGTGTCGGCTCGGGGGCGCCTGTCGATGGAGGTACGACACGCTTACCGGCTGGCGCATCGGGAGTCTGCTGATAAGGAGTCCCACGCAGCGTGAACTGTCGCGACGGTTATGAGCAACTGGCTCTTGGCATGGAGATCTCAGCGTGACGCCGATTCTGTACGGGCCGATCGGGCGAGCGGTTGAAGAGATCAGCCCCCATGCGGAGACGGACCCGGTAGGGATTTATGCGGCTTGCCTGTCGATGTGGTCGGCTGCGATCGGTGGCACGGTCCGGGTGAACCGCCGAACTCCCCTTGTGTGGACTGCCCTTGTCGGCCGGACGGGACTTGGTAAGGGAATCGCTTACGGTGCGGCCGAGCACATCATGAGTCCTGCAATCGGCCGATTCCTGGAAACCCACACTGTCTCGGGACTCACGTCCGGCGCCAGCATGGTGAACCATCTATGGCTGCAACAGCAGGCCACTGAGGAAATGGAAAGCGGCCGAGACGTGCGGACCTTAGTAGTTGAGGAGGAGTGGTCAGAGTCTCTGCGTCGTGCTCGGCGGGATCATTCCTTCACTCCCAACCTGCGTATCGCGTGGGACGGAAAGACGCTACGGAACACGACCAAGGAAGAGCACCAGGAGGTGACTGGCCCGGGGTTGGTTATGCACGGGCACATAACCCCGTCTGACTGGAATGAGTACGTGTCAGTGCGGGAGGCGGCTGGGGGCACGTTCAACCGGTTCCTGCCCGTCACTCTGTCCGCTGTGCCCATGCTCGATGACGATGCGGATGAATGGCCGACCCTGGACGTTGATGACCTTGCAGAGGCGTACACGTGGGCGACGGCCAGGCCGAGGACGCTCACGCTCGGCACGGACGCAAAGCCGTTGTGGAGGCTGGTACGCCGGTACGGGCGCATCCTGAATGCCAGCCTGCCCGAGCACCTGGCCGTGTTCGTCCAGCGCACCGAGGAACAGACGTTGCGGGTCGCGGCCTGTCTCGCAGCGTCGGAACGCTCCACCACGATCACGCACGCCATGCTGTCGGCAGCCCTGTCATTCGTGCGCTACAGCGTCCATTCCGTGACGACGTTGGTAGCGGCGGCAGAAGAGCGGCACCCCCGGAAGGTCACCCCGGCCGACAAGGTGCGGGCCGTCATCGCACGGGCAGGGACCATCAAGCGGGGTGATCTCATACGGGCCTCGAAGATCCCGGCCGCCCAGCTCGACACGGTGCTGTCCGGCATGGACGACGTGACCACGGAACGACAGCGGACCAACGGCCGTCCCGCCATAGTGCTACGTCTTGAGCAGCTTGAGCGCCAAGAGGTTCGCCCCCGCGATGAGGGGGTGAACGTCGACGTGCCCAACGTGCAGGGTCAGGTGGTGAGCCTCGACGACAAACGGAGAGGCAATTCTCCTCACGCTACGGAGCGGCCGGCGCGACCACAGCGTGACCAAAATGATCTGGCTGACCCGTTCGCCGTTCTGCGCGCCAACCTCCACCGGTAGCCCCACCACGATGAAAGCCCCGTCCGCCTGCCACGGGGGAGAGGCAGGCGAACGGGGCCGCTATGAAGCGGAGTTAAGCCTAGACCGGCGGGGACACGTCCAGGCCGCCGCCTGAGTGGTGTAACGGCCATGATGTGAGTCGTTGTGAGCATGGTGGTTGGCCCCGCCAGGCATCGAGGGACACCTGGCGGGGCTTTTCCCTCACCGCTCCGAGCGGTGGAGCGGCACCCCAGTTAAGGGGCGGGCCGGGCCGGGAGTCTGAGCACGTCAACTCAATCGGGACACGGCCTGTCCCTACTCGCGGTTGTCCGGACGGGGGTTTAGAGTCCGCTCCGGCCACGTCGCGCCGCCGCGACCATGGAAAGAGCGGGAGTGTCAGGCGCCGATCATGTCGGCGACGGCGTGGAACACCCACATGACGAGACCCCAGAGAGCGACCACCACGAGGGCCGCTACAACGAGCACCAGGAGCGCGACCGGAGCGAATGCGTGTTCCACGGCTTCCTTCTCGGCCTGCTCCTCTTCCTGCTCCTGCCAGCCGGGGTGACAGTGCCCAGGCATACCGCATGGTGGTATCTGGGGTATGTCATCGTCCACAGTTGGCCTTTGCGCGGAGTACTTCGGCGAGTCTCTCCGCGAGGTGTGCAGGGACCATGCCGACATCGACCCACGGTGTCCCCCGGCCGCTCACCAGCGGTCGCAGCCGGTTTGCCTGCCCCTCTGTGGCACCCACAACCTGTAACGCTTCCTTGAGTGCTTCTGTGGCGTCATTGGCTCTGTCCCAACTCCCGCGCCACTCCTGCATCTTCACCACTGGGTGCCTGCCTTCACGCAGTCGCCGTCAGTGGGCTTTGTGTCGTGCCTCGGGTGGTTACGGACCTCTGCGGCAGCGTCATACGCCCTGCCCCAGTCCTTTGCCTCCCGAGCCTCGTCCAACTCCCTCACAAGAGCCGTACACACCCCACAGTTGCTGTCCGGCTCGCAGTCGTACAGATACGCCTCTACCGCCCCGGCCAGCTCTACCGGCGGTTGCGGATACTTGGTCGGATTGGTCATGGCTTCCCCTCGTCGATGACCCTGCCGTGTCAAGGACGGTAGGGAGAGGGGAGGCCGCCGGTCCACGTTCTTGCATGAGCTTGCACGCGGATTATTGGAGCGAGCTGATTGCCTCTGTGATGAGGGCACGGGCGTCCGAGCCGTAGACGGCCATTTCTGCCAGCTGAGAGAACGCCTTGGCATAGACGCTGATCTCACTCGGAGCCGACACGTTCACAGCGGCTGTCAGGAGTTCGACACTCGCCCGTTGGTCGTCGAACAGGTAGAACGCCTCCAGGGGCCACACGCGCCGCTCGGCGGCGAACGGGATGACGCCGAGGCTCACATTCGGCAGCGCCATCACTGCGAGCAGATAGCCGAGTTGGCCAGCCATCGTGTCGGCATCGCCAATGCGATAGCGCAGCACGGTCTCTTCCATGAGCAACGCGAACCGATGGCCGCCTTCATGGAGGACATGCGAACGCTCGATGCGTGACGCTGCGGCCTCGGTGGAGTCATCCGGGGTGCCTTGAAAGGTGGCGATTGTCGAGAGCAGGGCAGACGCGTATGCCTCGGTCTGGAGCATCCCGGGAACCACGTTCGAGCAGTACACGCGGAAGTGCTGTGTGCCCTCGTACAGCGGGACGACTTCCTCCTGTGCCCGGCGCATCCCGTGCCGGTGGAGCTTCTTCCAGTGGACGTACATCTGATCGGCTTGGCGGTTCGCTGCGAGGAGGTCGGCGGTCTGGTCTTCTGCGCCGCAGGCTTTGCACCATGCACGGATGTCGGAGTCAGAGGCGGGAGTCTTGGCGCGCTCGATGCGTGATGACTTCGCAGGACTCCAGCCACACCGAAGCGCCAGCTCGTGTCCGGTCAACTCCGCATCTCTGCGCAGCTCCCCGAGGCGAGCGGCAAGGAGTTCGCGGGCGGCCTGAGCGCTGGACGAGGGGGACACGGACATGAGTTGGCTCTTCAGTGCTTCGCTGGATCAGACCGAGTACTTCTCGTGCGGGACGCCACGCTCCCAGACAGCCTCGAACGCTGTCGACGCCAGCCGAGCTACGGCTGCTTCGGTGCGCACCTCCCATCCCGGCTCAGACCAGTTGCCGTCACCTGAGAAGTGATTGAAGAGCACGGTCTCGCCGTCGAAGACCCAGCAGTCGTTACCGGGCAGGGCGATATCCGACGCCTGCCGCCTGGGCAACCAACGGACTTGCTCCCCGGCGTGGAGGTTGACCACGGTGCCAGCGTGTTCGTACCGGATGTAGTCGGTGACCGGTTCGGAGACGATGCGGGCGCGACGGACCACAACGCCTCGGGCCGCTGTGCTCCGAATCAACTCAACCCAGGGCGTCCAGTACTCAGAGGCGGGGTCCACGTCACGCTTGCCGGTGCGCTTCCAGTTTTCGAAGTCCTCGGCCTCATCGCCCACGCCGTACGAATCGCGCATCTCCAGGTGTACGGCCGAGTGCCTGGCTGCGGCCAGCAACTCGTTAAAGCCCGGCTCGTTCTGCGACATCGCACGCCTCCCTGAGCATCGGCACCATGCGGGCCGGAATCCGAATCACGGCCTCGTGCGGGGGGATGCCCGGTGCATGTCCGGGAGCCTCGAACGCCGCGCACTCTGCCTCTAACTTCTCGTCTGGCTTCCAGCCCTGGAGCACGAGTTCCCTCTTCTCCTCGTCCACCCAAACGGTGGGGGAACCCTGCTGCCCGGTGTCTGGATCAATCCCGATGAACCGTAGTGCCATGACTGCCTCCGGTGTCGAGTGGCTTACGCCGACTTGCATGAGCGTTGCTGTGACGGGCCTAGCGCGTCAAGAGCGCACGCAGCCCGACTGAGGCGGTCAGGGCATCGTGCACAGCTCTGAGCAGCGAGGACGCGATGGCCATCCTGGGGGAATCCTGGGGAGGACCCCTCGATGGAGGGTGTCTGTGCAGGTCAGAGCTGTAAGAGCTGTAAAGCACCCAGATTTATGAGGGCACGAATCAGGTTCAGCGCATCGTGATGTCCCGCAACCTGCCGTAGCGGCAAGGGAGTTGAGGAGGGCCCGCATCCGTGGCACACGGATGCGGGCCCTCCTTCGTGCTGTGCTGTGTGTCAGTGCTGTGCGGCCTTGCGGCGACGTACGAGGGTGATGGCTCCGGCGCCGAGGACCGCCGCGCCGCCCGACAGGGCGAGCTGGGGGAGTGCCGAGGAGGAGCCCGTGTCCGCCTCGGCGGCTACTTGACCGTGACCGCCTCGTCGTTCTTCAGCTCGTTCACCAGCTGGGTGACCTTCGGCTTGTCCCACAGGAGCGAGGTCTGCGGACCGTCGCCCGCGACCGGCATGTTCATCGAGACGCCGTCGCCGCCGGTGATGCCCTTCATCGCCCAGAACATGGAGCCCAGGTCGAACAGGCCCATGTCCTTGTCGACGATGAGGGTGTCCAGGCCCGCGCCCATCACGGGGTACAGCTTGAACGGGTTGAGGATCGTCGTCGGCGTCGCCGTCTGGCTGGCGAGCGCGGACAGGAACTTCTGCTGGTTCTTCGTGCGCTCCAGGTCACCGGCGGCATAGCCGTGCCGGTTGCGGACGAACGCCAGGGCCTGCTGCCCGTCCAGGGTCTGCTTGCCCTTCTTGAAGTCCGCGCCGGAGTCCTTGTCCTTGATGTCCTGCGGAATATCGAGTTCCACGCCGCCGACCGCGTCCACGATGTTCGCGAATCCCGCGAAGCCGATCTCCGCGTAATGGTCGATGCGCAGTCCGGTATTCGCCTCGACGGTACGGACGAGCAGTTCGGGGCCGTCGATGGAGAACGCCGCGTTCAGCTTGTCCTTGCCCTTGGACGGGAACGACTTTCCGGAGTTGGAGCCCTTGAAGCTGGGGATCGTCACCCAGGAGTCGCGGGGCAGCGAGACCATCGTGTTCCCGTTGTCGCCGACGTGCAGCAGGATCATCGAGTCGGTCCGCTTGCCCTCGGCCGAGCCGGTGTGCAGCTTCTTCTTCTCCGCGTCGGACAGGCCGTCGCGGGAGTCGGAGCCGACGATCAGGTAGTTGGTGCCCTTGCCCTCGGCGGGCCGGTCGATGACCTTGGACAGGTCGACCTCGCGGCGCACCTTGCCGTCCGCCCAGAAGTACGTGGCGACCGAGGTGACCAGGAGTACGACGACCAGCGACAGCACCCCGATCGTGATCCGCCTGCGCCAGTTCGGCGCCGCCCCGGGCCTGCGCCCGCCGCCGCGCCGGGGTCCCTCGGGGCCACCGGGCCCGCCGGGACCCGCCGGACCCCGGCCCGCCGGGCTGCCGTAGACCTGGCCCTCGCTGTACCCGCTGTCGTACGAGCCCTGCGCGGGCACGCTGCGGCCGTACTGCTGCGGCTGCCCGTAGCCGTCGTCGTACGCGGGCTGCTGCTGCGGGACGGGGCGCTGCGGGGGAGGGACGGAGGCGGGCCGCTGGACGTGCCGCATCCGGCGCGCGCCCTCGGGCTGCGCGGCGGAGCTGCCGCGGCCGTAGGCGTCGTCGCCGTTTCCGCGGGCGTTGCCATTGCGGGCGTCGGGCCATTCGTTCATGCCGTCCAGCATGCACGGCGGCCCCGGGCCGCTGACAGGGCAGGGTGGGATTCGGGGCAGGGCTGTTGCAAGGCTGATGCAAAGAGGTTCGGCGCGTCGCCGCCTAAAGTGAATGCATGACTGATCTTCCGGGCAAGCCGACCTCGGCCTCCCGAACCACCCTGAGCCACATCATGACCACCCATGACACCAACCTCCTCGGCACGGTGCACGGCGGCGTGATCATGAAGCTGGTGGACGACGCCGCGGGCGCGGTGGCCGGACGCCACTCGGGCGGCCCGGCCGTCACCGCCTCCATGGACGAGATGGCGTTCCTGATGCCGGTCAGGGTCGGCGACCTGGTGCATGTGAAGGCGCAGGTCAACTGGACGGGCCGGTCCTCGATGGAGGTCGGCGTGCGGGTGCTCGCCGAGCGCTGGAACGAGTCGACCCCGGCCCAGCAGGTGGGCTCCGCCTACCTCGTCTTCGCGGCGGTCGACGCCGACGGCAAGCCCCGCCCGGTGCCGCCGGTGGTCCCCGAGACCGAGCGCGACGAGCGGCGCTACCAGGAGGCCCAGATCCGCCGCACCCACCGCCTCGCGCGACGCCGCGCGATCATGGAGCTCAGGGAGAAGAGGGCGGCGGAGGGCCTGGACGACTAGCCCTCCTCACAGGCTCAGGGACAGATCACCTTGTCCCCCGTTACCGTTCCGAAGTCGCCCCGGGGCTGTTCCTCCCCGCGTACCGGGACGACGTCCTTGAAGTCCGCGCCCGCCGTCACCTTCATCGTGGCGCCCAGGCCCTTGACCGGGCGCATCTCGCTGCCCGGGAGGGCGATCGCCAGGGAGCCGGCGGAGCGGTCCCAGCGCGGGTCGTACTCGATCAGGGTGCGGCGCACGGCCAGGTTGGCGCTCGGCCGGGGGAAGCCGGTGGTCCTGAAGCCGGTGGCCTGCAGCGCGTCGTCGACGCGCTGGCCGAGCCCCTCGGTGTGGGTCCCGTTGTAGACCTGCACCTTGATCCGCGCGGGGTCGACCTCGACGATCGAGCCGGGATTCCTGTGCGGCGGCTTCGCGTCCTTGGAGGCCGGCTTCGGCGGTGGCGTGTGCGGGGCCAGCGGCTTGTCGTCGCGGAGCAGCTGGAACAGCTTCTTCGCCTTGGCCTTGTCCCACTTCACGGTCGAGCCGACGCCCTTGATCTGGATGCCGAGCTGTTCGAGCGGCACGGTGGTGAAGTCCGAGGAGGAGGGCGAGAACCCCTTCATCGCGGAGGTGAAGTTCAGCATCTCCTCCACCCCGAAGCCCTCGTCGGCGCGTACCGAGGAGAGCAGGGACGAGGCGACCTCGCGGAACTTCACCGGGTTCAGGAGCACCCCGTTGCCCGTGACCTTCGCGATGAGCGCGGCCAGGAAGCGCTGCTGGCGCTGCATCCGGCCGAGGTCGGAGGAGCCGTCGGTGTGCCGGGAGCGCACGTACTGGAGGGCCTCGCCGCCGTTCAGCTGGTGGGTGCCCGCGGTGAGGTTGAGGCCGGTGTAGGAGTCCTTCATGGGGCGGGTCGTGCAGATCTGCACCCCGCCGACCACGTCGACCGTCCTCATGAAGCTGGTGAAGTCGACCTCCAGGTAGTGGTCGATCTTCAGCCCCGTCGCGCTCTCGATGGTGCGCACGCTGAGCGCGGGCCCGCCCTCGGCGTAGGCCGCGTTCAGCTTCACGGGGTGCTTGTCGTGGTGCTTGCCGGCCTCGTCGGTGTGCTCGGGGACCTCGGCGTAGGAGTCGCGCGGCAGGCTCACCACGCTGACCCGGTCCCGCTCCGCCGACACGTGCACCATCATGATCGTGTCCGTGCAGTGGCAGGGCTGCCCGCCGAGCCGGTACTTCTCCTTCTCCTCCGCCGTGATCTTGTCCCGCCCGTCGGTGCCGACGAGCAGGATGTTCGTGCCGCGGCTGCCCTGCGGCCGGTTCTTCATGTCCCGGAACGGGTCGACCCGGCCGATCCCGCTGTCCAGGCTGGTCACCACCGCATGCCCGACCCCGCCCGCGCCGAGCACCAGGACGGACAGCGTGGTCGCGAGCCGCAGGCCCCAGCGGGGGCGCTCGTCCTGCTGTCTGTTGCTGGGCTGACCGGGTCGTAGGGAGCGCGGACGGGGCGGCGTGGGCACGGGGACCTCCGCGGGTGACAGGGGGATCTTGAGCACCGTAGGCCCATACGATCAGCTACTCCGGGCACCGCCCCGGCCGCCGCGCGACCGTGTCCCCCGTTCGCGGTAACGTGACCACCGATGAACGCCACGCCTGCTGTTTCCGTGATCATGCCGGTCCTCAATGAGGAGCGGCACCTGCGCAACTCGGTCCGTCACATCCTGGAGCAGGAGTACGCGGGCGAGATGGAGGTGGTGATCGCGCTCGGCCCGTCCACGGACCGCACCGACGAGATCGCTGCCGAGCTGGTGGCCGAGACCGCGTCCAATGAACGGGCCCGGGTCCACACGGTCCCCAATCCCACCGGACGCACGCCCGCGGCCCTGAACGCCGCCATCAAGGCCTCCCGCCACCCGATCGTGGTACGCGTCGACGGCCACGGCATGCTGTCGCCGAACTACATCGCCACCGCCGTACGGCTCCTGGAGGAGACCGGCGCGCAGAACGTCGGCGGCATCATGCACGCCGAGGGCGAGAACGCCTGGGAGGACGCGGTCGCCGCCGCGATGACCTCCAAGATCGGCGTGGGCAACGCGGCCTTCCACACCGGAGGCGCGGCTGGGCCCGCCGAAACCGTGTATCTGGGTGTCTTCCGCCGCGAGGCCCTGGAACAACAGGGCGGCTACAACGAGGAGTTCATCCGCGCCCAGGACTGGGAGCTGAACTTCCGGATCAGGGAGGCCGGCGGCCTCATCTGGTTCTCGCCGGAGCTGAAGGTCCAGTACCGGCCGCGGCCTTCGGTGAAGGCGCTGGCCAAGCAGTACAAGGACTACGGGCGTTGGCGCCATGTGGTGGCCCGCTACCACGAGGGCTCCATCAACCTGCGCTACCTGGCGCCGCCGACCGCCGTCTGCGCGATCGCCGCAGGCGTGGTGGTGGGCGCGCTGGTCACGCCGTGGGGGTTCGTGGTCCCGGCCGGCTATCTCGCCGCGATCGCCGCGGGCTCGCTGCCGGCCGGCAAGGGCCTCTCGCTCAAGGCCCGCGCCCAGATCCCGGTGGCGCTCGCCACCATGCACATGTCGTGGGGCTTCGGCTTCCTGACCAGCCCGAAGGCGCTGGCCAAGAAGGTCATCGCGAGCCGCCGCCCGAGTGTGCGGACCACTTCCGTCTGAGCGGACGAAACAGAGCGTACGGAAAAAAAAGGGGGCGCCCGGTGCCCAGAAGCACCGGGCGCCCCCTTTCGCATACGGGCGCGGGCCGGAAGCGGCTAGAAGCGGTAGGGCGCGTACACCTCCATGCAGGCGCCCTTGTCGGCTCCGTTGACCGACTCGGTGTCCTTGAGCGGGTCGCTCGCCTTGGGGTCCTGCTTCGGGTAGCTGTCGCCGGTGCGCCAGTCGCCGCCGACCACCAGGGTCAGGCCCTTGACGTCGGAGGCCTTGACCGCGGAGGCGGGCAGGCCGAGCGCCGTGGCGACCGACTCCGCGTCCGCCTTGCCCTGCGCGCCCGCTGCCTTGGGATAGTCGACCTCACTGGTGGAGGCGGGGCCGCCGGAACCCGTGTCGGCCTTCTTGAAGCCCTTGGCCTTGAGGGCGGTGACCACCTCGGTGGCCCGGCCCTTGGCGGCGACGCGGCCGCCCGTGCCGGTGCCGTTGACCACGGTCACCGCGAGCGAGTCGGGGGCCGCGGCGGCCGGGCCCTTGGAGGGCGCGGGGGCGGGCTTGCCGTCGTCCTTGCCGTCCAGCGGCTTGTCGTCCCGCAGCAGCGCCCACAGGGCGTCGGCCTTCGCCTTGTCCGGCACCACGTGGGCGTCCGGGTCCTTGGGGTCGGGCAGGCGCGGCATGGTCAGCATGTTGATGCGGTCCATGGGGATGTTCTTGAGCTCCATCCCCAGGTCGAACAGCTTCTTGACGGTGTCGAGTTCGGAGGAGACCTTGAGCGTGTTGACCGCGGTCTCGGCGATGTTCATGAGGCGGCCCGCGTCGGTGAACGCGTTCTGGTCCTTGAGTTTGCGGATCACCGAGTTCATGTACATGTGCTGGGCCTGGGAGCGGCCGATGTCGCTGCCGAAGGCGTGCCGGGTGCGCAGCCACTGCAGGGCCTGCTCGCCCTTCACGTTGTGGTTGCCCGCGGTCAGGTGCAGGTGCGAGCCGCCGGGCTGGAGCTTGGTGGGGTGGTCGTCGATGTTCTGCTTCACACAGACGTCGGCGCCGCCCACCGCGTCGGAGATGGCCACGACACCGGCGAAGTCGACCATCATCCAGTGGTCGATGTAGATGCCGGTCAGCTTCTCCCAGGTGTCCAGGACACAGCCGGCTCCGCCGCGGCCCAGCGTCTCGTTGATGATGGCGTTGGTGGCCGGGTAGACCTTGTTCTTCTCGGTGTCCTTGCACTCGGGAACGTCCACCCGGGTGTCGCGCGGGATGCTCACGACCGAGGCGTTCTTGCGGTCGGCCGAGACGTGCAGCAGCATCTGTACGTCCGCGTGCGCGTCGCCGTCCCGGATGTCCTTGCCGCCGCCGAGCTTGACGTTCGCGTCCGAGGCCCGGCTGTCGGAGCCGATCAGCAGGATGTTCAGGGGCGTCTGGCCGTCGGCGTTCGGCGCGGTCTTCTTGGCGTCGCTGCCGCCCGCGCTGCGGTCGCCCTTGCGGATGCTGTTGTTCAGGTGCTGGTAGTACAGGTAACCGGCGGTGGCCGTCCCGAGTATGAGGACCGCGAGCGTGATCGCGGTCCATCTCAGTATGCGGTGCTTGCGCTTGCCGCGCTTGCGGCGGCCGCCCCTGCGGTGCCCGCCGCCGGACGCCGCGGGATCCCCGGGCGTGCCGCTGCCACCGGACGCGCCGGAGCCGTCCGGCGTCCCCGGACTGCCGGACTTCTCCGGCGCGTCGGACTCGCGGGGCGCGCCGTCCTCGTACAGGCTCTCGTCCCAGCCGAGTTCGCCGGCGTGCCCCATACGTCCGTCCGTCCCCTCCCCGCGCACGCTGTTCCTGCCCACCCCAATACCCCCTGTCCTTCAGACTCCCCCTGAGGCCCGGGCGGGCCGTGAGTCTGCTACTTGGCGCACACCGACTTGTCGGCTTCGACCTTCTGAATGCCTTCCGGTGCCTTGGCCGGAGCGGCTATGGGTGTTCCCGCCTGCTTGAAGTCGGGGCCGAGGGTCAGCACCATGGGCTCCTTGCCCACGGCGTCCTTCGTGCCCGGCCGCAGTGCCGAGGCGGACAGGCCGAGCAGATCCGCGAGCTTGCGGGCCTGGTCGGCCTGGTTCGGTGCGTATGCCAGGACCGTGGCGGGCACCTTCGCCGGCGCGTTCGAGCCGTTGCTCGACTTGAGCACGCCCTCCTGGTTCTGCATCCAGGTGACCATGTCGCCCGCGGAGCCCGCCGCCGCGCCGCCGTTGAGCACGTTGACCCGTACGTCGGAGGCCTTGGCGCGGGGGCCGTTGAGGCGGGCGGCCTCCTCGGCGGCGGCCGCGTTCTTGGCGTCCGCCTCCTTCTTCTTCACCTCGGTGAGCGAGGTGTCGGCGCGCATCATCGCGAACAGCGCGTCGGCCTTCGTCGGGTCGGGCACCACCGTGATGTGCTTCTTGCCCTCGGCCGGGTTGTCGATGACCGGCAGCGTGGTGAAGGTGATGTTCTTCGCGTCGATCTTGCCGAGCACCTGGGCGAGGTCGGTCAGCTTCTTGATGCTGCCTATCCCCGAGTCGACCGTGAGCGCCTTGGTCGCCGCGTCCGCGAGCCCGTACATCTTGGTCGGGCTGCCCAGGGTGTCGTCCGACTTCATCTGCCGGATCATCGAGCTCAGGAACTGCTGCTGCTGCTTGATCCGGGAGAGGTCGCTCTCGTCGCCGAAGCTGTGCCGGGTCCGTACGAACGCGAGGGCCTGCTCGCCCTTGACGACGCTCTCGCCGGCCGGGAGCTTCAGATGCGACTTGGGGTCGTTCACCGGTTTGGCGAGGCAGACCTTGACGCCGCCGACGGCCGTGGACAGCTCCTTGACGGCGTTGAAGTCGGCCATCATGAAGTGGTCGACGTTGAGCCCGGTGAGCTGCTTGACCGTACGCATCGTGCAGCCCGGGTCGCGGCCCTCCTGGCCCAGGCTCGTGTTGAACCGCACCTTCTTCTCGCCCGGCACCGTCTTGGTGGAGCCGTCCTTCTGCTTCGTCGGGCAGGAGGGGATGTCGGTCACCATGTCGCGCGGGATGGACATCGCGGTCGCGTTGGTCCGGTCGGCCGAGACGTGGAAGAGGATGTTGGTGTCGGCGTGGCCCTCGCTGCCCGCGTCGCCGTAGCCCTCGTTGCCCGCGCCGGTGCGCTTGTCGGTGCCGATGACCAGGATGTTGAACGCGCCGTCCGGCACCGAGCTCTTGCTGCCCGCGTCACCGACGTCGACGGTGTTGAGGTTGCCGTTGAAGTGCTGGTAGAGCCAGTAGGCGCCGCTCGCGCCGACGACGAGGACGAAGCCCATCACGCCGCCCGTCCACAGCAGCGCCTTCTTCTTGCGCGTCGCCTTGGGCTTGCGCTTGCGGCGGCCCTGGGCGTCGGGGGACTCCTCGGGAGACCGGTTCGATCGCCGGTTGCGCTGCCCGGGCACCTCGCGGCGCCCGGAACGTCCGGACTGCCCTGATTTTCTGCCCGACGCGGGACCGGTCGACGACCGGCCGGGAGCGGAATTCGACTGCGTTCCGGAAGGATTCAGTCGCAATTCGTAAGTGCCGGTGTCCGGGTTGAGGACCCACTGGTCTGCGGGGTCGACATCATCGGCCCGCCCACGGCTCTGCGCATCCACGGTTGCTTCTGTCCTCCGTCGGTGCCGAGTCGCTTCCCCCAAAGCGCTCAATCATTCGCTCCTGCGGTGCCCGGCCCTCTGGCCGGTGGCACCGGATCGCGTCACACTATCTGGCCAGTTCGGCCAAGAGCGACGGCCGTGACAAATTCCACGCCCTTTACAAGCGGGCAATTGACACCAATCCGCTGGTCGTTGCGTGCATTTCACAGGTTGTCGACATACACGCCCGGCTAGCCGCACATGCCGGAGGCGGCGTTCGTCCCCGAGTAGACGGGCGTTGCCGAAGCGCTCGGCGAGGGGTCCGGATCGTCGGGCCGCTTGCCGTCCCCGCCGGGTCCCGGCTTCTCGCTCTCCTTGGCCTTCGTCACGTCCGCGGCGGGTGCCACCTTGATTGGCCGATCTTCGCGCAGCTGCTTGAAGAGTCTGTCCGCGTCCGGCTGCACGAGCTCGTCGCGGTTGCCGTCGTACGCGTAGGGCTGACGCGGAACGGTCAGGAAGCGAATGTTCTCGGTCGGAATTCCGCGCACCGAGCGCACCAGGTCGTACAGGTCCCTCAGGGTGTTCAGGCCGGGGTCCGTGGTGATGGACCGGGTCGCCGCGTCCAGGACCGGGAAGAGGCGGGTCGGGTTGAGCAGTACCCCGTTGCTCTGCACCTTCTTGATCAGCGAGCCGAGGAACTGCTGCTGGCGGTCCATGCGTTGGGTGTCGCTGCCGTCCCCGAAGCCGTGCCGCGAGCGTACGAAGCCCAACGCCTGTTCCCCGCGCAGCAGTTGACGTCCGGCGGGGAGTTTCAGATGGGCCTGCCGGTCGTCGACCGGGTCCTTCAGACAGACCTCGACGCCGTCCACCGCGTCGACCATGTCCTTGAACCCGCTGAAGTCGACCACCATGTGGTGGTCGATCCGGATGCCGGTCATCTTCTCGACCGTACGGATCGTGCAGGCCGCGCCGGCCATCTCGAACGCCGAGTTGAACTGGGCGAATTGCTGCCTGGTCTCGGTGCCGTCCGGTCTGCCGCAGGCGGGGATGTCCGCCATCAGGTCGCGGGGCAGCGAGACGGCGGTGGCGCTGAGCCGGTCGGCGGCCAGGTGCAGCAGGATCGTGGTGTCCGAGCGCTGGCTGCCGCCGTCGTCCCTGCCGTACGAGGAGTTGTTGCCCGCGCGCGAGTCCGAGCCGATGAGCAGCAGGTTCTGCGCGTCGTGCACGACGGAGGCGGGCCGGTCCCGCTCGTACTTGTCCAGCTCGTGCGCGGCGGTGGTGTCCGTCTGGATGTTGCTGTCGAGCTTGCGGTAGAACCACCAGCCGGTTCCGGCCGCCGCGAGGACGACGACGGAGACGCCGAGCGCGGTCCAACGCAGCCAGCGACGGCCGTCCTTGGCGTCCGTGGACTCGGCCGGCTCTGCCGCGGCGGGTCCGGCGTCGGCGGCGTCCGTGATCGGGGGCTCGGCGTCCGTGGTCTCGGAGACCTCGGGCTCCGGAGCCGGTCCGGCGTCCTCGGGGTCTGCCGCGGTGGGCTCGGTGTCGGTTGCCGGGTCCGCGGTCTCCGGGGTCTCCGTGGCCTCGGGCTCCGCGTCCGGGCCGGTGCCGGTGGCCGGCGGCGGTGGCTGCTCGGCCCCGGCCCGGTCTTCCGGTTCAGGGGGAGTGCCAGCACTGTCGGTCACGTCGGCGTCCATCCTCACGGGCCATCACGGGGTCGGCGGGCGCGCTGCGCCGCCGGGCACCCCGGTAGACGGCCGAATCGCGCGCATGGTTGTGCGTACGGTCGATCATGTACCGGAGGTGTCGCCGGGGCCCGAGGGCTCGGCCCCCGAGTGGGCCACAAGGGTGGAGATCAGCCGACGGTCACAGCGAGCGGTGCGTGACCCGCTCGCTTTCGGCCCGCTTCTCCAGGCCGCCGTCGGCCAGTTGGGCAAGATTGCGGCACAGGACGACCGAGCCGCCCGAGGCGAGCGGCGCGTACAGACCGCTCGCGAGACCCGGCCAGCTGTCGTACGAGAGCGCCGAAAGCAGCCGCGAACCGGGGCCGAGGCCGAGCTCGGAGGCCTCCGCGCGGGCCCGCGCGACGAGTTCGGCGGCGCTCAGCTCAAGGCCGTCGACGGCGAGTGCGGGAGAGTCCGGGCCGACGGGCGCGAACGGCGCGAACCGGTCGCCCTGGCTCGGCACCTCGACGGCGTAGTCCACGAACCCGGCGGGCGGCTGCGGGAAGCGGCCGCCGAGCGGGCGCAGCGCGAGCGCCACCCGCTCGCCGGTGCAGGCGCGGGCCTCGTCAAGGGTGTCGGGGCCGCTGACCACGAGGTCGGCCGCGGCCGGATCGCCGCCGATCTCGACGGCCACGCCCACCGAGTGGCAGGCCATCAGCCACACGGCGCTCTGCCAGTGCGCGGGGAGCAGCAGCGCGAGGCGGTCGCCGGGCTCCGCGGTGAGATCGCCCTGGAGCAGATTCGCGGTCTTGGCCACCCAATTGGCGAAGGTGGCGACGGACAGTTCCACGCGCTCGCCGGTGGCGTCGTCGTAGAAGGTGATGAAGGGGCGGCCCGGGTCCGCGGCGAGCGCGGATCGCAGCAGGTCGGCAGGGGTGCGGTCGCTGGCGTTCACGCGGGCAAGGCTACGTGGGGCGCAGCCTTGGCACCGGCACCGGTGGGCGGGGTGCGTACACCGGTTTGGCCGACGGGCCGTCAGTTCCGCAATGGACAGGATTGTCCATCTATGCCCAGGATCGTCATCATGCGTAGCTTCCATGCGTCTTCGATCGGCGTCGCCGCTGTCGCGGCCCTCGCCCTCCCCCTGGCGGCCACGACACCCGTAGCGGCGTCGGATTCCGCGCCGCCGTCCGCCGCGGAACCCGCCGGCTCCACCCAGTCGCTGCCGCTGGAGCCGCTGCCCGGCACGGACCGCGCGGCGGACGGCCTATCCCAAGAGGGCCTGGCCCAGCGGGAAGTGCGGCCGTTCTCACTGGTCGGCGTGGTCTGGGACAACGCCGACGACGAGCTGCACGGCAGTGCCCAGGTCCGCACCCGGAGCCGCGCGGCCGGCACCTGGTCCGCCTGGCAGGACCTGGAGACCCACAACCACGACCACGCCGCCGACCCCGGAACCTCCGAAGCCGTGGGCCCCCTGCACGGCTCGACCGCGCCGCTGTGGGTCGGCGACTCGGACGCCGTCGAGGCACGCGTACGCCCCGAGGGCGAGCCGCTTCCCGAGGGCCTGCGCCTGGACCTCGTCGACCCGGGTGCCGACCCCGCCGAGGAGGAACCGGGCGAGGGCACCCGCGAGACGCAGGTCCCCGATGTGCTGCCCGCGCTCGACCAGGCCGCGAGCCAGGCCGAGGCCGTCGAGGTCGCCGGGACCACGGCCGAGGCCCGCCCGTACGTCGGGAAGCGGCCGCGCATCATCACGCGCAAGGGCTGGGGCGCCGACGAGGCGGTGCGCGAGGGCGGGTTCCTCTACACCAAGAGCATCAAGGTCGCCTTCGTCCACCACACCGCGACCGGCAACGGCTACAGCTGCGCCCAGGCGCCCTCCGTCCTCCGCGGTATTTACCGCTACCACGTCAAGAGCAACGGCTGGCGGGACATCGGCTACAACTTCGCCGTCGACAAGTGCGGGAACATCTACGAAGGCCGCGCCGGGGGTGTGGCCAAGGCCGTCATGGGCGCGCACACTCTCGGTTTCAACACCAACAGCATGGGCATCGCGCTCCTTGGTACCTACAACGACACGAACCCGTCAGCCGCCGCCCTCAAAGCCATCGAGCAGCTCTCGGCCTGGAAGCTCGGACTGTACGGAGTGAACCCGAAGGGCAAGAGCACGCTCGTCTCCGCCGGCGGCAATCGCTACAAGAAGGGGCACAGCGTCAAGCTCAATGCCATCTCCGGTCACCGCGACGGGTTCGCCACCGACTGCCCGGGGGCGCGCCTGTACGGCAGGCTCGGCGCGGCCCGGGTCGCCGCGGCCCACTACCAGGGCCGGCGCTGACCGGGCGGCATGAGCATCCGGACAGTCTGCATACACTGGCCGGCCGGGAGTTCCGCCCGAACGTGACGGAATCCGAAGGCCGGCCCCAGCAGGAAGCAGAGACGACAGGTGACAGAAGCGATCCTCCTGGTCGGCGGCAAGGGCACGAGACTGCGCCCGCTCACGGTGAACACACCCAAGCCGATGGTTCCGGCGGCCGGCGTCCCCTTCCTCACCCACCAGCTGGCCCGGGCCCATGCGGCGGGCGTCGACCACATCGTCCTGGCCACCTCCTACCTGGCCGAGGTGTTCGAGCCGTACTTCGGCGACGGCTCCTCGCTCGGCCTCAGCATCGAGTACGTCACGGAGGACGAGCCGCTGGGAACGGGCGGCGCCATCCGCAACGTGGCGTCCCGTCTCCGCTCGGGCCCCGACGACCCGGTCCTGATCTTCAACGGCGACATCCTGACCGGCCTTGACATCAGGGCCCTTGTGGACACCCACAGCGCCTCCGGCGCGGACGTCTCCCTGCACCTGACCCGGGTCGACGACCCGAGAGCGTTCGGCCTGGTCCCCACGGACCCGACCGGCCGGGTGACGGCGTTCCTGGAGAAGCCCCAGACGCCGGAGGAAATCGTCACGGACCAGATCAACGCGGGGGCGTACGTGTTCCGCCGAGCGGTGATCGACGAAATCCCGGCGGGCCGCCCGGTCTCCGTCGAACGGGAAACCTTCCCGGGCCTGCTGGCGGCGGGCGCCCACCTCCAAGGGATGGTGGACTCGACCTACTGGCTGGACCTGGGCACTCCGCAGGCCTTCGTCCGGGGCTCGGCCGATCTGGTCCTGGGCCGCGCCCCCTCCCCGGCCGTACCGGGCCGCTGCGGCGACCGGCTGGTCCTCCCCACGGCGAAGGTGGCCCCCGACGCGAAGCTGACGGGCGGCACGGTGGTGGGCCACGGCGCGGTGGTGGGTGAGGGCGCGCGGATCACGGGCAGCACGATCCTGTCGGACGCCGTGGTCGAAGCGGGCGCGGTGATCACGGACTCGCTGGTCGGAGCGGGTGCGCGCATCGGCGCGCGGACGATCCTGGCGGGAGCGGTCGTCGGCGACGGCGCGAGGGTGGGCCCGGACAACGAGCTCCGCGAAGGGGTACGGGTGTGGTGCGACGCGGTGCTCCCGGCGGGGGCAGTGCGCTTCTCCTCGGACCAGTAGCGCCGGCCCGCGGTTGCTTTGGGGCTCCGCCCCAAACCCCGCGGATACGTTGCGGGTCGACTGCGGGCCGGTGGGGGCTGGTCGCGCAGTTCCCCGCGCCCCTAGCAGCGTCGATGCTGGCCCGCACCGGGCATTTCAGCCCGTCCGGCGTTTGAGGACGAGCGCCCTTAAGGCGCGAACGGGGTCTGGGGCGGAGCCCTAGGAGCAATCCACCGGGCCGCGGCCGAACGACATCCCCCGGAGGGTCTCGGGAAGGGGCGGGGTGGGGGAGCAAAGCCGCGTACCCTCGAAGGGCAGCCCACCCCCCGAGGAACCCCCGTGGCAGGACGATTCACCCCCCGCTCCACTCGCCGCCCCGTCCCCGCGCCCCGCACGCCGGGGCGGACCCGCGCCTGGGCCCCGAAAGACGGCCCCCTCGACCTCGCCCTGACCCTCGGCCCCCTCAGGCGCGGCCCCGCAGACCCCACCTACCGCACCACCCCCGACGGAGCGGTGTGGCGCACATCGAGAACCCCCGCAGGCCCCGCCACCCTGCGCGTGACCGCCACGAAGGACACCGCGCACGCCGAGGCGTGGGGTGAGGGCGCGGAGTGGATGCTGGGTCAACTCCCCGCATTGCTGGGCGAGTTGGACGACCCCGGCGCCTTCACGCCCCGCCACCGACTCGTCGCGGAGGCACACCGCAGGCGCCCCGGCCTGCGCCTGGGCCGTACCGGACTGGTCCTCGAATCCCTGATCCCCTCCGTGCTTGAACAGAAGGTCACCACGACCGAGGCCTACCGCGCCTGGCAGCTCCTCGTCCGCAAGTACGGCGAACCCGCCCCCGGCGCCCCCGACGGGATGTACGTCGTGCCCGACGCCAGGACCTGGGCGCTGATCCCGTCCTGGGAGTGGCACCGCGCCGGCGTCGACTCCAAGCGCTCGGACACCGTCATGCGCGCGGTCAGGGCGGCCCGCCGCATGGAGGAGGCGGCCGCCATGGACCCGGCGAAGGCCGCCGAGCGGCTCCAGGCCATCCCGGGCATCGGCCCGTGGACCGCCGCCGAAACCCTCCAACGGGCCATCGGCGCCGCCGACTTGGTGACCGTCGGCGACCTCCATCTGCCCGGCATCATCGGCCACGCCCTCGCGGGCAACCGGGACGCCGACGATGCCGAGATGCTGGCCCTGCTCGAACCGTACGCGGGCCAGCGCCACCGGGCCGCCCGCCTGATCCTGCTCAGCGGCCGCACCCCGGAGCGCCGGGCCCCGCGCATGCAGCCCCGCAACATCGCCCCGCTGTAGGCGAGTTCGGCGAAGGGAGCCGGTTCAGCGGACCTCTATGAACGCCGACGCCTCCCGCTCCGGCCGCTCCCTCGGCGGCTCCGCCGCATGGCCCACCGCCACCGCCCCCATCGGGTCCCAATGGGCGGGCAGGCCGAGGGCGTCGCGTACGACGTCGCGGCAGAACATCGTCGAGGACACCCACGCCGAGCCGAGCCGCTCGCCCGCGAGGGCCACCAGGAAGTTCTGGACGCCCGCGCCCGCCGCGACCACGAACATCTCGCGCTCGGCGCCGTCGCGGCGGGCGTCGCCGTAGGAGTGCGAGCCGTCCATCACCAGGCAGGGCACCACCAAGTACGGTGCGGCGCGCAGGACTTCGCCCCGCGCGACCCGCTTGGCGATCGACTCCTCGGACTTGCCGTCACGGCGCAGGTCCTCGATCCAGGCGTCCCGCATCGCGTCGAGCAGCCGCGTGCGCGACTCCTCCGATTCGAGCAGCACGAAGCGCCAGGGCGTCGTGTGGTGCGGGGCGGGCGCGGTCACCGCCGCCGCCACCGCGCGCCGCACCGCGCCCGGGTCGACGGGATCGGCCGTGAAGGCCCGTACCGTACGCCGCTGGGTCACCGCCTCCCGTACCGCTTCCGAGGTGCCCAGGCGGAACATGTCGTCGGCCGAGGCGCGGACCATCTCGCGGGCCGAGCCCTCGCCCATGACGTGGCCGAGCCCGCGGACCACGGCGACCGGAAGCCCGCCGGCCTTGCCCTTCACCAGGTCGCCCGCGGCGGCCAGCTCGTCGGCGAGCGAGATCACGGTCGCGTTCAGCGGGTTGCCGTGCGCGTCCGTGCCGCCGCGCAGATCGTCGAGGACGCGTACGCCACTGGCCCCGATCGCCACGTCGGTGAGCCCGCTGCGCCACGGCCGTCCGAACGTGTCCGTGACGATCACGCCGACCTCGACGCCGAGCGCGTCACGCAGCCCGGCGCGGATCGCGGCCGCCGAGGCGTCCGGGTCCTCGGGCAGCAACAGCACTGTCCCGGCAGGGGTGTTGGAGGCGTCGACGCCCGCCGCGGCCATGATCAGACCCTGCCGGTTCTCGACTATGCGCAGGGTGCCGCGCCGGGCCACCACCCGTACCGTCTCGGCGTCTATGGCCGCCTCGCGGTCGGCGGCCTCGGTGATCCGGCCCTCCGCCTTGGAGACGATCTTCGAGGTGACGAGCAGGATGTCGCCGTCGGCGAGCGCGGGCTCGGCCGCCGCGATCAGCTTCGCGAGGTCGTCACCGGCCCGCACCTCGGGCAGCCCCGGCACCGCCCACACCCGGAAGGAAGGGTTCACGCGCGGACCTCCTCCGCGAGCCGGAGGGCCTCACGGGCCATCGCGGCCGTCGCGTCCAGGTCCGTCATCATCAGCGGCACGGCCCGGCAGCGGATGCCCGCCGCCTCGATCCGCCCGACCGATCCGGCGTCCACGCTGTCGACCAGCCAGCCGTCGAGCAGCCCCGAGCCGTAGTGCTCGGCGACCGCCGCCGCCGTGGACTCCACGCCGACCGCCGCGAGCACCTTGTCGGCCATGCCGCGCACCGGGGCGTCGCCCACGATGGGGGAGAGGCCGACCACCGGCACGCCGGCCTCGGCGATCGCCTCGCGGATGCCGGGCACGGCCAGGATCGTGCCGACCGAGACGATCGGGTTGGACGGCGGGAACAGGATCACGTCGGCCGCGGCGATCGCGTCGAGGACGCCGGGCGCGGGCTTGGCCTGCTCGGCGCCGACCGGCACGACGGCCCGCGCGTCCACGGAGGCCCGCAGCTTCACCCAGTACTCCTGGAAGTGGACGGCCTTGCGCTCGCCGTCCACGTCGATGGCCACATGGGTCTCCACGCGGTCGTCGGACATCGGGATGAGCCGCACGCCGGGCTGCCAGCGGGCGCACAGCGCCTCGGTGACGGCGCTCAGCGGATAGCCCGCGCCGAGCATCTGCGTACGGACGATGTGGGTCGCGAAGTCGCGGTCGCCGAGCCCGAACCACTCGGGCCCGACCCCGTACGCGGCGAGCTCCTCCTTCACCGTGAAGGACTCGTCGGTACGTCCCCAGCCCTGCTCCTCGTTGATGCCACCGCCCAGGGTGTACATCACGGTGTCGAGGTCGGGGCAGACCTTCAGGCCGAACAGATGGATGTCGTCACCGGTGTTGCCGATGACGGTGATGTCCGCGTCGGGGGCGGCGGACTTCAGACCACGGAGGAAGCGGGCACCACCGATGCCGCCTGCCAGAACCACAATGCGCATGCCGACAGTCTGTCAGGCGGGTACGACATCCTGGGTTGCCGGGGAGGAGCTCTGGCTGGCATGCATCGGCATGTCGGTGAGGCCCGGGTAGTAGACGTGCAGGCTCACGGCAGGTTCCAGGGAGTCGTTGACGACGTCGTGCACATAGCCCGGCGCGAAGACCCGCTGGGATCCGGCGCCCAGGTTCCGTACGCCGCGTTCGGTGCGCTCGGTCAGCTCGCCGGCCAGGACGGTCAGCACGCCCGAGGACGCGCCGTGGTCGTGGGCGCCGCTGCCCTGGCCGGGCACCCAGGACAGGAGCCAGACCTCGTAGCCGATTGGGGCCTCCCCTGCTCGAGCGGAGCCGAGAGCTTGGGGAACGGTGTGCAGGCGGTGGTACCAGCGGGAGACCGCGTCGTACTGGACGAGGTGGGCCCACTGGGAGCGGTCGGCGGCAATCGAGCGGGCGAGTCCGGCGAACTCGGCGACGGTGGCGGGGTGCTCGCGGGCGGGCTGCAGGAGGTGCTGGACCTCAAGGATGTCGCCGGCGATCTGGAGGTCGCTGTGGCTGCTGTTCATGGTGCGGGGGTTCCTCGGCAGAAGCGCTGGGGTGTCGCAGATGAGGTGTCTCGCTGAGACGGCGGCCACCCGGAGCGGACGCGTGGCGTCTCAGGGGAGGCGAGGGGAGAAGCTGGATCGCACGTGGGGCAGGGGGTGCGGGATCAACAGCTGGAACAGCAACAGCGTGCCTGGACAGCGCTGCGGAACCCACGGGTGTGGGTCGCTCGGTGCGCTGCGGTCACTGACATGCGGTCCAGGAGAACGGGTCCGTGGGTGTGTTGTCAACCCAATGACCGATTTGGCGGCAATGTTTCACCTCATCCGGTTACCGGAGCCGGAGAAAGGTTTGTGCAGTCGTGGGGCGGGAGATGTGGCGCAGCAACTGTGCAACCAAACGTCGTTGCCTTCTCGTGATCTGAATGTGATCCGGGCCGCTTTCCGGGTGCGGGCGCAACAAGATCAACACTCGGCTCGTCCTCCTCTGTAGTCACAGTCGAGCGGGGGTCGGGCGAACGGGTGAGGAGAGGCGTCGGCGTGGGCCAGTGGTGGGTGTCACCTTTTTACCGATTTGAACACTTTCCGCAAAGCCTTGGTTCCGCAGAGTGAATACGGGGCCCAATAGCAGATCTCGGCTTGACTGGCCCGGATCCACGCACTTGTAATTTCACTCGTGTCGTTCAGCCGGATTCGGTAACGACAACATCACGGGGCAGCAAAAGACAGACGAGGGGCGCACATGACCGAGCTGTTTCAGGAACTGCTGGTCGACGAGGCCGAAGAGGAGCTCGGCTGGCAGGAACGGGCACTCTGCGCCCAGACCGACCCCGAATCCTTCTTCCCCGAAAAGGGCGGCTCCACCAGGGAGGCCAAAAAGGTCTGCCTCGCCTGCGAAGTGCGCTCCGAATGCCTTGAGTACGCCCTTGCCAACGACGAGCGGTTCGGCATCTGGGGCGGTCTGTCCGAGCGCGAGCGCCGCCGTCTGAAGAAGGCCGCCGTCTGAACTCCTTGAGAAGGGCCGTCGAGAAGGGCCCTCGGGAACGCCGCCGTCTGACCCCCGGCGACCACCCTCAGGGGCCCAAACCGCCCAACTCCGTACACAACCAACGGTCCGTCCCCTGTGCCCCGTCCGCAGGCGGCGGACCGTTTGTGTGGCAGCCGTTAGTGTGGGGCGCTGTCCACGGCACTCCGGTCACGTCAGAGCCCGTCTCGCAACACCGGCCGCGCCGACCGCAGTCAGCACAGCAGCCTTCCGGGGCGGAGGGGCCCGTACCTCGATGTCCGTGCACAGCCAGTCGACGGCCCCGTACGAGGCGGCCGCGACTCCCGAGTTCCCCCGACACGTCGTCACCGCCGTGGTCGTCTCGCACGACGGCGCACGCTGGCTCCCCGACGTCCTGGCCGGACTCCTGGGCCAGGAACGCCCCGTACAGAACGCGTACGCCGCCGACACCGGCAGCGCCGACGACTCCGCCCGCCTGGTCACCGAGGCGCTCGGCGCCGAACGCGTCCTGCACCTCGCCCGCCGCACCGGATTCGGCGCCGCCGTCGAGGAGGCCGCCCGCACCGCGCCCGTGCTCGGCCCCGAGGAACTGCCCTATCTGAAGCGCCCCAGCGGCTGGGACCCGGTCTCGCGCACCTGGCGCGACGACAGCTACGACCTGCCCGAACTCCCGCACGGCGAGCCCGTGCAGTGGCTCTGGCTGCTCCACGACGACTGCGCGCCCGAGCCCGACGCGCTCGCCGAACTGCTCCGCGTCGCCGACTCCAACCCCTATGCCGCGATCGTCGGCCCCAAACTCCGCGGCTGGTACGACCGCAAGCAACTCCTCGAAGTGGGCGTCTCCATCGCCCGCAGCGGGCGCCGCTGGACGGGCCTGGACCGGCGCGAACAGGACCAGGGCCAGCACGACCAGGTCCGCCCCGTGCTCTCGGTGTCGTCGGCGGGCATGCTGATCCGCCGCGACGTGTGGGACGAGCTCGGCGGCTTCGACCGCAGGCTGCCTCTGATGCGCGACGACGTCGACCTGTGCTGGCGCGCCCATGCCGCAGGGCACATCGTCCTCGTCGCCCCCGACGCCGCGGTCCGCCACGCCGAGGCCGCCGCCCGCGAGCGCCGCACCGTCGACTGCGCGGGCCGCTCGGTCGTCAACCCGCACCGGGTCGACAAGGCGGGCGCCGTCTACACCATGCTCGTCAACTCCCGTCCCGCACTGCTCCCTTACGTGCTGCTCCGCATCGTGATCGGGACGCTCCTGCGCACCGTCGCCTACCTCGTGGGCAAGGTGCCGGGGCAGGCCGTCGACGAGGTCATGGGCCTCTTCGGCACCCTGCTGCGGCCGGGCAGGATCCTCGCCGGACGCAAGAGGCGCGGCAAGAGCGGTGTCGAGGCGAGCGAGCTGCGCCCGCTCTTCCCGCCGCCCGGCGCCACCATCCGCGCCACCGTCGAATCCGTGGCGGGCAGCCTCGGCGCGGGCACCGAGGACACCGGCGGCTCCCGGCACGGCGCCGTCGAATCCGGACCCGGCGGGGACGACGCCGACTTCCTGGAGATCGAGCAGTTCGCCCGACTCAAGAAGATCGCCCGCAGACCGGCGCCGGTCCTCTTCGCGCTCCTCCTGCTGGTCTCCCTCGTCGCGTGCCGCGATCTGCTCGGCGGCGGCACCCTGATGGGCGGTGCCCTGCTGCCCGCCCCGGACCACATCGGCAGCCTGTGGGGCCGCTACGCCGATGCCTGGCACCCCATCGGCGCCGGCGGCACCCAGTCAGCGCCGCCCTACCTCGCGATCATCGCCGTCCTGTCCGCGCTGTGCTTCGGCTCGACCGGCTTCGCGCTGACCCTGCTCCTGGTCTGCTCGGTCCCGCTGGCCGGGCTCACCGCGTACTTCGCCTCGCGTCCGCTCGTCGCGTCCCGCCAGCTGCGCGCCTGGGCGGCCATCGCCTACGCCTTCCTGCCCGCCGCCACCGGCGCGCTCGCCGCGGGCCGGCTCGGCACCGCCGTCCTCGCGATCCTGCTGCCGCTGATCGCCCGCGCCGGGGTGTCCGCCGCCGGGTTCCGCGGCGACGGCGCCCGGGGCAGCTGGCGCGCCACCTGGACGTACGCGCTGCTCCTGACCATCGCGATGGCTTTCACGCCGGTCGTGTGGCCGGTCGCGGTGCTGCTCGGCATCGGCGTGCTCGCCCTGCGCCGGGGTGACCTCGCGGCGTACGGCCTGCGCTTCCTGGCCGCCGTCGGCACCCCGCTCCTCATGCTCGCGCCCTGGTCGCTGACCCTGGTCGCCGGCCCGTCCGGCTTCCTCGGGGAAGCGGGCCTGGAGTACGGGGACGGCTCGGCCGGCGCGCTCGACCTGCTCGGGGCCAGCCCCGGCGGGCCCAAGACCATCGGCGGGCTGCTGCTCATCGGCTTCGTCGGGGCCGCGCTCGCAGCCCTGCTCCGCTCGGAGCGCACTTTCGCGATCCGCACCGCCTGGGCCGTCGCGCTCACCGGCTTCCTCTTCGCGGTCCTGTCGAACCACAGCGCCTGGGCGGGCCCCGCGACCCTCGTGTACGGGCTCGCGCTGCTCGCCGCCGGGGCGCTCGGCGCCGAGAACGGCCGGACCCGGGTCGCCGGGCACGGCTTCGGCTGGCGCCAGCCGGTCGCCGCGCTCATCGCGCTCGCGGCCGCTCTCGGTCCCGTGTACTCCGCCGCGAACTGGATGATCGGCGGCGCCGCGGGCCCGCTGGAGCGCCGCAACCCCGTGCAGGTACCGGCGTTCGTCGCCGAGGAGAGCGGCACCCGCGACCAGGCCCGCACCCTGGTCCTCGGCGGCACCTCGCCCGCCAAGGTCGCGTACACGCTCGTGAGGGGCTCGGGCGCACAGCTCGGCGACGCCGAACTCGCCGCGTCGGGCGGCGGCGACGCCGGGCTCGGCAAGGTCGTCGCCAACCTCGTCGCGGGCTCCGGCGCCGACCAGTCGACCCAGCTCAGCGGCTACGCCGTGCGCTATGTGCTGGTCCGCGACGGCGCGCCCCGCTCCTTCGCGCGCACCCTCGACTCGACGCCCGGCCTCAGCCGCCTCAGCCAGCTCGACGGCAGCGCGCTGTGGCGGGTCGACCGCCAGGTCGCCCGCGCCGTGATCGTCCCGGCCAAGGGCGCCGAGAGCCTGCCGGTGGCCGCCGACCCCGTCGACATCCACACCAGGATCCCGGCGGATCAGGCGGGCGGCGTCCTGCGCATCGCCGACAAGGCCGCCCCCGGCTGGACCGCCACCCTCGACGGCAAGGCGCTCAAGAAGACCACCGTCGACGGCTGGGCCCAGGGCTTCGAACTCCCCGCGGGCGGGGGCAAGTTGGACGTCACCTACGACGCCCCGTTCACCCACACCGCCTGGATCTGGATGCAGTCCGCGCTCGCCCTCGTCCTGCTGGTGCTCGCCCTGCCGGGCCGCCGCCGCGAGATCGACGACGACCTGCCCGAGGCCGAGGAGACCCTGGCGGCCGTTCCCGCGCAGCCCGTCGCGGGCGAGGGGCGCCGGGCGCGCAGGCTCCGCGCCCAGGCCGAGGCCGAGCCCCCCGGCGAGACCCCGGGCGCCGGACAGCCCGCCGAGCAGGCCGAGATCCCGCAGCAGCCGGCGTACGACGAGTGGGACGCGGCGCAGTACGCCACCACCTCCCCGGCCGCCGACCCCGCCCAGCACGACCAGCAGGCACAACAGCAGTACGACCCGTACCAGCAGCAGTACCCCGGCTACCAGCAGTACCCCGACGGCCAGTACGCCCAGGTCCCGTACCCCGAGCAGCACTACCCCGAGGCCTCGTACCCCCAAGTCCCGGGTGCCGACGGCCAGTTCGGCCAGAGCCAGTACGCCGACGGGCAGGGGCAGCAGCCGTACGACCCCTACCAGCAGCAGGCGCAGGGCCAGTCGCTGCCGCCGGACGGGAGTTACGACCCGTACGGCTACGGATACCCGCCCGAGCAGCCCGAGCAGCAGCCGCACCGCCCCGACGGGAGCCAGCAGTGAAGCGCACCACCCTCTCCCTCGCCGCGGGGGCGGTCGCCCTCGCCGCGCTGACCGGCTTCGCCTCGCTCACCGCGCCCAGCGGCTCCGCCGACACCGGCGCCAAGTCCCCGGCCCGGCTGCCCGTCGAACGCTCCAGCCTGCTGTGCCCGGCGCCCAGCAACTCCGACCTGGCCCAGACGACGTACACCGCGTTCACCCCGAAGGGTGCCGCGGGCAGCCCGCAGGGCAAGCCGGGCACGGCCGTGCTGAGCCCGGCGGTGCCGCCGCCCGCCGACGCCGGCGCGCCCTCGCCCTCCGCCTCGACCGACAAGGCGAAGGACGGCAAGGGCAAGGACGGCAAGGACAAGAAGCCGGCCGACAAGCCCGCCTCCGACAAGCCGGTCATCTCCCTGAAGGAGCCCGGCAAGCCGGCCGCCGCCACCGCGTCCGGCGCCGACGCACCCGCCCTCACCGGCTCCGCCGACGGCCTGCTCGCCCCGGGCTGGGCCGCCCAGCAGACCACCCAGATCACCGGCGGCGTCGGGCGCGCCCTGCTCGGCACCAGCTGCACCGCGCCGGACGCCGACTTCTGGTTCCCCGGCGCGTCCACGGCCAAGGACCGCCAGGACTACGTCCACCTGACCAACCCGGACGACACCGCGGCCGTCGCCGATGTCGAGCTCTTCGGCAAGGACGGTCCCGTCAAGGCCGACATCGGCGAGGGCATCACGATCCCCGCCAAGTCGAGCGTTCCCGTTCTCCTCTCCACGCTGACCGGCACGGTGGCCGACGATCTGACGGTGCATGTCTCCACCCGCGCCGGCCGTGTCGGCGCGGTGGTGCAGGCCACGGACGCGAAGGCGGGCGCGGACTGGCTGCCCGCGTCGGCGGACGCGGCCGCCTCCCAGGTGCTTCCGGGCATCCCGGGCGACGCCACCGACGTACGCCTGATCGTGCACGCCAAGGGCGCGGACGACGCGGACCTCAAGGTGAAGCTGATCGGCAAGGGGGGCAGCTTCACACCGGCGGGGCTGGACACCGTCCACGTGAAATCGGGGATGACGGCGTCCTTTGATTTGAAGAACGTCACGAGGGGCGAGACGGGTTCCCTTCAGCTCACCCCGGATTCGGACGGCAGCACTCCGGTCGTCGCGGCGCTGCGCGTGGTCCGCGGCACCGGCGACAAGCAGGAGATCGCCTTCATCCCGGCGACCAACCCGGTCGGCGCCCGCTCCACGGTCACCGACAACCGCGACAAGGCCGCCACGCTCGCGCTGACGGCGCCCGGCACCAAGGACGCCACGGTGCAGGTCACCTCCTCCGCGGGCACGGAGGCGGGCGAGCCGCAGTCCAAGACGTACACCGTGAAGGCCGGCACCACTCTCGCCGTCGACCCGCCGGCCCCCTCCGGCCTCAAGGGCTCGTACGCGCTGACCGTCGAACCCGACCCGAACGGCGGGCCCGTCTACGCCTCGCGCACGCTGGCGATCACGCAGGACGGGGTCCCGATGTTCACGGTGCAGACCCTGGCCGACGACAAGGGCACGGTCGCCGTACCGGCCGCCTCCCAGGACCTCTCGGTCCTGGAGAAGTAGGGCCGGGGGAGTGCGCGGGGGCTCAGTCCTGTCCGTACCGCGGGTCGACCGACTCGGGTGCCAGGCCCAGGAGTTCGGCGACCTGCTCGACCACGACCTCGTGGACGAGCAGGGCGCGCTCGTCCCGGTTCTTGGTGCGGATCTCGACCGGCCGGCGGTAGACCAGGATCCGGGCGGGCCGGTCCTTGCCCGCCGGGAGCGCACGGCCCAGCGGCACTGCCTCGTCGCTCCAGGCCGCCGATTCCCCGTCGTCGTCCGCGGTGCCGGGGGAGTCCTTGAACGGCACGTCGGTGACCAGGAACTCCACCTCCGCCAGCTGCGGCCAGCGCCGCTCCAGGCGCTCCACGGAGTCGAGTACGAGATCGCGGAAGGTCTCGGCCCTGCTGGCCGAGAGCGGCACCTGGGGCGGCGCCACGGGCCCGCGCATGCCACGGCCGTGCCGGTCGCGGCGCCGGGGCCCCGATCGGGAGCCAGTACCTTCGGCTGAGCTGGAGCTGTCCATCACTGACGCAGCGTAGCCCTCCGGAGCCGGTGGCGATCGCGGCGACGGCCCGGGGACCGCATGTCGCGGGCATGTCGCGGGATGACCATTTCGGCCACGCATGAGAGCGGTTACCGGCCCGTCCGACACCTAGGATTTCGCGTCGTTTGACCGAATCGTTCCCAAGTGGCGGTCGGCACAAGGGCGGTAACTGCCCGTGGCCTCCTGTTTCCGTGCAGGTCAGCGCAGTTGCTCGGGTGCCTCCTGTGTGCGAGCTCACATCGCGACACGGGGGAGTGACCTGGTGGAGAGTCGTCGCGGCCCGGTCAAGAGTGCGGTACCGTCCAACGTCGTGAGCCCTGTACGTCGCTGTTCGCGCACCGCGTGCGGCCGCCCTGCCGTCGCGACACTGACGTACGTCTACGCGGACTCGACCGCAGTTCTCGGTCCGCTCGCCACCTACGCCGAACCCCACTGTTACGACCTGTGCGCCGAGCACAGCGAGCGCCTGACCGCGCCCCGCGGCTGGGAGGTCGTCCGCCTGACGGATGCCTCCGCCCCGGCCCGCCCCAGCGGCGACGACCTGGAGGCGCTCGCCAACGCCGTACGGGAGGCCGCGCGTCCCCAGGAGCGCGCCGCCGAGCCTGGTGGGGCGCGCGCGGCGGACCCGGCGGAAGTCGGCCGCCGAGGCCATCTGCGCGTCCTGCGCTCGCCCGAATCCTGACCCGGATCCGCCGTCGTCAGAGGGTCTCTCCAGCTGTTGTCCCGCAACCCACAGGTGTCGCGGCCGAGTTGACACAGTCGTCCCCGTTCCACCGAAGCTGTGGCCGGGGCCCAGGTGGCGGCGGGTAGTTTGGGAGCCCGGTCGGCGCCCCGGGGAGGGCGCCGTCGACGACATCAGGGAAGGTTGGGCCGTGGCTGCTGATCTGTCGCAGATCGTGAAGGCGTACGACGTCCGCGGAGTGGTGCCGGATCAGTGGGACGAGTCCCTTGCCGAGCTCTTCGGCGCGGCCTTCGTCACCGTGACGCAGGCGGACGCCATTGTCGTCGGCCACGACATGCGGCCCTCGTCGCCCGGCCTCTCGGCGGCCTTCGCGCGCGGCGCGGCCGCCCTGGGCGCGGACGTCACGCTCATCGGCCTCTGCTCCACGGACCAGCTGTACTACGCCTCCGGCGCCCTGGACCTGCCGGGCGCGATGTTCACCGCCTCGCACAACCCGGCCCAGTACAACGGCATCAAGATGTGCCGCAAGGGCGCGGCCCCGGTCGGCCAGGACACCGGCCTCGCCGAGATCCGCGAGCTGGTCGAGCGGTGGTCCGAGCAGGGCGCCCCGGCCCCGGCCGCCGAGCCGGGCACGATCGGCGAGCGCGAGACGTTGACGGACTACGCGGCCCACCTCCTGTCCCTCGTCGACCTCTCCTCCACCCGCCCCCTGAAGGTCGTCGTCGACGCGGGCAACGGCATGGGCGGGCACACCGTGCCCACCGTGTTCGCGGGTCTGCCCCTCGACCTGGTCCCGATGTACTTCGAGCTCGACGGCACCTTCCCCAACCACGAGGCCAACCCGCTCGACCCGGCGAACATCGTGGACCTCCAGGCCCGCGTCATCGCCGAGGGCGCGGACCTGGGCCTCGCCTTCGACGGCGACGCCGACCGCTGCTTCGTCGTCGACGAGCGGGGCGAGCCGGTCTCGCCCTCCGCGATCACCGCCCTGGTCGCGGCCCGCGAGCTGGCCCGGCACCCCGGCGGCACCGTGATCCACAACCTGATCACCTCCTGGTCCGTCCCCGAGGTGGTCCGCGAGAACGGCGGCACCCCCGTCCGCACCCGGGTCGGCCACTCCTTCATCAAGCAGGAGATGGCAGCCACCGGAGCGATCTTCGGCGGCGAGCACTCGGCGCACTACTACTTCGCCGACTTCTGGAACGCGGACACCGGCATGCTGGCCGCGCTCCACGTGCTGGCCGCGCTGGGCGGCCAGGAGGGCAGCCTCTCCGCCCTTGTAGCCCAGTACGACCGCTACGCGGGCTCCGGCGAGATCAACTCCACGGTCGCCGACCAGGCGGGCCGCGCGGCCGCCGTCCGCGCCGCCTACGAAGGCCAGGCAGGCCTGACCCTGGACGAGCTCGACGGCTTGACCGTCACCGCCCAGGACTGGTGGTTCAACCTGCGCGCCTCCAACACCGAGCCCCTGCTGCGCCTGAACGTCGAGGCGCGCGACGTCCCCACGATGGCGAAGGTACGGGACGAGGTCCTGGCGATCGTCCGGGGCTGAGGCGGACCCCGACCCGGGTGCACCAGGAGTCGGCACCCGACGGGCGTGGGCGGCCGGGCTGCCCACGCCCCGCGCCGGGTGGGACTCCCTTCACCGGGCACGCACCCCGTCCACCCCGGCGGTAGGCTGACCTGGCCCGACCTCCGCGCGCGTTCCGGACGCGTACGGAACGAAGAATCGCCGAAGGGAACCCCATGCCGCTCGAAGCCGGCCTCCTCGAGATCCTCGCCTGCCCGGCCTGCCACGCCCCGCTCAGCGACGCGACCTCGGCGGACGAGCCCGAGCTGATCTGCACCGGCAAGGACTGCGGCCTCGCCTACCCCGTGCGCGACGGCATCCCGGTCCTCCTGGTGGACGAGGCCCGCCGCCCCGCGTAAGCAGGGTGCGGGTCCGCCCGCGCACTCCCGGTAACCCGCCAAGCCAGAGCCGGAGGCCGACCTACATGCTCGACGAGTCGCTGCTCGATGCACCGGAAGCCCTCGCCAGGGCCGACCGCCGTGGGCTGTTGCGCGGCGCGGCGGAGGCGGGCGCCCGCGTCCGCACCGCGGCCCGGCACGCGGCCGAGGCCGGTATCGCCGAGCTGAAGCCGGAGGGCCGCCCCCGGTCCGTACTGATCGCGGGCCCCGGCACCGCGGCCGCGGGAGTGGCCGACCTGATCACGGCGCTCGCGGGCGCGTCCGCACCGGTCACCCGCCTGGAGTCCACCGGCGTCGCACCCGCCGCGGGCGCCCTGCGCTGGAGCCTGCCGGGCTGGGCGGGCTCGGTCGACCTGCTGCTGATCACCACCACCGACGGCACCGAGCCGGGCCTCGCCCTCCTCGCCGAGCAGGCCTACCGCCGGGGCTGCAACGTCGTCGCGGTCGCCCCGCAGCGCTCCCCGCTCGCGGAGGCCGTGGACGGGGTGCACGGCCTGGTCGTCCCGATGGCGTCGGCCCCCTTCGAACCCGACGAGGCGGAGATGTCCGCCGCGAGCCCGGGCGCCCTGTGGTCGCTCTTCACGCCCCTGCTCGCGCTCCTCGACCGGGTCGGGCTGCTCAGCGCGCCCCCCGAGACCATCGAGAAGGTCGCCGCCCGCCTGGACCGCACCGCCGAACGCTGCGGCCCGGCGATCGCGACGTACAGCAATCCCGCCAAGACGCTCGCCTCCGAGCTCGCCGAGTCGCTCCCGCTCATCTGGACCGAGGGCATGGGCGCGGCCTCGGCCGGACGCCGGTTCGCCGCCGTGCTCAGCGAGCTGTCCGGCCACCCGGCGCTCGCCGCCGAGCTCCCCGAGGCACTGCCCGCGCACGGCGTGCTGCTCGCGGGCTCGCTCGCGGCCGGCGCCGACCCGGACGACTTCTTCCGCGACCGCGTGGAGGAGCCCGAGCGCCTGCACGCCCGCGTCGTCCTGCTGCGCGACCGGCCCGTCGGCGGCCTCTCCGCCGCCCCGGCCGCCCGCGAACTCGCGCTGAGCCACGACACCCCGATCAGCGAACTCGAACCCGAGGAGGGCAACGAGCTCGAATGCCTCGCCGAGCTCGTCGCCATCACCGACTTCGCGGCCGTGTACCTGACGATCGCGTCGACCTGACCCCGCCCGCGCCGCGCGGCCGGGGTCTGCCCAGGGACAGGGCGCCTGCCACAGCCAGTCCGCCACCGGGAAGCCAATGGCCTTCGGCCACCCCCGAACGCGGAACCCCCGAACGCGGAACGTCTCCCGGATCCATCTTCCGGAACCGTCTTCCGGAACCCGAAAGAGAACACAGGACGACCCATGGACCGTCTCACCAACACCATCCGTCCCTACGCCTGGGGCTCCACCACCCTCATTCCGGAACTCCTCGGCACCACCCCCAGCGGCGAGCCCCAGGCCGAGATGTGGATGGGCGCCCACCCCGGAGCCCCGTCCCGGCTCGACCGCGGCACAGGCCCGACATCGTTGTCAGACGTGATCGCGGCAGATCCGGCGGGTGAGCTGGGCCGCGCGGCCGTGGCCCGGTTCGGCCCCCGCCTGCCCTTCCTGCTCAAGCTCCTCGCGGCCGGCGCCCCCCTCTCCCTCCAGGTCCACCCCGACCTCGCTCAGGCGAAGGAGGGGTACGAGGCCGAGGAGCGGGCCGGAGTCCCGGTCGACGCCCCGCACCGCAACTACAAGGACGCCAACCACAAGCCCGAACTGATCTGTGCGCTCACGCCCTTCGAGGGCCTGTGCGGCTTCCGCGCGCCGGAGGAGGCCGCGCAGACCCTGGCAGCCCTTGAGGTCGACTCGCTCAAGCCGTACGTCGACCTGCTGCGCGCCCACCCCGTCGAGGCGGCCCTGCGCGAGGTCCTCACCGCCGTACTGAGCGCCGACCGCGAGGAGATGGCGGCGACGGTGACCGAGACGGCCGCCGCGTGCGAACGCCTGGGCGGCGCGCAGTACACGGCGTACGCCTCCCTCGCGCACCACTACCCCGGAGATCCGGGTGTGATCGCCGCGACGCTGCTCAATTACGTCCAACTCCAGCCCGGCGAAGCCCTGTTCCTCGGCGCCGGAGTGCCGCACGCCTACCTCAGCGGCATGGGGGTGGAGATCATGGCCAACTCCGACAACGTCCTTCGCTGCGGTCTGACTCCCAAACATGTCGACGTCCCCGAACTGCTCCGGGTCGTACGCTTCGAGCCGACCGACCCGGGCGTGCTGCGCCCCGAGGCGTCGGCGGCGGGGGAGGAGCTGTACGAGACCCCGATCGACGAGTTCCGACTGTCCCGTTTCGTTCGGGCGGAGGGCGCGGCCCCCACCGACCTGACGGCCCGGACCCCGCAGATCGTCCTCTGTACGGCGGGCAGCCCCTCGGTCGGGGGATTGACACTGACCCCGGGGGCGTCCGTATTCGTACCGGCAGAGGAAAAGTCTGAACTGTCCGGTACGGGAACAGTGTTCCGCGCCACGGTGGTTGCCTGATGTAACAATGTGCCGCCGCGGGGTCCGGCATCGGCCGGCCCCCGCTGAGGGCAACCGACGAAGGGAAGACGGCTACTCCATGAGCGCGTCAGGCGGAACCAAGGCCATCGTGGCGGCACTGAGCGCCAACCTCGCCATCGCGGCGGCGAAGTTCGTGGCGTTCCTGTTCAGCGGTTCGTCGTCGATGCTCGCGGAGAGCGTGCACTCGCTCGCCGACTCGGGCAACCAGGGCCTGCTGCTGCTCGGCGGCAAGAAGGCCCAGCGCGAGGCGACGCCCCAACACCCCTTCGGCTACGGCCGCGAGCGCTACATCTATGCGTTCCTGGTCTCGATCGTGCTGTTCTCGGTCGGCGGCATGTTCGCCGTCTACGAGGGCTACGAGAAGATCAAGCACCCGCACGCGATCGAGGCCTGGTACTGGCCGGTCGGCGTGCTGGTCTTCGCGATCATCGCGGAGGGCTTCTCGTTCCGTACGGCGATCAAGGAATCGAACGTCACCCGGGCCGGCCTCTCCTGGAAGGAGTTCATCCGCCGGGCGAAGGCTCCCGAACTCCCCGTTGTCCTCCTGGAGGACTTCGGAGCGCTGGTCGGCCTGGTCCTGGCCCTCCTGGGCGTGGGCCTCGCGCTGGCCACGGGCGACGGCGTCTGGGACGGCGTCGGCACGCTGTGCATCGGCATCCTGCTGATCCTGATCGCCCTCATCCTGGCGGCGGAGACCAAGTCGCTGCTGCTCGGCGAGTCGGCGGGCGCGGACGAGGTGGCGAAGATCAAGGCGGCGATCGTGGACGGCGACACGGTGACCTCGGTCATCCACATGCGCACCCTCCACCTGGGCCCCGAGGAACTCCTGGTGGCCGCCAAGATCGCCGTCCAGCACGACGACACGGCCCAGGAGGTCGCCACCGCGATCAACGAGGCAGAGTCCCGAATCCGCGCGGCCGTCCCGATCGCCAGGGTGATCTACCTGGAGCCGGACATCTACAGCGCGGAGGAAGCCGCGGCCGGCCCAGACCCGAAGGCGACCCCGGGCGGCCGCTGAGCGTTCAGGGAAGGGAGCGTCCCTCCCTGTCTCCAGGGCACAACCCCAGCCCGGCCCACCAAAACTCAGCCCCTCCGGCACTGGGCACCGACCGGAGGGGCAAACCCCCTCCGGCGCTTAGGGAGCGGGGATCGGGGGTCAGAGCCTCCAGCACCACCCACCGCGCCGAAGCTGGCGAATGGCCCCCAGGAGGTCTGCGCGGGGGACAACTTCAGCCCCTCCGGCGTTTGAGGAGCGGAGCCCGAGGCCCCGGCACCACCGGCCGCCGCGAGGCCGGGTGAATGTTTGTCCGGGAGGTCTCTCGCGGGTTGGCAACTTCAGCCCCTCCGGCGTTTGAGGAGCGGGGTCAGGGGCGGAGCCCCAGCACCACCCACCGGCCAGTAGCCGAGCGAACTCCCCCGGAGGGTCTCGGGAAGGGGCGGGGCGGGGAGAAACCCCCACCCCAGCCCCCACCGGCCTACCGAATCTCCCCCAGCACCTCCAGCACCGCCGCCGCATCGCCCGCCTCCGACAGCCGCCCCCGGAACCCCGTATCCATCAACTTCCGCGACAGCAACGCCAGAATCCGCAGATGCTCATCCCCCGCCGCAGCCTCCGGCACGGAGATCATGAAGATGAGCTTGGCCCGGGTCCCGTCGAGCGACCCCCACTCGATGCCCTCGGCGGACCGGGCGAACCCCACGGTCGGCACGGACACCGCATCGGTCTTCGCATGCGGAATGGCGATCTCCTCGCCGAGCCCGGTCGTCCCCTGAGCCTCCCGTGCAAGGGCGACCCGTACGAGCTCGTCGACGTCCCGTACGTTCCCGGTGGAAGCCAGCATCTCGGCCATCTCCCGGATCGCGGCGTCCTTGTCGTGCGAGGCGAGCTGCACCTTGACGGTCTGGGCGGTGAGATACCCGGAGAGCACCTCGGGGGCGGCAACGGAGCCAGGACGTTCCGAGGTCTGTACGGACAGGGCAGAGGCACCCTGATCACCGGCCTCCGCGGCACCACCGGCACTCGCACCACCACCCGCACCGACAGCCACGCCAGCCAGAGCAGGCTCAGGAACCAAGGCGGCAGCCCCAGCCTCGCCCCGCCGCCCCTTCCGCTCCTTGATGTCGATCAGCGCATTCGTGGTCAGCGCGGTGACAGCCGTACCGATGGCGATGGCCACGAAGAACATCGCTGCCCCGCCCACGGCCCCGAACAGCGAAACGATCGGCCCGCCGTGCGGAACGGAGTCCGTCACCCCGGCCACACCCGCGACCGCGCCGGCCACCGCGCCACCCAGCATGTTCGCGGGGATGACCTGGGCCGGACGGGCCGCGGCGAACGGAATCGCACCTTCCGAGATGCCGAAGAAGCCCATGAACAGCGCCGCGATACCAGTCTCCCGCTCCTGGTCGGTGTAGAGCTTGCGCCGCAGCAGCGTGGCCAGCCCCTGACCGAGCGGCATGACCGGAATGGCCGCGGCAGCCATGCCCATGACGGCGTTGTTCGTGCCGATCAGCCCCACCGCGACGAGGAACGCCGTCTTGTTGACCGGTCCGCCCATGTCGAACGCGATCATGAGGCCGATCAGCGCGCCGAGCACGATCGCACTGGACCCGGTCATGCCATTGAGCCAGCTGGTCAGATGCGTGAACACCCAGGAGATCGGCTGCCCGATCACGTAGATGTAGAACAGTCCCAAGGCCAGTGTCGACACGATCGGGATCACGATGATCGGCATGATCGGCTGGACGAACTTCGGCACCTTGACCTTGCGGATCCCCAGCACCAGATATCCGGCGAGGAAGCCGGTCGCGATCGCGCCGAGGAATCCGGCGTTCGCGTCGGCGCCGTAGATGTTCACGGCGTCGGCGGCGAGGAAGCCGCCGATCATGCCGGGCACCAGGGCGGGGCGGTCGCCGAGGGCGAAGGCGATGTAACCGGAGAAGATCGGCAGCATCAGCTTGAAGCCGAGCGTGCCGAGCGTGTTGACGTAGAACCAGAACGAGTCCTTGTCGAACTCGATGCCCTTCGGCGTGCTGTGACCGCCCAGCGCGATCGAGACGGCGAGCAGCAGACCGCCGACCACCACGAACGGGATCATGTGCGAGACGCCGTTCATCAGCGCCTTGTACGCGGCACTGCGCTCCTTGCCGCCACCCGCGCCGCCGCCACCACCGCCTGCCGGGAGGCCGTGGCCGCCCGCGTGCACGGCCGCGCTCTGCACCTGCTCGATGAGCTGCTCGGGCCGGTGAATGCCGTCGGCGACGGGCACGCTCAGCACCTTCTTGCCGGCGAACCGATCGAGCGCGACGTCCTTGTCGGCCGCGATGATGATGCCGTCGGCCTCTCTGACATCGTTGTCAGAGAGTACGTTTTCGGCCCCGATGGAGCCCTGCGTCTCCACCTTCATCTCGATGCCGAGCGCCGCCGCAGCCTGGGCCAGCTTCTCGGCGGCCATGTAGGTGTGAGCGATGCCGGTCGGACAGGCGGTCACCGCGAGCAGCTTCAACTTCCGCTGCCCCTCGCTAGCCGGACTGGTCACGTGGGGGTCTCCTAACGCTTCGCGCCTCGTCGCGCAGATCGTGCGTATGGTCCGCTCGTATCCCGAGTCGGGCCGACCCAAGCATCCTCCACCAGGTAAGGGCCAGATCAAAAGTCCGTTAGGCCCGGTTCACCCGGACTCTGGTCCCGATTTCCCGCCGAGGCTATTGGCCGGGCACGCTGGGGCACGCTCGGCTGATCGGTGTAGATTCGTGACCAGAGCCAGACGTCGCTGCTGATGGCGGTCGGTCGGTCCTTCATGGACCCGGCCGAGGGAGAGAGGGCCTCCGACGGACTGCGCTGCGAGCGCGTTCGGGCACTCCCATGCCCATCGCCGCGCCCGCAGACCAGCCGTACCCACCCTCGCCACCAACCCACGAGGAGCAGCCCGCCATGACGACTGACGCCACCGGCGCCGGCCAGGACTTCAAGGTCGCCGACCTCTCCCTCGCCGCCTTCGGCCGCAAGGAGATCACCCTCGCCGAGCACGAGATGCCCGGCCTGATGTCGATCCGCAAGGAGTACGCCGCCACGCAGCCGCTGGCCGGCGCCCGCATCACCGGCTCGCTGCACATGACCGTGCAGACCGCCGTGCTGATCGAGACCCTGGTCGCCCTCGGCGCCGAGGTCCGCTGGGCCTCCTGCAACATCTTCTCCACCCAGGACCACGCCGCCGCCGCCATCGCGGTCGGCCCGAACGGCACCCCGGACGCCCCCGCCGGCGTCCCGGTCTACGCCTGGAAGGGCGAGACCCTGGAGGAGTACTGGTGGTGCACGGAGCAGGCGCTGACCTGGCCGAACACCCCCACCGGCGGCCCGAACATGATCCTGGACGACGGCGGCGACGCCACCCTCCTGGTGCACAAGGGCGTCGAGTTCGAGAAGGCCGGCGCGGCCCCGGACCCGTCGACGGCGGACTCCGAGGAGTACGCCCACATCCTCACCCTGCTGAACCGCACCCTGGGTGAGAACCCCCAGAAGTGGACCCAGCTCGCCTCCGAGATCCGCGGCGTGACGGAGGAGACCACCACCGGTGTCCACCGCCTGTACGAGATGATGCGCGACGGCGACCTCCTCTTCCCGGCGATCAACGTGAACGACGCCGTGACGAAGTCCAAGTTCGACAACAAGTACGGCTGCCGCCACTCCCTGATCGACGGCATCAACCGCGCCACCGACGTCCTCATCGGCGGCAAGACCGTCGTCGTGTGCGGCTACGGCGACGTGGGCAAGGGCTGCGCGGAGTCCCTGCGCGGACAGGGCGCCCGCGTGATCATCACCGAGATCGACCCGATCTGCGCGCTCCAGGCGGCGATGGACGGCTACCAGGTCACGACGCTGGACGACGTCGTCGACAAGGCTGACATCTTCGTCACCACGACGGGCAACAAGGACATCATCATGGCCGCGGACATGGCCAAGATGAAGCACCAGGCGATCGTCGGGAACATCGGCCACTTCGACAACGAGATCGACATGGCCGGCCTGGCCAAGATCCCGGGCATCGTCAAGGACGAGGTCAAGCCCCAGGTGCACACCTGGACCTTCCCCGAGGGCAAGGTCCTGATCGTCCTCTCGGAGGGCCGCCTGCTGAACCTCGGCAACGCGACCGGTCACCCCTCGTTCGTCATGTCGAACTCCTTCGCGGACCAGACGCTGGCCCAGATCGAGCTCTTCACCAAGCCGTCCGAGTACCCGACCGACGTCTACGTGCTGCCCAAGCACCTCGACGAGAAGGTCGCCCGCCTCCACCTGGCGTCGCTCGGCGTCAAGCTCACCGAACTCCGCCCGGAGCAGGCCGCGTACATCGGCGTAGATGTAGAGGGCCCGTACAAGCCGGATCACTACCGCTACTGAGCACCTGACACCGCCACCCCGAGGACTGCAGGGCGTCGGGACCAACGGCCCCTGCAGTCACCGGGGTTGACGCATCGTCGGCTCAGTCGCCATCGGCGCTCGGGCTCCATCGGTACGTCATCGGTACCCGGGTAGGCCATCGGTACTGAGGCAGGCCCCCGCACCCCCGTGACGGGGGCCTGCCCCATACCGCTCCCACACCGAGTCAGCGTCCGACTCCCGAGGACCCCGAGATCCCATGCCCCGCGGCCGATATTCGCTTCACGATCCCCACGACCACACCCCTCTCGGCGAAGAACACTTCCACTGCGCGCCGGGCCCTTCCGGCTGGCGCTACGTCTCCCAGCTCACCACCCCCTCCGGAGACCACGCGGGCTCCGTAGACCTGGCACTTGACGAACTCGGCCGACCGATCCGCCTCGAACTCCATGCCGCCGGCTGGCAGGTACGAGGCGCCGCGCTCGACGGCGTCACCTGGGTCCGTACAGACCCCTCCGGGGTCCATGCCACCGAAGGCAATGTCCGCGCCCACGCCTTCGCCGGCAGTTCCCCCGCGTTCCTGGTCGCCACCTCCCGTCTGCTCCGCCTCACTCCCCAGTCCCCGACGACGCGCGTCCGCCTCGTCGCCTTCACGGACCCGGTCCTCGCCCCGCGGACGATCGACCAGTCCTGGGCCCTGATGAACAGTGAAGCGCACGCCACTGACAATGGCCCCCTGACCGTGGACGAGTACCAGGTCAGCGCCCTGGACACGGGGGAGCAGCACACCGTCCACATCGCGGGTGACGTAGTCCTCGCGGCCCCAGGAATCGAGCTGGAATCCCTGGAATCCCCACCCTCGACGTTCCCCACGCCGTAGCCCCGGGCACCGAACGCTCGAACACCCCTGTCCGGACGGCCGGGCGACCGTACACCCCGCCGCCCCCGGCCCAACTCCGGCCCACCGTCGGGCAGGCGGCGTCAGGCAGGCGGCGCGAAACCCGTCGAACGCGCAGGAGAATCAGCGCTGTTCGCCGCCTCGGCACCTGGCTCCCCGGAACCGCCCGGCCCAGCGGCACCGCCCGAAGCCGGCAGACCCGCCGACGGGAAAGCCGAAGCCGGATCCGGGGTCAGCTGCGGCCCCGCGCCCGAACCCCAAGCTGGACCCGGCCCCCGGCTCACGAACCCAGGCGGAGCAACCGCGGTCGCCGAGCCGTGAACCGTCCCGGAAACGGCCCCAGGCCTGCCCGGAACCCCCACCCCCGTGCCACCGGCAGCCCGCCCCGCTCCGAACGCCCTTCGCGCATCCCGGGCCTGGCGCTCACCCACCACACCGGCCAGATAGGCGGCGGGCGGCACGCCCTCCGGGAGGGGCGTCCCCGTACAGGCCGCCATGTCCTCGGCCAGGCGGACCGACATCGTCCAGCTCACCTGCGGGTCGAGCTGTCGCATACGCGTCAGGTACTGGCGCACCGCAAGCCACAGCCCGTCCGGCACCCGCGACAGATCCAGCCCGGCGAACCGCCCCACCAGCCACGGCGGCGGAGGCGGAACGGCCGTGGCCCACCCCGACGACACCCGCTCCCGCACGACCAGCGTCCCCGCGAAGACGTCCCCGATCCGCCGCCCGCGCTCAGAGACGAGCGACGCGATACAGGCGACGACACCGAACGTCAGCAGAATCTCGACGACCCCCATGGCCCCGCGCACCAGCGCGTGCCGGAACCGGATCGGCCCCCCGTCGTCCCGCACCACCCGCAACCCGCAGGCAAGCTTCCCCAGCGACCGCCCGTGCGACAGCGTCTCGACCGCTATCGGAGCCCCGACCAGCACGAGCACGAACAGGGCCACGGCTATCGCGGCCTGGGCAGCGGCATCCATCGAGGCAGTGGCGAACAACATGACCAACGAGACCAATATGTACGCCGCCCACACCACGGCCAGATCGATCACCAGCGCCAGCGCCCGACTCGGCAACCGCGCAGGCCGCAGCCCCAGTACGACCGCATCCCCCGTGACCAGCGCGCTCACCCGATACCCACCCTCCACAGACAACGGCCTTCCCCACCCCTCGGACAACCCAGTCTGCCAAGCTGGCCCGCAGCGCGCCGCAGTAGTACGGACCGTACGCACCCAGTGCCTGGAGCAGCAGCAGAACATGGACCTCGACGTCTTCGTGACCGCCCACCACGCGGAGTGGGACCGCCTCGAACACCTCCTGCACCGCGGCCGCCGCCTCACGGGAGCCGAGGCGGACGAGCTGGTGACGCTCTACCAGCGCACGTCCACACACCTCTCCCAGATACAGTCCAGCGCCCCGGACCCCTTGCTCACCGCTCGCCTGACGCAACTGGTGGCCCGCGCGCGCTCCACCGTCACCGGCACCCGCCGCGCGACCTGGCGCGATGCCACCCGCTTCCTTACCGAGGGCTTTCCCGCGGCCGTCTACCGCTCCCGCCGCTGGTGGATCCCCGCGGCCCTGATCTCCATAGCCGTCGCCGCGGTCATCGGCTGGTGGATAGGCACCCACCCCGAGGTCCAGTCCGCGATAGCCGCACCCGACGCCCTGCGCCAGATGACGCAGCCGGGCGGCGAATACGAGACGTACTACTCAAGCCATCCGGCCGCGTCCTTCGCGGCCCAGGTCTGGACGAACAACGCCCAGGCCACCGCAATGTGCCTGGTCCTGGGCGCCTTCCTAGGCATCCCCGTCCTGTGGATCCTCTTTCTCAACATGCTCAACCTGGGCGTCGGCATCGGCCTGATGTCGTCCGCAGGACGTCTCGACACCTTCCTCGGCCTGGTCCTGCCGCACGGCCTCCTTGAACTGACCGCGGTGTTCGTGGCCGCAGGTACTGGCATGCGCCTAGGCTGGACCGTTGTCGACCCGGGCTCGCGCACCCGTCGAGCAGCCCTCGCAGAACAGGGCCGCGCAGCCGTAGGGATGGCCATCGGCCTGGCCCTGGTGCTGTTCGTCTCCGGCACGATCGAGGGCTTCGTTACCCCCTCCGGCCTCCCCACCTGGGCCCGCATCGCCATCGGCATCGCCGCCGAACTGGCCTTTCTTGTGTACGTCTACGTCCTGGGCGGGCGAGCCGCCCGAGCCGGCGCGGTGGGCGACATCGAGGCCACGGCCCGCAGCGCCGAGCTCCCGACGGCTGTGTGATGTGCGCAGACCCCCTCTGACCTGCTACTGTCCTCTTCGCCCACAAAAACCGTTGACACGGTCGGAGTGGGGAGGTAGATTCAAACGGTTGCCCCGGACTGGACAAGTTCGGGAGCACTAGCTAGCATCTCTCTCGCTCTCATCGGAAATTGAATTTCTGAATGATGAGCCATTTCGATTCACCATTCGAAGTCAACGAAGTCGATTCGGTCGGCTGAAACGCTTCTGATAGAGTCGGAATCGCCGAAAAGGGAAACGCGAAAGCGGACAACGAATCGGCAGCCCGCTCCAGCGGGTGGCAGAAACGGGAAATCGGATCTGCTAAGCTGGAAACACGAAATGCCGAAGGGAAGCGCCCGGAGGAAAGCCCGCGAGGGTGAGTACGAAGGAAGCGTCCGTTCCTTGAGAACTCAACAGCGTGCCAAAAGTCAACGCCAGATTGACAACCCCGTATCCGCTCCGGCGGATCGAGGTTCCTTTGAAAAGTCCATCCGTCCCCTTTTGGGGTGTGGGTGGCGACAAACACAGCGAGGACGCTGTGGACGGGCCGCCTTATTCCGGTGGTTCCGTCCCGCTCTTACGTGATGTGTGCACCCGATGACGGGTAAACATTCATGGAGAGTTTGATCCTGGCTCAGGACGAACGCTGGCGGCGTGCTTAACACATGCAAGTCGAACGATGAAGCCCTTCGGGGTGGATTAGTGGCGAACGGGTGAGTAACACGTGGGCAATCTGCCCTTCACTCTGGGACAAGCCCTGGAAACGGGGTCTAATACCGGATAACACCTTCCACCGCATGGTGGGGGGTTGAAAGCTCCGGCGGTGAAGGATGAGCCCGCGGCCTATCAGCTTGTTGGTGGGGTGATGGCCTACCAAGGCGACGACGGGTAGCCGGCCTGAGAGGGCGACCGGCCACACTGGGACTGAGACACGGCCCAGACTCCTACGGGAGGCAGCAGTGGGGAATATTGCACAATGGGCGAAAGCCTGATGCAGCGACGCCGCGTGAGGGATGACGGCCTTCGGGTTGTAAACCTCTTTCAGCAGGGAAGAAGCGCAAGTGACGGTACCTGCAGAAGAAGCGCCGGCTAACTACGTGCCAGCAGCCGCGGTAATACGTAGGGCGCAAGCGTTGTCCGGAATTATTGGGCGTAAAGAGCTCGTAGGCGGCCAGTCGCGTCGGATGTGAAAGCCCGGGGCTTAACCCCGGGTCTGCATTCGATACGGGCTGGCTAGAGTGTGGTAGGGGAGATCGGAATTCCTGGTGTAGCGGTGAAATGCGCAGATATCAGGAGGAACACCGGTGGCGAAGGCGGATCTCTGGGCCATTACTGACGCTGAGGAGCGAAAGCGTGGGGAGCGAACAGGATTAGATACCCTGGTAGTCCACGCCGTAAACGTTGGGAACTAGGTGTTGGCGACATTCCACGTCGTCGGTGCCGCAGCTAACGCATTAAGTTCCCCGCCTGGGGAGTACGGCCGCAAGGCTAAAACTCAAAGGAATTGACGGGGGCCCGCACAAGCAGCGGAGCATGTGGCTTAATTCGACGCAACGCGAAGAACCTTACCAAGGCTTGACATATACCGGAAAACATCAGAGATGGTGTCCCCCTTGTGGTCGGTATACAGGTGGTGCATGGCTGTCGTCAGCTCGTGTCGTGAGATGTTGGGTTAAGTCCCGCAACGAGCGCAACCCTTGTTCTGTGTTGCCAGCATGCCCTTCGGGGTGATGGGGACTCACAGGAGACTGCCGGGGTCAACTCGGAGGAAGGTGGGGACGACGTCAAGTCATCATGCCCCTTATGTCTTGGGCTGCACACGTGCTACAATGGCCGGTACAAAGAGCTGCGATGCCGTGAGGCGGAGCGAATCTCAAAAAGCCGGTCTCAGTTCGGATTGGGGTCTGCAACTCGACCCCATGAAGTCGGAGTTGCTAGTAATCGCAGATCAGCATTGCTGCGGTGAATACGTTCCCGGGCCTTGTACACACCGCCCGTCACGTCACGAAAGTCGGTAACACCCGAAGCCGGTGGCCCAACCCCTTGTGGGAGGGAGCTGTCGAAGGTGGGACTGGCGATTGGGACGAAGTCGTAACAAGGTAGCCGTACCGGAAGGTGCGGCTGGATCACCTCCTTTCTAAGGAGCACAGCACCGTCTGCAGGCAGATGTCCTGCACGGTCAGCTCATGGGTGGAACGTTGACTATTCGGCACAGTTGGTTCGGTGGTTTTGCAAGTACTGCTTCGGCGTGGAACGCGAAATACATCGGCTGGCTGGGCCGGGCACGCTGTTGGGTGTCTGAAGGTGCGGCCGTGAAGGTTGTGTCTTCGGTTGCCGGCCCCAGTGCACTCCACTGCAAGGTGGGGGTGATGGGTGGCTGGTCGTTGTTTGAGAACTGCACAGTGGACGCGAGCATCTGTGGCCAAGTTTTTAAGGGCGCACGGTGGATGCCTTGGCACCAGGAACCGATGAAGGACGTGGGAGGCCACGATAGTCCCCGGGGAGCCGTCAACCAGGCTTTGATCCGGGGGTTTCCGAATGGGGAAACCCGGCAGTCGTCATGGGCTGTCACCCGTACCTGAACACATAGGGTATGTGGAGGGAACGAGGGGAAGTGAAACATCTCAGTACCCTCAGGAAGAGAAAACAACCGTGATTCCGGGAGTAGTGGCGAGCGAAACCGGATGAGGCCAAACCGTATGCGTGTGATACCCGGCAGGGGTTGCGCATGCGGGGTTGTGGGATCTCTCTTTCACAGTCTGCCGGCTGTGAGGCGAGTCAGAAACCGTTGGTGTAGGCGAAGGACATGCGAAAGGTCCGGCGTAGAGGGTAAGACCCCCGTAGCTGAAACATCAACGGCTCGTTTGAGAGACACCCAAGTAGCACGGGGCCCGAGAAATCCCGTGTGAATCTGGCGGGACCACCCGCTAAGCCTAAATATTCCCTGGTGACCGATAGCGGATAGTACCGTGAGGGAATGGTGAAAAGTACCGCGGGAGCGGAGTGAAATAGTACCTGAAACCGTGTGCCTACAAGCCGTGGGAGCGTCGCGTTGAGTACTTGTACTCAACGTCGTGACTGCGTGCCTTTTGAAGAATGAGCCTGCGAGTTAGCGGTGTGTAGCGAGGTTAACCCGTGTGGGGAAGCCGTAGCGAAAGCGAGTCCGAACAGGGCGTTTGAGTTGCACGCTCTAGACCCGAAGCGGAGTGATCTAGCCATGGGCAGGTTGAAGCGGCTGTAAGAGGTCGTGGAGGACCGAACCCACCAGGGTTGAAAACCTGGGGGATGACCTGTGGTTAGGGGTGAAAGGCCAATCAAACTCCGTGATAGCTGGTTCTCCCCGAAATGCATTTAGGTGCAGCGTCGTGTGTTTCTTGCCGGAGGTAGAGCACTGGATAGGCGATGGGCCCTACCGGGTTACTGACCTTAGCCAAACTCCGAATGCCGGTAAGTGAGAGCGCGGCAGTGAGACTGTGGGGGATAAGCTCCATGGTCGAGAGGGAAACAGCCCAGAGCATCGACTAAGGCCCCTAAGCGTACGCTAAGTGGGAAAGGATGTGGAGTCGCAGAGACAACCAGGAGGTTGGCTTAGAAGCAGCCACCCTTGAAAGAGTGCGTAATAGCTCACTGGTCAAGTGATTCCGCGCCGACAATGTAGCGGGGCTCAAGCGTACCGCCGAAGTCGTGTCAATCCAGCAATAGGGCCAACGCCTGTTGGGTTGGGTAGGGGAGCGTCGTGTGCCGGGTGAAGCTGCAGCGGAAGCTAGTGGTGGACGGTTCACGAGTGAGAATGCAGGCATGAGTAGCGATACACACGTGAGAAACGTGTGCGCCGATTGACTAAGGGTTCCTGGGTCAAGCTGATCTGCCCAGGGTAAGTCGGGACCTAAGGCGAGGCCGACAGGCGTAGTCGATGGACAACCGGTTGATATTCCGGTACCCGCTTTGAAACGCCCAGTATCGAATCAGGCGATGCTAAGCCCGTGAAGCCGTTCCGGACCCTTCGGGGAAAGGAAAGTGGTGGAGCCGGTGACCCAGACTTGTAGTAGGTAAGCGATGGGGTGACGCAGGAAGGTAGTCCAGCCCGGGCGGTGGTTGTCCCGGGGTAAGGGTGTAGGGCGTTGTCCAGGTAAATCCGGACAGCATGAAGCCTGAGACCTGATGCCGAGCCGATTGTGGTGAAGTGGATGATCCTATGCTGTCGAGAAAAGCCTCTAGCGAGTTTCATGGCGGCCCGTACCCTAAACCGACTCAGGTGGTCAGGTAGAGAATACCGAGGCGTTCGGGTGAACTATGGTTAAGGAACTCGGCAAAATGCCCCCGTAACTTCGGGAGAAGGGGGGCCACAACTGGTGATGAGTCTTGCACTCTGAGCTGGGGGTGGCCGCAGAGACCAGCGAGAAGCGACTGTTTACTAAAAACACAGGTCCGTGCGAAGCCGTAAGGCGATGTATACGGACTGACGCCTGCCCGGTGCTGGAACGTTAAGGGGACCGGTTAGTCACATTTCGGTGTGGCGAAGCTGAGAACTTAAGCGCCAGTAAACGGCGGTGGTAACTATAACCATCCTAAGGTAGCGAAATTCCTTGTCGGGTAAGTTCCGACCTGCACGAATGGCGTAACGACTTCTCGACTGTCTCAACCATAGGCCCGGTGAAATTGCACTACGAGTAAAGATGCTCGTTTCGCGCAGCAGGACGGAAAGACCCCGGGACCTTTACTACAGTTTGATATTGGTGTTCGGTTCGGCTTGTGTAGGATAGGTGGGAGACTGTGAAGCCGTGACGCCAGTCATGGTGGAGTCGTCGTTGAAATACCACTCTGGTCGTGCTGGATGTCTAACCTCGGTCCGTGATCCGGATCAGGGACAGTGTCTGATGGGTAGTTTAACTGGGGCGGTTGCCTCCTAAAGAGTAACGGAGGCGCCCAAAGGTTCCCTCAGCCTGGTTGGCAATCAGGTGTTGAGTGTAAGTGCACAAGGGAGCTTGACTGTGAGACCGACGGGTCGAGCAGGGACGAAAGTCGGGACTAGTGATCCGGCGGTGGCTTGTGGAAGCGCCGTCGCTCAACGGATAAAAGGTACCCCGGGGATAACAGGCTGATCTTCCCCAAGAGTCCATATCGACGGGATGGTTTGGCACCTCGATGTCGGCTCGTCGCATCCTGGGGCTGGAGTCGGTCCCAAGGGTTGGGCTGTTCGCCCATTAAAGCGGTACGCGAGCTGGGTTTAGAACGTCGTGAGACAGTTCGGTCCCTATCCGCTGCGCGCGCAGGAATATTGAGAAGGGCTGTCCCTAGTACGAGAGGACCGGGACGGACGAACCTCTGGTGTGCCAGTTGTCCTGCCAAGGGCATGGCTGGTTGGCTACGTTCGGAAAGGATAACCGCTGAAAGCATCTAAGCGGGAAGCCTGCTTCGAGATGAGTGTTCCCACCCACTTGATGGGGTAAGGCTCCCAGTAGACGACTGGGTTGATAGGCCAGATGTGGAAGCCCGGTAACGGGTGGAGCTGACTGGTACTAATAGGCCGAGGGCTTGTCCTCAGTTGCTCGCGTCCACTGTGTTTGTTCTGAAGCAATGAACAGCCGTGAGAACCCCTGGTTTCGGTGGGTTCCGGTGTTCAACTTCATAGTGTTTCGGTGGTCATAGCGTTAGGGAAACGCCCGGTTACATTCCGAACCCGGAAGCTAAGCCTTTCAGCGCCGATGGTACTGCAGGGGGGACCCTGTGGGAGAGTAGGACGCCGCCGAACAAATTGTGGGGAAAGCCCCGCACCAGGTCCGTATACACGGATCACGGTGCGGGGCTTTTTCGCGTTTCAGGGAGGGTTGGAAGTGGGCTCCTTTCTTCCACCCCTCTCTTTCCTTCCCTTCTTCTTACAGGTGGCCCGTCGCCTTGAGCTCGAGGTATGCGTCGGCCAAGGCCGGGGCCAGTTCGTCCGGGGTGGCGTCGACAACTGTGACGCCGTGGCGCATCAGTTTCTCGGCGGTGCGGCGGCGCTGTTGCTGGGTCTGGCTGGCTGCGGCCGCCTCGTAGACCGCCTCGACGTTGCCTCGTGCGGCTGCCATCTGCCGGATGTGGGGGTCGGCCACCGATGCCACCAGCACCGTGTGCCGCTGAGTGAGTTGAGGCAGTATGGGGAGCAGGCCCTCTTCGGCTGTCGCTGTGTCCAGGCTGGTCAGCAGGACGATCAGGGAGCGGCGGGGTGCATGGGTCAGGGCTGCTGCGCTGAGGCCACGGGCGTCGGTCTCCACGAGGGACGGTTCGAGTGGGGCCATTGCGTTGACTAGCGCGGGCAGGAGCTCGCCTGCGGCTCGGCCCAGTACCTGGGCGCGTACCCGACGGTCATAGGCGAGGAGATCGACTCGGTCGCCGGCTCGTGAAGCGAGGGCGGCGAGCAGCAGCCCGGCGTCCATGGCGGCGTCCAGCCGGGGTACGTCGCCGACGCGGCCGGCCGATGTGCGACCGGTGTCGAGGACGACTAGCACGTGGCGGTCGCGCTCAGGGCGCCAGGTGCGTACGGCGACATTTCCCTGGCGGGCGGTGGCGCGCCAGTCGATGGAGCGGGTGTCGTCGCCGGGAACATACTCGCGGAGGCTGTCGAATTCGGTGCCCTCACCGCGGGTCAACACGCTGGTGCGGCCGTCGAGTTCACGGAGCCGGGCAAGGCGGGACGGCAGGTGCTTGCGGCTTGTGAAGGGTGGCAGGACGCGGACCGTCCAGGGGACGCGGTGGCTGCCCTGGCGGGCGGCCAGGCCGAGCGGGCCGTACGAGCGGATCGTGACGCGGTCCGCGTGGCGGTCGCCCCGGCGGGTCGGCCGCAGGACTGTGGACAGGCGGCTTCGTTCGCCGGCCGGGATAGTCAACGGGTGTCGGGACGCGGCCTGTTCGGTGCCGGAAGGCCAACTGCTCGGCGGCCAGGCGTCCCTGAGCTGGGCGCGGAGGCGGCGGCTTGACGGGTTGATGACGGTGAGGCCGACTTCGGCCGCGTCACCCAGTCGAACTGACGTGTCACCGCTTCGAGTGAACTGCAGCTTCTGTACTGGCGCTGCGCAGGCGTAGTCGCACAGAATTGCGAGTGCAAGGGGAGCGTTGACTGCCAGCATGCCGGTCCAGCCCGGGGCGAAGACACCGACCGGGATGGAGCCGAGGGCGGCGAGGAGTGCGGAGCGTCCGGTGAGGGCCATGGGGGCGCCTCAGCGGGGCACGGGGACGTGGGCGAGGACCGAGGTGATGACAGAGTCGGCGGTGACGCCCTCCATCTCGGCTTCGGGGCGCAGTTGGATGCGGTGGCGAAGTGTGGGGAGTGCCAGGGCTTTCACGTCGTCCGGGATGACGTAGTCCCGGCCGGTGAGCCAGGCCCAGGCCCGGGCCGTGGAGAGCAGGGCGGTGGCGCCGCGGGGGGAGACCCCGAGGCTGAGCGAGGGGGATTTACGCGTGGCACGACAGATATCGACGACATAGCCGGTGATCTCGGCCGAGACCGAGGTCTTGGCGACGGCGGCGCGGGCGGCTTCGAGGTCGGCGGTGCCGGCCACCGGGCGTACGCCTGCCGCCGTGAGGTCGCGGGGGTTGAAGCCGTTCGCATGGCGGGCCAGTACGTCTATCTCGTCCTGGCGGGATGGCAGCGGCACCGTCAACTTCAGCAGGAATCGGTCCAGTTGGGCCTCGGGCAGGGGGTACGTGCCCTCGTATTCGACCGGGTTCTGGGTGGCGGCCACCAGGAACGGGTCGGGCAGGAAGCGCGGGGTGCCGTCGACCGTGACCTGACGCTCTTCCATGGCTTCGAGGAGGGACGACTGGGTCTTGGGCGGGGTGCGGTTGATCTCGTCCGCGAGCAGCAGATTGGTGAAGACCGGACCGGGCTGGAAGGAGAACTCCGCGGTACGGGCGTCGTAGATGAGGGAGCCGGTGACGTCGCTCGGCATCAGATCGGGGGTGAACTGGACGCGCTTGGTGTCGAGTTCGAGGGAGGCTGCCAGCGTGCGCACCAGGAGGGTCTTGGCGACACCAGGCACACCTTCGAGCAGCACATGGCCGCGGCACAGGAGGGCGACGACGAGGCCGGTGACGGCGGAGTCCTGGCCGACCACGGCCTTGGCGATCTCGGCGCGCAGGGCTTCCAGGGAAGCACGGGCGCTGTCCGGGTTCGCTGCGGTCTCCGGGGTGCGGTCGCTCATGAAGTGCGTACCTCTCTTTCGAGGGCGTCCAGTTCGTCCGCGAGGCGGACCAGTGCGGCGTCGTCGGCGGGTGTCGGGCCGAAGAGCAGGGAAAGGGGGTCACGGCCGGCGGCGGGAAGCCGGGTGGAGACGGCAGGTACGAGGACCTCGGGGGAGTGTGCCGCCGAGGCGGTCACGCCGACGAGGGGCGCCAGACGGCTGCGGGTGGCCGAACGGAGGGTGTCGGCCGCGCGGTCGCGGGCGTTGGCCTTGCGGTAGAGGCGGGCGCGCCCCTCGGTCGCCTCGGACGCGCGGATGGCGACCGGGAGTCGCTCGGTGACGAGGGGGCCGAGCCGGCGGGCTCGCCAGATGGCGGCGAGCACGGCGGCGAGGGCGAGTTGGAGGGTGGCCCAGCGCCATCCGGAGGGGATCAGGTCGAGGAAGGAGCGTTGGCCGCCGTCGGTGGCCGACGCGTCACCCAGCGAGGGGAGGTACCAGACCACATGGGGGCGAGTGCCGAGCAGTTGGAGGGCGAGGGAGGCGTTGCCCTCCTTGCCGAGGCGGTGGTTGAGGAGGATGTCGGGGGCGCCGAGGAGGACAGTGTCGCCCTGGCCCTGGGGCGCGGTGCGGAGCAGGGTGGGCAGTCCGTCGGCCGGGTAGCAGCCGTCGCTGTTCTCATCGGGGGCTGCGTAGCGGATGCCGCCGGTGTCGGCGCGGCCGGCTCGCGTCGCGGCGGGCTGGGAGCAGTGGGGGTCGCGGGGCTTGACGGAGACGGGGCTCTCGGCACGTACCCCGGGGGCGAGGACGCCCAGGGAGGGCGAGCCGGGGGCGATGAGGACCGTACGGCCGCCGGAATCGCTGGTGGCGGCGCGGACTTGGCGTTGCTGCCCCTCGGTCAGGAGGTCGGGGACCGTGATCAGGAGCGTGGTGTCGGGGCCGGTGGCCGCTGTCGCCTCGTCGAGGGTGGTGACCACGCGGGTGGAGACTCCCTGGGCCTTGAGGAGTTGGGCGACGGCTCGGCTGCCGTATTGGTCGGCGGAGCGCGGGTCGAGGCTGCCGTGCTGGGAGTTGGAGTGCAGCGCGGCGAGCGCGATACCGGCCGAGGCCAGGACGGCGAGGGCGAGCAGGAGGCCCCGGGTGCGGGTCCACAGCTGGCGGGCTGTGACCGAGGCGGAGGTCGGGGCGGTTATGGGGGCGGTCATTCGGCCCCTCCCTGGACCGCATGGCTCAACGCAGGCTTGGTGCGTTCGAGGTCGCGGTCGAGGTCGCTCAGGCGTCCGTACGCTGCTTCGTCGGCGATGCGGCCACCGTATGTGACGTCGTCGAACGACCGGGCGGCGGCCCGGAGTCGGTCCGCGTGGCCGGGCAGGTGGCGGCCCGCTTCGGCGGCGGCCTCGTCGGCGGTGCGGCCGGGGCGGGGGTCGAGGAGGGCGCGCTCTTCCAGCGAGCGGACGATGGCGCGCATCCGTTCCTGGACGGCTTCGTTCCAGCGGCGGGCGGCGGCATGCGTCTCGGCCGCGGTGCGGTGTTCGGCGGCGCTGCGCGGGCGGTCGTCGAAGACCGTGCCGCCCGAGGTGACGGCCCGCTGCGGGGTGCCGAGCCGCCACCACAGCGCGGCGATCAGCGCGAGGACGGCTACCGCGATCACGACCATGCCGAGCGGGCCGCCAGGGGTGGCTCCGGATGCCGAGTCGAAGAGCGAGCCGACCCAGTCCCAGAACGCGTTGAGTGCACGCTGGAGGAGGCTCGGGTCGTTCTGGTGGTACGCCGGGTCGGACAGTTCGCGCCGCGCCGCCTCGCGGGCGGCGTCGCGCCCGATGTCCACCGGAGGCGTGCCGGATGCGCCGTTCTGTAGTCGTGCCGTGATGAAGCCCCCCGCTCCTGACACTGCATCAGCTCCCGGGTGTCTCGTAGCCGGGAACGCCTGCGGCGCGGGCGAGTTCGAGGTCGAGGGCCTCGCGGCGGATGCGCTGGTCGATGTAGAGCAGCACGTTGACGCCGGCGGCGATGGGGTAGGTGATCGCCGAGGCGATCACGGCTCCGATCCCCGAGATGATCAGGTAGGACCAGCCGAACTCCGGGGCGGTGCCGCTCAGGATGCCGTGGAAGTCGCTGCTGTCCACGGCCGTCGCGATCGCGGCGAACGGGATCATGATGATCATCGAGACGATGGCCATCAGGATCGACGTCAGCAGGCTGATGCCGAAGATGCGCCACCAGGAGCCGTTGACGAGCTTGGCGGAGCGGCGCAGGGACTGGAGGATGCCCTGCCGTTCCAGCATCAGCGCCGGGGAGGCGAGGCTGAAGCGGACGTACAGCCAGAGGGTGACCACGGACGCGGCGAGACCGCCGAGCACGACGAGTGCGGCGCCGCCGCCTCCCCCGAGGAGCACGCCGGGAAGGATACCGACGGCGAAGATCGCGCAGAACATGCCGAACAGGAGGGCCAGCAGACCGAACAGGCTCAGCAGCCGCGGGCGGGCCTCGGTCCAGGCATCGTCGAGGCTCACCGGGCGGCCGAGCACGGAACGGCTGACGACGATGGTGAGGACGGCCGTCGTGAACAGCGTGGCGAACTGACCGATGATCAGGGACGGCGTGAAGTCGAGCAGGCTGGACTGCAGCGAGTCGAAGGCCTGGTTGACGGCCTCGGTGCCGGTCGCGTTCGGATCGATCGAGGCGGGGGGCGGCAGGATGAACCGGACGGCGAGGATCTGTGCGATCTGGGAGATCACCGCGACGGCCAGCGTCAGGCCGAGGACCGTGCGCCAGTGGGCGCGTGTGGTGGAGACGGCGCCGTCGAGGATCTCGCCGACGCCCAGTGGGCGCAGCGGGATGACGCCCGGCTTGGCGGCGGGCGGACGGCCGTAGTTCTGGTTCCAGTTGCCGCCCGGAGGCTGCCCCGGGACCTGGCCCCAGCCGCTGGGGCCCTGCTGCGGGCCGCCCCAGCCGGGCTTCGGCGGGGGAGGCGTCTGGCCGGCGCCCGGCGGGGACCACTGAGCGGCCGGGGGCTGGTCCTGCGACCACTTCGAGGAGGCACGGGCCCGGTCGGAGGGCTCGGGTGTCGGGGGAGTGCCGGAGTTTTCGCCGTCGGAGGGGGCCGATCCGGGCGAGGCCCAGCCCGGAGAGTCGTTCACGGTCGTCCACCTCGTGGATTGGTCGCGGGACCGGCTGCGCGTGCCGGCTCCTTCGGGTTGGCTGCCATCGTGCCACGTGGATCCTGGCCGCGGACCTGCCCCCGTATCTCGTTCGCACCTTCAATTGTCGGTGGCTCACGGGGCAGACTGGGCGAATGGCTGATCAGGACGTGCGAACCACCATGGGCCCCGGTCCTTCGGGGATTCCCTCGCTGCGCTGGGACGAGCCGCCGGAGGGCCCGGTGCTGGTCCTCCTGGACCAGACCCGGCTGCCGGCCGAGGAGGTGGAGCTCGTCTGCACGGATGTGCCGGGTCTGGTGCTCGCCATCCAGACGCTGGCGGTACGAGGTGCCCCGCTGCTCGGCATCGCCGGGGCCTACGGGGTGGCGCTCGCCGCGGCACGCGGCTACGACGTGGACGAGGCGGCGGCGCTGCTCGCGGGGGCGCGGCCCACCGCGGTCAACCTCGGGTACGGGGTGCGGCTGGCGGCCGGGGCGTACCGGGCGGCCGTCGAGAAGGGCGTGGGCCGGGCTGAGGCCGGGGCGGTGGCGCTGGCCGCGGCCAAGGAGCTGCACCGGGCCGATGCCGAGGCCAGCGTGCGGATGGCCCGGCACGGGCTCGCGCTGCTCGACGAGCTGCTGCCCGGCGGCAGCCACCGCATCCTCACCCACTGCAACACCGGCCGCCTTGTCTCGGGCGGCGAGGGCACCGCCTTCGCGGTGGCGCTGGCCGCGCACCGGGCGGGCCGGCTGCGGCGGCTGTGGGTCGACGAGACGCGGCCGCTGCTGCAGGGAGCGCGGCTGACGGCGTACGAAGCGGCGGGCAGTGGAATGGCGTACAGCCTGCTGAGCGACAATGCGGCCGGCTCGCTGTTCGCGGCCGGTGAGGTGGACGCGGTGCTCATCGGCGCCGACCGCATCGCGGCCGACGGCTCGGTGGCGAACAAGGTGGGGAGCTATCCGCTCGCCGTGCTCGCCAAGTACCACCACGTGCCGTTCGTCGTGGTCGCGCCTGTCACCACGGTGGATCTGGAGACTCCCGACGGCGCTTCGATCGAGGTCGAGCAGCGTCCCGGCCAGGAGGTGACAGAGTTCACTGCGCCGCAGGTCCCGGGGGGCGGCTGGGGGGCGGGTTCCGGACTGCCCGTGGCACCTCTGGGGACGCAGGCGTACAACCCCGCCTTCGATGTGACGCCGCCGGAACTGGTCACGGCGATCGTCACGGAGGAAGGGGTGCTCTCCCCGGTGACAGGGGGCGGGCTGAGGGAGCTGTGTGCCAGGTCACGCCGGGTAACGATTAGCTAATGGGATGATGACGTTTATGAAGGGACGCGTCCTTGTCGTCGACGACGACACCGCACTGGCCGAGATGCTCGGCATTGTGTTGCGTGGAGAAGGTTTTGAGCCGTCGTTCGTAGCGGATGGCGACAAGGCACTGGCGGCATTCCGTGACGCCAAGCCCGACCTGGTGCTGCTCGATCTCATGCTGCCCGGACGGGATGGCATTGAGGTCTGCAGGCTGATCAGGGCCGAGTCGGGTGTGCCGATCGTCATGCTCACCGCAAAGAGCGACACCGTGGACGTGGTGGTCGGCCTGGAGTCCGGGGCCGACGACTACATCGTGAAGCCGTTCAAGCCGAAGGAGCTGGTCGCCCGGATCCGAGCCAGGCTGCGCAGGTCCGAGGAGCCTGCGCCGGAGCAGCTCGCCATCGGCGATCTGGTCATCGACGTGGCCGGGCACTCGGTGAAGCGGGACGGACAGTCGATCGCACTGACCCCGCTGGAGTTCGACCTGCTGGTCGCGCTCGCCCGCAAGCCGTGGCAGGTGTTCACTCGAGAAGTGCTCCTCGAACAGGTCTGGGGCTACCGCCACGCGGCGGACACCCGCCTGGTCAACGTGCATGTCCAGCGGCTGCGCTCGAAGGTCGAGAAGGACCCCGAGCGGCCGGAGATCGTGGTGACCGTCCGTGGGGTCGGTTACAAGGCAGGACCGAGCTGAGATGACCCAAGAAGCTGGGCGCAAGACGTCCTGGGGCGGCCGGCTGCTCCAGGACGGAGCGCCCGGCGGTCCGGTGCTGCGCCTCGTCGTGCGCTGGCTGCGGCGCCCGTTGCTGCCCGCCGCGCGGCTGTGGCGGCGCAACATCCAGCTGCGGGTGGTCGCGGCCACCCTGCTGATGTCGCTGGGCGTGGTCGTGCTGCTCGGCTTCGTGGTCATCGGGGCGGTGCGCAACGGCCTGCTCGAAACCAAGGAGAAGGCGGCCGTGAGCCAGTCCGCCGGCGGTTTCGCAGTCGCGAAGGACAAGGCGGGCAGCCCCGTCTCGTCCGGTGACGACTCCACCTCGGGCCGCGGTTCCGGCTCCTCGGTGAGCTGGCGCAACGACCTGGTGACCCAGCTCGCGAGCAGCGGCCAGGGCGCGTTCTACGTCGTCGCCCTGGGCTCGGCCTCGTCGGACTCCGACTCGGCGTCCAGCAACCGCGGGCCGCGCGCCTCCGGCTTCGTGGACCCCCGCGCGAGCGTTCCGCAGAGCTTGCGCGACAGCGTCGACGAGGGCGTCGGCGCGTTCAAGACGTACACCTCGATCAAGTTCACCGACGGCCAGGAAGCCGAGCCCGGGCTCGTGGTGGGCACCCGGCTCAAGGACGTCGACGGGCAGTCCTACCAGCTCTACTACCTCTTCCCGCTGGTGCAGGAGGAGAAGTCGCTCACCCTGGTCAAGACGACGCTGGCGACCGCCGGGCTCTTCGTCGTGGTGCTGCTCGGGGCGATCGCCTGGCTCGTGGTGCGGCAGGTGGTCACGCCGGTGCGGATGGCGGCCGGAGTCGCCGAACGGCTCTCCACCGGCGTCCTCAGAGAGCGCATGAAGGTCACCGGCGAGGACGACATCGCCCGGCTCGGCGAGGCCTTCAACAAGATGGCGCAGAACCTCCAGGGCAAGATCAACCAGCTGGAGGAGCTGTCGCGGATGCAGCGGCGGTTCGTGTCCGACGTCTCGCACGAGCTGCGCACACCTCTGACGACCGTACGGATGGCAGCCGATGTCATCCATGAGGCGCGGGTCGACTTCGACCCGGTGACGGCGCGTTCGGCCGAGCTGCTCGCGGGGCAGCTGGACCGGTTCGAGTCGCTGCTCGCCGACCTCCTGGAGATCAGCCGGTTCGACGCGGGCGCGGCGGCACTCGAAGCCGAGCCGATAGACCTGCGGGAGGTCGTGCGCCGGGTGATCGAGGGCGCCGAGCCGCTCGCCGAGCGCAAGGGCACTCGGATACGGGTGGCCGGCGACGAACAGCCCGTGGTCGCCGAGGCCGATGCCCGCCGGGTCGAGCGGGTGCTGCGCAACCTGGTCGTCAACGCCGTCGAGCACGGCGAGGGGCGGGACGTCGTGGTGCGCCTCGCGGCGGCCGGCGGGGCCGTCGCGGTCGCGGTGCGGGACTACGGCGTCGGGCTCAAGCCGGGCGAGGCGACGCGGGTGTTCAACCGCTTCTGGCGGGCCGACCCTGCGCGCGCCCGCACCACCGGTGGTACGGGGCTCGGCCTGTCGATCGCCGTCGAGGACGCACGGCTGCACGGCGGCTGGCTGCAGGCCTGGGGCGAGCCGGGCGGCGGTTCGCAGTTCCGCCTGACCCTGCCGCGTACCGCCGACGAGCCGTTGCGCGGATCGCCGATACCGCTGGAGCCGGAGGACTCACGGGCCGCCCGTGAGCGGGCGAAGGCCGAGGCGGGGGCCGCGCAGGCGCAGGGCAACCGGCTCTCCTCCGTACCGACGCCGCGCCTGGACCGTTCCACGCTGCCCGTGCCGCCCACGGCGCCGGTGCGCCCGCGCACCTCGGGTCCCGCGGCCAGTCCGGCCGGGCTGCCCGGAGGCGGCGGGGGCCGCGTGGTGGCCCGGCTGACCGACGCGGAACCGGGCACGCGGCCCGCCGCGGAGCGCGGAGAAGGCGCAGCGAGCCCCGAGCGGCTCGCCGACATGACTGACCAGGAGGGATCGGCCCGTGGGCGCTGACCGGGGGAGGACCCGCGGCACGCTGCCCCGGGCGGTGGTCGTGCTGGGCTGTGGCTCGCTGCTGGTGTCGGGCTGTGCGTCCATGCCGAGCAGCGGTGACGTGCACTCGGTCTCGGCGTCCCAGCGAGCCGATTCGCAGGTGCAGGTCTACGCGGTGCCGCCGCGGCCCGGCGCCGAGCCCAACGAGATCGTGTCGGGCTTCCTAGAGGCCATGACCAGCGACGATCCCCAGTTCGCGATGGCCCGCCAGTATCTGACCGCGAAGGCCGCGAAGGACTGGCAGGCGAATCAGGTCACCGTCCTCGCCGACGGCCCCGACCCGCAGCCGAACCGGTCCGGCGACCGGGGCGCGGACTCGAACGGCTTCACCTTCACGGTGTCCGGCAAGCCCGTCGCCGTCGTCGACAAGCAGCGCGCCTACCAGCCCGCCAAGCCGCAGGACACCTACAGCCAGACCATTCACCTGGTGCGGCAGAGCGGTCCGGACGGGACGGGCAAGGAGTGGCGCATCGACGCGCTGCCGGAGGGGCTGCTGCTCGGGCAGTCCGACTTCCAGCGCATCTACCGCTCGGTCAACAAGTACTACTTCGCGGCGGGCCAGAACCAGCTGGTCGCCGACCCGGTGTACGTGCGCCAGCGCACCGACCCCGAGACGCAGATGAACCTGATCACGCAGACGGTGCAGTCGGCCCTGGACGGCCCGACCAACTGGCTGAAACCGGTGGTCACGTCGAAGTTTCCGTCGGGAACGGCGCTGAAGAGCGACACCAAGTCGCTCGCCCTGGACGACCGCAACGCGCTGAAGGTCCCGCTGAACGAGCGAGCCTCCAATGTCGGCGAGGCGCAGTGCAAGCGGATGGCGGCCCAACTCCTGTTCACGCTGCGGGATCTGACGACCACTCGGATCGGTCAGGTGGAGCTCGACCGGGCCAACGGCTCCCAGCTGTGTGTGCTCAGCGGCGACCAGGCCGAGACGTACGCGCCGGAGCGCATGTCGACCAGTCCTGGGCAGTACTTCGTGGACGCCACGGGCCATGTGGAGCGGATGCGGGCCGACGCGAGCGGTTCGGACAGCTCGGGCGGCGGCACGGACAGCTCCGACAGTTCGGACGCCTCGGTGGTGACCGAGCCGGTGCAGGGCCCGTTCGGCAAGGGCGAGCAGCAGGTGCGTACGGTCGCGGTCTCGCGGGACGAGAAGCGCGCGGCCGGGGTGTCGGCGGACGGCAAGGCCCTGCTCGTGGCCCCGCTCGCGGTCGGCGGCGAGCTGGTGCACACGCCGGTGACCAGCGACGACAAGGACGCCAAGAACGGCGGCCTCTCGGCGCCGAGCTGGGACGGGCGCGGCGACCTGTGGGTGGCCGACCGCAATCCGGCCAAGCCGCGGCTGCTGCGCCTCGCGCAGGGCACGGGCGAGCCCGAGGCGGTGGATGTGACGGGTCTCAACGGCGCGCAGATCCAGCAGGTGCGCATGTCGGCGGACGGTGTGCGCATCGCACTGCTCGTCTCCGAGGGCGGGCACACGACGCTGCGGATCGGCCGGGTCGAGCGGGCCGAGGACGGTGACAAGAAGGTGGTCTCGGTGCGCGAACTGCGCCCCGGGGCACCGCAGATGGAGGACGTGACCGCCGTGTCCTGGGCCGGGCGCAGCCGTCTGGTCGTGGTCGGCAAGGAGATCGGCGGGGTCTCCCAGCAACTGCGCTATGTGCAGACGGACGGGTCGACCTCGGCGGCCGGCACCCTGCCGAGCGTCAACAAGCTCACGGACATCGCGGCCACCGACGACGACCGGATGCCGCTTGTGGCGCACTCGCAGGAGGACGGCATCGTCCGGCTGCCGCCCGGGGCGAACTGGAAGACGGCCGTCAAGAAGGGCTCGGCGCCCGCGTATCCGGGGTAGCCGCAAGGCTGTGGACGGGTTGTCCACAGGGGTGGCCGAGCCCTGCTCCCGTTGGCACAGTGGAGCCATGCGGGGGTGGTGGCGGGAGTTCTCCGGCCTTGTGCTGCCGACTGCCTGCGGCGGCTGCGGCAGGCCGCGTACGGCGCTGTGCGAGGGGTGCCGGGCGACGCTGCTCGGGTCGCCCGCATGCCGGGTCCGCCCGGCGCCGGAGCCCGCCGGGCTGCCCGCGGTGTACGCCGCCGCGCCCTACGAGGACGCGGTGCGCGCGGTGCTGCTCGGGCACAAGGAGCGCGGTGCGCTCGGTATGGCCGCGGTGCTCGGGCAGGCTCTGGCGGGCGCGGCGCGGGCGGTCGCGGAGCCGTGCGGCCGGGGGCCGTTGCTCCTTGTCCCGGTGCCGTCGTCGCGGCGTGCGGTGCGGGCCCGCGGGCACGACGCGACCCGGCGCATCGCACTGGCCGCGGCCGGGGAACTGCGCCGGACGGGGACGGATGCCCGGGTGGCCGCGGTCCTGCGCCAGCGCCGTACGGTGGCCGACCAGGCGGGCCTGAGCGCCCCGCAGCGGCTCGCGAATCTGTCCGGGGCCCTGGTGGTGGCAGGCGGTGGTGCGCGGCTCCTGGAGGGCGGCCGGGTGGTCCTGGTGGACGATCTGATGACCACGGGCGCATCGCTCGTGGAGGCGGCGCGTGCGGTGCGGGCGGCGGGGGTAGGCGAACCCGGCAACGGCCCTCTGGACGGAGATCGATGCCCCGGGCAGGGAATTCCAGGATTTACCCGTTCGGCGGCTTCGCATCAGCGGCCGGGGACCGGGGCCGCGGTGCGGAACGCCGGTGTTCCGCACCCGGTGGCCGCGGTTGTCGCGGCTACTCCGGAAACGTTCGCAATAAACCGGAACTGACTGCGAACTTGCATCGTTGCAGGTAGTGAGAGGGCAGAAGCACCTGAGTGGAGGTACGTGCGAGTAGCGGGTGCCGACATCGGGCCGATCGAGCTATGTTCGGTTGTGAGGAATGGCGAAAGACCGTTCACTTAATGCACGGCTGAACTTCGGCGCGTTGTCACTTACCCCCGGGTTCGTGGGGTGGGGATCTTCTCGACGGGGGAGGAGGAGGTGATACGTCACCGAGTCCGACGCCCCGGCACTCACCGGGGTCTGGTGCAAAAGGGAGCAGCTCCGCACTGAGGCGGAGTGATCCGGGAACGGAGTTCTGCGTGGACATCGTCGTCAAGGGCCGCAAGACCGAGGTGCCCGAGCGGTTCCGCAAGCACGTGGCCGAGAAGCTGAAGCTGGAGAAGATCCAGAAGCTCGACGGCAAGGTAATCAGCCTCGACGTCGAGGTGTCCAAGGAACACAACCCGCGGCAGGCGGACCGGTCGGACCGGGTGGAGATCACCCTTCACTCGCGCGGCCCGGTGATCCGTGCGGAAGCGGCGGCGGCAGACCCGTACGCGGCGCTCGACCTGGCGACCGGCAAGCTGGAGGCGCGGCTGCGCAAGCAGCACGACAAGCGCTACACGCGCCGGGGCAACGGCCGGCTCTCGGCCGCGGAGGTCGTGGATGTCGTACCGGGTGTGGCGGAGTTGAACGGAAACGGCAAGCCTGTGGACGCTTCGGAGGAAGACCGCATTCCCACCACCAGGATCGGCTCGCTCGAGGTACAGGGCGAAGGACCGCTGGTGGTCCGCGAGAAGAACCATGTCGCAGCCCCGATGACGCTCGACCAGGCGCTCTACGAGATGGAGCTGGTCGGGCACGACTTCTACCTCTTCGTCGACTCGGAGACGAAGAACCCCAGTGTCGTCTACCGGCGGCACGCCTACGACTACGGCGTCATCCACCTGGAGACCGACCCGCTCGCCGGTGAGGACGCGAGCGGCGCGGGCGGTGCGCTGGGCGGCTGATCCCGGCCGGGAAGGACCACGGAGAACTCGCCGGTGGGCGCGTTGAACGTCCGCGGACGGCGCGCCGTACCCATGAGTGTTGGTGCCCCTGGAGCCTTTGTGCGCCCCCGGGGGCACCACCGTGCGACCACTGGATCACCCTTCTGTCGGCCGGGCATGAAATCATGGCGTCGCACGCCAACCGCAGCTCCCTGGAGCGTGGTTGGTGCCGCACACCAACTCGGGCCACGGCCTTCAGGGGGAGGAACGATGGCGGACAGCTTCGGGCCGGTGCACGACGGTTCCCATGCCGACAGCCCGAACGGTGGGGACCGCGAGGCCGGCATGGACGCGGGCACCTCCCGCAAGGAGCCGATCCGGGTCCTGGTGGTGGACGACCACGCCCTGTTCCGCCGGGGCCTGGAGATCGTGCTGGCCGCCGAGGAGGACATCCAGGTCGTCGGCGAGGCGGGAGACGGCGCGGAGGCGGTGGACAAGGCGGCCGACCTGCTGCCGGACATCGTGCTCATGGATGTACGGATGCCCCGGCGCGGCGGCATCGAGGCCTGCACCTCCATCAAGGAGGTGGCCCCCAGCGCGAAGATCATCATGCTGACGATCAGCGACGAGGAGGCCGACCTCTACGACGCGATCAAGGCGGGGGCGACCGGCTATCTCCTCAAGGAGATCTCCACCGACGAGGTCGCGACCGCGATCCGGGCGGTGGCCGACGGCCAGTCGCAGATCAGCCCCTCGATGGCGTCCAAGCTGCTCACCGAGTTCAAGTCGATGATCCAGCGCACCGACGAGCGCCGTCTGGTGCCCGCGCCCCGGCTCACCGACCGCGAGCTGGAGGTCCTCAAGCTGGTCGCCACGGGGATGAACAACCGTGACATCGCCAAGGAGTTGTTCATCTCCGAGAACACCGTGAAGAACCATGTGCGCAACATCCTGGAGAAGCTGCAGCTGCACTCCAGAATGGAAGCGGTGGTCTACGCGATGCGCGAGAAGATCCTGGAGATCAGGTAGCCAGCGCCGAGGTGAGCGCCGCCGCTTCCTGCGGGCTCCCGGCCCGTTCGATGCGTACGGAGTCGCAGCCCACCCACTCGGCGGCCTCCAGCAGGGCCTGCGCCATGGGCCGTACGGCCTTCGGCGAGTCCAGCGAGACCTGCTTGGCTACCAGGGTGCGGCCCTCGCGCGCCGGGTCGACGCGGCCGATCAGCCGGCCGCCGGAGAGCAGCGGCATCGCGAAGTACCCATGAATCCGCTTGGGCTTGGGGACGTAGGCCTCCAGGCGGTGGGCGAAGCCGAAGATCCGCTCGGTGCGTGCGCGCTCCCAGACCAGTGAGTCGAACGGCGAAAGCAGCGTGGTGCGGTGGCGGCCGCGCGGCTCGGTGGCCAGCGCCTCGGGGTCGGCCCAGGCGGGCTTGGACCAGCCTTGCACGGTGACCGGCACCAGACCCGAGTCAGCGACCACCGCGTCGAACTGCTCGCCCTTGAGGCGGTGGTAGTCCGCTATGTCCGCCCGGGTGCCCACTCCGAGGGACTGCCCCGCGAGCCGGACCAGGCGGCGCAGGCACTCGGCGTCGTCCAGGTCGTCGTGCAGGACCGCGTCCGGAATGGCCCGCTCGGCCAGGTCGTACACCCGCTTCCAGCCGCGCCGCTCGGTGCAGACCACCTCGCCGTACATCAGCGCCCGCTCGACGGCGACCTTGGACGCCGACCAGTCCCACCACTCGCCCTTGTTCTTGGCGCCGCCCAGGTCCGTTGCCGTGAGCGGGCCTTCGGCGTGCAGCTGCTTGATCACCTGTTCGTAGGCGCCGTCCGGCAGCTCGTGGTTCCAGTGCGGCCGGGAGCGGTAGGCGCGGCGGCGGAAGGCGAAGTGCGGCCACTCCTCGACGGGCAGGATGCAGGCCGCGTGCGACCAGTACTCGAAGGAGTGGCCGCCGCTCCAGTACGCGTCCTCGACGGCCTTGCGGCCGACCGCGCCGAGCCGGGCGTACGGGATGAGCTCGTGCGAGCGGGCGAGGACGGAGATGGTGTCGAGCTGGACCGCGCCCAGGTGGCGCAGCACTCCGCGCACCCCGGCCCGACGGTCGGCCGCGCCGAGAAAGCCCTGGGCGCGCAGGGCGATCCGGCGGGCCTCGTCGGCGGACAGTTCGGCGGCGGGAGGCGGCAGGCTCGTCATGCTCCGCACGATAGTGGCCGCCACTGACAACGCCCGGGCGAAGGTCAGCTCTGCGCGGGCAGGTAGGGAAGGGCGCTCGGCAGGCCCAGGTCCGAGGGGAGCAGGGCGCCGACCCAGCTGTCCCGGCGGGTGCCCTTGTTGAGCATGGCGCCGCGCAGGGTGCCCTCGATGGTGAAGCCGGCCTTCTCGGCCACCTTGCGCGAGCCCGCGTTGCCGACCTCGGCCCGCCACTCCAGGCGGTCGATCCCGAGCTCCGTGAATGCCCAGCGGGCCAGGCGCAGCAGCGCCTCCGTGGTGTACCCGTGGCCGCGGTGCTCCGCCACCGCCCAGAAGCCGATCTCGGCGGTGCCCGCCCCGCGCGCCATCACGCCCATGAGGGCGAGCAGCGGACCGCCGTCCTTGGGGAAGATCGCGAAGCAGTACTCGGTGCCGGTCGCCCAGGACTCCGGCGCGATCTTGCCGGCGAAGGTCTCGGCGTCCTCCCGGGTGTAGGGCGACGGGACGGTGGTCCAGCGCTGGACGGCAGGGTCCTGGGCGCCCTCGTACACGGCGTCGATGTCCTGGGGGCCGAGCGGGCGCAACAGCAGGCGGTCGGAAGTGAGTGTCAAGCGTTCCATCGCCCGATTCTCCGTGGGCGCGGCGGCCGAAGCCACCTCATTTCCCCGTCAGCCCGGCACCTTCCGGGAGTCCCGTCCGTTGTCGTAACGGCAGACCTCCCGGCGCGGCCGGGTCCTCGCATACGATGACCGTTGCTGTACCCGTACCCATAGCCACTCGACCGCGCCAGGCCCGACCGGCAAGGAGACCAACCCCCGTGTCCGTCCTCTCAAAGATCATGCGTGCAGGCGAAGGCAAGATCCTGCGCAAGCTGCACCGCATCGCGGACCAGGTCAACTCCATCGAAGAGGACTTCGTCAACCTCTCCGACGCCGAGCTGCGTGCCCTCACCGACGAGTACAAGGAGCGGTACGCGGACGGTGAGAGCCTGGACGACCTGCTCCCCGAGGCCTTCGCGACCGTGCGCGAGGCCGCCAAGCGCGTCCTCGGCCAGCGTCACTACGACGTCCAGATGATGGGTGGCGCCGCCCTGCACCTCGGCTACGTCGCCGAGATGAAGACCGGTGAGGGCAAGACCCTCGTCGGCACGCTGCCGGCGTACCTCAACGCCCTGTCCGGCAAGGGCGTGCACCTGATCACGGTCAACGACTACCTGGCCGAGCGCGACTCCGAGATGATGGGCCGGGTGCACAAGTTCCTCGGTCTCGAGGTCGGCTGCATCCTCGCCAACATGTCGCCCGCCGAGCGCCGCGCCCAGTACAACTGCGACATCACGTACGGCACGAACAACGAGTTCGGCTTCGACTACCTCCGCGACAACATGGCGTGGTCCCAGGACGAGCTCGTCCAGCGCGGCCACAACTTCGCGATCGTCGACGAGGTCGACTCGATCCTGGTCGACGAGGCCCGTACGCCGCTGATCATCTCCGGCCCGGCCGACCAGGCCACCAAGTGGTACGGCGACTTCGCCAAGCTGGTGACGCGCCTGTCCAAGGGCGAGGCGGGCAACCCGCTCAAGGGCATCGAGGAGACCGGCGACTACGAGGTCGACGAGAAGAAGCGCACCGTCGCCATTCACGAGCCGGGCGTCGCCAAGGTCGAGGACTGGCTGGGCATCGACAACCTCTACGAGTCGGTGAACACCCCGCTCGTCGGTTACCTGAACAACGCCATCAAGGCGAAGGAACTGTTCAAGAAGGACAAGGACTACGTCGTCATGGACGGCGAAGTCATGATCGTCGACGAGCACACCGGCCGTATCCTCGCCGGCCGCCGCTACAACGAGGGCATGCACCAGGCGATCGAGGCGAAGGAAGGGGTGGACATCAAGGACGAGAACCAGACGCTCGCCACGATCACCCTGCAGAACTTCTTCCGCCTCTACAAGCGCCACGACCAAGAGGGCAAGGAAGTGCCCGGCCTCTCGGGCATGACCGGTACGGCGATGACCGAGGCCGCCGAGTTCCACCAGATCTACAAGCTGGGCGTCGTCCCGATCCCGACCAACCGGCCGATGGTCCGCAAGGACCAGTCCGACCTGATCTACCGCACCGAGGTCGCGAAGTTCGAGGCGGTCGTCGACGACATCGCCGAGAAGCACGAGAAGGGCCAGCCGATCCTGGTCGGCACCACCTCGGTCGAGAAGTCCGAGTACCTCTCGCAGCAGCTCTCCAAGCGCGGCATCCAGCACGAGGTGCTCAACGCCAAGCAGCACGACCGGGAGGCGACGATCGTCGCCCAGGCCGGCCGGAAGGGTGCCGTCACCGTCGCCACCAACATGGCCGGACGAGGCACCGACATCAAGCTCGGCGGAAACCCGGACGACCTCGCCGAGGCCGAGCTGCGGCAGGCGGGCCTCGACCCGGTCGAGCACGTCGAGGAGTGGGCCGCGGCGCTGCCCGCCGCCCTGGAGAAGGCCGAGCAGGCCGTCAAGGCCGAGTTCGAAGAGGTCAAGGAGCTCGGCGGCCTGTACGTGCTCGGCACCGAGCGGCACGAGTCGCGGCGCATCGACAACCAGCTGCGCGGCCGCTCCGGCCGTCAGGGCGACCCGGGCGAGTCCCGCTTCTACCTGTCGCTCGGCGACGACCTGATGCGCCTGTTCAAGGCCCAGATGGTCGAGCGCGTCATGTCGATGGCCAACGTTCCGGACGACGTCCCGATCGAGAACAAGATGGTGACGCGCGCGATCGCGTCCGCCCAGTCGCAGGTCGAGCAGCAGAACTTCGAGACGCGCAAGAACGTCCTGAAGTACGACGAGGTGCTCAACCGCCAGCGCGAGGTCATCTACGGCGAGCGCCGCCGCGTCCTGGAGGGCGAGGACCTGCACGAGCAGGTCAGGCACTTCATGGACGACACGATCGACGCCTACATCCAGGCCGAGACCGTCGAGGGCTTCGCCGAGGAGTGGGACCTGGACCGGCTGTGGGGCGCCTTCAAGCAGCTCTACCCGGTGAAGGTCACCGTGGAGGAGCTGGAGGACGCGGCGGGCGACCGGGCGGGCATCACCGCCGAGTTCATCGCCGAGTCCGTCAAGGACGACATCTACGAGCAGTACGCCTCCCGTGAGGAGCAGCTCGGCTCCGACATCATGCGCGAGCTGGAGCGCCGCGTGGTCCTGTCGGTCCTGGACCGCAAGTGGCGCGAGCACCTCTACGAGATGGACTACCTCCAGGAGGGCATCGGCCTGCGGGCCATGGCGCAGAAGGACCCGCTGGTCGAGTACCAGCGCGAGGGCTTCGACATGTTCAACGCCATGATGGAGGGCATCAAGGAGGAGTCGGTCGGCTACCTGTTCAACCTGGAGGTCCAGGTCGAGCAGCAGGTCGAGGAGGTCCCGGTCGAGGACGCTCCGGCCGACGCGCCCTCGCTCAGCAAGGAGGACGCCATCCCGGCCGCGCGTCCGGAGATCCGGGCCAAGGGTCTGGACGCCCCGCAGCGCCCGGACCGGCTGCACTTCTCGGCGCCGACGGTGGACGGCGAGGGCGGCGTCGTCGAGGGCGACTTCGACAACGGTGACGACGAGCCGGCCCGCTCGGAGTCGGACGGTCTGACGCGCGCCGAGCGCCGCAAGGCCCAGAAGACCGCGGGCGGCCGTCGCCGCAAGAAGTAAGCGGCAAGAGGTGAGCCGCGAGGAGTAGCCAACGGCTGTGAGCCGTCGAGGGGCCCGGCACCGGAAAGGTGCCGGGCCCCTCTGCCATCGCCCCTTCGTCATGCCGGGACGCGCTCGCCGCCCAGCTCGACCGCGGCGCACCGCCAGCGAAGATCGGCGCCCTGCTCCAGGCGGAAGGCCATGGCGCGCACCTGCTCGCCCGCCGCGATGCAGGCGGCCGCCTCGACGATCCCCCGGGCCGGCGGGGCCGCGCGGCAGGACCGTACGACGGGACGGGTGCCGCGGGTGCGGAACGGGGTGCGCGGGGCGAGCCGTACCAGCTGCTCGTACGCGTCACCGACGGTCAGGCCCAGCATCCAGTGCACCGGGCGCTCTCCGCTGAGCACCGCGAGGAGCTTCTGCGCGAACAGCTCGTGCGGGGTAAGCCGCGCCGGGCGCCGGGTTCCGGTGCTGCCGGGCCTGCGCTGGTCGCCGCGTCCCGCCGGCCCGGTCGTGGTCCTGCTCATGGCTGCCGCCCCCTTCGATACCAGTGGGTAACTTCTGTTGGGGATCTTGTACGGGGGCGGCGCGAGCGGCCGCAAGGACCGGCCCGGGGCGCGGTGCGGCTCCGCGGATTCACCTATCCGGGTGAGTGGATGAGCTGTCTTCCCAGGTGGGGGCCGGTGCGGCAGGCTCCGGCGGACAGCGGAGCCGTGCCGGTACCGGCAGCTCGAAGGGGGACTCCCGCGCGTATCCTGAACCCGTCTCACGACCGGATGGGACGACGAGAAGAGAGCGGTCTGTCATGCGCGTCTACGTACCCCTGACCATCTCCGGTCTCGCGACGGCACACGGCGCGGGAGAGCTCGGACCAGGCCCGCTCACCGCCTACGCCGTCACCCCCGGCCTGCGCGAGTGGTACGTCTCCGACGACATCGAGGAGCTGGAGTACGCGGCGCTCAGCCGGGCCGCGGCCGCCTCGCTGCGGCTGCTCGCCGGAGCGCCCGACACGGCCAGGCGCCGCGTCGTGATCGCCGTGGACGTGCCGGACAACACCGTGGCCGCCGACCCCGACAGCGCCCTGGACGCCGGCTCGCTGGGCGAGGTCCGGATTGCCTCCTCCGTGGCGTTGGCCAAGGCGGCCGCCGTGCACGTGGACGCCGAGGACGCGGTGGCCGATGTGACGGCCGCGGCGGACGCGCTCGGCGCCGCCGACCACGGCGACGACGACGCCCAGTTCACCGTGGACGGGGCCGAGGACCACGAACTGCTCTGGTTCGGGGTGCAGGAGATCCCCAACCTGATCGCCTGATCTCCCGCCCGACCTGCCCCGACCTGCGGCTACGGCCGCTCGTGGTCGATTGTCAGTGGGGGTGGGTACCGTTTTGGCATGGGGAACGGCAGGCAGGACACGGGGAAACGCCCAGCCCATCTCGTCTGGGACTGGAACGGCACGCTGCTCGACGACAACGTGGCGATCATCGAGGCGACCAACGCCGCGTTCGCGGAGCTGGGTCTGGAGCCGATCACGCTGGAGCGCTACCGCGATCTGTACTGCGTGCCGATACCCCGGTTCTACCAGCGCCTGATCGGTCGGCTGCCCACGGACGCCGAGTGGCTGGTCATGGACGAGGCCTTCCACCAGCAGTACTGGGCGAGGGCGGACGCCTGCGGGCTCACCGAGGGCGCGGCCGAGCTCCTCGCGGCGCGCTGGGCGGCCGGGCTCAGCCAGTCGCTGCTCTCCATGGCGCCGCACGAACACCTGGTGCCGATCGTGCGGCGGCACGGCATCACCGACCACTTCGTACGCGTCGACGGACGCACCGGGCCCTCGCACGGCAGCAAGGCGGAGCACATGGTGCGCCACCTGACCGCGCTGCGGGCGGCGGACCCCGAGATATCCGGCGAGCGGACCGTGGTGATCGGGGACGCGGTCGACGACGCGGTGGCCGCGGCGGCCGTGGGCGCGAAGGCGGTGCTGTTCACCGGCGGCTCCCACAGCCGGGCCAGCCTCGCCGCGGCGGGGGTGCCGGTCGTCGACTCCCTCGCCGAGGCGGTGGCCGTCGCGGAGGACCTGGTCGGCTGAGCGGGGTTACGTCACCGGAGCCTTCGCCCGCAGCACCGTCAGGAACTCCCGCATCCAGCGGGAGTGGTCCGGCCAGGCGCGGGCGGAGACCAGGGTGCCGTCCACCACGGTCTCGGCGTCCTGGAACGTCGCGCCCGCGGTCTGCATGTCCAGCTCAAGGGCGGGATACGCGGTGACCCGGCGCCCGCTCAGGCCGCCGATCGCGGCCGTCAGGAGCGGGCCGTGACAGATCTGGGCGACCGGCTTGTCGGTGTCGAAGAAGGCCTTCAGGATCTTCCTCAGCTCCGGGTCGTTGCGGAGGTACTCGGGGGCCCGGCCGCCCGGGATCACCAAGGCGGCGTACTGGCCGGGGTCGACTTCCGAGAAGGCCAGATCGGCGGGCCAGGTGTAGCCGGGCTTCTCCGTGTACGTGTCGAAGCCGGGCTCGAAGTCGTGGACCACGAACCGCAGCTTCTTGCGGGCCGGGGCCGCGATGTGGACGTCGTACCCCTCCTCGCGCAGACGCTGGTACGGGTAGAGGACTTCCAGGGATTCGGCGGCGTCGCCGGTCACGATGAGGATCTTGGCTGCCATGAGTGCACTCCCTCTCAGGGGCTGGAGCTCAGGTGGCTGGAGGTCGATCGCACCTGCGGATTCCGTACCGTCAACCTGCCCGCGCGGCGCCGGTTTGCCAAGAGGGCTCGTTCTCGCCGCCACGTCGCTGTCCAGAGTGTCAAACTTCGGGCCCAGCTTTTGTACACATAAGGCTCATGACGGTTCGGGGGGAAGGGGCGATAGCCTTGACCCGTGATCAGCGCGATATGCCGCGGAGGCACTGACGCCTCTGCCCTGCGCCCGGAGCACCACCGTGCCCGGGCAGTCGCTGATTCCCTCCACCCGGAATCAAGGCCCGAAGCCACAAAATTGGCCGGTAAGCGCCCGGGTATCTCTCATCGCGGCATAGCGTCGACACCGACCGGACACCCCGCGTCGTGGCGTTGCGTCGCTTCTTTCCCCTACGTCACGCAACGGCGCGCGACAGGAGCCAGAGGACATGCAGACCAAGCTGGACGAAGCCAAGGCCGAGCTGCTCGCACGGGCGGCCCGGGTAGCTGAGAACAGCCCGGCCGGGGGGCCCGGAGGCCTGGGGGACACCCCCCGGACCGACCGGGCAGCCACGACCGGGGCCACGAGCGAGGAAGGTCCCGACCAGGGCGTCCTTCTCGGGTACCTCCAGCGCTACTACCTGCACACCGCTCCCGAGGACCTGGCCGACCGCGACCCGGTCGACGTCTTCGGCGCAGCGCTCTCCCACTACCGCCTCGCGGAGAACCGGCCGCAGGGCACGGCGAACGTCCGGGTGCACACCCCCACGGTCGAGGAGAACGGCTGGACCTGCAGCCACTCCGTCGTCGAGGTCGTCACCGACGACATGCCCTTCCTCGTCGACTCGGTCACCAACGAGCTGTCCCGGCAGAGCCGCGGCATCCACGTCGTGATCCACCCGCAGGTCGTCGTCCGCCGCGACCTCACCGGCAAGCTCATCGAGGTCCTCGACACCGGCGCGCAGACCGCCGAGCTGCCGCACGACGCGCTCACCGAGTCCTGGATCCACGTCGAGATCGACCGCGAGACCGACCGCGCCGACCTGAAGCAGATCACCGCCGACCTGCTGCGCGTCCTGTCCGACGTACGGGAAGCCGTCGAGGACTGGGAGAAGATGCGCGACGCCGCGCTGCGCATCGCCGACGAGCTGCCCAAGGAGCCGAAGGCCGGCGACCTGCGCGAGGAGGACGTCGACGAGGCCCGCGAGCTCCTGCGCTGGCTCTCCGACGACCACTTCACCTTCCTCGGCTACCGCGAGTACCAGCTCACCGACGACGACTCGCTGTCCGCCGTCCCCGGCACCGGCCTCGGCATCCTGCGCTCCGACCCGCAGCACGGCGAGGACGACGGCCACCCCGTCTCGCCGTCCTTCAGCAGACTGCCCGCCGACGCCCGCGCCAAGGCCCGCGAGCACAAGCTCCTCGTGCTGACCAAGGCCAACAGCCGGGCCACCGTGCACCGGCCCTCCTACCTCGACTACGTCGGCGTGAAGAAGTTCGACGAGCAGGGCAACGTCGTCGGCGAGCGCCGCTTCCTCGGCCTGTTCTCCTCGGCCGCCTACACCGAGTCCGTGCGCCGGGTGCCGGTCGTGCGCCGCAAGGTCGAAGAGGTCCTCAAGGGCGCCGGCTTCTCGCCCAACAGCCACGACGGCCGCGACCTGCTCCAGATCATGGAGACCTACCCGCGCGACGAGCTGTTCCAGACCCCGGCCGACCAGCTGCGCTCCATCGTGACCTCCGTGCTGTACCTCCAGGAGCGGCGCCGGCTGCGTCTGTACCTGCGCCAGGACGAGTACGGCCGCTACTACTCGGCGCTGATCTACCTGCCGCGCGACCGCTACACCACGGGCGTACGGCTGCGGCTCATCGAGATCCTCAAGGAGGAGCTCGGCGGCACCAGCGTCGACTTCACCGCCTGGAACACCGAGTCGATCCTGTCCCGGCTGCACTTCGTGGTGCGCGTCCCGGCCGGCACCGAGCTGACCGAGCTCACCGACGCCGATTCCGACCGCATCGAGGCCCGCCTGGTGGAGGCCGCCCGCTCCTGGGCCGACGGCTTCTCCGACGCGCTGAACGCCGAGTGCGGCGAGGAGCGCGCCGCCGAGCTGCTCCGCCGCTACGGCCACGCGTTCCCCGAGGGCTACAAGGCCGACCACTCGCCGCGCGCGGCGGTCGCCGACCTCGTCCACCTGGAGCAACTCACCCACGGGCGGCGGGACTTCGCGCTCTCCCTGTACGAGCCGGTCGGCGCGGCCCCCGGCGAGCGCCGTTTCAAGATCTACCGGATCGGCGAGCAGGTCTCGCTGTCCGCGGTCCTCCCGGTGCTCCAGCGCCTGGGCGTCGAGGTCACCGACGAGCGGCCCTACGAGCTGCGCTGCGCGGACCGTACGCACGCCTGGATCTACGACTTCGGCCTGCGCATGCCGAAGAAGACCAACGGCAACGGCGACTACCTCGCCGACGACGCCCGCGAACGCTTCCAGGAGGCCTTCGCCGCGACCTGGACGGGCGCCGCCGAGAACGACGGCTTCAACTCCCTGGTGCTGCGCGCCGGTCTCAACTGGCGCCAGGCGATGGTGCTCCGCGCCTACGCCAAGTACCTGCGCCAGGCCGGCTCCACGTTCAGCCAGGACTACATGGAGGACACCCTCCGCGACAACGTCCACACCACCCGGCTGCTCGTCTCGCTCTTCGAGGCCCGGCTCTCGCCGGACCGCCAGCGGGCCGGCACCGAGCTGATCGACGGGCTCCTCGAAGAGCTCGACGGCGCGCTCGACCAGGTGGCGAGCCTCGACGAGGACCGCATCCTGCGCTCCTTCCTCACCGTCATCAAGGCCACGCTGCGCACGAACTTCTTCCAGGAGACGGTCGACGGTTCGCCGCACGCCTACGTCTCGATGAAGTTCGACCCGCAGGCGATCCCCGATCTGCCGGCGCCCCGCCCGGCGTTCGAGATCTGGGTGTACTCGCCGCGCGTCGAGGGCGTCCACCTGCGCTTCGGCAAGGTCGCCCGAGGAGGGCTCCGCTGGTCCGACCGGCGTGAGGACTTCCGCACCGAGATCCTCGGCCTGGTCAAGGCGCAGATGGTGAAGAACACCGTCATCGTGCCGGTCGGCGCCAAGGGCGGCTTCGTCGCCAAGCAGCTCCCCGACCCGTCGGTGGACCGCGACGCCTGGCTCGCCGAGGGCATCGCCAGCTACAAGACGTTCATCTCGGCGCTGCTCGACATCACCGACAACCTGGTCGCGGGCGAGGTCGTCCCGCCGGCCGACGTGGTCCGCCACGACGAGGACGACACCTACCTGGTGGTCGCCGCCGACAAGGGCACCGCCACGTTCTCGGACATCGCCAACGACGTGGCGATCAGCTACAACTTCTGGCTCGGCGACGCCTTCGCCTCCGGCGGCTCCGCCGGATACGACCACAAGGGCATGGGCATCACCGCCCGCGGCGCCTGGGAGTCCGTCAAGCGGCACTTCCGCGAACTCGGCCACGACAGCCAGAGCGAGGACTTCACGGTCGTCGGCGTCGGCGACATGTCGGGCGACGTGTTCGGCAACGGCATGCTGCTCTCCGAGCACATCCGGCTGGTCGCGGCCTTCGACCACCGGCACATCTTCATCGACCCGCAGCCGGACGCGGCCGTCTCCTACGCCGAGCGCCGCCGCCTGTTCGACCTGCCGCGCTCCAGCTGGGCCGACTACAACAAGGAGCTCCTCTCGGCGGGCGGTGGCATCCACCCCCGCACCGCCAAGTCGATCCCGCTGAACGCGCACGTCCGCGAGGCCCTCGGCATCGCCCCCGGCGTCACCAAGCTGACCCCGGCCGACCTGATGCAGGCCATCCTCAAGGCCCCGGTCGACCTGCTGTGGAACGGCGGCATCGGTACGTATGTGAAGTCGTCGGCGGAGTCCAACGCGGACGTCGGCGACAAGGCCAACGACGCGATCCGCGTCAACGGCGAGGACCTGCGCGTCAAGGTCGTCGGCGAAGGCGGCAACCTGGGCCTGACCCAGCTCGGCCGGATCGAGTTCGACCGCAAGGGCGGCCCCGAGGGCGAGGGCGGCAAGGTCAACACCGACGCCATCGACAACAGCGCGGGCGTGGACACCTCCGACCACGAGGTGAACATCAAGATCCTGCTCAACGCCCTGGTGGCGGACGGCGACATGACTGTCAAGCAGCGCAACAAGATCCTCGCGGCGATGACCGACGAGGTCGGCCACCTGGTGCTGCGCAACAACTACGCGCAGAACGTGGCGCTGGCCAACGCGGTCGCGCAGTCGCCCTCGCTGCTCCACGCCCACCAGCGCTTCATGCGGCGCCTCGGCCGCGACGGCCACCTGGACCGGGCTCTGGAGTTCCTGCCCAACGACCGCCAGATCCGTGAACTGCTGGGCGGCGGCAAGGGGCTCAGCCAGCCCGAGCTCGCCGTGCTGATGGCGTACACCAAGATCACGGTGGCCGACGAGCTGATCCACACCGGTCTGCCGGACGACCCGCACCTGGCCAAGCTGCTGCACGCCTACTTCCCGCAGCAGCTCCGCGAGAAGTTCACCGAGGCCGTCGACGGGCACGCGCTGCGCCGCGAGATCATCACGACCGTCCTGGTCAACGACACCGTCAACATCGGTGGTTCGACCTTCCTGCACCGGCTCCGCGAGGAGACCGGGGCCTCGCTCGAAGAGATCGTGCGGGCGCACGCCGCGGCCCGCGAGATCTTCGGCGTGAGCGGGGTGTGGGACGCCGTCGAGGCGCTCGACAACAAGGCCGCCGCCGACGTCCAGACCCGTATCCGGCTGCACTCGCGCCGCCTGGTCGAGCGCGGCACCCGCTGGCTGCTCAACAACCGGCCGCAGCCGCTCCAGATCGCCGAGACGATCGAGGACTTCTCGGCCGGTGTGGCCCAGGTCTGGGACTCGCTCGCGAACCTGCTGCGGGGCGCCGATCTGGAGTGGTACCAGGGCATCCTGGACGAGCTGACCGGTATGGGCGTGCCCGAGGAACTCGCGCGACGCGTCGCCGGGTTCTCCTCGGTCTTCCCGGCGCTCGACGTCGTGGCCATCGCGGCCCGCACCGGCAAGGAGCCGCTCCAGGTCGCCGAGGTCTACTACGACCTCGCGGACCGGCTGCGGATCACCCAGCTCCTGGACCGGATCATCGAGCTGCCGCGGGCCGACCGCTGGCAGTCGATGGCGCGCGCGGCCATCCGCGAGGACCTGTTCGCGGCGCACGCCGGGCTGACCCAGGACGTCCTGTCGGTCGGCAACGGCACGACGTCGCCGGAGCAGCGCTTCAAGGACTGGGAGGAGAAGAACGCGGCGATCCTGGGCCGTGCCCGCACGACCCTGGAGGAGATCCAGTCCTCCGACGCGTTCGACCTGGCGAACCTGTCCGTTGCGATGCGGACCATGCGGACGTTGCTGCGCACGCACAGCTGACCGCGCCCCTCAGGCGCTTGAAAGGGCGCCCACCGTTCAACTGGTGGGCGCCCTTCCGCGTGCTGGTGAGCCCGGCTACTGGCCCGGCTTCCAGAGGGTCAGGGTGCCCTCGTAGGTCGGGACGTGGCTCGTGTTGCTGTCCGGGGTCACCTTGGTGATCTTCCACATGGCGACGTTGCCCTTGGACGTGACGGTGCACATCGCGTCGCCCGCCTTGATGACGCCGTCCCCGGCCAGCGCCTTGCCGGCCTCGGAGGAAGGCAGCGGGTTCTGCAGGGCGCCCGCCCGGCACTCCTCGGGGGTGAGCCCCGAGGCCTTGCCCATGGGCCGGGTGAAGTCCACCCGGTCGTCGCGGAACTCCAACTCCTCGTCGGAGGAGTCGAGTTTGCCCGTCGGGTCGACCTTCGGTGCGTCGAAGTCCACCGAGGTGTTGTCGAGCCCCGACGGGGTGCGCACGGTGAGCGGCTTGTCCTGGAAGAGCACGGTGTACGTGGCGTCGGCGGGCGGCGCCGAGGGGCTTCCGGATGCGTCGCCGGACGGGGCGGGAGTGTCGGCCTCGCTGCCCGAAGAGGCCTTCGGCGTAGGGGAGTCGGACGGCTTGTCGTCCTTGGCGTCGGTCTTCACGTCGTCGCCCGTGTCGCGCGTCAGCCACACGGCCGCTCCCGCGCCCGCACCGAGCGCGACCACCAGGGCCACCGCGATCAGCGCCGTACGTCCACGTCGCTTGGCCGGGGCGGGCGCCGCCGGGGCATGCGGCGCGGCCGTGCCGTAGGCGGGCGGCTGCCGGCCGTCCGGTCCGGAGAACTCCGGCTGCTGCGCGGGCGGCGCGTACGTCGGCACGTACCCCGGTGGCTGACCGGTGGGCGGGCCCTGCGGCATCGCCGGGGGAACCGTCGGCTGCTGCGGGGGAGCCGTCGGAGCGGGCGGCGGGGGTGAGGCCGCCGCCTGCTCGCTGCGTACGATCTCGGCGGCGACCGGGGCGGGCAGCCAGCCCGCGAAGTCGCGCAGCGGGCGGCCCGCGGCCTGCTCGCACAGCGGGGCGAGCTCGGCGGGGCCGATGCGCTGCGCCGGGTCGGCCGCGAGCGTGCACTCCAGGAGCGGGCGCAGCTCGTCGGGGTAGCCGCTCAGGTCCGGCGGGCGGTGCGCCGAGTTGGCGATCTGCGCGGCGACCGTGATGGCGCCGCCGTCGCCGTAGGGGTGCCGGCCGGTGGCGGCGACGGCGGCGATCAGGCCGAGCGAGAACACGTCGGTGGCGGGCGTGAGCTGCTCGCCGAGCGCGTGCTCGGGCGACATGTACTGCGGGGTGCCGATCATGCCGCCGCTCGCGGTGAGCTGCGTGGCGTCGGCGGCCCGGGCGATGCCGAAGTCGATGACGTACGGGCCGCCGGAGCCGAGCAGGATGTTGCTGGGCTTCAGGTCGCGGTGGATGACCCCGGCCGCGTGGATCGCGGTCAGCGCCTGGGCCGCGCAGCCTATGAGCTGGAAGACGGCGGACAGCGGCAGCGGACCGAACCGGTTCAGGGCGTCGGACAGCGCGAGGCCCGGCACGTACTGGGTGGCGAGCCAGGGGCGCTCGCCGCTCGTGTCGTGGTCCATGACCGGCACGATGTGGTAGCCCTGCACACGGCGGGCCGCCTGCACCTCCTGCTCGAAGCGGCGCCGGAAGTCGTGGTCCTGGCCGTACTCGCGGCGGATCACCTTGAGAGCGACCGGCTGGCCGCCGCGGGTGTGCGAGAGGTAGACCGTCCCCATGCCGCCTTCGCCGATGCGGGCGAGCAGCTGGTAGCCGGCGGTCTCGCGCGGGTCCTCCGGCCCGAGCGGGCTGAGTGTGTCGCCGACGATGGGATCCTCCTGGGTTCTGGGTTTCGGCTGGGTCGGGTGGGCATCCGGGGTGATTCCCCTGGCCCTGGGGTGGTGGCCCTCAACCCACTTGACTGCAACCGGCGTTGAGGCCGAGGAACTGGGGGTGCTGCCCCCGGGTCCCCGCTCCTCAAACGCCGGAGGGGCTGTTCTTGCCGGGGTTTTCGCCCGGCGGGGTTTGCCTGGGGGCGGTCCTCGGGGCCGTCGGCAGGGTCAGGCGCAGGCGGGCCGCTCGCTCGGCGGTGTTCACCGCAGCCGCGTGCGGTGGGGAGAGCCGGGCCTCAAAGTCCTGGGGGCCGCGGCCCGAGGGCTTGCGGTACAGGTCCGCCAACCCCGCCGCGCTGGGCCGGAGTTCGGGCCGGGCGGACAGGTAGACCGTGCCCATGCCGCCCTCGCCGGTCCTGGCCTCCAGGACGTAGCCCGAGACCGCGCGCGGCTCGTCCGAGCGCAGCGGCAGGAAACGCGTGTCCGGCACCTTCGGCCCCCCCCCCGTGGTCGCCCGGTGATCTGCCGGTCGGGTCCGGTCAGTTGGATCAGAGACTAGCGCGCTCCGCCGACAGGGGTGACCGTGGTTGTCGAGGCGGTCACTGTCGACGTCCACAGCCTTCGGCACGAGAGCAGGGTGGCTGCCAGCAGCAAGGTGTTGCGGGCGGTCATCACCCCGGTGCCCAGGGCGGATCCGGCCATGACCTCGTCGTACAGGCAGGGGAAGGCCAGGGCGCTCAACGTGGCTGCCGGGAGCAGGAGTTGGGCCACCGGGCGCTGGGTGGTCTGGCGTGAGGTGAGGCAGGCGGCGGCCAGGCCGAGCAGCCAGATCAGGTACTGGGGGCTGATCACCCGGCTCGTCACGGTGAACAGGAGCACCGCGCACAGCGCCGCGTCGAGCGGCACCGCCACCGTCCAGCGCCGGGCGCGCACCCGCCAGAACAGCAGCCAGCAGAGCGCGAGTCCGGTCAGGGCCAGGCTGAGGGTGGCCAGCGCCGAGACGTACGGGCCGGTGAACTCCATGGCTCCGTACCGGTAGACGACCCGGCCGGGGCGGCCCGTGAGCAGGTGGGCGAGCTGGAGCGCGGTGCCGCCGAGCGATTCGATCTGGAGGCCCCGGCCGCCCTGCTGGCGGGCGAAGTCCAGGGTGTGGTCGAAGGCGAGGGCGAGGGCGGCGAGCAGGGCGGCCGCCGAGCCGAGCGCGCCGAGCAGCGCGCGGCGGGCGCCGCGGCCGGGCGGGGCGCCGATCAGGGTGAGCAGCGGCCACACCTTGACCAGGGCGCCGAGTCCCGCGAGCGCGCCGCCGAGGCCGGGCCGGCGGCGCAGTGCGAGCAGGGCGCCGACGGCGACCGCGGTGACCTGTACGTCGTAGCGGGCGTACGGGATGTGCAGGAGCAGCGGGAGTCCGGCCACCCACAGCCAGGCTCCCGCCGCGCTGCCGCCGGGGCGGGCGCCGGCCCGGACCAGCGCGCGGGCGATCAGCGCGTCGCAGCCGACGGTGACGGCGGTGAAGGCCTGGAAGAAGGTGAGGAAGGGGAGGAGTGCGGGGGCGAGCATGATCGCCCCCGCGCCCGGCGGGTACTGCCAGGTGGGGTCCCCGAACGGGAAGGCGCCCGTGCCGAGCTGCTCGTACCAGCGCCGGTAGAGGACATACACCTCGCCGGTCACGCCGCCGGCACCGAGCCGGTCGGTGACCAGGAGGTGGAGCATCAGCGCGCGGGTGGCGAGCCAGCTCGCGACGAGGGCCGCGGACCGGGTGCGGCGGCCGAAGGCGCCGGGGTCGGGCGCGGGCGCCGGGGCCGGGATGCGGACCCGGGCGGGCGGCGGGGGCATCTGAGAGGGCGTCATCGCGCGAATTTTATGCGCGCTTTGTCCTGTTTTCGCGAGGCGCCGCGAGGGGCATGGTGCGAGGCGTCGCCGCGACAGCGGAGTGCACGGGCGTGTCGCGCTGGGCGCCGGGCAAAGAGCTGTGCGGGGCGCCCCGGCGGCGCCCCGCGCCCGCCCGGGCCGCTACTTCTTCTTCGTGAACCGCTCGTACGCCGCGATCACCTCGGGCGTCGGGCCGTCCATCCGCAGCGTGCCCGACTCCAGCCAGAGCGTCCGCTCACAGGTCTCCTTGATCGAGGCGTTGCTGTGGCTGACCAGGAAGACGGTGCCCGCCTCCTGGCGCAGCTCGTTGATGCGCTCCTGGCTGCGGCGCTGGAACCGGGCGTCACCGGTGGCCAGGGCCTCGTCGATGAGGAGGACGTCGTGGTTCTTGGCGGCCGCGATGGAGAAGCGCAGCCGCGCGCTCATGCCGGACGAGTATGTGCGCATCGGGAGCGAGATGAAGTCGTCCTTCTCGTTGATCCCGGAGAAGTCGACGATGTCGTCGTAGCGCTCGCGCACCTCCTCGCGCGACATGCCCATGGCGAGCCCGCCGAGGGTGACATTGCGCTCGCCGGTCAGATCGTTCATCAGGGCCGCGTTCACGCCGAGCAGCGAGGGCTGGCCCTGGGTGTAGATCTTGCCCCGGGCGGTCGGCAGGAGCCCCGCGACCGCCTTGAGCAGGGTCGACTTGCCCGAGCCGTTGGAGCCGATGAGGCCGATCGCCTCGCCGCGCCGGGCCACGAAGGTGACGCCCTTGACGGCGTGCACCTCGCGCATGCCCGGGGTCTCCTTGCGCGAGACGATCCGGTTGAGCGCGGCGGTGGCCCCGCCCTTGCCCTTGGATCCGGTCCCGTTGACCTTGTAGACGATGTGCACGTCGTCGACGATCACGGTCGGCTCGCCGAGTTCGGCCGCCGCGGCCTCCGCCTTGTCCGGTGTCCGGGTCTCAGCCACGTCCGTACTGCTCCTCTGCCTTCCAGAAGTACATGAAGCCCAGGGCCAGCGCGACGACCGCCCAGCCGCCGGCCACCGCCCACACGTGCGGGGGCAGCTTGCTCGCGTGGAAGCTCCGGATCATCGCGAACCGGACCAGGTCGATGTAGACCGCGGCCGGGTTGAGCCCGAGCAACTGGCCCACCAGGGGGTTCATCTTCTTGAGCTGCGGGCCCAGGTTCCACATCACGCCGGACATGTACATCCAGGTACGCAGGATGAACGGCATCACCTGGGCGATGTCCGGGGTCTTCGCGGTGACCCGGGCCATCACGAGCGACAGGCCCGTGTTGAACATCGACTGCAGGACCAGCGCCGGGACCAGCAGCAGCCACGAGACGCCGGGCAGCTGGCCGAAGCACATGATGATGATCGCGAGCGCGGCCAGCGAGAACAGCAGCTGCTGGAGCTGCTGGAGGGCGAGCGAGACGGGCAGCGAGGCGCGCGGGAAGTGCAGCGCCCTCACCAGGCCGATGTTGCCGGTGATCGCGCGGGTGCCCGCCATGATCGAGTTGGCCGTGAAGGTCCAGATGAACACGCCCGTGACCAGCCACGGGATGTAGTCCGGCGTGCTGCCCTTGTTGCCCATCAGGACGCCGAAGATGAAGTAGTACACCGCCGCGTTCAGAAGCGGCGTCATCAACTGCCAGATCTGGCCCAGCTTCGCCTCGCTGTACTGCGCGGTCAGCTTGGCGGTGGCGAACGCGGTGATGAAGTGGCGCCGGGCCCACAGCTGCCGCACGTACTCGGGCAGGGAGGGGCGGGCGCCGCTCACCTTCAGGCCGTACTTCTCGGCCAGCTCGGCCGGGCTGAGGGCCTGGTCGCCGGTGTACCGGGCGGACTGCGTCGGGATGGAGGCCGACGCGGCCGATGGTGCTGCGGTCTCGCGCGCAGCTGCGGTCTGGCTCACTACGGTCGCTTTCGCCGGGGGATCCCGGGAGGCTTCCCGGGGCGGGGGATCACTTGCGACGGAACGGACCCGTATCGTCGCTACGGCGAGAGTAGGACGGCTCTGCGTCGCAACGCAACCGTCTCGTCGCAACGCTATGCTCAAGGCATGACCAAGACGGACCCGGAGATCGCCGCGAACCGCCCGCCGTCACGCCGCGCCCCCGCGGGCGCGGCCGTGCTGCGCGAGGACGTGACGGACGCCATCCGGGCGGCCGTCTTCGAGGAGCTCGCCGCGGTCGGCTTCGCCCGGATGTCCATCGAGGGCATCGCGCGCCGCGCGGGGGTCGGCAAGACCGCGGTCTATCGCCGGTGGAAGTCGAAGCTGAGCCTGGTCCTCGACCTGGTGTCGGCCTTCGCGGAACAGGGCCTTCCGGTGCCGCACACGGGCTCCCTGCACGGGGACATCCGAGCCCTGCTGGCGGTCGCCTCGCTCGCCCTGCGCCACCCCATCGCCTCGCAGGTCATCCCCGACCTGCTCGTCGAGTCCGTACGCCACCCGGAGATCGCCGACGCGATCAAGGCGGCGCTGCTCGACGGCCAGCAGGGTGTCGCCGCGGTCGTCGTCCGCGAGGCGGTCGAACGGGGCGAGCTGCCCCCGGGGGCGGACCCCGACCGAGCCCTCGACCTGATCGTGGGCCCGCTGTACTGGCGCCTGGTCGTAGTCAAGGGAGCCCTGCCGAAGGGCTACCTGGACGACCTGGCCAAGTCGGCAGTGGCGGCCCTGAAGGCAACGGGCTAGCGGGTAGGCGGGCTCGGCCACCGCACCCTTGAGCGGCGCGGGGCTGTGACATCGTGCGGCTCCGCCGCGATGGGGGTCCCCCTTGTTCGAGCGAAGCCGAGAACTTGGGGGAGTGACCGGCCGCCGACGGCCCGCGGCCGACGATCAGCACGCACAAGCGCCCCGGACCCGGCGCCCCGCGCGCCGCGCCCCCCTCCGGACTCAGCGCCCCGCGCCGGACCCCGCCCCCTCCGGGGCGAACTCGGTCCCCCTGACACGCTGCCCGGGCAGATTCCGGCCCGTGGGGGCGGCGGCCCCCGAGTCGCCGAGGAACACCCGCCGAACCACCCGCTCCGCCGCATGCCCGTCGTCGTACGGGCAGAACCGCGTGCGGAAGGCGGACCGCAGCTGGGCCGAGCGGGAGCCGCGCCAGTGGCCGGTGGTGAAGATGTCGATCAGCTCGTCGTCGTTGCGGGCGACCGCGCCCGGCGGGCAGCTCCGCAGGTCGAAGTAGGTGCCCCGGGCCGCCTCGTACGCCTCGCGGTCGTCGTCGAGGATCACGATCGGCCGGTCGAGACCGGCGTAGTCGAACATCAGGGACGAGTAGTCCGTGACGAGCGCGTCCGAGACCAGGAAGAGCTCCTCGACGCTCGGGTACCCCGTGACGTCCAGGACGCGCGGCAGCTGGATGCGGTTCAGCGGCGCCCGGTAGGAGAAGTGGGCGCGGGTCAGCAGGAAGAACTCCGGGCCGAGCGCGCGGCCGAACCGCTCCAGATCGAGCGGGAGGTGCTGGCTGCGGCTGTAGTCGCGGTGCGTCGGCGCGTACAGGACGACCGTCGACTGCCCCGGTACGCCGAGTAGTTCGCGCAGTCCAGCCACGGCAGCGGGAGTGGCGCGGCGCAGCACGTCGTTGCGCGGGCTGCCGTATTCGAGCGTGGTGTACGCGGCCGGGAAGGCGCGCTCGCCGGCGAGGGTGGCGTGCCGGTTGGCGGACAGGGCGTAGTCCCACTTGTCGGCGTCGGCGAGCAGGCGGGCGGGGTCGCTGTCGCGCGAGGCCGCCGGACGGTCCGCCAGATCCAGGCCCACCTTCTTGAGCTGGGTGCCGTGGTGGGTCTGGAGCAGGATCTGGCCGGGCCGCTTGACCAGGCGGTGGTCGAACTCGACGTTGTTCACCAGGTACTTGGCCCGCGCGAGGGCCGCGAAGTAGCCGAAGCTGTCGGGGCGCAGGCGGGGGGTGGTCGACGGCACCGTCGCGTCGTGCTCGGGCGTGGTGATCCAGGCGGTCCGCATCCCGGGGAGGAGTTCGCGGACCTTCGCCTCGATCGCCGCGGGGCTGCACGCGTAGCCGCGGTTCCCGTACGCGCTGAACACCGCCAGGTCCTCGAATACGGGCAGGCGTCGCTGGACCCGGTAGTGCAGGCCGAGCGCGGCCGAGCGCACCGGACGCACCAGCGTCGCGGTGAGCGCCCGGGTGCGGGCACGCAGCGCGCGGATTCCTCGCAGCACGCGGTAGATGCGGTACCTGCCGAAGCGGACGCCGAAGTACCGCAGTCCGGCGGCGCCCGGCACGCGGTGGCGGCCGTAGTGGGCGCGGGCCAGGCGGAAGAACTCGGTGCGGGTGCGCGCGGAGAGGCCGGGCGCGGTGAGGACGGTGGCGGAGGCGGCCGCGAGGTGGTCGGCCATCCGGCGCGCGAGCACCGGGCGCCAACTGCTCAGCTCGGGACGGGAGTCGATGAAGTCGAAGGTGCGGTCGTACTGCGGGAAGAGGTCGAAATGGCGGCCGGGCGCCGGGGCCGGGCCGCGCCGCCTGCGGTGGTGCACACAGACCCGCTCCAGGGTGCTGAGCGAACCCGCCGCGAGGAGCGCCGCGTACGACCAGAAGGTGTCCGTCTGCCGGCCGGGCGCGAAGGTGAGCCCCTCGCGCTCGGTGAACTCCCGCTTGTACGCCTTGTTCCAGGCCGGGGCCGGCTGCCTCAACAGGGCCGGGCGCTCGTCCAGTTGGAAGGGGGCGGGGCCCGACTCGGTGAGGTGCGGCGGCAGGACGTCCTCCCTCCCGCCCGACCAGTGCGTGTGGGCGTGGCCGAAGACCAGCACGTCGGGGTCGCCGGACGCCTTGAGCCGGTCGGCGATGTCGCGCAGGGCGTGCGGGGCGAGGGTGTCGTCGCCGTCGAGGAACAGTACGTAATCGCCGGTGGCGCGGGCGAGCCCGGCGTTGCGGGCGGGGCCAGGGCCCTGGCCGGGGTCGGCCGGGTCCGCGGGCAGGTGCACCGCGATGACCCGGGGATCGCGGGCGGCGACCTCGTCGATGATCTCGCCGCAGGAGTCGGGCGAGCCGGCGTCGACCGCGATCACTTCCAGGTCGAACGCCGGGCTCTCGTCACTCTCGTACGTCTGACTCAGTACCGATTCCAGACAGGCGTGAAGATGGGCCTGGAGCTTGTACGCGGGCACGATGACGCTGAACCGGGGCAACGGAACATCCTGGGGGCGTGAGAGGACACGGGTGGATGGCCCGTGAACGTCCGAAGGAGTGATCCGGTTACGCCGCCGGTGCCGTCCGGCGTAGTCGCGTGATCATGCGCTTGACGTGGTGTCATGCGAGCGCGCTGCTGTGATCGTTCGATCGAGTGATCAACTCCGTTGCACGTGCGGTCACTTGACCGCACCGGCCATCACCCCCGACACGAACTGCCGCTGGAAGGCGAAGAAGACGGCGAGCGGGATGACCATCGAGACGAAGGCTCCCGGGGCGAGCACGTCGATGTTGTTGCCGAACTGGCGGACCTGCTGCTGCAGGGCCACCGTGATCGGCGGGTGCTTGGAGTCGGCGAAGATCAGCGCGACCAGCATGTCGTTCCAGACCCACAGGAACTGGAAGATGCCGAGCGAAGCGATCGCCGGGCCGCCGAGCGGCATCACGACGCGGGTGAACAGCCGGATCTCGCCCGCGCCGTCGAGGCGGGCCGCCTCAAGCAGCTCCCTCGGGATCTCCGCGAAGAAGTTGCGGAGCAGGAAGATCGCGAAGGGCAGACCGAAGGCGACATGGAAGATGATCACGCCGATCGTCGTCTCGAAGATCCCGATCTGCCCGAAGAGCTTGGCGACCGGTACGAGGGCGACCTGCACCGGCACCACCAGCAGGCTCACCACCACCATGAACCACCAGTCGCGGCCCGGGAAGTCCATCCAGGCGAACGCGTAACCGGCGAGCGAGCCGATGACGACGACCAGGACGGTGGCCGGGACGGTGATCGCGACCGTGGAGAGCAGGGAGTTGGTGATCGTGCTGTTGTCCAGCAGGTTCGCGTAGTTGTGGAAGGTGAGCTGGGACGGGTCGGTGAACGTCTTCCACCAGCCCGTCGAGGCGATGTCGGAGGGGCTGCGCACCGAGGAGAGCAGCAGTCCGACGGTCGGCATCAGCCAGAAGAGCCCGACCAGGACGAGGAACACGCGCAGCACGCCGCCGCCCGTACGCGACACGATGCGCGCGGGCAGCGGCTGCCGGGCCTTGACGATCCCTTCGACAGCGGTCATCGCCTGGCCTCCTCGCGCACACACCGGGTAGTCATCGCCTGGCCTCCCTGCGCATGCGCCGGATGTTGCTGTGCTGTCCCGGGGGGCGACCCCCGGACCCCCGGCAAGGGGCGATCGCGGCGCGGCCCGTGGTCATCGCTTGGCCTCCCTGCGCATGCGCCGGATGTTGAACAGCATCACCGGGATCACGAGGAGCAGCAGCAGGACCGCGATCGCGCTGCCTATGCCCAGGTCCGCCTCGGTGCCGAAGGAGGAGCGGTAGAGCTGGAGAGCCAGGACGTTCGCGTCGGCCTGGCTGGAGCCGGGCGCGATGATGAAGACCAGGTCGAAGATCTTCAGGACATTGATCATCAGCGTGACCAGGACGACCGCGAGCACCGGCGCGAGCAGCGGCACGGTCACCCGGCGGAACACCTGCCACTCGTTCGCGCCGTCCACGCGGGCCGCTTCCAGGAGTTCGCGCGGCAGCCCGGCGAGCCCCGCCGCGATGAGCACCATCGCGAACCCGGCCCACATCCAGATGTACGAGCCGATGATGGCCGGGGTGACCAGCGTCGGGCCGAGCCATTCGACGCCGTTGTACGGCTCGTGGAAGTTGCTTTCGGGGAGCCGGAGTTGGGACCCGTCGGCCGAGGCGGGCAGGGTGAACGTACCGTCCGCGCCGGCGGTTGCCGAGGCGACGACCTTGCCGTCCTTGACGGCCTCGACCTTGATGCCCTTGAGGCCGAGCTCCTTGGCGTCGATGACGCCCGGACGGCCGCCGCCGCCCTTGGTGAAGTCGAGCCAGACCGTGCCGGTGACCTTGCCCGGGTCGGTCTTGGCGGCCTTCGCGGTCCCGGCCGACGTCGGCATCTTGTCGGCGGCGACCCCGACGAGGGGCAGCAGGGCGGGCTGGCCGACGTGCACCGCGTCCCGGGTGATGAAGGTCCCGCCGCCCCCGTCCTTCAGCGGCGCGCTGGGCAGCGGATGCGCCTTGGGATAGCCGGCCGACTCGGCGAACGTGTCGTGCACGCCCACCACCACGGCGTTGGCGACCCCGCGCGCCGGGTCCTGCTCGTACACCAGCCGGAAGATGATGCCCGCGGCGAGCATCGAGATCGCCATCGGCATGAACACGATGAGCTTGAACGCCGTTCCCCAGCGCACCCGTTCGGTCAGTACGGCGAAGATCAAGCCGAGGGCGGTGGCGATCGTAGGGGCGCAGACGACCCAGACCGCGTTGTTCTTCACCGCGGTGCGGATGGTGTGGTCGGTGAACAGCGTCTTGTAGTTGTCGATTCCGGCGAACGAATGACCGGACTGATCGAAGAACGATCGATAGATCGAGAATCCGATCGGGTAGACCACGAGCGCACCGAGCAGCACGAGCGCGGGCAGCAGGAAGGCCGCCGCGATCCACTTGCGGGTACCGGTGACGCTCTTGACGGTCCTGGGCGCGGGCGGTGTGGCGGGAGGCGGCGCGCCCCCCGCCGTGGCGGTCGTCATCGCCGGATCAGCTCTTGAACGCCGCGGCCGCGTCGGCCTCCAGCTTGGACTGGGTGCCCGCGATGTCGGACGGGTTCTTCAGGAAGTCCTGGAGATCCTTCCACTCGCCCTTGCCGGGGGTGCCGCCGAAGGACTGCGGAGCCTGGTCCGACATGTCGAAGCGCACGTTGTCACCCGCCGCGATCAGCGACTTGGCGATGTCACGCTGTACGTCGTTGGGGTACGCGGCGAAGTCCAGGGACTTGTTCGGCGAGACGAAGCCGCCGGCCTTCGCCCAGATCTGCGCGGCGTCGACGGACGCGAGCCAGGTCAGCAGCGCCTGGGCGCCCTTGGTGTCCTTCAGGGCCACGGCCGCGTCGCCGCCCGTCACGACCGGGGCCTTGTCGCCCACGGCCGGGAACGGGAACGCCTTGGCGTCGGTGCCGATCTTCGCGGAGGTCTGCGCGATGTTGACGGAGGCGAAGTCGCCCTCGAAGACCATGCCCGCCTTGGGCTGGTCGCCACCCGTGAAGGTCTGTGTGACGGAGTTCGGGAACTCGGTCTGGAGCGCCCCGTCGGTGCCGCCCGCGATGAGGTTCGGCTTGCCGAAGAGCTGGGCGAGGGTGGTGAGCGCGTCCTTCACGGACGGATCGGTCCACTTGATCGCGTGCTTGGCCAGCTGGTCGTACTTCTCGGGCCCGGCCTGGGAGAGATAGACGTTCTCGAACCAGTCGGTGAGCGTCCAGCCGTCCGCGCCGCCGATGGACACCGGGGTCACGCCGGAGGCGGAGATGGTGTCGGCGGTGCTGAGGAAGTCCTTCCACGTCGCGGGGACCTTGACGCCCGCGTTCTGGAAGACCTTGGTGTTGTACCAGACCAGGGACTTGTTGGCGGCCTTGAAGTAGACCCCGTACTGGGTGCCGTCGACCGAACCCAGGTCCTGCCACACCTTCGAGTAGTTCGCGGCGAGCTGCGCCTTGGCCTCGGGCCCGGCGGGCTTGGCCCACTTCTTCGCCACGGCCTGCTGGATCGCGCCTACCTGGGGGAGCATCGCCACATCGGGCGGGCTGCCTCCGGCGATCTTCGTACCGAGGAAGTTGACGATGGGGTCCTGGGCGGGCACGAAGGTGACGGTGGCCCCGGTCCGCGCCTCGAACTCCTTCAGCACTGTCACGAAATTGGCCTGTTCGGGCCCCGTCCACACGGCGGCGACCTCGATCTTCTCCCCGTTGAGCTTGGGGAGTTGGAGCCCGCCGCCCGTGGACGCGGAGGTCGAGGCGCCGGCGGACGGCCCGCTCTTCTTCCCGTCGTCGCTGCTGCACGCGGCCGCGCCGAGCGCAAGGCTGCCGATGGCGAGGGCGGTGATGAGGGTGCGACCTGTCGTCGTGGTGCGTGTGGTGGTGCGGCCTGTACGAGTGCTGCGCATGCGTGCCCCGTCTCTCCCGTGCGCGTACGAACCGCCGCGCCCGGTGACGCAGGCGCCGCCGCTCTCGTCCCGTGCGACAGTCCTACGCCGGGTGCGGGGGCGCCGCAATACCGCCTTCGCTGTCCAGTTGATGATCGTGATGGGCTTGTGACGTTGGGTGTTGCGGGATGCCCCAACTGCCTCCCTTTGCAGCCGGGTTGATCCATCGGGGCCGCGCGCGGCAGCCCGCTGTCACGGCAGCGGCGGCACCGAGGGCGCGTTGACCAAGGACGCCGCACGGTCGAGGGCGCTCGCCAACAGGGCCAGGTCGGTGGGCCCGTTGCCGAGCTCGCGGACGGGCCGGCGGGCCGGCGGGTCGCCCATCCGCTCCCACTCCAGGACCACGACGGTGGGCCGCTGCGTCGCGGTGCGCGGTATGCGCCCGGTGACCCGGCCGCCCTGGAACGGCACGGACACCCCGTCCGCCTGATGCAGCCGGCCCCTTCCCGGGGACGGTTCCTCCGGCGAGGGCGATGCGGGCGGCGGGTCGAGGACGACCCGGTGCCGGGCGCCGCGCGCCAGCTCCGTGTCGGCCGTGCGGTCCGGCCGGGCCGAGGCCGCCACGAGGTGCACCCCGAGCCGCTCCCCCTCGCGGGCCACCGACTCCAGGGCCCGTACGACCGAACCCGCGGCGGGCCGCCCGGGGCTGCCGAGCGCGGGCGCCACCAGCGCGTCCAGATCGTCGACCAGGACGACCAGGCGGGGCAGTGCGGGCCCTTCCTCGGTGCGACTGCGGGCCACCGGGCGCAGCCGCAGGGTGCTGCTGCCCGGCGGATCGAGGTCGCCCCGGCTCTCCGCGGCGGGTGCCTGCCGCTGCCCGACGAGCCGTCCGGCGACCTCGCGCTGCGTCTGCCACTCCGCGAAGCCGAGCCCGCCGAGCACCTCGGCCCGGCGCTTCAGCTCGGCGCCGAGCGCCTGCGCGAACTCCCGCATCCGTACGGGGTCGGAGGCGATCAAGTGGGTTGACACATGCGGGAGTTCGGTACAGGGGCGCAGCCCCTCGCCGCGTTCGCCGCCCGCTCCGTCGACCAGGATCAGGGCGAGCCGGTCGGGCCGGGCGCCCGCCGCGAGCGAGGCGGCGACGGCCCGCAGCAGCTCGGTGCGGCCGCTGCCGGGCGGCCCTTCGACCAGCAGGTGGGGGCCGTCGGACGCGAGGTCCACGCCGACCGGGCCGCGCGGCCCGGTGCCGAGCACGACCGCCCCGTCCGGCGCCGACTCCCAACGGGCCATCAGGGACGCCGGGGTGGCCCGGGCGAGCCCCAACTCGTCAAGGAGGCGCGAGGACTGGGGCAGCGAGGAGGCGAGGCGCCCGGCCGAGGCAGCCGTGCCGTCGCCGGTGCGCAACGGGGCGAGAGCGCGGGCGAACCGCTCGGCCCAGGCGCGCGAGACCGCGTCCATCGTGGCCACCGTGCCGTGCCCGGCGGGCCGGCCGCCCGCGATGCGCAGCAGCCGCAGGGCGGTGGCCACATCCCCGCTGAGCAGCGCGACCGCCCCGCATTCGCGGAAGGCGAGCGAGGCCGCGCACGCCGTCTCGTACGTCGCCGCGACGGGGGACGCGGCCGATGCGGGCGGGGCGTCGGCGAGGCACAGCAGATGGATGCCGGCCGCGGCGCCCGCCGCTGCGAGGCGTGCGGTGGTCTCGCGCAGCGGGGCCGAACCCGGGTCGCCGTCCACGACGACCACCGTGAACGGACCCTCGTAGCGGGCGGCGGCCTCGGCCACGGCGCTCCGCTCGGCCGAGGCCCAGCCCGGGCCGAGCGGGCCCGCGTCGAGCCGTCTGACCAGCTCGGACGTGCGTGCCGTGGCCTGGTCGCGGTCGTAGGCGAGGAGCAGCCGGCAGTCCTGCCCGTGCGCCGGGCGGACCTGGGGGAGCCAGCCCAGCCAGTCCCACTCGGCGGTGCGCGCCTGGAGGGGGCGCGACCGGTCCGTACTGATGAGGACGATCTCCAGGGTGGTCGGCGCGTGCAGCGCGGCCAGCTGGGCGATCGCCGAGCGGGCCAGCCCCGTGAGCCGCTCGCGTGGCCCCGCGAGCCCGAGCGAGCCCGCCTCGCGCAGCCCCACCGTGACCGGCACGGCCGCCAGCTCGCCCCGGTCCGCGGTGCCGACCCGGACGGCGAGCGCCTCCGGATGGCCGGGCTCGCGCTCCCACAGCCGGGGGCCGGGGCCGAGCGCGGTCAGGAGCAGTGCGGCCGGGTCGGGCCAGCTCTCGGGCGCGGGCTCGGCCGGGGGCCGCTGCGGCTCGGCGGGCGCCTGCTCGGGCGCCACCTCGCCGCGCCCGCCGGCCAGCCGCCGGGCCCATGCCCCTATCCCGCCGCGCCGCCGGCCGCCGTCGGCCGAATCCGCGCGGGCGTGCTCGGTCTCGTCAGGACCGGGCAGGCCTTCGGGGATCCGGGTGCCGCGCATCGGCGTGCCCTGCCGCCTGCTCGGCGGCGCCGCCTCCCGGTGGTCGTCCCGCCCGTCGTGCCCGTACCCGGACGGCGCCCCCAGCGCGTCGAACCCGCCGCCGTACGCCCCTTCGTGCCCGCCGGACGTACCGAGAGGGGACGGGGACGTGCCGAAGGCGTAGGCCGTGTCGCCCGACGGAGGGCCCAACTGCGGTACGGAATCGGCCTGTTGGGCGGCCGCCGGGCGAGGAATCACCCGAAGGTGTCCATCGCCGTCCGGCGTGGTGGCGAGGGACGGCTCCGCCTCGGGGCCGCCGGGGGAGAGCCGCAGGGCGGACTCGCCGATCCGCAGCAGCGCGCCGGGGGCGAGCCGGACCGGCTGGGCGCCGATCTCGCGGCCGTCGAGGCGGGTGCCGTTCGTGGAGTTCAGGTCGGCGACGCTCACCCGGCCGTCCTCGCCGACCGTCACCTCGCAGTGCTGGCGCGACACGTCCGGATCGTCCAGCGCGACGTCCGACTCCGTGGAGCGGCCGATGGCGATGCGGCCGCCGTGCAGCAGGTGGACGCCGCCCGCGTCGGGCCCCGCCACGACGTGGAGGCGGGCCGGGGCCGGGCCGTCGTGGGCCGGCTCGCCCTCGGCGGGGGAGGCGAGCGAGAGCACCGCGCCGTCCACCAGGGGTGGCTCACCCAGGATGCGGCGCTGGGCGTCGAGCCGCTCGCGGCCCGCGTACAGCACCACGGAAGCGCCCGAGACCTCCGCGCCGGAGGCGGCCGAGGCCAGGCCGGACGCGACGGCCGCGAGTGCCGTCCCCGCCGGGGCGGTGACGAGCACGTCGCAGGCGCGCGCCGCAGCGTGGCCGCTGCGCGGCGCGAGGACGGTCAGCCGGATCTGCATCGCCTCGGCGGTCCCTTCTGCGCGGGGGTGCCAAGAAGGGGGGAGCAGCCCTGTGATTCCCCCCACCCGGCACACAATTCGTGCTGAGGGCATCCTCGCACCTGCCACTGACAACACGCCCGTCGCCCACCTTTAATTGATCTTGATTGGTCGGCTCCGGACACAAATGTGGACGGAAAAGTGGCTGGTTGCGACCGAGTGGGGCATTCCGAAGAGGTGCCGGGCACGGCCGTTCGGCAACCTTCCGTGCGAAGACCGCGTCTTGACTGAGAACCATGAGAAGACGGTGAACAACCTGGTGGCACCGACCGCACGACCCGTCGGCCCGGTCGGGGGCGGCACTAGAGTGGGCCGGAAACCCACACAGCAATGGACGCGAGCAGCAGGGAGCGCATGACGTGCGGCCGGTAGGCAGCAAGTACCTGCTCGAGGAGCCGCTCGGACGCGGCGCCACGGGCACCGTCTGGCGAGCCCGCCAGAGGGAGACCGCGGGCTCCGAGGCGTCCGTGGCGGGCCAGCCGGGCGAGACCGTGGCGATCAAGGTCCTCAAGGAGGAGCTCGCCAACGACGCGGACGTGGTGATGCGCTTCCTGCGCGAACGCTCCGTGCTCCTGCGGCTGCGCCACGACAACATCGTGCGCACCCGCGACCTGGTCGTCGAGGGCGATCTGCTCGCCCTGGTCATGGACCTGATCGACGGGCCGGACCTGCACCGCTACATCCGCGAGAACGGCCCGCTCACCCCGGTCGCCGCGTCCCTGCTCACCGCGCAGATCGCGGACGCGCTCGCCGCGAGCCACGCCGACGGCGTCGTGCACCGCGACCTGAAGCCCGCCAACGTCCTCCTGGACGAGCGCGACGGCGCTATGCACCCGATGCTCACCGACTTCGGCATCGCGCGCCTGGCCGACTCCCCGGGTCTGACCCGTACGCACGAGTTCGTGGGTACGCCCGCCTATGTCGCGCCGGAGTCCGCCGAGGGCCGCCCGCAGACCTCGGCCGTGGACATCTACGGCGCCGGAATCCTGCTGTACGAGCTGGTCACAGGCCGTCCGCCGTTCGCGGGCGGCACCGCGCTCGAAGTCCTGCACCGCCACCTCAGCGAGGAGCCGCGCCGGCCCACCACCGTCCCCGCGCCGCTGTGGACGGTCATCGAGCGCTGCCTCAGCAAGGACCCGGACCGCCGCCCCAGCGCCGAGAACCTGGCGCGCGGGCTGCGCGTCGTCGCCTCCGGCATCGGCGTCCACTCCACCTCGGCCCAGGTCGAGGCGGCCGACGGGGTGGGTGCGCTGCTCGCGCCCGATCCGGCGCCGGCCCCGGTCCCGGAGGCCCCGGGCGCGGCCGACCCGACCCAGGTCCTGCCGAGCAACGCGGCCTCGTACGACCCGGCCGCGCCCACCTCGGTGCTGCCGCAGACGGGCCAGGCCCAGCACGCCGACCCGACCGCCGTCCTGCCGCCGGTGCCGCAGGGCCAGCCGCAGCCGCAGGAGCCGCACCCCTGGCAGTCCCAGCTCCAGGCCGCGCGCGACCGCAACGAGCAGACCCAGGTCGGCTACCTGCCCCCCGAGCAGGACCCGCTGCGCCGCCGCCCGCACCGCCAGCAGCAGCCCCCGCAGGGCTACGGCCAGCAGCCTCCGCAGGGCTACGCCCCGCAGGGCCCGCCGCAGGGCCGCCCGCCGCAGCGTCAGCAGTACGCCCCGCCCCCGCAGCCCTACCAGCAGCAACCGCAGCAGCAGTACCCCGGTGCAGGCACCGGCTCCACCGGAGCGGCTGGCGCCGCGCGCTACCCTGCGCGCCAGCAGTACGCGCCTCCGCAGCCCCCGCCGCAGCAGCCGCAGCAGCCTCAGGCCCCCGCCCGTGAGCCGAGGGAGCCCCGCGAGCCGCGCCGCCGCAGCCCGAACCGGATGCGGATTCCGGGTCTGGGCTGTCTCAAGGGCTGCCTGTTCACGTTCCTGCTGCTCTTCGTCGCGGGCTGGCTGATCTGGGAGCTCACCCCGCTCCAGGACTGGGTCGCCCAGGGCAAGAGCTACTGGCAGGCCATCGGTGACGGGATTTCGACGGTATCCGGCTGGATCAAGAGCATCGGCGACGCCGGAAAGTAGCGGGCAAAGGGCTCTGCCCCGCCGGTCCGGGACGCGACTTCGTGGATTTGTCGACTTCCAGAGGGTGATTTCGGCGCCAGAAGTGAAGGTTGGCGTCCCGGCCGCGTAGCCTCAGCGTGCACAGCCAGCCGCTGAGGGAGCAGTCTTGGCACGGAATATCGGCAGCCGGTACACCGCCCACCAGATCCTGGGCCGCGGCAGCGCCGGCACGGTGTGGCTCGGCGAAGGGCCCGAGGGCCCCGTCGCCATCAAGCTGCTGCGCGAAGACCTCGCCGCCGATCAGGAGCTGGTCGGCCGCTTCGTGCAGGAGCGCACCGCCCTGCTCGGCCTCGACCACCCCAATGTGGTGGGCGTGCGCGACCTGGTGGTGGACGGCAACGACCTCGCTCTGGTCATGGACCTGATCCGGGGCACCGATGTGCGCACCCGCCTGGACCGCGAGCGCCGCCTCGCCCCCGAGGCGGCCGTGGCCATCGCGGCCGACGTCGCCGACGGTCTCGCCGCCGCCCACGCGGCCGGCGTGGTGCACCGGGACGTGAAGCCCGAGAACATCCTCCTGGACATGCAGGGCCCGCTCGGCCCCGGCGGCGCCCACCCCGCCCTCCTCACCGACTTCGGCGTCGCCAAGCTGATCGACACCCCCCGCCGCACCAAGGCGACCAGGATCATCGGCACCCCGGACTACCTGGCACCCGAGATCGTCGAGGGCCTGCCGCCGCGCGCCGCCGTCGACATCTACGCGCTCGCGACGGTCCTGTACGAGCTGCTCGCGGGCTTCACCCCGTTCGGCGGCGGCCACCCCGGCGCCGTGCTGCGCCGCCATGTGACCGAGACGGTCGTCCCGCTCCCGGGCATCCCCGACGAGCTGTGGCAGCTGATCGTCCAGTGCCTGGCCAAGGCCCCGGCATCCCGTCTGCGCGCCTCCGAGCTCTCGGTCCGGCTGCGCGAACTGCTCCCCCTGGTCGCGGGCATGCCCCCGCTCGACGTGGACGAGCCGGACGCCGAAGGCACCGAGGACGAGGAGGCGTACGAGGACCCGTACCCGACCGTCCCCACCACCCCGCGCCGCGGCGCGGTCCCGCTGGTGCCCGGGGCGCAGCACGACTCCGCCAACCGCGACACCCACACCAGCATGCGCGTCCCCGGCCCCGACGAGCTGGCCGGCGGCCCGCTCGGCACCGCCCGCGCGCCCCGCTCCTCGGGCGCCCCGCGGCCCGGCTCGGCCCGCCACCGCGCCGACCAGGTCCGCAAGCGCCGCCTGGTCCTGACGACGGCCGCGGTCGCCCTCGCCGCGGCGGTCGGCGTCGGCGGCTGGCTGGCCCTGAGCGACGACTCCGGCAAGCAGCCGCCGCCCCAGGACACCAAGAACTCGGCGCCCGTCGTGCCCTAGGGGGTGTCCGGCGGGTCGGTCACGGCCCACCGGACACCTCCCAGAACAGGGATGATCAAGCCGCCCGGGGAACGCCGGAGCGCGCAGCCGTTACGCTGGACCCGTGGCAGTCGTCGATGTATCCGAAGAGCTGAAGTCCCTCTCCTCGACCATGGGGTCGATCGAGGCCGTCCTGGACCTCGACACGATGAGGGCAGATATTGCTGCGCTCGAAGAGCAGGCGGCCGCCCCGTCCCTCTGGGACGACCCGGAGGCGGCGCAGAAGATCACCAGCAAGCTTTCGCACCTCCAGGCGGAGCTGCGCAAGACCGAGGCCCTGCGCGGCCGGATCGACGACCTCGGGGTGCTCTTCGAGCTCGCCGAGGAGATGGACGACCCGGACACCCGCGCCGAGGCCGAGGCCGAGCTGGAGTCCGTGCGCAAGGCGCTGGACGAGATGGAGGTCCGTACCCTCCTGTCCGGCGAGTACGACTCCCGCGAGGCGCTGGTCAACATCCGCGCCGAGGCCGGCGGCGTCGACGCCTCCGACTTCGCCGAGCGCCTCCAGCGCATGTACCTGCGCTGGGCCGAGCGCCACGGCTACAAGACCGAGGTGTACGAGACCTCGTACGCGGAAGAGGCCGGCATCAAGTCGACCACCTTCGTCGTCAGCGCGCCCTACGCCTACGGCACGCTCTCCGTGGAGCAGGGCACGCACCGCCTGGTCCGCATCTCGCCCTTCGACAACCAGGGCCGCCGCCAGACGTCCTTCGCCGGCGTCGAGGTGCTGCCGGTCGTCGAGCAGTCCGACCACGTGGAGATCGACGAGTCCGAGCTGCGCATCGACGTGTACCGCGCATCGGGCCCGGGCGGCCAGGGCGTCAACACCACGGACTCCGCGGTCCGCATCACGCACGTCCCGACCGGCATCGTCGTCTCCTGCCAGAACGAGCGCTCGCAGATCCAGAACAAGGCGAGCGCCATGAACGTCCTGCAGGCCAAGCTCCTGGAGCGCCGCCGCCAGGAGGAGCAGGCGCTGATGGACTCGCTGAAGGGCGACGGCGGCAACTCCTGGGGCAACCAGATGCGTTCGTACGTGCTGCACCCGTACCAGATGGTCAAGGACCTCCGCACCGAGTTCGAGGTCGGCAACCCGCAGGCGGTCCTCGACGGCGAGATCGACGGCTTCCTCGAAGCGGGCATCCGCTGGCGCAAGCAGCAGGAGAAGTAAGTCTGTTGCGCGCCTGCCTTTGAGCGCACCAAGACGCCGGGTCCCGAAAAGGGGACCCGGCGTTTTCTGTTGTGGTGGTTGGGTGTACCCGAGGTGGCGGTTCCGTATCGGGGCGGGGCGAGAACATGTCCCGCGGCCGAATTCGCTGGCGCAAGCGGGAATTGAGCGACTCGCCGCTTTGTCGACATCCGAACTCCCCTGCGGAAGGCTTCAGTTCCGGCCTTCTGTCACAGTCGTATTCCCGTACGCCCGGCAAGTAGGGCGATTTCGGGCATTGCGTGCGCAACGACCTTGACGTCATCTTTAAAACTGGCAAAGCTAACGCGCGGCATGCGTATTTCTGGGGCGTGTGTGACAGGGGAGGGGCCCAATCGCTCCCCCGGCGTTGCCGCCCCGGGCGCTGCTCCACGACGAGACAGCTACTGGGGGTAGCAGGCAGATGACCAAGAACACGCGGGTCCGCGTCGCGCGGATAGCAGCCGGTGCGGTGATTGCCGCCGGCGCGTCCCTGACCGCCGCGGGGGCGGCCCAGGCCGTCGGCTTCGACTCCAACGACAGCAAGGCCAAGACCACCTTCGACGAGCCCTGCATCCCGGGCACGCCGCTGTGTGACACCACGGGCGGCCAGACGACCGGTTCGACCACCTCTTCGGGTACGACCGGTTCGACCACCTCCGAGGGCACCACCGGTTCCACGACCTCCGGCACCTCCGGTACCTCGGGCAGCACCGGCTCGACCACCTCTTCGGGTACGACCGGTTCGACCACCTCCGAGGGCACCACGGGCTCGACCACGTCCGGCACTTCGGGCACCACGGGCTCGACGACCTCGGGCACCTCCGGCACCACGGGGTCCACCACGTCCGGTACTTCGGGCACCTCGGGCTCCACCGGTTCCACGACCTCCGGCACCTCCGGTACCTCGGGCAGCACCGGTTCGACCGGCTCCACCGGTTCGACGGGCTCCACGGGCAGCACCGGTTCCACGGGCTCGACCGGTTCGACGGGTTCGACCGGCAGCACGGGCTCCACCGGCTCGACGGGTTCGACCGGTTCCACGGGCAGCACCGGCTCCACGGGCAGCACCGGCTCCACGGGCAGCACCGGTTCGACCGGCTCCACCGGTTCGACGGGTTCCACCGGCAGCACCGGTTCCACGGGTTCGACCGGTTCCACCGGCGCCACGGGCTCCACCGGCAACACCGGCACCAACCCCGACACCGTCGGGTCCCAGCCGGTCGAGCAGGGCAAGCAGAAGGAGGAGCTCGCCGCCACCGGTTCGGGCGGGACCACCTTCCTGCTGATCGGCGCCGCGACCATGATCGCGGGCGGCATCGGCTTCCGCTTCATGCCGCGCCTCGCGGGCGGCCGTAACGTTGCGTAAGCAGTAGCTGACACACAAGAGGGCCCCGGGTGCGTTCTGCACCCGGGGCCCTCTTCGCGTACGGACCGACGGATCAGACGGTCTGGTGGGCCAGCAGGGCGAAGGCCCCTATCAGGACGATCAGGAGAGTCAGCAGCGCCGCTGGGCTCAGGGCTCCCCACTGGCTCTCCTGCTGCAGGCGCTCCCGGTTCGCCCGGCAGACACGGCAGCGGCCCTCGCTCACGGGCGCCGCGCAGTTGGCGCACACCAATCGGTCATAGGTCATGCGCTCTCCTCCTCCCGCGCGGCGGAGCCGGCGCATACAGCTGTCAACCCGCTATCTCTCCGCTCAACGCTCAGGGAAACGCAACCGTTCCCCCTACCACTGTGCCAGCTCCCGCGCGTTTCGGCGCGCCCCGCCTGATTCATCCCGGTCCCAGCCCCGTAACCCAAGGGACATAAGGTGCATCCCCGGACGTGGCCTGCGCGGGCTCGTCCCGTTCGCGTAAGGTCACGCACACCTATACTCCCGGCCGACCCGTGGTGCACCCGTGATCCGATTCGACAATGTCTCCAAGACCTATCCCAAGCAGAACCGACCAGCCCTGCGGGAAGTCTCCCTCGACATCGAGAAGGGGGAGTTCGTCTTCCTTGTCGGCTCGTCCGGTTCCGGGAAGTCGACCTTTCTGAGACTGATCCTGCGGGAAGAGCGCGCCAGCCATGGGCAGGTGCACGTACTCGGCAAGGACCTGGCCCGGCTCTCCAACTGGAAGGTGCCGCACATGCGGCGCCAACTGGGCACCGTCTTCCAGGACTTCCGGCTGCTCCCCAACAAGACCGTCGCCGAGAACGTCGCGTTCGCCCAGGAGGTCATCGGAAAGCCGCGCGGCGAGATCCGCAAGGCCGTGCCGCAGGTGCTCGACCTCGTCGGGCTCGGCGGCAAGGAGGACCGCAGGCCCGGTGAGCTCTCCGGTGGTGAGCAGCAGCGCGTGGCCATCGCCCGCGCCTTCGTCAACCGGCCCATGCTGCTCATCGCGGACGAGCCGACCGGCAACCTCGACCCGCAGACCTCCGTCGGCATCATGAAGCTGCTCGACCGGATCAACCGGACCGGCACCACCGTCGTCATGGCGACCCACGACCAGAACATCGTCGACCAGATGCGCAAGCGCGTCATCGAGCTGGAGTCCGGCCGTCTCGTACGAGACCAGGCGCGCGGCGTCTACGGCTACCAGCACTGAGCGCCGTAGAGCACTCGTCGAGCACTGAAAGGCTGAAATCGTCGCCATGCGCGCTCAGTTCGTTCTCTCGGAGATCGGGGTCGGTCTCCGCCGCAACCTGACCATGACGATCGCGGTCGTCGTCTCCGTCGCCCTCTCGCTGGCCCTGTTCGGCGGCTCGCTGCTGATGCGGGACCAGGTCAACAACATGAAGGGCTACTGGTACGACAAGGTCAACGTCTCGATCTTCCTCTGCAACAAGGCGGACGCCGAGAGCGTCGCCAAGTGCGCCAAGGGTGCGGTGACCGCCCAGCAGAAGAAGGACATCGAGGCCGACCTCAAGAAACTGGACGTCGTCCAGACGGTGTCGTACGAGTCTGCCGACGAGGCGTTCAAGCACTACAAGGAGCAGTTCGGCAGCTCCCCGATGGCCGGTTCGATCACGCCGGACCAGATGCAGGAGTCGTTCCGGGTGAAGCTCAAGGACCCGGAGAAGTTCGCCGTGGTCGCCACCGCCTTCGCGGGCCGCGACGGCGTCCAGTCCGTCCAGGACCAGAAGGGCATCCTGGAGAACCTGTTCGGGCTGCTCAACGGCATGAACATGGCGGCGATCCTCGTCATGTGCGTGATGCTGATCGTCGCGCTGATGCTGATCGTGAACACCGTGCGCGTCTCGGCCTTCAGCAGGCGCCGCGAAACCGGGATCATGCGCCTGGTGGGCGCCTCCAGCTTCTACATCCAGGCGCCGTTCATCATGGAGGCCGCCTTCGCCGGGCTGATGGGCGGCGTGGCCGCCGCGGGCTTCCTGGTCGTCGGCCGCTACTTCATGATCGACCACGGGCTCGACCTGGCGCACAAGCTGAACCTCATCAACTTCATCGGCTGGGACGCGGTGTTGGCCAAGCTGCCGCTCGTGCTCGCGGCAAGCGTCCTGATGCCCGCGCTCGCGGCCTTCTTCGCCCTGCGCAAGTACCTCAAGGTCTGACCGCGCATGTGACACGCGCCCCGGGCGCCGTAGGAGCAACACCCCCTACGGCGCCCGACGTGTGTCCTAGACTCGGCGCCATGTCGGGCCCGGAGTTCTGTCCCAGGCCCCGCGGCGTGCGCCGCGGGGCGGCTCTGGCATTGGTCTTCGCGAGCGTCCTGGTGACGGCGGCAGCCACCAACTGCCTTCCGCGCGCAGAGCAGAAGCCCGCCTCGTTGGCGGCCGGGACCGCGGCGGCCGCTCTCGACCCGCGCAAGGGGCACACCGCCCGCGGCGGCGACCGCACCGCCGAGGACGTGACGCGCGCGGCCGCCGAGGCGCAGGCCGACGGCAAGTCCGCCACCCGCGCCGCCGAGGAGGCCGTGGGCCGCAGCGGGGACCACTGGGGCGCGGTGTACGACAAGGACGAGTACGAGCAGTACACGGACGCCCTCGACGGCCGCTACACCGGCGTCGGCCTCTGGGTCGCCCGCACTGCCGACGGCCGCACCCAGGTGACCCGGGTCCAGTCCGGCGCCCCCGCCGCCCGCGCCGGCATCGAGGCCGGCGACTTCCTGCGCAGCATCGACCACTGGTCCGCCGACGGCCGGCCCGTCACCGAGGCCGTCTCCCGCCTCAGGGGCGACGCGGCCGGCAGCAAGGTCGTCGTCGGCCTCCAGCGCGGCTCCCGCAGCTGGCAGCAGACGCTCGACCGGGCGGTCCTCGACACCGAGGACGTGGCCGTCGAAGAGCTCTCCGCCGAGGTCGTGATGATCAAGGTCGCGGCCTTCACCAAGGGCTCCGGCGAGCGGGTGCGCGCCGCCGTGCGCCAGGCCCCCGAGGACGCCGGGCTCCTGCTGGACCTGCGCGGCAACAGCGGCGGCCTGGTCGGCGAGGCCGTCACCGCCGCCTCGGCCTTCCTCGACGGCGGCCTGGTGGCCACGTACGACGTGCACGGCAAGCAGCAGGCGCTGTACGCGGCCGACGGCGGGGACGGCGCGAGACCCCTGGTCGTGCTGATCGACGGCGGCACCATGAGCGCGGCGGAACTCCTCACCGGCGCGCTCCAGGACCGCGGCCGCGCGGTCACCGTCGGCTCGCGCACCTTCGGCAAGGGGTCGGTCCAGATGCCCACCGGCCTCGCGGGCGGCTCGGTCGCCGAGCTGACCGTCGGCCACTACCGCACCCCCTCGGGCCGCGGCCTCGACGGCAAGGGCATCACCCCCGACCTTCCCGTCACCGACCACCCCCTCGAACACGCGAAGACCGTCCTGAGCGGTCTGGGCGGCACGTCTTAAACCTGTTGCGCCGGGGTGCGAAAATGGCCGCACTATGGCTAAGAACACGGGCAAGGACAAAGAGAAGGACAGCAAGCGCAAGCTGGTCGCGCAGAACAAGAAGGCACGGCACGACTACCTCATCATCGACACCTACGAGTGCGGTCTCGTGCTCACCGGTACCGAGGTGAAGTCGCTGCGCCAGGGCCGCGCCTCGCTGGTCGACGGCTTCGTCCAGATCGACGGCGGCGAGGCCTGGCTGCACAACGTGCACGTGCCGGAGTACGCGCAGGGAACCTGGACCAACCACAGCGCGCGGCGGAAGCGGAAGCTGCTGCTTCACCGGGTCGAGATCGACAAGCTGGAGTCGAAGTCGGGGGAGTCGGGCCACACGATCGTGCCCCTCGCCCTGTACTTCAAGGACGGCCGGGCCAAGATCGAGATCGCGCTGGCCAAGGGCAAGAAGGAGTACGACAAGCGGCAGACGCTGCGCGAGAAGCAGGACCGGCGCGAGACGGACCGGGCCATCTCGGCGGTCAAGCGCAAGGAGCGGGCGAGCCTGCGCTAGGCAGGCAGCGGCCCGCGCGAAATAGGCTGGCACCCTCGGGCGTCGGTCACGTACGATGGGTCGTGCACCTCACAGCGGGTGCGCGTTTTGAAAACACCACATGGGGATGATCGGTTTCGACAGCGGATGTCGAAGCAGGGGAAGCGTGTCGAGGAAGCGGCAATGATCTCGTAAACCATATGTCGCAAACAATAATCGCCAACACCAAGCGCGATTCCTTCGCCCTCGCTGCCTAAGTAGCGACTTGCGAAGTGTCAGCCCGGGGCTGTTCCCGACCCGGATCCTGGCATCAGCTAGGGAACTAAACTTCTAGACCCGGTCACGGGGTCTGGAAGGAAATCAAACAGTGGCTGGGCCCGTCGGCGACTTGTTCGCGTGATTGCCGGGGCCGAGAAAATCGCAGCGAACTGCACACGGAGAAGCCCTGTTTTTGCACCGTTGGACGCGGGTTCGATTCCCGCCATCTCCACAATTCCCATGTAGGCGAAGGCCCCGCTGTTCCGGCAGTGGGGCCTTTGTCGTGCCCGGGGCCGGGTCAGGCGACCGGCTGGCCGGTCAGCATGCCGAGGAGCTGGTCCATCTCGTTGCGCCACAGGCGGTGGACGTTCATACGGGTCGGCTTCGGCTGCCCCGGCAGCTGGCAGCGGAACGAGCTCCACAGCGTGTTCCGCCGTACGTCACTGATCATCCGCATCGCCTCGGCCGGCGGGATCGCGGTGACGATCTCCTGCGGGCGGTTGTTCCAGCGGCTGGCTCGGTGCAGCAGCATGGCCTGCTGGGTCACGGTGATGAAGTAGTACGACAGGAAGCACTGGCCTATGAGGCCGAGCATGCTCATCAGCCAGACGCTGGGGCCCGCCACCGCCTGGATCATGACGATCGGGCGGTCCTGCGGATTGGCCTGCGCGATCGCCTCGGCGACCTGCTGCTGGATGGTCGACTTCTTCACGGCCATGGGGATGGGCCTTCCTGATGCGTGGTCATGCTCAAGCGGAGGGGGACGTCCCGCTTAGCGGCGGGGCGGTGCAGCGTACCGCCCGGATCCGGCCGCGCTCACCACCAGGGCGACGGCCGCCGCGCAGACCGGGATCAAGTAGCCCATCTCCGCGCCCGCTTGGTCGATGACCTGGCCGCCGATGGCCGAGCCCGCCGCGATGCCGCCCAGGATCGCGGTGACAGCGAGGGCCATGCCCTCGTTCAACTGGCCCTCGGGAGTGAGGCGCTGGACCAGGGTCATACCGGTGACCATGGTGGGCGCGGTGGCGGCGCCCGCGCACAGCAGAGCCGCCGCCAGCGCGAGCAGTGAGCCGCTGGTCCGTGCCGCGAGCAGCGGCAGGCACATCAGTACGGTCATGGCCCCGACACAGCCGACGAGCCGCCGGGGCACGCTGCGGGCCGGGCGGACCGCCCCGTACAGGAGCCCCGCGGCGCACGATCCGGCCGCCTGGAGCGCGAGCACCCCGCCCGCCGCCGAGCTGTGGCCGAGCCCGTCGGTGTAGGCGATGGTGACGACTTCCAGGGAGCCGAATACCGCGCCGGTGGCGAGGAAGACCGCGAGCAGCGGGGCGAACCCCCGTGCCTTCAACGGGGACTTGGCGGCGGGCGCGCGAGGTGCTGCGGGCGGCTCGGTCGTGCGCTGGGCGGCGAAGAGCAGGACGCCCGTCATCAGCAGGACCGCGCCGACGAGCGTGCCGGCCTCGGGGAACAGGGCTGAGCAGAGGGAGGCCGCGGCGACCGGGCCGAGCATGAAGCAGAGCTCGTCGGCGGCCTGCTCGAAGGAGTTGGCGGCGTGCAGAGCGGCTGGGTCGCCGCGGTGCAGGTGGGCCCAGCGGGCGCGGGACATGCCGCCGGTGTTGGGGGTGGTGGCGGTCGCGGCGTACGCGGCGAACAGGGTCCAGTCGGGGGCGCCGAAGTGCACGCACAGGAGCAGGGCCAGCGAGCCGCAGACCGCAACTGCCGTCGCCGGTACGGCAATTCTGGCCTGGCCGTGCCGGTCGACGAGCCGGGCCGTCCACGGGGCGACGAGGGCGGTCGCCGCGAGACCGGTGGCGGTGACGGCGCCCGCGAGGGCGTACGAGCCGCGCGCGCCCGCGATCATGATCACGGCGCTGACGCTGAACATGCCCATGGGGAGCCGGGCGACGAGGTTGCCGAGCGTGAAGGCGCGGGCGCCGGGGGTGCGGAAGAGGCGTATGTACGGGTTCGGGCGGCGGGCGAGCGGGGGCGTTTGCGGCATGACTCGATCTTTGTGCGGGCCGGGTCGTGGGGTCCAACACCTGATCAGGGCCCATTCACGCACTCTTGTTGTCAACGCCTGTGTTGTTGTTGACTTGACCGCCGTGCCCCACGACGTTGACCCGCGCCTCCTCCGCTCGTTCGCCGCCGTTGCCGACGAACTGCACTTCACCCGTGCCGCCGCCAGGCTGTTCGTCGCCCAACAGGCGCTGAGCCGTGATGTCCGGCGCCTGGAACGGGAGTTGGGCGCCGAGCTCTTCGTGCGCACCACCCGGGCCGTCGCGCTCACGGCGGACGGAATGCGGCTGCTGCCGTACGCCCGCAAGGTGCTCGCCGCCCACGACGAACTGCGTACCGCGTGGGCGGGCGGCGGCTCCGCGCGGCCGCTGCTCGTGGACATCTCGGCGCCCGTCGGCACCGGGGCGCGGGTGCTCGCCGAGGCCCGCGAACAGGCTCCCGGCGTCGAGTTCGTGGCCCGGTTCATCAGCGGGCTCACCGGGGCGGCGGCCGAGATCCTGGCCGGGCGGCTCGACGTCTCCTTCGGCCGGGTGGCCGGGCTCGACCCGGCGGTGCTCGCGGGCCTCGGCCACCAGCCGGTGCGCTACGAGCGGATGGCCGTGCTGCTCGACGAGGGGCACCGGCTCGCGGGCCTGGCCGAGGTGCCGTTGGACGCGCTGGCCGGAGAGACGCTGTACGCGGCGGCGGGGAATCCGGCCACCGCCGAGTGGACCGACCTGGCGGAGCGGCTCTTCGCGGGGCGCGGCATCGAGATGGCCGCGCCGTTCCCGGAGATCGCGGGGGAGGAGGAGTTCGTCCGGGTGGTGCGCAAGCAGGGCTGGTCGGTGCTTGCCAGCACCGAGTTCATGGACGTGCCAGGCATGGTCGTACGCCCGCTGACCGGACCCGTACCGCTCGCGCCGGTGTCGCTGGTGTGGCGCAAGGGGCTCGCGCATCCCGGAGTGGACGCCCTGAGGCGGGTCGCCAACGAAGCCTCGGCGGCGCACGGCTGGCTCGAAAAGCCCCCCGGAAGCTGGCTGCCCGAGCCCGACATGTCCCTGATGGTGGCCGATGCCCCGCATGCGGCCCGGCGAAGGCGAACATCGCGCGATACGTGAACACATGTCCACAGCCACGTGCGCTACATTCATCGCCCGGGTGCGGCGGGATAGTGGGGGCGCTCGGAACGGGTGGGGTTTCCCCGTTCCGGATGGTGGTGCCCGGGAGTCGTGCGCGCAACCCGCGAAAAACATTTCAGGGAGTGCGTACGAAAATGGACAGTCGGATAACCGACGGGCCGGGCGGACAGCCCCGGCCCGGCCACCCGGCGGATCAACAACCGCCACGCGACGGCGCGATGCAACTCGGCGTGTTCGCACAGGAGTTGAGCACGCCCACACGGCGTCTGACCAAGCCCGAGCCGCAGGCCGCCAAGCCCGATCCGCGGCTGGCGATGGCCGATCCGCGGGTGGCCGGGGCCGAGCCGCAGGCGACCGTGCCCACGCCGCGGTTCACCAAGCCCGAGCCGCAGGCGGTCAGGCCCGACCCTGAGCCCGTTTCGCGGTCCACGACCCAGAAGGTCCCGATCTTCAAGCCGCTGCGGGCAGCCTCGGCCGAGCAGGCCGTGTTCGTCGACGCCAGCGGAAAGCGCGGCAAGAAGCTGCGCTGGCTCGGCTGGCTCTTCGGGCTCGCCGCCACCGGCTTCGCCGTGGCGCTCGTCGGCTCGCTGCTCGGCGGCAGCGCCCGCGCCCCGGGTCTCAACCTCCCCGACAAGGCCGACGCCGTGACGGCGCCGCCCAAGGCGACCGCCTCGCAGGCCCCGCAGCCGAAGACGTCGCCCTCGAAGAAGGCCGTGGTCCCCGTACACAGCGCCTCCAAGGCGCCCTCGCCCAAGGCCTCCAAGTCCTCGCACAGCGCCACGCCCGTCACGGGGCACAGCCCGGTGAACACCAAGGTCTCCCCGCGTCCCAGCGCCTCGCACAAGCCGGTCGCGCGGGCGGCCTCCCCCTCCGCCGGCAAGACCGGCGCCTGAGCACCGCCGTCCCGGCCCGCCCGCAGTGGCCCGGGATGTCGGCCCTGAGCACCAACCCCGTACGGCGCCCCCAACGTCGTACCGGCCCGAAGGCGTAACGACACCTGCCATGAGAACCACCAAGGCCAAGCCGCGGCCAACGCGGCGCAAGCGGCTGCCCATGCGCTATCTGCTGCCGCTGCTCCTGCTCGTCGCGCTCGTCGCGATGCTGATGCTGCGCGGCTATGTGCACAGCGAGATCCAGGCGGACCACCGCGTACGCGACCCCGCGCCCACCGACAAGGTGCCCGAGAAGATCATCGACGGCGGGCCGGTCATCGACGCGCGCACCCCCGGCAAGCCGGTCAGCCTGCGGATACCGGACCACAAGATCGTCATCACCTTCGACGACGGCCCGGACCCCACCTGGACGCCGAAGGTCCTGGACGAGCTGAAGAAGTACCACGCGCACGCCGTCTTCTTCGTGACCGGAACCAACGCCTCGCGCTACCCGGACCTCATCCAGCGGATGGTCGCCGAGGGCCATGAGGTGGGCCTGCACACCTTCAACCACCCCGACCTGTCCTACCAGTCGAAGTCGCGCATCGACCGGGAGCTGTCCGAGAACCAGCTCGCGCTCGCGGGCGCCGCGGGCGTGCACAGCTCGCTGTTCCGGCCGCCGTACTCCTCGTTCGCCGACGCCATGGACAACGACACCTGGCCGGTCGTCCAGTACGTCGGCAGCCGCGGCTACATCGTGGCACTCGACTCCACCGACAGCGAGGACTGGCAGCGGCCGGGGGTGAACAAGATCATCCACAACGCCACCCCGGAGGACGACAAGGGCGCCATCGTCCTGATGCACGACTTCGGCGGCGACCGCTCGCAGACCGTGGCCGCGCTCGACAAGTTCCTGCCGGACATGCAGGAGTCGGGCTACAGCTTCGTCAACCTCACCACCGCCCTCGGCGCACCGAGCGCGCTGACGCCGGTCAAGGGCATGGACCTGTGGAAGGGCGAGGCCTTCGTCGGCGCCGTCCAGGTCGCCGAGCACACCACCGACTTCCTGGTCGTGGGCCTCGCCATCGTCGGCGTGCTGGTCTTCGCCCGCTTCGGGCTGATGCTGGTCCTCTCCTTCGTGCACGCCCGCAAGGTGCGCAAGAAGGACTTCCAGTGGGGTCCGCCGGTCACCGAACCGGTCTCGGTCCTGGTGCCCGCGTACAACGAACGCGAATGCATCGCCAACACTGTTCGTTCGCTCATGGCGAGCGATCATCCGATCGAAGTGATCGTCATCGACGACGGTTCGAGCGACGGCACCGCGGACATCGTCGAGGCGCTGGGCTATCCCAACGTACGCGTGGTGCGCCAGGCGAACGCCGGCAAGCCCGCCGCCCTCAACAACGGGATCGCGCACGCCCGTTACGAGCTCGTCGTGATGATGGACGGCGACACCGTCTTCGAGCCGTCCACCGTCCGCGAACTGGTCCAGCCCTTCGGCAACCTGCGGGTCGGCGCCGTCGCGGGCAACGCCAAGGTCGGCAACCGCGACTCGCTCATCGGCGCCTGGCAGCACATCGAGTACGTGATGGGCTTCAACCTCGACCGCCGCATGTACGACCTGATGGGCATCATGCCCACCATCCCGGGCGCGGTCGGCGCGTTCCGCCGCCAGGCCCTGGAGCGGGTCGGCGGCATGAGCGAGGACACCCTCGCCGAGGACACCGACATCACCATGGCCATCCACCGCGACGGCTGGAAGGTGGTCTACAGCGAGAACGCCCGCGCCTGGACCGAGGCCCCCGAGTCCGTCCAGCAGCTGTGGTCGCAGCGCTACCGCTGGTCGTACGGCACCATGCAGGCGATCTGGAAGCACCGCGGCGCCATCAAGGACCGCGGTCCCTCCGGCCGCTTCGGCCGCTTCGGCCTGCCGCTGGTCGCCGCGTTCATGGTGCTGGCCCCGCTGCTGGCCCCGCTGATCGACATCTTCCTCCTGTACGGAATCGTCTTCGGCAAGACCGAGCAGACCATCGTGGCCTGGCTCGTCGTGCTGCTGATCCAGGGGATCTGCGCGGCCTACGCCTTCCGGCTCGACAAGGAAAAGCTCACGCACCTGCTCTCGCTGCCCCTCCAGCAGGTCCTGTACCGGCAGTTGATGTATGTCGTGCTGCTCCAGTCCTGGATCACCGCGGTGACCGGCGGCCGGCTGCGCTGGCAGAAGCTGCGCCGCACCGGCGCGGTCGAGGCGCCGGGCAACCCGGCCGAGCGGAAGGCAGCGGGATGACCTCGTACGCGGAAGTTCCGGGAGCGGCGGCCACCCCCGCCGCCCCGGCGCCCCGGGCGCCCGGGCGCGACCGGTACTTCGATTTCCTGCGCGCCCTCGCCCTGTTCCGGGTGGTGCTCTACCACCTGATGGGCTGGGCCTGGCTGCCGCTCGCCTTCCCCTCCATGGGCGTGATGTTCGCGCTCGCCGGAAACCTGATGGCCCGCTCCCTGAAGCGGCCCGCCGTCCAGGTCGTACGGGGCCGCCTGCGCAGGCTGCTCCCGCCGATGTGGCTGCTCGGCGCGGTCGGCATCACCGGCATGCTCGCCCAGGGCTGGGGCCCCGACTCCGACGGACACCCTGCCTGGTGGTGGGGGCACCTGCTGTTCTGGGTGGTCCCGCTCAGCGACCCGCCGTACGGGGCCGGCCTGCCCGGCATCCACCACGTACTGGGCGACAACTGGGGTGCCAACCTGGCCGAACCGCTCTGGTACCTGCGCGCCTACCTGTGGTTCGTGCTGCTCTCGCCGCTGTTCCGGGTGCTGCTTCGGCGACTGCCCTGGCTGACGGTCCTCGCCCCGGTCGCCATCGCCGCGCTCGTGGACTTCGTGGACCTCGGCCTTCCCCAGCGCATCGACTCCGCGCTCACCGACTTCGCCACCTTCGGCGCCTGCTGGATCCTCGGCATGGCCCACCAGGCGGGCGTCACCCGGAAGTTGCCGAACTTCCTGATCCCCTCGCTCGCCCCCATCGTGATGGCCCTTGGCTACTGGTGGGCGGTGCGCGGCGGGTACTCGATCACCGGCAACACCGAGCTCGACTCGATCCCGCTCGCGCAGACCCTGTGGTCGCTCGGCGCGGTGCTCCTGCTGCTCCACATCAGCCCCTCGTGGGAGCAGTGGCCGGCCCCGCTGCGCCGCTGGGACCGCCTGATCACCCTGCTCAACTCGCGGGCCGTGACGGTCTACCTCTGGCACAACCTGTGCATCCTGGTCGCCGCCACCGTCTGGGACGACCTGTGGAGCATCGACGCGCTCGCCGGCGCGGGCAAGTTCCTCAACAGTTCATGGCCGGTACTCGCCGTGACCTGGGTCCTCATCGGCCTGTGCGTGCTGTGCTTCGGCTGGGTCGAGGACGTCGCGGCCAAGCGCCGGCCCCGGCTCTGGCCCGCCTGACGGACCCGGGCGGCGGCGGTCTCACCGCCGCCGCCCGGACCCCGTGAAGACAAGGTTGCACCCCGGTCACCCGGCGGCACGCGGCCGAAACCCTCCCTCCCTATGGTCGCTGTCACGTGAAGTGAACCGACCGTGGAGGCATGATGGCTGGCCGTTGGATCGAGCGGTGGGACCCGGAGGACGACACCTTCTGGCGGGAGACCGGCGAGCGCGTCGCCCGGCGCAACCTGTTCCTGTCCGTGCTCTGCGAACACATCGGGTTCTCCATCTGGAGCCTGTGGTCGGTGATGGTGCTCTTCATGGGCCCCGGCTACGGGGTCGACCCCGCGGGCAAGTTCTTCCTGATCTCGGTGGCGACCCTCGTCGGCGCCCTCGTCCGGATCCCCTACACCTTCGCCGTCGCCCGCTTCGGCGGCCGCAACTGGAGCGTCTTCAGCTGCCTGCTGCTCCTGGTCCCGGCCGTCGCCGCCTGGCTCGCCATGGAACCCGGCACCACCTACACCACGTTCCTCCTGGTCGCGGCCCTCGCCGGGGTCGGCGGGGGCAACTTCGCGTCCTCGATGACCAACATCAACGCCTTCTTCCCGCTGCGCAAGAAGGGCTGGGCACTGGGGCTCAACGCGGGCGGCGGCAACATCGGCGTACCGGTGGTGCAGCTCGTCGGGCTGCTCGTCATCGGGACCGCCGGGGCCACCCACCCGCGCATCGTGCTCGCCGTCTACATCCCGCTGATCGTGATCGCCGGGCTGTGCGCGGCCCTTGGCATGGACAACCTGGCGCCGGTACGCAACGACACGGGCGCCGCCAAAGAGGCGCTGCGCGACGCGCACACCTGGATCATGGCGTTCCTGTACCTCGGCACGTTCGGCTCCTTCATCGGCTACAGCTTCGCCTTCGGCCTCGTACTCCAGACCCAGTTCGGCCGGACCCCGCTCCAGGCCGCCTCGCTCACCTTCATCGGGCCGCTGCTCGGCTCCGTGATCCGGCCCGTCGGCGGCCGTCTCGCCGATGTGTACGGCGGTGCCCGCATCACCCTCGGGAACTTCGCCGCGATGGCCGCCGCCACCGGCGTCGTCCTGTACGCCTCCGTCCAGAAGTCGCTGCCCGTCTTCCTGACCGGGTTCATCGCCCTGTTCGTGCTCAGCGGCCTCGGCAACGGCTCCACGTACAAGATGATCCCCGGCATCTTCCAGGCCAAGGCGCTCGCCCGGGGGCTTTCCGGCGAGGACGCGGCGGCCTACGGGCGGCGGCTCTCGGGGGCCGCCATGGGGTTCGTCGGGGCCATCGGCGCGCTCGGCGGGCTCGCCATCAACCTCGCCTTCCGCCAGTCCTTCCAGACGGTGGGCACCGGCACCGCCGCCTTCGCCGCCTTCCTGGCCTGCTACGCCGCGTGCTTCACGGTGACCTGGGCGGTATACGTCCGCCGGCCTGCCCGGACCGCCGTCTCCGCCGCACCGGCGCCCGCCTACGCCGAGGTGTGATCCTTATTCTGCAGGGGTGACGTAACACCCGGGAAACCACGGTGAACCCCGGGCGTCACGCTCCGTTGGCAGGCTCGGACGTCCCCGCACCACCTGGAGAGTCATGTCCGCAGAAGCAGAGGCCGCACCGCACGGGCCGCTCGCCGGCTTCACCGTCGGGGTCACCGCCGCCCGCCGGGCCGACGAGCTCGCGGCGCTGCTCACCCGCCGCGGGGCCGCCGTGCTGCACGCCCCCGCGCTGCGGATCGTGCCGCTCGCCGACGACAGCGAACTCCTGGCCGCCACCCAGGAGTTGATCGCCAAGGTGCCCGACACGGTGGTGGCCACCACCGCCATCGGGTTCCGCGGCTGGGTCGAGGCCGCCGACGGCTGGGGGATAGGGGACGCGCTCCTGAAGACCCTCAAGGGCGTCGAACTCCTCGCCCGCGGCCCCAAGGTCAAGGGCGCGGTACGGGCCGCGGGCCTCACCGAACAGTGGTCGCCCTCGTCCGAGTCGATGGCCGAGGTGCTCGACCGGCTGCTCGCCGAGGGCGTCGCGGGCCGGCGCATCGCGATCCAGCTGCACGGCGAACCGCTGCCGGGCTTCGTCGAGGCGCTGCGCGCGGGCGGCGCCGAGGTCGTCGGGGTGCCGGTCTACCGCTGGCTGCCGCCGCAGGACCTGGCGCCGCTCGACCGGCTCCTGGACGCCACCGTCTCGCACGGCCTGGACGCGCTCACCTTCACCAGTGCCCCGGCCGCGGCCTCCCTCCTGAACCGGGCCGAGGAGCGCGGCATGCTCGCCGAGCTGCTGCTCGCCCTGCACGACGACGTACTGCCCGTCTGCGTCGGCCCGGTCACCGCGCTGCCGCTCCAGGCTCGCGGCGTGACCACGCTGGCCCCCGAACGCTTCCGCCTGGGCCCGCTCGTCCAGCTCCTGTGCACCGAACTCCCGGCCCGCTCAAGGGTGTTGCCCCTGGCCGGCCGCCGCGTCGAGATCCGCGGGCACGCGGTCCTGGTGGACGGTGAGCTGAAATCCGTCCCCCCGGCCGGCATGGCTCTGCTTCGCGCCCTCGCCCGCCGCCCCGGCTGGGTGGTGGCCCGCGCCGAACTGCTGCGCGCGCTGCCCGGCTCGGGCACGGACGAACACGCGGTGGAAACGGCAATGGCCCGCCTGCGCACGGCCCTTGGCGCCCCCCGGGTCATCCAGACAGTGGTGAAACGCGGCTACCGGCTCGCTCTGGATCCGGCGGCGGACGCCAAGTACGCGGAGAGCTGAGCGGCGCGCCGTCCGCCGCAACGGCTACGGCCTCTTCTTGAGCCCGTTCACGACGTCGAAGGCGTGCCGGGGGCCGGGCCGGGGCGAGAACTGGCCGACGAGTTCACGGAAACAGACCAGGGCGGTGATCGGCGGAATTCCGACGACTACCATCGCGAAAAGTGAATGCGGTGCTTGGCCGATGCACATAGTCACCGCGGTGCCGGAAGAGATCAGCATCACCGCCCACGACCGCCGAGCGGTCCGGTGCTGAACGGATGCCCGCAGGATGGAAAGACCTGCCAACAGCCACGGCCCGTACACCGTCAGCGGCCACCATTGTGCCAACTGCGGCGTCGCCCCCAGCAGCGCAATGGTGCGCAGCTGATTGTACGAATAGGAGATGGACCAGGTCAGTATCGTCACTGCGCAGATGGTGATTATTACGATGAGGATCGAGACGGCGATGATCCTCCGTTTTCCGGCGAGGACGTGAAACCCTGACCGGGGCCGCCGCCGGCTGACCTGGCGGTGCGAGTGCCGGTCGCCGTCCAGAGGGGGAGGCGCCGGATCCACGCTGTGCGTCGGTTGCAGGATGCGGGCCAGCTCTTCGTCCGGATCCCAGCTGTCCGCCGGGACCTCGGGATCGGGCGTGCGCCACATGTGCTGCACGTCGATGGGCTGGGTGTAATCGGGGTATTGGTCTACCGCGTCGTAGTCGGTTCTCATTCTGCATCCTTTCGATCTTCGGCTTCTCCATGAGCGATCGTGCGGATGTTTCAGTCGGAGTGGGTGCCCTGAGGCGGCCAACCTGCCGTCGCGGCCTGCAGGTATTCACTCTCCATCCGGCTGATGGTCGCGAAGAAGTCCTCGAGCAGATCCGAGCAGTGCATGAGGCCTGCCGGATCACTGGAGTCTTCCGGGTGCGAGAGGAGAAGGTGGGTCTTTTCTGCGTTCTTTTCCTTCAAAGTCACGATCGCCTAACGAGCATCACGCGGCGCGAGGCGTCGTACATTCGGGGGAATATTCGCCGGTGGAGCCTTCCTGTATATCGGATTACAGTCCCTGGTCGATGAAATTCCGAGACGTATTACTTGGCGTTGTCGAGGGTGTTTCCAGCCAAGATCTTCCGTGCCGGCCTGCCGGTCCGGTGCTCGTCGGCTCAACTGCATGATCGTTTCTGCGTGGTCCCCGAAGGGCACGCGTGATCGGCGCTGCGTGAGGCGTGATGACAAATGCGCGTACGGCATCGTCCGCCGGAAGCGGGAGCCCGCGCCCGTACTCGGTGAGTGCGGCGCCGGGTTCAACGGTCGGCGATGCGGCAGGAGTCGTTCGATCTCCCGGCAGCTCCGGGCCCGATGACACCACCCCGGGCCATCCGCTCGCCAGGGGTGGGAGTCATGCCGGGCCCGGAGGCCGGTGACCCTCGTGCGGAACCGCGAAGTACGGGACGAGGGCGGGTACTTGGCGGGAAGGCGTGCAGCGCGGCTGCTCAGCCCACCTTGCTGTTGCAGCCCATGTCCGAGCCCAGGTGGGCGGGCTGCGCGCCCGGGGCGCCCTCGCCGTTGAGCCCGTTGCCCAGCAGGGCGTTGAGGGCGCCGACGCTGCCGAGGACGTCGATGTTCATGTCGTGCGAGCGGCACTCGGAGTTCTGCATGATGTCCGTGTCGTGCGCGTCCTGCTCGCCGTGCGCGAAGGCGGTGCCGCCGCCGAAGGCGCCGATGCCGCCGAGGACGGCGACGCCGACGAGGGCGACCTTCTGGATCTTGCGCATTTCTTCTCCTGGTCGAGCTGATGTGGTGTGCGACAGATGGAGTTGAGCGGTGGAGATTCGCGGAGAGGCGATCAGCCGAGGCGGGGCAGGCCCAGCTGGCCGACGGGAGGCGCCGCGAGCTGGCCGAGGCCGAGCCCGGGTACCTGCGGGGCGCTGGCCGGCGCGATCAGCGGGTTGATGAGCGGGTTCACCGTGGGGTTCACCTGCGGGTTCACCTGCGGGGCGACCTTGGGCGCGGGCTCCGGGTTGAAGACCTGGGGCATGGCGACCTGGGGGGCGACCTGCGGAGTGACCTGCGGCGCCGCCTGCGGCATGATCTGCGGCTGCGGCCCGGCCTGCGCGACACCCGTCGACTGGGCGTAGGCGGCCGCCTGCGGCGGCGCCGCCGGGGGAGCGATCAGCGGCTGGGCGTACGGCTGCTGGTTGGAGGACTGCGTCGTGCTCGACGCGCTGGAGACCGACGTGGCCTGCGCCTGGCGGGGCGGCTGGTACTGCGGCGGCGCGTACTGCGGGGGCGGCCCGTACTGCGGGTACTGCGGCGGCGCGTACTGCGGCGGCGGCCCGTACTGCGGGTACTGCGGCGGCGCGTACTGCGGCGGCGGCCCGTACTGCGGGTACTGCGGCGGCGCGTACTGCGGGGGCGGCCCGTACTGCATGGGCGCGTAGTCGGGTGCCGAGTACTGGGGACCAGGCGCCGGACCGGGACCTCCGTACCCGTACCCGGGTGAGTCGGCATGGCTGACGCCGACGCCGACGGCGGACAGACCGCCGGCCGCTGCTACTACGAGCGCGGCCTTGTGAAGCTTTCGCATGGAACCCTCGGCCCTTCAATACCTGTACAGGGGAAATCCGTTGCATTCAGTGCAGTCTTGCGTGCGCTCAGTCTGATATTCACACTGCGCCCAAACAGGGGAAATGGGGGCTGCCTTGTGGACTTCACGCCGGAGTCGACGGCGGATCCCGTTGTCCCTCTCTACCGGTTCGTGGTCGCCGCCTTACTCCCAGCTGGCAACGATGTTTCCTCCGGGCCGGTCACGGGATCCAAAATTCCGTCACCCATTTGCCATCACTCGTAGCACCACGGACGAGTGAGGACGCCTCGCCCCTGTCACGAACAAGTGCGAGGCCGACCCTCCTGAGTTGACGATTCAGATGATGATTCGCACCCTTCGGCAAATGGGTGACCGCACCCCGGATCCCGTGACGGGACGCCTGCTCATCTCGTTCCGCACAGGGCCAGGACGATGGCCCATCGCAGCCGCAACAGGACAGCGGGAACAGTCAAGGCTGCACTGGCTCATCCGCATTCCATACGTTTCACGCACAGGTCAACGAAGGGCCGAGGGTTCCATGCGCAAGTTCCAACAGGTCGCGCTCGTCTTCGCAGCAGCCGGTGGGCTGTCCGCCATCGGCGTCGGCTCCAGCTCCGCCGTCTCTCCCGTTGCGTACAACGGCGCTGCTCCGCCCCCGATCGGGCAGCCGGACACCGCCCACGCCTCCTCGTCCTCGCAGGCCGTCGCGCGCAGTTACAGCACGCCCATCCAGCCGCAGGGCATGTCCCTGCCGCAGCCCTCTGAGGTCAGCCCGCAGATCAACCCGCAGCTGAACCCGCTGATCTCCCCCCAGATCTCCCCGCAGACGGCTCCGGCGCCGGGCGGCCCGGTGGACCAGAACAACCTCTTCCGCCCGTCCCAGGAGTGCAGCCCGCAGAACCTGCTCAACGCGAATCTCCCCATCGCCGTACTCGCCGGCGCCGAGACCCGTGGCGTCAGCTGCACCCAGGCCAACCAGCAGGCGAACGCCCTCGCCCACGCCAGCAATTAGCGCTTCGCCCGCCGTGCGGTCGCCGAGATGAGGCCGTACGTGAGGGTGGTGGATGACGCCGGAGGACCCGCTCGTAGGCATTACGACTTCAGAGTGCTTCCACAACAACCTCGTGGCACCCGGCGCGTCATCGGGCGGTTTGGGGGTATTTCGTATTAATTTCCGTGACCGTAAGGAATCGATCTGCCACGGATCGTATCCACTTCACTCCAACGGAGATGACATGAACAAGCTTCGCAAGGCCGCCGTTCTGGTCGCTGCTCTCGGCAGCCTCGGAATGCTGGCCGCCGGCACGGCCCAGGCGCACGACGGCGGCAAGGGCGGCGACCAGTTCAAGATCGGGCAGAGCAGCAACTGCAAGTCGCACGACCTGAACCTCGACGTCCTCGGCCAGGTCGGCCTGCTCAACGGCCTGCTGGGCAACGCGCTCAACGGCGAGGGCAACCCGGGTGCGCAGAACACCCACATCGGCTCGAGCATGGGCTGCAACAACAGCGCCTTCTAATCACGGGTCCGGTCACATAAGCGGCCGAAAGAGGAAAACAGGTCCCGGCACCGAGCCCTTGGTTCGGTGCCGGGACCTTTTGTGTCGAAGTGGCTGTGCGGGCCGCTCGGCGCGCGTCTGCCGGGGCCGCAGGGGTGAGGTGGAGGTCTTACCGGCCGGACCGCCGGGACGCGTTGTGGCGCCCGTGCAACTGCGCATCGAATCGCGGGAGTTCATCGGGAATCGACCGGGTGCAGCCGCGGTACTCACGGGGCTGGTTATTTCGCGTAATCGACCAAGATGGTGAGGGATTTCCTGAATTCGGCGCGCCGCCGGGTGCTTTGGGGATAGGTCGTATTACCTCTGTAACCACACGAAGTCGATCTGCCACAGATCGCGTCCACTTCACTCCATCGGAGATGACATGCAGAAGCTTCGCAAGGCCGCTGTCCTGGTCGCTGCCCTCGGCAGCATCGGGCTCCTCACCGCCGGCGCCGCACACGCCGACGGGGGCAAGGGCGGCCGGGGCGGCGATTTCTTCGACATCAAGCAGAGCAGCACCTGCACGTCGCATGACGGCAACGTCGACGTCCTCGGTCAGGTCGGCATCCTCAACGGCCTGGGCGGCAACCTCCTGAACGGCGAGGGCAACGCCGGCTCGCAGCAGACCTCCATGGGCTCCAGCATGGGCTGCAGCAACGGCGCGTTCAACAAGTAGCAGTCACCGCCTTCCTCGGCGCCCCGGCCACCGGCAGGGGCGCCGAGGCATGTGCGCCGCAGGTCCGCCGCCGCCGGCCCGATCAAGTCGCGTACGTGTCCGGGGAGTTGCAGCACGGTGCCCCCGGCGGCGGCGGTGGCGTCGTCGGGGGCGGGTCGGGAGGAGCCCTGTCCCTCGTGTCGGCGGTGGCCGGCACGAGGGATGTCGTGGACCGGTCACCCGGCGAGATCGTGCGGTGCGAGTTCGCGGGCGCGTTGCTCGCGCGCCACTTCGAGGATGACGTCCCCCAACCGCTCCGTGTACAGCCGCATGTTCTTGTACGCGATGTCGGTGTCGGGGTAGCGGCAGGTGAACCACAGGCCCTCGTGGAGCCGGTTCAGCCAGATGCAGACCTGGTCGCCGTAGGACACGCGCACCAGCCCGTAGGCCGCCAGCTCGTCCCAGCGCTCCGCACCGGAGATGCCCCGTGCGTCGACGAACGAGACGATCGAGTACAGGTCGGGCGAGGTAGGGCGGAAGTCCGAGCCGAGCAGGCGCAGCACCCTGGCCAGCGGCATGCGTGCCAGCGACCTGTTGGCCTGCAGCTCGGCGCGTACGACCTTCAGGGCGCCGAGGAAGTCGGGCGCCTCGTCGATGGGGACCTCGATGGGCGCACCACCCACGTACCAGCCCACGGAGTCGGACCACTTGGACTTGACGCGGGTGTGGAAGGGAACGACGGCGCGGTAGACGGGCTGCCCGCCGATCTCGTTGACGATGAGGCTGGTGGCGGCCAGCATGCCGACCAGGCTGCCGCCGAAGGGCCGGCAGTACGCCTCGAACGCCGCGACGGAGTCCGCGTCGACGAGCATCTCGCTCATGAGCTTCTGCGTGGGCAGCGGGCCACCGGGCTCCAGGCCGAGCGGGACGGGGAAGTTGGGCAGTTTCCCGTTGCACCGCTTGATGAACTCCCGCCAGCGGCCCACGATCGCGTGGCTGCTGTCGATCCGGTCCGCGTCCGCCCGCTCGATCTCGCAGAAGTCGACGTAACTGCTGACCGGCGACTGCTTGGCGGGGCGGCCCTCGACGGCCGCGGCGTAGAGCTCGCTCATCTCGGCGGGGATGCGCTGGATGGAGTAGGAGTCGACGTTGCTGTGGTCGAAGGCGATGTACACGCTGGTGCAGTCGTCCCTGATGACCGCCGCATAGAGGAAGTTGGGCCAGCGCAGCGCGTTCGCGACGGTGTCGAAACGGTTCTGGAGATGCTCGACGAGTTGCTCCGCGTCGGGGAAGTCGCCGATGTCCTCGCGGTGGAGCGACACGGCCTCGGTGTCGAGCGTGAACCGGCGCATCACGTCGCCGTCCCAGCGGAAGCCGCTGCGCAGCGTCTCGTGCCTCAGCGTCCAGCCGCGCAGCGCGTCCTGCAGCGCGTCGAGGTCGACCGTGCCCGGAATGTCGAATGCCGTACCGATCCAGGTCGGCACGAACAGGCCGTCCTCGTGCACCGATTGGGCGGTCCTGATGTGCGACTCCTGGAGGTACGCGGGCGGCCGGGGGTCCTCCGGAAGGTCGGCCGCCGCGGCGACGGTCGCCGGACTGAGCGCCCACTCGACGAGCCGTCCGGGCCGGACCTCGCAACGCTGGATGTCGGTGATTCGCACGGGCGTCTCCGTTCGCAGTTGGAGCCCGGATCGGGCGGACCCGTTCAAGGGAAAGCCGCGAGCGCGAACGGAGACACCCGGAACATGATGTGTTACCACTTTTGAGTGGATTGAGTGATCGGCGGCTGTGAGCCAATCGGTCCACCGGGCATCCGTCGGCACCGGCCGACACGCCTCGGTCCATGAGCGGTTCGAATTCGAGGGTGCCGTGTTGTTCGAGTGCACGCAGAGTCATTGTCGACGAGAGGGCGCACCCTCTGGGGAGGTGCATCGTTACTGTTTGTGTTCAACCGGTAACGGTGGGCAATCAACCTCGATGTACAGGCAATGGAGGACCGAGGTTCCATGCGTAAGTTTCAGCAGGCCATGATCGCAGCAGTGGCGGCGGCTGGCGGTCTGGCCGCAGTCGGCGCCGGCGCCGGTACCGCCTCCGCCCATGAGGGCGTGCACCAGAACGACCACTACCGCCCCTACCAGGAGTGCAGCCCGCAGGCGGGGGCCGAGGCCAATACCCCGCTCAGCGTGCTCGGCCTCTCCGACACCTTGGGCACCACCTGCGGCCAGTTCAACAACGCATTCACCAAGTGAAGTCGGCGGCGTAAGCGAGCCCGACGCTTTCCGCGGGCCCCTTCGGGGTCACCCCCGAGGGGGCCCGTTCATGTGCGGCCACCCGGAGCGTGAGGCCGCCGACTGCAGTAACCGTGCCTGCGACAGGCAAGCCCTTCACTTCGTAAGCGAAACGGACCCGAACGTCCCGGACATGGGTCGGACGCTGGAGCCCGGATCTCCGGTCTGCCCAGGGCCCGGCGCGGACGGTTCGCGGCGCCCCGGCGCCCCTCACAAAGGAAAACGCATCACATGTTCAGTGCGAAGAAGATCGCAGCCGTCTCGGGGCTTCTCGGCGGCCTTGTCGTGACCTGCACCGGTGCCACCCAGGCGTACGCCGCGGAAGGGGCGGGCGTGTGCAGCCACGACTCCCAGGGCGGCACCACTTGCATCCAGCGGTACGTCGGCAGCACGCCCGAGGGTGGCGGGTACATCCTCCGTCAGGCGCAGGGCTGTGTGCCCTCGGAGCCCCTGTCGCTGCCCGTCGTGGGCCTGCTGAACCGCGGGAACATGAAGATCGGCCCCGAGGTGACCTGTTCCCCCACCAACCCGGGGCCCGAAAGGGGCGAGGAGCCGGGTATCAATCCCCTTGGCCTGATGAGCTGAGTGCGGGGTCGGAATACTCCGACGCCTTTCCTCACCTTTTTGACGGCGGATGGCCGGACCGGGCGACCGGGTCCGGCCATCCGCCGTTTCCGGTCCGGCGGGCAAACGAGTGACCGTCTCCCACTGCCCGTGACTCACCCCCGGGGAAATGTCGTTTCCCGGGGGAGCGGTGAGCACGACCGAGCTCCCTCAATTCCCTTCGGATCCACGGTGGACGAAGGGCACCTCGCCATGGCCGACACGGCTCACGGAAAGGAGCCAAAGATCCCAGATGACCACACTCCGTGTGTATATGCTCACATTAAGTAGTCCGGTCAGGGCTTCACACCTAGATAGGGAAGAGTCGAATTATGCGCAAGTTTCAGCGGGCTGCGGCCGTAGCCGCAGCGGTCGCGGGGCTGTCCATCCTCGGCGCCGGCGTCAGCTTCGCCCACGACGGCGGGGTCACCGCGGTGGCTTCCTCGCAGGCCAATGCGGTGGCCAACAACGGTGGCGGTGGCTGGGACGGCGACGAGCACCACGGCCGGGGTGGCGCGCCGGTGTTCGCCCCGGAGAACGGTGCCGGCGTCAGCTACGGCCAGGAGCACGGCGACCACGGTGGGGACCACGGTGGCGACCACGGTGGCGACCAGGGTGGGGACCACGGCCAGGACGGCGAAGGTCAGTAAAGAAATTCCCCGAGCTCGGTGCGCACATTTCGGGGAGCTGCGGCCGTAGCCGCAGCGGTCGCGGGTCGGGGAATTCGCTATCTCGCGCCGCACTGAGCCCCACAAGGCGTATCGATATCCGGCAGAACACCGCAATGCGGGTCGCGCGATTCGAATGTCCGTCCCCTGGATCGGCTCGGATTGCTCGACGGTGCGCCGGACAACACCCTCAACGGCAAGGGCAGCCCGGACGCGCAACAAACCCGCCAGGGTGCGCGCCCGGGCTGCACCGCTGCCGTCGTCGTATTTCGAATTCCCCCAAGGCTCGGGTGCACGCCGAATCCATGGCGTAGGCGCCCGGGCCTCGATTGCAAAGGAACGCAGCACATGTTCAGTCGGCAGAAGATCGCAACCGTCTCGGGGCTCATCGGAAGTCTCGCCGTGATCTGCGTCGGCGCCACGCAGGCGCACGCCGAGCAGCTCAAGCCCAAGGGCGAGTGCCAGACCTCCCCCGCGGGTGAGACCACCTGCATTCACAAGAGCGAGACCGTTCACATCGACAAGAAGAACGGCAACTACAGCATCAAGCAGACGCAGGAATGCTCGACGACCGACCGGCCGAACGTGGTGATGCCCGGGGACGCCAAGCCGAACCAGGGGACCATGACCGTCGGGCCGACCGTGGGCTGCGCCAACGATGCGAAGCTGCCCAAGGGTTTCAAGGTGCCGCACTTCGAGTTCTGAGGCGCGATCGGTGAAGGGTGCGGCTCCGCTGCGGGGAGCGGACGCCGGCGTCGGTTCCCCTCGCGCCGGTAACCGCCCGGTAGGAGGGGTTCCGGGGGAGGCCCGGGGCGGGCACTCTGGGGGGTGGCACTCACCGGTAACCCCTAGGCGGTGACAGGCGCATGGTGCGGTTCGACCCGGGGCGGATCTGTCTGGATCTGCTGGCGACCGGGGCGTACGAGAGGGAACAGCTCGACAGCACCGCACAGTTGGGCCAGTGGCTGATCCGCGCCGGTCTGGTCCCGTGCGGCACCCCGCTCACTGGGCTCGGCCGCGACTGGCCGGTCAGATTCATCGAACTCCGGTACTGCATCGGCCAGTTGATCAACGCCGAACTCGGTGGACCCGCAGACGGCGCGCCCGCCGCCCTCGACCGCGTCAACGCGCTCGCGGCCGCGCCGCCCCCGGGCGTCCGCGCGATCCGGGGCGCCGACGGCGGACTCGTACGCACCCTGAGCCGCGCCCCCGAGTGCGGCGCGCTGCTCGCCGCGGTCGCCCGGGACGCCGTCGACCTGCTCACCGACCCCGAGGCCCGGGCCCGGCTCCGCCAGTGCGAGGGCGACAACTGCCGGCTGCTCTATCTCGACACATCGCGCGGGCGCCGGCGCCGCTGGTGCTCCAGCGAGGTGTGCGGAAACCGCGAGCGGGTGGCCCGGCACCGGCGCCGCGTCGCCGCGCCCTGAGAGACCCGCGCGAAGAAAATCGCCCCGCGTTTGAATGGATCCCGACAACCGCCCGTATGGAGAGATGAACCGGCCCGCAGCCGCGCGCCGGGATGGTCTCGACCTGGAGGTGCCGGTTGCGCAAGGATGCCGCCGTGGCCGATGACCGTCCGCGAGGGGCCAAGCACCGCTCCGTGCCCGACGAGGAGCTGATGCGGGCGCTGTATCGCGAGCACGCGGGGCCGCTGCTCGGGTACGTCATGCGCCTCGTGGCCGGCGACCGGCAGCGGGCCGAGGACGTCGTGCAGGAGACGCTCATCCGTGCCTGGAAGAACGCCGGTCAGCTCAATCGGGCCACCGGTTCGGTCCGCCCCTGGCTGGTGACGGTCGCGCGCCGCATCGTCATCGACGGCCACCGCAGCCGGCAGGCCCGGCCGCAGGAGGTCGATCCGTCGCCGCTGGAGGTCATGCCCGCGGAGGACGAGATCGACAAGGCGTTGTGGCTGATGACCCTCTCCGATGCGCTCGACGACCTCACCCCGGCTCACCGGGAGGCCCTCGTCGAGACGTACTTCAAGGGACGTACGGTCAATGAGGCGGCCCAGGCGCTCGGCGTACCCAGCGGGACCGTGCGGTCCCGCGTCTTCTACGCCCTGCGCTCCATGAAACTCGCACTGGAGGAACGGGGGGTGACGACATGACGACCGGGGAACACGCGGAAGGCTCGCTGCACGAGGCTGTCGGCGCGTACGCGCTCGGCATCCTGGATGACGCCGCGGCCACCGCCTTCGAAGCGCACCTCGCGGACTGCGACCTGTGCGCGGCCGAACTCGACGGCCTGGCCGGCATGGAGCCGATGCTGGCCACCCTCAAGGAGTTCCCGGGCCCCGCCGCCCAGCCGCTGCGCCCGGCGCCGCCCAGCATGGCCGCGAACCTGATCAACGAGGTCGCGGCCCAGCGTGCCAAGCGCCGCCGGCGTACCACGTACCTGGTGGCGGCCGCGGCCGCGCTGATCGTGGGCGGCCCGGCGATCGCGGTGGTGGCGACCTCCGGCGACACCGGCACCCACCAGAGCGCCGAGGCGCACCCGACCAGCCCGGCCGAGGACGCCTTCTTCAACCACATGACCCAGAAGGTCTCCGCGACCGACCCGAAGACCGACGTCACCGCGACCGTCGGCACCGAGGCGAAGGCGTGGGGCACCCACACCGTCCTGGAGCTCAAGAACGTCAAGGGCCCGCTCAAGTGCAGCCTGATCGCGGTCGGCAAGAACGGCGAGCAGGAGACCGTCACGTCCTGGGCGGTGCCCAACTGGGGTTACGGGATCAAGGACAGCCCGCACGAGTCGGCGAAGTATCCGCTGTACGTGCACGGCGGCACCGCGATGAACCGCGACCAGATCGACCACTTCGAGGTCCGTACCTTCGACGGGAAGGCGCTCGTGGACGTCCCGGCCTGAGCCGCGCGGCGGGACAACCGTCCCGACATGCGGTTCGGCACCGAATTGTGGCCTGACATCGGGTCCCCCTTCGCGTACGGTTGACGGCTGCCCAATGCACGTCAGAAGGGGGCCTCGGTGGCCGCGCAGGATGCCGCTGTCGATACCGCTTCCGGTACCGCCGAATCCGCTATGGATTCGGTCCGGGAACGCGAGATCGCTGGGGAACAGGTACATCTCGACCAGGTGTACCGCCGCCTGGAGGAGAAGATCCACGAGGCGGAGTTCCTGATGAACGACGCCGCCAAGCGCGGGCAGGTCGGCACGCCCGGCGCGCTCGCCGAACGCGACGCCCAGGTCTTCAGGGCAGGGGTCCATCTCAACCGGCTCAACAACGAGTTCGAGGACTTCCTCTTCGGCCGGATCGACCTGCTGCTCGGCAAGGACGGCAAGAAGGGCCCGGACGGCGCGTACACCTCGGTCGACCCGGCCGAGGACGCCGTGCGCCCCGACGGCACGGCCGACATCGCCGAGACCCTGCACATCGGCCGGATCGGCGTCCTGGACGCCGACTACTCGCCGCTGGTGATCGACTGGCGGGCGCCGGCCGCGGCGCCCTTCTACCGCTCGACGCCGGTCGACCCGGGCCGCGTCGTGCGCCGCCGGGTCATCCGCTCCAAGGGCCGCAAGGTGCTCGGCGTCGAGGACGACCTGATGCGCCCGGAGCTCAAGGCGACCCTGAACGGCGCCGAGCTGCCCGTGATCGGCGACGGCGCCCTGATGGCCGCGCTCGGCCAGGCCCGCAGCCACACCATGCGGGACATCGTCGCCTCCATCCAGGCCGAGCAGGACCTGGTCATCCGGGCGCCCGCCGCCTCGGTGACGTACGTCGAGGGCGGCCCCGGCACCGGCAAGACGGCGGTCGCGCTGCACCGCGCGGCCTACCTCCTCTACCAGGACCGGCGCCGCTACGCGGGCGGCATCCTGATCGTCTCGCCGACCCCGCTGCTCGTCGCCTACACCGAGGGCGTGCTGCCCTCGCTCGGCGAGGAGGGCCAGGTCGCGATCCGTGCGGTAGGCAACCTCGTGGACGGCGCGGAGGCCACCGAGTACGACGACCCGGCGGTCGCCCGGATCAAGGGCTCCTCGCGGATGCTCCACGTCCTGCGCAGGGCCGCCAGGGGCGCCCTGGAAGGGCCGGGGGAGCAGCCCAGGAGGTCCCGTCGGCGCGGCGGGGAGCAGCTGGCCCTCGGTGACGATGCGCCGGCCCAGCAGCCCGGCCAGCGGCTGCGCGTCGTCGCCTTCGGCGCGCGCATCGAGCTGGAGGGCGAGGAGCTGCGGCGCATCCGCCAGAACGTGCTCGGCGGCACCGCGCCCGTCAACCTGCTGCGCCCGCGCGCCCGCAGGCTGCTGCTCGACGCCCTGTGGTCGAAGTCGGGCGCGAACGGCCGCCACACCGACCCCGAGCTCGCCGCCGAACTGCGCTCCTCCTTCGACGACGACATCACCTCCGAGGACGCCTTCATCGCCTTCCTCGACGCGTGGTGGCCGGAGCTGACCCCGCGCGGGGTGCTCGCCGCGATGGCCGACGAGAAGCGCCTGTCGCGCTGGGCCCGCCGGGTCCTCAACCAGGGCGAGGTGCGCCGCCTGGCCCGCTCGCTCGTGCGCACCGCCGAAGGCGCCTTCTCGGTGCACGACGTGGCCCTGCTCGACGAGCTGGAGACGCTGCTCGGCGCCCCGGCCCGGCCGAAGAAGAAGCGCGAGTACGACCCGCTCGACGCGCTCACCGGCCTCGAAGAGCTGATGCCGCACCGCGAGGAGACCCAGCGCGAGCGCGCCGAGCGGCTCGCCCAGGAACGTACCGAGTACGCGCACGTCATCGTCGACGAGGCGCAGGACCTCACCCCCATGCAGTGGCGGATGGTCGGCCGGCGCGGGCGCACCGCCACCTGGACGGTCGTGGGCGACCCGGCACAGTCCTCGTGGTCCGACCCGGACGAGGCCGCCGAGGCCCGCGACGAGGCGCTGGGCAGCCGCCCGCGCCGCCGCTTCGAGCTGACCGTCAACTACCGCAACCCGGCCGAGATCGCCGAACTGGCCGCCAAGGTACTGGCGTTCGCCATGCCGGGCATGAAGTCCCCGGCCGCCGTCCGCTCGACGGGTGTGCGGCCGCGGTTCGCGGTGGTACGCGACGGCGACCTCGCCCGCTCCGTACGGGAGGAGGCGGCGCGGCTGCTCGACCAGGTCGACGGAACGGTCGGCGTGGTCGTCGCGATGCGGCGCCGCGAACAGGCCGCGCGGTGGCTCGCGGGGCTCGGCGACAGGGTCGTGGCGCTCGGCAGCCTGGAGGCCAAGGGCCTGGAGTACGACGCCACGGTGGTCGTCTCCCCGGCCGAGATCGCGGACGAGTCCCCGGCCGGACTGCGGGTGCTGTACGTGGCGTTGACCCGGGCGACGCAACAGCTCACGGTCGTCTCCGGCGAGCGGGACGAGCCCGACGCGGACGGGGTGCCCGACCTGCTCCGCGATTAAATTCGGGGTCAACTCGCGATGCGGGGATCACTTGCCGGGGTGGTTTGTTAGCCTGGGTGAGGCACCGGCTCGATCCAAGCCCCCGGGCCCAACCTTAGTCGCTCAGAGCGACCACTTGCCGCGAGGCGAGCATGGCGGGTCGGTGTCATTAACGTGAGCGACAGGCCCACGTCATCTTTGGATGGCGTGGGCCTGTTGTCGTTGGTGCGGGCCCTCGGCAGGTCTCCGTAAGGGTCTTCCGCCCGACCACCACTTTCTCGTATGGTGGAAACAACTTTCCGAAAAGGGTCGTCCATTATCGGCTACCAGCCAGTAGGTGCGACCATCGGATGGCACCGCCGCGCCACAGCCGGGGCGGTGCTAGCAACGAAGCTAGGGAAAGCAGAGGAACACGGTCATGGCAACGGCGCCCAGCGTCTCGTACTCGATGACGGTCCGCCTTGAGGTGCCCGCCAGCGGCACGGCGGTCTCCCAGCTCACCACCGCCGTGGAGTCCTCCGGCGGGTCGGTGACCGGCCTCGACGTGACCGCCTCCGGCCACGAGAAGCTGCGGATCGACGTCACCATCGCGGCCACCTCCACCTCGCACGCCGACGAGATCGTCGAGAAGCTGCGCGGCATCGAGGGCGTCACCCTCGGCAAGGTCTCCGACCGTACGTTCCTGATGCACCTCGGCGGCAAGATCGAGATGCAGTCGAAGCACCCCATCCGCAACCGTGACGACCTCTCCATGATCTACACCCCGGGCGTGGCCCGCGTGTGCATGGCGATCGCCGAGAACCCCGAGGACGCCCGCCGCCTCACCATCAAGCGCAACTCCGTCGCAGTCGTGACGGACGGCTCCGCGGTGCTCGGCCTCGGCAACATCGGCCCGATGGCCGCGCTGCCCGTCATGGAGGGCAAGGCGGCCCTCTTCAAGCGGTTCGCCGGCATCGACGCGTGGCCGATCTGCCTGGACACCCAGGACACCGACGCCATCGTCGAGATCGTCAAGGCGATCGCCCCCGGCTTCGCGGGCATCAACCTCGAAGACATCTCCGCGCCCCGCTGCTTCGAGATCGAGGCCCGCCTGCGCGAGGCCCTCGACATCCCCGTCTTCCACGACGACCAGCACGGCACCGCGATCGTGGTGCTCGCCTCGCTGACCAACGCACTTCGCGTGGTGGGCAAGGGAATTGGCGACGTACGCGTCGTCATGTCCGGCGCCGGCGCGGCCGGTACCGCCATCCTCAAGCTGCTGCTCGCGGCCGGTGTCAAGAACGCCGTCGTCGCCGACATCCACGGCGTGGTGCACGCCGGGCGCGACGACCTGATCAGCGCGAGCCCCGAGTCCGCGCTGCGCTGGATCGCCGACAACACCAACCCCGAGGGCCTGACCGGCACGCTCAAGGAGGCCGTGGTCGGCGCCGACGTCTTCATCGGCGTCTCCGCCCCCAACGTTCTCAACGGCGACGACGTCGCGGCGATGGCCGACGGCGCGATCGTGTTCGCGCTCGCGAACCCGGACCCCGAGGTCGACCCCGCGATCGCCCGCCAGAGCGCGGCAGTTGTGGCCACCGGCCGCTCGGACTTCCCCAACCAGATCAACAACGTGCTGGTCTTCCCCGGCGTCTTCCGGGGCCTCCTGGACGCCCAGTCCCGCACGGTCAACACCGAGATGATGCTGGCCGCGGCCGGTGCGCTCGCGGACGTCGTCGCCGAGGACGAGCTCAACGCGAACTACATCATCCCGTCGGTCTTCAACGACAAGGTCGCCGGAGCGGTCGCGGGAGCCGTCCGCAACGCCGCCAAGGCCGCCGGGGGCGCTGTGACGGCGCCCACGTCGGCCTGAGCTCCGGCGCGTCGCGGGATGCGGGCCCAGTAACGCCCCCTTAGGGTGACGGACCATGACCCGCATCCGCACCGGCCCCGGCCCGGGAGTTCTCACCCTGTCGACGGAGCGTCACCTCGACGAGGCAGTGGCGCTTTTCGTGTGACTCAGGGTGACTCGGGAGGGTGCCGGATTGGCTTTCCCGCCGTAGGTGGGGGCAGGATGCTTCCCCAAGGACTTCGTCCAGGGGGGACCCCCATGGACGCGAGGGTCGTGACCCGGGTGCGGGGACTGTCCGAGGGCCCTGGCAGCATCGGCTTCGCTGTACCCAACATGCGGCTTCCGCCGCGTGGCACGCCTCACAGGCAAGAAGAACACGGGAGTAAGAACATGAACCGCAGTGAGCTGGTGGCCGCGCTGGCCGACCGCGCCGAGGTGACCCGCAAGGACGCCGACGCCGTGCTGGCCGCTCTCGCCGAGACCGTCGGCGAGATCGTCGCCAAGGGCGACGAGAAGGTCACCATCCCCGGCTTCCTGACCTTCGAGCGCACCCACCGTGCCGCTCGTACCGCTCGTAACCCGCAGACCGGCGACCCGATCAACATCCCGGCCGGCTACAGCGTGAAGGTCTCGGCGGGCTCGAAGCTCAAGGAAGCCGCCAAGGGCAAGTAAGCTTCCTTGGCTTTGCAAGGCGCTTAGCAGCAACGCGAAGGGCGGCCACCCCGGGTTTCCGGAGTGGCCGCCCTTTTATGCGTCCAGGGCCGCTTTCGCCCGCGGGCCGCGGACGGCCCTCGCGCAGTTCCCCGCGCCCCTAAACCCGCCTTTGGCCGCAGGCCGTGGACGGCTGGTCGCGCAGTTCCCCGCGCCCCTGGCAGGGCCGGTGCCGGGGCGGAGGGGTCAGACCAGCGAACCGTTCGGGAGCTCGACCTTCGCGCCGAGGCTCTCCAGTTTTTCCATGAAGTTCTCGTAGCCGCGGTTGATCAGGTCGATGCCGTGGACGCGGGACGTGCCCTGGGCCGCCAGGGCGGCGATGAGGTACGAGAAGCCGCCCCGGAGGTCCGGGATGATCAGGTCGGCGCCCTGGAGCTTCGTGGGGCCGCTCACGACCGCGGAGTGCAGGAAGTTGCGCTGGCCGAAGCGGCAGTCCGAGCCGCCCAGGCACTCGCGGTACAGCTGGATGTGCGCGCCCATCTGGTTCAGCGCCGAGGTGAAGCCGAGCCGCGACTCGTACACCGTCTCGTGGACGATGGACAGGCCGGTGGCCTGGGTGAGGGCGACGACCAGCGGCTGCTGCCAGTCGGTCTGGAAGCCGGGGTGCACGTCCGTTTCGAGGGCGATGGACTTGAGCGAGCCGCCGGGGTGCCAGAAGCGGATGCCCTCGTCGTCGATCTCGAAGGCGCCGCCGACCTTCCGGTAGGTGTTCAGGAACGTCATCATCGAGCGCTGCTGGGCGCCGCGGACGTAGATGTTGCCCTCGGTCGCCAGCGCGGCGGACGCCCAGGAGGCGGCCTCCAGGCGGTCCGAGAGGGCGCGGTGGGTGTAGCCGCCGAGCTTGTCGACACCGGTGACGCGGATCGTCCGGTCGGTGTCCATGGCGATGATCGCGCCCATCTTCTGCAGTACGCAGATGAGGTCCTCGATCTCCGGCTCGACCGCGGCGTTGGAGAGCTCGGTCACACCCTCCGCGAGCACCGCGGTCAGCAGCACCTGCTCGGTCGCGCCGACCGAGGGGTAGGGCAGCCGGATCTTGCAGCCGCGAAGGCGCTGCGGGGCCTCCAGGTACTGGCCGTCCGCGCGCTTCTCGATGGTCGCGCCGAACTGGCGCAGCACCTCGAAGTGGAAGTCGATGGGCCGGCCGCCGATGTCGCAGCCGCCGAGGCCCGGGATGAAGGCGTGGCCCAGGCGGTGCAGGAGCGGGCCGCACAGCAGGATCGGGATCCGCGAGGAACCCGCGTGCGCGTCGATGTCGGCGACGTTGGCGGACTCGACGTGGGACGGGTCGAGGATCAGCTCGCCCGGCTCGTCGCCGGGGCGGACGGTGACGCCGTGCAGCTGCAGCAGGCCCCGTACGACGCGCACGTCGCGGATGTCGGGCACATTGCGCAGTCTGCTCGGGCCGCTGCCGAGAAGGGCGGCGACCATCGCCTTCGGCACGAGGTTCTTCGCGCCGCGGACGCGGATCTCGCCCTCGAGCGGGGTTCCGCCGTGGACAAGCAGTACATCGTCTGTGCCGGTCATGAATCTCGCGTTCCGGAGTGGTCGGGCAAGGGGCAGGGATAAAGGGTAAGGGGCTTTCACCCCTGCCCCATAAGGCCGAGGAGGGTTCAGAGAGGTAATGAATTCGCTACAGCACGCTCCGCGCAGGGAGTTCAGCGCAGCGTCACGTACCCCGGTCCTCCTCCGGGGGCGCACGAGGGAAGAGGTCCCCTTGCTGCCGTGCGCCCGCCCGTCACCCGACCGCCACCCCTCAACGTCGCGCTTCGCGCGGCACCTTCCTATCCGAACGGCAGGGTTATGCGGGATCATGTCCGCATGACCGAGGTGTCCTCGCTCACAGGGCGGCTGCTCGTCGCGACCCCCGCGCTCGCGGATCCGAACTTCGACCGCGCGGTGGTGCTGCTCCTCGACCACGACGAGGAGGGCACGCTCGGCGTGGTCCTGAACCGGCCCACCCCCGTCGGCGTCGGCGACATCCTGGAGTCCTGGGCGGGACTGGCCGGCGAGCCCGGCGTGGTCTTCCAGGGCGGCCCGGTCTCGCTCGACTCGGCCCTCGGCGTCGCCGTCATCCCCGGCGACGAGGGCCCGCTCGGCTGGCGGCGGGTGTACGGGGCGATCGGCCTGGTCGACCTGGAGGCGCCGCCCGAACTGCTCGCGGCTGCCCTCGGCTCGCTGCGGATCTTCGCCGGGTACGCGGGCTGGGGCCCCGGCCAGCTGGAGGACGAGCTCACCGACGGCGCCTGGTACGTGGTCGAGTCGGAGCCCGGTGACGTCTCGTCCCCGGAACCCGAGAGCCTGTGGCGGGCGGTGCTGCGCCGCCAGCGCAGCGAGCTCGCGATGGTCGCCACCTATCCGGACGATCCCTCGCTCAATTGACGCCCCGGCGACGCGCCTCCACCCAATCCGGTTGCCTTCAGTACCCTTGGTGGTTATGAGCACTCTTGAGCCCGAGCGCGGGGCAGGTACGGGGACCCTCGTAGAGCCGACACCCCAGGTGTCGAACGGCGACGGCGACCACGAGCGCTTCGCCCACTACGTCCAGAAGGACAAGATCATGGCGAGCGCGCTGGACGGCACGCCCGTCGTCGCGCTCTGCGGCAAGGTCTGGGTGCCGGGGCGCGACCCGAAGAAGTACCCGGTCTGCCCGATGTGCAAGGAGATCTACGAGTCCATGGGCGCCGGTGGCGACAAGGACAAGGACAAGGGCGGCAAGGACAAGAAGTAGTGCCGGAGAAGTAGTGCCGGACGAGTAGGCGGTCCGGGCTGAGGCAGCCCCCGGCGGCCCCCTGGGTGTGCGTGACGCACACCCAGGGGGCCGTTTTGTGTGTGCCGGGTTGTCCAGACCTCTTGCCGGGGGCTTTGCCTCCGCCATAACCTCCTCCCTGTTGTGCAGTATGCGAAACGCTCGTTGCGTATGTTGCAACGGCCATGGGGAGGATCTCTGCCGTGAAGCTCGCTGCCCGAACTGCCCGAACTGCTCTGACTGCCCTGCCGCTGGCGGCACTTGCCCTCGCCGGCCTGGCCGCCTGCGCCCCGCAGACGTCCGACAACAGCGCCAAGAGCGACGACAAGAGCGGCACCCTGCGGGTCTGGCTCTTCCAGGAGGTGAGCAACGGCCCCAAACAACGGGTGGTGGACAAGGCCGTGGCAGCCTTCGAGCAGGCCCACAAGGGCGCCGACGTGCAGGTCGAGTACATACCCGTCGACACCCGCGCCCAGAAGATCAAGGCCGCCTTCAACGACCCCGCCTCCGCGCCCGACCTGATCGAGTACGGCAACACCGACACGGCCGGCTACGTGAAGGACGGCGGACTCGCCGATGTGAGCGCCGAGTTCGCGGCTTGGCCCGAGGCGAAGGACGCCGATCCGACGGCGAAGCAGTCCGTCACCGTGGGCGGAAAGGTCTACGGAGCCCCGCAGTTCGTGGGCGTACGCGCCCTCTACTACCGCACCGACGTCCTCAAGGACCTCGGCCTCGCCGTGCCGAGGACGCAGGACGAACTGATCGCGACAGCGAAGAAGATCCACCAGGTGAAGCCCGGCCTGTACGGGCTCGCGGTGGGCGGCGCCTATACCTACGGCGCGCTGCCGTTCCTCTGGGCGGGCGGTGGTGAACTGGCCACCGAGAACGGCGGGAAATACACCTCGGCGATCGACAGCGAGCCCGCCCGCAAGGGCATCGCGGCCTACACCTCGCTCTTCGGCGACGCCAACTGCCCCGCCGCCAAGTGCGCGCAGATGGGCGGCAACGCCACCGTCACCGCCTTCGCGAACGGCAAGGCGGCCATGGCGATCGGCGGCGACTTCAACCACGCCGCCGTCGAGGCGGGCACCGTCAAGGGCAAGTACGCGGTCGTGCCGCTGCCGGGCATCGCACCGGGCTCGGTCGCCCCGGCCTTCGCGGGCGGCAACAACATCGGCGTACTGAAGAGCAGTTCGCACCGCACGCTCGCGGTCGGGCTCATGGAGCGGCTCGCAGGCAAGGCCACCCAGCGCGAGCTGTTCGACGCGATGGGCTTCCTGCCGACGTACACCGACGTGCGGGCGGAGGTCGCGAAGAAGCAGCCGTTCGTCGATCCGTTCGTGCGCAGCCTGGCAGCGGGCGCCAAGTCCGTTCCCGCGTCGCCCGGTTGGGGCCAGATCGACTCCTCGCTCGTGCTGCCGACGATGTTCCAGGAGATCGTCAGCGGCAAGAAGGACGTCGCGAAGGCGTCGGCGGACGCGGCGAAGAAGATGAACGACGTGTTCGGGGCGGCGGGTTGAGCCCCGCGACTGCCACGCGGGACGCCGTACGGGTGCCCGTGACGAAGCCGGCGCCGGGCCGCCGCTCGCACCGGCAGGCGGGCTGGACCCCGTGGCTGTACCTGGCCCCCGCGCTCGCCGTCCTCGGCGCGCTCCTCGTCTACCCGATCTGCCAACTCGGCCTGATCTCCTTCCTGGAGTACACCCAGGCCCAGGTCAGCGGCGGTCAGCCGACCAGCTTCCAGGGCTTCGGAAACTACTCCGCACTCTTCTCGGACAGCCAGTTCTGGTCGGTGCTGCTCGCCACGGTCTTCTTCGCGGCGGCCTGTGTGCTGAGCACTCTCGCGGTGGGCTGTGTGCTCGCGGTGCTGCTCACGCGTGTTAGGGCGCTGCCCCGGCTCGCGCTGATGCTGGCCGCGCTCGGCGCGTGGGCGACGCCCGCGATCACCGGCTCGACGGTGTGGATGTTCCTGTTCGACCCTGACTTCGGCCCGGTCAACCGGGTTCTGGGCCTCGGCGACCACTCGTGGACGTACGGCCGCTACAGCGCGTTCCTCCTCGTGCTGCTCGAAGTGGTGTGGTGCTCCTTCCCGTTCGTGATGGTCACGGTGTACGCCGGGATCCGCGCGATCCCGGGCGAGGTCCTGGAGGCGGCCGCGCTGGACGGGGCCTCGCAGTGGCGGATCTGGCGTTCTGTCATGGTCCCGATGCTGCGGCCGATCCTCACGGTCGTCACGATCCAGTCCGTCATCTGGGACTTCAAGGTGTTCACGCAGATCTACGTCATGACGAACGGGGGCGGGATCGCGGGCCAGAACCTGGTCCTGAACGTGTACGCGTACCAGAAGGCGTTCGCGTCCTCGCAGTACAGCCTCGGCTCGGCGATCGGCGTGGTGATGCTGCTGATCCTGCTCGCGGCGACGCTGGTGTATCTGCGGGTGCTGCGGGGGCGGGGGGAGGAGAGTTGAGTCTCGTACGTGTCCGCCGTCCGGGGCGGTTGGCTGCCGAGGCGGTCGCGCTGGTGGCGGCGCTGGTGGTCGCCTTCCCGCTCTACTGGATGGTGCTCTCGGCGTTCAAACCGGCGGGGGAGGTGCAGTCGGCGCACCCCAGGCCCTGGACGCTGTCCCCCTCCCTCGACTCCTTCCGCCGGGTCTTCACGCAGCAGGACTTCGGGCGGTACTTCCTCAACAGCCTCGTGGTGGCGGGCTCGGTGGTGCTGCTCTCGGCCCTGATCGCCTTCCTGGCGGCGACGGCCGTGACGCGCTTCCGGTTCAAGTTCCGCACCACGCTGCTGATCATGTTCCTGGTGGCGCAGATGGTGCCGGTCGAGGCGCTGACGATCCCGCTGTTCTTCCTGATGCGGGATCTGGGCCAGCTCAACACGCTTGGCTCGCTGATCCTGCCGCACCTGGCCTTCTCGCTGCCCTTCGCGATCTGGATGCTGCGGGGGTTCGTGAAGGGGGTGCCGGTGGCACTGGAGGAGGCGGCGGCGCTGGACGGGGCGAGCCGCACGCGGTTCCTCTGGCAGATCCTGTTCCCGCTGGTGTTTCCGGGGCTGGTCGCGACGAGCGTCTTCTCCTTCATCTCGGCCTGGAACGACTTCCTGTTCGCGAAGTCGTTCATCATCAGCGACACGTCGCAGTCCACGCTGCCGATGGCGCTGCTCGTCTTCTTCAAGCCGGACGAGAACGACTGGGGCGGGATCATGGCGGCGTCCACGGTGATGACCCTGCCGGTGCTGGTGTTCTTCGTGCTGGTCCAGCGGCGGTTGGTTTCGGGGGTGGGGGGTGCGGTCAAGTGAGGCTTGGCTCCGCCGGTTTCGGGGGCCCCGGGGCGGGTGGGGGTGCGTGGGCTCTGCCTTGGGCCCCCGGGGGGCTTGCCCACCCACCCACCCGTGCAAGGGGTCGGATGGTTCGGCCCCTGGGGCTGCGCCCCTCGCCCCCTTCGGGGCTCCGCCCCGGACCCCGGGGGGTTTGCCCACCCACCCGCCCGTTGCTCAGGGGTTGGATGGTTCGGCTTCTGGGGGCTGCGCTCCCAGACCCCTTGCGGGGGCTCTGCCCCCTGCACCCCCGGGGAATTCGCCCACCCTCCCCCAAGTTCTTAAGGAGCGGAGGGGGGACCCCCATGCCGTGACGGGGGTGGAGAGGCCGAGCCCTGGGGCGGCACGCCAGGCCCCGGCGGGGACTGTGTCCCCTGCGCCCCTCTCGGGGGCTCTCCCCCCCCCGGCCCCCGCCTGGGGCTTCGCACCTCAGCAGCACCCTCCCAGCGGCAAAATCCAGCCTCTCCGGCGCTTGAGGAGCGGGGGTCTGGGGGCAGAGCCCCCAGTGTCGACCGCCGGGCCGCAGGTCACCCGGATCCACCGGAGCCACGCGGCGGAGCCGCAGAGTGTCACGGTCGGGGAGGGGCGGGGTGGGGAAGGAGAAAGCCGCACCCGACACACCGCACCACACCGCACGAAAGGACCTCACGGACATCGACATGGACATCCACATGGACACGGACATCCACAGCCTCATTCCCGCTCCCAGCAGCCTCACCCCCGCTCCCAGCAGCACCCTGAACCCCCGCACCACGCCCCCCACCCGCCACCCCCTGCACCCCCACACCACCCTCCACACCACCCCCGGCACCGAACCCCTCGCCGCTCTCCTGCGAGGGACCGTCGGGGCCGCCACCGGGCTGCCGCTCCCCGACGGCTCCGTCGGGCAGGACCGCATCGTGCTGCGGATCAGCCCGGAGGTCGCGGGGCGGCACGGCCCGGAGGGATACCGGCTCTCCACGGACCGCTCCGTCGAGGACGTCGCCGTGCTCATCGAGGGCGGCAGCGCGGCCGGCGTGTTCCGGGGGATGCAGACGCTCCGTCAGCTGCTCGGGCCGGATGCCTTCCGCCGGGCCCCGTTGGAGAGCACCCGGCACTGGGACCTCCCCGGGGTCAGCGTCGAAGACGGGCCCCGCTTCGCCTGGCGCGGGCTCATGCTCGACGTCTCGCGGCACTTCATGCCGAAGGACGGCGTGCTGCGCTACCTCGATCTCATCGCCGCCCACAAGCTCAATGTTTTTCACTTCCACCTGACGGACGATCAGGGGTGGCGGATCGAAATCAAGCGGTATCCGCGGCTCACCGACGTCGGCGCCTGGCGCAGCCGTACCAAGTGGGGGCATCGCGCATCGCCCCTGTGGGACGAGAAGCCGCACGGGGGTTACTACACCCAGGACGACATCCGAGAGATCGTCGCGTACGCCGCCGAGCGGCATATCCGCGTCGTCCCCGAGATCGACATCCCGGGACACTCGCAGGCCGCCATCGCCGCGTACCCCGAACTCGGCAACACCGACGTCATCGACACCGCCTCCCTCTCCGTCTGGGACACCTGGGGCGTCAATCCGAACGTACTCGCCCCCACTGACAACACCCTCCGCTTCTACGAAGGGGTGCTGGAGGAGGTGCTGGAGATGTTCCCCGAGGAGACCTCGCCGTTCATTCACATCGGCGGGGACGAGTGCCCCAAGGAGCAGTGGCAGAAGTCCGACCTCGTACAGGAGCGGATCCGCGAGCTCGGGCTCGCAGGTGAGAACGAACTCCAGTCCTGGCTCATCCGGCACTTCGACAGCTGGCTGAGCGCGCGCGGGCGACGGCTCATCGGGTGGGACGAGATCCTGGAGGGCGGCCTCGCACCCGGCGCAGCCGTCTCGTCCTGGCGCGGCTACGGCGCCGGGATCGCGGCCGCCGAGGCCGGCCACGACGTCGTGATGTGCCCCGAGCAGCACGTCTACCTCGACCACCGCCAGGCCGGCGGCGAGGACGAGCCCATGCCCATCGGATACGTACGCACCCTGGAGGACGTCTACCGGTTCGAGCCCGTGCCGCCGCAGCTCGGCCCCGAGGCCGCCGCCCACGTCCTCGGCACCCAGGCCAACGTGTGGACCGAGGTGATGGAGAACCAGTCCCGCGTCGACTACCAGGTGTTCCCCCGGCTCGCCGCCTTCGCCGAGGTGGCCTGGAGCGCCCTGCCCGCCCCGGCCGACCGCGACTTCGCCGATTTCGAGCGGCGAATGACCGCCCACTACAAGCGACTTGACGCGCTCGGCGTCGACTACCGTCCGCCCACCGGCCCGTTGCCGTGGCAACAGCGCCCAGGTGTGCTCGGACGCCCGATCGAGGGGGCGCCCCCAAACAGGTGAGCCCTGGCTCAAGGGCGTGCTCGGAGGCCGTGTCCCTGGGAGCGTGACCCCTGGTCACGGCCGCCCCGGCCGCGTCCGGCTGCGAGGAATACCGCTGTGACGAACACCCGGCGTGCGGAACAAGGCGTACCGCATAAGTCGTACAAGGCTTTCCAAACCGGAACATTCCCCAGGTCGGGGACGGAAGTGTGCTTCGTGGACCCTCCCGTCGGCCGGTCCGGAAGATGTGCCAGAGTTGCCACGTCCGGGCTGTGAGCACGTACGGTACGGCCATCAGCAGGTGGCTACAGACGGCACAGCCGGTACGGCCGGGACACCGGGAAGGGGCAGCTGGGTTGACCACGCACGCACCGCAGGCGGCGCAGTCCGTGACGCTGCCTGCCTCACTGGACGAGGCCGTGGCGGCGCTCGCGGCCATGCCTGCCGCCGTGCCCGTCGCGGGCGGCACCGATCTGATGGCGGCCGTGAACCGGGGCCTCCTGCGCCCCGCGGGTCTGGTCGGACTCGGCCGGATCAACGAGATCCGCGGCTGGCAGTACCAGGACGGCCACGCCCTGCTCGGCGCCGGCCTCACCCACGCCCGTATGGGGCGCCCGGACTTCGCGGCGCTCATTCCGGCGCTCGCCGCGGCCGCACGCGCCGCAGGCCCCCCGCAGATCCGCAACGCGGGCACCCTGGGCGGCAACATCGCCTCCGCCGCCCCGACCGGTGACGCGCTGCCCGTGCTCGCCGCGCTCGAAGCCACCCTCGTCATCGCGGGCCCGGACGGCGCCCGGCGTGAAATCCCCGTGTCGCACCTGCTGGCCGGCCGGGACATGCTCGCGCCGGCCGAGTTGATCGGATATGTCCGGGTGCCGCTGCTGCACGCTCCCCAAGTTTTCCTCAAGGCGACCGGCCGCACCGGCCCCGGCCGCGCCACCGCCTCGGTCGCCGTCGTCCTGGACCCGGCCCGGCGCGGCGTGCGCTGCGCGGTCGGCGCCATCGCGCCGATGCCGCTGCGGCCCCTGGAGGCCGAGCGCTGGATCGCCTCGCTCATCGACTGGGACGGCGAGCGCGCGGCGCTGGCCCCGGAGGCGCTGGGCGCGTTCGGCGAGTACGTGGCCGCCGCCTGCATCCCGGACCCGGCGCCATCCGCGGACGGCGCACCGCCACCGCCCCTCTCGCCGGCCGTACTGCATCTGCGGCGCACCGTCGCCGCGCTGGCCCGACGAGCACTGGGGAGGGCGCTGTCGTGACCGACCAGAACAACGAGCACGAGCCCGAGCGCGGACACGAGCACGGCTACGGCCAGGTGCCCCGGCACGGCGGCTGGGAGCCCGTCCCGCACGGCGGCGAGTACGAGCCCGACGCCACGGCCTTCGTTCAGCTGCCCCCGGACATGGACATGATGGGCGCCCCGCTGGCGGCGCCCGGCCACGGCTACGTACCGCCGATGATCGTGCCGCTCACCCCGGCCGCCGCGACGGACCCGGGCGCGACCGGCGTCTGGCGCATCCCGACCGAGCTCACCGGGCAGCCCGCGCCCGACGCCGACCCCGCGCCGGGTGCGCAGACCGTGGTGTGGCCCGAGCCCGCCGCGCCCGCCCCCGTGCCCGCGACCCCGACGGAGCCCGCCCACGACCCGGCCGCCACCGCCCAGTGGAACTTCGCCGACGAGCCCTCCCTGGCGGGCACCGGCCAGTGGACCATCCCGGTCGCCGAGGGTGAACTCCCGGAAGAATCGGGCGAGTTCACCACCTCCTCGCTGATCGAGCAGTGGGGCTCGACCCCGCCCGCCACCCTCCCCGGCGGCGCGCCCGCCCCCTGGGCGAACCAACTGCCCGAGGCCCGGCAGCCCCAGCCCGAGCCCCGGCCTGAGATCCAGGAGCCCGCGGTCCAGGAGCCCGCGCCGGAGCCGGTGCTGCCCGCTGGCGACATTCCGGATGTACGGGACGTATCGGATGCGGCCGGATCGGCGGACGGCGCCGTCCAGCAGCCGCACCCGCCGTCGCATCCGCAGCCGGAACCGGAAGCCGTGCGCGCGCCCGAGCCCCTGCCGGAAGCGCCCGCCGCCGAACCCGTGCCCGAAACGGTCGAAGCACCCGGCGCGCCCGGAACGCCCGAAGCGGCCAAGTCGCCCGAAGCGCCCGAAGCGCCTGAATCGGCCGAACTCCCCGCGCCCCAGGCCGAAGCGGAGCCCGAGCCGGAGCCGGGTCCCCAGCCCGCGCCCGAGGCCGCCGCCGATCCCGGGACCGTCACCGACCCCGCCCCCGAGCCCGTCGTGGAAGCGGCGCCCGCCCCCGACCTCGAACACCCCCGCGCCTCGTACGTGCTGCGCGTCAACGGCGCCGACCGGCCCGTCACCGAGGCCTGGGTCGGCGAGTCGCTGCTCTACGTGCTGCGCGAGCGGCTCGGGCTCGCCGGGGCCAAGGACGGGTGCTCGCAGGGCGAGTGCGGAGCCTGCAACGTCCAGGTGGACGGGCGGCTCGTCGCCTCCTGCCTGGTGCCCGCGGCGACCACCGCCGGGAGCGAGGTCCGTACCGTCGAGGGGCTTGCCGCCGACGGTGAACCCTCCGACGTCCAGCGGGCGCTCGCCGAGAGCGGCGCCGTGCAGTGCGGCTTCTGCATCCCCGGCATGGCCATGACCGTGCACGACCTGCTCGAAGGCAACCACGCCCCCACCGAGCTCGAAACCCGCCAGGCGCTCTGTGGCAACCTGTGCCGCTGCTCCGGCTACCGTGGCGTCCTCGACGCGGTGAAGGACGTCGTGGCGGGCCGCGCGGCGGCCGGGACGGCCCCCGCCGAGGAGGCCCGCATCCCGCACCAGGCACCCCCAGGGGCCGGCAGCGCCAAGCCCCCGCACACGCACGACGGAGGCATGGCGTGAGCAACGACGCAGCCACCGCGACGGTCGACGGCGCCTCCCCGGCGGCGGCGCCGGAGCAGCAGGCGCCCGCGCACGGGATCGGCGCGTCGCTCGCGCCGGTCGACGCGCGCGCCAAGACCGAGGGCACCTTCCCCTACGCGGCCGACCTGTGGGCCGAGGGTCTGCTGTGGGCGGCCGTGCTGCGCGCCCCGCACGCCTCCGCCCGCATCGTCTCGATCGACACCTCGGCCGCCGTCGCCATGCCGGGCGTACGGTCCGTGGTGACCCACGCCGACGTGCCGGGCGACCCGGCGTTCGGCCGCCGCATCGCCGACCGGCCCGTCTTCGCCGCCGAGTTCGTACGCCACCACGGCGAGCCCATCGCCGCCGTGGCCGCCGACCACCCGGACACCGCCCGCCTCGCGGCCGCGGCGATCGCCGTCGAGTACGAGGTGCTCGAACCGGTCACCGACCCGGAGAAGGCGTTCGCGGCCGAACCGCTGCACCCCGACGGCAACCTGATCCGGCACATCCCGCTCCAGTACGGCGACCCCGAGGTCACCGGCGATGTCGTCGTCGAGGGCCTGTACCGGATCGGCCGCCAGGACCCGGCCCCGATCGGCGCCGAGGCGGGCCTCGCGGTGCCCCGGCCCGACGGCGGCGTCGAGCTGTACACCGCCTCCACCGACCCGCACAGCGACCGCGACCTGGCCGCCGCCTGCTTCGGCCTGGAGCCGGACCGCGTCAAGGTCGTCGTCACCGGAGTGCCCGGCGCGACCGGCGACCGCGAGGACCTGGGCTTCCAACTCCCCCTGGGTCTCCTGGCGTTGAAGACGGGCTGCCCGGTCAAGCTGACCGCGACCCGTGAGGAGTCCTTCCTCGGCCACGCCCACCGCCACCCGACGCTCCTGCGCTACCGCCACCACGCGGACACCGAGGGCCGCCTCGTCAAGGTCGAGGCGCAGATCCTGCTCGACGCGGGTGCCTATGCCGAGGCCTCCTCCGAATCCCTGGCGGCCGCCGTCGCGTTCGCGTGCGGTCCGTACGTCGTGCCGCACGCCTTCGTCGAGGGCTGGGCGGTGCGCACCAACAACCCGCCGTCCGGGCACGTCCGGGGCGAGGGCGCGATGCAGGTGTGCGCGGCGTACGAGGGCCAAATGGACAAGCTGGCCACGAAGTTGGGCCTCGACCCGGCCGAGCTGCGCATGCGCAACGCCCTCGCGACCGGCGACCTGCTGCCCACCGGCCAGACGGTGACCTGCCCGGCCCCGGTGGCCGAACTCCTCGCAGCCGTACGGGACTTCCCGCTCCCGGTGCTGCCCAAGGACGCCCCCGAGGACGACTGGCTGCTGCCGGGCGGCCCCGAGGGCGCGGGCGAGCCGGACGCGGTCCGGCGCGGCGTCGGCTACGCGCTCGGCATGGTTCACATGCTCGGCGCCGAGGGCACGGACGAGGTCTCCACGGCCACCGTCAAGGTCCAGGACGGCGTCGCCACGGTCATCTGCGCGGCCGTCGAGACCGGCCAGGGCTTCACCACCCTTGCCCGCCAGATCGTCCAGGAGACCCTGGGCATCGACGAGGTCCACGTCGCCCCCGTCGACACCGACCAGCCCCCGGCGGGCCCCGCCACCCACGGCCGCCACACCTGGGTGTCCGGCGGCGCGGTCGAGCGCGCGGCCAAGATGGTCCGCACCCAGCTGCTCCAGCCCTTGGCGCACAAGTTCGGCATGTCAACGGAGCTGCTCCAGATCGCCGACGGCAAGATCACCTCGTACGACGGCGTGCTGTCCACGACGGTGACCGAGGCGATGGACGGCAAGGAACTCTGGGCCACCGCCCAGTGCCGCCCGCACCCCACCGAGCCGCTGGACGAGACGGGCCAGGGCGACGCGTTCGTGGGCCTCGCGTTCTGCGCGATCCGCGCGGTGGTCGACGTCGACATCGAGCTCGGCTCGGTCCGCGTCGTCGAACTCGCCGTGGCCCAGGACGTCGGCCGCATCCTCAACCCCCGCCAGCTCGCGGCCCGTATCGAGGCCGGCGTGACCCAGGGCGTGGGCGCGGCCCTCACCGAGAACCTGCGTACGGTACGTGGCCGGATCCGCCACCCCGACCTCACGGGCTACGCCCTGCCCACCGCCCTGGACGCCCCCGACATCCGCATCGTGAAACTGGTCGAGGAGCGGGACGTGGTGGCTCCCTTCGGTGCTAAGGCCGCGAGTGCCGTCCCGGTGGTCACCTCGCCGGCCGCGATCGCCTCCGCGGTCCGCGCCGCGACCGGCCGCCCGGTCAACCGCCTCCCGATCCGCCCGCAGGCGGCGGTGGTCCAGCAGGGTTAGTGATTCGGCCGGCGTCGGAGCAGGTCGACCACGCCGGTCAGGCTCTCCTCGCCGCTGCCCTCGGCGAGGCGCTGCCGCATCAACGCGAAGTAGGGGAAGAGCAGTTCGGGGCTGACGCCCTGCTGCTCGGCGGTGTCGAGGAAGGCCGGAGTTCCGGCCACCTGCATGCCGAGGTTGGAGACGACCCCCTTGGTGTAGTCACCGCTCTTGAGGTGGTCGGCCGTCTGGTGCACCGACGGGGCCATCGCGACGAGCCAGTCGGCGAGCAGCGGGGCGAGCGAGGCGGGGTCGATGTCCTCCTGGCGGATCAGGGCGAAGGCGTGCGCGGCCCCCGCGAACATCCCGTACATGGCGCTGAGCAGCGCCACGTCGTGCAGCGCCGCGAAGCCCGCGTCCTCGCCGACGTAGGTGGTGGCGACCGGAACGGCCAGCGTCTCCCGATGCCGCTCGAACAGCTCGCGCGAGCCGCTGTAGAAGACGTAACCACCCGCTTCGGATACGCCGATCATCGGCGGTACGGCCATGATCCCGCCGTCCAGGTAGCGGGCCCCGCGCTCGCGCGCCCACGCGGCACGGGCCCGGGCCTGGGCCGGGGTGCTGGTGGTCAGATTGACGAGGTCCTTGCCGTCCAGGTCCACCCCCGCAAGGGCTTCACCGACGGAGCCGTCGTCCAACAGGCAGGCAATGACGAGGGAGTTGGCCGCCACGGCCTCGGCGGCACTGCAGGCGACCCGCGCGCCTTCGGCGGCGAGCGCGGCGGCGCGGGCGGGGTTGCGGTTCCAGACGGTGAGCGGGTGGCCGGCGGCCATCCAGGTACGGGCGAGGGCGGAGCCCATGGCGCCGAGCCCGAGGAGGGTGAGGGAGGGCTTCTCGGGGTGATCAGAGTGCTGTGTCATGCGTTTCAGGCTCGTCGCGACCTGACACATGATCAAGTACGCACTTGGAAGTGGGTGGTTACCCTGGGGTGAGTGAGCAGGCCAGAGCGTTCTGAAGAGGGTGGGGCATGACGACGCTGAACCGGCCGGGCGCACCGGACGGGCACATCTGCGGGATCGACACCGCGATGGAGGTGATCGGCGGCAAGTGGAAGGTGCTGATCCTCTGGGCCCTCCACGAACACCCCTGCCGCCGTTTCGGCGAGCTGCGCCGCCTGCTGCCCGGGATCACCGAAAAGGTCCTCGCCTCACACCTGCGCGAGATGGAGGCGGACGGCGTGGTGAGCCGCATCTCGTACGACGAGGTGCCGCCCCGCGTCGAGTACGCGCTGACCGAGGGCGGGGCGCGCCTCAACGAGGCGCTTGAACCGCTGGCGGCGTGGGGGCGCGAGCGGGCGACCGGCTGGAGACCTCGATCCGCCTCCTGAGCCGGGTGATCCCGGGGACATGAGTACGGCCGCCGATTCACCCCTGAGCGCCCGCGGACACGGAATCCGTGGGATCCCCCTCCCTTACGCTGACGGCAAAGATTCCGTAATGCGCGTGTACAGAACGGGAGTTGGGGATGGCGTCAGGGGCAGCTGCGCAGGGTTCGGGCGGCGGGGATCTCGTCGCGCACGCCGATGATCTCGGGGTGATCGGCTCGGACGCTTACAAGCTGTACGACGGATTCCGGCGCGACGGTGACCATGCGAGGGCGGCCACGTTCGAGGCGGCGCGGGCGCTCGGCGCGGACAACTTCACCAGTGGGGCCGCCCTGATGAAGGTCCACGACACCTGGCAGAGCCAGTACACGACGCTCCGCGACGCCTGCGCGCAGATCTCGAACCACCTCGACTACTCGACCGCCCAGCACGCGAAGGACGACGCGCGCGTACAGGGTGACCTGGCGGCCGTCTCGGTGATCAGCGGTTACATCAACTAGCGGACGGGGAGCGGCAGTTGCTGAAGTACGCGGACGTGGTGAACGCCCCGGTCGACAAGCTCAAGACGGCGGTGGACGACTGGTCGGACATGGCGCGCAGGCTGAAGAGGCTGTCCGGCGAGGCGCACGACGGCATGCGGGTGCACGCCGAGACCGCCAGGTGGGCCGGGGTGAACGCGGGGGTCACCCGCGAGTTCGTCCGCAAGACGGTGAAGGAGTTCGCGGACGCCGAGAAGGAGGCCGAGGGTGTGCACCGGCTCCTGCTCGATGCGTACACGGAGTTCAAGAAGGCGAAGGACGGGCTGCAGGCCATCCTCGACAGCGCGCAGCAGAACGGCATCGCGGTCGACGCGAAGGGCCGGGTCGTGGCCCGCGACCCGGTCGTGGACGACGCCGCGAGGCGACATGACCCCGAGTACGACGGGCTGGCGAAGGACATGAAGGCCGAGCAGGCTCATGTCGCGGCCTGGCAGCGCAAGGTGGACGCGCTGGTCGCCGGGTGCGACGCGGCGGACGAGTCGCTGCGCCTCGCCCTGACGGCGAACGTCCCGCACGAACACGACTTCAGCGCACCGCGGTTCGCCTCCCTGGACGACGAGGAGGCCGCGCGGGCGGTGGACCTGGCGAAGCGGGTCACGGGCGAGGGCGGCACGGCCCGCAACGTGGAGGAGCTGAAGCAGCTCCAGACCCTGCTGGACGCGAACGCCCAGGACCCCGAGTTCTCGACGTCCTTCTACCGGCGCCTGGGCCCGCAGGGAACGCTGGACTTCTACACCCGGCTCTCCCTCGACGCGACGGGCCTCGGCGCGGCGGGCCTGGACCGGGCGGCGATGGTCCGCCACGTCCAGGACGACCTGGGCCCGATGCTGGGCCTCGCCACGAACCCGCACACCGCCGGCCACCTCGGGGGCCCCTGGACGACCGACCTGATGCGGGCGGGCCGCCGCCCGATCGATGTCAGCGGCTTCGCGGGCGCGGGGGCGAAGGTGTACGGGTACCAGGCGCTGGGGGCGCTGCTGAGGCACGGCGCGTACGACAGGGAGTTCCTGCTGCCCGTCGCCCGCGACATGGTGGGCTTCGAGCACCAGAATCCGCACGTCTTCGAGCAGGGTGTGCCCCAGGTCCCCGACATGAGGTTCAACCTCGACCCGTCGGGCGGCCGGGGCTTCGACCCCCTGACCGGCCTGATGTCGGCGATGTCCAACAACCCTGATTCTTCCGCGGAGTTCTTCAACGAGCCGGTCCGTGCGGACAGCGACGGCAACGGTCTGGTGACGTCGGACGACGTCTTCGAGCAGGGTGTGCCCCAGGTCCCCGACATGAGGTTCAACCTCGACCCGTCGGGCGGCCGGGGCTTCGACCCCCTGACCGGCCTGATGTCGGCGATGTCCAACAACCCTGATTCTTCCGCGGAGTTCTTCAACGAGCCGGTCCGTGCGGACAGCGACGGCAACGGTCTGGTGACGTCGGACGACGCGGCGGTCCGGACCCCCGGGGGCGGCCGGCTCAGCATGGTCGACCACCTCCTGGACAAACCCCCCACGGACGACCGCTACGACGCCCTCCCCGACGCCTGCACCCCGTACCAGTCCGCCCTGGGCAACGCCCTGGAGGCGGCGGTCACGGGCCGCGTCCCGGGCGACGAGACGGCGAAACCGGTGGAGCACACGGCGGCGATGGCGAGCGTGATGGAAAAGGTGGTCGCGAAAATCGGCGCGGCCCCGTCCTTGATCCTGGGCGAGGATGACGCACCGGGGAAGCTGGAGGGGCTTTCGGGGAACTTTGGGAATATGGCGGCGGAGTATATGGCCGACATTCAGGCGACGGCGGAGGACGGTGCGGGCCAGGCGAAGCCGTTCGGTGTGCTGGCGAAGTTCAGCAACTCCGGCGAGGTAGCTCATTTCCTGGGCGCGGTTGCCCAGGACCCTGATGCGTATGGTGCGATCACCAATGCCCAGCAGGCTTACACCACGCTGCTGGTGCGTGATGTGTTTGCCCATCCGGAGAACCATGGCTCCGATGTGGGTGAGGCTGTGCGTAACGCGGTGTACCCAGGTGGTGAGATCGCCGGAATGATGGCGCAGGCGCGCGTGCACGCTATCTATGAGCAGCATGCGGCCACTGACAAGGACTTCAACGATGCCCTGCAGGACAAGGCCGACTGGACGAACCGGATCATCAGTGCGGTCGGCGCGAAATACGTCGAAATGCTGCCGGTCGGGGGCGATGCCGTGGAATGGCTCCAGGAGGACATCACCAAGTCCATGGTCGAGAACAGGCAGCATGACTCGTCCAATGAGGCGAGCCAGGAGGCGGCAGATGCCTACTCGGCGGCAGAGGACAAGGCGAAAAAGTCTGCGTCGGCGGCAGTGGGTACGGCGGGGCATAGCGCGGGGCTTTCCGCGCGGGACACCCGTGAATATCAAGGAGTTGCTTCCTCGTCGATCTCCTCCGCCTATTCCGCCGGACGGAGCGCGGCGGCGAGTGGGACGTCCAACGGCGGAACGAAGTGAGGAGCGGCAGCAGAATCTCCATATCTGTGCTGACTCTGGTGCTGGCGGTGGCCGGTTGTTCGGCCGAGCCCTCGGTGCCGAGTATGCCGAAGAACATTTGCTGGGGGGTCTTCGCAAGCGGTTCGGTCGCACCGTTGCTCCCAAACGGTGGCTCGGCAGCCCTGGAGAACGATCGCCCCTTCGACGTCTTTCGGGGGAACGAGCAGACCACGTACTGCACTGTGCGTATCGACGGCAATTCACGGTTCGTCGCGTGGGCCGAACTCCGAAGGAGCGGGAAGGGAACGATTTGGAGTCTCCCGGCACGGAACTTTGGCACACACATCGACGCAGGTGACGAGGCATTCGTCTGGGACGGCGCAGCCGCCTCCGTCTTCTTGTGCGAGCGGCCTGACCTCCCGAGAAACCTGGTCCTGCCGCCCTCGGCCAAGTACATCGAACTGGAACTGACGGCAGACCGGTCGCCCAAAACCCAGCAGACCCGGGACGTACTCACCACCCTGATGAAGCAGTACGTCCAATTCGCCAAGCGCGAGCTCAAGTGCCGGAATTGATCCGGCTGTTGGAGGCCGTGACCGGAATCGAACCGGCGTAACTCGCTTTGCAGGCGAGCCCCTGAGCCACTCGGGCACACGGCCGTGTGCTGGTGCGTTGAGATGACCGTAGGGGGCGGCGCGGGGGAGGGGAAGGGCGTCGCGCCGGGTGCAATGGGACTGCCATGCGGCGTTCATGTTCGGGGGCGGGACTACGACCATTTACGTAGCCGTAGTCCCGTCCTTTGACAGGGGTCAGTACGCGGTACGCCTCTTACTCTGGGCGGATGAGTGCCCTTGAATCCTCCGATGCCTGTACGGATGCCCTGACCGCCGACCTCCCCGGCGGGGGTGTCGCCGGGGGGATTCTGGGGCGGGAGTACCGCGCGCTGAGTTTCGGGATCGTCACCGTCGTGCTGCTCATCGCCTTCGAGGCGACCGCCGTGGGTACGGCCATGCCCGTCGCGGCGCGGGAGCTCGACGGGGTGTCGCTGTACGCCTTCGCCTTCTCCGCGTACTTCACGACCAGCCTGTTCGGGATGGTCGTCGCGGGGCAGTGGGCCGACCGGCGCGGGCCGCTCGGGGCGCTGGGGGTCGGGATGTCGGGGTTCGCGGCGGGGCTGCTGCTGTCCGGGACCGCGCTGAACATGTGGACGTTCATCGCGGGGCGGGCCGTGCAGGGGCTCGGCGGGGGGCTGGTGATCGTCGCGCTGTACGTCGTCATCGGGCGGGCCTACCCCGCGCGGCTCCAGCCGACGATCATGGCGGCGTTCGCGGCGGGCTGGGTGGTGCCCTCGGTGGTGGGGCCGCTCGTGGCGGGGACGGCCACCGAACAGCTGGGCTGGCGCTGGGTGTTCATCGGCATTCCGGCGCTCGTGGTGTTCCCGCTGGCGCTCGCGCTGCCCGCGACGCGGCGGATGGCGTCGGGGCCGGCCGATCCGGCGGCGCCCGTCGCGCCCTTCGACCGGCGCCGGATCAGGCTGGCGCTGGGGATCTAGGTCGGGGCCGGGCTGCTGCAGTACGCGGGGCAGGAGCTGAGGTGGCTGTCCGTGCTGCCGTTCGTGGCGGGCGTGGCCCTGCTCGCGCCGGCGGTCGCGGGGCGGCGCGCCCTGCTGCCGCACGGCACCTGGCGGGCGGCGCGCGGGCTGCCCGCGGTGGTGCTGCTGCGCGGGGTGGCGGCAGGGTCGTTCATCGCGGCGGAGTCGTTCGTGCCGCTGATGCTCGTCACCCAGCGCGGGCTCACGCCGACGATGGCCGGGCTCTCACTGGCCGTGGGCGGGGCGACGTGGGCGCTGGGTTCGTACGTGCAGGCCCGGCCGCGGATGGAGGCGTACCGGGAGCGGCTGATGGTGGGCGGGATGGTGCTGGTGGCCCTCGCGATAGTGGCCGCGCCGAGCGTGCTCGTGGCGGCGGTGCCGGTGTGGATGGTCGGTGTCGCGTGGGGTGTGGGCTGTTTCGGCATGGGCATGGTGATCGCCTCGACGAGCGTGCTGCTCCTGAAGCTGTCGGCTCCGCAGGAGGCCGGCGCGAACTCCGCCGCCCTCCAGATCTCGGACGGCCTGTCCAACGTGCTGCTGCTCGCTGGGGGCGGGGCGGGGTTCGCGGCGCTCGGCGGCGGCGCGGTCTCGGGTGCGACGGCCTCGCATCCGGGGGCGTTCCTGGTGGTGTTCCTGCCGATGGGGGTGGTGGCGCTGAGCGGGGCGTTCGTGGCGGGGCGGGTGGGGGAGCGTGGCTGAGTGGTGCCCCACCCCGCCCCTTCCCCAGACCCTCCGGGGGTGGGGATGGGTGGGTAGGGAAGGGGACGTTTCCTGGGGCTGCGCCCCAGACCCCCCGGGGCTCCGCCCCTCGACCCCGTATCGCGCTGTGAGAGCGCTCGTCCTCAAACTCCCCCAAGGCCTTAAGGACCGGGGGACCCCTACGACGGGCTGGGTGCTGGTGGGGCGGGGCAGAGCTTGGGAGAGGGTGCGCCGGCGCCCGGCGGGGGCGGGGCCCAGAGAGGGGTGCAGGACGCGGTCGCTGCCGGGGGTCTGGGGGCTCAGCCCCAAGGCTCGGCATTCTCCACACCCTGCACGGGTGGGCGGGCTACCCGGGGTCCGGGGCGGAGCCCGAAGCGGGGTGAGGGGGCGCAGCCCCCGGCCGGTCTGGGGCGCAGCCCCAGGGGCCGAACCGTCCTACCCCAGTTCACGGGCGGGCGGGGGCAATCCCCCCCGGGTCCGGGCGCAGCCCCAGGGCTCGACCTTCCCAGCCTCCGTCACGGATGGGCGGGTGGGCCAGTGCCCCCCGAGGGTCCCCAGGAGGCCTGGGTCGTGCAACCCCGCGCATCCGGCCCCATCTCGGGTGGGCGGAACCCTCCCGGGGTGGGGCCCACCCCCTGTGAGGCGGGTCTCAACCCCGCCCCGCCCGGGGGCATTCCGCCGGGGTCCGCCGGCCCGCGCCGGTAAGGTGGCCCGGTTGTCGTACGTGAGCGCCGGCGCTCACGTACCCGCCCCGGCCCGCCGATCCGGACGGAGTTCAGCCCCAGCCCAAAGCCAGCCGGTGCTGAGCCGGGCCGAGCCCCGCCCAGCCCCAACCGCAGCTCCCCCGGGCTCGCCCCGGATGCCCCTGACCCCGTACAACCGAGAGCCCCGAACCGGAGACCGTGACTACTACCGCCTCCCACCACCTCTCACCCGCCTTCCCCGGCCGCGCCCCCTGGGGCACCGCCAACAAGCTGCGTGCCTGGCAGCAGGGTGCCCTGGAGAGGTACGTCCAGGAGCAGCCGCGCGACTTCCTCGCCGTCGCGACGCCCGGCGCCGGCAAGACGACGTTCGCGCTGACGCTCGCGTCGTGGCTGCTGCACCACCACGTGGTCCAGCAGATCACCGTCGTCGCGCCGACCGAGCACCTCAAGAAGCAGTGGGCGGACGCGGCGGCCCGCGTCGGCATCAAGCTCGACCCGGACTACAGCGCCGGGCCGCTGAGCCGCGAGTACCACGGCGTCGCCGTCACCTACGCCGGTGTCGGCGTGCGGCCGATGCTCCACCGCAACCGCTGTGAGCAGCGCAAGACCCTGGTGATTCTGGATGAGATTCACCACGCGGGGGACAGCAAGTCGTGGGGCGAGGCCTGTCTCGAAGCCTTCGATCCCGCCACCCGGCGGCTCGCGCTCACCGGTACGCCCTTCCGGTCCGACACCAACCCCATCCCGTTCGTCACGTACGAGGAGGGGAACGACGGCATCCGCCGGTCCTCCGCCGACTACACGTACGGATACGGCAACGCGCTTGCCGACGGGGTCGTGCGGCCCGTCATATTCATGAGCTACAGCGGCAACATGCGCTGGCGCACCAAGGCCGGTGACGAGATCGCCGCCCGGCTCGGCGAGCCCATGACCAAGGACGCCATCTCGCAGGCCTGGCGCACCGCGCTCGACCCGCGCGGCGACTGGATGCCCAATGTGCTGCGCGCCGCCGACCAGCGACTCACCGAAGTCAGGAAGGCCATTCCCGACGCCGGGGCGCTCGTCATCGCCTCCGATCAGGATTCCGCCCGCGCCTACGCCAAGCTGATCCGCGAGATCACCGGTACGAAGGCCACCGTCGTGCTCTCCGACGACACCGGCGCCTCCAAGCGGATCGACGAGTTCAGCGAGGGCGACTCCCGGTGGATGGTCGCCGTCCGCATGGTGTCGGAGGGCGTCGACGTGCCGCGCCTGGCCGTCGGCGTGTACGCCACCACCATTTCCACCCCCCTCTTCTTCGCCCAGGCCGTCGGCCGTTTCGTGCGTTCGCGGCGGCGCGGTGAGACCGCTTCCGTTTTCCTCCCCACCATTCCGATGCTGCTCGGCTTCGCCAATGAGATGGAGGTCGAGCGCGACCACGTGCTCGACAAGCCGAAGAAGGACGGCGAGGAAGAAGACCCGTACGCCGAGTCCGAACAGGAAATGGACGACGCGAACAAGCAGCAGGACGAGGACACCGGGGACGACATGCTCCCCTTCGAGGCCCTCGAATCCGATGCCGTCTTCGACCGGGTCATGTACAACGGCGCCGAATTCGGCATGCAGGCCCACCCGGGAAGCGAGGAGGAGCAGGACTATCTCGGGATTCCCGGGCTCCTCGAACCCGACCAGGTGCAGATGCTGCTGCAGAAGCGGCAGGCCCGGCAGATCGCGCACAGCCGCCAGAAGCCGGCCGAACAGGCCGATCTGCTCGAAATGCCCGCCGAGCGGCGCCCCGTCGTCTCGCACAAGGAGCTGCTCGAACTGCGCAAGTCGCTGAACACGATGGTCGGCGCGTACGTCCACCAGAGCGGCAAGCCGCACGGCGTCATCCACACCGAGCTGCGCCGGGTGTGCGGCGGGCCGCCGAGCGCGGAGGCCACGGCCGGCCAGCTCCGCGAGCGGATCAAGAAGGTCCAGGAGTGGGCCACCCGCATGAAATAGCGGGTGCACACAGCGAACGGGGCCCGGCGTGCGTTGCCGGGCCCCGTTCGATCCCATGGGTACGGGATGAGTACGAGGACCGGCCCCCACGGACGCCCCTCGGACGACTGCCACAGTAATGTCCCGGTAAATCCATTCCGGTCGCCCAAGGTCCTCGCTAAGACGGACTTTGGTCCCGAACGTGATCGAACGGGGATCAAATTCGTCGCTCACGGACAATATTTGTCCATCCGTTGGGGCCGGTTCGCCCATTCCCTGGGGCCCGTAATTCTGATCGCGCCCGGATTCTGGACGAGGTCTTCCGCTGAGCGGTGTCCGCTCGCTACTGTCCCGGCCATGCAAACGCCCCGTGGCAGCGTCGCCGCGGAGCGCAGCCGGTGCCTTGGCCTCGCCGGCGGGCTCTGCGCGCGATGCCGATGGGACCGGCGCCGCGAACCACGTGAGAGTGCCGCCGCGACTCACCACTTAAGGAGTGGGTGTCGTGACCGCGGAGACCTCCCAGACGCTCGACCGGGGACTACGCGTCCTCAAGCTGCTCGCCGACACCGACCACGGTCTGACGGTCACCGAGTTGTCCAACAAACTCGGCGTCAACCGCACGGTCGTCTACCGCCTGCTCGCGACCCTGGAGCAGCACGCCCTCGTCCGACGTGACCTGGGCGGCCGCGCCCGGGTCGGGCTCGGGGTGCTGCGCCTGGGCCGCCAGGTGCACCCGCTGGTCCGCGAGGCCGCGCTGCCCGCGCTGCGCTCGCTCGCCGAGGACATAGGCGCCACCGCCCACCTCACCCTCGTCGACGGTTCGGACGCGCTCGCGGTCGCCGTGGTGGAGCCGACCTGGACCGACTACCACGTCGCCTACCGGGCCGGGTTCCGCCACCCCCTGGACAAGGGCGCCGCGGGCCGGGCGATCCTCGCGGCCCGCCAGGCCGGGGGCCTCGCCGAGCCCGGGTACACCCTCACCCACGGCGAGCTGGAGGCAGGCGCGAGCGGGGCCGCGGCGCCGCTGGTCGGGGTCACCGGGATAGAGGGGAGCGTCGGCGTGGTGATGCTCGCCGACGCCGTGCCCGAACGGGTCGGGCCCCGCGTCGTGGACGCGGCGAGGGAAGTCGCCGACGCCCTGCGCTGAGCCGGAGCCCTGCGCCGAGCCGACGCCCCGGCCCGCCCTACGCACCCGGCCGCCCGGGCCCGTGCCCCGGGCGGCCGGGCGCGTACGGATAGATTGGGGCTGTGCTCACTCGTCACCCCCGCCTCCGCAACCTCGCCATCGGCGCCGCTCCGGTCGTGGCGCTGCTCGCCGTCGCCTGCTTCGCGCCGCTGCCGTTCGCGGTGGCGCAGCCGGGGCCGACCGCGAACGTACTCGGCGACGACGAGGGCAAGCCGGTGATCACCATCTCCGGTGCGCCCACCCGCCCCACCAGCGGGCAGCTGCGGATGACCACCATCGTGGCGACCGGGCCCCACGCGGACGTCGGCATCTCCGACGTCGTGGACGGCTGGTTCCGCACCGACCGGGCCGTGATGCCGCGCGACTCGGTCTATCCGGGCGGCGGCAGTGAGAAGGAGATCTCCGAGCACAACCAGGCCCAGATGAAGCAGTCGCAGGACTCCGCCACCGTCGCGGCCCTCGGCTACCTCGGCCTCAGCCCCGACAAAGTCAAGGTCGACCTCCACCTCGCCGACGTGGGCGGCCCGAGCGCGGGCCTGCTCTTCACGCTCGGCATCATCGACAAGCTGAACGGCAACGGCTCCGGCGGCGACCTCACCGGCGGCCGCAACATCGCCGGTACGGGGACGATCACGGGTGACGGCGAGGTCGGCGCGGTCGGCGGGGTCGCGCTCAAGACGCAGGCCGCGGCCCGGGACGGGGCGACCGTCTTCCTCGTGCCGAAGGCGGAGTGCTCGGACGCACAGTCCGAACTGCCCAAGGGGCTGCGCCTGATCCCCGTGACTACGCTGAAGGGTGCGGTGTCCGCGCTCCAGGCGCTGCAGAAGGGCGCCCCGGTTCCGTCCTGCTGACGGCGCCCGCGTCCATGTCCTTCCAGGCCGGGAAGACCAGCGGGCTCAGCGTCGCCAGGAGATAGACCCCGCCGACCGCGAGCAGCGCGCCGCGCACCCCGGCCGCCTCCACGAGGAAGCCCGCGGCGAGCCCGCCGAGCGGCATCGCCAGTTCGCAGCCCGCCGTGAGCACCCCGGCGACCCGGCTGCGCAGCTCGTCCGGCACCTTTTCGTAGATCACCGTGGTCAGGATCGGGTTGAGCGCGCCGCTCGCGAGCCCGGCGACCAGCATCGTGACGGCCAGCGGCAGGGTGGTGCCGGTCAGCGCGGCGACCGCGTACCGGGGCGCACCGCACAGCAGCACGCAGACCGTGAAGACCGTACGGCGCGAGAAGCGGTGGCCGGCCAGGCCGTACAGGAGCGCGCCGCACAGGCCGCCCGCCCCGAACAGGGCGGCGAGCAGGCCGAGTCGGGTCGCTCCGCCGAGCTCCTGCGCGGCGTGGACGGGGAGCAGTACGGCGGTCCAGCCCTGGTCGGTGCCGTTCATCAGCATCACCATGGCGACCACCGCGAGCAGCAGCCGGGTGTGCGCCAAGTATCCGTATCCCTCGCGGAGTTCGGCCTTGTAGGTGCGCAGGGAGACCGGTGGCGCGTCGCGCCGGGGGCGGGCCGCACGGACGTCGCGCAGGCCGATCGCGACCAGCACCGCCGAGGCGGCGAAGGTCGCACCGTCGATGAGGAGTACGTCGCCGGCGCCGGTCAGCGCGATGAGCACGCCGGCCAGGGCCGCGCCGGTCATCCGGGAGCCGCGCGCGACGGCGTCGTACACGCTGGCCGCGCGCGCCAGGGTCGTACCGGACTGGCGGGCGAGGTCCGGAAGCAGGACGTAGCGGGCGGTGACGCCCGGGGTGTGGGCGAGGCCGCCGAGCGCCATCAGGGCGCACAGCATCCAGAAAGCGAGGAGCCCGGCGTGGTGCAGGAGTGGGATCGCGGCGACCGCGAGCCCGCAGACGACATCGGAGCCGACCGAGACCCGGCGGCGGCCGATGCGGTCGACGACCGGGCCGCCGATCAGCGCCGAGACCACGATCGGCAGCGTCGCGCAGAAGGCGACGACCCCGGCCCGGCCCGCGCTGCCGGTGGTCTCAAGCACGAACCACGGCACCCCGATCAGGGTGAGCGAACTGCCGGTCGCCGAAACGGCGTTGGCGGTCAGTACGGCCGCGAGTGGCCTTCTGTCGCGGCGTCCCCCCGGCCCGCTCATGCGAGGCGGGCTTGCCGGTGTGGTGCCTGCTGGGTCAGGCGGAGTCCCAACTCGACCAATATCCAGCCCAGTCGGGCGCGCAGGGCGCGGGGTTCGCGGGGGAGTGCGGTGCGGGCCTCGGTCTCCAGCTCGGCGGCGCGCAGGTGGTGAAGGAGGAGGTGGGTGTCGCTGTGCACGGCGGCGGTCCTCTCAGCGGGACGGGTGGGAGCGCGGGAAGGAGTGCAGATGGACGCGGACCTGGGCTGCGTCGCCGGTCTCGTCGGGGGCGATCGTGCGGTACGTCTCGACGACCGCGTGCAGCTTCTCGTTGAGCTCGTGCAGCTGGGCCGCGGTGAGGCTGAGCGTGAAGTCGCTCAGGTCGCCGCTGGTGGACCAGGGTTCGGGCCAGTCGTGCATGGTGGCGAGCCAGGTCGAGAGCTCCTGGGTGTGGATGCCGGCGATCTCGTGCAGGAACAGGTTGGCCGCGCCCCGCACCTCCGGGTCGGTGCTGGTGTGCAGGTCGTCGGCGAACGAGGTGCCGTTGTGCACGGCCTTCCACCAGCGCTCGCGGCCTTTGCCGCGCCCCGGGTCGTCCTCGACGAAGCCGTGCGCGGCGAGCTGGCGCAGGTGATAGCTGGTCGCCCCGCTCGACTCGCCAAGCCGCTCGCCGAGCCGGGAGGCGGTGGCCGGGCCGTCGTGGCGCAGCGACTTCAGGATCCGGATGCGCAGGGGGTGGGCGAGGCCGCGCAGGGAGCGGGCGTCCAGGATGCGCTCCCCGGCCGCGTTCTGAGGGTGCTTGCCGTGGGGCTGCTCGTTCTCGGGCTTCTTGCTCTCGGGCATGTTCCAAAGATAGCCATGCAAAGAGACTGTTGCAACGCTTTCTTTGCATCGACTGCTTTGCATGATGTTCTTTGCGCGTCGCATGCGGTCCCGGCCCGCTCACCCCTTCCTGATGAACCCCTCCCGCACCAGCCAGTCCAGGGCCACGTCGTGCGGGTCCTTGCCCTCCACGTCGACCTTGGCGTTGAGGTCCCGGGCGACCTGCGTCGTGAGCTTGGCGCTGAGCGGGTCGAGGAGGCCGGCGATCGCCGGGTACTTCTGGTACGTCCTGCTGTGCAGCTCGGGCGCCGCGTTGTAGTTGGGGAAGAAGTGCTTGTCGTCCTGGAGGGTCGCCAGGTGCGTACGCCGCGATCGCCGCGATGCCCATCAGCATCTGCGTGGAGACCCGGATGCCGGTGAGGATCGGCGGCCAGGCCAGCGGGAGTTCGACCCGCAGCAGGCGGGCGACGCGCGACATCCCGCCGCCCAGCCGCTGCGGTACGTCACCAAGCCGATCGCGATGCCGAGCACGGTCGCGATCACTATGCACTGGAACACCGCGCTCGCGTGCTGGAGGGCGTCGGTGAGCAGCTGCTGGTGCCTGCTGGACAAGTAGTCCCAGAAACCCACGCGCGCTCACCCCTGTCGGTCCGGGGTCAGGCACCCCCGGGGACGGAGTCCTGAGCCGCCTGCTCCACCAGCGGGATGATCCGCAGCGGGACCGGGTTCTCCATGACGATCGCCGTGGAGGCCCGGACGATGCCATCAAAACCGACAACCCGGTCGATCACACGCTGGAGATCGGCGTTGGAGCGGGCCACCAGACGGCACAGCATGTCGCCGTGCCCGGTGGTCGTGTGCAGCTCCAGGACCTCGGGCACGGTCGTCAAATGGGCCCGTACGTCCGCCCCCTGGCCCTGTTTGATCTCCAGGGTGGCGAAGGCGGTGACCGGGTAGCCGAGCGCGGCCGGATCGACGTCCGGGCCGAAGCCCCGGATGACTCCATTCGACTGAAGCCGGTCGAGCCGCGCCTGGACCGTCCCGCGCGCGACCCCGAGCCGCCGCGACGCCTCCAGGACCCCGATCCGGGGCTCGCGCGCGAGCAGCACGATCAGCCGCCCGTCCAGATGATCGATCGACATCGCCGCCTCCGGATGGTCATCATGTACAGAAAGCCCTCTCATACTGGCCGGTCGCTGTACGGATTGCCCAGTGAAAACGCGAACTATTGCGCAGCTTGCGGTACAGAGGGACTCTCCTCGCATGACTGAGACCATCCATCACACCCCCGAATCCGCGCGGCAGGCCGACCCCTTCCCGGTGAAGGGCATGGACGCGGTCGTCTTCGCCGTGGGCAACGCCAAGCAGGCCGCGCACTACTACTCGACGGCCTTCGGCATGAAGCTCGTTGCCTACTCCGGACCGGAGAACGGCAGCCGCGAGACCGCCAGCTACGTGCTGACGAGCGGCGCCGCCCGCTTCGTGTTCACCTCCGTCATCAAGACCGCCACCGCACAAGGCCGCTTCCTGGCCGAGCACGTCGCCGAGCACGGCGACGGCGTGGTGGACCTCGCCATCGAGGTGCCGGACGCGCGCGCCGCGTACAAGTACGCCACCGAGCACGGCGCCACCGGCCTTCAGGAGCCGCACGAGGTCTCCGACGAGCACGGCACCGTCGTCCTGGCCGCGATCGCCACGTACGGCAAGACCCGGCACACCCTGGTCGAGCGCTCCGACTACACCGGCCCCTACCTGCCGGGGTTCGTCGAGGCTGCGCCCATGGTCGAGACGCCCAAGAGGTTCTTCCAGGCCATCGACCACTGCGTAGGCAATGTCGAGCTCGGCAAGATGGACGAGTGGGTGGCGTTCTACAACAACGTCATGGGCTTCACCAACATGAAGGAGTTCGTGGGCGACGACATCGCCACCGAGTACTCCGCGCTCATGTCGAAGGTCGTCGCCGACGGCACCCTCAAGGTGAAGTTCCCGCTCAACGAGCCGGCCATCGCCAAGAAGAAGTCGCAGATCGACGAGTACCTGGAGTTCTACGGCGGCCCCGGCGTCCAGCACATCGCGCTCGCCACCAACGACATCGTCGCCTCGGTGAAGGCCATGCGGGCCGCGGGCGTGCAGTTCCTGGACACCCCCGACTCGTACTACGACACCCTCGGCGAGTGGGCCGGCGAGACCCGGGTGCCGGTCGAGACGCTGCGCGAGCTGAAGATCCTGGTCGACCGCGACGAGGACGGCTACCTGCTGCAGATCTTCACCAAGCCGGTCCAGGACCGCCCCACCGTCTTCTTCGAGATGATCGAGCGGCACGGTTCGATGGGCTTCGGCAAGGGCAACTTCAAGGCGCTCTTCGAGGCGATCGAGCGCGAGCAGGAGAAGCGCGGGAACCTCTGACCTGCAACTGGTCACGTTCGTACGGTAATTGAGTTACCGTCATCAGTCTGCGGCCCCACGGACCTGACCCGTGGGGCCGCGACTCTTTTTCCGCGCGCCTGCGCGAAGCTCAGTGGCGCCGCCTCGCGGGCTTGCGCGGCTTGACCGGCCGCTTCGGGCCGGAGTTCGAGCTCGTCCCCGAACCCGACGACGAGGAGGAGCCCGCGCTGGAAGAACCGGAGCCGGAGCCGGATCCCGAGCCGGATCCCGATCCCGACCCCGAGTCGGAGCCCGAACCCGCCTGGGCGGCGGCCGCCACATAGCCGTACATGTCCCTCGGGCCGCCCTCCGCCGGCTCGCCGAGCGCCGCGAGCGCCTCGCTCGCCTTCGGCGCGAGCACCGGCGAGAAGTACGGGTTGGTGCGCAGCGCGTCCTGGAGGTGGCGGCGGGCCGCGCCCGACTGGCCGAGCTCCCGCTCGATGACGGCCTGGTGGTAGGAGAACAGGGCGTCGCGCACCCCGGAGTCGGTCGCCTTGCGGGCGTGGACCAGCGCCTCCTCCGTCTCGCCCGAGTGGTACATCGCCCAGCCGAGGGCGTCCTCGGTCGCCGCGCTCGGATGCACCCTCCACTCGGCTTCGAGCCGGTCGAGCGCGGCGTGCGGCGCACCGTGGTCGGTCTCGAACCGGCCGAGCACCAGGGCGTCGTCCACCCCGTTGGCGCCATCCCGTGCGGCGAGCTCGCGCAGCTTGTCGAACCAGGTCCGCGCGTCGCCGTCCAGGCCCTGCGACTCGTACAACTCGCCCAGTTCCAGGAGGTATTCGGGGCGCGGCAGGACGGCGACCGCCGCTTGGTAGTCGCGCTGGGCGTCCGCCTTCTGGCCGAGCGCGGCCTTGGCGCGACCCCGGCGTGCGAGCGCCTCGTGCGTGCCCGGATCCGTGCGCAGCGCCGCGTCGTAGTGGGTGATCGCCGCCTGCGGCTCGCCCCGCTCCCATGCGAGATCGCCCACCGCCACCAGCGCGGCCGCCTTCTGCGCGGGCGACGTGGCGTGCCCGACGGCCTCGTCGAGGGCGGCCGAGGCGTCCTCGCGCCAGCCGTGCTCGCGGTAGACCTCGGCCGCCTGGGCCAACGCGGCCGAACCGCCCCGGAGTTCGAGCAGCTGCTCCACCGCCTTGGCCGCGGACTTCGGGTCGCCGAGCCCGTTGTACGCCTCGATCAGCGCGGGGTAGAGCGTCCACCGCTTAGCCCCGCGGGCACGCACGCCCTCGGCCAGGGTGCGCGCCGCCGCGTAGTCGTGCCGGGCGTTGGCGAGCGCCGCGAGCCCGGTCTCGGCGTCCAGGTTGTCCTTCGGCCGCACCTGGAGCGAGCGCTTCAGCGCCGACTCGGCCAGCGGGTAGAACGAGGAGTCGGCGGCCCGCACGCCCCGCTCCAGATAGGCGGAGCCGAGCACCGCCCACGACGCGTCGTCCGTGGGGTGGGTGCGCACCCAGTCGGTCCGGTCGGTGATGAGCGCCGTCAGATCGCTCATCGAGGCCGGCGCCCCGGCCGCGGCCGCCGACAGGGCCCGCGCGGCCGGGCCCAGGGCGGGCGGCGGCGCCTTCGCCACCTCGCCCTCGGGCGTGATCAGCAGCACGCCCCCGATCAGTACGGCCGCGGCCAGCGCCACCAGGCCGGCCCGCTTCAGGGCACGCGGCACCCTGGACGGCGGCGAGGTCCGCTGGGCCGCGGCCGAGGCGGCCAGCCAGGCCGCCCGGCGTGCCGCGTCCGCATCCTGTTCGGTCTTCGCGATCTCCATGGCGCTCACTGTGCGTCAATAGGAAGAGCGCACCCGGTCCCGCCCGACCGACCGGGGAAAGGGTTCACACCGATGGCCCCCGGGTGCCAGGCTGAAGGCATGGACGATCTTCTCGAACGGCTGCGCGAGGAACTCCCGGCGGACGCCGTCATCACCGACCCCGACATCACCGGTTCGTACGCCCACGACATGGCGAGCTTCTGCGCCGCGGGCAGCCCGGCGGTGGTCGTGCTGCCCCGCACCGTCGAGCAGGTCCAGCACGTGATGCGCACGGCGACGGCACTGCGCGTGCCCGTCGTGCCGCAGGGCGCCCGCACCGGCCTGTCCGGCGCGGCCAACGCGAGCGAGGGCTGCATCGTCCTGTCCCTGGTCAAGATGGACCGCATCCTGGAGATCAACCCGGTCGACCGGGTCGCGGTCGTCGAACCCGGCGTCGTCAACGCCGTACTGTCGCGCCAGGTCCATGAGCTCGGGCTCTACTACCCTCCGGATCCCTCCAGTTGGGAGATGTGCACCATCGGCGGGAACATCGGCACCGCGTCCGGCGGCCTGTGCTGTGTGAAGTACGGGGTGACCGCGGAGTACGTCCTCGGTCTGGAGGTCGTGCTCGCCGACGGGCGGCTCATGAGCACCGGGCGGCGCACCGCCAAGGGCGTCGCCGGATACGACCTGACCCGGCTGTTCGTCGGCTCCGAGGGCAGCCTCGGCATCGTCGTGAAGGCGGTCCTCGCCCTGCGCCCTGCGCCGCCGGCGCAGCTCGCGCTCGCCGCCGAGTTCGCCTCGGCCGCTGCCGCCTGCGACGCCGTCGTACGGATCATGGAGCGCGGCCACACCCCGTCGCTGCTCGAACTCATGGACCGCACCACCATCGGGGCCGTCAACCGCATGGCCCACATGGGTCTGCCCGACAGCACCGAGGCGCTGCTGCTCGCCGCCTTCGACACCCCGGACGCGGCCGCCGATCTCGCGGCCGTCGGCGAGCTGTGCACCGCCGCGGGCGCCACCCAGGTCGTCCCGGCGGAGGACGTCGCCGAGTCCGAACTGCTGCTCCAGGCGCGGCGGTTGTCGCTCACCGCACTGGAGACGATCAAGTCGGCCACGATGATCGACGACGTGTGCGTGCCGCGCTCCAAGCTCGCCGCGATGCTCGAAGGCACCTCCGCGATCGCCGCCAAGTACGGCCTGACCATCGGCGTCTGCGCGCACGCCGGAGACGGCAACACCCACCCCGTGGTCTGCTTCGACGCCGCCGACGAGGACGAGTCGCGGCGCGCCCGCGAGTCGTTCGACGAGATCATGGCGCTCGGTCTGGAACTGGGTGGCACCATCACCGGCGAACACGGCGTCGGCGTACTCAAGAAGGAATGGCTGGCCCGCGAGCTCGGTCCGGTGGGTATCGAGATGCAGCGCGCGGTGAAGCACGCCTTCGACCCGCTCGGCCTGCTGAACCCGGGCAAGCTGTTCTGAGCCGGGCCCCTCACGCACCCTCCTCCGGCCGGGACTCGTCGGAGGGCCACGGGTCGCTCAGCCACAGCTCGTCCCCGCGGCCGGTGGCCGGTGCGAGCAGCTCGGCCAGGCCGTCGTCGATGCCGAGCTGCTCGGTCTCGGAGCCGGGCGGCACCACCCGGAGCGTCCGCTCCAGCCACGCCGAGACCTGCGCGGACGGTGCTTCGAGCAGCGCGTCGCCGTCCGGCGAGCTGAGCGCCATCAGGACCACGCTGCGGCCCTCGACCTTGGTCGGCCAGATCCGCACATCGCCGTGCCCGCACGGCCGGAACACCCCCTCGACCAGGAGCTCGCGCGCGAACGTCCAGTTGACGGGCGTCTCCGAGCCGATGTGGAAGGTGATGTGCACGGCGTACGGGTCGTGGGTCCGGTAGGCCAGCCGGGCCGGCACGGGGATGCTGCGCTCGGGCGACAGCACCAGTTTGAGCTCCAGTTCGCGTTCCACCACGGTGTGCATGAGGGGTCTCTTTTCCCTTTCCCTGTACGAGTCCGCAGGACGAGCCCGTACGTGCGGTACGGCGCGCGGGGGCGGGCCGTACAGGTGAGAGCGCGTTCCCCCGCGGGCATTACGCGACTTCGGGAAGTTTTTCGGAAGAACTTTTTTGAGCGCTGCGGCGCCCACTCCTCCTACGGCGGGCCCGAGCCATTGAGCCAGCTCGCGCCGTACACCGCCGAGCCGAGCGCGAGGACGGCGACCACCGGCACCGCCCGCGCCGCGCGCACCCGGGACAGCGCCAGTGCCACCGGAAGCAGCAGCGGGAAGGCGGGCAGGAGCAGGCGGGGCTTGGAGCCGAAGTAGCCCGAGGAGCACAGCGCGAGGGCCATCACGATGCCGGTGTAGACGAGCAGCGGGAGCGGCTGGCGCCCGCGCACACACGCCCAGTACGCCCAGAGCGCGAGCGCCGTGCCCGCGATCAGGCCGAGCCCGGCGAGCACGACGGGCCAGCCGCCGAGGTGGGCCACGATGAACTTCCCGTACGCCAGGCCCCCGTCGAAGCCGTTGCCCCATTCGGCCTGGACGTCGAGATAGGCCAGCGGGCTGCCCCGGCGCAGGCCCACCCACAGGATGTAGCCCGCCGCGCCGAGCGGGGCGATTACCGCCCCGGTGAGCATCCGGGCCCCGATGTGCCGGGTGCGCCGCGCCTCGACGGCGGCCCCCGCCCACAGCGCGGCCGCGACCGCGAGCCCCACCGGGCGGGTGAGCCCCGCGAGCGACGCGAGGAGCCCGGCCTCGATCCAGCGGTGCCCGAGGACGGCGTGCAGCGCCCACGCGGCGAGCGCGACGAAGAGAGCCTCGCTGTATGCCATCGACTCGACGATCCCGACCGGGACCGCCGCCCACAGCGTCACCAGGAGGACCCCGGCCCGATGGCCGTAGAGCTGATGGCCCATCAGATACATGCCCCAGGCCGCGGCGAGTCCCGAGAGGCCGCTGATCAGCAGACCCGCGTCACCCGGGCCGAGCGGGCTCACCGCGGCTACGGCCTGCTCCAGCCAGGGGAGCAGCGGGAAGAACGCCATGTCGGACAGGACCCGCCCGTCCGGCGCGGTCAGCGTGAAGTCGTACCCGGACTCGGCGACCCGCACGTACCAGAGCGAGTCCCAGCGCGCGGAGAGCAGCTCATGGGCGTCGCTTTCGTTGACGCGGGACCAGATGGCGAGGACCAGCAGACCGAGCGCGCGGACCGCCGCGAAGGCCGCGACCGCCGTCCAGGCCCGCCGTAACGCGGGAGCCTCCGTCAGGGAACCGTCGGCCGGTTCGTCGTGACCGGTTCGGCCGGGCCCCACGCGCATTGCTCACTCACTTTCCTGACCGCCCGGGCCGGGTGCACCAGTTCGATCCGCCACGACTCTACGCACTGGTGGGCCCCCGGGGCGCGGCCCGGTCCCCGGGGGCGGCGCGCCGCGTCGCCGTCGCTCGTACGCGGGCTTCCTCCGCGGCTTCTTCCTACGGGCCCGGGGTTCTTCGTTAATGTCCTCCTGGAACAAGCGGAAGCGGCCGGTCGGCGTCAGGGCCGGGTGGCGTACCGCGGCAGAGATCAAGTGTGCTGGATCGGAACGGAGTTGGGGACATGGCGACGGTTCCTCCTGACGGCGGCGGGAGCGTAGCCCGGGAAGGGTATTACCCGGACCCCTCCATTCCCGGATATGTCCGGTACTGGAACGGGGTCTCCTGGGTGCCCGGCACGAGTCGGCCCGCCCCCGCCGCGGGTGAGGCGCCGCCCACCCCGCCGCCGGGTGCCGCCCCCGCGCCGGCCCCCTCCCTCGCGTCCGCGCCGCCGGTCGGGCCGGCGCCCGCGGAGGAGACCGGCCCGGTCTTCCTCGACGAGCCGGAGGCCTCGCCCCCGTCCGCCGCGCAGGGCCAGGGCCCCAGGTCGCAGCCCGCCTGGCACGCGGACACCGCCCATCAGTCCGGCTTCGGCGGCGACCAGGACCGCCGGGTCTCCTGGGGCCGGCCGGTCGATCCGCGTGGACTGCCCGAGGCGGCCGACCCGCGCCGCCTCCCCGACCCCCGGCGGCCCGAACCCGTACCGCCGACGACCCCGGCGGCCCCCGCGCGGCCCGGCGGCTCGGTGCCGCAGCAGCAGTCCGGGCGGCTCGCGGGGGCGATGCCGCCCGCCGCCGTCGAACCGCCGCCCGCGCGGCCCCAACTGCCCGCCCCGGCCGACCCGGTCCGCCCGGCGACGCCGCCCGGCCGCGCGGACGGCGCCCACTCCGCGCCCGCCCTGCCGCACCAGCCGCCGCAGGCCCGGCTCATGCAGCCGGGGGCCGCGCAGCCCGCTCCCGTACCGCCCGCTCCTGCCCAGCCGCACCCCGCGCAGCCGCACTCCGCCGTGCCCGGGTCGCCCATGACGGCGGGGCCCGGGGGAGGGGCCGCGTCCTGGGCGCAGCAGGTGCACCAGCTCGCCAGGACCGAGCAGCAGGCACACGAACCGGTCGTGCCGTGGAAGCCGCCGGTCGCCGACCCGTTCCTCCAGGCTGCCCAGGCACAGGCCTCGGCCAGGCCCGCCGGGCTCGGCAGGCGGCTGACCGCGCGGCTCGTCGACACCGTGCTGCTCGGCGGCGTCGTCGCGGGTCTCGCCGTGCCGCTGGTCCCGGGGGTCACCGAACACATCCAGGACAAGATCGACGCGGCGAAGCTGTCGGGGCGGACGGTCACCGTCTACCTCCTCGACGGCACGACCGCGGGCTTCCTGGGCATCGTGCTCGGAGCCTTCCTCGTCCTCGGCCTGCTGTACGAGGCGCTGCCCACCGCCAAGTGGGGCCGCACCCTCGGCAAGAAGCTGTGCGGGGTGCAGGTGCGCGGCATCGAGTCGTACGAGCCGCCGACGTTCGGTCAGGCGGCGCGCCGCTGGCTGGTCTACGGGGTGCTCGGGCTGCTCGCGGTGGGCGTGGTCAACGTGGCGTGGTGCCTGTTCGACCGTCCGTGGCGCCAGTGCTGGCACGACAAGGCGGCCCGTACGTTCGTCGCGCAGGGCTGAGGCCCCTGGCGCATTGCGCCCGGCCCGTCCCCCGAACGGCGTCCGTACCGTTGCGGGGGCCTCGCGCGCGCGGTGCACTACCGGCATGAGCACCGATCAGCCGCGGCCCGGTGAGCCGCCCGAGGACGACCCGTTCCTGAAGAAGCCGTCAGGGCCTCCGCAGAGCGGTTCTCCCTACGGCGGCTCGCAGCCGCCGCCCGGTGATTCCCCGTACGGTGCGGGCCCGCCGCCGAGCGGCGCGGGCCCCTACGGCACACCGCCGCCCCCGGTCGGCGGAGGCGGGGGCGGTCCTTACGGCGGGCCGCCTCCCCCCGGTGGCGGCCCGCCGTACGGCAGCGCCCCGCCACCGCCCTCCGACCCCTACGGGGGCGGGTACGGGGGTGTCGACCCGCTGGCCGGAATGCCGCCGCTCGCCGACTACGGCAAGCGGTTCCTGGCCCGCTTCATCGACTTCCTGATCATCGCGGTTCCGCTCGGCCTGATCGAGTGGGGGACCAGCAACCGGTTCGTCATCTCCACGAACAACAGCGACTCCGGCACCGAAGTGGTCAGCAAGGCGTACTCCGGCAGCGGGCTGCTGTGGCTGCTGATCTCGCTCGTCGCCTACATCGGCTACGACACCCTGATGGTGTCCAAGTCCGGCCAGACGCTCGGCAAGAAGTGGCTGGGGCTGCGGGTCGCGATGCTCAACGACGGCAGTGTGCCCACCACCAACGCGGCGCTCGCCCGGGCCGCCGTGCTGTGGGCGCCGTTCGTGATCTGCTGCTACTGCCTGTGGGACATCATCCTGATCATCACGATCGTGGCGGACAAGCCGTACCGGCAGGGCTGGCACGACAAGGCCGGCAAGACGGTGGTGGTCTCAACCACGCAGTGAGTGCTCGCGCGCGGGAACCCGCAGCGCGGCGGACGTCTCGACGACGGCCGCACGGTTCACCGGTGCCGCACCAGCGGCCGGGACCGTGCGGTCGTCGGCGTTCGCGCGCGCCCGGCGGGGCAGCGGCATGGGGACGGTGACGGCGACGAGCAGGCCGAGCAGGAGCGCCGCGAGCACGATGACGGCCACGCCGACCCCGGACTCGGTGCGCGAGAGCAGCAGCATGGCGACGGTCGAGAAGACGACGGTGGCCGAACCGTAGGAGAGCTGTGCGGCAGTGGGACGCGGCATGGCGTTATCCGTCCTCATGGTTCGGATAGGGGTGAGCCTCTCAACCGTTCTCAACCGGCGGACCTGGCAGCCGGATCGCACTGTCAAGCGACTCTACGACGGTCCATGCCCGAGCGGAACTGTTGGTAAGCGTGACCTAACCCACGGTGCCGGTGCACAGGGGGCGCACGGAGTCATTCGACGAAGTGGCGCCGTCCGAATGGTGAGACATGCGCACCGGTTGTCCCGGTCTGTTAGCACAACTGTCACGTTCGGATAGCGGAACTGGCCTTCTGCATAATGTACTTGGCACGAACAAGTCAAGATCTGTCTTTTCTTTGGCAACTCCGGTCCAATGTCGTCACTTGAGACGCGTGTCGCGCACCGGAACCAGCCCCTCACCCCCCGGTTCCTGCCGGCCGCGGGGGAGGAAAACATCAAGTGACCAGCAGCAGGAAGGCGGCAAGAGCCGCTGCCGTGCTCGTGGCCCTCGCCACGGCCGGCGCCACGGGCTCGGCATACGCCACGGCCCAGGCGGACTCGAAGGCTCCGGCACCCGTCGTCCGCCAAGACCCGTCCACGGCCAAGGGTCAGGAGCACAACCTCAAGGGCCCGTTCAGCGACCAGCAGGCCCAGCAGCGCCAGGCGGCGCTGGAGCAGGTCATCTCCGGCAAGAAGAAGGTCGAGAAGAAGGACGGCTCCGACGTCGTCAAGCTCGACGACAACAAGTACGTCGAGCTCGGCCGGCAGAAGACCGACAAGATTTTCACGATCCTGGTGGACTTCGGCGACCAGGTCGACAACACCACGATGTACGACCCGGACGGCCCCGACGGCCCCAAGCCGCCGCAGCCCAAGTACGGCGGCACCCCCGGCCCGGTGCACAACCAGATAGCCAAGCCCGACCGGGCGAAGGACAACTCCACGGCCTGGCAGGCCGACTACAACCAGAAGCACTACCAGGACCTGTACTTCGGTACGGGCCAGGGCGTCAACTCGCTGAAGACGTACTACGAGAAGACCTCCTCGGGGCGCTACTCGGTCGACGGCCAGGTCAGCGACTGGGTCAAAATCCCGTACAACGAGGCCCGTTACGGCTCCAACTACTGCGGCCAGACCAACTGCGCCAACGTGTGGGACGCCGTCCGTGACGGCGTCAACGCCTGGGTCGCCGACCAGAAGGCCAAGGGCCAGACGGACGCGCAGATCAAGGCGACCCTGAGTCAGTACGACCAGTGGGACCGCAACGACTACAACAACAACGGCAACTTCAACGAGCCCGACGGCTACATCGACCACTTCCAGATCGTGCACGCCGGCGAGGACGAGTCGGCGGGCGGCGGTGCCCAGGGCACCAACGCCCTGTGGGCGCACCGCTGGTACGCGTACGGCACGGACGCCGGCAAGACCGGCCCGGCGAACAACAAGGCCGGCGGCACGCAGATCGGTGACACCGGGATGTGGGTCGGCGACTACACGATGCAGCCGGAGAACGGCGGCCTCGGCGTCTTCGCCCACGAGTACGGCCACGACCTCGGTCTGCCGGACCTCTACGACACCACCAACACCGCCGAGAACTCGGTCGGTTTCTGGTCGCTGATGTCGGCGGGCTCCTGGCTCGGCACCGGCAAGGACTCCATCGGGGACCTGCCCGGCGACATGACCGCCTGGGACAAGCTCCAGCTCGGCTGGCTCAACGCCGAGACGGTGAAGGCCGGTACGGACAAGACGGTCAAGCTGGGCGTCTCCGAGTACAACACCAAGGACAAGCAGGCGCTGGTCGTCGAGCTGCCCAAGAAGGAAGTCACCACCACCGTCGTGAAGCCCGCCGAGGGCTCCAAGCAGTGGTGGAGCGGCATGGGTGACAACCTCAACAACAACCTGACCCGCAGCCTCGACCTGACCGGCAAGTCCAAGGCGTCCCTGGACCTTTCGGGCTGGTGGGACATCGAGAAGGACTACGACTTCCTGTACACCGAGGTCTCCACGGACAACGGCGCCACCTGGACCGCGATCGACGGCACCGCCGACGGCAAGGCCATCACCCGCGACTCCAGCAACAAGCCGGCCCTGACCGACGCCTCGGGCGCGTACAAGAAGCTGTCGTTCCCGCTCGACAAGTACGCGGGCCAGAAGATCCAGCTCCGCTTCCGCTACCAGACGGACGGCGGCGCGGGCGGCAAGGGCTTCACCGCCGACGCGATCACCGTCACCGCGGACGGCGCGGCCGTCGTGACGGACGGCGCCGAGGGCGACGACAACGGCTGGACGGCGAAGAACTTCACCCGCATCGGCGAGTCGTTCACCAACGACTACCCGCAGTACTACATCGCGGAGAACCGCCAGTACGTCTCGTTCGACCAGACCCTCAAGACCGGCCCGTACAACTTCGGCTTCTCGGGCACCCGCCCGAGCTGGGTCGAGCACTACCCGTACCAGAAGGGCCTGCTCATCTGGCTCTGGGACACCTCGCAGAAGGACAACAACGTCTCGGCCCACCCGGGCCAGGGTCTGATCCTGCCGATCGACGCGCACGCCAAGCCCCTCAAGTGGGCCGACGGCACGCTGCTCCGCAACAAGGTCCAGCCCTTCGACGCGCCCTTCAGCTGGTACCCGACGGACAGCTTCACGCTGCACAAGGCGGACGTCGCCACGAAGATCAACTCGCAGATGGGCGTGCCGATCTTCGACGACCACCACGGCACCTACTGGTACGCCGAGAACCCGACCGGGAGCGTCAAGGTTCCTGACACCAAGACCCGGATCTCGATCGTCAACCAGCCGCTGGACGGCTCGACGGTCACCGTGAAGGTCGGCTCCTCGATCAAGTAATTCTAAAAACCGCAGTTCAAACCATGATCGGCCGTCGCCCTCTAGCGGGGCGGCGGCCGATCGTGTTTAGGTGCGTCCTACGAGTCCTTATTGACAGCGGGTCCAACGCGTCGTCTTACAGGGGGAGTGGTCCGGCATGCCCGGCGGAGGTTATTGCAAGCTGCCAGGGGGCAGCGTGGTCGTCGCGCTCACGCTGCCGAACCCGGCCGCACCCGGCACGAACGTGCGCGTCCTGGTGCACGCCGTCAACCGAGCCCGCGCCCTGACCAGGCTGCGGAACCTCGGTCTGCGGGCGGTCTATCTGCGCGGCCAGACCGAGCCGCCCACGCTGGACGAGATCACCGCCGTCCTGCACCATCCGGACGGCCTGCTGTGGCGCACGGCCCCGGAGACGACGGAAGAGCTCTGGCACCCGATACGCGCCCTGCTGCGGTAGGCCTACACCACGGGCTTGCCCGACAGCTCGACCCCGGCCGCCCGCATCTCCTCAAGCGCCAGCGAGGTGGTGTGCTCCGCCACCCCCGCCGTCAGGTCGAGCAGCACATGCGTGGCGAACCCGGCCCGCACCGCGTCCAGGGCGGTCGCCCGCACACAGTGGTCCGTGGCGATGCCCACCACGTCCACCTCGGTGACCTGGCGGGCCCGCAGCCAGTCGGCCAGCGAGACGCCGTTCTCGTCGAGCCCCTCGAAACCGCTGTACGCGGCGGCGTACGCGCCCTTGTCGAAGACCGCGTCGATCGCCCCGCAGGCGACCGCCGGCGCGAAGTTGGGATGGAAGCCCACGCCCTCCGTGCCGGCGACGCAGTGCGCGGGCCAGGAGTGCTCGAAGTCGGGGGCGTCCGAGAAGTGCGCGCCCGGGTCGATGTGGTGGTCACGGGTCGCCACCACGTGGCGGTAGGCGGACCCGGCCGCCTGGCCCACCAGGTCGGTGATCGCGGCGGCGACGTCCGAGCCGCCCGCGACCGCGAGGGAGCCGCCCTCGCAGAAGTCGTTCTGGACGTCCACGACGATCAAGGCGCGGTGCATGTCGGCTGTCCTTCGGTCTGCGGGCCCGGGGTCTGGGGGCTGTTCTTTGAGCGTAGAGACTTCGTTCGGCGCGCGGCAGGGGGCAAACGGGGGCGGAATCCCTGCCGCACGCGGGAGCCGTCGGGCGCGGACGTGCGGCTCAGACGTACTCGGTCGGGATGACCGGCTCGCCGCGCGAGAGCTGGCTCGCGGACATCGGCAGCGCGGCCAGCGCGTCGATGTGCCGCTCGCGGGCGCTCTCCAGCGGCTCGCGGGCCACCACCGAGCCGCCCTTGACCAGCTCGACCAGGAGCAGGCGGTCGGCGAGCGCGGTCGGTACCGCACCGGTGCCGATGACCTCGGCCTCGGCGATCCCGTACGCGTCCGAGCGGCGCGCGGCCCACTTGCGGCCGCCGATCGAGGTCTTCGCGCCGAGCGACTTCTTGGCGACGGGGATCAGCGGGGCCTTCGGGTCGGCGGACTGGGCGCGGGCGACGAGCTTGTAGACCATCGAGCAGGTCGGGTGCCCGGAGCCGGTGACCAGCTGGGTGCCGACCCCGTACGCGTCCACGGGGGCGGCGGCCAGCGAGGCGATGGCGTACTCGTCGAGGTCGGAGGTGACCACGATCTTGGTGTTGACGGCGCCCAGCTCGTCGAGCTGCTGGCGCACCCGGTGGGCGACCAGGAGCAGGTCGCCGGAGTCGATGCGGACCGCGCCGAGCTCGGGCCCGGCGATCTCGACGGCGGTGCGGACGGCCTCGGCGACGTCGTACGTGTCGACCAGGAGGGTCGTGCCGCGGCCGAGCGAGTCGACCTGGGCCCGGAAGGCGTCCCGCTCGCTGTCGTGGAGCAGGGTGAAGGCGTGCGCGCTGGTGCCGACGGTCGGGATGCCGTAGCGGAAGCCGGCCGCCAGGTCCGAGGTGGAGCTGAAGCCGCCGACGTAGGCGGCCCGCGAGGAAGCCACCGCGGACAGCTCGTGGGTGCGGCGCGCGCCCATCTCGATGAGCGGGCGCCCGCCGGCCGCGGCCGACATCCGCGAGGCCGCCGCCGCGATCGCCGAGTCGTGGTTGAGGATCGACAGGATCACGGTTTCGAGCAGCACGCACTCGGCGAAGGAGCCCTCGACGCGCAGGATCGGCGAGCCCGGGAAGTAGACCTCGCCCTCGGGGTAGCCCCAGATGTCGCCGCTGAAGCGGTACGAGGAGAGCCAGTGCAGGGTGGGCTCGTCCACGATTCTGTTCTCGCGCAGGAAGCCGAGCACGCCCGCGTCGAAGCGGAAGTTCTCGACGGCGTCCAGGACGCGCCCGGTGCCGCCGACCACGCCGTACCGGCGGCCCTCGGGCAGGCGGCGGGTGAAGACCTCGAAGACCGAGCGCCGCCCGGCCGTGCCGGCCTTCAGAGCGGCCTGGAGCATCGTGAACTCGTACTGGTCGGTGAAGAGCGCGGTCGACGGCACGTCCACCGGCAGCCCAAGGTCCGCAGCATTCACAGCGAGCTACCTCGCACTTTCGTCCGGGCCGGGCACACGCCGGCCGGGGTTCCGGGGATCGCCCCCGAAAGAGGGGGCATGTGGGGGATGCTACCCCGAATACTCGTCACTCTGACGATTTCTAGGGGCCCGTTTGTGCGATGACCCGTCCCGGGTGGCAGCATGGAGGCCGTGGCTGTGTTTTCCGGGGGGCGCCCCCGGACCACTGGCAGAAGAGACGAAGGTCGCCCAGAGCCGTGAGTGTTGCCCCCGTAGAGATCGAACGCCCCGAGTCGGCGGAGTCGAGCCGGCCCGTCGCCGAACCCGATGTGCCCTGGGTGACGCTCGTGCACAACGACCCCGTCAACCTGATGAGTTATGTGCAGTACGTCTTCCAGTCCTACTTCGGCTACTCGAAGGACAAGGCCCACAAGCTGATGCTCGACGTGCACCAGAAGGGACGGGCCGTGGTCTCCAGCGGCAGCCGCGAGGAGATGGAGCGCGACGTGCAGGCGATGCACGGCTACGGGCTCTGGGCGACGCTCACCCAGGACCGCGGCTGATGGCCGGTCACTTCGAGGCCCTGCCCCGCGGCGGCGCCGCCGTCGCACTCGACGAGGTCGAGATCGCCATCCTGCGCTCGCTCGCCGTCCAGCTGCTCGAACTCATCGGGCCCGGCGACGAACCGGCCGAGGACGCGGACCCGCTGGCCGCCCTGTTCGCCGAGGGCCCGAGCGAGCCGCCCGCCGACCCCGCGCTCGCCCGCCTCTTCCCCGAGGCGTACGCGAGCGAGGAGAGCGACGAACTGCGGGCCAAATCAGCCGAGTTCAGGCGCTTCACCGAGAACGACCTGCGCGCCCGCAAGCGCACCGACGCCCTCGCGGTCGTGCACGGCCTCGACGCGCTGAGCCCCAAGGGCGACGGCGGAGCCGTCCTCAAGCTGACCGCCGAGGATTCGCAGCACTGGCTGGGCGCGCTCAACGACCTGCGCCTGACCATCGGCACCCGCCTCGACATCACCGACGAGGAGGAGAGCGAAGAGCTGTACCGGCTGCCGGACGACGATCCGCGCAAGCCGATGGTGATGGCTTATTTGTGGCTGGGTGTGCTGCAGGAAACACTCATCGAGACACTCATGCCCTGACCGGTCGACCGGGAGATGGCCGTTCGCTCAGCGGACGCTCAAATCCGTATAACGATCCCATCACCACATCGACCTCCTTTGTCACGTCGAGGGACTTTTGTCCGCTTCTTCCTGTGCTGTGCGCCACAGTGGCCGATATGGATCACCCATAAGGCCGTGATAAATCTTCACGACCACCCGGGGACGCCACCCATGTCCCCGGGGGCGCTTTAACCGGCTGACCGCCGGTGGCACTCCATCCACATCCGGGGGGATCAGGACCTGATCCGTCGCTTCGTGACCGAGGCGGGCGGGTCAGCATGGAGAAAGGCGCACCACCATGACCTCAGCGCAGGTCGACAAGCACGACGACCGTCCTGCCGGCAATGAGGCCGCGGGGACCGCCCACAGCACGAGCGAAGGCTCGGGCGAGGGATATCAGCGGGGCCTCGGGGCCCGGCAGATCCAGATGATCGCGATCGGCGGTGCCATCGGCACCGGCCTCTTCCTGGGCGCGGGCAAGGCCATCTCGAAGGCCGGCCCCAGCCTCATCCTGGCCTACGCCATCGCCGGCCTGGTCATCTTCTTCATCATGCGCGCCCTCGGCGAGCTGCTCATGTACCGCCCGGTGTCGGGCTCCTTCTCGGAGTACGCCCGGGAGTTCGTCGGCCCGTTCTGGGGCTTCGTCACCGGCTGGACGTACTGGCTCTTCTGGGTCGTCACCGGCATCACCGAAGTCACCGCGGCCGCCCAGTACATGGCCTTCTGGACCCACAGCAGCGTCCCGCAATGGCTGTACGCGCTGGTCTTCACGCTCATCCTGTACGCCGTGAACCTCATCTCCGTGAAGCTCTTCGGCGAGCTGGAGTTCTGGTTCTCCATGGTCAAGGTGACCGCCATCGTCGGCATGATCCTGATCTGCGCCGGCATCCTCACCGTCGGCTTCTCCGACGCCGCGGACACCGCCACCGTCGCCAACCTCTGGAACGACGGCGGGTTCTTCCCCAAGGGCATCGGCGGCACGCTGATGACCCTGCAGATCGTCATGTTCGCCTTCCTCGCCGTCGAACTGGTCGGCGTGACCGCGGGCGAGTCCAAGGACCCCGAGAAGACCCTGCCCAAGGCCATCAACACCGTGCCGTGGCGCATCGCCGTCTTCTACATCGGCGCCCTGATCATGATCCTCTCGGTCGTCCCGTGGCACGAGTTCCAGCCGGGCGTCAGCCCCTTCGTCGCCGCCTTCGAGAAGATGGGCCTCGGCGTCGGCGCCGCCATCGTCAACTTCGTCGTGCTGACCGCCGCGCTCTCCTCCTGCAACTCGGGCATGTACTCCACCGGCCGCATGCTGCGCGACCTCGCGCTCAACGGCCAGGGCCCGAAGGTCTTCACCAAGCTCACCAAGAGCGGCACCCCGCTGGTCGGCACCACGGTCTCCGCGGCGCTCATGCTGGTCGGCGTGTGGATCAACTACGTGGCGCCCGGCAAGGCCTTCGACTACGTGGTCTCCTTCGCCACGATCTCCGGCATGTGGGCCTGGATCATGATCCTGGTCTGCCAGATCCGCTACCGCCGCCTGGCGGACACCGGCGCCTTGCCGCAGTCCAGCTTCCGCGCCCCCGGCGCCCCGTACACCAGCTGGTTCGCGCTGATCTTCATCTTCATGGTCATCGTGATGATGGGCATCGACAAGGACTCCCGCGTCTCGCTGTACTGCGCGCCGCTGTGGGGCCTGATCCTGGGCGTCTCCTACCTGGTCCTGAAGGCCAAGAACCCGGAGAACAAGGCGTTCGCGAAGCGCTCTTGATCCTCTGACCTGCTGATTCTCAGTATTCGGGCCGGTACGTATCGACTATCGATACGGACCGGCCCGTCTGCTTATCCTTGCCGACATGCTGACCATCACCCAGGCCCTGTACGACCAGCTCGTCGCGCACGCCCGCGCCGACCACCCCGACGAGGCGTGCGGTGTGGTCGCGGGCCCGGCGGGCACCGGCCGCGCCGAGCGCTTCATCCCGATGCTGAACGCGGCCCGCTCGCCCACGTTCTACGAGTTCGACTCGCAGGACCTGCTGAAGCTGTACCGCGAGATGGACGACCGCGACGAGGAGCCGGTGATCGTCTACCACTCCCACACCGCCACGGAGGCTTACCCGTCCCGCACGGACGTGACGTACGCGAACGAGCCCGGCGCGCACTACGTCCTGGTGTCGACGGCGGACACGGACGGGGCGGGGGAGTTCCAGTTCCGCTCGTACCGGATCGTGGACGGCGTGATCACGGAGGAAGACGTGAAGGTGGTAGAGGCGTACTGACCCTTACGGGTCGACCCGTACCATCTACGTGCAATCTCGAATATTCGGGCGGCAGGACCCAGGAAGCCGGTGTGAATCCGGCACGGTCCCGCCACTGTGACCGGCACCGCGGGAAACCCGCGGGGCCGGAAGCCAGGAACTGACCTGCCGCCTTCTCCCGACGACAGGGGACGTGGAAATCCCCTTGGAGGAGCTCAGCCATGCTCTGGCGCCGCGCGGCCCTGGCCGCCGCCCTGCTGTTCCCGCTGGCCGCCTGTACGACGCAGGCACGGCCCGAGGCCCGGGGCGGCTCGGCCCCCGGCTTCCCGTACAAGGTCACCAACTGCGGTGTGACGACGACCTTCACCGCCCCGCCGAAGCGAGCGGTGACGATGAACCAGCACGCCACGGAGGTGATGCTGGAGCTGGGCCTCGCCAAGTCCCTGGTGGGGACGGCCTACCTGGACGACAGGATCCTCCCGAAATACGAGTCGGCGTACGGCTCGGTCCCGGTGCTGGCCAAGGAATACCCCTCCTACGAAAAGCTCCTGTCGGCTGCTCCCGACTACGTCTACGGCGGCTACGCATCCGCCTTCGCGGCGAACGAGGGCCGGGGCCGCGAGGCCCTGGCCAAGAGCGGCATCAAGTCCCGCCTGAACGTGGAGAACTGCCCCAAGGGCGCGGCGACGACGATGAACGAGGTGTACGAGGAGGTCCGCGAGGTGGGCCGGACGTTCGGCGTGCCGGAGCGGGCGGAGTCGTGGGTGAAGTCGGCCGAGGCCACGAACGCGAGGACGCAGGCGGCCCGGAAGGGTGCGGCTCCCGTCCCGGTCTTCGTCTACGACAGCGGGGACAAGACGGCGTTCACGGTGGGCGGCAAGGGAATAGGCAACGACATCGTGACGCGGGCGGGCGGCCGCAACGTCTTCGCGGCCGACCTCAAGGACAAGTCCTTCGGCGACGCGAGCTGGGAAAACGTGGTGGCCCGCGCGCCGGAGACGATCCTGATCCTGGACTACGGCGGTACGAGCGTGGAAGCGAAGAAGCAACGCCTGCGCGACGACCCGGCACTGGCGTCCGTCCCGGCCGTCAAGAACAACCGCTTTGCCGTTCTCCCTCTGTCCGACATGGTGACAGGGGTCAGAGCCCCGGACGCAGTGACAAAGCTGGCGGCCCAGCTCCGTGCGGGGGCGGGGGAGTGAGCGCCCGCTCGCAGACCTGGCCGGAGCGGCGCCGGGGAGGCCTGTGCCCTCGGCCTGCGACGGGCCCGGCCTCTCGCCCGGGCGGCCGGCGGTGGCGGCCGGTGGTCGGCTCTGTCCACGGTCCGCAGTCGCCGACGGCGCTCGGTGGACGGAGGGAAGGGCCGCACCCTCCCTCCCGCCCGCACGGGTGGTACGGGTGGGAGAACGGGTTTTGGCCGGGGGATGGGGGGCCTCCGGGGGCGCCTGGGGTGGCCCCGCGCGGCTCGGACGGGACCCGCTGGTGACCCCGCGTTGGCGGTACCCGCTCGTCATCGGGGTGCTCGCAGCCGTGCTGGTCGCTGCCGCCGGGGCGGGGCTCGCGCTCGGGTCGGTGCGGATACCGGCCCACCAGGTCCTTGGGATCGTCACCGGTTCGGCGGAGCCGGGCCCGTACCGGACCATCGTGCTCGACGTGCGGCTGCCCCGCGTCGTGCTCGGGGCCGTCACCGGGGCCGGGCTCGCCGTCATCGGGACCGTGTTGCAGGCTCTCGTGCGCAACCCCCTCGCCGACCCCTTTCTGCTCGGGGTGTCCAGCGGGGCCTCCGCCGGGGCCGTCGCCGTGATCGTGCTCGGGGTGGGGGCCGGGGTGGCCACCACCGTCGCGCTGCCCGCCGCCGCCTTCGCGGGGGCGCTCGCAGCCCTGGTCCTCGTCTACGCCCTGGCCGGGCGCGGCGGCTCCATGACGGGCGGCCGCCTGGTCCTCGCCGGGGTCGCCGTCTCGTACGTCCTGTCCGCGCTGACCAGCCTGATCCTGGTCACCTCGGCCAGTGCCGATCACGTACAGGAAGTCCTGCACTGGACGCTCGGCGGACTCGGCGGCGCCCGCTGGGACATGCTCGCCCTGCCCGCCACGGCCCTCACCCTCGGCACCCTCGTCCTGATCGCCCTGGCCCGCCCCCTGGACCTGCTCCTCGTCGGCGAGGAGGGCGCCACCGTGCTCGGCCTCGACACCGGCCGCTTCCGGGCGGCCGTGTTCGTGCTCGCCTCCCTGCTCACCGGCATCCTCGTCGCGTACAGCGGAGCCATCGGCTTCGTCGGCCTGATGGTTCCGCACGCCGCCCGCATGGCCGTAGGCGCCGCCCACCGCACCCTGCTCCCCGTCGCGGCCCTCGGCGGCGCCGGCTTCCTCGTGCTCGCCGACCTCGCGGCCCGCACCGCAGCCGCCCCGCAGGACATCCCCGTCGGCGTCCTCACCGCCCTCACCGGCGGCCCGTTCTTCCTCTGGATGCTGCGCGGCCGCCGGGCCGGCGCGGAAGGCAGTCCCGCATGACGACCCTGTGCACCGAGTCCCTCTCGTACACCACACCCCAGGGCCGCACCCTGCTGCACGACATCACCCTGCACGCCGCCGACGGCGAGACCGTCGCCCTGGTCGGCCCCAACGGCAGCGGCAAGACGACCCTGCTGCGCTGTATCTACGCAACCCTGCGCCCGACCGCAGGCCGCGCCCTGCTCGACGGCGCCGACCTGCACGCCCTGCCGGCCAAGGCCCGCGCCCGCCGCATCGCGACCGTCCCGCAGGACGCCGACGCCGGCGGCATCGAGCTGACCGTCCGCGAGATCGTCGCCATGGGCCGCTCCCCGCACCGCCGCTTCTGGGAGGCCGACACCGCTGCCGACGACACCCTCGTACGCGAGGCGCTCGCCCGCGTCGGCATCGCGGACCTCGCCGCCCGCCCCTTCCCCTCCCTCTCCGGCGGCGAACGCCAGCGCGCGCTGGTCGCCCGGGCTCTCGTGCAGCAGCCGGACGTCGTCGTCCTGGACGAGCCGACCAACCACCTCGACATCCGCTATCAGCTCGAAGTCCTGTCCCTGGTAAGGGAGTTGGGCACGGTCAGCCTGCTCGCCCTGCACGACCTGAACCTCGCCGCGTACTACTGCGACCGCATCTGCGTCCTGGCCGGCGGCCGCATCGTCGCCGCGGGCCCGCCCGCCGACGTCCTCACCGCCGAGCTCCTGCGCGAGGTGTACGGAGTGAACGCCGAGGTGAGCCGCCACCCCGTCACCGGCGCGCCCACCGTCGTCTACCTGCCACCCGCACGGGTCACGACAACCACCTGACCTCACCCTGACCGCATCCTGAGCGGAATCCGTCCAGGATGCGAGATCACATTCCGGGAAGCGGACCGGGAATCTATACGATGCCCCCATGGTTTCGAACGACGTGAGCGACAAGATGCCGAGCAGCGGCCCCGCCCTGCTGCTCGTGGCGCGGCTGCACGTCGACCTGTGCCGTCTCGCCAGCGCGATCTGTACGGCCCGCGCAGCCGCCGTCTGACGCCGCGCACCCCCGCGTCAACGCACCGAACGCACCACCGCACGCCCGACGGCGCGCGGCGCGCGGACCCGAGCCCGACCCGCGCCCACCTGCCTCTCCCTTCCGATCAGGAGCCCACGCCATGGCCATCGAGGTCCGCATCCCGACCATCCTCCGCACCTACACCGACGGCGCCAAGGCCGTCGAGGGCAGCGGCGCCACCCTCGCCGACCTGCTCAACGACCTCGACGCCCGGCACACCGGCATCCGCGAGCGCATCGTCGACGGCGACAACCTGCGCCGCTTCGTGAACGTGTACCTCAACGACGAGGACGTCCGCTTCCTCGACGGCATCAACACCGCGCTCGCCGACGGCGACAACGTCACGATCCTGCCCGCTGTTGCGGGCGGCTCTGTCTGACATGCGCTACGACTCCCCGCTCGCTGCGGTCGGCAACACCCCGCTGGTCCGCCTCCCGCGCCTGTCCCCCTCGGACGACGTACGGATCTGGGCCAAGCTGGAGGACCGCAACCCGACCGGTTCGATCAAGGACCGGCCGGCTCTCCACATGGTCGAACAGGCCGAGAAGGACGGCCGGTTGACGCCGGGCTGCACCATTCTCGAACCCACCAGCGGCAACACCGGCATCTCGCTCGCGATGGCCGCGAAGCTCAAGGGCTACCGCATCGTGTGCGTGATGCCGGAGAACACCTCCCAGGAGCGCCGCGACCTGCTCGCGATGTGGGGCGCGGAGATCGTCTCGTCCCCGGCGGCGGGCGGCTCCAACACGGCCGTACGGGTCGCCAAGGAGCTGGCCGGGCAGAACCCGTCCTGGGTGATGCTCTACCAGTACGGAAACCCGGACAACGCGGGCGCCCACTACGCCACGACCGGCCCGGAGATCCTCACCGACCTGCCCTCCATCACCCACTTCGTGGCAGGTCTCGGCACCACCGGAACGCTGATGGGCGTTGGCCGCTACCTGCGCGAGAACGTCCCCGGCATCCAGATCGTCGCCGCCGAACCCCGCTACGACGACCTGGTCTACGGCCTGCGCAACCTCGACGAGGGCTTCGTGCCCGAGCTGTACGACGCCTCCGTGCTGACCACCCGCTTCTCGGTCGGCTCGGCCGACGCGGTGACCCGCACCCGCGAGCTCCTCCAGGAGGAGGGCATCTTCGCGGGCGTCTCCACGGGCGCCGCGCTGCACGCCGCGATCGGCGTCGGCAAGAAGGCCGTCAAGGCGGGCACCCCCGCCGACATCGTCTTCGTCGTCGCCGACGGCGGCTGGAAGTACCTGTCGACCGGCGTCTACACCGCGCCGACGACCGAGGCGGCGATCGAGACCCTGCACGGCCAGCTCTGGGCGTGAGGCACTCCCTGTACGGGACCGGGGCGCGTCACCCCGCCAGGTGGCGGACCTGGTCCCACAGGGCTGGGTCCACCACGCCCACCCGGCGGCGGAACGCCCACACCCCGACCTCGCGCAGCTCGTCGGTCTCCAGGAAGCTGGGCCGTCCGTGCGCGTCGGCCACCGTGCCGGGCGGCAGCGGAATGACCCCGGCCCGCTCGTCGTGGTACTTGCTGGTGATCTTCGCGACGGTCGCCGCGTCGCCCCGCACCCGCAGCACCAGACACGGACGGTCCTTGCCGCCCGGAACATCCTCGTAGGGCACCTCGGCCCACCAGATCTCCCCGGCCTTCGGCGGCCGCCCCGCACCCCGGCCCGTCCCCGCCGGGCGGCCCGGCGGCCGGGTCCGCCCACCGGGCCTGCGCGCCGAACGCCCGCGCCCGTCCATGGCGGCCGCGACCAACGCGAGAGCCACCACGGCCCCCAGCGCCAGCCACCACGACGTGTCCATATCCCAGACGTTACCGGCGCACCACCCACCGCGCGCGCTCCGTACCAACACCATCCGAACCGGTGACAGCGCAGGTGAGTTCCCCCACAACGGCCCGCTCCGAAGGAGCGAGGGGCCTTGTGGCGCCTTACGCTCGACGCACCGCAGCCCTTCCCCGCGGCCGCCCCGCCTGCCTCGTCCGCCCCTCAACGACAGGCTTCGCCCGGCCCAGCTGTTCCGGAGGTCCACGCTCCATGAAGCTCACCGTCGTCGGCTGTTCCGGGTCGTTCCCGTCCGCGGAATCGGCCTGCTCCAGCTACCTCGTCGAGGCAGACGGCTTCCGGCTGCTCCTCGACATGGGCAACGGAGCCCTCGGTGAGCTGCAGCGCCACATCGGTCTGTACGACCTCGACGCGATCTTCCTGTCGCATCTGCACGCCGACCACTGCATCGACATGTGCGGCTACTTCGTCGCCCGCTACTACCGCCACGAGGGCGGCCGCTGCGCGCCGATGCCGGTGTACGCGCCGGAGGGCGCCGAGCAGCGCCTGACCACGGCGTACGCGGACACGCCCTCCGCGTCCTCGATGAGCGAGGTCTTCGACTTCCACACCCTGAAGCCGGGCACCTTCGACATCGGCCCCTTCTCGGTGCGTACGGAGCGGGTGTGCCACCCCGTCGAGGCGTACGGCATCCGCATCGAGCACGGCGGCAGCACGCTGGTCTACTCCGGCGACACCGGGGTCTGCACCGCCCTCGACGAACTGGCCGAGGGCGCCGACCTGTTCCTGTGCGAGGCCTCCTTCACCTACGGCAAGGAGGACATCCCGGCGCTGCACCTCAACGGCCGCGAGGCGGGCCAGAGCGCGGCGCGCGCCGGGGCGGGCCGCCTGGTCCTCACCCACATCCCGCCGTGGACGGACGGCGAGGTCAACCTGGCGGACGCCCGAGCGGTCTACTCCGGCCCGACGGAACTGGCGGCGCCGGGCGCGGCGTACGAGCTCTGAGCCCCGGACGCGCGAAGGCCCCGGAACCCTCAGGGTTCCGGGGCCTTCGCCGGTCGGACCGGCCGGGGCCTACTTGGCCTCGGCCTTCTGGAGCTCGGCGAGCTCCTCGTCGGACTCGCGGCCCGGCGTCGGGATGTTGAACTTGGTGATCGCGAAGCGGAAGACCACGTAGTAGACCACCGCGAAGCAGACGCCGACGACCGCCAGACCCAGCGGGTTGGTGGCCTTGCCGAGGTTCAGCAGGTAGTCGATCGCGCCGGCGGAGAAGCCGAAGCCGTCCTTCATGCCGAGCGCCCAGGTCAGCGCCATGGAGACGCCGGTCAGGACCGCGTGGATCGCGTACAGCACCGGGGCGATGAACATGAACGTGAACTCGATCGGCTCGGTGACACCGGTGACGAACGAGGTCAGCGCCAGCGAGAACATCATGCCGCCGACGACCTTGCGGCGCTCGGGGCGGGCACAGTGGACGATCGCCAGGCACGCGGCCGGAAGGGCGAACATCATGATCGGGAAGAAGCCGGTCATGAACTGCCCGGCGCTCGGGTCACCGGCCAGGAAGCGGGCGATGTCGCCGCTCTTGCCCTGGTACTCGCCGGCCTGGAACCACGGGAAGGAGTTCAGCAGGTGGTGCATGCCGACGGCGATCAGGCCGCGGTTGGCGACACCGAAGATGCCCGCGCCGACCGCGCCCGAACCGACCAGCCACTCACCGAAGTTGTGCAGACCCGTGCCGAGGACCGGCCAGATCAGGCCGAAGACGATGCCGATGGCCAGGCCCGCGAAGGCCGACAGGATCGGGACGAGGCGGCGGCCGCCGAAGAAGCCCGCCCACTCGGGGAGCTTGGTCCGGTAGAACTTCTGGTAGAGCAGGGCCACGACCAGGCCCATGACCACGCCGCCGAGGACCTTCGCGTCGACCGGGGCGTCGACCATGACCACCTTGCCGTCGACCGCCTTGGCGACCTTGGGGAGGTTGGAGTCGGTGAACGTGCCGAGCACGTTCTTGAAGACCAGGTACCCGGTGACCGCGGCCAGTGCGGTGGAGCCGTCGGACTTCTTGGCGTAGCCGATCGCGATACCGACGGCGAACAGCAGCGCCATGTTGTCCAGGAGCGCGCCACCACCGGCGGACATGTAGGTGGCGATCTTGTTGATGAACTCCGGCATCGAGGCGGAGCCCAGCATGTCCTTGTCGCCGAGGCGCACCAACAGCGCGGCAGCGGGCAGCACGGCGACCGGCAGCATCAGGCTGCGGCCGATGCGCTGCATCACTGCCATCACGCCGGCGCCCTTTTTCTTGGCGGCCGCGGGGGCGGCGCTAGCCGTACTCACAACATCCTCCAGTAGGCAAGGCGCCGCCCGGGGGCATGGGAAACTACGGGGGGACGGCGGCGTCTCGGGGGGAACGCGGTCAAGCCCGCGTGGTCTACACCATTGAGTGGTGTAGACCAGTTGTAGCACGGTGAGGGATAGATAAGGAACCTTCGTTTTTTGTGGCCTGAGCCATACCCGGCAATACGGGCAAGACCGACTCCGTGCCGTCTCCCCGCCGTGACCATTCCGTAGTCCTCGCCCGGGCCGTGCACCGCGCGAAGGCCCCCGGACGGGGGTCCGAGGGCCTTGCGGGCTGCAGGCGATTATGGGGACTGCGGGGATTACGGGGATTGCAGAGATCGGGGAGTGCGGAGAAGGGCTACGCCTTGATGTTCTCCTTCTCCAGCTCGTCCTCCTCCGGCTCCCGCCCCGGCGTCGGCAGGTTGAACTTGGTGATCGCGAAGCGGAACACCACGTAGTAGACGACGGCGAAGCACAGACCCACCGGAATGATCAGCCACGGTTTCGTCGCCAGACTCCAGTTGATGACGTAGTCGATCAACCCGGCGGAGAAGCTGAAGCCGTCCTTGATGCCGAGCCCCCAACTCACCGCCATGGAAACGCCGGTGAGCACCGCGTGGATCACGTAGAGCAGTGGCGCGATGAAGACGAAGGAGTACTCGATCGGCTCGGTGATGCCGGTGACGAACGAGGTCAGGCCGACGGACAGCATCATGCCGCCGACCTCCTTGCGGCGGTGCGGCCTGGCGCAGTGCGCGATGGCCAGGGCCGCTGCGGGCAGCGCGAACATCATGATCGGGAAGAACCCGGTCTGGAACTGGCCTGCCGTCGGGTCGCCCGCCAGGAAGCGCGGGATGTCGCCGTGCACGACCGCGCCGTCCGGCTTGGTGAAGTCGCCGAACTGGAACCAGATGAAGGTGTTCAGGAACTGGTGCAGGCCGATCACCAGCAACGCACGGTTGGCGACACCGAAGATGCCCGAACCGGCCGCGCCCAGGTCGACGAGCCACTTGCTGAAGCTGGTCAGCGCGTCACCGACCGGCGGCCAGATCCACAGGCACAGCACCGAGAACACGATCGCGACCCCGGCCATGATGATCGGCACGAGCCGGCGCCCGTTGAAGAACCCGAGCCAGTCCACCAGCTTCGTACGGTGGAAGCGCTGCCAGAAGTACGCGGTGAGCAGGCCCATCACGATGCCGCCGAAGACACCCGGATTCTGGTACGTGGCCAGAACGGCCGAGCCGTCCTTGGCGACACAGGCGCCCGCCGCGAGCTTGGCGCCGGCGGCGCAGTCCTTCGGGAACTGCTGGAGCACCCCGTAATAGACGAGGAATCCGGCCACCGCCGCGAGCGCGGTCGAGCCGTCGGCCTTCTTCGCCATGCCGATCGCGACACCCACGCAGAACAGCATCGGCAGCCCGAGCGCGCCGTTGAGCAGGGCGCCGCCCGCGCCGTTGAACACCTTGGCGACGTCGTTCCAGCCGAGTCCGGTCTTGCCGAACACGTCGTCCTGGCCGAGCCGGTTGAGAATGCCCGCCGCGGGCAGCACGGCGATCGGCAACTGGAGGCTGCGGCCCATCTTCTGCAGCCCCTGGAACAGCCCGTTCCACCACTTGGGCTGCGGTACTGCGGCCGCGCTGCTCGCACTCATCGGCAACCTCCAGGCTTGCGGAACGAGCCCGCTCGGGCGGTCGTTGCACACTGGTGTAGACCAGTTGCGGTATCGTCCGGAGGGGCCCCTCGCGGGACATGGCTCCGGTGATCGCCATCCTTGGCCAGGCGCAATGCGCTCGCGCGCATAGCTGGGCCAAACGTGGGTTAACGTGACAAAGCGGACCTACCGTGGGCCGACACAGCGTTCTTCAAGAACCAGGAGAGACACATGGCCAGCAAGGCTGAGAAGATCGTCGCCGGCCTCGGCGGTATCGAGAACATCGAGGAAGTCGAAGGCTGCATCACGCGCCTGCGCACCGAGGTCATCGACCCGAGCAAGGTCGACGAGGCCGCCCTCAAGGCCGCCGGCGCCCACGGCGTCGTCAAGATGGGCACGGCCGTCCAGGTCGTCATCGGCACGGACGCGGACCCCATCGCCGCGGACATCGAAGACATGATGTGAGCAACCCGCTCAAGCGACAGGCCCCTCCCTCTCTGGGAGGGGCCTGTCGCGTGAGGCGAGGCTTTCGCCCGGGGCGAGCCTTCCGCGTGGGGCGCGGGCGCGCCCCCACCGGCCTCGGAGCCCCCGGTTGCAGCGCCTCCCGGCCCGCCTTCCCACTCCCGACTCCCCCCTCCCCTCCGTGTGGGCAATCGTTCCGCAGGGCGTAGGGGGTCCCTCCCTGGCCCTTGAGGCCTTGGGGGAGGGTGGGCGCATGGAAACCCCGGCCCGCGGCCGAAGGGGGGTCTGGGGCGCAGCCCCAGGAGCGAGCCGGCCACGAGCTAGGCTCGGGGGCATGTCTCGTATCGACGGCCGCACCCCCGAACAGCTCCGCCCCATCACCATCGAACGCGGATGGAGCAAGCACGCCGAGGGCTCCGTCCTCATCTCCTTCGGCGACACCAAAGTCTTCTGCACCGCCTCCGTCACCGAAGGCGTCCCCCGCTGGCGCAAGGGCAGCGGCGAAGGCTGGGTCACCGCCGAATACTCGATGCTGCCCCGCTCCACCAACACCCGCGGCGACCGCGAATCCGTCCGCGGCAAGATCGGCGGCCGCACCCACGAGATCTCCCGCCTCATCGGCCGCTCCCTGCGCGCCGTCATCGACTACAAGGCCCTCGGCGAGAACACCATCGTCCTGGACTGCGACGTCCTCCAGGCCGACGGCGGCACCCGCACCGCCGCCATCACCGGCGCCTACGTGGCCCTCGCCGACGCCATCACCTGGGCCCAGGGCAAGAAGCTCGTCAAGCACGGCCGCAAGCCGCTCACCGGCACCGTCAGCGCCGTCTCGGTCGGCATCGTCGACGGCACCCCCCTCCTCGACCTCTGCTACGAGGAGGACGTACGCGCCGAGACCGACATGAACGTCGTCTGCACCGGCGACGGCCGCTTCGTCGAGGTCCAGGGCACCGCCGAGGCCGAGCCCTTCGACCGCAAGGAGCTGGGCGCCCTCCTCGACCTCGCCACCGGCGGCTGCGCCGACCTCGCCGCCCTCCAACTCCGCGCCCTGGCCGCGGTGTCCGGAGAGTAAAGAAGCAACCAAGGGGAACGCTTCCCGCGTCACTACGAGTACGGGCGTACGGGCCAACCGTGCGCCCGTCCGTAACTTCTGGCCCCCTGGGGAGGACCCGACCGATGCGCCGAACCGTGCTCGCCGTCGCCACCGCGGCCCTGGCCGTCACTGTCACCGCCGGATGCGGTGCGGTCGACAAGGCGATCGACTGCGTCAAGACCGCGGACGCCATCGGCAACAGCGTCGACAACCTCGGCAAGGCCGTGGGCAACGCCACGGACAACCCCACCCAGGCCGACCGGGCGCTCAACGACATCGACAAAGAACTGTCGTCCCTGAAGAACAAGACGGACAACGCCGACCTCTCCAAGGCCGTCGACGACCTCAACAGGGCCGTCGGCAACGTCCGTACGGCCATCAAGAACGGCGACAACACCCCCGACATCAGCGGCGTCACCAGCGCGGCCAAGGAAATCGGCAAGGTCTGCACGCCGTGAGGCGCTGGGGGGTGTCGTGATCCCTCGATACTGGGAGCATGACGCGCCTGATCCTCGCCACCCGCAACGCCGGCAAAATCACCGAACTCCACGCCATCCTCGCCGCGGCGGGGCTGCCCCACGAACTCGTGGGCGCCGACGCGTACCCCGAGATCCCCGACGTCAAGGAGACCGGCGTCACCTTCGCCGAGAACGCCCTCCTCAAGGCGCACGCCCTGGCCCGGGCGACCGGCCTGCCCGCCGTCGCCGACGACTCGGGCCTCTGCGTCGACGTCCTGAACGGCGCCCCCGGCATCTTCTCGGCCCGCTGGTCCGGCACCCACGGCGACGACCGGGCGAACCTGGACCTCCTCCTGGCCCAGCTCTCCGACATCACCGACGAACACCGAGCGGCCCACTTCGCCTGCGCGGCAGCCCTGGCCCTCCCGGACGGCACGGAACGAGTGGTGGAGGGCCGTCTTCGGGGCACCCTGCGCCACATCCCCGCCGGCACGGGCGGCTTCGGCTACGACCCGATCCTCCAGCCGGACGGCGAGACGCGCACGTGCGCGGAGCTGTCGGCCGAGGAGAAAAACGCGATCAGCCACCGGGGCCAGGCGTTTCGGGCCCTGGTGCCGGTGGTGCGGGAGTTGTTGGGCTGATACGGAAACGGCGTGGTTTCCCCTGCCAACAGGGGAAACCACGCCGTACCGACTTGGTGCGCCCGGTCGGATTCGAACCGACAAACACGACCACCTAAAGATCGCCGCTCAGCCCTTGGCGTACGGGCGCGCATACCGCGCCCACTCTACTGGTCGCGGCCCGCTGCCGGTGGTTGGTGGTCGGCGGCCGGTTGGCGAAAAGCGGAACGGCTTTTACCACTTGGCGAATTGCGCGGGCCGACGCCGGGGCGGCGCCTCAGATGCCCAGGTCCTTGATGATCTTGGCGACATGGCCCGTCGCCTTCACGTTGTACAGGGCGCGCTCCACCTTCCCCGCCTCGTCCACGACCACTGTCGAGCGGATGACGCCCGTGACCGTCTTGCCGTACAGCTTCTTCTCGCCGTACGCGCCGTACGCCTCCAGGACCTCCTTCGAGGGGTCGCCCACCAGCGTGACCTTCAGGGACTCCTTCTCGCGGAACTTCGCCAGCTTCTCCGGCTTGTCGGGGGAGACGCCGATCACGTCGTACCCGGCGCCCGCGAGCAGCTCCAGGTTGTCCGTGAAGTCGCAGGCCTGCTTGGTGCAGCCGGGCGTCAGGGCGGCCGGGTAGAAGTAGACGATGACCTTGCGGCCCTTGTGTGCGGCGAGCGAGACCTCGTTGCCGTCGGCGTCGGGCAGGGTGAAGGCGGGGGCGGTGTCGCCGGGCTGAAGTCGCTCGCTCATGGGTTTCCTCCGGAAAGGCCGAGGGTGTGGCGTACAACGACAGAGCCTAATGGGGGCCTGTGACAGTGCAGCGGCGACGGAGCTGACAGACTGTGGATGACGGATGACCCCATACGACCACCGGAGGCGGCGCAGTGTCGGATGCCAGGACCCCTGCGCAGATCGAGGCGGACATCAAGAGCCGGCGGGACCAGCTCGCGGTGACCCTCGACGAGATCGGGGTGCGGCTGCACCCGTCCACGATCGTCGGCGATGCGAAGGCCAGGTTCGCCTCGGCCGTGGACCACACGGCGGGCCGGGCGTACGTGGCGGTGAACCGTACGGTGAACGACGTGAAGGCGCAGTTCGTGTCCGAGGACGGGTCGCCCCGGGTTGAGCGGATCGTGCCGGTCGCGCTGGTCGCGGTGGGCCTGGTGGGGCTGCTCGCGCTGTCGGCGAAGAAGCGGCGGGCCTGACCCTTCGGCGTACGCCCGGCGGCGGGGCGGGTAAGTTCGACCCCGTGAGCGAGAACACCCACGACAAGCTGCCCATCCGGATGCTGCACGACCGTGTGCTGGTCCGGTCAGACTCCCCCGAGGGCGAGCGGCGTTCGGGCGGCGGCATCCTCATTCCGGCGACCGCCGCCGTAGGCAAACGGCTCGCCTGGGCCGAGGTGGTCGCGGTCGGCCAGAACGTGCGCACCGTCGAGCCGGGCGACCGGGTCCTGTACGACCCCGAGGACCGTGCCGAGGTCGAGGTGCGGGGCGTGGCGTACGTGCTGATGCGCGAGCGCGATCTGCACGCCGTCGCCTCCGAGCGGGTGTCGGTGGACGCCACCGGGCTGTATCTGTAACCCCAGGGCCAAGGGCTGGTGACCGGTGTCACCAGCCCTTTTGCATGCCCTTTGCTATCGTGGTGGGACCCCGACGAGACGCGTCGTACCGGGTCAGGACAAGACGACGCACCCCGTATGTGTTCGCGTCTTTCGGAGGTGCCGTCATGGCATGGGTCCTGCTCGTCGTCGCCGGTCTGCTCGAAGTGGGCTGGTCGATCGGGATGAAGTACACCGACGGATTCACCCGGCTCGTGCCCAGTGTGCTGACCGGCGCGGGGATCGTCGCTTCGATGCTGCTGCTCTCGCAGGCCGCCAAGACGCTGCCCATCGGTACGGCGTACGGCGTGTGGGTCGGCATCGGCGCGGCCGGTGCGGCGGTGCTCGGCATGGTGGTGCTCGGTGAGCCGGCCACCGCCGCCCGGATCTTCTTCGTGTGCCTGCTGCTCGTCGCGGTGGTGGGGCTGAAGGCGACGAGCGGTCACTAGGCGCTCCGGCTTCACGGGGTCCGAAAGCCTTACGGGCCTTACGGGCTTCTCGAACCCCGCGGCCGGCCGGCCGCGCCCGTCGTCGTGCCGGCCGTTCCCGTGGTCGTGCCGCCGTTGTCGGTGCCTGCGGTGCTGGTGCCTCCGTCCGTGGCGCCACCCTGGGTCTGGCCCTGGGTCTGGCCCTGCGTCGATCCTTGCGTCTGCCCCTGGGTCTGGCCTTGAGTCTGGCCCTGCGTCGATCCTTGGGTCTGGCCTTGGGTCTGCCCCTGCGTCTGCCCCTGGGTCTGGCCTTGAGTCTGGCCTTGGGTCTGGCCCTGGTTGCGGCCGCCGGTCTGGCCTTGGTTCTGGCCCTGTGTCTGCCCCTGCGTCTGGCCCTGGTCGCGGCCGGGGGTCTGGGACGGGGACGGGTTCGGGGGCGGCGGTTCGACCGGGACACTTGCGCCGTCCTGGAGTTCCAGGTCGAAGTCCTTGGGCTCGCTGCCCCGGAGGGCGCCCTTGGTGTACTGGGCCCAGATCTGCGCGGGCGGCCCGCCGCCGTTCATGCGGGTGAAGCCGAGCGCCCCGTACAGCGGCTGCTGGACGGCCGTTTCGGGGTCGGCGCCCATGAGCGCGACGACGGTGGCCAGGTCCGGGGTGTAACCCGCGAACCAGGCGGCCTTGTCCTTTTCGGCGGTGCCGGTCTTGCCGGCGGCGGGCCGGCCCGCCGCCTGGGCTTCCGTGCCCGTGCCGCCCTCGACGACGCTCTGCAGCATCGACGTCGTGGTGTCGGCGGCCTCGCGGCTGACGGCCTGTTTGGTGTCCTGCGAGGGCAGTTCGGTCTTCTCGCCGTCCTTGGTGACGGATTCGACCATCGTGTACGTGCCGTGGCGGCCGTGGCCGGCGAGCGTGGCGTACGCCTCTGTCATGTCCAGGACGCTGGCGGTCGCGGTGCCGAGCGCGATGGAGGGGCCGTTGGGCATGTCCGGGGTGTCGGCGGGGATGCCGAGGTCGACCGCGGTCTGCCTGACCTTGGAGGGGCCGACGTCGGCGGCCATCTGCGCGTACACCGCGTTGACGGACTTGTCGGTGGCGGTGCGCACGGTGATCGGCCCGTACGAGGTGTCGTCCTCGTTGGCGGGGTTGTACGGGTCGCCCTTCCAGCCCTGCACATAGCGCTTGTTGGTGCCGTCGTAGATGGTGTTCGGGGTGATGGGGCGCCCGTCCTGCGTGGTGGAGTCGTTGACGACGGCCGACGTGAAGACGAACGGCTTGAAGGTGGAGCCGACTTGGAAGTCGTGCCGGGTCGCGTTGTTGACGTACTGCTTGGTGTAGTCGATGCCTCCGTACATCGCGAGGACCTTGCCGGTCGACGGGTCGATGGAGGCGCCGCCGACGCGGACGTTGCGGTCGGCCTTGCGGTCGGGGCTCAGCTTGGAGTTGACCTTGTCGTCGACGGCTTTGACGAAGGCGTCCTGCTTGTCCTTCTGGATGGTGGTGGTGATGCGGTAGCCGCCGGTCGCGAGGGTGTTCTCCTCGATGATCTTGTTGCTGGTGAGGTAGTCCTTGACGGCTTCGACGAGGTAGCCGCGCTGGCCCGCGAGACCGGCGCGCGGCTTGACCTTTCCGGGGACGGGGAAGGTGGTCGCGGCCCGCTCGGGGGCGCTGAGCCACTTCTTCTTGACCATGCCGTCGAGCACGTAGTTCCAGCGTGCCAGCACCCTCGGCTTGTTCTCGGGGTGGGCGATCACGTCGTACGCGCTGGGGGAGTTGAGCAGCGAGGCGAGGTAGGCGCCCTCGGCGGTGGTGAGCTTCTCGACGTCCTTGCTGTAGTACGCCTGGGAGGCGGCCTGGATGCCGTAGGCGTTGCGGCCGAAGTAGCTGGTGTTCAGATATCCGGCGAGAATGTCCTCTTTGGTCTCCTCGCGATTGAGTTTGATCGCGATGAAGAACTCCTTCACCTTGCGGGTGACCGTCTGCTCCTGGCCCAGGTAGTAGTTCTTGACGTACTGCTGGGTGATGGTGGAGCCGCCCTGGGTGCCCTTGCCGGTGAGGGTGTTCCAGGCGGCGCGCACCATCGCCTTGGGGTCGACGGCCCGCTCGGAGTAGAAGTCCCGGTCCTCGGCGGCCAGTACGGCGCGCTGCACGGTGAGCGGGACCTGGGAGAGCTGTACGTTCTCGCGGTTGATCTCGCCGTCCGAGGCGAGCTGGGTGCCGTCGGCGTACAGGAAGACGTTGGACTGGGCGGTGGCCCCGGCGTTGGCGGCCGGGATCGACACGAGCATGTAGCCGGTGATGAAGCCGCCGATGAGCAGCAGGGCGAAGAGCAGGACGATGCCGAGCACGACGCGCCAGCGGGGGACGAAGCGGCGCCATCCGGTGCGCTTGGGGCGCTTGCCCTTGCCGTTGTCCTTGCCGCTGCCGTTCGCCGCGGCGGTGGGCACCGGCCCGGGGCCGTCGGCGCCGGGATCCCGGGGCGCCCACTTCTGCGGCGCCTCGTGTCCGGGCTTCGGGGGCTCCGGCTGCTCGTCGTCGCTCATGTCTCTCCGGCCGTTGCATCTCGTGGCGTTTGCGAAATGTATGGGGTGATATGGGGTGTAAGGACATCTTGCATGCCGCACCGCGGAAATTCCGTCGCGAAGGGCCGTGGGACTGGGCTAGGCTCCCGCGCTTTGGTGTCCATAGCGGTAAGGGGGCGTTCGTGCGGCTGTACGGAGTCGTGGCCGCGGGTGGTTTCCGGCGCTATACGACATACCGGGTCGCCACCGCGGCCGGGGTCTTCACCAACACTGTTTTCGGCGTGATCGTGGCCTACACCTATATAGCCCTGTGGGACCAGCGCCCCAACCTCGGCGGCTACGACCAGTCCCAGGCGCTCACCTATGTGTGGATCAGCCAGGCCATGCTGATGACGGTCAACCTGTTCGGCGGCGGCTTCGCGGACGAACTCGTGGAACGCATCCGTACGGGTGACATCGCGATCGACCTCTACCGTCCGGCCGACCTCCAGCTGTGGTGGCTGTCCGCCGATCTGGGCCGGGCGCTGTTCCACTTCCTGGGGCGCGGGGCGGTCCCGCTGGCCTTCGGCGCGCTGTTCTTCGACCTCGCGCTGCCGGCGAACCCGCTGACCTGGCTGGCCTTCGTCCTCGCGGTCCTGCTCGGGGTGGTGGTGAGCTTCGCGCTGCGGTTCCTGGTGGCACTCTCGGCGTTCTGGCTGCTCGACGGGGCCGGCGTCGCCTCCCTCGTCTCGATCGCGGGCCTGTTCTTCTCCGGGATGCTGCTGCCGCTCAACGCCTTCCCCGGCCTGCTCGGCGAGGTGGCCCGCGCGCTGCCGTGGTCCTCGCTGCTCCAGATCCCGGCGGACGTCCTGATGGGCCGGCATCAGGGCTGGGGCCTGCTCGGTGCGTACGGTTTCCAGCTCGGCTGGGCGGCGGCGCTGCTCGGCGCGGGCCGGCTGCTCCAGTCCGCGGCGGTACGGAGGGTGGTGGTGCAGGGTGGCTGAGACGGTGACCGAGCGGCGGCCGGCGCCGGGTGTGTGGGCTACGTACAGGATGATCGCCGGAATGTGGATCCGCTCCACACTCGCCTACCGGGCGTCGTTCGTGATGCTGCTGGTCGGGAACTTCCTGGTGACCGCGTTCGACTTCGTCGTGATCGCCCTGATGTTCTCGCAGGTCCGCTCGCTCGGCGGGTACTCCTTCGCCGAAGTGGCGTTCCTGTACGGGACGTCGACGACGGCGTTCGGGCTCGCGAACGCGGTGCTCGGCTCGATCGACAAGCTGGGCGCGCGCATCCGCGACGGCACGCTCGACACCCTGCTGGTGCGCCCGGCGCCGGTGCTCGCGCAGGTCGCGGCCGACCGCTTCGGCCTCCAGCGCCTGGGCCGGCTCCTCCAGGGCGTGCTGGTCCTGGCGGGTTCGCTGCTGTCCCTGCACGTGCACTGGACGGTACTGAAGGTGCTCCTGGTGCCGGTGATGCTGCTCAGCGGCACCGCGATCTTCTGTGCGGTGTTCGTGGCGGGCGCGGCCTTCCAGTTCTGGGCGCAGGACGCGGCGGAGGTGCAGAGCGCGTTCACGTACGGCGGCCAGACACTGCTCCAGTACCCGCCGACGGTGTTCGCCAAGGACATGGTGCGGGGCGTCACCTTCGTCCTGCCCCTGGCCTTCGTGAACTGGCTGCCCGCGCTGTACGTCCTGGGCCGCCCGTACCCCCTGGCCCTGCCGGCCTGGCTCGCCTTCACACCCCCGCTGGTGGCGGCCGCCTGCCTGACGCTGGCGGGCCAGGCGTGGCGGGTGGGAATCCGTTCGTACCGCAGCACGGGGAGCTGACGAATGGACCCGAACTCGCTGCACAAGAAGGAGAGTTGATGTGACGGACATGGATATGGACCTGGACCTCATCGAACTCGACGGCGTGGAGAAGGTCTTCGACGTACGCCGTAAGAAGGGCCGGTTGCGCCGCGAAAAACGACAGGTCAGGGCCGTTGACGGGATCAGCTTCCGGGTGCCGCGCGGCGAGATGGTCGGCTACATCGGCCCGAACGGCGCCGGAAAATCCACCACGATCAAGATGCTGACGGGCATCCTCACCCCGAGCGCGGGCCGCCTCAGGGTCGCGGGCCTGGACCCGTCCAGGGAACGTACGAAACTGGCGCAGCGCATCGGGGTGGTCTTCGGCCAACGCACCACTCTCTGGTGGGACTTGCCCCTGTACGACTCGTACAAGCTGGCCCACCGCATGTACCGCATCCCGGACGCCCGCTTCCGCGAAAACCTGGACAGATGCGTGGAACTGCTGGACCTGTCAACCCTGTTGGACGTACCAGTACGCCAGCTCTCCCTCGGTCAGCGGATGCGGGGCGACATCGCGGCAGCGTTGCTGCACGACCCGGACGTCCTGTACCTGGACGAGCCGACGATCGGGCTGGACGTCATCAGCAAGGCAAAAGTCCGGCAATTTCTGCGCGACCTGAACGCGGAACGCGCCACCACGATCCTGCTCACCACGCACGACCTGACGGACATCGAGCAGCTCTGCAAGCGGGTGATGGTCATCGACCACGGGCGCCTGATGTACGACGGCGCGCTGGCCGGGCTGCACGAGGCGGGCGAGAGCGAACGCACCCTGGTGGTCGACCTGGAGCGCGAACTCCCGCCGGTACGGGCGGAAGGCGCCCGCGTGGTGAAGGTGGAGGGCCCCCGCCAGTGGCTCGCCTTCCCGGCCTCGGCGTCGGCGGCGCCACTGGTGGCGCACCTCGCGGAGGTGTACCCGTTGGTGGACCTGTCGGTACGCGAACCGGACATCGAGGCAGTGATCGCGAGAATGTACGAGGACCGCACCCTTCACTAGGCTTCACGGCATGACGAGTGAACCAACGGGTGGGCTGCCGGAGATGCGGGCTTCGGACGCCGAGCGGGAGCGGATCGCGGAGACGCTGAGGGACGCGGTGGCCGAGGGCCGGCTCGACATGGAGGAGTTCGAGCAGCGCCTGGAGGCGGCCTACAAGGCGCGTACGCACGGGGAGTTGGAGCCGCTCGTCCGCGACCTGCCCGCGCCGGGCACGGCGGGTCCGGCGGCCCCGGTGGCCCGCCGCACCGAGGACGAGACCGAGGTCCACTGGCCCTCCCGCATCGGCCACCCGCCCACCTCCAAAGGAGGCTTCGCCCTGTGGGGCGGCTTCCAGCGCAAGGGCAACTGGACGGTGGCGAAGAAGTTCACCGCGTTCGCGATGTGGGGCGGCGGCGACATCGATCTGCGCGAGGCCCGCTTCGAGGACCGCGAGACGGTGATCCGCCTCTTCACGATCATGGGCGGCATCGGCGTGACGGTCCCGCCGGAGCTGAACGTCCAGGTGAAGGGCTTCGGCATCATGGGCGGGGTGGGCGGCAGCAAGGCCAACGGCGAGGGCACGCCGGGCTCACCCCACGTCACGATCGTGGCGTTCGCCCTGATGGGCGGGATCGGGGTGGACCGAAAGCTGAGGAAGGCCCAGAAGGAGCGGCTGAGGTCGGAGAAGCTGGAGGAGAGGGAGGGGAAGGGGCGGAAGGAGCTGGGGTGAGGGCGGGCGCCGCAGGCGCCCATCCACCCGTACCCATCCGCGCGCCGAGCGCCCCGCACCGAGCCGCCCGCTCGGCCCCGCTCACAACGCCCCCAAATCCACCCCCCTCCCCATCGCCAGATACCCCGCATCAGACGGATGCAGCCGATCCCCGGAGTCGTACGGCCCCCACAAAGACCGCGGCGCATAAGGATCCCGAAGCACCCGATCCATATCGACGACCCCGTCATAAACCCCACCCCCACGAATCGCGGAATTCACGGACTCCCGCACTCGCTGAACCGAACCCGTACACCCCCGAACCCCGCCGCAAGGCGAAAGCGTCGTGCCCAGGACCCGCACCCCCCGCGCATGCCCCACCCGCACCAACTCCCGCATCCCCGCAAGCAGCGCAGCCGCATCCCGCCCCCCACCGAGCAGATCGTTGATCCCGAGCTCGACAACGACCGTACGAACCCCGGCCCGCGAAAGCGCGTCCCGCTCAAAGCGCTCGACCCCGCTGGGCCCGGCGAACCGCGCGAGCAGCGCGTTCCCGCCGATCCCGGCATTGAGCACGGCCCGCAGCCCGGAACCGCTGTCCGCAGAGAGCGCGGCGTGCGGCCCCCGCAGCCGCCCGGCCAGCACGTCCGTCCACCGCCGGTCGGCCCCCGGCGTGGACCCGACCCCCTCGGTTATGGAGTCCCCGAACACGACGACGCTGCCGGCCGCGGCCCCGGCCCCCTGGACATCGAGGGCGGTGACATAGCGCCAAGCCCCCGTGACCTGCGCAAACACCCCGGGATCGGCAGCGCGGTCGACAGCACCCGGGGCCACGAACGAGGTCTGCTGCGCCCCGGGATGCCAGGTCACGGGCCCGGCCGCGTACACGGACACGTACAGATCGCCCAAGGCGGGCACCTCGAAGGAGAGCGGGTCGCTGACGACCTCCCCGCCGGCCGGCACGGAGACCCGCGCGAGCCCGCGGAAGGTCAGCGTCCGCATGGTCCGCGCGGGGTCGGCCACGGTGGCCAGCGTGGTGTGGCGCAGGTCGAGCGGCGCGTTCCCGAACAGGTTGGAGACCGTGACGCGGGCCCGGCTCCCGCCGAGCGAGGTGTGCACGACATTGCGTACGGTCCGGGCCGAATCGCCCCCGGGCTCGGCGCCGACGGGGGCGGCGTACCAGGTCCCGGCCCAGTCGGCGTCGTCGGAGCCCGCCCCGGCCCGCCCGGGCACGACCACGGCGTAGACGGTGGCGGCGAGCAGCACCACCACCGCGAGCAGGGCAAGCCGCCCGGCATGCGACCGAAGCGTCCGCATGGACATGATCCGAATGTACGGAGCGAAGGCCCGCGGGGCCACGCGAACGAGTGGTCGTACGGGCGCACGGGAACTGAACGCGCGCGCCGTAAGTACTTCAGATAGAGGTCGTACGGAACGGATCGTGGCCGTACGAGACAGATCGGGGTCGTGCACAGGCACGGACGGGTGGAGCGAATGGAACGTACGAGATCGGGGCCCGACGCCGAGGCGGCGGTCGAGGCGGACACGGCCGCGCGCACGCCCCGCTCGTCCCCCTTCGCCTACACGGCGGCGGACGAGGAGAAGCGCCGGGGCGTGCGCCGTATGAAGGCCACGGCGACCGGCCTGCTGCTCGTGGTCGCGGTGGTCTTCGGCCTCGCCACCTGGGCGGACCGCTCGGGAGCGGGCGCATGGGCGGGATATGTCGCGGCGGCGGCCGAGGCAGGCATGGTGGGTGCGCTGGCGGACTGGTTCGCGGTGACGGCGCTGTTCCGCCGCCCGCTGGGCCTGCCGATCCCGCACACGGCGATCATCCAGAACAAGAAGGACCAGTTCGGCGCCACCCTCGGCTCGTTCGTGGGCGAGAACTTCCTGTCGGCGGCCGTCGTACGCACCCGCCTCCAGGCCCTGGGTATCGGCCGCCGCCTGGGCGCGTGGCTCGCGGAGCCCGAGCATGCGGACCGGGTCACATCGGAGCTGGCCACGGCCCTGCGCGGCGCGCTGACGGTGCTCAGGGACTCCGATGTCCAGGCGGTGGTGGGCGAGGCGATCACGCGCCGGGCGGACGCGGCGGAGATCGCGCCGGGCCTGGGCAAGGCGCTGGAGAAGATCGTCGCGGACGGCAGCCACCGCAAGGCTGTGGACCTGGTGTGCGTACGGGCCCACGACTGGCTGGTGCTGCACGGGGACTCGGTGATGGACGCGGTGCAGGGCGGCGCCCCCGGCTGGACGCCGCGCTTCGTGGACCGCAAGGTGGGCGAGCGCGTCTACAAGGAGCTGCTGCGCTTCATAACCGAGATGCGCGACATGCCGGCCCACCCGGCGCGCGGCGCCCTGGACCGCTTCCTGGCGGACTTCGCGGCCGACCTCCAGTCGGACTCCGAGACCCGGACCAGGGTGGAGCGCTTCAAGTCGGAGATACTGGCCCGCCCCGAGGTCCAGGACATCATCGCCTCGGCGTGGTCGTCCGTACGGTCGATGATCATCGCGGCTGCGGAGGACGACCACAGCGAACTGCGCCTGCGTGCAAGGGCGTCCCTGCTCTCCCTTGGCACCCGCCTGTCCACGGACCCCCGCCTCCAGTCCAAGGTGGACGGCTGGCTGGAGGACGCGGCGGCGTACGTGGTCTCGACCTACCGAGCCGAGATCACCTCACTCATCACCGACACGGTGGCATCGTGGGACGCGAACGACACGTCCCGCAAGATCGAGGCGAACATCGGCCGCGACCTGCAGTTCATCCGCATCAACGGCACGGTGGTCGGAGCCTTGGCGGGGCTCCTGATCTATACGGTGTCGCACGCGCTGGGCGGGTAGAGGGGCGTAGGCGGGGTTCCTGTTTCTTGTTGGAACCCTTGGAACCCTTGGAATCCATCGGGCGCATGACCGACAGGCCTGTCCCTGCCGTACGGCCATGCGCCCGACCATCGTGGGGAGTTGCCCTTAAGTACGGCCCCGGAGCGGACTCTGCTCAACGCCGTTGAAAAATTCTCCGCCGATTACTTGGCGGAGTTACGGGTGACAGCCCAGGAGGCGACGGCGACGGCCCCGGCCACGCCGAAGACGGAGGGCCAGGCGCCGACCTTCTTGGCCAGTGGGTGAGACCCGGCGAAGGCGGCGACGTAGGCGGTGGTGAGCCCGACGGCAGCCTTGGTCCCGGCCGCCTGCTGCCACTGCCGCGCGGCGAGCGCCCCGGCCGCGGCAAGCGCCACCCCACCGAGCGGCCGCTTCTTGGTCCACCGGGCAACCCCATACCCGCCGATGAGCCCGCCGGCGGCGATTGCAGTTGCGGGAACCTTTGCCATGGTTTGCCTCCTGAGGTGCGGTTTCTTTGAGGCTAACGGGCACGTTCTGCGGGGCTTCTAGGGGGTCTGGGGGTACTGGCACCGCTCGGCGAGGCCCTGCCTAGCTGAGCCGCTCTGCCCGTAGGGCATCCACAAATGCACCCCAGGCGCCATGGCAGAACTTCAACTGGGGCCCCTCGGCCCACTTTGAGTCCCGTACGGCAAAGCTGGTGCCGAATCCGAGGGACGCTTCGACGCACTCGCCACCTGATCCGTTGCTGTAGCTGCTCCTGAACCATCCGTCGGCGGGGGACGGGCTGGACGTGATGTTCATCGGGAGTGCTCCTCCATCGCGCTTCTCATGAGGTGCGTCGAGTGGGACGGACTCAACGCGAGGGCCCGAAGGTTGTCGAAGGCCTTGGTGTACTGCCCTACATCATGCGGCGTGTCGAGGTAGGTGGCATCGGTCATGCCATCGCGATACACGAGGTCGGGGTCCTCCTGCTCGGGAAACCCAAGGATGGTGAAGGCACCTGTGGCCGGGTAGGTCCCGGCGGTGAAGGGCAGGACTTGCAGGGTCACATTCGCCAACGTAGCGACGGCCAGGATGCGTTCGAGCTGCTCATGCATCAGTTTGGCATCGCCCACGACATGGCGCAGTACGGACTCATGGACGATGAACCATGCATCCGGCGCGCCCTCCTGGGTGAGCAGTGCCTGCCGCTCCATGCGCACCGCCACCGCGCGCTCCAGGTCCTCGGGCGTCATCTGATTGGTCGCCCGATGTAGCTCTGCCGCGTATTCGGCGGTCTGCATCAGGCCGGGCACGAACTCGCACTGGTACTGCCGCAGGTTCGAAGCCGCCTGCTCGAAGCCGACGTATCCAGCGAACCAGGGGGGAACTCCGGTGCCGTGGGCCTGCCACCAGCCGCGGACCTTCGAGTCCTTGGCCAGCGCCATGAGGAGCTCACGGAGTTCCTCGGAGGTGGAGTAGAACCGGCACAGGGCATCGACATCCGAGGGCTGAACGCGCCCGTTACCTGTCTCAAGCCGGTTCACCTTGGAGCCGCTCCAGTGCAGCGCCTCGCCGATCTGGTTGCAGGTCAGGCCGCTCTCCTCGCGGAGCTTCTTGAGTTCGATCGCCAGTCGGCGGCGGCGAGCAGTGGGCGAACCGGCCATCTCAACTCCTGAGTGCTTAGGGGAAGTTCCATCCCATCGGAAGTCCAGTGGATCGCCAATCACTCGATGGAGCGAATCCCTGCGTGCACATTGCATGGCGGGATGGGCGATGTCATCGTCTCACTTGGAGTTACGGGCGGACACTGTTGGTCACCCACTGTCTGTCTGGCCTCTGACCTTGGGGTGCCATCAAGCTGGGAGGTAGGCGGGCGTGCTCATTTACGACGCTGAATGCATGCGGCGGAAACCGTGGGATCTCCCCTTCAGTGCAGAGCCGCGCGAACTTGGCGGGCTGCGAAGGGTGCTGCGTCTCCATCTGTCCCTGTGGGGAATTCCGGAGGTGGTCGAGGCTGCCCAGATGTGCGTCACGGAATTGGTTACGAACGTCATCAATCATGTCGGCCCGGGTACGCCCGCGACTCTGGCAGTGTCCATGAGCGAGACGCGCCTTCGCATCGAGATCCACGACCCGAATACGCGCGCGCTCCCCACCCTTCTCGCACCTCACGATATGGACGAGGGGGGTCGGGGAATGGCGATCGTCGACGCCATCGCTCTCTGCTGGGGTGTGGTCCTGCGCGCGGACTCCAAGGTGGTGTGGTGCGAACTGGCCACTGACCTGACGACGGCGGGCGGCCACGTTGACAGCCCCAGGGTTGCACGGGCCGAGCGGCACCTTTCTCAGTGCGACGCGCTGCGGCAGGTGCGATCAAGCGGGTTGGGGCGCCTGGGTGTGACAGTGGCCGAGGAGGCAGCCATCGACCTGATCGTCGACCTCCTCCACTGGCTGCGGGCTCATGGCTGCGATGCGGATGACGCTTTGGTTCGGGCGCAGATGCACGTCGAGGCTGATGTCGTGGATGGTTGAATCGCGCCGCGACGGGGAGCTACCTGCCCCCTAACGCCTCCTTTAGGTCAACTTGCGGCCACTTTCAGACGCTGATGGGCGTAAGGCGTCAGACCTGATCGCTCTTGATCAGTCGGTCGGCAGCATGTCCGCATGGCTGCGTATAGAGCTGTCTTCGGACACGTCGGTGATGTCTTGCCCGGTACTCGTTTCGATTCTCGCGAAGAGGTCAGAGCTGCAGGACTCCACAAAGAGAAGCAAGCCGGAATCTCGTGGGGGCTTGATGCTGATGGTGAACGTGCCGCCGACGCCATCGTGCTGAGTGATGGGTACGAGGATGATGTGGACGAATGGGATGAGATCACCTATACCGGAGCCGGGGGGCAAAATCCCAACACGAAACGGCAGGTTGCTGACCAGGATTGGGAGAATCGGGGGAACGCTGGCCTACGTCGCAGTCGTATCCAGGGATACCCCGTTCGCGTTATCCGAGGCTACCAAGGGGAGAACGACTTCTCGCCTGTGAGCGGGTATCGCTATGACGGCCTCTACAAGGTGGAGTGCGAGTGGATGGAAGCGGGGAATGCTGGATTTCAGATCTGCAGGTTCACGCTGCGTCGTCTCGTCGATGAGCACCAAGAGCTATCGCCTATAGAGGAGCAAGTTCAGGAACTTCTTGAAGGGCGAGCTCCCCGCGCTACGGCCACGGTGGAGCGGATCGTTCGGGATACGGCAGTGGTTCGTCGTGTGAAGCGCTGGTACGACTACACCTGCCAGATTTGCCGACTCGCATTGAGGGTTAATGGGGATGGGGCAAACTACGCAGAGGGTGCCCATATTCAGTCGCTCGGTGCAAATGATGGCCCGGACGTCGACGGTAACGTCCTGTGCCTATGCCCCAACTGTCATGTGAGGCTGGATCGTGGGGCGCTCTACTTGACGGACGACTTCGAAGTTATAGATCGGTATGCCGAAGGGCCCGGCCCTAGGGTCTACCTGAGGACTGTTGAGGGTCACCGCATACAGCAACGATTCCTCCGGGCGCATCGCCGCTTCTGGAACGTAGACGGCCCGGCGGCCTAGCCCGCCGCGATCACGGCGTACGTCAACACATCCGCCGGCAGCTCATGCAGCAGCCCCCACGTGATGGCCATCGGCTTGTTGCCCTCGTGTTTGACGTACTGGGCGGGGCCCAGCAGCATCCACGGTTGGGCCCCGCCGATGTCCGTGCTCTTGTAACGGCGGACGAAGAGCAGGACATGACTGCCTTCGGCTACGTGGTTTTGGTAGCGCCTGCCCGTAGGTGAGGACTCCGACGTCTGGTTCTGTGACTCCCAGTGGAACAGCTTCTCGCTCAACGCGTAGTCGTGGTAACGAGTTTGCGGTGAGAAGTCCTTCTCGTCTTTTTCGCGCGTGACGAGAAGGGCATCGGTCTTCACGGACTCGCACCACTTCACGCCCTCTCGGAAATGCCCCGGCATGAATCCGCCGATCACGGACTGGCCGAGGGCGGGAAGGATTTCCTCGCGCGTATACGACGCGTGCACGGTGAGCGGCAGGTTGGCCTGGTCGCCGAGGAGCGGGACGGGGACGTGCTCCGTGTGGGCGAGGTTGTACGCCAGCACCTGACGGAGTTCGTCGCGCAGAGCGGGCTGCTCAGTCAGGGTGGTGAAGGCCTCGTCGTAGCTCGTGAAGGGGCCTCCGACAGGCCAGAGCGAGAAGAAGAGCATCCGAGCGTAACCCTGCTCTTGCTCGCTGAGGCTGTCGTACGCGGGAGGCTGGTCTGTCAGCAACTGGGAGTAGACGGCCACTCGTTGGGGGTCGTCGACGTGCAGGAAGGACGGTACTCGCTTCAGGAGTGCCGTCTCACCCTCGGGCGCGGGAGTTGTCAGGAGCTTGGCGCGGCGCAGCAGGCCGGTCCACGAGTTGCCGCCGCGGTAGACCTCCTTGAGTTCACGGCCGCTCTCGTCCAGGTAGGTGCTCAGGCGGGGCTCGCCGTACGCCGCTACCTCACGCGCCAACACCGTTATGCTGACGCTGAGTTGAGCCTTGATGTTCTCGATGATGACCCCCTTCGCCTTGGGTTCCAGAATGATCTGGCAACCGGAGGGGAGCTGGGGGAAATCGTGCTCGATGTGGTTCAGAAGCCGCTTCCGGGTCAGGTTGGTCAGTGCCCGGAACTGGTTCTCGAAGCGGAATTCCTTGCGGTGCTGGCCGATGAAATCCAAGACGGTCAGCACGGCTTTGCCCTCGCTCCTACGCAGACCCCGGCCCAGCTGCTGGAGGAAGACGGTCGCGCTGGCGGTCGGGCGCAGGAGCAGCAGCGTGTCGACGTCGGGGATGTCCAAGCCCTCGTTGAACAGGTCCACCGAGAAGATGACCTGGAGGTCTCCTGCCTTCAAGTCGGCAAGGGCCCGCTTGCGTTCATCTGATGGCGTCTCGCCGGACAGGGCCAAGGCGTTCAACCCGGCGTGTCGGAAGTAATCCGCCATGAAGTGTGCGTGGGCAACCGAGACACAGAAGCCAAGGGCCCGCATGCCAGCGGGGTCCGCCACCTTGTCCTGAACCGCCTTGACCACCAGGCGGGCTCGGGCGTCGTTGCCCGTGAGGACGTTGTTCAGCGCCGCTGTGTCGTACGCCCCACGCTTCCACTCGACGGCGGTCAGGTCCGTGTTGTCGCTGATCCCGAAGTAGTGGAACGGGCTGAGTAGGTCGTTCTCCAGGGCTTCCCACAGGCGCATCTCGGCTGCGATACGGCCGTCGAAGAACTCGTCCTGAATGTTCTTGCCGTCCATGCGCTCCGGCGTCGCGGTCAGGCCGAGGAGTTCGAGTGGGCGGAAGTAGTCAAGGATCTTTCGATACGTCGGAGAGGTGCCGTGGTGGAACTCGTCGATGACGATGATGTCGAAGTGGTCCGGGGCGAACTGCTCCAGGGCACGGGCGTTGAGGGACTGGACGCTCGCGAAGAGGTGAGTCCTGTGTACGGGCTTTTTGCCGTCGACTAGCAGCTCACCGAAATCGGCATCGACGAGGACGTCCTGGTAGGTGCGCAGCGACTGTTGCAAGATCTCCTTGCGGTGAGCGACGAATAGCAGCCGCGCGTCGCGCCCCAGCTTCTGCCGCAGCTGCTTATAGTCCAGCGCAGCCATGACCGTCTTGCCCGTACCGGTCGCCGCGACCAGGAGATTGCGGTGGCGACCGTGGACGGTGCGTTCGACTTCGAGCCGCTCCAGCATGTCCCGCTGATGCGGATATGGGCGCACTTCCAAGCCTGAGAGCTGGAGTGAAGGGCGCTCGGTCCCGTTCATCCGTCCCGAGGCCCGGCTCAAAGCCTCGTCGAGTCGTGCGCCATCCCGGGCGGGGTCGTACAGCTCGAATGTCGGATCGTTCCAGTACGAGTCGAAGGTTGCCTCGAACTTCCGCAGGACATCCGGAGTGGCGACGGAAGACAGCCGTACGTTCCACTCCAAACCGTCCAGGAGGGCCGCCCTGGAGAGGTTCGAGCTTCCGACGTATGCCGTGTCGTAACCGCTGTTGCGATGGAAGAGCCACGCCTTGGCATGGAGGCGCGTCGAGCGCAGCTCGTAGCTAACGCGCACCTCGGCGTTGAATTCCTGGACCAGACGGTCGAGGGCCCGTCGTTCCGTGGCCCCGATATAGGTGGTGGTGATCACTCGGATCGGTACGCCACGCGCACGCGCCGCCTTGAGGGATTGCTCCAGCACCCTCAGGCCGTGCCACTTCACGAAGGCGCAGAGCAGGTCTACGCGATCGGCGGTGGCGAGCTCGGCCCGAAGCTCGAAGCCCAGATTTGGATCATCCGGCGCGTTGGTGATCAGAGCCGTGTCGGAAAGGGGGGTTGCGGGACGGATGGCATAGACGCCTGGCGCCTCGGGCTCGGCCACGGCCAACAACTGGCGTGGCCCATCGGCCACGAGATCGACCCACTCGCGCGCCCCATCCAGATTGCTCACGGACTCAAGGATGTGATTGGCGGCATGGACGCGCTCTGCGGCCGGCAGGCGGTGCAGCACCTGTCGTACGGTGTCAGCGATGTGGCGAGCGAGGACGTGCGGCGTCGATTCGGCGCCCACCTCGGCATCAACGGTCCGCCAACCGCCCGCATCGAGCCCCTTGAGCTGCTCGGTGAGGCGCAGCGTGATGAGCTGCTCGTAGAGACCGGTTACGGGTTGCCCCGAATTAGTGGTGTTGGTCACGCTGCGCCCCTCCCATGGACTGTCACCCCCAGTGAAGCAGGGGCCACTGACAATCCAGGGAATCAGAGTGGATCAACCCGCCCCATGACAGTCCCCATAAGCCACCCCCGACCCGCACCAGCAATCCGCCCCCCTCCCCGGCGGCCACGCCACAGCTCGGCCCCGGGCCGCCAGGGTCGTGGCGTACTGGGGGAGGAGGTCCGCGTTCGCGGGGGACGAGGATTCCGAGGCGGCGAAGGCCTCGTACGAGGGGACCGTGGCCGTCACGATGCCCAGGTTCGGGGTGCCGGCTGCTGCCAGTTCGCGCAGGGACGCCTCGATGTCCAGCAAGTGGGCCGCGTGTGTGGGGTATTCGGACTGGAGCTCCGGGTACGCCGTCAGGAGTTCGTCCAGTTCCGGCTCCGGCCAGTGCAGGACCGCTACCGGGAACGGGCGGGACAGGGCCGCCCGGTAGCTGCCCAACTCCGCTCTCAGACGGGCCAGTTCCGCCTGGAGCTCCGCCGGGTCCTCCGAGCCCAGCGACCACAGGCGCTTCGGGTCGTGGAGCTCGTCCAGGGTGATCGGCGCCGTGTGCAGCTCGTCCGCCAGGGTGTCCCATGTGTCGTGCGGGAGCGCGAGCAGGCGGCGTACTCGGTGGCGGGTCGTCAGCAATGATTGCGTGCTGTAGGGGATTCCTGTCACATCCACCGCTTCCTCGCCAACTCCCAGCAAGGTCAGTGCTGTTGTGAGGGACGCGTGGGCCAGGTCCAGTTCGTCGTGGGACTCCAGCGTCTCGGCGACGATCTCCCACGCCGCCGGGTCCAGGGGGGCCGCCGCCCGGATGCCCTCGATGATGGCGCGGGCCTCCGGCTCGTGGCCGTACTCCCACAGGTTCGCGGCCTTGAACGCCTTCACCAGGTGGGGGTGATCCACCTTCGAGGCCAGCAGGCGGTCGTAGAGCGTGGTGGCCTTCGGGCGGTCGCCGGCGAGTTCCAGATGGGCCGCGGCCTGTAGCAGCAGGGGCTCGTGGTCCTCCGGGTACTGCGCCGCGGTGCGCAGCAGACGCTCGGCTTCGGCAGTGTGATCGGCAGGCGTGTCGGGGCGCATGAGGGACACCGTACTGCTGTACGGGGGCCCGGCGGAGGGTGCTTCCGGCCCTGGTGGGTGGAGTTTGTGCCGTTGAAGGCCTGGTGAGTTGTGGTGGCGGCACCTACCCTGCGCCCGTGCGCACAGGGATACCGGTGATGGTGCAGGGCGGTCGCGCCCGGCGGGCCTGGGCGGCCCGGGGGCTGTGGGCCGGGGCCGAGCTCGCCGTGACCTTCGGGCTGCTTGTGCTTCTGCTGGTCGCGCACCAGCTCTGGTGGACCAATCGGGAGGCCCGGGCGGAGGCCGGGCACACCGTTCATTCCCTGGAGCGGGAGTGGGGGGCTCCCCGCGTCCCGGTCCCCTCGGGGAGCGGGGACGATGAGCAGGTCGCCGTCGGGGACCATCCCGCCACCGGCGCCCCTCACCCCTCCGGGGGTAAGGCCGCCTCCGGCGCGAAGATCACCCCGCACGGGGACCAGGCGTACGCAGTCATCCGGATTCCCCGGATCGGGGTCACCGCGCCCATCGCTCAGGGAATCAGCAAGGCCGGCGTGCTCGACAAGGGGTACGTCGGGCACTACGTGCAGAGCGCCCAGCCGGGGCAGGTCGGCAACTTCGCGCTCGCCGGGCATCGAAACACCCACGGGGAGCCCTTTCGATACATCAATGAGTTGAGGGCCGGTGACCAGGTGATGGTTGAGACTCGGGACACCGTCTATACGTACGTTGTCGATTCCACGCTTCCTCAGACCTCCGCTCGCGACAGCGGGACCATAGCTGCCGTTCCCCGTAGTGATGTCAAGCCCTCGTACGGGTACTCCACGCCGGGGCGCTACATCACGCTCACCACCTGCACGCCCGAGTTCACCTCCACCTACCGGCTTGTTGTGTGGGGCAAGTTGCAGGCGAGCCGTCCGCGCTAGCGTTCGGGCATGCGTCGTCGTCGATCTCATGTGCTCTGGCTGGGGGTGCCCTACCTGCTGTATCTCGGGGCGCTGCCCTTCGTGAACAAGGTGCGGCCCGTGGTTTTCGGGCTGCCCTTCCTCTTCCTCTGGCTGCTGATCGCGACGCTGGTCACCCCACTCGCCATCTGGCTCACCTGGAGGGGCGACAAGCGATGAGCAGTGCTGCTGTTGCCACCACCATCTTCGGCGTCTTCATGGCCGCCACCGTCGCCCTCGGGCTGTTCGCCGTACGTGGGCGCGGGGGCGGAGGGGGTGGGCTCGCCGAGTGGTCCGTCGGTGGGCGGAGCCTGGGGACCGTGTTCATCTGGGTGCTCATGGCGGGGGAGAGCTACACCAGTTTCAGCTATCTGGGTGCCGCGGGCTGGGGTTACAACTACGGCGCCCCGGTGCTGTATGTGGTCGCCTACATGTCGTGCGGCTATGCGGTCGGCTATGTCGTCGGGCCCATGTTGTGGGACTACGCAAGAAAGCACGGGCTTGTGGGGATCACCGACATGGTGGCCCATCGGTACGGGCGGCCCTGGGTCGGGGCGCTCGTCGCGCTGCTCGCCACCGCCTTCCTCCTGCCGTACATCCAGTTGCAGATCACCGGCATGGGCGTGGTCGTCTCGACCATTTCGTACGGTGCCGTCTCGCTCAACTGGGCCTATTTCATTGCCTTTGCCGTGACCACCGGGTTCGTGGTCGTCAGCGGGCTGCGCGGCAGCGCCTGGGTGTCCGTGCTCAAGGACGTGCTCGTCATCGCCACCCTGGCCTTTCTCGCGATCTATGTGCCGCTGCACTACTTCGGCGGGTACGGGGACTTCCTCGACCGGGTCGTGAGCGAGAAGAGCGACTGGCTCACATTGCCGGGACACGGCGGAGCCTTCGGGGAGGCGTGGTTCGCCACCACGTCTGTTCTCAATTCCCTCACGGTTGTTATTTTTCCGACCACGGTGGCCGGGTATCTCGGGGCGCGCAGTGCCGATGCCCTGCGGCGCAACGCCATGCTGCTGCCCGCCTACAACGTGCTGCTCTTCGTGCCCATGCTGCTCGGGATGGCGGCGATCTTCGTCGTGCCGGGCCTTGCCGGAGCCGACTCCAACCTCGCGCTGTTCAAGCTCGTCGTCGACTCACTGCCCGCCTGGACCGTCGGGCTCATCGGGGTGGCCGCGGCGCTCTCCTCGATCGTGCCGATGGCCGTGTTCATGCTGGTCATCGGCACGATGTGGGGACGCAGTGTGCTCTCGCTCGTGCCCCGGCTCCGGGAGCGGCAGAAGGGCGCATCGCAGGTCGTCGTGGTCGTCGCGGGGGCGCTCGCCCTGCTCATGACGTACACCGTGCCCAACACCCTCGTACGGCTCTCGCTCATCTCGTACGAGGGGATGGCGCAGCTCCTGCCGATGCTGCTTCTGGGGCTTGTGTGGCGGAAGTTGACTCTGGTGGGCGGGCTCGCGGGGCTTGCCGTCGGGGTCGGGGTGGTGTGCGGGTTCGTGTTCACCGATCACGATCCGGTGTGGGGGGTCAACGCCGGGATCATCGCGCTCGGCCTCAACCTCCTTGTGGCGCTTGCCCTTTCGTACCTCGGGCCGAAGGGGGTAGTGGTTGAGGGCGACGTGCTGGCTCGCGATCCCATCTACGACGAGGAGCCCGCCTCCCTGGGAGCGTGAGCGACCTCAGCGCCGTGGGCGCAGAGCCATCTCCAGTCGCTCACCGAGGCCGGGTTGGGAACTGCTACTGGTTGAGTGGCCAGGAGTGTGTGTGAGGGCGCATGGGTGCGTCCTCGGTCGTGGTGGGGGGGCGTATGAGCAGCGGGGGCCGGATTGTCAGTGGTGGCCGGTAGGTTCGAGATGTTCATCCGCGAGGGAGGCCAGTGGTGCGGCGGAGCATGGATCGGCAACTGCGTACCATCGGCGCGCCGTTCGTGGCGCTGGGGCCGTCCGGTGTGGCGATTCGCGGTCGGCTCAAACACCTCACGCCTGAGGATGAGGGGGTGTTGCGCCTGGTGGGCGCACACCTCGGACGCCTCGCGTCGCGTGATCTGGCGGCCCGCTGCCAGGATGGCGACGAGCACTCCACCGACACGTGGGCGGCCCGTAAGCAGGGGCTGACGGCCGCCTCGTCCTCGCGTTGGGCCGGGTCGATCACGAAGGCCACGCATGACCAGTGGGCGCTCTCGCGCCGCTGCCAGCTCGCGCACATCCAGTGTCTTGAGGCCGGTGTCCGCACCCTGAAGCACCGCCTGTCCCAGCCGATCGGGGAGAAGGGCACCAAACGCGCTCCGGGCGGATACCGCACGCGAGGCGAGTGGTTCAACAAGTCCCGCCGCCTGCACATCCTGGAACACCGTCTCGATGCGGCCCGGCAGGATCGGGACGCCGGTGTCGTGCATGTCGTGCGCGGCGGCCGGCGGCTGCTGAACACCCGGCACAACCTGGCCCGGGCCGGGCTGACCGGGGCCGAGTGGCGCCGGCGCTGGGAGGCCGGGCGCTGTGGCCGGCGCTGCGTGCACTCGGGCTCTGGGGGCGGGCCTTCAACCCGGACGCGCGGCCCATGCGGACCTTCCACCACGCCGAGTGCGGGACCGAGCTCGGGTCGTACGGGGAGTGCCGGGCGTGCGGGCGGGCGATCGACCCCGAGGACGTCGAGATGCGGCCCGGCCCCGGGCTCGGCCCGGCCGAGGACCCGGTGAGCCGCGCGCTGCGAGCGCCCCGGCGACTGCTGCAGCCCCTCGAAAATCAGCCGCTGTGACGTGATTCGCTCTGGTGGCGACCGCTGTTCGAGCGTCGTGTATAACGGCTGGAGGGAAATCCGCGGCGCATGAGTGCCTGCGGATTCGTGCCGTGAATGAGTGAGGGAGGGCAGCATGGGCGGCGTACTGACGCGTTCCGCACGGGTTGCCCGTCCGCTGCTCGGCCTCTTCCTCTTCCTGCTGGCCCAGGCCGTCCTCATCGAGGGCGGCATGCTCTCGGCCGCCGTCGCGCTCGCCGCGACCGCCGCCGCCGGCTCCGCGCTCGCGGTGTGCGCGACGCTCGCCTCGCGCGCGGTGCCGCAGGTGGCCCGCACCAAGGTGCGTACCGCGATCCGCGACCGGGAACGGCGTACCGCCTTCCTGTCGCAGCGCGACCCGGACGCCTCCGGGCGGCCCAGGCCCCGAGCGCCCGGGGCTCTCGTCCCGACGGCCGCGTAGGGGCACCCTCGTAACGCTCTGCCCTTCCCGGCCCGTCACGCCGACATGCACGTCACTCACGTGCGCTCACATGTCATCCCTGACGAGACGCCCCGGAGGGCTTCCTCATGTTCACGTCCCTTTTCAGCGCTTTCGCGAGCCTCGCCGAGCACCTCGCGAGCCTGCTCGAACCGGTCTTCCACGGTGCTTCGACGGCTGCCGCGATCGTGCTTTTCACCGCTCTTGTACGTCTCGCTGTGCACCCGCTGTCGCGGCAGGCGGCGCGGGGTCAGAAGGCGCAGGCCAAGTTGCGGCCGCAGCTCGCGGCGCTGCGCGAGAAGCACGGCAAGGACAGCAAGGCACTCCAGAAAGCGGTCATGGAGCTGCATGCCGCCGAGAAGGTGTCGCCGCTGTCGGGCTGCCTGCCCAGCCTGCTCCAGATGCCCGCGTTCTTCCTGCTCTACCACCTGTTCTCCAGCACGAAGATCGGCGACAGGGCGAACGCCCTGCTCGACCACACGCTCTTCGCCGCCCCGCTCGGCGGGAACTGGACGGAGGCGCTCGCGCACGGCGGAGTGTTCGGGGCGCGGGGCCTGGTCTACCTCGTGCTGTTCGCGATCGTCGCTGCCGTGGCCACCTTCAACTACCGGCGGATGAAGCGGCAGATGGCGGCCACGCCGCTGCCGCTCGCCGCGCCGGGCGGCCAGGACGCGGTGCCGGGGATGGCGGCGATGACCAAGTTCATGCCGCTGCTGTCCTTCGCCACGCTGTTCACGGTCGCCGTGGTGCCGCTCGCCGCCGCGCTGTACGTCGTCACCAGCACCACCTGGACCGCCGTCGAGCGGGCCTTCCTCTACAAGGACACGCTGCCCGCGCCGGCGGCTCTGGCGACCGTCGCCTAGCACCCCGGATCCTGGTTACGGTCCAGTTTGTGAACGGGGTCTTGCGGAGTGGACGTCTTCATCGGAGGATCGGACGATCCTCCGATGGCCGCTACCCATCGGCCGGGCCCGGCTCGACCAAGGGAGACTGACCATGAAGCTGCTGCGTGCAGGCAACGCCGGCGAAGAGCGTCCGGCGCTGCTCGACGCCGACGGGACCCTGCGGGACCTGTCCGGCCTGGTGGCGGACATCGACGGCGAGCTGCTCGCCGACGAGTTCGCCCTGGACCGGATCCGGGCCGCGGCCGACACCGGAGTGCTGCCCGCGCTCGACGACGCCGGGGTGCGCATCGGGCCGCCGGTGGCGCGGATCGGCAAGGTCGTGTGCATCGGGCTGAACTACCACGACCACGCCGAGGAGACCGGGGCCGCGATTCCGGCCGAGCCGGTCGTCTTCTTCAAGGCGGCGGACACGGTGGTCGGGCCGAACGACACGGTGCTCGTGCCGCGCAGGTCGGTCAAGACCGACTGGGAGGTCGAACTCGCCATCGTCATCGGGCGCACCGCGCGCTACATCGGCGACGACGAGGACCCGCTGGCGTACGTCGCCGGGTACGCGGTGTCGCACGACGTGTCCGAGCGGGAGTTCCAGATCGAGCGCGGCGGCACGTGGGACAAGGGCAAGAACTGCGAGACGTTCAACCCGCTCGGGCCGTGGCTGGTCACCCGGGACGAGATCCCGGACCCGCAGGCCCTCTCGCTCAAGCTCTGGGTCAACGGGGAGCTCAAGCAGGACGGCTCGACCTCGCAGCAGATCTTCCCGGTCGCGGAGGTCGTCCGGTACGTCAGCCAGTTCATGACGCTGTACCCGGGCGACGTCATCAACACGGGGACCCCCGCGGGGGTGGCCATGGGGCAGCCCGAGCCGAAGCCGTATCTGCGGGCGGGGGATGTTGTAGAACTGGAGATCGAGGGGCTGGGACGGCAGCGGCAGGCCCTGAAGGACGCTTAGGCTGGAACCCTTAAGGAGGGCACGATGACCGTTGCGCAGTCCGAAATGACGCTTGAGGAGTTCGAAGCGTTCGATGCCGCGGCGCCGGAGGGCTACCACGTCGAGCTGATCAACGGGAGGCTGCTGGTGACTCCGGCGCCGGATGGTGACCACTCAGAGGCTGCGCGGGTCATCGCACGCCAGATCATCGCCGAGCGCCCCGACCTCTGGTTGTACGAGGAGCGGGGCTTGGCCGTTCCCGCCTACCGGGCGGGGCGCATCAGGGCCGACGGCGCGGTTGCGCGTGACGGGTATTTCAAGGGGCAGCCCTCCTGGGCAGACCCCTCGGGCGTCCTCCTAGTCCTGGAGGTGACATCCGGGCGCGAGCAGGACGCCGACGTGGACCGGGTCGACAAGCGCGACGCGTACGCCCAGGCCGGGCTGCCGGTCTATCTGCTCGTCGACCGCCACCGGGGCGAGGTCGCCGTGCACTGGGAGCCCGAGGGCGGCCGCTACCTGCACGTGGCCAAGGCCGCCTTCGGTACGAAGCTCGCCCTGCCCAAGCCGTTCGGCTTCGACCTCGACACCTCCGAGCTCGCCTGACGACTCAGCCGGCCGGTGCGGTTGCGCGTCCCCGCACCGGCCTCAGCCCTGCTTGAGCCTCCCCAGCGCCTCCACCACCAGCGCATGGTCCTCCGCCTGGGGCAGGCCCGACACCGTGACCGTGCCCACGACTCCGACCCCCTCCACCGTCACCGGATACGAACCCCCGTGCGCGGCAAAGGAGTTGGGGTCCAGGCGGGACGACTCCTCGAATGTCGTGCCCTTTGCGCGGAAGCGGGCGCCCACCAGGAACGACGGCGCCGCATAGCGTTCGGCGACGCGGCGCTTGCGGTCGATCCAGGCGTCGTTGTCGGCGCTGGAACCCGGCAGCGCGCAGCGGAACACCTGCCGTGCCCCGTGCCGTACGTCGATGGTGACCGGAGCCTCCCGCTCCACCGCCAGGGAGCGCAGCAGCATGCCCAGCTCCCAGGCGTCCTCGTACGTGAAGTGCCGCAGTACCAGGCGCTGTTGTTCCGATTCCAGGGCGGCCACGCTGCCCGCCACCGGGGTGCCCTCCGCCACCTCGCGGTGCGCCGCTGTGTCCCGGGCCCTCACAGGGCCAGCTCCACCGTCACGCCCTCGCGGGCCGAGCGGCGGGCCGCCTCCAGGACGTCCAGGGCTGCCGCCGCCTCGTGCGCGGTGACCGGGGGTTCGCCGCCCTCGCGCAGGGCCTTCGCGATCGCCGCGTAGTACGCCGGGTAGTCACCCGGGATCGTCCGGAGGGGGCGGCCGCCGCCGGTCTGGGGGGATTCTCCCGAGCCCACCCGGCCCCACATCGACTCCGGTTCCACGCCCCAGGGCTCGTCCACCGAAGGGCGCTTGCCCTCGCGCAGAGCCGCCTCCTGCGGGTCGAGGCCGTACTTCACGAAGCCCGCCGACGACCCCAACACCCGCAAGCGCGGGCCGAGTTGGGCGGTCGTCGCGCTGACGTAGAGGTGGGAGCGGACGCCGCTCGCGTGCGTGATCGCGATGAAGGTGTCGTCGTCGGCCTGGGCGCCGGGGCGGCGTACGTCGGCCTCCGCGTAGACGCGCAGCGCCGGGCCGAACAGGACGAGCGCCTGGTCGACGACATGGCTGCCGAGGTCGTAGAGCAGCCCGCCGATCTCGTTCGGGTCGCCCGACTCGCGCCAGCCGCCCTTGGGCTGCGGCCGCCACCGCTCGAAGCGGGACTCGAAGCGCTGGATCTCGCCGAGCTCACCGTCCGCGAGCAGGGCCCGCAGGGTCAGGAAGTCGTTGTCCCAGCGGCGGTTCTGGAAGACCGAGAGCAGCAGGCCGCGCTCCTCGGCGAGGGACGCCAGGTCACGCGCCTCGGCGGCGGTGCCGGCCAGCGGCTTGTCCACGACGACCGGCAGACCCGCCTTGAGCGCCTCGGTCGCGATCGGGACGTGCGTCTTGTTCGGCGAGGCGATCACGACGAGGTCGAGGCCGGCGTCGTACAACTCCTCGGGGGAGTTCGCGACGCGCAGGTCCTCGCCGTGCTCGGCGCGGGCCTGTGCCTGGCGCTCGGGGTTCGAGGTGACGACCGTGTCGAGGACGAGGCCGTCGGTCGCGGCGATCAGCGGGGCGTGGAAGACGGAGCCCGCCAGGCCGTAGCCCACGAGTCCCACGCGGAGGCCGTCGGTCTGGGGAGCGTTCATGGGATCCTTCATGACATCCACTTAAGCAACGCTGTTGCCAAAGTGCAAGCAAGAGGGACAATGGGTCGGTGAACAGGAGCAATACGGGTGCGAATCTGCCGGCGCTGCGCAACCACAACGCCGCGCTGGTCCTCGACCTGCTGCGGGCCGCGGGAGAGGCGGGCATCAGCAGGCTGGAGCTCGCCGAGCGCACCGGGCTCACCCCGCAGGCCGTCAGCAAGATCACCGCGCGGCTGCGGGACGAGGGCACGGCCACCGAGGCGGGCCGCCGCGCCTCGACCGGGGGCAAGCCGCGCACCGTGCTCAAGCTGGTGCCGTCCGCCGCGCACGCCATCGGCCTGCACCTGGACCGCGACGAGCTGACCGCGGTCCTCGTCGACCTCGCGGGCACCCTGGTCGGCGCCAGGACCGTACCGCTGGACCTCGGCGCGGAGCCGTCGTGCGTGGTGGAGGCGGCGGCCGCCGAGGCGGAGGCGCTGACCGGGGGGCGGCGCGTGCTCGGCGTCGGCGTCGCCATGCCGGGCCCGCTCGACCACGGCAGCGGGGTGCTGCACCGGGTCACCGGCTTCCCGCACTGGAACGGCTTCCCGCTGCGCGACGCGCTCGCCGAGCGGCTCGGCCGGAAGGTCTTCCTGGACAAGGACACCAACGCCGCCGCCCTCGGCCTCGCCCTGCGCGCCGGCACCCGGGCGGGCTCCTTCGCGTACCTCCACCTCGGTACGGGACTCGGCGCGGGCCTCGTGCTCGGCGGGGCGCTGCACCGCGGCGCCCGTACGGGAGCGGGCGAGTTCGGGCACCAGACGATCCTGCTCGGAGGGCCGGCGTGCGGCTGCGGCGGGCGCGGCTGCATCGAGGCGCTGTGCCTGACGGCGGTCGCCCGCGGGGACATCGCGGCGGCGGCCCGCTTCCTCGGCGTGGGCGCGGCCAACCTCGTCGGGCTGCTCGACGTCGACGAGATCCTGCTCGGCGGTCGCACGGTGACCGCGGACCAGGACACGTTCGTACGGGGTGTGGCCGCGGTCGTCGAGGAACGCGCCCGGCGCGGCGGCGCCCCCGAGGTCCCGGTCCGCCCGGCCGCGGGCGGACCGCACGCCGTGGCGGAGGGCGCCGCCCAGCTGGTCCTGGTCCCGGTCTTCGGCCGGGCGAATGTGGCGTACCCGCAGGCGTAGGGCCGATACGCGCCCCCGGAACGCAGGCGTCCGGAAAGCACACGCTCGGAAAGGCCAGCGCCCGGAACGCCCATACGAAGGCCCGATATTGGGCTGATAGGGCGGTCTTCCCCGGCGTGTCCCGGCATGCCCGGGCGGGGCGCGCGAGGCGGGACACGGACGCGTGGCAGGCTCGCGGGCCACGACCGGGTCCGACCGACCGGGAGGCGCCGACTCCGTACGGGCGGCGGCCCCGAGCCCCGAACGCCCCGAGCAGCAAAGGCTCCTCATGCGACTGCGCACTGCCCTCGTCACCGCAGTGGCCGCCGCCGCCATCGCCCCGCTCGCGGGGGTGGCCGCGGCCGACGACGGCGGCGGGCTCCCGTCCGGCCGGCACAACGTCGCGCCGCTCAAGCCGGTCGTCACCGCGGTGCCCGTCGAGCCGCCGCTCAACGTGAAGCTGCCCTTCTGTGCCGGGCGGACCGGCACCGCGTTCCCGCTGGACACGAAGATCCACGGCGGGCCCGCCGAGTACCACCCCGGCGGAGCGAGGCAGTCCTGGTCCCTCGATCTCACCAACACCTCGCACGAGGACTGCGACAGCATCCACCCCGTCCTCGTCCTGGTCGACCGGGACCGCACCCTCAGGAACGACCGGATCCGGATGGAGTTCGACGACCCGGCCACCGGCCGCAGGCACTCCGTGGCGTTCCTCAAGACCGACGAGGACGAGCACATCGGCGTCTTCGACGACGGCTTCCCCGGCTTCGTCATCGGCGCGGGCAAGACGCTCACCGTGCCGGTGCGGCTCGGCTTCACCGCCGACGCCGTGCCCGACCAGATCACCGCCAACGCCGCGATCGTGCAGCGCCGCGGCACCAACGGCCAGTGGGTGGGGGAGTCCGCCGACTACCGCTTCGACCTCGTCGCCGAGGGCGACCTCCTGCACCAGATCGACACCGAGCTCGCCGAGACCGGCCGGGGCAGCGCGCTCGCCCGCCTCGGCCTCATCTCCGCCGTGCTCCTCCTCGCGGGCGGCGCCCTGGTGACCGCGCCGCGCCGGTTCCGCATCCGGCGCCGCCGCTGAGCAGGGCGACGACCCCGGTTGTTCACATGCTCATGCGAGCATCGCCCCTGTGGAAAACCCGAACGACGCCCTGAACGACTCCTTGAGCTCGCTGAGCGACACCCCGTACGACTCCCTGACCGGCTACCCGGAGAATCAGGCCCCCGGCGCCCCCATCCGCTCCGGCATCCCGGAGCACGGACGCATCCCGAAGTACTACGCCGTCAAGGCCCAAGTCGCCCTGCTCATCGATGAGTTGGGGGAGGGGGACCTGCTGCCGACCGAGCGCGACCTGGCGCTGCGCTACGAAGTCGCCCGGGAGACCGTCCGCCAGGCGCTGCGCGAGCTGCTCCTCGAAGGGAGGCTGCGCCGCCAGGGCCGGGGCACGGTGGTGGCCGGCGCCAAACTCGAACAGCCCCTCTCGCTGGCCAGCTACACCGAAGGGGTGCGCCGCCAGGGCCGTACGCCCGGACGCCACCTCATCACCCTCGAACGTTTCCCCTGCCCACCCGCGCTCGCCGCCGAGACCGGGCTCGAACGGGGCGAGCCGGTCTGGCACATGGAGCGCGTCCTGCTCGCCGACGACGAGCGGATGGGTCTTGAGAGCACGTACGCGGCGGTCTCGCGGATGCCCGACCTGGACAGGGAGTTCACGCCGGACTCCTCCTTCTACGCCTACCTCCGCGATCGGCTCGGGGTCACGCTCGGGGACGTCGACGAGCGCATCGAGACGGTCCTTGCCACGCCGCGGGAGGCCCTGCTCATCGGCACGCCGCCCGCACTGCCGATGCTGCTCATTCATCGGGTTTCGCGGGATGCGGGGGGCCGCCCCCTTGAGAGGGTCCGCACCCTGTACCGGGGTGACCGGTTCTCCTTCACGACCCACCTCGGGCGGTAGCGGGGGTCGGTGGGGGTGGGCGGGGTTTTCGACTGCGGGCCGCCGGGGCGATTGCGCCCACGCGGCGGAGCCGCAAATGTCACAGCCCCGCGCCCCTAAATGCCATGCGCTGCGCGCATGTGCCTGTTCTTCGGCTGCGGGCCGTGGCTGGCTGGTCGCGCCGTTCCCCGCGCCCCCAGCAGGGTTGATGCTGGTCGGCGCCGGAGCATTTCAGCTTGTCCGGCGTTTGAGGACGAGCGCCCTTCAGGCGCGAACGGGGTCTGGGGCGGAGCCCCAGGAAACCTGGCTTCACCCTTACTCCAACCCCCGGAGGGTCTCGGGAAGGGGCGGGGTGGGGCGGCCTCCGGGGCCTGGGGCGGAGCCCCAGGAGGGGTTGGGTGCCGCGAGGCGCATGGTCACGGGTGCATAACGGGTCTAGGCCAAGCTTGGGGGGCCGTTCACCGGGGCGTTGCCGGATGGACCGGCGCGGGACACCCTCCCCGAGGAGCGTTGCCGCCGTGAGAGTCATCGTCGTTGGAGCCGGCGTGGTGGGAACCATGCACGCCTGGCACGCAGTGGAACGCGGCCACGAGGTCGTACACATCGAGCGCGAGAGCGAGGCGCGCGGGGCCTCGCTCCGCAACTTCGGCCAGATATGGGTCAGCGGCCGCGCGGGCGGTGAGGAGCTGGACACCGCGCTCCGCGCCCGCGAGCTCTGGGAGGGGATCGGTGAGCGCGTCCCCGGGCTCGGGTTCCGGCCCAACGGCTCGCTGACCCCGCTGCGTACCGACCTCGAACTCGCCGTCGCCGAAGCCGCGTTGGCCCGCGAAGACGCAGCCGCCCGCGGTTACAAGCTCCTCGGCGCCGACGAGGCCCGCGCCCTCAACCCCGCCCTGCGCGGCGAATTCTCCGCCGCCCTGTGGTGCGAGCGCGACGCCGCCGTAGAACCCCGTACCGCTCAACTCGCCCTGAAGGACGCACTGTTGGCGTCCGGGCGGTACACCTACCTCGGTGGGCGGGAAGTCCGCGAGGTGCTCGGCGGCAACGCCGTCCGGGACGATCACGGTGATGTGCACCGCGGTGACGTCGTCGTCCTCTGTACGGGGGCCTGGCTCGGCGGGCTCGTGCGGGAGCTCGTGCCCGACCTGCCCGTGCGCCGCGTACGGCTCCAGATGATGCAGACCGCGCCGCTCGGCGAGCCGCTCACCACCTCCGTCGCCGACGCCGACAGCTTCCGCTACTACCCGGCGTACGCGAGCGAGGCCCTCGACGCGCTCAACGCCGGACAGGCGCAGGACCCCACCGCCGCCGCGCACAAGATGCAGCTCCTCATGGTGCAGCGCAAGGACGGCGGGCTGACCATCGGCGACACCCACGAGTACGAGCACCCCTTCGCCTTCGACGTCCTGGAGGAGCCGTATGAGCACCTCGTCCGGGTCGTCGAGTCCTTCCTCGGCCGGCCGCTCCCCAAGATCCAGCGTCGCTGGGCCGGGGTCTACGCCCAGTGCACCGACACCTCGCGCGTCGTGCACCGCCAGCGGGTGCGGGACGGGGTGTGGCTGGTGACCGGGCCAGGCGGACGCGGCATGACGTGTTCCCCGGCCATCGCCGAGAAGACCGCGAACGAGCTGGGCTGGTAAGGGAGTTGACCACCATGAAGTTGACCACGATGAAGTCGGCCAGGATGAACGCGTACAACCTGGTCGTGCTCGACATGGCGGGCACCACCGTCGCCGACGGCGGACTCGTCGAGCGGGCCTTCGCGAGCGCCGCCGGGCGGCTCGGCGTCGAGCAGGGCTCGGCCGAGCACGCCACCATGCTCGACTACGTCCGCGCCACCATGGGCGAGTCCAAGATCTCGGTCTTCCGGCACCTCTTCGGCGACGAGGCCAAGGCCCGGACCGCGAACACCGCCTTCGAGGAGGCGTACGGAACGCTCGTCGACGGCGGGCTCATCGCGCCGGTCCCGGGCGCCCGCGAGGCGATCGAGAAGCTCAAGGCGCAGGGCCGCACCGTGGTCCTCTCCACCGGTTTCGCCCGCGTCACCCAGGACGCGATCCTCAAGGCCCTCGGCTGGCAGGACCTCGTCCCGCTCACCCTGTGCCCGGCCGACGCCGGAGGCCGCGGCCGCCCGTACCCCGACATGGTGCTCAGCGCCTTCCTCCGTACCGGCGCGGTCGACTCGGTCCGCGACATCGCGGTGGCCGGCGACACCTCGTACGACATGCTCAGCGGCGTACGGTCCGGGGCGGGCATCGTCGCGGGTGTGCTGACCGGCGCCCACGGGAACGAGGCCCTTGCCGAAGCGGGCGCCTCCCATGTTCTCGGCTCTGTTGCCGAACTCCCGGACCTGATAGCCGAGTTGGAGGCCGGAAGGTGAGCGGCGCGGCCCCGCCGGGTGCCGTGCGCAGCGGCATCCGCTTCGACGGCGTCACCGTCGCCTACCACGGCAACGTCGTCCTCGACTCGCTCGACCTCACCGTCGAACCCGGCGAGGTCATGGCCCTGCTCGGGCCCTCCGGCTCCGGCAAGACCACCGCGCTGCGCGCCGTCGCCGGGTTCGTCCAGCCGGTGCGCGGGCGGGTGTTCATCGGCGAGCGCGACGTGACCCACCTGCCGCCCCACCAGCGCGGTATCGGCATGGTCGTCCAGCAGTACGCGCTCTTCCCGCACATGCGGGTCGAGGACAACGTGGCCTTCGGGCTCAAGGCGCAGAAGGTCCCCAAGGGGCAGATCCCCGGACGGGTCGCCGAGGCCCTCGCGATGACCGGCATGGACACCTACGCCAAGCGCTATCCGCGCGAGCTCTCCGGCGGGCAGCAGCAGCGCGTGGCCATCGCCCGCGCGCTCGCCATCCGGCCCGACGTGCTCCTCCTCGACGAGCCGCTCTCCGCGCTGGATGCCCAGCTGCGCTCGGGGATGCTGACCGAACTCGCCCGGCTGCACCGGGAGTTGCCCGACGTCTCCGTTCTGTACGTCACCCACGACCAGGTCGAGGCGCTCACCCTGGCCGACCGCATCGCCGTCATGGACAAGGCGCGGCTCCAGGACTGCGGGACTCCGCAGGACCTGTATCGGAGGCCGCGTACGGAATTCACGGCGTCGTTCGTGGGCAACGCGAACCTGTTGCCGGTGCGGGTGGGGGCGGGGTCCGTGCTGTTCGGGGACACCGAGCTGTCCGTCGCCACCGACGAGGCTGCCTGGGGGGCGATGGCCACGCTGTGCGTGCGGCCGCACTTGGTCGGGCTCGGCGCCGGGCCCAACGCGCTGCGGGGGAAGATCGCGGAGGTGCAGTGGCGGGGGGCCACGCATCGGCTGTACGTCGATGTGGCCGGGCATCGCGTGAAGGCGGACGTGCGGGAGCTCCGCGAGACTCCCGCTCTCGGTGACGAGGTGACCCTGCACTTCGCGCCCCAGGATGGGGTGCTGCTGGGTGCGGGGGTGGCCGGTGGGTAGCTCGGGGCGGGGGAAGCTGGCCGGTGATCCGGCACTGGGGGCTGTGCCCACCCGCCCCCAAGGTCTTAAGGGCCAGGGAGGGACCCCCATCGCCCTGCGGAACGATTGCCCACAGCAAGAAGGGGAAGAGGGAGCGGGAGCGACCAGCGGTGGCCGCAGGCCAAACCGGGGAGCCGGGCTGGGCGGCAGGCGTCAACTGCCCACCCTGCTATGGGTGTTGCCCCCCATCGCCGTACTCGCCGCCGTCTTCCTCTACCCCCTCGCCCTCGTCGTCCGGCAGTCCGTCACCCCCGACTCCGGCGGCACCTCCCTTCAGCCCTACGCCGACGTGTTCGCCTCCGCCGCGTTTCGGGAGGCGCTCAGTACCACCGTCTGGCTGGCCGTCGGGGCGACCGTCGGGTGTCTCGTGCTCGGGTTCGTGCTCGCGCTCGTCATCGCGTTCGTGCCGTTTCCCGGCGGAAAGGCCGTCGCCAAGTTCATCGATGTGTTTCTGTCCTTCCCCTCCTTTCTGATCACGCTCGCGCTGCTGTTCATCTACGGCACCGTCGGCATGGCCAATGGGCTGTGGACGGATGTCACCGGCGCGCACAGTGGGCCTTTTCAGTTTCTGACCACGCCCTGGGGGGTGCTGCTCGCGGAGATCACATATTTCACGCCCTTCGTGATGCGCCCGCTGCTCGCCGCGTTCTCGCAACTGGACACCGCCCAGCTGGAAGTGGCGTCCTCGCTGGGCGCGCGGCCGGCCAGGATCGTACGGCGGGTGATCCTTCCCGAGGCGCTGCCCGCCCTCGCGGCGGGCGGCTCGCTGGTGCTGGTGATGTGCCTGAACGAGTTCGGGATCGTGCTGTTCACCGGTGCCAAGGGCGTCACCACGCTCCCCATGCTCGTCTACAGCAAGGCGATCCTGGAGTCGGACTATCCGGCCGCCTGTGTCGTCGCCGTCGTCAACATCGCGATATCCGTGGGTCTTTACGGCCTCTACCGGGTGGTGAGCCGTCGTGTTGGTGCATAGCCGGGGTGGCCGCTGGGCCACGTACATCGTCTTCTTCGTCCTGTTCCTGCCGGTCTTCGCGCTGCCGCTGCTCGTCATCGTGGCCGCGTCGTTCGCCACCAGTTGGTCGAGCGTCTTCCCGTCCGGGTTCACCACCGGCAACTACGGTGCGGCGACCGCCGGGGATTCCCTCCAGGCGCTCACCACCAGCCTGATCACCGCCCTCGCGGCGAGCGTCCTCGCGCTGACCGTCGGCTCGTGGGCCGCGCTTGCCGCGGCTGCCCTGAAGAAGGGCGGACGGCGGTTCATGGACGCCCTGTTCGTGCTGCCGGTCGCCGTGCCGTCGGTGGTCGTCGGGCTCGCGATCCTCGTCGCGTTCTCCAAGCCGCCGGTGCTGCTCAACGGAACGCGCTGGATCGTGATCCTCGCGCACACCGTTCTTGTCATGGCGTTTGCCTACCAGTCGGTTTCGGCCGCCATCCTGCGTCTGGACCCGATGTACGAACAGGCCGCCGCCAGTCTGGGCGCCCGGCCGCATCTGGTCCTGTGGCGGGTGAAGCTGCCGCTTCTGCTGCCGTCCCTGACGGCCGCCGCAGGCCTCTGCTTCGCCCTGTCCATGGGCGAGTTGAGCGCCACCATGATGCTCTACCCGCCGGACTGGACCCCGCTGCCGGTGCAGATCTTCGCGGCCACCGACCGCGGCTCCCTCTTCACCGGCGCGGCTGTCGCCGTGGTGCTCATGGGGACGACGCTGCTCGTCCTGCTCGCCGTCTCCCGCATCCGTACCAAAGCCTCCTTCCGCTGACCCGAGAATCTCAGGAGTCCCGAACGTCATGCACAGAAACACCCTCACCGCGCTCAAGCCGGTCGCCGCCGTCACCGGCAGCCTCGTCCTCGCCGCCACCCTGTCCGCCTGCGGCGGCGACTCCTCCGCGGACTCCAACGCGAAGACCGTCACCGTCTACAGCGCCGACGGCCTCAAGGGCGAGAAGGGCGACGGCTGGTACGACAAGGTCTTCAAGGACTTCGAGGCGAAGACCGGCATCAAGGTCAAGTACGTCGAGGGCGGCTCCGGCGAGATGGTGCAGCGCGCCGTCCGCGAGAAGTCCAACACCCAGGCCGACGTGCTCGTCACGCTGCCGCCGTTCATCCAGCAGGCCCAGGACAAGGGGCTGCTCCAGAAGTACGTACCGGCCGGCGCGGACAAGGTCGACGGCGGCGCCAAGTCGCCCGACGGCATGTGGACCTCGGTCGTCAACAACTACTTCGGGTTCGTCTACAACAAGAAGGAGCTGAAGGAGGCCCCCAAGAACTGGGAGGACCTCCTCGACGCCAAGTACAAGAACAAGATCCAGTACTCCACGCCGGGCGTCGCGGGCGACGGCACCGCCCTCGTCATCAAGGCCATGCACGACTTCGGCGGCAAGGAAGCCGCGATGGACTACCTGCGCAAGCTCCAGGCCAACAACGTCGGCCCGTCCGCCTCCACCGGCAAGCTCGCGCCCAAGGTCGACAAGGGCGAGCTCCTCGCCGCCAACGGCGACGTACAGATGAACTACGCCCAGGCCAAGACCATGCCCAACCTCGGCATCTGGTTCCCGGGCACCGCGAGCGGCACCAAGCCGTCCTCCTTCGGGCTGCCGTACGCGGCCGGCCTGGTCAGCAAGGCCCCGCACGGCGCCAACGGCAAGAAGCTCCTCGACTACATGCTGAGCGAGGAGGCGCAGAAGGAGGTCAGCGAGATCGGCGGCGGCTTCTCGGCCCGCACCGACATCAAGGCCACCGACGCCAACGCGGTCGCGCTCGGCAAGCTGATGCAGGGCGTCGACATCTTCCAGCCCGACTGGATGGACATCTCGAAGAACCTTCCGGCGTACGTGGACGCGTGGAAGTCCGCCACCGGAAGCTGAACGGTCCCGGAAACCGAACGGTCCGGACGGTGATCGACCAGGTCGGGATCGGCGGATCCTGACTAGGCTGGGGGCGTCGGCAACGCACAGCGCGGTGCGCCGGCGTCCCCAGCTCATCGCTCAGCAGCGCGCGAAGACCGCGCAGAACGCAGGAGTCCGCACCCATGGCAGAGCGCAAGCCGATCGAATCCTGGCTCACCGACATGGACGGTGTCCTCATCCACGAGGGCACCCCCATCCCCGGAGCGGACGCCTTCCTCAAGACGCTCAAGGAGTCGGGCCGCCCCTTCCTCGTCCTCACCAACAACTCGATCTACACCCCGCGCGACCTGCACGCCCGCCTGATGCGCATGGGCCTGGACGTGCCGGTGGAGAACATCTGGACCTCGGCGCTCGCCACCGCGAAGTTCCTCGACGACCAGCGACCCGGCGGCACCGCGTACGTCATCGGCGAGGCCGGCCTGACCACCGCGCTGCACGACATCGGGTACGTCCTGACCGACCACGAGCCGGACTACGTCGTCCTCGGCGAGACCCGTACGTACAGCTTCGAGGCGCTCACCAAGGCGATCCGGCTGATCAACGCCGGGGCCCGGTTCATCTGCACCAACCCGGACGAGACCGGACCGAGCCAGGAGGGCCCGCTGCCCGCCACCGGCGCGGTCGCGGCCCTGATCACCAAGGCGACCGGCAGGAAGCCGTACTTCGCGGGCAAGCCCAACCCGCTGATGATGCGCACCGGCCTCAACGCGATCGGCGCGCACTCCGAGACCAGCGCCATGATCGGCGACAGGATGGACACCGACGTGCTGGCCGGTCTTGAGGCCGGCATGCAGACGTTCCTGGTCCTGACCGGGCTGACCCGGCCGGAGGCCGTCGAGTCGTACCCGTTCCGCCCGTCGAAGATCGTCGACTCGATCGCGGACCTGGTGAAACTGATCTGACCCGTCCGGGCGGACGGCGCGCCCGTCCGGCCGAGCCGCCACGCCCTCGGGGTGCGGAATGCGGGCTCGCACGTGAATCTCGGTTGCAGGAGGTTCACGATGCGCATGCGCCCCATCACACTCTGCGCGGCCGTGGCGGCCGCCGCCCTGACCGTGCTGCCCGCGTCCCCCGCGGCGGCCGAGTCCGAGCCGCACGGATCGGTGCGGGTGTCCCCGAGCACCACGGCCCTGGGAGGGGAGGTGGATCTCCGCGTCAGCGTGTGCAGCGGCCGCGAGGCGATCGGCACCTCCGACGCCTTCGTGTCGGAGGCCCGCTTCCGGCCCGCCTCCGACGGCGGCCTGTTCGCCCGGGCCCGGATCCGTTCGGACGCGCAGGGCCGCGACTACGACATCTGGGTCCACTGCAAGGACAGCTCCGGCAAGGCGAGCGGCCGCCTCACCGTCGTCCATGGCGACCGCGACCGCGACCGGGACCACGATCGCGACCACTCCCACGCCACCCCGTACCGGCCCGTGCACGCGGGCGGCGGCGGTGCGGCGACGCAGGCCGCGGGCCAGGCCAAGGAGCAGGGCCCCGGTACCCGGCACGCGGTGATCGGCCTCGCGCTCGCGGCCGTCGCGGCGGTCGCCGTGGCGTCCCGCAGCATGCGGCGCCGGCGCGGCGGCGGCGACTGAGATGTCCTCGGCACGGGGCAGCGGGCGGTCGGTCACCGGCCTCGCCTGGGCCGTGCTGCTGCTCGGCCTGTGGCTGTGGGGCCGGGACGCCTCCAGTGGCTCCGGCAGTACGTCGGCGCCCACCACGGGCGACATCGCGGCGGTGGGCCGCCCGCTCGGCGAGCCGCTGCCGCCCGCGCACGAACCGCTGAAGGGCGCACCCCCGCAGCGCGTGGAGATCCCCTCCATAGGCGTGGCCGCGCCGGTCGTGCCGCGCGGTCTGGACGCCGACGGCGCGGTCGACCCGCCGCCGTACGACCGGCCCGGCACGGTCGGCTGGTTCGGCAGCGGGATCCGGCCCGGCGAGGCGGGCGCGGCCCTCCTGGTCGGGCACGTGGACACCAAGAGCAAGCCGGCCGTCTTCTACGGCCTGAGCGCGGTCCGCACGGGCCAGCACATCAAGGTGACCCGCGCCGACGGCTCGGTTGCCGAGTTCACCATCGACGACGTCCAGGTCTTCCCGCGCAGCCACTTCGACGCGGCGAAGGCGTACGGGCCCCGGCGGCGCGGGCGCGCCGAGCTGCGCCTGATCACCTGCGGCGGAACGTACGACCAGCAGACGAAGGCCTACACCGCGAACGTGGTGGTCTCGGCCTATCTGACCGACGCGAGGGACGCGGCCCCTTCGAAGCCGCCGAAGCCCTGAGCGCCCCGCGCGGGAGGCCGGGCCCCGACCCCGCACGGCCACCGGGCACCTGGCCCGGCCGACGGCCCGCTCCCCCCGGAGCCGCCGACCGGGCTGGTCCTCGACCGCCGGCGCACGGGCTGCGGGAGAAGCCCGGCACCGCCGCGGGAGGTTCGGGGCCTGTGTCCGGACACAGGCTGTCAGTGCGGTCGGGAGCTTGTGAGGCGACCGGGGCGGGGGTCGACACCCCCACTCTAGAACGGATGTATGCCCGTGGCCTAGGTCCAGTTGACGCCAAGTCCCTTGACGAACACGCTGAGTTGAGATCCGGTAGGGGTGGCAGTCCTGTGATGCGGCCGTACAACTCGGCTTGGATTAGCCGGAGTCGGCCCAGGACCGGCCTTCGAGCCTGCGCCCTGGTCGCCGCGGCGGCCCTCCTGGCCGCGGGCTGCGGCGGCTCCGGCGAGGAGCCGGCCCCGAGCGCAACACCTTCCGAAGCGTCCCAACTCCAGCCCGCCACAGGTGAGTTCTGGGTGAACCCGGACACCGGTGCGGCCCGCCAGCTGGCCGCGTACACGAAGGCCGGTGACGCCGCGAAGGCCGCGCTCATCAGGAAGATCGCCGAGCAGCCGGTGGGCGAGTGGATCGCCGGGAGCGATCCGCAGGCCAGGGTGCGCGGCTACACCGAGGCCGCCGCCAAGGCCGGCCGCACGGCGCTGCTCGTCCTCTACAACATCCCGCACCGCGACTGCGGTCAGTTCTCCAGGGGCGGCGCCCCCGACGACGACACCTATCGCGACTGGGTCGACCAGGTCGCCCGCGGCATCGGGGACCGCCCCGCCACGGTCGTCCTCGAACCGGACGCCGTCCTGCACCTCGTCGACGGCTGCACGCCCCACGTGTTTCACGCTGCCCGGTACGCGCTCCTGAAGGGCGCCGTCGAGCGGCTCAAGCGGCAGCCGGCCACCAAGGTGTACGTGGACGCGGGCAACGCGGGGTGGCAGTCGCCCGGCTCCCTGGACGAACCGCTGCGGCGGGCGGGCATCGAGAGCGCCGACGGGTTCGCGGTGAACGTCTCCAACTTCCAGACGACGCGGGCGAGCCGCGAGTTCGGGGAGCACCTGTCGGCGAAGGTCGGCGGCAAGCACTTCGTGATCGACACGAGCCGCAACGGCAACGGCCCCTATACGCAGGGCGACCCCGCCGAGAACTGGTGCAACCCGCCGGGCCGGGCGCTCGGCGAGCGCCCGACGACGGACACGGGGCTCGGCTCGGTCGACGCCTACGTCTGGGTGAAGCGCCCGGGCGAGTCGGACGGCCCGTGCCGGGGCGGCCCCCGGGCGGGCGAGTGGTGGCCGGAATACGCCCTGGGCCTGGCGAGGAACTCGCGCTGAGCGATCCGCCAGGAGCGACGAGCGGTCGCACCGGGCTCCGGGAACGACCGAGGCCCCCTCGCGCTGGGCGAGGGGGCCTCGGTGGTGCGTGCGCCGCCAGGGACTCGAACCCCGGACCCGCTGATTAAGAGTCAGCTGCTCTAACCAACTGAGCTAGCGGCGCCTGCTGACTCGGAAAACTTTACCGGACTCCAGAGGGTGGTTTTGACCAGCGCCACGCTGTCAGATGTTCGTTTTATCCGTTTCGTTCCGTCAAAATGCGACTCATTATGACAATCGCGACACAGCTGTCCGTGCGGAAGTGCGGAAAAAATCTTCGAAGTCTCCGAGAGCGGAACGAGCGGGAGGGGGAGCGGATGAAGGCCAGTGCACCCGGGCCGGTGTTCGAGGACTACGAGCCCGCGGGAGAGTGCGGCTGCCCCGGCTGCGCGGACCGGCGGCGGCTGCGGCTGCTCCCGGTGCGCGACGGCGGCCACCCCGCGGCGAGCGGCGGCGCCCGGCGCGCGCTGGTCGCGGCCACCGCGGCCTCGGTGGTGCTCGGCGGCTCGGGCGTGGCCGCCGCCGTCCCCGTCCCGCTGCCCGGAGGAAACGGCCCCAACATGGCCGCCGACCCCGGGCCGCCCACCGAGCAGGGCGGCCCGAGCGGGCTGCACGGCGCGCCCGGCAAGCCCGCGCACGCGCCCGTCAAGCCGCGCCCGATCACCCGGGCCGAGATCATCAACCGGGCCAAGACCTGGGTCGCCGCATCGGTCCCGTACAGCATGGACGCGTACTGGACGGACGGGTACCGGCAGGACTGCTCCGGCTATGTGTCGATGGCGTGGAACCTCGGCACCAATGAGTGGACGGGGAGCCTGGACGAGTTCGCCGTGCGGACGACGCGCAACGCGCTCCAGCCCGGCGACATCCTGCTCTTCCACAACCCGAGCAACCCCAACAAGGGGTCGCACGTCGTGATCTTCGGTGGCTGGACGGACCACACGCACAACTACTACACGGCCTACGAACAGACCCCGCCCGGCACCCGCAAGCAGGCCACCCCGTACGCGTACTGGAAGAACTCGGCCAAGTACGTGCCCTTCCGGTACAAGGGGGTGGCGGCCGGCGGTGGAGGCGGCGGAGCGACCGTCGCGGAGACCGGCACGGAACTGCAGAGCCTGGCGTTCCCGGGCGCCGCGAAGTTCGGGCCCGGCGCCGACAACAGTTACGTCACGCGGCTCGGCCAGATGCTGGTGCTGCGCGGCGGAAGCCGTTTCTACAGCGAGGGGCCGGGGCCGCGCTGGACCTCGGCCGACCTGAACGCGACCCGCGCCTTCCAGGAGGCCCAGGGCTGGACCGGTGCCGAAGCCGACGGGATCCCGGGGCCGCAGACCTGGGCGCTGCTCGTGCAGGGCGGCGGCAAGGACATCGCTCCCGAGGAGGGTGGCCCGGCCCCGGCCAAGCCGCAAACCCCGGCCAAGCCCTCGGCCCAGGTTCCGACTCCGGTTCCGGTTCCGGCCAAGCCTGAGGTTCCGGCCAAGCCCCCGGCTCCGGCTCAGGACTCGGCGTCGGTTCCGGCGCCGGTTCCGTCTCCGGCGCAGGCCCCGGCCCCGGTTCCGGCTCTTGTTCCTGTTCTTGTTCCTGTTCCGGCTCAGGCGTCGACCCCGGCCCCGGCTCAGGACTCCACCACGGCCCCGGCGCAGGCTTCGGTACCGGTCCCGGCCCCTGCCCCGGGCGGTTCGCAGGCCATGCGGCCGGCGTACCCCGGCATGCGCTACTTCCGGCCGGGCCAGGGCAGCCCGTACGTCACCCAGCTCGGCCGGCAGCTCGTGAAGAAGGGGTTCGGCAGGTACTACACCGAGGGGCCCGGGCCGCGCTGGAGCGAGGAGGACCGGCGCAACGTCGAGGCGTTCCAGCGGGCCCAGGGCTGGTCCGGCGCGGAGGCCGACGGCTACCCCGGCCCCGAGACCTGGCGGCGGCTGTTCGCATGACCGCAGCACGGCACGGCGGCACGGACGGCACGACGCGATGACCGCAGCACGGCAGCACGGCATGACGGAGGGAACGACGAGCATGCAGACCCCCACCCCGACCCCGCCCGACGGCGCCGAACCGCCCCGGACCCCCGCCGTCGCGGTGCCGGGTGCCGGGCGCAGGGTGACCGTGATCAGCAGCGAGAACACCGCCGCGATCCCGCTCCACCTGCTGTTCCGCGACGCTACCCGGCTCAACCCGGTCGTCCCCGCAGCGGATCGGACCGCCCCCCGCCCGGTCGTGAGGCCGCCGAGGCAGGCGGGCGCGCGCACCGTCGTCGCGGCCCCGGCCAGGCCCGCGCCCCCGGTCGATCCGGGCATCGCGGAGCGGCCGGGCCCGACGCTGCCCGGCGGGACGGCCGTCGCCGCCGGGACCCTCGCGCTCGCGGGCTGCGCGGCGCTGATCTGGCGGACCGGCGCCCTGCCCCCGCCGGTGGCCATGCTGCTGCGGCTGCCCTCGTACCCGTACCACGGGATCGGCCTCGGACAGTGGGGGCTGCTCGCCCTCGGGGTGACCGTGGCGGTGCTCGCCTTCGGCGGGCTCGGGCGCGGGCACGTCGGGTACGCCTGGGTGCTCTCGCTGTTCGGCGACTACCGGGGGACCGTGCGGCGCACCGGTCTGGTGTGGATGAGCCCGCTGCTCCTGCGCCGCCGGGTCGACCTGCGGCTGCGGCACTGGCGCAGCGAGCCGATGGCCGCGGTCGACGCGAACGGGACCGCGCTGCGGGTGGTGGTCCTGGTGGTGTGGCGGATCCGGGACACCGCGCGGGCCGCGCTCGCCGTCGCCGACCACGAGAGGTATCTGCGCCAGCAGGTGGAGGCGGCGCTGGCCCGGGTCCTCTCGCAGCTCCCAACCGACGCCTTCCACGAGGACGCGCCCACCCTGCGCAACGCGGAGGCCGTCGGCGACGCGCTGACCCGCCTGCTGAAGTCGGAGGGGGAGCCGGTCGGCATCGAGCTGTACTCGGCGCAGCCGACCCGGATCGAGTACGCCCCCGAGGTGGCGGCGGCCATGCGCCGGCAGCGGGTCGCGGCGATCGACGCCCGCCACCGGGACGCGGTGCTGACCTCGGTGGTGGACGCCGTCGAGGACACCGTGCACCGGCTGACCTCGCGGGGTCTGGTCGAGCTCGACGACTACGAGCGCAAGGCCCTGGTGAAGGACCTGACGGTGGCGTTCTACACGGGGCGGGGGACGGGGGAGGGCGGCTGAGGGCACACCAGGGGCACACCGGGGGCGCCGGGAACACCTGGGGATGCCGGAATCCGGTTCGGCGCTTGGCCTGGACACGCTCAACTCCCGTGAATAGTCTGGGAGTTGGTCTAGACCGGAATATGAGATACCGCACGCGTGCAGCTCCATCCAAGGAACTCCCCCACGTTCTCCAGGAGTGGTCAGCATGCGAAAGAAGCAGCGGCTCGGTGCCGCTGTGGTGGGGCTTGCCGTCGTCGGCGCGTCCCTGCTCGCGACCGGCAGTGCGAGCAGCCACGGGTACGCCGACCAGCCGATCAGCCGGCAGAAGCTCTGCGCCAACGGCACGGTCACCAACTGCGGTGACATCCAGTGGGAGCCGCAGTCCGTCGAGGGCCCCAAGGGCTTCCCGGCGGCGGGTCCCGCCGACGGAACGATCTGTGCGGGCGGCAACGGCAGATTCGCCGAGCTGGACGACCCGCGCGGCGGCACCGGCTGGCCCACCACCAAACTGACGGCTGGTCAGACCTACACGTTCCGCTGGCAGTTCACCGCCCGTCACGCGACGACCGACTTCCGCTACTACCTCACCAAGCAAGGCTGGGACCCGAGCCAGGAACTCACCCGGGCCGCGCTCGACACCCAGCCGTTCCTCATCGTCCCGTACGGCGGGAAGCAGCCCCCGGCCACGCTCTCGCACGACGGCACCATCCCCGCCGGCCGGACCGGCCACCACGTCATCCTGGCCGTGTGGACGATCGCGGACACCGGGAACGCCTTCTACGCCTGCTCGGACGTTCAGTTCTGACGGTTTGTCAATTACGGTGCGGCGCCATGACCGCCATCAAGAAGAGTGCGTCGACCGTATCGACCGTGTCGGAGTACGTGCAGCGCCAGTGGGGCGACCGGCGGACCGGACTGCGGTACGGCGATCTGGAACTCACCCACCATCGGATCGCCGCGGGCGCCGCCGCCCGCGCCGCGCTCCTGACCGAGCTGCTGCCCCGAGGTGTCGAGCCGCACCTCGGGGTCCTGCTCGACAACACCCCCGAGTTCCCGCTCTGGCTCAGCGCGGCGGCGCTGGCCGGGGCGGCCGTGGCGGGCATCAATCCCACCCGGCGCGGCTCCGAGCTGGCCCGCGACATCCTGCACACCGAATGCCGGGTCCTGGTCACCGGGCGCGTACACCTTTCCCTGCTCGAAGGTCTCGAACTGCCGGGCGTACGCGTCCTGGTGACGGACACGGAGGAGTACGAGCGGCTGCTCGCGCCGTACGGGGGAGCGAAGCCGGGCGAGTCGACGCTGGGGCCGGTGAGCCCGGCCAGTCGCCTCCTGCTGTACTTCACCTCGGGCTCGACCGGCGCCCCCAAGGCCGCGATCTGCAGCCAGGGCCGGCTCGCCGCGGCGGGCGAGGCGCTGGTGAGCCAGTTCGGGACCGGCCGGGACGACGTCCACTACATCTGCATGCCGATGTTCCACGGCAACGCGGTGATCGCGAACTGGGCCCCGGCGCTGACGGCGGGCGCGACGGTGGCGCTCAGGGACCGCTTCTCGGCGTCGGGGTTCCTGGACGACGTACGGGCCTACGGGGCGACGTACTTCACGTACGTGGGCAGGGCGATCCAGTACGTGCTGGCGACTCCTGAGCGGGCGGACGACCGGGAGCACGGTCTGCGTACCGGATTCGGGACCGAGGCGGGGGCGGTGGACGCGGACCGGTTCGCGCAGCGGTTCGGGGTGCGGCTGGTGGAGGGGTACGGGTCCTCCGAGGGCGGGGCGGCGATCCAGCGCACGCCGGGGACGCCACCGGGGGCGATAGGCAGGCCCGCGCCGGGCGGCGACCTGGCGGTGGTGGACCCGTCGACGGGCCGCGAGTGCGAGCGGGCGCGCTTCGACGAGGCGGGCCGCCTCCTCAACGGGGCGGTTGCCATGGGCGAGTTGGTGAACAGAGGGCCGAACCCCTTCGAGGGCTACTGGCGCAACGCATCCGCCGACGCGGAACGCCGCCGGGGCGGGTGGTACTGGACGGGCGACCTCTTCTTCCGCGACACGGAAGGCTTCCTGTACTTCGCGGCCCGGGCGGACGACCGCCTCCGGGTGGACAGCGAGAACCTGGCCGCGGCGATGATCGAGAACATCCTGGCGCGGTGGGAGCGGGTGACGGGGGTGGCGGTGTACGCGGTCCCCGACCCGGTGACGGGCGACCAGGTGATGGCGGCGCTGTCCCTGCGATCCGCCTTCGACCCGGCGGCCTTCCTGGAATTCCTCGCCTCCCAACCGGACTTGGGTACGAAGATGGCGCCGCGCTTCGTGAGGGTGCTGCGGCGTCTTCCGGTGACGGCCACGAACAAGGTGCACCGGGCTGTGCTGCGGCGGGAGGGGTTCTGGGAGGGGGAGGGAGAGGTCTGGTGGCGCCCGCCGGGGACGGAGTCCTACCGGAGGCTGTCGGAGGCCGAGGCGACGGGTGAGCTGCCCGGGGCCCTGGGGGGTCCGCCCACCCACCCGCCCGTGGCCCAGCGCTGATGGGGCTGAGCCCCGGGGCGCCGTCCCACCCGCCCGCCCGTTGCCCAGCGTTGGCTGGACTGAGCTCCTGGGGCTGCGCCCCAGACCCCCTGCGGGGACTTCGTCCCCTGCACCCCGCTCGGGGGCTCCGCCCCGGGACCCCCGCTCCTCAAACGCCGGAGGGGCTGGATGTGCGGTCGGTCGGCTGCGGACCGTGCGTGGTTGCTCGCGCAGTTCCCCGCGCCCCCAACAGTGTTGGTGCTGGCCCGCACCAGGCATTTCAGCCTGTCATGGGGGTCCCCCTGGCCCTTAAGGCCTTGGGGGAGTTTGAGGACGAGCGCCCTTCAGGCGCGAACGGGGTCTGGGGCGGAGCCCCCAGCGCACCCTCGCTGGGGCGGTCGGGACGGGTCGGCCCAGCCGGTCCTGATCCCGCGCCCGGGTGAATCATCGGCCAGGGTCCCCCGACACCCCGCCCCGCAATGCGTGGATAGGCGCGTGAACCCCCGCCTCCTCCTCACCGCCTTCGCCCTCGCCACCCTGCTCACCGGCGCGGCCACCCCCGCCGAAGCCACCCCCCACAAACCCCCTCGATTCCACGAATACGTCGCCCTCGGCGACTCCTGGTCCGCCGATGTCACCTTCCTCGGCATCGATCACACCCACGCCCCCACCGGCTGCGCCCAGAGCACCTGGAACTACCCCAAGCAGGTCGCCGCCCGGCTCGGTGTGACGGCGTTCCGGGATGCGACCTGCGGTGGCGCGACCACCGCCGAGATGACCGCGCCGCAGAACGTCGGCCAGGCGCTGCTGTTCTCGCAGGGCGTGAACCCGCCCCAGTTCGACCGGCTGACGCCCACCACCGACCTGGTCACCGTCGGCATCGGCGGCAACGACGCCGGGCTGGACGGCGCGGTCCTCGGCTGTATCAACCCGCTGCCCGCCCCGTTCGCCGGCCCGTGCCGGACCAGGTTCGCCAGGCCCGGCGGCAGGGACCTGCTGTCGCAGCAGATCGCCGCCACCAAGTCGCGGATCACCGGCGTACTGGAGGGCATCCACGAGCGCTCGCCGCACGCCACCGTACTGGTCGTCGACTATCTGGCGGGGGTCGCCACCGACCGCGGCTGCTATCCGCGGGTGCCGATCCTCGACGAGGACCTGACCTGGTTCGGCGCCCGGCTCAAGGAGCTGAACGCCATGCTCGCCTCCGCCGCGGAAGAGGGCGGGGCCCGGTTCGTCGACACGTACCGGGGAAGCGTCGGGCACGACATCTGCAAGCCGGCCGATACGCGCTGGGTCGAGGGCTTCATGCCGGTGTCCAGCAACCCGCCGGGACCCGCCGTCCCGTTCCACCCGAACCGCCTGGGCGCCGACCATCAGGCCGCAACTGTCCTTGACGAACTGGACAGTTGACCCCCTCCTCGGACACCCCCGAAGGGCCGGCCATCCGGGAGATGGCCGGCCCTTCGGTGACACGGGGGCGTACGCGTACGTACGGGGTTCACATCGCCGGTTCCGCGATCCTGGCCGGGGCCACCTCGCCGCCGTCGCCCTCCGCGCCCTGCGCCCGGGCCGCGGCCTTCGCCGCCGCGGCCGGACCCCGCAGCATCCCCGCCGCGAGCACCGCCGCGATCACCAGGATCAGCGTGCCGCCGACCGCCGCGTACTGCATGCCGTGCACGAAGGCCTCCTGGGCGACGCCCGCCAGGGCCCGGTCGGCGCCTGCGACCGCCGCGCCCAGGGTCTCGCGGGCGGCGGCCGGCGCCGAGGCGGGCATGTCGGAGCGGTAGACCGCGGTGCCGATCGAGCCGAGCACCGCCATGCCGAGCGCCCCGCCGAACTCCTGCCCCGTCTCCAGGAGCGAGGCCGCCGAGCCCGCCTTCTCGGCGGGGGCCGAGGCCATCGCCATGTCCGAGACCAGGGCCATCACCGTCACGATGCCCATGCCGATGACCGCCGCACCGGCCAGCACGGTCCAGAGGGAGTCGGTCCCGGCGAGCGTCAGGAGTGCGTAGCCGGCGGCGCCGATCGCGAAGCCCGCGGCGATGACGTACGCCCGGTTCACCTTCTGTGCCACGGCAGTCGCGGCGGGGGCGGTGGCACCGATGGCGAGCGAGGGGGCGACGCTCCACAGCGCGGCCCGCATCGTGCTCATGTCGAGTACGGACTGGAGGTACTGGGTGGTGAAGTAGGCCGAGCCCATCATGGCGAACGCGGCGATGGTGTTGAGCGAGATCGCGGCGCCGAAACCCCGGCCGGGGCGGAACAGTTCACGGCTGATCATCGCGTCACGCCGGGTGAGCTGACGGCGTACGAAGACCGTGCCGAGGACGAGGCCCACCGCGACGCAGACCGCGCTCTTCACCGAGAAGCCGTCCGCCGCGAACTCCTTGAGGCCGTACACCACCGGCAGCACCGCGCCCATCGACAGCGGCACGCTCAGCAGGTCGAACCTGCCGGGCGCCGGATCCTTGAACTCCGGGACGAGCAGCGGCGTCAGGATCAGGAGCAGCACCATCGCGGGCACGTTGATCAGGAAGACCGAGCCCCACCACAGGTGCTCCAGCATGATCCCGCTCATCACCGAGCCGAGCGCGACGCCGCCCGCCATGGCGCCGGACCAGATGCCGATCGCCTGCCCGCGCTGCTTGTCGTCGCGGAACATGTTGCGGACCAGGCCCATCGTGGACGGCATCAGGGTGGCCCCGCCGATCCCGAGCAGTGCCCTGGAGGCGATGAGCATTTCGGCGCTGGTGGCGTACGCGGCGGTCACCGAGGCGACGCCGAACGCGGTGGCGCCGAACATGAGCAGCTTGCGCCGGCCGATCCGGTCGCCGAGCGAGCCCATCGTGATCAGCAGCCCGGCGAGCGCGAAGGCGTACACATCGATGATCCACAGCTGCTGGGTGGCGGAGGGGTCGAGCTCGCGGCTGATGGAGGGGAGCGCGAAGTAGAGGACGGAGACGTCCATCGAGACGAGGAGGAGGGGGAGCAGGAGGACCACGAACGCGGTCCATTCCCTGCGCCCGGCGCGGAGACCCGCCCCGTCGGTGGTGCTCGCTGTGGTGCTCGTCGAGTTCGTCATGGCATCAACGTACGGGCGTCTTAAACGCTTGTCTAGTACTTGCGTTTAAGACGCCCGTGTAAATTTTTGGGCGTCGATGAGCTGCGCTGTCGCGTCGGCGGAGGGGGTGGGCGGGTTCGGGCCGGAGCGGAGCTCGGCGAGCCGGATCGGCGCGCACGAAGAGCGCACACGAAAAAGCCCCCCGCTTTCGCGAGGGGCTTTCTCCGTCTGTGCGCCGCCAGGGACTCGAACCCCGGACCCGCTGATTAAGAGTCAGCTGCTCTAACCAACTGAGCTAGCGGCGCCTGCTGACAGAGAAAATACTACCTGGTCCCTCGGGGTGCTCATGACCACCTCGGGACCGGGCTGTGCCGGGAGGGTCAGATGGCCAGGGAGAGCACTACCGGGGCGGCCCTGCGGTTGAGGGTGTCGGCCGCGGCGCGCAGCCGGTGGGCGTGCTCGATCGGCATCGACAGGGCCAGGCAGCCCACGGCCGAGCCCGCGGTCAGCGGGACGGCCGCGCAGACCGTGCCCACCGCGTACTCCTGGAGGTCGAGCACCGGCACGGTGGCCGGCTGGCTGTCGAGCTTGGAGAAGAGCACCTTCTCGCTGGTGATCGTCCGCGAGGTGAGCCGGGCGATCTTGTGGCGCGAGAGGTGGTCGCGGCGGCCGTTCTGGTCGAGCTGGGTCAGCAGGCACTTGCCGACCGCGCTCGCGTGCGCCGCCGACTTGAAGTCGACCCACTCGTTCACCTTCGGCGCGGTCGGCCCGTCCGCGTACTGGGTGATCTTGACCTCGCCGTCGATGTAGCGGCTGATGTAGACGGCCGCGCCCACCGAGTCGCGCAGGGCCATGAGGGTGTCCTGGAGTTTGGTCTCCAGGGCCTGCTGGCGGGCGGCGCCCGAGCCGAGCAGCACCATCGAGTCGCCGATCACATAGGCGCCGTCGGCCACCTGCTCGACGTATCCCTCGCGCCGGAGCATGAGCAGCATCGAGGTCAGGTGCGCGGTCGGGAGACCCGTCTCACGTGCGATCTGGACATCGGTCACACCTCCGCCGTGCCTGGAGATCGCCTCCAGGACCCGGAGGACGTATTGCACCGAATGGAACGGCGCGGTCGGCTCTGGCTTCAGCGCCACGGTTTCCCCCTAGCAGGTCGAACTGCGAAGGTGGCAGGTCTGCCGTTCCACGATAGCCGCCAAGACCCGTTTCCGGTGGGGGTGTTGACAAGATTCGTGGCGCGTTCCAGGGCCATACGCTGGGACGCGCCACGGTGGCATATGCCAGAGTCACGATCGGGGGCGCTCGGATGGCCGGAACGTGAGGTCAGCGTCGTGCACGGCGCGTGCTCAGGCAATTGCGCCGAGGAACTCACGCGTACGCTCGTGTTCCGGATCGCCGAAGATCTTCTCGGGCGGGCCGGACTCGATGACCTTGCCCGCGTCGAACATCATCAGCTCGTCGGAGATGTCCCGCGCGAAGCTCATCTCGTGGGTGACGCAGAGCATCGTGATGTCGGTCGTACGGGCGATGTCGCGCAGCAGATCGAGGACGCCGGCGACCAGCTCCGGGTCGAGCGCGGACGTCACCTCGTCCAGCAGAAGCACCTGCGGACGCATCGCAAGCGCCCGCGCGATCGCGACGCGCTGCTGCTGGCCGCCGGACAGCTGGGCGGGCTTCGCGTCGCGCTTCTCGCCCAGGCCCACCAGGTCGAGCAGTTCGCGCGCCCGCGCCTCGGCCTCGTCGGGGGACAGGCCGAGCACCCGCACCGGAGCCTCGGTGATGTTGCGCAGCACGCTCATGTTGGGGAACAGGTTGAACTGCTGGAAGACCATCCCGATCTTCTTCCGGGCCTCCCGGCGTTCCTTCTCGCCGGCCGGGTGCAGCCGCGTCCCGTTGACCTGGATGATCCCCGAATCGGGCGTCTCCAGGGTCATGAGCAGCCGCAGGATCGTGGTCTTGCCGGAGCCCGACGGGCCGATCAGGGTGACGTGCTTGCCCTTGCGGGCGGTGAAGCAGAGGTCGTCGAGGACGGTGTTGTCGCCGAAGCGTTTGGTGACGTTCTCGAAGCGGATCAGCTCGGTGCCGCTCTGCTTCTTCGCGGGCAGGTCGATCTGGGTGTCAGCGGACAAGGCGGCGCTCCAGGGCTCGTACGAACAGCGAAGCCGGATAGGCGATGAGGATGAAGGCGACGCCGACGACGGTCAGCGGCTCGGTGTACTGGAAGGTGCTCGCCCCCGCCAGGCGCGACTGCTGGAGCATCTCCAGGACGCTGATGCCGGCGAGCAGCGGGGTGTCCTTCAGCATGGAGATGACGTAGTTGCCCAGTGCGGGAGCGATGCGGCGCACGGCCTGCGGCAGGATCACCGCGAACCAGGTGCGGTGCGCGGGCAGGCTCAGCGCGGTCGCCGCCTCCCACTGGCCCTTGGGCACGGCGTCGATGCCGGCCCGGTAGACCTGTGCGGTGTACGTCGAGTAGTGCAGGCCGATGGCGAGGACGCCGGTGGTCAGCGCGGAGAACTTCACGCCCCACTCCGGCAGCACGAAGAACAGGAAGAACAGCTGCACCAGTAGGGGGGTGGTGCGGATGAACTCCGTGATCAGGTTGACCGGCCAGCGCACGAAACGGGTCGGCGCCCGGAAGGCCAGCGCCCACACGAGGCCCAGGCTGAAGGAGATGAGGGAGCCGAGCGCGAGGATCTGCAGCGTGGTGAGCACGCCGTCCCCGAAGCGCGGCATGAAGTCCCAGACCGCGGACCAGTCCCAATTCACTTGGCCACCCCCAGATTCGCCTTGGTGCGGCGTTCAAGTGCCTTCATTCCACGGGTGATTCCGAAGGCGAGGACGAAGTAGATGACCAGCGTGACGGAGTAGATCTGCGCGCTGTCTTGCGTCGCGAGCCGCACCAGGTACGCCGCGAACGACACGTCGCCCACCCCGAGCAGCGAGACCAGGGCGGTCCCCTTCAGCAGCTCGATCAGCAGGTTGCAGAACGGCGGGATCATCTCCGGCACCGCCTGCGGCAGCAGCACGAGCCGCATCCGCTGCCAGGGCGTGAAGCTCAGGGCGATGCCGGCCTCGCGCTGGGCGGGCGCCACCGAGTTCAGCGCGCCGCGCACGATTTCGGCACCGTACGCACCGTAGGAGAGGCCGAGCGCGAGGACGGCCGCCCACATCGGGACGAGCTGCCAGCCCGCGAGCGGCGGCAGCACGAAGAACAGCCAGAACATCAGGACAAGGGCCGAGGTGCCGCGGAAGATCTCCGTGTACGCGGCCGCCAGGAAGCGCACCAGGCGCGAGCGGTGGGTGCGGGCGATGCCGACGCCGAAGGCGACCGATGCCGCCAACGCGGCGCTGTACACCGTCAGTTGGAGCGTGATCCAGATTCCCGGCAGCACCCAGTGCTGCCACAGTCCCGCCGTCATCGGCACAGCTCCTTGGCGGTCAGGGTGGTCATCTCGGCCTGCGTGAAGCCGAACGGCCGCAGGATCCGGAAGAGCTCGCCGCTCTGCTTCATGCGGTGGATCTCGGTGTTGAACGCGTCACGGAGCGGGCCGTCGGTGGGCCGGAAGGCGAAGCCGCCGCCGTCGATCTTCTTCTTGCCGTCGACGACCGCCGCGAACGGCTGGGTGGACTCGGCCTTCGAGCTCTTCTTCACCACCTCGCGCACGGTGAGCGAGGTGCCCGCGAAGACGTCGACGCGCCCCGACTCGACCGCGTTCAGGCCCGCGACCTGGTCCTGGAGGATGACGATGCTGCTCTCGGGGTAGCCGGCGGCGGTGGCGTAGCCGATCTCGGCATAGCCGGTGCCGGTCGCGAGGCGCGCCTTGCTGCGGACCACGTCCTCGTAGCTGTGCAGGTTCTTCGGGTTGCCCTTGCGGACGATGAACGCGTCCAGCATCTGGTACTCGGGGTCCGCGAACAGGACCTGCGCGCAGCGGTCCTTGTTGATGTACATCCCGGCGGAAACGACATCGAACTGCTGGGAGTTGAGCCCCGGTATCAGCGAGGAGAAGTCGGTCGCCACCGGCTGTACGTGGCCGATGCCGAGCCGCTTGAAGATCACTTTGGCGAGTTCGGGGGCCTCGCCGGTGAACTCGCCCTGGTCGTTCACATACCCGTACGGGACTTCACCGGCGATGCCGAGGCGTACCGCGCCCTGCGACTTGAGACGGGCCAGGGCGCCGCCCTCGGGGACGCGGGAGCAGGCGGCGGCGCCGGTGAGGGCGGCGGCGCCGGTGAGCAGGGTTCGCCTGGGTATGGAGGGTCTGGGGCGTGAGGTAGCTCGGGCCATGGCGGCGCGGCTACCCCCCTTTACACAGCCCATGCCCCTTATTTTTCGGGGCGCCGCCCCGGCCCGCCCGCCGGGCTCACCTCAATGGGAGCTCCGGGAAGGCCGCGGCCGCCCGCAGCACCACGCCGTCCTGGTGGCGCGCCGCGATCAGCTGGAGGCCGATCGGGAGGCCGTCCGCGTCCGTGCCGACCGGGACGGTGGCGGCCGGCTGCTGGGTCAGATTGAACGGGTATGTGAACGGGGTCCATCCGGTCCAGCGGTGCAGGGCGGAGCCCGCCGGTGCCTCCCGGCCCGCTTCGAAGGCGGTGATCGGCAGTGTCGGGGTGACCAGCAGATCGAAGCGCTGGTGGAAGCAGGCCATCCGCCGGCCGAGTTCGAGCCGGGCGGTCTGCGCGGCGAGCAGCTCCAGGGCGGAGAGCCGGGCGCCCCGCACGGCCATCTGCCGCAGTCCCGGGTCGAGCAACTCACGCTGTTGGGAGCCAAGTTGGTCGACCACGCGAGCCGCCCCGGCGCTCCACAGGGTGTGGAAGACGTCGATCGGATCCGCGAAGTCGGGGTCGGCCTCCTCGACATGGGCTCCGAGCTCGGCGAGCCGGGCCACCGCGGCCCGTACCGCCGCCGCGACCGCGGGCCGTACCGCCACCTGCCCGCCGAAGGTGGGCGAGTAGGCGATGCGCAGTCCCTTGATGCCGGTCGCCGTGTCTTCCGCGAGGGCCGTCGCGTACGAGTGGGCGGGGGGCTCCAGGGCGGTGGGGTCGCGCCAGTCCGCGCCGCTGATGACGTCGAGGAGCAGCGCCGCGTCCGCCGCGTCCCGGGCGATGGGGCCCACGTGCGAGAGCGAGCCGAACGCGCTCGCGGGGTGCAGCGGGACCCGGCCGTACGTCGGCTTGAGGCCGAACACCCCGCAGAACGAGGCCGGAATGCGGATCGAGCCCCCGCCGTCCGTGCCGAGCGACAGCGGCGCCGCCCCGGCCGCGACGGCCGCCGCGCTGCCCCCGCTGGAGCCGCCCGCCGTGCGCGCGGGGTCGTGCGGATTGCGGGTGATGCCGGTGCGGGGCGAGTCGGTGACGCCCTTCCATCCGAACTCGGGGGTGGTCGTCTTGCCGACCAGTACGGCCCCGTGCTCGCGCAGCCGGGCCACGGCGGGCGCGTCCTCGCGCCAACTCCCTTGTTCCGATGTGGTGTTGGACCCTCTGAACGTGGGCCCGCCGGCTTGCAGGAGCACATCCTTCACCGACACCGGCACCCCGTCGAGAAGCCCCTTCGGCTCCCCGGTGCGCCACCGCTCGGTGGCGGCGCGGGCCTGGGCCAGGGCGGGTTCGGTGTCGACGCGCACGAACGCGTTGAGGCGGGGCTGGATGGCCTCGATCCGGGCGAGTACGGCGCGGGTGGCGTCGAGGGGGGAGAAGGTGCGGGCCCGGTAGCCGGTGAGGAGTTGACGTGCCGTCAGAGTGGTGAGATCGCTCGGCTCAGTCATGAATGGTGTCGTACCCATGTTTGTGGCTCGCCACGTGGTGGGGTGGCGGCGGCTTTACGGCCGCCATCAGGTCGTACGGCGCGACCGTCCGGGCGGGGTGGGCGCTGCCCCTGGCAGGGTTCGGTTCACCGGAGCCGTGGAGGCGTCGCCGCGCAGGTCCAGCCCGTGGTGCTGGGGCGACCCGGCCGGGCTGGTCGCGGCGCGGGAATAAAACGGAGCCCCCCTCCTGTTTGGCTCGGCGTACGCAGAACGCGTACGACCGACGAGGCTGGAGGCACGGACCGGTGGACGTGGATGCGATTCGAGGGACGGCGGCCGGAACCGCCCCCGTACCCCTGTCCGTACTCGACCTGGTGACGGTCGGCAACGGTTACACCGCGAACCGTGCCCTGCGCACCAGCGTGGAGATCTCGCAGCTCGCCGAGCGGCGCGGCTTCCACCGGCACTGGGTCGCCGAGCACCACTCCATGCCGGGTGTCGCCTCGTCCGCGCCGGCCGTGATCCTCGCCCACCTCGCCGCCCACACCTCCCGCATCCGGCTCGGCTCGGGCGGCGTCATGCTGCCCAACCACGCCCCGCTGGTGATCGCCGAGCAGTTCGGCACGCTGGAGGCGATGGCCCCGGGCCGCATCGACCTCGGGCTCGGGCGGGCGCCCGGCACGGACGGCGCGACGGCCGCCGCCCTGCGCCGCACCGATGGCCTCAACGAGGGTGCCGAGGACTTCCCGCAGCAGCTCGCCGAGCTGACCCGCTTCCTCGACGACGACTTTCCCGACGGCCACCCCTACGCCCGCATCCACGCGGTGCCGGGTCCCGTGCAGGGCCCCTCGGCCCGCCCGCCGATCTGGCTGCTGGGCTCCTCCGGCTTCAGCGCGCGCCTGGCCGGCACGCTCGGCCTTCCCTTCGCCTTCGCGCACCACTTCTCGGCGGCGAACACCGTCCCGGCGCTGGACCTGTACCGGGATTCCTTCCGGCCGTCGGCGATTCTGGACGCGCCGTACGCCCTGATCGGCGTCTCGGCGCTGGCGGCGGACGACGAGAGGGAAGCCCGGCGCCAGACCCTGACCAACGCGCTCTCGATGGTCCGCCTGCGTACGGGCCGCCCGGGTCTCGTGCCGACCCCGGAGGAGGCCGAGTCCTACCCATTCAGCGCGCTGGAGCGGGAGTTCGTGGACAGCTGGCTGTCGAACGTGATCTCCGGGACGGCTGGGGAGGTGCGGGCGGGGCTCGACGACCTCCAGAAGCGCACCGGTGCGGATGAGCTGATGATCACGGCTAACGCGCATGGGCCTGAGGTGAGGGTGCGTTCCTACGAACTGATCGCTGATGCCTATGGGCTGCCTCGGCTCTGACCCTGCCAAGCGCGCGGGGCGCGACCGCCTGGGGGGATCAGCCCCAGCCCTGCTAGGGGCGCGGGGAACTGCGCGACCAGCCCACGACGACCTGCGGCCGACCGAATGCATGCGGAAGCGGCCGTTCCTAACTGGCCCTGGGTGGGCCGGGTCCTTACGCTCCCGCCAGTTGTCGTTCGGGTGCGGGCCGTCCGTGGCTGATCGCGCAGTTTCCCGCGCCCCTTGGCGGCATGGGGCTCAACTCGCTCTGGAGCGTGGCGGGTTCCTCCCTGCGCCCCTAAGGCAAGGAGCTTGTGGCTCAACTTGGCCTCGAATCAAGCGGGTTCGGCTGTCAGCAGGGTGCTGATCACCCCCGCCAGAGCGTTCTGCGCGCTCACCTCGGCGACCAGGCCCGAGCCAGGGTCGATCGCGTCCCGCGGTACCGGGACATGGACGGCCGCCGCGTCCACGACGAGCGCGCCCGTGTAACCCAGCACCGTCCGGAGCGCCGCATGTGCCCCGGCCGCGCCCGTCGGGGCGACCGACGCGTTGATCCAGCCCACCCGCTTGTCCGTGATCTCGACGCCGCCGACCGTCCAGTCGAGCAGGTTCTTGAAGGAGCCCGGGAGGCTCCCCGCGTACTCCGGGGTGCAGATGAGGATCGCGTCCGCCGAGGTGATCAGGGCGCGCAGCCGTACCACCTCCGCGGGCAGCGGCTCGGTGTCGTCGTCCGGGTTGAAGTGGGGCAGGGAGCCCATGCCTTCGTAGGTGACGGCCTTCGCGCGGCCCTCCGCGAGTTCCGCCACCGTGCGGACCACGGCCGAGTTGGTGGAGGCGCCGCGCAGGCTGCCGCTGATGAGCATCAGGGTCGGGATGTCGGTCATGCCGCCGATGCTACGTCGGTAAAACCTGGGTTACCGGAGAGGACTGGTCCAGCCCTTTCCCTCGCCGCCCCCTCGCCGCGCATGGCCAGTCGTCGCCGGGCCAGGGCGGCCCGGAACGCCTCAACTCCGGCCCTGACAAGCGCATTCGTCTCCCGATTGGTCTAGTCCTCAATTTGGTTCAGACCATTGACGTGGCCGGGATTCGATCGCTATCACTTCCTCAACCGCCGTTATCCGCACCCCGTGCCCGCAGCCCCCGGAGGCCGTCTTGCAACGCCGCAGACCCCTTGTTGCCGCCCTGAGCACCGCCGTGCTCGCCGCCGGCGCCCTGGCCGCCTTCGCGGGCCTCGGCACCGCCTCCGCCGCCCCGAGCGCGTCCGCCGCGCCCTCCACGGGCGGCGTGAAGATCGCGTACTACGACCAGTGGAGCGTGTACGGGAACGCCTTCTACCCCAAGCACCTCGACACCCGGGGCATCGCCGGCAAGCTGGACGTCCTCAACTACTCGTTCGGCAACATCGACCCCACCAACCTCACCTGTTTCGAAGCGAACAAGGCGGCGGGCGACGACAACAACCCCAACGCCGGTGACGGCGCGGGCGATTCGTTCGCCGACTACCAGAAGTCGTTCTCGGCCGCCGACAGCGTCAGCGGCGTGGCCGACACCTGGAACCAGCCCATCGTCGGTGTGTTCAACCAGTTCAAGCAGCTCAAGGCCAAGTACCCCAAGCTGAAGATCAACATCTCCCTCGGCGGCTGGACGTACTCCAAGTACTTCCACGACGCGGCCCTCACCGACGCCAGCCGCAAGAAGTTCGTCTCCTCCTGCATCAACCAGTACATAGCCGGAAACCTGCCGGTCGACGGCGGGTACGGCGGCGACGGTACGGCGGCCGGGATCTTCGACGGCGTCGACATCGACTGGGAGTACCCGGGCTCGCCCGACGGCCACCTCGGCAACCACTACGGCGCCGAGGACAAGGCCAACTACACCGCCCTGCTCGCCGAGTTCCGCAAGCAGCTCGACGCGTACGGAGCCGCGCACGGCGGCAAGCACTACCTCCTGACGGCGGCGCTCCCGGCCGGCCAGGACAAGATCAAGAACATCGAGACGGACAAGATCGGCGCGTCCCTCGACTACGCCAACATCATGACGTACGACATGCATGGCGCCTGGAATGCGACCGGTCCGACGTACCACCAGTCCCCGCTGGTCTCGCCCGCGAACGACCCGACGGACGTGATCAAGCCCGGCACCCAGAAGTACTCGATCTCCAACGCGATCGACTCCTGGATCGACGGCAACGCGGCCTACGGCATCGCGGGCGGCTTCCCCGCCAACAAGATCACGCTGGGGTACGAGTTCTACTACCGCGGCTGGAAGGGCGTCCCGACGGCCAACAACGGCCTCGCCCAGACCGCGACCGGGCCGTCCAACGCCCGGCCCACCAGCCAGGTCGCGGGCACCGCGCTCTACAAGGAGCTCGGCGGCATCGTCGACAACCCCGCGACCACCTTCTGGGACGCCGACGCGAAGGCCTCGTACTTCTACAAGGACGGCGAGTTCTTCACCGGCCTCGACAAGCAGTCCATCCAGGCCCGCGCCGACTACGCCCACCAGCGCGGCCTCGCCGGCGCCATGATGTACAGCCTGCTCGGCCTCGACGACAACACCACGCTGCTCAACGAGATCGTCGACGCGGTCGGCTCGTCCCCCTCCTCGTCCCCGGACCCGACGCCGACGGCCACCGGCTCCCCGTCGCCGACCCCGACCGCCACCAGCAGCCCGTCCCCGACGCCCGGCGGCTGCACAGCCCCGGCCTGGGACAAGGCGGCGGCCTACGCCGGCAACACCCAGGTCTCGTACGGCGATCACACCTGGAAGGCCAAGTGGTGGACGCAGGGCGAGCAGCCCGGCACCACCGGCGAGTGGGGCGTCTGGCAGGACCTCGGCGCCTGCTGATCCCCCCTGCACACCCGGCCGCCCCACCCCTCGCCCTGCGGAGGAGTGGGGCGGCCGCCCGCGTACGTGGCCTCAGACCTTCTGCGGGCTCAGCGCGACCATCTCGGCGATCCGGTCCGGGGCGACCGCGCGGGAGTAGAGCCAGCCCTGGCCCGTGTCGCAGCCGATCCGGGCGAGCCGGGAGGCCTGGTCGGCGGTCTCCACGCACTCGGCGGTGACGGTGAGCCCGAGCCGGTGGGCGAGCTGGACCATCGCCTCGACGATGGTCTCGTCGGCCGGGTTGGGGTGCGCGCCGCCCTCGTCGTACTGGAAACCGCGCACGAACGACCCGTCCAGCTTGAGGACGGAGACGGGGAGCCGGCTCAGGTAGGCGAGGTTGGAGTAGCCGGTGCCGAAGTCGTCGATCGCGATGTGCACGCCCATGTCGGACAGCGCCTGAAGGGCCTGGAGCGGGCGGCCCGCCGAGCCCATCACCGCGGACTCGGTCAGCTCCAGCTGGAGCAGATGGGGCGAGAGCCCGGTCTCCGCCAGGATCTCGGCGACGTCCGCCACCAGGTCGGAGTCCCAGACCTGGCGCACCGCGACGTTGACGCTGACGAAGATCGGCGGCACGTCCGGGTGCTCGGTCTGCCAGCGCCGGGCCTGCCGGCACGCGGTGCGCAGCACCCAGCGGCCGAGCTGGACGACCGAGCCGTCTTCTTCAGCAATTCCGATGAACCGATTCGGCGGCAGCATCCCGAACTGCGGATGGTTCCAGCGCACCAGCGCCTCGACCCCGTGCACCACTCCGTCGGCCATGCCCACAAGGGGCTGGTACTCCAGCGCGAACTCCCCGCGCTCCACGGCCGGGCGGAGCGTGGAGGACAGCGCCTGCCGGGTCATGCGGTGGGCGTTGCGCTCGGGGTCGAACAGCGTCCAGCGGGCCTTGCCGTCGGCCTTCGCCCAGTACAGCGTGGTGTCGGCGGCCTGCATCAGGCCGGTCGCGGTGGTGCCGGCGCTGGCCCGCTCCACCACTCCGATCGACGCCGACACCGACAGGCGCTGGCCCGCCAGGTCGAAGGGCTGCTGAAGGGCTTCGAGTACGGAGCGGGCGAGCTCGGCCAGCTGCTCCGTACCCGTGGAGTCCTCGACCAGGACGGCGAACTCGTCGCCGCCGAGCCGCGCCACCAGGTGCCCGCCGCCGCGCGCGTACCCGGACTGGTCGGCGCACTCGGTGAGGCGGGCCGCGACGGCGCTGAGCAGCCGGTCGCCGACCCGGTGGCCGAGGGTGTCGTTGACCGCCTTGAACCCGTCGAGGTCGAGGTAGCAGATCCCGATGCGGCCGGTGCCGCCGTCGTAAGTGGACGTCTCCAGCGCGGAGTTGAGGCGCTCGAAGAAGAGGGTGCGGTTGGGCAGCCGGGTCACCGGGTCGTGCATCTGGAGGTGGCGCAGGCGGGCCTGGAGCTCGCGCCGGTCGCTGATGTCCGCGATCGAGAGCAGCACGCTGGAGCTGTCGGGCACGGGCGCGACGGTGACCTCGGCCCAGAGCGAGTGCCCGTCGGGGTGCTTGAGGCGGCGGGTGCAGCGGAACCGGTTGCGGGCGCCGCGCAAGACCTCGCGGTAGGCGTGCCAGGTGCGGTTGTCGTCGGCCAGATCGACGAGGTCGGCGGCGTCCTGCTCGTGCAGCGCGGCCGGGTCGGTGCCGAGGAGTTCGGCGAGCGCGTCGTTGGCGGCGACGACGGTGCCCTCGCGGTCGACGACCGCCATGGCGAGGTGGGCGGCGTTGAACGCGGCCCGGTAGTCGCGCAGCTCGGAAGCGCTGCGCCCCGCCGCGAACCGGGTGGCCTGCTCGGCGCGCTCGGCCCGCAGGGCGGCGAGGAGCTCGGCGGCCCGGGCGGCGAGCGATGCCGCGCGCTGCTGTGCGCAGGAGTCCGGCGCGGGGCCGGCGTGTTCCGGCGGATGCTCGGGCGGGGGGTCTCCGGCGCGTTCCGGAGGGCGCTCGGCCAGGGCGTCTCCGAGCCGGTCGATATGACGCTCTGTGACCGGCGACCGGGTGGTCGAGGGTGCTTGACCCGGTCCTTCGGAGGTTCCGCTCACCGCTGGCTCCCGCAGTGCGATCGAGTTGTGCAGAGGTAGTACGGAGGTGCTCTGGTTCTTCGGCCGGGGTGGACGACAGCCTTGGAGGCCGGTTCCACGCAGGAAAGTGTGCCGATCATAGAGGCTGGCGCGCGGCGCGATCCAGCTTCGGCGTCGTGATCAAGGGCACCCGGAGTTCCGGGTCGATCGTTGGCCGATCGTTTCTGCGCGGGTGTGGCCGGGCTCGGGCCCTCGGTGATCGGCCGTGACTTTCCGTAAGTCATCGGGGTGTCGGCCCTCTCACCTTTCTGGGGCAGCAGAACAGGCCATACCCGTAGAAACATGCACAGAGTGGGTGGGATGTCCCGCATCCCGCTCCCGGAGGTCGACGTGCAGCGTCAGCAGACACCCGGGGGAGTGGAGCGTGTCCGGCTGCGCAGTGCCGCGGCGACGCTCACCTCCCTCTCGGCGCTCGCCGCCATCTCGCTGGCGTCGGGGCCCGCCGTCGCGGCGAATTCCGCGGTGCCCTGCGCCCTGCCCCGGACCGAGGCCCACCACTCGCTCGGCGTCGACAGCTGGAACGCCGCCTACCCGCGACCCGTTCGCACCCTGAACGCGGTGATGGTCTTCCTGTCCTTCCCGGACTCGAAGCCCGCCACCGCCCCCAAGGACCTGGCCGCCGACTACTTCCCCGCCACCAGCCGCTTCTTCGACCAGGCCTCGTACGGCAAGTTCCGGCTCAACGCCGATCCGCAGCAGCACTGGGTGCGCATGCCGGCCGCGTCGACCTCGTACCGCATACAGCGCGACTGGGACCCGGACCAGCGCACCCGCTATCTGCAGGACGCGATCCACGCGGCCGATCCGACCACCGACTTCTCGAAGTACGACATCGTCTATCTGGTCGCCGACCCGGACGCGCCCGGGGTCGACTCGGACGCCACGAAAGTCGTCAACTTCGACCGGCCCGTGCGCGCGGACGGGCGCGACATCAACCGGGTCGTGACCGTCTTCGAGCACCACCCGCCGGACCGCAACGTGCTGGCCCACGAGACCGGGCACGTCTTCGACCTGCCGGATCTCTACCACCGCCCCCAGGACGGCAAGAACGGCGACTGGGACACCTATGTCGGCGACTGGGATGTGATGGGCAGTCAGTTCGGGGCGGCGCCCGATCTGTTCGGCTGGCAGAAGTGGAAGCTCGGCTGGCTGGACCGGCAGGAGGTCGCCTGCGTGACGGGTGACGGCACGAGCAGGCTCACTCTGGAACCGCTGTCCGCCTCCCCGGCGAAGGCGGGCGCGGCGGGCAAGCGCCTCGCCGTGGCCCGTACCGCCGAGGACCGGGCGATCGCCATCGAGGTGCGGGACTCGGGGGGCCTGGACCGGGCGAGCTGCAAACAGGGGCTGCTCGTCTACCGGGTCCACAGCGGGTCCGCGTCCGGCGGCGGCCCGGTCGAGGTGCTCGACGCCCATCCGGGCACGGCCGCGTGCTGGGAGAGGTCGGTGTACCCGGCGCTCGCGGACGCGCCGGTGGCGCTCGGCGAGACGTTCACGGTGCCCGGCGAGGGCATGAAGATCGAGGCCGAGGGCCGGACGAAATCGGGCGCCTGGACGGTCAAGATCTCGCACTGAGCGGTTCGGCAGCGGACATGGCCGGTCCTCGCCGCGGACACGAAGAAGCCGGACACGAAGAAGCCGGACACGAAGAAGCCGGACACGAAGAAGCCGGACACGAAGAAGCCGGACACGAAGAAGCCGGACACGAAGAAGCCCCCCGCTTCCGCGAGGGGCTTCTTCCGTCTGTGCGCCGCCAGGGACTCGAACCCCGGACCCGCTGATTAAGAGTCAGCTGCTCTAACCAACTGAGCTAGCGGCGCCTGCTGACGTCGTAGACACTAGCATCCTGATCGGCGCGAGGAAAAATCGATATCCGGGGAAGGTCCGAGGGCTCGTTCTTCGCCGCCCGGACACAGGCCCACAGCAGTACGTCGGGCCCCGGCAGCCAGGGGCGGCGGGTGTCGGGGGCCACCAGCCAGCGGGCCGCACCCGCGCTCTCCCGCTGTGGGCGGACCAGCGCCGGGACGGTGACGGCGTCGCCCGCGCCATGACACAGCAGCGGCGGGACCGGGACCTCGGCGCCGTGCCACTCCTCCCACTCCAGGAGCGAGGGCAGCCGCTGGGCCGTGCCGGGCGCGGCGAAGAGCAGCATGCGCCCGCGGTGGACCGCGACCGGCCCGGAGCCCGGCCCCTCGGCCCACAGCCGGTCGAGCATGCGGCGCCCGAAGATCGAGGGGACGTTCACGACGTCGAAGACCGAGCCGCAGGGCAGCACGCCGGGCGCGGTCGGCCGGGCCTCCCAGAGGGAGAGGGTGCTGCGCGCGTGGGTGGCGGCCGACGACAGCCAGGCGGCGCCCGCCGCGGTCACCTCGCCGACCTGATGGCCGTCCTCGTCGCGCAGCGCATGGAAGATGTCGTACGCGTCCTCGCCCCCGGCCGCGCCACCGCGCCCGTCGACCGCTGTGAGCGGGCCGCTGCCCGTCCTGGTCTCCCGGACGCCGCCGCTGCCTCTGCCGTTGTCGCTGCTCATGCTCTACGTCTACCGGCTGGACAAGTTCCGGTTCGGCGACTTGGCGGAAACCGGGACAGGGCGGGGCGGGAGGGGGTATCTTGCGCCCCGGCATATGCCCGGGGCGCGTGGCCGGGGTGGTGCGGGTGGTGCGGGTGCCTCGGGAGGCCTAGGGGAGTTCTCCCGCGCGCATCAGATCGCGGCCGAACTCGATCATCTTCTTCGCGTAGTCCTCGGTCCACTGGGCCCGTTCCGCCACGTCGGCAGGGGTGAGCCGGTCGAAGCGGCGGGGGTCGGCGAGCTGGGCCGCCGCGATCGCCTGGAACTCGACGGCCCGGTCCGCCGCCGCCCGGAAGGCGAGGGCCAGCTCGGTCGAGCGCATCAGGAGCGCCCGGGGGTCCTCGATGGACTCCAGGTCGAAGAAGTGCTCCGGGTCGGCGGTGGCCTCGGAAGGCTCGAAGAGCAGCGGCGCGGGCCTGAGCCGCTGCCGCTCCTCGTTCCGCTCGTGCTCCGGCATGTCTGTCCTCCCAGGGGCAAGGCCGACGCTCGGGGTCCGGGCGCCCGGACCACCGTCCATTCTCCCGCGCGTACGCAAGGGGGCGTTCGCGGGGCCGATTCCCGGGGGACGGCCTGCCCCCCGGCTCAGGCCTGCCGAGTGCTGCATCCATTGGCCGCCTCGGGCGGCGTGCCGGACTCCGTCCGTCAGGGCTGCCAAGTCACCCGGTGTTCCGCGAGATGCGAGAGCACCGCGTGGTTCGCCTCCCACCCGTCCGGGGCTGTAACCATTGGCCGCGTCCGGCGGCGTGCCGGACTCCGTCCGGCGAGAGGGGGCGGCGCTGAGCCGGGTGTCCGCCGACCTGGTGCCGGGTGTGCCGGTCACGGACGCCAGACCACCCGGTGTTCGGACCAGTGATCCCATGTGGACATCATTGCCTCCCACCCGTCCGGGAACTTCACCGTCACTCCCAGCTGGACCGGCTCCGTCGACGGGTGGTCGTCCAGGAGGTCCGTCACGCCCGCGCGGCACACCACGATGCAGGCGTGCCGGTGGCGCGAGGCGAGGACGCACAGGCGGCCCGTCTCCAAGTGGAAGGCCGTCGCGTCCGGGCGGCCCGAGAGCGGGTGCAGGACGACCGTCACGTCGAACTCCCTGCCCTGGAGCCGGTTCGCGGTGTCGACGGCCACCCCCGTCACGCCCAGCTCCGCGAGCGCGGCCCGGACCGCGGCGGCCTGGTCGCGGTGCGCGGTGCCGACCGCGATCCGGGCCGCCGTCAGCGGGACCGGCTCCGGCGAGCGCTCGCTGGTTGCCGCCCCGCCCCGGTCCAGGAGGCGGCGTACGACCTGGGCGACGGCGCGGACCGCCTCCGGGTCGGTGCGCGGGGTGTGCCGGGCCGGCAGTTCGAGCAGGGCCCAGCCCGACTCGGCCGCCTCGTCCAGCACGCGGTCCGGCGCCGAGCCGTCCGAGGCGACGCCGAAGGCGAGCCGCCGGTCGCCGTGATCCGTGCCGCTGCGGAACGGCGTGAACGGATAGAACGCGTCCGAGACCAGCGGCGCCGCCGACGCCGGCAGCCGCCAGGAGACGGGCAGCCGGTGCTGCGGCAGCTCCGGGTTGTGCGCGAGCAGCGTCGAGACCGCGCTCGCCGACGGGTCGTACGAGAGCCCCGCCCACTGCTCGGCGTCGGCGATCGCGAACGGGTCGAGCTGACCCGGGTCGCCCACGAACAGCGCCCGCTCGAAGAGCCCCGCGACCGCGAGCAGCGCGTCGGAGCGCATCTGGTACGCCTCGTCCACGATCGCGTGCCGCCACGGATCGACGTCCTTCACGTGGGCCCACTTCGCGGCCGTCGAGATCACCACGTCCAGGCCCGCCAGATCGCCCGCCTTCGACGACTTCCGTACGTTCTCCAGGTCGTCAAGGGCCTTGTCGTACGGGTCGCTGTCGCTGCTGCGCAGGCGGCCGACCGGCAGGTCCGGGGCCTTCTCGGCGAGGCGCACCACCAGGTCGTCGACCTGCGAGTTGGTCTGGGCGACCACCATCAACGGGCGCCCCGCGGCGGCCAGTTCGAGCGCGGCGCGCACTACGAGCGTGGACTTGCCGGCGCCCGGCGGCGAGTCGACGACGACGCCGCGGGAGACGCCGTGCAGGGTGTCGGCGAGGATCGCGTCGGTGGCCCCGGCCGCGGCCGCGCCCGGATCGAAGGCGGTCACAGAAGGTCCTCGGGGGTCAGCGGGTCGGGCTGCTCGGCGGTGTCGGAGCCGGGCGGGCCGCCGTGGGTCCACGGCGTTGCCTCCGGGTCGGGCAGCTTGGGGGCGCCGCGCTGCTCGTGCTCGAACAGCGTCCAGCAGATCCGGTCGCCCTTGTCGGGGACGGAGCCGGGCGCCGGGTCCTTGGCGCGCCCCATCTTGTCCAGGATCCGCAGGACAAGGGCGCCTTCCGGCTCGTACGTCACGAACTCGGCCTTCTGCGGTTTGCCGTCCAGGGTGCGGTAGACCTTGGCGCCCTCGGCGAGGTGCGGGGCGTCGTCCGTGCGCAGGGTGACCAGGGGGCGGGGGCTCGGGCGCTTGGACTCCGTCCACGCCGGCGTCACCTCGACGACCTCGCCCGCGAACGCCTCGCCCGCGAGCCTGCGGCCCGCCATCACGAGCGGGTCGTCGAGCGCCTCGCCCGCTTCGAGCTCGGCCTGCGCGCGCTCGCGCCGCAGCAGCTTGGTGGCGGCCGTCACCGCGTCGTCGCGGCGTGGCTGGGGCGGCTCACCCGCGGTGATGCGGTCCCGGTGGCCGGTGAACGACCAGCGGTCGCTCGTCCAGCGCGCGGCGGCCCGCTCGCCCTCGGGGAGCTCCCGCAGCAGGTCGAGGGCGTGCCACACCGCCGACCAGGTGGGCATGAGTTGTTCGGCGAGCAGACGCCGTATCTCCCGTTCGGCGACGGTGAGTCGACCGAGGTGCTCGTCCGCGACTAGCCCGTCCTCGGCCGCCTGCAACGCCTGGCGGGCCCGGTCGTAGCGCTCCACGGCGGGGGCGAGGAGGCGGTTGTCGAACGCCGGGTCGGTGGCCGGGCCGGCCGGCGGGCACAGCAGCTGGCCGTCCGCGCCCCGCGCCAGCTCGGCCCGCAGCGCGGCCTTGGCACCGGACTCGCCCTCGGGCGGGTCGATCCAGGCGAGCAGCGCGCCCAGGTGCTGGTCCTCCAGGCTGGACTGGCCACTCGCCCAGTGCCGGTTCAGGAGGTCGGTCGCGGCCAGCAGCAGCGCGGCCCCCGGTGTGCGGGCGCGCTCGGCGTAGTGCGTGAACCAGCGGCCGAGCAGCGGGACCCGGGGCGGCGCCGGATAGGGCGCGTCCGGGTCCTGCTCGGCGGTGCGGCGGAACCGCATCGAGCGGCCGAGGAGGCGTACGAAGTCGATGCCGGCCCGGCCGGGGACAATCAACTGCGGCGCGTCCGCGCACAGTTCGACCTCGACCTTGGTCTTCTTGCCGGTCTCCGGGTCCGTCTCGGAGCGCTCGGCCGGCTCGACGTCGTCGGTGTACGCGTCCAGGTACGGCAGTACGGCCTCGGCGAGGTCGGCCAGGAACGTGAAGCGCAGGTCGCGGTCGCGGGGCTGGGGGACCACGAGCAGCGTGGGGGCCGCGCGGTCGCTGCCGACCAGCGCGCCGAGCGGGGCGCCCGCCTCGCCCGCCGTGGTGAGCGGCACGAAGACGAGGGGCCGCTCGGACAGATGGCGGTGGCGGACGGTGGCCAGCGGCTGCGCTCGGCCGGACTCGACGGCTTCCAGGCGGGCCAGCGTGGAGATCAGCGACACGGGGCGCCCGCCTCCGCGCGCAGGGCGGCCGCGCGGCGTACCGCGGCCACCGTCGGATCGGCGGGGTCGCCCGACTCGCCGCGCGCGGCCGCGAGGACCTCGCCGATCGTGGTCAGGCCGCCGAGCTCTCCCCGCAGGGAGCGGCCGAGCGCGGTCACCGCGCCCTCCTCGCGGGCCCGGCCCCGGCAGTGGAAGGCCAGCTCGCACGCGGCCAGGCACTCCGGCGCGTACACCGCGGGAACCGCCTCGACGGCCGAGGCCAGGGACTCGCCGGACTGGCCGTCGAGGTCGAAGGTGGTGCCGGGCGGCAGGGCGTCCGCGATGTCCTCGATCCGGGCCAGTCGTGTCAACTGCCGCCGGGTGACGGAGAGTTGCTTGCGTACGTCGATGACGGAGGCGGTCGGCAGGTTCGAGAAGTCCTTGGGGCAGACGAGCAGGACCGAGTGGTCCACCCAGGCGCCGTCGGTGAGCGCCGCGACCCGCTCCAGGGCGAGCACGTACACCGCGGACTGGCGGGCCGCGGCGCCCACCTTCGACGGGTCGGCGGCCGCGTCGATCATGGGGAAGGACTTGATCTCGACGACCGTCCAGCGGCCGTCGGGGTGTACCACCACCGCGTCCGGCTCCAGGTAGGCGGGGGAGCCGGCCACTTCCAGGGCCAGCATCGGATGGTCGAGCAGCGCCCAGTTTCCGGCCGCGGTGGCCTCGCGCAGGGCGAGCGAGGTGCGGGCCGCGCGGCCCTCGGGGCCGGCCGCCGCGAGATCGGGGGTCGTGGCGTCGCCGGGCGGCTCGGAGCCCGCGCCCATCCGCTCGTGCAGCAGGCGGAGCAGCTCGGTGCCGCCGTCGCCCTTCACCTTCGCCTCGAAGGCGTTGCCGCGCATGAAAGCGAACTGGGACTGGCCGAACGCGGCCGACGGCGCGCCGATCGCCTCGGCGAGCGCGCCCTTGTCCACCCCGGCGCCGTCCAGGAGGGCGCGCCTGTGGCAGCCCGGGTTCGCGGCGAGGGCCGCGAGCGCCCGTGCGTCCAGCGGCCGGGCCACGGCGGCCGGGCCGCGCAGCTCAGCGAGCCTTCGACGGAGTGCTGTCGCCGACTTCTGCGGGGGTGTCGGAGGACGTCCGCTGCCCAGGGATTCGCTCACCCACGGAAGTCTCGCATCCGGCACTGACAATCGAGGCGCCCGTGGCGGAAGAGGCGGGCGCGAAGCGGGCGCGTACGCGCTCCGCGAGCCGCAGTACGGGCTTGGAGAGCCACAGGCCGAGGCCCATCACGGCGACGCCGGCGACCGCGTCGAGCAGGTAGTGGTTGGCCGTGCCCATCACCACGAACGTAATGGTCAGCGGGTACGCGACGGCGGCGATCCGCGTTATTCGGCTGCCGCCGAACTTCCACAGCATCACCCCGCACCACAACGCCCACCCGACATGCAGGCTCGGCATCGCGGCGAACTGGTTGGTCATGCCGCCGAGCCCCCGGGGTGCGCTCGCCTCGCCGCCCCACCAGCCGTACGAGCCGTACTGGGCCATCGTGTCGGTGAAGCCCTGCACCGCCGGGAGCAGCCGGGGCGGGCAGGTCGGCAGGAAGGTGAAGCCGATCAGGCCGAGCAGGGTGGAGGTCATCAGCCAGCCGCGGGCGGCCCGGTACTGGGTGGGGCGGCGGCGGAACAGCCAGATCAGGATGGCCGGCGTGACCAGGTAGTGCAGCGAGGCGTAGATGAAGTCGGCGGGTATGCCGATCGCCGGGGTGTGCGTGAACAGCCTGTTCAGCGGGTGTTCGGCGTTGAGGTGGAGAGCCTTCTCCAGGCGCAGGATGGACAGGCCGTGCTCGACGGCCCGCGCCTCGTCGCCGCGTACGATCAGTCGTCCCAGGGAGTAGGCCGCGTACACGATCGCGATCAGCGGGAGTTCGGTCCACCAGCGCGGTCGCGTGGCTTGCTGCGGCGGCTGCATCCGGTGGGTTCCTCCAACTGGTACTCGGGTCGCCCGCTGGGGGCCTCCGGGTTTTCGGCGTGCGTTCAACCGTACGGTGTAAGTGATCGCCCTCACGCAGCACCCCGGCGTTCCGGTCAGACGCCAAGATCCGGCTCGGGGTTGCTTCGCCGGGTGCGCGATGATGGTGATCGGAACATTTCGTACGGGATCGGGAGAGAACACCCATGGCAGCCGCCGCACCGCGCATCCTGCTGGCCCGGCACGGGCAGACCGAGTGGTCGCTCGCGGGCAAGCACACCGGCCGGACCGACATCCCCCTCCTGGAGGAGGGCCGGCGCGGCGCGAAGCTCCTCGGCGAGCGGCTGCACCGGGAGCCCTGGGGCGGGCTGCCCGGCGTCGAGGTCCGCACCAGCCCGCTCGTGCGGGCGTCCGAGACGTGCGAGCTCGCCGGGTTCGGGGAGCGGGCCGAGCCGTGGGACGCGCTCATGGAGTACGACTACGGGGCGTACGAGGGCATGGCGCCGCCCGAGATCCAGGCGCTGCGGCCGGGCTGGTTCATCTGGCGGGACGGGGTGCCGGACGGCGAGACCCTGGCGCAGGTCTCCGCGCGGGCGGACGAGGTCGTGGCCTGGGCGCGCTCTGCCGGGCGGGACGTGCTGGTCTTCGCCCACGGGCACATTCTGCGGTCCATCGCGGCGAGGTGGCTGGGCGAGGACATCTCCTTCGCGGCCCGGATCCGCCTCGACCCGACGTCCCTGTCGGTCCTGGGGTGGGCGTACGGCGACCCGGCGATCGAGCGGTGGAACGACACGGGGCACCTTGAGCGGTGAGCTGATCCAGTGCGGGGTGACCGGGGCCGCCCGGGGCTCCGCCCCGGACCCTGGGGGCCTGCCCGTGACGGGGGTGGATGGCCCGGCCCCTGGGGCTGCGCCCCAGACCCCGGAGGGTTCGCCCGCCCGCGCAGGGGGTCTGGGGGCTGCGCCCCCAGACCCCCTTGCGGGGGCTCTGCCCCCTGCGCCCCCGGGGCGCTGGCCCGCCCTCCCGCCCGTGACGGGGGTTGGGATGGCTGAGCCCTGGGGCTGCGCCCCAGACCCCCTGCGGGGACTCCGTCCCCTGCGCCCCTGCTTCGGGGGCTCCGCCCCCCGGACCCCGGCTTGGGGGGCTCAGGCCCCGGACCCCGGCTTGTGGGGCTCAGGCCCCGGACCCCGGCTGGGGGAGGGGCTCCGGCCCGGACCCCGTTCGCGCCTTGAGGGCGCTCGTCCTCGAACTCCCCCAAGGCCTTAAGGGCCAGAGGGGACCCCCATGACGGGCCGGGGATGCCGGTGCGGGCGGTGTGCAAAAGGCCATGCCGCCTGCCAGGGCCAACCCTGCTGGGGGCGCGGGGAACAGCGCGACCGGCCATCCGCGGTCCGCAGCCGAAAGCCGTCCGCACATCCAGCCCCTCCGGCGTTTGAGGAGCGGGGGTTCGGGGGCGGCGCCCCCCGGAGAGAACGGACCTCAGCCCATTGCCACCCCCGGAGGCCACGCGGCGGAGCCGCAGAGTGTCACAGCGGGAAGGGGCGGGGTGGGGAGGGGTAAACCCGTCAGACAGCCACCGCTGCCCGGCGTTCCAGGAACGCCGCCACCTCCGGTGACGCCCGATGCGGGGCCAGGATTCGGGACGTGTCCGCCAGCATCGCCTGGATCCGGGTGGACTGGACCTGGTTCAGAAGGTCCAGGACCTGCTGCCCCGCCGCCGCGGATTCGGCCGGCGCCCCCGCCCGCGCGAGGTCGTCGGCGAGCTCGGCCCGGTACAGGGCGAGGTTCCGGGCGAAGTGGGGGTCCTGCACGGTCGCCGCGCGGTGCGCGTGGCGGGCCGCCCGAGACCAGTCGCCGAGCGCGGAGAAGCACTGCGCCTGGAGCATCTCCAGCTCGGCCTCGACGAAGAAGGTCATCCACTCCGGGTCGGCGGGCGAGGTGCCCCGCGCGAAGTGGCAGTGGGCCCGCGTCAGGGACTCCTCGCACGCCGAGCGGTCGCCGAGCCCCGCCCAGCCCCCGGCCTCGCGCAGCGCGAGCAGGGAGAGCAGCCGGGGCGAGCCGAGCGTGTGCGCCGCACGCTCGCCCGCCTGCGCCGCACGCATCGCCTCGCGAGGCCGGCCCATGTCTCTGGCCAGGAACGACATGTTGCAGAACGCGTGCGCCTCAAGACCGGCGTCGCCCGCGAGCCGGGCCGTCGCGAGGGCCTCCGCGTAGTGCGAGCGGGCCTCGCCGAAGCGGCCCGAGTCGTGCGCCAACCAGCCGACGGAGATGGCCAGTTCACCCGCGCCCGTGTGCAGCCGCTCCTGCGTGGAGCGCCGCGCCGCGCTCGCGTCGAGCAGGGCGTACGCGGTGCGCAGCGGCTGGGCGGCCCGCTGGTAGAGCCCGTCCGCGCCGTGCCGGTCGTCGAGCAGTCTGATCCGGCGCACCGCCTCCTCGACGGCGCTCACCTCGGCCTCGCCGACGCGCTGGACGGGATGTGCGGATGCCGGGCCGAGGCCCAGCGAGACGGCCGCCACCGTGGCGGTGGAGCCCGTCATGAATGCGCGACGCAGCACGTCGCTCTCCTCGTGGTTCTGGTGAATGTGGTGGTTGGCCGACGGTGGGCCGGGCGAATCGTCGCGTGGATGGTCGGGGCGGGGCGTGATGTGGAGCAGGGGCGCGGCGGAAAGTGGGCGCGCCCCCCGGCCTCGTACCGTCTCCCTCGCCGAGAACCCCAAGTCGGCCAGGGTCAAACCCGGGAACATGTGCCGGAAGACCCTTTCGTACGCGTAATTGGGACAGCGGATCTCGCCGTTCTCCACGCGTCCGATGTAGCGGGCGTCGCAGGCGACCTGCTCGCCGATCTCGCGGGCGGCCCGGCGGACCGCGGCCGCGAACTCGCCCGGTGAACGGGCACCCCTCAACTGCCGGAAGGCCACGTTGGGTTCCCGCGTGAGCCGGCGCGGCGTCTGCGGAGTCCGCGCGTTCACCCGGGGGTCGTCGTGGGGATCTGGTGACGGCGCCATGGCTCGACAGCCCTCTCTGGCGGGGTGGTGCGGAGCAAGAACGTACCTGCTGTGACGAGTCGTTCACGCTGTGTTTGGCTACAAACCGGATATCTCACCCGCGATCCGCCATGAACTGCCATCCTTTGCGGCGGCACGTCGCCGTTCCCCTTGACGCGCAAGGGCGTTGAACCATGTGGAGAGCGCCAACCCCGCAGAGACGCGGAGGGCTTGCCTTGTTGGAGGACTGCGTGAACACCGACACCGACATCGACTTCACAGGCTCCGGTACGCAGACGACGGCCGTCCGGCATGCGCATTCACCGCAGGCGGCCGCCCCGCCGGTCCTCGCGCGCGCCGCCGAGGAGCCCTGCGACCTGGTCACCGTGCCCGCCCGGCAGGGCCTGGAGGCCGTCGACATCATCCGCCGCGGCTCCGCCCCGGCCGCCGTCGGCCCCGTCCTGCACGACGGGACCTGCGACACCCTCGGCTTCCTCGTCCCGTCCGGCACGGCCGCCGCCTGGGACGTGCCGGGCAGCGCCTGTACGGAGACCAACGGGCGCGGCCTTCGCATCGAGGGCCTGCCCGTCGAGCCCCCCGTCACCGGCTCGGGCTGGCTGCTCCCCCCGAACACCACCGAGGTCACCGACCCCGGCCTGCTCCGCGAGGCCCTCGGTGAGGCGGCCCGGATGATCGAGGCCGCCGACGGGATCAGCGAGGCCGACGGCCGCTGAGCGCGGCCACGGGTGCGGGCGGGCGGCACCCGCCCGGCCGGTCGATAATGGCCGGATGGCGAAAAGCAGCAGGCGGCGCGGGCCCGAGCCCGTCGTCGAGACGGTGGACGGCGGCCTCGCCGAGCTCATACCCGACCGGGACCGGACCGGCGGGTGGACACTGCTGCTCGACGGGGCGCCCCAGTCGCATGTGGATCTCGAAGCCCCGGACCGGCTGACCTTCGAGTACCAGCGCCGTCTCGGCCACGTCATCGACCTCGCGGCCCCGCCCGGCCGGGCCCTGAACGTCCTGCACCTGGGCGGCGGCGCCTTCACCCTGGCCCGCTACATCGCAGCCACCCGGCCCCGCTCCACCCAGCAGATAGTCGAGCTCGACGCCGCGCTCGTCCAGCTCGTACGCCGTGAGCTGCCGCTCGACCCCGGCGCCCGGATCCGGGTACGGGGAGGGGACGCCCGCGCCGGGCTCGGCAAGCTCCCCGACGGCTGGGCCGACCTCGTCATCGCGGACGTGTTCAGCGGGGCCCGCACTCCGGCCCATCTGACCAGCACCGAGTTCCTCGCGGACGTACGCAGAGTGCTCAAGCCGGGCGGAACGTACGCCGCGAATCTTGCCGACGGGCCGCCGCTCGCGCATCTGCGGGGCCAGATCGCGACCGCCGCCGGGGTCTTCCCCGAGCTCGCGCTCGCCGCCGACCCGACGGTGCTGCGCGGCAAGCGGTTCGGGAACGCGGTGCTCGTCTGCTCGGCCGTGCCGCTGCCCCTCGCCGAGCTGACCCGGCGCATCGCGGGCGACCCGCACCCCGGCCGCGTCCAGCACGGACGTGAGCTCGCCGACTTCACCGGCGGGGCCGTCGCGGTGAGCGACGCGAGCGCGAAGCCCTCGCCGGCGCCGCCGGCCGGGGCGTTCCGCTGAGCGGTCAGGTGTTGTTGATCTCCACCGAGGGCGGGTGGCCGTTCCAGGTGCAGAACACCGAGACCGTCTCGCTGCCCCGGGTGAACGTGACCCGTATCCACTCCGTCTGGATCCAGCGCTCCATCTGCCAGCCCGATGCGGGCGTCGCCGAGACCAGCTGGGCCGAGGTGTCGCCGAGATCGAAGACGACCCGGCCACCCGAGACGTTGTAGCCCTGCACCGCGCCGGAATTGGCGGAGTTGCCCGAACTGCCGGACGGTGACGGCGACTTGCCGCCGGACGGGGAGCGGCTGCCCGACGGCTTCGCGCTCCCGGCGTCCTTCGACGGCTTCTGGGAGGCGGAGGACGACGGCGAGGGCGGGGTCTCCTTGGGGCGCGGGGTGGACGAGGCGTCCGGCTTCGAGCCCTGCGTGATGTGCGCGTCGCCGCTGATCGGCAGGGCGCGCGGCGGGTCGTAGACGGTGCCCGCAAGGACCGTGTGGACGCCCCACCATGAGAGCGTGACCGCCGCTCCGGTAGCGAGCGACCACGCCAAACCGTGTACGAGTCCTCTGTGCATCCGGGCCATACTGCACCACGAGCCCCACCCGTGTCCCGCCACCGCCCACTCCACTCCCGCGGGGGACTCCGGTCCTCCGCATGGCGTACGGTGCGGGCCATGGCAAGTGTGCTCGTGGTCGAGGACGACCAGTTTGTCCGCTCCGCCCTCATCCGCCACCTCACCGAGGCCTCCCACACGGTACGGAGCGTCGGCACGGCACTTGAGGCGCTGCGCGAAGTGGCCCATTTCCGGTTCGACGTGGTCATCCTGGACCTCGGACTGCCCGACCTGGACGGGGCCGAGGCGCTGAAGATGCTGCGCGGCATCACCGACGTACCGGTGATCATCGCCACCGCGCGGGACGACGAGACGGAGATCGTCCGGCTGCTCAACGACGGCGCGGACGACTACCTCACCAAGCCGTTCTCCGTGGAGCACCTTTCCGCACGGATGGCCGCCGTGCTGCGCCGGGCGCGCGCCACCACCGGGGCCGAACCGCCGTCACGCGTGCTCCAGGTCGGCGGGCTGTGCATCGACCCGCTGCGGCGACAGGCCGAGCTGGACGGCGTACAGCTCGACCTGACCCGGCGTGAGTTCGACCTGCTCGCCTTCCTCGCCGGGCGGCCCGGCGTGGTCGTGCCCCGCAAGGAGCTGCTGGCCGAGGTGTGGCAGCAGTCGTACGGTGACGATCAGACCATTGATGTGCATCTGTCCTGGTTGCGGCGGAAGTTGGGAGAGACCGCGGCGCGGCCCCGCTATCTGCACACCCTGCGCGGGGTCGGCGTGAAACTGGAGCCACCGCAGTGAGGTGGGCCCTGGTCAAGGTCTGCCTCGCCGTCACCGTGATGGTGGTGGTCGCCTTCGCGGTGCCGCTCGGCATGGTCATCAAGGAGATGGCTCGCGACCGGGCGTTCTCCAACGCCGAGCGGCAGGCCGCGGCGATCGGGCCGACCCTGTCCATCACCACCGGCCGCGACGCCCTGGAACGAGCCGTCGCCTCCACCCAGTCCGGCGCCGAGGACCGGATGGCCGTGCACGTCCCGGCCGACCCGGCCGTCCCGGGCAGCGCGCCGGTGGAGATCGGCAGGCAGCGGGCGGCGGACAAGGACCTCGAAGCGACGCGCAAGGTCATCAAGGCCTCGATCTCCGACGTCTCGGGCGGCTCCACGCTGCTCCAGCCGACCGCGCTCAGCTCCGGCCAGATCGCGATCGTCGAGGTCTTCGTGCCGGAGGCCGAGGTCACCAACGGCGTGACGACGGCTTGGCTCGTCCTCGCGGGCGTCGGCATCGGCCTGATCATCGGCTCCGTGGCCGTCGCCGACCGCCTCGGCGTACGCATGGTCCGGCCGGCCCAGCGGCTCGCGGGCGCGGCGCAGGATCTGGGCGAGGGCAAGCTCGGGGCGCGGGTTCCGGAGGAGGGCCCCACCGAACTGCGCTCGGCGGCCGTCGCGTTCAACTCCATGGCCGACCAGGTGGTCCAACTCCTCGCCAACGAACGGGAGTTGGCGGCCGACCTCTCGCACCGGCTGCGTACGCCGCTCACCGTCCTCCGCCTCAACGCGGCCTCGCTCGGGGACGGGCCCGCGGCCGACCAGACGCGGGCGGCGGTCGAGCAGCTGGAGCGGGAGGTCGACACGATCATCCGCACCGCGCGCGAGGCCAAGCCCAAGACCCAGCCCGCCGGGCCGGGGGCGGGCTGCGACGCCTGCGAGGTCATCCTCGACCGGATGGAGTTCTGGTCGGCGCTCGCCGAGGACGAGGGGCGCGAGGTACGGCTCGCGGGCGTGGACCGGCCGGTCCGCATCCCGGTGGCCCGGGCGGATCTGGTGGCCGTGCTCGACGCGCTGCTCGGCAACGTGTTCCGGCACACGCCGGAAGGCACGGCCTTCTCGGTGGACGTCCACAACGGCGAGGACGCGGTGATCGTCCTGGTCTCCGACGCGGGGCCGGGGATCGCCGACCCGCGGGCGGCGCTGGAGCGGGGCAACAGCGGGGGCCGGCCCGGCTCTACCGGCCTCGGCCTCGACATCGTCCGCCGGGTCGCGGAATCGACGGGCGGCGACGTCCGGATCGGCCACTCCGTCCTGGGCGGGACGGAGGTCCGCCTCTGGATCGGCCTGGGGGTTACGCCGCCGGGCCGGCGGGGGCACCGGGTACGGGGGCGGGGCCGAGCCCGCCGGGGCGCGGACGCCTGATCCTTTCCCCACCCCGCCCCTTCCCGAGACCCTCCGGGGGTAGAAAGGGGTGAGCCAGTTTTCCTGGGGCTCCGCCCCAGACCCCGTTCACGCCTGAAGGGCGCTCGTCCTCAATCTCCCCCAAGGCCTTAAGGGCCAGGGGGGACCCCCATGACGGGCTGAAAGTGCCGATGCTGCTAGGGGCGCGGGGAACTGCGCGAGCAACCACGCACGATCCGCAGCCGAGAACCATCCGCACATCCAGCCCCTCCGGCGTTTGAGGAGCGGGGTCTGGGGCGGAGCCCCAGGGGCGACCACCAAGCCGCAGCAGAGCGAAACCCCCCGGAGGGTCTTGGGAAGGGGCGGGGTGGGGAAAGGAACCCGGGCTTAACCACCCCCCATCCCACCCTTAAGCCGACCCTAAGATCACCAACCCCCGCCCCGAACTGGGCATTTGTCCGATTCCGCATCGCTAGCGTGCTGCCGCACCCCCGAATTCCCCCGCAACGCAGAGGCAGGCACGGCATGGGCAGCAGTACGCACCGGCGCAGGGCGAGTGGCAAGACCAAGGTGATCGGCGGGGTGGCCGCCGCCGCGGTCGTCGGCGGCGCGGCCTTCGCGCTCACCGGCACCGCGCAGGCCGCCTCGGTCGGCGCGGCGTACACCAGGACCAGTAGCTGGACCGGTGGTTACACCGGGCAGTACGTCATCACCAACGACACCGGCAAGACCCTCGCCGACTGGACCCTGGAGTTCGACCTCCCCGCCGGCACCACACTGTCCTCCCTCTGGAACGGCGACCAGACCGTCAAGGGCCAGCACGTCACCGTCAAGCCCCCGAGCTGGGACAAGGCCGGGCTCGCCGCGGGCAGGTCGGTCACCGTCGGCTTCGTCACGTCGGCCGGCGGCACCGCGGGCGACCCCACCGGCTGTCTCATCGACCAGGAGAAGTGCTCCGCCGACACCGGCGCCACCCCCAAGCCCAGCGGCCGCCCCACCGAACAGCCCACCCCCAGGCCGTCCCAGTCGGCGAGCACCAGGCCGACCGCCGAGCCCACGCCCTCCAAGTCGGCCACCGCGATACCCACCCCCACCAAGAGCACCGGCGGCGGAACCGCGACCGGCGCCGGGTTCGCCCCGTACGTCGACACCTCGCTCTATCCGACGTACGACCTCGCGGCCACCGCCGACAAGACCGGCGTCAAGCAGTTCAACCTCGCCTTCGTCACCTCCGGCGGCAGTTGCGCCCCGCTGTGGGGCGGCGTCACCGACCTCCCGGGTGACAAGGTCGCCTCGCAGATCGGCGCGCTGCGCGCCAAGGGCGGCGACGTCCGGGTCTCCTTCGGCGGCGCCTCCGGCTCCGAGCTCGGCCTCGTCTGCAAGAGCGCGGACGAACTGGCCGCCGCGTACGGCAAGGTCATCGACGCGTACAAGCTCACCAAGGTCGACTTCGACATCGAGGGCGCGGCCCTGCCCGACACCGGCGCCAACACCCGCCGCGCGCAGGCCATCGCGAAGCTCCAGCAGTCCCACCCCGGGCTCGACGTGTCGTTCACGCTGCCCGTGATGCCGGAGGGCCTCACCCAGCCCGGCGTCGACCTCGTCGCCGACGCCAAGAAGAACGGCGTCAAGGTCTCCGCCGTCAACATCATGGCGATGGACTACGGGCCCTCCTACAGCGGCGACATGGGCGACTACGCGATCCAGGCGGCCACCGCAACTCAGGCCCAGATCAAGGGAGTTCTGGGTCTTTCCGACGCCGCTGCCTGGAAGGCCGTGGCCGTCACGCCGATGATCGGCGTCAACGACGTCAACGTCGAGAAGTTCACCGTCGCCGACGCCACCAAGCTCGTGGACTTCGCCAAGTCCAAGGGGCTCGGCTGGCTCGCCATGTGGTCCGGCGCCCGCGACCAGCAGTGCCCCGGCGGCACCAAGGACTCCGCCGACCCGACCTGCTCGTCCATCGCCCAGGAGCCCCTCGCCTTCACCAAGGCCTTCGGCGCCTACAAGTAGCCACGCACAAGCAGACCCACTGACCAGCGTCCCGGCCGGATCGCACCTTCCCCCATGTCGGCCGGGGCGCGCTCAGTGCGTGGTGGACCTTCCGGCCGCCCTCGCCACCAGCGCCAGCACCCCCACCGCGATCACCACCGCGAGCACCACGCCCCACCCGAGCACCCCGAACCCCGCGAGCACGCACACCAGCGGCACGGTGATCAGCAGGAACGGCAACAGCGAGTACGTGTTCATCGTGTGCTTCTCCTTTCCGTCGTGTACTTCTCCTTCATCACTTCGGCCCCCCTCGGGCCGCGTCCAGGTAGTCCGTCAGGTCGTCCCACTGGCCCCGCTGTACCGACGCGTCCCCCGACAGCGCCCCCGGGTCCTCGCGCCACGCGGTCCGTACGCCCGCCGAGATCGTCCGGTCGCCGCCGCTGAACAGCGCGCCCAGCTCGTCCATCCGGGCCGCCAGCTTGCGTACGCGGGGATCGGTCGGCGGGGTCCCGGACACCCTCAACTCCTCGGCCCGCCGGTACAGTTCGGGCCACTCGACTTCCAGCAGGTAGTGCGCGGCCGGGCCGAGGGCCGCGGTGTGGGTGGCAAGGGCGCGCAGCTGGTCGTCGTCGAGGTGGCGGCGTACCGCCTGTTCGGCGGCGGGGCTCGCGGCGCCGGTGGCGCGCAGCGCGTCGAGGACCGCGGAGGTCGTCGGGGCCCGGCCGTCCGCCACCTCCTGCTCGATGTGCACGAGCCGGTCGCGCAGGCCGGTCAGCGCCGCCAGCTGCGCCTCGACGCTTTCGCGGTGGTCGCGCAGGACCCGCATCGGATCGACCCCGGAGTCCAGGCACACGGCGATGGTGTCGAGGCCGAGCCCCAGGCCGCGCAGGGCGAGCACCTGGTAGAGCCGTGCGATGTCGTCCTCGGTGTACTCCCGGTGCCCGCCCGGCGTACGGCGCGACGGCGAGAGCAGACCGATGGTGTCCCAGTGGTGCAGCGTGCGGACGGTGAGCCCACTGGCCTCGGCCAGGGGACCCACCTTCCAGGTGGATTCGCTCATGGAGCCACTGTGCGTCCTCACGCCGCGTGAGGTTCAAGCCCCGCTCGAACGGCGCGAGCCGCGCGAACGACTGGATTTCCGCACGGGCGAGCCTGGTCCTGGGCGCAGGGCTTCCTTACGTACGGCAGCGGAACCTGTGGAGGAGGTGCCCGCTGCCGCCCCGCCGCCGCGTCACACTTCCGGCAGTTCACCTGTCCGGGCCAGCTCCGCGTACCAGCGGGCGCTCGACTTCGGGGTGCGGGCCAGCGTCTCGTAGTCCACGTACACCGCGCCGAACCGCTTGCCGTACCCGTACGACCACTCGAAGTTGTCCATCAGCGACCAGAGGTAGTAGCCGCGTACATCCGCGCCCGCCTCCATCGCGCGGCGCACGACCGCGAGGTGGTCGCGCAGATAGCGGATGCGGTCCGGGTCGTGCACCGCGCCGTCGGGGCCGGGTCTGTCGTCGCAGGCCGCGCCGTTCTCGGTGACCAGGAGCGGCAGGCCGGGAGCCTCCTTCGTGTAGCGGAGCAGCAGGTCGTACAGGCCCGACGGGTCGATGGCCCAGCCCATCGCGGTGCGTTCGCCGGGAGGCTGGTGGAAGGCGACCGAGGCGGCGCCCGGCCACGGCGAGTGCGCGCTCGTGCCGTGGCCGTCGGCGCGGCTGTCCGCCCGGTCGGGCTCGGCGGCCGACACCAGGGACGTCGTGTAGTAGTTGAGCCCGAGCGCGTCGAGCGGCTGGTGGATCGCGCGGAGATCGCCGTCGTGCACGAAGGCCCAGTCGGTCACGGAGGCCGTGTCCGCGAACAGGTGCTCCGGGTACGCGCCGTGCAGCATCGGCCCGTGGAAGACGCCGTTGGCCAGGTCGTCGATCCGGCGGGCCGCCTCCAGGTCCGCCGGATCCTGCGAACGAGGCCTGACCACGGCCGAGTTGAGGCTGACCGCGATCTGGTTGCGGGCCGGCATCGCGGCCCGTAGCGCCGAAGTCGCCTGTCCGTGAGCCAGGTTGAGGTGATGGGCGGCCTGCAGAGAGGCCTCCGGACTGGTCCTCCCGGGCGCGTGCACCCCCGACCCGTACCCCAGGAATGCGCTGCACCAGGGCTCGTTGAGGGTGATCCACCGCTCGACCCGGTCGCCGAGCGCGGCCCCGACCAGGGCCGCGTACTCGGCGAAACGGCAGGCGGTGTCCCGGGCCGGCCAGCCGCCCGCGTCCTCCAGCTCCTGGGGCAGGTCCCAGTGGTAGAGGGTGAGCGCGGGCGCGATGCCCCGGTCGAGCAGCTCGTCGACCAGGCGCTGGTAGAAGTCGAGCCCGAGCTGGACGGCGGGCCCGCGGCCGGTGGGCTGCACCCGGGACCAGGAGACGGAGAAGCGGTACGAGGTGAGGCCGAGCTCCGCCATCAGCGCGACGTCCTCGCGCATGCGGTGGAAGTGGTCGACCGCGACATCACCGGTATCGCCACCGGCGGTCCGCCCCGGGGTGTGGCTGAAGGTGTCCCAGATGGACGGAGTACGCCCGCCCTCGGCCACCGCCCCCTCGATCTGATAGGCGGAGGTGGCAACGCCCCAGAGGAAGTCGGACGGAAATCGATCGGGCATGAGCACTCCAAAAGTGCGAAGGAACAAATGGAATTTGGCCCAACGGCCTTGGCGATGCACGCTGCGCAGACGAACCCTGCGAGGGGCGCGGGGCTGTGACACATATGCGGCTCCGCCGTGTGGGCGCGCTCGGCCCCCACCGGCCCGCAGGTGAAGCACACCCCGAAGCGCCCCTCACCCCTTGACCGCGCCCCGCATGATCCCGCCCACGATCTGCCGTCCGAACACCACGAACGCCACCAGCAGCGGCAGCGTGCCGAGGAGGGCGCCGGCCATGATGACCGACTGGTCGGGGATGTAGCCGCGGCCAAGGCCCGTCAGGGCCACCTGCACCGTGGGGCTGCCGTTCTGGGTCAGCGCGATGATCGGCCAGAAGAAGTCGTTCCAGGCCATCACGAACGTCAGCATCCCGAGCACCGCCATCGCGGGCCGGGCGACGGGGAACACGATGTGCCACACCACCCGCCAGCTGCTCGCCCCGTCCACCCGGGCGGCCTCGATCAGCTCGGTGGGCAGCGCCTCCATCAGGTACTGCCGCATGAAGAACACCCCGAACGCGCTGACCAGGGTAGGCAGGATGACGGCCTGGAGCTGGTCGGTCCAGGACAGCTCGGCCACCAGCATGTACAGCGGTACGACGCTGAGCTGCGGCGGCACCATCATCGTGCCGATCACCAGGAGCAGCAGCAGGTTCTTGAAGCGGAAGCGCAGCTTGGCGAAGGCGAAGCCGGCCAGCGTGGAGAAGAACACCGTGCCCGCCGCGATCGAGCCCGCCACGACCGTCGTGTTGAGCAGTGCCGTGCCCATGTTGGCGTCGGTCCAGGCGATCCGGAGATTCCTGAACAGGTGGGAGCCGAACCAGAACGGCGGGGGCGTCTGGGCCAGCCTGGTGTTGGTGCGGGAGGCGGCCACCGCCGTCCAGATCAGCGGGAAGAGCGATCCGGCGGTGAACACGATCAGGACGGCGTAGGTGAGGCGGCCGTCGTGCAGCTGGCGGCCGGCACGCTGGGCTCTCAACTCGTCATCCCCTTGCGCAGCTTGTGGGAGATGAGCCAGTTCACCGCGCCGACGAGGAGCAGGATCAGGAACATCGCCCAGGCGATCGCCGAGGCCCGGCCGAGGTGCAGATTCACCCAGCCCTGTTCGTACAGGTAGAGGCCGAGCGTCTGGAACTGGTGGTCCGAGCCGCCGGTGGCGCCCGCGGAGCCGTTGAACAGGAGCGGCTCGCCGAACAGCTGGGTCGCGCCGATCGTCGAGACGACGGCGGTGAACAGGATGGTCGGCCGCAGCGACGGGATCGTCACATGGCGGAACTGCTGCCACCGAGAGGCCCCGTCGAGGGCGGCGGACTCGTACAGGTCGGCGGACACCGCCTGCATCGCGGCCAGGTAGATCAGCGCGTTGTAGCCGGTCCAGCGCCAGACGACGATGGTGGACACGGCGAGCTGCGAGCTCCAGCCGCCGTTCTGCCAGTCGATGTGATCGAACCCGACGAGCCCGAGCGCCCAGTTGACCATCCCGTAGTCGCGCCCGAAGAGCAGCACGAACACCAGGGTCGCGGCCGCCACGCTGGTGGCGTACGGGGTGAGGACGGCGACCCGGAAGAACATCGAGCCGCGCAGCTTGTAGTTGAGCAGATGCGCGATGCCGAGCGCGATGAGCAGTTGCGGCACGGTGGAGAGAATGCCGATGGTGAAGGTGTTCTTCAGCGCGTTCCAGAAGAAGTCGTCCGAGAGCAGCCGCGAGAAGTTCCTGAGGCCCACCCATGTCATGTCGTTCGGCGAGGTCAGCTCGACCTGGTGCAGCGAGGCCCAGCCCGTATAGAGGAGCGGGAAGAGGCCGAAGGCCGCGAAGAACAGGAAGAAGGGCGCGATGAACGCGTACGGGCTCCAGCGCACATCGCGCCGGTAGCGGCGGCTGCGCCGCTCGTCCGCCCGGGCCCGGGCGGGGGCCGTGCTCTCCTGCCCGGGAGTGGGGGAGGGCACGGCGGCCGTGGTGTCGCTCGCCATCGTCACTGGTCCAGCGCGTTGTCGATCGCCTTCACCGCGGCATCCCAGCCCTGCTGCGGCGACTTGCCCTTCTGCTCGACCTGGAGCATGCCGATGTCGGAGAGGTTCTGCTGGATGATCTGGTCCTTCGGGCCGAGGGTCTGCACCGGGGTGCCCTCGGCGGCCCGCGCGAAGATCTGGCCGATGGGCGCGTTCCCGAAGTAGGCGTGCTTGGCGTCCGCCACCGCGGGCAGCCCGTACGCCGCCTTGGCGCTCGGGAAGCTGCCGCGCTTCGCGAACAGGACGGCCTGCTGGGCGGGCGCGGTCAGCCAGGCGGCGAGCTTGGCGGCCTCCGCCTTGTGCGGGCCGGCCGAGGGCACGGTGAGGAAGGAGCCGCCCCAGTTGGACGGCTTGGGGGCCGCGGCCACGTCCCACTGGTCCTTGCCGGCGGCACCCGCCTTGTCCTGGATGTAGCCGAGCATCCACGCCGGGCAGGACACGGTGGCGAAGGAGGCGTTGGCGAAGCCCTGGTCCCAGGTCGGCTGGAACTGCTGGAGCTTGGCGGTGAGCCCGCCGGCCGCGAACGCGCTCGCGATGTCCCAGGCCTGCTTCACCGCCGGGTTGTCCTTGTAGACGACCTTGCCGGAGGCGTCGTAATAGCGGGTGGCGCTGGACCCGGTGATCGAGTTCAGCACTCCGGAGGCGGAGTCCACGAACGCGGTGCCCGCCGGGGCCTTCGCCTTGTACTGCCGCCCCGCCTCCAGATACCTGTTCCAGTCGCCCGCCCACAGCTTGCCCACGGCATCCCGGTCGGTGGGCAGACCGGCCTTGGCGAACAGGTCCTTGCGGTAGCAGATGCCGGTCGGCCCGGTGTCGGTGCCGAGCCCCACCGTCTTGTTGTCCTTGGCGGTTCCCTCGGCCCACTTCCACGGCAGGAAGTCGGCCTTGTTCACGCCGGGCGCCCTGGACAGGTCCTCCAGCTTGCCGCTCTGGGTGGCGGTGACCTCGGCGATGTTGCTGACCTCGACGGCCTGGATGTCGGCGAGCCCGCTGCCCGAGCCGAGGTGGGTCAGGAGCTGCGGGTAGTAGTTCTCGTTCCGCTCGATCGAGGTCTGTTTGATCTCGATGTCCGGGTGGAGCTTCATGTACGCGTCGTAGAGCCCGGCCTCCTTCAGGCCGAACGCGCCGAAGACGCCGACGGTGAGGGTGGTCTTCGCGCCGCCCCCACCGCCTCCTCCCGCCGTCGAGCCGTCGGCCGCCGAGGTGCCGTCGTCGGCGCAACCGGCGAGCACCCCGGTGCCGAGCGCGGCCACGGCCGCGAGGGCCGCGAGCCGCCTGGACATACGTGTACGCGTGCGCATGGCTTCCTCCAACTGTCGTCCGGGCCACGCCGGTTGAGGCGCGTCGGCGCGGGCGGAAGGGATGCGAAAGGTGTAGGGACATACTAGGGTGGGAGCGCTCCCAGCCGTGATGTGTTGAAGGGTTGCGGCTCCCTGTTGGACTGTCAAGGGACCGCGCAATGGCAGAGGATGACGTTCCCCGCCCGGCCGGGGCTGTTACTTTCACCGGAGTTGCGCGAGTTGGGGAGGCAGACGTGACAGCAGCCCGCACGGCCAAGGGGCGCGGCGCCGGACGGCCCACGCTCGAAGAAGTGGCGGCCAGGGCCGGAGTCGGCCGGGGCACCGTGTCCCGGGTGGTCAACGGCTCGCCCCGGGTCAGCGACGAGACCCGGGCCGCCGTCGAAGCCGCCGTCGCCGAACTCGGCTACGTACCCAACCGGGCCGCCCGCGCCCTCGCCGCCAACCGCACCGACGCCATAGCCCTGGTCGTCCCCGAGCCCGAGGCCCGCTTCTTCGCCGAGCCGTACTTCTCCGACATCGTGCGCGGGGTGGGCGCGGCCCTGGCCGACACCGAGATGCAGCTCCTGCTGACCCTGGTCAGCGGCGACCGCGAGCGGCGCAGGCTCGCCCAGTACCTCGCCTCGCACCGCGTCGACGGCGTCCTGCTCGTCTCCGTGCACGCCGACGACCCGCTGCCCGAGCTGCTCGAACAGCTCGGCATCCCCGTCGTCATCAGCGGCCGCCGCCGCGAGGACGAGCCGCTCGCCTCGGTCGACTCCGACAATTACGAGGGCGCCCGCGCCGCCGTCGCCCACCTCGTCGCCCGGGGCCGGCGCTCCATAGCGACGATCACCGGACCGCTCGACGTGTACGGAGCCCGCCGCCGCCTCGACGGCTACCGGGCGGCCCTGGCGGAGGCGGGCCTCGGCGAACTGGCCGCGCACGGCGACTTCACCGAGGAGGGCGGCCGCCGCGCGATGACCGAGCTCCTGCAACGCGCCCCGCACCTCGACGCCGTCTTCGCCGCATCCGACGTCATGGCCTCCGGCGCCCGCCAGATCCTGCGCGAGGACGGCCGCCGCATCCCCGAGGACACGGCCCTGGTCGGCTTCGACGACTCGGTGATAGCCCGCCACATGGACCCGCCGCTGACCAGCGTGCGCCAGCCGATAGAGGAGATGGGCCGCGCGATGGCCGAACTGCTCCTCGCCGAGATCACCGCCACCGAACCGGCCCGCCCGAGCCTGGTCCTGCCCACGGAACTCGTCGTACGGGCCTCGTCGTGAAAAGGGGTGCCGAAAAAAGAAGCGTCGAAGGGCCGGAACATGCAGACCGGAACATGAAAGAAGGCCCGAACCGCTTGCGCGGCCCGGGCCTTCTTTCATCAGGGTGAGTAACGGGACTCGAACCCGCGACATCCTGGACCACAACCAGGTGCTCTACCAGCTGAGCTATACCCACCATGCATGACCGGACTGTTGTGGTCTTGGGAAGTCCCTGGGGGCTTCCCTACCGGCCGAGAAAAAGTGTACAGGGTCCGGGAGGGTGCTCGCGCACATGTTTCGGGGCACCCTCCCGGACCCCCTGCGAAGGGCTACTCCGCAGGCAGGACGTACTTCGCCGCGATGGCCTTCGCGGTGTCCGAATCCGGGCCCGGCTGCGGCACGAAGACCGCCTCCCGGTAGTAGCGGAGCTCCGCGATGGATTCACGGATGTCCGCGAGCGCCCGGTGGTTCCCGTTCTTGTCCGGGCTGTTGAAGTACGCCCGCGGATACCAGCGGCGGGCGAGCTCCTTCACGGAGGAGACGTCCACGATCCGGTAGTGGAGGTGCGACTCCAGCTTCGGCATGTCCCGCAGCAGGAATCCGCGGTCGGTGCCGACCGAGTTTCCGCACAGCGGCGCCTTGCCCGGCTCCTTGACGTGCTCACGTACGTACGCGAGGACCTGCTCCTCGGCGTCGGCCAGCGTGGTGCCGCCGGCCAGCTCGTCGAGGAGCCCGGAGGCGGTGTGCATGGTGCGCACCACCTCCGGCATGGTCTCCAGCGCGGCGTCCGGGGGACGGATCACGATGTCCACCCCTTCGCCGAGTACGTTCAGCTCCGAGTCGGTGACCAGTGCGGCCACCTCGATGAGTGCGTCGTCCGTCAGCGAGAGCCCGGTCATCTCGCAGTCGATCCACACCATGCGGTCGTTCATGTGTCTTACCCTACGGGGCGCTCCGCTGACCGGGCAGACTCGGACGGCCACCGGTGTAGCCGGAGGCGTACAGATCGGAGCTGGGTTTTCCCGGCTCCGCCGTGGTGTGCGAGGTCGCACCCGGCCCCAGCACCGCGCTGGCCGCCGCCGTCCGCCGGGCCTGGGGGAGCGCCTGGGGCGGAACGGTTTCCGGCACCGGAGCCGGCATGGGCACCGCGATGGGGCCCGCGCTGGGTTCCGGTTGCGGCCGCCGTGCCCGGTAGGCCGCCCGGTAGGACGCCGGGGACGAGCCGAGCTGGCGGCGGAAGTGCCCGCGCAGCGCGACCGGGGAGCGGAAGCCGCAGCGGCCCGCCACCTCGTCCACGGAGTAGTCGGACGTCTCCAGCAGGCGCTGGGCCTGCAGGACCCGCTGGGTGATCAGCCACTGGAGGGGGGCCGATCCGGTCAGCGAGCGGAAACGACGGTCGAAGGTGCGGCGGCTCATGTACGCCCGCGCGGCCAGGGTCTCCACGTCGAACTGCTCGTGGAGGTGCTCCAGCGCCCAGGCGACGACCTCGGCCAGCGGGTCGGAGCCGATCTCCTCAGGTAAAGACCTGTCGAGATAGCGCTCCTGCCCGCCGCTGCGGCGCGGCGGCACGACCAGCCGGCGGGCCAGCGCGCCGGCCGCCTCACTGCCGTGGTCCGTCCGCACGATGTGGAGACAGAGATCGATTCCGGCCGCGGTTCCGGCCGAGGTGAGGACGTCCCCGTCGTCGACGAAGAGCTCCCTCGGGTCCACATGTACTGATGGATAGCGTTTGGCCAGTGTCGGCGCGTACATCCAGTGCGTCGTCGCCGGACGGCCGTCCAGAAGACCGGCCGCGGCGAGCACGAACGCGCCGGTGCACAGCCCGACGATCCTTGCCCCTTCCTCGTGTGCCCGGCGCAGCGCCTCAAGCGCGGCTGCCGGGGGCGGCGAGGTGATGGAACGCCACGCGGGCACCACCACTGTTCCCGCCCTGCTGATTGCTTCCAGACCGTAGGGCGCGGTGAGTTCGAGTCCCCCTGTGGTCCGCAGGGGTCCTTCCTCACCGGCACACACCAGCAGTCTGTAACGCGGAACTCCCGCGTCCTGACGGTCGATTCCGAACACGGAGAGCGGAATGGAACTTTCGAAGATGGGGCCGCCACTGAACAGCAGTACGGCGACGACTTCCCGGCGTCGGCGGCCGGCCAGCTTCCTTGCGGTCTCCGGTGATGCGGCAGCGGAGTCCTGGCTCATGGCGCTAAGCCCCCCTCGGTGTTCGCGGCTCCCCGTTCTTGTCGGGCCTGTCGCTCCTGCACTTTTCCCCTCGGTTTTGCACGAGTCCCCAGCCTTCGATACGCATGATCGAATCTACTGCGTCCCGTGGCGCCGGCGTGACAAGTCCGGCACCCAGCGCTATGTCGACAAGGCAACTTGGCGCGAAGCTTTCGATCACGAAGCGTTTCACCCGCGGGCCCCGCAGGGGAAGTGCGCCTCATGGGGATGGCCCGTACCCGTATGGTGCCAGAGGCCGCAATGGTCCTTTCTTCCCTGGTGGCAAGGGGGTTGGCAGGCCATTTGGCCAAGGAATCCGCCACCGGGGGAAGTTGGCCGAAAACATACGGGTCCTGGTGTGCGAACGACTCACCCCTCGGGTGTACATCCCCCTCGGTGACGCCCGCCGCGATGCGGCGCGGGAGCCGGCCGGGCGTGCCGTCCGGACGGCGGAAGCGGCGGCCGCGCCCGTTCCTCGGCGGCCGCCCGCTCGGACTGGCGGAGCAGCAGCCGGCACACCGCGGTCACGGCCGTCAGGCCCAGGGCGGAGCCCGCCGCCCCCGCGAACGAGGACCCGTACACGATGAGCACCACGGGTACGAGGACACAGCTGAAGGCGGCCCAGCGGACGACGTCGCCCGCCGGGTCGGCCGGGGGCCGGGCGGCGGCCCAGAGTGGTTCGGTGTTCACGGACCGGTTGGTACGTACGGATTCAGCCGGGGACGATACTCCGGGCGGGCGGTGACGGGGGCCGGGCGGCGCGGCCGGGGGAGCGGGCACGAGGGGGTGCTTCCTGATCGGGGTCGGGCGAGATCACGCCTCTAACGCGGAAGCGGTCGGTCCAGTAACTGAAAGATCATCGGTGCGGCGGCGGAGACCGGCCGCGGGGACCGCTGTAGAGGGCACCGGGCATTGCCATCCGGGGCGGGCTCGTGCATGCTCCGGGGAACGCCGAGTAGGTTCGGCGGCTCTGGGCAGGAGAGGAGTGTCGCCGTACCCTTGGGGGTATGGGGTTGGGAAGATGATTCCCGGACACAGCTCCGCCGCCGACTCGTTGTTGCTCACTTGTCCCCGCTGTCCCCCGACTGAGGACCTCCTTCGCCGAGACACCCATGGCCGGTCACGAATTCTCCGAACCCGCGGACCGCAAGCAGGTAGCCGACCCCACGTCGGACCTCCAAGCGGCGACAGAACCACGACACTCCTGCGATCCCGCATTCCGGCACGGCGTCGTCGTCGGCTTCGACGGCTCGACGTCCAGTGAACGGGCTCTCGCCTACGCCATCGGCATGGCCAAGCGGTCCGGCTCAGGGCTGATCATCGTCCATGTCGCCAACCGGCTCCCCACCACGGTGTGGGCGGGCTGTGAGCCGCCGGTCTTCGTCGATGTCCCCGACCACCGCACCGAGGTGCTCGGGCTCGAACTCGCCTGTGCCGACTATCTCGCCGAGGTCCCCTGGATCCTCGTCGAGCGCGGTGGCGACATCTGCCACGAACTGGAAGAAGTCGGGCGCGAGTATGCAGCGGACGCCATCGTCGTCGGCTCCACGCACGGCATCGTCGGGCGGATCTTCGGCTCGGTCGCCGGCCGCCTCGCGCGGCGTGCGCAGCGCCCCGTCGTCGTCATCCCGTAATCGGGCGTTGTCCCAGTTGAGACCGGCGTGATGTTTCGCTGATGAAGCGTCAACTCCCTTTGTGCGCAGGCGAATCTACCGATGCGTAGGGGTGGATTGTGCCCTTGTGAAGGGTAGATAAAGGTCGCTGGGAAGCAGCACAACTGCACATGAAGGGAGCCCGCCGTGGACAACGAAGTTCCCGCGGGAAGCACCACCTCCACTCTCGGTCACCTCGCACTCGGACTCACTCTGCTGGCCTTCGGCCTCGGCAACACCCGTGTGATCGACGGCGTGACGGTGGCCGACTCGGTCTCGATCGCGACCTACGTCGGCGGCATCGGCCTGTTCGTCCTCGGCGTCCTCGCCTTCCGCGATCAGGACGCGTTCACCGGCACCGCCTTCGCCGGCCTGGGCGCCTTCTGGTTCACCTGGGCCGCGGGCGCGAACACCAAGTTCTCGGCCAACGCGGCCGGCCTCTTCCTGGTCCTCTTCGCACTCCTGGCGCTGAGCCTGGCGGCGGGTTCGGCAGGCACCGGACTCTTCAGGCAGGGCACGTACGGACTGCTCTTCCTCGCCCTGGTGCTCATGGCCATCGGCCAGTTCGCCGACAGCTCCTCGCTCGGCAAGGTGGCCGGCTGGGTGGCCACGGTCGCGGGCGCCGCGGCCTGGTACGGGGCGACGGCCTCGCTCGCCAAATGGCCCACCGCCCTGCCCCGACGCGCTGCCGGCCGGGGGGTGACGGCCACCGGCTGAACGGCAGCCGCAGGCCGGTGCCTGGGCAGCACCGGCACGCAGAAGGGCGACCCCCGCCGATGAGCAGGGGTCGCCCTTTTCTGTGCGCAGGGACTACTCGACCGTGACCGACTTGGCCAGGTTGCGCGGCTTGTCGATGTCGCGGCCCATCGCCAACGCCGTGTGGTAGGCGAAGAGTTGGAGCGGGATGCCCATGAGGATCGGGTCCAGCTCGTTCTCGTTCTTCGGTACGACGATGGTGTGGTCGGCCTTCTCCTGGTTCTGGTGCGCGACCGCGAGGATGCGGCCGCTGCGGGCCTTGATCTCCTCCAGGGCGGCGCGGTTCTTCTCCAGGAGGTCGTCGTCCGGGACGATGGCGACCGTCGGCAGCGCGGGCTCGATCAGCGCGAGCGGGCCGTGCTTCAGCTCGGAGGCGGGGTAGGCCTCGGCGTGGATGTAGGAGATCTCCTTGAGCTTCAGGGAGGCCTCCAGGGCGACCGGGTAGCCGCGCACGCGCCCGATGAACATCATCGACTGGGCGCCCGCGTACTCCTTGGCCAGCTTCTCGATCTCCGGCTCCATGGCCAGGATCTCCTCGATCTGGCCGGGCAGCTTGCGCAGGCCCTCGATGATCCGCTTGCCGTCGGCCACCGACAGGTCGCGGATCCGGCCGAGGTGCAGCGCGAGCAGCGCGAACGCGACGACCGTGTTGGTGAAGCACTTGGTGGAGACGACGCAGACCTCGGGCCCGGCGTGCACGTAGGTGCCGCCGTCCGCCTCGCGGGCGATCGCCGAACCGACCACGTTCACGACGCCGAGCACGCGGGCGCCCTTGCGCTTGAGCTCCTGCACCGCCGCGAGCACGTCGTACGTCTCACCGGACTGGGAGACCGCGATGTACAGGGTGTCGGGGTCCACGACCGGGTTGCGGTAGCGGAACTCGGAGGCCGGCTCGGCGTCCGCGGGGATGCGGGCCAGCTCCTCGATGAGGCCGGCGCCGATCAGACCCGCGTGGTACGAGGTGCCACAGCCGAGGATCTTGATGCGGCGCACACCGCGCGCCTCGCGGGCGTCCAGGTTCAGGCCACCGAGGTGAACGGTGGAGAACCGGTCGTCGATGCGGCCGCGAAGGACGCGGTCGACGGCCTCGGCCTGCTCGCTCATCTCCTTGTGCATGTACGTGTCGTGGCCGCCCATGTCGTAGGAGGCGGCCTCCCACTCGACGGTCTCGGGGGTGGTGTTGGTGAGCGTGCCCGAGGTCGTGTACGTCCGGAAGTCGTCGGCCTTCAGGGTCGCCATCTCGCCGTCGTTGAGGGTGACGACCTGGCGGGTATGGGCGATCAGCGCGGCGACGTCGGAGGCGACGAGCATCTCCTTCTCGCCAATGCCGAGGATGACCGGGGAGCCGTTGCGGGCGACCACGATGCGGTCGGCGAAGTCGGCGTGCATCACGGCGATGCCGTAGGTGCCCTCGATGACCTTGAGCGCCTCGCGGACCTTCTCCTCCAGGGAGTCGGCCTGGGAGCGGGCGATCAGGTGGGTGATGACCTCGGTGTCGGTCTCGGAGGCGAAGACGACGCCCTCGGCCTCCAGCTTGGCGCGCAGCTCGGCGGCGTTGTCGACGATGCCGTTGTGGACGACCGCGACCTTGTTCTCGGGGTCGAGGTGCGGGTGCGAGTTCAGGTCGGAGGGGGCGCCGTGGGTGGCCCAGCGGGTGTGGGCGATGCCCGTGGTGCCGGCGAAGCGCTTGGGGACGCGGGCCTCCAGGTCGCGGACGCGGCCCTTGGCCTTGACCATCTTCAGGGCCCCGGACTTGGGGGTGTTGACGACCATGCCCGCGGAGTCGTAACCCCGGTACTCCAGTCGCTGCAGGCCTTCCAGCAGCAGCGGAGCCACGTCACGCTTGCCGATATAACCAACGATTCCGCACATAGAGTCTCTGCCCCTCCATCAATGTACAAAAGTTTCCGCGGTGCTGCGAAGCCTGCTCAGCCGTAGACGATGCGGCGCAGCTGCCGGAGCGAGAGCTCCGGTGGCGCCACGGCGCGGTGCGGCAGCTCTGCCGCGATCCGCTCGAAGATCTCCGCGTTCACCGCGCCCCCGGACTGCAGTTCACGGTGGCGCCGGCGGACGAATTCCTCGCACGTCTCGTCGAAGTACGCCAGCACCTCAAGAACCACCCGGGCCGCTTCACCGCGCTGGAGCGCGGTGCTGCGCACCAGATGATCTACGAGGTCGTCGTGGGACGACGGGTTGCGGCGTTCGAGCACCCGTCGATATTGCGGGCTATCGGAGCCGTACGCAAGAATCCTGCCCGATTCCGGGCAGGATTCTCATGATCACGCGCCTGGTCTGGACCAGAAGGAGCCAATCCCGGTCACCGCGTGGGCTTCACAGGCGCTTGAGGACCGCCTGCTTGGCCGCCGAGAACTCCTCGTCCGTCAGGATGCCGCCCTGGTGCAGCTCGCCGAGCTCGCGCAGGCGGCGCAGCAGTACGTCATGGTCCTCGGCCGGCGCGGCCTCCAGGGACTTGGGGGAGGCGGGCGCCGGTTCCCGGTGCGGGGCGTGCGGGTGCGGCATCCGCACCACCACCGCCGAGGCGAGCAGCGCCATCAGCGGATCCTTCTTGAAACCGTTCAGCTCGACCGCCATCGGGTCGTGCTTGGGGTCGAGCCGCGGGGCGTTCGGGCTGGTGACGAAGCGCAGATAGCCGTCGCTCAGGCCACGCGCGGGCTGCCAGGACACCCCCGTCAGCTCGTCGAGGGGCAGGCTGACCGGCCCGGCCGCCGTCTTCCGGTCGTCGGTGTGCCAGGTCCACTCCAGGTGCACGGTGCGCCCGTCGAAGGTGACCGTGGCGTCGCCCGCGCCCACCGTCATCGGCAGCGAGGGCCCCGGCAGCAGATAGGTGTCGACGGGACCGTCCGGCACCTCGTCGAGCAGCAGGGCGTTGCGCACCTCGTCCACCATGTATTCGGCCACGCCCGCCGTCCGGGTCTCCACGGTCAGGGCGTACGGGTCCGCGGCGTCCGGCAGCTTTCCGCCGGTGACCTGGAGCAGCGGATCCGCCCCGTCCCGCAGCCGCAGCCTGAGCCGCCCCGTCTTGCGCCCCGGCTCGTACGCGATGCCCGCCACCGCCCGCAGCGGCACCGCTATCTCCCCGAGCGTCCGCTGGAGCAGGCCGACCGACTTGTCGCTGCCCGGCACGATCCGCAGGGTCTCGCCGTCGAAGACCCAGGTGCCGTCCTTCTGGATGATTTCCGCCATACGGGGATTGTTTCATCGGCCTCCGCCGTGATGATCGACTTGCGGACACCGGGCGGTTCCGGTACTCCCCGCGGTGCCGCTCTTCACCTTGACCCCGGATGGGATCCCCGGTCCCATGGGAGGTGTTCGGTTGCTCAGCCCCCACAGTTGCGCGACCCCTTGGAAGGGAACCGCTTGTGAGACAGAGACAGCGCAGGACACTCGCCCGGCTCCTCGGCTCCCTGGTCCTCGTGGCGGCCGCCGGGTTCGCCGGCATCGGAGCCTCCGCGGCCCCCGCGGCGGCGGGCGCACCCCGCCCGCTCGGCCAGATCGTGCCGGCCCCCGCCTCCGTATCCGCCGGCGGCACCGCGTACACCATCGGCTCGGCCACCAGGATCAGGGTCGCCCCCGGCTCGCCCGACGCCCAGCGCATCGGCGACTACCTGGCAGGCGTGCTCCGCCCCTCCACCGGGTATGGGCTGCCCGTCACCAGCGACGCGGGCAGCGACGGGATCCGGCTGCTGCTCGGCGCCGGTGACCAGAGCCTCGGTGACGAGGGCTACCGGCTCGTCTCGGGCGGCGGCTCGCTCACCATCACCGCCAACAAACCCGCCGGGCTCTTCCATGGTGTGCAGACGCTGCGGCAGCTGCTGCCCGCGGCCGTGGAGAAGCGGACGAAGCAGACCGGCCCCTGGAAGATCGCGGGTGGCACCGTCATCGACTCCCCGCGCTATGCCTACCGGGGCGCGATGATCGACGTCTCGCGGCACTTCTTCACCGTCGACCAGGTCAAGCGGTACATCGACCAGCTCGCCCTCTACAAGATCAATGAGCTGCATCTGCACCTCAGCGACGACCAGGGCTGGCGCATCGCCGTCGACTCCTGGCCCAGGCTCGCCACGTACGGCGGCCAGACGCAGGTCGGCGGCGGCAAGGGCGGCTACTACACCAAGGCCGACTACCAGGCGATCGTCGCCTACGCCTCCTCCCGCTATCTGGAGGTCGTCCCCGAGATCGACACCCCGGGACACACCAACGCGGCCCTCGCCTCCTACGCCGAGCTCAACTGCAACGGCGTCGCGCCCCCGCTGTACACCGGCACCAACGTGGGCTTCAGCTCGCTGTGCGTGCCCAAGGACGTGACGTACAAGTTCCTCGACGACGTGGTGCGCGAGGTCGCCGCCCTCACGCCCGGGCGGTACGTCCACATCGGCGGCGACGAGGCGCACTCCACCTCGCACGCCGACTACGTCACCTTCATGGACAAGGCCCAGCCGGTCGTCGGCAAGTACGGCAAGACCGTGATGGCCTGGCACCAGATCGCCGGGGCCACACCGGTGAAGGGAGCCGTCGCCCAGTACTGGGGCACGCTCGGCAACGAGACGGACGTCGCCGCGGCGGCGCAGGCCGGCACCCGCCTTGTCATGTCCCCCGCCAACCACGCCTACCTCGACATGAAGTACGACGCCAAGTCTCCGCTCGGGACCAGCTGGGCCGGGTACGTCGACGTCGACAAGTCGTACGCGTGGGATCCGGACACCTTCATCGCGGGGGTGCCGGCGAAGGCCGTGCTGGGAGTCGAGGCGCCGATCTGGTCGGAGACGCTGACGAATTCCTCGCAGATCGAGTACATGGCGTTCCCCCGGCTGCAGGGGATCGCGGAGATCGGGTGGTCGCCGGCGGTCACGCACGACTGGGCGTCGTACAAGACCCGGCTCGCACAGCAGGGGCCGCGGATGGCGGCGCTGGGGATCAACTTCTACCGGTCGCCTGTGGTGCCCTGGGTCTGAGTCTCCTGAGACGGAGGGGCCGGATCGTGGCCGAGCCACCGTCCGGCCCCTGCGTCGCGCGGCGCGTCAGGCGACCTTCTTCGCCTTCTCGACGGCCTGGGCGAGCGCGTCGACGATGGGTGCGACGCGCGCGTAGGAGTAGATCGGCTCGGTCAGGCGCGGCACGACCTGGCCGGCCTTGACCGCGGGCAGCTGCCCCCAGGTCGGCTTGTTGCCGAGGTCGCCGGGCTGAAGCGTGCCGGTGCGGTTGTCCATGAGGATCAGGTCGGCCGGGTACTTGGCGACGTTCTCCCAGCTGAGCGACTCGAAGAAGCCCTGCGAGTCGACCTTCGGGGTGACGAACTCGACGCCCAGCTCCTGGAAGTACCGGGTGTCGCAGCTGCGCTTGGCCTCGGAGACGTAGAACAGGTCCGGGCTCGCCGAGCCGAGCAGCACTCGGATCCCGGGGTTGGCCTTCGCGGCGGCGCGCAGCCGGGCGGAGGCCTTCTCGAAGGCGGCCTTCGTGTCGGTGACCTTCTTCGCGTTCACGTCGGCGCCCAGGGACTTGGCGAGGTCCACGCGGCGCTGAAGGGCCGCGGGCATGCTCTGGTCGGCCGCCCACAGGGCCACGCTCGGCGCCAGCTTGAGGATCTTGTCCTTGCTGTTGTCCGGCACGTACCAGAGGACGTCCTTCTGCCACATGTCCGTGATCAGCACGTCCGGCTGGAGCGCCGCGTACTTCTCGACGCCGAACTCGCCGTAGGTGTTGCCGATGATCTCGACCTTGGTGATGTCGAGGTCGCCGGCCTGCACATCGGCCTTGCCGTCCTTCGTCTTCGTCGGTCCGAAGACGCCCTTGACCTCGATCCCGTAGTCGAACAGCGCGGCCGCGGTGCCGGTGAAGGCGACGATGTTCTTCGGCAGGGACTTGGTCTCGGCGGTCCGGCCGCGGTCGTCCTTGAACGACCAGGGGCCGGACTTGGCCGTCGTGCCGCCGTCCGCCGAGCCGCTCTTCTTGCCGCCGCCGCACGCGGTCAGCGCGGCACCGATACCGATCGCGCCGCCCATGGCCAGCAGGCCGCGACGGGTGGGCAGGGACGCTCGGGCGAGGGGCATGACGGTGTCCGCTTTCATACGTACGTGCCGGGAACCGGCCACTGGCTGGTGCGAAGATAGGTTAGCCTAACCTCATCCTCTGTTCAGCGGCCGGTTCCGAGTGGCCCACCGAGCACCGGACGGTCCTGTACGACCGGTCGTGTCGAAGGCCGTTGTCCCGGTAGCCGAGGCGCCGAGAGGCGCCGGGGGAGCGCGGTTCATGCGCCGGCTGTGCCGGGAGGGCCCGGCCCTGTCGATCGATTTCGCTACGTCATCGGTGCTACCGCCCGAGCAGCGAGGTCTGCCGGGCCAGCGGCGCGTAGGTGAACCGCACCTTGTGCGAGGGGCTCGGCTCGTACGTCCGCAGACACGCCACGCAGTGCCAGTGCCAGCGGTCGGCGGCGCCCGGCGCCGTGGCCGAGGTGTCCTTCCACAGCGAGGGACGGGTCGCGCAGCTGGGGCAGTTCGGGGGGTTCACCCTGACAGGGTGCAGCCCCGGGCACCCGAGGGCGGGGACGGCGCGAGCGTCACCACTCCTTCGGGGGACCCGGGGCACAAAGGTCAGGAGGACAGCCCCAGTTCACGCGCGATCAGCATCCGCTGCACCTCGCTCGTGCCCTCGCCGATCTCCAGGATCTTGGAGTCGCGCCACATGCGGGCCACCGGGTACTCGTTCATGAAGCCGTAGCCGCCGAAGATCTGCGTGCCCTCGCGGGCGTTGTCGACCGCCACCGTCGAGGAGTACAGCTTCGCGAGCGCCGCCTCCTTCTTGAACGGCTCGCCGTGCACCAGGCGGGACGCGGCGTCGCGCCAGCCGACCCGCGCCATGTGGGCCCGCAACTCCATGTCGGCGATCTTGAACTGGATGGCCTGGTTGTCGCCGATCGGCCGGCCGAAGGCGTGCCGCTCCTTCGCGTACTTCACCGACTCGTCCACACAGCCCTGGGCCAGGCCCGTCGCGAGCGCCGAGATCGCGATGCGGCCCTCGTCCAGGATGCGCAGGAACTGGGCGTACCCGCGGCCCTCTTCGCCCAGCAGGTTCGCCACCGGGACGCGTACGTCCGAGAAGGCCAGCTCACGGGTGTCCGAGGCGTTCCAGCCGACCTTCGAGTACGGGGCCGCGACCGTGAAGCCCGGGGTGCCGGACGGGACGATGATCGAGGAGATCAGCGGGCGGCCGTCCTCCTTGCGGCCGGTGACCGCGGTGACGGTGACCAGGCCCGTGATGTCCGTACCGGAGTTGGTGATGAAGCACTTCGAGCCGTTGATGACCCACTCGTCGCCGTCGCGCACCGCGGTGGTGCGGGTGCCGCCCGCGTCCGAGCCGCAGTCCGGTTCGGTCAGGCCGAACGCGCCGAGCATGTCCCCGGAGCAGAGCTTCGGCAGCCACTCCCGCTTCTGCTCCTCCGTACCGAACCGGAAGATCGGCATCGCGCCCAGCGAGACGCCCGCCTCCAGCGTGATGGCCACCGACGAGTCGACGCGGGCCAGCTCCTCCAGGGCGATGCCGAGCGCGAGGTAGTCGCCGCCCATGCCCCCGTACTCCTCGGGGAAGGGCAGCCCGAACAGGCCCATGCGGCCCATCTCGCGGATGATCTCGTACGGGAACTCGTGGCGCTCGTAGAAGTCGCCGATCTTCGGGGCGACGACGTCGTGCGCGAACTCCTCGACGGTACGGCGGAGTTCCTCGTGCTCGGGGGTGAGACGGTGGTCGAGGGGCATGGCTACGACTCCTGGTGGGAGAGGGCACGTACGGTGCGGGAGGGGCTGGGGCGGCCCAGCTGTTCGGCCATCCACACGCTGGTGGCGGTGAGCAGGCCGAGGTCGACCCCGGTGTCGATACCGAGGCCCTGGAGCATCCACACGAGGTCTTCGGTGGCGAGGTTTCCGGTGGCGGACTTGGCGTAGGGGCAGCCGCCGAGGCCGCCGGCCGAGGCGTCCACGGTGCTCACGCCGTGCTGGAGGGCGGCGAACGTGTTGGACAGGGCCTGGCCGTAGGTGTCGTGGAAGTGCACCCCGATGGCGCTGGTGGGCACACCCTCCTCGTTGAGCTCGGCGAGCAGGGTCTGGACGTGGGCGGGGGTGGCCACGCCGATGGTGTCGCCCAGGCTCAGCTCGTCGCAGCCCATGCCGATGAGGGCCTTGGCGACGCGGACCACCTGGTGCACGGGCACCGCGCCTTCCCACGGGTCGCCGAAGCACATCGACAGATAGCCCCGCACATGCGCCCGGTCGGCCTTGGCACGGGCGACGACCGGCTCGAACATGGCGAGCGACTCGTCGACGGTGCGGTTCAGGTTGGCCTTGGCGAAGGACTCGGTGGCGCTGGCGAACACCGCGATCCGGCGGGCGCCGAGCGCGAGCGCCCGGTCCAGACCCCGCTCGTTCGGCACGAGGACGGGGAGCGCCACGCCCACCAGATCGCCGAGCATGGGGAACAGCTGCTCCGCGTCGGCGAGTTGGGGCACCCACTTGGGGTGCACGAAGCTCGTCGCCTCGACGGTGGTCAGGCCCGCCGCGGCCAGGCGGTGCACGAACTCGGCCTTGACCTCGGTCGGCACGACCGACTTCTCGTTCTGCAGCCCGTCGCGCGCCCCGACCTCGTGGATGCGGACACGGGCCGGGAGGTCCTGCGCCGGTACGACCATGGGGAGCGTCATGAGGTCTTCTCCTCGGGGGTCTCCTGGACTGTCTCCTGCGCGGCGGGCGTGACGACGGCCAGGACCTGGTCCATGGCCACGGTCGAGCCGGGGGCGACGTCGAGTTCGGTGACCGTGCCCGCGTGCGGGGCCGAGATGACGTGCTCCATCTTCATCGCCTCGACCACCAGCAGGCTCTGCCCGGCGTCCACTTCGTCACCGACCGCCACCTTGACGACGGTGACCGTGCCCGGCATGGGCGCGGCCAGGGTGTCGGCGCCGCCGTGGACCTTGCCGGTCAGGGCGGCCTCGACGGGGTCGTGGTCGGTGACGTGCCAGCTGTCGCCGTCCCGGCCGAGCCAGGCGCCGGCCCGGTGGAAGGTGTGGGTGACGCCGTCGAGCTCGACGGTGACCCGGTCCCGCTCGACCCGGCCGGACCCGAAGGCGCGTACCGGCTCGTTGCCGGGCACCCTCAACCAGTGGGCGAGCGGCGCGGGCTCGCCGCCCATCCGCCACCCGCTCGGCACGGAGAACGGGTCGGTCCAGCCGTCGACCGGGGCGGGCCGCAGCGCGTCGAGCCGTACGGCCGCGGCCGCCGTGTACACCTCGTCCGGTACGCCGTCCGGGACGAGCGCATCCGCCTCGCGCTCGACCAGTCCCGTGTCCAACTCGCCCGCCACCACGGCCGGATGGGCCAGGAGGCGGCGCAGGAACCCGGCGTTCGTGGGCACGCCGAGCGTCACCGTGTCGGCGAGCGCCGCGCGCAGCTTGCGCAGCGCCGTCGCGCGGTCGGGCCCGTACGCGACGACCTTGGACAGCATCGGGTCGTACAGGCTGCCGACCTCGGTGCCCTCGCTCAGCCCCGAGTCCGTACGGATGCCGTCGCCCTGCGGCTCGCGCAGGCTCAGGACCGTACCGCCGGACGGCAGGAACCCGCGCGAGCCCTCTTTGATGAACACAGTCTCGGCGCAGATGCGGGCCTCGATGGCGTGGCCGGTGAGGGTGATGTCCTTCTGCTCGTACGGGAGTTGTTCGCCCGCGGCCACCCTGAGCTGCCACTCCACCAGGTCGATGCCCGTGATGAGCTCGGTGACCGGGTGCTCGACCTGGAGGCGGGTGTTCATCTCCATGAAGTAGTACGAGGCGGGATCGTTGCCCGGCACGATGAACTCGACCGTGCCCGCGCCCGAGTAGCCGCACGAGCGGGCCGCCTGGACGGCCGCCTCGCCCATCGCGGCGCGGGTCGCCTCGTCGAGCAGGACGCTGGGCGCCTCCTCGATGATCTTCTGGTGGCGGCGCTGGAGCGAGCACTCGCGCTCGCCGAGGTGGATCACATGGCCGTGGCCGTCGGCCAGGATCTGGATCTCGATGTGGCGCGGCCGGTCGATCCACCGCTCGACGAGCAGCGTGTCGTCGCCGAACGAGGCGCGGGCCTCGCGGCGGGCGGCCGCGATCTCGTCGCCGATCAGCGTCTCGTCGCGGACCAGGCGCATGCCCTTGCCGCCGCCGCCCGCACTCGGCTTGAGAAGCACGGGCATGCCGATCTCCCGTGCCGCGTCGGCGAGTTGACTGTCCGTCAGTCCGCTGCCCGACGAGCCCGGCACGACCGGGACCCCGGCCGCCTGGACGGTCTCCTTGGCGCGGATCTTGTCGCCCATCAGGGAGATCGCCTCGGCGGGCGGGCCGATGAAGACCAGGCCGGCCTCGGTGCAGGCGTGGGCGAACGCCGCGTTCTCGGCGAGGAAGCCGTAGCCCGGGTGGACGGCCTGGGCGCCGGTGCGCAGTGCCGCCTCGACGATCCGCTCGGGGCGCAGATAGCTCTCGGACGCCGTGGCGGGGCCGATGCGCACGGCCGTGTCCGCCTCCCGGACGTGGCGCGCGTCGGCGTCCGCGTCGGAGAAGACGGCGACCGAGCGGATGCCCAGCCGGCGCAGCGTGCGGATGACGCGGACCGCGATCTCGCCCCGGTTGGCGACGAGCACGGTTGTGAACAGGGGAGCCATGGGAGCCCTCACCGTAGAAGTCGACAGGGACGTCGTCATATCCGTCACGTCCGTCACATCCGGAAGACGCCGAAGGCGGGGTCGGCGAGCGGGGCGTTGGCGCAGGCGGTCAGGGCCAGGCCCAGGACCTGGCGGGTGTCGACCGGGTCGATCACCCCGTCGTCCCAGAGCCGGGCCGTGGCGTAATAGGCGTTGCCCTGGGTCTCGTACTGCTCGCGGATGGGAGCCTTGAAGGCTTCCTCGTCCTCCGTGCTCCAGTCGTCGCCCAACTGGTCGCGCTTGACGGTCGCGAGGACGGACGCGGCCTGTTCGCCGCCCATCACCGAGATCTTGGCGTTGGGCCACATCCACAGGAAGCGGGGGCTGTAGGCCCGGCCGCACATCGAGTAGTTGCCCGCGCCGTACGAGCCGCCGACGACTACGGTCAGCTTCGGCACCCGGGTGCAGGCGACCGCCGTCACCATCTTCGCGCCGTGCTTGGCGATGCCGCCCGCCTCGTAGGTGCGACCGACCATGAAGCCCGAGATGTTCTGGAGGAACACCAGCGGGATGCCGCGCTGGTCGCACAGCTCGATGAAGTGGGCGCCCTTCTGGGCGGATTCGGAGAACAGGATGCCGTTGTTGGCGACGATCCCGACCGGGTGGCCGTGGATCCGCGCGAACCCGGTGACCAGCGTCTGCCCGAACTCCGACTTGAACTCCTGGAAGCGCGAGCCGTCGACGACCCGGGCGATCACTTCCCGTACGTCATAGGGCGTGCGCGAGTCGACCGGCACCGCGCCGTACAGACCGAACGGGTCGGCCTTCGGCTCCTCGGCAGGCTCGACCGACCAGGGCAGCGGGCCGCGGTCGGGGAGGGTGGCTACGATGTTGCGGACGATCCTCAGCGCGTGCGCGTCGTCCTCGGCCAGGTGGTCGGTGACGCCGGAGACGCGCGAGTGGACCTCGCCGCCGCCGAGCTCCTCGGCCGTGACGACCTCGCCGGTCGCCGCCTTCACCAGCGGGGGGCCGCCCAGGAAGATCGTGCCCTGGTTGCGGACGATCACGGCCTCGTCGCTCATCGCCGGGACGTACGCACCGCCCGCCGTGCACGAGCCGAGGACGGCCGCGATCTGCGGGATGCCGGCGCCGGACATCCGGGCCTGGTTGTAGAAGATCCGCCCGAAGTGCTCGCGGTCGGGGAAGACCTCGTCCTGCATCGGCAGGAACGCGCCGCCCGAGTCGACCAGGTAGAGGCAGGGGAGGCGGTTCTCCAGGGCCACCTCCTGGGCCCTCAGGTGCTTCTTCACCGTCATCGGGTAGTACGTGCCGCCCTTGACCGTGGCGTCATTGGCGACGATCACGCACTCGCGGCCGCTGACCCGGCCGATCCCGGCGATCACCCCGGCGGCCGGCGCCTGCCCGCCGTACATGCCCTCGGCGGCCAGCGGGGCCAGCTCCAGGAAGGGCGAGCCGGGGTCGAGGAGGGTGTCGACGCGGTCCCTCGGCAGCAGCTTGCCGCGCGCGACATGCCGCTCGCGGGACCGCTCACCCCCGCCGAGCCGGGCCGCGGCGAGCTTCGCCCGCAGCTCCTCGCCGAGCGCGCGGTGCGCCGCCTCATTGGCCCGCCAGGCCTCGGAGGCGGGATCCGCCGCACTCCCCAGGACCGGTGCCTGCTGCATCGTGTCGAGCCCCCTTGCCCGTACGCGGCGACGTCAACGGATGTTAATGACCGTTAACTCGTTTCCCTCAGGTTAACGAGCGCTAACCGCATTGTCTAGAATGAATTCCCATGAGCACCCGTACCGACGCCCCTACCCGCCGCGAGCAGATCCTGCGCGAGGCCGCCCGGCTCTTCGCCGAGCGCGGCTTCCACGGCGTCGGCGTCGACGAGATAGGGGCCGCGGTCGGCATCAGCGGCCCCGGTCTGTACCGGCACTTCGCGGGCAAGGACGCGATGCTGGCCGAACTGCTCGTCGGCATCAGCGGGCGGCTGTACGACGGCGGGCGCAAGCGGGTCACCGAGGCCGCGGGCGACCCCGAGCGCCTCCTCGGCGCGCTCATCGACGGGCACATCGACTTCGCGCTCGACGACCGGGCACTGATCACCCTGCACGACCGCGAGCTCGACCGGCTCCGCGACAGCGACCGCAAACTGGTGCGCCAGCTGCAGCGGCAGTACGTCGAGCTGTGGGTCGGCGTCGTACGCGAGCTGTACCCGCCGGTGCCCGAGGCCGAGGTGCGCGGGGCGGTGCACGCGGTGTTCGGCCTGCTCAACTCGACGCCGCACCTGGGGACTTACGGCACCGGTCTGCCCGGCCGCGCCGCCACCGAGGCCCTGCTGCGCCGCCTGGCGCACGGCGCCTTCGCCTCCCTGGACGCGCGCTGAGCCTCTTCCGCCGCGCCGGAAGGCCCCGTCCGGTGCGCGGAACGGCCCGGCCGGGGGCGGCGTCGGCGGGGCAGAATGGCCGCATGCCGATACCCAGCCGTGCCGCCCTTGTCGACCACCTAGTCCGCACCCGTATCGCCGGTGACGTCGCGACGCCCCGCGACAACAACCTCGACCACTACCGCAAGCTCGCCAATGGCGACCGCCACTACTGGCTGGGCCTGGAGCTGGGGGAGCGCTGGAGCGACGAGCAGGACGTGCTTGCCGTCATGGCCGAGCGCTGCGGGGTCGTCGACGACCCGGAGCACCGCACCGGCCAGGACACCATCGACCCCGAGCTGACGGTGGACGCCCTGGACCGGATGGCGGCGCGGCTGCGGAAGGCGGCGGCGGGGCGGGAGCGGGTGCTGTTCGCCACCGGGCACCCGGGGGCGCTCATCGACGTGCACAGCCGTACGGCCGCGGGGCTGCGGGCGGCGGGGTGTGAGATCGTACGGATTCCTGGCGGGCTCACGGCGGACGAGGGCTACGTCGTCCAGTTCGCCGACGTGGCCGTCTTCGAGCGGGGTGCGTCGCTGTGGCACACCCACTCGCCGGAGCCGATGCGGGCGATCCTGTCGGCCCTTGAGACCCCGCCGGACCTCGTGGTCGCCGACCACGGCTGGGCGGGGTGTGCGGGGCAGTACGGGGTGGACGCGATGGGGTATGCGGACTGCAACGACCCCGCGCTGTTCATCGGGGAGGCGGAGGGGACGCTCCAGGTGACAGTTCCCCTGGACGACCACGTCCTGGACCCGCGCTTCTACGAGCCGATGACGGCGTATCTGCTGGACGCGGCGGGCCTGGAAGCCTGAGCCCTGCCCTGGGGCTCCGCCCCGGACCCCGGGGGGTTCGCCCACCCGCCCGCCCGTGCAGGGGGTTGGATGGCCCGGCCCCTGGGGGCTGCGCCCCCAGACCCCCCTGCGGGGGCTCTGCCCCCTGCGCCCCCGGGGCGCTGGCCCACCCTCCCGCCCGTGACGGGGGTTGAGAAGGTTGAGCCCTGGGGCTGCGCCCCAGACCCCCTGCGGGGACTCCGTCCCCTGCACCCCTTTCGGGGCTCCGCCCCGGACCCCGTTCGCGCCTGAACGGCGCTCGTCCTCAATCTCCCCCAAGGCTTTAAGGGCCAGGGGGGACCCCCATGACAGGCTGGGAATGCCTGCGGGGCGGCGCGCGAAAGCGAGGGCCCTGCCAGGAACGACCCTGCCAGGGGCGCGGGGAACTGCGCGACCAGCCATGCACGGTCTGCAGTCGAAGGCGGGTTTGGGGGCGCGGGGAACTGCGCGAGTGGCTACGCGCGGTCTGAGGGTGAAGGGCGTTGGTGGGTTCGGGCCACGGGCCGGGGTGCTCGCGTCGCATGCCGCTAGGGGCGCGGGGAACTGCGCGAGCAACCACCCGTGGTCCGCGGTCGAGGGGCGGTGCGGTTGGGGCAGCGGCCCAGGGAGGCCGCATTGCATGCTGCTAGGGGCGTGGGGAACTGCGCGAGTGGCCGCCCGCCGTCCGCGGGTGAAGGGTGGAGCCGGTTCGGGGCGCGGCCAGGGGGCACCGTGCCGCACCCCCTACACCTTCGCGGTGTCAGCGCGGAACCCGCACCACGCCCTCCTGGATGACCGTGATCGCCAGGCGGCCGTCCTGCGTGTAGATACGGGCCTGGCCGAGGCCGCGCCCGCCGGACGCCGACGGGGACTCCTGGTCGTACAGGAGCCATTCGTCGGCGCGGAAGGGGCGGTGGAACCACATCGCGTGGTCCAGCGAGGCGCCCACCACGTCGCCGACCGCCCAGCCGCCCCGCCCGTGGGCGAGCAGCACCGAGTCGAGCAGCGTCATGTCCGAGACGTACGTCGCCAGGCACACGTGCAGCAGCGGGTCGTCGGCCAGCTTGCCGTTCGTGCGGAACCACACCTGCGAGCGCGGCTCGCGCGGCGTGCCGACGGTGCCCCACGGCGGCGCGTCCACGTACCGCAGATCCACGGCCGCTCGGGCCTCGATGAGCCGGTCCACCACACCCGGTTCGTGGAAGGCGTCCGCGTACCGCGGCAGCATCTCGGCGGCCGTCGGCAGCGACTCCGGGTCCGGCGCCGGCGGCATGCCGGCCTGGTGCTCCATGCCCTCCTCGTACGTCTGGAACGACGCGGAGAGGTGGAAGATCGGCTGGCCGTGCTGGATCGCGACGACGCGGCGGGTGGTGAACGAGGCCCCGTCGCGGATGCGGTCGACCGTGTAGACGATCGGCGCGCCCGGGTCGCCCATGCGCAGGAAGTACGCGTGGAGGGAGTGGGCCATCCGGTCCGCGGGCACGGTGCGGCCCGCGGCGACCAGCGCCTGGGCCGCGACCTGGCCGCCGAAGACGCGCGGCACGAGCGCCGAGCGCGACTGGCCGCGGAAGATGTCCTCCTCGATCCGCTCCAGGTCGAGCAGAGCGAGGAGGCTCTCAAGTGCCTTGTGCATGAAGGTAGTTGTACAGGTCGGTGTGGCCGGCCCCTACAGCCCCATGTCCTTGGCGATGATCGACTTCATGATCTCGCTGGTGCCGCCGTAGATCCGGTTCACGCGGTTGTCGGCGTACAGACGGGCGATCGGGTACTCGTTCATGAAGCCGTAGCCGCCGTGCAGCTGGAGGCAGCGGTCGATGACGCGGTGCGCGACCTCGGTGCAGAACAGCTTCGCGGACGCGGCCTCGGCCGGGGTCAGCTCGCCCGCGTCCAGGGCTTCGAGGGCGCGGTCGGCGACCGCCTCGGCGGCGTCCACCTCGGCCTGGCAGGCGGCCAGCTCGAACTTGGTGTTCTGGAAGGACGCGACCGGCTTGCCGAAGACGGTGCGGTCCTGCACGTACTCCTTGGCGAACCGGACGGCCGCCTTGGCCTGCGCGTACGCGCCGAACGCGATGCCCCAGCGCTCGGAGGCGAGGTTGTGGCCGAGGTAGTAGAAGCCCTTGTTCTCCTCGCCGAGCAGGTCCTCGACGGGCACCTTGACGTCGACGAAGGCCAGCTCGGCGGTGTCGGAGGTCTTCAGGCCGAGCTTGTCGAGCTTGCGGCCGATCGAGTAGCCCTCGGACTTGGTGTCCACCGCGAAGAGGGAGATGCCGTGGCGGCGGTCCTCGGCGGAGGGGGCGTCGGTGCGGGCGCAGACGATCACGCGGTCGGCGTGCACGCCACCCGTGATGAAGGTCTTGGAGCCGTTGAGGACGTAGTGCGAGCCGTCCTCGGAGAGCTTGGCGGTGGTCTTCATGCCCGCGAGGTCGGAGCCGGTGCCCGGCTCGGTCATCGCCAGCGCCCACATCTCCTCGCCGGAGACGAACTTCGGCAGGAAGCGCTTCTTCTGCTCGTCGGTGGCGAGCATCTTGATGTACGGCAGGCCGAGCAGCACGTGCACGCCGGAGCCGCCGAACTGGACGCCCGCGCGGGCCGTCTCCTCGTACATCACGGCCTCGAACTTGTACGAGTCGATGCCGGCGCCGCCGAACTCCTCGTCCACGCGGATGCCGAAGATGCCGAGCTCGGCGAGCTTGTAGTAGAACTCGCGCGGCACGATGCCCTGCGCGAACCACTCGTCGTAGACCGGGACGACCTCGGCCTCGATGAAGGCACGCAGGGTCTCCCGGAACGCCTCGTGGTCTTCGTTGAATACCGTACGGCGCACGGACGCCCTCCTCGGCTCGCAAATTTGGCTAAGCGCTTGCTCAGGTTGAAATATGAAGTTACCCGGCAGTCACTCTCGATGTCCAGAGTGAGACTCAGCACTTCTGAGCGCCAGCCAGAGCTCCGTGCGCACGTCCATGTCGTCGAGGTCTACGCCGAGGAGTGCTGCCGCGCGGCCGATCCGCTGGCGCACGGTGTTGCGGTGCACCCCCAGGGCGACGGCGCTGCGGTCCCAACTCCCGTGCAGTGAGAGCCAGGTGCGCAGGGTGGTGCGCAAGGGGTCGCTGAGCGGGGCGAGCATGTGGAGTGCGTACGCGGCGGCCTCCTCCGGGTTCATCAGCGCCCCGAATCCGGCGGGGCGGTGCCGGGCGAAGGGGGCGCGGGTCGCTTCGGCGCGTTCCAGGGCCCTGGCTGCCTGGGCGTCGGCGACGGCCAGCCCTTCGAGCCCGGCGGGTGCGCTGACGCCGAGCGTCCAGCCGGGGTGCGCCGTGACCTCGCGGTCGGCGGGTACGAGGGCGCGTACGTGCTCCTCGCCCGCGTCGACCAGGGGAGTCCCGAGGTCGGGCGGGGCGCCTTGGCCCCGGGCGTGCACGACGACCCACGGCCCTTCCCCGAGCAGCGGTCCGGCCTCCTCGGGGGTGCCGCCGAGGAGGAGTCGCACCAGTGCGGCCGAACGGGCGGCTTCGTCCGCGCCCTGCCGCTCCGCGGTGAGCAGGGTGAGGAGTACGGCCGCGACGCCGGCGATGGTGTGGTCGCCGGGGGCGCGGTGGGGGGTGGCGAGAGCCAGCACGCGGGGGCCTGCGAGGGCGTAGGCGGCGAGGTGGGTGCCGCCGAGGGTGTCGGTGGCGGTAAGGGCCTGCGCCTTCGGCCCCTCCGGCGTTTGAGGAGCGTGGTCCGGGGCGGGGTGGGGAGACTCCGCCGGAGGCGCCACCACCCGCACCAGCCCCCGCACCCCCTCCAGCGCGGCACCCTGCGGCTCACCCCCCGCCGCATCCAGCACCGACCCCACCGGGGTCACCAGAGCCGCCCACCCCCCGAGCCGGGCCGCGAGCACCCGCAGCACCGACCCCACCGGGTCCGAACGGGACGCCCCCGCCGCCAGCGCCCGCTGCGCCTCGCTCACCCGGCGCAGCTCGTCCTCGCGGGCCCGGGCCATCAGGAGCCACACCGCCCGCGCCACCCCGGAGAACGTCGTGCGCGGCGGCACCTCAAGCAAGGGGAGGCCGTGGCGTGCGCAGGCCTCCACCAGGGCGGCCGGCACCGAGTCGTACACCGGGGCGAGCCCGAAGCCCAGCGCCGCCGCCCCCGCCGCGACCACCCGGGACACGTACAGCTCGGGGTCGGCGAGCTGCACCCCCGCCGTCATCAGGAGCTCCCCGCCCAGCAGATACGGGTACGGGTCGGCCATCTCCGAGGTGTGCACCCAGCGGATGGAGGCATCGGCAGGCCCGGCGATCTGGCGCAGGCCCAGGTCCGCGCGGGCCAGCAGCGCGGCAAGGGCGATGGGCGGAGTGGGCGGAGCGGTCGGTTCCGGCATGGTGGACGATCCATCCATCAGCAGCATCAGGAGTAGAGGAAACGTACACTTCAGTGTGGCTGCCCGCCTGCCTAAGGTCGTGCCGACCGACGGGCCCGCGGGGGCGGGACCAGGGCCCGGCCCGACGTTCTGCCGGGCCGGGGTCGCCACAACACGCTGAAAACGAAGGGCACTTCACATGAGCAGCAACGAAACGCCGCGCGGTCCGATCGACTCGTCCCGCATCCCGCGGTACGCCGGGCCCGCGACCTTCGCCCGGCTGCCCCGCCTCGACGAGGTCGGCACCGCCGATGTCGCCGTCGTCGGTGTGCCCTTCGACAGCGGTGTCTCCTACCGGCCCGGCGCCCGCTTCGGCGGCAACGCCATCCGCGAGGCCTCGCGCCTGCTTCGCCCGTACAACCCGGCGCAGGACGCCTCGCCCTTCGCGCTCGCCCAGGTCGCCGACGCCGGTGACATCGCGGCCAACCCGTTCAACATCAACGAGGCCGTCGAGACCATCGAGGCGGCCGCGGACGACCTGCTCGGCACCGGCGCCCGCATGATGACGCTCGGCGGCGACCACACCATCGCGCTGCCGCTGCTCCGCTCGGTCGCCAAGAAGCACGGCCCGGTCGCGCTGCTCCACTTCGACGCGCACCTCGACACCTGGGACACCTACTTCGGCGCCGAGTACACCCACGGCACCCCGTTCCGCCGGGCCGTCGAGGAGGGCATCCTCGACACCGAGGCGCTGTCCCACGTCGGTACGCGCGGCCCGCTGTACGGCAAGCAGGACCTGACCGACGACGAGAAGATGGGCTTCGGCATCGTCACCTCCGCCGACGTCTACCGGCGCGGCGCCGACGAGGTCGCCGACCAGCTCCGCCAGCGCATCGGCGACCGCCCGCTCTACATCTCCATCGACATCGACTGCCTCGACCCGGCCCACGCGCCCGGCACCGGCACCCCCGAGGCCGGCGGCATGACCTCGCGCGAGCTCCTGGAGATCCTGCGGGGCCTCGCCTCCTGCAACCTGGTCTCCGCGGACGTCGTCGAGGTCGCCCCGGCCTACGACCACGCCGAGATCACCAGCGTGGCCGCCTCGCACACCGCCTACGAGCTGACGACGATCATGTCCCGCCAGATCGCGGCGAGCCGCGCCTCCGGCGCGTAAGAGCCGGATTGGAAATGTCGTGATTCGGCTGCGGGCCGCCTGTGGCTGGTCGCGCAGTTCCCCGCGCCCCTTTAGGGGGCGCAGGCCGCTCGGAGAGGACTTCAGGTGCACGACCACGACCTCGTTCTGCGCCCCAGCCGGGCGCAGGTGCAGGCCGCCCTCAACCCGCCCCCCGGCCGCAACGGCGGTGACCTGGTCGTCGAGACCCTCGCGGGGCTCGGCGCCACCACCGTGTTCGGCCTGCCCGGCCAGCACGCGCTCGGCATGTTCGACGCGCTGCGCCGCTCGGACCTCCGCTATGTCGGGCTGCGGGTCGAGAACAACGCGGGCTTCGCGGCCGACGCGTACGGCCGGATCACCGGCGAGGCGGCCCCGCTGCTGCTCTCGACCGGCCCCGGCGCGCTGACCTCGCTGGCCGCCCTCCAGGAGGCGGCGGCCGCCTCGTCCCCGGTGATCGCGATCTCAAGTCAGGTCCCCACGGCGGGACTCGGCGGCGGACGGCACGGCTATCTGCACGAGCTGCGCGACCAGCAGGCGTCCTTCCGCGACGTCGTGAAGTCCGTCCACACCGTGCGCAGCCAGTCCCAGATCCCGTCGGCGATCGCGGCCGCCTGGGAGTCGGCGCTGACCGCGCCGCACGGGCCGGTATGGGTGGAGATCCCGCAGGACGTCCTCCTCGCGGAGACGGCGCTGCCGGTGGTCACCCCCATGGACGCCTTTCCCGAGGACATCGTCCCGCGCCCCGAACTGACCGCCGTAGCGGCCGAGTTGCTCGCCAGTGCCGCCCGCCCGGTGATCGTCGCGGGCGGCGGGGTCGTACGCGCCGACGCCTCGGGCAAGCTCCTCGCGCTCGCCGAGAAGCTGGACGCGCCGGTCGTGACGACCTTCGGAGGCAAGGGCGCCTTCCCGTGGGAGCACCCGCTCTCGCTCCAGTCCTGGCTGGAGGACCGGCACACCACGGATTTCCTGGAGGACGCGGACGTCCTGCTCGTGGTCGGCTCCGGGCTCGGCGAGCTGTCGTCGAACTACCACACGTTCCAGCCGCGCGGCCGGATCGTCCAGATCGAGGCCGACCTCGGCAAGCTGGAGTCCAACCACCCGGCGCTCGGCATCCACGCGGACGCCCGCATCGCCCTCCAGGCCCTGCTCGAAACGGTTCCGGAGCGTACGGACGGGGCAGCGGCCGAGCGGGTACGGACCGTCCTGGCGAAGGTACGGGCCCGTATCGACGCGCAGGACCTCGGCGAGGAGCAGCGCATCCTCGCCGCGGTGCGCGAGGCCCTGCCCGCGGGGGCGCCCAGCTTCTGGGACATGACGATCCTCGCGTACTGGGCCTGGTCCGCCTGGCCCGGCGCGATGCACTCGGCGCAGGGCGCGGGGGGCCTCGGCTACGGCTTCCCGGCGGCGCTCGGCGCGGCCGTCGCCGACCCCAGCCACCCGGTCCTCGCGGTGTCCGGCGACGGCGGGGCCATGTACTCGATCGCCGAGCTCGCCACCGCCAGGCAGTACGACCTGCCGGTCACCTGGCTCATCGTCGACGACGGCGGCTACGGCATCCTGCGCGAGTACATGACGGACACGTTCGGCGAGGCCACGGCCACGGAACTGGTCCGCCCGGACTTCGTCGCCCTCGCCGAGTCCTTCGGCGTCCCGGCGGTCCGGACGAGCGCGGACACCCTGACCGCCGACCTGTCCAAGGCGCTGGCCACCCCCGGCCCCTCGGTCGTCGTGCTGCCCGCCCTCCTGAAGATGTTCGCGCCGACGCACCTGTAGCACGCCTCGTGTGGTCCTAGTCCTTACGTCCCGTATTTGTTGCGGCGGGATGAAATCCGCAGGCCCCCGTGTTGGGGCTTGCGGCAGGACAGGTACCAACGGGAGGAATCACGTGACGCAGGGTGCGCAACAGGGGTGGGCGCGCAGGCTGACCGGGTACGCCTGGCGGTACCGGCGCAATGTCGTGCTTGCCCTCGGCTCGTCGCTCGGCGGCATGGCCGTCATGGCCCTCGTCCCGCTGGTCACCAAGGTGATCATCGACGACGTCATCGGCCACCACACCCGCTCCCTCGCCGTCTGGACCGGGCTCCTCATAGCCTCCGCCGTCGTGGTGTACGGGCTCACCTACATACGGCGGTACTACGGAGGGCGGCTCGCCCTCGACGTCCAGCACGACCTGCGCACCGAGATGTACGGCACGATCACCCGGCTCGACGGGCGGCGCCAGGACGAGCTGTCCACCGGTCAGGTCGTCGGGCGCGCCACCAGCGATCTCCAGCTGATCCAGGGCCTGCTCTTCATGCTGCCGATGACCATCGGCAACATCCTGCTCTTCATCATCTCGATCGTGATCATGGCGTGGCTCTCGCCGCTGCTGACCCTGGTCGCCCTCGCCGTCGCCCCCGCCCTCTGGTTCATCGCCAAGCGCAGCCGCACCCGTCTGTTCCCCGCCACCTGGTACGCCCAGGCCCAGGCCGCCGCCGTCGCCGGGGTCGTCGACGGCGCCGTGTCCGGGGTCCGGGTCGTCAAGGGCTTCGGCCAGGAGGACCAGGAGACCGGCAAACTGAGGGAGGTCGGGCGGCGCCTCTTCGCCGGCCGGCTTCGCACGATCAAGCTGAACTCGCGCTACACCCCCGCTCTCCAGGCCGTCCCCGCGCTCGGCCAGGTCGCCATGCTGGCGCTCGGCGGCTGGCTCGCCACACGCGGTGAGATCACCCTCGGCACCTTCGTCGCGTTCTCCACCTACCTCGCCCAGCTCGTCGGGCCCGTCCGCATGCTCGCCATGGTGCTCACCGTCGGCCAGCAGGCACGGGCCGGCGTCGAGCGCGTCCTGGAGCTCATCGACACCGAGCCCTCCATCGACGACGGCAGGAAGCAGCTGTCGCCGGACGCCCCCGCGACCGTCGAATTCGACGACGTGAGCTTCGGCTACGACGCCGAGCGGCTCGTCCTGAAGGGCTTCTCCCTCGACATCCGGCCTGGTGAGACCGTCGCCGTGGTCGGCTCGTCCGGCTCCGGCAAGTCCACCGTCTCGCTGCTCCTGCCCCGCTTCTACGACGTCTCGCACGGCGCCGTCCTCGTCGGCGGCCACGACGTGCGCGAGCTGACCCTCGCCTCGCTGCGCGCCGCCATCGGACTCGTACCGGAGGACTCCTTCCTCTTCTCCGACACCGTCCGCGCCAACATCGCGTACGGAAAGCCGGACGCCACCCAGGAAGAGATCGAGAAGGCCGCGCGCGCCGCCCAGGCCGACCGGTTCATCGCCGAGCTGCCGGGCGGCTACGACACCACCGTCGGCGAGCAGGGCCTCACCCTCTCCGGCGGCCAGCGCCAGCGCATCGCGCTCGCCCGCGCCATCCTCACCGACCCCCGCCTGCTCGTCCTGGACGACGCGACCTCGGCCGTCGACGCCCGCGTCGAGCACGAGATCCACGAGGCCCTGAAGTCGGTCATGGCGGGCCGCACCACGCTGCTCATCGCGCACCGCCGCTCCACCCTCGGCCTCGCCGACCGCATCGCCGTCCTGGACGGCGGGCGCCTCGCCGCGATCGGCACCCACGAGGAACTCCAGCGCGACAGCGCCCTGTACCGCCGCCTGCTGACCGACCCGGACGAGCTGGGCGGAGTCTCCCCGGGCCGCATCCCGCCGGTCGCCGAACCCCTGGAGGACCACTCCGTACGGGACGAACTGGACGCGGAGTTCGATGCCGAGCGCGGCATCACCCCGCCGCTGTGGGTGAGGCAGGAGAAGGCGGAGTCGGCCGCTCCGGGCGGCATGCCGTTCCCCAAGCTCTCAACTTCGTTCGAGCAGGGGAGGCCCCAATCCCCCGAACTGCTCGCCCAGGTGGAGGCGCTGCCGCCCGCCACCGACACCCCCGGCATAGACGAGGCGAAGGCCGTCGGGGCCGAGGACTCCTACGGCCTGCGCAGGCTGCTGCGCGGCTTCGGCCTTCCCCTGCTCGTCTCGCTCCTCCTCGTCGCGATCGACGCAGGCGGCTCGCTGGTCCTGCCGGTCCTGATCCGGCACGGCATCGACCAGGGCGTCACCCAGCTCGCGCTCGGCGCGGTCTGGGCCGCCTCCGGGCTCGCCCTCGTCACCGTCGCCATCCAGTGGCTCGCCCAGACCGGCGAGACCCGGATGACCGGCCGCACCGGCGAACGCGTCCTCTACACCCTGCGCCTGAAGATCTTCGCCCAGCTCCAGCGGCTCGGACTCGACTACTACGAGCGGGAGTTGACCGGCCGGATCATGACCCGCATGACGACGGACGTGGACGCCCTGTCCACGTTCCTCCAGACGGGCCTGGTCACCGCGTTCGTCTCCGTCGTCACCTTCTTCGGCATCATGGTGGCGCTGCTCGTCATCGACATCGAGCTCGCCCTCGTCGTCTTCGCGACGCTTCCGCTGCTGATCGTCGGCACGTACTTCTTCCGCAAGAAGAGCGTGCAGGCCTACGAGCTCGCCCGCGAGCGGGTCAGCACTGTCAACGCCGACCTCCAGGAGTCGGTGTCCGGGCTGCGCATCGTGCAGGCGTTCCGGCGCGAGCACGACGGAGCCGGACGGTTCGCGGACCGCAGCGACCACTACCGCCAGGCGCGGGTGCGCGGCCAGTGGCTGATCTCGGTGTACTTCCCGTTCGTGCAGCTCCTGTCGTCGGTGGCCGCGGCCGCCGTGCTGATCGTGGGCGCGGGCCGGGTCGACAACGGCACCCTCACCACGGGCGCCCTTGTCGCGTACCTGCTGTACATCGACCTGTTCTTCGCCCCCGTACAGCAGCTCTCGCAGGTCTTCGACGGCTACCAGCAGGCGGCCGTCTCCCTCAAGCGCATCCAGGAACTGCTCCAGGAGAAGACCTCCACCGAGGCGGCCGCCGAGCCGCTGGACGTCCTGTCGCTGCGCGGCGAGATCGCCTTCGAGAACGTCGACTTCGCGTACGGCGACGAGGAAGAGGCGCTGAGCGGGGTCGACATCCGCATACCGGCCGGCCAGACTGTCGCGTTCGTCGGCGAGACCGGCGCCGGGAAGTCCACCCTCGTCAAGCTGGTCGCGCGGTTCTACGACCCGACGGGCGGCCGGGTCACCGCCGACGGCACGGACCTGCGCGACCTCGACATCACCGCCTACCGGCACCGGCTCGGCGTCGTCCCGCAGGAGGCGTACCTCTTCGAGGGCACGGTCCGCGACGCCATCGCGTACGGGCGCCCCGACGCGAGCGACGCCCAGGTGGAGGCGGCGGCCCGCGCGGTCGGCGCCCACGACATGATCGCCACGCTCGACGGCGGCTACCTCCACGAGGTCGCCGAGCGCGGCCGCAACCTCTCCGCGGGGCAGCGGCAGCTGATCGCGCTGGCCCGCGCCGAGCTCGTCGACCCGGACATCCTGCTGCTCGACGAGGCGACGGCCGCCCTCGACCTTGCCACGGAGGCCCAGGTCAACCAGGCCACCGAACGCCTCACCGGCCGCCGAACGACGCTGGTCGTCGCGCACCGTCTGACCACGGCGGCCCGTGCGGACCGGGTGATCGTGATGGACCACGGCCGGGTCGCCGAGGACGGCACGCACGACGAGCTCCTCGCCCTGGACGGCCAGTACGCCCGGCTGTGGCGCACGTTCATCGGCGAGGCGGAGGCCGACGCCGTGGCCGTCTGACGGCCGTCCCACCCTGTGAGACGCCCGGAGAACCATTCGGACGGCCGGGTGCGTCCATCCCCACATACGCTCAAGTGGCGGAAGGATGCAAGCGTGTTCGGTGGGGTCGGAAACAGGGGGCTCGCGGGGCTGGCGGTGGCCGCGGCGGCGGGCGGCCTGGTCGTGTTCGGGCCGGGCGGCGGCAGCGCGGACGCGGCGGCCGCGTGTGCGGGGCGGCCGGTGAAGACGGTCGGGTTCAGCACGGGTGAGCTGCGGCTGTACAAGGGCAATGGGTACGCGTGCGCGGTGACCGCGGCGAAGAACCCGGGCGCGCGGCGCCAGATGTCGGTGACGCTCCAGGCCCGGGGCAGCGCTCCGGCCGGCGACTCGGGCTCGTACACGAGGATGGCGGGGCCGGTCACCGTGCACTCGGGCAGCCGGTGCGTGCGGGCGACGGGGGCGATAGCGGGGAGCGCGGCGGAGACGGGCTGGGTGTGCTGAGCGGGGGCTTCTGAGCCGGGGGCACCACGTACGCGACCCGTGCGAAGGTCAACTGTGGAGCTCAACCGGGGCTGGCGGGGCGGGTGTTGCCCCCGCTAGGTTCGCGGGGCCACGTTCGTGCCCACAGGGGCCCCACAGGGGAGTGTGAATGCGCAAGGCGCTCAGATGGCTGCTGTCGCTCGTCGTGCTGATAGGCACGATGACCGCGACGGGAGCCGCGGCAGGGGCGGCCACCGCCGCCGAGCCGGACATCAAGGACCGCATCCTGGCGATACCCGGGATGAGCCTCATAGAAGAGAAGCCGTACAGCGGCTACCGCTATTTCGTACTGAACTTCACGCAGCCCGTAGACCACGCCAATCCGTACAGCAGGGCCACCTTCCAGCAGCGCATCACCCTGCTGCACAAGGATGTCGACCGCCCGACGGTTATGTACACGAGCGGCTACTCGGTCTCCACGACGCCGAGCCGCACCGAGCCGACGCAGATCGTCGACGGCAACCAGGTCTCCGTCGAGTACCGGTTCTTCGCGCCGTCGCGGCCGACGCCCGCCGACTGGTCCAAGGACGACATCTGGCAGGCGGCCAGCGACCAGCACGCCATATTCCAGGCCCTGAAGCCGGTCTACACCAAGAACTGGCTGACCACGGGCGCCTCGAAGGGCGGCATGACGGCCACGTACTACAAGCGGTTCTACCCGCGCGACATGGACGGCGTCGTCTCGTACGTGGCCCCCAACGACGTGGTGAACAACGAGGATTCGGCCTACGACCGGTTCTTCCGGACGGTCGGCACCAAGGAGTGCCGCGACAAGCTGGAGGGCGTGCAGCGCGAGGCGCTGGTGCGGCGGGACTCCCTGGAGAAGAAGTACCAGGAATACGCGACCGCGAACGGCTACACCTTCACGACGGTGGGCACCCTGGACAAGGCGTACGAGGCGGTCGTACTCGACTACGTCTGGGGCTTCTGGCAGTACCACCTGCTGGCCGACTGCCCGACCATCCCGGCGGACGCGGCGCACGCCACCGACCAGGCGATCTGGGACTCGGTCGACACGATCTCCGGCTTCTCCTTCTACACCGACCAGGGTCTGTCCCCGTACACGGCGTACTACTACCAGGCCGGTACACAGCTGGGCTCGCCCACGATCAAGCAGCCCTGGCTCGGCAAGCTGAGCCGCTACGGCTACCAGCCGCCGCGGAACTTCGTGCCGCGGGACATCCCGATGCGGTTCCAGCCGTGGGCGATGCGGGACGTCGACACGTGGGTCAAGCACCACGCGGACCACATGCTGTACGTGTACGGCCAGAACGACCCGTGGGGCGCGGAGCGGTTCTCCCTGGGCGCGGGGGCACACGACTCCTACGTCTACACGGTGGCGGGCGGCAACCACGGCTCGAAGGTGGCCCTGCTGGCGGCCGACCAGAAGGCGTCGGCCACGGCTTCCATCCTCCGCTGGGCGGGCCTGAGCGGAGCCCCGGTGAAGCCGCAGGCGTCGTTCGACGCGAAGCTGGACGCGGCACCGCTGGACCGGGAGCCGGCGCTGCGCCCGTAGCCCCGGTGGGCGGGGTGGGCCACCTGGGGCTCTGCCCCAGACCCCGGGAGGCCCCACCCCGCCCCTTCCCTGAACCCGCCGGGGGTGCTGATGGTTCGCTGCGGGCCGTCGGTGGCTGGTCGCGCAGTTCCCCGCGCCCCTAGCAGCGCCGGGTACAGGCATCTTCAGCCTGTCCGGCGATTGAGGACGAGCGCCCTTCAGGCGCGAACGGGGTCTGGGGCAGAGCCCCAGGAACACCTTCAACCCCCGGAGGGGCTCGGGAAGGGGCGGAGTGGGGGAATCACACCCGCCGAGCGCACCCCACCGCCCCCTGACCCCCCGTCAGCTGTACGTACAGCCGCGTCGAAGACGGGCAGTCCGAGCGCGTCGGCACCGCCGACACCACCCGGTACTGGGGGGCATGCGGGCCCGAGCCGTCGCATGCCGTTTCCTTCACCTGGTCCTCGCCCGCCGCGTACACGCAGTCCCCCACCACCGTGTACGGCCCGCCCCCCATCCCGGGGTCGCCCGGATGCGGCGGCTCCAGGTTGCGCATGCAGGCGTGGCCCCGCGACACGCTTCCGTCCCCGCTCGCCGCCGCCGACGGCACGCTCTCGGACACGTACAGGACGAAGTCCGTGTACAAGGGGCAGTCCACGGCCGCCCCCTTGGCTGCCGCCCCGTTCCGGCGGGCCAGCACCTTCGCCACCGCCCGCTCGCTCGTGCACGGCACCTCGTGGAAGTCCTTCGTGTCGCCCACCGCCCCCTCGCGCGACGCGCACCCACCCATGGCGAGGAACGGCGATGGCGAAGACGCTGGCGAAGGTGATGCAGGTGAAGGTGATGACGTTCCCGTCGACAGCTCCGTCGCCGAGCCGCCGCCCGCCGCCTCCCGGCACCCCAACGCCGTGAGCAGCAGCAGGCACACCAAACACGCCAAACGGTACGTACGCATACGACCCCCCAGAACCCCCCGGATACGACCCAAGCGTGACCCGCCGGAGCGGTTGCACGCCAGGTGTCCGGGGGGCTTTGCGCTACTTGGGGGTGGTGCGCCGGGGGTGCGGCGTACGGCTAGTACGACAGGCCGTGGCCGATCGGATAGAGATCTTGCGTAGGGTCGTCGGCGCGGGGGACCGCGACCGGGAGGCGGCCGCGGGGACCGACCCGTCCGGCCAACACCCGTGCCGCAGCCCGGAGTTCGACGTCCGTCCAGCAGTACGTCGCCAGCGAGGCCGCGTACCCGGCCGCCAAGTGTGCGACGTCGTACGGGTTGCGGAGGGCGAGGTGGATCACTGGCACCCCGGTCGCGACCAGCGCCGCCACCAGTCTGCTCTGCGCGCCGCCCGCCCCCGCGTTGTACGTTCCCACGATCACCGCGTCCTGCCCGGCCGCCGCCCTCACCGCCGCCTCGATCTGCGCCTGCGAGGGGAGCGTTCCCGTGGGCAACTTCGTTGTCCGGAAACCCAGTTCGGACAGCGCCCCGGCCAGAACTGTCGTCGGCGGGCCCGTCGTGCCTGATGGAGAGTCCGGGTCCGTGCCCGTGATCAGGAGGTGCTGGCCGCGGGTGAGGGGGAGCAAGCCCTGCGGGTTGGCCAGCAGGGTGGTGGTGCGCTCCGCCACGGAGGCGGCCGCGGCCAGGTGCGCCCGGGTGCCGACCGTCCGGTCCACGCCCCGCGCGGTCACGTACGGGCGGGCGAACAGGCCCCGTCGGTCCTTGAGGCGAAGGATGCGGAGGAGCGATTCGTCCAGGCGGGATTGCGGCAGTTCGCCGCTTGCCACGGCCGCGCGCACCCCGTTGAACGCCACGTCCAGCTTCGGCGGGTCCAGGAGTTGGTCCACGCCCGCCTTCAGGGCGAGCACCGGGACACGGTCGTCGCCGTACTTGTCGCGTACGCCCTGCATGCCGAGCGAGTCCGTGATCACGACCCCGTCGAAGCCGAGCTGTTCGCGCAGGATGCCGGTCAGGATCGGGTGGGAGAGGGTCGCCGGGTCGTTGCTCGGGTCCAGGGCCGGGAACTGGATGTGAGCCGTCATGATCGCGTCGATCCCGGCGTCGATCGCGGCCCTGAACGGCGGCGCGTCCAACTGCTCCCACTGCTCCCGGGTGTGCGTGATCACCGGGATGCCGGTGTGGCTGTCGACGCTGGTGTCGCCGTGCCCCGGGAAGTGCTTGGCGGTCGCGGCGACCGAGGAGTCCTGGTACCCGCGCACCTCGGCCGCGACCATGCGGGCCACTGCCGCGGGATCCGCGCCGAAGGACCGTACGCCGATCACCGGGTTGGCCGGGTTGATGTTCACGTCGGCGTCGGGGGAGTAGTCCTGCCGGATGCCGATCGCCGCGAGCTCCGCGCCCGAGATGCGGCCCAGCGTGCGGGCGTCCCCGGTCGAGCCGCCCGCGCCCATCGCCATCGCGCCCGGGAAGAGTGTGGCCGGTTTCCCGACCCGGCACACCGCGCCGTGCTCCTGGTCGGTCGCGATGAGCAGCGGCAGCGGTACGCGCTGGGCGAGGCCGGCGGCCTGGATGCCGTTGGAGAGGCCGGCGATCTGGTGCGGGTCGCGGGTGTTGTGCGCCCAGGTGAAGTAGATGATGCCGCCGACGTGGTACTTCGCGATCAGCTCGGCGGCGTCGCGCACCCCGAGCTCGCGGAGGTTGGCGTCGATGTCCGCCTGGTCGGGGGCGGTCGCGGAGTGCCCGTACACCCGCATCACGAAGAGCTGGCCGATCTTCTCCTCGACCGACATACGGGCGATGATCGCGCGAAGCCTGCGGTCCGGCTCTGCGGTGCCCGAGGAGGCCTGCACGGGGGACGGGGAGCCGAGGGCGGTCATGGCGGCCACTGCGGCGGTGGTGGTGAGGAGGCTGCGTCTTGAGGTGCGGTGCTGCACGTGCGCTCCTTCCGGCGGTGTCGCCCAGGGAAGTGGGTGACTTCCTGAGCGGAAGAGACTTCCGAAGAGGAAGCGGCTTCCCGAGGGGAAGAGACCTCCCGAGTGGAAGAAACTTCCAAAGCGAACCGTTATCCGGAAAATAATTGCCAGTCAAGGCTATGCGCACGAGGCCGTACGGCGTGGCTCCTGCCGTCAGGGAGAGGGGCCGCCACCGGTGCAGTCGGAGGGGGGCGCACCGGTGGCGGCATGCTGCCGGCCGCAGGCGGCTGGAGAGGGAGTCGACGCTCGTGGCCAGCAGCGATGTCGACACCGCTCTGCGGAGACTCACCGGCAGTACGTACATTGGACGGGGGCGGCCCCGGGCGGGTTCCATAAGACCGCCAATTCGTCGAATTGGTGCGGGAGTTGACGAGGTGGCGGGCGGTGGTCAGTCGGCCAGACCCACGGTCTGCCCGATCGGCGCGGCACTGATCGCGACGATGCGGCGCACCCCCGTGGCGCGCATCGCCTCGCACATCGCCGCCGTGCCGCGCTCGGCGACCGCCCGGAACAGGGCGAGGCGGCCGATTCCGCCGCTCGCCGCGACGATGGTGAGTTTCATCCCTGCCGCTACCAGGTCCCCCCGGCGATCTGCCGGGTGCTCGCGTTGAGCCGGTTGAAGAGGTTGGTCACGCCGATCATGAGGACCAGCGAGGCGAGCCCCTTCTCGTCGTAGTGCCGGGCCGCCTCGTCCCACACCTCGTCGGACACCGCGTCCGGGCGGTCGGCGAGCCGGGTGGCGGCCTCGGCCAGCGCGAGCGCCGCCCGCTCGGCGTCGCTGAAGTACGGCGCCTCCCGCCATGTGACGACGGTGGCCAGCTGGTCCTCGCTCACCCCGTTCTTGCGGGCGCTCGTGATGCCGCCGTAGACGCACGGCGCGCACCCGTTGATCTGGCTGGCCCGCAGGTGCACCAGCTCCAGGGTGGACTCGTCCACCCCGCCTTCCTTGGCGGCCTTGATCACGCTCAGAATGGCCGGCATCGCGCTGGGGATGACCTGTGCGGGGTTCGGCATACGTGCCTGCATGGCTGCGACTCCTGTGTCTGGTGGGCCTGCTTCGTCCTTCGCTTTCACTGCCCTGACACCCGGGGGCACGGGGATGTGACAGCCGTGCCGCATTTCTTTTTCGGGCACCTTCGTGACCGGCTCGCCTGGTGCGGCCTCCTGCCCGGGGCGCGGCATGACGTACGGCTCCCACGTCCGCCCGCCGTCCCGCGACACCCGCAACGCCAGCGCGGGGCCCGCTACCAGTTGCCCCCATGCCGGACGGCCTTCTCCCTCAGCCATGCGCGTACTTCCCCTTCTTCCTGCGGAGAGGCCGTGCGCAGATCGCCCACGGCGACGGTCGCGACGAAGTGCACGAACCGGACGCGCCGCCAGTCACCGTCCGTGCCGATCACCTTGCCGGGTCCGTACACGTCCGTACCGGTGTGGGCGACGAACGCCCCCATGGCGTGGGCTCTCATACGACTGCCTCTCACTGTGTGTGGTGTTCCGCTTACAGCGTGGGGTCACGTTCCGTACGCTGACTAGTGCACACAGCGTGACAACGCAGCCTGCACGTAAGGGAGTTGGTGTCGTGGCGATCGAGGACAATCCCGTTTCCCGCATCAAGTACGGCGAGGAACTCAGGGCCCGGAGGGAAGCGGCCGGGCTCACGCAGGAGGGGCTCAGCGAGCGTGCGGTGATGTCGCGCACGCATATTGCCCACATCGAGGCGGGGCGGAGGCGGCCGACTCTGGACGATGCGCGCCGGCTGGACAAGGTGCTGGGGACTGATGGGTTCTTTGAGCGGTTCCTGCCGACGCTGGATGGCCGCAAGGTAGCTGAACACTTCGAGGAGGTGCTGGAGTTCGAGCAGCAGGCGATAATGATTCGCCAGTACGCACCCAAGCTGGTTCCGGGATTTCTGCAGACGGAGGCGTACGCGTGCGAGGTGCTCAGCTCGGGCTATCCACCCAAGAGTGACGAGGAACGTGACCGGCTCCTCGGAGCGCGGCTGGAACGCGCGCGGGTTCTCCAAGACTTCGACAAGCCCGTGGTGTGGACAATGCTCGACGAGGCGGTGTTGCGACGCCCCATTGGCGGCCCGCTCGTGATGTGCGAACAGCTTCGGCACCTGCTGGCGCTGGGTGAAAGCCGTCGCGTCCGCTTCCACGTGCTTCCGTACGAGGCAGGTGCGCACGCCCTGTTGGAGGGACACGTCTCGCTGCTGTGGTTCAGCGACCTTCCGCCCATCGCGTACGTCGAAGGCCTGAAGACCGGCAGGGTTTGGGAACTTCCGTCCGTGGTGCGGCAGTGTCAGGAGGTCTATGACCACGCCCTGGGTGACGCGTTGTCGCACCAAAGGTCCCTAGCGCTGATGCGGTCCGTGGCGGAGGATTACGAGCATGAAGCGCAGTGAGTACATCGTGTCCGACGCCTCGGTCCTGACCGGTTGGCGGAAGTCCAGCTACAGCGGCGGCGACAGCGGCGAATGCCTCGAAGTCAGCGAGGTGTATGCGTCTTGGCGGAAGTCGACGTACAGCGGTGAAAGCGGAGGTAGTTGCCTCGAAGTGAACGACGCGTGCGCGACCTGGCGGAAGTCCTCGTACAGCGGTGCAAGTGGCGGCGACTGCCTGGAGTTCAGCGACTCCTGCTCGGGGTGCATACCGGTGCGGGACAGCAAGAACCCGACCGGGCCCGCCGTGGTGTTCGGGGCGGGGGCCTGGACCTCGTTCGTGGAGGCGGTCAAGACCGACGGGCTCAGCGGCTGAGGTCCGCCCAGGCTTCCCGGAGGGCGTGAACCGTTGCCGTAATCGCCGGGCGGCGGGCCGCACCGGTGCGCCACAGGGCGTACAGGTGGCGGGTCGGTACCGGGTCGAGGTGTAGGGCGACGACGCCCTCGGGGAGCGGGCCCCGGCCAAGTCGGGGGATCAGGGCAATACCCAAACCGGCTGCCACCAGGGCGAGTTGGGTGTGGTACTCGGCCGCCTGGTGGCGCAGATCCGGCTCGTGGCCGTCGGCGCGCAGGGTGCGTACGAGCCAGTCGTGACAGACCGAGCCGGGCGGCTGGCAGATCCACGGCTCGTGGGCGAGGTCGGCGCGGCGGATCGCGGGGCGGGCTGCCAGGGGGTGGCCCGCCGGGACCAGTACGTCGCAGTGGTCGTCGCCGATGGGTGCCTGCTCGACCCCCTCGGGGGCGGGCAGCGGCGCGATGTCCCAGTCGTGCGCGACGGCCAGATCGATGACGCCCTTGGCCACCAGGTCGACCGAGACGTGCGGGTCGACTTCGGACAACCTCGTGTCCAGGGCGGGGTGTCGGCGGGCGAGCGAGGCGAGGGCGGCCGGGAGGAGTCCGCGCGCGGCCGTGGCGAAGGCGCCTATGGAGAGTTGCCCGGTGGGCAGGCCGCGCCGCTCTTCGAGCGTGGTCTCCGTACGCTCGACGATGTCCATCAACTCCCGTGCTGCGGAAGCGAGATGGAGTGCGTCCTCGGTGAGCGCGATGCCCCGGCCGCGTCGCTCCAGGAGGGTCGTACGGGTCTCCCGTTCCAGCTTGGTGATCTGCTGGGAGATCGCGGAGGGGGTGTAGCCGAGCGCGGCGGCAGCGGCGGCGACGGAACCGTGGACGTGGACCGCGTGCAGTGCGCGCAGTCGGGCCAGATCGAGCACGAGCCCCTCCTGGGATTAAGTATTGCTTCATCCCATCATCAAGGAATCCGCGCTGGTGCTGAATGGTCGGGGGCGGTGATCCTCGACGCATGCGTCCCGTACACATCGCGCTCGCCGTGCTCGTCACCGCCGTCTGGGGGGTCAACTTCGTCGTCATCGACGTGGGACTCGGCCACTTCCCGCCGCTGCTGTTCTCCGCCCTGCGCTTCCTGGTCGCGGCGCTGCCCGCCGTGTTCTTCGTGGGGCGGCCCAAGGTCGCCTGGAAGTGGATCGTGGCGGTGGGGCTGGTGCTCGGGGTGGCGAAGTTCGGGCTGCTGTTCATCGGGATGAGCCAGGGGATGCCGGCCGGGCTGTCCTCCCTCGTCCTTCAGATCCAGGCGGTGTTCACGGCGGTCGTGGCGATGGCGGTACTGGGTGAACGACCGGGCGGCGTACGGCTGTTGGGGATGGGCGTGGCCCTTGCGGGGATCGTGGTGGCGGGGGTGGACGAGGGGTCGGGCGGCCCGCTGTTCGCCTTCGCGCTGACGGTGGGGGCGGCGGCATGCTGGGGCGTGTCGAACGTACTGACCCGCAAGGCGGCCCCGCCGGACGCGCTGAACTTCATGGTCTGGGTGTCGGTGGTCCCCGTACTCCCGCTGCTGGCCCTTTCGTTGCTCTTCGAGGGGCCGGGGAGGGACGCGGAGGCGCTGGAGGGGTTCGACTGGGGCGGTGCCGGGGCGCTGGTGTACGTGGCGTGGATCAGTACGGTGTTCGGGTTCGGGGCGTGGGGGATGCTGCTGCGCCGCTACCCGGCGTCGTCGGTCGCGCCGTTCAGCCTGCTGGTGCCGGTGTTCGGGATGTCGTCCGCGGCGGTGCTGCTCGGGGAGTCGGTGACGCCGCTGCGGTGGTGTGCGGCGGCGCTGCTCGTCGGCGGGGTGGGCCTTACTTCGCTGTCCCGGCCGGCAGTCGCGTCAAGTACTCCCGTCCGGCTTGGAGCAGCTCCGGGAGGGGGGCGGCCTCGGGATACCAGCGCTTCTCGTACTCCCAGCACACCCAGCCGTCCGGCGGCAGCAGAGCGAGGCACTCGCTGAGGGGGAGTACGCCCTTGCCGAGGGGGAGGGGGGTGGTGTCGCTCGCCGAGGCGATGTCCTTCACCTGGGTGTAGCCGAGGTGGGGGGCGAGGTGCCGGTAGGACTCGGCGGGGGTCTCGCCGCCGAGCCAGGTGTGCATGACGTCCCAGAGGGCGCCGATGTTGTCTTTGCCGTCCTTGTCTCCGACGCGGTTCAGGACTCTGGCGGTTGCTTCGCCTGTGCGATGGGAGTCGTGGGTTTCCAGGAGGATGCGGATGCCGGTGCCAGCTGCGTACTGGGCGGCGTTGGCCAGCCGGTGGACGGCCGTGTCGTCGGCGTGGGGGTTGTCGGCGCCGCCGGGGAAGACGCGGAGGTGGCTGGCTCCCAAGTCCCTTGCGAGGTCGATGAGTTGGGGGATGTCGGTGTTGTCGGTCGGGTCTGCTACTCGGGCGTAGCCGGCGATGGAGAGGATTTCGATGCCGGACGCTTTGAACTCGGCGGTGATTGCTTTGCGTTGGGCGGGGTCGAGGTGGGGGTGGATGTGGGCCTCGGGGTGGGCGCGGAGTTCGATGCCGGTGTAGCCCGTGCGGGCGGCCAGGTGGGCGACCTCGGGGAGGGGCATGCCGGGGAGGCCGAGGGTGGATAGGGCGAATTTCATGGGGGTGGGGTCCTTTCGGCTCGGGGGGGATCATTCCCCACCCCGCCCCTTCCCGCTGCGACACTCTGCGGCTCCGCCGCGTGGCCTCCGGGGGTAGAAAGGGGTGAGCCAGTTTTCCTGGGGCTCCGCCCCAGACCCCGTTCGCGCCTTAAGGGCGCTCGTCCTCAAACTCCCCCAAGGCCTTAAGGGCCAGGGGGGACCCCCATGACAGGCTGAAATGCCTCGATGCGGGCCAGCACCAACGCTGCCAGGGGCGCGGGGAACGGCGCGAGCAGCCACGTGCGGCCTGCGGTCGATGGCGGGGTTGGGGGCGCGGGGAACTGCGCGAGCGGCCGCCTGCGGCTCGTGGGCGAGGGGTGTGCAACGGGCCCCGCCGCTTACGCGATGGGGCCCGGGATCAACGTCGTCCTGGGTCAGTCGCCCTGGCCCGCGCTTCCGATGGGGCCCACCTTCACCGGGGAGCCCGTGCCGTCCGTGACCGGCAGCGTGGCGGCGCCCGGCCAGGCGAGGGTGACCGTCTTCGTCTCGTTCGGCGGGGTCACCAGGAGGCCGGTGATGCGGACGCCGGAGCCGCCCGACTTGTTGAGCGGGTAGGTGATGCCGAACGACACCGACTTCCCGCTCTTGAGGACGCCCGGGCTGGGCTTCTCCGCGGTGCGCTTCGCGGACAGCGACCCCGCGTTGGTCTTCAGGTCGACGCCCGCGAACCCGGATATCGCACAGTCGTGGCCGCCGATGTTCTTCAGCGTCACCGCGACGGTGCCGTCCGGGTCGCCGGTGATGGTGCTGTCCTGCGCCGTGATCTTCAGGTCGGCGGTACGGCAGTTGCCGCCGGACTTTCCGTTCCCGCCGGAGCCGGTCCCTGCGGACGTCCCCTGCCCGCCGGAGCTCTTCCCGCCACCCTGGCTGCCGCCGCCCGTGGCCGACGAGCCGGACGTGGAGGCTTCCTTGCCGCCTGGCGTGGCCGTGGAGGGAGCCTGCGTGGCACCCGAGTTCGCGTCCGAGTCCTGGCACGCCGTCATCAGCATGGCGCCGCCGACGATGACTGCGGAGACGAGAAAGGCCTTGCGACGGTTGCCGGACATGAAAGAGCCCCTTGTTATCCAGTGGTTGAGGCCGAAGCGGGTTCGGCTCCTCGGTACTTGCTCGATCACTATGAGGGGGCTGTGAGCCGGAGGGATACGGGCGTTGGCGTTCCACGACATCGCTGTCACGGACTGGTGACATGATCACGACGTGAGGGGGGCGGGGGCCGGTGTGGGCCCTGGCGCGCTTGCGGCTGCGGGCCGTGGGTGCCTTTTTGCGCAGTTCCCCGCGCCCCTAACAGGGTTGGTGCTGGCCCGCATCAAGGCATTTCAGCCTGTCCGGCGATTGAGGACGAGCGCCCTTTAGGCGCGAACGGGGTCTGGGGCGGAGCCCCAGGAAAACTGGCTCACCCCTTCCAACCCCCGGAGGGTCTCGGGAAGGGGCGGGGTGGGGGCAACCGGGCCCGCTCGCACCCCCCGCCGCGCGGAATTCGCGCGGCCCCACCCCGTACGCCGCCTTGAAGGACCGGCTGAAGTGGGCCAAGTTCAGGAACCCCCAGCGCGCCGCAATCGCCCCCACCGTGCGATCCGCCCCGTACGGCCCGGACAACTCCCGCCGGCACCCCTCCAGCCGCCGCGCCCTGATCCACCCCGTCACCGTCGTCCCCTCCTCGGCGAACAGCTTCTGCAGGTGGCGGAGGGAGACGTGGTGCGCCCGCGCGATCTGCTCCGGGGACAGACCGGGGTCCGCCAGGTTCTGGTCGATGTAGGCGCGGACCCGCAGCAGCGTGGTGCGGCGGGCGGTCTGCCGGCCGTCGCCCGGCGGGCGGACCCGCTCGGCCAGCAGCGTGGCGAGCAGGTCGCCGGCGGTCTGGGAGAGCGCGGCCGCACTGTCCGCATAGTCGCAGGAGTGCCTGGCCAGGCGGGTCAGGAACGGTGAGACCAGCGCGCCCACCCCCTCGCTCGCGGAGAAGCGCGTCGCCGTCACCTCGCCGGTCCGGCCGCTGTCCAGGTGGGCCAGACGGTGCGGAAGCATGAACTCCAGCATCGAGAAGTCCTCCCCGCACACGAGGGTGTAGGGCCGGGAGGTGTCGTAACAGGCCATGTCCCCGGCGCGCAGCACCGCCTCGCGGCCGTCCTGCCGAACCACCGCGCTGCCGCCCTGAACCAGGCCCACCAGCAGGTACTCCGCCTCCGAGCGCGCGATCAGCCGGGGCGTACGGTCGACCCGGCTCGGGTCGGCCGAGATCTCGGAGAACTGGACCGCGCCGAGCCGGTCCGCCGTGATCTCCCCGCGGAACGGATCGTCGTGCAGCGGCCTGACATGCACCGGCACGAAGCTGTCGCACACCACGTCCTGCCAGAATGCGCGCCGCTCCGCCGCGGCATGGTCCTGCGTCCGCAGACGTACGGTCACGACGCCTCGCCCCTCCTTCGCTTGCCCAGGGGGGAACGCCAGGGCCTCGGTGGCGGATTCCCGTGCGCGTGCGCGTACGGACAAACGGGTGTGCGCGCACGGGCAAACCGGCCCCGTTCCCGCCGGGCACGGTGGAGTCCGTTCCCGAGGGCCGTTCCCGATTCGACGAGCGGCTCTCGATACCGATCCCGACAGGAGAAGGCGCATGCCCTACGCATCCGTCAATGGTCAGCAGCTGTACTTCGAGGACACGGGCGGCGACGGCCCGGTGGTCGTCTTCAGCCACGGCAACCTCATGAACCGCCGGATGTGGGAGCCCCAAGTCCGGGCGTTGAGTGGGGAGTTCAGGTGTGTGGTGTGGGACGCCCGGCTGCACGGCCGCACCGAGGACGACGGCGATCTGTACACGTACTGGGATTCCGCCGACGACCTGCTGGGCCTGCTCGACCATCTCGGTGTCGAGCAGGCGACTCTGGTCGGCCACTCCCAGGGCGGCTTCCTGTCGCTTCGCGCGGCCCTGCGCGCGCCGGAACGGGTCGGATCCCTCGTCCTGATCGACACCGCGGCGGTGTCCTGGCCCGGGGAGGCGCTGGCTCAGATGGGCGGGGTCAGCGAGGGCTTCCGCGCGGGCGGCCCGGACGCGGTGGCTCCGGTTCTTCTCGATCTGCTGCTCGGCAGGCCGGATGTCCATGAGGAGTGGCTGCGGGAGTGGCGAGCCCAGCCGCGGGAACGGCTGGCCGATGCGGTGGCCGTGCTGATGGGCGTGGACGACGTCTCCGCCCGCCTCGGGGAGATCACGCAGCCCGCCCTGATCGTGCACGGGGAGGCCGACCTTCCGGTGCCGTTGCCGCTGGGGCGGATGCTCCGTGATCGCCTGCCCGGCGCGGTGGACCTGGCGGTGATTCCGGGCGCGGGTCACACCCCGAGCCTGACGCACCCCGCGGAGGTGAACGCCTCTTTGGCCGCCTTTCTGCGACGCGGAGCCGCATCGGCAGCACCGCCCGTCGACGATCCGGCGCTGCTGCCGCGCGCCTTCCAGGACGCGCTGAATGCACACGATGCCGACCGGGTTCTGGCGCTGTACGGGGAGGGGGCGGTGATGCGTACGGTCGCGGGGGAGGTCGTTCGGGGAACTGCGGCGCTGAGGGCGGAAGTTGAGGGGTTGATCGCGGCGGACCCGTGCATCGCGAACTCCGTTCGCCATGTGGTGGCGGGGGAGGGTACGGCGCTGGTGGTCGTGGACTGGAGCCTGTCCCTGGCGGGGGTGGATGGGGAGCGGGTCGGTGCGTGCGGCACGGCTGTGAATGTGGCGGCCCGGGCCCACGACGGAACCTGGCGGTTCACGATCCTGAACCCGGGGGGTGTGAGCCCCTCCTGAGCGTCGCGCTCGGCCGCGGGCCGGTGGGGGGCTGGTCGCGCAGTTCCCCGCGCCCCTGGCAGGGTCGGCGCTGGCCCGCACCGGCATCTTCAGCCTGTCATGGGGGTCCCCCCCCGGCCCTTAAGGCCTTGGGGGAGTTTGAGGACGAGCGCCCTTTAGGCGCGATACGGGGTCTGGGGCGGAGCCCCAGTGCACCCCGGGATGCCCCCCGATCCCCCCACCCCGGAAGGGCTACGCAGGCGTCATCTTCGGCACATCCCCCACCCGCGTCCCCATGTCAATGACCGCAAACGCCGCCCCCTGCTGATCCGCAAGCGCCGCCATCCGCCCGAACGGGCTGTCCATCGGCCCGAAGTGGAGCCGGCCACCCAGCTTCTGCGCCTTGGCGACCGCCTCGTCGCAGTCCGGCACCCCGAAGAAGACCTGGATGTACGCCGGGATCTCCGGCGGGAACTCGGAGCCCATGGCCATCCGCCCCAGCGCCGGATGCCCGCCACCCTCGCCCAGGCTGAAGACCTTGTAGTCCATGGCCGCGCCCTCCCCGGCCTCGCTCATGTCCATCTTCTGGGCCTGGAAGGGGAAGACCTTCGGCAGGAACCCGTCCACCTTCGCCACGTCCCGCGTGAAGACCTCCGCCCAGGCGAACGACCCCGGCTCGCCTGCCTTCTCGAAGCCCCTGTGCTCGCCCGGCTGCCAGACGCCGAAGACCGCGCCGCTCGGCTCCTTCGCGATCAGCATCGTGCCGAACGCACCGACCTGCATCGGCTCCATCATCAGCTCGCCGCCGGCCGCCTTGATCTTCTCGCCGGTGGCCGCCGCGTCCGGCGACGCGAAGTACAGGCACCACTGCGACGGGGCGTCGGCGCCCGGCATCGGCGGGACGACGGCCGCGACCGCCTTGCCGTCGGAGTAGGCCTGCGTGTAGTTGCCGAACTCGCTGGCCGCCTCACCGAACGTCCAGCCCAGCACTTCCGCGTAGAAGGTCTTGGCGCCTTCCACGTCGGTGAACATCGCGTCCACCCAACAAGGGGCGCCTTCGGGGTACTCGGTCATGTCGATCGACTCCTCTGTCCTGTCCTGTGCGACGGCCGGGCCCTTCGCGACGGCACTCTACGTGCGCGCTCGATCACACCCAGGCAGTGACTTCGCGACACGTACCGCACGGGCTAAGCCGGCGTCTCGGCAAACCGCCGGACCGTTTCCTCCAGTAGAGCCACCCCGTCCCCCGCCCACAACTCCTCGTTGAACAGCTCCACCTCGATCCGGCCTGAATACCCCGCCGACTCGACCAGGGAGCGCCACCGCGCGATGTCGATCGAGCCGTCGCCCAACTGGCCGCGCCCATGCAGGACCCCCGCCGGCAACGGCGTGACCCAGTCCGCCAGTTGGAAGGTGTGGATGCGGCCCGCGGCGCCCGCTCGGGCCACCGCCGCGGGCGCCGTGTCGTCCCACCACACGTGGTACGTGTCCACCACCACCCCCACCTGCGACGCGGGAAAGGGCGAAGCCAGCGCCAGCGCCTGGTCCAGGGTCGACACCACACACCGGTCCGAGGCGAACATCGGATGCAGCGGCTCGATCGCCAGCCGCACGCCCCGTGACGCGGCGTACGGGGCGAGGGAGGACAGCGCGTCGGCCACCCGCTCCCTCGCGCCCGCGAGGTCCTTCGACCCGGCCGGAAGCCCGCCCGAGACCAGCACCAGCGTGTCCGTGCCCAGGGTCGCCGCCTCGTCGATCGCCGCCCGGTTGTCGGCGAGGGCGGCGGCCCGCCCGGCCGGGTCGATGGCCGTGAGGAAGCCGCCGCGGCACAGCGAGGTCACCTCAAGTCTCGCTCCCCGCACCAGCTTTGCCGCGGCATCGAGGCCGTAGGAGGCGACCGGCTCGCGCCACAGGCCGACCCCGCGCACCCCGAGCCGTACGCACGCGTCCACCAGCTCCGGCAGGGAGAGCTGCTTCACCGTCATCTGGTTGATGCTGAAGCGGGAGGAGGTCGAAGGATTCGGCGTCGTCGGCATCGTCGTCATTGGGGTACTCCGTACACGTTCAGGAGGGACTTCATGCGCGTCTCGGCCAGCCCCGGGTCCGGGAACAGGCCGATCCCGTCGGCCAGTTCGTACGCCCGCGCCAAGTGCGGCAGCGACCGCGCCGACTGCAGTCCGCCGACCATCGTGAAGTGCGACTGGTGTCCCGCCAGCCACGCCAGGAACACCACCCCCGTCTTGTAGAAGCGGGTCGGGGTCTCGAAGAGGTGCCGGGACAGTTCGACGGTGGGGTCGAGGAGGGCGCGGAAGGCGTCGGTGTCGCCCTTGTCCAGGACGCGTACCGCTTCCGCCGCCAGTGGGCCGAGCGGATCGAAGATGCCCAACAGGGCGTGGCTGAAGCCGATTCGGTCGCCCGCGATCAGTTCGGGGTAGTTGAAGTCGTCGCCCGTGTAGCACCGTACGCCGTCCGGAAGGCGGCGCCTCAGCTCCACCTCGCGGCGGGCGTCGAGGAGGGAGATCTTGATGCCGTCGACCTTGTCGGGGTGGGCGGCGACGACCTCCAGGAAGGTCTCCGTCGCCGCGTCCAGGTCGGCCGACCCCCAGTAGCCGTCGAGGGCGGGGTCAAACATGGGCCCCAGCCAGTGCAGGATCACCGGCCCGGAGGCCTGGCGGAGCAGGTCCGTATAGAGCGAGAGATAGTCCTCGGGGCCCCGGGCCGCAGCCGCGAGCGCCCTCGACGCCATCAGGATCGGCTGCGCTCCCGCCTCCTCGACGACCCCGAGCTGCTCCTCGTACGCCGCCTTCACTTCGGCCGCATTCCCCGAGCCGATCTGGTCCGTGCCGACCCCGCAGGCGATGCGCCCGCCAACTGCCTTCGCCTCTGCGGTACTTCGGCGGATCAGCTCCGCCGCCGTCGGCCAGTCCAGGCCCGTCCCGCGCTGGGCCGTGTCCATCGCCTCCGCGACGCCGAGGCCGTGCGACCACAGGTGGCGGCGGAAGGCGAGCGTGGCGTCCCAGTCGATCGCGGCGGGAGAGCCGGGCGAGGTGTCCGCGTACGGGTCGGCGACGACGTGGGCGGCCGAGAAGACCGTACGGGAGGCGGGAGGCGGCCCCGGGGGCAGGGTGAGTGGGGTCGCGCGGGGTTCGTACGCCCGCGTCGTGCCGTCGGGGCGGGGCAGCAGGAGGCTCACAGCGCGATCTCCGGCACGTCGAGGCGGCGGCCCTCGGCGGAGGAGCGCAGGCCGAGCTCGGCGAGCTGGACTCCGCGTGCGCCGGCGAGCAGGTCCCAGTGGTACGGCTCGTCGAGTGCGACGTGGCGCAGGAACAGCTCCCACTGCGCCTTGAACCCGTTGTCGAACGTGTCGTTGTCGGGCACCTCCTGCCACTGCTCGCGGAAGGACTCGGTGACCGGCAGGTCCGGGTTCCAGACCGGCTTGGGGGTCGAACTGCGGTGCTGGACACGGCAGTTGCGCAGGCCCGCGACCGCCGATCCCTCGGTGCCGTCGACCTGGAACTCGACGAGTTCGTCGCGGTTCACGCGTACCGCCCAGGAGGAGTTGATCTGCGCGACCGCGCCGCCCTCCAACTGGAAGATCCCGTACGCGGCGTCGTCGGCGGTCGCCGCGTACGGCCTGCCGTGCTCGTCCCAGCGCTGCGGGATGTGGGTGGCGGCGTGTGCGGTCACGGAGGTGACCCGGCCGAACAGCTCGTGCAGGACGTACTCCCAGTGCGGGAACATGTCCACGACGATGCCGCCGCCGTCCTCGCGGCGGTAGTTCCACGACGGGCGCTGGGCGGACTGCCAGTCGCCCTCGAACACCCAGTAGCCGAACTCGCCCCGCACGGACAGGACTTGGCCGAAGAATCCGCCGTCGATCAGGCGCTTCAGCTTCAGCAGGCCCGGCAGGAAGAGCTTGTCCTGGACGACGCCGTGCTTGACGCCCGCGCCGCGTGCGCGCCGGGCGAGACGGAGCGCGCCGGCCAGGCCGGTCGCGGTGGGCTTCTCGGTGTAGATATGCTTCCGGGCCGCGATGGCCTTCGCGATCGCCTCCTCGCGGGCGGACGTCACCTGGGCGTCGAAGTAGATGTCGATGCCGGGGTCGGCGAGGACGGTGTCGAGGTCGGTCGACCACTCGGTGAGGCCGTGCCGGCCGGCCATCGCCTTCAGGGCGTGCTCGCGACGGCCGACGAGGACCGGCTCGGGCCACAGCGTGGTGCCGTCGCCGAGGTCGAGTCCGCCCTGTTCGCGCAGCGCGAGGAGGGAGCGTACGAGGTGCTGGCGGTAGCCCATGCGTCCGGTGACGCCGTTCATGGCGATCCGCACGGTCCTGCGTTCCGTCATGTGATCCCTCCGGGAGCGGGTGCGAGTGGGGCGAGCGGGGTGGAGCAGAAGCCGGTGGAACCTGCATAGCAAGCGCTTTCTACAGGGCAGGACGCTAGCCTGCGCACAGCGCCTCGGACAAGAGGCCGGAAGCTTGAACGGCGCGATCACGGCCCGAGCGTTTCGGAGGCAGAGATGACAGCGACCCTGGCGGATGTGGCGGCCCGGGCCCAGGTGTCCCCGGCGACGGTCTCGCGGGTCCTGAACGGCAACTATCCGGTGGCCGCGGCCACTCGGGAGCGGGTGCTGCGCGCGGTCGACGAGCTGGACTACGTCCTGAACGGGCCCGCGAGTTCGCTGGCCGCGGCCACGTCGGACCTGGTCGGCATCCTGGTCAACGACATCGCCGACCCTTTCTTCGGCATCATGGCGGGCGCGGCCCAGGCGGCGATCGGCGAGGAGCGCGGCGCCCGCGAGAAGCTCTCCGTCATCTGCAACACCGGCGGCTCGCCGGAGCGCGAACTCACCTATCTGACGCTGCTTCAGCGCCAGCGCGCGGCCGCCGTCATCCTCACCGGGGGCGCCCTTGAGGACCCGGAGCACGCGGCAGCGGTCGGCGCGAAGCTCGCGCGGCTCGCGGACGCGGGCACCCGCATCGTGCTGTGCGGCCGGCCGCCGCTGCCCGGCGACAGCGTCACCGCGACCCTCGCCTTCGACAACCGGGGCGGGAGCAGGCGCCTGACGGACCACGTCATCGGCCTCGGCCACCGCAGGATCGGTTACGTCGCCGGCCCCGCGGAGCGCACGACGACCCGGCACCGCCTGGAGGGCCACCGCTCCGCCCTGGCGGCGGCCGGCCTCCGCCAGGGCGACCTGGTGGTCCACGGCTCCTACGACCGCCGCTCGGGCTACGACGCGACGCTTGAACTCCTGCGCAGGGAGCCGGAGTTGACGGCTGTGGTGGCCGCGAACGACACGGTGGCGCTGGGGGCGTGTGCGGCGCTGCGCGACCGGGGGCTCTCCGTCCCCGGGGACGTCTCGGTGGCGGGCTTCGTGGACCTCCCCTTCAGCGCGGATGCCGTCCCGGCGCTGACGACGGTCCGTCTGCCGCTGTCCGAGGCGGGCGCGAGGGCGGGCCGCCTCGCCCTCGGCCTGGAACCGGCACCGCCCGGGGGGATTGCGACGGTGCACGGGGAGCTGATGGTTCGGGGGTCTACGGGGGCGGTGCGGGTGGGGGGTTGAGGGGGGTGGGCGCCTGTTTGCGCAGTTCCTCGCGCCCCTGGCAGGGTCGGTGCTGGCCCGCACCGGCATCTTCAGCCTGTCCGGCGTTTGAGGACGAGCGCCCTTTAGGCGCGAACGGGGTCTGGGGCGGAGCCCCAGGAAACCCGGCTTCACCCCTTTCCAACCCCCGGCGGGTCTAGGGAAGGGGCGGGGTGGGGGCATCCGGGGTCTGGGGCGGAGCCCCAGCGCACCCCCCCCACCCCGCAGCCAATCGGGCGTACGCCTGGGCATGCGCCGCAGCGATGGGGGAAGTGATCCCGGAACACGATCGGAGGCAGTCAATGGCAGGTTTTCTCGACCGGGCCAAGGAGCAGGCCCAGAGCGCCCTGAACCAGGGCAAGCAGAAGGTGGACGAAGTCCAGCAGCAGCGCGCCGGAAACGACCTGCTGAAGAAACTCGGCGCGGCGTACTACGCCGAGCGACGCGGCAGCGGCACGCCGGACGCCACGCAGCAGGCCCTCTCCGCCCTGGAGGCCCACATCGCCACTCATGGGGACGGGTTTCTGCGCGGCTGAGCCCCTACTCCCGTACGGGCCCGGGCACGGCGTCCGTGCGGGAGTGCGGCATTCTCGGCGGTGGTGGCTACTTCTTCGCGCCGCCCAGGATCTGGGTCAGGAGCTCACCCAGGCCGCCCCCACCCGCGCCGGGTGCCGTACCCTCCGCCGCACCCGGGGCCGCCGACTTCGACGCCGCCCGCTTTGTCAGCACCGCCAGCGCCACCGGCAGCAGCACCTCCAGGGCCCTCGCCACCGTCGCCGGCGGCAACCCCGTCTTCTTGGCCACCGCGTTCGCGACCGGCCGGGCCGCCTTCGCGAGCACCCCGGCCGCAAGACCGCCGCTCAGCATCCCGCCGAGTCCGCCGCCGAGCGTGGCCACGCCCTGCAAGGGGGCCTCCTCCGGAGGTGGTTCCGGTGGGGACTCGGCCACCGCCTGGCGGACCTCCTGCGTGGTCTCCGGCGGCAGCCCGCCCGCCAGCGTCGACATCGTCGTACCGACCACGTCCTGCGCGCCCGCCGCATCCGTACCGAGCAGCCCGGCGATCCGCTGGAGCCCGTCGTCCCCCAGCTCGTTCAGCACGTCCTGCTCGAAGGAATTGTCGCTCATGCGGCAAACGCTACGTTCACCCCGCTACGTCAGCACCTCGGAGGCCGGGAAAAATTACTGCCCGCAGTCGTGCAACCCTTCCGGGGTGACGGAGGTCTAAGGGGCGTCAGTGCTTCAGGGGAGGGATCCGGGGGGATTTCGGGAAGCGCTGACGGGGAGGGAAAACAAGGGGCCCGGTCGACGGACCGGGCCCCCTTGAATTTCCCTCCGCAAAGCGCCCCGGGCCCTGACTCCCGTTGTCCACAGCCGTGTTGTCCGCACTGTCAGTGCGGGACGGTAGCGTCGGGGCATGTCGAGTCTCACGGGTACGGCGGTGGTGGAGGGGGTCCTTGAGCGGATCACGTACGCCAATGAGGAGAGCGGCTACACCGTCGCGCGCGTCGACACCGGCCGGGGCAGCAACGACCTCCTCACGGTGGTCGGCTCGCTGCTCGGCGCGCAGCCGGGGGAGTCGCTGCGGATGGAGGGGCGCTGGGGCTCCCATCCCCAGTACGGCAAGCAGTTCACCGTCGAGAACTACACGACGGTGCTGCCCGCCACCATCCAGGGCATCCGACGCTACCTCGGCTCCGGCCTGATCAAGGGCATCGGCCCGGTCTTCGCCGACCGCATCACCCAGCACTTCGGCGCCGACACCCTCGACATCATCGAGCAGGACCCGGGGCGCCTGATCGAGGTTCCGGGCCTCGGGCCCAAGCGGACCAAGAAGATCGCCGCCGCCTGGGAGGAGCAGAAGGCCATCAAGGAGGTCATGGTCTTTCTGCAGGGGGTCGGCGTCTCCACTTCCATCGCCGTCCGCATCTACAAGAAGTACGAAGACGCCTCGATCTCCGTCGTCAAGAACCAGCCCTACCGGCTCGCCGCTGACGTCTGGGGGATCGGGTTCCTCACCGCCGACCGGATCGCCCAGGCCGTCGGCATCCCGCACGACAGCCCGGAGCGCGTGAAGGCGGGCCTGCAGTACGCGCTGTCCCAGTCCACCGACCAGGGCCACTGCTTCCTCCCCGAGGAGCGCCTGATCGCCGACTCGGTGAAGCTGCTCCAGGTCGACACCGGGCTCGTCATCGACTGTCTTGCCGAGCTCATCGCCGAAGAGGGTGCGGTGAAGGAGAAGGTGCCGGGGCCGGACGGGGGCGAGCCCGTCGCCGCTGTCTACCTCGTGCCCTTCCACCGGGCCGAGCTGTCGCTGGCCGCCCAGGTCGGGCGGCTGCTGCGGACCGGCGAGGACCGGATGCCGTCCTTCGCCGGAGTCGACTGGGGCAAGGCGCTCGGCTGGCTCGCCGGGCGCACCGGAGCCGAGCTCGCGCCCGAGCAGCAGGAGGCCGTCAAGCTGGCCCTGACCAGCAAGGTCGCGGTCCTCACCGGCGGCCCGGGCTGCGGCAAGTCCTTCACGGTCCGCTCGGTCGTGGAGCTCGCCCGCGCCAAGAAGGCCAAGGTCGTGCTCGCCGCCCCGACCGGCCGGGCCGCCAAGCGCCTGGCCGAGCTGACCGGCGCCGAGGCCTCCACCGTGCACCGCCTGCTGGAACTGAAACCGGGCGGCGACGCGGCGTACGACAAGGACCGGCCGCTGGACGCGGACCTGGTCGTCGTCGACGAGGCCTCCATGCTCGACCTGCTGCTCGCCAACAAGCTGGTCAAGGCGGTGGCACCAGGTGCCCATCTGCTGATGGTGGGCGATGTGGACCAGCTGCCCTCGGTCGGCGCCGGGGAGGTGCTGCGCGATCTGCTCGCCGAGGGCGGTCCCGTCCCGAGCGTGCGGCTGACCCGGATCTTCCGGCAGGCCCAGCAGTCCGGCGTAGTCACCAACGCCCATCGCATCAACTCCGGTACGCAGCCCATCACTTCGGGCCTGGACGACTTCTTCCTCTTCGTGGAGGACGAGACGGAGGACGCGGGCCGGCTCACCGTCGACGTCGCGGCCCGGCGCATCCCGGCGAAGTTCGGGCTCGACCCGCGCCGCGACATCCAGGTGCTCGCCCCGATGCACCGGGGCCCGGCCGGCGCCGGCACCCTCAACGGTCTGCTCCAGCAGGCGATCACCCCCGCCCGGCCGGACCTGCCGGAGAAAAGGTTCGGTGGAAGGGTGTTCCGCGTCGGCGACAAGGTCACCCAGATTCGCAACAATTACGAGAAGGGCAAGAACGGCGTCTTCAACGGCACCGTCGGCGTGGTCACCGCGCTCAACCTCGACGACCAGCGCCTGACGGTCCTGACGGACGAGGACGAGGAGGTGCCGTACGACTTCGACGAGCTGGACGAGCTGGCCCACGCCTACGCCGTGACGATCCACCGCTCCCAGGGCAGCGAGTACCCGGCCGTCGTCATCCCCGTCACCACCGGCGCCTGGATGATGCTCCAGCGCAATCTGCTCTACACGGCGGTGACGCGCGCCAAGAAGCTCGTCGTCCTGGTGGGGTCCCGCAAGGCCATCGGCCAGGCGGTGCGTACCGTTTCCGCAGGCAGACGCTTTACCGCACTCGCTCACCGGCTGGCAGGGGGCACTTTGGTGTGAAAGATCACCCAGGGCTTTCGTAACTGGGGCGAACGGGGCAGGATGAGCAGGTTGAGCGGCACTGAGTGCCGTGAATAAGCCCAATGGGCGACCCCGAGTGCACTCTGCTGAGCCAAATGGGGGATGGTAGAGACAGTCAGGGCACCTCGAAGAAGAGGCACTACGTCGGTGAGGGATGACGTGAGCGAGAACGCGAACAACGCTGTAGTACTGCGGTTCGGCGATGGCGAGTACACCTACCCGGTGATCGACAGCACCGTCGGCGACAAGGGCTTCGACATCGGGAAGCTCCGAGCCCAGACCGGACTGGTCACCCTCGACAGCGGATACGGCAACACGGCCGCCTATAAATCCGCCATTACCTACCTGGACGGTGAGCAGGGCATCCTGCGCTACCGCGGGTACCCCATCGAGCAGCTGGCGGAGCGCTCGACCTTCGTCGAGGTCGCATACCTGCTGATCAACGGCGAGCTTCCGACCGTCGACCAGCTCTCCAGCTTCAAGAGCGAGATCACCGGGCACACGCTGCTGCACGAGGACGTCAAGCGGTTCTTCGACGGCTTCCCGCGTGACGCCCACCCGATGGCGATGCTGTCCTCGGTGGTCTCCGCGCTGTCCACCTTCTACCAGGACAGCCACAACCCGTTCGACGAGAAGCAGCGCAACCTCTCCACGATCCGGCTGCTCGCCAAGCTGCCGACGATCGCGGCGTACGCGTACAAGAAGTCGATCGGCCACCCCTTCGTCTACCCGCGCAACGACCTCGGCTACGTCGAGAACTTCCTGCGCATGACGTTCTCGGTGCCGGCCCAGGAGTACGAGCTGGACCCGGTTGTCGTCTCGGCCCTTGACAAGCTGCTGATCCTGCACGCGGACCACGAGCAGAACTGCTCGACCTCCACCGTGCGTCTGGTCGGCTCCTCGCAGGCCAACATGTTCGCGTCGATCTCGGCCGGCATCTCGGCGCTGTGGGGCCCGCTGCACGGCGGTGCCAACCAGTCCGTCCTGGAGATGCTGGAAGGCATCCAGGCCAACGGCGGCGACGTGGACTCCTTCATCCGCAAGGTGAAGAACAAGGAGGACGGCGTCCGCCTGATGGGCTTCGGCCACCGGGTGTACAAGTCCTTCGACCCGCGCGCCAAGATCATCAAGGCTGCCGCGCACGACGTCCTGTCGGCGCTCGGCAAGTCCGACGAGCTGCTCGACATCGCGCTGAAGCTCGAAGAGCACGCGCTGAGCGACGAGTACTTCGTCTCGCGCAACCTGTACCCGAACGTGGACTTCTACACGGGTCTGATCTACCGCGCCATGGGCTTCCCGACCGAGATGTTCACGGTCCTGTTCGCGCTCGGCCGTCTCCCGGGCTGGATCGCCCAGTGGCACGAGATGATCAAGGAGCCCGGCTCCCGCATCGGCCGCCCGCGCCAGATCTACACGGGCGAGGTTCTCCGGGACTTCGTGCCGGTCGAGGCCCGCTGAGCATCCTGTACGAGCTGAACTCCCGGTAGCTGCCGGGCAGTTCGGCGTCAGAAGTCGGAAAGCGCCCCGCTGCCGATCCCCCCACGGGTCGGCAATCGGGGCGCTTCCCTGTTTCCCGGTGCGGATTCCCCCCACGGGATCCGAGCCGGGGGTCTAGGCGGTCTGCCGGGGTACGTACCTGTCGGGTGGGCCGCTCAAAGCTCCCGACGTACGTGCCCCGGCCAACGCGTTGCCTGGAACGTCCCCCAAGACATTCCATGGACGTCCCCCAAGACGTCCTCGGCATCGCCCACTTAGACTCCCGACCCCTCCCGATGGTTACCTCAAAACCTCTGTGATCTAGATCTCTTTGTGGAGGTCAGGTGAAGGAACGCAACCGTAGGCTGTTGGTTACCACGAACACCGACGAGAACGCCATAGCCGCACCCGCGATCATCGGATTCAGCAGGCCCGCGGCGGCCAGGGGGACGGCGGCCACGTTGTAGCCGAATGCCCAGAAAAGGTTGCCTTTGATCGTGGCCAGGGTCCGGCGGGACAATCGGATCGCATCGGCGGCAACCCGCAGGTCACCGCGTACGAGGGTGAGATCGCCGGCCTCAATGGCGGCGTCCGTGCCGGTGCCCATGGCGAGACCCAGATCGGCGACGGCCAGAGCGGCCGCGTCGTTGACGCCGTCCCCCACCATGGCGACGGTGCGGCCCTGCGCCTGAAGGCGCCTGACGACGGCGGCCTTGTCCTCGGGGAGGACCTCCGCGTACACATCGGCCGCCTCGATACCGACTTCCGCGGCCACGGTTGTGGCGACGCCGTGGTGGTCGCCGGTGAGCAGGACCGGGGTGAGGCCCAGCGCCCGCAGCCGGGCGACGGCCTCGGCGCTGGTCTCCTTCACGGTGTCGGAGACGGTCAGCACGCCCCGGGCGACCCCGTCCCAGGCGACGGTGACGGCGGTACGCCCCTGGGCCTCGGCGGCGCCCTTGGCCGCGGCGAGCTCGGGCGGCAGCTCCAGGGCGCCGTCCCGGCCCACGTACACGCGACGGCCCTCGACGACGCCCTCCACGCCCCGGCCGGGCAGCGAGCGGAAGTCCTCGGCCGGTGGCAGCACCCCGGCCCGGTCCTGGGCGCCGGCCGCGATCGCGCGGGCGATGGGGTGCTCGGAGGCGTGCTCCAGGGCACCGGCCAGGCGCAGGAGTTGCTTCTCGTCGATGCCCTCGGCGACGTGGACCCCGTACAGGCTCATGCGTCCGGTGGTCACCGTGCCGGTCTTGTCGAGGACGACGGTGTCCACCCGGCGGGTCGACTCCAGGACCTCCGGGCCCTTGATCAGGATGCCGAGCTGGGCTCCCCGTCCCGTACCGACCATGAGGGCGGTCGGGGTGGCCAGGCCCAGCGCGCACGGGCAGGCGATGATCAGTACGGCCACGGCCGCGGTGAAGGCGGCGGTGGCGTCGCCGGTGACCAGGAGCCAGGCGGCCAGGGTGGCGAGCGCGATGGCGAACACCACCGGCACGAAGACGCCCGCGATGCGGTCGGCGAGGCGCTGCACCTGGGCCTTGCCGTTCTGGGCGTCCTCCACCAGGCGCGCCATGCGGGCGAGCTGGGTGTCCGCGCCGACGCGGGTCGCCTCGACGACGATCCGGCCCCCGGCGTTCACGGTCGCCCCGGTGACGGGGTCGCCCACGCCCACGTCCACCGGCACGGACTCGCCGGTCAGCATCGACGCGTCGACCGCCGAGGCGCCCTCGACGACGGTGCCGTCCGTGGCGACCTTCTCGCCGGGCCGTACGACGAAGCGGTCCCCGGTACGCAACTGGCTTACGGGGATGCGCACTTCGGCCCCGCCGCGCAGCACGGCGACGTCCTTCGCGCCCAGCTCCATCAGGGCACGCAGGGCGGCGCCGGACTTCCGCTTGGCGCGGGCCTCCAGATAGCGGCCGAGCAGGATGAACGTGACGACGCCCGCGGCGACTTCGAGGTAGATCGTTCCGGCGCCGTCCCCGCGGCTGGTGGTGAAGCTGAACCCGTGCCGCATGCCGGGCATGCCCGCGGTACCGAAGAAGAGCGCCCAGAGCGACCAGCCGAACGCGGAGAGCGTGCCGGTGGATACGAGGGTGTCCATCGTGGCGGAGCCGTGCTTGAGGTTGGCCCACGCGGCCCGGTGGAACGGGAGGCCGCCCCAGATGACGGCGGGGGCGGCGAGGGTGAGGCTGAGCCATTGCCAGTTGTCGAACTGGAGCGGGGGAATCATCGCCAGCGCGACGACGGGCGCGGAAAGGATGGCCGATACGATCAGCCGCCCTCTCAGCGCGGCCAGCCGCGTCGTGCTGCGGTCGTCTCCCGGGTGCGGCCGGGTGGTGCCCCCTGGGGGCTCCGCCCCCAGACCCCCGTTCGCGCCTGAACGGCGCTCGTCCTCAAACGCCGGACGGGCTGAAGTTGCCGTGACCAGCGCTGAATCAGGTGAGGTGGGCTCCTCCACCTCCTCACGCTGTGGGCAATCGTTCCGCAGGGCGATTGGGGTCTCCCCCGGTCGAGCGAAGTCGAGACCTTGGGGAAGGGTGGGCACAGCGGACCCGTGGCCCGCAGTCGAATCTGCGCCGGGGGCCGGGGCGGAGCCCCGGGGGTTCAGGGGCTCGGCGGTGTACCCCGTTTTCACCACCGTCGCCACGAGGTCGCCCACCCCCACCCCCTCGCCGCAGGCGACCCTCGCCTTTTCCGTGGCGTAGTTGACCGTGGCGGAAACCCCCTCCATCCGGTTCAGCTTCTTCTCGACGCGGGCCGCGCACGCCGCGCAGGTCATTCCGCCGATGGCGAGTTCGACCACGTGGGACGGGGTGGTGGTTGGCACGATGGGGCTCCAGAAAGCGGGCCGGGCCGCACGGTACCGGCGGGAAGCCGGCCGGGTGCGGCCCGACGGGGGAGAAGCGGAGGGGATGCCCTCCGGGTCAGGCGCGGCCGACCAGTTCGTAGCCCGCCTCGTCGACGGCCGCACGGACCGCCTCCTCGTCGAGCGGCGCCGCCGAGACGACGGTGACCTCGCCGGTCGCGGCGACGGCCTTCACCGAGCTGACGCCCTCGATCTCGGAGATCTCATCGGACACCGCGCCTTCGCAGTGGCCGCAGGTCATGCCGGAGACCTTGTAGACGGCGGTGACGGCGCCCACCTGGACGTCGGTCGCCCCGTCACCCTGGCAGCCTCCGGCGGGCGAGCAGCAGGAACCGGTCGCTACGGGGGTCTCGATCTCGGCGGTCATGGCGTTCTCCTCTTCGCGGGCGTACGGATCCATGGTGCATCAGGGGGCCAAGGGGGGACCGAGGCGCCCTCACACACTGCAGACTATACCCCTAGGGGGTATTAGGCGAGCCTACTCGGACGCGGTTGGGGTGATTCGGGGTGATAACGATGGAACCGCCCGCATCGGTGCGCCCGGGTCACTTCGCGCGGCGGCCCCTGTTGCCGGGCCGCTGGGCGACCCACGCCCGGATCGTGTCCGCGAACCAGTACGGCTTGCCGTTCTCCACCAGGTCCGGCCCCGGCAGGAGTCCGTGTTTGCGGTAGGAGCGCACCGTGTCCGGCTGTACCCGGATGTGCGCGGCGATTTCTTTGTAGGACCAGAGCCTTCGGTCGGTCATGCGGGGCACCTCCCTGCGTACGCCGCAGCGGCGACCGGAAGGCCGTCGGGGGAGCTGCGACGCGAACGCTTGGCGATCACTCAGCCTGTGCCCGTTCAACGACGGAGAGTGAGGCCGGGGGAGCCCCTGTCGACCGCCTGTGACGCAAGACCCGTGTAATCGAGACATGTGTGACGGGAGCCGGATGCTTGTAACGCATGCGATGAACAAGGGTGGTTGGGGCAGATGGGTGACATCCCCGGCCGGCGGCCGCTACTTGTACAAGGGCGGGCGCTCCGGCAGCTCCACCGCGACCCGCCCGCCCGACTCCTGTGCCCGCACCCCCGCCTCGCAGACCAGCGCCGCCGCACAGCCGTCCCAGGCGCTGGCTCCCTCGGTGCGGCCGTGCCTCGTCGCGTCCACCCAGGCCTGCACCTCGCGGTCGTACGCCTCGGCGAACCGGATCGTGAAGTCCTGCGGGACGTCGTGGGCCGCCCGGCCCGCCGCCCGCGTGACGAGCCCGCCGCTCTCGCCGATCGAGGCGGTCCCGCGCTCGCACACCGCCTCGCAGCGCACCTCGTACCCGAAGCCGCAGTTGACGAAGATCTCGACGTCCACGACCGCGCCGCCGGACGTCTCGAAGAGGACCAGCTGGGGATCGCCGAGGCCTTGCGGGGCGTACGAGGTGGGGCGCGGGCGCAGGACCTGAACGGCGGTGATCTCCTGGCCGAGCAGCCAGCGGGTGGCGTCCGCCTCGTGCACCACCGAGTCGCGGATCAGCATCTCGGTGGTGAAGAAGGAGGGCGATTGGGCGTTGCGGTGGCGGCAGTGCAGCATCAGCGGGCGGCCCAACTCGCCCTGTTCGAGGGTGAGTCGGAGTCGCTGGTACTCGGCGTCGTACCGGCGCATGAAGCCCACCGTGACCAGGCGGTGGCCCAGGCGCTGCTCGGCCTCCATGACGCGCAGGGTGCCGGCCGGGTCGGGGGTCAGCGGTTTCTCGCACAGGACCGGCAGGCCGCGCGCGAAGGCTTCGAGCAGGGCCGCCTCGTGGGCCGGGCCCGAGGAGGCGATGAGGACGGCGTCCACGCCGGGCGCGGCCATCGCGGCCGCCGGGTCGGTGTGGACGGCGCACCCCTCGATGCCCGCCGCCACCGCGCTGGCGCGCTCCAGGTCCAGGTCGGCGACGGCGGCCACGCGGGCGCCGCCGATGACGGAGTCGATCCGGCGCACATGGTCGGCGCCCATCCGGCCGGTGCCGATGACGGCGATGCCCAGGGCCATGTCAAGCCCCGCACGAGCGGAGGAACGCGCGGGTGCGCTCGGCGATCGGCAGGGGCTTGTCCGGATCGCAGGGGTACATGTCCTGCTCGACGATCGCGAACAGGTCGACGTCCAGGTCCTGGGCCGCGGCCAGTACCGGTTCGAGCGCGGGCACGCCGTGCGGCGGCTCGCACATCACGCCCTGCGCCACGGCCGGCCCGAACGGCGTTCCGGCGGCGCGGACTTGGGCAAGGACCCCGGGGTCCACCTGCTTGAGGTGGAGGTAGCCGATCCGCTCCCCGTACGTCTCGATCAGCTTGACGCTGTCGCCGCCGCAGTACGCGTAGTGCCCGGTGTCGAGACACAGCGAGACCAGGTCGGAGTCGGTGGCGTGCAGGAAGCGGGCCACGTTCTCCTCGCTGTCGATGTGGGTGTCGGCGTGCGGGTGCACGACGACGCGCAGGCCGTACCGGTCCCGCACCTCGCGGGCCAGGCGCTCGGTCTGACCGGCGAGATCGCGCCACTGCGCGGCGGTCAGCGTGCTGTCCTCCAGGACCTCGCCGCTCTTGTCGTCGCGCCAGAAGGAGGGGATGACGACCAGGTGCCGGGCGCCGGTGGCCTGTGCCAGCGCGGCCACGTCCGACACGTGCGCCCAGGTCTTCTCCCACACCGCCGGGCCGTGGTGCAGCCCCGTGAAGACGGTCCCGGCCGAGACCCGCAGATCGCGTGCGGCGGTCTCTTCGGCGAGGCGCGCCGGGTCGGTGGGGAGATAGCCGTACGGTCCGAGTTCGATCCATCGGTAGCCCGCGCCCGCGACCTCGTCCAGGAAGCGCTGCCAGGGGACTTGGCGAGGGTCGTCGGGAAACCAGACGCCCCAGGAGTCGGGGGCCGAACCGATCCGGATGCGGGTCTTCGCCGTCGTCATGGGGGCCAGCCTTCCGGGGGCGCGGGAGGAGTGTCAAGGCCACGTCCGAATGTAAGGACAAAAGATTGACAGGGGTGGTGGGCGACGGCTAGACCTGGGGTCATCGGCGACGCGGCGACCCGAGGGGACGTGCATGGACGAGGCTTCGTACGGCAGCGAGAACGGCCACGGGTACGACTCTGCGTACGGCGCCGAGCGCGACGCTGCCTACGACCTGATCACCATGGGGCGGATCGGCGTCGACCTCTACCCCCTGCAGACCGGGGTGCCGCTGGCGAAGGTCAGCTCGTTCGGGAAGTTCCTGGGCGGCTCGCCCTCCAACGTGGCCGTCGCCGCGGCCCGGCTCGGCCGCCGCACCGCCGTCGTCACCCGCACCGGGCGCGACCCCTTCGGCGAGTATCTCCGTACGGAACTGGGCGAGTTCGGGGTCGACGCGCGCTGGGCCACCCCTGTGGACGGGCTGCCCACGCCGGTCACCTTCTGCGAGGTGTTCCCTCCGGACGACTTCCCGCTGTACTTCTACCGACTGCCCAAGGCGCCCGATCTGGAGCTGCGGGAAGGGGAGTTGGACCTTGCGGCGATTGGGGCGGCGCGGATTTTCTGGGTGACGGGGACGGGGCTGTGCGCGGAGCCCAGTCGGAGCGCGACGCTGGCGGCGTTGGGGGTGCGGGTGGCCCCCGGGCGGGTGGCCACCGTGTTCGACCTCGACTGGCGGCCCATGTTTTGGGAAAACGCAGCCTGGGAAGCCCCCGAAGTCGCCCGCACCTACTACCGCGAGGCCCTGCGCCACGCCACCGTCGCCGTCGGCAACATCGACGAGTGCGAGGTTGCCACCGGCGAGCGGGAGCCCCGGGCCGCGGCTGACGCGCTGCTTGCCGCCGGGGTCGAGCTCGCCGTCGTCAAGCAGGGGCCCAAGGGTGTGCTCGCCGTGCACCGGGACGGGGCCGTCGCCGAGGTGCCGCCCGTGCCGGTCGACGTGGTCAACGGGCTCGGTGCGGGCGATGCCTTCGGCGGGGCGCTCTGTCATGGGCTGCTCGCCGGCTGGGACCTCCTCCGTGTAGTGCGGTACGCCAACGCCGCCGGGGCCATCGTCGCGTCCCGGCTCGCCTGCTCCTCCGCCATGCCGTACCCCGCCGAGGTCGAGCGCGTACTGGAAGGCGGCCGGGTGTGAGCGCCGACCTCGGGCCCGCCGGGCTCGCGCGGCTGCGGGCCCGCCACCCCGAAGCCGTCGCCGAGGCCGCCGCCCGCCGGGTGCGCAGACCGCTGCTCCGCGGCGACGGCGGGCGGCTGATGGTGATCGCCGCCGACCATCCGGCCCGGGGCGCGCTCGGCGTCGGCGCCAACGGGCTCGCCATGGCCGACCGGGGCGATCTGCTCGACCGGCTCCGGCTCGCCCTGTCGCGGCCCGGCGTCGACGGCGTGCTCGCCAGCGCCGACGTCCTGGAGGACCTGCTCCTGCTCGGCGCCCTGGAGGACAAGGTCGTCATCGGCTCCATGAACCGCGGCGGCCTCGCCGGAGCCGCCTTCGAACTCGACGACCGCTTCACCGGCCACCGCGCCCAGGACCTGGAGCGGCTCGGCTTCGACGCGGGCAAGCTCCTGCTCAGGATCGACTACGAGGACGCCGGTTCGCTCGACACGCTGCACGCCGCCGCCCGGGCCGTCGACGAGATGGCCGAGCGTCAACTCCCGGTGTTCGTCGAGCCGTTCATCTGCCAGCGGCGGGAAGGGCGGATTCGTCATGATCTCTCCGCCGGGGCGGTCACCCGGTCCATCGCCATCGCCTCGGGCCTGGCCGGCACCTCCGCCTACACCTGGCTGAAGGTGCCCGTCACCGAGAACCCGGACGACATGGCCGAGGTCATGGCCACCAGTACGCTGCCCGCGGTGCTGCTCGGCGGCGACATAGGGGACGACCAGGACGCCGCCTTCGAGAAGTGGCGCGGAGCGCTGCGCCTGCCCACCGTGCAGGGCCTGGTCGCCGGGCGCTCGCTGCTCTACCCGGCCGACGGCGATGTGGCGGCGGCCGTCGACACCGCCGTCGGACTGCTGTAGGGGATAGGAGCCGGACATGGATCACCAAGGACTGCTCGTACGGGCCGGGGACGCAGCCCGCGATGCGTACGCCGTCGACATCGACCCCGAGCGGGCGGGGTGGAGCTATTCCTCCCTGCGCGTGCTCACCCTGCCGCCCGGCGGCTCGCACCTGCTGGACGCCGGGGACAGCGAGTGGCTCGTGGTGCCGCTCAGCGGTGGTTGTACGGTGCGCACCGATGGCCTGTCTGCCGAACTGCACGGTCGCAAGGGCGTGTTCGACGGGCCGACCGACTTCGCCTATGTGCCGCGTGACGCGCACACCCAGATCACCTCCGGCGCGGGAGGCCGTTTCGCCCTGGCAGGAGCGCGGTGCGAGCGACGACTCCCCGCTCGCCGCGGCCCCGCGCCGGAGGTACCCGTCGAAGCCCGGGGCTCCGGAAACTGTTCCCGTACGGTGCGCAACTTCGCCGCCGCGGACGCCTTCGCCTGCGACCGGCTGATCGCCGTCGAGGTGATCACGCCCGGCGGCAACTGGTCCTCGTACCCGCCGCACAAGCACGACGAGCAACTGCCGGGCAAGGAGAGCGAGTTGGAGGAGATCTACTACTTCGAGTTCGAGCGGCCCGGCGGCTACGGCTACCAGCGGATCTCGCCGTCCCGCGACGGCGGTGCCGACCTCCTCGCCGAGGTGCGCACCGGCGACGCGGTGCTCGTTCCGGACGGCTGGCACGGGCCGTCCATCGCCCAGCCCGGCAACGCCATGTACTACCTGAACGTGATGGCGGGCCCGGGGCAGGAACGGGAGTGGAAGATCTCCTTCCACCCCGATCACGTGGAGGGATACCAGTGACCGGTACGACGCGCCGCCTCACCACCGCACAGGCGCTGATCGCCTTCCTGGCCCGCCAGTACACCGCCTGCGGCGGGGTCAACCACCGCCTGATCGCGGCCACTTGGGGCATCTTCGGACACGGCAACGTCGCCGGATTCGGGCAGGCGCTCCTCGAATCCGGGCCCGACGCCATGCCCTTCCACCAGGGCCGCAACGAGCAGGCCATGGTGCACGCCGCCGTCGGCTACGCCCGCCAGTCCGGCCGGCTCTCCGCCCATGCGGTGACCACCTCCATCGGGCCCGGTGCCACCAACCTCGTCACGGGCGCGGCCCTGGCCACCATCAACCACCTCCCGGTGCTGCTCCTGCCCGGCGACATCTTCGCCGGCCGCCCCGCCGACCCGGTGCTCCAACAGCTCGAAGTCCCGTACGCGGGCGACATGTCGGTCAACGACTGCCTGCGCCCGGTCTCCCGCTACTTCGACCGGATCACCCGCCCCGAGGCGCTGATCCCGGCCGCCCTGAACGCGATGAGCGTCCTCGCCGACCCCGCGAACACGGGCGCGGTCACGCTCGCCCTGCCGCAGGACGTCCAGGCGGAGGCGTACGACTGGCCGGAGGAGTTCTTCCGCGAGCGGGTGTGGCCGGTTCGGGCCCCGGTCGTCGACGCCGATGAACTGGCGGGCGCGGTAGGGGAGTTGAGGCGGGCCGAGCGGCCGCTCGTCGTCGTCGGCGGCGGGGTGCGGCACGCCCGCGCTCAGGACGTGCTCGGCGCGTTCGCCGAGGACACCGGCATCCCGGTCGCGAGCACCCAGGCCGGCAAGGGCGCGCTGCTCCACGACCACCCCCGCGATGTCGGCGGCATCGGCCACACCGGCACGGCCGCCGCCGACCAGCTGGCCCGCACCGCCGATGTGGTGCTCGGCGTCGGCACCCGCTGGACCGACTTCACGACCGCCTCCGCCACCCTCTTCCAGAACCCCGACGTCCGCTTCGTCAACCTCAACGTCCGCCCCGCCGACGCGCACAAGATGGGCGGCCGGCAACTCGTCGGCGACGCCCGCACCGGCCTCGCCGCGCTGCACGAGGCGCTGAAGGGATACCGAGTACCGGCCGCGTACGAGGCCGAGTGCGCGCGGTTGAAGGGGGAGTGGGAGGCGCGGGTGGACGCCGCCTACACCCCGGTGTCCGACGGTGCCCGCCCCACCCAGGCCCAAGTCCTCGGCGTACTCGACACCTTGGTCACCGGGGACGACATCCTGATCAACGCGGCTGGCTCGCTCCCCGGCGACCTCCACAAGCTGTGGCGGACCCGCTCACGCGACCAGTACCACGTCGAATACGGCTACTCCTGCATGGGCTACGAGATCCCCGCGGCCATCGGAGTCGCCCTCGCGGCACCCGGGCGGCCGGTGTGGGCGCTGGTCGGTGACGGTACGTATCTGATGAATCCGACCGAAATCGTCACCGCCGTGCAGGAGAACATCCCCATCAAGGTGGTGATCCTCCAGAACCATGGGTACGCCTCGATCGGCGGGCTCTCGGACGCGGTGGGAGGTGAGCGGTTCGGCACGGCGTACCGGTTCCGCGCGGCGGACGGGACGTACGGCGGCGATCCGCTGCCGGTCGACCTGGCGGCCAACGCGGGCTCGCTCGGGATGCGTGTACTTCGCGCCGAAACCGTGCGTGACCTGCGAGAAGCCCTCGCCGAAGCGCGCCGGGCCGACGTCCCCACATGTGTCTACGTGGAGACCGAAACGCCCGACACAGTGTCGGGCCCGCCCCCGGCCCAGGCGTGGTGGGATGTGCCCGTGGCCGAGACCGCGACCCGCACGTCGGCGGTCGCGGCCCGCGAGGAGTACGCACGGCACGTCACCGCCCGACGCCGTCATCTGTGAAGGAGCACTTGGACATGACGAAGACCGTCCACCACTGGATCGGTGGCAAGAGCGTCGAGGGCACGTCGGGAAGCTTCGGCCCGGTGACCGACCCGGCGACCGGCGCGGTCACGACGCAGGTCGCCTTCGCGTCGGTGGAGGAGGTGGACCAGGCCGTGGCCACCGCGAAGGCGGCGTACGCGACCTGGGGCACGTCCTCGCTGGCCCAGCGCACCACCGTCCTTTTCAAGTTCCGGGCGCTGCTCGACGCGAACCGGGACGCGATCGCCGAGCTGATCACCGCCGAGCACGGCAAGGTGCACTCGGACGCGCTCGGCGAGGTCGCCCGCGGTCTGGAGATCGTCGACCTGGCCTGCGGCATCACCACGCAACTGAAGGGTGAGCTGTCCACGCAGGTATCCAGCCGGGTGGACGTGGCCTCCATCCGCCAGCCGCTGGGCGTCGTCGCGGGCATCACGCCGTTCAACTTCCCGGCGATGGTGCCGATGTGGATGTTCCCGCTCGCCATCGCGTGCGGCAACACCTTCGTCCTGAAGCCCTCGGAGAAGGACCCGTCGGCGTCGATGAAGATCGCCGAACTGCTCGCCGAGGCGGGCCTGCCCGACGGCGTCTTCAACGTCCTGCACGGCGACAAGGTGGCCGTCGACGCGCTGCTCGCCCACCCGGACGTCGCCGCGGTCTCCTTCGTCGGCTCGACCCCGATCGCCCGCTACATCCACACCACCGCCTCCGCCAACGGCAAGCGGGTGCAGGCGCTCGGCGGCGCCAAGAACCACATGCTGGTGCTGCCGGACGCCGACCTGGACGCGGCGGCCGACGCCGCGGTCTCGGCCGCGTACGGCTCGGCGGGCGAGCGCTGCATGGCGATCTCCGCGGTCGTCGCGGTGGGTGCGATCGGTGACGAGCTGGTGGAGAAGATCCGCGAGCGCGCCGAGAAGATCAAGATCGGCCCCGGCAACGACCCGTCCTCCGAGATGGGCCCGCTGATCACCGCGGCCCACCGCGACAAGGTCGCCTCCTACGTCGCGGGCGCCGCCGCCCAGGGCTCCACCGTCGTCCTGGACGGCACCGGCTACACGGTCGAGGGCTTCGAGGGCGGCCACTGGATCGGCCTGTCCCTCCTGGACCACGTGCCGACCTCGGCGGACGCCTACCGCGACGAGATCTTCGGCCCGGTCCTGTGCGTGCTGCGCGCCGAGACGTACGAGGAGGGCCTGGCGCTGATCAACGCCTCGCCGTTCGGCAACGGCACCGCGATCTTCACCCGGGACGGCGGGGCGGCCCGCCGCTTCCAGCTGGAGGTCGAGGCCGGCATGGTCGGCGTGAACGTGCCGATCCCGGTGCCGGTGGGCTACCACTCCTTCGGCGGCTGGAAGGACTCGCTCTTCGGCGACCACCACATCTACGGCAACGACGGCACGCACTTCTACACCCGCGGCAAGGTCGTCACCACTCGCTGGCCGGACCCGTCCGAGGCCCCGGCGGGCGTGGACCTGGGGTTCCCGCGGAACCACTGATCGCCCGATCCGCCACGGCCGCCGTCCGCCCCCGAAGGAAGGGGTGCGGGCGGCGGCCGTCGCCGTACCCGGCCGAATCGAGCGGCCCCGGAGCCTCCGCACACGTCCGTACGCGTCCGTACCGCGGAAAGTTGCCGACGAACTTCGGCCCGCGCGCTGCGGTTCCCGTACCGGGCGAACTCCATGGCTTGACACGTCCTTAACGCCGAAAACCGGCGTACTCCCGCGCCGGATCTTCGGATTCCGCAGGTAACCCCCTATTGACCTGCGGTTCTCCGAAGGATTCCATGACGTCCACCCGGGAGCCGCCGCATCACTTTCACCACCCCGCCTCTGGAGGCGATACCGCTCCCGCGCTTCACAGCCGCACCAGTCGATCGGAACCGCACGATGACGGAAACGCTCAGCGCCCCTCAGGCGCTCGCCCCCGCGACCGGCCCCACCCCGCAGAAGCTCAAGCGTTCCATCGGCGTCGTGGGCGGCACCCTCCTCACGCTGTCCTGCGTGACGCCCGCCTCCACCCTGTTCGTCGTCGTGCCCGACCTCTTCGCCACCCTCGGCACCTACACCGCCCTCACCATCGCGATCGGCTCGCTGCTCTGTATCGGCGTCGCGTTCTGCTACTCGGAGCTGGGCACCCTCATCCCCAGCGCGGGCGGCGAGTACGCCATGGTGTCGACGATGGCGGGGCGGCTCGCGGGCTGGCTGGTGTTCGTGCTCTCGCTGCTCGTCGTGATGATCGTGCCGCCCGTCATCGCGATGGGCACCGCCGACTACCTCGCGCCGATCGTGCACATCCCGGCGCCGCTGGCCGGCGCCGGCGTCATGCTGCTCGCCACCCTGGCCGGCCTGCTCGACCTGCGCGCCAATGCCTGGATCACCGGAATCTTCCTCGTACTGGAGGTCGTCGCCGCCGGTGTAGTGGCCCTGCTCGGCTTCGCCCACAGCGAGCGCGGCGCCTCGGCCCTCGTACACGGCTCTGTCGCCACCGACAGCGGTACGCCCTCGACGGTCACCGCCATGATGGTGATCTCCGGACTCGCCATCGCCCTCTTCATCACCCAGGGCTTCTCGACCGCCGTGTACCTGTCGGAGGAGCTGGAGCACCCGCGGCGCAACGTCGCCCGCACCGTGCTCGCCACCCTCGCCATCTCGACCGCCGTGATCCTGGTGCCCGTCGTGGCCATCACGATGGGCGCCCCCGACCTCGCGGCCCTCACCAGCGGCAACCTCAGCGAGATGGTCACCGCGTGGTCGAACTCCGCGGTCGGCACCTTCGTCAGCCTCTGCGTCGCCCTCGCCATCATCAACGCGGGCATCGTCATGGTCATCCAGAACTCCCGCGTCCTGTTCGCCTCCGCCCGCGACAAGGCCTGGCCCGAGCCCGTCAACCGGGGCCTGTCCCGGCTCGGCCGGTTCGGCTCCCCGTGGGTGGCCACCCTCCTGGTCGGCGTCCCCGGCGCGGCCCTGTGCTTCGTCAAGCTCGACACCCTCTACGGCGTCACCGGCGTCTCCGTCACCGCCATGTACCTCCTGGTCGCCGTCGCCGCCCTGCTCTGCCGGCGCGGCTCGCACAAGGACGTCCCGGCCTGGCGGATGCCGCTGTGGCCCGCGGTGCCGGTCCTCCTCATCGCCGTACTCGCCTACATCCTGACCCAGCAGGAGACCGAGTACCTGCTGTGGACCGGCGGCATCACCGCGGTCGCCACCCTGTACTGGGCGCTGTACCTGCGGCCGCGCCGCGAGACCCGCTGGCTGGTCAGCATCCCCGAGGACGCGCAGGCCTGAGGCGGTGCACAGGGGTGTCCAGCGGGTCGTGACCGGGGTCCCCTAGGGTGGCTCCATGACCCTTGAACATGCGACGTACTGCGACGAACTCGTCCGCCAGACCGCCGAGTTGAGGTCCCACCTGTCCGGTGCGGACCTCTCGGCGAAGGTGCCGACCTGTCCCGACTGGACGCTGCGCGAACTCGCCACGCACGTAGGCGGGGCCCACCGCTGGGTCCACCACATCGTGAGCACCAAGGCCATGGAGCCCGTCTCGCCGAAGCAGGTGGCCGGCCGCGGGCCCGAGAGTGACGACCCGGCCGCCCTGGACGCCTGGCTCGCCGAGGGCGTCGGGCTCTGTGCCACCGCGCTGCGGGACGCCGGGCCCGACCTGGAGGTCTGGTCCTGGGCAGGCACGACGACCGCCTCGTTCTGGTCGCGCCGGATGGTCCACGAGACCGTCGTGCACCGCGCGGACGCGGCAGGCGCGGTGGGCGCGGCGTACACGCTGCCCGCCGACGTGGCGGCCGACGCCCTCGACGAATGGCTCGGCATCATCGACTTCGCCCGGGCGTTCAAGCGCTCCGAGACCCCGCTCGGCGAGCCCGGCCAGTCCCTGCACCTGCACGCCACGGACGCCCCCGGCGCCGAGTGGCTCATCGAGATCGGCGAGGCGGGCTTCACCTGGCGCCGGGCCCACGACAAGGCGACGGTCGCGCTGCGCGGCCCCCTCGCCGACGTCCTGCGTGTCTTCTACCGCCGGCTGCCCACCGACCACCCGACCGTCGAGGTCCTCGGCGAGGCGGCCGTGCTCGACCAGTGGCTGAGCGCGGCCTCGTTCGGCTGAGCCCGGCCCGTCAGCCGGCCAGGGTGCCCTGCTTCTTCACCGCGTCGGTCATGTCCGCGGTGTCCGAGGCGGCCGGCACCCGGACCGGCTTGGCGGCCCCGAACTGCTTGAAGTCCATGGCCACCCTGGCCTCGCCGAACTGCTCGTTCACGCGCACCGGAAGGTCGCGGCGCTCACCGCGACACCCCCCGGCCGGTCAGGCGAAGGGCCAGGTCAGCATCGCGAAGGGGCCGTCGTCCTGCGCGCCCGCCGCGCGGTACGCGGCGAGCGCCGCGTCGTTGTCGGTGTCCACGCCCACCCACATGTCGTAACAGCCGCGCCCCCGCGCGACGGCGGCCAGCGCGTCGACCAGGGCGCGCCCGATGCCCCGGCGGCGGTGCGCCTCGGCCACCGCCAGCTCGTACAGGCACATCTCGCTGCCCTTGTCCGGGTGCAGCATCTCGATGCCGGAGACGAAGCCGACCGGGGCGCCACCGGCGTACGCGATGAGCATCACATGGCCCGGCGCGGCCAGGAACCGGGCCGCCCACTCCTCGCGGGCGGGACCGTCGTACAGGTGCTGTGCGGCGGTCAACTCGGCCGTGGTGGTGGCGCGGTGGATCTCGTACGGACTCCCCATCACGGGTGCTCCCTTCTCGTGCGGCGTGTCCATGGCGGCCTCGTGCTTCTCGTGGGGTGGGTGCGGGACGGCCTCGTCCTTCTTGCGCGGCTGTCCCCGGCGGGCCCGCCCTTCTCCCGCGGTGTGCGTACGGCGGGCCCACTACTCCCGCTGCGGTACGGGACGGTGCGACCGTACTCCCCGGGTACAGCAGGCACTTCCACCCAGCGGCAGGCTCGGTTGTCGGTGCGGGCGCATACCGTTGGGGGATGGAGATCAGCATGCGCAGACGCCGATGGCGGGTGGCCGCGGGGGCGGCCGCCCTTGCCGCGCTCGCCGGGGCCGGTGTCTGGAGTGCCGCGGGCGCCTCGGGCGCCCCCGCCGTGCACCGTGAGGACCGGGTGCTCGACATGCCCGGAGCGAAGATCGACACCTCGTTCTTCACGGCGGGCAGCGCCCAGGACAAGCGGCCCGCCGTGCTGATCGGACACGGCTTCGGCGGCAGCAAGGACGAGGTGAAGGGCCAGGCCGAGCAGCTCGCGCGCGACGGGTACGCGGTGATGACCTGGTCCGCGCGCGGCTTCGGCAAGTCCACCGGCCAGATCGGGCTCAACGACCCGCAGTTCGAGGTCAAGGACGTGTCGCGGCTCATCGACTGGCTGGCCGAGCGGCCCGAGGTGCGGCTGGACGGCGCGGGCGACCCGCGCGTCGGCGTGACCGGGGTGTCGTACGGCGGGGCGATCTCGCTGCTCGCCGCCGGGTACGACAAGAGGGTCGACGTGATCGCCCCGGAGATGACGTACTGGAACCTGTCGGACGCTTTCTTCCCAGACGGGGTCTACAAGAAGCTCTGGGCGGGGATCTTCGTCTCCACGGCCGGAGGCTGCCAGAAGTTCGAGCCGGGGATCTGCGCGATGTACAAACGCGTCGCGACCGCCGGGCAGCCGGACGACGAGGCAGAGAAGCTCCTCGCATCCAAGAGCCCGTCCGCCGTGGGCGACCGGATCAAGGTGCCCGCGCTGATCATGCAGGGCCAGACCGACTCGCTGTTCCCGCTCGGCCAGGCCGACGCCATGGCGAAGCGGATCGCCGCCAACGGCGCCCCCGTCTCCGTCGACTGGATCGCGGGCGGCCACGACGGCGGCGACCGCGAGACCGGCCGCACCCGGGCCCGCGTCACCCGGTGGTTCGACCGGTATCTGAAGGACGACAAGGGCGCCGACACCGGGCCCGCCTTCCGTGTCACCCGCACCGGAGGCGTCAACTCCACTGATGGCGCGGCCCAGTTGAGGGGTGCGAGCAGCGGCAGCTACCCCGGCCTGGAGAGCGGGCGGCAGACGATCGCGCTGACCGGCCGCGAGCAGAGCTTCGACAACCCGCCGGGCGGAGCACCGCCCGCGATCTCGGCGGTGCCCGGCCTCGGCGCGGGCCTGTCCAGCCTCTCCTCCCTCGGTGTCGGCCTCTCCCTCGACTTCCCCGGCCAGTACGCCCGGTTCGACTCCGCGCCCCTGAAGACCGGCGTCCACGTCACCGGCTCGCCCACCGTCAAGCTCAAGGTGAAGTCGAGCGGCGACGCCGCCGTGCTCTTCGGGAAGGTGTACGACGTCGGCCCCGACGGCAAGCAGCAGGTGCTGCCCTCCCAACTCGTCGCCCCGATCAGGGTCGACGGAGCGAAGGAAGGGAAGACCGTCGAGCTGACCCTGCCCGCCGTCGACCACAACGTCGAGGCCGGCCACCGGCTGCGCCTCGTGGTGGCCGCCACCGACCTCGGCTTCGCCTCCCCGGCCGGGCCCGCCACGTACACCGTCTCGCTGGACGGCGGCGGCCTGAGCGTGCCCACCGTGCCCGCCGCGCGCACCGCCTCCGCCGGTCTCTCCTGGTGGGTGTGGGGCCTGCCGCTCGCCGGAGCAGTGATCGGCGGCGCGCTCCTGGTCACCCGGCGCACCCACACCCCCGAGCCCGACCCGGAGCTGGCCCAAGTGCCGCTCCAGATCACGGACTTGACCAAGAAGTACGCCAAGTCCAGCGACAGGTACGCGGTGCGCGAGCTCTCCTTCCGGGTCGAGAAGGGCCAGGTGCTCGGACTGCTCGGGCCCAACGGCGCGGGCAAGACCACCACCCTGCGCATGCTCATGGGGCTGATCCGGCCCGACGGCGGCGAGATCCGCGTGTTCGGCCACGCCATCCGGCCGGGCTCGCCCGTGCTTTCGCGGGTCGGCGCGTTCGTCGAGGGCGCCGGCTTCCTGCCGCACCTGTCGGGCCGGGAGAACCTGGAGCTGTACTGGGCGGCGACCGGCCGCCCCGCCGAGGACTCCCGCATCGAGGAGGCCCTGGAGATCGCGGGCCTGGGCGACGCCCTCCAGCGCGCGGTCCGCACGTATTCGCAGGGCATGCGGCAGCGGCTCGCCATCGCGCAGGCCATGCTCGGCATGCCGGACCTGCTGATCCTCGACGAGCCGACCAACGGGCTCGACCCGCCGCAGATCCGCGAGATGCGGGACGTGATGATCCGGTACGCCGAGGGCGGCCGCACCGTGATCGTCTCCAGCCACCTCCTGTCGGAGGTCGAGCAGTCCTGTACGCATCTGGTGGTGATGGACCGGGGCCGGCTCGTCCAGGCGGGTCCCGTCGCCGAGATCACCGGCGCGAGCGACACGCTGCTCGTCACCACCGCCGAACCGGTCGCCGAGGCCGTCGTGGACAAGGTGGCCGCCCTGCCCGGCATCGGCTCGGCGCTGCGCACCGACGAGGGCCTCCTGATCCGTCTCGAAGGGGCGACCACCACCGAGCTCATCGCCGAACTCCTGCGCCTGGACGTGCAGTTGACCGGCGTCGGCCCGCACCGCCGCCTGGAGGACGCGTTCCTCACCCTGATCGGAGGTTCCGCATGACCACGCTGATGGAGTCCCCGTCGGGCGAGACGGCCCCCGGCTACCGGGCCCGGCGCACCCTGCCGCTGCGCGTCGAGGCCGTACGGCAGCTCAAGCGCCGGCGCACCCTGGTCATGGGCGCGGTGCTCGGCGCGCTGCCGTTCGTCCTGATCGTCGCCTTCGCCATCGGCGGCAGCCCGAGCAGCCGCAACGGCCGCATCACGCTGATGGACACGGCGACCGCGTCCGGCGCCAACTTCGCAGCGACCTGCCTGTTCGTGTCGGCCGGGTTCCTGCTCGTGGTGCCGGTCGCGCTGTTCTGCGGGGACACCGTGGCTTCGGAGGCGAGCTGGTCGTCGCTGCGGTATCTGCTGGCCGCGCCCGTGCCCCGGGCCCGGCTGCTGTGGTCGAAGCTGGCGGTGGCGCTCGCCTTCAGCGCGGCGGCGATCGTGCTGCTTCCCGTGGTGGCGCTCGCGGCGGGCACGGCGGTCTACGGCTGGGGGCCGCTCCAGATCCCGACCGGCGGCTCGCTCGGCTCGGGCCAGGCCCTACCCCGGCTCGCCATCGCGGTCGCCTTCGTCTTCGTGTCCCAGCTGGTCACGGCGGCGCTCGCGTTCTGGCTCTCCACCCGCACGGACGCCCCGCTGGGCGCGGTCGGCGGCGCGGTGGGCCTGACCATCGTCGGCAACGTCCTGGACGCGGTGACGGCGCTCGGTGACTGGCGGGACTTCCTGCCCGCGCACTGGCAGTTCGCCTGGGCCGACGCGCTCCAGCCGCACCTGGAGTGGGGCGGCATGCTGAAGGGCTCGGCGGTGTCGGTGGCGTACGCGCTCGTCCTGTTCGCGCTGGCCTTCCGCGGGTTCGCCCGCAAGGACATCGTGTCGTAGGCCCGGGCTCGTATCCCCGGATACAGGGAGGCCGCCCGCACACCCTCGGCGTGTGCGGGCGGCCTCCCTGTATCGGTTCGTCCGGCTCAGGCCGCGAGGAGCTTCTCGTACCCCACGAGCCGCACGCAGGCCGTGAGGCCCAGGATCGCCTGCTCCAGCTCCGCCGGGCCCGGGTAGCTGGGCGCGATGCGGATGGTGGCGTCCTTCGGGTCGTTGCCGTACGGGTGCGTCGCACCGGCCGGGGTCAGGACGACGCCCGCTTCGCCGGCCCGCGCCACGACCTCCTTCGCGCAGCCCTCGGGGACTTCGAGGGTGACGAAGTAGCCGCCCTTGGGGACCGTCCAGCTCGCGAGGCCGGTGCCGCCGAGCTCGCTCTCCAGGATCCGCTGGACGATCTCGAACTTCGGCTGGAGCAGCGCGCGCTGGCGCTCCATGTGGGCCCGCACGCCGTCGGCGTCCTGCAGGAACAGGACGTGGCGCAGCTGGTTGATCTTGTCGGGGCCGATCGAGCGCTTGGAGTTGTTGGCGAGCAGCCACTGCACGTTGGCGGGCGAGGAGCCGAAGAAGGCGACGCCCGCGCCCGCGGCGGTGATCTTCGAGGTGGAGCCGAAGACGAACGCGCGGTCCGCGTGACCGGCCGCCGCGCAGGCGCCGAGCAGGTCGGCGATCTCGGCGGGCTCGTCGGTGAGGTGGTGGGCGGCGTAGGCGTTGTCCCAGAAGATCCGGAAGTCGGGGGCCGCGGTCTCCATGCGGGCCAGGCGCGCCACGGTCTCGTCGCTGTAGCTGATGCCGCTCGGGTTGCTGTACTTCGGCACGCACCAGATGCCCTTGATGCCCGCGTCCTCGGCGACCAGGCGCTCCACGACGTCCATGTCCGGACCCGCGTCGGTCATCGGCACCGGGATCATCTCGATGCCGAACCGCTCGCACAGCGAGAAGTGCCGGTCGTAGCCGGGCACCGGGCACAGGAACGCGAGGCGCTCCTGGTCCACCCAGTGGGACTCGGCGCCGGGTACGACGCTCAGCATCGCGTGCACCAGACAGTCGTGCATGAGCTCAAGGCTGGAGTTGCCCAGGGCGAGCAGCTGCCCGGCCGGCACCTGGAGGACTTCGGCGAAGATCTCCCGGAGCTCGATCAGGCCCTGGAGGCCGCCGTAGTTGCGTACGTCCGTGCCGTCGGCGGAGGTGTAGCGGCCGCCGGGCAGGCTGAGCAGGTCCTCGGAGAGGTCGAGCTGCTCGGGCGCGGGCTTGCCCCGGGTGAGGTCGAGCTTGAGGCTGCGGGCCGCAAGTGCCGCGTAGTCCTGCCGGGCCTGGTCGAGGAGCCCAGCCAGGGCGTCGGGGCTCAACTCGGTGGTCATGGTGATTCCTCTCGCGGGGCCGCGCGCGTGTGGAACGGCATGGGGTGGGTGCGCCCTGTCGAGCTTACAAAGAGCCCCCTGAGGCCCGGACGACCGGCTTCCTCCCCGCCCGCACGGAGGCCCGTACGCAGGAGGAATGCGGGAGAATCGAGGGGCTGGAACTTCGCAGAGTGACAGAAGGGGAGCTGAACGCCACGTGAGGTATCGCGAGCTTGGCACCGGGGGACCGACCGTCCCGGCCGTGGGCCTGGGGTGCATGGGCATGTCGACGGCGTACGGGGTGGCGGACGACGCCGAGTCCGAGCGGGCCCTGGACCGGGCGCTCGACCTGGGCGTCACGCTACTGGACACGGCGGACGCGTACGGCCGCGGCGCCAACGAGGAGTTCCTCGGCCGCTGGCTGCGGCGGCGCGCGGCCGACCGGGAGCGCTTGGTGATCGCGACGAAGTTCGGGCTGCGGCACGACCCGGACACGGGCCGGGTGGACCGCGTGGACACCTCGGCGGCCCACGTCCGCAACGCCTGCGAGGCCTCGCTGCGGCGGCTGGGCGTCGAGCACATCGACCTGTACTACGTGCACCGCCGCGCCCCCGCCACCCCCATCGAGGAGACGGTGGGCGCGATGGCGGAACTGGTCGCCGAGGGCAAGGTCGGCCACCTCGCGCTGAGCGAGATCAGCGTCGGGACGCTGCGCAGGGCGCATGCCGAACACCCCATCGCCGCCGTCCAGTTGGAGTACTCGCTGTTCACCCGGGACGTCGTCGAGGGCGCCGTGCTGGACGCGTGCCGCGAGCTGGGGATCGCCGTGGTCGCGTACAGCCCGCTGGGCCGCGGCATGCTCACCGGCAGCATCACCTCCACGGCCGACCTCGACGGTGGTGACAACCGCAGGCGCTGGCCGCGCTTCGCCGAGGAGAACTTCCCGCACAACCTGGCCCTGGTGGACGCGGTACGCGCCGTCGCGGCCGAGCTCGGCTGCACTCCCGGGCAGGCGGCCCTGGCCTGGCTGCTCGCCCAGGGCGAGGACATCGTCCCGATCCCCGGCACGAAGAAGCGCCGCTACGTCGAGGAGAACGCGGCGGCGGCCGAGCTGACCCTGACCGCCGAGCAGGCAGCCCTGCTGACCCGTGCCGTCCCCGAGGGTGCGGTCGCCGGGGGCCGCTACCCGGACGCGGCGCTGGCCAGGGTGGGGCACTGAGGCGGCGGCCGGGCCTGTGGCTCCGGGTGGTGCGGGCGGGCCGGATGTCGCGGCGGTGCCGTTCCGGTCGCTCCGGGTGGCGCGGCTCGGCCGGATCTCGCCGTGCCGCGCCGCAGGTCGCACTGTCCAAGCCGGGCTGATCTCTCTACCGTGGGCTGTCTACCGGTGTGACCTCGGTATCTCTGTCCATCTGCGGCATCTCCGTTCGCGGGCACGACACAAGGGGGCTCTGTGGAATTCGAGTTGGCGGCGCTCGTGGGAACGGCGGTGACCACGCTGATGGGGCTCATGGTCTCGGAGTCCTGGACGCAGGCGCGGGCCCGGGTGGCGCGGTTCTTCGCCCGCAGAGGCCCGGGGGAGAACGGCTCGGGGGAGGATGAACTCCCGGGTTCTCGCGAGGAGTTGACGAGCCTGGTCCGTCGGACCCTGGAACAGGACCCGGACGCCGTGCAGGAGCTGCGTGTCCTGCTCGCCGAGCTCACGGGAGCCGCCGGGTTGGCTCTCGCGGGCGCCGACGGGGGCGAGCGGGCTGTCCCTGGGCGCCACGCCGGCATCACGTCAAACCCGCGGTCGTCGTCCGAGGATCGCCCCGACGGGGTACCGGCCCCGCGCGCCGGGTTCTTCAACCGTACGGAAACGCTCGCGACCCTTGACGGCGCCCTTTCCGCCGGGGCGAGCGAGGCCGCGCACGTTGGCGTGTTCGTGTTCGCGGGCCCGCCCGGGGTCGGCAAGAAGGCGACAGCCCGCCAGTGCGCGTACCGCTCGCGCGCGTACTTCCCGGACGGGCAGGTCTACGTCGACTTCGCGGAGCTGCGCGGCCAGGCGGGCGGCGCGGACGTGTCCGCCGCCCTGGGGATGTGTCTGCGCTCCCTCGGCGTGAAGGAGCACTACCTGCCGCGCACCCTGCCCGAGCAGGCCAGGCTGCTGAGGGAGCGGACCGGCAGGCGGCGGCTCCTTTTCGTCCTGGACAACGTCGACGCACCGGCCCAGGTGCGGGCCCTCGTGCCGAACGGGCCGGGCAGCGCCGTGCTGGTCACCAGCAGCACATCCTTGCGCGAACTGGTCATCGACGGGGCTGAGTTGATGTCCCTGAAGCCGCTGAGCCCGCACAGCGCCCTGGAGCTGCTCGCCGACCGCTGCGGCCAGGAGGCGGTCGACGCCGACCGGGCTGCGGCCGAGCGGCTCGTCGAGCTGTGCGGCGGACTGCCCGTCGCCCTGCACGTGGTCGCGGCCCGGCTGCTCGCCCGGCGCCGCCTGACGATGGCCGCCCTCGTGGCCGAACTGTCCGACGAGAACCGCCGGCTGTCCGCGATGTCCCTGGGAGGGGAATACCCGGTGTCCGCAGTGTTCGACGCGTCCTACCGGCGGCTGAAGCCCGAAGTGGCCCGCTGCTACCGGCTGCTGAGCTGGATCCCCGGCCGCACCTTCGAGACGGGAACGGTCGCCGCCGCCCTCGGTGCGGACCGGTTCGCCGCCGGGTCGCTGCTCGACGAGCTCGTGGGGGCGAGCCTTCTGGAGGAGACCGGCGAGGACCGCTACCGCTTCCACGAGCTCGTACGGCTGCACGCTCGCGAGTGCGCGGAGTCGGAGGAAGTGGACGGTGGCCAACTGGGCGTCGTGGAGCGGGTGTTGACGCACTACCTCGCCCTGACGGCGTTCGCCGACCGCGCCGTACGGCTCGACCGGCTGCGCATCGCGGACCTGGCTGAGCTGCTCGCCAACAACCCGGACCCGTTCGCGGCCGATGACGCGCCGGACCCGCTCGACTGGCTGGAGGCGGAGCGTGCCAACATCCTGGCCGTGCTGCGCGAGGCCGGCGACCACCGCCTCTACATGAAGGGCTGGCAACTGGCGGAGGGATTCACCGTCCTGTTCCTGCACCGCAGGTACGTCGCGGACTGGAAGGAATCGCTGGAGCTGGGAGCGGCCTACGCGTCCGCCGTTCTGGAACCGGCCGCCGAGGCGCGCCTGCGCAGCCTCCTGTCCCGCCCGCTGATGGACCTCGGTGAGGACGAGCGCGCCCGTACGGAATTGAACACGGCACAGGCGTGTGCCGAGGTGGCCCATCACACGGAACTGCGGGCATCGGTCCTGGAGTTCCTCGGCCGGTACTGCGACCGCTTCGAGACCTCCCGGGCCATCGAGGTGTACGAGGAGTCCCTGCGTCTCAACACCGAGGCGGGCCAGCTGCGGGGTGCGGCCATCGTGACCTTCTTCCTCGGCTGCGCGCAGGATGCGGCGGGCGACTCCGCCCTGGCCCTGGACACGCTGAAGCAGGCCCACGAGGCGCTGCTCGGCCTCGCGGATCCCGATGTGCGGATGGCTGCCCGCGCGACGGCCGCGATCGGGCGGGCCCACGATCACCTCGGTCAGCGCGCGGAGGCGGACCGCGAACTGCGCGAGGCGGTACGGGTCCTGCGCGAGGCGGACGCGACCCACTACGAGGCCCAGGCCCTCCTGGAACTGGCCGACATCGCCCAGCGCGACGGCGGCGACCGCACCCACCTGCGCGCCGATCTGTCCCGCGCGCTGGAGATCCACGAGGCGGGAGGCAGCCCGCTCGCGGAGGAGATCCGGGCGCGATTGGGGGAGCTGGACGGGGAGGAGTGAGTCCCGCTCAGCCGGAGTGGCCGGCCGCCCGCAGCCGCAGGGCGACATCCTCCGTGCGGGCGGCGCCGATCCGCAGCGTGACCAGGGCGTCCGCCGGCTGCTGCCCCGCCCGTAGGCACGCGTAGACGACGGCAGCCGCGAGACCCGGGTCCGCGGCCGGCCCGGTCGAGGTGGCCTCGACGACTCGGCCGTCCCGCAGTCCGACGAGAACGCTGCCGGTGTGCAGGGCGACGGCGGTCAGGAGACAGCCGGGAAATCGCTCCAGCGTGTCGGCGATCCAGCGCAGGGCGCCAACTGCCGTGGGCGCCCCGCCTTGCCGGACGATCACCGACGCGCTCTCGGCCAGCCGCCGGTCCGGCTCGTCCTCCGCGCAGGCCAGGTGGGCGAACGTATCGGCGCCCTCCTCGACGGCGCCGGACACCGGAGCGGGATGGCGCCGGACGGTGGTGACCGGCCCCGATTCGTCGGTGGACACGACGGTGGAGACCCACCACGACCTGCACGGGACGGTGTCGATGTCCGCGCCGCTCAGGGGAGGGGCGTACGGCGCCGCGGCGGCCGGCTCGGGCAGTTCCATCAGGCGATACAGGGCGCTGCGAAGCCGGGCATGCGCCTGCCCCGGGTCCGCGAAGGCGCGCTCGGCCACAGGGGAGTAGCGATTCGGCGTGTGGGCGCGGACTGCCTCCTCGACCTGCTCGGCCAGGTCGGCGCGCGGGTCGAGGCGCGGCGCCAGCCGGGCGAGGTCGAAGGCCGCCGTGCCCGGCACCGCGTCGGTCCCGAACGCCGCGAGCAGTACGGGAATGTCGAGGCAGGCCCCGTACAGCGTCACCGATCCGTGGTCGCCGATCACCACGTCCGCGGCGACGAGCGCGGGCCGCCAGGCGTGCACCGGCGGCACGAGCAGCAGCCCCGCGTCGCGGGCGGCCGTCTGAAGCGTGCGGACCTGCCAACTCCCGTGTGACGCCGAGATGTTGGGGTGTCCGACGAGAGCCACCCGGTACTCGTCGTACGGCAGCGCGGCGAGCAGTCTGGCCGGCAGCTCCGGGTCCTGCCCGATGAGGGAGGTGTCCTTCCAGGTGGAGCTGATCAGGACGAGCCGCCTCCCGTCCTCGACCCCCAAGTCCTTCCGAAACACGGCGCGTTGACGCATTCCGGCGAGGAGCTCGTCGAAGCACGGGTCGCCGACCGGGAGCGTGCGCCCGGCGGTCTTGGGGTGGGCGGCGAGCAGCTGCTCCTCCTGGTCGGGATGCGAAACGGCCAGCCAGGCCCGTCCGGCCTCCAGCAGCGCATCCGGTACGAGCCCGGAAAGGCGCTCCCGCGCGCTGCGGGAATCGGGCACCAGCTTCTGGAACCCCACCCCGTGCGGCAGCACGAGCACCGGGCAGTCGCCGTCCGGCACGTCGATGTTCTCGCTGGCGGTGACGATGAGGTCGGGGCTGATGCGGCCGAGCTGCTCCCAGGGCATGACCCGGCACCCGGCATCGTGGAGCAGCTGCAGCACGCCGTCGCTGAAGGCGGACGTCGGATCGTAGGCGAAGACGACGGAGACACGGCTGTCGTCGCGCACCAGGGTGGGCAGGCACTCCAGGACGCGGACCGTCGACGTCACCGTCCGGGCGGCCACGACCAGGGTCTTCTCGGCACGGAAGGTGCGCCACCGGTGGGCGTCGGGCCCGACGGGAACGCGAAGGGGCTGGCTAGCGTGCATGGCCACCCCGAAAAGCTACGCGCCACCCGTTCGCGGTTCGCGGTTCGCGGTTCGCGGTTCGCGGTTCGCGGTTCGCGGTTCGCGGTTCGCGGTTCGCGGTTCGCGGTTCGCGGTTCGCGGTTCGCGGTTCGCGGTTCGCGGTTCGCGGTTCGCGGTTCGCGGTTCGCGGTTCGCGGTTCGCGGTCATCGTCGCCTTATCGTCTTTCAAGTTGCGCTACAACCTTTCGGACGGACCCCGGCCGCACGGGCGCGTCTGACTCACCATCAACTGGCGCATGCTACCTGTCCGTCCTGCGAGGCACCCGCCCACCTGGCGCGACTGCCGGGGAAAGCCCGCTGCCGTCAGGCGGCCCGCACGCCCCGCGCGACCGGGTGCAGGGCCGCGAACTCCAGCGGGGCGGACGGGTCGATGGAGACGTACAGCGGGGCCGGCTCGGCGCCCGCGCGGACCAGCAGGTCGCCCACCGCGGCGATCATCGCGCCGTTGTCGGTGCACAGGCCGAGCGGCGGGACGCGCAGGGTGATCCCGGCCGCCGCGCAGCGCTGCTCGGCCAGGGACCGCACGCGGGAGTTCGCGGCGACCCCGCCCACCACGACCAGGGTGTCGACCCCGTGCGTCCGGCAGGCGTCCACCGCCTTGCGGGTCAGTACGTCGGCGATCGCCTCCTGGAGGGCCGCCGAGCCGTCGGCAACGGGGAGTTCGGTGCCCGCGTGGCGCTCGGCCCAGCGTGCGGCGGCCGTCTTGAGCCCGGAGAAGGAGAAGGCGTACGGGTCGTCGCGCGGCCCGGTGAGCGGCCGGGGGAACGTGACCGCGTCCGCGTCGCCGCCCCGGGCCGCCCGGTCGATGGCGGGGCCGCCGGGATAGGGCAGCCCGAAGACGCGGGCGACCTTGTCGAAGCACTCGCCCGCCGCGTCGTCGAGGGTGTCGCCGAGGTGGGTGATCGGGTCGCGGGCCAGGTCCCGTACGAGCAGGAGCGAGGTGTGGCCGCCGGACACGATCAGCACCATGCACGGGTCGGGCAGCGGGCCGTGCTCCAGGGTGTCGGCCGCGACGTGCCCGGCCAGGTGGTGGACGCCGTACAGCGGTACGTCCAGCGCGTACGCCAGTCCCTTCGCGCCCGCGAGGCCGACCTGGAGGGCGCCGGACAGGCCGGGTCCGGTGGTCACGGCGATCGCGCCGATGTCGGACATCCGCAGCCCCGCGTAGTCCAGCGCCCGGTGCACGACCGGGGTGAAGGAGTGGACATGGGCGCGGGCGGCGATCTCCGGCACGACCCCGCCGTAGCGGGCGTGCTCGGCCATGCTCGACGCGACCGCATGGCCGAGCAGCCGCCCGTTCCGCACGAGACCGGCCCCGGTCTCGTCGCAGGACGACTCGATTCCGAGCACCACTGGACAGCCCACCCCGAACACCCCTTCTGCCTGGTCTGACGCTATTGCAACTACTTCGCAATAAGCATAGGGGTGCCGGGGACGGGTGGGGGCCGAGCTTAAGTGGGGAACTTTCCCCGGTTAGTATGCGGAGGTCGGCACGGGAGTGGAGCGGTCAGTACCTGCCGACGTCCGACGTGCGCGTCTTCAGCGAGGGCGCGCTGGAGCGAGGGGGTTCGGGGTGGCAGGGCGTGGAGAGCGGATCGCCGACTGGGCGGACGGGCGGGTGGGCCTGCACCGGCTCGCCAAGAGCAACATGCGGAAGATCTTTCCGGACCACTGGTCGTTCATGCTGGGCGAGATCTGCCTGTACAGCTTCGTCGTCATCATCCTGACCGGCGTCTATCTGACGCTGTTCTTCAAGCCGAGCATGGTGGAGGTCGTCTACGACGGCTCGTACGTCCCGCTCAACGGCCAGAAGGTCTCCGAGGCCTTCGACTCGACGATGCACATCAGCTTCGAGGTGCGCGGCGGGCTGCTGATCCGGCAGATCCACCACTGGGCGGCGCTGATCTTCATCGCGGCGATGTTCGTGCACATGATGCGGGTGTTCTTCACCGGCGCCTTCCGCAAGCCCCGCGAGGTCAACTGGCTGTTCGGCTTCGGCCTGTTGTTCCTCGGCATGCTGGACGGCTTCTTCGGCTACTCGCTCCCCGACGACCTGCTCTCCGGTACGGGCATCCGCTTCATCGAGGGCGTGATCCTGTCGGTGCCGGTGGTCGGGACGTACATCCAAATGTTCCTGTTCGGCGGGGAGTTCCCGGGCACGGACATCATTCCGCGCTTCTACAGCCTGCACGTCCTGCTCATCCCGGGCATCATGCTGGGCCTGCTCGTGGCCCATCTGATCCTGGTCTTCTTCCACAAGCACACCCAGTTCGCCGGGCCCGGCCGCACCGAGAGGAACGTGGTCGGCATGCCGCTCCTGCCGGTGTACGCGGCGAAGGCCGGCGGCTTCTTCTTCCTGGTGTTCGGGGTCACGGCGGTGGTGGCCGCGATCGCCTCCATCAACCCGACCAGGTCTCCACCGGCGCCCAGCCCGACTGGTACATGGGCTTCGCGGAGGGCCTGATCCGGGTGATGCCGGGCTGGGAGGTCAACGCGTGGGGCCACACCCTGGCCCTCGGGGTGCTCATCCCCTTCCTCCTCTTCCCGACGATCCTCGGCCTGATCGCGGTCTATCCGTTCGTGGAGGCGTGGATCACCAAGGACCGGCGCGAGCGCCACCTCCTCGACCGGCCGCGCAACGCCCCCGTACGCACCGCCCTCGGCGCGGCCTGGATCAGCCTGTACCTGGTGACGCTGGTCGGCGGCGGCAACGACCTGTTCGCCACCCACTTCCACCTCTCGCTCAACGCGATGACGTGGACGGTGCGGATCGGCTTCTTCGTGGTGCCGGTGCTCGTCTTCGAGATCACCCGCCGCTGGTGCCTCGGCCTCCAGCGGCGCGACCGCGACCTGGTCCTGCACGGCAGGGAGACCGGCCGCATCAAGAAGCTGCCGCACGGCGAGTACGTCGAAGTGCATGAGCCACTGCCCGCGGAACGGCTGCACACCCTGACGGCGCACGAACAGCCCGAACCGCTCGCCGACGGGAAGTCGCTGCGGGCCCGGCTGTCCCGCGCGTACTTCGGCGAGGGCGGGCAGGTCGCGAAGGCGACGCCGGAGGACCGCGAGAGCCTCGCGGCCGGCCACGGGGGTGCCGGGCATTGAACGGGGTGCGGATGTCGACGCGAACCGGGGCCGGTCAACTGGCCGATGCCAGGCGCCTGTTGGTGACCACGTACGGTCCGGGCGGCGCGCCGGTGACCGAACGGAGGTGGGTGATCCGGGACGGAGGGTCGGCCCTCGGCATTCTCACGCCGAAGAGCTCGTCGCTCGCCGGGCGGCTGCGCGCGGGCTCCGGGATCCTGATCGGGGCTGCCGCGCTGAGGGCGAGAGCGGCGTTCCTCGACGAGGAGTCCACGGTGTGCTATCGGACCGCCCTGATCGACAAGTACGGCCTGGCGGCGGTGGTGATGCTGGCCCGCGCCCGGCTGCGGCACGGGCCGGCCGGGACGGTGGGGGTCCGCCTGGTCGTCGGCGCCGGCGACCGGGGCCTGATCGGCAGGGCCTGGCAGCCGGACTGGTCGTACAGCATGAACTGAGGCGGGGGGCCGTGACGGCCGGGCCGGGGACGGGCCCGGCAACCGGGGAGGGGTCCTCGCTTGCCGATATAGGGTCTGGCCCCATGGCCCCGCCGGAGAATCAACAGCAGAACCGTCACCACCATCAGCAGAACCATCAGCAGCCGAACAAGAAGAAGCCCGCGCCCCTGCGGCGCGACGCGCTGCGGAACCGGGATCTGCTGGTGGCGGCGGCGCGGGAACTGTTCGCGGAGCAGGGGATCAACGTCCCGCTGGACGAGATCGCGAAGCGCGCGGGGGTGGGCAACGCGACGCTGTACCGGCGCTTCCCGGCCCGGGGCGACCTGGTGGAGGCGGTCTTCCACGACGACCTGGCGGCGGTGATGGCCTCCGGCGAGAGGGCGCGCCTGGAGGGCGACGCGTGGGGCGCGCTGACCACGTACCTGGAGGGCGTGTGCGCGCTGCTGGCCCGGGACCGGGGTGTCAGCGACCTGATGACCACGGGCATCGAGGGCGCCCCGACCCTGGACGCCATCCACGTCCACAATCACGCGACCCTGAGCGGGTTGATGCGCCGGGCCGCCGAGGACGGCGAGCTGCGTACGGACGTGGTCACGGAGGACCTCCTCTTCGCCCTGAGCGCCCTGGGCGCCTCGCTCCCCGCGATCGAGTCCATCCGCCCGGGCTCCTGGCGCCGCCCCCTGGCCCTCCTCCTGGACGGCTTCCGGGCCACGGCCCAACGCCCGCTGCCGGAGCGTGCGTTGACGGCGGAGGAGACGGATCTCGTACACCGGGAGCTGGGCGGAGAGCCACCGGAGGCGTGACGGCCCCACCCTGCGTCGCCGTGCCCCGCCCCGCCGCGGCGATGGCGCGGGCGGTGGTGGGAAGCTCCCGGATCCCCCTGCCGTACACCCCCTCCACGGGGGAGTGCCGCTGTGCTCGGAGGCGGGCGAGCACGGCGGTCGGCGCTGGCGGCGTCCTGCGGGCCGTTGCGCACGGGCGGGAGGAGGCAGGGCTCATGCGGCGAACCCAGCGGTGCCCGGGGTGCGGGTGCCGGTGCCGCGCCGGCGGGGCGATGACGAGGGCGCGGTGCGCCGCGAGCACGCCGTGCCCGTCGATGCCGCGACGGCGAGGTGCCCGTATCCGCCCACCAGCGGACCGGCCAACCCTTACGCCCGTTCTACCTGGCTCTCGCTAGCCTCCCCCCACCAGCAAAAAGGCCCTCCCGAAGGAGGGCCGGACGCCCGGTGGACCTGGGCGCCCCCGGCAGGACTCGAACCTGCGGCCAAGCGCTTAGAAGGCGCCTGCTCTATCCACTGAGCTACGGGGGCCGGATGGGGCCTCGGTGGCCTGGAGCCCCGGGCGGGCAAGGGCGGAGGTCCGGGACGGGTCCCGGGCCGATGACCTTGCCGGGGACAAGGATAGGGCTCCTGTCACCTCGTCCCGGTTGCTTCACCTGCGTGGCACGATGTGGAGGTTCGGTGAAGCGAACCGATAATCGCAGGTAGGTGCGAATCACGCAGCGCTTTTGACGCTCGCGGCGCAGGGTGTTGTGCACTCGTTATGCCTGCGCCCCACTCGTCCCGTGTGTCCCATGTGTCCGTTCGGTATGTCCCGGCGGCCTACGGACGCGCGCGGAAGTGGCCATACGCTTCAAAAAGGCGCCAAAATTGGGCATTCTTCGCATGTGGTGACCATGGACGTACGGCCTCAGCTCATCGACGCACTCTCCGCCCTGCGCGACAGTGTCGCCGCCGTGCGTCTCCCGCTGCCCCTGCCGGGTGCTCCACGCGCCCGGCAGACGCGCAGCGAGCTGCTCGCACAGCTTGACGATTATCTGCTGCCCCGGCTGAAGGATCCTGAAGCCCCTCTGCTGGCTGTCATTGGCGGGTCGACCGGTGCCGGGAAGTCCACGCTCGTCAACTCCCTTGTGGGGCGGCGGGTCAGCCAGGCCGGGGTGCTGCGGCCCACCACCCGTACTCCTGTGCTCGTATGCCACCCCGATGACAAGGACTGGTTCGCAGGGGTGCGGGTGCTGCCCGGACTCACCCGCGTATGGCTGCCGCAGCAGCAGGACGACGCCGAGGGGGACGAGCTGCCCGGCGGGGACGACGACGGGGCCGTGCGTGTCGAGACCGCCACCACGCTGCCCCGCGGGCTCGCGCTCCTGGACGCCCCGGACATCGACTCACTGGTCGTCAGCAACCGGATTCTGGCCGCCGAACTCATCTGCGCCGCCGACGTGTGGGTCATGGTCACCACCGCCTCCCGGTACGCCGACGCGGTGCCCTGGCATCTGCTGCGTACCGCCAAGGAGTACGACGCCACGCTCGTCACCGTGCTCGACCGGGTGCCGCACCCGGTGCTCGCCGAAGTGTCCCGGCAGTACGGGGCGTTGCTCACCAAGGCCGGGCTCGGGGACGTGCCCCGGTTCACCGTGCCCGAACTGCCCGAGTCCGCCGGGGCCTCGCACGGGCTGCTGCCCGCCACCGCGGTCGCCGCGCTGCGTGCCTGGCTCCTCCACCGCTGCCAGGACCCGGCCGCCCGCCAGCAGGCCGTGGCCCGGACCGCGTCGGGCGCGATCGAGTCGCTCAACGCGCGGATGCCGGAGCTCGCTTCGGCCGTCGCCGCCCAGTACGCCGCCGCCGTACGCCTCACCGGCGCGGTCGAGGACGCGTACGCCAAGGAAGGCGCCCGGGTGCGGCGGCGGTTGCAGGCCGGCGGGGTGCTCGCCGGGGACGCGCTCACCCGCTGGCGCGCCCACCCCAGTGGCGCCTCGTCCGCCGAGCTCCTGGACGCGCTGGTGGACAGCCTCGCCGAACTGCTGCGGTGCGCGGCGGCCGCGGCGGACGAGCGGGTCAGGGAGGCGTGGGCGCGCGAGCCGGCGGCGGGGCGGTTCGGCAACGGCGTGCCCCACGCGGACCCGGAGGACCGGATCGGGCTCGCCGTGCGGCGCTGGCGGCGGGTGCTCGAAGAGCTGGCCGAGGACGAAGTGCGGGAGATGGAACGCTCGCTGGCCCCCGATCCCGAGACCGTGGCGGCGCTCCTCGCGGCCGCGCTGCTCGGCGGGCGCAGGGCCGGCCGGGCGGGCGAGCGGCTCGCCGAGCGGATCGGCGCCCAGGGTGCGCTGCGGCTCCGCGACAAGGGCGGCGAACTCGTCGCCACATACATCGACCAGGTGCTCGGCGCCGAACGCGAGCGCCGGCTCGCGCCGCTGGACGCCCTTGAGGTGACGCCCGAGCCGCAGGCCGAGCTGATCGCCGCACTGTCCGCGGTGCAGAAGGAGAGGAAAGCGGCATGACGCAGCAGGTCGAGGACCAATGGGCCGACGGGTTGATCGCGCGGCGCGCCCCCGAGCCCGGCGAGACGACCACCCCTGAGGACGAGGAACCACAGGAGGACGACCTCGATTTCGAGCCCATCGGCGGGCCGTACGTCGGTGCGGTGCGGGGCCGGCTCGACGCGCTGCGCGAACTGGTCGGGCTCTCCCGCACCCGGATCGACGCCCAGGCACTCGCCGAGGCCGGGCGGGTGCTCGACGAGGCGTCCGCACGCCAGCGGCTCTCCGCCCGGCACACCGTCGTCGCCATCGCGGGCGCCGCCGGAAGCGGCAAGTCCACCCTCTTCAACTCCCTGGCCAAAAGCCAGATTTCGGACACCGGACTGCGCAGGCCTACCACCGGCGCGCCCATCGCGTGCAGCTGGACCGACGGCGCCGCCGGGCTGCTCGACCGGCTCGGCATCCCCGGCCGGCTGCGCCGACGGCCGCTCGACAGCGCGGGCACCGACCTGGAGGGCCTGGTCCTCGTCGACCTGCCCGACCTCGACTCGGCGGTCGTCTCGCACCGCCAGGCGGCCGACCGGGTGCTCGCCCTGGTCGACGCGATCGTGTGGGTGGTGGACCCCGAGAAGTACGCCGACGCCGTGCTCCACGAGCGCTATCTGCGGCCCCTCGCCGGGCACGCGGAGGTCAGCTTCGTCGTGCTCAACCAGGTGGACCGACTCCCCGGCGAGGCCGCCGACCAGGTGCTCGACGATCTGCGCCGGCTGCTCGACGAGGACGGCATGGCGCTCGGCGAACACGGCGAGCCCGGCGCCTCGGTGCTCTCCGTGTCCGCGCTGACCGGCAAGGGCGTGGGGGAACTCCGCGAACAGCTCGGCCGGTTCGTGCAGGAACGCGGCGCCGCCGCCCGTCGACTGTCCGCCGACGTGGACGCGGCCGCCGCCGAACTGCGTCCGCTGTACGTCGCGGACGGCCGGTCCGGGCTCGACGAGCGGGCCCGCAAGGACTTCGCGGACCGCCTCGCCGCGGCGGTCGGCGCCTCGGCCGCGGGGGAGGCAGCCGAACGCGAGTGGCAGCGCAACGCCCAGCACGCGTGCGGGACTCCGTGGCTGCGGCTGTGGCGCTGGCTGGACCGGCTCCGAAGCCCGGCCGCGCAGCGGACCCGCGCCGACGCCGAGGTCGAGGAGGAGGTCACCGCCCGTCAGCGGGTCGAGCAGGCGGTCCGTACGGTCGCCGACGAGGCCTCGGCCGGGCTGCCCGCACCCTGGGCGCAGGCCGTGCGGGAGTCCGCCGTGCGCGGCGCCGAGGGGCTCCCCGAGGCCCTGGACGAACTCGCGGTACGGGAGGAACTGGAGCGCGGCACCTCGCCCCGGCCCCCTTGGTGGCCGGCCGCGGTGCTGGTCCAGATGGTGATGACGGGCATTCAGGTCGCCGGTGGGCTCTGGCTGCTCGGCCAGATCATTGGGGTGCTGCGGCCGGGGCTCATCGTCCCCGCGCTCGTGATGCTGGGCGGCATCGTGGGCGGCCCGCTGGTGGAGTGGGCGTGCGCGGTGGCGGCCCGCGGGCCCGGCCGGCGCTACGGACAGGAGACCGAACGCAGACTCCGCGAGGCGGCGGCCGGCTGCGGCCGGGCCAGGGTCCTGGACCCGGTGGCCGCCGAACTGCTGCGGTACCGGGAGGTGCGGGAGCAGTACGCGGCGGTGGCGGGGTCGGCGTGATCCGGGGCGGCCGCAGCGCCGGCTGAGGGGGCGGGTGAGCACGAAGGGCGCGGCCGGGTGGGCCTGAGCGGCGCGGCCGGGTGAGCGGGTTTTCCACAACCGGACGGTGGTCCACAGGCTCCGGCACAGACTCCCCGTCCGGTCCAGCATGGAGATCGACAGCGCAAGGGTTCGATCGAGTGCCGGGCCGGGCGGGGCTTTTCTTTGCCTCCTCCCCGCTCCGGCGTACGAGGGTTCGGGCCCACGGGTTCTACGGAGTACGGGGGTTGAGGGCAGTGAACGAGACGATGGTGACGCTGGTCGGCAATGTGGCGACGCAGGTGGAGTGGCGGGAGTCGGCGACGGGCGGGGCGGCCAGGTTCCGGCTCGCGGTGACCGCGCGCCGCTTCGACCGGGAGAAGCAGTCCTGGGTGGACGGGGCCACCAGCTTCTACACGGTGTGGGCGGCGCGGGCGCTCGGGATGAATCTGACGGGCTCGGTCGCCATCGGAGAACCGCTGGTGGTGCACGGCCGGTTGAAGGTGAGGGACGAGGAGCGGGGGGACGGGCCGCGGTGGTTCTCGGCGGACGTCGACGCCGTGGCGATCGGGCACGACATGTCGCGGGGGACCACCGCGTTCCGCCGGGTGTTCAAGGGCGAGGCGGCTCCGGTCGAACGGGCCGGGGTCCAGGGCGGGGAGGGCGGCCCGGCACCCGGCCGTGAACCGGCTGCGTCCGGGGCGGGCCAACCGATTTCGGCCAGAGGTGTCCCGACAGTGGTATGGGAATCGGCCACATCCGAGGCGGCGGCGACCGTACCGATGGGCGTCTAGCCGGGGGCACTTGAGGGAGCGGAGAGGGGGAGTGGAGGGATGGTTGAGCAGTAAAGGTGTCCCGAAACTCCCTTTCTGTACCGGAGATTTGTCGATAAGGCCAGGTGGCGCGCGCGTTCCGGGATAACGATTCCGAATCAGAATGCTTATCTGATGTCATCGCAGCGGATCGTCGACTTCCGTATCCCTAGGATTCCCGCGTACTCACGGGGCACTTGAGTCTGCCGGTGAGGCACTTCCCCCACGCGCACCTCTAGTGCACGCGCACCACATGCGAAAGTGCCTCGCCCGAAGGGGAATTCTGTGTTTTCAGCCGTTCACGGGCGTACCGCCCGCAAGCGGGGTGCTCTGCGCCTCGCCACCGCCACAGCCGTCTCGGGACTCGTCGCGGCCGGAGCGATAGCCGGCGCCGGTGCGGCCGTCGCGGACACGCCTGACCAGCAGGGCCAGGGCGGCGCGACCGCCACCATCCAGGGCCTTGAGCCCGGCTCGTTCGCCGACGCCGTCATCACGGGCGACAACGGCCACAAGGAGCAGGTCTCCGCCGGTCTGTTCCGGATGAACGTCGACGGTGGCGGCACGCTGCGCACGTACTGCATCGACATCCACAACCCGACGCAGCGCGAGGCCCAGTACCGCGAGACGCCGTGGAGCGGCACCTCGCTGGCGAACAACAAGGACGCCGGCAAGATCCGCTGGATCCTGGAGAACTCCTACCCGCAGAAGAACGACCTCGGCCAGCTGGCCAAGGACGCGGGCGTCACCGGCAAGCTCAGCAACGCCGAGGCGGCCGCGGCCACCCAGGTCGCGATCTGGCGCTACTCGGACCACGTCAAGGTCGACGCGGCCGGCAAGGACGCGCAGACCCTGGCCGACTGGCTGTTCAAGAACGCGAAGGTCGTCGAGGAGCCCAGGGCCTCCCTGACGCTCGACGGCGCCTCGGTGGCGGGCAAGGCCGGTCAGAAGCTCGGCCCGGTCACGGTGCACACCAACGCCGACAAGGTGACGGTCACGCCGTCCCAGGAGCTCCAGGCCGCCGGCGTCAAGATCGTCGACAAGGCGGGGAAGACCGTAAGCTCCGCCGCCAACAACAGCCAGCTCTTCTTCGACGTGCCCGCGGCTGCCCAGCCGGGCTCCGGCTCGCTGCGCCTGTCCGCCACCACCCAGGTGCCGGTCGGCCGTGCGTTCGCCAGTGACTCCAAGAGCCAGACGCAGATCCTGGCCGGCTCCAGCGACTCGACGGTCAACGCCGAGGCCAAGGTGACCTGGGCCAAGCAGGGCGCCATCCCGGCCGTGTCGGTCAAGAAGGACTGCGCCAAGGGCGGCGTGGACATCACCGTCACCAACAAGGGTGACGAGGCCTTCCCGGTGACCGTCGGTGGCAAGACCATCGCGACGGTTCCGGCCGGCGGCTCGAAGTCCGTGCTGTTCCCCGTCGCCGAGGACGAGAAGTACGACTTCACCATCGCGGGCCAGCACTTCTCCGGTGTCCTGGACTGCAAGACGGCGGGCACCGGCCCGGCCCCGTCCTCGAAGCCCAGCCCCGCCTCGGCCGGTGGCAGCTCGACCGGGACCAACGGTGGCACCAACCTGGCCGAGACCGGCAGCTCCAGCGCCACCCCGATGATCGCCGGTGCGGCGGTCGTCCTGGTGCTGCTCGGTGGCGGCGCGGTGTTCTTCCTCCGCAAGAAGAAGACCGCCGGTCAGTAAGCGAGCAGCACGGCAGTACATGAGCTCGAAGTGAGCGCCCGGTGACGGGCAGCGGCCCCGGTACGCGATCGCGTACCGGGGCCGCTTCGTCGTGCGGGGCAGCTTCCGGGCCACGCGGGCCCGCCGGGCGGGGTCGATGCCGACACCCTGTGACAGATCGACTACGGCGGGGTGACCTGAAGGTGGGCAGGTCAGGGGTGCCGCGCGATACGGGTTTCCCCCCAGGGGTAGCCGTCAGGCAAGATGGGGTGTATCTGCCCACCCATCGATCTGCCGGACGGTTTCTCTTGGCTGAGTTCATCTACACCATGCGCAAGACGCGCAAGGCGCACGGCGACAAGGTGATTCTCGATGACGTCACCCTGAACTTCCTGCCCGGCGCGAAGATCGGTGTGGTCGGCCCGAACGGTGCCGGTAAGTCCACCGTTCTCAAGATCATGGCGGGCCTTGAGCAGCCCTCCAACGGTGACGCCTTCCTGTCGCCCGGGTACAGCGTCGGCATCCTCATGCAGGAGCCCCAGCTCGACGAGTCCAAGACCGTACTGGAGAACGTCCAGGACGGCGCCGCCGAGATCATGGGCAAGCTGAAGCGCTTCAACGAGGTCGCCGAGCTCATGGCGACCGACTACTCGGACGCGCTGATGGAGGAGATGGGCAAGCTCCAGGAGGACCTGGACCACGCCAACGCCTGGGACCTGGACGCCCAGCTGGAGCAGGCCATGGACGCCCTGGGCTGCCCGCCCGGTGACTGGCCGGTCACCAACCTCTCCGGCGGCGAGAAGCGCCGCGTGGCGCTCTGCAAGCTGCTCATCGAGGCCCCGGACCTGCTCCTCCTCGACGAGCCCACCAACCACCTCGACGCCGAGTCGGTGAACTGGCTGGAGCAGCACCTCTCGAAGTACGCGGGCGCCGTCGTCGCGGTCACTCACGACCGGTACTTCCTGAACAACGTCGCCGAGTGGATCCTGGAGCTCGACCGCGGCCGCGCGCTGCCGTACGAGGGCAACTACTCCACGTACCTGGACAAGAAGGCCGCGCGCCTCAAGGTCGAGGGCCGCAAGGACGAGAAGCGCGCCAAGCGCCTCAAGGAAGAGCTGGAGTGGGTGCGGTCGAACGCCAAGGGGCGCCAGACCAAGTCCAAGGCCCGTCTCGCCCGTTACGAGGAGATGGCCGCCGAAGCCGACAAGATGCGGAAGCTGGACTTCGAGGAGATCCAGATCCCGCCGGGCCCGCGCCTCGGTTCCATCGTCGTCGAGGTCGAGAACCTCTCGAAGGCCTTCGGCGACAAGGTCCTCATCGACGACCTCAGCTTCACGCTGCCGCGCAACGGCATCGTCGGCGTCATCGGTCCGAACGGTGCGGGCAAGACCACGCTGTTCAAGATGATCCAGGGCCTGGAGACGCCGGACAACGGCTCCATCAAGGTCGGCGAGACCGTCAAGATCTCGTACGTCGACCAGAGCCGCGCCAACATCGACCCGAAGAAGACGCTGTGGGCCGTCGTCTCCGACGAGCTCGACTACATCAACGTCGGCCAGGTCGAGATGCCGTCCCGCGCGTACGTCAGCGCCTTCGGCTTCAAGGGCCCGGACCAGCAGAAGCCGGCCGGTGTCCTGTCCGGTGGTGAGCGCAACCGCCTCAACCTGGCGCTCACGCTCAAGGAGGGCGGCAACCTGCTGCTCCTCGACGAGCCCACCAACGACCTCGACGTCGAGACGCTGTCCTCCCTGGAGAACGCGCTCCTGGAGTTCCCCGGCGCCGCCGTCGTGATCTCCCACGACCGCTGGTTCCTGGACCGGGTGGCCACCCACATCCTCGCCTACGAGGGCGAGTCCAAGTGGTACTGGTTCGAGGGCAACTTCGAGTCGTACGAGAAGAACAAGATCGAGCGCCTCGGTGCGGACGCGGCCCGCCCGCACCGCGCCACGTACAAGAAGCTCACCCGGGGCTGAGTGTCAGTGACGCGTCATATCTACCGCTGCCCGCTGCGCTGGTCGGACATGGATGCCTTCGGGCACGTCAACAACGCGGTCTTCGTCCGATACCTGGAGGAAGCCCGCATCGACTTCATGTTCCGGCTGCAGCCGGGCGACGGGTCGCCGTCGTTCAAGGGCGGGTCTGTCGTGGCCCGGCACGAGATCGACTACAAGCGGCCCCTGGTCCACCGGCACGAGCCGGTGATCATCGAGTCGTGGGTGACGAAGATCGGCGCGGCGTCAATGACCATCTCGTACGAGATCAAGGAGCCCGGCGAGGGCGGCCTGGTGTACGTCGCCGCGGCCACCGTCGTCGTGCCCTACGACCTGGCGGCGGGCCGGCCTCGGCGGATCACCGCCGAGGAGAAGGCCTTCCTCAAGGAGTACCTGGACGACGGCTCGTGCGACGACGGGCGGGAGCGGGCCGCGGCATGAACGCCGTGCTGCGGTTCGACGATGCCAGGGAGGCGGCGGACCTCGCCGCCTTCCTCGGCCGGCTGATCCACTACGACCGGGCCGCCGCGGTCCGCCTCCAGGCGGGCGGCGGGGCCCTTGCCGTGTTCGGCCGGCCGCCCTCCTTCGAGGTGCTCGCGATCCGCACGGCCCGGCTCCAGGACGACTCCGTCGCCCTGGACGTGACCGTCTCCGCCGGTGAACTCCTCGAATCCCTCGACGAGTCGAGTGCCAGTACGAGCGTGCCCGAGGCCGTCACCGGGCCGCCGTGGGCCGGGGTGCTTCCGCCGCGCGGCGGCTGGCAGCCGGTGCCGGGGCTGCCCGAAGCCGAACAGATGCGGGGCGCGGTCGCGGCCGCCGTCGCCGAATTCCGTGCCCGGGACGAGGCGCTGCCCGAAGAGCGGCGCACCCGTGCCGAGCGCGATCTGATCGGGCGGGAGATCTGGTCCCGCACGCTCGGCTCCACCGAACTCCCGCTGCGTGCCGTGCACGCGGCCCAGTCGCTCGGCTTCCTGCGGCCGGTCCGTGCGCTCGCCTCGGCGGGCGCCCCCTCCGTGCCGGAACCGGTGGCGCTGTTCGCCTCCGGCCCGTGGCTGCGGCTTCGCGCGCCGTACGGGTCCGTGGCGCTGCGCAGGGCCGGCCTCGGCGGGCTGGGCGTCACACCCGCCTGACCCGCACCCCGAGCGCCGCGCCCGGCGGCCCAACTGCCGTGTCCCGTACGGCAGTTACTGCTCGTCCGGCCAGATCTGGATGTGGTCGGTCTCCAGCTCCAGGGCCACCCGGTGCTCCATGTTCAGGGCGCGGGTGTACTCCGCCGGGAGTTGCAGGCGCCCGGCCCGGTCGAGCATCGCGTACTCGCGGGCGACCAGGGACTCCTCGCCCGTGGTCTCGTCGACCTGGGTGCGGCGCAGGACCTCCGTCGAGGTGCGGCCGTCGCGGATGGCCACCGTGCGGCGGACCTCGCTCGCCACGGCCTGGTCGTGGGTGACGATCACGATGGTCGTGCCCAGCTCCTCGTTGGCCGTGCGGAACGCCGCGAAGATCTGCTCGCCGGTCGCCGAGTCCAGCTCGCCCGTCGGCTCGTCGGCGAGCAGGACGGACGGGCTGTTGGCCAGCGCCACCGCGATCGCGACGCGCTGCTGTTCGCCGCCCGACATCTGGTGGGGGCGCCGGTCGCGGCAGTGCGCGACGTCCAGCATCGTCAGGAGCGAGTCGGCCCGCTCGGCCTTGCCGCGCTTGGACAGGCCGCGCTTGAGCTGCATCGGCAGGGCCACGTTCTGGATCGCCGTCAGATACGGCAGCAGGTTGCGGGCGGTCTGCTGCCAGACGAAGCCCACCACGTCGCGGCGGTAGCCGAGCCGCGCCCCGGAGTCCATCGCGAGCAGGTCGCGGCCGGCCACCCTGGCGGCGCCCGCCGTCGGTACGTCCAGGCCCGCCAGGATGTTCATCAGCGTCGACTTGCCGCTGCCCGACGCGCCGACCAGCGCCATCAACTCACCGTCGGTGACCAGGAGATCGAGGCCCTGGAGGGCCTGCACCTCCACGCCGTCGGTCGTGAAGACCCGTACCAGGCGGTCGCAGGCGATCAGGGCGTCGTGGCCGTAGGCGGGCTGGTCGCGGTGGGCCGTGGCCCGGCGCTCCAGGTCTTCGAGCGATGTGGTCATCGAGCGTCTCCTGCCCTGAGTTCGGTGATGGATCCGCGGCGGCCGCTCCACCAGGCCTGCGCGGTCGCCACAAGCGCCGCGAGCAGCACCACGCACACGGCGGGCAGCAGCAGCGACAGCGGGTCCGCGCGCAGCTCGGAGCCGACCGGCGCCAGACTGCCGCTCTTGGCCAGCGCCAGGCCCGCCAGGTCGATGCCGGGCGCGAGCAGCGCGATCGACGCCCAGCCGGTGAGCGCGCCGCCCGCCGCCGCGAGGAACGCCGGCGGCAGCGCCTCCAGGACGAGCAGCGTGCGGCCCTGGCGGCGGGTGAGGCCCATGGTGCGAAGGCGGGCGAGCAGCGCGGAGCGTTCGGGGGCGCCGCGCAGGAGCGAGAGGAGCAGCGCGAGGACGGCCAGGCCCGCGCCCGCGGCGACGGCCGCCGCGTAGATGCGCCCGGCACCGGTCTGGAGCGGGGAGTCGGCGAACTCCTGCCGCGCCTCGGATTGGAGCCGCACGCTCACATGGCCGCTCACGGCGGCCTTGCGCAGCGCCTTCGCGTCGATGGAGGTGCCGCCGACGAGCAGCGCGGTCGGGTCCTTCGGGCCGAGGCCGGCGGTGTCCACCAGGATGAAGTCGCTGGACGGCACGGCCGCCGAGCCGTCCTGGGTGGCGACCACCCTGATCGTCACGTCGTAGCCCGCGACGCGCAGCTTCACCGGCTCCTTGCCGAGGCGCTGGGCGACCGAGGGCGAGGCGACCGCGGGCAGAACTACCTTGCCCTGGGGCCCTGTTGGCGCCTTGAGCCGGTCCGCCGGGACGCTGAGCGCGGTGCCCGCGGTCAGCTCGGCGTACGTCTTGGGGTCCACGCCCGCGAACGCGGTGGTGTCGTTGTCCGGCAGCCGCACCGCGTACTCGATGTGCACGGGTGAGACGCCCCGGACGCCCGGGACCTGCGCGACGCGGCCCGGCAGGTCCCCCGGCAGCGACAGGTCGCTGTCGATGCGGGCGTCGGTGCCGGTCGCGTACAGTGCGGCCCGGTCGCGGGCGTCGTCGGCGCCGGCCAGGACCGAACCGCCGAACGCGGCCGTCGTCAGCGCCGTGAGCAGGGCGAGCAGCGGAAGCACGCCGCCGCCCGGGGCGCGTCCGGCGCGGGCGAGCGACAGGAAGCCGACCGTGCTGCGCAGCCGGGCCGCCGGGCGGGCCGCCCAGCGCAGCGGCAGCGGGTAGAGGCGGATCAGGACGAACGCCGCGATCACCCCGACCAGCACCGGCGCCGCGCTGACCAGCGAGTCGGCGGAGCCCCCGCCGGTGCCGCGGCGGCGCAGCGCGAACACCGCGCCCGCCGCGAGCACGAGCAGCGTCAGCTCGGCCACCGTGCGCCGCGCCGAGGGCTTCTCCCGTACGAGATCGGCGCGTTCGGCGGCCGAGCGGACCGTGCGGTGCGTCAGGGCCGCGCGCACCGGCAGGGCGAGGCAGCCAAGGGCCGCGACCCCGCCCGCCGCGGCGAGCGCGGGGCCGAGGCGGCCGTGCGGCACGGCGAGCACCGCGAGGAGCAGGCCGAGGGCCGCGGCCGGGACCACCACGACCGCGCTCTCGGCGAGCAGCCGCCCGGCGATCTGGCGCAGCGAGCCGCCGCGGGCCCGCAGCAGGGCGAGCTCGGCGGCGCGGCGGGCGGCGGCGAGCCCGCCCGCCATCAGGAGCACCACGGCCGCCACGGTCGCGGTGCCGAAGCCCGCGACCGCGACCACCGGGGTGATCGAGTCGCGCACCGTCGCGTACGAGAGGAGCACCCGGTCGAGTTCGGTGTAGACGCTGGTCGAGATGGAGAAGGAGGTGCGGATCCGGGAGAGCGCGGGACCGTTCTGCAGGCCCGCGACCGACGCCTTCAGGCCGTCGAGCTGACGGGCATTCAAATGTGCGCTGTCAGGGGCGAGTTGGGCGTACGTCTCGGGCTTGCTGTCGGTCGCGAGCAGGGCCGGGGCGGCGCCCGGGGCGAGCAGCAGACCGCCGTGCCAGTACTTCGGCGGATCGGGCTGGCTGGAGGCGGGCAGCAGTTGCGGGGTGCGGAGCACCGGCAGGACCGACCAGTAGCCGGCCTCCGCAAGCAGCGGCTCCACGATGCCGGTCACCTTGAACGCGAGCCGCGGGCCGCCGACCGTGGCCACGTGCAGCACCGAACCCGCCTTGATGTTCAGGGTTTTGGCGGTGGCCGTGGTGACGGCGGCCTCGGCCTCCGCGGACTTCTGGTCGGCCGAACCGGCGGGCAGCCGGCCCGACACCACGCGGGCGTGGGCGGCCAGGTCGGACTGGGTGGCCACGGTGAGCCGCGGCGGCAGCCCGTACGGCCGGGCCAGGTACGGCTCGTCGGACTCCAGCTTCTGGGTGGTCCGCAGCCCGTACGCAGACTGGGAGAGGTCGGTCGTGAGCGGGGCGGGCACGTTCTGCACGACCGACTCGAAGCGCCGCTTCATCTCCTGGGGGGAGACCATCGCGGCCCGCTGCTCGTCGGGCAGGGCGAGGCCCGGTGACCCCGCCGCGAACTGGAGCGCGGTGCGGCCCGGCGCGGCCGTGGCGACGGCCCGGCGCAGCCCGTTGTCCTCGTATGTGTCGATCGCGCGCGGGTAGGCCGCGGCCGGCCACGCGGTCAGCAGGACCAGGAGGGCGAGCGCCGCCGCGGCGCCCGGCGCGGTCCGCAGCCGGGTGCGCACCCAGGGCGCGACTGCCTTGCCGGACATGTCAGTTGCCCCCTTGGTGCCGCAGTGTGACGGCCGGATCGGTGCGGCGCAGCGCGATCGCCGCGACGATGAGCAGCGGCACGGCGGCCACCCCGGCCAGCAGCAGCGCCACCCGGCCGGCCGGAAGCTCGACCAGGACCGCGGGCACCGGCTGGGTCGCCTGGTCGGTCAGCACGATCAGCGGCACCACCGCTCTGGTCAGTACTTCGCCGAGGCAGAGCCCCGCCAGCAGGGCGATCGTGATCAGCACGCCCTGTTCGGCGGCGATCAGCCGGGCGAGCTGGCGGCGCGGGGTGCCGAGCGCGCGCAGCACGCCGAACTCCTGGCCCCGCTCGCGCAGCGACCCGGCGGCGCTCACCGAGAAGCCGACCGCCGCCAGTGCCGCCGCCACGATCGACACGGCCGCGAGCGCGGACTGCGGGCCCGCGCCCAGCGGATCGTCGCCGAGCTCCTTGGCGATCTCCGCACGGGACACGATCTGTGCGGGGTCGGCGTCGGGGCGGGCCTTCAGCGCCGCCACGGCCGCGGCCGAGCGGTCCGGCGCGGCGGTCAGCCACCACTCGGTGGCGGTCAGGCCGTCGCCCTTGTCCTGGAGGACCCGGTTGACGGCCCGCAGGTCGACGAGCAGCCCCCCGCCGTCGGAGGCGACGGCGCCGGTGGGCGCGGCGGCCGGGCCGACCGCGCCGCTGCCGGTGGTCGGCAGCTGCCGCACGCGGGCGACGAGCTTCACCTTCACGCTCTGGCCCGCCAGCGGCACGTCGATGGTCTGCCCGACCTCGCTGCCGCTGGACTGGAGGAACCTGTCGTCGGCGACGGCGGTCGGTGCGGGCGGCGCGGTGCGCGGCGCGGTGAGCCGCACGGTGCGGGTCACCGACGAGGCGCCCGTCTCCCAGTTCGTGTCCTTGGCGCTGTCGGTGCCCGCCTTCCACCGGCCGGCCGACGGCACGGCGACGGCGGTCTCCTTGCCGCCCGGGCCGGTGGCGCGCAGCCCGTCCAGGGCGATCGCCCGCGGCTCGGCCGCGCCGTCGGGCAGCTCGCTCACCGCGTCGAGGCCGGTCAGGAGCAGGGGCTCGGCGGGGTGTCCCGTCGGGCGGCCCGCGGCGGCGGCCAGGTCGAGGCCGAGGGGGTGGGGGCGGCCGTCCGGGGCCAGCCTGCCGAGGGTGAAGCGGAACTGCTCCCCGAAGCGGTCCTCCAGCGTGGCCGTCACCGTGCCGGGCGGCCCGCCCGGGGCCCCGCCGGTCAGCCGCAGGTCGAGGCCGATCCGCTCGGTGTCCTTCGGGAGCGTGACACCGGCCGGGGCGTCCTGCTGCGGCGTGAGGGCTGCGAGCAGGTCCTTGGCGGACCGGCCCGCGAGGTCCTCGCGCAGCAGGAAGCCGTCCGCGTGGCGGGTGTCGAGGGCGAGCACCGTGCCGGAGCGGCCGCCGCTCAGCGGCATCGAGCCGCGCGAGGCGGGGGCGACCGCGTCGACCCCGGGGACCGCGTCGTACGAGCCGGCCTGGCCGAAGGGGCTGAGGGTGGAGCCGAGCACCCGGATGTCGGTGCCCGCGCGGAAGTCGGCCTGGTCGCTCTGCGAACGGTTCCAGGTGGCTGCCTGGCCGAGGGTGAGCAGCCCCATCGCGATCGCGAGGATGAGCAGCAGCACCGGGCCAGCGCCGCGCAGCGGGCGGCGGCTGAACTGCCAGCCCGCCAGCGCCGTCGGCAGCCCGCGCCCGCCCGCCGCCCGCCGCTCGGCGAGCCTGGCCGCGGGCGGCAGCAGCCGCAGGACCAGGACGGTCCCGGCGAGCAGGGCCAGCGCGGGGGCCGCCACGAGGAGCGGGTCGACGCCGAGCCCGCCCGAGGCGTCGGTGTCGATCGCGCCGGAGCCGGAGGTCTGCCGGTCCAGCTGCCAGTAGGCGACCCCGGCGATCACCAGGAGCCCGATGTCGGCGCCCGCCCGGACCGGCGCGGGCAGCGCGCCGTCCCGGCCGCCCCGGCCGAGGCGGCCCGCCGACAGCGCGGGGGCCACCACGGCGGCCGCGCAGCCGAGCGCGACCAGGACGGCGACCAGCCACACCGTGGAGGTGGCCGAGGTGTCCAGGTGGAGCCCCGCCCGCGCGAGCGCGCCCCGCCCGGCGAGCAGCCGGGTCAGCGGGCCCGCGAGCAGCGGGGCGACCAGCGCGGCTGGCACCGCGAGCAGCAGCGCCTCGGCGGCCGCGAGCCAGGTGATCTGGCCCCGCGATCCGCCCCGGGCCCGCAGGAGTTCGGTCTCGCCGGACCGCTCGCTGCTCAGCAGCCGGGCCACGAGCAGCAGCGCGTACCCGGCGAGCAGCACCAGCTGGACCGCCACGATCAGCAGCGTCGAGCGGGACACGAGGAGGGAGCGCTCGGCCCGGTCGAGGATCTCCGGCAGCGATGTCACCGCGGTCGCGTTGCCCCCGAACACGGGCTGCTTCACGAGGGACTTGGGCCCGTCGGTGGCGGCCGCGCGCAGCCGGTCGATGCGGTCGACGCCGGTCCTGGAGAAGTCGGCGGAGGCCAGCCAGGCGCTCTGGCCCGCGCTGACCCGGCCGCCCGCCAGTACCGAGTCGTCGGCGAGCAGCGGCCCGTAGGTGGTGAAGTCGAGCTTGCGCATGCCGCGGCCGCCGAGGTCGTCGAGGCGCCAGTACGCGTCCGAGACGTCAACCGCCCGGTAGACACCGGTGATCCGGGCGGTGACGGGCGGGCCGTCGAGCCGGTCGGTGAGGGCGAGCGTGGCACCCGGGCGCAGATCGAGGCGTCCGGCCGCGGACTCGGGCAGCGCGACCTGGATCTCGGGCGAGCCGCCGGCGGCCGGCCAGCTGCCCGCGGTGAGGCGGACGCGCGAGCGGTCGATCGCGGCGAACAGGGTGAGGTCGGGGTCGCCGCCGCGGGCGTCCGGCGGCTGCAGGGAGCGCGGCAGGGCGTACGGTCCGGATTCGGTCAACTCCCTTGTGGTGACCGGGAGTTGGTCGAAAATGGCGCGGGCTCCGGTGCGTACCGCGTCCGCCGCCGCCTTGCGCCGGTCCGGCTTGACCTCGGACTTGACGGCGAGGGCCGCGGGCGCGGCGGACCGGGTGGCCAGTGTGTGGCGCAGCGCCGCGTCCCCGACGGACCCGGAGAACGTCGCCAGGGCGGCGAGCACCGAGGTGGTGAGCAGCACCGCGAGCAGCGCCGCGACCAGCAGCAGCCGGTGCGCACGCACCCGCAGAAAGACGAACCCCGGCACGCGTCCCCCTCGGCGGCTTTCAGGCCAACCCCCCGAAATGTGCCCAGATGCTTTCAGAGGGCATGGGGCCGTGGAAACCGCTTGCCGTATGAACTTGCCCGATCGTGATCGGAATGCGACCACGGAAGACCGAATTCCGGTCGCGGGGGCAGTATTTGGGGGTGCTTTCGGGCAGCCCCGGGGGCTGTGGGGCGGCTCAGCCCTCGGAGTTGACCATCGAAGCGGCCGCGTACGTCAGGTAGTTCCAGAGCGTCTGCTCGTGCTCGGGGGACAGTTTCAGGCCGTCCACGGCGGTACGCATGTGGCGCAGCCAGGCGTCGTGCGCGGCCCGGTCGACCGTGAACGGCGCGTGCCGCATCCGCAGGCGCGGGTGCCCCCGGCCGTCGCTGTAGGTGCGCGGGCCGCCCCAGTACTGCATCAGGAACAGGGCGAGGCGCTCCTCGGCCGGGCCCAGGTCCTCCTCCGGGTACATGGGACGGAGCAGCGGGTCCTCGCGGACGCCCTCGTAGAAGAGGTGCACGAGGCGCCGGAACGTCTGCTCGCCGCCGACCTGCTCGTAGAAGGTCTGCTCCGGCAGCGTGCCGCGCGGAATCTCGGTCACGTAGAACACCCTCGCAATGTCATGTGGGCCTGCCCCGGAACGCGGCCCGGGGTCCAGGGGCCGTCCCCCGGGAAATGCAGCACGCTTCCATGGTCTCAGACCCGGTGGCCGAGGACCTGGGGCGTAGGACCGCTCGCCTCCTGAGCCCCGGCGCAGCACAGTGGACGTATGAGCGCGGACCTGGCACTGAGGCGGGCCCTGGTGCGCGAGATCGCGGCCGGCGGGGAGCTCGCCGACCCGGCCTGGCGGGCCGCCTTCGAGGACGTGCCGCGCCACCTCTTCGTGCCGTACTACTACGAGGGCGCGCCCGGCGGCCATGTCCGGCTGTGGGGCGAGGACCCCGACCCCGAGCGGCGCGAACGCTGGCTGACCGGGGCGTACGCGGACGCCCCGCTGGCCACCCGGATGCGCGACGGCGACCTCGTCTCCTCCTCCAGCCAGCCCTCGCTGATGGCCCGCATGCTGGAGGCGCTGGAGATCCGGGACGGGGACGAGGTCCTGGAGGTCGGCGCCGGGACCGGGTACAACGCGGCGCTGCTGTGCCACCGGCTCGGCGAGGAGAACGTGACCACCGTCGACCTCGACCCCGAGATCACCGAGTCGGCGCGGGCGCATCTGGCCGCGGCCGGGTACCACCCCGCAGTGATCACTGGGGACGGGGCGCGCGGCGCTCCCTCGCGGGCGCCGTTCGACAAGATCATCGCGACCTGCACGGTGGGCTCGGTGCCGTACGACTGGCCCGCCCAGTGCCGCACGGGCGCGCTGATCCTGGCCCCGCTGGCCACCGGCCTGATCCGGCTGCGGGTGACGGGCCCGGGCCACGCCGAGGGGCGCTTCCTGCACACCCCGGCCTATTTCGTGCCGCTGCGCGGTACGGGCTCCCAGAACAGGCCCGTCCCGTACGCGGGCGGGCTGCCGCGCGCGAGCGTGGCGAACGAGCTGTTCCGCTTCCTGCTCGAACTGACGGCGGGCAGCCTCGACCCGTACGAGGCGCACGCGCTGTGGCAGCGTGAGCAGCGGCCCCGCCGCGAGCGGTTCGGGGTGACCGTGGACGACGGCACCCAGTGGGCGTGGCTGGACGATCCGCAGGGGCCGTACGCCTGGCCCCTGCGGGAGTGGCCGGTCAGCCCCGGCGCACGGTGATCGTCGTCCAGGCGCCCACGTGCACCCGGTCGCCGTCCTGCAGCGGCACCGGGACGTAGGGCTGGATCGGCTCGCTGGAGCCGTTGACCGTGGTGCCGTTCGTCGAGTTCTGGTCGACGACCGCCCAGGTGCCGTCCGGCTGCTGCACGAGCACCGCGTGCTGGTGCGAGACGCCCGGGTCCTCCGGCGGCACCGACAGGTCGATGTCGGGCGCCTCACCGGTGGAGTGGCGGCGGCGGCCGATGGTCACCTGGTTGCCGGACAGCGGGCGCTGCTGCTCGGGCGAGAACGCGGGCAGGTTGAGCCCGGCCGCTTCCGGGCCGCTGCGCTGCATCATCGCCAGGAAGTAGTCCCGGTCCGGGCCGATCGTGATCGCCCAGCCGGCCGGCGCGGGCGGCGGCACGGCCTGAGGCCAGTCGTCACCTTGCTCCGGGTTGGACTGCGGCCAGTCGTCGCCGCCTCGCTCGGGAGTCTGCTGCGGCCAGTCGTCGCCCCGGTCCGGCCCGGTGGGCTGCGGCCAGTCGTCGCCGCGGTCGGGCGCGGGCTGGCGGCCGGTGCCCTGGACGGGCTGGGACGGCGGCGGCAGCATCCAGTCGTCGTCGGCCTCCGGCTGCTGGGCCGGCGGCGCGGCCGGGGGCGCCTGCTGGAAGGCGGGCGGAGGCGGGGGCGGCCCGCCCTGGCCGGGGCTGAAGGGCCCCGGGGGCGGGGGCGGCGGCTGCTGGAACGCGTTCGGCGGCAGCTGCTGCGCGGAGCGCTGCGAGGGATCGGCGGCCAGCGGCTCGGCGGGCCGGTTCACCTGCGAGGGCCGGGAGCTCTGGTACTCGTACGGGTCGCGCGGCGCGGGCGGCGGCGGGCCCTGCTGGAAGGCGGGCGGCAGATTCAGCCCGGAGCCGGGACCCTGCGCCGCAGCGGGACCGGGGCCGTTCGCCGGGGCGGGACCCTGGTTCGGCATCGGGTGCTGCGGGGCCAGCGGCGTGTACGAGGTCGCCGTGTTCGTGAGGAAGTTCCAGCGGCACTCCTCGCAGAAGGGCGCCCCGGCCTCGCGCGGGGTGCGGCACTGCGGGCAGAGCTCGGCCTGGGCGGTGGCGTTCGGATCCCCGGGGCCCGGGTAGCCGTACGCGGGCGGAGGCGGGGGAGGCGGCGGCACGGCACCCATGCGATGGCCGCAGATCTCGCACCAGTCGTCGGAACCCGACTGGTGTCCGTTCGGGCAGGTCGGCATGGAGTCGCTTCCCCCTCTCGTCGTCCGGCCCGGTGGGCCGCGGTATTTCGGCGGTTCTGTGTACGTGACGTACTTGGGTTTGTCTCTCGGTACTTCTCGGTACTTCTGCGCGTAACCACGCCTATTCGGGCACGGCCACTTCTTATTCGCTTCCTGCTACTTCTTGACGCGAACGGTCTTGGTGGAGCGCGTTTCGAGGGTCATCTCGTCCGCTTCCGCGACCTTCGCCTTCAGTCGCACAGTACCCGTCGCCTCGTCGACGACGTCCACCACCTTCGCAAGGAGTTTCGCGGTATCCGCGTTCCCCGAGGCGGCGGCCAGTTGCACCGCCCGGCCGAGCTTGGCGGTCGCCCCGTCCACATCGCCCGACTTGCGGGCATCCAGACCCTGTTGGATGACCTGTGCCAGTTCGGCCTGACCCGTGTAGTGCGCGACCTGCGGGTTGATGGAGGTGGAGGCCGCCATGTCGTCGGTCCACACCGCCCGCACCAGGCCCTGCGAGAGGACCTGAGGCGCCCCGCCCTCGCGGTCGGGCACGATCAGCGAGACGCGGGCGGCGAGCATCTCCTGGCCGATTCCGGCCTCGGGAACCTGTACGCACACGTGGTAGTCGCGGGACTCGTCCCCCCAGGAGCCGGTCGGGTAGTCCCCGGCGCGCGGACCCGACTCGGTGCGACGGTCCGTCAACTCCTCGACGGTGGGCGCCACTTGCTTGACGAACTTGATCTCCACGCCGACCGGGGTCCACAGGCGCAGAGCCACGTCCGCGACCTCCTTGCCCATCGCGTTCTCCATCATCTGCGTGAAATCCGCCGCCAGATTGGCCGGATCCGCGACGATGTCCGCGGTGCCGAGCAGCGCGGAGGCGATCGAGGTGACCTCCTTGACCTCCCAGTCGGTCCCCACGCCCCGGGCGTCACAGGTGAACCGTCCGGCGCAGGCCGTCAGGGTGGAGCGCAGGTCCTCGGGCGACTCGTGCTCGTTGCGCCCGTCGGTGAGCAGGATGCCGTGCCGGATCGGGACGTCGGCCGCCCCGAGCAGCCGGTCGGCGAGCCGCAGCCAGGTGCCGATCGCGGTGCCGCCGCCCGCGCTCAGCTTGCGCAGTGCCTCTTTCGCCTGCGTACGGGTCTGGCCGCCGGCGGTCGCCAGGCGGCCGTTGCCCGGGTAGATCTCACGGGCGATGTGGGTGCCGCCGACGACCGCGAAGGCGACCCCGTCGCGCAGGGTGTCGATGGCGGCGGCCGTCGCGTCGCGGGCGTTGCGCATCTTGGTCGGCGGGTAGTCCATCGAGCCCGAGCAGTCCACCATGATCACCACGGCCGCGGTGGGCGGCTGGCCGGGTATGTAGGACGGCGCGGCCGTGGCCGCAGTGAAGGGGGCGCCGCCCAGGGTGCCGCCGCCGGTGGAGGCCACCGTGACGATCGCGTTGACCTCGCGGCCGCCCTCCGGCAGGAACTCGTTCTGGTACACCTCGACGGAGAACTGCGGCACGTTGGACTTGGAGAAGTTGGCCATCGGAAAGGCTCCTTGAGGCTCCATGGACCTGAAGTGAAAGAAGTGAGAGAAGCGACGCAATAGGGCTGCAATAGGGACGGAGGCCTAGTTGTAGGCGGATCCTGCCCCTTGCTGCTCCACTGCGAACGGCAGCACGGCCACCGTTACGTTGTCGTGGCCCCCGCCGTCCAGGGCGTGCCCGACGAGCACCTGGGCGCTGTGCAGCGGCCGTTCGGCGGCGTCCGCCGGGATGACGCGGGCCATCTCCTCGGCGGCCTCCGCGTAGTTCCACAGGCCGTCCGTGCAGACCACCACCACGCCGGAGCGGTCCGGCTTGAACGAGGCGGTGTGCGGGTCCAGTTCGTACGCGTCGGCCCCCAGCCACCCCGTGATGGCGTGGGCGCGCTCGTCGGCGTAGGCGTCGGCCTCGCTCATCAGGCGGGCGGCGACCATCTGCGCGGCCCAGGAGTCGTCCTCGGTGAGCCGGGCCGGGGCCGTCGCGCGGTCGTCCGGCACCCAGTACGCGCGGCTGTCGCCGACCCAGCCCACCACGAGAAGCCCGCCCGCCGAGACCGCCCCCACCAGCGTGCAGGCCGGCGCGTTCTGATGGCGGTGCGGATCGTCCCGGTGCACCTGACCGGGCTCGGCGGCAAGGGAGTTGACGGCCTCGGCGGCGGACAGGATCGCGTCGTGCATGGCCTGCTGGGGGTGGGTGCCCTGGGGCAGGGCGGCGAGCAGCGCCTCGTTGGCGGCGGCGGCCGCCGCGGCGGACGCCTCGTCGGGACGGGTCGCCGACGACACCCCGTCGCAGACGATCGCCACGACGGCGGGCGAGCCGTCGGGCAGCGCGGTCGAGGACAGCGCGAAGGAGTCCTCGTTGCGGTGGTGGCGCAGCCCCCGGTCGCTCACCGCGGAGACCGAGCCGAGCTCCTGCTCCATGTGGTCGCGCTCGCGCGGCTGGGCGTGCCCGCAGTTCTCGCAGTACCCGTCGTCGTCGACCCGGCCGGCCCGGCACGCCACGCACACCTTGGCGGCGGGCGCCGGGGGCCGGGCGACATGGGTGTCCGGGTCGGGCTCGGCGGCGCGCGGATCGGGCGCGGGGTGGGGGTGCCCCCGGTCGAGCGAAGCCGAGACCGGGGGAGGGTACTCGTCCACCCCGTCGCCCCCCGCCACCGGCTCGTCCGTCCTTGTGGCGTACGGGAGTTGGGGATCCGGCGCCGCGGCGGCCGGGGATGCCATCTCGATGGTCGGATGGTCGAGCGGCGGCTCGGGCACGGCCGACAGGTCGTACCCGCAGGCCCCGCAGAACAGGTCCCCCGTCTCCAGCGGCTCTTCGCAGCCGGGGCAGGCGGCCGGCTGATGCGTCTGCGACATCGTCACACCCAGGTCCGGGGGCGGAATCGGTTGGCCCGTTCCACCAGGTCGATCCTTTCCTCGCCACGCTGTGCGAGCCGGGCGAGCACCCGGTACGAACGTTCCAGACCGAAGCGCAGGCCCCGCTCGTCGACTTCGCTGCCGAGCAGTGCGGTCTTCGCCTGCCCGGCGCCGGTGCTCCCCGACAGTACCCAGTCCAGGGCGGTGCCCAGGACCTCGGTCGCCAGCTGTTCACGCCGCACCGCGTCCAGACCGAACCCGTCGAGCGCCTCCACCTGGGCCGCGGCGGCCGACAGGTCCTCGATCAGCGGGTCCTGCGGGGCCCGGCTGCGCAGCCGCGCCCGCACCGCCGCGACGCGCGCCGCCGTGTAGTGGATGGAGGCCTCGGGCACCGACTCCAGGGTGCGTACGGCGCTGGTGCGGTCCCCGGCCGCGAGCTGCACCCGGGCCAGGCCGAAGGCGGCGCTCACATAACTCGGGTCGGTCGTCCACACCAGGCGGTAGTACTCGGCCGCGTTGTCGAGCTGGCCCAGCACCTCCGCGCACACGCCGAGGGCGAGCTTGGGGGCGGGCTCGCCGGGGAACGCGTCGTAGATCGCGTCGAAGGACAGCGCCGCGTTCTCGTTGTCGCCCGCCGCGAGAGAGGCCAGGCCCCGGTACCAGACCACCCGCCAGTCGTCCGGGTGGTCCATCTCCAGGGATTCGAGCGCCTTGGCGGCGGAGACCCGCTCGTTCATGTCGAGCCGGGCGCGCAGCTCGCGCAGCCGGCGCTCGATGGAGTCGGCCGGGGCCGAGCGCAGCGCGGCGATCAGCTCGGCGGGCGCGGCCGCCATCAGGCCCGCGAGGAACCCGGCGTTGGGGTCGCTCGGGTCCACGTGCGGCACGGGCAGCGCGAGCGAGGTGCCGCGCGGGTCGAGCGGCGCGAGCAGCGGCGAGGCGTGCCCGCCGCCGGTGGTGCCCTCGGCACGCGGCACCGGGATGGCGCCCTGCGTCGCCGGGTGCGGCAGGTTCGGGGTGCTCGGGGCGACGGCCGGGACGGGCGGGGCGCCCGCCGGAACAGCGGCCGGTGCCGGTGCCGGGGCGGCCGCGAGCGCCTTGCGGGCGCGTCTGCCCACCGGGGCCACGCGGGCCCCCAGCCGCGAGACGTCCCCGCTGTGCTCGGCGAACAACTTCGTGTCCGTGACCCGCAGTTCGGCGCCGAACAGCGTGGAGAGCGCCGGCCGGGGACGGCCCGTCTGGAGCGCCACGACCTCGCGCAGGACGCCCGTCAGCTGCTCCGCCATCTCCTGCGCGGAGGCGAACCGGCGCGCCGGGTCCGGGTCGGTGGCCCGCACCAGGAACCGGTAGAACGACTCGTACTTGCGGAACACCTCGATGTTGTCGGGGTCCGGCAGGCTGTCCGCGTAGACGTTCGTGTAGCCCTGGAAGTCGAAGGTGAGGACGGCCAGGGTGCGCGCCACCGTGTACAGGTCGGAGGCGACCGAGGGGCCGAGCTCGGCGACCTCGGGCGCCTGGTAGCCGACCGTGCCGTAGATCGCCGACTCGTCGTCGTCCATGCGGCGCACCGCGCCCATGTCGATCAGCTTCAGCTGGTCCTCGGTCTGGATGGCGTTGTCGACCTTGAAGTCGCAGTACAGCAGGTTGCGGCTGTGCAGATGGCCGAGCGCCTCCAGGGCCTCGATGCCGTACGCGCAGGCCTGCTCGACGGGCAGCGGGTCACGCTTGCCGGCCGTCGTGCGCCGCTCGTTGGCTATCTCCTTCAGCGACTTGCCGCCGACGTACTCCATGACGATGTAGCCGTCGAGCGAGCCGGTGCGCTGGTCCAGGTGCTCGACGAAGTTGTAGATCCGCACGATGTTGGAGTGCTCGATCTCGGCGAGGAAGCGCCGCTCGGAGATCGCCGCCGCCATCGCGTCCTGGTCGCCGGTGTCGAGCAGGCCCTTGAGGACCACCCAGCGGTCCGAGACCGCGCGGTCCACGGCGAGGTAGACCCAGCCGAGCCCGCCGTGTGCCAGACAGCCCACGACCTCGTACTGGCCGTGCACGATGTCGCCGGTGTGCAGCTTCGGCACGAAGGAGTACGGGTGGCCGCACTTGGTGCAGAAGCCCTCGGTGCGCCCGGGGCGCTCGCCGCGCGAACGGCCCACCTGCGCCCCGCAGTCCGAACGCGAGCAGAATCGCTTCCGCTCGGGGACCTCGGGGCGCTCCATCACCGCCGAGCGCGGATCGGGGCGCGGCACCTCCGGCACCGACACCAGGCCCGCGCCGAGCCGGCTGCGCGCCGAGGAGCTCGCCGCCTTGCCCGAACTGCGCACCGACACCGACCGCGAGGTGCTGCCGCCGGTCAGCGAGGACAGCCGCCCGGAGACCGAGCGCCGCGACGTCGAGGACCGGGAGGTGGAGGACCGCGACGAGCGCGAGGACGAGCGCGAGGACTGCGAGGCCGAGCCGTGCCCGCCGCCGGTGATCCCGGTGGGCGGCGACGACACCAGCCCGTTGGGCGACACGACCGGCGCGAGGCCGCACGTGTCGCAGTACAGCTCGCCGCCGCCCATGTCCTCGTACGAACCCGCGCAACCGGGGCGCTGGCACTGGGTGTTCTCGCTCACGATTCCCCCTTCTGGTCAACGGGCCCGGGATGTCTCGGGACCAGTACGTCGGCCGCCGCCCGCTGATAGCGGAGCACCGCCTCTTCGGCGACGCGCAGATCGCAGGGCGCGGACCACAGCATCCGGCGGGCCGCGTCGTACCGCTCGATCAGGAGCGGATCCTCGGCCATGCCGTGCCGGGCGACCTTCGCCTTGTACGCGTCGAGGCGCCCGCGCAGCTCCGCGCGGACCGCCAGCGGCGCGGTGACCGCCGTCAACGACTCGCGGGCGCGCAGCAGTTCGTCCTCGGCCTTCTGCTCAAGCGATTCGAGCAGCGGCGAGAGCCGGTGCCACTGCGCGTGCCTGCGGTACTCGGCGGCGGTCGCCAGCTGTTCCTGGAGCGCGATCGACGGGCCGCTCACGGCGGGCACCTCGCTCGCGGCGATCTTCGCGAGGACCTCGCCGCGCGCCGACCGGGCCTCGGCCAGCGTGCGATCCGCCCGCGACAGTACATCCCGCAGCCGGACCAACCGCTGCTCGGCGTCCTGCCGGACCGTCAGGACCGCGTCAATTTCGCGGCGTACGTCCTCCAGGGCGCGGGCCGCCCGGTCGTAGCGCCCGGTGTCGGGGCGGCCGCCGCCCGGCGCGGAGCTGCCCGGCGCGGGCACCCAGAACGCCAGTGGGTCGGAGATCACCTGGGTGCGCAGGCCGGTCAGCTCGGCCGTGATCGACTCCAGGTCGTCGCCCGAGGGGTGCTCCCCGGGCCGCACGCCCACCGAGTGCGCGAGGCCCCGGGTGCGGTGCAGCTCGGCGGCCAGGAGGTCTATCCGGGCGGGCAGCGCCGACCACACCGCGTCGGCGGCCACGACCAGGTCGAGCGAGTGCGCGTACAGCTCGTTCATCCGGTTCACGAGCTCGCCGAGCGTGAACCGCTCGGTCAGCCGCGCCGGGCCCCCGGCCAGCGTCGGGGCGCCGTGCAGGGCCGCGCCCGACAGCGTCACGGACTCGCCGCGCAGCCGCTCGGTCAGCTCCACCAGATCCTCCCGGCCGAGCCAGCGCCGCCTCGCGCGCAGCTCGCGGGCGGACTCAAGGGCCGCCGTGTACGCGTCGAAGTACGCCCAGAGCAGGGAGATCGACTGCTCGGTGGACGCCCAGCGCTCCTTGGTGACGCCGGTGAGCCCGGCGCCTTCGAGGAGCCGGCGCCCGGCATGGTCCTGGAGGGCGAGCAGCGAGGTCTCGATGGCCTCGTGCTCGGCGCCGAGGCGTGCCAGCGCACGGTCCACCTCGTCCCGGTCCATGACCGGCTCCGGGGATCCCCCGGTGGAGCTGGGGGAGGGTCCCGCGCCCATCGATCACCTCTCCGCTCTGTGGTACGACGCCGCCGTCAACTCGCTCATCCTGTCCGGTACTTGGGTGCCGGTGGCCCGGATATGCCGGGCAGGTCGGCGGCGAGCCACTTGCGGTACGCCGTCATCCACGGGCTGCCGGCCCCGCCGTTGCGGTAGTCCACCAGGACCTGGTTGATCCGCTGCACCAGGTCGGTGTTGCCGAGCTTGACGGCGGCGCCGTAGTACTCGGTGGTGAACGGGCTGCCCTTCAGCTGGACCGCCGGGTCCTGGGCGGCCTGGCCCGCGGCGAGCGCGTTGTCGGTGACGACCGCGTCCACCAGGTTCTGCTGGAGGCGCACCAGGCAGTCCAGCTGGTTGGGGACCGTGAAGTCCTGGTAGTCCGCGCCGTGCGGGTTCGCCTTCAGGGCGTCGAACGCGGTGGAGCCGGCCGCCACACAGACCCGCTTGCCCTTCAGCGAGTCGTCGAAGCCCGTGATGGCGGAGGCCTTGGGGGCGAGCACCTGCTGGCCCGCCTCGAAGTAGGCGGTGGAGAACGAGGCCTGCTTGATGCGGGTGCAGTTGACGGTCATCGTGCGGACGACGACGTCGACCGTGCCGTTCTGGAGTGCGGGAATGCGCTGGCTGGTGGGGATGGCGCGGTAGATGACCGCGTTCTCGTCGCCCAGGATGTTCTTCGCGATCGCCTTCACCAGGTCGATGTCGAAGCCTTCGAGGGTGCGCGTCGTCGGATTGCGGTAGCCCCAGCGGAAGCTGTTCTGGTCGACGCCCGCGATCAGCTTGCCGCGCCGCTTGACGGCCTCGATGTTCGGCCCGTCCGCCGAGGACGGGGCCAGGCTCGCCTCCGGGTCCTTGCAGTCGTCGGCCTTGGCCTGGACGCCCTGCGCGACGCCGGGGCCCGCGACGCTCGCCGCCGCGTCCTCGCCGCCGTGCCCGGTCAGCGGGACCAGCGCGCCCGCGGCTACCGCGAGCGCGAGGGCCATCCCGGCGACGCCGCCCCAGCCGCGCAGCCGCCCGGCCCCGCGCCGCGTGCGCAGGGCCCGGCCGGGCAGGCCGGGGCCGGGGGCGGCCGGGTGTGCCGGATCCACCGAGCCGTTCGCGCCGCTCATCTCGACCCCTCTCGCCGATCCGCCGCCGGTGGTGCGTCCGTTGCCGCTGTCCATGCCGCTCACCTGTACTCCGCGAGCCGGCGGCTGATGCCGACGCCGGCGCCCGCCGCGGCGAGCACCGCGAGGACGGCCGCGCCCAGCGGGAGACCGGTCAGGGCGCCGCGTCCGTCGGAGGCGGCCGTGGTGAACTCGTGCTGCTCGTGGGCGATCGCCGAGTCCAGCGCCTGGTCCACCTGGTCGAAGCACTCCCCGGTGGAGCCCTTCGCGCCGATGACCTGCGTCAGCGCGCCGTCGTAGTCGCCGCTGTCGTCGGTCCTGCGGGCCGCCGTGTGGCGTCCCTGCCAGGCGGTCATGTCGTCCTTGGCCTTCTGCACCGGGACCTTGCCCGCACTGTCGTCCGCGAGCTTCACCGCCGCGCCGAGCTGGTCGGAGAGCGACGTCATCTCCTTCGTGAACGACGTCTCGTACACGTCCTTGCCGTCCTTGAGTACCGCGCCCCGGGCCACCAGCGTCAGGTTCTCGTTGGCGCGGGCCTGGAGCGAGCTGATCCGGGCGTCGTTGAGGACCTTCAGGGACTCCTGGCCGTGCGCGCGCGAGGTCGACAGGTCGGAGGAGGCCACCGCGTGCCCCACCACCAGCCAGAGCAGCACCACCGTGGAGGCGGCGGTCGCGGCGAGCAGGCCGTGGTTGAACACCCGGTTCGTCCGCAGGAAGTTGCGGCGCTGCACCCATACGAGCCCGCCGAGCGCCACCAGGCCGAGCGCGGTCGCCGCGTACGGCCAGGTGTCGGCCTGGTCGTAGTCGTCGTAGAGCCGGCCCGTCTCGGCCTCGTACAGCTTCTGCGCGGCGGGCAGCAGGCTGGTGCTCATCTTCTGGTTGGCGAAGCGCAGATAGGCGCCGCCGACCGGGAAGCCCTGCCGGTTGTTGGCCCGCGCCTGCTCGACGAGGCCGTTGTAGAGCGGGAGCTGCTCGTTCAGGGTGGCTATCTGCTGGGTCGACTCGGCCGAACCCGTCGTGTTCGCTGCCGCCTTGACCAGCAGGCGGGAGGCGGTCGCGATGTCCGTGTCGTACCGCTTGCGTACGTCCAGGGGCTCCTGGCCGCCCGCGAGGAACCCGCTCGCGGCGGCCGTGTCGGCGTCGGCGAGGGAGCGGTAGATGGACGCGGCATCCGCGCTCAGCGGCTGGCTGCGGTTGACCACGTCGCTCGCCGCGGCCGAGCGGTCCGAGATCTCCCAGGCGGTCACGCCGCCGAAGGCGACGACGAGGAGCGCCACGACCGTACCGATGATCCACAGGCGGCCGGGCTCGGTCGTCGCGGCGGCGCGCAGCCTCTCCCGGGTCTCGGCCCAGCTCCGGTGTGTGCCGGGTCGCTGCGCCGCGACCCGGGCCGCGGACTCCCGCGTCCCCGGTTCGCGCACGTTCGGCGGATTCGCCACCTGACCTCCCCCTCGGTCGCTGCCTAGGCAGTATGGCCGCAGGGACCGACAACCATCCAGGGTTGTCTGGATCTTGTTACCTGTCGTACCGCGCCCCTGGGGGGTGTCCGGCACCCCTTGGCCCCCTGCCCCACGTCCCCACCATGTATACGCGTCGGCGATCCGTTCGGTTCCACAGGGACCCGCCCGGATCGCTACCGCACGTACTGGGCGCGCAGCCGCGCGTAGACCCCGTCGGGCGCGGAGATGTGGTCCAGGCCCAGAAGTCCCGCGCCGAGCACGGGCGACGTGGTCACCACCCGGGGCACCGCCTTGGGGGCCAGGACAGCCAGCAACTCCCTTACCCCGTCGTCCAGTTGGGGATGCCGGGCCGCGAGCACGCTCCCGCCGAGCAGCACCGGCGTCTCCACCTCCAGGAGGCCGAGCCGGTCCAGGGCGACCGTGGCGAGGGCCACGATCTCCTCGGCCTGCCGCTCGACGAGGGAGCGCGCCACCGGGTCCCCGGCCGCCGCGACCTCGAACAGGACCGGGCTCAGCTCGTGCCTGCGCACGGCCGGGATCTTCTCCAGGTGCAGCGCCTCGATCAGCTCGTGCATGGAGGAGAGCCCGAAGTGGTCGGGCAGGGCCGCCGCGAGCGCGGTCGGGCCGCCGCGGCCGTCCTCGGCGCGCGCCGCGAAGAACAGCGCCTCCTCGGCGAGCCCGCCGCCCCCGCCCCAGTCGCCGGAGATCTTCCCGATCGCGGGGAAGCGGGCGGTGCGCCCGTCCGGGGTCATGCCGACGCAGTTGATGCCCGCGCCGCACACCACCGCGACCCCGCGCGGCTCGGCGCCGGGGGGCAGCCCGGCGCGCAGGATCGCGAAGGTGTCGTTGTGCACCCGCACGGAGTCCCCCCAGCCGCGGGCTTCGATGGCAGCCGCCAACTCCCTTTCCTCGACGGGCAGATCGGCGTTGGCCAGGCACGCCGAGACGTGCTCGACCCGCAGCGGTTCGGCCCGGTGCGAGGAGAGGTAGGCCTCCTCCACCGTGGTGGCCAGCATGTGCAGGGCCACCTCGACGCCCACCGACGGCGGCCGGAACCCGCCGCCCCTGGCGCTGCCGAGCACCGTTCCGTCCGCACCGATCAGTGCCACATCGGTCTTGCTGTTGCCGGCGTCGATCGCCAGCACACTCATGCCCACGCGAGGTGCTCCCGGTTGTGCTCGATCAGCCGGTCGGTGAGCCCGTCGGCGTATGCGTACTGCCCGACCAGAGGGTGCGCGAGCAGCGCCCGGAACACCCGGTCGCGCCCGCCGCGCAGGGCGGCCTCCAGGGCGAGGTCCTCGTACGCGGTGACGTGTGCGATCAACCCGGCGTACAGCGGGTCGAGTTCGGGCACCGGCAGCGGGACCGCGCCCGTGCCGTCCACCCGGGCCGGCACCTCGATGACGGCGTCGTCGGCGAGGAAGGGCAGCGTTCCGTTGTTGTACGTGTTGACGACCTGGACGGGGCTTCCGCCGTTGCCGAGCAGGGATGCCGCGAGGTCGACGGCTGCCTCCGAGTAGAAGGCGCCGCCGCGCTTGGCGAGCAGCTCGGGCTTCTCGTCGAGCGCCGGGTCGCCGTACATCGCGAGCAACTCCCGTTCCATGGCGGCCACTTCGGCGGCCCGCGACGGCTTGGTGCCGAGCTCGCGCACCACCTCGTCGTGCGCGTAGAAGTACCGCAGGTAGTACGAGGGGACGACGCCGAGCCGGTCGAGTACCTGGCGCGGCAGGCGCAGGTCGTCGGCGATGGTGTCGCCGTGCTCGGCGAGCAGCTTCGGCAGGACGTTGCCGCCCTGGGGCCCGCCGAGCCGCACCCCGAGCTCCCACGTCAGATGGTTGAGGCCGACGTGGTCCAGGTGGACCTCGGCGGGCGTCACCTGGAGCAGGGCCGCGAACTTGCGCTGGAGGCCGATGGCCACGTTGCACAGCCCGACCGCCTTGTGCCCGGCCTGGAGCAGGGCGCGGGTCACGATGCCCACCGGGTTGGTGAAGTCGATGATCCAGGCGTCCGGGTTCGTACGGCGGACGCGCTCGGCGATGTCGAGGACGACCGGCACGGTCCGCAGCGCCTTGGCGAGGCCGCCCGCGCCCGTGGTCTCCTGGCCGACACAGCCGCATTCGAGCGGCCAGGTCTCGTCCTGCTGGCGGGCGGCCTGGCCGCCGACGCGCAGTTGGAGCAGCACCGCGTCCGCGCCCTCGACGCCCGCGTCCAGGTCCGAGGTGGTGACGATCTCCCCCGGGTGACCCTGCTTGGCGAAGATGCGCCGGGCGAGCCCGCCCACCAGGTCCAGGCGGTCGGCCGCCGGGTCGATCAGGACGAGCTCACTGATCGGCAGGGTGTCCCGCAACCGGGCGAAGCCGTCGATCAGTTCGGGGGTGTAGGTGGACCCCCCGCCCACTACAGCCAGCTTCATGTCAGCTCTCACTCAGCCTTTCACTCCGGTCAGCGTGACGCCCTCGACGAAGGCCTTCTGTGCGAAGAAGAAGACGAGGATCACGGGGGCCATGACCAGTACGGTCGCGGCCATGGTCAGGTTCCAGTCGGTATGGTGCGCGCCCTTGAAGGACTCCAGGCCGTAGCTCAGCGTCCAGGAGCCCGGCGTGTCGGACGCGTAGATCTGCGGTCCGAAGTAGTCGTTCCAGGCGTAGAAGAACTGGAAGAGCGCGACGGCGGCGATGCCGGGGCGCGCCATCGGAAGCACCACCTTGACGAGGGTGCGCAGCTCCCCGCACCCGTCGACCTTCGCGGCGTCCAGGTACTCGTTCGGGATGGTCATCAGGAACTGGCGCAGCAGGAAGATGGTGAACGCGTCGCCGAACGCCAGCGGGATGATCAGCGGCCACAGCGTGCCGGACAGGTCCAGCTGCTTCGCCCAGAACAGATACATCGGGATGATGATCACCTGGGGCGGCAGCATCATCATCGAGATGACCAGCATCAGCGACAGATTGCGGCCGCGGAAGCGGAACTTGGCCAGCGCGTAGGCCACCGGCACCGACGAGACCACGCTGAGCACGGTGCCGAGTCCGGCGTAGAGCAGGGTGTTCTTCCACCAGGTCAGAAAGCCCGGGGTGTCCCACACCTTGCGGTAGTTGGACCACGCCCAGTGGTGCGGTACCAGGTCCCGGGTGAGGGTCTGCTGGTTGTCCATCAGCGAGGTCAGCAGCAGGAAGACGAAGGGCAGCACGAAGAACAGCGCGGCCGCCACCCCGAGCGAGTGCACGGCGATCCACTGGAGCAGGGCCTTGCGGCGGGCCACCCCGGCCGCCGGGGTGGTGGCTTTGGCCTCGGTTGCGTCGAGGGCGTACGTCATGTCACTCACCAGCCTGGATGAGTCCGCCGCGGCGCTTCATGAGCAGCGCCGTGAAGACCATGGAGAGGGCGAACAGGACGAGGGCGACCACGCACGCGGAGCCGTAGTCGAAGCGTTGGAAACCCAGGTTGTAGACGAGCTGGGGCAGCGTCAGCGTCGACTTGTCGGGGTAGCCGGGCTCGAACTGCTGGCCCGAGTTGCCGATGATGCCGGAGGCGACTTTGCCCGCCACCAGTGGCTGGGTGTAGCTCTGCATCGCCTGGATGATCCCGGTGACCACGGCGAACATCACGATGGGCGAGATGTTCGGCAGGGTGACATAGCGGAACCGCTGCCAGGCCGAGGCCCCGTCCAGCTCGGCGGCCTCGTACTGCTCCTTCGGCACGTCGAGCAGCGCGGCCATGAAGATGACCATCAGGTCGCCGACGCCCCACACCGCGAGCAGGGTGAGCGCGGGCTTGGACCAGGACGGGTCGGTGAACCAGTTCGGGGCCGGGATGCCCAGATCGCCGAGGAGCGAATTGACCGGCCCGGTACCGGGGTTGAGCAGGAAGACGAAGCCCAGGGTGGCCGCGACCGGCGGGGCGAGGTAGGGCAGGTAGAACAGGGTGCGGAAGACGCCCGCACCCGTCTTGATCTTGGTGATGAGCAGGCCCACGCCGAGCCCGAACACCACCCGGCAGGCGACCATCACGATCACCAGCCACAGCGTGTTGCGCAGTGCCGGCCAGAACAGCGGGTAGTCGCTGAAGACGTACGACCAGTTCTTGAGGCCGTTGAAGGTGGCCGCGCCGAAGCCGTCGTAGTGGGTGAAGGAGAAATAGACCGTGGAGATCAGCGGGTAGGCGAAGAAGACGCTGAAGCCGATCAGCCAGGGCGACAGGAACGCCAGGGTCCGCAGCATCGACCGGCGGTGCTTGGCGCGCAGTGTGTACGTCGTGCTCATGGCAGGGCTACTTCGCCTGCGCGATCGCGGCGTCGATCTCCTGGGCGGTCCTGGCGAGCCCCGCCTTGATGTCGCCCTGCTTGCCGCTCTCGATGTCGTAGCCGAGGTTCTGCAGCGACACCAGGTACTGGCCGCCGTTGACGGAGGCCGGGCTGGTGGTGGAGTTCGGGTTCTGCGCGATGTCCAGGAACGTCTTGAAGCGCGGGTCGGCCTGGAGCTTGGGTGACTTGAGGGCGTCGAAGGTGGACGGCACGTTGTGGATGGCGTTGGCGAAGTTGACCACCGCGTCGGTGCTGGTGGTCATGAACTTGACCAGTTCCCAGGCCGCGTTCTGCTTCTTCGAGGTCGCTGCGATGCCCGCGATGGTGCCGGTCAGATAGCCCTTGCCCCACGTGCCCGCCTGGTCGTCGGGGACGGGCAGCGGGGCAACGCCGATCTCGAACTTGGGCTTGCTGTCCATCGCCATGCCGAGCCGCCACTCGCCGTCCATCGACATCGCGAGCTGGCCGGTGTTGAACGGGTTCGTGTCGCCGTACTCCTCGCCGAACGACGAGCGGTACTTCTCCAGCCTGGTGAAGCCGCCCAGGTCGTCGACGAGCTGCTTCTGGAAGGCGAGGCCCTTCTCGAAGGCCGGGTCCTTGGCGATGTTCGACTTGCCGCTCGCGTCGAAGTACGTCGGCGACCACTGCGCGAGGTAGTGCTCGGTCGTCGTCTCGTAGGCGTGGTAGTTCGGCATGAAGCCGAGCTGCTCGTACGAGTCGCCCTTGGGCTTCGTCAGCTTCTTGGCGTCCGCCGCGAACTGTGACCAGGTCTTCGGCGGGTCGGTGATCCCGGCCGCCTTGAAGGCGTCCTTGTTGTAGTAGAGCGCGTAGGAGTCGCCGAGCAGCGGCAGGGCGCAGCGCCTGCCCTGGAACTGGGTGTACTCGTTCATGGTCTTGGGGAACGTCTTCGCCGGGTCGATGCCGTCCTTCTTCAGGAACGGGGCGAGGTCGACGAAGGCGTTGGACGAGCAGAACTTGCCGACGTTGTTCGTGGTGAAGGACGACACCACGTCCGGGGCGCTGGAGCCGCCCGCGCGCAGCGCCTGGTTGATCTTGTCGTCGTTGATGTTGCCGACGACCTTGACGTGGATGTTGGGGTGCGCCGCCTGGAAGGCGTCCACGTCGGCCTGGATGGCCTTGACCTCGTTGGGGGCGCTCCAGCCGTGCCAGAAGGTGATCGTCGTGTCCTTGGACGCGTCGTCGCTCGCGCTGGAGTTGCTCTGGCCCGTACAGGCGGAGGCGAACAGGGCTATGGAGGCGGTCGCGGCCAGGGCGGCGGCCGACTTCCGGCGGATTCTGGGCATGGCGGTGTCTCCCGAAGAGGGCTGAGGGGGTGAGGGGGGAAGGGCGGTTCAGCGTGTGGTGTCGAAGACTTCGTCGCGCGTGGTGGCGAGAGCGGCCTCCAACGCGCCCCGCAGTACGGGGAGTCGGTCCACCTCGCCGATGACGAGCCGGGGCCGGGAGGCGGCCAGCTCGCCGAGTTCGGTCTGGACGAGCTCGCGCAGCGGCTCGCCCCCGGCGGCGATCAGGGCGCCGGACAGCACGACGAGCTCGGGGTCGAGCACGGCGACCATGGAGGCGAGCCCGGTCGCGAGCCCGGTGGCGAAGGCGCGGAGAAGCTCTCGCTCGGGCCCCTGCCCGGCCTGCGCACCCCGGACGATCAAGGCGGCGGCCACCTCGTTGACGGACCCGCCGGGGATGTTGCCGACCCCGAGCTCCCGGGCGAGCCGGGGCAGCGCCTGCCCGCCGGCCAGCTCCTGGAAGCCGCCCGAGTTCGCCTTGGTGACATGGCGTACGAGGGGAGCGCCCGGCACCGGCAGGAAGCCGACCTCGCCCGCGCCGCCGGTGAACCCGCGGTGCAGCCGGCCGCCGATGACGAGTGCGGCACCGAGCCCGCCCTCGTTCCACAGGAGCACGAAGTCGTCGTGGCCGCGGGCCGCGCCCAGGCGCTGCTCGGCGATCGCGGCGAGGTTCACGTCGTTCTCGTACTCGACGGGCATCGGCAGGGCCGCGGCCAGCTCGTCGAGCAGCGTGGGGGAGTGCCAGCCCGGCAGGTGGGAGGCGTAGCGCAGCCGGCCGGTGCCGGGGTCGAAGGCGCCCGGGGTGCCGATGACGACCCGGTGCACATCGGCCCGCGCGAGCCCGGCCGCCTTGACCGCCCCGTCCAGGGCGTCGGTCACCTGCCGCACCACGGACTCGGCGCGCCGCCCGGGGGTGGCGACCTCGAACTCCCCGACGACGCTGCCCGCCACATCGGCGACGGCGGCGCGAATCCGCTCCGGGGTGACGTCAAGTCCCGCTACGTAGGCGGAAGTCGCGTTGACGGAGTACAGCTGGGCGTTGGGCCCCGGGCGGCCCGCGGTCGTCCCGGTGGCGATGACGAGCCCGGCGGCCTGGAGCCGGGCGAGCAGCTGCGAGGCGGTCGGCTTGGAGAGCCCGGTGAGCTTGCCGATCCGGGTCCGCGAGAGCGGCCCGTGCTCCAGAAGCAGGTCGAGAGCGGCCCGGTCGTTCATGGCGCGGAGTACGCGCGGAGTCCCCGGGGTAGTACTACCGGCCACGACAGATCCCCCTGCCCTTCGGGCGCTGCTTCCCTATGTCACTGTTAGGAAAGTTTCCTATTTGATGGGGGAAACGTAGGGCGCGGGCGGGTGGCCCGTCAATGGCCTGGGCCTTGGCGACTGCCGAAGCGTTACCTGCGGACGCCCGAGGGGCGCCCTGCGGAGCGGTGTCCGGCGGGGCGCCCCTCGGGGGGTTCTCGCTTACTTCGCCAGATTCGGGTTCGGAATCGGCGTAGTCGCCAGCGACTGCGGGGACGTCGGGTTGGACAGGGCCGAGGGGGCGGCCACTGCGGCCGAGGGGTCCGATGCCGTCGGCTCCTCCGCGAGCGGCAGGCCGCCCACGATGCGGATGCCCGCCGCGTCCAGGGCCACCTTGATCCGCCAGCGCAGCTCCCGCTCCACGCTCAGCGCCTTGCCCGGCATGGTCTTCGCCGAGACACGGACCACCATCGAGTCCAGGAGCACCTCGTCGAGGCCGAGGATCTCCACCGGGCCCCACAGACGCTCGTTCCACGGCTCTTCCTTCGCCATGGACTCGGCCGCCTCGTCGATCACCGCACGCAGCCGCTCCAGGTCCTCACTCGCGCGGACCCGGACGTCCACCCCGGCCGTCGCCCAGCCCTGGGACAGGTTGCCGATGCGCTTGATCTCGCCGTTGCGGACGTACCAGATCTCGCCGTCCGCACCGCGCAGCTTCGTCACGCGCAGGCCGACCTCGATCACCTCGCCGGAGGCAACGCCCGCGTCGATGGAGTCGCCGACGCCGTACTGGTCCTCCAGGATCATGAACACGCCGGACAGGAAGTCCGTGACCAGGTTGCGGGCGCCGAAACCGATCGCCACGCCCGCCACACCCGCCGAGGCGAGCAGCGGGGCCAGGTCGATGTTCAGGACGCCGAGCACCATCAGGGCGGCCGTGCCCAGGATCAGGAACGACGCCACCGAGCGCAGCACCGAGCCGATGGCCTCCGAGCGCTGGCGGCGCCGCTCGGCGTTCACGAGCAGGCCGCCGAGCGCGGTGCCCTCCACCGCCTGGGCGCTGCGGTTCATCCGTTCTATGAGCTTGGTCAGCGCCCGGCGGACAAGGACTCTCAGGACCGACGCGATGACGATGATCAGGAGGATGCGGAATCCGACGTACAGCCAGGTCGACCAGTTCTGCTCCACCCAGCCCGCGGCCTCCGTGGCCGACTTCTGGGCGTCTTGGAGCGTCGCGGGTGTGGGCGGCGGCGATCCGTCGGCCAGGACGGCGGACCAGTTCACGGCAGGAACCTCCAGCGTTGCGGTGCCACAAAGGCGGTGGCAGACCCACCACACTAACGGGGCAAGAGCTGTGCTCCGTTGACGTGTTCGAGGGAGAAGGGCGCTGCGCCTGGGAAAGTAGGGAGTGTGGTCGAAAACACTTCGAGCCCGTTACCTGGACGTGGTGGCGCTTCGACCAGCCATGAGGAGAGACTGGAGAGCAGATCGTCCCGGCGCGAGCCACGCGCCGCCGGCGTAATAGGAGGCACCCGTGCCGCATGTCCTGGTCCTCAATGCGTCGTACGAGCCCCTCGGCGTCGTACCGCTTCGCCGCGCGCTCGTCCTCGTCCTCGAAAACAAGGCCGTCAGCCTTGAGGAGTCCGGCGCCTTCATGCATAGCGCGACCCGTGCCGTCGCGGCGCCCAGCGTCGTCCGGCTCAAGAGATTCGTACGGGTCCCCTACCGGGGGCCCGTTCCGCTGACCCGCCGTGCCCTGTTCGCCCGGGACGGCGGCCGCTGTATGTACTGCGGTGGCGTCGCAACCAGCGTCGACCACGTCATCCCGCGCAGCCGCGGCGGCCAGCACGCCTGGGAGAACGTGGTCGCCGCGTGCCGGCGCTGCAACCACGTCAAGGCGGACCGCCACCTCATGGAGCTCGGCTGGCGCCTTCGCCACCAGCCCGCCCCGCCCACCGGCCTCGCCTGGCGGATCATCGGCACGGGGCACCGCGACCCGCGCTGGCTGCCCTACCTCCAACCCTTCGGCGCGGACGACGCCCTGGCCCGGATCGACGGCATTTCCGCCTGACGCGATCCGGGCCCTGTCGTATCGAGGGGCTACGGGAGTCTCCTCAACGGGCTACGGAGTCTCCGTCACGGCGTATGCCTCGGCCGACCACAGCGAATAGCCGGACGACGACGCCCGCCGCATCCCCTGGACCCGGATGAAGCGGGCGTCCTTCGCGTCCAGGTGGACGGCCTCACGCCCGCCCTTCCCGGCGCCTACGGCCGCTGCCGTACGCCAGCTACGCCCGTCCGACGACACCTGCACCTCGTAGCGCGCGGCACCGGCGCCCTGCCACTGGAGCACCACCAGGCCGACCCGGGCGGGAGCGGCGAGCTCGGCCTGCCACCAGGCGGCGTCGTCGGGGAGCGAGGTCCAGCGGGTCGCCGGGTCGCCGTCGGCCGCCGCGCGGGCCGGGAAGGACGGGTCCGCGTCCCCGGACGAGGCCGCCTTCGAGCCCGCGATCAGGTCGGGGCCGCCGGTGCGCGGGTAGGCCCGCACGGTCAGGGTGGTCTCCTGGCCCGCGAAGGACAGCGGCACCTCGTACTCGCCCGCGGGTGTGCCCTTCGCGACGCTCACCTCGACCGGGACGCCGGCGCTCGTGCCGCGGGCCACCGTCGTGTCCCCAGGGAGCCGCACCGCGATGCCCCGCGGCGGCTTCGCGGTCAGCGCGCCCCGCACGTCCTCGGGCCCCATCGCCGCCACCGAGGCCGTGACGCGCCGCGCCGCCCCGCCGATCTCGGCGTCCGTCGCGGCGTGGTCCAGGGCCAGATGGGCCCGCGGCCGGTCCGCGTACCAGGGCACCAGGCGATCCACCCCCGACGAGCCGCCGGCCACCCGCACCGCGTCGGCCCGTACGCCGTTCGCCGCGATCTGCGTCCACCCGGAGGCATCGAGGGGGCCCAGGGTGCGCCACTCGTCGCCCGGGATGTGCGCCTGGACCTCGCCCGTGGTGCCCGGCTTCGTCATCACGGTCAGCGCCTGGACCGGGCGGCCGCCGCCGAGCCCGACCGTGTAGGTGTCCGGCGCCTCGGTGACGTTCGCCGCCGGATGGTCCGCGCCCGTCCACGCGTCGGCCTCCCGCACCGCCCGGTCCAGGAACGCGCCGAGCACGCCGTTGCCGACGGTGACCGGAGCCCGAGCGGCCGTCTCGCGCACCGGCGCCAGGGCCAGCGAGGCCCGCCAGGCCGCCGCGCCGTCCCCCGCCGACTGGGCCTGGAGCAGATCGACGGCCAGCTCACCGGCCTGCCCGTAGCGTGCCAACTGGTCGATCCAGGGCCCCAGTTCACCGCCCACCGCGGCATTCGCGAGGCGCTGCGGGGCCTGCCGCATCACCGTGAACGCGGCCCGCAGCGCCTTGGCCGCACGATCGCGCGCCGCCGCGTCCGGGCCCGTACGCGCACTCCAGAAGGCGTCCATGAGCGGGCGCAGATACGCCGACTCGGGGCCCCCGAGCACCGACGAGGAGTCGTTGCCCGCGAGGGCCGTGAGCGCCTCGCGGGCCTCCAGATCGCCGCCCGCCAGGTCCGCGACGGCGGCCCGCCAGGACTCCTGCGGCTGGTAGCCCTGCGGGTTCCACGCGAAGTCGGCGGCCGTGAACAGCGGGATGCGGGACGCGGCGGGCTGCGCCATCGCGTTGGCGAGCAGCGCCGCCGAGCCCGCCGCGACGCCCGGCTCGCGGCCGGTGTACGGACCGAGGAAGATCCGGCCCGGCGCGTAGTCGTTGACCGGGTAGTTGTCCATCGTGACGAGCTGATGGCCCAACACGGCCCGGGTGTCCGCGAGTTGGGAGCCGCTGATGGTGCGCGGCACGACCCCGACCCCGGTCCAGGCGACCTGCACGCCCGGAGCGAGCGAGGCCGCCAGCGCCCCGCGGTATCGCGTCGCACCGTCCTGGTAGTACTCGGTCGGCATCAGCGACAGCGGCTCGGACCCGGGGTGGGCCGCGGCCAGATGCGCGGCGACGGCGTTCGCGACCCGGGCATGCGCCCCGGCCGCGGCCTCGGGCCCCGAGCCGAACGTTTCCGCATCCGCGCCGCAGTGCCACTCGCTGTACGAGACGTCCTGGAACTGCAGCTGGAACGCCCGCACCCCGAGCGCCCACATCGCGTCGAACTTGCGGTTCAGCCCGGCGACATCGGCGTCCGAGGACAGGCACAGCTCCTGTCCGGGCGTCACCGCCCACGCCAGCGTCACATGGTTGCGGGCCGCCCGGCCGGCCAGCGCCCGGAAGGCGTCGCGCTGCCCGGCGGGGTACGGGTCGCGCCACTGGGCCTGGCGGTAAGGGTCGTCGCCCGGCGCGTACAGGTAACGGTTCTGCTTGGTGCGGCCCATGAAATCCAGCTGGTCCAGGCGCTGTTCGAGGCTCCAGGACTGGCCGTAGAAGCCCTCGGCGGTGCCGCGCACGGCCGTGCCCGGCCAGTCGCGCAGCGCGAGACCCGGGATGCGCCCGTCCCCGTGCCTGTCCTTGCCGAGCAGCTGGCGCAGCGTCTGCGCGGCGTGGAAGAGGCCGTCGTCGCCCACCCCGTCGAGCGCCACCGTGTCCCGCCCGGCAACCCGGCCGACCCCGATCCGGTAGCCGCCGGCCGGCAGGTCACCCCGCGCGGGCACCCGCAGCGCCCGCAGCGCGTCATCGGCACCGGGCCCGCCGAGCCTGAACACCGGTCCGCCGCCCGGCAGTTGACGGTGCAGGGTGCGCACCCCGGCCGCCTTCAGGAGATCCGCCACGGCCTGCACGGCGTACGGATCGGCGCCCGGGTCCGCGAGGAGCACCGCCTCGCCGCCGAGACCGACCGGCGACCCGGCGGGCTTCAGGGACTGCGGCCGAGGCCACACCTCGGGCAGCGGGCCCGCGTCCAGGGCCGGATCGGAAGCGGTGAGGGCGGGTCCGGCCGGGGTGGCGAGGGCGCCGGGTGCGGCACCGATCAGGCCGCCTATCACGGCGATCGCAAGCGTCGTCGCCCTCTTGCCGCGACCGAGCTGCACGGGCCACTCCTCACCTGGCACTGCGTGAGCCACGAGCCCACCACCCGTCTGCCGAGGGTGTCAATGCGCGTGGCCGATCTGTCTGATATGCCTGGTGCGATGCACGCGGTACGAGCTTGTGAGCGGCGATACGTCTGGCGGGCCGCCCAGGGGGTAGGGCACCTCTGTCCCTGCCCCCCATCGAATCCGGAGGCCCCCGTGGTCGCCACCGCCCCCGAGCAGCCGCTGACCAGCGAGCCGCCCATGGCCGACGCCGAGCCCCTGATCAGTGAACCCCCGATGGCCGAGACCGCCCCGCTGACCAGCGAGCCCACGCCGGTGGCCGCCGCCGAGGGATTCTGAGGCCATGACCCTGGCCCGGCTCGCCGCCCGGCACGGCGTGGCCACGTCGTACTCCCCGTCGGCGGGCGTCACCGTCGACGTGCCGGACGCCACGGTGGTCGCCGTCCTCGCCGCACTCGGCGTGGACGCGTCGACCCCGGCCGCGCTGCGCCGGGCCCTGGCCGCCGCCGAAGCCGCCGAGGCGGACCGCCTGCTGCCCCCGACGCTGGTGCGCTGGGGCGACGGACCGGTGCCGGGCCTGCCGGACGGGCTGACGGTGATCGGCACCCCGGTCGGTCAACTCCCGCTGGGCGTGCACCAGTTGGACGTGCGCCACCGGGACGGCCGTACGGCGTCCGCGACGCTGATCGTCGCGCCGGAGGGCGTGCCGCAGCCCCCGTCCCGGACCCACGGCTTCCTCGTCCAGCTCTACTCGCTGCTCTCCAGCCGCTCCTGGGGCATGGGCGACCTCGGTGACCTCGCGGAGCTCGCGAGCTGGTCGGGCCGCACGGTCGGCTCCGGATTCGTGCAGGTCAACCCGCTGCACGCGGCCGTGCCCGGCGCCCCGACCGACCCGTCCCCCTACCGTCCCTCCTCGCGCCGCTTCCCCGACCCCGTACACCTGCGCATCGAGGACATCCCCGAGTACGCGTACGCCACCGAGCGCGCCGGACTCGACGAGCTGGCCGTCCGCGCCTCCGCCCTGCGCCAACAGGTCCTCGCCAAGGGGGAGTTGATCGACCGGGACGCCGTGTGGGAGCTCAAGCGCGAGGCCCTCACCATCCTGCACCGGGTGCCGCTCGGGCCCGGGCGCCGGGCCGCGTACTGCGACTTCCTCGCCGGGCAGGGCCAGGCCCTGGAGGACCACGCCACCTGGTGCGCGCTCGCCGAGCGGTACGGGCCGCACTGGCGGCGCTGGCCCGAGGGGCTGCGCGACCCGAGATCCGCCGCGACCGCCCGCGCCCGCCGCGAGCTCATCGACCGCGTCGACTTCCACACCTGGCTCGCCTGGCTGACCGACACCCAGCTCGCCGCGGCCCAGCGCGCCGCCCGCGAGGCCGGCATGCCGGTCGGCCTCGTCCACGACCTCGCGGTCGGCGCACACCCCGAGGGCGCCGACGCCTGGGCCCAGCAGGACGCCTTCGCACCCGGCATGTCCATCGGCGCGCCCCCGGACGCCTTCAATGCGCGCGGCCAGGACTGGGGCCTGCCGCCCTGGCGCCCCGACGTCCTCGCCGCCAGCGGTTACGCCCCGTACCGCGGCCTGCTCCAGGGCCTCCTCCGCCACGCGGGCGCCCTGCGCATCGACCACGTGATGGGTCTGTTCCGCCTCTGGTGGGTGCCCGAGGGGCATCCGCCGACGGACGGCACGTACGTCCACTACGACGCGGAGGCGATGCTCGCCGTCCTCGCCCTGGAGGCGCACCGCGCGGGCGCGGTCGTCATAGGGGAGGACCTGGGCACGGTGGAGCCGGGCGTACGCGAGGCGCTGGCCGAGCGGGGCGTCCTCGGCACCTCGGTCCTGTGGTTCGAGCGCGACTGGACGGGTACGGGGCTGCCGCTGGCCCCGGAGGACTGGCGGCCGGCCTGCGTGGCCACCGCCACCACCCACGACCTGCCGTCCACGGCGGCCCGCCTCACCGGCGAACACGTCCAGCTCCGCCACCGCCTCGGCCTCCTCGCGACCCCGCTCGCCCAGGAGCAGCACGCGGCCCGCGCGGAGGTGTCCGAGTGGCTCGGCTACCTCGAACGCCTGGGCCTGCTGCCGGACGCCCCCGGCGACGAGGAGGCGGAGATCCGCGCGATCTACGGCTTCCTGCTGCGCACCCCGGCCCGGATGGTGGGCGTGTGGCTGCCGGACGCGGTGGGTGACCGCAGACCGCAGAACCTGCCGGGCACGTGGGACGAGTACCCGAACTGGCGCCTCCCGGTGGCGGGCCCGGACGGGCAGCCGATGGCCCTGGAGGCGATCGTGGCCTCGCCGCGGCTGCACGCGCTGATGCGGGTCTTTCCCCGTACAGCACCCCCGGGCGCGCGGCCCGCTTAGGCGTTCGCTACGTTTGCACCGTGGACAAGAAGAACGCCCTGCGCGCCGGCGCCGTAGCAGCCGGTACGACGCTGATGATGCTGCTCATGTCGTCCCCCGCGCTTGCGCTCACGCGCGACGACGGCGACGACCCGGGGCCCGGCCTGAGCGTGATCGACACGATCGGTCTGTTCGTGGTCGCGCCGATCGCGCTGTTCGCGATCATCGCCGGACTGGTGATGGTGCTCGACAAGTCCCGGAAGGCGCCGAAGAAGGCGTAGCCCGGTCTGCCGGCCGGATTTTCCCACCTGCCCGCCCGTTCTGCCCCCTGCGAGGGCTGAGCGAGAGGGCGGGTGTTTGCCGTTCACCCGGGGGGGGGTGCGGGCCAGGCCCCATGACGGGCTGGATATGGGCTGAGGTCCGCCGGCTCCTCGGCGCCGGACCTGACCGGCGGGCCGTCCCGGGGCGCGGCTCAAGCCACGAGCAGGCGGAGGCCGAGGTCTGCCGCCGCCAAGTCGGTGAGGGCGCTGTTGCGCTCGGCCCAGCGGCCGGAGGCGAGGTCGTCGCCGAGGCTTCGTACCGCCCGCTGTTCGGCCTCCGGGCCGACCCTCGTCCATACCGACATCGCGCGGCGCACGTGATCCTCCAGATAGGCCGCCGGGCGGCGCCAGTACGCCTCGAACAGGCCGTCGGCGCAGTCCCACGGGACGGGCACCGGCTCGGCGCGGGCGCCGATCGCATCGGCCATCGCGGCCAGCGAGGGGAAGTCCGCGAGGAGGGAGGCGAACTCGGGCAGGTAGTCACGGGTCAGCCAGAACCGGTCCGGCCATCCGGGCTCGTCGGTGTCGAACGTGAGCACCACGACGCGGCGGGCCACGCGCCGCATCTCGCGCAGCCCCGCCATCGGGTCCCGCCAGTGGTGAACGGTGGAGACGGCCATCGCGACGTCGAAGGTCCGGTCCTCGAACGGCAGGCTCTCCGCGGCGGCGGCCACGCACGGCGCCGCCCCGGCAGGCCGCTGCGCCCGCATGACCGCCGACGGCTCCACTGCGGTCACGTGCCGGTCACAGGGCTCGTAGGAGCCGGTGCCGGCCCCGACGTTCAGCACCGTGCGCGCGTCCCCGAGCGCGTCCGAGATCTGCGCGGCGATGCGAGGCTCGGTGCGCCGTGTCGCGGTGTAGGCGCCGCCGATCGCGTCGTACAGCCGTGCTCCGAGCATCTCCAGTTGTTCCTCCGGTGTCACCTTCAGCCCCCTCGCTCGTGCCGCGAGTTCCCTGTCGATGGCCGCCACCATGGCGTCGGCGTGATCGCGTCGTTCAAGGAGCAGGCCGCGCAGCCGGCCGAGGTGCGCGACCGCGTCGGTGGACGGGTCGTCGACCAGGTCCGCGACCTCCCGCAGCCCGAAGCCCAGGCGCCGGTAGGCCAGGACCTCGCGCAGTCGCTCCACGTCGCCCGCCGAGTAGGCGCGGTACCCGGCCGCGGTTCGCGCCGACGGCCGTACGAGCCCGATCTCGTCATAGTGATGCAGCGTGCGGACGCTCACGCCTGCCAACTCGGCCACGCGTCCCACGGTCAGGTGCTTCTCCACGGCGCCGACTATGCAGCCTGACGCCACGTGAGGGTCAAGGACGATCCCTGTCGGGGGCGCGGGCAGCCACCCCGATCCCTCAGTGTGCCGCCAGCAACTTCCGCAGCAGCGACGACAGTTGAGCTGCCTCGTCCTCGTCCAGCGCCGAATTCAGAAGCTCGGTCTGGACGGCCAGTCCGGCCGTCACCGACTCCTCCACCAGGGCCAGGCCCTTCTCCGTGAGGGTCACCCGCAGGCCCCGGCGGTCCGTCGGGTCGGGGCTGCGGCGCAGCAGCCCCGCCTTCTCCAGCTTGTCGAGGCGCCCCGTCATGCCCCCCGTCGTCAGCATCAGCGTCGCCGAGAGCTGTCGCGGCGACAGCGTGTACGGCTCGCCCGAGCGCCGCAGCGTGGCGATGACGTCGAACTCGCCCCGCCCGATGCCGAACTTCGCGTACTCCTTGTCAATCCGCTCGCCCATCGCGCGCGCGATCCGGTAGATCCGGCCGTACACCGCCATCGGCACCGTTTCGAGGTCCGGGCGGACCGCCGCCCACTGAGCGGTGATCGCGTCCACCGCGTCCGAGGGGGCGTCGGACGGCGGCTCGGCGGGCGTCGGGGTCGGCGTCGAGGCCGGGGGAGTCTTCGCGGCTGTCATGCGGCCCAGTATCCGAGGGCGTTCAGTCGGGCGCAAGAAAGTTGCTTGACGCAAAGTAGCTTACGAGTAAGCTACTTTCCGTCGAGCGATCGCATGGAGCAATCGCATCGAGCGACCACCGTGAACACCGAGCGCCCCCGGAGTCCCCATGCGTACGTTCCGCCGCCGTACCCGCACCGCCCGGATGGCCGGGGAGCGCCGGATGCTCGTCGCCATGGCCGTCGACGCGACCGGCTCCGGGATGTACGTTCCGTTCAGCCTGGTGTTCTTCCACCACGTCACCGGGCTCTCGTTCGCCACCGTTGGACTCGTGCTCACCGTCGTCGGGCTGGCCGGGCTCGGCGCGCTGCCGCTCGCCGGGGCCGCCGTCGACCGGTACGGGGCGAGACGGGTGCAGCTCCTGCTGTACGGGGTGCGGGGCGCGGGCTTCCTGCTCTACCCCTTCGCCCACTCCCTCCCCGCCTTCGCCGCCGTCGCACTCGCCACCGCCTTCGGTGACCGGGCCTTCCCCGCCGTACAGCAGTCGCTGCTCGGCGAGGTCGCCCAGGGCGCCGACCGGGACCGGCTCCAGGCCTCCTCGCGCGCCCTGCGCAACGGCGGGCTCGGCGCCGGCTCGCTGCTCGCCTCGCTCGTCGTCGGGTTCGCCGGGGACGCCGGATTCACCGCGGCGGCCTGGCTCAACGCGGCCAGCTTCGCGCTCGCGGCCCTGCTCATGCGGGGCGTACGGGCCGAGCGGCGGGCGCCGGTCGAGGGCGCGGCCCGGCCGGCCGCAGGCTACCGGCAGGTCTTCGCCGACCGGCCCTTCCTCGGGCTCACCGCCGTCAACTTCCTGAACGCGCTGGGCTATTCGGCTCTTTCGGTCCTCTTCCCGCTGTACATCACCACCTGGCTGCGCGGGCCCCAGGCCATCACCGGCACCGCGTTCACGCTCAACACGGTGATGTGCGCGGCGGGCGGGGTCGTGGTCGCGGCGCGGGTCCGGTCCCGCGGCGCCCGGCGCACCCGCTCCTCGGCGCTCGGCTCGCTCCTCTTCGCTGCCGCGTTCGCCGCGCAGATCGTGCTCGGTACGTTCCGGCCCGGCTCGGGGGCCGTGCTCGGTGGGGCGCTGCTGCTCATCGTCGCGCTGTACACGCTGGGGGAACTCGTCCACAGCCCGTCCGCCGGGGCGCTCTCGGTGGCGGCCGCGCCGGAGGCGCTCCGGGGGCGGTACTTGGCGGCGTACCAGCTGTCCTGGTCGCTGTCGGCGGCGGTCGCGCCGTGGCTCTTCACGGCGCTGATGTCGGTCGACGGGCGGTTGCCGTGGGCGCTGCTCGTCGGTACGTCGCTGGTGGCGGCGGGGGTGGTGGTGCGCCTTGAGCGGGTGCTGCCGGGTGGGGCGGTGCGGGTTGCTTTCGCCGGGCGGGGGGTGGGGGGTGCGGTGCCGGCCGCCGCACGCTGATTCGCTCCCCACCCCAACCCCCCACCCGCTGGGTTTGCCAGGGCCGCGGGACACGTCAACCAGAACGGAACGGACAGGAAGTCACATGAACCAGAATCGGCTCGTCACCGTCGGGCTCACCGCCCTCGCCCCCGTCTCCTGGGGCTCCACCTACTTCGTCACCACCCAATTCCTCCCCGCGGACCGCCCGTTGTTCACCGGCATGATGCGGGCCCTGCCCGCAGGACTCGCTCTGGTCGCGCTGACCAGACGGCTGCCCAGAGAGGACTGGTGGTGGAAGGCGGCCGTGCTCGGGGCGCTCAACATCGGGGCGTTCTTCCCGCTGCTCTTCCTCTCCGCGTACCGGCTGCCCGGCGGCATGGCGGCCGTCATCGGGTCGGTCGGGCCGCTCTGGGTCGCGGGGCTCGCCGCCCTGTTCCTCGGCGAGAAGCCCACCCTGCGGACTCTGCTCACCGGCATCGCCGCCGCCCTCGGAGTCAGCCTCGTGGTCCTCAAGGCGGCCGGCGCCTTCGACGCGATCGGGGTGATCGCCGCGCTCGGCTCCTCGGCGAGCATGTCCGCCGGGACCGTGTTCACCAAGCGCTGGGGGCGGCCGGAGGGAGTGGGACCGCTGGTCCTGACCGGCTGGCAGCTCACCGCGGGCGGGCTTCTCATAGCCCCGGTCGCCTTCTTCGTGGAGGGTGCGCCGCCCGCGCTCGACGGGCGCAACATCGCCGGGTACGTCTACCTCGCCCTGGTGAACACCGCCGTCGCGTACTGGCTCTGGTTCCGCGGCATCGGCCGCATGACCGCGACCTCCGTCACCTTCCTCGGCCCGCTCTCCCCGCTCACCGCCGCCGTCATCGGCTGGGCCGCACTCGGCCAGGCCCTCGCCCCCGTGCAACTCCTCGGGATGGCCATCGCCTTCGGCGCCACCCTGGCCGGCCAGGTCACCCCCGAGGGGCCCGCCAAGTCCCCGCGATCATTCAGTTCTACTGAAGATAAAGAGCTGGAACTTTCGATGGACGTGACGAGTCGCCCGGTGCGACGGTAGGGACACATCAAGGGGCATGTGAAGCGCCACACGCGGCGTCGGATCAAGCGCCCCACCGAACCCGCCGCCCCGAAACGGAGTCATCGTGACCGTCCTGGACCGAGTCCGCAGCGCACCGCGCGCCACCGCGGCCAAGAAGGCGGGCGGAGCCTCCGGGCTCGGCCTGGTCTTCGCGGCCGTCGCGACGGTCGTCTGGTCCGGGAGCTTCGTCGCCTCCCGGGCCCTGCACGACTCGGTTCCGCCGGTCCAGGCCGCGTTCTGGCGCTGGCTGATCGCCATCGCCGCGGTCGCCCCGTTCGCCGTGCGTGAGACCTGGCGTCAACGCGCCCTGATCCGGCGCCACTTGGGCTTCCTCGCGCTTGCTTCGCTGCTCGGCATCACCGTGTACAACACCCTCGTCAACCAGGCCGGAACCTCCACCTCGGCCGGCAACATGGGCATGATCATGGCCGCGTCGCCGGTCCTGATGGCCGTCCACGAGCGCCTCACCGGAGGCCGGCTCGGTGCGCGCCGCACCGTCGGACTGCTCGTCGCCGTGGCCGGTGTGCTGCTCCTGGTCAGCAAGGGCTCGCTCGATCTCGACCTCGCGCCCGGCGACCTGTGGATGGTCGCGGCCGCCCTCAGCTTCACTTCGTACAGCGTGCTCCTGAAGCGCCGCCCGGCCGAACTCGGCGCGCTCGCCTTCCTGTTCACCACCTTCGTGCTCGGCGCGCTCATGCTGGCTCCGGTGTACGGAGCGAGCCTGGCGGTCCAGGGCGGCTTCGCCGCGACGCCGGGCACCGTCGGCCCGCTCCTCTATGTCGGTGTGCTCTCCTCCGCCGTCGCCTTCTTCGCCTGGAACAAGGCGATCTCCCTGATCGGCGCCGCCCGCGCCGGAGTCGTCTACTACCTCCAGCCGGTCTGCGTGGCCCTGCTCTCCTACCCTCTGCTCGGCGAGGCGACGGGCCCGGCGCAGCTGGTGTGCATGGCGCTCATCCTCGGCGGGGTCGTCCTCGGATCCCGCAGGTGAGGCGCCCCGGGGAGGCGCCGGTATGTTGCGTCCCATGAGCGAGTGGGACATCAAGAAGCTGCACATCCTGCGGACCCTGCGCGAGCAGGGCACCGTGACCGCGACCGCCGAGGTGCTCATGATGACGCCCTCGGCGGTCTCGCAGCAGCTGTCCAACCTCGCCAAACAGCTCGGCGTGACGCTGCTCGAAGCGCACGGCCGCCGGGTCCGCCTCACCGACGCGGCCCATCTCGTACTGCGCCACGCCGAGGCCGTCTTCGCCCAACTGGAGCGCGCGGACGCCGAGTTGGCGGGCTATCTGCAAGGAGAGGCGGGTGAGGTGCGGGTCGGGGCGTTCTCCACCGCCGTGCCCGCACTCGTCGTACCGGCCGTGCAGCAGCTGCGCCGCAGCCATCCGGCCCTGGAGGTACGGGTGCGGGAGGCCGAGGCGGCCGAGGCGTACGAGCTGCTCTCGGCCGGGGCCGTGGACCTCGCCCTCTCCCTCGCCGCCCACGCGCCGAGCGCCCGCGACCCGAAGTTCGCGCTGCTTCCGCTGCTCACCGACCCGCTCGACGTGGCGCTGCCCACCGGGCACCCGCTCGCCGCCGAACCGGGCCTCAGGCTCGCCGACCTGGCGCACGAGCCGTGGATCTTCGGCGGCAGCGGGCCCTGGTCGGAGATCACCACGGCGGCCTGCGAGGCGGCCGGATTCGTCCCCGAACAGGCGCACAGTGCGGCCGGCTGGACCGCGATCCTGGCCATGGTGGAGGCCGGGATGGGCGTCGCCCTGGTGCCCCGGATGGCCGCGGCGGACCGCCGTGGAGGCGTGGTCACGCGGATACTCAGTGCGGATCAGCCTCGGCGGCACGTCGTGGCCGCCGTGCGGCGCGGCGCGGAGGAAGGGCCTGCGGTGGCCCGGGTGCTGGCCGCTCTGCGGGAGGTCGCGAACGTACGGCCGGTTGGTTAGGCGGCCTGTTGGTCAGGCGACCTGTTGGTCAGGGGGTGTCCAGGCGGGCCAGTTCGTCCTCGCCGAGCCGCAGCGCGCCCGCCGCCACGTTGTCCACGAGGTGGGACGGGTCGCCCGTGCCGGGGATCGCCAGGACGTGCGGGCCGCGGTGCAGCGTCCACGCGAGCCGGACCTGCGCCGCGCTGACGCCCCGCTCGCGCGCGACGGCAAGGACCTCCTCGCTCTCCGCGCCGCCCGCGCCCGTCTCGCGCCCGGCCCCCGCGATCGCGTAGAACGGCACGAACGCGATCCCCTTCTCGCCGCACAGCCGCAGCATCTCCTCCTGCGCCGCGGGCGCGCCGATGCCGTACGGGTTCTGCACACAGACGACGGGCGCGATGGACAGCGCCTCGTCGAGGTGCGCGGGGCCGACGTTGGACAGGCCGAGGTGCCGGATGAGGCCCGCCTCGCGCAGCTCGGCCAGCGCGCCGAAGCGCTCGGCGATCGAATCGGTGCCGACGATGCGCAGGTTCACCACGTCCAGGTGGTCGCGGCCGAGCTGGCGCAGGTTCTCCTCGACCTGCGCGCGCAGCGCCTCGGGCGTCCTGGCGTGCTCGCCCCACTCGCCCGAGGGGTCCCGGGCAGGCCCGACCTTGGTGGCGATGACGAGATCGTCCGCGTACGGGGCAAGGGCCCGGCCGATCAGCTCGTTGGCGGATCGCAGCGGGGAGAAGTAGAACGCGGCGGTGTCGATGTGGTTGACGCCGAGTTCAACTGCCTTGCGCAGTACGGCAATTGACCGTTCGCGATCGCTCGGTACGGCATCGGCGCGCAACGCCGCGCCCTGCTGCGGCAGGCGCATCGCGCCGAAGCCGATCCGGTTGACGGTCAGGTCGCCGAGCTGCCAGGTGCCCGCGGCCGCCGCGGTGGTGGTCTCTGAGGTCGTGGTCATGGCGGGAGTCTGGCAGGGGGAGGGCGGCCCGCCCCGAGATGGCAACAAGCTGCCAGGAGTGTTCAGTATCGCTGAACAGACTGTGCGGAAACTTTCGATGGACGTGGGGTGTGGGGTGGGCCAGAGTCGGGGTCATGACTTCCGCCATCGACGCCACCGAGAACATCAACGACCACGCATCCGCGGCGGACCCGCACGCCAACGACGCCGCCCCCTACGGAGGCGGCGACCCGTACGCCGACTACCGCTCCGGTGACTTCGCGTTCACCGAGCTCGTCGACCTCGCGGACCGCCGGCTCGGCGCCGGAGTCATCGCCGCCAACGACGAGTTCTTCGCCGAGCGCGAGAACCTGCTCGTCCGCGAGCGGGCCGTGTTCGACCCGGAGCGCTTCGGACACAAGGGCAAGATCATGGACGGCTGGGAGACCCGCCGCCGTCGCGGCGCGGACGCCGATCACGTCTTCCCCGCGCCGGAGGACCACGACTGGGCGCTCGTACGGCTCGGCGCCCCCGGCGTGATCAAGGGGATCGTCGTCGACACGGCGCACTTCCGCGGCAACTACCCGCAGCGAATCTCCGTACAGGCGACGGCGGTCGAGGGCTCGCCCAGCCCCGAGCAGCTGCTCGCCGACGACGTGAAGTGGGACGAGCTCGTCCCGCCGACGCCGGTGCGCGGCCACGCCGAAAACGGTTTTGACATCACTACGGGCCGCCGTTACACCCACGTCCGGCTCTGCCAGCACCCCGACGGCGGCGTGGCCCGCCTGCGCGTGCACGGCGAGGTCGTGCCGGACCCGGAGTGGCTGGACACGCTGGGCACGATCGACCTCGTGGCGGTCGTCAACGGCGGTTCGTACGAGGACGCGTCCGACAAGTTCTACTCCTCGCCGACGCAGATCATCCTTCCGGGGACGTCGCGGAAGATGGACGACGGCTGGGAGAACCGTCGTCGCCGTGTCCGCGACACCAACGACTGGGTACGTTTCCGGCTGGTCGCACAGGGGGCGATCAGGGCGGTCGAGATCGACACGGCGTACCTGAAGGGGAACTCGGCGGGGTGGGTCGCGCTGAGCGGGCGCAACGGGGAGACGGGGGAGTGGTTCGAGATCCTCCCGCGTACGCGCCTGCAGCCCGACACGCTGCACCGGTTCCGCCTGCCGGCGCAGGCGGTGGCGACGCATGTCCGCCTCGACGCGTTCCCGGACGGCGGGGTGGCCCGGATGCGGCTGCACGGCGCGCTGACGGCGGCGGGGGCGGCCGAACTCCGCCACCGCTACGCAGAGCTGACCGGCTGACCCCGGTCCCTCCCTCTCTCGTCCGCCCGGCGGAACGGTTGCGCACAGACGCCCGTCCGCCGGGCGGGTTTCATTCCCCACCCCGCCCCTTCCCTAAAGCCTCCGGCGGTCGGGGGTGGGGAAGGGGAGTTTCCCGGGGGCTGCGCCCCCTGCACTCCTGGTGGGGGCTTCGCCCCGTGCGTCTCTCGTGGGGTTCCGCCCCCTGCGCCGCCGGGATTCCCCTGGCGGAATGGTGGGCAAAATCAGCCCCTCCGGCGTTTGAGGAGCGGGGTTCGGGGCGGAGCCCCGGGGGTGCAGGGGCGGAACCCCGCCGGGGGGTTGGGGCGCAGCCCCAGGAAAGGCCGCCTCTGCCGTTACAGCCACCGCCGGAGCCACGCGGCGGAGCCGCAGAGTGTCACAGTCGGGAAGGGGCGGGGTTGGGGGGGCAGCCCCGCAGGGAACCGCCCCCCCGCCCCGCTACGCGGCCGCCGCGTCCGCCTTCCGGGCCCGCAGCGCCCGCTCCACGCCCGAGCGGGACTCCGAGATCAGGCGGCGCAGGGACGCGTTCGGCTGGGCCGAGGCGAGCCAGGCGTCCGTCGCGTCCAGGGTTTCCCGGGAGACCAGGAGGGACGGGTACAGGCCCACCGCGATCTGCTGGGCGATCTCGTGCGAGCGGGACTCCCACACGCCCTTGACCGCGTCGAAGAACTTCGCCGAGTACGGGGCCAGCAGTTCGCGCTGGTCGGTCTGGACGAAGCCGCCGATTACCGCTTCCTGGACGGCATTCGGGAGCGTGTCGCCTTCCACCACCGACGCCCACGCCTCCGCCTTCGCCTCCGGCGTCGGACGCGCGGCCCGGGCGGTCGCCGCGTGGCGCTCGCCCGCGGCCGTCCTGTCGCGCTCCAGCTCCGCCGCGATGTCCGGCTCGTCGAAGACGCCCGTCGCCGCGAGCCGCTCCACGAACGCCCAGCGCAGCTCGGTGTCCACGGCGAGGCCCTCGATGGTCTCCGTACCCGTCAACAGGCCCTGGAGCAGGTCGAGTTGCTGCGGCGTGCGCGCCGTCGCCGCGAAGGCGCGGGCCCAGGCCAGCTGGTGGTCGCCGGCCGGCTCGGCGGTGCGCAGGTGCGCCAGCGTCGCCTCCGTCCACTGGCTGAGGCCCGCGTCGCGCCACTCGGGCGCCGCGTACAGGTCGATGGCCAGCTTCACCTGGCGGTGCAGGGACTGCACCACACCGATGTCGGACTCCTTGGCGATGCCCGACAGGACGAGCGCCAGGTAGTCGCGCGTCGCGAGTTCGCCGTCGCGGGTCATGTCCCAGGCCGAGGCCCAGCACAGCGCGCGCGGCAGCGACTCGGCGAAGTCGCCCAGGTGCTCGGTGACGAACCGCAGGGACTCCTCGTCGAGGCGGACCTTCGCGTACGACAGGTCGTCGTCGTTGAGGAGGATGACCGCCGGGCGGGGCGTGCCCGCGGGCAGCTCGACCTCGGTGCGGGCGGCCGCCGCGATGTCCAGCTCGAACCGGTTCGTACGGACCAGCTTGCCCGAACCGTCCAGGTCGTAGAAGCCGATCGCGATGCGGTGCGGGCGCAGGGTGGGCTCGCCCTTCGCGCCGGCCGGCAGCGCCGGGGCCTCCTGAAGGACGGCGAGGGACGTGATGTTCCCGGAGGCGTCCACGGCGATCTCGGGGCGCAGCACGTTGATGCCCGCCGTCTCCAGCCACGCCTTCGACCAGGTCTTCAGGTCGCGGCCGCTCGTCTTCTCCAGCGCGCCGAGCAGGTCCGGCAACCGCGTGTTGCCGAACGCGTGCGCCTTGAAGTACGCCTGCACTCCCTGGAAGAACTCGTCCATGCCGACATAGGCGACGAGCTGCTTCAGGACCGAGGCGCCCTTCGCGTACGTGATGCCGTCGAAGTTGACCAGGACGTCTTCCAGGTCGTTGATCTCGGCCATGATCGGGTGCGTGGACGGCAGCTGGTCCTGGCGGTAGGCCCAGGTCTTCTCGGAGTTCGCGAACGTGGTCCACGCGTTCGGCCACTTCGAGCCCGGCGCGTAGGCCTGGCAGGCGACCGAGGTGTAGGTGGCGAACGACTCGTTCAGCCACAGGTCGTTCCACCACTCCATCGTCACGAGGTCGCCGAACCACATGTGGGCCAGCTCGTGCAGGATGGTCTCGGCCCGGCGCTCGTACGCCGCGTCCGTCACCTTCGAACGGAACACGTACTGGTCGCGGAAGGTCACCGCGCCCGCGTTCTCCATCGCGCCCGCGTTGAACTCCGGCACGAAGAGCTGGTCGTACTTGGCGAACGGGTAGGCGTAGTCGAACTTCTCCTGGAACCAGTCGAAGCCCTGCCGGGTCACCGCGAAGATCTCGTCCGCGTCGAGGAACTCGGCGAGCGAGGGACGGCAGTAGATGCCCAGCGGCACGGTCTGCCCGGCCGGACCTTCGTAAGAGGAGTGCACCGAGTGGTACGGGCCCACGATCAGCGCGGTGATGTACGTGGAGATGCGCGGCGTCGGCTCGAAGACCCAGAGGTCGTCCTTGGGCTCCGGCGTCGGCGAGTTGGAGATCACCGTCCAGCCGGTCGGCGCCTTCACGGTGAACTGGAAGGTCGCCTTCAGGTCCGGCTGCTCGAACGAGGCGAACACGCGGCGCGCGTCCGGAACCTCGAACTGCGTGTACAGATAGGCCTGTTGGTCCACCGGGTCCACGAAGCGGTGCAGGCCCTCGCCGGAGTTGGTGTACGCGCAGTCCGCGACCACCCTCAGCACGTTCGGGCCCGCTTCGAGCCCGGCCAGGGCGATCCGGCTGTCATGGAACACGGCGGCCGCGTCCAGCGCGGTCCCGTTCAGGACGACCTCGTGCACGGTCGGCGCGACCAGGTCGATGAAGGTCTCCGCCCCGGCCTCGGCCGAATCGAAGCGCACGGTGGCGACGGACCGGTAGGTCCCGCCCTCCTGCGCGCCGCTCAGGTCGAGCTCGATCTCGTACGAGTCAACGGTGAGCAGGGCCGCCCGCCGCTGCGCCTCTTCACGGGTCAGATTCGTGCCAGGCACCCGGTCATCTCCTTCAGATGCTTCAGTTCCATCAGATCGTGACGTTCCGGCCATCCTTGCACGCAGGGTGCACACAGCGCGATGGCCGTTTTCCGCCGGTGAACAGGGCCTCGCGCGACCACGCTGGGGACATGACGATCTACACAGCACGCCCCATCGAGCCCGCCGTCCTCAAGCGGCTCCGCGACACCGACGACGCGGGGCGACCCTGCGTCCCGTACACCGATCACGTGGGCGGCGACCCCCTGCGCTGCTGCCTGCGGCCGATCCGGCCGGGAGAGCGGGTGGCCCTGGTCTCGTACGCCCCGCTGCGGCGCTGGGCCGCGGAGAACTGGGCCAGGCCCGGCGCCTACGACGAGCAGGGGCCGGTCTTCATCCACGCGGAGGAGTGCGACGGTCCCTCCGGGGCGGAGGGCTACCCCTTCACGCGGCCGGGAGCGGTCCGGGTCCTGCGGCGCTACAGCGGGGACGGGCACATTCTCGGAGGGCAGCTCCTTGAGTTCCCGCAGGCCGCGGCGGAGGCCTTCAACGCGGCCCTCGACGAGGCCTTCGCCGACCCGGAGGTCGCCCTGGTGCACGTCCGTGCCGTGGAGTACGGCTGCTTCCAGTTCGAGGTGCGGCGACCTTAGGCGTGCGGTGCCCCGGCCCGCTGTTTCCAGGGGCGCGGGGAACTGCGCGACCAGCCACGGACCACCCGCAGCCGAAATACCGGCAGGGTCAGGTGCTAGCTGTATTGATCACGAGCGTTGTTAACGCTGGTTGGTCTTGATCATGGCGAAGACCTCCGGTGTGGTGGAGGTGTCTAGGCTCCACACCACGCACGGAGGTCTTCGTGTCCCACCGTAATGCCCGCCTGACCATGCACGGCAGGCGGCTGCTGGTCGAACGTGTCCGTTCCGGCCGTCCTGTCGCGCATGTGGCGGCCGAGATGGGCATATCCCGGCCCACAGCCCACAAATGGGTCCGACGTTGGAAGACCGAAGGCGACGCGGGCCTGGCCGACCGGCCCAGCAGACCGGCCACAACCCCGCACCGGACACCGGCCGCACTGGAAGAGCGGGTCTGTGGCCTGCGGCGGACCCGCAAGCTCGGGCCCGCCCGGATCGGCCCGATCGTGGGACTGCCCGCATCCACTGTGCACCGGATCCTCACCCGCCACCGGCTGAACCGGCTTTCCTGGCTCGACCGCCCGACCGGCACCGTGATCCGCCGCTACGAACGCGACCGCCCAGGCGAGCTGATCCACGTCGACGTCAAGAAACTCGGCCGGATCCCCGACGGCGGCCACAAGACCCTGGGCCGTCAGGCCGGCCGGGCAACCCGCTCCGCCATGGGCTTCGACTACATCCACTCCGCCGTCGACGACCACTCCCGCCTGGCCTACAGCGAGGTCCACCCTGACGAGAAGGTCGCGACCTGCGCGGGCTTCCTCACCCGCGCGGCCGCGTTCTTCCACAGCCAGGGCATCCCCCGCATCGAGCGGGTCCTGACGGACAATGCGTGGGCCTACCGCAAGGGCCTGGCCTGGAAAGCCGTCCTTACCGACCTCGGCGCGACCGGCAAACTCACGCGCGCTTACCGGCCGCAGACCAACGGCAAGGTCGAACGCTTCAACCGCACCCTGCTGGACGAGTGGGCCTACCTGCGGCCCTACACCTCAAACGACGAGCGGACAGCGGCCCTGACAGACTTCCTCCACACCTACAACCACCACCGCTGCCACACCGCACTCGACGGACACCCGCCCATCACCCGCGTCAACAACCCTGCGAGTCAATACAGCTAGCCCTTGAGCTCAGCCGCCACCAGCTCCGCGATCTGGACGGCGTTCAGCGCGGCGCCCTTACGGAGGTTGTCGTTGGAGAGGAACAGCGCGAGACCGTTCTCCACGGTCTCGTCGACCCGGATGCGGCCCACGTACGACGCGTCCTTGCCCGCGGCCTGCAGCGGCGTCGGGATCTCGGAGAGCTCCACGCCGGGGGCGGACGCCAGCAGCTCGTACGCGCGCTCCACGCTGATCGGGCGCTCGAAGCGGGCGTTCACCTGGAGCGAGTGGCCGGAGAAGACCGGCACGCGGACGCAGGTGCCGGAGACCTTCAGCTCCGGGATCTCCAGGATCTTGCGGGACTCGTTGCGGAGCTTCTGCTCCTCGTCGGTCTCGAAGGACCCGTCGTCGACGATGCTGCCCGCGAGGGGGAGCACGTTGAAGGCGATGGGGCGCTTGTAGACGCCGGGCTCGGGGAACTCGACCGCGCCGCCGTCGAAGGTCAGCTGGTCGGCCGCCTCGGCGACCTTGCAGGCCTGGGTGTGCAGCTCGGCCACGCCCGCCAGGCCCGAGCCGGAGACGGCCTGGTAGGTGGTGGCGACCATCGCGGTGAGCCCGGCCTCGTCGTGCAGCGGACGCAGGACCGGCATCGCGGCCATCGTCGTGCAGTTCGGGTTGGCGATGATGCCCTTGGGGCGGTCCTTGACCGCGTGCGGGTTGACCTCGGAGACCACGAGCGGGACCTCGGGGTGGCCGCGCCAGGCGGAGGAGTTGTCGATCACGACGGGACCCTGGGACGCGACCTTCTCGGCCAGGGCGCGCGAGGTGGCGCCGCCCGCCGAGAACAGCACGATGTCCAGGCCCGAGTAGTCGGCGGTGGCCGCGTCCTCGACCGTCACGCCGTCCAGGACCGTGCCCGCGGAGCGCGCGGAGGCGAACAGGCGCAGCTCGTCGACCGGGAACGCCCGCTCGACGAGGATCCTGCGCATGACCGACCCGACCTGTCCGGTGGCTCCGACGATTCCGACCCTCACGGTGACTCCCTTGGTGCTCACGTGCTGCTCACGTGCTCCTGTACGGCTCCGGCGCACCCATGATGCGTCGGATCCGGGCGGACTTGTCCAATCCATTGTCCGTTGTGTGGGACGCCTGCCCACTTGTGACAAGTCCATGGCATCCGTGTTGCATCCGCCCGGAATCGCCCCACGGAGCCGTTTTTGCTGGCTACGGTCCTTAACAGCCGGTCGATCATCGGCGACACCGCACCGTATTCCGGAGGATTTCCCGTGCCCGTATCCCGCCGCATCCGGGCCATAGCCGCCCTCGCCGCCGCCCCGGTGATCCTGTCCCTGGCCACCCCCGCCGTCGCCCGCGGGGGACCCGGCCAGCACCTCGCGAACAAGCTGGTCAAGGAGGCGTCCGGGGAGAGCGCCTACCGCCACCTGGAGGCCTTCCAGAAGATCGCCGACGCCAACGGCGGCAACCGGGCGGCCGGCACCCCCGGCTACGACGCCTCGGCCGCCTATGTGTACGGGCAGCTCAAGCAGGCCGGGTACGACGTCTCGTACCAGGACTTCACCTTCTACGAGTCAAAGACCCTGCGCCAGAAGCTGACCGTACAAGGCGCGGGCGGGCGTGAACTGGCCACCGCCGCCTACAAGTTCAGCAAGTCGACCCCGGCCGGCGGGCTCACCGCCGAGGTGAAGGCGGCCCGGGTCGACGACACCCCGGGCTGCTCGCTCGACGACTACGCCTCCGGCACCTTCACGGGAAAGATCGCGCTGGTGAAGCGCGGCAGCTGCACCTTCCAGGAGAAGGAGGCCGTCGCCGCGAAGGCGGGCGCGGCGGGCGTCATCGTCTACAACCACTCCGGGACCGACGTGGTGCACGCCACGGTCGGGGAGCCGGGGAACGCGCACATCCCGGCCGCCGGGATCTCCCTCGCGGACGGCGAGGCGCTCGCCGGGCAGCTCGCCAAGGGCCCGGTGAAGGTCACCCTGGACGTGGCCACCGAGGCCGTTGCCCAGAAGACCCGCAACGTGATCGCCGAGACCCGCACCGGCAACCCGGACAGCGTGGTCGCGCTCGGCAGCCACCTCGACTCGGTCCCCGCGGGGCCCGGTATCAACGACAACGGCTCGGGCTCGGCCGGTCTGCTCGAAGTGGCGGTCAAGCTCGCCAAGGAGACCAAGCAGACCCGCAAGCACCCCAAGCAGCTCCCCAACAAGGTGCGGTTCGCCTGGTGGTCGGGCGAGGAGCTCGGCCTGCTCGGCTCGGAGCACTACGTCAAGAACCTCACCGAGCAGCAGAAGAAGCAGATCAAGCTCTACCTGAACTTCGACATGATCGCCTCGCCCAACGCCGCCCAGCTCGTCTACGACGGCGACGACTCCGACAAGAAGGGCGCGGGCCCCGGTCCCGCCGGATCGGCGCAGATCGAGGCCCTGATCAACAGCTACCTCGACAAGCGGCACGTCCAGCACGAGGGCTACGACTTCGACGGCCGCTCCGACTACGGCCCCTTCATCGAGGTCGGCATCCCGGCCGGCGGCACCTACACCGGCGCCGAGGAGATCAAGACGCCCGAGCAGGCCAAGAAGTGGGGCGGCACGGCAGGCCAGGCCTTCGACCCCAACTACCACGCCAAGGGCGACACGTTGAAGAACATCGACAAGAAGTACTTCGACCTCAACATCGACGTCATCGCGCAGGCCGTCGGCACGTACGCCTATGACCTGAGCTCGCTCAAGGGCTGAGAGGCGGACAACGCCAAGCGGGGCGGGTGCTCTTTCCGAGCGCCCGCCCCGCCGTGTTCCTACCGGCCGTTACTGCGTGACCTTCCCGATGATCACGCTGCCGGTGCCCGCCGCGGTGCCGCGCTCGTTCACCAGCTGGACCGTCCCGAAGAACTGGCGCCCCTCGGGAGCCGCGCCCGCCGCGACGACATCCGCCGTCACCTGGGCAGAAGCCCCGCCCGCGAGCTTGACGGTCTTGCTCTCGTCGACCTTGACGGTGCCGAGCGAGGGAGCGAAGTACACGTCCTTGTAGGCGTACGTGGTCGAGCCGGCCGGGACCGCGTAGCCCACGACCTGGATCGTGTACGTGCCCGCGGCCGGCTTGACCAGGCTGACCGACTCGTCCGCGCTGCTTGTCGCGGACTGGGCCACCGTCTTGCCGTTCTGGTCCAGGACGTACAGGTCGAGGTCCGCGCCCTTGTCCGAGGTGCCGCCGATCGACACGTCCAAGTGCTCGACGCCCGCGCCGATGGTGACCGTGCTGATCTGCGTCTCACCGGTCTTGATGGTGGGGGTCGCGACCTTCGCCGAACCCAGCGAGCCGCCCTTCAGCTTGCCGTCGAGGGCGGCGAAGCTGTTGGTGACCTTCCACTGCACGGGGGCCGGGGTGCCGGCCTTCGCCTCGGGCACCGTCTGGGTGGCCGGGTCGAAGGTCACGCCGAGCACCGAGGCGTCCAGCTTGAAGGAGTTGTCCAGGTACGGCGACGTGCGGCGCGCCTCGACCTCGATCTCCCACACGCCGGCCTGCGGGTTCGCGTACGAACGCAGGTCGGGGCGGCAGGTGTTGGCCGGGTTGTCGTAGTTCGGGTAGCAGTTCGGCGTGCCGGTGGGGTCGACGGCGACACCGTAGGGGTGGATCGAGATGAAGCGGGTCTGGCTGCCCGAGCGCAGCGCGCCCATGCGGACTTCCAGGTTCTTCGCGCCCGCCGGGACGTTCACGAAGTACGACTTGGTGGAGTTGCGCTGCACCGTCGAGGACGCGGTGAAGGTGTAGCCGGGGCCCGCGATCGGCGTCGCGACGATCACCGTGGCCATGACCTGCTGGTCCACGCCGACCGTCTTGGGGTCGTCGACCTGGAGGATCGCGCTGTGCACGCCGCCGGACCTAGGCTGCGCCTGCACCTTGACGGTGACGGGCTTGCCGAGCGGCAGGCTCACCTCGTCGTCACCGAGGATCTTGAAGGTGCCGTCGTCGTTCTTGAGTGACAGCTCGTGCCGGACGTTCTTGTCCGGTCCGGTGGTGCGGGTGACCGTGACGTCGTACGTCTTCTTCTGCCCGGCCTTCAGGCCGCTCTCGCGGTCGTAGATGCCGGTGCCGGCGTTCGGCGTCTTCAGTGCGAAGGAGAGCGCGCTGGAGACCGGGGCGGTCACCGTGTACTCGTGGGCCGGGGCCTTCTTCTTCGCGGTCTGCTTGATCGCGTCCCAGGCGCCCACGATGTTGATGAGCCCGGCGCCCTCCTGGTAGGCCTGAACTCCCTTGATGTGCTTGGCCGTCGAGGTCAGCGCGGTGCGCAGGTCGGCCGGCGGCAGGTCGATGCCCTGCTGCTTGGCGGCCGAGATCAGCAGCGCCGAGGCGCCGGCGGCCTGCGGGGAGGCCATCGAGGTGCCCTGGAGCATCGAGTAGCCGGCGGGGAGGCTGTAGCCCGCCTCCTTGACCGGGCTGCCGGGCAGCCAGGTCTGGGTGGAGTTGATGGCCGCGCCCGGGGCGCTCAGCGTCGGCGTGAAGCCGCCGTCCTCACGCGGGCCGCGCGAGGAGAACGGCATCATCTGGTAGTCCGTGGAGACGCCGGAGCCGTAGTTGGCGGCCCAGGTCTCCTTGGAGATGCTCGCGCCGACGGATATGACGTGGTCGGCGAGGCCGGGGTCGCCGATGGTGTTGACGCCCGGGCCGTCGTTGCCGGCCGAGATGACCAGCTGGACGCCGTAGCTGTCGATGAGGCGCTTGTAGAGCTCGGCGCGCGCGTTGTTGCCGTCGTTGAGCGCCGGGAGGCCGCCGATCGACATGTTCACGATGTCGACGTGGCGGTTGGTGACGAGGTCGATCATGCCCTCGGTCAGCGCGATGTTGGTGCAGCCGCCGTCCCAGTTGCAGGCGCGCGAGGAGACGATCTTCGCGCCGGGCGCGGCACCGCTCATCTTGCCGCCGAACAGGCCGTTGGCGGAGGTGATGCCCGCGACGTGGGTGCCGTGCTCGGACTCGATGACGCCGATGTTGACGTAGTCCGAGGTGTGCCCGGCCGCGTCGTAGACGACGTTCTTGCGGATCTCGACGGTGAACGGGACGCGCTCGACGACATCGGTCGCCGGGTTGTCCGTGCCGAAGTAGCCGACCTGGTAACCGTCCTTGTATGGCTTCATCGGCGCGTCGTCCGTGAAGTCGTTGTTGTTGTTCAGGTCCACGCGGACCGTGCCGGCGACGGGGTCGTAGAGCACGCCCCAAGTGTCGGTGGTGTCGCCGTCCCGGTTCAGGTCGCCCTTCGCGTCGCCGCCCGCGGTGGCCTTCTCGGCGAACGTCGAGAAGTCGTACGAGCCCGCCGGGGCCTTCCACGTCTTGCCGCCCGCGGTGAACACCGGCCCGGAGACTGCGGTGTTGGCGCGCAGCCAGGTGCCGTCGTTGTCCTGCACCGGGTCGGTGGCCGTGACCCAGTCGACGATCTTGCGCTCGCCGGTGGTGGTCTTCTGGAGCGCGGGGTGGCCGAGGTCGACGCCCGAGTCCAGGATGCCGATGGTGACCCCGCGGCCGTCCGCCTCGGGGTGCTGCTTCACGAAGTCGACCGCACCCGTCTCGAAGTTCGGGTTGTACGGGTTCTTCGCGGGCGTGTCCTTGCCCGGCGCCGGGTAACTGCCCGAAGTGCGCAGTTGCTTCGCGGACGTGGTGGTGTCCGCGGAGGGCGTCGGGTCGTCCAGCTGGATGTCCTGCTTGAGGTCGATGCCGTGCACCGAGGGCAGCTTCGCGGCCGCCTTCAGGGCCGCTTCGGCCTTCGCCGTCGGCAGCGTCGCGCGGACGTAGCCCAGCTTGTCGTCCTGCTTGCCCACGGTCGCCCCCGCGACCGAGTGCAGCTGCTGGGTGACGGCGGAAGTGGCGCCCGGAGCGGTCGCCATCATGACGGTGACGCTCTTCTCGCCCTTGGCCTGCGCCTCGGAGAGCCGCTGCTCGTCCGCCTTGCCGAGCTTGCCCTCGGCGGTCTTGGCCGGAGCCGTCTTCACCGGGGGCGCGGTCCACGGGTCGTCGTGGCCCGTCGCGGCGAAGCTGGGTGCGGCGCCCGCCGCGACGAGCGCGGCCACCAGGCCGGCCGCCGCCGCTGTGCGGGCCGTGCGTCTCGCCCCGGGTATGGAGCGCGGGGATTCAGTGGTCATTCAGCATCCCTATGAAGTGAGTAAGGGTCCGGCGCGGGAAACGGTTCGACTTTCGGTGCCGGATGACCGCTGAGCATTGCGTATATGGCTGTTGTTTGTGGAGAGTTGACCGTTACGTGATGTGAACATGGCGCTTTTCCGCCATCGCCCGGGGCCCGCCAGGCCGACCCGGTCCGTTCGGGGCGCCGGAGAGCGGCGCCCCCGCGCACGCCGACCCGTAACCTCACTGAATGAACACGGAGTTGCGGGTGGCGGCCTACGCCGTATGCGTACGGGAAACCGGTGGTGTCCAGGAGATCCTGCTCGCCCGCTGGGTGGCCGGGGACGGCACCAGGCGGTGGACGCTGCCGGGCGGCGGCATGGACCACGGCGAGGACCCCCTCGACACCGTGGTGCGCGAGCTCGACGAGGAGACCGGGTACGCCGTCGAACCCGTCCGGCTGCTCGGCATCGACTCGATCAACCGGCGCTACCCCCGAAAACTCGGCCGGTTCGCCGACTTCCAGGGCCTGCGCATCGTGTACGAGGCCCGCGTCACCGGAGGCGAGCTGCGCCACGAGACCAACGGCTCCACCGACCTGGCCGCCTGGCACCCGCTGACCGGGGTGGCCGACCTGGACCGGGTCGAACTCGTCGACGCGGGCGTGGAGTTGTGGCGCACACGGCCGCCCACGGGCAAGGCGTCCCCGCCTGTGGGCTAGGGGGTGCCCGATGGGTCATGGCCGGGGCCGCGGCGTGACCCATCGGGCCCCCCTGAGCCGTACGTTTCCGATCGCGGGCGGTGGGCCGTTCCCCTCCGAAGGCCCGCCGCCCGCGTCGCTTCAGCGGGGGAGCACCACCACATAGGCGGCGGGCTCCCGGTCGGTGGACGCCATCAGCGCGGTCCGCACCACGGCCGCCTGCTGTTCGAGGGACTCGCGGAGCTTCTTCGGCGTGATGTGCACGACGGTGATGCCGAGCCGTTCGAGTGCCTCGCGCTTGCGCGTGTATTCCGACCACATCGCGTCGTCGTCCTGGCGAGGTGCCCGGGTGTCCAGCTCCACCGCCACCGCCTGCTCGGGCCAGTACGCGTCCAGGCCGCCCAGGTGCGGGCCGCCCGGCAGGCGCAGGTCCACGTTCCACAGCGGGTCCGGCAGACCGAACCCGCGCACCATCGTGTACAGCCGCTCCTCGGCGATCGCGCGCCCCTCGGCGAGCAGCGCGTCCACCGCGTCCACGACATGGGCCCGGGTCAGCAGCCGTGCCTGCGTCAACTCCCTGACGATCGCGGCCGGTTCGGTGTGGCCGCGACGCACCGCCTCGGTGAGCAGGCGGCGTACGGCCTGGGCGTCGCCGAGGACCGCGACGGCGTCCGCGAGCGCCCGCGGCACCGGCGCCACCGGCACCCCCGTGATCATCTCCGCGTACGGCATCGCGTGGGCCCGCACCAGCTGGACGCAGCCCGTCGAGCGCAGCCGCCGGGTGCGCGGCACCAGGATGTCGATCCGGTCGAGCGAGAGCAGCGGGGGAGCCGAGGAGAACCCGTGCAGCGCGAGCGCCGCGAGCCCGGTGACGATCGCCTGCGGCGCCTCGGCGTGGGCCTGGCCCTGCGCCGGGATGGCCTTGGCGCGCCCGGCGGCCGGCCACCCCGCGTACATCAGCGCGGCATGCAGCCGCTCCTCGCTGGTGGCGGGGCCCGGGTGCAGCACGTACACGCCCGGAAGGAGCTGCTGCCACGGGCCGCCGGGCAGGCACTGCGCGGCGGCCCGCGCGGCCGAAATCCCGTGCGCGCGCAGCTGGTTGGCGGAGAGCACGCGCCGCTGCACGTCGGTGAGGTGGCTCAGGGGGCGGGGGGAGAGCGGGGTGTTGTGGTTCATGCTGCGGGGTTTTCCGCAGCCGAACCGCCTCCTAACCGCTGTTACATGCCCGTCGACAAATCCGGACAACCCCGTCCTAAAGTACGGGCGTTCGAGTGCCGATCAGGGGGCCCGCTCACGGGCCCCCGAACCGGTGTCAGTGTGCGGCGGCCGCCGCGTCGCAGGCCTGGCCGCGCAGGGTACGGGCCAGGTCGTCGCGGGCTTCGAGGACCAGGCGGCGCAGGGCCGGAGCCGCGTCCTCGTGCGCGGTGAGCCACTCGTCCGCGGCCGACAGCGTCGCCTCGTCGTCCTGGAGGCCCGGGAACAGGCCCTTGACGATGTCCATGCCGATCTGGATCGAACGCTCGGCCCACACCCGCTCGATCACCTCGAAGTACTTCGGGGCGTACGGGGCGGTCAGCGCGCGCTGCGAGGGCTGGTTGAAGCCCGAAATGGTGGCCTCCGCCAGCGCGTTGGACAGCGCGTCCGACTCGACGACCTGCGCCCAGGCCTGCGCCTTGACGGCCTCGGAGGGGCGCGCGGCCAGGCAGCGCACATGGTGGCGCTTGCCGGACGCGGTGTCGTCGCGGGCCAGTTCCGCGTCGATCGCCGACTCGTCCGCGACGCCGTGCGCGGCCAGCGGTTCGAGCAGCGCCCAGCGCAGCTCCTGGTCCACGTCGAGGCCGTCGATCTTCGCCGAGCCCGCGAGCAGGCCCTGGAGGAGCTGGAAGTCGGCGCCGGTGGTGGCCGTCGCCGCGAAGAAGCGGGCCCAGGTCAGCTGGTGCTGGCTGCCCGGCTCGGCGAGCCGCAGCTGATGCAGGGCGCCCTCGGCGAGCAGCCGACCGCCCTCCTCGCGCCAGCCCGGCGCCGCGTAGTGCACGACCGCCGACTGGGCCTGGGAGTGCAGCATCTGGAGCACGCCGATGTCCGACTCGCGGCCCGCGTGCGCGAGGACGAGCGCCACGAAGTCGCGGGCGGGCATGAGCGCGTCCCGCGTCAGGTTCCACAGCGCGGACCAGCACAGGGCGCGCGCGAGGGGGTCGCTGATGTCGCCGAGGTGGGCGCGCAGGGTGGCGAGCGAGCCCTCGTCGAAGCGGATCTTGCAGTAGGTCAGATCGTCGTCGTTGACCAGGATCAGGTCGGGCCGCTCGGCCCCGGCGAGCCCGGTCACGACCGTGCGCGGGCCCACGACGTCGACCTCGGCGCGGGCGTAGCGCACCAGGGCGCCCGCCTCGTTGCGGTACAGGCCCAGCGCGACCCGGTGCGGACGCAGCTCGGGGTGGGTTTCCGCGGCCTCCTGGACGACGGCGAGCTCGGTCAGGCGATCGCCCGCGTCGTAAGTGGCCACCGGCGTAAGGGAGTTGACCCCGGCGGTCTGGAGCCAGGAGCGCGACCAGGTCGCCATGTCGCGCCCGGAGACCTCTTCGAGGACCGAGAGCAGGTCGCCCAGGCGGGTGTTGCCGTAGGCGTGCCGCTTGAAGTAGCGCCGGGCGCCTTCGAGGAAGTCGTCCCGGCCGACGTACGCGACGAGCTGTTTGAGCACCGAGGCGCCCTTGGCGTACGTGATCCCGTCGAAGTTGAGCTTGGCGTCCTCCAGGTCACGGATGTCGGCCGTGATCGGGTGCGTGGACGGCAGCTGGTCGGCCCGGTAGGCCCACGCCTTGCGGTTGTTGGCGAAGGTCACCCAGCTGTTGGTGAAGCGCGTCGCCTCGGCCAGCGAGAACGAGCCCATGAAGTCGGCGAAGGACTCCTTGAGCCACAGGTCGTCCCACCACACCATGGTGACCAGGTCGCCGAACCACATGTGCGCCATCTCGTGCAGGATGACGTTGGCCCGGCGCTCGTAGGCGGCCTGCGTCACCTTGCCGCGGTAGATGTACTCCTCGCGGAACGTCACCAGGCCCGGGTTCTCCATCGCGCCCAGGTTGTACTCGGGCACGAACGCCTGGTCGTACTTCCCGAACGGGTAGGGGAAGTCGAAGTTCTCGTGGAAGAAGTCCAGGCCCTGCTTGGTGATCAGGAAGATGTCGTCGGCGTCGAAGTGCCTGGCGAGCCCCTTGCGGCACATCGCGCCGAGCGGGATCTCCAGCTTCCGGCCGTCGTCGAAGGTGCGTGTGTAGGAGTCCGTGACGTAGTGGTACGGGCCCGCGACGACGCACGTGATGTACGTCGAGATCGGCTCGGTGGCGGCGAACCGCCAAACACCGTCCGTCTCCTGGCCACCGGCTCCGTTGGACCACACCGTCCAGCCCTCGGGGGCCTGCGCCTCGAAGACGAAGCGGGCCTTGAGGTCGGGCTGCTCGAAGTTGGCGAAGACGCGGCGCGAGTCGGCCGGCTCGTACTGCGTGTAGAGGTAGACCTCGCCGTCCTCCGGGTCGACGAAGCGGTGCATGCCCTCGCCGGTCCTGCTGTACGCGCACTGGGCGTCGACCACCAGGACGTTGTCCTCGGCGAGGTCGTCCAGGGCGATCCGGCTGCCGTCGAAGACCTCGGCGGGGTCGAGCGCACGGCCGTTCAGCGTCACCGACGTCACCGACGGGGCGATCAGATCGGCGAACGTCGAGGCGCCGGGGCGCGCCGAACGGAACCGGATCGTGGTCAGCGACCGGAACGTGCGGGGCCCGTCCGGGGCGTCCCCGACGGCGGACCGCAGATCGAGGGAGACGTCGTAGCCCTCGACGGACAGCAGCTCGGCCCGCTCGCGGGCCTCGTCGCGGGACAGATTCTCACCGGGCACGGGCACTCCTTCGTGTCTCGTTCGAACGGCCTCGATCCTCCCATGCCGCCGACGCGGAGGCCGAGCGGGAATGGGTCGGCCGAAACGGCCCCCCGGGCGGAATGCTTTCGGCCGATGCCGGTGTTCGACCGTAGAGATGCTTGCTTGACCGATGTTGCCCGATGTTGCCCGAGGAGAGACATGTCCGAGTCCGCCAAGACCCCCGTCGACTTCTGGTTCGACCCCCTCTGCCCCTGGGCCTGGATGACCTCGCGCTGGATGCTGGAGGTCGAGAAGGTCCGCGACGTCGAGGTCCGCTGGCACGTGATGAGCCTCGCGGTGCTGAACGAGGACCGCCTGGACGAGCTGCCCGAGGAGTACGCCGAGAACATGCGGCCCGGCGGCAAGTCCTGGGGTCCGGTACGCGTCGTGACCGCGGCGCAGCAGCTGCACGGCGACGAGGTCGTCGGCAAGCTGTACACCGCGCTCGGCACCCGCTTCCACAACGAGGGCCTCGGCGTGAACCGGGACTCCATCGCCGCGGCGCTGAAGGACGTGGGCCTGCCCGCCGACCTCATCGACTACGTCGACCGGGACACCTACGACGTGGAGATGCGCGCCTCGCACAAGGAGGGCATCGAGAAGGTCGGCCAGGACGTCGGCACCCCCGTCATCGCGGTGCCGGGCGCCGACGGCGAGCAGATCGCCTTCTTCGGCCCGGTCGTCACCCCCGCCCCGCAGGGCGAGGCCGCAGCCAGGCTGTGGGACGGCACCCTGCTCGTCGCCGCCACCCCCGGCTTCTACGAGATCAAGCGCAGCCGCACCGAGGGCCCCGACTTCAGCAACCTCTGACGGGCACCGGGCGCCCGTGCCCGCACGGGGCGGGAGCCCGGAACCTCACGGCAGCCGGATGTGCCCCGCGAACGGGCGCTTGTCGAAGCCGGTCCGCAGATTGCGGCAGCCCGGTCGCATGCAGACCCAGACGTCCTCGACGTTCTTGCGGCCGGTGCGGTGCCGCAGCCAGGCCTTCTCCTCCGCATCCAGCGGGCGGTGCTCCTCGTCGGACTTGCATGTGTCGCAGTACATCGCCATGCGTACTCCTCCTTGGCAAGTGCCGGGAGTGTAGGCCCGTCGGCAGGGGAGGGGCAGGGCGAAAAGCAGCCGCATGCGAAGGGCCCCCGCGAGTCACGTCCTCGCGGGGGCCCTTCGTTCTTCCGCCTGCCGTCATGAAGGTTGAGAAGACGATCACGAGGCAGGACGTCGGGTGTCGTAAGGGCGTCCCTTACGGGGCCAGGATCAGGTTGTTGCCGGCCTGCTTGGCGGCGGCGTAACGCTTCGCCACGTCCTGCCAGTTGACGACCCGCCACATGGCCTCGATGAAGTCGACCTTCTGGTTCTTGTACTGCAGGTAGAAGGCGTGCTCCCAGGCGTCGAAGACCAGGATCGGGGTCGAGCCCTGGCCGACGTTGCCCTGGTGGTCGTAGATCTGCTCGACCACGAGGCGGCCGCTGATCGGCTCGTAGGCGAGGACGCCCCAGCCCGAACCCTGCGTCGTCGCCGAGGCCTTGGTCAGCTGGGCCTTGAACTTGGCGAAGGAGCCGAAGGACTCGGCGATGGCGTCGGCCAGCTCGCCGGTGCCGTCCTTCTCCAGGGGCTCGCCGCCGCCGTCGCCCGTCATGTTGTGCCAGTAGATCGAGTGCAGGATGTGGCCGGAGAGGTGGAACGCGAGGTTCTTCTCCAGGCCGTTGATCGAGCCCCAGGCATCCTTGTCGCGCGCCTCCGCGAGCTGCTCCAGGGTGTCGTTCGCGCCCTTCACGTACGCCGCGTGGTGCTTGTCGTGGTGCAGCTCGATGATCTCCGGGCTGATGACGGGTTCGAGCGCCGCGTAGTCGTACGGAAGTTCAGGAAGCGTGTAAATGGCCATGTCCGAGCCCTCCGACTGCTCACTGCAAATGCTTATTGCAATTGATGTGCAAGTGCACGCTACCAGCAGCAATGCGGGTTCGCAGGTAAGGGTGACCTCAGCAAAAAGTCCTGCGTCCCGAGGCCTAGGGCCAGGGGACGCAGGACAGTTGAGAGCGGGGAGTGGCCGTTCGGTCAGGCGTCGATCGGGGTCTGCGCCGACGTGCGCTGACGGATGTAGCCGATGATGGCGAGCACCAGGGTGAGCCCGCCCGTGTAGTAGAGCTGCACCCGCGTGCCGTCCTCACGGGCCATCAGGACGAAGACCACCGCCATGCCGAACAGCGCGGCCCAGGTGAGCCACGGGTACAGCCACATCTTCACGACGAGTTTCTCCGGCGACTCGCGCTCAAGGCGGCGGCGCAGCAGCAACTGCGAGGCGGCGATGAAGAACCAGACGACCAGGATGATCGCGCCGATGGTGTTCAGGAGCCACTGGAAGATGTCGTCCGGACGCCAGTAGCTGAGCAGCACGCACACGAAGCCGAAGGCCGAGGAGACGAGCACCGCGACCCGCGGCACCCCGCCGGAGATCTTCCCGAGCACCTTGGGGCCCTGGCCGCGCGAGACGAGCGAACCGGCCATGCGGGAGGCGCCGTAGATGTTCGCGTTCATCGCCGAGAGCAGGGCGACCAGGATCACGACGTTCATGATGTGGCTCGCGGCCGGGATGCCGAGGTAGTCCAGGGTCGCGACGTAGGGGCCCTTGGCGGCGATGTCCTTGGCGGTCCACGGAAGCAGCGTCACGACGACCGCCATCGAACCGATGTAGAAGATCGCGATCCGCCACATCGCGGTGCGCACGGCCTTCGCGACGCCCTGGACGGGGTGTTCGGACTCGGCCGCGGCGATGGTGACCGTCTCCAGACCGCCGTACGCGAAGACGGAGGCGAGCAGTCCGACGATGAGGCCCTCGCTGCCGTTGGGCATGAAGCCGCCCTGGCCGGTGAGGTTGGTCAGACCCGGGGCGCTCGTGTCCGGCAGCACGCCGAGGATCGCCAGGACGCCGATGACCAGGAACAGTACGATCGCGCCGATCTTCAGCGCGGCGAACCAGAACTCGAACTCGCCGAAGTTCTTCACGGCCGCCAGGTTGGTGCCGCAGAACAGCAGCATGAACACGGCGACGAGCGCCCACTCCGGGACGCCCGGCAGCCAGCCGTGCACGATGCCGGCGGCGCCGATGCCCTCCAGTCCGACGGCCACGCAGAGCAGGAACCAGAAGGCCCAGCCCGCGGTGAACCCGGCCCACGGCCCAATCGCCCGCTCGGCGTGCACCGAGAACGAGCCGGACGCGGGGTTGGCGGCCGACATCTCGCCCAGCATGCGCATGACGAGCATGACCAGGGCGCCGGATATCGCATAAGCGAGGATGATCGAGGGTCCGGCCGCCGCGATCGCGGTGCCGGAGCCGACGAACAGCCCGGCGCCGATGACGCCGCCGAGGGCGATCATGGAGAGATGGCGCTGCTTGAGACCATGGGTGAGCGGTGAGTCGGTCTGCGGCCGGCTGTCGTTCGGCGCGGGCGCGGTTGTCCGAGACATGGGCATGCCCTGTTCAGTAGCTGATCCACCGGGTCGGCGGCACGGAGCCCACAGTCTTAGGGCGGCCCCGCTCAGAGGGAACACCCGACCGCTATGCGGACACCCGACTCACACAGCGTGAAGGGATGGGCGCGATTTGTTTACCTGAACTTCACACACGGCGCGTACGCAACTCCCGTACCCCTGCCACCAGAAGCACCACCGCGGTCGCCCCGGCCGACCACAGCACCTGCGGACGGGCCGAATCGTCGAAGAGCATCAGGACGAGCACCGCGGCCATCGCGGCGAGCGCGGCCCACGTGAGGTAGGGGAACGCCCACATCCTCAGCGACAGCGTCTCGGGTGCCTCGCGCTCGATCCGGCGGCGCAGCCGCAGCTGCGAGACGGCGATCAGCGCCCAGACGAACAGGAGCACCGCGCCGACCGCGTTGAGCATGTAGAGGAACACCGAGTCCGGCCACTTCAGGTTCAGCAGGACGGAGATGAACCCGAACGCCACCGACGCGAGCACCGCCCGGCGCGGCACCCCGCCCCCGGACACCTTCAGCAGGCCCCCCGGCGCCTCGCCCCGCTCGGCGAGCGAGAAGACCATGCGCGAGGAGCCGTACAGATTGGCGTTCAGGGCGGAGAGCAGGGCCACGAACACCACGATGTTCATGATCTGGCCGGCATACGGGATGCCGATCGCGTCGAGGACCGCGACGTACGGGCTCTGGCCCGGCTTCATCGACGTCCACGGCAGCAGCGTCACGATGACCAGCATCGAGCCCACGTAGAAGAAGAGGATCCGCCACACCGCGCTGCGCACCGCGCGCCCGACCGCGCGGGCCGGGTCGTCGGACTCGGCGGCGGCGATCGTGACGACCTCCAGACCGCCGAACGCGAAGATCACCGCGAGCACCCCGGAGACCACCCCGCTCCACCCGGCGGGCAGGAAGCCGCCCTGGCCGGTCAGGTTGGACAGGCCCACCGCCGAGGTGTCCGGAAGCACGCCGAAGATCGCGAGCAGCCCGAGCGCCAGGAACGTGACGATCGCGAAGATCTTCAGGGCGGCGAACCAGAACTCGAACTCGCCGAAGTTCTTGACCGCGGCCAGGTTGGCGCCGGTGAACACCATCATGAAGATCAGCACCCAGGCCCACTGCGGCACCCCCGGCGCCCAGCCGTTCGCGATCTTCGCGGCGCCGGTCGCCTCCACGGCGAGGACCACCACGAGCAGGAACCAGTAGAGCCAGCCGACGCTGAACCCGGCCCAGCGGCCGAGCGCCCGCTCCGCGTGCACCGAGAACGAGCCCGACGCGGGCATCGCCGACGACATCTCGCCGAGCATCCGCATCACCAGCATCGCGATCGCGCCCGCGATCAGATACGAGACGACGATGCCGGGGCCGGCCACCGCGATCCCGGCGCCCGACCCCACGAAGAGCCCCGCGCCGATCACCCCGCCGAGGCCGAGCATGGTCAGATGGCGCTGCTTCAGCCCGTGCGAGAGGGGCTCCGCGGGCAAGGAGTCGTGCATGGCCCTCGTACTTTCGGTTTATGGAGAACCTACAGTCTCGCGGAGTCACGGCCTCCGGCGCAAAAGGGATACTCGACACCATCACCGCAGTGACGAGGGTCACGCGCGGGCGGGCATGAAAGCAGGCCTTTGTTCAGACTCCACCAAGGCTTCAACGCCCGCTTTGTGGGCGGCTGCTGGTGATCCAGCGAGATTCAGTGGGCTAACGTCACCGTGTCCCCAGCACGTCCCGCTGCCCCCATACCTGCCGGAGTTCCGATGAGCACTGCGTCCGCCGCCGCCCCCCGCACCGGATCGGTACTCGCCGACCTGCTGCCCGCCTCGCGTACCAAGGACATCGCGCTCGTCGTCGGCGGTGCGGCGCTGACCGGGCTCGCCGCCCAGATCGCCGTGCCGATTCCCGGCTCGCCCGTCCCGGTCACCGGCCAGACCTTCGCGGCGCTGCTCGTCGGCGCGGGCCTCGGCGCGGGCCGCGGCTTCCTCTCGCTCGCGCTGTACGCCCTGGTCGGCATGGCCGGGATGCCCTGGTTCGCGGACGGCACCTCCGGCGCGGGCGGCGCCTCCTTCGGCTACGTCCTCGGCATGCTGCTCGCCTCCACCGTCGTCGGCGCCCTGGCCCGCCGCGGCGCCGACCGCTCGGTGCTGCGCACCGCGGGCACGATGGCGCTCGGCTCGGCGATCATCTACGCGGTGGGCGTCCCCTACCTCGCCGCCTCGACCGGCATGTCCCTGACCGCGGCGGTCGCCGCCGGCCTCACCCCGTTCCTCCTGGGCGACGCCCTGAAGGCGGCCCTGGCGATGGGCCTGCTCCCGGCGGCCTGGAAGCTGATCGGCCGCAGGGGCTGACGTCCGTACTACGCGAAAAGGGCCCGGCTGCTGCCGGGCCCTTTTGCGTTGCGTGTGTGGCCGTCAGTGCCTGGCCGTCCACCGGCGGCCCCGGGTGGTCCACCACAGGCCCGTGCCTCCGGCGATCAGGAACAGGGCGCCCGCCGCGGCCAGCGGCAGTACTCCGTCGTTGACGCCCGTCTTGGGGAGCTGGGGCGGTGCGGAGGGTGAGGACGGGGCCGGAGTGGTCGGGGTTCCGCTCGGGGAGGGCGAGGCCGTTCCCGAGGGCGGGGCGGCGGGGACGTTGTCCGTGCCGAGCAGCAGCGGGGTGTCCGGGGCGTTCGGTGTCGGCTTGGTCGTGCCGAACGGCACCGGGCCCTGCTGCCACAGCACCTTGTCGCTGTTCCCCTCGGTCACCGGCAGACAGACCTTGCCGGTCTTCGACAGGTCGTACGTCGCCGAGACGGTGTACGACTTCGACTGGCCGGGCGCCAGGTCCGAAATCGCGCAGCCGTAGCCGCTGTTGGTGCCTGCCGGCAGTTTGTTCTTCGCGACCGGCGTGCAGCCCTTGACGCCGGTGACCTTCATGCCGTCCAGGCCAAGGACGGTCAGGGTGACCGGCCCGGTGGCCTTGCTGCCGTGGTTGGCGACCTTCGCCGTGAACGTGGTGCGGTGCGTCGCGTTGTTGACCTTGATCGTCGACGGCAGCTCGGTGGAGATCTTCAGGTCCGCCGGGGCGCTCGGCCCGGGTGTGCCGCCCTGGCTGCTGCCCGGCGTCGGATCGGCCGCGAACGCCGCCCCCGCCCCGAACGGCAAAATCAGCAGGGCCGCGAATACAGAGGCAAAAAGAGATCCTTTGATTTTTCGAACGTGCATTTCCCATCCCCCTCACCCGCGTTGGGTGCATCTGTGCACAGAAGGGTCCCACAAGATTTCCAGGAATTATGCTGTGATGGTGTCACCGTCGTGAATCAGTCCTGGTCACAGTAGGTGCTGAAGGGGTGGGTGGTCATGCCGGGAGCACGGGGGCTATTGGTCGCCGGGCGCTACCGCCTGGGTGAAACAATTGGCCAGGGGGGAATGGGGCGGGTGTGGCGTGCGGCGGACGAGATACTCGACCGGCAGGTCGCCGTAAAGGAAATGCGCATCAATGAACTCGATGCAGAAGACAGCCGAATTCGCCGCGAACGCACCCTGCGCGAGGCCCGGGCCACCGCCCGGATCGACCACCCCAATGTGGTGCGGGTCTACGACGTGGTGGCCGAGGAGAGCGACCGGCTCTGGATCGTGATGGAGCTCGTCGAGTCCCGCTCCCTGGAGAAACTCCTGCTGGAGGACGGGCCGGTGGCCCCGCGCGAGGCCGCCCGCATAGGCATCGGCCTCGCCGCCGCCCTCGTCGAGGTGCACGCGGTGGGCGTCCTGCACCGCGACATCAAACCCGGCAACGTCCTGCTCGGCCCCGGCGGCCGCGTCGTCCTCACCGACTTCGGCATCGCCGCCATCCAGGACGCGGCCGCCCTCACCGTGGTCGGCATGCTGGTCGGCTCCCCGGACTACATGGCGCCCGAGCGGGTCTCGGGCAAGCCGCAGGGCCCCGCGTCCGACGTGTGGTCGCTCGGCGCCACCCTGTGCGCGGCGGTCGCCGGATGCTCCCCGTTCGCCCGCCCCTCCACCCTCGCCACCCTGCACGCCGTGCTCTACGAGGAGCCAGAACTCCCGGACACGGCAGGCCCGTTGGCCCCGCTCCTCGCGCAGCTGCTGGTCAAGGACCCCGAGCTGCGGCCCGGCCTGGACGAGATCGCCGCCCGTCTGATGCCGATCGCCGCTCCCCCCACCGTCCTCGCCACGGGACCGGCGCCCGCGCCGCATCCCCCCACCCTCCAGGTGTTCGGCGACCCGCCGCCCTGGCCCGGCGACCGGTCCGTACGGGAGGAACCGCCGCCCCCGCCGAGGGAGTCGCCCCCGGCGCCCGAACCCGTGGCGCCGGAGCCCGTACGGGAGGAGCCGAAGCCGCCGCCCCGGCGCCGGTGGGCACACAAGCGGATCCTGCTCACGGCCGTCGTCGTGGTGGCCGCCGCGGCCGCCGTCCTGATCGCCACCACCGCGAACCAGCACGGCGGGAGCGGCGGCGCAGGCGGCTCCAGCAGTTCGGCGCCGCCGACCGTGGCAGGCACCTCGCGCCCGCCCTCGCCGACCCCGCCGCCCGGCTCGATCGACGAGACCGGCTTCGCCTGGATCCCGCCCAAGGGCTGGACCCGTACCGCCAAGAGCCCGTCCAACGTCCACTACCACGCGCCGGGCGGAAAACAGGAGATCGCCGCCTCGTACGCACTCGTACGCGGCGGCGATCTCATGACCCAGTGGCAGGAGGCCGAGGCGGGTTCCCACGACGTGCCCGGCTACCACAAGATCCGGCTCGACCGGACGACCTTCCACGACCAGCCCGCCATCATCTGGGACTACGACTTCACCCAGAACGGCATCCCGTGGAAGGCGCGCCAGATCGGCTTCAACGAGGGCGGCAAGTCGTACCAGATCAACACCTGGTACGAAGCCGACACGGAGTCCGCCGCCCTCAGCACCTATGACGCGGTGACGTCCTCGTTCACCCCGCTGTAGGCGGGGGCGGCGCGGCCCGCGAGGACCTTCTCCTTGACCACCGCGATCACGATGACGATCGCCGCGACGAGCAGCGACAGGAGCACCTGCTCGCGCCCGGACTTGTCGAACAGCATGTAGACGAGGACGAAGGAGATCATCCCGATCGTCAGCCAGGTGAGATAGGGGAAGCCCCACATCTTCACGGTCAGCTTCTCCGGCTGCTCGCGCAGGATGATCCCGCGCATCCGCAGCTGCGTGAAGCAGATGACCAGCCACACGAACAGGGCGACCGCGCCCGAGGAGTTCAGGAGGAACGCGAAGACGGTGTCCGGCCACTTGTAGTTGAAGAACACCGCGATGAAGCCGAAGACGACCGAGGACAGGATCGCGACCTGCGGCACGCCCCGCTTGTTCGTCCGGGCGAAGGACTTCGGCGCATCCCCGCGCTCACCGAGCGAGAACGCCATCCGGGAGGCCGTGTACAGGCCGGAGTTGAGGCAGGAGAGCACCGCCGTCAGGACGATCACGTTCATGATCTGGTCGGCGTGCGGGATGCCGATCGTCTTCAGGGCGGCGACGTACGAGCCGTCCGCGACGATCGAGGGGTCGCTCCACTTCAGCAGGGTGAGCACGACGAAGATCGAGCCGAGGTAGAAGACCGCGATCCGCCAGATCACGCTGTTGGTGGCCTTGGTCACGGCGCGCCGCGGGTCCTCGGACTCACCGGCGGCCAGGGTGACGATCTCGGAGCCCATGAAGGAGAACACGACCATCAGCACACCGGTCAGGATCGCGCCGTAGCCCTTGGGGAAGAACCCGCCCGCGTCCGTGAGGTGCGCGAAGCCCGCGCCGGGGTTGTTCGAGCCGGGGAGCACGCCGAACACCGCGAGCAGCCCGATGACCACGAAGGCGCCGATCGCGACGACCTTGATCCCGGCGAACCAGAACTCGAACTCGCCGTACGAGGACACCGAGGCCAGGTTGGTGGCGGTCAGCACCACCATCACTATGAGCGCCCAGCCCCACTGCGGGACCCCCGGCACCCACTCGTGCAGGATCTTCGCGCCGGCCGTTCCCTCGACCGCGAGCACCACGACCCAGAAGAACCAGTAGAGCCAGCCGATCGAGAAACCGGCCCAGCGGCCGAGCGCACGGTCCGCGTACGCCGAGAACGAGCCCGACGACGGGCGGGCGGCGGCCATCTCGCCCAGCATCCGCATGACGAAGACGACCATCACGCCGACGAGTGCGTACGAGAGCAGAATGGCGGGTCCGGCCGCGGCGATGCCGGAGCCGGAGCCCACGAACAGGCCGGCGCCGATCACGCCACCGATGGCGATCATGGACAGATGGCGGTTCTTGAGACCGGCCTTGAGGCCGCTGTCGGGCACCTGCGAATCACCGGTTTCACCGGGCAGGCGGTCTTCCTTCGCAAGGGACGGCTGCGAGGTCATGGACGCTTCCTTACGTCTTCGGAGCACTCGGGTTACGAGCCCGGGTATTCAAACCTGGTCCGCTTCGGGACGGAAGGCCTGAATCCGGATCGTTAGACGGGACCAAGTGCGGGGACCAAAGTCCTCACCCCGCTCAGCCCTGCCCAGCCCCGCGCATGCCACACTCGGGGGCATGCGCGTGTACCTCGGCTCCGACCATGCCGGCTTCGAACTCAAGAACCACCTCGTCGAGTGGCTCACGGCCCACGGCCACGAGCCCGTGGACTGCGGTCCGCACATCTATGACGCCCAGGACGACTACCCGCCGTTCTGCCTGCGTGCCGCCGAGAAGACGGCCGCGGACCCGGACTCGCTGGGCATCGTGATCGGCGGCTCCGGCAACGGCGAGCAGATCGCCGCCAACAAGGTCAAGGGCGTCCGCGCCGCACTGGCCTGGAGCGAGCAGACCGCGGCGCTCGGCCGTGAGCACAACGACGCCAACGTGATCTCCATCGGCGGCCGGATGCACACCGAGGAGGAGGCGACCAAGTTCGTCGAGATCTTCCTCGCCACCCCGTACTCCGGTGAGGAGCGTCACACCCGCCGCATCGAGATGCTCACCGAGTACGAGACCACCGGCAAGCTCCCCGAGATCCCGGCCCACCACCCGCAGCAGGGCTGATCATCACCCATGCCTGAAGGGCACACGATCCACCGGCTGGCCGCCGACCACGAGCTCATGTTCGGCGGCCGGCCGCTGCGCGTCTCCAGCCCCCAGGGCAAGTTCTCCGACGGCGCGGCCCTGGTCGACGGCCAGGTCCTGGAGAGCGCCGAGGCCCACGGCAAGCACCTGTTCCTCGGCTTCGGACCGTCCGGCTGGGTCCACATCCACCTGGGCCTGTTCGGCAAGTACGGCTTCGGCGACGCCCCGGCCCCGCCGGCCACCGACACCGTACGGCTGCGTCTCGTCAACGACGACGCGTACGCGGACCTGCGTGGACCGACGACCTGTGCGCTGATCACCGACGGCGAGAAGTGCGCGATACACGACCGGCTCGGCCCGGACCCGCTGCGGGCCGCCGACACCGGCGAGAAGGCCTGGCAGCGGATCTCGAAGAGCCGCACCACCATCGCCGCCCTGCTCATGGACCAGAAGGTCATCGCGGGCGTGGGCAACGTCTACCGCGCCGAGGTCCTCTTCCGGCACGGCATCGACCCGTACCGGCTCGGCAGGGACCTCACCCGCGCCGAGTGGGACGCGGTCTGGGCCGACCTGGTGGAGCTGATGCGCGAGGGCGTCCGGCTCAACCGGATCGACACCGTCCGCCCCGAGCACACCCCCGAGGCGATGGGCCGTCCGCCGCGCGTGGACGACCACGGCGGCGAGGTGTACGTCTACCGCCGCGCCCATCAGCCCTGCCACATCTGTGGCGGCGAGATCCGCACCGCCGATCTCGCCGCCCGCAATCTGTTCTGGTGCCCCGGCTGTCAGAAGCCGTGAGGCAGCCACGGCGCGAGCTCGCTGCCGAACGCCGTCGAGGCCTCGGTCAGCGCGCCGGGGCGCAGCTCGCGCACCCGGCCCGCGCCCGCGAGTGAGGCGAGCGTGACCCCGCCGAGGTAGGCGGCGCCCAACTCCCTTACGGACAGGGCCAGTTCGGCCGGGTCCTCGGTGCGGACGCAGGACGCGCCCTTCGCGTCACCGGTCAGCCGCCAGCGGCCCGCGTTCCACGGACAGAACGCGTCCTCGACCTCCAGGACCACATCGACGGGCGTCGCGTACGTACGCGCCTCAAGGGCCGCGCCCACCTCGACGAGACGTACGTGCAGCGAGTCCTTCAGCCGCAGCCCGCAGCGGCGCACATCGGAGACGAGGTGCTGGAACGGGTCGTCGACCGGGCGGTTCTTCACCTTCAGCGTGCTCGTCAGGTCGATGCCGAACAGGTAGCGCCACAGCGCCGCGGACACCGCCGGGTCCACGGCCTCCAGATCGTTCACCGTCACCGTGCCGTCCACGCCCGTCGGCCCCGAGTTCGAGGCGACCCGGTAGCGGGCGTATCCGACGAGCTCCCCGTCGCGCTCGGCCAGCACGCACTGCAACGGCGAGGCGCCGTCCCGGTAGGCCTCCGGGTCGCACGTGGTGAACCGGTCCCAGCCGGGCTGCCTGGCCAGCATGCCGGGGCGCCCCGGCACGAGGCGTGCGTACAGCGCCTCGCACTCGGCCAGCGAATCCGCCACCTTCACGTACCGCAGCCGCACCTCGTCGGTGCCGGGCGGCACGTCGAGGCGGACCCGGGCCGTGTCGATCTCCGCGGACAGCGACATCGTGCCGATGCCGTACCCGAACCGCCCGTAGATGGCCGGCTCCGACGCGGTCAGGACGGCCAGCGCCTCGCCGCGCTCACGCAGGTCGTCGAGCTGGCGGCGCATCATCGAGGTGAGGATGCCGCGGCGGCGGTGGGTGCCCATGACGCCGACCCCGGTCACGCCCGCGGCCGGCACCACGGCCCCGCCCGGCACGCTCAGCCGGAACGGGAAGGTGCTGGTGCCGGCCACGCACTGCGAGCCGTCCCACACGGCGATCGACCGCGCGGGATCGATCAGCTCGCGCCACAGCTCGACTTCCTCGGGGGCATCCTGACTCCCCCCGAAGGCCACCACCAGGGCTCCATACCACTCGTCCCACTCGGCCGCGTCCAGAACCCGCAACTCCATCGTCATACGCCATGACTAGCAGGGACGACACGGGCGGAGCGAACGGATTTCCGGCGGGTCCGGCCGCTGGGGCAGCCGGACAGCGGGCTGTGCCCCGGTGAGCCGTACGCGGCCGGGGGAACGGATTTTCCCTCACACCCCCCGCCGGGGGTACCCGCGCGGGGCGCGAGGGGCCGGGGTGCCGTGCCCGGTGGGCCGTACGCCTCCCTGGCGACCGGTTTTCCACCGGGCCGCCCCCTCCGGGCGCCGGGGGCCACCTGCACGGGGAGCCACCGGCTGGATAGGGTCCTCGGCAATGGCACGTGCGATGAGAGCGGACTCCTTCACCGCCCGGTGGCGCAAGGCGCTGCACCGGGTCCGCAACGCCGTGCGCAGATCCGGCGTCGACTACTTCCGCGGCGACGGCTCCGACTGGATCGCCCTGGCCGGCCTGCTCCTCACCGTCCCCGCCATCGCCTGCGCCACCCTCTTCGCCCCGGTCTGGTGCGCCCCCTCCGCCCTGGTCCTGCCGATCGTGGCGGGCGGGCTCCTGCTGCGGCCCGCCAACCTCCTCGCCCTGTACGCGGCCGCCGCTGCCGCGCTGATCGTGGAGTCGGTACGGCTCGGCCCGTACACGGCGGGGCCGTCGCGGGTCACCCCGGGCACGGTCCTCGTGGTGGCCGCCTGCGGGCTCTTCGGGCTGCTCATCGCCCAGTTCCGGGCCCGCGTCGGCGTGCCGTGGCGGCGCGGCGGCACCATGCTCTTCGACCTGCGCGAACGCATCCGGGTCCAGAGCGCGCTGCCCCGCCTGCCCAAGGGCTGGCACCGCGAGATGGCGCTGCGTCCCGCGGGCGGCCAGTCGTTCTCCGGAGACTTCGTCGTCGCGGCCCGCACCGGCGGCGGCCGGACCCTGGAGGTCGTCCTCACCGACGTCTCCGGCAAGGGCATGGACGCGGGCTCCCGCGCCCTGCTGCTCTCCGGCGCGTTCGGCGGCCTCCTCGGCTCGCTGCCCCCGCACGCCTTCCTGCCCGCGGCCAATGGTTACCTGTTGCGCCAGGACTGGGACGAGGGCTTCGCCACCGCCATCCACCTGGTCCTCGACCTCGACTCCGGCGACTACGAACTCCTCTCGGCGGGCCATCCTCCGGCCATCCAGCTCCACGCGGGCTCGGGCCGCTGGCACGAGCAGGCCGCCGAAGGCCCCCTGCTCGGCGTGTACGACGGTGCCGAGTTCCACCCCTCGAAGGGCTCGCTGGCCCCCGGCGACGTCCTGATGCTCTTCACGGACGGCCTGGTCGAGACCTCCGAACGCGACATCGGCGAAGGCATCGACCGCCTGACGGGCGAGGCCGACCGGTACGTGTCGACGGGCTTCGACGGGGCGGCGTGGCACCTGATCGAGGCGGTGGCGAAGGACGTCAACGACGACAGGGCGCTGCTGCTGATCAGGCGTGAGGCGTAAGGGGGCTTTCTTTCCCACCCGCCCCCAAGCTCTTACGGAGCAGGGGGGACCCCCATCCCGTTCGGCTCCCTTGAGAAGGGGGAGGGACTGGTGGGCGGCTCGGGTGTGTTGGCGGCTGCGGGCCGTTGGCGGGGCCCGGCCTGCGGCCGGATGCGGGCTTTCCGTGGCTGCTGACCGGGGGGATTGCCGCATCCGGCCGGGATGGCGGGCGGAGTGTCGGCGCCCCGTCGGCCGGTACTGCTGGGGGCGCGGGGAACTGCGCGACCAGCCACGGATGACCCGCAGTCGAATGGAAGGGGCACAGGGAACTGCGCACCCCCCGACGGGTCGGCAGCCGGACCCGCATCCCTCAGCCCCCCGCCAGGGGTGGGGTCAACCCCACCCCTGATCCACCGGCGGCCGCCATGGTTCGCACCCCTCCCCGATCCGTAGGTTCGAAGGGTCGGCGTGAGTGCGTCGGCCAGGACGAGCGGAAGGCAAGGGCCATGGCACTGCGACGGGCCAAGAACACACGGCGGACGACCGCGGACGCGGCGCCCGCCCACGACTGGGCCGTCGAGCTGCGTGGGGTCCGCCGGCAGTACGGCCGCAGCGCCTCCGCCGTGCACGCCCTGCGCGGCATCGACCTCACCCTGCCCCGGGGCAGCTTCACCGCGGTGATGGGACCGTCCGGCTCCGGCAAGTCGACGTTCCTGCAGTGCGCGGCGGGCCTGGACCGGCCGACCGACGGCTCGGTCCGGCTCGGTGGCACCGAGATCACCGGCATGAGCGAGAACAAGCTCACCGAGCTGCGCCGCTCCCGCCTCGGCTTCGTCTTCCAGGCCTTCAACCTGCTGCCCTCGCTCACGGTCGAGCAGAACGTCGTGCTGCCCATGCGGCTCGCCGGAGACCGCCCCGACCGGCGCCGCGCGGCGGAACTCCTCGCCCAGGTGGGCCTGGCCGGCAAGGGCGACCGCCGCCCCGGCGAGCTCTCCGGCGGGCAGCAGCAGCGCGTGGCGATAGCCCGGGCCCTGGTCACAAGCCCCGACGTGATCTTCGCCGACGAGCCGACCGGCGCCCTGGACACCACCACCGCGGCCGAGGTCCTGGCCCTCCTCCGCAACGCGGTGGACTCCCTGCGGGCGACGGTGGTGATGGTCACCCACGACCCGGCAGCCGCCGCCTACGCCGACCAGGTCCTGTTCCTGGCCGACGGCGCGATAGCCGACGCCCTCCCGAGCGCGTCGACGGCCCAGATCGCAGCGAGGATGACAGCCCTGACAACAGCGAGGCACCCGTTGGCAGGGGTGGCGGCGTAAGCGCTCCGCGGGCGGTGGTGGTGGGTTGGGTGGGAGCTGGTCGCGCAGTTCCCCGCGCCCCTTGCGGTGTTGCGTGCAGCGCAGCACACAGAGCCAAGCCCGCTCGGCCGGACCCGCCCCGCCCTGGAGCGCACCGCCCATGCGCGAGAGAGGCGCCCCGCCCCCGACGAACCGGCACAACCCACCGGTCCCTCCCCTTCCCAACTGAGCCGAACGCGATGGGGCTCCCCTGCTCCTTAAGAGCTTGGAGGGTGGGAAACGCCACCGGCCGCAGGCCGGGCCCGACCGACGGCCCGCAGCCGCCGATGCACGTGAACCACCCCCTGGTCCCGAGCCCTCTCAAGCGGGCGGAACGGGCGGGCGGGTGGGAAATGTCCTCCGGCCGAAGGCCGGGCCCACCCACCGGCCGGCAGCCGCCGACGCACTCGACCCACCCTCTGGTCCCGAGCCCTCTCAAGCGGGCGGAACGGGCGGGCGGGTGGGAAAACCCAGCACCCCCGACCCAGCCCTCCGCAGGAGCCCCGCATGCATCCCCCCAACCGCCTGGCCCGCGCAGCGATCCGGTTCAAACCCTCCGCCTTCGCCGGCACCTTCGTCGCCCTCCTCATGGCCGCGATGATCGTCTCCGCCTGCGGCCTCCTGCTCGCGACCGGAATCACCGCCTCCGTCCCGCCCCAGCGCTACGCCGCCGCCCCCGTCGTGGCCGCCGCCGACCAGAGCTTCCACTACACGACCGGCTCGGGCGAGGACCGCGACACCGAGTCCGTCGCCTACCCGGACCGGGCTCGCCTCGACGACTCCCTGGTCGCGAAGGCCGCTTCGGCCCCCGGCGCGGCCGAAGCCGTCGCCGACCTCGCCCTCCCCGTACGTACGGACAACAACACCCCCGCCACCGCCCACAACTGGGCCTCCACCGTCTTCACCGGCACGAAGCCGGCCACCGGCACGGCCCCCCGCCCAGGCGAGGCGGTCACCACGGCCGGCACCGTGGGGGAGCGGATCACCCTCGACACCCCCGGCGGCCAGCGGGAGTTCAGGATCTCCGGCACCGCGGGCGCCCCGGGCAGCAACGAAATCTGGCTCAACGACGCCGACGCCCGCGCCCTGTCCGGCCACCCCGGCAAGGTCGACGCGATCGCCGTGCTCCCCAAGCCCGGCACCCGCACGGCCACCCTCGCCGCCCAGGTGAAGCAGGCCCTCGGCGGCCAGGCCCAGGTGCGTACCGGTGACGACCGGGCCGCCGTCGAGGACAGCGGCCTCGCCAAGGCGAAGGAGATGCTCACCGGCCTCGGCGGCTCGTTCGGCGGCGTCGCCGCGATGGTCGCCGTGTTCACCGCCGCCGGCACCGTCGCCCTGTCCGTCGGCCAGCGCCGTCGCGAGTACGCCCTGCTGCGCGCGATCGGCGCCACCCCGCGCCAGATCCGCCGCACCATCGCCACCGAAGCCCTCCTGGTCGCCCCGCTCGCCGGAGTGCTCGGCTGCCTGCCCGGCGTCGCGCTCGCCACCTGGTGGTTCGGCCAGCTCCGCGACAGGGGCGCGATCCCGGACGCCGTCGACCTCGCCATCACCCTGCTCCCGCTGCTCATCGCCGTCGCCACCACCGTGCTGACCGCCCTGTGTGCCGGCGCGGCCGCCGCCCGCCGCCCCTCGAAGATCAAGCCCGGCCAGGCGCTCGCCGAATCCGCCGCCGAACGCCTGCGCCCCGGCTGGATCCGTACGCCGCTCGGTATCGCCTCCCTCGTCGGCGGCTGCGTGTTCGCCGGGGTCGCGGCCTCCGAGACCGGCGAGAACGCCGCCAACGCGGCCCTCGGCGTCGTCATGCTCTTCATGCTCGCCGTCGCCCTGCTCGGCCCGCTGCTCGCCCGCGCCTGCGCCGCCGTCTTCGGCCTCCCGCTGCGCGCGGCGGGCGCCCCCGGCTCGCTGGCCGCCGCCAACTCCCGTACGAACGCGAGGCGGTTGGCCTCCGCGATCACCCCCATCGTCCTCGCGATGGCCTTCTCGTCCGTGCTGGTCTTCATGCACACCAGCGAGGAGAGGGCGACCGAGGACCAGCAGCGGGCGGGCGTCATCGCGAACCAGGTGGTCACCGCCCCCGCGGGCCTCCCCTCCGACGCGGTCGCCCGCGCCGCCGCCACCCCCGGAGTCGAGACCGCGGTCGGCCTCACCCGCACCGCCGTCCTCGTCCCGAACGCCGGCGTCGGCGCCACCCCGCGCGACGCCTCCGCCCAGGGCGTCACCGGCACCGGTGCCGACCTCGCCAAGGTCCAGGACCTGGGCGTACGCACCGGATCCCTGGCCGCCCTCGCCCCCGGCACCGCCGCGATCGACGCCTCCCTGGCCGACGCCGCGGGCGTACGCAGCGGCGACCGCCTCCCGCTGCTGCTCCCCGACGGCACCAAGGCCGCCCCGAAGATCGTCGCCACCTACGACCGGGGTCTGGGCCTCGCCCAAGTCACCTTCCCCCAGGCCGACTTGAGGACCCACCTGACCTCACCGACCCCCACCACCCTGCTCACCCGGGGCACCCCGGCCGCGGCCACCCCCCTCGCCGCCCTCGGCCACGTCACCGACGCCGCCGGCTACGCCACCGCGCAGAGCACGGACCGCGAGGTCAACGCCTGGGCCAACGCCGTCATGGCCGCGGTCCTCGGCGGATTCGCGGCCGTCGCCGCCGTCAACACCCTGGTGATGACGGTCTTCGACCGCCGGCGCGAACTCGGCACCCTGCGCCTCATCGGCACCACCCGCCGCCAGGTCCTCAAGATGATCCGCTGGGAGGCCCTCCTGGTGGTCGCGGCGGGCGTCGTCATCGGCAGCGCGATCGCCCTGGCCACCCTCGTCCCGATGATGAACGGCCTGACCGGCCGCGCCCCCTACATACCGCCGCTCCTGTACGGCTCGTTCGCGGGCGGCATCCTCGTCCTCGGCCTCGCGGCGACCGCCCTCCCGGCCCGGGCGGCACTGAAGTGAGCCGCACCCGGGCCCGTACAGTCGAAGCCATGTCCCCAGCGAAGCCGATGATGACTCTCGGCGAGGTCGAGACCCTCGCCCGGGCCGCCCACGAGGGCCAGACCGACAAGGCGGGCCGCCCCTACGCCGAACACCTGGCGGCGGTCGCCGAGGGCGTACGGGCCCGGGGCGGCACCGAGGACCAGATCAAGGCGGCCTGGCTGCACGACGCGATCGAAGACGACGCGCTGTCGCTCCAGTGGCTGGAAACCGCCCAACTCCCGCAATCCGTCAAGGAGTTGGTACTCGCCATGACCAAACGCCCGGGCGAGGCACTGGAGTCCTACGCGCGGCGCATCCTGGCCACCGAGGGCGCGCTCCTGATCAAGGAGTCCGACCTCGCGCACAACGCCGATCCGGCCCGCCTCGCGGTCCTCGACGAGCCGACCCGCACGCGCCTGAAGGCCAAGTACACCGAGGTACGCCGCCTGCTCGGCCTCTCGTGACCCCTGGAGCCCGGCTCGCGGTTGGCCTGATCCTTACCTCGGCGATCCGTCACCCGGCAGCAACCACAGGGGTGTTGGTGGCACGATAGTCATCGCGGGGGTGTGCGCGGCATGCTCCCGGGCCGGCAAGGCGGACCGACCAAGGGTGTGTGATCAGTTGTGGCCATTTCACTGTCAGTGGTGCTGCTGTTGGCGGTCGTCCTCGTGGTGCTCATCCGCGGCGGCTCCATCAAGGCCGGGCCGGCCATCGTCGCGATACTTTTCGGCTTCTTCCTGGCCTCGACGGGCATGGCCCCCTCGATCCAGCGATTCCTGAACTCGATAGCGGACACGATCAACCAGATCAAATTCTGACCACGCCGAAGGGCCCGGCAGCCGAGCTGCCGGGCCCCTCAGGACTCAAGAGCGGGCGACGGGAATCGAACCCGCGTAGCTAGTTTGGAAGACTAGGGCTCTACCATTGAGCTACGCCCGCAAGCACCGCGCCGCAGGTCATCGCGACCGCGGCACGTAGAGCATCGTAGCGGGTCGCACCCCGGACGCGCACACCGCCTTCTCCGGGCGTGCTCCCGCGAAACGATTCCGGCCACACCCGTGCCACACCCGCGAAACGATCCGGACCGCGCCCGCGCATTCCCGGTCACCCGCGCCCGCGCGATCCCGCCAGGCCGCGCCCCCCGAACGCTCCGCACCGCACCCGCCGAACAAAGCGGCCGACGCGGTCCCCGCGGCCATGTACCCTACGTGTCGCACCGACGGGGTGTGGCGCAGCTTGGTAGCGCGTCCGCTTTGGGAGCGGAAGGCCGTGGGTTCAAATCCCGCCACCCCGACCAGCGTCACCGATGTCCGATCTCCACGGGCAAGATCACATTGTGGGTGGCATCCCGCTTGCGGTTACTATGCAAGCTGCGTGCCCGTGTGTCTGATGAATGATGTACCGGGCCCCATCCGCCAGGGACCGTCGGTCTTAGGCAGAACCCCCAAAGAAGTCAGCCACAAGGAGACCGAACCGTGAAGAGCGCCGTGGAGACCCTGAACCCGACTCGGGTTCGGCTCACTGTCGAGGTGCCCTTCGAGGAGCTCAAGGACAGCCTCGACGCGGCGTACAAGAAGATCAACCAGCAGGTCACGGTCAAGGGCTTCCGTAAGGGCAAGATCCCGGCCCGAGTGATCGACCAGCGGTTCGGTCGTGGCGCCGTGCTCGAAGAGGCCGTCAATGACGCCCTTCCGAAGTTCTACACCGAGGCGATCAACGAGGCGGAGCTGAACCCGCTGGGTCAGCCCGAGGTCGACATCACCGAGCTGAAGGACGGCGAGACGCTGAACTTCACCGCCGAGGTCGACATCCGCCCGACCATCGAGATCCCGGACTACTCCGGCATCGAGGTCACCGTGGACGCCGTCGAGGTCAGCGACGAGGACGTCGAGAAGTCCGTGGAGCAGCTCCGTGAGCGCTTCGCCTCGACCTCCCCCGTCGAGCGTGCCGCCGAGGACGGCGACGTCGTGACGATCGACCTGCAGGCCAAGGTCGACGGCGAGGTCCTGGAGGACGGCGTGGCCGAGGGTGTCTCGTACACCATCGGTTCCGGCGAGCTCCTCGAGGGCATCGACGACGCCGTGAAGGGCCTGGAGGCCGGTGGCGAGGCCACCTTCACCTCCGAGCTCAAGGGCGGCTCGGCCGAGGGCAAGGAGGCCGAGGTCACCGTCAAGGTCACCCAGGTCGCCGCCCGTGAACTGCCCGCCCTGGACGACGACTTCGCGCAGCTCGCGTCGGAGTTCGACACCCTGGACGAGCTCAAGGCCGACAGCCGCAAGCGCCTTGAGAACATGAAGCAGTACGACCAGGCCACCCAGGCCCAGGAGCGCGTCCTCGACGAGCTCCTGAAGCTGGCCGAGGTCCCGATCCCCGAGAAGCTCCTCGCGGACGAGATCCAGACCCGCAAGCACAACCTTGAGCACCACCAGCTCGGCCAGATGGGCATCGACCTCGCCAAGTACCTGGAGATCCAGGGCAAGACCGAGGAAGAGTTCACCGCCGAGACCGAGGAGCAGGCGGTCAAGGGCATCAAGACGCAGTTCATCCTGGACGAGCTCGTCAACAAGGAGAAGCTGAACGTCAACCAGGAGGAGCTCACCGAGCACCTTATGCGGCGTGCGGCCTCCTCCGGCATGAGCCCGGACCAGTTCGCCCAGGCCGTCGTCGAGGGCGGCCAGGTGCCGATGCTCGTCGGCGAGGTCGCCCGCGGCAAGGCGCTGGCCGTGGTCGTCGAGGCCGCCAAGGTCACCGACACCAATGGTGAGGTCGTCGACCTGGAGGACGACGAGGACGAGGTCGCCGAGGCCGTCGTCGCCGCCGCGGAGGGCGAGCCGGTCGAGGTCGCCGCCGGGGAGAAGACCGAGGCCTGAGCCTCTGCCTGACCCGTCGAGAAGGGCCCGTACGCAGCCGCGTACGGGCCCTTCTTCGTACGTAATTCCGCTTCAACCACCTTGCGCTCCGAGCGAACAGTTCGGGAACCGGGATGGCGTTGTCCCACCTGCGCGTTAGGGTCCATGAATACGAGGGTGGTGGAGTCTGGCGAGCCGGAGTCCGCGCCCCCGGAACGAAGACGCTGAGACGGCCGAAGCCGTCAGAGACGAGCAGGTGGATACGTGACGAATCTGATGCCTTACGCCGCCGGTGAGCCGTCCCTCGGTGGTGGCCTCGGCGACCAGGTCTACAGCCGACTGCTCAACGACCGCATCATCTTCCTCGGCCAGCAGGTCGACGACGAGATCGCCAACAAGATCACCGCCCAGATGCTCCTCCTGGCCGCTGCCGACCAGGACAAGGACATCTACCTCTACATCAACAGCCCCGGCGGCTCGGTGACGGCCGGCATGGCGGTCTACGACACCATGCAGTACATCCAGAACGACGTCGTCACCATCGGTATGGGCATGGCCGCCTCGATGGGCCAGTTCCTGCTGACCGGCGGCACCGCGGGCAAGCGCTTCGCGCTCCCCAACACCGACATCCTGATGCACCAGGGCTCCGCCGGCATCGGTGGCACCGCCTCCGACATCAAGATCCAGGCCGAGTACCTGATCCGTACGAAGAAGCGCATGGCGGAGATCACTGCCGCGCACTCCGGCCAGACCGTCGAGACGATCATCCGCGACGGCGACCGCGACCGCTGGTACACGGCGGAGGAGGCCAAGGAGTACGGCCTCATCGACGAGATCATCTCCGCTGCCTCGGGCGTTCCGGGCGGCGGCGGCACCGGGGTCTGAGCCCCGCCCGCACCGCTTCGACCCCGCCCACTTGAACGCCACCAGGATGGTGAACACCCCAATGAGCAACTTCTCCGGCCCCTCGGCCAACGCGAGCGGCCTCTACACCGGCCCGCAGGTCGACAACCGCTACATCGTGCCGCGCTTCGTCGAGCGCACCTCGCAGGGCGTGCGCGAATACGACCCGTATGCGAAGCTCTTCGAGGAGCGCGTGATCTTCCTCGGCGTGCAGATCGACGACGCGTCCGCCAACGACGTGATGGCGCAGCTCCTGTGCCTGGAGTCGATGGACCCGGACCGCGACATCTCCATCTACATCAACAGCCCGGGCGGCTCCTTCACCGCGCTCACGGCGATCTACGACACCATGCAGTTCGTGAAGCCCGACATCCAGACGGTCTGCATGGGCCAGGCGGCCTCCGCCGCCGCCGTCCTGCTCGCCGCCGGCACGCCGGGCAAGCGCATGGCGCTGCCGAACGCCCGCGTCCTGATCCACCAGCCCTCGGGCGGCACCGGCCGCGAGCAGCTCTCCGACCTGGAGATCGCGGCCAACGAGATCCTCCGGATGCGTTCGCAGCTGGAGGAGATGCTGGCCAAGCACTCGACGACGCCGATCGAGAAGATCCGCGACGACATCGAGCGCGACAAGATCCTCACGGCCGAGGACGCGCTGGCCTACGGTCTGGTCGACCAGATCGTTTCGACCCGCAAGACGACGACCTCCGCGGCGGCCTGAGCCGCTTCGGCATCCTTGGCGCGGTCCACGTCAAAGTGAACCGCGCCAAGGGGGGCCCGAACGAGGGGCTCGGCAAGGTACCGTCGGTAGGGGGTCTGGGGGTGTCCCCCCGGAACACGCAGTAGGCACCAGGAGGCGGCGCACATGGCGTCTCCCAGGCGAAGGGGAAGCACCTCGTGGCACGCATCGGTGACGGCGGCGACCTGCTCAAGTGCTCGTTCTGCGGAAAGAGCCAGAAGCAGGTGAAGAAGCTCATCGCAGGCCCCGGGGTGTACATCTGCGACGAGTGCATCGACCTCTGCAACGAGATCATCGAGGAGGAGCTCGCCGAGTCCTCCGAGGTGCGGTGGGAGGAACTCCCCAAGCCGCGCGAGATCTACGAGTTCCTTGAGGGCTACGTCGTCGGGCAGGAGCCCGCCAAGAAGGCCCTCTCGGTGGCGGTCTACAACCACTACAAGCGCGTCCAGGCCGGCGAGAACGGCGGCGCGCAGGGCCGTGACGACGCGATCGAGCTCGCCAAGTCCAACATCCTGCTCCTGGGCCCGACGGGCTCCGGCAAGACGCTCCTCGCCCAGACCCTCGCCCGGATGCTCAACGTCCCCTTCGCCATCGCCGACGCCACGGCGCTCACGGAGGCCGGCTACGTCGGTGAGGACGTCGAGAACATCCTCCTCAAGCTGATCCAGGCCGCCGACTACGACGTCAAGAAGGCCGAGACCGGGATCATCTACATCGACGAGATCGACAAGGTCGCCCGCAAGAGCGAGAACCCGTCGATCACGCGTGACGTCAGCGGCGAAGGCGTGCAGCAGGCCCTCCTGAAGATCCTGGAGGGCACCACCGCCTCCGTCCCCCCGCAGGGCGGCCGCAAGCACCCCCACCAGGAATTCATCCAGATCGACACGACGAACGTCCTGTTCATCGTGGGCGGCGCCTTCGCGGGCCTGGAGAAGATCATCGAGTCCCGGGCCGGCGCCAAGGGCATCGGCTTCGGCGCGACGATCCGCTCCAAGCGGGAGATCGAGGCCAGCGACCAGTTCCAGGAGGTCATGCCGGAGGACCTGGTGAAGTTCGGGATGATCCCCGAGTTCATCGGCCGCCTGCCCGTCCTGACCTCGGTCCACAACCTCGACCGCGAAGCCCTCCTCCAGATCCTGGTCGAGCCGCGCAACGCGCTGGTCAAGCAGTACCAGCGCCTCTTCGAACTCGACGGCGTGGAGCTGGACTTCGACCGCCCGGCCCTGGAGGCCATCGCCGACCAGGCCATCCTGCGCGGCACCGGCGCGCGCGGCCTGCGCGCCATCATGGAGGAGGTCCTCCAGTCGGTGATGTACGAGGTCCCGTCCCGCAAGGACGTCGCCCGAGTCGTCATCACCGCGGACGTGGTCCGCAACAACGTGAACCCGACGCTGGTCCCGCGCGAGCCGCGGATCGTGAAGAGCGACGGTCGGCACGAGAAGAGCGCGTAGCGCTGCGCTGGCTTATGCACGTCAAAGGGGCGCCCGGTCAACTTCCCTTGACCGGGCGCCCCTTTGACGTGTTCCGCGGGTGGCTAGGCCTTCTGGCGGGCCGTGTTGTAGAGCGAGGCCGTCAGCTTGGCGGCGTCGTCCTGGCTCGCACCGCCACCGGTGGCGGCCTTGGCCACGTCCATGAGGATCACAACGCCGTACGTGCTGTAGTCGGCCCACGCGCAGACCGGGGCCGTGAACTCCTTGGGCCCCTTCTCCGCCGACCCGTCGCCGCCGGAGTTGGTGAACTTCATGTCCTGGCACTTCATCAGCGCGCCCGAGAATCCGGTCGGCTTGACGAGCTTGGCCGTGCCGACGAGCTGCACCTTGATGTCCCCGTTCTTCTGGCTGTTCTCCGTGGCGTTCTGGAACGACGCGTCGATCACCTTCGCGGGGTCGCTGATCTGACCCCAGACGGCATTGACCTGAATCGCCTTGCTGGTCAGCGGGTTCTTGGCGTCGCCCGAGTCGTACTCGGCGGCGACCTGCTGCGGGTTCTTGACGCCGAGGCCCTCGGCCTTCGTCTTCTGCGTGTCGGTCATGGGCGTCGTCTTGTCGCCCGCGGCGGACTTCTTGTAGTCCTCGACCGCGGCGGGCAGGACGACCTTGTACCCCTTCGTGCTCGCCGACACGTCGCTGTTGCTCGCGCCGCCCTTCGTCAGGAACCACACGCCGCCGCCGATCACCGCGACGGCCACCACGACGGCCGTGACGATCAGGCCCGTCTTCTTCTTCGGCGGGGCCGGGGGCATGGGCTGCATCGGGGCGCCGTACGGGGGCTGCTGGCCGTACGGGGGCTGCTGGGGCGGCTGGCCGTAGGGCGGCTGCTGCTGCGGGTACCCGTAGGGCTGCTGCGGCGGCACGCCCTGCGGGGCCTGCTGCGGGTAGCCGTAGCCGGGCTGCTGCGGACCGGGCTGCCCGTACGGCTGCTGCGGAGGCTGCTGGCCGTACGGACCGGGCTGCTGGGGCTGGCCGCCGTACGGGCCCGGCTGGTTGTAGCTCATTGCTGGGTTCCCCCTAGGGATGCTTATCCGATCCAGACATCCTGGCCGACAGGCCGGTGACGTGGTCCATCGGGGGGCCCACCGTTACGGAAACTTCCCATTTCAGTACGGGCCCGTGACACCTCTAAACTGACCCCGTGACCGAGAACACTCAGCAGCAGAATCCAGCGCCCACCACCGAACTGCCGACCCAGTACGCGCCGGCCGAGGTAGAGGGGAAGCTGTACGAGCGCTGGGTAGAGCGCGGTTACTTCACCGCCGACGCCGGGTCCGACAAGGACCCGTACACCATCGTCATTCCGCCGCCGAACGTCACGGGCGCGCTGCACCTCGGGCACGCCTTCCAGGTCACGCTCATGGACGCCCTCACCCGCCGCAAGCGGATGCAGGGGTACGAGACGCTGTGGCTGCCCGGCATGGACCACGCGGGCATCGCCACGCAGAACAAGGTCGAGCAGCAGCTCGCCGAGGAGGGCAAGTCCCGGCACGACCTCGGCCGTGACGCGTTCACCGAGCGGGTCTGGCAGTGGAAGGGCGAGTACGGCGGCCGGATCCTCGGGCAGCTCAAGCGGCTCGGTGCGGGCCTGGACTGGACCCGTGAGCGGTTCACCATGGACGAGGGTCTTTCCAAGGCCGTCCAGACCATCTTCAAGAACCTGTACGACGACGAGCTGATCTACCGCGCCGAGCGCATCATCAACTGGTGCCCGCGCTGCCTGACCGCCATCTCGGACATCGAGGTCGAGTACCAGGACGACCCGGGCGAGCTCGTCTCGCTCAAGTACGGGGAGGGTGACGACACCCTCGTCGTCGCCACCACCCGTGCCGAGACGATGCTGGGTGACACGGCCATCGCCGTCCACCCGGACGACGAGCGCTACCAGCACCTCATCGGCCGGCTCATCAAGCTGCCGCTCACCGACCGCTCCATCCCGGTCGTCGCGGACACCCACGTCGACCCCGAGTTCGGCACCGGCTGCGTCAAGGTGACCCCGGCGCACGACCCGAACGACTTCGCCATCGGGCAGCGGCACAACCTCGACTCCATCACTGTCATGGACGAGCGCGGCATCATCACGGTCCCGGGCCCGTTCCAGGGGCTCGACCGCTACGAGGCCCGTTCGGCGATCGTCGGCGCGCTCAAGGAGCAGGGCCGCATCGTCGCCGAGAAGCGCCCGTACATGCACTCCGTCGGCCACTGCTCGCGCTGCAAGACGACCGTCGAGCCGCGCCTGTCGATGCAGTGGTGGGTCAAGGTCGGCCCGCTCGCGCAGGCCGCCGGTGACGCGGTCCGCGACGGCCGGGTCAAGATCCACCCCGAGGACATGTCGAAGCGGTACTTCGACTGGGTCGACAACATGCACGACTGGTGCATCTCGCGCCAGCTGTGGTGGGGCCACCGCATCCCGATCTGGTACGGCCCGGAGGGCCAGGTCGTGTGCGTCGGGCCCGACGAGGAGCCGCCCAGCGGTGAGGGCTGGCGTCAGGACCCCGATGTCCTGGACACCTGGTTCTCGTCCGGTCTGTGGCCGTTCTCCACGCTCGGCTGGCCGGAGAAGACCGCCGACCTGGAGAAGTTCTACTCGACCGACGTCCTGCTCACCGGCCACGACATCATCTTCTTCTGGGTCGCCCGGATGATGATGTTCGGCCTGTACGCGATGGACGGCGAAGTCCCGTTCAAGACGGTCGCGTTGACCGGTCTCGTGCGCGACGAGTTCGGCAAGAAGATGTCGAAGTCCAACCCGAACGCGGTCGACCCGATCGACTGGATGGACGCGTACGGTTCGGACGCCGTCCGCTTCACCCTGGCCAAGGGCGCCAACCCCGGCGCGGACGTGCCGATCGGCGAGGACTGGGTCCAGGCGTCCCGCAACTTCGCCAACAAGATCTGGAACGCGACCCGCTTCGCGCTCATGAACGGCGCCACGGTCGAGGGCGAACTCCCGCCCGTGGAGCAGCTGTCGGCGGTCGACCGCTGGATCCTGTCGCGGCTGAACAAGACCGTGGCCGAGGTCGACGCGTACTACGAGGACTACCAGTTCGCGAAGCTCAGCGAGTCGCTCTACCACTTCGCGTGGGACGAGGCCTTCGACTGGTACGTCGAGCTGTCGAAGACGACGTTCTTCGCGGGCGGCGAGCAGGCCAAGGTCTCCGGCCGGGTCCTGGGCGAGGTCCTCGACGTGATGCTGCGGGTCCTGCACCCGATCGTCCCGTTCGTCACCGACACCCTGTGGACGACGCTGACCGGTGGCGAGTCCCTCGTCGTCGCCGACTGGCCGAAGGACAGTGGTTTCCGTGACGAGGCCGCCGAGCGCGAGATCGAGCTCGTCCAGCAGGTCGTCACCGAGGTCCGCCGGTTCCGTTCCGACCAGGGTCTCCAGCCCGGCCAGAAGGTTCCGGCCGAGCTCACCCTGACCGGCACAGCGCTGGCCCCGCACGAGGCGGCCATCCGTCAACTGCTCCGTCTCCAGCCGGCCGGCGAGGGCTTCCACGCCACCGCGTCGCTGCCGGTCGCGGGCGCCACGGTCGCGCTCGACCTGTCGGGCACGATCGACGTCGAGGCCGAGCGCAAGCGCCTGACCAAGGACCTCGGGGCGGCCGAGAAGGAGAAGGCCGACGCGAACAAGAAGCTCGGCAACGAGGCCTTCCTCGCGAAGGCCCCGGACAACGTGGTCGACAAGATCCGTACGCGCCTGACCAAGGCCGAGGCCGACATCGAGCGCATCACCAACCAGATCGCCGCCCTGCCCAAGGGCTGATCCGGACGCCCCTACGGGTATCGCCCGTCCGAGTACGAGGAAGGCCCCCAGGATTCGTTCCTGGGGGCCTTCGTCATGCGTACAGAAGAACAGGCGGTCAGAACAGGCGGTCGCCGAGCTCCGCCCACACCAGCGCCGCCACCACCGCGTACATCGCCAGCGGCACCAGCCAGTGCGGCACCATTCGGCGGACGAAGGACCGGGGCCCGGCCACGTGCCGGGTGACGTACCAGAACAGCGGGATCATCACCGCCCACACCAGCAGGCACCAGGGGCACAGCGCCCCGATGACGTACAGGCACTGGCTGATCAGCCACACAGTGAAGGCGAAGCCCGCCGCAACGCCGGACCAGATGCAGAGCCACAGCCACCGGGGGAACTCCGCGCCCGTGAGCAGGGCCAGGCCAAGGGCCGCCAGGGCCGCGAACGCGCCGACGCCGAGCAGCATGTTGGGGAAGCCGAGCAGGTTGCCCTGCCAGGTGTCCATCACGTCGCCGCAGCTCAGGACCGCGTTGATGTTGCAGCCGGGGGAGAAGGCCGGGTTCTCCAGGGTGTGGACGCGGTCGGCGGTCAGGACGGCCGAGGCGAAGGTGCCGAGCAGTCCGCCGATCAGCAGGAGCAGGGCGGTGCCGCGCGCCGGACGGCGGGAGGAGAGGGCAGGCATGGGAACAACGCTAGGGATCCATGTGGCCATCGGGGCAGGGCCGAACGGCCAGGAGCCGCGTGCGACATATCACTAAATTTGGGCCGTTCGGCTTAGGCGTTCGGGTCCAAAGACCTTGGATGATGGAGGCATGCACACGCCGCCCCCCTCCTCCGCGCCGCAGCGCGCGCTGGCGGCGGCGCGTGCCGCGGGCGCGCGCTGGGTGGGCGAGGAGCGCGCACTGGACGTGCTGATCGCGCTGAGCTGCTTCGGCCTGATGGTCCTGGACGTGCCGGGCCTGGCCAAGGCCGACAACTCCCTCAGCAGCTACACCGCGCCGCCCGTCCTCGCCCTCGGCGCGGCGACCCTGCTCTTCCGGCGCCGCTGGCCGTGGCTGCCGTACCTGGTCTCGCTGGTGTTCCTGGGCTGGCTGCACCAGCTGAACCTGGTGCAGTTCGCGCTGTATTCGCTCGGTCGCTTCCGGGGCCGGCGCGCGAGCATCATCGCCACGTGCGGGTACATCGCGGTGGCTTATGCCCTGTTCAACCTGCCGGGCTGGCCCGACACCCGGGGCGAGACGCTCAGTTCGTTCCTGGCGATCGTGGTGCCGGTGGGGGTGCTCGCCTCGGGCGTCGGCATCTCGGCCTACCGCCACGACCTCGTACGCGAGCTGGAGGCCCAGCGCGCCGAGCACGCGGCCCTGCAGGCCGTGCAGGCCGAGCGGGTCTCGGTGGCCCGGGACGTGCACGACATGGTGGGCCGGGAGCTGACGATGCTCGCGGTGCGCTCCGAGGTGCTCGCGATGCGGGCCAGGAACGAGCCGCACCACAAGGACTTCGAGGAGCTCGCCGACACCGCGCGCCGGGCCCACCTCATGCTGAACGAGATCATCGTGCGGCGCGCCGACGAGCGCACGGCGACGCCCGGCCTCGACGGCCTGCACGCGCTCGCCGAGGAGAGCCGGAGTGCGGGCACCCCGGTGGGCCTGGACATCGAGCCGGCCGCGCACCGGCTGTCCCCGCTGCGCCAGGCGGCGGTCTACCGGGTGGTCCAGGAGTGTCTGACGAACTCGGTCAAGCACGCCCAGGGCGAGCCGGTCGCGGTGACGATCCGGCTCGCGGCGGGGGACCTGGTCGTCACGGTCCAGAACCCGCTGCCCCGCGCGGTACCGGTGAAGGCCCCGGTCTCCACGGGGACCGGGACCTTCTCGATGCGGGAGCGGGTGGAGAGCATGGGCGGCTCGCTCGCCACGACCCGTACGGACACGACCTATGAGGTGCGGGCGACGCTTCCGGCCGGGGCGGTCGGCTGACGCGTCCGGACGGAGTGCGGACACAGGCTCTCAGGCGGCCGTCGGGGCCGGCGCGGGCCCGCCTGGGCGGACGGGCTCGGGAACGCCGACGGGCCGGGACCCCCTGGGGGATTCCGGCCCGAACGCGTCCTATGGGCGGCGGCGCTCATAGGCGGGCCTACGCGCTGGCCAGCAGCTTCTGGAGCTGGTCGAAGTCCTCCACGCACTTGCCCGAGCCGAGCGCCACGCAGTCCAGCGGGTTGTCCGCCACGAAGACCGGGATGCCGGTCGCCGACGCGAGGCGCAGATCCAGGCCCGGAAGCAGCGCGCCGCCGCCGGTCAGCACGATGCCGTGCTCCATCACGTCGCCGGACAGCTCCGGCGGGCACTCCTCCAGGGTCACCCGCACCGCCGCGATGATCGACTCGACCGGCTCGTCGAGCGCGGCCCGCACCTCGCGCGCGGTGAGCCGGAGCGTCTTGGGCAGGCCGCCCACCTTCTCGCGGCCCCGGACCGTGAAGGTCAGCTCCTCCAGTTCCTCGTTGCCCGGCACCGGCCAGGCCGACCCGATCGCGCACTTGACGTCCTCGGCGGTGCGCTCGCCTATGAGCAGCGAGTGCTCCTTGCGTACGTAGTCGCTGATCGCGGTGTCCAGGCGGTCGCCGCCCACCCGCAGGGACTGCGCGGTCACGATGCCGCCGAGCGAGATCACGGCGACCTCGGTGGTGCCGCCGCCGATGTCCACCACCATCGAGCCGCGCGGCTCGGCCACCGGGAGCCCGGCCCCGATCGCCGCCGCCATCGGCTCCTCGATGAGGTGCACGGCCTTCGCGCCGGACCGCTGCGCCGCGTGCACGATCGCGCGCCGCTCCACCGGGGTCACCCCGCTCGGCACGCACACCACCATGCGGGTGCGCGGGCGGCGCCCCGGCACCGCCTTCTTCACGAAGTGGCGGATCATTTCCTCCGCCGCCTCGTAGTCGCTGATCACGCCGTCCCGCAGCGGCCGGATCGCGGTGATCGAACCGGGCGTGCGGCCGATGGTCTCCTTGGCCTCCGTGCCGACGGCCAGAGCCGTGCGGCCGCCCTCCTTCATCGCCACCACGGACGGCTCGTTGAGCACGATGCCCTGCCCCCTGGCGTACAGGAGGGTGTTGGCGGTCCCGAGGTCGATCCCTATGTCCATGATCGCCAAGTTTGCCCGGAGAGTCTGTGGGACCGGGGGGCCGAACGTCCCGAAAGGGGCGGGTCCAAGGTCCTGTCGGTGCCCCTCCGTAGACTGGTCCTGTGACCGAGCAGCCCGACCGCAGTGAAGCCGATGACTTCGACGGAATCGTCGAAGCCGAAACCAACCGAGACCCCGACCTGGCGGTGATCGAGGCCGGCAGCCGCACCCTGCGCACCCACGGCGGCGTGCCCCAGGGCGAGGCCGTGCCCGCCCGCCCCGCCGACCCGGAGGTGGACGCGGCGCTGCGCGCGGTCGAGACCGAGCTCGCGGGCCGCTGGGGCGAGACCAAGCTGGAGCCGTCCGTCCGCCGCATCGCCGCCCTGATGGACGTCCTCGGCGAGCCGCAGCGCGCCTATCCGACGATCCACATCACCGGCACCAACGGCAAGACCTCCACCGCCCGCATGATCGAGGCCCTGCTCGGTGCCTTCGAGCTGCGCACCGGCCGCTACACCTCGCCGCACGTCCAGTCGATCACCGAGCGGATCAGCCTGGACGGCCTGCCGATCCCCGCCGAGCGCTTCATCGAGACGTATGAGGACATCAAGCCGTACGTCGAGATGGTGGACGCCAAGGAGGAGTTCCGGCTCTCCTTCTTCGAGGTCCTCACCGGCATGGCGTACGCGGCCTTCGCGGACGCACCGGTGGACGTGGCGGTCGTCGAGGTCGGCATGGGCGGCACCTGGGACGCGACGAACGTCATCGACGCGGGCGTCGCCGTCGTCACCCCCATAGACCTCGACCACACCGACCGGCTCGGCAACACGCCCGCCGAGATCGCCGTCGAGAAGTCCGGGATCATCAAGCAGGGCGCGACCGTGATCCTGGCCCAGCAGCCGGTCGACGCGGCGCAGGTCATGCTGAAGAAGGCCGTCGAGACGGATGCCACCGTGGCCCGCGAGGGCATGGAGTTCGGCATCGTCGGCCGCGAAGTCGCCGTCGGCGGCCAGCTCCTGACGCTGCGGGGCCTCGGCGGCGAGTACGAGGAGGTCTTCCTCCCGCTGTACGGAGCCCACCAGGCGCACAACGCGGCGGTGGCGCTCGCCGCCGTCGAGGCGTTCTTCGGCGTCGGCTCGCAGCAGGCCGGCCCGCTCGACATCGACACCGTCCGCAAGGCGTTCGCCTCCGTCGTCTCGCCGGGCCGCCTGGAGGTCGTGCGCCGCTCGCCGACCGTCGTCCTGGACGCCGCGCACAACCCGGCCGGCGCCCGCGCCACCGCGGACGGCCTGACCGAGGCGTTCGGCTTCTCGCGCCTGATCGGCGTGGTCGCCGCCAGCGCCGACAAGGACGTGAAGGGCCTGCTCGAAGCGTTCGAGCCGGTCTTCGCCGAGATCGTCGTCACCGCCAACACCTCCAGCCGCTCCATGGACGTGGACGAGCTGGCGGCGCTCGCCGTCGAGGTGTTCGGCGACGAGCGGGTCGTGGTCGAGCCCCGCCTGGACGACGCCATCGAGGCCGCCATCACCCTGGCCGAGGAGGAGGACGAGTATGCCGGCGCGGGCGTCCTCGTCACCGGCTCCGTGTTCACGGTCGGCGACGCCCGGCTGCTGCTGAAGAGGGGCTGAGCCGATGCGTACGCTCTGCGCGTCCACCCTGATCGGTGAATTCTTCGTCATCGCCTTCGCGGGCCTGGTCGCGATGAAGGACCCGGACCTCGCCACCACCACCGTGTGGACGGTGTGCGGCATCGGCATGCTGCTCTCGGTCCTGCTCTGCGGGATGCTGGGCCGGCGCGGCGGGGTCGAGCTCGGCTGGGCGCTCCAGATCGCGCTGATCGCGAGCGGTTTCGCCGTCCCGCTGATGTTCTTCATGGGCGCTCTCTTCGCGGCCCTGTGGTGGGCCTCGGTCCACTACGGCCGCAGGATCGACGAGGCGAAGGCCAGATTCGCGGCCCAGGCCGAGGCCCAGCCGCAGGCGTGAGCGGCGGTGGCGGGACCGGGTGACGGCAGTTCAGCTACACCCGGTAATCTCGGCGGACCGCACACGTTTGCCAAGGAGCCGTACACCATGACGCAGCGCACCCTCGTCCTCCTCAAGCCGGACGCCGTCCGCCGCTCGCTGGTCGGCGAGATCATCGGCCGCATCGAGCGCAAGGCCGGCTGGCAGATCACCGCCCTTGAGCTGCGCACCCTGGATCAGGACACGTTGGAGCAGCACTACGGCGAGCACAAGGGCAAGCCTTTCTACGAGCCGCTCGTGGCGTTCATGTCCTCGGGCCCGGTCGTCGCCCTGGTGGTCGAGGGTGAGCGTGTCATCGAGGGCGTACGCCAGTTGGCGGGTCCCACCGACCCGATCGCGGCGGCCCCCGGCTCGATCCGTGGCGACTTCGGGACCATCGTCAGGGAGAACCTCATCCACGCCTCGGACTCCGAGGAGTCCGCGGAGCGAGAACTGAAGATCTTCTTCCCGGGCCGCGGCTGACCATTTCCTGACGGGATGTCAGCCATATAGCGCTCATGACCTGGGGCGACCGAAGGAATTTCGGTCGCCCCCCGGCATATGCGGGGCGACTTCGGGAACGCATCGCCCCGACAAGACGTCACCAATACTGAGGTGGACCAACGCGCCGTGTCCGTGCAGGCCGGACTACGATGGAGCCTCGCGCTCAACGCACCCACCTCGCCGACCTGAGAAGCCGTCAACGCTCGATTAGGGAAGGCCGGACGCATCCTCATGGGGAGCAACAAAATGTCGTTCATCGGCCGTGACATGGCTGTCGACCTCGGGACCGCCAACACGCTGGTGTACGTCAGGGGCCGCGGAATCGTCCTGAACGAGCCGTCCGTCGTCGCCATCAACACCAACACCGGCGGCATCCTCGCGGTCGGCGCCGAGGCCAAGAAGATGATCGGCCGTACGCCCGGCAACATCGTTGCCGTACGACCGCTGAAGGACGGCGTGATCGCCGACTTCGAGATCACCGAGCGGATGCTCCGCTACTTCATCCTGAAGATCCACAAGCGTCGGTACCTGGCCCGCCCGCGCGTCGTGGTCTGCGTGCCCTCGGGCATCACGGGAGTCGAGCGCCGCGCCGTCATCGAAGCCTCCACCCAGGCCGGCGCCCGCCAGGTGCACATCATCGAGGAGCCCATGGCCGCGGCCATCGGATCGGGCCTGCCCGTCCACGAGGCCACCGGCAACATGGTCGTCGACATCGGCGGCGGTACCACCGAGGTCGCCGTGATCTCGCTCGGCGGCATCGTCACCGCGCAGTCGATCCGGGTCGCGGGCGACGAGCTCGACAACGCGATCATCCAGCACATCAAGAAGGAGTACTCCCTCCTCCTCGGCGAGCGGACCGCGGAGCAGATCAAGATCACGATCGGTTCGGCGTACGACCTCGACAAGGACGAGCACACCGAGATCCGCGGCCGCGACCTCGTCTCCGGCCTGCCGAAGACCGTCGTGATCTCCGCCGCCGAGGTGCGCAAGGCGATCGAGGAGCCCGTCAACGCCATCGTCGACGCCGTGAAGACGACCCTCGACAAGTGCCCGCCGGAGCTCTCCGGCGACATCATGGACCGCGGCATCGTCCTCACCGGCGGCGGCGCCCTGCTGCGCGGCCTGGACGAGCGGCTGCGCCGCGAGACGGGCATGCCGATCCACATCGCCGAGGACCCGCTCGACTCGGTGGCCCTGGGCTCCGGCAAGTGCGTCGAGGAGTTCGAGGCGCTCCAGCAGGTGCTCGACGCGCAGCCCCGCAGATAGCCCCCGAGGCCTGCTGTCCGCCGTACGGGTCACTGCCAACTCGTACGGCGGATCGTTGATATACAGATCGAAGAGATCTTGTAGATCACCCACATTCCTACGAGGAAGGCACGGCCGCCGCACGTGAGGGACACACGAGAGAGCCGGCTGCTCCTGGTGCTGCTGATCGCCGTAGCGTTCGCGCTGATCACGGTCGATATCAGAGGCGGGGCGAATTCACCGGTGGACGGCGCCCGGCAGGCCGCCGCCGCGGTCTTCGGGCCGGTGGAGAACGGGGTCGCGGCCGCCGTGGACCCGGTCGGCAACGCGATCGGCGCGGTACGCGACTCGGGCAAGCGCCACGACAAGATTTCCACCCTGCAGGCCGAGAACGAGGCGCTCAAGCAGAAGCTCGGCAGCGACGCCCGCAACCGCAGCCGCCTGAACCAGCTCGACTCGATGCTGAAGACCGCGGGGGAGGGCCAGTACGGCATCAAGGCCGCCCAGGTCGTCGCCATAGGAGCGGCCCAGGGCTTCTCCTGGACGGTCACCATCGACGCCGGGTCCAACGACGGCATCAAGCGCGACATGACGGTGCTCAACGGCGACGGCCTGGTCGGCCGGGTCACCACCGTCGGCCCCTCCACCGCGACCGTGCTGCTCGCCAACGACCCCGACTTCACCGTCGGCACCCGGATGGAGAACAGCGACGAGCTGGGCTTCGCCACCGGCCACGGCGACCGGCCCCTTTCGGTGCAGCTGCTCAACGGCAAGGCCAAGGTCAACCCGGGCGACCGCCTGGTGACCTTCGGCTCGCAGGCCGACAAGCCGTTCGTGCCGGGCGTCCCGGTCGGCGAGGTCGTCCGGGTCGACCCCTCGGGCGGCGCCCTCACGCGCACCATCTACGTACGCCCCTTCGTCGGCTTCACCAAGCTCGACATCGTCGGCGTCGTCGTCCAGGCCCCGCGCACCGACCCGCGCGACGAGGTGCTGCCCGCCAAGCCCAAGCCGACGCCTACCCCGACGGTCACCGTCACGGCCACCCCGTCCCCGACCCCCAACGGCCAGGGCAACACCAACATCGCCGACCAGAACGCGAACCCCGACGGCAACCCGAACCCTCCGGCGGGCAACGCGAACCCCCCGGCCGCGAACGCCAATCCGAATCCGCCCAATCCCAATCCGAACGGTGATCCCAACGGCAATGCCAATGCCGACGGCGACCAGTAGGAGCTGATCCAGATGCGTGTCAACAGGGTCATCCTCTCCGCCGCCCTGATCGTCGTCGCCCTCGTCATCCAGGTGAGCGTCCTCGCCCGCCTCCAACTCCCGGGCGCCGTACCGGACTTGATGCTCCTCACCGTCCTCGGTCTGGCGCTGGTCTACGGCCACCTCGGCGGCGCCTTCGTCGGATTCGGCGCCGGGCTGCTCGCCGACCTCGCGCCGCCCGCCGACCACGCGGCCGGGCGCTACGCCCTCGTGCTGTGTGTGATCGGGTACGTCGCGGGCCTCGCCAGGACCGACCACGGCCGGCCGCGCTCGGCGGCCGGGCCGATGCTGGTGGTGGTCGGCGCGGCCATCGGCTCGACGCTGCTCTACGCGCTGGTCGGCGCGCTCGTCGGGGACACCGCGGCCCGCCATGTCGGCCTGCCCAGCCTGCTGTTCACGGCCGCCGTCTACGACCTGCTGCTCGCGCCCTTCATCGTGCCGCTGATCATGGCGATCGCCCGGCGCGCGGAGAACGACCCGCTCGCCGAGGCCACCGCCAACGGCAGCCCCAGGAGCGACATCACCTCCGGCTGGCTCTCCGGTGGCACCGGCCTGCGCATCGGCGGCCAGCGCGGCGGTCTGCGGGCCAAGGCGGCGAAGAACAGAGCGGCCCGCGCGGGCCGCATCAAGGGCGTCAAGCGACTGTGAACCAGGGGGTCGTCACGGCATGAGCAACATCCCTGAGACCGGACGCACCCCCCGGGTGCAGATCCGGCTCATCATCATCCAGGTCCTGGTCTTCTCGCTCCTGCTCACGCTGGGCGGACGCCTGTGGTACCTGCAGATCCGCAACGGCCAGGAGTACGAGGACGAGGCCAAGAACAACCACGTCCAGCAGGTCGTCCAGCCCGCCGTGCGAGGCTCGATCCTCGACGCCCGCGGCGTGCCGCTCGCCGACAACGAGACCCGCCTCGTGGTCTCCGCCTCGCGCACCGACCTCTCGAAGATGCCCGACAGGGGCAAGGCCGTCCTGACCCGGCTCGCCGCCGTGCTCGGCATGAAGCCGCAGGACGTCATGGACAAGGTCAGGCTCTGCGACGCCAAGACCCCCAAGCCCTGCTGGAACGGCTCGCCCTACCAGCCGATCCCGGTCACCGACAAGGCCACCACCCAGCAGGCCCTCCAGATCCGCGAACGCTCCGAGGACTTCCCCGGCATCACCGCCGACCCCACCGCCGTACGCCGCTACCCCGCGCCCGGCAAGTCCAACACCGCCCAGGTGCTCGGCTACCTCTCGCCCGTCACCGACGACGAGATCACCAAGGCGAAGGACACCGACTCGCCCTACCTGCGCTCCGACCAGGTCGGCCGCTCCGGCCTGGAGCGCACCTACGACAAGCAGCTGCGCGGCAAGGCGGGCATCACCCGGTACGAGGTCGACAACCTCGGGCGGGTCATCGGGCAGGCCCAGAGCGACAAGGCACAGCCCGGCTCCAACATCGTCACGTCGATAGACGCACGCGTGCAGGCCGTCGCCGAGTACGAGCTGAACAATGCGATGGTCGAGGCCCGCAAGCAGTTCGACAAGATCACCAACGAGAACTACAAGGCCGACTCCGGCGCCGTCGTCGTGATGGAGGCCAAGACCGGCCGGATCGTCGCCATGGCCTCGGCGCCGACGTACGACCCGAACGTCTGGGTCGGCGGCATCTCCGGCAAGGACTACCAGCAGCTCACCGGCAAGGACAGTGACTACCCGCTGCTGAACCGGGCCATACAGGGTCAGGCCGCACCCGGCTCGACGTTCAAGGTGGTCTCCACGGCCGCTGCCGTCGAGGCCGGCTACAAGTGGGACGGCGGCTACCCGTGCACCAGCTCCTACTCGGTGGGCGGGCAGGTCTTCAAGAACTTCGAGGGTGAGAGCTTCGGCCCCATCTCGCTCGGCCGCGCCCTGGAGGTCTCCTGCGACACCGTCTTCTACGGACTCGCCGACAACGAGTGGAAGAAGGACGGCGGCATCAACCCGAAGCCGGGCCAGCCCAAGGACTTCTTCTACAAGGCGGCCCACCAGTTCGGCCTCGGCAAGGCCACCGGCGTGGACCTGCCCAACGAGGTCACCGGCCGCGTCCCGGACCGCCAGTGGAAGCAGAACCTCTTCACGGCGATGAAGGACAACTGGTGCAAGTCCGGCAAGAAGGACGGCACTTACGTCGAGAAGATCGCGTACGAGAACTGCCTCGAAGGCAACAAGATGCGCGAGGGCGACGCGATCAACTACTCCATCGGCCAGGGCGACACCCTCGTCACGCCGATCCAGGAGGCCATGATCTACGGGGCGATCGCCAACGGGGGGACCATACACGCACCGACCATCGGCAAGGCGATCATCAGTGCCGACGGCAAGACCGTCCAGGAGATCAAGCCGAAGGTCAACGGAAGGCTGCCGGTCAGCCAGGCCACCATCGACGGCTACAACAAGGCCCTCGCCGGCGTCGTCACCAGCGGTACCGCCGCCTGGAAGTTCCACGGCTGGCCGCAGGACAAGATCGAGCTGCACGCCAAGACCGGCACCGCCGAGGTCTATGGCAAGCAGACCACGTCCTGGCTCGCCACGTACTCCAAGGACTACACGGTCGTCATGACGATCTCCCAGGCCGGTACGGGTTCCGGCGCCTCCGGTGAAGCCGTGCGCAGGATCTACGAGGCGATGTACGGCGTCGACGATGCCGGAAACCAGGACCTCAAGCGCGCCATGCTGCCGCAGCCCGAGCAGGGCCTGCCCAAGGTCCAGGCCGACGGCTCGATCGACGCGCCGACCGTCACCGCGTACGACCCGAACGCCGGGAGGGTCAAGGACAAGAAGGGCCCCGACGGCCAGCCGCTGCAGCCCAGCGGACAGCCGCAGCCCAACAATCCTCCGGCCACCGACGTCGACAACCGCAACCCACGGAGGGACTAGCGCCATGGCAGGTTTCTCCGTCCAGCGCTACACCCCCGAGCGCAGCGCGTTCGCCAAGCTGACCGCACGCGACTCGGTGCTGCGCAGGCTCGACTGGCCGCTGCTCCTGTCGGCCCTCGCGCTCTGCCTCATCGGCTCGCTCCTGGTGTGGTCCGCCACCCGCAACCGCACCAACATCAACCAGGGCGACCCGTACTTCTTCCTGATCCGGCACATCGCGAACGCCGGTATCGGGCTGTGCCTGATGGTCGGCACCATCTGGCTCGGCCACCGCACCCTGCGCGGCGCGGTGCCCATCCTGTACGGGCTCTCGATCCTGATGCTGCTCGCGGTGCTCTCGCCGCTCGGCGCCACCGTCAACGGCGCGCACTCCTGGATCGTGCTCGGCGGCGGATTCTCCCTCCAGCCCTCCGAGTTCGCGAAGATCGCGATCATCCTGTGCATGGCGATGCTGCTCGCGGCCCGGGTGGACGCGGGCGACCAACTGCATCCGGACCACCGCACGGTGGTGAAATCGCTCGGGATCGCGCTGATCCCGATCTGCTGCATCATGCTGATGCCCGACCTCGGCTCGACCATGGTCATCCTGGTGATCATCCTCGGCGTGCTGCTCGCCTCGGGGGCGTCCAACCGCTGGATCTTCGGCCTGCTCGGCGCCGGTGTGGTCGGAGCGGTCCTGGTCGCCACGCTCGGGATACTGGACAAGTACCAGATCAACCGCTTCGCCGCCTTCGCCAACCCCAAGCTCGACCCGGCCGGCGTCGGCTACAACACCGGCCAGGCCAGGATCGCGATCGGCTCCGGCGGCCTGACCGGCACCGGGCTCTTCAAGGGCTCCCAGACCACCGGCCAGTTCGTCCCCGAACAGCAGACGGACTTCGTCTTCACCGTCGCCGGAGAGGAACTCGGCTTCGTCGGCGCGGGCCTGATCATCGTGCTGCTCGGCGTCATCCTGTGGCGCGCCTGCCGCATCGCCCGCGAGACGACCGAGCTCTACGGCACCATCGTCGCGGCCGGCATCATCGCCTGGTTCGCCTTCCAGTCCTTCGAGAACATCGGCATGACGCTCGGCATCATGCCGGTCGCGGGCATCCCACTGCCGTTCGTCTCCTACGGAGGCTCGTCCATGTTCGCGGTGTGGGTCGCCATAGGGCTGCTCCAGTCGATCCGGGTGCAGCGGCCGATAACGGCATAGCGGCCGGATCTCCGGACCGGCCGGACAGATGGCCGGTCCGGGGCCCTGCCGCCGGGGCCCGATCGCGTCTAGATTCTGGTCATGGCGGACACGAAGCGCGAGATCGAGCGGAAATTCGAGTTCACACCGTCCGACGGGGACCAGGCCGGGCTCCCCGACCTGACCCGGGTCCCCGGTGTCGGCAGCGTCGTCGACAAGGGCGTCGTCGCGCTCGACGCCGTCTACTACGACACCCAGGACCTGCGCCTGGACGCCGACTCCCTCACCCTGCGCCGCAGAACGGGCGGCGCCGACGCCGGCTGGCACCTCAAATTCCCGGTCGGCGTGGGCACCCGCGACGAGATCCGGGCCCCTCTTTCCGACCGCCTCCCGCACGCGCTGGCCGCCCTGCTGCGCTCCCGCGTCCGCGACGCCGAGCTCGTCCCCGTCGTACGCCTGCTGTCCTCCCGCGACGTACGCCACCTGCTCGCCGACGACCACACCCTGCTCGCCGAGCTCAGCATCGACACCGTCCGCGCCGAGGGGCTGCGCGAAGGCTCCACCTCCACCACCTGGACCGAGATCGAGGTCGAGCTCGCCGACGGGGTCGAGGACGAGAGCATCCTGGACGGTGTGGAGAAACGGCTGCGCAAGGCGGGCATCCGGCCCTCGACGAGCTCGTCCAAACTCGCCCGGGCCCTGCGCGAGACGGCCCCGAAGCCGCGCAAGGCGGCCAAGGGCGCGAAGAGCGCCGGGCCCGCCGACGGCACCGCGGGCGCCCACGTCCTCGGCTTCCTGCGCGCCCAGCGCGACGCGCTCGTCGCCCTCGACCCCGCCGTGCGGCGCGAACTGCCGGACTCCGTCCACCAGATGAGGGTCGCCACCCGCCGCCTGCGCAGCGCGTTCAAGTCGTACGCCAAGGTCGTCGACCGGGCCGTCACCGACCCCGTCGGCGAGGAGCTCAAATGGCTCGCCGCCGAACTCGGGGTCGACCGCGACCGGGAAGTCCTCACCGAACGCCTGCGGACCCGCATCGCCGCCCTGCCCCGCACCCTGCTGCTCGGCCCGGTCCGCGGCCGGCTGCGCATCTGGACCGTGGCCCGCCGCACCGGCTCCCGGCGCAGGACCGTCGCCGTACTCGACGGCAAGCGCTACCTCGCCCTCCTCGACACCCTCGACACGCTGCTCACGGCCCCGCCGCTGCTCCCCGCGGCCGAGCGGCCCGTCGCCGACGTGCTGCCCAAGGCTGTGCTCAAGGACTACGACCGGCTCGCGGGCCGCGTCCACACCGCGCTCGGCCTCGTGCCCGGCCACGAGCGGGACCTCGCCATGCACGAGGCCCGCAAGGCCGCCAAGCGCGCCCGGTACGCCGCCGAGGCCGCCGCCCCCGCGCTCGGCAAGCCGGCCGAGAAGTTCGCCAAGCGCATGAAGGCCGTGCAGAACGTGCTCGGCGACCATCAGGACAGCGTGGTCGCCCGCGACGCCCTGCGCACGCTCGCCGCCCAGGCCCACGCGGCCGGCGAGTCCGCGTTCACCTGGGGACTCCTGTACGGCCAGGAGGAGGCGACGGCGGCCGCCCGGGAGCGAGAGCTGCCCGAGGTGTGGGCCCGCGCCAGCGCCCCGAAGCTGCGGGAGCGCCTGGCGGCCCCATGATCGTCGTGCGAGGGTGCGACCCGGCTCGCGTTACGCTAGAGAGTCGCCCCCCTGCCAGCCCACGAAGGTCGAGATGTCTGCCGAGTCCGTCTTCCCACAGCTCGAAGCGCTGCTCCCGCATGTGCAGAAGCCGATCCAGTACGTCGGCGGTGAGCTCAACTCCACCGTCAAGGCCTGGGACGAGTGTGACGTCCGCTGGGCGCTCATGTACCCGGACGCGTACGAGGTCGGGCTGCCCAACCAGGGCGTCATGATCCTCTACGAGGTACTGAACGAGCGCGAGGGCGTCCTCGCCGAGCGCACGTACAGCGTGTGGCCGGACATGGAAGCGCTCATGCGCGAGCACAAGGTCCCGCAGTTCACGGTGGACTCGCACCGCCCGCTGCGCGCCTTCGACGTGTTCGGGCTCAGCTTCTCCACCGAGCTCGGCTACACCAACATGCTCACGGCGCTCGACCTGGCGGGCATCCCGCTGGAGTCCAGGGACCGCACCATCGACGACCCGATCGTGCTCGCGGGCGGCCACGCGGCCTTCAACCCCGAGCCGATCGCGGACTTCATCGACTGCGCGGTCATCGGCGACGGCGAGCAGGCCGTCCTCGACATGACCGAGATCATCCGCGCCTGGAAGGCCGAGGGCTGCCCCGGCGGCCGCGAAGAGGTCCTCTTCCGCCTCGCGAAGACGGGCAGTGTCTACGTTCCCGGCTTCTACGACGTCGAGTACCTGCCGGACGGCCGCATCGCCCGCGTCGTACCGAACAAGTCGGGCGTGCCGTGGCGGGTGTCCAAGCACACCGTCATGGACCTCGACGAGTGGCCCTACCCCAAGCAGCCCCTGGTCCCGCTCGCCGAGACCGTCCACGAGCGCATGTCCGTGGAGATCTTCCGCGGCTGCACCCGCGGCTGCCGCTTCTGCCAGGCCGGCATGATCACGCGCCCCGTGCGGGAGCGAAGCATCACCGGCATCGGCGAAATGGTGGAGAAGGGCCTCAAGGCGACCGGCTTCGAGGAGGTGGGCCTCCTCTCCCTGTCGAGCGCCGACCACACCGAGATCGGTGACATCGCCAAGGGCCTCGCGGACCGCTACACGGACGACAAGATCGGCCTGTCCCTGCCCTCCACCCGCGTGGACGCGTTCAACGTCGACCTCGCCAACGAGCTGACCAGGAACGGCCGTCGCTCGGGTCTGACGTTCGCCCCCGAGGGCGGCTCCGAGCGCATGCGCAAGGTCATCAACAAGATGGTCTCGGAAGAGGACCTCATCCGTACCGTCGCGACCGCGTACGGCAACGGCTGGCGCCAGGTGAAGCTGTACTTCATGTGCGGCCTGCCCACCGAGACCGACGAGGACGTCCTCCAGATCGGCGACATGGCGGTCAACGTGATCGCCAAGGGCCGCGAGGTGTCGGGCCAGAACGACATCCGCTGCACGGTGTCGATCGGCGGGTTCGTGCCCAAGCCGCACACCCCGTTCCAGTGGGCGCCGCAGCTGAGCGCCGAGGAGACGGACGCGCGCCTCACCAAGCTGCGCGACAAGATCCGCGGCGACAAGAAGTACGGCCGCTCCATCGGCTTCCGCTACCACGACGGCAAGCCCGGCATCGTCGAGGGCCTGCTCTCGCGCGGCGACCGCCGCGTGGGCGCCGTCATCCGCGCCGTCTACGAGGACGGCGGCCGCTTCGACGGCTGGCGTGAGCACTTCAGTTACGACCGCTGGATGGCCTGCGCCGAGAAGACGCTGCCCTCCTTCGGCGTGGACGTCGACTGGTACACCACCCGCGAGCGCACCTACGAGGAGGTCCTGCCCTGGGACCATCTCGACTCCGGCCTCGACAAGGACTGGCTCTGGGAGGACTGGCAGGACGCGCTCGACGAGACCGAGGTCGAGGACTGCCGGTGGACGCCGTGCTTCGACTGCGGGGTGTGCCCTCAGATGGACACGTCCATCCAGATCGGGCCCACGGGGAAGAAGCTGCTGCCGCTCACGGTCAAGAGCTAGGCGCTTCTGTAGGAAGCCGGGGAGTAACTCCCTGATCACGAAGGGCTCCCTGTCGCAACGGCAGGGGGTCCTTTGCGCGTCCTTGACCGTATGGAGAACCGGCCCGCCCCGCAGGGGCCCGAAGGGTGTCTGACCGTTGCGATCCGCATTCCGGTGCGGATCGTGGTGCTTGTCCTGGTCGTCCCCGTACGGCTGATCTGGGACCTCCTCGCGACCGGCGCGAAGGCGTTGCGCCGGGCGGTTCTCACACCCCTGTGGCGGGCCCTGATCGTGATCCCGTCCGGGTGGTTGTACGCCTGTGTGCTGACCCCGCTCGGGCATGCAACTGCCTGGCTGGGCAGGGCAGTTGGGGCCGGGGTCGGGTGGCTCGGGCGCGGGGTGGCGTGGGGTGCGGTGACGTTCGTCGCCGTTCCCGCGGCGTGGGTGTACCGCACGGTCCTCGCCCCGCTCGGGCGCGGCGTCGCGTGGCTGGCCACGGGGATCGGCCTCGGGCTGCGGTGGCTGCTCCGGGCGGTGTTCGTGTGGCCACCGGTCACGCTGTGGCGCTGGGTCCTCGCGCCGCTGCTGCGGTACGGCCTCGTCGTGCCGGGGGCGTGGCTGTACCGGTACGTGCTCACCCCGGCCGGGCACGCCATCGCTCTGCTGGTCGCGCTGGCCGGGGCGGGACTCGCCGCGGTGGGCCGGGGCCTTGCCGCGCTGACCGTCCTGCTGTTCGTGGTTCCGGCGGTGTGGGTGTACCGGGCACTGCTCACGCCGCTCGGGCGGGCGGTGGTCGTTGTCCTGCGGGAGACCGGTGACGCGATCGGGCATGCCTGGCGGGTTGCCGGATTCGTGTCCCGGGCGGTCGGGCGGGCCCTGAAACGGCTCGCCCGGAATCTTCTGGGGCGGCCGGCGCGGTGGGTGTACGTCGTGCTCCTGACGCCGGTCGGGCACTGGGTGCGGGACGCGGTTCTGCGGCCGGCCAAGAAAGCGGCACTCGCGGCGGGGCGCAGTGCGCGGGAGGCGCTGGCGGCGGCGCGCGAGACCGTGCGGGCCGCCCGGCGCGATGCCTGGCGGGCGCTCGTCGGCGGGCCGCCCCGGGAACAGGGCGGGCACCGGGCGCGTACTCTGGGTAGTACAACTACTGCCTCCGGCGCGGTGCCCGCCCCCGAGATCTCCCTCAGCAAGACGGAGGGATGAGCCGGGTGGCGCACGGGCCGTGACCGGAGGGGCCCCACAGGACGGTGGGCGGCGCCCACCGCGCCCGCCCCGCACCGAGGAGAAGAACCACTGGGCAAGCGACAGCCCGAAGGCCCGCCGCCCGCACCTGCGGTGCAGCGCATCCGACTGCGCTACACCAAGCGCGGCCGCCTCCGGTTCACCAGCCACCGCGACTTCCAGCGCGCCTTCGAGCGGGCCCTGCGCCGCGCCGAGGTGCCCATGGCGTACTCGGCCGGGTTCACCCCGCACCCCAAGGTGTCGTACGCGAACGCCGCACCCACCGGTGTCGGCTCCGAGGCCGAGTACCTGGAGATCGCCCTCACCGCACAGCGCGACCCCGAGAAGCTGCGCGCCCTGCTCGACGAGTCGCTGCCCACCGGGCTCGACATCGTCGACGCGGTCGAGGTCCGCACCTCGGGCCTCGCCGACCGGCTCACCGCCTCCGTCTGGGAGCTGCGCCTGGACGGCGTCACCGTGGACGCGGCCGAGAAGGCGGTCGCGACGTTCCTGGCCGCCGAGACCGTCGAGGTCCAGCGCAAGACCAAGAACGGCATGCGCACCTTCGACACCCGGGGCGCCGTCGCCGAGCTCCAGGCGCTTCCTCCGCAGGCTGATAGGCCTCTCGACGACGCCTGTGCGATACTGCGGCTGGTAGTACGGCACCTGACACCTGCCGTACGACCCGACGACGTCCTGTCCGGTCTCCAAGCTGTGGCCGACCTGGCGCCGCCGGTCCCCGCAGCGGTGACCAGGCTGGCGCAGGGGCTCTTCGACGAGGAGTCCGGCACGGTGACCGACCCGCTCGCGCCCGACCGCGAGGCAGCCCCGGCCGCACCACCAATGGCCGCCGGGACCGTCTCTGCGACGGCGCCGGAAGGTCCCGCCGCGTAAGGGCAGTCGTTGTAGCGCAGCCCTGGCACTCGGGAGCCACCTGGGTCGGGCCGCGCACTGACCTGAAGACTTTCGCCAGGCCGTGCGTACAACGCGTACGGAACCGGCGAGCCAGATATCAGCTCCCGTGCGGCGCCCGCGCCCCGGACGGCGGCACCCGCGCACATCACGCGGGCCGTGCCGCCGGACCGGAACAGGCGCGGCGCCCGGGAGCGTGACGGGAGCTACGCCCGCATGCTTGAGCAGAACGAACCCGGCACCACCGGGGACAACACCAACGACAACAACAGCCCCAGCGACACGCTGCCGCCGCGCCGCAGGCGCCGCGCGGCGTCGCGGCCCGCCGGGCCGCCGGTGGGCGCACAGAACGCGGAGCCCGCAGAGCCTGCGGCACAGGCCGCCGAGCCGGCCGCCGTGGCCGCCGACGACGCCGCTCCGGCGCCGCGCACCCGCCGCCGCGCCACCCGTGCGGCGACCGCTCCGGCCGCCGAAACCCCGGCCGCCACCGAGTCCGAGACCGCGGAGGTCGCCGCCGAGGCGCCCGCGCCGCGGACCCGTCGCCGTGCGACGCGCAAGGCCACGGCCCCCGCCGGTCCGCCGCAGGCCACCGCGGCCGAAGAGGCCGTCGAGGCCCCGGTCGTCGCCGAGTCCGAGACCGCGGAGGTCGCCGCCGAGGCGCCCGCGCCGCGTACCCGCCGCCGTGCGACCCGTAAGGCCACGGCTCCGGCCGGTGCGCCCGCGGCCGCCGAAGAGACCGTCGAGGTCGTCGAGGCTCCGGCCGCCGTCGAGCCCGAGGCCGTCGAGGAGGCCGCCGAGGCTCCGGCGCCGCGTACCCGCCGTCGTGCGACCCGCAAGGCGACCGCGCCGCAGACCACCGTCTCGGCCCCGGTCGAGGTCGTCGAAGACGTCGAGGAAGAAGAGCTCGACGAGGCCGAAGAGGTCGCCGCCGTCGAGGACGAGGCGCCCCGCGCCCCCGTCCGCCGCCGTGCCACCCGGCAGGCCACCGCGCCCGCCGCAGCTGCCCCGGCCGCCGTCGAGCCCGAGGCCGCCGAGGCCCCGGCGCCGCGTACCCGCCGCCGTGCGGCCCGGCCCGCGTCCGCCCCGCAGTTCACGCCGGTCGAGCCGGAGCCCGCGCCGCAGGCGGAGGAGCCCGGCACCGGGCGTCGCCGCCGCGCCACGCGTCCCGCCGTGGCCGTGTTCCAGGCCCCGGTCTTCACCGAGCCGATGTTCCAGACGCCGGAGACGGCCGCTGCCGCCGCTGCCGCCGCCCGCGTCGAGGAGCCCGAGACCGAGGTCGAGGAGACCGTGGTCGAGGCCCCCGAGCCCGCCGCCGAGCCGCAGGGCCGCTCGCGCCGTCGCCGTCGCCGTGGCGAGCCCGCCGAGCCGGTCCAGGAGAAGCCCGCCGAGGAGCCTGCCGACGAGCAGGTCGAGGAGGCCGTCGAGGCCGTCGAGGCCGTCGAGGCCGAGGCCGAAGCGGAGTCCGAGGAGTCCGACGACGACCGCCCCTCGCGCCGTCGTCGCCGTGGCGGCCGCCGCCGTCGCCGTGGCGAGCCCGCCGAGGCCGAGGACGCCGCGGAGGAGCAGGCGTACGAGCCGGCTGAGCGGGCCACCGAGGGCGCCGAGTCCGACGAAGAGGACGACGAGGACGAGGAAGCGGACGGCACCCCCTCCGCGGCCGGGACCAGCAGCAGCCGTCGCCGGCGCCGCCGCCGTCGCCGCTCCGGCGACGCGGGCCCCGAGGGCGAGCCGGGCTCCGACGACCCGGAGCGCACCGTCGTCAAGGTCCGTGAGCCGCGCCCGGCCCGCAAGGAGTCCGAGCCGTCCGACGAGGTCCAGTCCATCAAGGGCTCGACGCGTCTGGAGGCCAAGAAGCAGCGCCGCCGCGAGGGCCGCGAGCAGGGCCGCCGCCGCGTCCCGATCATCACCGAGGCCGAGTTCCTGGCCCGCCGCGAGGCCGTCGAGCGCGTCATGGTCGTCCGCCAGAGCGGCGAGCGCACCCAGATCGGCGTCCTGGAAGACAACGTGCTCGTCGAGCACTACGTCAACAAGGAACAGGCCACCTCGTACGTCGGCAACGTCTACCTGGGCAAGGTCCAGAACGTACTGCCCTCCATGGAGGCCGCGTTCGTCGACATCGGCAAGGGCCGCAACGCCGTCCTGTACGCCGGTGAGGTCAACTTCGAGGCGCTCGGCATGGGCAACGGCCCGCGCCGCATCGAGGCCGCCCTCAAGTCCGGCCAGTCGGTGCTCGTCCAGGTCACCAAGGACCCGATCGGCCACAAGGGCGCCCGCCTGACCAGCCAGGTCTCGCTGCCCGGTCGCTACCTGGTGTACGTGCCCGAGGGCTCGATGACCGGCATCAGCCGCAAGCTGCCCGACACCGAGCGCGCCCGTCTGAAGACCATCCTCAAGAAGATCGTCCCCGAGGACGCGGGCGTCATCGTGCGCACCGCCGCCGAGGGCGCGAGCGAGGACGAGCTGCGCCGCGACGTCGAGCGCCTGCAGGCGCAGTGGGCCGACATCCAGAAGAAGGCCAACCAGATCTCGACGTCCTCGCCGTCGCTGCTCTACGGCGAGCCGGACATGACCGTCCGGGTCGTCCGCGACATCTTCAACGAGGACTTCTCGAAGGTCATCGTCAGCGGTGACGAGGCCTGGGAGACCATCCACGGGTACGTCGCGCACGTCGCGCCGGACCTGACCGAGCGGCTCTCGCGCTGGACCAGCGAGGTCGACGTCTTCGCGACGTACCGGATCGACGAGCAGCTGGCCAAGGCCCTGGACCGCAAGGTCTGGCTGCCGTCCGGCGGCTCGCTGGTGATCGACAAGACCGAGGCGATGATCGTCGTCGACGTCAACACCGGCAAGTTCACCGGCCAGGGCGGCAACCTCGAAGAGACCGTGACGAGGAACAACCTCGAAGCGGCCGAGGAGATCGTGCGCCAGCTGCGGCTGCGCGACCTGGGCGGCATCGTCGTCATCGACTTCATCGACATGGTCCTGGAGTCGAACCGCGACCTGGTCCTGCGCAGGCTGCTCGAATGCCTGGGCCGCGACCGGACCAAGCACCAGGTGGCCGAGGTCACCTCGCTCGGCCTGGTCCAGATGACCCGCAAGCGGGTCGGCCAGGGCCTGTTGGAGTCGTTCTCCGAGACCTGCGTCCACTGCAACGGGCGCGGTGTGATCGTGCACATGGAGCAGCCGACCACGGTCGGCGGCGGCGCGGGCAAGCGCGCGAAGAAGCGCGGCCGCGGTGGCGCCGAGCACGACCAGCACATCCACGAGCACGAGGTCATCGACAGCGAGGCCGTCGAGGGCGTCGAGTCCGAGGCCGAGGTCGCCGCCGAGATCGCCGCTCCGGTGGCGCTCGCCGAGCCCGCGTTCGTGCCCGACGAGGAGCTGTACAGCAGCGCCGCCGAGGCGGAGGCCGCGGCCCGTGGCGGCCGGTCCCGCCGCCGCGCCACCCGCAAGGCCTCGGCCCCGGCCGGTGCGCCCCGTACGGCCGCCGTCGAGGCCCCGGCCCCCGTGGCCGAGGAGCCGGAGGCCGCGCAGGCCCCGGCCGCGGTGACCGTCGCCTCGTTCATCGAGGACGACGCGCCGCGCGGCCGCACCCGTCGCCGCGCCACCCGCAAGGCGACCGCCCCGGCGGGCGCGCCGACGGCGGCCGTCGCCGAGCCGGTGGTGGTCGTCACGGAGCCCGAGCCGAAGGCCGAGGAGGCCAAGGCGCAGGAGCCGGCGGCCGAGCCGGCCGTGTCGGTCGCAGAGCCCGTTGCCGAGCCCGTCGTCGAGGAGGCGCCTTCCGGTGCGGGCACCGGCTCCACTGGAGCGGCTGACGCCGCGCGGACTTCCGCGCCGCGGGCCCGTCGCCGGGTGACCCGCAAGGCCACGGCCCCGGCCGGTCCGCCCTCGGGTGCCGAGGACGCCGCGGTCGTCGTGGTCGCCGCCACCCCGGCAGCAGAGCCGGTCGCTGCCGCGGAGCCCGCCGAGGAAGCCGCGCCGGCCAAGAAGGCGGCCCGCAAGACGCCGAAGAAGGCCACCGCGAAGAAGGCCGCCACCAAGAAGACGGCGGCCAAGAAGACCGCGGCGAAGAAGACGACCGCCAAGAAGGCCACCGCCAAGAAGACGGCGGCGGCCGAGCAGCAGCAGACGTCGGTCTCGGCGTCGGCCGACAGCTGACGGACAGCCTGCGCTCAGACGACGTACCCCAAGCGGTAGTTGGCTGTTGTACGGCCCCAGGAGCCCGCCCCCGGATCACCGGAGGCGGGCTCCGTCGTACGTAAGGAGAGTCCGCCCCCGTATGAGTCCCCGCACGAGTGCGATCAGCAAGGCCGTCGTCCCCGCCGCCGGGCTCGGCACGCGTTTCCTGCCGGCCACCAAGGCCACACCCCCAAGGAGATGCTGCCGGTGGTCGACAAACCGGCGATCCAGTACGTGGTGGAGGAGGCGGTCGCGGCGGGGCTCTCGGACGTCCTGATGGTCACCGGGCGCAACAAACGCGCCCTGGAGGACCACTTCGACCGCAACCACGAGCTGGAGTCCGCGCCGACCCGCAAGGGCGACGCCGACCGGCTCGCTGGCGAGCGGGCCGATCTGGGCCCGGACTTCCGGGCCCGGCTGCGTGGTTTCGTCGCCGAGGAGTGCGGGTAACGACCCTGGTTTGACCCGGCACGTCCGGCCCCGTAGCCTTGACCCTCGGCGTGTTTATATACGCGCCTGCCCCTGAGCACCTCACCTCCCGGTCCGCCGGGGGAGGCCCCCTGCACTTCTGCGGGATGGCTGGCTTCAAGGGTTCCGTATCGAGCGAGAGAGAGATCCGCGTGTACGCCATCGTGCGCAGCGGTGGTCGCCAGCACAAGGTTGCTGTCGGCGACATCGTTGAGGTTGACAAGATTTCCACTGCCAAGGTTGGCGACACGGTCGAGCTCTCGACCCTGCTCGTTGTCGACGGCGACGCTGTGACCAGCGACCCGTGGGTGCTGGCCGGTATCAAGGTCACCGCCGAGGTCGTGGACCACCACAAGGGTGCCAAGATCGACATCCTTCGGTACAAGAACAAGACCGGTTACCGCCGTCGCCAGGGCCACCGCCAGCAGTACACGGCGATCAAGGTCACCGGCATCCCCGCGGCTGCGAAGTAAGGGACTGAGGAGACATGGCACACAAGAAGGGCGCATCGTCCACTCGGAACGGTCGCGACTCCAACGCTCAGCGGCTCGGTGTGAAGCGCTTCGGCGGTCAGACCGTGCTCGCCGGTGAGATCCTGGTCCGCCAGCGCGGCACCCACTTCCACCCGGGTGCGGGCGTCGGTCGCGGTGGCGACGACACCCTGTTCGCGCTGCAGGCCGGTGCGGTGCAGTTCGGCACCCACCGTGGCCGCAAGGTCGTGAACATCGTTCCGGTTGCCTGATCACTTAGGCACCCGTAGAGCGGTTTCAGCGGAGGCGGACCTCACTTCCCCCACGGGAAGCGGGTCCGCCTTTCGCGTGTTACTAGATAGACATTCCCGTACTTTCTCTCGGCCTCCGGCCGGGGGCCCTCAGGAGGCACATCCCATGACCACCTTCGTGGACCGCGTCGAGCTGCACGTCGCCGCGGGTAACGGAGGCCACGGCTGCGCCTCCGTCCACCGTGAGAAGTTCAAGCCGCTCGGCGGGCCGGACGGCGGCAACGGGGGCCGCGGCGGCGACGTCACCCTGGTCGTCGACCAGTCCGTGACGACGCTTCTCGACTACCACCACTCGCCGCACCGCAAGGCCACCAACGGCCAGCCCGGCGCCGGCGACCACCGCTCCGGCAAGGACGGCCAGGACCTGGTCCTGCCCGTGCCCGACGGCACCGTCGTCCTCGACAAGAAGGGCAACGTGCTCGCCGACCTGGTCGGCGAGGGCACCACCTACATCGCGGGCCAGGGCGGCCGCGGCGGCCTCGGCAACGCGGCGCTCGCCTCCGCCCGCCGCAAGGCCCCCGGCTTCGCGCTGCTCGGTGTGCCGGGCGAGTCCGCCGACATCGTCCTGGAGCTCAAGACCGTCGCCGACGTGGCCCTGGTGGGCTACCCGAGCGCCGGAAAGTCCTCGCTGATCTCGGTCCTCTCGGCGGCCAAGCCGAAGATCGCGGACTACCCGTTCACGACACTGGTCCCGAACCTCGGCGTGGTCACGGCCGGCGCGACCGTCTACACCATCGCGGACGTCCCCGGTCTGATCCCCGGCGCCAGCCAGGGCAAGGGCCTGGGCCTGGAGTTCCTGCGGCACGTCGAGCGCTGCTCGGTCCTCGTGCACGTCCTGGACACCGCGACCCTGGAGTCCGACCGCGACCCGGTCTCCGACCTCGACATCATCGAGGAGGAGCTGAGGCAGTACGGCGGGCTCGACGACCGGCCCCGCATCGTCGTCCTCAACAAGATCGACATCCCGGACGGCCAGGACCTCGCGGACATGATCCGCCCGGACCTGGAGGCCCGCGGCTACCAGGTCTTCGAGGTCTCCGCCGTCGCCCGTACGGGCCTGAAGGAGCTGTCCTTCGCGCTCGCCGGGATCGTCGCCGAGGCGCGCGCCGCGAAGCCCAAGGAGGAGGCGACCCGCATCGTCATCCGTCCGAAGGCCGTCGACGACGCGGGCTTCACCGTCGCCTTCGACGAGGCCAACGAGGTCTACCGGGTGCGGGGCGAGAAGCCGGAGCGCTGGATCCGCCAGACCGACTTCAACAACGACGAGGCCGTCGGCTACCTCGCGGACCGCCTCAACCGCCTCGGCGTCGAGGACGCGCTGATGAAGGCCGGGGCCCGCTCCGGCGACGGCGTGGCCATCGGGCCCGAGGAGAACGCGGTCGTCTTCGACTGGGAGCCGACGATGATGGCGGGCGCGGAGATGCTGGGCCGCCGTGGCGAGGACCACCGCCTGGAGGCGCCCCGTCCTGCTGCGCAGCGCCGCCGGGACCGGGAGGCCGAGCGGGACGAGGCCGAGCAGGAGTTCAAGGAGTTCGGGCCCTTCTAGGCGGCGCCGCTGTGGCGGGGGTGCGGGTTTCGACTGCGGGCCGTCGGTGGCTTTTGCGCAGTTCCCCGCGCCCCTATAGCACCCCTTACGTCGACCGGTGCCGGTTCCGCGGGCGGGGTTGCGGGCTCCCGCAGGGCTGATGTTCGCTGCGGACCGTGCGTGGCTGGTCGCGCAGTTCCCTGCGCCCCTGTAGGACCCAGCATCGCTGGTCGCGTCCGCACGGCGGAGCCGCACATGTCACAGCCCCGCGCCCCTAAAAGGGCACCTGGCCCCTGGCCAGAACTGGAACCCGCAGCCCCTCCCGTAGGATTCGCCGGGTGAGTCAGAGTTCTGCCACCCCCCGCGGCCCTGCCGGCGTCAGTGTGATCGTCATTGCCTTCAATGACGCCCAGCTCGTCGGGGAGGCCGTTCGGTCGGCGCTCGCGCAGGGCTCGGCCGTTGCCGAGGTCGTGGCCGTCGACGACTGTTCCAGCGATGGAACGGCCGCCGTCCTGGACCAGCTGGCCACCACCGAGCCCCGGCTGCGCGTGGTGCGGCGTACGGAGAACAGTGGCGGGTGCGGGACGCCCCGCAATGACGGCGTGGCCGCCGCCACCTCCCCGTACGTCATGTTCCTCGACAGCGACGACGTGCTGCCCCCCGGGGCCGTCGCCGCCCTCCTGGCCGCGGCCGAGGAGCACGGGACCGAGGTCACCGTGGGCCGGGCCGTGCGCCGCGAGCTGCCCGGCGGCCGCGATGTGCGCTGGCAGCCGGGCCTCTACAACGAGGCGGCCGTGCACGAGTCGCCCGAGGCCGCGCCGGAGCTCCTTCACGACACGCTCTGTGTCAACAAGCTCTACCGCCGCGACTTCTTGACGGGCCGTCAACTGCGGTTCCCCGACGGCAAGTTCGTGTACGAGGACTTCGTCTTCACGGCCCGCGTGTACGCCGCTGCCCCCCGCATCGCCGTCGTGCCCGAACTCGTCTACATCTGGCACGTGCGCCGCGCCGCCGCCCAGGTCTCCATCTCGCTCGCCCGCAAGGACGTCGGCAACTGGCAGGCGCGCATCGCCGCCCACACCAAGGCCGTCGAGGCCTTCCGCGCCGCCGACCGCAAGGGGCTCGCGGCCGCCTGCCGCACCAAGTTCGTCGACTACGACCTGTGCCTGTACCTGCGCGAGCTGCGCGTGCGCGACGCCGGGTACCAGGCCGACTGGTGGCGGCTGACCCGCGACTACCTCGCCTCCTTCGAGGCCGCCGAAGTGGCCGAGGCCGCCGCCCCGGCCCGCTGGGCCGCCCAGGTGGTGCTCGCCTCCGCCGCCCCGCGCGACCTGGACCGGCTCTCCCAGCTCGCCGCCGACCCCGCCCGGCTGATCCCGCCGTACGCCACCGCGGAATCCGGCCCGGTGTGGGCGGACGACCTGGACGTGCCGCTGGACGGACTCGACGCGCTGCCCGCGGAGAGCCTGCCCGTCACCGTCGACGCGGTCCTCCTCGCCGGCCGGCGAGGCATCCTCAAGCTGCGCGTGCACGAGCTGTACGGGCGGCTCGCCGCGAGCGGCGCCCCGGTCCGCGCGGACATCGAGTTCGTGCCCAGGGACGGCGGTGAGAGCGCCCTGACCGTGACCGCGCCGCTGCGCGCCGCCGAGGGCGGCTGGAGCGGCCAGGTCCCCGTATCGCTGGCCGGGCTGGCCGCGGCGGGCGGCCGGGGTACCCAGATCTGGGACCTGCGGGTCCGCCTGGACACCGGCCCCGGCCCGGGCCCGCGCACCACGCTGCGGGCCAAGGCGTCCGGGCTGCGGCGCACGGCCGTCCCCGGCAGCCGGTACGGTGTTCTGCTGGTGCAGCCGTACCGGACGTCGAGCGGATCGCTCGCGGTGCGGCTCGCGCCCGGAGTGCAGGGAGCTTTCGGGGTGGTCGGCGGGAAGCTGCGCAGACTGACCCGGACGGTTCGATCAAGGCGACGATGAGGACGTGGACGCGCATATGACTTTTCTGATCACTGGCGGCGCCGGATACATCGGTTCCCATGTCGTGCGGGCCATGACGTCGGCGGGGGAGCGCGTGGTCGTCCTCGACGACCTCTCCAGCGGTGACGCGGCCCGTCTGCCACAGGGTGTGCCTCTGGTGGTCGGCTCCGTCCTGGACCGCGAGCTCGTGGACCGCACCCTCGCCGAGCACGGCGTCACCGGGGTCGTGCACCTCGCGGGCAAGAAGCAGGTCGGCGAGTCCGTCGAGATCCCGCTGCACTACTACCGCGAGAACGTGTTCGGCCTGACCGTGCTCCTGGAGGCGGTCGCCGCGGCCGGCGTGCGCACCTTCCTGTTCTCCTCCTCCGCCTCCGTGTACGGCATGCCGGACGTCGACCTCGTCACCGAGGACACCCCGTGCCTGCCGATGAGCCCCTACGGCGAGACCAAGCTGGCCGGCGAGTGGCTGGTCCGCGCGGCCGGCAAGGCGCACGGCATCTCCACCGGCTGCCTGCGCTACTTCAACGTGGCCGGCACCGCCACCCCCGAGCTCGCCGACACCGGCATCTTCAACCTCGTACCGATGGTGTTCGAGAAGCTGGAGGACGGGGAGCCGCCGCGCATCTTCGGCGACGACTACGAGACCCCCGACGGCACCTGCGTGCGCGACTACATCCACGTCGAGGACCTCGCCGACGCCCACCTGGCCGCCGCCCGCAAGCTCGCCGAGTCCGCGAAGGCCGGCGAGTACGGCGACCTGACCGTCAACATCGGCCGCGGCGAAGGCGTTTCGGTGCGCGAGATGGTCGACCTGATCAACGAGATCAGCGGCCGCGGCATCGCCCCCGAGGTGTACCCGCGCCGTGCGGGCGACCCGGCGCGCGTCGTCGCCTCCGCCGACCGCATCGCCGAGGAGCTCGGCTGGAAGGCCCACCACGACGTGCGCTCGATGATCTCCTCGGCGTGGCAGGGCTGGCGCCACCACCGCGACGCCGTCTGAGACCCGGACACGTAGAAGGAGGGGCGCCCCGGAGAAATCCGGGGCGCCCCTCCTTCGTCTCACCGCGTCACGGCTTGTGGATGCGGTCCACGCCGTAGAACTTCGCGGTGCACTGGGCGACCCAGTCGCGCTTGTAGTTCTTGGTGAAGAAGGGCTCGGCGAGCGAACCGATGTACATCGGCTTGTACGCCACGTCCGTCTCGCCCTTGGCGATCTCCGAGCGGATCTTCGCGTTCTGCTTGTCCCAGGCGATGCTGCGGTACACCGTCGAGACGGCGAGCTGCTGCACCGAGGGCACCAGCGCCGCCGTCGCCGACAGGGCGAACGCGCCGACCAGGACCGTCGCCACGACCGGCACCAGGCGCGGCAGGCGGCGCTCGGCGATGCGGCGCCCGGCCCAGTGGCCGAGCAGTACGCCGTACCCGCACAGCGCGATCACCAGCGGGATCATGAAGTTCATCCAGGTACGCGCGTACGTCCAGCCCGTCGGGCCGTAGCCGCTGCGCAGCGCGTACGCCACGAGCAGCGTGCACAGCGCCATCAGCGGGACCGGAAGCACGAAGATCACGCGCAGCATCGCGACCGGGGGACGCGCGTCGGCGGGCATCTCGCGGCGCGGCGCGAGCAGGGCCACGGCCAGGCCGAGGAGCAGACCGGCGGCGACAGCACCCAGGTAGATCCACTGGTGCAGGATCGTGTCCCAGATGTGGAAGTAGTCCTTGAACACGTCGCCGACGCTCATCTTCGTCGGCGGCGTCTGCGCCCGGCGCCATCGGGCGCCCGGCGAGGTGTACAGGAAGGTGAGGCCGATCACGGCCGCCGCGCAGTACACCGCGGACCAGGTGAACGGGTACCAGCTCTTGGCGACCTTCAGGCGCGGCAGGCAGACCAGCGCGGCCGTGCCGACCAGCACACAGCTGACCACGGTGAACGGCTCGCTCAGCGTGCCGATCGCGAAGCCCACCACGGCCGTGAGGACCAGCGCGGTGTTGCGCAGCGCCTTGCGGCCGGTGCGGAACGCCCAGATGCCGAACAGGAGCGCCCACAGGGCGATGATGAACGGCATCGTGTGCGAGATCGTCGCCGGGGTCCACAGCAGCACCTGGTAGGAGCGGGTGCCCGCGAAGAACAGCAGCGTCTCCAGGACCATCGCGACGGCCACGAGCAGCAGCAGCGGGGCCCGGGTGCCGAACACGCGCAGGATCTCGCGGCCGAGCAGCACCAGGCCGACGCCCATGGTGACCACCAGGATCACCGGAAGGACCTTGATGCCGGCGAGGCCGTCCGAGTAGATGATCCCGCTCAGGAAGGCGTTGGTGACCCGCCCGTTCTGGGTGTTGTAGAAGTCCGAGGTGATGCCGAAGACGCCCATGTCCCGGGACTTCCAGGCGGCGCACCAGTCGTCGGAGGTGGGCCGCACGTACAGGCCCAGGAACGAGCCGACGGCCAGGAGTATGCCGGTGGCGGCGGTGAGGGTCCCCGCGGTCCACAGCAGGGCTCTGCGCGCCCCCGACCGCTCGGGGCGGTCCGCGGCGGCGCTGTGTGCCTCAGCGGCGCTGTCGTCGGCGGCCACAGTGGTCGATGAGTTCATGATTCCAGTGGGGTCTCGGGCGCCGTCAGCGCTGCAGCAGGTCGAAGAGCGACTCCCAGCGGCGGACGATCTCCTCGGTCCGGTAGCGCTGGATGTTCTCGCGGGCCGCCTCGCCGAGACGGTCGCGCAGCTCCTGGTCGGCCAGGAGGCTGCTCAGGCGGCGCGCGAAGACGTGCGTGTTGCCGGGGGGCGCGAGCAGGCCGTCCTCGCCGTCCCGGATGATCTCGTGGATGCCGGGGGCGACGTCGAAGGCGACGCACGGCACGGCGGTCGCCATCGACTCCATCAGCGACAGCGGGAAGCCCTCGCCGCGGGAGGCGAGCGTGAAGACCGAGCCGTCGCGCAGCGCGCCCGCCGGGTCGTCGGTGCGGCCCATCCACTCCACCGAGCCGTCCAGGCCGAGCTCGGTGCACTGGCGGCGCAGCGCCTCCTCGTCGGAGCCGGAGCCGTAGATCCGCAGCGTCCAATCGGGGTGCACCGGAGCCACCTCGGACCAGGCGTCCAGGAGCAGGTCGGTGCCCTTCTCCTCGTGCAGCCGGCCGATGCTGACCACGTGCTTCTCGGTGCGCGGCGAGGGCACCTCGGGGAAGAACGGCAGCGGGTTGGGCATGAAGCCCACGTTGTCCAGGCGCTGCAGCGCCCACAGGTCGGCGTCCTCGCGGGTCAGCGCGAGCATCCGGTCGACGTCCTTGTAGAACCGCTTGACCCGGCCGAAGCGCGAGGACTTGCGGCAGGTCTCGTACGACTCGTGGGTCATGCCGATGACGGTCACGTTCGAGGTGTCGGCGAGCGCCACCCACTCCATCGCCCACACCTGGGTGACGATGACGACCGCGCCGGGCCGGGCCTGGCGGAACAGCTGGCTCATCTTCGCGGCCTGCGCGTGCATGCCGGCCGCGCGGGCGGCCCGGCGGCGGTGCTCGACGACGTTCAGCTTGCCCTTGATGCCGCGCGCGCTGCCCACCGACGGCGGGTGCACGTCGTACAGCGTCGTCGTCGCGTACGGCAGGTCGTCGCCCAGCTCGTGCGGGACCGACGGCGGGGTGATGCCGATGACATGGACCTTGTTGCCGCGCTCCACGAAAAGGCGGGCCATCTGGTGCGACCAGGTGGTCACGCCGCCCAGCTCGTTGACGGCGTTCGAGACGAGGAAGATGTCACGGCCGCCGTCCGTGGCGGTCACTTCAGTCACTTACCGCTCCCGGGAGTGAAGAACTTGGCAACGATCTGCTGGGCCGCGGTGCCCTTGTCGTACTCGCCGAACTCGGTGGCGAACCGCTCGCGGGCCCCCGCGTAGTCGGTGTCCGCCGCCTTGAGGCCGTCCACCGTCGCGAACAGCTCGCTCTCGGTGGCGACGACCGGCCCGGGCGCCTTGTCGCGCAGATCGAAGTAGGTGCCGCGGGTCTCGTCCGCGTACTCCTCGTAGTCGTACGCGAAGAAGATCATGGGACGGTCGAGCAGAGCATAGTCGAACATCAGGGACGAATAGTCGGTGATCAGACCATCGGCCAGGGCGAGGAGCGGCGTGATGTCGTGGCCCTGCGAGACGTCGATGACCTTGCCGCGCACCGAGGGCGGCAGGACCACCTGGTTCAGGTAGTGCGAGCGGATCAGCAGGGTGTAGCGGTCGCCGAAGCGGTCCGCGAACTCCTCGACGTCAAAGGGCAGTTCGAACTTCTTGACCGCTCCCGACTCGGAGGCGCGGAACGTCGGCGCGTACAGCAGCACCTTCTTGTCCGCGTCGATGCCGAGCTGCTCGGCGATCGGGCCGCGGACCCGCTCGCCGGTCTCGGCCTCCTGCTCGCGCGCCGCGACGAGCGCGTCGTTGCGCGGGTAGCCGGTGCGCAGCAGCACCTCGTCGCGCAGCCGGAAGCCGCTGGCCAGGGTGCGCACATCGTGCTCGGAGCGGATCAGGAAGTGGTCGAAGCGGTCCAGGACCTTCTGGTGGGTGGCCTGTCCTGCCCGGTTGAGCAGCTTCATCTGCGGCACGTCGAAGCCCATCCGCTTGAGCGCGCTGCCGTGCCAGGTCTGGATGTAGGTGGTGCCGGGCCGCTTGGCCAGCTTCATCGGGAAGCCCTGGTTGTCGATCCAGAACTCGGCCTGCGCCAGCGCCCGCAGATACGGGTAGCTCCACCGCTTGACCAGCGTGGCGTCCTTGGGGAAGCCCGTCGGCTTGGCGCCGTCGTAGGACCACACCGCGTCGAACTGCACGCCCTGGCGGCGCATCTCGTCGTAGATCGCCTTCGGGCTGTCGCTGAACTGCTTGCCCATGTGGCTCTCGAAGACCACCAGACCCTTGCGGATCGGCAGCTTGGAGAACACCTCGTGGTAGACGCGGATCTTGGTTTCGCCCGAGTTGAGGTCCTTCTTGGCCTTACGGGCCTTGCGCAGGCCCTTCTTGGCCAGCGAGGCGGCCTTGCTCTGCAGCGCCTCCCCGATCAGCTCCTGGGTGCGGACGGTGGCCTGGCCCTCGGCGGTCAGCAGGTAGGACAGATTGCCCTTCGCGGAGATCTCCGGCACCAGGCGGTCGGCGACCAGGCGGCTCAGGCGCGGCCGGATGCGCAGCGGGCGCGCCGACTCCAGCGCGATGCGGCCCGCGCCCAGGCGGGTCGGCACCTTCTCGCCGTCGACGTCCAGGTTGACCCACACGTCCCAGACCACGTCGATGATGCCGAGCGGCCGCAGCTTGCGGGCCAGATCGGCCTCGGCCGTCCAGTCCAGCGTCCGGCCCGCATGCTTCAGCGAGGTCAGCGGGAACTTGAAGGACTGCAGGCTGGTGCGGCGGGCCCGGAACTCCAGGGTGCCGCTCAGCTTGGCCCCGGAACGGATCCGGCCCAGCGGATTGACGACCGAGCCGCCGAGCCGCACCTTGCCGCGCCCGTCGTCGGCGTACGAGGTCAGGCGGTTGCCGAGCGCGAGCTGGGTCAGCGGGCGGGTGTGGTAGCCGAGCCCGGTCACGTCCAGGAACTTGGCGCCGTCGGTGGTGTCGAGGTGCTCGCCGCACCAGTAGATCCGGCCGTCCCGCTCGATCAGCGGCGACGTCACCGTGTTGCGGCGGATCAGCGCGTCCACGGCCGGCAGCAGGTTGTCCCAGTCGCCCTGCTGGAGCAGGTAGGAGCAGATCGCCTGGATCGGCAGGACGCTGTCGTACGCCTCGGGGGAGAGGTCCGCCAGGTACTCGCGCGACAGCTCGGCGAACTCGGCCCGGTACTCCTCGTCACGGTGCGGAAGGTCACGCAGGTGCAGGACCAGGTCGTGCTTGAGGAACTTGACGTCCTTGGCGAGCCGAAGGCCGTGCAGGTCGTTGTGCTCCAGGAGCGCCTCGATCCGGCGGTGGATCTCCAGACGGTGCTCGTAGTTGGTCATTTCGTGGCGCCGGTTGGTGACCGACTTCACGGCCGCCTTCTCGTGCACGTTCCAGAAATAGACCTGGTTGGGGATGAGGGTGATGCGGTTCGCGGCGAGGTAGGCCTCGGCGATGAACATCAGGTCCTCGTAGAACATGCCCTTGGGGAAGCGCAGGTCGTTGTCGACGAGGAACTCGCGGCGGTAGCACTTGTTCGTGGACAGGGTGTCCCACACGAACAGGTCGGGGAGCTCGGTGATCGACTCCAGGGTGCGCGTGGTCCGGTACAGCCACGGGTACCACTCGGTGCGCTTCGTGGTACGGGTGCCCTGCGTGAGGCGTACACAGAGGCCGGAAACGATGTCTGCCTGCGTCTGTTCCGCGGCCTCCAGAAGGTTCCGGCAGGCGTTGTGCTCCAGCACGTCGTCACTGTCCAGGAACATGATGTAGCGGCCCGTGGCATGGCCGATGCCCACGTTGCGCGGCTCGCCGCCGGCGCCGCTGTTCTCCGGCAGCTGGAAGGCGCGGATCCGGCCCGGGTGAGAAGCTTCCAGTGCCCTGGCGACCTCGAAGGAACCGTCGGTGCTGCAGTCGTCGACGATCAGGACCTCGACGCTGTTCAACGTCTGGTCCAAGACCGATTGGACAGCCGTCGGCAGGCGATCTGCGTCGTTGTAAACGATGACGATCACGGAGACGTCAGGCACTGGCACCTCAATCCACTTGTTCTACTCGCAGGCGCTTCAACGCTACCTGGTATTCCTGTCGTGCTCTGCAGCCGCCCGGTCGCACCCGGCCGCCGGGCGAAAGGGACATCGTCAGGCCCGAGCGGGTTTTCCACCCGAATGTGTGGCGGGAACGCAACCCCCGCGACCCCCTGCCCCTCTATAAGGAGAAGCGGTGCCGAACCGGGGGCCGCTTCGCCCGTGGGACACTCGACAGGGTGGCCGACGCTCCGCAGGTCACCGGCCCGGGGCGCGGCGGCGGCCACTCGACCCAGGCCGCCCTCCGCCCGGGAGTGGCTCCCCCGTCACCTGCTCGTACCATACTCCCGGGCTGAAGTCCGGACCGGGTGAGCGGTCCGGCACCCGTCACCCTGCTCGCTGTCGCCATCGGTGGGGCGCTCCGCACCCGCACCTGCCGCTCCTCTACTGGAAAGCACTGATGATGAAGCTGTCGGTCGTCGTCCCCTGTTACAACGAAGAAGCGGTCATCGACCAATTCGACGCCAAGACCCGCAGCGTGCTCGACACCCTCGCGATCGAGTACGAGATCTGTTACGTGGACGACGGCAGCCGGGACAAGACGCTCACGCATTTGCGGGCGCTCTCCGACAAGTACCCGGACGCCACCCGCTACGTCTCCTTCAGCCGCAACTTCGGCAAGGAGGCCGGCATGCTCGCCGGTCTGCGCGAGGCCACCGGCGACGCCGTGGTCATCATGGACGCCGACCTCCAGCACCCGCCGGAGCTCATCGAGCGGATGCTCGGCCTGTACGAGCTGGGGCACGACCAGATCATCGCCCGCCGCACCCGCGAGGGCGACAAGAAGGTCCGCTCCGCCCTGAGCCGCCTCTACTACCGCGCGGTCAACAAGTGGGTCGACGTCGAGCTCACCGACGGTGTCGGCGACTTCCGCATGCTGTCGCGGCCCGCCGTGGACGCGCTGCTCTCGCTCGGCGAGTACAACCGCTTCTCCAAGGGCCTGTTCTCCTGGATCGGCTTCGACACGGTCACCTTCGACTACCAGAACGCCGCCCGCGAGGCCGGCGAGACCAAGTGGAAGTTCGGGTCCCTGCTGAACTACGGCATGGACGGCCTGATCTCCTTCAACAACCGGCCGCTGCGCATCGCGATCTGGCTCGGCCTGATCCTGACCGGGCTCACCGCGGTGTACGCGGTGTGGATCGCGGTGGCCGCGATGACCCACGGCATCGACTCGCCGGGCTATGTCACCCTCGTCGCGATCATCGTCGGCGTGGGCGGTGTGCAGATGGTGATGCTGGGCCTGATCGGCGAGTACATCGGCCGCATCTACTACGAGACCAAGCGCCGCCCGCACTTCCTGGTCAAGGAGTCGCACGGCTTCCCGGGCAAGCCCGAGGGCGTCGAGCGGCGCGAGCTGTACCGCAACGGCCAGCCGCACAAGGCGGTCTGATGCCCAGTCAGCTCGGTCAGGTGATCCGCTTCGGCTTCGTCGGCGGCGTCAACACCTGCACCTTCTACGCCTTCTACTGGCCGCTGCTGCACCTCGCGCACCTGCCGTACTTCGTGGCGTACACGATCGCCTTCCTGCTCAGCATGGTCGGCTCGTTCTTCCTGAACACGTACTTCACCTACCGCACCAAGCCGACCTGGAAGAAGTTCCTGCTCTTCCCGCTCACCAACGTCACCAACTTCGTGGTGCAGAGCGCGGGCCTGTTCGCCCTGGTGCACTGGGTCGGGATGAACAAGACGATCGCCCCGCTGGTCGCCGCCGTGGTGGCGATCCCGTTCACCTATGTGCTGTCCCGCAAGATCCTGGTGTCGGGGCACCAGGAGGCGGGCGAGCCCGAGGCGGCCGCGCCGAAGATCCCGGTGAAGTAGCGGCACTGCGAGAACGACGGAGGGGGCGGACACCCTGTGGTGTCCGCCCCCTCCGTCATCTCCTAGACGCCACCGCCCGCGCTCTCCTGCGCCGCCGGGGCCCACTCGCCGAACCGGGCGCCCGGCCTGGTCTGGCGGGACGCGTACAGCTGGCCGTCCGTGCCGATCACCGCGAGCACGGCCCGGCCCGAGGAATCCTGCGCCGCGCCCGGTATGCCCACGAACTGCACACCCGGGCTCTCCCAGGCCGACTGCGCCGACTCGTCCGAAGACGGGACGACCCGGCCCCCGTCGTCCCGGACCGCCAGGACCAGCGAGCCGCCCTTACCACCGAGCCGGTACGCGGCGACCCGCCCGTAGCCGCCCGCCGGGGTGCGCCGCACCACGTTCCACGGGGCACCAGGACCGCCCGGCGAGGCGACGGCCACCTGGGCGGTGCCCGCCTGGCGGTAGACGGCCGACGCGCCGCCCTTGCCGTCCGCGACCAGGCTCACCGCGCTGCCCGCCGGCGTCACACCCGTCGGCGGCGACAGCTTCGGCAGCTCGCCGGGCGCCGGGGACACCCAGTGCAGCACCGTCTTGGCGACCGGGGCCGCCACATGGATCCGGCCCGACGGGTCGACCAGCGCGTCGATCCCCTCCACCACCAGCGGGTGCGGAGGCTGCTTGCCCGGCGGGGGGTCCAGGACCTGCCAGGGCCCCCAGTCCTTGCCGCCCCGGCCGCTGCGCATCGCGACATCGCCCGCCCAGTTCCGCGCGAGGACGTGCACGGTGCCGTCCGGGGCGAGCGCGGTCGCCGGATAGCCCGTCTCCAGCGACCTGTCGGGATTGGCGTCCGGCGTGCCGAGCGAGCTCCACGCGCCGAACTTGGGCACCCCGTCGGCGCCGAGGCCGCTCTGCAGGACGCACACCAGCTCCTTGTGGTGCTTGTTGCCCTTGAACGGCAGGACCGTACGCGTCGCGAACAGCTGAAGCGTGCCGTCCGGGTGCCGCACGACCTCCACCTGCGGATCCAGCGGCGAGCCCGCGCTGCCCACCACGTCGAACGGCCCCGTCCACGGGCCCTGGCCGGCCACCCGCTCCACCCAGCAGCGCACCGCGCCGTTCAGCACCGCGAACGCCGCAAGCCGGCCGTCCCCCAGCGGCGCCAGCCAGCGCGAGGTGCCCGGCGTGCGGGTGCGGGTGCCGCGTGCCCAGCCGGCGCCGCCCGCCTTCAGGCCGTTCGGCCCCACCTTGAGGTCGCCGCAGCCCGACGGGTCACCGCAGTCGCGGTGGTCGACCCAGCCGTACGCGTTCAGGAGCTGGGCGGTGCGCCGGGTGGTCGCCGCGTCCAGCGACGGCGGCGTGTAGTTCGTCGGGTAGCCGAAGTAGTTGGTCACCGACGCGGCACGGCCCTTGCCCGCACCCCAGTAGCGCTCCATCGCCGCCTGCATGAAACGGGCCGAGGCGGTGTGGTCCTGGTGGTCCAGATAGCTGAGCCCGCGCAGTATCGTCGGCGCGCTCATCATCGCCACCGTCTCGCGCGGGGCGTGCAGGGGAGTGGGGTCCAGGGTCCGTATCACCGTCGGATTGACCCGCCCGATCGTCGCCACGAGCGCGTCGGTCAGCTGGTCACGGGTGTAGGCGCGGGGCATCCGCACCGAGCTGCCCGTACCCGGCAGCGTCGGCAGCTGCTCGATGGCGCCCAGCCACAGCCCCCGCATGCTCACCGGACGCGGCACACTCACATAGCGCGCCTCGCACAGCCCCATGTAGATCAACTGGACGTGCGGAGCGGCCTGCAGATAGTGCAGCTCGGAACGGAACCCGGGCAGCAGCTCCACCGGCTCCACCGACCACGGGCTGTTGTCGTCGCCCGTCGCCATCAGCGCATGGGCAGCGCGCAGACCGTTTATCCGAGCCCGTGCGAAGCCCGGCCGGTCGGTGGGCAGCGACTTGAACTGCGGGGTCTTGGGCGCCGCGTTGCGGCCGTCCGACTCACCACTGGTCATGCACACCGTGACCGAGAGCGCGCCGCTGCGGATCGACTGCTCCAGGTCCGGGTTCATGAAGTAGATGCCGTCGTCCGCATGCGCGATCACGTGCAGATACGACTGCTCCGACGCGGCCGAGGCGGGCTTCCCGGTCGTCGTCCCGGTGGACGGGCCCTGCGTGCCAGAACCGCCCTGCGGTGCCAGCCACTGCCATCCTCCGTAGGCAAGAGGCGCCGCCACAAGTCCGCCACCGGCGACTTGCAACAGACGTCTACGAGACGGCGACGACGGCATCCGGCACGCTCCTAGTTGCATCCATGTGAGCCGAGTCCCGCCCTGCACCCACCATGGAGTTGTTCGACTGGTCATCAGAAGGGAGGGCGTAGCGGCTGCGGAGGTTTCACTTCAGACGCTAAATTTGCCCGGCTGGTATGAAACAGCAACGTATGGACGTGTGCGCTTCAGCACCCCATCGAGCCATGACTTCCCCAGTTTTCGTACTTTGCCGAACTTAAAGGTTCTCTGTGCGGTCACGTTGAGACTGTCCGCCGATTGGAACTTCCAAGCGCCGGACCCCCGTCCTGACATAGATTTCACCGTGTGACAGTGGCAAGGCAGCAGGTGGCACAGGCCCGCAGAATCGTAGTCAAGATCGGATCCTCCTCACTCACCACCGCCTCCGGCGGCCTCGACGCGGACCGGGTCGACGCGCTCGTCGACGTGCTCGCCAAGGCGCGCAGCGGCGGCGAGAAGGAGATCGTCCTCGTCTCCTCCGGCGCCATCGCCGCCGGCCTCGCCCCACTCGGCCTGCGCCGCCGGCCCAAGGACCTCGCCCGGCAGCAGGCCGCCGCCAGCGTCGGCCAGGGCCTCCTCGTCGCCCGCTACACCGCCTCCTTCGCCCGCTACGGCGTACGCGTCGGACAGGTCCTGCTCACCACCGACGACACCAGCCGCCGCGCCCACTACCGCAACGCCTACCGCACCCTCGACCAGCTCCTGGCCATGGGCGCGCTCCCCGTCGTCAACGAGAACGACACCGTCGCCACCGACGAGATCCGCTTCGGCGACAACGACCGCCTCGCCGCCCTCGTCGCCCACCTGGTCCGCGCCGACCTCCTCGTCCTGCTCTCCGACGTCGACGGCCTCTACGACGGCGACCCGTCGAAACCCGGCGCCTCCCGCATGGACGAAGTCCGCAGCCAGGCCGACATCGCGCACGTCCAGATCGGCAGCGCGGGCAAGGCCGGCGTCGGCACCGGCGGCATGGTCACCAAGGTCGAGGCCGCCCGCATCGCCGCCGCCGCCGGCATCCCCGTCGTCCTCACCTCCGCGAGCCAGGCCGCCGACGCGCTCGCCGGACGCGCCACCGGCACCCACTTCCACCGCACCGGACGCCGCTCCGCCGACCGCCTCCTGTGGCTCGCCCACGCCTCCACCCCCCAAGGCGCCCTCGTCCTCGACGACGGAGCCGTACGCGCCGTCGTCGAAGGCCACAAATCCCTGCTGCCCGCCGGAATCGCCGCCGTCGAGGGCGAGTTCGCCGCCGGTGACCCCGTCGAACTGCGCGACCCACAGGGCCGGGCGATCGCCCGCGGCCTCGTCAACTTCGACGCCAAGGAAATCCCCCAGCTCCTCGGCCGCTCCACCCGCGACCTCGCCAAGGAACTCGGCCCCGGCTACGAGCGCGAAGTCGTACACAGGGACGATCTGGTCGTCCTGCACCCCTGAAACGGCTGAAAGTCCAGCCTTAAGACAGACACCTTCAGGAAAACCACCCCGCGCCCGGCCTCGGGCTGGTCAACTTTGAAGCGGGGGTACGCGCGGACCGCAACCCGCGCAGTACCGCACCGCATCGCACACAGCAGCACAGGAGGCCGCCGGTGAGACGAGCGCGCCCGGGGGCGGCGCCCCGAGGGACGACGGCTGAGCGGACCCTGACCAGTGTGGGGACGGGGGCCGACGTCGAACGGAGAGAGGTACCCGAACAGCCCGGGGACACCCCCAGGCTGTGGCACATCACGCTCAGCGTCTCGGGAGCCGAGGCCCCGCTGAAAGAGGTCCGCCGTGGCCTCGAACAGCTCGCCCACGACCACCCGTTCCTGCTGACCAGCCGCTACGCCAACGACCACGCCGAGATCCGCTACTGGGAAGAGGCCCGCGACCTGCACGACGCGGCCGCCGTCGCCCTGCGCCTGTGGGGCGAACACCGCTCCACGGCCAAACTGCCGCCCTGGGAGATCGTCGGCCTCGAAGTCATCGACCGCGGCACCTACCACCAGCGACTCGCCGAGGGATACGGGCCGCCGCCGGCCGCACCCGTGGGCGTCCACCCTTTCTGACCCCGCTCCCCGGCGCCGTCTCGGGGAGTGGAATACGGTCAGAACGACCTCCCGGCGCCCATTAGTCTGCGGACATGGCTTCGCACACCCCGCCCTCCCCGGCCGCCGACTCCGACGACATCTCCCCGGTCACCCGGACCGCCCAGTGGGCGCGCGCCGCGGCCGCCGAGATCGCGCCACTTCCACGCGCCGTCAAGGACGAGGTCCTGCTCGCCATCGCGGACGCCCTGGAAGCGCGCAGCGCCGAGATCGTCGAGGCCAACGCCGTCGACGTCGCCAAGGCCCGCGAGGCCGGCACCAGCGAGACCGTCATCGACCGGCTCACCCTCGACCCCGAGCGGATCCGCGCCATCGCCTCCGACGTACGCGACGTGGCGGCCCTGCCCGACCCCGTCGGCGAAGTCGTCCGCGGCTCCACCCTGCCCAACGGCATCGACCTCAGGCAGGTCCGCGTCCCGCTCGGCGTCGTCGGCATCATCTACGAGGCCCGGCCCAACGTGACCGTGGACGCCGCCGCCCTCTGCCTCAAGTCAGGCAACGCCGTCCTGCTGCGCGGCTCGTCCTCCGCGTACGCCTCCAACACCGCGCTGGTGGGCGTCCTGCGCGACGCCGTCGAAGGCGCGGGCCTGCCCGCCGACGCGGTCCAGCTCGTACCCGGCCAGTCCCGCGACTCCGTACGGGAGCTGATGCGCGCCCGGGGCCTGGTGGACGTGCTCATCCCGCGCGGCGGCGCCTCCCTGATCCGCACCGTCGTCGAGGAATCCACCGTCCCCGTCATCGAGACCGGCACCGGCAACTGCCACGTGTACGTCGACGCCCAGGCCGACCTCGACATGGCCGTCGACATCCTGATCAACTCCAAGGCGCAGCGCCCCTCGGTGTGCAACTCCGCCGAGACCCTCCTCGTCCACCAGGACATCGCGGCCGCCTTCCTGCCGCGCGCCCTGGACGCGCTCGCGGAAGCCGGGGTCACCGTGCATGCCGACGAGCGGGTGCGGGCCCACGCCGGCGCCTCCAAGGCCACCGTCGTCGCGGCCACCGAGGAGGACTGGGAGACCGAGTACCTCTCGTACGACATCGCCGCCGCGGTCGTCGACTCCCTGGACGCCGCCGTCGCCCACATCCGGCGGTGGACCTCCGGGCACACCGAGGCCATCGTCACCACCTCCCAGGCCGCCGCCCGCCGCTTCACCCAGCTCGTCGACTCCACGACCGTCGCCGTCAACGCCTCCACCCGGTTCACCGACGGCGGCCAGTTCGGCTTCGGCGCGGAGATCGGCATCTCCACCCAGAAGCTGCACGCCCGCGGCCCCATGGGACTGCCCGAGCTGACCTCGACGAAGTACATCGTGACCGGCGACGGTCACATCCGGTAAGCAACGGTAACTCCCCCTTCGGGAGGCCGAGTTCGGCCACTCCCTGCCCAAAACGACCGGCCGGGGATACCCTGAACGCGTGCCGGACGACGTAGGGGGCGGGCCGTTTCCGGACGGCCGGGAGCCCGACGACGACCGCGGGGGCGCGGACGATGACTTCGCCTCCGTGGTGTTCGACGAGGACTTCGTACGCGCCGCCGAGATCCACGAACCCAGTGCCGTCGAGAGACTGCTCGCCGCCGCCCAGGCCCGCGCCGAGGCGGAGGCGGCCCGCGCCCGCGCGGGTGCCGGAGCCCCCGACGACGAGCTCTACGACGACGGCTACGACCCCTACCGCTCCGGCCGCGACCCGGACGACCTCGGCGGCCCCGGCCTGTCCGGCGGCGCCGAAGCGGGCCCCTACGGCCGCCACGGCGGCGCCCTGCGCCCCTACCGGGGCCGGGCCCGCTGGCACCGGCCCATCGCCTGGCTGCTCGCCGTGGTGATGGGCATCGGCATGGTCGCCCTGGCCTTCTCCGCCGTCTACCGAGGCGCCACCTCCGACCACGAGGACAAGGCCCCGCCCCCCGCCACGAGCAACGTCGACAACCCGACGAACGCGGCGGGGCCGGTCATGGGAGGGCCATCGTCGAACGCCGGAGGCCTGGGCAAGGGCGTGGGCCCGGCCCCGGGCACGAACGGCCTCCCCCTGGTACCAGCGGTCTCGGCGTCGGCGTCGGCGTCGGCGTCGGCCGACTTCGACGGACCGGCGGTATCTGCTGCGCCTCGGGTGCCTTAGGGGGGCTTCTGTGTGTGGGGGGAAAATCGGGGTGGGGGCCCTCCCCCTCCCCCCCCCCGCCCCACCCTCCCCTTCCCCCGCCCACCCCCCTGAGCAGCGCCTGAACGCCACCGTAGGAACTCGTCCGAAGTTGTCGTGTACCAGCGCGTTTACCTTTCCCTCACCAGACCTACCCTGAAGGTATGGCAGGGCGCGGAGAGCCACCCGAGGGGACACCGGAGGGCCTCCCCGGCGGTGGCGACGACGAGTACCGGTCCGTCGTCTTCGACGAATCGTTCGTCCGTGCTGCCCGCCTTCAGGAGTTCTCCGCGCAGGAGCGCATGCGCGAGCACGCGCGGGCCGTACGGTCCCGTCCGAGCTGGTCCCTCAGGGCTTCCTCCAAACCCGCCATCGCGTTGGTGCTGCTGCTTCTCATCGCGTTCAGTACCGCCATCTACATGGGCATCCGGCACCCGTACCAGCCGCCGTCCACCAGCCGCCCCGAGCCGCTGCGGATGACCGTGATCCCGCTGGCCCCGCCGGGCCCGGTGCCGGGCGGCGACGCGGAGCTGCTCTTCGCGCACAGCCCGGCCGCCCAGTTCCGGATCGGCGGCTCCGGGATCAACCTGCCCTCGGCCACCAAGACCGCGCACTTCTCCGAGGCGCAGGTGATGAACGCCCTGTCCATCGCCAAGGACTACCTGGTCAAGTCGTCCTTGGACCCCGACGTCCTGGCCGGCGGCCCGGTCCATCAGATCCGGGTGCTGCTCGACCCCGATCTGATGTCCCAGTTCGACCAGAGCGTGGCCACCCCGGTCGACGACGGCCGGCACTCCGCCACCGGCTGGCTGGTGCGCTTCGATCCGGCCAAGGTGGTCCTGGCCGACCCGCAGATCCGCGTCCGGGGCTCGATGAGCTACGCGGAGTCCGGGCCGGACGCCCTCGACGTCGCCACCGACTACGTCTTCGTGTACGCCCTGCACCCGGCCGGGAACGGCCCGCACACCACCGACGCCTCGCTGTTCACCGTCCGCCGTGAGCTGCACTTCCGGCTCGACCGCGAGGACCTTCGGCTGAACCGTACGGAGCTGCAGGCCAGCACCGTCGAGGCCGGTCCGCAGGCCTGCTCGGCCGATGTCGCCGCCCAGCTGCGCCCGCTCCTCGCCGGGGAGCGGGCGAGCGCGCAGGGCCCGGCCGGCACCGACCCGTACGCGACCGGTCCCGCCCCCGAGGCCGTCTGCGGCACGCTGACCACCGGCGCCCAGCCGTCCCCCGTGGCCGGCTGATCCGGCCCGGTCTTCCTCGGTCCTCCTCAGCCCTCCCCGTTGCCGTTCTGCTCCGGCTTGCCGTCGGTCGGCTCCGTGTCCGGTCCGGCCGCCTTGTCCGAGGGGCGCGCACCCGTGCCCGTGAACTTGTCGCGCAGCTTGCCGCCCAGGTCCGCCGTGCCGCCCGCGATGTCGCCGACCAGCTTCATCAGCGGGTCCTTGCTGCTCTTGACCGCGTCGGCGTACGAGGCTGCGGACTCCCGGAAGGAGTCGGTCACCGAGGTGTCCTTGTCCTCGTCGCGGCGCGGGTAGTGACCGTCCATGATCCGCTGGTAGTCGCGGGTCTCCGCCCACTTCTTCAGCTCGGCAGCGCGCACCGTGGTGAACGGGTGCGAGCGGGGCAGCACGTTGAGGATCTTCAGCACGGAGTCGCGCAGGTCGCCCCCGGCCTCGTACTCCTCGGCCTGCTCCAGGAACGCGTCCACGTTCATCTCGTGCAGGTGGTTGCCGCCCGCTATCTTCATCAGCCCGCGCATCGAGGCCTGCAGATCCTGGCCCACCAGCAGCCCGGCCCGGTCCGCGGACAACTCCGACTTGCGGAACCACTCGCGCAGCGCCGTGACGATCGCCATGATCGCGACGTTGCCCAGCGGGATCCAGGCGACCTTCAGCGCGAGGTTGGTGAGGAAGAGCAGGATCGTGCGGTAGACGGAGTGGCCGGACAGGGCGTGGCCCACCTCGTGGCCGACGACCGCGCGCATCTCCTCCTCGTCGAGCAGTTCCACGAGGCCCGTCGTCACCACGATGATCGGCTCGTCGAGACCGATGCACATCGCGTTCGGCTGCGGGTTCTGCGTGACGTACATCGGGGGGACCTTCTCCAGGTCCAGGATGTAACAGGCGTCCCGCAGCATGGCGTTGAGGTGGGCGAACTGGGCGTCGCTCACCCGCACCGAGTCCGACAGGAACAGCAGCCTGAGGCTGCGCTCGGGCAGCAGCCCGCTCAGCGCCTTGAAGACGGTGTCGAAGCCGGTCAGCTTGCGCAGCGCGACCAGCGCCGAGCGGTCCGCGGGGTGTTCGTAGGCCCGGGAGGAGATCCCGGGGAACCTGCGCCGCTGCCTGCTCGGCACGTTGTCGTTGATGTCCTCGGTCATGGGTGCCCCCTGTCGTTCGAGTCGTCGGCCCGTCCCCCCTGACGACATCCACATTAGGCGGTGGGGTTACCGTGGCCCGGGGGCCTGTGGATAACTTCGAGGAGACCTGCCATGCCGGACGTCGTCACCGCTCTCGCTGCCGCATCCGGCCAGGGGCCGGGCGCACTGCTGCGGATCCTGCTGCTGGGCTCCATGGTCGGAGCGGGCCTGCTGGCCTGGTTCCTGCTGCGCGGATACCGCTCGAACGGTGGCGACGACAACAAGAACGACTGAGTCGGCGTGAGCGTGCCCGGACCGCCCGCATACGATGTGGGCGAAGTCTCCGCCCCGACTCCCGGATAGGTCCTGCCGAAGATGAGCCTCCACAGCACCGCCGCCAACCTGGTCACGCTCGCCGAAGGCGCCGAGCACGGTGGCAACCACGAAAGCCTGCAGCCCTGGATGACGGGCGGCGGCGCGCTGGTCATCCTGCTTCTCCTGCTCTGGGTCACCACCCGCTTCAACCGCGACCGCTGAGTCGGGGCCGAAAAGCCGGGCCAGTAGGCTCTGCACGCATGGGAGAGCAGGAAGTGCCTACCGGTCCGGTGAAGCGACGCATCGGTGTGATGGGCGGAACGTTTGACCCGATCCATCACGGACACCTCGTGGCCGCCAGTGAGGTGGCCTCGCAGTTCCATCTGGACGAGGTCGTCTTCGTACCGACCGGGCAGCCGTGGCAGAAGAGCCACAAGTTGGTCTCCCCGGCCGAGGACCGCTATCTGATGACGGTCATCGCCACCGCGTCCAACCCCCAGTTCTCGGTCAGCCGCATCGACATCGACCGCGGCGGCGCGACGTACACCATCGACACCCTGCGGGAACTGCGCGACCGCAACAGCGACGCGGACCTCTTCTTCATCACCGGCGCCGACGCGCTCGGCCAGATCCTCACCTGGCGGGACGCGGAGGAACTGTTCTCGCTGGCCCACTTCATCGGCGTGACCCGGCCCGGCCACGTACTGACGGACGACGGGCTGCCCGAGGGCGGGGTCTCCCTGGTGGAGGTGCCCGCGCTGGCGATCTCCTCGACCGATTGCCGAGCGAGAGTCGCGCAGGGCGACCCGGTCTGGTATCTGGTTCCGGACGGTGTGGTGCGCTACATCGACAAGCGCCAGCTGTATCGCGGCGAGTGAGTCCAGCCGTACCGCCTGTACGTCGGCGAGTGAGAGAAGGCCACCGGTGAACGACCGCCAGTACGACCCGTACGCACCCCAGGTGCAGCTGGTCGGGTACGACGAGTACGGCCGGCCGGTGTACCAGCAGGTCCAGCCGCAGCAGCAGGCGTACGACCCCTACGCGCAGCCCCAGGAACCCCAGCAGCAGGGGTACGGCTACGACCAGGCGTACGTCCCGCAGCAGTCGACGTACGACCCGTACGCGCAGCAACAGCCGCAGCAGACCCAGCAGTTCCCCCAGCAGCAGCCGGAGCAGTTTCCGCAGCAGGACTACGGGCACGGCTACGGCACCGCGCAGCAGCCGGCCGTCCAGGCGCCGCCCACGCCCGAGCCGGCGCCGAAGCCGCAGGGCTCGCCCGTGCTGCCCCAGCAGCGTCGGGACGAGCACGCCGAGAGCGGCGAACGGGACTACCGCACCGAGCAGTTCTCGTTCATCGAAGAGCCCGACGAGGACTCCGAAGACGTCATCGACTGGCTGAAGTTCACCGAGAGCCGCAGCGAACGCCGCGAGGAGGCCAAGCGGCGCGGCCGCAACCGGGTCGTCGCGCTCGTCGTGGCGCTCGCCCTGGTGGCGGTGGGCGGTATCGGCTACCTCTGGTTCGCGGGCAAGCTGCCCGGGCTCTCGTCGTCCTCGGGCAGCAAGAAGGGCGGCGCCACCACGGCCGGCCCGCAGAAGCGCGACGTGATCGTGGTGCATCTGCACAACACCAAGGCGGGCGGCACCTCCACGGCGCTCCTCGTCAACAACGTGACCACCAAACAGGGCACTACAGTGCTGCTGCCCAACTCGCTCGCCGTCTCCAATGACGACGGCAGCCGCACCACCCTGGGCAAGTCGGTGGACGCGGACGGCTCGCAGGGCACCCGGGATTCGCTCTCCACCCTCCTCGGCACCAAGATCACCGGCACCTGGCGCCTGGACACCCCGTACCTGGAAAACCTCGTCGACCTCGTCGGGAACATCGACATCACTACGGATGCGGACGTTCCCGGGGCCAAGGAGGGCGGCGACCCGCTGGTGAAGAAGGGCGACGACCAGACGCTGACCGGTCAGATGGCCGTCGCCTACGCCACCTACCGCGGCCCCGGCGAGGCCGAGGCCAAGCAGCTCCAGCGGTTCGGCGCGGTGATGTACGGGGTGATGCGCAAGATCTCCGACGACCCCAAGGCCGCCACCGTCACCGTCCAGACGCTCGCGCAGATCCTCGACCCCTCGCTGCCCGAGAGCGACCTCGGGGCCTCCCTCGCCAAGCTCGCCGAGCACGCCAAGATCGGTGCGTACAAGACCGCGGTGCTGCCCGTGCAGCCCGACGGCACGCTCAGCCAGCAGGCCAGTGACAGCGTGGTCAAGGACGTCCTCGGCGGCCGGCTCGGCGGCGGGGGGTCCGACCAGGGCTCGGCGGTGCGGGTCGGCGTCAAGAACGCCAGCGGCAACCCCAAGAGTGCGGAGGCCGCACGGATCGCCCTGGTCAACGGCGGCTATGCGTTCGTCGACGCTGGAAACTCCGGCACGGAGGCCACCTCGCAGGTCCTGTACGCGGATGAGAAGAACAAGGCGAAGGCCGTCGAGGTCGCCAAGACCCTCGGCCTGCCGGACGGCGCGGTCAAGCAGGGCAAGGCGGCCGCCAACGCGGACGTGTCGGTCGTCATCGGAAAGGACTACAAGGCGCCGCAGTGAGGTGCCCGGAGTAATCCTTTCGGGGCTGTCGGCGGTCCGTGAGATCCTGGAAATCGATCCGATTGGATCTGACCGCCGACGAAAGCCTGCTTGTGACCGCCACGGACCGTTCCATCGAGCTCATCACCGCCGCCGCTCAGGCGGCCGCCGACCGGCTCGCGCACGACATCATCGCGTACGACGTCAGTGATGTGCTGTCGATCACCGACGCCTTCCTGCTCGCCTCCGCGCCCAACGACCGCCAGGTCAAGTCGATCGTCGACGAGATCGAGGAGCGGCTCAACAAGGAGCTCGGCGCCAAGCCGGTGCGCCGCGAGGGCGACCGCGACGCCCGCTGGATCCTGCTCGACTACGTCGACATCGTCGTGCACGTCCAGCACAGCGAGGAGCGCGTCTTCTACGCCCTGGAGCGGCTGTGGAAGGACTGCCCCGAGCTGCCGCTGCCGGACGACGCCATGAAGACGCGCGGCAAGGCCGCCGAGCACGCCGCGCTGACGACCGGCGCCGACGAAGCGGACGGTGAGCTGAGCTGAACAGCACCACCAAGGGCGGCCGGGGCCGCCGGATAGTCCTGTGGCGGCACGGCCAGACGGCCTGGAACCTGGAGCGCCGCTTCCAGGGCTCCACGGACATCGAGCTGACCGAGACCGGCATCGGCCAGGCACACCGGGCCGCGCGCCTGCTGGCCGCGCTGAAGCCGGACGCGATCGTCGCCTCCGACCTTCAGCGGGCCGCCACCACCGCCGCCGAGCTGGCGGCCGTCACCGGCCTGCCGGTCGAGCACGACTCGGCCCTGCGCGAGACGTACGCGGGCGCCTGGCAGGGGCTCACGCACGAGGAGATCGTCGCCCAGTACGGCGAGCAGTACGCGGCGTGGAAGCGCGGCGAGCCCGTGCGCCGGGGCGGCGGCGAGCTGGAGACCGAGGTCGCCGACCGGGCCGCCCCGGTCGTGCTGCGCCACGCCGACAAGCTGCCCGACGGCGGCACCCTCGTCGTCGTCAGTCACGGCGGCACCATCCGCACCACCATCGGCCGGCTGCTCGGCCTGGAGGCGCACCACTGGGAGAGCCTTGGCGGGCTCACCAACTGCTGCTGGTCCGTCCTCGGTGAGGGCGCGCGCGGCTGGCGCCTGCTTGAGCACAACGCCGGCACGCTGCCCGAGCCGGTCCTCGGCGACGACGACTAACCGCTGCTCAGGGGCGGTGACAGCCGGATTTCACTTTCCGGCAGGTCACAGGCTAGAGTTCTTCTTGTTCGCAGCGCGGGACCGCCGAAGAAGCGGAAACAAGGCGAACAGCGGGGCTATAGCTCAGTTGGTAGAGCGCCTGCATGGCATGCAGGAGGTCAGGAGTTCAATTCTCCTTAGCTCCACAATCGGATCCCGTCCCCTCATGGGGGCGGGATCTTCTTGTTGTCCACCCCCGGTGGCCGGTCTCGTACGGCGACAGCACTGACCCCCTTGCGAGGACATGGCAGAATCGGGACGGCCGGAGGGGGACGACGGACCGAACGGGAGGGAGTGCGCGATGCCCGCGAGTCGCGAAGAATTCCCGGAACCGCCCGGCGGGCCCGAAGCCGCGTCGCACGGCGCCCGCCTGAGCTGTCCCTCCTGTGGCTCCCTCCACGTCGCGCAGATGCTCGGCGACAACGGCGGGGTGTCCTACGTGTGCACGGCCTGCGGCCACAGCTGGAGCTGAACATGGGTGCACACAGGCGGAAATGCGACTGGTGCGGCAGCGGTACGCCCATCGTCAGGGACATGGATCCGGTCAACACCGACTATCAGTACTGGTGCGAGGAATGCGCCAGGGCGCTGATCATAAAGGGCGACCCGATCGAGACGTATCGGGAACTCGAAGGGGAGCCGATCTACGGCCGTCTCCTCGAGGCGCACTGCACGCTCAAGCGGTTCTACTCCTTCGCCACGGCCTGAGCGCCGCCAGGGCGAGCAAGCACGTCCCGGCCGGCGGACAGAACGCCGAGAGTGCCATCTGGCCGCCGCTCCGGGCGAGTTCGGGCCGGCCCGTGCCGTGCGGGACCCACCGCGGCGGGCCGGGGCGGCCGGTGTGCAGCAGCCGGGCCTCGGTCGCCCGCATCGCATAGAGGTCGGCCCCGGCCCGTACGGTCCGGCCCTCCGCCCGGCAGGCCATCAGGCCGATCATCGACCCCGGCGGCCCGCTGAGCCGTCCAGAGCCCCGCGAAGGAGAGCCGGCGGACGGCTGCGGCGAGCGGCATGGGACGGCGGGCGGAGGGGAGGCGGGCAGCGCTGTGCGCGAGTGCCTTCACGGTTACGAAGATGGACATTGCCGACCTTCTCCGTACATAACGGAAACCGATTTGGTGAAGTGCCGGGGGGACCGTGTAATGTTCTCGATGTCGCCGCGGGAAACCGGGCGGAGGGAAAACAAGGGGCTATAGCTCAGTTGGTAGAGCGCCTGCATGGCATGCAGGAGGTCAGGAGTTCAATTCTCCTTAGCTCCACAGTAAAGAAGGCGGGCCATCCGATTCGGATGGCCCGCCTTCTTGTTGTGCTCCCTCTCTGATCGTTACGCCGCCCCTTAGAGCGGCGTAACGATCAGGAACGGTCAACTCCGGCCGCTGCCCAGGGCTTTGCGGGGGATCTGGGGGAGCGCGGCAGGGGCCTGCTCGATCCGGAGCGCGAGTGCCGGGCAGCGGCGCACGGCTCGTTGGGCGCGCCCCCGCAGATGCATCGGCACGGTGGCGTCGGCGACGAGCGGATAGCCGTCGGGGCCGAGCCGGATCAGCTCCGGCACGATGTCCGCGCAGAGCCCGTGGCCCTCGCACAGCGTCCAGTCGACCAGCACCTTCTCGCCGCTCGGCACGCCCTCCTCCTGGTAGCCGGGCGAGGGCAGCGGCAGCACGCCCACCGTCGGCCGGCCGCAGCCCCCGGCCAGCACATGGGCCGCCAGGTCGTCCGTGAACGCCGCGAGCGTCGAGGCGAGGAAGCGGGCCGAGCCGTCCGGATGCTTGCAGGCACCGCGGCCCTTCACCGCCCCCGTCACCTCGCGCAGCGCCTCCAGGGCGGCCGGGCCACCGCCGTTCAGCACATCGGCGAGCCCTCCCGCGGCGGCCGGCAGACCCAGCCTGCACGGGCCGCACTGGCCGGCCGTCTCGGCCGCCAGCCAGTTGGCGACCCGCAGCGCCTCGCCGAGCGCACAGGTCTCCGTGCCGATCGGCAGGATCGCGCCCGCCCCCAGGGCGCCGCCGAGCGCCGAGAGCGAGGCTCGCGAGACGGCCGCGTCATGGGCGGCCACCGAGTTCAGCCAGCTGCCGTGATAGCCACCGGTCAGCACGCCCTGGGGCAGCGAGGGCGCCCCGGCCAGCTGGAGGACGTAGCGCAGCGGCACCCCGGTGGGCACCTCGACGACCATCGGGCGGGCGACCGCCCCGGACAGCGTGAGCAGCACGGTGCCGGGCTCGGTCGGCTCGCCGGTGTTGCAGAAGCGGCGCGGGCCGAGCCGGGCGGCCACCGCGAGCTGGGCGTACGTCTCCGCGTTGGACAGCAGCGTCGGGGCGCCGCCCACGCCCGATTCGGCGGCCCGCTCGCGGCGGCCCGGCGGCAGGGCGGGGCCGCCGTCCACGGCCCGGATCACCGCGGAGGCCTCGCCGGACACCATGCGCTCGGGGGTGCGGACCACGCGGGCGCGCAGGGGGGAGCTGCGCTTGTCGGCGAGGCCGCGCTCGGCGAGGGCGGCGCGCACGGAGGCCTCCGTGGAATCGCGTGTCACGGCGACGACCAGGGTGCGGGCACCGAGCGCCTCGGCGGCCAGCAGAGCGCCGTCCAGGACGAGATGGGGGGCCCGGCACACCAGGACGGTGTCCTTGCGGCAGGCGGGCTCGCCCTCGCTCGCGTTGACGACGACGACCGGGCGTATCCCGCGCCGGATCGCGGCGGAGGCGACCGCGCGCAGCTTGCGGCCGAAGGGGAAGCCCGCGCCGCCGCGGCCGTTGAGGGCGATGTCGTCGGCGAGTTGGGCCAGGCGTTCGCCGTCGACCGGCTTCAGCGGGCCGTGCACCTTGAGGTGCATCGGCAGGGCGAGGCGTTCGACGAGATCGAAACCCGCGGTCAGATGGGGCAGGCCGACGACGCGGACCTCGGGAACATCGGGGAGGGGGGTGTTCATGGTCGTACTCCTGCTGTTGCGGGCACCGTCACGGGCGTTCTTCGGAGGCCGAGCCCGGCTGCGAGTGCCAGGGCTCGCCGGCGGCCGGCGGCTGATAGGGCGTGGACGGCGAGGGCAGCGGCTCGGGAGGCCGCGGCGACGGCGCGGGCCAGCGGGCGGCCGGGGGAGCGGGGGGAGCCAGGGAGACGGCGCGGTAGGCCGCCGAGATGCCCGTGCCCGCATCGCCGCGGACCTCCTGCCCGGCGGCCGGACGATAGCGGGGCAGCGCCTCGTGCGGGGGCTCGTACAGGGCGTGCGCTTCCTGGAACTGTGGCGCCTCTTCGAGGGCTTCGTACGCAGGCTGCGCTCCACGGAGCGGCTGCGTCGGCTGCGCCTCATAAGAGGGCTCGTACGAAGGCTCGTAGGAGGGCGGCTCGTAAGCCTCATAAGAGGGCGGCGTCGCTGGACGCGGCGGTACGGCGGGCTCCGCGGGCTCGCTCTCCGGACGCGGCCGGAAGGGGGCGAGCCGGTCGGCGATGCGGCGCTTCACCGGCCGCGGCAGCGCGCGTACGGCCAGCGCGCTCGCCACTCCCGCCAGGGACAGGCCGTACATCGCGACCACCCAGCCGGCCGGCGGGCGTCCCGCGTACAGGCCGTGCACCAGGGCGAAGCACCAGGCCGGGTAGGCCAGCATGTGCACCGCGCGCCAGCGTGCCGCGATGCGGCCCGGGGTGGCGAAGGCGCTGCGCATCGCGCCCGTGACGGCCGTGAGGATCATCAGGATCGCGGCGAGTGCTCCGAAGCCGATCAGACCGGACGCGCCGGTGATGCCGAGCCCGAACGGGACCACCGCGCCGAGCAGCCCGACATGGCCGAGCGCGATCTTGACGGTGACGTGCAGCAGGAGGAAGCCGATCGAGGCGATCGCGGTCGCCCGGTGGACGGCCTGCGCCATGAGGCGGTCACGTGGAGTGAGGAGCAGCCGGTCGGTGGCGAGCAGGCCCCAGGCGACGGAGGCGGTCAGCGAGACCAGCGACAGGACGCCGGCGGTGAAGTCCAGGGCGGCGCGCAGCCCGTCCGAGGAGAGCAGCGCCAGCGGCGGTATGAGCAGGGCGACGACGCCCAGTGCGGCTGCGGAGAGCCCGCCCCTGCGGGCCGGGCGGCCCCGTGCCGGATTCTGGCGTGGGCGGTGCGGGTTGAGCGGATTGCGAGATTTCATGGTGGGGCGACTCCGAATGGTTCGGCAAAGCGGTCCCGTGGCGGCATGCTAGGTCGCCCCATACCGGCCGGTACGGGGTTTGAGCGGTTGCCCCAGAAGAGGGCGGTACGCGGAGTAACCTCGCCCTCGGCACCCCCAGGGGGTAGTCCCGGGCACCCCCCACGGGTACTCCGTGCGTGCCTTGCGGGGCCTGCGGTACCCTGACGCCATGCGTGCCGTACGCCTTCTGCTTAGCGAGCCGCGCTGAACACTCCCGACCGATGAAGAGATCCGGTCGGACTCGGCGCGGCGCCCCCTCCTGTGCGAGGGGTTTTTTCGTTTGGCGATTCGATGGCGGATCGACGGACGAACGCTCGTAACCGCTGGCAGAGACGATCGATGGAGCTTTGAGGACATGAGCGAGACGAATACCGCTGCCGCCGCAGAGACGGCCGCGCCGCACCGCTACACGGCAGCCATGGCCGCCGACATCGAGGCACGCTGGCAGGACTTCTGGGACGCCGAGGGCACCTACGCGGCGCCGAACTCGGCCGGTGACCTGGCCGGGGATCCGGCGGTCGTCGCCCGGCCCAAGAAGTTCATCATGGACATGTTCCCGTACCCCTCGGGCTCGGGCCTGCACGTCGGGCACCCGCTGGGCTACATCGCCACCGACGTGTACGCCCGTCACCAGCGCATGACCGGCCACAACGTGCTGCACACGCTGGGCTTCGACGCCTTCGGCCTGCCCGCCGAGCAGCACGCGGTCGCCACCGGCACGCACCCGCGGGTCTCCACCGAGGCCGCCATGGACAACATGAAGCGGCAGCTGCGCCGGCTGGGCCTGGGCCACGACAAGCGCCGGTCGATCGCGACGATCGACCCGGAGTACTACAAGTGGACCCAGTGGATCTTCCTGCAGATCTTCAACTCCTGGTACGACGCCGACGCGCAGCGGGCCCGCCCGATCGCCGAGCTGGTCGCCGCGTTCGAGAACGGCACCCGCGAGGTCCCCGGCGGCCGTGACTGGGCCGCGCTGAGCGCCGCCGAGCGCTCCGACGTCCTGGGCGAGTACCGCCTGGCGTACGCCTCCGACGCGCCCGTCAACTGGTGCCCCGGCCTGGGCACTGTGCTGGCCAACGAGGAAGTCACCGCCGACGGCCGTTCCGAGCGCGGCAACTTCCCCGTCTTCAAGTCCAAGCTGCGCCAGTGGAACATGCGCATCACCGCCTACGCGGACCGCCTGCTGGACGACCTGGACGCGCTGGACTGGCCGGACGCCATCAAGCTGCAGCAGCGCAACTGGATCGGCCGTTCCGAGGGCGCCCGCGTCGACTTCAAGGTCGGCGACACCGACGCCATCACCGTCTTCACGACCCGTCAGGACACCCTGTTCGGCGCCACCTACATGGTGCTGGCCCCCGAGCACGAGCTGGTCGACACGATCGTCCCGGCTGCCTGGCCCGAGGGCACCCACGACGTGTGGACGGGCGGGCACGCGAGCCCCGCAGAGGCCGTCGCCAAGTACCGCGCGTTCGCCGCCTCCAAGTCGGACGTGGAGCGCCAGGCCGACGCCAAGGAGAAGACCGGAGTCTTCACCGGCGCGTTCGCCATCAATCCCGTCAGCGGCGAAAAAGTTCCCGTCTTCATCGCCGACTATGTGCTGATGGGCTACGGCACCGGCGCGATCATGGCTGTGCCGGCGCACGACACCCGTGACTTCGCCTTCGCGCGCGCCTTCGAGCTGCCGATGCGCTGCGTCGTGCAGCCCTCCGACGACCGTGGCACGGACGCCTCGATGTGGGACGAGGCGTTCGCCTCCTATGAGGCGAAGCTGGTCAACTCCGCCAACGGCGAGATCTCCGTGGACGGCCTGGGAGTCGTCGAGGCCAAGGCGAAGATGACCGACTGGCTGACCGAGCGCGGCATCGGCGAGGGCACCGTCAACTTCCGGCTGCGCGACTGGCTGTTCAGCCGCCAGCGCTACTGGGGCGAGCCCTTCCCGATCGTCTACGACGAGGACGGCGTCGCCCACCCGCTGCCCGAGTCGATGCTGCCCCTGGAGCTGCCGGAGGTCGACGACTACTCGCCGCGCACCTTCGACGCGGACGACGCCGACACCTCGCCGGAGACCCCGCTGTCCCGCAACGAGGACTGGGTCAACGTCGAGCTGGACCTGGGCGACGGCGTCAAGAAGTACCGCCGCGAGACCAACACCATGCCCAACTGGGCCGGTTCCTGCTGGTACGAGCTGCGCTACCTGGACCCGCACAACAGCGAGCAGCTGGTCGACCCGGCCATCGAGCAGTACTGGATGGGTCCGCGCGAGGGCATGCCCACCGGAGGCGTCGACCTGTACGTCGGCGGCGCCGAGCACGCCGTGCTGCACCTGCTGTACGCGCGCTTCTGGTCCAAGGTGCTGTTCGACCTGGGCCACATCTCGTCGGCCGAGCCGTTCCACAAGCTGTACAACCAGGGCATGATCCAGGCGTACGTCTACCGGGACGGCCGCGGCTTCCCGGTGCCGGCTGCCGAGATCGAGGAGCGCGACGGCAAGTTCTTCTTCGAGGGCGAGCCGGTCAAGCGCGAGCTGGGCAAGATGGGCAAGTCCCTGAAGAACGCGGTCACTCCGGACGAGATCTGCGCCGAGTACGGCGCCGACACCCTGCGCCTGTACGAGATGGCGATGGGCCCGCTGGACGTCTCGCGCCCCTGGGACACCCGCGCGGTGGTCGGCCAGTACCGGCTGCTGCAGCGGCTGTGGCGCAACATCGTCGACGAGGCGACCGGCGAGGTCACCGTCACCGACGCCGAGCCCGACGAGGCGACGCTGCGCGCCCTGCACAAGGCGATCGACGGCGCGGGCGGCGACATGGCGGGGCTGCGCTTCAACACCGCCATCGCCAAGATCACCGAGCTGAACAACCACCTGACCAAGGCGGGCGGCCCGCTGCCGCGGCCGGTCGCCGAGCAGCTGGTGCTGCTGATCGCCCCGCTGGCCCCGCACATCGCCGAGGAACTGTGGCGCAAGCTGGGCCACACCGACTCCGTGGTGCACCGCGACTTCCCGGTCGCCGACCCGGCGTACGTCGTGGACGAGGCCGTGACCTGCGTCGTCCAGATCAAGGGCAAGGTCAAGGCGCGCCTGGAGGTGCCGCCCTCGATCTCCGACGACGAGCTGGAGAAGCTGGCGCTGGCGGACGAGGCCGTCGTCGCGGCGCTGGCCGGCGCAGGCATCCGCAAGGTGATCGTGCGCGCGCCGAAGCTGGTGAACATCGTCCCCGCGTAGGGGGCCGAAACGGTACTGGGGGCTTTCCCCTACGGGCAGGTTGGGGGTTCCACGGGAACCCACGGCCTGCCCGTTCCGTTTACGGTGGAGGGGATGATGCCGACCGACCGAGGGGACGTTCATGGAAGCCGCGATCCTGATCCTGGCGCTGCTGTTCGTCGCCTTCGTGGTGCTCGGCGTGTATGTGACGGTCAAGGTGGTCGGCGCCGCCAAGCGCGGAGTGGAGCGTACGGTCACGCAGGCCCGCAGGACCGTCGAGGACACCACCCTGCGCGCGAAGAGCGTGGGCCAGCCGGGCGTCGCGGGCCAGCTCGCCCAGCTGCGGCTTTCATTGCGTACGTCGATGCGGGCCACGCAGGACGCGCTGCACGCGCGCCTCGCCGAGGACGAGTCCCTGAAGGAGTCGCTCGCCCTGTTCGAGCGGCTCAGCGCACACGGTCATGAACTGGACGACGAGCTCAGGCGCTTGGAGCGGGAGCCGGACAAGCGCACCATAGCGGCCCGGATGCCCGAGCTCCGCGAGCGTACCGAGCGGATCACGCACTCCGCGGACTCGCTGCGCTGGGCCGCGCTGGACCGGGCCCGGCAGTTCGCCGACGACGATCTCGCCTCGCTCAGCGAGCAGATCGAGATGGAGTCGGGAGCGCTGCGGGACTGGTCGACCAAGGGGCCGACCAACGGCGAGTCCGTTTCCTGGGGCGACCTTTCGGACAACCCGGCGCCCGCGCAGAGCAAGCCGTCGCCTTCTCCGGCGCCGGAGCGAGGCGCGCAGACGCGACCCGAACCGCCGGCCCAGGCACCTCAGGCGATAGGCGCCGCCGAGGCGCCGGTGACGTACCCCTGGCAGAAGGCGCCGCGCCCCGAAACCACGAGCTGACCCGGCGAACACCAGGTCAAGGCGCTGGAACAGGGCGCCTGGCGCTGACCCGAACTGATCATTCCACCAGGGCCGGACTGCCGTCCGGCGGCCTCGGCGGGTAACCTCCCGCTCATGTCCCGCCATGTCGCGATCGTCACCGATTCAACGGCCTATCTGCCGCCGCAGACGATGGAGCGGCACAGTGTCACCGCAGTGCCGCTGACCGTTGTCCTGGGCGACCAGGCGCTGGAGGAGGGCACCGAGATCTCGGCCCGTTCGCTGGCGCTTGCCCTGCAGAAACGACGTCCCGTCACCACTTCCCGGCCCAGCCCCGAGGTATTCGCGGCCACCTATCGCAAGGTCGCCGAAGCCGGGGCGACCGGGATCGTCTCGCTGCACCTCTCGGCCGAGTTCTCCGGCACCTACGACGCCGCCGTGCTCGCCGCCAAGGACGCCCCGGTGCCGGTGCGGGTGGTCGACACCGGGATGGTCGCGATGGCTCTCGGGTTCTGCGCGCTGGCCGCGGCCCAGGTTGCGGACGCGGGCGGCACGCTGGACGAGGCGGTGGCCGCCGCGGAAAAGCGCGCCGGTGAGACCTCCGCCTTCTTCTACGTCGACACCCTGGACTATCTGCGCCGCGGCGGCCGCATCGGGGCCGCTCAGGCGCTGCTCGGTTCGGCCCTGGCGGTCAAGCCGCTCCTCCAGCTCGACGGCGGCCGGATCGACATGCTGGAGAAGGTGCGCACCGCCTCGAAGGCCATCGCCCGGCTGGAGGAGATCGTGGTCGACCGGGCCGGGAGCAGCCCGGTCGACATCGCCGTGCACCATCTCGCGGCACCGGAACGCGCCGCCACCCTCGCCGACCGGCTGCGGGCAAGGGTGCCCGGCCTGGTCGACCTGTACACGAGCGAGGTCGGAGCGGTGATCGGCGCACACACGGGGCCGGGGCTGCTGGGGGCGATCGTTTCACCGCGCTGAGCCCGGTGGGGCGGTTCGGGGCCGTCGAGTCGGCCGAACTGAGGGGCGTCGACGTGCCGTGGCCGCCCCGCCGAGCGGTCCGGACCGGGCCGGGCTCCCTCGTACGAGTGGCGGAGTTATCCACAACTTGCTTGCGGTCCACCGGAATTGGGCCTGCTCAGCGGGCTCGCGCTCGGGTGCCTAACGTCTCGTGACATGGCACTCCGATCACCACGCACCGCCACGAGCGGACCGGGCCGGGCCCCTGGCTCCGACGGCCGGGCCCGCCCGGGCCACGCCCGCCGAAGCCGCACCGCCCAGGCCCACGTCTCCGCCCTGACCGCACGCAGGCGCGCGGACGCGCTGTTCCTCCCGCCGCCACCGGGCACGGCGGCCCCGCCGCGCGAACCCGTCGCCCCGACTGCGCGCACCCTCGGAGAGTCGGCGCTGGCACCTCCGTCTGTACCCGAGCGGGCTGCCCGGCAGGAGGGGCCGATCGGTTCGGCCCTGTCGGCCGACCCCGCTGGTCCGCGTGTGCGCGAGCGGGTCTGGGTGGCGGTGCGGGAACGGCTGCCGGTGTGGGCGCAGTTGAGGTTCGGTCTCGCGCCGCGCAGCCTGGCCGCGCTGTGTGTGGTCCTGGTGGTCGCGGCGGGGTTTGCCGTACACCACTTCTGGGCCGGGCGCCCGCAGTCCGTACGTGCCCCTGACCTGGTCGACGGGCCGGCGCCGCCGCTGCCCGGGGCGAAGAGCGCGGAAGGCGGCGCATCGGGACGTGCGGCGAGCGCCGCGGCGACGCCTCGGCCGGTGGCCAACGCGGTGCCGTCGCCGGCCGGAGTGCTCGTGGTGGACGTCGGCGGGAAGGTGCTGCGGCCGGGGATCTACCGGCTGCCCACCGGATCGCGGGTCGCCGACGCGCTGGCCGCGGCGGGTGGGGTGCGGGACGGTGCCGATCTGACCGGCCTCAACCGGGCGCGGCTGCTCACGGACGGCGAGCAGGTGCTGGCCGGAGTGCCGGGCGCGGCGCCCTCCGGCACGGGCGGCGGTGCCGGTCCCGGAGGTGGCGCCGGCAGCGGATCGAGCGGGCCGGTCAGTCTCAACTCCGCTTCGGCGGAGCAGCTGGACGGGCTGCCCGGCGTCGGTCCCGTACTCGCGCAGCACATCGTGGACTACCGCGCCCAGCACGGCGGCTTCCGCTCGGTCGATGAACTGCGGGAGGTCAATGGCATCGGCGAGCGCAGGTTCAACGATCTGCAAGCGCTGGTGCGGCTGTGAACCGCCTGGAGATCCATGCCGAGTCGGGCCACCGGCTGGGCGCGGCCAACCCGTATCAGGAAGGACCGGCGGACCTGCGCCTGATCGGCCCGGCGCTGGGGGTGTGGGGTGGCGCGGCTGCGGCGCTCAACTCCTCCGCAGATGCGGCGAGTTGGGGTGTTGTTGCGTGTCTCGCCGTGGCAGGAGTGCTGGTGGCGCCGGTCGTCCGGCGGGCTCTGCCGGGGTGGATCTCGGGCGCGGGGGTACGTGGAGTTCGCGAGCGGGGCCGGGAGGAGGGAGGCCGTCACGTCGGTGTAGTCGGCGAGCGCGATGAGGCACTGGGGGCCGGTGGGGTCTGGAGGTATCGGGGTGCTGTCGCGGGGGTGTTGGTCTGTGCGGCGGCGGGGATCGTGGCCGGGGGGCTGCAGGCTGCCGAGGCGCGGCGGGGGCCTCTGCCGGGGCTGGCGCGGGAGTTCGGGCAGGCCACCGTGGAGCTGGTGGTCCGGGGGGACCCGAGACCGACGCGGTCAGCCGGGTGGGGCGGTGCCTCGTTCGCGGTGGATGGCGAGGTCGAGCGGGTCCTCGGGCCGGGCGGCAGAGTCGATCGGGTCCACACGCCCGTCCTCGTCATCGCGCCCGCGAGCTGGCAGGGGCTGCTGCCGTCCACCCGGGTGCGGGTGACCGCGCGGCTCGCGCCGGGCGACGGGAAGATCGCCGCCTTGCTCAGGGCCCCGAACGGGCCGCCCCGCATCACCGGGCCGCCAACTGGCCTGCAGCGCCTGGCCGGTGGGCTGCGGGACGGGCTGCGCGAGGCGGCCGACGGGCTTGCGCCGGATGCGCGGGCGCTACTGCCCGGTCTGGTCGTCGGTGATACGTCCCGGGTGACGCCCGAGCTGCGCGCCGCCTTCGAGTCGACCGACCTCATGCATGTCATGGCGGTATCCGGAAGCAACTTCGCGATCATGCTTGCCCTGTTGATCGGATCGCCGGGGAAGGCCCTGCTGGCCGAGCGGGGCGGCCTCGCGCCACGGCTCGGGATCTCCCTGAGGGCGACCGCAGTGCTGGGCGGGGCGCTCACGCTGGCCTTCGTCGTGGTGTGCCGGCCGGAGCCGAGCGTGCTGCGGGCCGCCGCCTGCGGCCTGGTCACGCTGCTGGCGATCGGCACGGGCCGGCGCAGATCGCTGATCCCCGCGCTGGCCGCCGCCGTCCTGCTCCTGGTGCTGTACGCCCCCGAGCTGGCCCGGAGTTACGGGTTTCTGCTGTCGGTGCTCGCGACCGGGGCACTGCTCACGATCGCGCCGGGATGGGGCGCGGCACTACGACGGCGCGGGGTGCCGCCCCGGCTCGCCGAGGTGCTGGGGGCGGCGGGAGCGGCGCAGGCGGTGTGCGCTCCTGTGGTGGCCGTGTTCGCGGCGCGGGTCAGCCTGGTCGCGGTGCCCTGCAATCTGCTGGCCGAGCCGGCGGTGGCGCTGGCGACGGTCGCGGGCTTCGCCGCACTCGCCGCCGCACCGATCGCGATGCCCATCGCCAAATTCCTTGCCTGGTGCGCTGGTTGGCCCACGGGCTGGATCGCGTCGGTGGCCCGCACCGGAGCGGCCCTGCCCGGGGCGGAGTCGGGGTGGCCGGGCGGCTGGCGCGGGGGAGCGCTGCTCGCCGTCGTCACCGGGGTGGCGGTGCTCGTGGCGCGGCGGCTGCCCCGATACCCCTGGGCGGCGGCAGCGCTGGCGCTCATTCTGCTGCTCGCCGTGGTGCGGCCCGCCCCGCTGACCAGGATCGTCACGGGCTGGCCGCCGCCGGGCTGGTCGTACGCCATGTGCGATGTGGGGCAGGGCGATGCCACGGTGCTGGCCGCCGGGGCGGGCACGGCGGTGGTGATCGACACCGGGCCCGAGGCTCTGCCGGTCGACCGCTGTCTGCACGAGCTGGGGGTGAACCGCATTCCGCTGCTCCTCCTCACCCACTTCTTCTTCGGGCACTTCAGTTCTGTCTCATCCCTTGTAACTCGTCTCAGTGAACGCGTCGTACATCGAATCTCCTTCGCTGCTATCTCTCTTCTCCGCGGTGTCTCAGGAAGGAGAGAGAGTGCAACTGTTTTCAGTTGACGTGGAGTTGGCTCGGAAGTACTTGGACAGTCCGCTGTTGTCGGGTGACGAGGTGGCTGCCTTGCTCGACAAGCAGGCGATCTCCGACGGCACGCCGATCTACCTCGATGAAGAGACGATGATGCCGGTGGAGCCGTACTGCTCGTGGGGCCGGAAGATGTCGTACGAGGAACTGGCGAAGTCGACGCTCAAGGAGTACGGCCGGATCATGGCCCGCGTCGACGTACACCAGCGCAAGCGTGGCCGTGACATTTTGTCGGCGACGGAGTCTGACCTCGTCGCCTACAAGCGGTCGCGCACCCAGCGGACCCGGTTGGCCGACTCGGCCGAGGGAACCACGGCCGCCGATGAGGGGGTGCCCGCTCGAAAGCCATCCCGGCCGGTGGGCCATGCGGCGTGGACCAAGGAGTCCGGGGTCATCGACAAGTTCTACACGTACGCCGTCAAGGACCGGAAGTGCCTGGAGAGCGCCCCGATGCGGGTCGCCGCGCGGGGGCGGAATGCGTTGTCCTCGGGGATCCGTCTCGGTATGGATATCCGGCATCTGACCTTCGACCAGTTCCGGTATTTCCGGGATGTCGGGCTGGGCGGGCAGCGGCCCGATTCGAGCGTGAACCGGTCCTTTCGTGCCAGCGGCCCGCACCGCGGCCGGTGTGCCTGCGACCTGGCCTTGGGAACGGGGATGCGGTGGCAGGAATGGGCGACCGTGCTGCTGCCCGAGCTGGGCATCGGATGGGGGCGCCCCGGTGAAGCGGCCGAGTTCAAGGTCCAGGCCTGCGCTAAGTACGGCAAGGAACGCACGATCTACGCCCCCGAGGACTCCGTTGACTCGGCCGAGACCTACTGCCTGTTGGAGAGGCCCTATGTGGTGGAGGCTGCCGCTCGCAGGCTGGGCCGGCTGCACCGGGACTTGTTCGTCGTCTCGCGCATCGAACCCGCAACGGGCCTGGTTCGCGGCACGCTCGACGGGATCCAGCAGGAGTTCCTGATGTCCGCGATGGACCCCGACCTGCGGCGGATCACCGTGCGGGAGGGGGAGTTCGGGCTGGAGGCCCTGACTCTCTTCGTCTGCCGGGGCGGCCTGATGCCACTGGCCGACTCGTGGAAGCGCTACCGCCACGACGCCTGGCGCCGGATGGAAGCCCTCGCAGACGAGACCACGCCGCTGATGCCCGCGAAGAGGTGGCGCTGGCACGACCTCCGCCACACCTACGCCCTGCAGCTACTGACCTACCTGGAACGGCAGATGGACGGTGAAGAGCCAGATCAGGCAGCCCGCCGCCGCCGTCACCGCTCCTACCTGACGGGAAACATCCGCTACAACCCGCTGCTGATCGTGAGCCGCAGATTGGGCCACTCGAACCCGTCGACCACCTACGACTATCTCCAGTACACCGACGACCTGGTGAACGACTTTGAGGCGGCCTTCCGCGACTGGCTCGGCGACCTCGACGAACAGACCACCTACGCACAGATCGCCTCCCACGCCTTCCGTGTGGAGAAGCCCGCCTTGAAGAGCATGGAGGGCTGATGCCCAGGAAGCGCGTCGTCCAACAACGCCTGCTCGAGGCCCTGGACGCCCCGACGGGGACGTCCGGCCTGGGGCTGCGGGTCGTCTCCACGGCGAGCCGGGGTCGGGAAGTGCTGCAGTACGTCGACCCGGCCGCCTACCGATGCTCGCGGCTGGCCGCTCAACTGGCGGACGAGTGGGTTGAGTACGTCGCCTCCACTGGCCTCACCGCCGGCCCTTCGGACAGCTACCGCAGAGCCATCGAGAAGCTCTGCGAGACGGCGGATGCCGAGGCGGACGCCGGGCTGATGACACTGGAGAGCCCCGGGCTGAAGCCCGTCCTCTCGAAGTGGGAGCGGAATCTACCGGCCGACTTCACCGCGGGGTCACAGTGGCCCGCCATACTGGCCCGCGCCATGCATGTGCTGATCGTCCGGCGCGACGACCATCGGCACCGCAGCGTCGACGAGGGCCTCGCCCGCCTTGCCCGCGGCTCGATTCTGATCGGCTGGGGTGAGACGAACGAACGCGATGAGTTCAAGCTCGCAGAGAAGCAGGCCATGGTCCGAGCCGCGTGGACCTCGGCGAACGCCCTGCAAAAGCGCCTGGACGAGGGCTGGGCCCTGGCCGGGCAGGGACAGCACCCCGACCAGGGAAGTTGGTTCAACATCGCCGACTTGCTGTGGATCCTGTCCCAGAACACGGTCCACCCGAAGGAGATCACCCGGGCTCTTCCTCCCGCCTCCCAGTGGCCCGAGGACCTGCGCGCGCTCATCACCAGGCCGGACGGGCACATCTACTCCTGCACGGCAAAGATCATGCTGGTCAGCCGGCTATTGAGCCGTCTCTATCCGACCACCTTGGACCTACATGCGTTCCGGGTGCTGCTGATGGATGCCACCGGACATGCCTCCGAGGAAGTGACGGACTTCGGCCCCGGCGACGTCGAGTTCCTCCCCAAGGGTGTCCGGCTCACGTTGGTCAAGGACCGCGCGAAGCGGCTGCGGCACCGAGCCTTCCGTGACGCCGCCCAGCCCCAGCAGGAGGCGGGAGAGCGGAGTGAACACGAGAGCCACGACAAGCCCCGCCGGGAAGCGAGCGCGATCGTGCGCCGCCTGCTTCAGGCCACTGAGAAGGTCCGGGAACGGACACCGCACCTCACCAACACCCTCTTCGTCCGGGCCGTGGTGCACGCCAACCTGGAGATCGAGTTCTGCCGCTGGGACCCAGTGGTTCCCTCGATGGCTTTCGGGAAGTGGCTGGACTCCGTCGGCGTGACCATCGAAGGGGACCGGCACATCGGCCGACTGCGGAAATCGACCAAGGTCGAGAAAGCCATCGTGAGTGGCGGCCGGATCAGCGAGGCCGCCGACGACCACCTGGAAGAAACCTTCGCTGGCCACTACGCGCAGGGAACGACCCTGCGGGTGATCTCCGGCGAAGTGATCACCACGGCCCAAGACCACTGGTTCAGCAAGGCAACTGGAGGACCCACCGTCATCACCCCCGACGTGGCGGAGGCGGCGGGGGACAGCACGACACTCCAGGCCCTCGGGCTGCAGCCCGAGGAAGCGGACGGGATCGTCCAAGGCCAGCTCGACATGGGGATTTCCCACTGCAAGAACCCATACGACGGTCCCTACAGCCCGCCCGGTGAGCTCTGCGCGGTCGCCCCGCTGCGGTGTCTGGAGTGCCGCAACGCCTGGGTGATGCCCAGTCAGCTTCCGCAACTGCTGCTTTTCCAGTCTCACTTGGAGAGAGTCAAGCGGCGGCTGACGCCGCAGGCATTCACCAAACACTGGGGCCAGTCCTACACAAACCTCAAAGCGATCCTCGCCGACCGCAGCGACGAGGAGATCGCGCTGGCTCGTATGCACATCGAAGCCGGAGAGGTCACCTTGGACCTTCCATTGTCCGCGCGCGTGGAGTTCGACTCATGATCCTGACGAGCCCCGCAGCCGAGTGGATCCCTCTCTTTCCCGCGGACGAACCCGTCGTCCAGGGCCGCCCACTGCACAAGGATGCTCGACGCCCGGACGCTCGGATTCCCGTGTTCGGCGACATCAGATGCTGGGACTACAACGGTGTTCTCGAGCGGCCGGCCAACTTCTCCGTCTGCGAGTGGAAGATCAACTTCGTTGGTGTCCTGGAGCCGCCGGCATGGAACCTGCTGGCCCGCGAAGTCATGATGATCCTTTCCAATCCGCGGCACGAGACGCTGCAGGACAGAGGCATCCATCTCGGCTACTCCGAAGCCGAGGTGACCACCTTGCGTAATGCACTCTCGTGCCTTCGAGCAGCGGTCAAGTGGGGGCGCAAGAACGGCCTCCCTGATACCCCCTCGGAGTGGGAGGCCGCCGACCTCAAGCGCCACGTCAAGGACTTGGCCAAACGCCTGCGTCCGGCATCGGTCCATGGGCACGTCGGGCTCTTTAAGAAGATGTACGCGTTCAGCGAGGTGCTCACCGTCGGCTGGCTCACGGCGGACCCCTGGCCCGGGAAGAGCGCCCGCCAGGTCTCGAAGTACGTCAAGACGGCCGAACTGTCCACGCAGGCCGTCGCACCGGAAATCTGGTTCCCGCTGATTCGTGCGGCCTGGGCGTTCATCCACACGTTCGCGCCGGACATTCTCCGCGCCGTGCGATGCTACGGCGAACTCCGCCAGGCCGCCGGTCTGTCCACTGCAGGGAAGACCGCAGAACTCAAAGCGTGGCTAGCCGACCCGGCCAACAAGGTCCCTGTCTACTACGACCGTGACCGGCCTGAAGAGCAGCCCCCGCGGGTCAACTGGCGCTTGATGGCTCTGTTCCTTGGCGTTGCTGAAGAGCTTCACCATGCCCTGTTCTCCGAACGCCGCCGTCCCAGCAGCCGCGAGCGGCGCGAGATGGTCTTGAACGCCGTTGCCGACGGCCGGTTCACTCATGCTGGACCCGTGCAGGACCTGGCGGAGGTCACCCGACCGGACGGCAGCGTCGGCCCATGGCACCCCGGCTTCGACGCCCAGCAACTCCACAGACTCCAAACGGTGCTGCGGGATGCCGCGTTCGTATTGGTCGCGGCCTTGTCGATGATGCGCGACTCGGAGCTGCACAAGATCGGCCGCAACTGCATCGTCGAGCACTACAACTCGCCCGCCATCGCCTCGACCCTGAGTAAGGGCAACAGCAACAAGCCCCGCAAGCACTGGTGGATCTCCGAGCCGGTTGCCGAGGCCATCGCGGTCGCTGAAATCGTCTCAGTACACCCCGACCGGGTTTTCGCCCCGATCCAGAGGCCGGACTCCGACGAGGCCATCGACGGCTCTGAGATGGTGAGTTCCTTCATCGCCTTCGTCAACGAAGGCCGAGGCTGGTCAGGGCTCGACCGGATCCCTGAAGGGGATGCCTCGCCCCACATGTTCCGCAAGACCATGGCGATGCTGACCGACCAGTTCGCAGGATCGGAGATCGCCCTGGGCATTCAGCTCAAGCACATCGCTACCCGGGCTCTCGCCAACAGCTCCACCCGCGGCTATGCAGCCGCAGACGACGCCTGGGCCAAGCACCTTGAGAGCGCCATCGACGCCGCCCGATTCCGGCGACTGAAGAACCTCTACCAGGCCCACAAGGACGGAGAGGCCATCGGCTTCGGCCACGGAGCCGACCGCGTCAAAGCCGCCTTCGACCAGATCATCGCAACCGTCAAAGCCCGAAACGTCAGCTCCCGCGTCGAAGAGGACCTCCTGCGCAAGGCCAGAATCACCATCCGTTTTGGCGTCCTCAACAACTGCCTCTACGACGCCTCGCAACCCGCCGGGGCGGTCTGCCTCGAAAACGCGATCATCCCGGAAGGCCACACGGGTCCGCTGCCGGACCGCTGCCGTCCCGACCGTTGCGGCAACAGCATGATCGGCGTCGAGCATGTCCCGATCTACGACTCCCATCACCGCACTCAGCTCAAGCTTCTTCAGACCCCCGGCTTGGCACCCTGCCGCCGAGCCGTCATCACCCGCGAAGCCGAACGAGCCGAGGCCGTCCTGAACCAAGTCCAAGAGGCATCCGCATGAGCACTGCCCGCCCTGCCAAGGACCAAGTGTCCGACAAAACAGCCCAGGCCCTCCGGGCCGCCATGCAACGGCTCATCGCAGGCAAGCCCCAGCACACGGACGGCAAGCTCACCAAGGAGAACCTTTGGAGAGAAGCCCAGGTCAGCCGGGCGACGATGAACCGGGCCCCCAGCATCCTCGCCGAGTGGGACGCCTACGTCGCAGTCCACGGGAAGGTCACCCGCGGCGAGGCGCAACGCGACGGGCAGATCGCGGAACTCCTCAAGAAACTGAGGGCGAAGACTCAGGAATGCACTGGCCTTGAGAAGCGTCTCAAGGCCGCCGCCACGGCAATCGCCGCTCTGCACCACGACAACGAAGCCCTCCGAGAGGAGCTCAGCAAGCGAAGCGAACGCACCGTTGTCGAGTTGACTTCCCGCCGCCGAGGGACAACCGAGGACGAATGAGCTGTCACTCTCCAGCCTGACACGCGCGGAGCCAGGCTCCCGGTCTGCCCCAGGCCGCCTGGCTCTACTTCCGACCACCCACGGCGATCGTCACTGTCCTCAACAACCGGCGCCGCGAACGCATGGTCGACCTCGTCCGCCAGCAGCTCGACGGCACCCTCATGGGCAAGCGGATCACCGTCTGGGGCGCCGCCTTCAGGCCGAACACCGACGACATCCGCGACTCGCCCGCCCTCGCCGTCACCGACCCACAGGCCCTCGACAACGCCCGCAAGCAGCACCCCCGAACTCGACTACGTCGACGACCCGATCGCCGCCGTCCAGGACGCCGACCTGCTGCTGCACCTGACCGAGTGGCCGCAGTTCTCGCACATCGACCCGCACACTCTCGCTGCCCGCGCCGCGAACCCGAAGGTGGTCGACGGACAGGGAACTCTTGACGCGAACACCTGGCGCGAGGCCGGCTGGACCTTCCGGGCCCTCGGCCGCCCGTGAACCTGACACGGACAAGGCCTAGATCGTCGTGGCACGGCAGCCCACGCAGCCCACACGGTCCGGGCCTCGCCCACTTCGGCATCAGGGACACAAGGGACAGATTTCCTGGATGAACGGTGGCTAGGCACTGATCGGACAGTCCGACGCGCCTCTGAGACAGGCCGCCGCTCCCTCCTCCTCTCCCGGACGAGGGCGGATGCTTGCGCGTCTGAAATCCCAGGAGGTGCGATGCCGTCCTCTGGGATGCTTTGGCAACACCCTTGTCGAGGAGACGTGCGTGATCGTTTTTGACTCGAACGCGCTGTTCGGACTGAGTCCGGATGCCCCCAAGTTCGACCTGCTGCGCGCTCTGAAGAGGTCCGGCCGGCACAGGGTCGCCATCCCCTGGATGGTCCAGGAGGAGCTGGTCGCGCAGAAAGTGATCCGGCAGGCCGAGGCCCACCAGGAGGCAGTTTCCGCGGTCCGAGCCCTGAACCGTGTCACGCCCTGGCGGTTGGAAGCCGAGCCGCGCGCGTTCGACCCCGAGGAAGCGCGGCGCTACTGGCGGCAAAAGTACGGGGAGCTGTTCGAGATCATCGAGACCTCCGGTGACGTCGCCCGGCAGGCGCTGTCGAGGGAAGCACACTGCGAGAAGCCGGCCAAAGGCGCAGATGCGAAGGCCAAGGGCGGCGCGAGGGACGCGGCGATCTGGCTCTCCGTGATCGACTACCTGACGAAGAATCCGGGTGAAACGGTGCACTTCATCAGTGCGAACACGCGCGACTTCGGGGACGGGAATTCCTTCCCCTCCCCGATGGGTGAGGACGTCGAGGGTCTCGGAGATCGGCTCGTGCTCATGACCTCCTTCGACGCAGTCGTCGCGGAGTTCACGACGCCTCTGGAGATCGACGAGAAGCACATCGAGGACGTCCTGGTCGGCCTGCTGACGAGAGAGGAAACGCTCAGTCCCCTAGAGTCCGCGGTCAAGGACCTGCTGATCGCCAAGACGTGCTCCTGGGTGGGCACCGAGGCCAACGGCTTCCTGGCCGGGCTCGGCTCCACTGACGTCTATGCCCCGATCCGATGGAATGCCTGGGTCGGCACGCCCAAGGCCTTCCTGCGACGCGTCCACGAGGTCTCCGGTCACAGGATCGGCGAGGAGGAGTGGTACACGGCAACGGTCGACTGGATCCTCGTCGGCTATGCCACCCGGCCCACGACCGTCTCGCCTTCGATCCCTGCGGCGTCCCTGTCCGAGAACACGGGGAGGATCGCCTGTCAGTTGAGGAGCAAGCTCCTGTTCAGCTCGAAGCCCGGGGAAACACCCACCTTCCTGCAGTTCTGGCCTCCGACTGCCCTGGATCCGGCGGAAGTGGCCGAGTGGGAGCCTCGTGTCCTCGAAGGGATGAGCACACCCGGAGCCGCCACGGCTGCACTTGGCGTGTTGCTGGCGTTCATGGCCGCGAGCTTCCTCAAGAGTAAGAACAAGGGAGAGGAGAGCACGACGGGTTGATGCCGGGCGGGCAGGGGCCATTGTCGGCAGCCCCTACCCCTCCGTCGCGGTTACGCGGCGTTGAAGATCTTCCCCAGCTTGATCTCCCAGAGGTCGCTTTCCAGCTTCCCCCATCCCATCACCTGATGGCTCCGGCGGTATGCCTCCCGGAACGCGACGATCGCCATCTGGACCGTGCTGTCCAGGACATCGGGGTCCAAGTGCCAGTGCAGGACGGCTTCTCCGGTCGAGGAGACGCCCGGCGCCATGAAGTTCATCAAGCCATAGAGCTCGCCATGGGTCACCGCTGAATAGATGCGATAGACCGACTCCGCCGAGGCATTCGCAGGCAGCGCAGCCTTGAGCATCTTGGCCGTGCCGGCCGTGGCCGACTCCGCCTGCTCGCCCTCGATCACAGGCCGATTGCCTGAAGTGGGCTGTCCCACGATCAGCTCCGCAATACGCTGCAGTACCCGGGACTCCTGCTGGAGTGCGTCGGCCACCGCCTGGCTTGCCCCCATGTCCTGGGCAACCTGCTTCGCCCGGCGGGCGCTCTTCAGGCTGAGCACCAGCTCTCGGCACACGCGCCTTCGCGCACCGATCCCCGGCTCCATCAGCCACCAAACCGTCGACGCGATCTCGACTGCAGATCGCGCGACGACCGTCGGGCCGATCACGGGCATGCGATCGCCGAGCAACTGCTGCAAAGCCCCCAGATCGTCCAGGACCGCGCCCATCATGAGATTCGCCGCCGCATACGCGGTCCGCACCGGCCGCTCGCCCCAGTGACCGCTCTGGCCGGTCTCGTTGTTGGCGAGTTCGGCCTCCGCCTGGGACGCCGGACCAGGAGTCCACGCCAGCTCACGCACAGCGCGCTCGCCGAACTGGAGGGTCGCCTCAAGAGCTTCCCGATTCTGAGCGATCACCACCTGATGATCCATTTCCGGCATCCACCTCACATCGCCTGCACAGACCGTCCAGTCTGGCAGCGCCGGTCTCCGGTCACCGAGGGATTTTCCCGTCCGCCCGCTCGGCCGCTGCCAGCTCGCGCCGCACCCGCCGCTGCCGGTCAGGGTGGAACATGCCCAGGCGCGAGGACGTGTGCTCGACATCGTCGAGTAACCCTCGCGGGTGAAGAATTGAGTGCTTCGAACTGTGCCAGTCAACGACTGCGCCCCAGCTGGCCCAGGGACTTCCCTCGCGATGCAAACCCCAGGTCAAGCGTCCGGAACGTGACAAGCCGTCTGTCTCATGAGACATGCTGAACGCGAAGAAAACGGCCACGCCGATCATGTCGGCGGCCTGGCAGGGGTGTTGCGGGGCCGGTCCGTCGGGCTGATCGAGACGACGGGGTTCGCGGAGCCGCCCGAACAGGCGGCGTTCGTGCGGCGCACCGCCGCCGCGGACGGGGTGCCGGTGGTGCCGGCCGCGTACGGGGAACGGCGGGAGCTCGGCGGGCTTTCGTGGGAGGTGCTGTGGCCGCCGCCCGCGCCCGGACCGGTGCCGGACGGGCCGAACGACGCCAGTGTCACCCTGCTCGTCCGCACCGCCGCCGGGCTGACCCTGCTGTTGCCCGGCGACCTCGAACCGCCTTCGCAGCGTGGGCTGTTGAGGCGGTCCCCGGGGCTCGGGCGGGTGGACGTCCTCAAGGTCGCCCACCACGGATCGGCACACCAGGACCCCGCGCTGCTCGAAGCCGTACGTCCGAGGCTGGCGCTGATCTCGGTCGGCCGGGGCAACCGGTACGGCCACCCCGCGCCCGGCACCGTCGCCCTACTGCGCGCGTGGGGTGCGGCGGTGCTGCGCACGGACACGGACGGGGCGATCGCGGTCACGGGGGTGGGGGACGGGCTGCGGGCCGTACCTCGGGGGCGGGATCCCTGACGGGGGTGCGGCCAAGGCGTGGGCCGGCCGGGGAGGCGCCGGGTGCCCCGTGGTCTCGCGGGTCAGACGAGCCAGATTCCCTCGTGCATCAGGTCGCGGTCGGGGATTTCGTTGACCTCGCGCCAGGCCTGGATGCGCTGGGGGACGACGCGGAAGTAGGTGTACGAGGGGCCGCTGTTGCGCGGATCCCAGATGATCTTGGCGGCGAAGGCGTCCCCCGAGGACTTCGGGAGTTCGGAGGCCGGGATCACGGTGGCGGTGCCGGTGATGTGCACGACGTCCCGGGTGTGGCCGAGCGTGACCTGCACCGGGCGGTCGCCGGACCGGAGGTTGCGCAGGGTGGGGTTGGTCAGGCGGGTGCACATCAGCAGGGAGCTGTCCTCCCAGACGAAGGAGAGAGGCATGAGGTGGGGTTCACCGGAGGCGGAGGCTGTCGCGACCCAGGCGTCCTCGTCGTTTTCGAGGCGGGTCAGAACGTCCTGCTTGCGTTGTTCGCGGCTGCGCGCCGGCTCGCGTGTCGTCATGTCCCGTTACGCTAGCGGCGGTTGGGGCCTGAGTGCCTCGGGCGCCGGACCTAGGGCTTGCGGGGGAGAGCGGGGTTCGGAGGGGGCGGAACGCGGGCCGTTCGGGCCGGGCAAGCGGAATGGCCAATTCGGGCCTCTGGTGACAGGTGCCTCAACAGTGCCCAGGCGCCGCGTTTGCCTCGAACAGCACAACAGTGATCGAATGCATCTTCGTCAAGGGGCCGCAGTCCTGCTGTGGCGAGGACGGACGAGGATGTCTGCCCCCTGCGCGGCCCGGCAGAAACTTCAACGCACGGGGGTGCGTACACAGTGTTCAGCCGCTGGTTCGGCAAGAGCTCGACCAGTTCTCCGCTTCGTACCGGGCCACTGGCCGGCCTGTCCGTCCCGTCGACCGCGGGCGTGCTCAGCTGCCGGGTGCTCGATCCGGTCAGCGAGCCGGTGCCGCGGGCCGAGTTCGTGGTCAGCGATGCCTCGGGCCGCCGGGTCGTGGGCGGGGAGACCGACCCGTTCGGGACGGTGGTCACGACGGTTCCGGCGGGTGAGTACCGGCTGGCCGTCACGGCCGAGGGATTTACGCCCTTCCACGCCAATGCCACCGTCAGCGCGAGCGGGCTCGCCGCGCTCGGCGACGTCACGCTCCAGGTCGCGGCCCCTCCCTCGCTGCCCGACCCGGGCGAGTGGGAGCTCGACCCGACGCACTCCCAGATCGGCTTCACCGCGAGCCATATCGGCCTGGCCCGGATCCACGGCCGGTTCAACACCTTTGCCGGGGCCATCCGGATCGGGGAGCGCATGGAGGGGTCCGCCATGCACGTCATCATCGACACCGCCTCCATAGACACCGGCGTCCAGATGCGCGACGACCACCTGCGGTCGGGCGACTTCCTGGACGTCGGGAGCTATCCGACGATGGAGTTCTACAGCGACCGGTTCGTGCACCGGGGCGGCGGCCGGTGGGCGATCATCGGCGGGCTCACGCTGCACGGTGTGAGCCGCACGGTGACGCTCGACACGCAGTACCTGGGGCTCGGCACCGGGCTCGGAGGCGAGACCCGGGGCGCCTGCCGGGCCAGCACCGAACTGCACCGCGAGGACTTCACGCTCACCTGGCAGACCATGCTGGCGCGGGGCATCGCGGCGATCGGGTCCTCGATCTCGATCGACCTCGACATCCAGATCGTGCCGAAGACGGGCTGAGCCCGGGCGAGTCAGGGGGATTCGAGCCAGCCGTCGTGTTCGGCGGCCAGGGCGTCCAGGGCCTTGGGGTCCAGGCGGGCGTCCGGGTCCTCCACGACGACGAGCCACTGGGCGTCCTCGGCGTCGTCCTCGCCGGCCAGGGCGTCGCGGACGAGCTGAGGTTCCTCGGCGAGGCCGAAGAGGTCGGTCAGCTCGGTGGCCACGTCCTCGGCGGCATCGCGGTCCGGGAGCACCAGTACGTGTCGGGTCACATCGTTCACCTGGCCATTCTCCGATATGGGGGTGGCACGGGAGGGAGGGGGCCGAGGAGCGGGCCGGGACTGTCAGTGGCCCGTGGGATGCTGGAAGGCGATGGCCACCAGGAAGAACTCCACCGACGATCCGCTCGCCCCCGTCACGCTCGCCGTGGGCCAGGAGGACCTGCTGCTCGACCGCGCCGTGCAGCAGGTGGTGGCGGCCGCCCGGGCCGCCGACTCCGACACCGATGTGCGTGACCTGACCTCCGACCAGTTGCAGCCCGGCACGCTGGCCGAGCTGACCAGCCCTTCCCTCTTCGCCGAGCGGAAGGTCGTGGTCGTACGCAACGCGCAGGACCTGTCCGCGGACACGGTCAAGGACGTGAAGGCGTACCTCGACGCGCCCGCCGAAGAGATCACCCTGGTGCTCCTTCACGCGGGCGGCGCCAAGGGCAAGGGGCTGCTTGACGCGGCCCGCAAGGCGGGGGCGCGGGAGGTCGCGTGCCCCAAGACCACGAAGCCTGCCGAGCGGCTGACGTTCGTACGGCAGGAGTTCCGGGCGCTGGGGCGTTCGGCCACGCCCGAGGCCTGCCAGGCGCTGGTCGACTCCATCGGCAGCGATCTGCGCGAGCTGGCCTCCGCGGTGTCGCAGCTCTGCGCGGACGTGGAGGGGACGATCGACGAGTCGGTCGTCGGGCGCTACTACACCGGGCGCGCCGAGGCCTCCAGCTTCACCGTCGCCGACCGGGCGGTCGAGGGGCGGGCGGCGGAAGCGCTCGAAGCGCTGCGGTGGTCGCTGTCCACCGGGGTCGCGCCGGTGATGATCACCAGCGCGCTCGCGCAGGGGGTGCGGGCGATCGGGAAGCTGTCCTCCGCGCGGGGGGGCCGGCCGGCGGATCTCGCACGGGAGCTGGGCATGCCGCCGTGGAAGATCGACCGGGTGCGGCAGCAGATGCGGGGGTGGACGCCGGAGGGGGTCTCTTTGGCCCTGCGGGCCGTGGCTGAGGCGGATGCGGGGGTCAAGGGCGGGGGGGACGACCCCGAGTACGCCCTTGAGAAGGCCGTCGTCACGATTGCCCGGGCTGCGCGGTCCGGGCGGTAGCGCGCTGGGCTGCGCCCTGGCCCGCCTCGGGGGGGGGCCGGGGTTTCGCCCCGGGCCCCTTTGAATGGGGCTTCGCCCCGGGCCCCGCTTTTTCGTCGGGTGCGGGCCGTCTGTGGCTGGTCGCGCAGTTCCCCGCGCCCCTGATGGGCCTGGGCTGCGCCCGGCCCCCAACTTCCGGACCGCGTGGCCTTGGTGGGCTTGGGCTGTGCCCGGCCTCCGGACCCCGTGCCCTTGGTGGGCCTGGGTTGCCCCCGGCCCGACCTCCGCCCCCCCGCGCCAAGGCGGCCAGGTCCGGGGCGGGGGGGCGGTGTGGGCGGGACTACGCTGCCCTTCGCCAGCTCACCGGTGGCTCGTACGGCTGGCGGCGCCAGGCTGCCAGGGGGATGACCGGGGCCAGGGCCGCGGGGGGCTCCGCTGTCAGGGAGAGGAGGACCACGGTCAGGGCGGCCAGTTCGGCTTCCGTCGGGGTGCCTCTCAGTACCCGGAACAGCGGTTCAGGCGATTCATTCGGCACGCTCGCTCCTCACTGCGGGGGGTTGCCATGTTTGCGGGACGGCAGGTCTGCGTGCTTCGTGCGGAGCATCGCCAGGGCCGCGGCCAGCACCGCCCTCGTCTCGGCCGGGTCGATCACGTCGTCCACCAGGCCACGCTCGGCCGCGTAGTACGGGTGCATCAGCTCGGATTTGTACGCTGCGATCTTCGACGCTCGGACCGCCTCCGGGTCGTCCGAACTCGCTATCTCCCGGCGGAAGATGACGTTCGCCGCGCCCTCCGCGCCCATCACCGCGATCTCGTTCGTCGGCCAGGCATAGGTCAGGTCGGCGCCGATGGACTGGGAGTCCATGACGATGTACGCGCCGCCGTACGCCTTGCGCAGGATCAGGGAGATGCGGGGCACCGTCGCGTTGCAGTACGCGTACAGGAGCTTCGCGCCGTGGCGGATGATGCCGCCGTGCTCCTGCGAGACGCCCGGCAGGAAGCCCGGCACGTCGACCATCGTCAGCAGCGGGATGTTGAACGCGTCGCAGAGCTGGACGAAGCGGGCCGCCTTTTCGCTCGCCTCGATGTCCAGGACGCCCGCCAGGAATTGCGGCTGGTTCGCCAGGATGCCCACCACGCGGCCGTCGATCCGGGCCAGCGCGCAGATGATGTTGCGGGCCCAGTGCTCGTGGACCTCAAGGAGGTCGCCGTGGTCGACGATCTCCTCCAGGACCTTGCGCATGTCGTACGGGCGGTTGCCGTCCGAGGGCACCAGGTCGAGCAGCACGTCGTTGCGGCGGTCCGCCGGGTCGTCCCCCGGGGGCAGCGGCGGGGGCATCTCCCTGTTGTTGGAGGGGAGGAGGGAGATCAGGTAGCGGACTTCCGCCAGGCACGTCTCCTCGTCGTCGTGGACGAAGTGGGCCACGCCCGAGACCCCGGCGTGCACGTCCGCGCCGCCCAGGCCGTTCTGGGTGATCTCCTCACCCGTCACCGCCTGCACCACGTCCGGGCCGGTGATGAACATCTGCGAGGTTTCTCGCACCATGAACACAAAGTCCGTGAGCGCCGGGCTGTACGCCGCGCCGCCCGCGCACGGGCCCAGCATCACACTGATCTGCGGGATCACCCCCGACGCCTTCGTGTTGCGCTGGAAGATGCCGCCATAGCCCGCCAGTGCGCTGACGCCCTCCTGGATGCGGGCTCCCGCGCCGTCGTTCAGCGAGACCAGCGGCGCACCCGCCGCGATCGCCATGTCCATGATCTTGTGGATCTTCGTCGCGTGGGCTTCGCCAAGGGCGCCGCCGAAGATGCGGAAGTCATGGGCGTACACGAAGACCGTGCGGCCCTCGACCGTGCCCCAGCCGGTGACCACGCCGTCCGTGTAGGGCTTCTTCGCCTCCAGGCCGAAGCCCGTCGCGCGGTGCCGGCGCAGCTGCTCGACCTCCTGGAAGGTGCCCGGGTCCAGGAGCAGGTCGATGCGCTCGCGCGCGGTCAGCTTGCCCTTGGCGCGCTGGGCCTCGGTCGCCTTCTCGCTGGGGCCGAGCTTGGCCTGCTCGCGCAGCACGTGCAGTTCGGCGACGCGCACCGCCGCGGTCTGCGGCGGCGGCTGCTCAGTCACGGTCACGGTCGGTCCCTTCCTGTCGCGAAGTCGAAGAGATAGTCGAAGAGATAGGTGTAATAGGTGAGATCGAAGACGTCGCCCTCGCTCGCACCGCGTCCAGCAGGCTCGCCTGCTCCAGGCACTCCCCGGCGTCCGGCGACTCGACGGCGCCCGAGCGCACCGCGCGCACGAACGCCCGGACCGTGGCGGCCACTTGGTCGTGCGGGGCCAGGGTCAGCTCGCGCGGGCCGTGGGCGTCCGTGATCCACACCGCCGGTTTGTGGTCGGCGGGCGGGGTGAACGCCGGCTCGACGCGGATCCGGCCCTCGCTGCCCCACAGTTCGTACGCCGAGCGGTACGCGTGCTCCATGCCGAAGGCCAGCTGGCCGAGCACCCCGGCGGGGGAGCGCACGAGCACCGCGCCCGAGGTCTCCACCGCCGAGCCGCCGGAGTTCTCCAGGGCGGCGCCGACGATCTCCAGGCCCGCGCCGAGGAAGTACAGGGCGGCCCGCACCGGGTAGTAGCCGACGTCCAGGAGGGCGCCGCCGCCGAGTTCCGGGCGGTGCCTGATGTTCCCGGCGGGCAGCGCCGGGATGGCGAACGCCGCGCTGAACGCCCGGAGTTGACCGATCGCGCCACTCGTCACCAGCTCCCGTACGACGGAGTGCTGGGGATGGTGGACGAACATGACGTTCTCCATCAGCACCAGGCCCGAGGAGCGCGCGAGGCCGAGCAGCGCCTCGGTGGTCGGCCGGTCGGCGGTGAGCGGCTTCTCGGCCAGGACGTGCTTGCCCGCGCGCAGCGCCCGGCCCGCCCACTCGGCGTGCAGGGAGATGGGCAGCGGCACGTACACCGCGTCCACGTCGTCCCGGGCGAGGACCGCGTCGTACGACTCGACCGCCGCGCAGCCGAACTGGTCCGCGACCTCCTTGGCGCGCCCGCCGTCCCGGCTCGCCACCGCGGTCAGCTCGACCTCCGGGTCGGCCGCCATGGCGGGCAGCACCCGGCGGCGGGCGATGTCGGCGGTGCCGAGGACGGCGATGCGCAGGGGTCGTTCAGTCATCCGTCAGATGTCCCATGGCGTTGAGGCAGGCGAGGAGGGTCCTGGCCTGCACATTGACGTAGTGTCCGTGCTTGATCAGCGCCGTCAGCTGACTGATCGTTACCCACTGATAGCCGGTCGGTGGCTCAATAGGCGCGTCCTGTTCGTCGGCCTCGATGACCAGGTAGCGGTTCTCCGCGTACAGGAACCGGCCGCCCTCCTCCGAGTGGATGGCGTCGTAGCGGATGCGGTCGGGGGCCGCCTCCAGGACGAGATCCAGGAACGGCGGGCGGACCTGGAGGCCCTCGAAGTTGTCCGGCGAGCACTGCACGGTGGGGGCCAGTTCGACCGTGTCGAGGAAGCCGCCCTCGACCTTGGCGTTGGCCAGGACGTGCAGGACGCCGTCGAACGAACGGGTCAGGAAGGCCGCGATACCGCGGCTGCACGGCTCGATCAGGGGCTGCGTCCAGCTCGTCACCTCGCGGTTGCCGGCCTGCACCTCGACCGCGACCACGTTGAACCAGCGGCCGTCGTCCTTGCCGATGCGCGCCTCGTCCCGGGTCCAGCCCGGCACGTCGTCCAGCGGTATCCGGTCGGCCTGCACGTCGTAGCGCGAACGCTCCGAGGTGAACCACGAAAGCAGGTCGACGTCCGTGAGCAGCGCGCCCGCCTCGGGGTCGCGCGAGCGCACCAGGGACTGGCTGAAATCGTCCCCCCGCACGGCGCCCGCGCGGTAGGCGGGCAGGCAGGCCAGGACGGTGCGCGAGTCCATGTTGACCAGGTTGTCCCGGTGCAGGAGTTCGGATATCTGACCCAGCGTCAGCCAGCAGAAGTCCTCGTCGAGCGGGACGTCGCCGTCCACCTCGACGATCATGTTGCGGTTGCTCTTGTGGTAGAACCACGAGCCGTGCTCGGACTGGAGCACATCGGCGAGGACGCGGCCTCGCCCGCTGCCCGTGAAGTACTCGATGTACTTGACGTCCGTGCCCTGGTGGACCTTGGTGTAGTTGCTGCGGGTGGCCTGGACGGTCGGGGAGAGCTGGAGCAGATTGCGGTTGCCCGGCTCCATCTTGGCCTGCATCAGGAAGTGCAGTACGCCGTCGAACTCCTTCACCAGGATGCCGAGGATGCCGACCTCGGGCTGCTTGATGATGGGCTGGTACCACTCCTTGTGGGGGCCGTCGTCGGTCGTGACGTGCAGCCCTTCCACGCTGAAGAAACGGCCGCTGGAGTGCACCAGGTTCCCGGTGTCCGGCTCGAAGGACCAGCCGCGCAGCTTGGAGAACGGGATGCGCTCGATGTGGAAGCGGCCCGCCTTCCTGCGCTCGGCGAACCAGTGGTGGAACTCCCCGGTGGTCAGGAGCCCGCCGGTGGAGGCCGCGGACGCCGCGATCCGGTCGGCGACCGACACCGGCTCACGGGGCTGGACCACCGGCTGAAGCTCAGTCAGCTCCGCAAGTGTCGACGACATGTACGCTCTCTCCTCGTCAAGGGTGCTGTGGTGGAGGGGTGTCGGGGGCCGTCACCAGCCGGCGACGAAGTCCCGGATCGAGGACGTCATGAAGTCGGTGTGCTCGTCGGTGAGCCCCGGATAGACGCCGATCCAGAAGGTCTGCTCGGTGATGATGTCGGAGTTGGTGAGGTCGCCCACGATCCGGTGCGGGGCGTCGACGTAGGCGGGCTGGCGGGTCAGGTTGCCGGCGAACAGATTGCGGGTGCCGATCTTCCGCTCTTCGAGGAAGTTCACCAACTCCTTGCGCTTGAACGGCGCGTCGGGGTCGACGGTGATGACGAAACCGAACCAGCTGGGCTCGCTGCCCAGCGTCGCCTCGGGCAGGATCAGGTGCGGCACACCCTCCAGGCCCTCGCGCAGCCGCTGCCAGTTGCGGCGGCGGGCGGCGGTGAAGTCGTCGACCTTGTCGAGCTGAGTCAGACCGAGGGCGGCCTGGAGGTCGGTGGCCTTCAGGTTGTAGCCGATGTGCGAGTAGATGTACTTGTGGTCGTACCCGGCCGGCAGGGTGCCCAGCTGGTACTGGAAGCGCTTGAAGCAGCGGTCGCTCTCGCCCGGCTCGCACCAGCAGTCCCGGCCCCAGTCGCGCAGCGACTCCACGATGCGGGCGAGCGCCAGGTTCGAGGTCAGCACGCAGCCGCCCTCGCCCATCGTCAGGTGGTGCGCCGGGTAGAAGCTGACCGTCGTCAAGTCGCCGAAGGTGCCGGTGAGTTGACCGTTGTAGAGGGAGCCGACCGCATCGCAGTTGTCCTCGATGAGGAAGAGGTCGTTCTCCTCGGCGATCTGCGCGACCTCGGCCACCTCGAACGGGTTGCCGAGCGCGTGCGCGACCATGATGGCCCGGGTCTTGGGGCCGACGGCGGCCTTGATGCGCTCGGCGGTCGTGTTGTACGTCTTCAGCTCGACGTCCACGAAGACCGGGATGAGGCCGTTCTGCAGGATCGGGTTGACGGTGGTGGGGAAGCCCGCGGCCACCGTGATGACCTCGTCGCCGGGCTTGAGGCGGCGGTCCTCCAGGTGCGGCGAGGTGAGCGCCGACATGGCGAGCAGGTTGGCCGAGGAACCGGAGTTCACCAGGTGGGCCTTGCGCCGCTTCATGTAACGGGCGAAGCGGGACTCGAACTTGCGGGAGCTGGTGCCGGCGGCTATCCGCATGTCCAGTGCCGCCTCCACCAGCGCCACTCTGTCCGCCGGTTCCAGGACCGCGCCGGACGGCCAGATCTCGCTGACTCCCGGCACGAACTCGCGGGACGGCTCCTTCTCCAGGTGGTACTCCCGCACAGAATCGAGAATCCGTGCCTTGGTGTCACTCATTTTGGCTGCCTCCATGGTCGTCAGTTCGGCACGAAGCCCTCAGCGGTGATCCGACAGGGCCATCGTTGTGGGGGCGACTTGAAGGGCACTGGACAACGGCTCGCGATGGGCGGCGGCGCGGGCGTGGGCCAGCAGATCGCGCAGCGAATCGTCCAGGCTCCGCCGCGGCGACCAGCCGAGAAGCCGCTGCGCGCGCCCGATGTCCATGCGCTGCCACTCGGCCTCGGGAGGCCGTCCGCCCGCGCTCGGCGCCTCGACGATCTCGGCGGCCGCGCCCGCAAGGTCGGTCAGCCGCAGCACCAGGCTGCGCACCGAAGTCGCCTGCCCGCCACCGATGTTGAGGACTTGACCCGTCGCCCGGGACCGGGCCGCGGCGAGCGCCGCATCCGCGACGTCCCGTACGTCCACGAAGTCGCGGTGGGCGAGCAGCGGTGCGAGCCGCAGCGGTTCGGGGGAGGACGTGGCGAGATGGTGGGCGACCATCCCGAGCAGGCTCGCCCGGTGGGTGCCGGGGCCCGACACGTTCGAGACGCGCAGCACCAGGCCCTCCGCCTCGCCCGACGCCGTCGCCTCCAGCAGCGCACGGGCACCCGCCAGCTTCGAGCGGCCGTACGGGGTGACCGGCGCGGTCGGGGTGTCCTCGGTGATGCCGGTACGTGGCACCGGGCCGTACTCGTGCACCGAGCCCAGCTGGATCAGCCGGGGCCGTTCGTCGAGCCGGGCGGTCGCGGCCACCAGGTGCTCCACCAGGACGGCGTTGGCGCGGGTCATGTCGTCCTCGGTGGCCTGCCACACCGCGCCGGCCGCGTTCACCACCGCCCCCGCGCCGCGCTCGGCGAGCAGCCGGGCGATCTGCTCCGGCTTGGCGCCCACGACGTCAAGGGGGATGATTTCGTGGGGAGTTGACGGATCCTGGGCGCCGCGGGCGATGCCCGTCACCGTCCAGCCCGCCGCGCCGAACACCTCGCAGATGTGCCGGCCCACGAACCCCGTGGCGCCGAGCACCACCACCGACCCGGCTTCGCCGCCGCCTCTGCCGTCTGCTCTTCGGTCGTTCACCGACACCGTTGCTACCTCCTGTATGCGCGGTTTGAGCGGCACTGTGGCGTGCCTCGCTCGGGGACCGCTGGACAGGTGGTCATGCGGCGCTACCGGGACTTGAGTCGGGGCGCCTACCGTCCGGGAACATGAGGATCGAAGAGACCGCCGTACCGGACGCGTACCGCATCATGCCGAAGCTGCTGACGGACCCCCGCGGCAGTTTCCACGAGTCGTACCGCTACGACCTGCTGGCCGCCGAGACCGGGCACGAGTTCGTGCCGCGCCAGGTCAACTACTCCGCCTCCTCCCGCAATACGGTGCGCGGGCTGCACGGCGTGGCCATTCCGCCGGGCCAGGCGAAGCTGGTGAGCTGCGTGCGCGGGGCGCTGCTCGACGTGGTCGTCGACGTACGCGTGGGATCCCCCACGTTCGGCGAGCACGTGACCACGGTGCTGGACGCGCGGGAGGGGCGCGCGATGTTCGTGGCGGAGGGGCTCGCGCACGGGTTCGTGGCACTGACCGACGACACGTGCATCAGCTATCTGTGCTCCACGGAGTACGTGCCGGGTACGCAGCTCGACCTCCAGGCCTTCGACCCCGCCCTGGGTCTGCCCTGGGCGAAGTGGCTCACGGGGGAGCCGGTGCTGTCGGAGAAGGATGCGGCGGCTCCTGTCGTCGCTGAGGCCTTGGAGCTCGGGTTGCTTCCTACGTATGCGCAGTGCCTTTCCCTTTACGGGAGGGGTTCGCAGGAGGAGCAGGCTGCAGCCTAGGTACCGGGGGCTCTGCCCCCGGACCCCCGCTCCTCAATCGCCGGAGGGGCTGAATTTTGCTCCCCGGCGCCGAATCCGTGCCCGAAGCCGGACCTTTCTGTCCGGTAAGGGCACTTTTTGTGCTGCCCTGGAACTCCGCGCACACCACTTGGGCCCGCCCCGGACGACTTCCGGAAGCGGGCCCAATCGGTGTGCTCAGTACGTCAGTTGACGGGATTGTGCCGGGTGGATTCCCAAAGAGGTCAGTGCGGTCGACGGGGACTCCTTTGCTGTGCCTCTCGCGGCCAGGTAGCCGTCCGGGCGGATCAGGAGCCAGGTGCCCTCGGGGGCGCCCAGGGCCGTGGACAGGTGGCCGGCCGGGTCGGACAGGGTGTCCGGGCCGGGGGTGTTCACCGTGCGGATGCGTACCGAGGGGCCGTAGTGGTCCTCGGGGGCCTCGCCGAAGGTGAGCAACAGCCATTCCGGGCGCTGGAGTTCGGCGATCACCTCCTGCCAGCCGGGGCTGGTGGCCAGGTCCGGTGCTGTTACGCGGGCCACTCGCTCGCCGGGACGGACGCCGTCGGAGGGAGCCGAGGGGTGGGCCAGCGGGCCCGCCGCGTAGCCGAGGCCCAGTGCCGACATGCCGCCCATGATCTTGCGCTGGATGCGGCCCTTGACCGGGGGCAGCGAGCGCAGGACCGTGAACGCGGCGCGCAGGGCGGCCGCCGCCTTGCGGCTGCGCAGCTGGACCAGCATCGTCGCCATCTTGGTGGTGCGCAGCAGCTCCGCGCCCACCGGGACCCGTTCGTCGCTGTAGCTGTCCAGGAGCGCGTCCGGGGCCTCGCCGCGCAGGACCGTGGCGAGCTTCCAGGAGAGGTTGACCGCATCCTGGACGCCCGTGTTCATGCCCTGCCCGGAGGCCGGGCTGTGGACGTGGGCCGCGTCGCCCGCGAGCAGCACCCGGCCGTTGCGCATCTTGCCGATCATGCGCTGCTGGATGGTGAACACCGAGACCCAGGACGGCGATTCGACCACGGCGGGCTTGCCCGTACCCGTGGTGATCTTCGCCGAGAAGCGCCGGGCCACCATCGCGTCGTCGCCCCCGTAGGACGTCTCCGCGGTGTCGAGCAGGCGCCACTTGCCGGGCTCGGGGAACGGCACCATCATCACGGTGCCGGTGGGCGTGCGCATCCAGTGGATGCTGTCCTTCGGCAGGTCGCAGTGGACGGTGGCGTCCGCGATCAGCCAGGTCTCGCTCGACTCGCCTTCGAGCTTGAGGCCGAGCTGCTTGCGGATGGTGCTGTGGCCGCCGTCGGTGCCGACCAGCCAGTCCGCCGTGACGGTCTCGGTGGTTCCGTCGGCGTGGGTGAGGTGGGCGCGTACCCCGTCGGAGCCCAGGTCCTCGAACTCGGTGAGGCGTACGCCCCATTCGACCTCGACGCCGCGGCGGGCCGTCGCGGTGCGCAGCACCTCCTCGGTGATGACCTGGTCGACCATCAGCGTGAACGGGAAGCGGGTGGGCAGCCGGCTGTAGTCCGTGTCGAAGCGGATCAGGCGGCGGCCGTTCTGGTGGAGCGTGAAGTGCTCCACCCGCTGGCCGCGCGGCAGGAGCTCGTCCAGGATGCCCATCTGGTCGTACGTCTCCAGCGTGCGGGCGTGCGTGGCGAGCGCCCGGCTGGTGGTGGCCGGGCCGGCCGCCGCGTCCACGAGCCGGACCCGGACGCCGTGCCGGGCCAGCTCGTGGGCGGCGCTCAGCCCGACCGGCCCGGCGCCCACGACCAGCACCTGAGGTGCGGGCGCCGTTTCGCTGAGCAGTGTCACTTCTGGCCCTCCTGCGGCGCGTGCTTGACCGCCTTCCACCAGCCCGGGTTGTCGCGGTACCAGGCGGCGGTCTCGGCGAGGCCGTCCTCGAAGGAGATGCGCGGCGCGTAGCCGAGCTCCTCGGCGATCTTGGCCTCGCTGAGCGAGTAGCGCAGGTCGTGTCCCTTGCGGTCGGCGACCCGGACCACCTTCGACCAGTCGTTGCCGGTCAGCTCCAGGAGACGCTCGGTGATCTGACGGTTCGTCTGCTCGTTGCCGCCGCCCACGTTGTAGATCTCGCCGGCGCGGCCCTTGGTGAGGACGAGCTGGATCGCGCGGCAGTGGTCGTCGACGTGCAGCCACTCGCGGATGTTGGCGCCCTCGCCGTACAGCGGGACCGTCTCGCCTTCGAGCAGGTTGGTGACGAAGCGCGGGATCAGCTTCTCGGGGTGCTGGTAGGGCCCGTAGTTGTTGGAGCAGCGGGTGATGGAGACGTTCAGGCCGTGGGTGCGCCAGTAGGCACGGGTGATGAGGTCCGAGCCCGCCTTGGAGGCGGCGTACGGGGAGTTGGGCAGGAGCGGCCACTCCTCGGTCCAGGAGCCCTCGTCGATGGAGCCGTACACCTCGTCGGTCGAGACGTGCACCACGCGCTGGACGCCGGCGCGCAGCGCGGCCTCCATGACGTTCTGGGTGCCGCCGACGTTGGTGGCGATGAACTCGGCGGCCGACTCCAGGGAGCGGTCCACGTGGGACTCGGCCGCGAAGTGGACGACCGCGTCGTGGCCGGGGAACAGCTCCAGGAGCAGCGGCAGGTCGCAGATGTCGCCCTCGACGAAGGTCAGCCGGGGGTGCGAGGCGGGCAGGTTGTCGCGGTTGCCCGCGTAGGTGAGCTTGTCGAGGACGGTGACCTCGGCGTTCTCGTACCCCTCGTAGCCGCCCTCCAGAAGCGTGCGTACGTAGTGCGAGCCGATGAAGCCCGCGCCGCCGGTGACCAGGATCTTGTTCATGCCGCTCTTCTCCGTGGTGTTCGTCATGCCGCGACCTCCACGCGGGTGTGGTCGCCGACCACCAGGCGGTGGTGGCGGCTTGCCAAGTCGATGCCCGTGACCGCGGCGGACCTGCCGAGCAGGGAGCCGTGCAGGCCCCGCACCGCGGAGATCGTCGCGCCGTCCAGGGCGATCGAGTAGTCGAGATGGGTGCCGGACAGGACGCAGTCCCGGCCGATGGACGTGTGAGGTCCGACGTGGCTGTCCTCCAGGACCGTGCCCGCGCCGATCACGACGGGGCCCTCCACGAAGGAGCGGGTGATCTTCGCGCCGGGCTCGACGACGACCGCGCCGATCAGCACGCTCTGGTCGTCGACCTCGCCCTCCACGCGGCGCTCGATGCCGTCGAGGAGCATCTGGTTGCACTCCAGGACGTCCTCGACGCGGCCGGTGTCCTTCCAGTACCCGCGGTACTCCTGGGCCCGGACGGTCTGGCCGTCGGTCACCAGCCACTGGATGGCGTCGGTGATCTCCAGCTCGCCGCGCGCGCTCGGCACGATCGAGTCGACGGCCTCGTGGATGGCCGGGGTGAAGAAGTAGACGCCGATCAGCGCCAGGTTGGAGCGCGGCACCGGGGGCTTCTCGACCAGGCGCTCCACGACGCCGGTCGCGTCCACCTCGGCCACACCGAAGGCGCGCGGGTCCTCGACCTGGGCGACGAGCACCTGGGCGGCCGGGCGCAGCGCGTGGAACTCGGCGGACGCCTCGGCGATGCCCTCGGGGAGCATGTTGTCGCCGAGGTACATCACGAAGTCGTCGTCGCCGAGGAACGGCTGGGCGAGCTGCACGCACTGGGCGAGCCCCTGCGGGCTCTCCTGCGGGATGTAGGTGATCTCGACACCGAGCCGGGACCCGTCGCCGAGCGCCTCGGCTATCTCCTCGACGTGGTTGCCGACGATGATCCCGATCTCGGTGACACCGAGGTCGCGGATGTTGTCGAGCACCCGCTCCAGGACGGGCTTGTTGGCGATCGGGATGAGCTGCTTGGGCATGGAGTAGCTGAACGGGCGCAGTCGGCTTCCCGTACCGCCGCTCAGAACCAGAGCCTTCATGGGGTCCTCTTCTGTCGTGGTTACGTCGTGATCGACACATCAACAGGCGGATGAATAGGGGGAGTTGCGGGGTCAGGGGTGGCTCCGCGATGCCGGTCAGGCGGCGGGCACAAGGCGGACGGTCGGGGTGGCGGCCTCGGTGAGGCTCTCCACCAGGTCGGCGAACTTGTCGGTGGCCTCGTGCAGCAGGGCGTCCGTGTCGGGCTCAAGGCCGGCGAAGCCGCCCGGGCCCTTGCGGATGCCGCCCGCGTGCACGAAGAAGCTCTCGGAGACGGCCCGCGGCTTCATCGACATCAGCACCGGGCGCAGCCCGTAGTCGAGCGCGAGCACATGGGCGAGCGAGCCGCCGGTGGCCAGCGGCAGCACCACCTTGCCTTCGAGGGCGAACTGCGGCAGTACGTCGAGGAAGGACTTGAGCAGTCCCGAGTAGCCCGCCTTGTAGACGGGGGTGGCCAGGACGACGGCGTCCGCCCGCGCGAACTGCTCTGCCGCGTCGGCGAGTTGGGGGTGGTTCAGATCGGCCCGCAGGAGTTCGGCCGCGGGCAGGGTGCGCACGGCGAGCGTCTCCACCCGGTGCCCGCGGCCGGCAAGTCGGTCCGCCGCGAGGGTGAGTACCTGGTGGGTGCTGGAGACCGGCGACGGGCTGCCGGAGACGGCGAGGATCGTCGGCATGGACAACCTCCTGATCAAGTGAGTGAAGAGGCTCTTGCGTGGGGTCGGTGGTGGTGGATCAGGCGGCCGGCACCGGCTCGGCGGGGGTGGCCGCCTCGCGGCGGACCGCGGCGACGCGCTCCAGGGAGGCGAGCACCAGCTCCGGGTCGGCGACGAAGTCCACCAGGCAGGCGATCTCGTCGACGCCGGCCGCGCGCACCCGGCGGGCGGTCTCCGTGCACTCCTCGGCCGAGCCGATCAGCGAGTTCCCGGACAGATAGCGGTTGACGCCGAGCTCGGCGAGCTTGCGCTGGGCCTTCACCGCGGAGAGCACCTCGCGGCCCTGCTTGTTGCCGCTCATCCGGCCGCCGGCCTCGACCGCGAGGGCCTCCAGGTCGATGGCGGAGAGCAGGTAGTCGCGCAGGGCGCCGCCGCCCACCTCACGGGCCTCGGCCGCGTCGTCGGCGACATAGGTGTGCATCATGACGGTGACCTTGCCGGGGCCGTCCCAGCCGGCCTCGGCGCGGGCCGCCCGGTACAGGGCGATCTTGTCGGAGAGCGACTCGACGTCCTGGTTCTCCAGATGGGTCAGGATGTTGCAGCCCAGCCGCCCCGCCTCGCGGAACGTGCCCTCGCTGCGCGACGCCGTCACCCACACCGACAGGTCCTCCTGCACCGGGCGGGGGAAGACGGGCAGCGTGGTCTCGGCGCCCAGCGGGTTGGGGCCGGTCCAGTGACCGGTGCGCCAGGCGGTCCGGATGTCACCGACATCCTTGATCATCTGCTCGCGCCGGGTCTCGTACTTCTCCGGAGCGATCACGAAGTCGTTGACGTTCCAGCCCGAGCCCACCGAGATCGCGACCCGGCCGCCCGAGATGCCGTCCACCATCGCGAAGTCCTCGACGATGCGGGCGGCCGGGTGCAGCGGCGTCACGACGCTGCCGGCCCGGATCTGGATGCGGCTCGTCACCGCGGCGATGGCCGCCGAGGTCACGGCCGGGTTGGGGAAGGCACCGCCGAACCGGTGGAAGTGCCGCTCGGGCGTCGATACGAAACCGAAGCCGAGCTCGTCGGCGCGGCGGGCCGCGTCCAGCATCAGCCGGTAGGTCTCCTCCGCCCGGTCGCCGACCGCGGCGAAGAAGAAGACACCGAAGTCCAGCGGCCGCTCACCTGCCGAGCCGTCCGCACCCTGGCTGCCGGTCTGCCGGGAATCCGCGTTCATTTAGCGCTGCCTCCTTCCCCGTCGGACGTCGTCGCGGCGGGGTCGTCACCATGGGGGCTTGCTGCCCGGCGACACCATGGGACGCCCTCCTCGCAGCCCACTTGAGTCCCGGGCAGGTCAAGAGCGCTCCAGTGCGGCTCAAGTGCAGTGCGAGTCATGCCAGTTGTGATGGATTCGAGCAAGATCCGAGGGAGGCTAGATGAACCCCCTAGGGGCGCGGGGCTGCAACATTGTGCGGCTCCGCCGCGTGGGCGCGACCGGCCACGTACGGCCCGCAGCCGAAACCGCACACCCGGAAGGGGTGTCCACCGGCGCTCGATCCGGGGTCGAGGCAACCCCCTCACGCTCAGGGTGACCAACATCCGTTCCGATGACCACGAGGTTGCTGGATGACGACTCAGACGCTGGTTGCCGCGGACACCGGCACCGATACCGTCCACGGACTGCTCGCGGCGGCCGTGGCCGCCCGGCCCGACGCCCCCGCGGTGCGCGACGCCTCGGGCGTGTGGACCTATGCGGAACTGGACGCCTGGTCACGGGCGTACGCCGACTGGCTCACCGCCCAGGGTGTGGGACACGCGGACCGGATCCTGGTCCGCGTCGGCAACACCCGCGAATTCACCGCCCTGATGTTCGGCGCGCTGCGCCGCGGCATCGCCTTCGTGCCGGTCAACCCGGCGATGAAGCGCTTCCACCTCAACACCGTCGTACCGGACTGCGACCCGGTTCTCGTGATCGGCCAGGATGCCCAGGACACCGCGATTCTGCGGGAGTTGACGGACCGACCGGTCTACGGGCTCGACGAGGTGCGCCGCGGCGCCGAGGCGCTGTACGACGCCGCGCCCGCCGCGCTCGACGAGGCGCCGGTCGCCCCGGACGACCTGGGCCTGCTCATCTACACCTCGGGCTCCACTTCGGCGCCCAAGGCCGTGGTGAGCACGCACGCCCCGATCGTCTTCGCCGCCCGCGCCATCCAGGCCCGGCTGAACTACCGCGAGGACGACGTCGTCCTGGTCGCGGTGCCGGTCTCCTTCGACTACGGGCTGTACCAGATCCTGCTGTCCGTCATCGCGGGCGCCCAGGTGGTGCTCACCTCGCCGGACCGCCACGTACGGCTGCTCTCCACCCTGCACGAGCACGGGGTCACCGTCGTTCCGCTGGTGCCCTCGCTCGGCGAGATGCTGCTCACGCTGTCGAAGCGGGACCGCCGCGAAGCGCCCCCGGTACGGCTCTTCACCAACACCGGGGCCGCGCTGACCGGGCCCGTCATCGCCCAGCTGCGTGCCGCGTTCCCGGGGGCCCAGGTGTCGCCGATGTTCGGCACCACCGAGTGCAAGCGCATCACCGTGCTCGAACCGGACGGCGACATCGTCCGCCCCGGCTCGGTCGGCCGCGCCCTGGACGGCACCGAGGTGCTGATCCTGGACGACGACGGCCGGCTCCTGCCGCCCGGCACGGTCGGCGAGATCTGCGTACGCGGACCGCACATCATGACCGGCTACTGGCAGGCCCCGGAGCAGACCGCCCTGCGGTTCCGCCCCGACCCGGTCACCGGCGAGGTCACCCTGCACACCGGCGACTACGGCCACCTCGACGAGGACGGCCACCTCTACTTCGAGGGCCGCCGCGACGACCTCTTCAAGCGCAAGGGCGTCCGCATGGGCACCCTGGAGATCGAGACGGCCGCCCTGGACATCAAGGGTGTGACGGCCGCCGCCGCCCTGGCCCCGGCCGAGGGCCACGACCTCACGCTGTACGCCGTCACCGAGCTGACGGCCGACGAGGTGCTCGCGCAGCTGACGGAGCGCCTGGAGGCCGCCAAGGTCCCGGCCGCCTGCCACCTGCTCGGCGAGCTCCCGCTCACCCCGAACGGCAAGACCGACAAGCAGCGGCTGCGCCGCGAACAGAAGTGACCGAATCGACCGACTCCCCGAGTCAGTAACCCAGTAAGGAGATTCCGCCAATGACCACCACTGACGTCTCGTGGGACGCCGGCTTCGAGCAGCTGCTGACCTCGGTCCTGCCGCGTGTCACGGGCCCGCTGGACCCCGCGCTCGACCTCAAGGCCGTCGGCCTCGACTCGATGGCCACCATCGAGCTCCTGGTCCGCCTGGAGGACCAGTACGACGTGGAGATCCCCGAGGACAAGCTCACGGGCGCGACCTTCGCGACCCCGGGCGCGCTGTGGGCGGTCCTCGCCGCACAGCGCACCGCCGCCCACGTCTGACCGGCACCACAAGTTTCCGCCGCACCATCCAACCCCCCACCCACAACCGTCCTTTGGAGGACATCATGAGCCACCTCATCATCGGTCTCGCCGTCACCGTCGTCGTCTGCCTCGTCGTCAAGTTCGGCGGCGACGCCCTCAAGAAGCGCCGCGGCTGAGCCACCCCGGCAGGACCGAGGGGGCCCACCGACCACTCCGGTCGGTGGGCCCCCTTCCGTATGTCCACGTACACCGACCCCACTCGCGCCGATGGAGAAGGGCCCTTGCGTGATATCGCAAGGGCCCTTCTGCGTACGGGAGTTGAGGTCAGACGGCCACCAGGCCCTCCAGGTCCTCCACCACCCGGGCCGGGCTCGGCATCTCGTTCATGTCGGCGCGCAGCTCCTGGGCGCACTTGAGGTGGCGCGGGTCGTCCAGGACGTCCCGGATCGCCTCGCGGACCTGGCCGGGGTCGTTCTGCGGGGCCGCCTCGCCAAGCACCCGGGCGGCGCCGGCCGCGGCGAGCAGCTCGGCCGAGGCGAACTGGTCGACGATCTGCGGGAGCACCACCTGCGGGAGGCCGAAAGCGCACGAGGTGAGCGTGGTGTTCGCGCCGCCGTGGTGGATCACGGCGTCGCAGTCGCGCAGGAACAGGTTCAGCGGAACGGGCTCAACCACCTTGACGTTGGCGGGGAGTTCACCGAAGCCCTCGTGGAAGGCGGCGTCCGCCGTCACCACCGCCTCGACGTGCTCCAGGCCCTCGAACGCCGCGATGATCGAGCGGTACAGGCCGGTGCCGTTGAGCACCAGCGTCTGGCGGCCCAGGCACACCACGACGCGGCGCACCCCGTCGGCGGCCGGCCGGTGCAGCCAGTCGGGCACGGTGCCGGTGCCGTTGAACGGCACGTAGCCGATCGGCGCGCCCGGCGCCGCGCTCGGGTGGCGCAGCGCGGGCGGGCACGGGTCGAGCAGCAGCGTCGGGTCGGGCAGGCCGTCGAGGCCGAGCCGCTCGGCGGTCCCGTACAGGAAGTTGCGGGCCGAGGCGCGCGAGGGGCCGCTCAGCGGGTCGACGCCCCAGCGGTGCTGCACCGACGGGATGCCGAGCGCGCCCGCGACGAGCTGGCCCGCCAGTTCCATCTGCTCCGAGACGATCAGGTCGGGCCCCCACTCCCGGGCGAACTCCAGGTAGGAGCTCACCAGGTAGCGGGCGTGGGTCTCCCACAGCTTGGTCGTGCCCGCCATCTTCTCCGGCGGGGTCGGGCCCATCAGCTCCAACGGGCGTATCCCGTCCGGGAGGTGGCGCTGGAGGACGTCGAGGCCGTGGAAGCGGTCGCCGATGTCGACGGCCGATATCCCGGCGGCGCGGGCCGCGTCGGTGACGTCAGGCTGCGCGGCGACGATCACCTCGTGGCCCGCTCCCATCAGCGCCCAGGCCAGCGGCACCATGGGGGTGAAGTGGGTGGGGAAGGGGGTGCTCAGCATCAGTACGCGCATCTTCGTCGTCCTCCTCGGACATGGGGGCGGCCTCTTCGGCGGAAACCTCGGTGGACTCGGCGTCGGAGTTGACGTCGACGTCCTTCATGAGCACCGCGGTCACGAGTGCGAGCAGCAGCAGCCCGGCCGCGGTCAGGAGCAGGGTGCCGGTGGCGTGCGCGAAGGCGTCCGTCACCAGGTGGCGGCGGGCCGCGTCGAGTCCGGCCAGCTGCGCCGCGGCCGCGTCGGGGTCCTTCACACCGGAGGCTCCGGCGGCCGACGCGAAGCGGTCGCTCAGGATCGCGCCGAGCACGGTGCCACCGATGGTGGTGCCCAGCATGGTGGCGAACCGCGAGGTGGTGGTGACCACGCCCAACTGGTCGGCGGGAGCGGCCGACTGGGTCATGAACAGCGCGATCTGGGTCACGCCGCCCAGGCCCACGCCGAGCAGCAGGAGCAGGACGTCGAACTGCCAGACCGGGCCGTCGGCCACGGTGAGGCCGAGGCCGGCGACCGAGGCGGTCGCCGTCGCCGTGGTGGCGATCAGGACGGCCTTGCACTTCCCGGTCCGGGCGATGATCTTGCCCCAGCCGATGAACACGAGGACCACGCCGATGGCGAGCGGGATCAGATGCAGCCCGACCGCGTCCAGGCTCACGCCCCGCACGATGTTGAGGTAGTTGATGAGGAACACCGGCAGCGAGAGCAGCGCGAAGCCGCCCGCGAACTGGAGGATGGCGGCGGGCCGGAACACCTTGTCCTTGAACAGGCTGAGCGGCATCAGCGGATCGGCCGCCTTCAGCTGGCGGGCCACGAACGCGCCGGCCATGAGGAAACCGCCGTAGAAGTAGGGCAGCACCGGGCCCGAGAACGAGTTCTGGTCGCCGTACGCCTTGACGCCGAGCAGCAGTGCGCAGGTGGCCGCCGCGATCAGGACCGAGCCGAGGATGTCGACCTTCTGCCGAGTGCCCTTCACGGGCAGCCGCAGTGCCCAGGCCACTCCGGCGAGGGCGAGGCCGGCGAGCGGCACGTTGAGCAGGAAGATCCAGCGCCACGAGAGGTTCTCGCTGAGCGGCCCGCCGATCATGGGCCCGGCGATGAGGCCGGCCGCGATGAGGGCGCCGCCCGCGTTGGAGCGCCCGGCGCGGGACTTGGGCGGGTACAGCGTGGCGATCACGATCAGCGTCATGCTCATCAGGCCGCCGCCGCCGAGTCCCTGGATCGCGCGGAAGACGATCAGCTGGGTGAGCGACTGGGCGGTGGCGCACAGGGCCGAGCCGGCCAGGAACGCCGCGAGCGCGCCGAGGTAGACCCGGCGCGGCCCGTAGCTGTCGCTGAGCCTGCCGTACAGCGGCTGCGCCGCCGTCGCGGCAAGGAGGTAGGAGGTGATCAGCCAGGGGAAGCGGTCGATGCCGTGGGCCGGGTCGAGGTCGCGCACGATGGGCAGGACGGCCGAGGAGATGATCGAGCCGTCGAGCAGGGCAAGGGTCATGGTGGCCATCGCACACACGATGAACACCAGGACCTGGATGTCGGTCATCCCGTGCGGATTGGGCTTCTTCTCCTTGGCCCCGGCCTTCGCGGCCGCTTCGTTCTCGGTGGTTTCGGCGGTCACGTCCGTGCTCACGCCAGTACCTCCTGACGTGTCGTCAATTCTTCGAGCAGGGTGATGGTCTCGGCCGGGGCCGGCATGTCCTGGATCTCGGCGCGAAGGCGCTGGGCGCCGTCCCTGAATGCGGACTCGGTGAGCAACTGGCGGACGCTGTCGGCCAGTTCGGCCTCGCTGTTCTGCAGCTCGGCCGTGTCCAGGGTGGTGCCTGCGCCCGCGGCGGCCACCTTGTCGCCGGCGAGGAACGTCTCGTCGAGCTGGGGGAGCACGAGCTGGGGAATGCCGAGCGCGGCCGCGGCCAGGGTGGAGCCGGGCCCGCCGTGATGGACCACGAGGTCGGCGCCGGGGAACAGCAGTCCGGGGGCCGTCTCGGCGGAGTACGCCATGCCCGCGGGCAGGGCGCCGATCGCGGCCCGGTACTCGGGGGCCGCGGAGACGACCGCCTCCACACCGCCCGCCGCGGCCAGCGCGTCGACGATCCGGCGCACCAGCGGGGCGCCGTCGAGGTCGAGGGTGTAGCCGCCGAGCGCCACCGCGACCCGGCGTCCGGGCGGGGCCGCGTACGTCCAGGGTGTGCCGTCGCCGGTGTGCGGCACGGGGCGGATCGGCCGGGCGGCCGGGGCCTCGGTGCTCGCGAGCGCGGGCGGCGCGGGGTCGAGGATCAGGTCCGGCTCGGGGACGGAGTCGAGGCCGAGCCGCTCGCACAGCGGGCCGAGCCACATCCGGGTCTGGCCGAGCATGAACGTGGTGGTGGGGGCCACGCCCCAGCGGTGCCACACGCTCGGGACGCCGAGCACCTTGGCGACGACCGGGCCCGCGAACTCCATGTGGTCGGAGATCACCAGATCGGCCCGCCACTCGCGGGCGAGCTCCAGGTAGTCGTACAGGAAGTACGGGGCGTGGTTGCGCCACATCTGGGCGGCGCCGTCGATCTGCTGGACCGGCGGGCGGCCCACCACCTCGATGGGGCGCAGGCCCTCGGGCCGCCGGCCCCGGCGCAGATCCATGTAGTGGAAGGCCTCGCCGAACGTGGCGGTGGCGAGGCCCGCCGCCTCGGCGGGCCCGGTGACGTCGGGCTGCCCCGCCACGAGCACCTCGTGACCCGCGCCGGTGAGCGCCCGGACCAGCGGCAGCATGGGCAGGAAGTGCGTGTCGACGGGGGTGCTGATGATCAGTACGCGCATCGGAGGTTCTCCAGGTCACGGACGACGGCGGCGGGGCTGGGCATGGCGGCCATGGTCTCGGCGAGGACGGTCGAGCCCTTGGCGATCCGCTCCGAGGCGAGCAGGGTGCGCACGGCCTCGGCCACCTGGGCCGGGTCGTTCTGCGCCTCGGCCGTGCGCAGGGTCAGACCGGCGTCGGCGGCGGCGAGCAGGTCGCCGCCCTCGAACTGGTCGACCAGCTGCGGCATGATCAGCTGCGGGACGCCGAAACTGGCCACGGCGAGCAGGGTGTTGGCGCCGCCGTGGGTGATCACCGCGTCCGTCTTGTCGAGGAAGCCGTTGAGCGGCGTCGGCGGGATGATGGTGACGTTGGACGGGATGGTGCCGAGCTCGTCGACGAACTCCTCCTGCACGGTCATCACCGCCTCGGTCTCCGGCAGGTCGCCGAAGGCCTGGACGATGCCGCGGAACATGGGGAGCCCGCCGAGCGAGATGGTCTGGCGGCCCATGGTCACGCAGACCCGGGGCCTGTCGCCGCGCCGGCGCAGCCAACTCGGCACCGCGCCCGTGCCGTTGAAGGGAACGTGCCGGATCGGCGCGCCGGCCGGTGCACCCTTCACCAGGAGCTGCGGCGGGGCCGGGTCGAGCAGCAGGTCGATCTTGGGCAGGCCGCCCTCGATGCCGAGGCGCTCGCAGGTGCCCTGGAGCAGGTCCTCGGCGGTGGCCCGCATCAGGTGGCTCATCGGGTCGACGCCCCAGCGGTGCGAGACCACCGGGATCCTGTGGACGCCGCCGATGAGGCAGGCGACCCAGTCGAAGATCTCCGAGATCACCAGGTCCGGCTTGAACGCGTCGGCGACCTCCAGGTACTTGGGCGCCATGTAGCGGGTGTGGAGGACCCACACCCGGGAGCCGATCATGGTCATCTTCGGGGTGAGCGGCCCGACGATCTCGATGGGCCGCTTGTTCGGCGGCAGCGGCGGGCTGAGCAGGTCCTTGCCGAAGAACTGCCGTCCCACGGTGACCGTGTTGAGGCCGGCCGAACGAGCCATCGGGATGATGTCGGGCTGCCCGGCGACCAGGACCTCGTGCCCGGCGCCGCGCAGCGCCCAGGCCAGCGGCACCATGCAGGTGAAGTGGGTGGACTCGGGGCTGCTCAGGATCAGTACACGCATGAGGTGTCCTCGGATGTGATGGGAGCGGCGGGGGCTTCGGCCCAGGGCTCGGGGCCGCGGCGCAGGCCCTCGGTGTACGCGGTCACCACCCGGTCCGCGATCTCGGCCGGGATGCGGTCGGTGCGTACCGAGGCGGTGATCAGGGCGCCGTCCGCGGTGGTGCGGACGTCCAGCTCCAGCTCGGTGAACATGGTGGGCGCGCCGATGCGGGACAACTGGGCGGTGCAGTGGGCGAGTTCGAGCCGGGGGTCCGGGTCGTCCTGCATCAGGAAGCTCGGCATCGGGCGGAGGGACTCGCCGCCGCCGGTCAGCACCACGGTGCGGGCCAGCTGGGCGCCGCCGGTCTCCTGGGCGGCGAGCGCCTCGTCGACATGGGTGACCGCCTGCTCCAGGAGCCCGGAGCCGTCGTCCTTGTGCGGCGGCCAGAAGCGCAGGAACAGCAGGTCGACCCGGCAGCTGACGGCGGAGGCGAGCACCTCGCTGCCCCGGCGGGCCACCGGCACCTTGACGGCGATGTCGGGCTGCCCGGTCAAGTCCCGCAGTACGAGGCCGAATTGGGCCGCGAGCATCGCGAAGCGGGTGGTGCCGAGCGCGCGGGCCCGCTCGTCCCAGCGGGCGAGCTCGGCGTTGGTCACGGTGCGTGCGGGGGAGTAGCCGGGCCCGGCGTTGAGGTCGTTGTCGGCCCGGCCCGGAAGCTCCAGGGGCTCCTGGAGCTCCAGGTGGTCCTCCCAGTACTCGGCCTGCGCCGCCAGGTCCACCCGGGAGATCACCCTGCGGTGGTCGGCGGACACCTCGGCCAGCGTCGCGGCCGGCGCCGGGAACCCGGGGGCGCGGCCCGCTGCGCGTGCGGCGTAGGCGACCGAGAGGTCCCTGGCGAGCACCGTCTCGGAGGCCCCGTCGAACGCCACGTGGTGGGCGACCAGGCCGAACAGGGTGCGCCCGGTCTCCTCGGCGCGTATGACCGCGCACCGCCACACCTCGGCGTCCCGGACGGCGAGCGGGGTGAGCGCGGCGGCCAGCCACGCGGTGGCCGCGGTCTCCTCGTCGGCGGCGTCGGGCAGCCGGATCATCTCGGCGGCGGCCGGGATCTCGGGCACCACCGCGTACCCGATCTCGTTGTTGCGGATCAAGTACCGGGAGTGCAGGGCCTGGTGGCGCAGATGGACGTCGCCGACGGCGGCCGTGAGGGCGTCGACGTCGACCGGTCCCTCGATCCACCAGGTCATCCGGCACAGACCGCCGAGGCCGTCCTTGTCGTGGGCGGCGGCGAACAGGAAGCCGGACTGCTCGGGCGGCAGCGGGATCTCGCCGGGCTCAAGCCCCGGCACCGGGGCGTCGGCGGCCTCGGCCGAGCGCGCGGTGGCGTCGAGCCAGTCGGCGAGCCGGCGCACGGTCGGGGTGCGGAAGATCTGCGAGGGCTGGACGGCCGCGCCGAGCACCGCGTCCAGGTGCTGGCACAGCCGGGCCGCCTCCAGGGAACTGCCGCCGAGCTCGAAGAACGAGACGTCGCCCGGCACCCGCTCGGTGTCGAGGACGGTACGGAACCCGTCGGCGACCAGGGCCGCCGTGCCCTCGAACGCCTCGGCGGGCGCCTCGGCGCGCTCCTGCTCCGGGCGGACCCGCGCGGCCAGCTCACGCCGGTCGATCTTGCCGTTCGCCAACTGCGGGAACTGGTCCAGGAGTTGGACGCGGCGCGGCACCAGGTACTCCGGGAGCAGCTCGGCGAGCCGCTCGCGCAGCTCGTCGGGCCCGCTCCCGCCGTCGCCGCGCGTGTAGAACAGCGCGAGCCCGTGGTAGGACCCGTCGGGCTTGGGCACCGGCACCACCGCGGCGCCGGTCACCGTGGCCACCCGCTCCACGGTCCGCTCGACCTCGGCGGGCTCGATCCGGTGCCCCCGGATCTTGATCTGGCGGTCGCCGCGGCCGGTGTAGTGGTACACGCCCTCGGCCGAGCGGTTGCCCAAGTCGCCCGTACGGTAGAGGCGTTGGCGTCGGCCGTCGATCTCCGCCTCGACGAAGACCTCCTCGGTCAGCGCGGGATTGCCGAGGTAGCCGCGGGCCAGGCCCGGGCCGCCCAGGCACAGCTCGCCGGTCTCGCCCGGCGCGCACACCCGGGTGCCGTCCAGGACGTACACATCGGTGTGCGCGAGGGCGTGGCCGAGCGGGATGCCGGCCGGGTCGTCGCAGTCCTCGGGCCGTATCTCGTGCCCGGTGACGACGGCCCCGCACTCGACGGGCCCGTACACATTGAGCAGCCGGATGCCGGGGTGCTCGGCGAGGAAGGCGCGCACCCGGGTCGGGGCCGCCCGCTCGCCGCCGATGGACAGCCACTTCATTCCGGCGAAGGCGCCCACATCGGTGGTGACCAGCATGTTGAACAGCTGCGTCGTCATGAACGCGGCGTTCACGCCCTCCTCGGCGATCAGCGCGCGCAGAGTGCGCGGCACCAGGACCGTCTCGTCGAGCAGCACGGTCCGCCCGCCGGTGAGCAGCATGCTCCAGCAGTCCAGGGTGAAGCCGTCCCAGGTCGGGGGAGCGGTCTGCGGCATCACGGTGCCGGGGCCGAGCTCGGCGTAGAAGTCGCCGTCGAACAGGCGCACCGCGTTCTCGTGGCTCGACACCACGCCCTTGGGGGTGCCCGTGGAGCCGGAGGTGAAGAACACCGAGCAGGCGTCGGTGCCGGTCACCGCGACCGGCGCCGGGGTCAGACCGCGCGCCGCGGTGAGGGTCAGGTCCTCGGCCGGCGGCGTCCAGGCGGGCACCGACCAGTCGCCGTCCACGGTGGTCACCAGGAGCGGCGCGCCCAGCTGGCCGATCACTCCTTCGAGCCGGTCGACGGGCCAGCGGGCGTCCAGGAACGAATAGGCGGCCCCGCACTTGAACAGCGCGAGCAGGACCGCGATCAGCGGGGTGCCGCGCTCCATGAGCACCGGCACCAGGTGCCCGCGGCGCACGCCGTGGGCCTGCAGCAGCGCCGCGTACCCGTCGGAGGCGGCGTCGAGGTCGCGGTAGGAGACGCCGACTCCCCGGTGGGACACGGCAGTTGCCCCGGGGAAGCGGCGGGCCGCGTCCTGGAAGAGGCCGTGCATCGTCTCGCCCCGCACGAAGCGGTTCGTGCCCGTCGTGGGCTCAAGGAGTACGGTCATCGTCTTCCTGTCTCCTCAGGTGTGGGAACGTCCGTGTGACCGGCTCTCACGCACTCCTCCAGGAAGCCCACGAGCTGGTCGGGGGTGGGCATCCGGTCGGTCTCGGCCCGCAGTGCCTTCGACCGCTCCCGGTACGAGGGCCGCGTCAGCAGGTCCTGGACGGCCGCGCCGACCGCGCCCTCCTCGGCGTCGGCGGGCAGCGCGGTGCCCGCGCCGGACGCGCGCACCAGATGGGACCAGTGCTCCTGGAAGGCGTTGCGCGGCAGCAGGAGCTGGGGCAGTCCGTGGGTGACGGCGATGAGCCCGCTGCCGACGCCGCCGTGGTGGACCAGCGCGTCGCAGTGCGCGAGCAGCACGTCCAGCGGGAACGACTCCACCATCCGTACGCCGTCCGGGAGTTGGCCGGTGTTCGCGGCCTGCTCGGGGGTGACCGCGAGGACGACGTCGGTGTCCAGGTCGAGGAGTGAGCGGACCACGTGGTCGCGCACCTCGTCCAGGGCGGTGGTGGTGACCCCGCCGGTCACGCAGACCAGCGGCCGGCCCGAGGGGCGCTCGGAGCGCAGCCACTCGGGCAGTGCGGCCGGGCCGGCGAACGGGATGTAGCGCATGTCGGCGCGGCGCACCCCGTGCGGCGGGCGCAGGCCCGGCGGGCACGGGTCGATCCACACCGAGGGGCCGACCACAGGGTCCGCCCCGAAGCGCTCGAAGAGCTTCGCGTAGGAGGGGCGGAGCTCCGCCTCGCTCTCGCAGTGCACGCCGAGCGAGACGCCCCAGGTGTGGCCGACCGCCGGAACCTTGATCGCGGCGGCTGCGACGAGGCCCGCGGCGGCCGCGGTGTCGTGCACCACGACGTCCGGGCGCCAGAAGCGGGCGAAGTCGACGAGGTCGTCGGTGAGGGTGTCGGCGACGGCGATCATCTTCTCGATGAGCGCCTCGCTCAGGTCGGCGTCGAGCACGGCCACCGACTCGGCGGCCGCCTTCAACCGCCCCGGCCCGAGGCCGAGTTGGCGGGCCGCGACCTCTGCGGTGGCGGCCTCGTCGCCGACGGGCACGGCCACCAGACCGGCCCGGGTGACCGGGGCCACGCACTGGGGCCGCACCGCCACCCGCACCTCGTGGCCCGCAAGGCGGCAGGCCCAGGCGAGCGGGATGATCCAGGGGACATGGGCCGGGCCGTGCCCCACGAACAACACGCGCATTCAGTTGCCTCACTCCATCGCGTACGGTCAGTGGCAGGGCAAGGGTGGGGGCACCCGCTCGAATGCGACTCGCGTCCGGTACGAACACGAAAGTGCCCGCAGGGGAAGTCCCTGCGGGCACTTGGTGAGCCGTACGGATCAGGCGCGACGGCCGCCCCTGCGGTAGGCGAAGGCGGCGAAGGCCGCGAGCAGCGCCGTCCACAGGGCGAGCACACCGAGCCCGGTGCCGCTCGGCGCGGAGTTGGCCGCCGCGTCCCAGGAGAGCTGGGCGTAGCGGTAGACCGGGGTCTCCTTCGACAGCGGCTGCAGCCACTGGGGAAGGCTGTCGGTCGGCATCATCAGGCCGCCGAGCAGCGTCAGGGTCAGGTACGAGACGGTGCCGGCGATCTGCGCGAGCTGCGCCTTGAAGAGGTAGCCGATGCCGATGCCGAGCATCGCGAGCGGGGCGATGCCGACCCAGAGCAGCAGGAAGATCTCCAGCCAGGTGCCGGGCGAGAGGTCGACGCCCCGGTAGAACTTGCCGATCAGGCCGATGACCACGATCGGCAGGATGCCGAGGCAGGTGGCGACGGCGCCGCGGGCGATGACGACCTGCACCGGCGAGAGCGGGGTGAGCCGCAGCTGGCGCAGCCAGCCGAGCGCCCGGTCCTCGGCGATGCCGGTGCCGTTGGTGATGACCACGCCGAGCGCGCCGAACGCCGCCGCGCCGACCATGGCCCGCACCAGGGACTCCTGGTCGGGGCCGCCGCCCGCGAGGGTGACGTACAGGCCGACCGGCATGATGAGGCTCATCATGAGGTAGCCGCCGTTGCGGACCAGCCGCAGGATTTCGAGGCGGATGTAACCGAGCATCAGTTGGTCCGTCCTTCCGGAGCGGCGGCCGCGTGGCGGGACTGGTGGGTCAGCGCGATGAAGGCCTCCTCCAGGCCCACGCCCGAGACCTCCAGGTCGGTGAAGGCGTCGGCGCGCGACAGGGCGTGCACCGTCGAGTCGGAGTCGCTGGTGCGCAGGTGGACGCGGCCGCCGCGGAACTCCACGGAGCTGACGCCCGGCAGCAGGTCGAAGCCGTTCTGGGCGCCGCGCGGCACGAAGCTGACCGTGCGGCCCTCGATCATGGACTTGATCTGCGAGGTGGTGCCGTCGGCGACCACCCGGCCGGAGGCGATGACGATGACGCGGTCGGCGCTGTCGTCGGCCTCTTCGAGGTAGTGCGTCGAGAACAGGACGGTGTTGCCGCGCTCGGCGTACCGCTGCATCGCGGCCCACAGCTCGCGCCGCGACTCGACGTCGAGGGCGGCGGTCGGCTCGTCGAGGACCACCAGGTCCGGGTCGCCGGCCAGCGCGAGCGCGAACCGCACGCGCTGGGCCTGGCCGCCGGAGAGCCGGTCCACATTGCGGCCGGCGATCTTGGTGAGCTCGGCGAGCTCCAGGACCTCCTGGAGCGGCAGCGGCTTGCGGTAGGTCTGGCGCACGAAGTCGACCAGCTCGCGCACCGTCACCCGGGGAATCATCTTCCCCTCCTGGAGCATGGCCCCCAAGTGCCCGGCACGCATGGCGAGTTCGGGCTTCTTGCCGAAGACCTCGATGGTGCCCTGGTCCGGCGGGAACAGCCCGAGGAGCATGTTGATGGTGGTGGACTTGCCGGCGCCGTTGGGGCCGAGGAGGGCGACCGTCTCACCGCGGCCGATCGTCAGATCGATCCCGTCGACGGCACGGACGCTGCCGTACTCCTTGACGACACCCTTGAAGACGACCGCGGGCGGGCCGTGCTGTTCTGCCATGGGGGGTGGCACCTGTTCCCTTTCCTGTGTGAGTGAGCGCATGTCAGATCAGCCCTTCCAAGGTGTGGACCAGTTCCGTGGGGCCTGGCAGGCATTCGATCTCCGCGCGTACGTCGAGCGCGGCCTTGCGGTGACGCTCGTCCTCCAGAAGGCCGGCGAGGGCATCCCGGACGAGCTGCGGGTCGTGCTGCTCGGCCTCGGTGGCGAGGCTGAGGCCGGATCCGGACTCCTGGACGAGCCGGCCGGTGGTCTGGAGGAACGGCTTGTCGCCGGGCAGCACCAGCTGCGGGACGGCCGAGGCGAACGAGGTCATGCTGGTCCCGCTGCCGCCGTGGTGGACGGCGACCGCCGTGTGGCGCATCACCGGTCCGATCGGGAAGCGGTCGACGACCTTGACGGAGGACGGGATCCCGGCGAGCGCCGCGTGGTACTGGGCGTCGATCGGGAACAGCACGTCCAGGCCCTGCTCGGTGCAGGCGTCCAGGACGTGCCGGAAGCCCAGCGGCAGCTCGCCCGTCTCGGCGAGCACCCGGCCGTGCCACATGCCGAGGCAAAGGAGCGCCCTCGGCCGCTCGGGCCGCATGACCGCCCAGTCGGGCAGTTCGGCGGTGCCGCAGTACGGGACGTACCGCGAGAGCAGGCCCGGGGTGTTGTCGCCCTCGGGGAGCAGCGAGGCTGGGCTCGGGTCGATGATCAGGGCCGGGTCGGGGAAGCCGTCGGCCCCGAACTCGGCGCACAGGTCGTGGAGTTGGACCTTGGCTTGGCGAAGGAGCGGGCTGGTGAAGTCGTCGGGGCCCCAGCGGTGGATGACGCCGGGCACACCGAGGGCGGCCGCGACGACGAGCCCGCCGAACTCCACCGGGTCGGTCATCACCAGGTCGAGCTCCGAGGCCCGGCCGAGCGTCACCAGGTCGTCGATGTAGCCGCCGAGCCGGGTGCGCCAGCGCTCGCCGACCGCGTCCCACTCGGAGTCCGCGCGGCGGTCCATGCCCGCGCGGTCGGGCATCGCCACGGCGCCGGGCCGGGTGAGCCGCTGGCGGGTCTCGCCGCCGCCGACCAGCCGGGTGTCGAGTCCGGCCGCGGACGCGAACTTCACGAGCTCGGCGTCGCCGGCCACGAGCACCTGGTGTCCGGCCGCCCGCAGCGCCCAGGTCAGCGGCACCATCGGCACGATGTGGCTGGGGACCAGGGCGGTCACTAGGACGCGCATGTTTTCTCCTGAGCGGTCGCGGCCACAAGGGCTTCGAGGTCGGTGACCAGTTGTTCCACCGGGGGGCAGGCGAGGACCGAGCGCCTGACGGCGGATGCCCGGCGCCGGAAGGAGGGCTCGGTGAGCAGCCGGCCGAGGGCTTCGCCGACCGTCTCGCCGGTGGCCCAGTAGGCGGGCAGGCTGATGCCGCTGCCGACCTCGGCGACGTGCTCGGCCGAGTTGGGCTGGTCGTCGTACATCGGCGTGACGAGCATCGGCGTACCGCTGCGCAGGCCCTCGCGGATGCTGCTGTGGCCGCCGTGCGTGATGAACACGTCGGCCGCCTCCAGGAGCACGTCCTGCGGGACCCACTCGGTGAGCAGCCGTACGTGCGAGGGGACTTCGCCGAACTCCTCGGGGTCGCGGCCCACGCCGATCGAGACGAGCGCCGTGCAGTCGAGGCGTGAGACGGCCTCGATCACCGCGTGCAGTACTTCGTCGGACTTCCACGGCATGGACGGCGCCATGGTGCCGATCGAGGCGTACACCACCGGCTTGTCGTCGGGCAGCTCGGCGAGCCAGGGCAGGGCCTTGTCGTCGCTGCGGTACGGGGTGGTCTGGCGGTAGTGGCGCAGGGTGCGCGGGTCCAGGTCGTCGCCGGTGCACTCGGCCGGGAGCCAGCTGACCAGCAGGTGCCGGTAGGCGGAATTGTCCTCGGCGGCCTCGGGCAGGCCGAGCTCGGCCCGCAGCTTGTTCAGCGGCTCGTGCATCACGGACGGAGGCAGCAGGTGGGTCGAGCCGCCGGCCACCGCGATGTGCGGGATGCCGAGCGACTCGGCGGCGAGCAGGCCGCCCATCTCCTCGCCCTCGCGGACGATCAGGTCGGGCTTCCAGCCGGCGGCGATCTCCAGGATGTCGCGTGCCGCGGCCAGGGCGGGCGGCCCGAGCACACACTCCACGAGCCCCTCCTCGTACGCCTCCTGGTCGGCCCGGAACAGCGGAAGTGCGATCGCCTCGATGCAGAAGGGGTCCTTGGCCCAGTCGAACCCGGCCGGGAAGAACGCGAGCCCGTAGCTCACGCTCTCCTCGCGCATGGACTCGTCGTCGGCCACGGCGACGGTGTGCCCGGCCCGGACGGCGGCCTGGGCCAGGGGGATCAGCAGGCGCAGATGCGACTTGCCCGCATGGGCGGTGAACAGGATGCGCACGGCGGGTCTCCGATTGGGGGGTGGGGACGGCCCTTCAGGGCCGTCCGTCGGTCATGCCCAAGAGCGTGACCTGCCCCACTCGAACGGCACTTGAGCCGCCCTTGGCCGGGCTTTCCCCGGCCGCACTCAAGTCCGATTCGAGAGGCGGTGGCGACCTTGGGCGCATGCCGTATGCCCGAAGGATTCGACCGAACCGCCGAACAGGGGAGTAGCTGGATGCGTTGGAACGAGATCTATGTCGCCTCGCTCGGCAGCTGGCTGCCCGAGCCCGTCCCGGTGGCCGAGGCCGTCGCGGCCGGGGAGTGCGGCCAGGAGTGGATCGACGACTTCGGGTACGAGTCCGTGCGGATCGCCCGCGAGAGCGAGGAGGAGGGCTGGACGGCGCCGCCGGACATGGCCGTCGCCGCCGGACGCACCGCGCACGAGCGCTCCGGCCTGAACAAGTCCGCGTACTCGCTGCTCCTGCACGGCAGCACCTGGTTCCAGGGCCTCGACATCTGGCCGGCCGCGTCCTACATCGCCAAGCGGACCGTCGGCGCCACCGTGCCCGGCCTCGATGTGCAGCAGCGCTGCAACATCGGCATCAGCGGGCTCGACCTGGCCGCCGCCCACCTCACGGCCGGCTACGGCAAGGGCAGCGCGGTCATGCTCACCACCGCCGACCGCTTCGGCGGCCCCGGCGCCGACCGCTGGCAGCTGCGGCACGGCAACGCCTACGCCGACGGTGCGACCGCGACCATCCTGTCCACCGAGGGTGGCTTCGCCCGCCTGGTGGCCACGGCGACCGTCGCCGACAACTCCCTGGAGCCGATGGCCCGGGGCGACGAGGAGTTCGGCCCGGTCTCGCGCGCCGCCGAGCGGCAGATCGACCTCACCGCACGCGGCGACGCCCAGAAGGCCGTCAGCGACGAGACGATGACCAACATCCGCTTCGGCAAGGTGATGCAGGAGGCCAAGCAGGCCGTCCTCGACGACGCCGAGCTTGAGATGGACGACATCGCGTACGTCATCATCCCCTCCACCGGCCGGATCAAGGGCCCCTTCCAGATCCACCACCTCCTCGGCGTGGACGAGTCCGAGACCACCTGGGAGTTCGCCCGGCGCAGCGGCCACATCGGCGCCGGCGACTGGGCGGCCGGCCTCGAAAACCTGCTGCTCACCGGCCAGTTGAAGCCCGGCGACCACGTGATGCTCTACGGCGGCGGAGCGGGCTACACCATCACCACCGCCGTACTGGAAATCCTGGAGATCCCGGCCTGGGCCGAGCCCGCCGCGGCCTGAACCGGCCGCCCACCACAAGGAGTTGGCACACCCCATGGAGATAGTCGGCAGGGGCTTCCTGGCCGGACACCTGGCAGGCATCGCCGGACACCACCGGGACGTGGTGGCGCTGGCCGCCGGGGTCTCGGCCGCCGGGGACATCCCGCCCGAGCAGTACACCCGGGAGTCCAAGCGCCTCTACGAGGTGCTGCGGCACTGCGAGAAGACCGGCAAACGCCTGGTGTTCTTCTCCACGGCGTCCGCCGGGATGTACTCGGTGCCCGACGCCTCGCCCGGCCGCGAGGACGGCCCCGTCTACCCGGCGACCCCGTACGGCCGCCACAAGCTCTCCCTCGAAGCGGTCGTCAAGTCCTCGGACGTCGAGTACCTGATCCTGCGCCTGTCGCACGTCGTCGGCTTCAACCAGCCCGCCCACCAGCTACTGCCCGCGCTCGTACGGCAGTTGGTGAGCGGCGAGATCCAGGTCTACCGCGGCGCGCAGCGCGACCTGATCGACGTCGAGGACGTCATCAAGATCGTGCACACGCTGCTCGTCGACGGACGCACCCGTGACGTCGTCAACGTCGCCTCGGGCCACGCCCCGCACATCGAGGACGTCGTCACACACATGGAGCACCTGCTCGGCACCCGTGCCGAGAAGTCCTACGTGGAGGCCTCGGGCGCCCAGCCCGTCTCCATCGACAAGCTCTGCCGTCTCGTGCCGCCGGTGTACGGGCTCGGCTTCGGACCCGACTACTACCGCAAGGTCCTCGACAAGTACGTGCACGCCTACGCGCACCAGCCGGTCACCGCTTAACCACACACCCACTCAGGCACCTCCTTTTCAGGAAACGGAAGGTCACACCCCATGAGCGAGAACAGCCCCGTCGTCGCGGTCGCCCACTTCGTCCTCAAGGAGAAGCACAAGGCGAAGGGCGCCGAGTTCGAGAAGGCCTACCTCAAGTACAAGGAGGCCGTCGCCGCCAAGGACGGTCTGCTGCGCACGGCGCTGCTCCGCGGCATCAAGGAGCCCGACAACTTCGTCATCCTCACCTGGTGGCGGGACGCCGACGCGCACCGCACGGTCGTCGGCGACTGGCAGTTCTTCACCGCCGTCAGCAGCCGCTTCGTCTACCTCGCCGCCATCACCAGCGTGCACGGCCCGGTCCTGGCCGGCCAGAACGCGGCCGACGGCCTCGGCGAGCTCGCGGTGCCGTCCGCGGACGCGGCCGTCGCGCTCACCACGTTCACCCTGCGCGAGGGCGCCGACCAGCAGGCCTTCGAGTCCTCCTTCCTCGGCCACCTGTCCTTCGTCAAGGGCCACGAGGGCTTCCTCGGCCACCAGCTGGTGCACTCCAACCGTGAGACCGGCGCCTACGTCAACATCGGCTGGTGGAGCGGCCCGCAGGCCTACCTGCCGGTCCTGCAGAGCCCGGAGATGGCCGCCGACGCCAAGACCATGGCCGTGCACGCCGAGGTCAAGGGCGGCCTGTACAAGGCGGTCGTCGACTCGGCCCGCACCGAGGTCGCAGCCCTCTGAACCGCTGAACCACCGCACACCGAAAGGCGGGCCGGGTCTTCGAGACCCGGCCCGCCTTCGGCGTTTGAGTATGTGTCAGCGAGCCGTGAACAGCCCCTCGGCCACCTCGATCGACGGGTTGCCGAACGCGATGGTGCGCAGCACCTTGCGGTAGACCGGGGTGTGCTTCACGACGGCCGCCAGCTTCGGGCGCACCCGCGTCGCGAACGTGCCGGTCGACAGCATCGCCTTGGACTGCATGCCCTGGAGCCGCATCATCGTCGCGATGTCGGGCGCCCGGCGCTCCTCGAAGCGGGACAGGAACGCGGCGCCGGCATCCCCGCGGCCCACCGACTCGACAAGCAGCGGATGCAGAACGACCGCGTCCTGCACCGACAGGTTGATGCCCTGCGCGCCGATCGGGCTGTGCGTGTGCGCCGCGTCGCCCATCAGGACCAGGCCGTCGGTCGCCCAGCGCTCGGCGCGCCCGGAGAACACGTCGAGGAGGCTGAGGTCGCGCAGCGAGGTGATCTGGGCGTCGATCAGGTCCGCGTACGCCGGAACCGCCTTCGCCAGCTGCTCCTTGACATGGCCGAGGCCCTCGGCGACGACGGCCTTGTAGCCGCCGTGCGGCAGCGTCCAGCCGACCTGGATCCGGTTGGGCCAGGACCCGTACGAGAGCACCGGGCTGGTGCCGGCGCTCCGGAACACCCGGACGTCATGGCTGACTTCGGGCTCCTCCTTGGTCAGCTTGAACCACAGCACGTCCTGGTCGAAGGCCTCGCTGCGGCCCGCCTCGATGCCGGCGAGCCGGCGCACCTTGGAGAACCGCCCGTCGGCGCCGACCACGACCTTGCTGTGGAAGACGTGCCCGTCGGCGGCGGCCCCGGTGATCCGGCCCCGCTCGTCGCGCAGGAGCGCGTTGACACGGCAGCCGTCCACGTAACTGAAGTCGGCGAACTCGGCGCAGTGCAGCAGGAGTTCGGTCAGCAGATGGGACTGCGGGATGGACAGGAGGTGGTCGTACGGGGCCGGAAGCGCGCGGTAGTCGATGTCGAGCAGGACCCGGTCCTGCTCCACGAGGCGGAAGCGGTCGTGCTCGTGGCAGCCGCGTTCACGGGCTCCGGCGAGCACGCCGAGCCGGTCCAGGACCGTCATCGCGCCCGGCTGGAGGATCTCGCCGCGGAACTCCCGCTGGTGCGAGCGCGAGCGCTCCACCACGGTCACCCGCACCCCGGACTTGAGCAGCAGCAGAGCGAGGGTCAGACCGGCGGGGCCCGCCCCGACGATGCACACGTCACTGCGGTGCTCCTCGTCGGTGCGGGCCCCCGCGCGGACCTCCTCGGCGGCCGCGGTCATCGCTGCCCGGCCAGCGCGAGCGCGGAGCGCACGTCGTTGGTGGCCATTTCGAGGACCCGGTCGCGGCCGGCCGAGGCGACGGCGAGCACGTCCGCCGTCACCAGGACCCCGCCGGGCGCCTCGACCAGACGCCAGCGGCGCCGGTAGAGCTCGGCCGGCGCGGGCGGCGCGAGCGGCTTCTGTACGAGGGTGTGGCCGCCGTGCTCGATCTGCACGGTCGGTACGTCGTCCTGGGTGCCGAACCAGGCGCTCTCCTCGCCGTCGCGCCACGGCAGCGCGTCCAGGAGCCGGGCGTGCACCGAGGCGACCGAGCCGGACAGGATCGCACTGTCCTCCACCCGGATCACGTCGGAGGTGAGCGAACCGGGCTGCTCCGTCTTGGACTTGAGGGTGCGCATCTGGAGCCCGCCGTGCCGGTCGAGCTCGCCCGCCGTCTCCGCGGGGTCCGCGTCCGTGGTGAACCAGTGCCCGGACACCACGCGGCAGCCGCCGTCGGGGCGGGGCAGGAAGTCCCAGGTGCCGCCGAGCTCCTTGATCGGGCCCACCGAGCCCTGCTGCGCGAAGTCCATGCGCAGCGCCACCGGGTCCAGGGTGCGCCTGGAGGTCCAGATGCGCAGGCCGCCCTCGGGGCCCGGGCGCACCGCCCAGAACTTCACCTCGTCGTCCTGGCCCTCCTGGCTCAGGGTCTCGGTGTGCGCGATCCAGGGGTAGAGCAGCGGCCAGTCGGCCACATCGGTCAGCGCCCGGTAGACGGTGTCCGCCGAGGCGTCGATCTCGATGCCGGCACGCGTCCGGTGGATCTCCCTGTCGGTCGTGGAAGTGCTCACAGCAGTACCTCTCAGAGGGTGGCGGGGGAGGGGGAGGCCGCGGCCTTGGCGCGGAGCATGCGGCTCAGGGTCAGCCCGGGGTCGGTGACCACGACGGATCCGAGGGCCGCGTCGACGCGGGCCAGCAGCTCCGGGTCGAGCGCGGCCTCGGCGGCCGCGAGGTTGCGGCCGATCTGCTCGGGCGCGGAGGCCCCGATGACCGCCGTGGCGACCTGGGCGTTCTGCAGCACCCAGGCCAAGGCGAGTTGAGGCATCGTCAGATTCGTGTCCTCGGCCAGCTCGGCGACCCGGCCGACGGCGGTCAGGACCTCGTCCGACAGGAAGCGGTAGCGCTGGATGGAGACGTCTCCGCCCTTGGCGGCCACCGCCCGGGAGCCCGCGGGCGCCTGCCGGCCCGGCTTGTACTTCCCGGTCAGTACGCCGCCGGCCAGCGGCGACCAGACCATCTGCCCGATGCCGAGCGGCGCGCACGCCGGGACGACCTCGGCCTCGATGACCCGCCACAGCATCGAGTACTGCGGCTGGTTCGAGACCAGCTCGATGCCCAGCTCGCGGGCGAGTTCCGCGGCCCGCTCGATCTCGTCGGCGGCCCACTCCGAGACGCCGACGTAGCGCACCTTGCCCGCGGCCACGGCGTCCGCGAAGGCGCCCATGGTCTCTTCGAGCGGCGTCGAGTCGTCGTACAGGTGCGCCTGGTACAGGTCGATGTGCCCGGCGTTAAGGCGGCGCAGCGAGGCGTCCAGGCTCTCGGTGATCCGGGTGCGCGACAGCGCGCCCGGGCCGGGACCGCCGCCCCTGCCGACCTTGGTGCAGATCACGACGGCGTCCCGGTCGACGCCCGCGAGGGCCCGGCCGAGGTGCTCCTCGGCCCGGCCCTCGGCGTACGCGTCGGCGGTGTCGAACGTGGTGATGCCCGCATCCAGCGCGGCCCGTACGCAGGCGGAGGCGGCCCGGTCGTCCAGCTGGTTGCCCGCGGTCAGCGAGTTCCCGAACGCGACCCGGCTGACCACCGGTCCCGAGGCACCGAGACGGCGGTACTCCATGGTGAATCCCTTCTGTTCTGGGCGGGGCCCGCCTCCCGAGCCGTCAGGCCCCGGCCGGGGCGGGCTCGGCGCGGTTGCCCGCGACGTGGGCGGCGGGCACGGTGCGCACCTCGGCGAGCGCGGCGAGCGGCGCGTACTCCGGCAGGACGGTCGCCGCGAGTGCGGCTTCCGCGTCGCGCCAGCGGGTGAGCGCGGTGAACCCGCCGGGCCGGGCGAACAGCGACTTGGCGAGGTCGGCGGCGACGAAGCCGTCGATCGAGGCGGCCGCCCGGGCGTGGGCGCGGTAGGCCCCGATGAAGGCGTCCGTCGCGTCGGCGTTGTCGGCCTCGACGGTGAAGAAGTCCACGAGGAGCACGTCGCCGGGCTCGCCCGCGGCGCCGTCGAAGCGCGCGATCCCCATCGAGGGGTCGGCCTCCACGGAGACGATCTTGTGGAACTCCTCGGCATGCTCCTGGAACGTGGCGCTCGCCAGGACCTGCTGGAAGTCCTCGGGCCGCTCCCACCAGCCGAGGTTGACGTACACCTCGGGCCGGTCGGCGGAGCGGACCGCCTGGTGGGCGAGGAAGCCCGGCTGGGCGCGCATCCACTCCACGTGGGCCAGGAAGCGCGCCTCGAACTCCTCGGCGCCGGCCGGGTCGAGCAGCGTGAACGTGTTGATGACGGTGAAGGACATGAGGTGCCTCTCCGGCTCAGCCGGCGACAGGCTGACGAGTGGTCAACTGCTCGGCAAGCAGGCGTCGTTGGATCTTTCCGTTGCCCGAACGCGGGATCGCGTCGAGCGTCATGGCGTCGCGCACGTGCTGGTAGTACGGCAGGGCGTCATTGGCCTGCGCGATCACATCCGCGAGGCCGTCCGGGTGAGCGCCGACGAGCACCACGAGGGCGCCCGCGACCGCGCCGTGTTCGACATCGGCCAGCTCGACCACGACGACGTCGGCGACCCGCGGGTCGCGGCGCAGCACGCGCTCCACGTCCGAGGGTGCGACGAGGAAGTTGTCGCACTTGAAGACGTCCTTGAGGCGGTCCACCAGGAACAGCCGGCCGTCCTCGTCGATCCGGCCGACGTCGCCGGTGCTCAGCCAGCCGTCCGGCTCCAAGCCGGTGCCGTCGGGCCCGCCCGCGTACCCCTGCATCACCTGCGGGCCGCGCAGCTGCACCTCGCCGACGCCGCCCGCCGCGAGCACCGCGCGCGAGTCGATGTCGACGACCCGGCACTCGGTCCCGGCGACCGGGGTGCCGACCGAGCCGTGCACCGGGTGGTCCGGGTCGTCGCTGTGGGTCAGCGGGGAGGTCTCGGCGAGCCCGTACCCCTGGAAGACCGGCACGCCGAACCGCTTGGACAGGCGGCGCGCGGCAGGCACCGGAAGGCCCGAGCCGCCGGACGCGATGCGCCGCACCGACGTCATCGAGACGGAGTCCAGGTCCGGGTCGGCGGCGAGCCGGGCGAGCCGCACCGGCAGGCTGTACAGGATCGTCGCCCGATGCCGGTTCGCGGTCATCAGCGCGGCGTACGGCTCCGGCGAGGCACACAGGACCTGCGTGGCGCCCGCGGCGATCGCCGAGTTGAGGTGCATCGGGTGATAGGTCGGCAGATGGTTCAGGCTGACCGTCTCGCCGTCGAGCCGGTGCGCCTGGGCGATCTGCGCCGCGTTGACGGTCACATTGCGGTGACTGAGCCGAACGGCCTTGGGCCGCCCGGTGGTTCCGCTGGTGAACTGGAGCGCGGCGGTGTCCGCGGGCCCCTTGGCGGGGGCGGCGAGGGGCCGGTCGGAGGCAAGGACATCCAGTCCATCGGTACCGGCGCCGATCAGGACGACCTCGCGCAGCTCGGGCAGCCGGTCGCGGACGTTCTCCAGGCGCGCGTTCAGGCCGGTGTCGAGCAGGGCCACGCGGGCCCCGCCGAGACCGAGCACATGCAGCAGGTCGTCCTCGCGGAGCAGCGGGTTGACCACGGCCACGGTGTGCCCGGCCCGCACGGCCGCGTAGTACGCGACGGCGATGTCCGGGTGAAGGACGGTGCCCACCGCCACGACCGTCGGCTCGGGCGCGAGCGCCTGGAGCCCGGCGGCGACGGCGGTGACCCGGGCGTCGAAGGTGGCGTAGTCCATCGCGAAGTCGTCGGTGACGACGGCGCGCCGCGCGGGGTGCGCGGCGGCGGCCCGGGAAAGCAGCTGGTCGAGCCGGTCCGGCACATCGGGCACAGTGTCAGGCACGGAGCGCCTCCGCGTAAGTGCGGGCCAGCTTCAGGGTGTTGGTGGAGTTGGTGGACAGCGCACGGTGCACGTAGGCGCGCGCGTCGGCGACGGTCTTGCCTTCGCCGAGGTACTTCTCGATGGTGTCGGTCCGCAGCGTGACGGTGTGCCGAGAGGTCACATCGACGCCGCCCTCGACCTCGACGACGGTCCAGCGACCGGTGTGGGCGGTCATCAGCCCGGGCACGGTGGTCTGCTTGTAGACGATGCGATCCGGGGCGAAGACGACGCGGATCGACTCGGTGGTGTGCACCGAACCGTCGGCGGTGCTGGTGTCCATCGCCATGACCTGCACGCCCGGCTCGTCCTCGGTCAGGTCGAGGCGCGCGACGTGCGGCAGGCGATCGGGCCACAGGTCGGCCCGGTTGAGGAAGTCGAAGACGTCGGCGGCGTCGGCCTCCATGTGGACGGTGTCGTCGAAGGTGAAGACCAGCTCGTCCAGCTGGGCGTGCTGCTCGGCGAGTTCCTTGATGTTGTTCAGTTCGGCCGCGCTGTTGCGGTCCACCGCGGAGTTGATCCAGTCCACGGCGTCCGGGGCGTCGTCGACGGCCTCGAAGTCGTGGTGGAGTTCGAGCAGCGAGGTCTCGGAGTCCACGGGGGAGACCACCCAGGCGCCGCCCATACCGGCCACCGGCGGCGTCGAGACCTCCTGGCGGAAGTCGACCCGGAGGCGCTGGGGGTCGAAGGTGCGGCGCGAGATCCAGTTCTTGACGGCGCCGTTGGCGGTCGCCCAGATGTGGATGCGCTCGGCGCGGTCGTCCCGTTCCAGGTGCTCGACGTGCACGTTGGGGCCGAAGTACTGCGGCCACTTGGTGACATCGGCGACGATCCCGTACACGACCTCGGCGGGGGCGGCGACGGCGACGCTGTGAAGGGTGTGGTGCTTCGTTCCGGTCACGGACACGGGATAACTTCCTTATGTGGTAGGGGAGTTGATTGGAGCCGTCGGGCTCGTCGTGTGGGGCTGATCGACGGTGCCGGCGTCGTCAGAAGTTGCCGAGGCCGCCGCAGACGTTGAGGGCCTGCGCGGTGATGGAGGCGGCGGTGTCGGTGGCCAGGTAGCCGACGAGCCCCGCGACCTCCTCCGGGGTGGAGTAGCGGCCGAGCGGGATCTTCGAGGTGAACTTGGCGAGGATCGCGTCCTCGGAGGTGTCGTACGCCTCGGCGTAGCCCTGCCGCACGCGCTGCGCCATCGGCGTTTCGACGTAGCCGGGGCAGACCGCGTTCACGGTGATGCCGGTCGGGGCGAGCTCGTTGCCGAGCGCCTTGGTGAAGCCGACCACGCCGTGCTTGGACGCGGAGTACGGGGCGCCGAGCACCACACCCTGCTTGCCTGCGGTGGAGGCGATGTTGATGACCCGGCCCCAGCCGCGCTCGCGCATGCCGCCGGCGTTGAGCACCTCGCGGGTCACGCGGAAGACGCTGTTCAGGTTCGTGTCGATGACGTCGTCCCACACCTCGTCCGACACGTCGGCGGTCACGCCGCCGCCGCTGCGGCCGGCGTTGTTGACCACGACATCGACGCGGCCGTACGCGGTGACGGCGGCGGCCACGAGCTCCTTGACGGACTCGGGGCTGCGGACGTCGGCGGTCGCGCCGGACACCTCCAGGCCCTCCTCGCGGAGCTCCTTGACGGTGAGCTCGACGGACTCGGCGCTGCGCGCGCAGATGAACACGGCGAGGCCGGCCGCGCCGAGCGCCCGCGCCGAGGCCAGACCGATCCCGCTGGTCGCCCCGGTGATGAGCGCGACGCGGCGCTCGGCGGTGGGCTTGGGCTGAGTCATACGAATCTCCTCCGGAGGGGGTTGGGGTATGGGGGCCAAAGTGCGCCGGGGCACTTGAACGGGTATCGAGCGGGGCTGGACTGCTCGGCTCGGGCCCGGCGGGCGGCCCTGGGGCTCCGCCCCGGACCCCGCTCCTCAAAGGCCGGAGGGGCTGGATACGTTGCTGGTCGACTGCGGGTAGTCGGTGGCTGGTCGCGCAGTTCCCCGCGCCCCTAACAGGGTTGCCCCTGGCCAGCACCGGCATCTTCGGCCCGTCCGGCAAACACGGGCATCAGCCCAATCCAGCCCGTCCGGCGTTTGAGGACGAGCGCCCTTAAGGCGCGAACGGGGTCTGGGGCGGAGCCCCAGGTCACGACCGACGGGCCGCAGCCGACCCACTCACCCCAGAGGGTTTGGGGAAGGGGCGGGGCGGGAGCCCCAGCGGGGCACCAGCACGGGTCGAGCGGGGAGCGGCACGCTCCTGGGGCAGGAAGATCCAGGAGGAGAGGACCCCCATGAGCGTCACCGAGCTGCCGCAGGCCGCCACCATCGCCGGGCTGTACACGGAGATCCAGCAGTTCTACGCGCAGCAGATGCACCTGCTCGACGACGGCAAGGTCGAGGAGTGGGCCCACACCTTCACCACCGACGGTGTGTTCGCCGCCAACGCGCAGCCGGTTCCGGCGGTGGGCCGTGAGGCCATCACCGCGGCCGCGGCCGCCGCCACCGAGGCGTACGCCAAGGCCGGCGTCCAGCGTCGGCACTGGCTGGGCATGGTCTCGGTCGAGGGCGTCGACGGCGACGCCGTGAACGCCCGTTGCTACGCGCTGGTCATCGAGACGCCGCGGGGTGGGCGGCCCGAGATCAAGGCGAGCACGCTGTGCGAGGACCGGATCGTGCGCGTGGACGGTGCCTGGCAGATCCAGGACCGCCAGATCACCCGGGACGACCTGATCTGACCCTCCCCCCAGAGCCAGTGCCCGCACGCAATCCCCCGGCGTGCGGGCACTTCTGCGTGTACCGGTGGGCGGGGGTGGGGTGCGGGTCGGGCGGGGTGCGCTGGGGCTCCGCCCCAGACCCCGTTGTGACCCCACCCCACCCCTTCCCGAAACCCGCCGGCTGCGGCCCGTCGGTCGTGACCTGGGGCTCCGCCCCAGACCCCGTTCGCGCCTGAAGGGCGCTCGTCCTCAAACGCCGGACGGGCTGGATTGGGCTGATGCCCGTGTTTGCCGGACGGGCTGGGGGTGGGCTGGTGTCCGTGTTTGCCGGGCGGGCTGGGGTGGGCTGATGTCCGTGTTTGCCGGGCGGGCTGAAGATGCCGGTGCTGGCCGGGGGGGGGCGACCCTGTTAGGGGCGCGGGGAACTGCGCGACCAGCCACCGACTACCCGCAGTCGACCAGCAACGTATCCAGCCCCTCCGGCGTTTGAGGAGCGGGGTCTGGGGCGGAGCCCCAGGGGGTTGCCTCGCGGGCACACCCCGCGCAACGCAAACGGCCGCCGCACCCCGTAAGGGATGGGCAGCCGATCGCACCCGGAACCCCCGGAGGGGCTACGCCGCCGTCGCGGTAGACGACAGGCACTCGTTGATGAACTCCAGCAGCAGCCGAGGCGTGGACGCCTCCGCAACCGTGTCGTCGGACAGCTGTATCTGGTAGTCCCGCTCGATGACCCCCGTCACCTGAAGGATCGCGAGCGAGTCGTAGCCCAGGTCGTCGAACGGCACGTCCAGGACGTCGCCGTCCAGGTCGATCCCCTCGCCGACACCGGCGCACTCGCGCAGCAGCGTGGTCAGTTCCTTGAGATTCATGAAGCTCGCCTTCCAGGTTGGAGTTCAGTTCGCCGCGGTCACGACGGCCGCGGCGTTGAAGCCGCCGGTCCCGCGGGCCAGGACGAGTGCGGTACGGACCGGGCCGCGCCGGGCCTCGGTGACCAGGTCGAGCGCGTCGGCCGCGACCGGGTCGGTGACGTTCACGGTCGGCGGGATCACCGCGTCCCGGATGGAGAGCAGCGCCGCCGCCAGGTCGAGCGAGGCGCCGCCGGCCGACAGGCGGCCCGTCATGGTCTTGGGGGCCGTCACCGGCACGCCGCGGGGGCCGAAAAGGGCGGTCAGCGCCGCCTCCTCCTGGCGGTCGAGCTCCGGCACTCCGGACGCGTCCGCGAAGACGACGTCGACGTCGGATGCGGTCAACCCGGCTTCCGCCAGGGCCAGTTCGGCCGCTCGGCGCAGACCCGGCTCGCCGCCCCGGCCCGGTGCCGGGTCGAAGGTGGCGGCGTAGCCCGAGAGCTGTCCGTAGATCCGGGCGCCGCGCTCGCGGGCCGCCTCGGCGTCCTCCAGGACGAGGATGGCGCCGCCCTCTCCGGCGACGTAACCGCTGGCCTCGCTGTCGAACGGCAGGAACGCGCGCGCCGGGTCGGAGACCGCGCTCATGCGGCCGCCGGCGAGCTGAGCCGTCCAGCCCCAGGGGCAGACCGCGCCGTCCACGCCGCCGGTGACGATGAGCTTGCTGCCCTTGCGCAGCTGGCGCCGGGCCTGGGCGACCGCGTCGAGGCCGCCCGCCTGCTCGGTGACCAGCACGCCGCTGGGGCCGCGAAGGCCGTGCCGGATGGAGATCTGGCCGGTGTTGACGGCGTAGAACCAGGCGTACGACTGGTACGCGGAGACATACTGGCCGCCCTTGCTCCACAGCGCCTGGAGCTCGCGCTGGCCGAACTCGAAGCCCCCCGCGGAGGCCGCGGTGACCGCGCCCGCCGAGTACTGCGGCATCTCGGCCGGGTCGGCGCCGGAGTCCTCCAGGGCCTCCTTGGCGGCGGTCAGCGCGAGCCGCGTCATGTGGTCGGTCTGCGGAAGCAGCCGGCTCGGGATGTGCTCCTCGGCCTCGAAGCCGGGCACCTCGCCCGCGAGCGTGGCCGGGTAGCCGGAGGCGTCGAAGCGGGAGACCGGGCGGATGCCGCTCTCGCCCGCCACGGTCGCCTCCCACCAGGCCTGTGTGCCGAGGCCGTTGGGGGCGGTGACGCCGATTCCGGTGAACACCGCGGTGGCGGAGCGCACCGCCGTACGTTCGAGCAGCTCGCTCGTCATGCCGTCTTCCTCCGCTCGGGCTTGGTGAGCACGATCGCGCTCTGGAATCCGCCGAAGCCGCTGCCCACGCTGAGCACCGTGTTGATGTCGCGCTCGCGGGCGTGGATCGGCGTGTAGTCGAGGTCGCACTTGGGGTCGGCCTCGTGCAGATTCGCGGTGGGCGGCACCATGCCGTGCTCGATGGCCAGCGCGGACGCGGCGATCTCCAGGGAGCCGATGGCGCCGAGCGAGTGCCCGATCATCGACTTGATGGAGGAGACGGGCGTCGCGTACGCGTGGTCGCCGAGGCTCTTCTTGAACGCGGCCGTCTCGTGGCGGTCGTTCTGCAGGGTGCCCGAGCCGTGCGCGTTGATGTAGTCGATGTCGGTGCCGGGGATGCCCGCCTCGTCGAGCGCCGCGCCGATGGCCTCGGCCATCTCCGCGCCGTCGGCCCGCAGTCCCGTCATGTTGTACGCGTTGGAGCGCGAGGCGAACCCGGCGATCTCGGCGTAGATGTGCGCGCCGCGCGCCACGGCCTGCTCGTACTCCTCCAGGACGAACACCGCGCTGCCCTCGCCGAGCACGAAGCCGTTGCGGGACTTGTCGAAGGGCCGCGAGGCCGTCTCCGGCTCGTCGTTGCGGTTCGAGGTGGCCTTGATGGCGTCGAAGCAGGCGACCGAGATCGGCGAGATCGGCGCCTCGGTGGCCCCGGCGATCATGACGTCGGCGCTGCCCTCACGGATCAGCTCGACCGCGTGGCCGACCGAGTCCAGGCCCGAGGTGCAGCCGGTGGAGACCACGGCGGTGGGACCCTGCGCGCCGAACTCCCAGGCCACCTCGGCCGCGAACGAGCTCGGCACGAAGTAGTCGTACAGGTGCGGCACGGCCCGCTCGTGGTCGACGAGCCACTCGGCGCCGTTGTTGCTGACCGCCGCGTACTCGTAGTCGAGCCCGGTGGTCGCGCCGACCGCGCTGCCGATGGTGACGCCGGTGCGGAACGGGTCGATGCCCGCCATGTCCAGGCCGCTGTCGGAGACCGCCTCACGGGCGCCGACCAGCGCGAACTGGGCGGCCCGGTCGAGGCGTCCGGCCTGCTCCTCGGTGAGACCCTGGGCGACCGGGTCGAAGTCCACCTCGGCGGCGATCCTCGACCGGAAGGCCGAGGCGTCGAAGAGCGAGACGGCCCTGGTCGCGGTGCGGCCCGCGGTCAGCAGGGACCAGTACTCCTTGGTGCCGACGCCCCCGGGGGCGACCACACCGATTCCGGTGATGACTACGCGTCGGCTCACCTGTCCCCCTCGTTGGGCTGGGCCTGGGGGTGCGCCCCGGGAATGTGCAGCACGGCTGCGTCACCTCTCTGATAGGTCCGCTGTGAGATCCGCTGTTGGAAGGAGTCTCGTCCCGCCCTCTTGACGCCCGCTCGACTCGCCGTCGTACTTCCCCTTGAGCGACTCCCGCAGCTCAAGGGCCACTTCGCGCAGCAGCTCGGGGACCACGCGCTCGCGTACGAAGAAGTGGCCGCCGGGCATCGTCTGGAGCCGGAAACGGGTCACCGAGTAGTCGGCCCACTCGGCCACCTCCCACAGCGGCGCGATCGGGTCGTCGCGCCCGGCAAGGGCCATCAGCGGCGTACCGACCGCCATGCCGGCGTTGACCTGGCACAGCGCCTCGCCCAGGTGCAGATCGTCGCGGAGCGCCGGGATGACCTGGCGCTGCCACAGCGAACGGTCCCGCCCGGCGGCCTCCACAGGCGCCGCCTCCAAGTCGACCAGGAGATCGATGAGTTCGTGGTCGGGCAGCCGCGCCCCGCGCAGCAGCGTGTTGCGCAGATGCGGCGGCGGTACGGCGCCGATCACCAGGCGGGCCGGCGGCAGCAGGCCGTCGTCCTCCAGGGTGCGGGTCAGCGCGTGCGCGACCAGACCGCCGAGGCTGTGCCCGTACAGGAGGTAGGGCCGGTCGAGCAGCGGAGTGATCAACTCCCGCAGCTCGTTCATGAGTTCGGTGGCGTCGGTGATCCGCGCCTCCTTGGCGCGTGGACCGCGGCCCGGCAGCAGGACCGGCACCACCTCGGCGGTGTCGCCGAGGATCTTCTGCCACTTGGCGAAGGAGGAGATCCCGGCGCCCGCGTGGTGGAAGCAGAACAGCCAGGGCGTCACGGTGTCCTCCCGTGCGGCGCTCTCGGTTCTCATTCGTCGATCAGGGCGACGGCCCGGGTCCAGCCCGCCCCCGCTCCGGCGATCTTCACGGGGAAGCAGGACACCCGGAAGCCGTGCGCGGGCAGCGTGTCGAGCTGGGCGAGCCGCTCGACCTGGCAGTACTCGCGGCGCCGGCCCGCGAAGTGGGCCGGCCACAGCACCGACTTGTCGCCGGTCTCCTGGAAGGTACGGATCATGTGCCCGAAGGGCGCGTCCAGGCTCCAGGCGTCGGTGCCGATCACGCGTACGCCGAGGTCGAGCAGATAGTCGGTGGCGGCGCCGTCGAGCCCCGCGAAATCGGTGAAGTACCGTGGCGTACCGGAGTGTTGTGAAGCCCCCGTGTGCAGCATGACGATGTCGAGCGGCTGCGGGGTGTACCCGATCTCGGCGATCTGCTTCTCGATGCGCTCGACGCCGATGGTGCCGATGCCGACATCGCTCACGTCGAGCACGACGGCCGGGCGCAGGAACCAGTCCAGCGGCATCTCGTCGATGTGCCGGGGCCGCCCGTAGTCGCCGACCGAGCCGTAGTGCGAGGGCGCGTCCACATGCGTACCGGTGTGGCTGGTCAGGGTGAGGGTGTCCAGGGACAGGAGTTCGCCCCCGGGCAGGTCGGCCGGATCGAAGTCGAGCCCGAAGTGCTCCTTCATCTCCGCCGCCATGTGCGCGGCGCCCTCGGCGGGCGTCATGATCTCGTGGACGATCGGGTCCGGCTCCCAGCCGGCCGCGTCCACGGGCGACGACAGATCGATGACTCGCAAGGTAACCCCCAGTGTCGTTGGCGACGTTCGCGGGGCACTGTGCGTCGATCGCCTAGAGGCCGGATCGAGCCACGCACGCGTCGGACCCCGCCCTGTGGGGGGAGAGGGCGGGGTCCGGACGCGTTGCTGCCGGGCGGTCGGGCCGCCCGCGCGCCGCTCAGGCGGCGAAGAGGTCGAGCACCGGGCGACGCCCGGCCAGGTGCGAGTCGAGCGCCGGGTCACCGGCGAGCACCGCGCGGTGCAGCTGCTGGAGCCGCGCCGAGGGGTCGAGCCCCAGCTCGTCGGCGAGCCCGCGCCGCAGGTTCTGGAACACGTCGAGCGCCTGCCACTGCCGGCCGGACCGGTACAGCGCCACCATGCACTGGGCGTGCAGGCCCTCGTGCAGCGGGTGACGGGCCGTCAGAGAGGTGAGCTCGGCGAGCAGTTGCATGTGCCGCCCGAGCCGCAGATCGGAGTCGATCCGCTGCTCAAGCACACCGAGCCGGCTCTCCTCCAGACGCACCAGCTCGATCTCCAGGAGCGGCCCGAGGCGGACATCCACCAGGGCCGGACCGCGCCACATGCCGAGCGCCTCGCGGTAGAGCGCCGCGGCGCTCTCGTCGTCACCGCGCTCGGCGGCACCGCGCCCGGTCGCCACCAGACGGTCGTACTCGTGCACGTCCACCGCACCCGGCGTCACTTCGAGGAGGTAGCCACCGTGCCGGGTGGCGAGCACCTCACGTGCGGTGTAGGGGCTGTCCGGGCCGAGCGCCCCCGCGATCAGCCGGCGCAGCTGAAGGATGTACGTCTGCAGGGTGGTCAGCGCGCTGCGGGGCATGTCGGCACCCCAGATCTCCTCCATCAGCGTCGGCACCGGCATGACCTGGTTGGCGTACACCGAGAGCAGCGCCAGTATCTGCCGGGGCTTGCCGGCGCTCGGGACGACCGACGTGCCGCCCGACTCGGCCATGAGCGGACCGAGAACCTTGATCTCCATGGGATTCCTCCGGGGTCGGATCTGCCGGATGACCCGATGGATTTCGGACCCGGCTCCAAGCACCCTCAAAAGCTGTCACCCAGCCCCGACTTACGGCAGTGCCGGGCTCCTGAACCCGGCATGTGAGTGTCCTGGGGACGGGTATGAAAGTTTCATGTGCATCCCGTGACCGCGGCACTGGGGCGGAATCGGCCGACCCGGCAGAGTTCTGGACGTCGGCCCGACCAGGAGTCGAGAGCCGACGGCTAGGGGGTCAGGTCCCCCGAGTCTTCGTCAGCTGTCTGCCAGGGGGAAAACCATGAATGCGAACATCAGCCTCGGCGTCTCCGGTAGTGACGATCTTGTGATCGAGGAGTTCGGGCGCCACGCGTCCTTCGGCCAGGCTCCGTTCCTGTGCTCGGGCTCCGGCGTTGCCCAGATTCCGGCCTCCGCCGCCGCCGAGACCGCACGGCGCTCCGCCTGATGGCGGCCGTCCAGACCGCCGCCCCGCTCCTGGGGTTCAAGCCGCACCTGCGGGTCGAGCAGGTGCCCGGTGAAGCGGTGTACCTGATCTCCGACCAGCGCGTGACCGCACTGCACGGCGAGCAGATCGCCCGGCTCGCCCCCTTCCTCGACGGCACCCGCCCCCTGGAGCGCATCGCCCAGGACACCGCGGACGCGCTCCCCTCCGGGCAGGCCGCCCGGCTGGTGTCGCGGCTGACCGGCGCCGGGCTGCTGTGCGGCCGCGAGCGCCAGGTGACCGCGCAGGAGGCCGCCGAGCAGGCGTACTGGGAAGCGGCGGGACTGGACGGAACCCGGGCGGCGAACGCCCTGGCCCACGGCGCGGTAGGCGTCGCCTCGGTCGGCAGCACGGACGCGGACGAACTGTCCGCGAGCCTCACGGCCGCAGGACTCACCACCACCGAGGATCTCGCGGAACTCACGGTCGTCCTCTGTGACGACTACCTGGATCCCGAACTTGCTGTGATTGACGCGGAGTTCCGCGCCGCCGGGCGACGCTGGCTGCCGGTGAAGACCGAGGGCACCGAGATGTGGATCGGCCCCTTCTTCGGCGACCCCGACGGGCCCTGCTGGTCCTGCCTGGCCGAACGCCTGTGGCGGACCCGGCCGGTGGAGGCCCACGTCCAGCGCATGCTGGGCCGCTCGGGCCCGGTGCCCCGGCCCTCCTGCACGCTGCCCGCCGCCCGGCTCGCCGCCCTTCAGCTGGCCGGCCTCGAAGCCGCCAAGTGGCTTGCCGGATACCGCGATGAGAGCCAGCAGGCGCTGCGTACGCTCGACGGGCTCACCCTGGCCGGTGAACTCCACCCCGTCGTACGCCGCCCGCAGTGCCCGAGCTGCGGCGAGCCCGCGATGACCACCGCACAGGTGCAGGCTCCGGTCGTGCTGCGTTCGCGGATCAAGCGGGACACCAACGGAAACGGCCACCGCAGCCTCACCCCACAGCAACTCCTCGACCGATACGGCCACTTGGTCGACCCGGTCACCGGCCTGGTGCGTGGCATTGACCGCAACGAGTGCGGCCCCGCTTTCTTCAACTCCTTCTCCGCGGGCCTCAACCCGGCTGCGGGCACCCAGGGCCTTGGCGCGATACGGGGTGGACTGCGCGCTTCCTGCGGAGGCAAGGGTGCCACCGAGATCCAGGCCAGGGTCAGCGCTCTCGCCGAGGCTCTCGAACGCCACTCCGGCCACTTCGAGGGGGGCGAGGCAACGATCCGTGGCAGCTATCGCGAACTGATCGAGGACGCTGTCCATCCCAACGCCGTCCAGCTCTATGACGAGCGGCAGTACATCGGCCGCGCCGACTGGAACGAGATCCACGCACCCTTCCAGCACGTCGCCGACCCCTTCGACGAAGAGGAATCGACGGACTGGACGCCGCTGTGGTCGGTGACCGAGCAGCGGCACAAGCTGCTCCCGACCGCGCTGCTCTACTACGGCGTACCCCAGCCGCCCGGCGCCTTCTCCTGCCTGGCCACCTCGAACGGCACCGCAGCCGGGGGAACGGTGGAGGACGCCGTGCTCCAGGGCTTCCTCGAACTCGTCGAGCGCGACGCGCTGGCCCTGTGGTGGTACAACCGCACCCAGCACCCAGCGGTGGATGTCGATGCGTTCGACGATCCATGGATCACTGAACTCAAGCGCGTACACGCCTCGTTGGACCGTGAAGTGTGGGTGCTCGACCTGACCGCGGACCTCGGCATTCCGGTCATGGCCGCACTGTCGAGGATTGCCGGCGCCGAACCCGGGCAGCGGCAGGACATCATGTTCGGCTTCGGTGCCCACTTCGACCCCGCGATCGCGCTGCGCCGCGCCCTGACCGAGCTGAACCAGATGATGCCGCACGTGGTGGCACCCGACGGCAGCGTCTCCCGGGCGGCCGCCGAGGACCCCGACGTACGCGAATGGCTGCGTACGGCGACGGTGGAAGATCACCCGTATCTCCTCCCCGCGGACTGCGCCCCGACGGGTCCGGACACGCACCCCTACACTCCGAACGACGACCTGTACGAGGACATCGAAGCGGTCGTAGGGCTGCTGCGCGGCAAGGGGATGGAACTCCTCGTACTCGACCAGACGCGGCCCGACGTCGGCCTGCCGGTGGTCAAGGTTGTAGTGCCCGGACTCAGACCGCACTGGGCCCGCTACGCCCCCGGACGCCTCTTCGACGTCCCGGTGCAGCTCGGCAGACTGGCCGCGCCGACCGCGTACGAGGACCTCAACCCGGTCCCGCTCTTCCTCTGAACCCGCTGAACCCGAACGTCACACGCGAACCACACCCTGCCGGTGGAAGGACCCCCTCTCATGCGTATCGACCGCCTCGCGGCCCGTGAACTCGGTGAGTTCTGGTCGCTGCGCGAGGACGTCACGGTGCTGTTCGGCCAGAGCACCGTGCTGCGCACGCCGTGGGGGGAGCTGCACCTGGAACGCCCCGGGCCGCTGCTGTGCGAGGCGCTGCGCCGGATGCAGCTGGGCCCGGTGTCGCTCGCCAACGTGGTGCCCGGCTTTCCCGGCTACGACGTGCCCGAGGACGAGTGGAACGAGGACTCGCGCGAACTGCTCGACGCCCTGGCCCCGCTCCAGCACGTGATCGTGCGCCACCTCGCGATCGGCGCCTCGCCGCTGCTGAGCGTGGTTCCGCTCTCACCGCGTGCGTCGTTCCGGCCGCCGCCGGTCGCCCCCGGAGGCGAACTCCGCGTGCCGAAGGAAGCGGTCCTGCGCAGGCCGGGACGCGATCCCGTGCTCTCGTACGAGGGCTGCGACCACCGCATCGAGCTGCACGGACCCGACGCTCCACGACTGCTGCTCCATCTGCAGGGAGGGAGGGGCGATTTTCGGTCACCGCTCGATGTTCCGCTGCCGCAGACCGTCGTCCTGGCCGCCCGCGCCTACGCGGTCGCCGCCGGGATGCTCTCCGCGGTGGATCTCAAAGGTGCCGCCGGGCTGTGAGAACCGGTCGAGCACTACAGATTCGGCCTCCGGATTACCTATGATCCGGACCGGAGAGGTGCTTCTGACCGGGCGCCACGAACCATGGGGGACAGTTGAAAGAAGAAGTAGTCGACCGTACGGAAGGAATATCCGCGGACGTCGGCAGCGTGGTGCTTCCACCGCGTAAGGCAATAGCCGTGACCGCGGCCGCACTCCTCGGTTTTTTCGTGATCGACGCCGTTTTCATCTGGAACGAGAATCCGCCATGGTGGGAGGGGCTGGTCGCGCTCTTCTGCTTCGTGGCGATCATGGGTCTGCAACTCGTCCACTCTTTTCCGCAGCTCCTGCCGGGCCTGCACCGCTACCGGTACGCGACCTGGAGCCTCCAGGCGGTCCTGGCCTACGCACCCATCGCCCTGTTCGGCTCCGCGTGGAGCGGGATGACGGAGTTCCTCACTGCCTCCTCGGTCCTGGTCTTCCCGGCGGTGATCGGCTGGCCGCTCTACGGCGCCGGAGTGCTCACGTGTTGGGCCCTGTACAGCGGACGCGATACCAGCACCGTTCTCTACAACGTCCTCGAAGGCGCGTTGATCCCGCTGACCATCATCGGGCTCTCCCGCATGTCCGACATGATCGTCAAGCTGCACCGGTCCCGTGCTGAGCTCTCCCGTCTCGCGGTCGCCGGCGAACGACTGCGCTTCGCCCGCGACTTGCACGACGTCCTCGGATACAGCCTCTCGGCGGTCTCCCTCAAGTGTGAGCTCGCCTACCGGTTGTTTGCTGACGCGCCCGCCAAGGCGCAGGAGGAGCTCGGCGACGTGCTGCGCACTTCGCGCAAGGCGCTCGCCGATGTGCGTTCGGTCAGCCGCGGCTATCGCGAGATGTCGCTGTCCGGTGAGGCGCATGCGGCGGTGTCGATGCTCTCGGCGGCAGGCATTCGTACCTCGCTCACCTTCGACGGGGGAGAGCTGCCGGGCGCGGTGGACACGGTGCTCGCCACTGTCTTGCGCGAGGGTCTGACCAACATGCTGCGGCACAGCAAGGCCGAGCAGTGCGAGATCCGGGCGGAACGCCGGGATGGCACGGCTGTGCTGAGCCTGGCCAACGACGGCATTGGCCGCTCACGGCTCCCGAAGGGCGGCGCGGATGGCGGCCTGACCGCACTCGACTCCCGGGTCCAGGAGCTCGGCGGCACCCTGGCCCATGGCTCGGACGGGCAGGGTTGGTACCGCCTGGAAGCCGTTGTGCCCCTGCCCGCCCGCGCGGAACAGGAGTCCGGTGCGGGGCGGCCCGTTGCGCCCGAGGCGAGCGATGCTGATCAGCCGATGCTCCCTGGCCGGGGTCTCGGCCACCCGGACATGGTCCCGCGCGCGGCCGCCGCGATGACGTTCACGGTCCTGGTGGGCTACTTCCTGGCGTACTCGGTGATCGCCATGTCCTACCGGCCGCCGCTCGGCAAGGCCGTTGCGATCGAGCTCTGCATGTTCGCCACCCTCGTGCTCCAGCTGGCGATCTCCTTCCAGTGGCGATTCGCCTGGTCTGCGCGCCAAGCGCGACTGTTGCGCCATGGCGCCCTCGCCGGACTGCTGTTGCTCCAGTGCGTGCCCTGGAGCTTCTTCGGCCCGAGTTGGCTGGGGCTGCCGGGGTTCGTTGCGGGCGCCGTCCTTCTGACGCTGCCGACCGCCGTCGCCTGGCCGCTGATCGTCGCCATAACAGCGGCCACCGAAGTCGCGCTGTACCAGGCGGGCAACGCGCCCTGGGACATCATTTACGAGGGCTTCTACACAGTGATGTGCGCCCTTGTGGTCTTCGGCCTCTCCCGCATGGCCCAGCTGGCCTCCGAACTCCACTGGTCCCGTACGGAGATCGCCCGCCTGGCGGTGACGACGGAGCGGCTCCGCTTCGCCCGTGACCTGCACGACCTCCTCGGCTTCAGCCTTTCCGCGATCACGCTGAAATGTGAGCTGGTGCGACGCCTCGCGCAGACCAAGCCGGTGCAGGCACAGGCGGAGTTGACCGAGGTGCTGCAGATCGCCCGTCAGGCGCTCGCCGACGTTCGTACGGTGGCCGAGGGGCGGCAGCGCATGAGTCTGACCGCCGAGGCGGAGAGTGCTACCGCGATGCTGGCCGGGGTGGGGATCCGGGCGACCGTCGACACGGACTGCGGTGAGCTGCCGGGCGAGGTGGAGACGGTGCTCGCGACCATGCTGCGCGAGGGTCTGACCAACATGCTGCGGCACAGCAAGGCCGCCCACTGTGAGATCACGGCGGAGCGCACGGCAGCCGGTGTGCGGCTCACGCTCGTCAACGACGGGGTGGACGGGTGTGCCGCCCCGGGCCTTGACTCGAAGGTCAACGGCGGTAGCGGGATCGGCAATCTGACCACGCGGGTCAACGCGGTGAACGGCCGCCTGGAGGCGGGGGCCCGGCCGGACGGCCGGTTCGAGCTGAAGGCCGAAGTCGAACTCCTCGCGGCCGCCGCCTGACGCGTCAAGGCGTCAAGCCTGCCGGAAGGCGTTCACACGCCTCACCACGACGCGGTCTACGCGCGATGCACCACCCACAACCGAAGAAGAGCAAGCTCATGGGGGAGACTTGAGGACCGATGCGGTCGGCCGCGCGGCCGGGGAACCGGCGGGTGACGACGTCACTGTGCTGCCGCGACGTACGGCGATCGCCATCACCGCGGGGGTGCTGATCGGCTTCTTCGTGATCGACGGCGCTTTCCTGTGGGTCCAGCATCCGCCGTTCTGGGAGCGCATCGGCGCCGTATTCGGCTTCGGTGCGATCCTGGTTCTGCAACTCAGCCATTCCTTCCCGGAGTTCCTTCCGGGGCTCCGTCGGTATCGGTACGCGACGTGGGTGCTCCAGGCGCTTCTCACCTACATCCCGATGACGCTGGTCGGGAATGCCTGGGGCGGTATGCAGGCGTTCCTCTCGGCGTCAGCCGTGCTGGTGTTCCCGGCACTGCTCGGCCGGCCCCTCTTCGGCGCCGTGACCGTTGCCACCTTCCTGGGCATCGTGAACAACGGGGACGACGCGGTCACCATTCTCTACAGCACCTTTGATGCCATTCTGATCGCCCTGATCGTGGTCGGTCTTTCGCGGATGTCGGACCTGATCGTGAAGCTGCACCGGTCCCGTGCTGAGCTGTCGCGGCTCGCGGTGGCAGGGGAGCGGTTGCGGTTCGCACGCGACTTGCACGACGTTCTCGGCTTCAGCCTGTCGGCGATCACGTTGAAGTGCGAGCTGGCGTACCGGCTGTTCGCGGATTCGCCGGCGAAGGCTCAGGAGGAGCTGGCGCACATTCTGCGTACCTCGCGCAAGGCGCTCGCCGATGTGCGTTCGGTCAGCCGGGGCTATCGCGAGATGTCGCTGCGGGGCGAGGCGGACGCCGCGGTGTCGATGCTGGAGGCCGCTGGAATCCGGACCACTCTGCGCTTCGACGTGGGGGTGCTGCCCGGACCGGTGGACACCGTTCTTGCGACCGTGCTGCGCGAGGGCCTGACGAACATGCTGCGGCACAGCAAGGCCGAGCAGTGCGAGATCACCGCCGAGCGGCGTGACGGCGCCTTGCTGCTGACGCTCGCCAACGACGGCGTGGGGCGCTCGGGGCGGCAGGCGAAAAGCGGCATGGACGGCGGGCTCACCGCCCTCGACGAACGGATCCGCGCGCTCGGCGGCACCCTCAGCCACGGCCCGGCCGAGGACGGTTGCTTTCGGCTCACCGCCTCCGTGCCGGAGCGCGAGTGCCCCGATGCGGGCGCGGCGGCCGCGCCGCCCCCGAGCCGGGCCGACCACGACCATCCGTCGGACACGGCTGCTCGGTCGCGCGGGTTCGGCCACGCTGCCGTGGCGCCCCGGGTGGCCGGCAGGATCGCCGTGGCCGTCCTGATCGGCTACTTGCTCGCCAACTCCGTGATCGTGCAGTCCTTCCGGCTGCCGACCGGCAAGGCGGTCGGTGCGGAACTCTGCATGCTGGCCCTGCTCGGGCTGCAACTCGTGGTGAGCTTCCACCGGCGGTTCGCCGAGGTGAACCGGAGTACCCGCGCACTCCGGTACGGGACGCTGGGTGTGATGGCGCTGATCCAGTTCGTGCCGTACCTGTTCCTTGGCGACTCCTGGCTCGGGCTGCCCGGCTTCGTGGCAGGCTCGGCCCTGCTGCTTCTCCCCGCTCCGGCCGCCTGGCCCGCCGTCGCCCTGATGACCGCGGTCACCACCGAGGCCTGGTACGCGGCGGGCAACGTGCTGCTGGAAGTGATCTACGAGGCGGCGTACACGCCAATCTGCGCCTTGGTCGTCTTCGGCCTCTCCCGTATGGCGCAGCTGGCTTCCGAACTGCACCGTTCCCGTACGGAGATCGCCCGCCTGGCCGTGACGACAGAACGCCTCCGCTTCGCACGCGACCTGCACGACCTCCTCGGCTTCAGCCTGTCGGCGATCACCCTCAAATGCGAGCTGGTGCGTCGGCTTGCGCAGAGTCGGCCGGTGCAGGCGCAGGCGGAGTTGACCGAGGTGTTGCAGATCGCCCGTCAGGCGCTCGCCGACGTTCGTACGGTGGCTGAGGGGCGGCAGCGTATGAGTCTGACCGCGGAGGCGGAGAGTGCTACTGCGATGCTGGCCGGCGTCGGGATCCGGGCGACCGTCGACACCGACTGCGGTGAGCTGCCCGGGGATGTCGACACCGTGCTGGCCACCATGCTGCGCGAGGGGCTGACCAACATGCTGCGGCACAGCAAGGCCGCCCACTGTGAGATCACGGCGGAGCGTACGGCTGCCGGGGTGCGGCTCACTCTCGTCAACGACGGGGTGGACGGCGGCACTCCGCCCGGCCTCGGTTCCGAGGTCAACGGCGGTAGCGGGATAGGGAATTTGACCACGCGGGTCAACGCGGTGAACGGCCGGTTGGAAGCCGGGGCGCGTCCCGACGGCTGGTTCGAGCTGAAGGCGGAGGTCGAACTCCTCGCCTCGGTCTGAAGACGGAGCAGCACGCACCACACCACCACACCACCAACAGACGCATCGCACGGCACGCACCACCAACAGCCAAAGAAGCAAGCTCACGGGGGGACACTTGAGGACCGATGCAGTCGGCAGAACGGGCTGGGACAGGGCGAGCCGGGACCCGGCGGACGGGGACCCGGCGGGGCGCGGGGCCGGGCGGGCGCTGCCTCGGCGTACCGCGATCGCCATCACCGCCGGCGTGCTGCTCGGCTTCTTCGTGATCGACGGCAGTCACGTCTGGGCCGAACACCCCACGGTGCGGCACGCCGTGGCCGCCGTGCTCGGGTTCGCCGCGATCATGGGGCTCCAACTGGTCCATTCCTTCCCGGGGTTCATCCTTCGGCTCGGCCGCTACCGGTATGCGACGTGGGTGCTCCAGGGCCTGCTCGCCTATCTGCCGATCCTTGCGTTCGGGGCCGCGTGGGGCGGGATGACGGAGTTCTTCGCGGCCTCGGCGGTGCTGGTCTTCCCGGCGGCCCTCGGCTGGCCGCTGTTCGCCTGTGCGGTCGCCGGGGAGCTCGCGCTGTTCGACCACTTCGGCTTCGACGCCGGGGACTTCGTGTACGGGGGCATCGAGGCGGTGCTGATTCCGCTGGTCGTCATCGGGCTCTCGCGGATGTCCGACATGATCGACCGGCTGCACGCCTCGCGCGAGGAACTGTCGCGGCTCGCGGTCGCGGGGGAGCGGTTACGGTTCGCCCGCGACCTGCACGAGGTGCTCGGGCTCAGCCTCTCCGCGATCTCCCTCAAGTGCGAACTCGCCTACCGGCTGCTCGCGGACGCGTCACAGGAGGCCGCCAGGGCGTACGAGGAGGTCGGTGAGGTGCTGCGCACCTCGCGCAAGGCGCTCGCCGATGTGCGTTCGGTCAGTCGCGGCTACCGCCAGATGTCCCTGTCGGACGAGGCGAACGCGGCGCTCCCGTTGCTCTCGGCGGCCGGCATCGACACCACCGTGCGCCACCGCTGCGGCGACCTGCCCGCCCCCGTGGACACCGTGCTGGCCGCCGCGCTCGGCGAGGGCCTGACGAACATGCTGCGGCACAGCAAGGCCGAGCGCTGCGTGATCAGCACCGAGTGCGGAGGCGGCGTCGCCGTCCTGGTGCTCGGCAACGACGGCGTCGGCCGCGGCCGTACGGCCGGGCCGGAGCCGGGCGGCGGCCTCGCCGCGCTCGACTCCCGGCTCAAGGAACTCGGCGGCAGCCTCACCCATGGCGCCGACGGCCGCGGCTGGTTCCGGCTGCGCGCGGTCGTCCCGCTGAGGCAGGACGCCGAGGCGCCGAGGGCGCGGCGGCGTACCCCGGCCGTCGGTGACCGGAGCAGGGCGGCCCGGCCGGGCCGCACCGACATGATGCCCCGGGCCGCGGGAGCGATCACCCTCGCTGTGCTTGTCGGCTACTTCCTGTCGTACTCGGCCGAGGGCTGGTCGTACGCGCCGTACGCGCGCGGGCTGCCCACCGTCGAACTCTGTCTGCTCGGCTGCCTCGCGCTCCAGCTCGCCGAGTCCTTCCACCGGCGTTTCGCCTGGGGGCCGCGCTGGAGGGGACAGGTGCGGTACGGGGCGCTGGCGGCGCAGGCGCTGCTCCAGTTCGTGCCGTTCCTGGTGTTCGGCAAGGCCTGGGCCGGCATCCCCGGCTTCCTCGCCGGATCGGCGCTGCTCGCCCTGCCCACGCTCGCCGCCTGGCCGGTTCTGGTCCTGGTCACCGTGGCGAGCGATGCCGCGCAGTACGCGGTGGGCGTCTCGACGCAGGACGTGATCTACGAGACCGCGTACACGCCGATCTGTGCCGTGGTCGTGTTCGGGCTGACCAGGATGGCCCAGCTCGCCACCGAACTGCACCGCTCCCGCGCCGAGATCGCCCGCCTGGCGGTGACGACCGAGCGGCTGCGGTTCGCCCGTGACCTGCACGATCTGCTCGGGTTCAGCCTCTCGGCGATCACCCTCAAGTGCGAGCTGGTACGCCGCCTCGCGCAGGCCAAGCCGGTGCAGGCGCGGCACGAGCTGACCGAGGTGCTCGGCATCGTCCATGACGCGCTCGCCGATGTCCGTACCGTGGCGGGCGGAAGCCGGCGGATGTGTCTGAGTGCCGAGGCCGAGCACGCCATGGCCATGCTCGCCGGGGCCGGCATCCACGCCACCGTCCGGCTCGACTGCGGTGAACTCCCCGGCGACGTGGAGACCGTACTCGCCACCCTCGTACGCGAGGGCCTGACCAACATGCTGCGGCACAGCAAGCCGGAGTGCTGCGAGATCACCGTCGAGCGGACGGCCGGCGCGGTGCGGCTGACCCTCGTCAACGACGGGGCGGACCAGAGTGGAGATCCCTCGCTCGCCGCGCGGCTCGGCGGCGGCAGCGGGATCGGGAACCTGACGACGCGCGTCGAGGCGGTGAACGGCCGGCTCACGGCGGGGCCGCGGCCCGACGGCCGGTTCGAGCTCAGGGCCGAGGTCGAACTCCTCGCAGCCTGAGACCAGGGGCGGCAGGAACGTTTCGGCCGGGGCTGATGCGGCAGCTCCGGCCCGGTACTCAGACCGAGTGCAGCCAGCCCGCCTCGCGGGCGATACGGATGGCATCGACCCGGTTGCGCGCGTTGAGCTTGCTGACGGCCGAGGTCAGATAGTTGCGCACGGTGCCGGACGACAGATGGAGCCGGGACGCGATCTGGCCGGCTTCCATGCCCTCCGAGGCGAGCTGCAGCACTTCCTGCTCGCGGTCGGTGAGAGGGGAGGGGCCGGAGTCGAGCGTGGCGAGTGCCAGTTGCGGATCGATGACGCGCTCGCCCGCCGCCACCTGGCGGATCGCGGCGCAGAGGCTGTCGGGGTCGGAGTCCTTGGGAAGGAAGCCGGAGACATGGGCGGCGAGCGCCCGTCTGAGGTTCCCGGGTCTGCCCAGGCTGGTCAGGATGAGCGTGCGGCACTCCGGTACCGAGGTGTGCAGCCTGGCGGCGGCGGTGATTCCGTCGGTGCCGGGCAGGTCGATGTCGAGGACGGCGACATCCGGCCGCATGGCCATCGCGGTCGGCACGATGTCCGTACCGGACGACAACTCGGCGACCACTTCCAGGTCGGACTCCAGTTCAATGAGTGACACCAATGCCTTGCGCAGCATATGCATGTCTTCGGCAATCAGAACTCGCACCATGGTGCCCCCCGTTGTGCTGGATCATGGGTCGGTTGTTAGCGATTATGCAGTAGGCGGCGGCCAAGACCCGGGGCTGAGACTAATCCGGCACATGCCGTTTCCGGACCGGTACGAGCGGTTCCGCACCCGCACCTTTCAGCCAGAACCCGACCACGGCTCAAGTGGCCGCTCCCATCCTCCCTCCACCCAGCCGCCGTCCGGCGGCCAGGGGAAGGGAGAGGTGACGTGAACATGAACGGACATCCCAGCTCGGAAGGTGTTCTCTGACATGGCCCGCCGGAAGAACCCGGATGTTCCGGACGGACCGGACGGCTCCGCCCGCCGCCGTCCCAAGGGCTCATGGCGCCGCCTCGTCGGCCGCTTCCTGCGACCCGTGGGCGAAGCCCTCATGGTGCACGGCGGCGTCGACATGTATCTGACCGCCGCCGACGGGAACAGGGCCCGGCTGCGCTCGCTCGACAGCGGGTTCCGCCTGATGCTGCGCACCGACGACGACGGCCCGCCGCCGGGCCACCCCGAGCGGCTGCGCCCCGACGTCCCGCTCACCCGCCAGGAACTCCTGCTCCTGCAGGACCTGCTGAACGAGGTGCCCGGACGCAGAGGATGAGCGGCCCGGCCGCCCCAGCACAGTTGATCTTCAAGTACCCGTCTAGGGCCGAGGCACAGAGTAGGAGGACCAACCATCCGTCCGAGCACCAGGGAGCAGAGGATGACCCCAGCGAAGAGCTTCACGCAGGCACTGGCGGCGCGGTTCGCCGACCGGGCCGCACGGACCGCTCTGCTCTGCCTGGACGGTGAGGGCAACGCCCATCACCGCACCTACCGGGAGCTGGACGTACGGGCCAGGTCCGTCGCGGCCGCGCTGCTGCGCCGCCGCGCGGCCGGCGCGCCCGTCCTGATCTCGATGGACGGCGGCCCGCACACCGTCGCCGCCCTCGTCGGCTGCCTGTACGCGGGCGCCGTCGCCGTGCCCGTGCCGCCGCCGGACAGCTCGCGGGCCGCCGCCGAACGTACCGCCGCGATCGCCGCCGAGACCGACGCCGCCGTCATGCTCACCGAGTCCGCGCACGCCCCCGAACTCTCCCGGCGCCTCGCGGAGGCCGGGCGCTCGGCCGTGGTGTGCCTGGCCGTCGACTGCCTCCCCGACGACGGCGCCGACTGGCAGCCGCCCGCGCTGACCGGCGCCGACACCGCACTCCTGCAATACACCTCCGGGTCCACCGCCGCCCCGCGCGGCGTCCAGGTCACCCACGCCAACCTGCTCGCCACCATGGAGAGCCTGCGCACCGCGCTCGGCACCGACGAGGACGCCCGCATCGGCGGCTGGCTCCCGCTCCACCACGACCTCGGCCTGATCGGCCAGCTCCTTCACCCGCTCTGGCTCGGCGCCACCGCCGTCCTGATGCCGCAGCGCCTGTTCGCCGCCGACCCGCTGAGCTGGCTGCGCGAGGTCGCCCGGCACCGCGTCACCGTCACCGCCGCCCCCGACTCCGCATACGCCCGCTGCCTCGCCGAAGCCGGCGACGACGACCTCGCGGGCCTGGACCTGAGCGCCCTCGTCACCGCCGTCAACGCCTCCGAGCCGGTCTCCGCCGTCACCCTCAGCGCCTTCGCCCACCGCTTCGCCGCCGCGGGCCTGCGCCCCGGCGCGCTCGCCGCCGGGTACGGGCTCGCCGAGGCCACCCTCCTGGTCAGCCTCGCCGACGGGCTGCCGCCCGCCCCGGCCACCGTGTCCGCCGAAGGCCTGGAGCGCGGCGAGCTGAGACCGCCGGTGCCGGGCCACCCGGTGCGCACCCTGGCCGGCTGCGGACCCGCGCGCGGCGTCACCGTACGCATCGTCGACCCGGACAGCTCGGCCGTCCTTCCCGAGGGGGCCGTCGGCGAGATCTGGGTGCGCGGCGAGGCCGTCGCCGACGGCTACTGGCGCCGCCCCCTGGAGACCGCCGCCGCCTTCGGCCACGCCACCTCCTCGGGCGAGTACGGCTTCCTGCGCACCGGCGACCTCGGCGCGCTGCGCGACGGCGAGCTCTACCTCACCGGCCGCATCAAGGACGCCCTCCTCGTCGACGGCCGCACCCTGCACCCGCAGGAGGCCGAGCGCCAACTCGCCCAGTCCGGCGCTCCGTTCGGCTCCGCCGTGGTGCTCTCCGCGCCCGCCGAACGCGAGGAGATCGTCGCCATCCAGGAGATCCGCGGCGCCGGCTGGAGCCGCGGCCAGCTCGCCGACCTCGCCGAACGCGTCCGCGGCTGCCTGCACGAGGAGTTCGGCGCCTCGCTCGGCGGCGTCGTCCTGGTCCGCCCCGGCACCGTCCGCCGCACCACCAGCGGCAAGGTCCGCCGCTCGCTGATGCGCGAGCTCTATCTGCGCGGCGAACTGCGCCCGCTGTACGCGTCGGCGCCGCCGTACGCCGCCGAAGGAGGCTGAGTCCATGCCCATCGCCGCCGTCCGGGCCGCCGCAGAGCCGGACGTACGCCGCCGCGCCGAGCGGCTCGAATTCCGCTTCGGCGACCCCTGCGACCCGGCCAACCCGCTGGGCTTCCGCGCCCTGCTCGCCGCCGACGGCGACAGCCGACTCCTGGGCGCGGCCGAGGAGTTGCTCGACGAGGAGGGCTTCGGCGCCGAGCTGGTGCCGGTCGCCCTCGGCGGCCGGCTGCGCGACGCAGACCAGCTGATGCGGATGCTGCGCCCGGTCTTCCGCCGCGATGTCGCACTCGCCTTCGGCTACGGCATCACCTCGCTGTTCGCGGCCGCCCCGGTGTTCGCCGCCGGGTCCGACCGGCAGCGCGAGAGCGTGGCCCGGCTCCTTGTGTCGGGCGGCCGCGCGGCCATCGTGCACCGCTCGCTCGCCCACGGCACCGCCATGCTGCGCGGCGAACTCACCGCCATGGAGTACTCCGGCGGTTTCGTCCTGGACGGCCGCAAGGACGTCGTCATCAACGCCGAACGCGCCGGCGCCGTCGTCGCCTACGTCCGCACCGACCCGGCGCCGGGCCCCGCATCACACTCGGTGTTCCTGCTCGACCCGGCTCAACTCCCCCCGGAAGGCGTCCAGTTGCTCAAGCGTCGGCCCACCACGGGCATGCGCGGCTGCCGCTTCGCCGGGTACGAGTTCGACGAGTGCGAGGTGCCGGGCGACGCACTGGTCGGCGAACTCGGCGCGGGCGTACGCCTGTCCCTGCGTACGTTCCAGCTCAACCGCACCCTCATCACCGGCGCCGTCATCGCCTCCGTCGACACGGTGCTGCGCGCCGCGGTGCGGGCAGCGCTCGCCGAGGGAACCCTGGGAAGGCGCCAACGCGGCGTCCTGGCAGGGGTGTTCGCGGATCTGCTCGCGGGCGACGCCATGGCCACCGCCGTGCTGCGCGCCCTGTCCCTGCTGCCGGGAGCGGCCCACCTGGCCGCCGCCGAACTCAAGTACCTCGTACCGGATCTGCTCAGGGACGACCTGGAGGAGCTCGCCACCGTGCTCGGGGCCGGCGGCTACAGCCGCGACACCGACCAGGGCATGCTCACCAAGCTTCTGCGCGACCTGCCCGCCGCAGGTCTCGGCCACGCCGGGACCGCCTCCTGCCAGGCCGTGGTCATCCCCCAACTGCCCATCCTGGCACGGCACTTCTGGGGCCAGGAGGCCGAGCCGCCCGCCGCCCTGTTCCGCGGCACCGAACCCGTACCGCACCTCGACATCGGCGGCCTCGAAGTCGCGGGCGGCGGCGACTTCCTGGCCGCATCGCTGACCGCGTCCGCCGCCCGCCTCACCGCATCGGCGGCCACGGAACCGTACGGCGAGGTGCTCGCTGCGATGGCCGCCGCCTTTCATGCCGACCTGCTCGCCGTGCGCGAGGCCTGCCTCCGGATCGAACCCGGCGACCGGGCCGCGCTCGCGAGCCCCGCGACCGCGGCCCTGGCCGACCGGCACTCCGTGCTTGTCGCGGCCGGTGCGGCGCTCGCCGTGTGGGAGCGCCACCGGCACACCGCCGGATTCCTCGCCGACCCCGCCTGGCTGGTGCTCGCCCTGCACCGCTACGGCCGCAGGCTCGGCCTCACCCTTCCTCCGTTGCCGCCGGACTGCGTCGACCGGGTCGCGGAGGAGCTGCTGGCGCGCTTTCGGGCCGGCCGCAGTTTCGATCTTCACGACGCGCCTCTGGCGGAAGCAGGTACCCCATGAGCCCCCTCACAAGGACGGGCATCGCCGAACCCCTTCTGATGCCGGGACCCGACAGCCCATGGAGCCGGGTGCGGCAGTCCATGGCCTGGCACGGCCATGTCGTCGTCCACGCGAACTGGCGCGACTGGCTGCCCGCGGCCGTCGCCGACCCCCAGCTGCGCCCGCTGCTCGGCGCCCGCGACTGGCAGCGCCTCAACAACCTCCAGGACCCCGAGGCCCGCGACCGCTTCGCGGCCTCCCGGCTCCTGGTGAAGTACACCGCGGGCGCCGCCCTGCAGACCCCGCCCGAGACCGTCGAGCTCGCCTCCAAGGCGGGCGGGCGCCCCTATCTGCGCGGCTGCGACCAGATCGAGGTCAGCCTCAGCCACACCCGGGACCTCCTGGTGGTGGGCCTGAACCGGCGCGGCCGGGTCGGCGTCGACACCGAGCTCGCCGACCGCCGCATCCAGTACTCCGCCGTCCAGCGCCACCTGTGCACCCCCGCCGAGCGCCGCTGGCTCGGCGCCCTCGACGAGGCCGAGCAGCAGAGCCGCCTGGTGCGCACCTGGACGCTGAAGGAGGCGTACACCAAGGCGCTCGGCCAGGGCATGCGGATGGGCTTCACCCAGTTCGGCTTCGACGCGGAGGCCACCACCCTGCTCACCCCGCAGGGCGAGCCCGCCTCGCACGGCGAGTGGGCCTTCGCCACCTTCGAGCTCGACGGCGGCTATCTGGTCGGGGTGGCCTGCCACGACGCGGGGCTGCGCGACGAGGGCGACACCGCCGTCTCCACCATGCTCGACGAGGGCTTCCTCGGCGAGGTCGTCGACCTGGTCGGCCGCGTCCACCGCTGACCCCGGGCAGCACGAAGGCCCCGTTTCCTCCTGGGGAAGGAGGCAACGGGGCCTTCGGGTACTTCTGGCACTAGCACCGCGCCCGCGTGGCGAACGCGTCCGCGCGCGGCACTGGGGTGCCCTCGGGGAGCGGTAGAGGGGCCGCTTGGTCCCGTCGGGCGGGTCGATCAGATGAAGCGGGGTTTTCAGCCCTGGAGGCCGGCCACCTTGTGCGCCAGCGCCGACTTCTTGTTGGCGGCGGCGTTCTTGTGGATGACACCCTTCGAGACAGCCTTGTCCAGCTGACGCGAGGCGGCGCGGGTCGCAGCCGTGGCCTTCTCGACGTCACCGGCGGCGACGGCCTCGTTGGCCTTGCGGATGAAGGTGCGCAGGGAGGACTTGACGGACTTGTTGCGCAGGCGCGCCTTCTCGTTCGTCTTGTTCCGCTTGATCTGGGACTTGATGTTCGCCACGAAAGAGCCTTTGCAGGTTCGATGATTCGATCTTCGGTCGTGCCCGCCGCCACAAGGGTGACGAGACACAGCTGTCCACGGTACCAGCCGCCCCTCGACCGGCCCAAACCGAGCACAGGCCCGCAGGCGTGGGACGATAGAGGCTGTTCCTTACGTATCGAACCGTCGTCGACCCGAGACGAGGCGCCGCGATTTGTCCGCGGGCCTCAAGAATCAGGACCCTGCGTGCCCGCGACTCCTCCCAACGTGCCCGAGCCGAGCCGTACCGACCCGGCGCTGATCCGCAACTTCTGCATCATCGCGCACATCGACCACGGCAAGTCGACCCTTGCCGACCGGATGCTCCAGCTGACCGGCGTGGTCGAGCAGCGGCAGATGCGTGCTCAGTACCTCGACCGCATGGACATCGAGCGCGAGCGCGGCATCACGATCAAGAGCCAGGCGGTCCGCCTGCCGTGGGCCCCCACCGAAGGCCCCGGCCAGGGCCGGGCCCACATCCTGAACATGATCGACACCCCGGGCCACGTGGACTTCACGTACGAGGTGTCGCGCTCGCTGGCCGCGTGCGAGGGCACCGTCCTTCTGGTCGACGCCGCCCAGGGCATCGAGGCGCAGACGCTGGCCAACCTGTACCTGGCCATGGAGAACGACCTCACCATCGTTCCCGTCCTCAACAAGATCGACCTGCCGGCCGCCCAGCCCGAGAAGTTCTCCGAGGAGCTCGCGAACCTCATCGGCTGCCAGCCGGAGGACGTGCTGAAGGTCTCGGCGAAGACCGGCGTCGGCGTGGACGCGCTCCTGGACCGCGTGGTCCGCGACGTGCCCGCCCCGGTCGGCGTCGCCGACGCGCCCGCCCGTGCGATGATCTTCGACTCGGTGTACGACTCCTACCGCGGCGTCGTCACCTACGTCCGTGTGGTGGACGGCCAGCTCAACAAGCGCGAGCGCATCCGCATGATGTCGACCGGCGCCACCCACGAGCTCCTTGAGATCGGCGTCTCGTCCCCCGAGATGACCCCGTCCGACGGCATCGGCGTCGGCGAGGTGGGCTACATCATCACCGGCGTGAAGGACGTCCGTCAGTCCAAGGTCGGTGACACCATCACCAGCCTGCACAACGGCGCCACCGAAGCCCTCGGCGGTTACAAGGACCCGAAGCCGATGGTCTTCTCCGGTCTGTATCCGCTGGACGGCTCGGACTACCCGGACCTGCGCGAGGCCCTCGACAAGCTCCAGCTCAACGACGCCGCCCTGGTGTACGAGCCGGAGACCTCCGCGGCGCTCGGCTTCGGCTTCCGCGTCGGCTTCCTCGGCCTGCTGCACCTGGACGTGATCCGCGAGCGCCTGGAGCGCGAGTTCGGCCTCGACCTGATCGCGACGGCGCCGAACGTGGTCTACCGGGTCGTCATGGAGGACGGCAAGGAAGTCACCGTCACCAACCCGAGCGAGTTCCCCGAGGGCAAGATCTCGGACGTGTACGAGCCGGTCGTGCGGGCCACCATCCTCGCGCCGTCGGAGTTCATCGGCTCGATCATGGAGCTGTGCCAGACCCGCCGCGGCACCCTGCTCGGCATGGACTACCTCTCCGAGGACCGGGTCGAGATCCGCTACACGCTGCCGCTCGCGGAGATCGTCTTCGACTTCTTCGACCAGCTGAAGTCCAAGACGCGCGGCTACGCCTCGCTCGACTACGAGCCCACCGGCGAGCAGGCCGCCAGCCTGGTCAAGGTCGACATCCTGCTGCACGGCGACAAGGTCGACGCCTTCTCCGCCGTCTGCCACAAGGACGCGGCCTACGCCTACGGCGTGCGCCTGGTCGCCAAGCTGCGCGAGCTCATCCCGCGCCAGGCCTTCGAGGTGCCCGTCCAGGCCGCCATCGGCTCCCGGGTCATCGCCCGCGAGACGATCCGCGCCATCCGCAAGGACGTCCTCGCCAAGTGCTACGGCGGCGACATCTCCCGTAAGCGGAAGCTGCTTGAGAAGCAGAAGGAGGGCAAGAAGCGGATGAAGATGGTGGGCTCCGTGGAGGTCCCCCAGGAGGCCTTCATCGCGGTGCTCTCCAGCGACGACTCGGGCGCCAAGAAGAAGTAGTACGCCCTCGATCAGTCCTCGATCACCGGCTCTTTGCACCACCGCCACAACGGACCCCCGCGCCTTCGCACGGGGGTCCGTTCGTTATGAAACCACTCTCCGTTGCCTCTTACGCGCCGGGCGGCGGCGCTCTACTCTGATCACGGCCCGATGGTTACTCGCCAGTTAAACAAGCGTCGGACAGCCAGAGCACCCGGAGAACCAACCAGTCGCGCAGCCTTGCCGCAGGCCAGCCCGGAGGACGTCGTGAGCGACACACAGACCTTGATCGAGAATCGGCCGCCGTCCGTGGCGGCCCTCTTCGTCCAGCGCGTGGACGCCACGCCCGACGCGGAGGCCTACCGCTACCCCGTGCCGGGTGCGGGGCAGGCCCCCGACGAGTGGAAGTCGCTCAGCTGGGCCCAGGCCGCCGAGCGGGTCTACGCCATCGCCGCGGGCCTCATCGACCTCGGGGTGCGCGGCGAGGAGCGGGTCGCGCTCGCCTCCTCGACCCGCGTCGAGTGGATCCTGGCCGACCTCGGAGTGATGTGCGCGGGCGCCGCCACGACCACGATCTACCCCTCCACCAACGCCGAGGAGTCGGCCTTCATCCTGGCCGACTCCGAGAGCCGGGTCCTGATCGCCGAGGACGCGGCCCAGCTGGCCAAGGCCCGCGAGCGCCGTGCCGAGCTGCCGAACCTGAAGCACGTCGTGGTCGTCGACCCGGCCGGCGCCGAGGCGGCCGAGGGCGACCCGGAGGGCTGGGTGCTCAGCCTCGCCGACCTGGAGGCACGCGGCGCCGCCCACCTGGAGAAGAACCCCGAGGCGGTCAAGGAGCGGATCGCGGCCATCACCGCCGACCGGCTCGCCACGCTCATCTACACGTCCGGCACCACCGGCAAGCCCAAGGGCGTGCGGCTGCCGCACGACAACTGGTCGTACATGGCCAAGGCGATCGCCGCGACCGGCCTCGTGACCGGCGAGGACGTGCAGTACCTGTGGCTGCCGCTCGCGCACGTCTTCGGCAAGGTGCTCACCTCGGGCCAGATCGAGGTCGGGCACGTGACGGCCGTCGACGGCCGCATCGACAAGATCATCGAGAATCTGCCGGTGGTCCAGCCGACCTACATGGCCGCGGTGCCCCGCATCTTCGAGAAGGTCTACAACGGCGTCGCGAGCAAGGCCCGCGAGGGCGGCGGAGCCAAGTACAAGATCTTCCAGTGGGCGGCCGGGGTGGCCCGCGAGTACGCGAAGGTCAGCCAGGACAACTTCCGCCGCACCGGCCGGCCCGGCGCCCCCTTCGCGCTCTCGGCCAAGCACAAGGTCGCCGACGCGCTCGTCTACAGCAAGATCCGCGAGGCGTTCGGCGGACGGCTGCGGGCCTGCATCTCCGGCTCGGCCGCGCTCGCCCCCGACATCGGCTTCTTCTTCTCCGGCGCCGGCATCCACATCCTGGAGGGGTACGGACTCACCGAGTCCTCGGCCGCCTCCTTCGTCAACCCGGGCGAGGCCTACCGCACGGGCACCGTCGGCAAGCCGCTGCCCGGCACCGAGGTGCGGATCGCGGACGACGGCGAGATCCTGCTGCGCGGCCCCGGCATCATGCAGGGCTACCACGGGCTGCCCGAGAAGACCGCCGAGGTCCTGGAGCCCGACGGCTGGTTCCACACCGGCGACATCGGCGAGCTGTCCGCGGACGGCTACCTGCGGATCACCGACCGCAAGAAGGACCTGATCAAGACGTCGGGCGGCAAGTACATCGCACCCGCCGAGGTCGAGGGCCAGTTCAAGGCGGTCTGCCCGTTCGTCTCCAACATCCTGGTGCACGGCGCCGACCGGAACTTCTGCACCGCGCTGATCTCCCTTGACGAGCCCACCATCCTCGGCTGGGCCAAGGAGCAGGGCATCCAGGGCTCGTACGCCGAGGTCGTGGCCTCCCCGAAGACCGTGGAGATGGTCGACGGCTACGTCCAGCGCCTCAACGAGGGCCTCCAGCGCTGGCAGACGATCAAGAAGTTCCGGCTGCTCCTGCGCGACCTCGACGTGGAGCACGGCGAGCTGACGCCCAGCCTCAAGCTGAAGCGGCCGGTCGTCGAGCGCCAGTACCGGGCTCTCATCGACGAGATGTACGCGGGCTCCCGCGAGGCCTGAGCCTGCTCAAGGAAGACTGCGGGCCCGTCTCAGGGCCCGCAGGGCGTCCTCCAGGCGGGCCATCTGGTGACGCAGCTCCGGCACCTCGGCCAGCCGGCCCCGGGCCAGCTCGTCCTCGATCGCGGAGAGGCGCGCGGAAATCTGGTCGAACTGCTTCTGCTCGCCGGCCAGCATCCGCTCCAACTGCCGGTTCTTGCGGTGCAGTTCGAGGAACACGTTGACCTTGGCACGCAGCACCCAGGGGTCGAAGGGCTTGGTCAGGAAGTCCGCCGCGCCCGTGGCGTAGCCGCGGAACGCATAGCCGTCGTCGCCGTCCGTGCCGGTCAGGAAGATGATCGGCACGTCCTTCGTCTGGTCCAGGCGCTTGATGTTGGACGCCGTCTCGAAGCCGTCCATGCCCGGCATCCGCACATCGAGCAGCACCACCGCGAACTTCCGGCGCAGCAGCGCCTTCATCGCCTCCTCGCCCGAACGCGCCCTCACCAGCGGCTCGTTGAGGGAGCCGAGGACCGCCTCCAGGGCGACCAGGTTGTCCTCCATGTCGTCGACGAGCAGGATGCTCGCCCGCTCGCCGGGTGGTGCCTCTGTGCTCATGCCAGGTCGCCTCACGCGCTCGGTGGTGCAGTCGCGGACTCCCCGGTGCCGCTCGACTGCTCCGGTACGGACGGGGTGGTGCCGGCCGGCCCGGCCTGGTTCTCCGGATCCAGGAGCGCGCAGACGACGCCGAGAAGCAGGTCCACATCCACGGGCTTGGGTACGTACTCGTTGGCGCCCTGGGCGATCGACTTCTCCCGGTCGCCGGGCATCGCCTTCGCGGTGAGCGCGACGATCGGCAGGTCCTTCCAGAGCGGGCTGCGCCGGATGGCCTCGATCGTCTCGTAGCCGTCCATCTCCGGCATCATGATGTCCATCAGGACGAGCTCGATGTCGGGGGTGCGCTCCAGCGTCTCGATGCCCTCCCGTCCGTTCTCCGCGTACAGGACCGGCATGCCGACCCGGCCGAGCACATGGGTGAGCGCGAACACGTTGCGGATGTCGTCGTCGACGATCAGCACCCTTCGCCCGGGCAGGACCTGCCCGGCACGGCCCCGCTTCCACTCCTCCAGCTTGTTGGCCGTCGGCCAGCCGTCGTCCTGGTCGGGCAGCAGGAGATGGTCGTCGGAGAGCCGGTCGGAGGTGTCGAGGGTGAGCTCGGGGCCCTGCTGCTCGGCCTCGCTGGGCACGTGTCCCGGGTAGAGGACGGGGACGTACAGGGTGAAGGTGGAGCCCTGGCCCGGCTCGCTCTCGGCGATGATGCGGCCGCCGAGCAGCCCGGCGATCTCGCGGCTGATGGACAGGCCGAGGCCGGTGCCGCCGTACTTGCGGTTGGTGGTGCCGTCGGCCTGCTGGAACGCCTCGAAGATCACCGGGAGTTTCTCGGGCGCGATGCCGATGCCGGTGTCCCGTACAGCGAAGGCGATCAGGTCGTCGGAGCCGCGCAGTACCCCGTTCTCCGGGTCCTTGATGCGGCTGACGTGCAGCTCGACGCGGCCCGACGAGGTGAACTTGATCGCGTTGGACAGCAGGTTGCGCAGGATCTGCTGGAGGCGCTGCTCGTCGGAGTACATCTCGCGCGGCACGTCCTCGCCCACCGCCACGTCGAAGGCGAGGCCGCGGTCGAGGGTGATGGGGCGGAAGGTGGCGTGGACGTAGTCCAGGACCTTGATGAGCGGGAGCTTCTTGGGCCGTACGTCCATGCGGCCCGCCTCGATCTTCGACAGGTCCAGGATGTCGTTGATCAGCTGGAGGAGGTCGGAGCCCGAGCGGTGGATGGTGGTGGCGAACTGCACTTCCTGGTCGGACAGATGGGCGTCCGGGTTGTCGGAGAGCAGCCGGGCGAGGATCAGCAGCGAGTTGAGCGGGGTGCGCAGCTCGTGCGACATGTTCGCCAGGAACTCGGACTTGTACTGGGAGCTGGTCGCCAACAGGGCGGCCTTCTCCTCCAGTTCGGCATTCGAGCGCTGCAACTCGGCCTGTTGGCGCTGGAGTTCGTCCGAGCGCTCCTGGAGCTGGACGGCGAGCCGCTGGGACTCGCTCAGCAGGGACTCGGTGCGGGAGTTGGCGATGATGGTGTTGATCGCGACGCCGATGGTGTTCACGAACTGGTCGAAGAAGGCCAGGTGGACGTCGGAGAAGCGGGAGAAGGAGGCCAGCTCGATCACGCCGAGCAGCTTGTCCTCGAAGAGGATCGGGATGATGACGACGCTGGCGGGCGACGCCTCGCCGAGCCCCGAATTGATCTTGATGTAGTCCGGCGGGGCCTCCTCCAGGAGGATCCGCTTCTTCTCCAGGGCCGCCTGCCGGACCAGACCGTGCCCCGGCATGCCGGTCGTGTCCACCGTCGCGCCCTGCGCCGAGCCGTACCCGGCGATGAAGGCGAGCCCCTTGGTGGCGCTGGTGGTGCGGGCCGGGGTGCCGTCGCCGTCCGGGTCCGCCAGGAAGAACGCGCCGTACTGCGCGTTCACCAGCGGGGTCAGCTCGCGCAGGATCAGGTCGGCGACCTCCATCAGGTCCCGGTGGCCCTGCATCAGCCCGGCCAGACGGGCCAGGTTGGACTCCAGCCAGTCCTTGGCGCGGGTCGTCTCGCGCAGGTTGGACACCATCAGGTTGATGTTGTCCTTCAGCTCGGAGACCTCGCCCCGGGTCTCCACGGTGATCGAGCGGGACATGTCGCCCTGGGCGACGGCCGAGGCCACCTCGGCGATCGCCCGGACCTGGGTGGTGAGGTTGAGGGCGAGCTCGTTGACGTTGGTCGTCAGGCGCTTCCACGTCCCGTACACGCCCTCGACCCTCGCCTGGCCGCCGAGCTGCCCCTCGGAGCCCACCTCGCGGGCCACCCGGGTGACCTCCGAGGAGAACGAGGACAGCGTGTCCACCATCGTGTTGATGGTGGTCTTCAGCTCCAGGATCTCGCCGCGCGCGTCCACGTCGATCTTCTTCGACAGGTCGCCCTGGGCCACCGCCGTGGCGACCTGTGCGATGTTGCGCACCTGCGAAGTGAGGTTGTCCGCCATGTAGTTGACGTTGTCGGTGAGGTCCTTCCACACGCCCGACACGCCGAGCACCTGGGCTCGCCCGCCGAGCCGGCCGTCCGTGCCGACCTCGCGGGCCACGCGGGTGACCTCGTCGGCGAAGGCGCGCAGCTGCTCCACCATCGTGTTGACGGTGTCCTTCAGCTCCAGGATCTCGCCCCGGGCATCCACGGTGATCTTCTTCGACAGGTCGCCGTTGGCGACGGCGGTGGTGACCTGAGCGATGTTGCGTACCTGGGACGTCAGGTTGGAGGCCATGAAGTTGACGTTGTCGGTGAGGTCCTTCCAGACGCCGGACACGCCCCGCACCTGGGCCTGACCGCCGAGGTTGCCTTCCGTGCCGACCTCGCGGGCCACGCGGGTGACCTCGTCGGCGAAGGCGGAGAGCTGGTCGACCATGGTGTTGATCGTCGACTTGAGCTCCAGGATCTCGCCCTTCGCCTCCACCGTGATCTTCTTGCCGAGGTCGCCCTGGGCGACGGCGGTCGACACGAGGGCGATGTTGCGGACCTGAGAGGTCAGGTTGTCCGCCATGAAGTTGACGTTCTCGGTGAGGTCCTTCCAGACCCCGGAGACCCCGCGCACCTGGGCGCGCCCGCCGAGGTTGCCTTCGGTGCCGACCTCGCGGGCCACGCGGGTGACCTCGTCGGCGAAGGCGGAGAGCTGGTCGACCATGGTGTTGATCGTCGACTTGAGCTCCAGGATCTCGCCCTGCGCGTCGACGGTGATCTTCTGGGACAGGTCGCCGTTGGCGACGGCGGTGGTGACCTGGGCGATGTTGCGTACCTGGGACGTCAGGTTGGAGGCCATGAAGTTGACGTTGTCGGTGAGGTCCTTCCAGACGCCGGACACGCCCCGCACCTGCGCCCGGCCGCCCAGCTGCCCCTCGGTGCCGACCTCGCGGGCCACGCGGGTGACCTCGTCGGCGAAGGCGGAGAGCTGGTCCACCATCGTGTTCACGGTCAGCTTCAGTTCGAGCAGCTCGCCGGTCGCCTCGACCGTGACCGTACGGGTCAGATCGCCGCGGGCCACCGCCGTGGTCACCGCCGCGATGTCGCGGACCTGCGCGGTGAGGCGCGAGGCCATGGTGTTCACGGCTTCGGTGACATCGCGCCAGCTCCCGCTCAGGCCCTGCACCTTGGCGCGCCCGCCGAGCCGCCCCTCGGTGCCCACCTCCCGCGCGACCCGCGTCACCTCGCCGGTGAACAGCGACAGCTGGTCGACCATCTTGTTGACCGCCCGGCCGAGCCGGCGCAGATCGCCGCGCAGCTGCCGGTTGCCGTCGTGCAGATCGACCCGCTGGGTCAGATCACCGCCCGCCACCGCGTCCAGGACCCGCGTCGCGTTCGCCGCCGGCACCACCAGGGCGTCGATCAGCGTGTTCGCATGGCCGATACCGGCCGTCCAGGCGCCCTGCCCGGGGCTGGCCGCGAGCCGCTCGTCGAGGCGCCCGTGCCGGACCACCTCGCGGCGCACCCGCATCAGCTCGTCGGTGAAATGCTGGTTGCGTACGGCCACTTGGTTGAAGAGCCCGACCAGTTCGGCCGGCACTCCGTCGTGGACTTCCTGGAGTCGCACCCGGAAGTCGCCGTCACGCAGGGCCGTCATCGCCGCGATCAGGGGACGGAGCTCCGAGGCGCGGACCCAGCCGCCCTCGTCCGGTGGCATACCACTGTCTTTGTTCATGCAGGCCCACTTCGGTGACTCGGTGCTTATGGGCCCGCTCAGTCTGTCACTCTGTCGGTGTCGTGAGCGGCGCATTCGCGAGAACCGGTCAGGAGCCGCACCGTGGGACCCTTACCAGCGCAGCGAGGGAGCATGAACCGGCCGTATCCTCCGACTTCCTACGACCCCGCCGAGGGCGGACAGGTGCGGTCCGCCGCGGCGAAGCCCGGTGCCTGCCCGACCTCCCGCACCAGCCTGCCCGGCAATCCGCTCGCCCCCGGGGCCGCCCGGCGGTTCATACGGGCCGCGCTTGCCGACTGGGCCGGGCTCGGCCCGCCGGTATCGGGTCAACTACCCGAATTTTCGGAGCAGTTCACATACGACGCGGCCATCCTCGTCAATGAGCTGGTCACCAATGCGGTCGTGCACGCGGGCACCACCGTCGACGTGCTGTGCCGCCTGGAGTGCGGGGACGGCCAGGAACCGGCCGCCCTCGTCATCGAGGTCTCCGACCGCCATCCCTCCCGTGCGGTACGCAGCGAACCGCACCGGGCCCGGGACGAGCACGCGGCATGCGAGTACGGACGCGGCCTCCATGTCGTCGCCGCCCTCGCCGAATGCTGGGGCATCACCTACCGCAGCGGGCTGAAGACCGTCTGGGCCCGCCTCGCCGCGGACGCCGGCGAGCCGGCCGGGCAACCCGACAGCCACCGGGACGAGCTCCTCCAACGCGGCCTGCGCGCCGCCGAGATCCTCGCCCCGGCCCCGCACCGCACGCCGCGCCGGCACGACCGCGACTGGGTCAACCGGGGTGCCCTCTCCTTCCTCGCCGAGGCCTCCGACCTCCTGGCCGGACAGTTCGACGAGGACATGATCGCGGCCCTGGCCGGCCAGCTCCTGGTGCCCCGGCTCGCCGACTGGTGCGCGATCTGGCTCGACGAGGACGCGGGCGGCCCGCTCACCGCGCCCCGCCTGGCCAGGGTCTGGCACGCCAAGGAAGCCGCCATGGAGCCACTGCGGGCCGCCGTCGAGAAGGAGCCGCCCCGGCTGCCCGCCTCCGCCCGCGGCGGCCCGGTGCCGATGCCCTGGCCCCGGACGCCCGAGCTCGGCGCGGACGGCGCGGCGCTCGCGTACCGCCTGGTCGCGGGCGGCAGCGACGTGGGCGTGCTGCTGCTCGGCCGGGCCGGCCTGTCGCGCATCCCCGACGAGGTCACCGGCCTCATCGAGGACTTCCTGCGCCGGGTGGCCCTCGCGATCGGTGCGGCCCGCCAGTACACCCGGCAGGCCACCATCAGCAGGGTGCTCCAGCGCGGCCTGCTGCCCACCCGGGTCGCCGAGATCCCGGGCATCGACAGCGCCTTCGTCTACGAGCCGAGCAACGAGGCGCTGGCCGGCGGCGACTTCTACGACGTCTTCCCCGGCGCCGACGGACGCTGGTGCTTCGCACTCGGCGACGTCCAGGGCAGCGGCCCCGAAGCCGCCGTGGTCACCGGCCTAGCCCGGCCCTGGCTGCGGCTGCTCGCCCGCGAGGGGTACGCGGTGCACGAGGTCCTGGACCGGCTCAACCAGCTGCTCGTCGACGACGCCACCGAGGCGGCCGAGGCGGCGGTCCGCCTCGCGACGGCCGAGCACGTGGGGGAGGCCGAGGGACCGCAGGCCCGCTTCCTCTCCCTGCTGTACGGAGAGCTGGTGCCGGACGCCCGGGGAGTGCGCTGCACCCTGGCCAGCGCCGGACACCCGCTGCCCCTGCTCCTTCGGCCCGACGGCTCGGTCCGGGCGGCCGCCGTCCCGCAGGTCCTGCTCGGCGTGGTCGAGGGCGCCCGCTACGAGAGCGAGAGCCTGCGCCTGACCTCGGGCGACACCCTGCTGTGCGTGACGGACGGGGTGACCGAGCGCCGCTCCGGCCCGCGCATGTTCGACGACGCCGACGGGCTCGCCACGGAACTGTCCGGCTGCGTCGGCCTGACCGCGTCCGGGGTGGCCGGCCGGATCAAGCAGGCGGTGTACGACTTCGGCGAGGCCCCGCCCGCGGACGATCTGGCACTCCTCGTCCTCCGGGCGGACTGACCCGGCCCGCACGCCGGGCCGGTCCCCAGTAGTGGGGCGTTCGGGCTGCCCCTGGCGGGGTGCCCGTGCGGGCATGGCTCCGGGGCGGTCAAGGGAACGGCGGGGGTGGCGGACAATGGGGGCATGCCTTCCGTACTGCCCGATGGTGAGCCCATGCCCGAGGACGGGTCGCTGCCCCGCCATGCCCTGGAAGGCGCCGGGGAGCGTCCGCTCGGCTTCTACCTGCACGTTCCGTACTGCGCGACACGCTGCGGCTACTGCGATTTCAACACGTACACGGCGAGCGAGCTGGTGGGCAAGGGCGGCGTCCTCGCCTCCCGCGACAACTACGCGGACATGGTCGTCGAGGAGATCCGCCTGGCCCGGAAGGTGCTTGGCGAGGACCCCCGCCCGGTGCGGACGGTGTTCGTGGGCGGCGGCACGCCCACGCTGCTCGCGGCGGCCGATCTGGTACGCATGCTGGCGGCGGTACGGGACGAGTTCGGCCTGGCCGAGGACGCGGAGGTCACGACCGAGGCGAACCCGGAGTCGGTGAACCCGGCGTATCTCGCGGAGCTGCGGGCGGGCGGCTTCAACCGGATCTCCTTCGGCATGCAGAGCGCCCGGCAGCACGTTCTGAAGGTCCTCGACCGTACGCACACGCCGGGCCGGCCCGAGGCATGCGTCGCGGAGGCCCGCGCGGCGGGCTTCGACCACGTCAACCTGGACCTGATCTACGGCACCCCGGGCGAGAGCGACGAGGACTGGCGGGCCTCGCTCGACGCGGCCGTCGGCGCGGGCCCGGACCACGTCAGCGCGTACGCCCTGATCGTGGAGGAGGGCACCCAGCTCGCCCGCCGCATCCGGCGCGGCGAGGTGCCGATGACTGACGACGACGAGCACGCGGACCGGTACCTGATCGCGGACGAGGTCCTCGGCGCGGCGGGCTACTCCTGGTACGAGGTCTCGAACTGGGCCACGACGCCCGCCGGGCGCTGCCTGCACAACGAGCTGTACTGGCGCGGGGCGGACTGGTGGGGGGCGGGTCCCGGCGCGCACAGCCACGTGGGCGGGGTGCGGTGGTGGAACGTGAAGCACCCGGGCGCGTACGCGGCGGCCCTGGCCTCGGGCCGCTCCCCCGGCGCGGGGCGGGAGGTGTTGGCCCCGGAGGACCGCAGGGTGGAGCGGATCCTCCTGGAACTCCGCCTGCGCGAGGGCTGCCCCTTGACCCTGCTGCACCCGGCGGGCCTGGCGGCGGCGCGCCGCGCGGCGGAGGAGGGGCTGCTGGACGCGGCGTCCTTCGCGGCGGGGCGGGCGGTTTTGACCTTGCGCGGTCGGCTGCTGGCGGATGCGGTGGTCCGGGACTTGGTGGACTGAGCGGGGCGGGGCTGCTTGCGCAGTTCCCCGCGCCCCTAACCCCTTTTCGGCCTCGGGCCGTGGGTGGCTGGTCGCGCAGTTCCCCGCGCCCCTAAAACCCGCCTTCGGCCGCGGGCCGTGCCGGGTTGCTCGCGCAGTTCCCCGCGCCCCTGGCAGGGTCGGTGCTGGCCCGCACCGGAGCCCCGTGGCACCCCGCCCGGCCCCAGCACCCAGCCCCCCCGGAGGGCTACGGCGCAGTCACGAAGTCGATCAAGTGCTCCACCGAACCCAGCAGCGACGGATCCAGGTCCTTGTACGACCGCACCCCCGAAAGGATCCGCTGCCAGGCCGCCCCCGTGTTCTCGGGCCACCCCAGCGCCCGACAGACCCCCGTCTTCCAGTCCTGCCCCCGCGGCACGACCGGCCACCCCGCAATCCCCACGGACGCCGGCTTCACCGCCTCCCACACGTCGATGTACGGGTGACCGACGACCAGCACATCGGGATGCGTCACGGACGCCGCGATGCGGGACTCCTTCGAGCCCGGGACCAGGTGGTCCACCAGAACCCCCAGCCGCGCATCCGGCCCGGGCGCGAACTCGGCCACGATCGCCGGAAGGTCGTCGATGCCCTCCAGGTACTCGACGACCACGCCCTCGATCCGGAGGTCGTCCCCCCACACCCGCTCCACGAGCTCGGCGTCGTGGCGCCCCTCGACATAGATCCGCCCCGCCCGCGCGACCCGGGCCCGCGCCCCCGGCACGGCCAGCGATCCGGAGGCCGTACGGGCGGGCCCTGCGGGGGCGGACGCGGAGGGGCGTACGAGCGTGACGACCTTGCCCTCCAGGAGGAAGCCGCGGGGTGCGAGCGGGAAGACGCGGTGCTTGCCGAAGCGGTCCTCCAGGGTGACCGTCGGCCCCTCGGCGGTCTTCTCGCAGCGGATCACGGCTCCGCAGAATCCCGTGGAGACCTCCTCGACGACGAGGTCGACCTCGGCAGGCACCTCGGGAACGGGCGCCTGCTTCTTCTTCCAGGGCGGCGTGAGATCAGGGCTGTAGCTACGCATGGGCCCCATTATTCGGGGCTGCGGCCGGGGGGCCGGGGGTCGGCCCCCCGGGAGATGCAGCCAGGGCGGCGTGAGATCGGGGCTGTAGCCGCGCATCGGCCCCATTGTCCGGGGGTGGCCGGGACGGACCGGCGCCGGGGTTACAACACGCCGAACCGCGCCGCGAGTTGGTCCCGCTGACCCCGTACGAAGGCCGCGTCCACCACCGCCCCGTGCCCCGGCACGTACACCGCGTCCTCGCCGCCCAGCGAGAGCAGCCGGTCCAGGGCGGTCGGCCAGCGCGAGGTCACCGCGTCGGAGCCCGCCTGGGGCTCGCCCGACTCCTCGACCAGGTCGCCGCAGAAGACGATCTCCGGCGAGCCGCCGGTCGCCGGGACCAGGACCGCGAGGTCGTGGCCGCTGTGACCGGGGCCGACATTGGCGAGCAGCACCTGACGGCCGCCCAGGTCCAGCGTCCACTCGCCGCACACCGCGTGGTGCGGAAGCACCAGCAGGTCGGCCGCCTCGGCCGCGTCCTCGGTGGACACGCCCTGGCGGGCCGCGTCGTCACGCAGCGCCTCGCGCACCAGCGCCCGCTCGATGCCGACCGCCCCGTACACCTCGGCCCCGGAGAACGCGGCCGTGCCCAGGACGTGGTCGAAGTGGGGGTGGCTGAGCGCGATATGGGTCACACGGCGGCCGAAGAGGGCCTCGGCCTGCGCCCGGAGTTCGGCGCCCTCGCGCAGCGTCGCACCGGTGTCGTACAAGAGGAGCGAGGTCTCCCCGGCGATCAGTGCGGCCGTGGCGTCCCAGACGGGCAGGCGCCTGCGCCCGACTCCGTCGCCGAGGCGCTCCCAGCCGAACTCTTCCCAACTGACGTCCATGACGCGACGCTATCCGCAATCGACCGGCGACGCCGCACGGTAGCGTGGTCGGCCGCCCTTGCTAGGGGCGTACCGGTCGGCCGTACACTGGCCGGGGGATTGCTGGCACTCGAACACAGTGAGTGCCAAACGGACGGCAACTGGAGGTGTGCGCGATGCTCAGTGAACGCAGGCTCGAGGTGCTGCGCGCCATCGTCCAGGACTATGTCGGCACCGAGGAACCGGTGGGGTCCAAGGCCCTCACCGAGCGGCACGCCCTCGGCGTGTCCCCGGCGACCGTGCGCAACGACATGGCCGTACTGGAGGAGGAGGGCTTCATCGCCCAGCCCCACACCAGCGCCGGCCGGATCCCGACCGACAAGGGCTACCGGCTCTTCGTCGACCGGCTGGCGGGCGTCAAGCCCCTGTCGTCGCCGGAGCGCCGCGCGATCCAGAACTTCCTGGACAGCGCGGTGGACCTGGACGACGTCGTGGCCCGTACGGTGCGGCTGCTCGCGCAGCTGACCCGGCAGGTGGCGGTCGTCCAGTACCCGTCGCTGACCCGGTCCACGGTGCGGCATGTGGAGCTTCTCTCACTCGCCGCGGCCCGGCTGATGCTGGTGCTGATCACCGACACCGGCCGCGTCGAGCAGCGCATGGTCGACTGCCCGGCGCCGTTCGGCGAGGCCGCGCTCGCGGACCTGCGGGCCCGGCTCAACGCACGGGTGGTGGGACGCCGCTTCGCGGACGTGCCGCAGCTGGTGCAGGACCTGCCGGAGTCCTTTGAACCGGAGGACCGAGGAACCGTTTCGACGGTCCTCGCCACCCTCCTCGAAACCCTGGTCGAAGAGACCGAGGAGCGGTTGATGATCGGCGGCACCGCCAATCTCACCCGCTTCGGACACGACTTCCCGCTGACCATCAGGCCGGTGCTGGAGGCGCTGGAGGAGCAGGTCGTGCTCCTCAAGCTGCTCGGCGAGGCCAAGGAATCGGGCATGACCGTACGCATCGGGCACGAGAACAACGCCCACGAAGGACTGAACTCCACGTCCGTCGTATCGGTCGGCTACGGTTCCGGCGGCGAGGCGGTCGCCAAACTCGGCGTGGTCGGACCGACCCGCATGGATTACCCCGGAACGATGGGAGCGGTACGCGCAGTGGCACGTTACGTCGGACAGATCCTGGCGGAGTCGTAAGTGGCCACGGACTACTACGCCGTACTCGGCGTGCGCCGCGACGCATCACAGGACGAGATCAAGAAGGCGTTCCGGCGCCTCGCACGTGAACTCCACCCGGATGTGAATCCGGACCCGAAGACGCAGGAGCGCTTCAAGGAGATCAACGCCGCGTACGAGGTGTTGTCGGACCCGCAGAAGAAGCAGGTGTACGACCTCGGCGGGGACCCGCTGTCGTCGTCGGGCGGCGGCGGTGCCGGCGGCTTCGGCGCGGGTGGCTTCGGCAATTTCTCGGACATCATGGACGCCTTCTTCGGCACGGCATCGCAGCGCGGCCCGCGCTCGCGGACCCGCCGCGGCCAGGACGCCATGATCCGCCTGGAGATCGACCTCAACGAGGCGGCCTTCGGCACCACCAAGGAGATCCAGGTCGACACCGCGGTGGTGTGTACGACCTGTTCGGGCGAGGGAGCCGCCCCCGGCACCTCCGCGCAGACCTGTGACATGTGCCGCGGCCGCGGCGAGGTGTCCCAGGTCACCCGGTCCTTCCTGGGCCAGGTCATGACCTCGCGGCCCTGCCCCCAGTGCCAGGGCTTCGGCACCGTGGTCCCGACCCCGTGCCCCGAGTGCGCGGGCGACGGGCGCATCCGTTCGCGGCGCACCCTCACGGTGAAGATCCCGGCCGGTGTCGACAACGGCACCCGGATCCAGCTCGCGGGGGAGGGCGAGGTCGGCCCCGGCGGCGGCCCCGCCGGCGACCTGTACGTGGAGATCCACGAGCTTCCGCACGACGTGTTCCAGCGCCGCGGCGACGATCTGCACTGCACGGTCACCATCCCCATGACGGCGGCGGCGCTCGGCACGAAGGTGCCGCTGCAGACGCTGGACGGCATGGAGGAGGTGGACATCCGCCCGGGCACCCAGTCCGGCCAGTCCATCCCGCTGCACGGCCGCGGCATCACGCACCTGCGGGGCGGCGGGCGCGGTGACCTCATCGTGCACGTCGAGGTCATGACCCCGGGCAAGCTGGACCCCGCGCAGGAGGACCTCCTGCGTCAGCTGGCCAAGCTCCGCGGCGAGGAACGCCCCACGGGCCAGTTCCAGCCGGGGCAGCAGGGGCTGTTCTCCCGCCTGAAGGACGCGTTCAACGGGCGTTGAGCCGTGGGAGGGGGCTACGGGGTGCATCCCCGTGGCCCCCTTTCCTTTTTTGGGGCTGCGCCCCAAACCCCCGAGACCTTCGGTCTGCAGACCGTGCTCCGGTTGTGCCCACCCCGAGCAAGGGGGGCTGGGGTTACTCACCCCGGGAGGGACAGGCGATTCGGTGCGAGAGCAACGCCGTGGCACGATGCGGGCATGGCTTTGACCGATCTCTGCCGGTATCCGATCGTGCAGGCGCCCATGGCGGGCGGCGCCTCCGGTCCGGCGCTGGCCGCGGCCGTCTCCGAGGCCGGAGGGCTCGGATTCCTGGCCGCCGGGTACAAGACCGCCGACGGCATGTACCAGGAGATCAAGCAGATGCGCGGGCTGACGAACCAGCCCTTCGGAGTCAACCTGTTCATGCCGCAGGACCCGCACACCGATCCCGCCGCCCTTGAGGTCTACCGCCACCAACTGGCCGGCGAGGCCTCCTGGTACGAGACCCCGCTGGGCGACGCCGACACCGGGGGCGACGACAACTACGAGGCCAAGCTGGCGATCCTGCGCGAGGACCCGGTGCCGGTGGTCTCGTTCACCTTCGGCTGCCCCGAGCGCCCGGTGTTCGACGCGTTCGCGAAGGCCGGTACGTACACGATCGTCACCGTGACCACCCCGCAGGAGGCGCAGGCCGCGCAGTGGGAGGGTGCGGACGCGGTGTGTGTGCAGGGCATCGAGGCGGGCGGTCACCAGGGCACGTACCGGGACGATCCGCAGGTCGGCGGGGCCGGTATCGGGCTGCTCACGCTGATCGGGCTCGTCCGGGAGACGGTCCAGCTGCCGATCGTGGCGGCGGGCGGCCTGATGCGGGGCGCGCAGATCGCGGCGGTGCTGGCGGCGGGCGCGGACGCGGCGCAGCTGGGCACGGCGTTCCTGGCGTGCCCGGAGTCGGGTGCGAACGTGCTGCACAAGCAGGCGCTGACCAACCCCCTTTTCGTCCGTACGGAGTTGACGCGGGCGTTCTCCGGGCGGCCCGCGCGGGGCCTGGTGAACCGCTTCATGCGGGAGCACGGGCCGTACGCCCCCGCCGCGTATCCGCAGGTGCACCAGCTCACCGCGGGTCTGCGCAAGGCGGCGGCCGAGGCGGGCGACCCCCAGGGCATGGCGCTCTGGGCGGGCCAGGGCCACCGTCTGGCCCGGGAGCTCCCGGCGGGCAGGCTCGTCGAAGTCCTGGCCTCCGAACTCGACGACGCGGCAGCGGAGTTGACCCAGAATCTGCAGAACCTGAAGAACATGAGGAGTGCGTCATGACCGCCCCGGTCTTCGTTGTCGACAAGGTGCCGGGCGGCGGCGAGTTCGTCCTGGACGGGGCGGAGGGCCGGCACGCCGTCTCCGTCAAACGCCTGCACGCCGATGAGGAGGTGACCCTCACCGACGGCGCCGGTAACTGGGCGGACGCGGTGGTCGTCGCGGCCGAGGGCAAGGACCGCCTGGTCGTACGGGTCACGGCGCACGCCACCGAGGACGAGCCGGCGGTACGGATCACCGTGGTGCAGGCGCTGCCCAAGGGCGACCGGGGCGAGGTCGCGGTGGAGACGATGACGGAGACCGGCGTCGACGCGATCGTGCCCTGGCAGGCCGGGCGCTGCATCACGCAGTGGAAGGGCGAGCGCGGCCTCAAGTCCCTTGCGAAATGGCGCAGTACGGCGCGGGAGGCGGGGAAGCAGTCCCGCCGGGTGCGCTTTCCGGACGTACGGGAGGCGATGACGACGAAGCAGGTCGCGGCGCTCCTTGCGCAGGCGGACCTGGCGATGGTCCTGCACGAGGACCGCGCTCTGGGCTCGGCCGCCCTGTCCACGGCGGACCTCCCCGACCGGGGTGAGATCGTCCTGGTGGTCGGCCCGGAGGGCGGCGTCTCCCCGGAGGAACTGGCCACGTTCGCCGCGGCGGGCGCGAAGCCGTACCGCCTGGGGAGGAGTGTGCTGCGTACGTCGACGGCGGGGACGGTGGGGGCGGCGGTGCTGATGGCGAGGACTGGGCGCTGGTCCTGACGCTCCTTCAGCCCCTTGGGGGTGAGCAGAGCGAGGCCGGCGTTTCGCCCCGGACCCTGGCCCCTCCCCACCCCTTCCCGAAACCCGCCGGGGGTGAGTGGGTTCGGTTGCGGACCGATGGGGGTCCCCCCTGCTCGATCGAAGTTGAGAGCTCGGGGGAGGTTGCTCGCGCAGTTCCCCGCGTCCCTGAGCCCCTTTCGGCCTAGGCGCCCCCAGGGCCAACCCTGCCAGGGAAGGGGCGGGGAGGGGCCACCGGGGTCCGGGGCGAAAGCCCCGTGCCCGCCGGGCGGCAGCCGGGTCGCGGCCGGGGCGCGCCCGAAACGCGACGGGATGGCCGCAAGGGGGCTACCGCGTCCGATGCCGCGGTGGCACCCTGGCGCTCATGGGGGCCAAGAGGTCGCACCGCCGAGCACCGCACACCGCCCGCCGCAGGGCCTACCGAACCCTGCCCGCCGTGGCCGTCGCCGCGCTGGCCATCGGCGGGGCGGCGGCCTGCGACCCCGTCGGCGGGCTCAACTCCGCCGCGGTCGCGGTCACCACGGACCAGACGGCGACCGCCGCGCTGCAGCACCAGCACGTCGACATCAAGTGGCTCACCTGCACCGCCAACCTCAAGGGCGGCCCCAGCGCGACCCCTTCGGCCGGCAGCACCACCCGGCAGGTCGCCGACGTGAACTGCCAGGGCGAGACCAAGGACGGCAAGCCGATCACGGTCAGGGGAACGGTCACTCAGGAGGTCGAGGGCCGCTGCGTGAAGGGCGACCTGACCGCCAAGGTCGCCGACAAGACCGTCTTCCGTGCCAGCGTGCTCGGCAACTGCAACGCCCCCGCCCCGACGACGGGCCCCGCCACGCCCGCCCCCGGCGGCCGCCCCACGGTCACGGTGACCGTCACCGTCACGGAGTCGGAGTCCTTCCGGGGCAAGTAGCGGGCAAGTGGGCGTAGGGCACAGCGCACAGCGCACGAGTCGAGCCCCCTCCATGGGCCGGAACGCCAGAACGCGTTGAGTAGCATGCGGTTACCTGATCAACGCGACCAAGGAGGACCGGACCGTGGCCGGAGAGCCGCAGGCCGACTGCCTGTTCTGCAAAATCGTCTCGGGTGATGTCCCGGCGACCGTCGTGCGGGAGACCGAGACGACCGTCGCCTTCCGCGACATCAACCCCCAGGCGCCCACTCACGTCCTGGTCATCCCGAAGGTCCACCACCCCGACGCCGCAGCCCTCGCCGCCGCCGAACCGGCGATCCTCGCGGACGTGGTGCGCGAGGCCGGGGAGGTCGCCCGCGAGGAGAAGGTCGACGGCACCGGCTACCGGGTCGTCTTCAACACCGGCAGCGGCGCCGGCCAGACCGTCTTCCACGCGCACGCGCACGTGCTGGGCGGCCGCGGCCTCCAGTGGCCGCCCGGATAACCACCCCGCACAGCCCGCACAGCAAGGCAACTCACCGTGTCCGTACGTGAATTGGTGGTGCTCGGCACCGCCAGCCAGGTCCCCACCCGGCACCGCAACCACAACGGCTATCTGCTGCGCTGGGACGGCGAGGGCATCCTCTTCGACCCCGGCGAGGGCACCCAGCGGCAGATGCTGCGGGCCGGGGTCGCCGCCCACGACATCAACCGGATCTGCGTCACGCACTTCCACGGTGACCACTCGCTGGGCCTGGCCGGGGTGATCCAGCGGATCAACCTCGACCGGGTCCCGCACCCGGTCGCCGCGCACTACCCGCTCAGCGGCGAGCACTTCTTCGAGCGGCTGCGGTACGCCACCGCCTACCGCGAATCCGTGCAGCTGGCCCAGGAGCCGGTCGCGGGGGAGGGCGCGGTGCTGGCCGAGACGGCCTCGTACACCCTTCAGGCGCGCAGGCTGTCGCACCCCGTCGAGTCGTACGGCTACCGGATCGTCGAGCCCGACGGGCGGCGGATACTGCCGGAGCTCCTCGCCGAGCACGGCATCAAGGGCCCCGACGTGGGGCGCCTCCAGCGCGAGGGCGAGCTGAACGGTGTCACCCTCGACGACGTCAGCGAGGTCCGGCGAGGACAGCGGTTCGCGTTCGTCATGGACACCCGTCTGTGCGAGGGCGTGAGCGCGCTCGCGGACGGCTGCGACATGCTGGTCATCGAGTCCACATTCCTGGACGGTGATTTCCAACTGGCCGTGGATCACGGTCACTTGACGGCCAGTCAGGCAGCAGCCGTGGCGCGTGACGCGGGCGTACGCCACCTCGTCCTCACGCACTTCTCGCAGCGGTACTCCGACCCCGGGGAATTCGAGCGGCAGGCACGGGCCGCCGGGTACGAGGGCGAGCTGACCGTGGCCGCCGACCTGATCAGAGTCCCGGTCCCCAAACGCACCCCCTGAAGCACCACCCGCTGCCCTCCGCCGAACTCCCTGAAGCACCCCCCTGGAAAGTCCCCCCATGCCCCTCCCCATCCCCAAGGCCGAACTCCACCTCCACATCGAAGGCACCCTCGAACCCGAGCTGGCCTTCGAACTCGCCGCCCGCAACGGCATCGAGCTGCCGTACGCCGACACCGAGGAACTCCGCAAGGCGTACCTCTTCGACGACCTGCAGTCCTTCCTGAACCTGTACTACTCGCTGATGACGGTGCTGCGGACCGAGGAGGACTTCGCCTCGCTGGCCGACGCGTACCTGACCCGGGCCGCCGCGCAGGGCGTGCGCCACGCCGAGATCTTCTTCGACCCGCAGGCGCACATCTCGCGGGGCGTGCCCATCGGCACGGTGGTGGAGGGCCTGTGGCGCGCCCTGTCGGTGAGCGAGGAGCGGCACGGCATCTCCACTCGCCTCATCCTCTGCTTCCTGCGGGACGAGCCGGCCGAGTCGGCGCTGCTCACGCTGGAGGCGGCGCGGCCGTACCTGGACCGGATCACCGGCGTCGGACTCGACTCGGCGGAGGTCGGCCACCCGCCGGCCAAGTTCCGCGAGGTGTACGAGCTGGCCGCCTCGCTCGGGCTGCGCCGGGTCGCGCATGCGGGGGAGGAGGGGCCGCCGGAGTACATCACCGAGGCGCTCGACGTACTGGGCGTGGAGCGCATCGACCACGGCCTGCGCGCCCTGGAATCCCCGGACTTGGTGGCCCGCCTGGCCCGCGACCGCATCCCGCTCACCCTCTGCCCCCTCTCGAACGTACGGCTGCGCGCGATCGACACCCTGGAGGAGCACCCGCTGCCCGCGATGATGGACGCGGGGCTGCTGTGCACGGTCAACTCCGATGATCCGGCGTACTTCGGGGGGTACGTGGACGACACCTTCCACGCGGTCCACGAGGCCCTGGGCCTCGACCAGGACCGCCTGCGGGAGCTGGCGCGGAACTCGTTCGAGGCGGCGTTCCTCGACGGCGAGGAGGGGCGGCGGGCGGGGTACCTGGCCGAGGTGGAGGCGTACGACTTCGACGCGGAGTAGTGGGCGGGGGGCCACCCTGCACGCCCCCACTCCCGAGAGTCCGAACCCCTGGGGCTGCGCCCCAACCCCCGCCGCTTTTCGACCTGCGGACCGTGGAGGGTTGCTCGCGCAGTTCCCCGCGCCCCTGGCGGGGTTGGCCTTGACAGGGTGCTCATGCGGGCATACCCAGCCTGTCATGGGGGTCCCCCCTGGCTCTTGAGGCCTTGGGGGAGTTTGAGGACGAGCGCCCTTAAGGCGCGAACGGGGTCTGGGGCGGAGCCCCAGGAGTCCAGCTCAGCCCACCACACCCCGGAGGCCACGCGGCGGAGCCGCAGAGTGTCACAGCGGGAAGGGGCGGGGTGGGGAAAGGGTCAGGACGCCAGGACCTTGCGGCGGCGTCTCGCCCGGGAGCTGATCGGGATCTCCGCGACCTCCTGCTCCGGCACCCCGATCTGCGGAAGCAGCGCGGAGGACGCCCCCGCCCGGCCCGCCGCGACGGCCGCCGCCGCACCACCCCGGCGCCGGATGGAGCCCGGTACCAGCGGCCGCCCGGCCGTATGCAGCGCGACCGCCGTCATCGGCGCGGCGATCAGCAGGAGCAGCGTGCACAGCACCAGCCCCATCCCCCGGTACCCCGCGTACTCGGACAGCAGGCTGCCCGTGAGGGGGCCGCAGGCCACCCCGAGGGAGGAGGCCGAACCCGCGAGTACCGCCCAGCGGCCGCGCGGATCGAGCGAGGCGGACAGGCCGATCAGGTAGGAGAGGACGACCGGGTAGAAGACGTTCCAGAGGATCTCGCCGGACGCGAAGGACACCAGGCCCCGCGCCGACGAACTCGCCACGATGCAGCACGCGATGACCGCCGTGCCCGCCCCGATCGGCACCGCCCGCCCGAGCCGCGCGCCGAGCGCACCCGCGCCCAGCACGCCGAGCAGCCCCGCGCCGAGCCCAGCCGCGAACACCATGCCGACGGTGACCTCGGTCAGCCCGGCCTGGGTGAGGCCGATCCGCCCGCTCACCCCCCACAGCGCGTTCTGCGCGAGGGACCAGCAGAGCATGGTCGCGGCCAGGACCGTACCGGAGCGGCGGTGCGGGAGCCGTACGCCCGTCGCCTCGGTGGTCTCCACCGGCCGGCCGGGACCGTAGGCGTCCGGAAGCCGCCGCGTCGCCGGCCACACCAGCGCCGCCACCGCCGCGATCGCGGCGAGCGGGGTCGCATGCCCACCCCCGAGGTGAGGGATCGTCAGATACAGCGCGCCCGCCGTCGCGGAGACCGAGAGCAGGCCCAGCGTGGAGGTGCGGTGGGGGTCGCGCTGGGCGGCGATGCCGGCCGCGGCCACCGCCGTGGCCGTACCGGAGCCGAGGCCGCCGACCACCGCGCCGGCCACGACGAGCGGGACCAGGGTGGTCAGGGCGGCGCCGCCGTACCCCGTGATCATGAGGAGCAGGCCGAGTCCGGCGAGGCGGCGCGGGCCGTGCCGCTCCACTCTGGAAGCGAGGGTGAAACCGGCCGTCGCCGAGCTCAACAGCAGGGTGGAGCCGACCAGTCCGGCCTCTGTGGGCGAGAGCCCGAGGCCCGCCGAGAGGCGGCCGACGACGGTGGGAAGGAGGTATGCGGCGAGGTAACCGGCGGTGAAGACGGCGACCAGGGGCCAGGCGGCACGAGAGCGTGCGGACATGGGCGTTCCAAGGAACAGTGCCCGTGGGGCAGGGAGGTCAAAGAGGGGGGATGCGCCCGGTGTTGTACGGGATCGCGGGCCCAATTTGTATCAAGCGTCCCGAGTGCGCGAAAAGCCGAGAGTCAGTGATCTGGGTCACATGTTGTTTGGCCTGGGGTTGGTCGGGTAAACGAGCGAATTTCGTTGGAGGGGAGGGGTGTTGGGGGTGATTGTCGGCGGCCGGGTCCCTTGACGTCCGGCTGTTCACATATCTAGTCTCCATTCCCATCGGTGGACTGGTTGCTTCTTGGTGGACGAGATCGCAGAGGAGAGTTGGCGCCGTGCGCGGACAGCGGATTGCCGAGGTGCGGCTCACCCCGGTCCTCATCTCCGACCCCCCGCTCCTCAATGTCCAGGGCGTGCATCAGCCCTACACGCCCCGCCTGGTCGTCGAGATCGTCACGGCCGACGGGGTTACCGGAATCGGTGAGACGTACGGTGACACCAAGTACCTCGAACTCGCCCATCCCTACGCCGGGGCCGTGGTCGGGCACGACATCGCTGACCTCAATGGGCTGTTCACATTGGTGAACAGGATCGGAGTGGCTGACTCCCGGATCGACCACGCGGTCGACGTCGGCGGGCTGCGCGGCGTCCAGAGCGCCGACAAGCTGCGCCTGTCCGTCGTCTCCGCGTTCGAGGTGGCCTGCCTGGACGCGCTCGGCAAGATCCAGGGCGTGCCCGTGCACACCCTGCTCGGCGGCAAGGTCCGCGACACCGTGGAGTACAGCGCGTATCTCTTCTACCGCTGGGCCGAACACCCGGGCGGCGCGGGCGAGAAGGACGACTGGGGCGCAGCCCTCGACCCCGCCGGGATCGTCGAGCAGGCCCGCCGCTTCGTACGCGAGCACGGCTTCACCTCCTTCAAGCTCAAGGGCGGCGTCTTCCCGCCCGAGCAGGAGGTCGCCGCGATCCGCGCCCTGGCCGACGCCTTCCCCGGCCACCCGCTCCGGCTCGACCCCAACGGCGGCTGGACGCCCCAGACCTCGCTCGGGGTTGCCGCCGGACTCGCGGACGTACTCGAATACCTGGAGGACCCGGCGCCGGGCACGGCCGCGATGGCCGAGGTGTCGCGGGGCACGGGCGTGCCGCTCGCCACCAACATGTGCGTGACGACGTTCCCCGAGATCAGGCAGGCGTTCCTGACCGACGCCGTCCAGGTGGTCCTGTCCGACCACCACTACTGGGGCGGCCTTCGCAGCACACGCGAACTGGCCGCGATCTGCCGGGTGTTCGGGGTCGGCATGTCCATGCACTCCAACACCCACATGGGGATCAGCCTCGCCGCGATGACCCATGTCGCGGCGACCGTCCCCAACCTCGACTACGCCTGCGACAGCCACTACCCGTGGCAGACCGAGGACGTGATCACCGCCCGGCACGTGTTCCGCGACGGGCGCCTGGACGTGTGTGACGCCCCCGGACTCGGCGTCGAACTCGACCCCGTCGCGCTCGCCCGCCTCCACCGGCGCTGGCTCGACGACGACGGCGCCCTGCGCGACCGCGACGACGCGGCCGCGATGCGCCGGGCGCCGGAGCACGCGACCTGGACAAGTCCGGTGCTGCCCCGCTGGTAGCGGCCCCCGGTCGGCGTACATCGGGCAGACTTGCCAGATCTGTACGCGAACGGAGAGCCCGCCGTGACGACACGACCCAGCAGAGAGCAGCCGCCCCACGAGCCCCAGCGGCCCCGCCCGGACTACTCGCCCGAGCGCGATCACGCGCCCGCCGAATGGCACCGTCCGGGCGGCGCCGACTCCCTGACGGAGCGCCGTCACGCCGCGGGCGCCGAGCCGCGCCGGTCCTCCCGGCTCGACCCGCTCGACGGGCTGCGCGACCCGCACGACCCGCCCTGCGACGTCTTCCTCACCGGCACGGTCTTCCTCGACATCATCTTCACCGGGCTCGGCTCCGCCCCCGTCCGCGGCACCGAGTCCTGGGCACGCGGCATGGGTTCGAGCCCCGGCGGCGTCGCCAACATGGCCACCGCGCTCGCCCGCCTCGGCCTGCGCACCTCCCTGGCCGCGGCCTTCGGCGACGACCACTACGGCGAGTACTGCTGGGACGCGCTCGAACAGGGCGAGGGCATCGACCTCTCGCTGTCGCGCACCGTGCCGGGCTGGCACTCCCCGGTCACCGTCTCCATGGCGTACGAGGGCGAACGCACGATGGTCACCCACGGCCACGAGGCGCCCCACGAACTGTCCGCGCCCAGCTGCCCGCCGCGCGCCCGGGCCGCGGTCGCCTCCCTGGTGCCGGGGCGGAGCGAGGGCTGGATCGCGGACGCGGCGCGCTCCGGCGCCCGGGTCTTCGCGGACGTCGGCTGGGACGACACGGGCCGCTGGGACCTGGCGGGGCTCCCCGACCTCGAACACTGCGAGGCGTTCCTGCCCAACGCGGCCGAGGCGATGGCCTACACCCGCACTGACTGCCCGCGCGCGGCGGCCCGCGCCCTGGCCGAGAAGGTGCCGCTCGCGGTGGTGACGCTGGGGCCGGAGGGCGCGTACGCGGTGGACGGCTCGACGGGCGAGACGGCGGACGTCCCGGCCATCGAGGTCGAGGCCCTCGACCCGACCGGGGCGGGCGACGTCTTCGTGGCGGGCTTCGTCACCGGCACCCTGGCCGGCTGGCCGCTCGCGGACCGGCTCGCCTTCGCGGGGCTCACCGCGGCGCTGTCGGTCCAGGAGTTCGGGGGGTCGCTGTCGGCGCCGGGCTGGGCGGAGATCGCGGGGTGGTGGGAAAGGGTCCGCACCCTGGCCCACCAGGACCCGTCGGCCCTGCGCCGCTACACCTTCCTGACCGACCTGCTCCCGGGCGCCGCCCGCACCTGGCCCCTGCGCCGAGCAGTCCCCACCCTGGGCTTCCGCCACCCGGTCTGACCCCGGTCCGACCTTGCGACCCCGGCCCGCAATCCAGCCCTTCCGGGCAGGGAAATCCAGCCGGGGCCCGCAATCCAGCCGGGGCCCGCAATTCGGCCCGAGCCCGTAAATCCAGCCTCTCCGGCATTTGAGGAGCGGGGGTCCGGGGGCGGCGCCCCCGGACGCGGCCCGCAGGCGGAGGACAACGGGGGACGGGGGCGCTCAGCCCCAAGGGGTTCGCGGGGGCACCCCGGGCAAGGGCAGGGCGGAAAACCTCTCGGACGCCCGCGCAGCAAGTCGTACGCTTGGTATCCCAGAGGTTCCCGAGCAGCGAGAACCCTGCAACGGGAGGTATGCGCAGGCCACAGAGCCGGCCCATGACTCAGACACCCACACACCCGCAGGCGCACGCCCAGATCACCATCCCGGCCAAGCACCCCATGGTGACCATCCTGGGTTCGAGCGACTCCCTGCTGCGCGTGATCGAGAAGGCCTTCCCGTCGGCCGACATACACGTACGGGGCAATGTGATCAGCGCCGTGGGGGACGCGACGGAAGTCGCCCTCATTCAGCGGCTGTTCGACGAGATGATGCTGGTGCTCCGCACCGGACAGTCGATGACGGAGGACGCAGTGGAACGCTCGATCGCCATGCTCCGGGCCAATGGCAGCGCCAACGGCAACGGAGCCAATGGGGACGGACACCGCGAGACACCCGCCGAGGTGCTCACGCAGAACATCCTCTCCAGCCGCGGCCGCACCATCCGCCCCAAGACCCTCAACCAGAAGCGGTACGTCGACGCGATCGACAAGCACACGATCGTCTTCGGCATCGGCCCCGCCGGTACCGGCAAGACCTACCTCGCCATGGCCAAGGCGGTCCAGGCCCTGCAGTCCAAGCAGGTCACCCGGATCATCCTGACCAGACCGGCCGTCGAGGCCGGCGAGCGCCTGGGCTTCCTGCCCGGCACGCTCTACGAGAAGATCGACCCGTACCTGCGCCCGCTGTACGACGCCCTGCACGACATGCTCGACCCGGACTCGATCCCGCGCCTGATGGCGGCGGGGACCATTGAGGTGGCGCCGCTGGCGTACATGCGTGGGCGTAGCCAGCCGCTCTTCACGAACGTCCTCACACCGGATGGGTGGCGCCCCATCGGAGACCTCCAGGTCGGTGACCTGGTCATCGGCTCGAACGGTGAGCCGACCCCGGTGCTCGGTGTCTACCCGCAGGGTGAGAAGGACATCTATCGCGTCTCGGCTCAGGACGGTTCGTGGACGCTGTGCTGCGGCGAGCACCTGTGGACGGTCAGGACACGCGACGACAAGCGCCGTGACAAGCCGTGGCGGGTCCTGGAAACCCAGGAGATGATCGGGAACTTGCGTGCGGGCCATGCCCGGCGGTTCGAGTTGCCGATGCTCACCGCGCCGGTCAGCTTCCCGGAGCGCGAAGTACCCATGGACCCGTATGCGCTGGGACTGCTCCTCGGAGACGGTTGCCTGACGGGATCCACCACTCCGTCCTTCGCCACCGAGGACGCCGAGCTCGCTCAGGCGTTGGAGGCCGCTCTACCGGGAGTTTCCGTCCGGCACAAGGGCGGCCCCGACTACGTTCTCAACAGGGTGAAGTCGCCCGGCGACGTGATGACCCTGGAGAACCCGGTGACCGGCATGCTTCGCGAGCTGGACCTGGTCGGCACTCGCTCGCACTCCAAGTTCGTGCCGAACGACTATCTGTACAACACGGCAGAGGTCCGCCTTGCTGTCCTTCAGGGCCTGCTCGACTCCGACGGCGGCCCGGTCACGCAGAATGACCGCACCTGCCGCATCCAGTACTCGACCGCGTCGATTGTCCTGCGGGACGACGTCATCGCCCTCGTCCAGTCCTTGGGCGGTGTCGCCTACACACGGCGCCGTCGGGCCGAGGGCCGCGAGCAGGGCACTGCCCTGGCCGCCCACCGGTACGACTCCCACGTGGTCGACATCCGCCTCCCCGAAGGCATCGAGCCCTTCCGTCTCCCCCGCAAGCGCGATACGTACCACGCGGCGGGAGGCGGCGGGCGCCCCATGCGTTTCATCGACAGCATCGAGCCCGCAGGCCGCGAGGAGGCGGTCTGCATCCAGGTGGCCGCCGAGGACTCGCTGTACGTGACGCAGGACTACCTGCTGACGCACAACACCCTGAACGACGCGTTCATCATCCTCGACGAGGCGCAGAACACCAGCGCCGAGCAGATGAAGATGTTCCTGACCAGGCTCGGCTTCGACTCGAAGATCGTCATCACGGGCGACATCACCCAGGTCGACCTTCCGGGCGGCACGAAGAGCGGTCTGCGCCAGGTCCAGGACATCCTGGACGGCGTCGAGGACGTGCACTTCTCCCGGCTCACCTCGCAGGATGTCGTACGGCACAAGCTCGTCGGCCGTATCGTCGACGCGTACGAGCAGTACGACAGCCGCCAGGACCAGAACGGCCGGGGCGGCCGGAACGGGAAGTAGAGCAGAGCGCACCATGTCGATCGACGTCAACAACGAGTCCGGAACCGAGGTCGACGAGCAGGCGATCCTCGACATCGCCCGCTACGCCCTCACGCGGATGCGGATCCACCCGCTCTCCGAGCTCTCGGTGATCGTCGTGGACGCCGAGGCCATGGAGCAGCTGCACATCCAGTGGATGGACCTGCCGGGCCCGACCGATGTCATGTCCTTCCCGATGGACGAGCTGCGTCCGCCGTCGAAGGACGACGAGGAGCCCCCGCAGGGCCTCCTCGGTGACATCGTCCTGTGCCCGGAGGTCGCCAAGAAGCAGGGCGAGGACGCCGAGACGCAGCACTCCATGGACGAGGAGCTCCAGCTCCTCACCGTCCACGGAGTGCTGCACCTGCTCGGCTACGACCACGAGGAGCCGGACGAGAAGGCCGAGATGTTCGGCCTCCAGGCGGCGATCGTGGACGGCTGGCGCGCGGAGAAGGGCCTGACCGGTCCCTCCCCGGCGCCGACCGTCTCATGACCGGCCAACTGATCGCGGGCGCCGTCGCGCTGGTCGTCGTCGCCTGGCTCGCGGCCTGCGCCGAGGCCGGCATCGCCCGTACGTCCTCCTTCCGCGCGGAGGAGGCCGTACGCACCGGCCGGCGCGGCAGCGCCAAGCTCGCCCAGATCGCCTCCGACCCGACGCGCTACCTGAACGTGGCGCTGCTGGTGCGGGTCGCCTGCGAGATGGCCGCCGGGGTCCTCGTCACCTACGTGTGCCTCGACGAGTTCGCCGAGACCTGGACCGCGTTGCTCGTCGCCATCGGCGTGATGGTGCTCGTCTCGTACGTCGCCGTCGGCGTCTCGCCCCGCACCATCGGCCGCCAGCACCCCCTGAACACCGCGACGGCGGCCGCCTACGTGCTGCTGCCGCTGGCCAGGATCATGGGGCCGATCCCGCAGCTCCTGATCCTGCTCGGCAATGCGCTCACCCCCGGAAAGGGCTTCCGCAAGGGGCCGTTCGCGTCCGAGGCCGAGCTGCGGGCGATGGTGGACCTCGCCGAGCAGGAGTCGCTGATCGAGGACGACGAGCGCCGGATGGTGCACTCGGTGTTCGAGCTGGGCGACACCCTGGTGCGCGAGGTCATGGTGCCGCGCACCGACCTCGTCTGCATCGAGCGGTACAAGACGATCCGCCAGGCGCTCACCCTCGCCCTGCGCTCGGGCTTCTCGCGCATCCCGGTGACCGGCGAGAACGAGGACGACATCGTCGGGATCGTGTATTTGAAGGATCTGGTGCGGAAGACGCACATCAACCGGGACTCCGAGGCCGATCTCGTCTCCACCGCGATGCGGCCCGCCGCCTTCGTGCCCGACACCAAGAACGCCGGTGACCTGCTGCGCGAAATGCAGCAGCAGCGCAGCCACGTCGCGGTCGTCATCGACGAGTACGGCGGCACCGCCGGCATCGTCACCATCGAGGACATCCTGGAGGAGATCGTCGGTGAGATCACCGACGAGTACGACCGCGAACTGCCGCCGGTCACCGAGCTCGCGGACGGCTGCTTCCGGGTGACCGCCCGGCTCGACATCGGCGACCTGGGCGAGCTGTTCGGCTTCGACGAGTTCGACGACGAGGACGTCGAAACCGTCGGCGGGCTGCTCGCCAAGTCGCTCGGCCGGGTGCCGATCGCGGGCGCCTCGGCCGTGGTGGAACTGCCCGACTCGCGCAGGCTGCGGCTCACCGCCGAGTCCCCGGCAGGCCGCCGCAACAAGATCGTCACCGTACTGGTGGAGCCGACCGAGGACGACGAGGAGAAGGGGAGCGCGGAGTGACACCCGAGCAACTGAGGGCGTTCTGCCTGGAGTTCAACGCCGCGACGGAGGAGTTCCCGTTCGGCCCGGAGACCTCCGTCTTCAAGGTGCTCGGGAAGATGTTCGCGCTCACCGCGCTCGACGGGAAGCCGCTCACCGTCAACCTCAAGTGCGACCCGGACGACGCGGTCCGGCTGCGCGGGGAGCACGCCGCGATCGTGCCGGGCTGGCACATGAACAAGCGGCACTGGAACACCGTGGACGTGGCCGGGCTCCCGGACCGGCTGGTCCGGGAGCTCATCGAGGACTCGTACGACCTGGTGGTCGCCGGTCTGCCGAAGGCCGAGCGGCTCCGCCTCGACCGGGCCTGAGCACTCAAGCCCGCTTGCGCAGGCCGAGGCCGATCAGGGCGGCCGCCGCGATCACGATCACCGCGTCGATCGCGAGCACCGTGCGCACCCCGTCGAACAGCGAGGCCTGCGTCGTGGCGAGCACGCCGAGCAGCGGGATGCCGACGGTCAGGCCGACCTGCTGGGTGGTGGTGACGAGGCCGGTCGCCAGGCCCTGCTCCTCGTTCGGCACCCCGCTGGTCACGGTCACGCCGTACGAGATGATCGCGCCGAGGTGGCACATGCTGGCCAGCGAGACGGCGACCGTCGCGAGCAGAGCGCCCGACCCCGTGCCGAGGCCAAGGAGGGCGGCGATGAAGACGCCCTGACCGAGCAGCGAGCCGACCAGGACCCGCCGGGCGCCGAAGCGGCCGATGAACTTGGCGGCGTACGCACCGGCGACGGCCGAGGCGACGCCCTGGATGCCGAAGATCAGGCCGGTCTCGAAGGACGAGAGCCCCAGGGTCTCCTGGAGGTAGAGGGTCAGGACGAAGATGACCGCGGACATCATCGAGAAGGTGACCAGGCCGCCCAGGTTGCCCCAGGCCACCGTGCGGCGCTTCAGCATCGGCAGCGAGACCAGCGGGGCCGAGGCCTTCGACTCGACGATCACGAACGCGACGAGCAGGGCGAGGCCCACGATCAGGGTGCCCCACACGTCCGCGCCGCCGAAGCCGCGCTGGGCCGCCGTCGACAGGGCGTAGATCACCGCGAGCAGACCGCCGGTGACGGTGACGGCGCCGGGCACGTCCAGGCGCGGCCGCTCCGGGGTGCGGGACTCGGGCAGCAGGCCGGGGGCGAGCACCAGCACGATCGCCGCGAAGAGCACGAGCAGGCCCATCGTGGAGCGCCAGCCCAGGGTGTCGGTCATGACGCCGCCGAGCACCATGCCGGTGGTGTAGCCGAGCGACAGCAGGGTGCCGGAGATACCCAGCGCCTTGTCCCGCAGCGGGCCCTCGGGGAACGTCGTGGTCAGCAGGGACATGCCGGTCGGCACGATGACGGCCGCGCCCAGGCCCTGCAGTGCGCGCCCGGTCAGGAAGGACGCCGGGTCCCAGGCGAGGGTGGCGAGCAGCGAGGCCGTGCCGAACAGCGCGAGCCCGGTCAGGAACAGCTTCTTGCGGCCGAAGAGGTCGGCGATGCGGCCGAACAGGAGCAGGAAGCCGCCCGACGGCAGGGCGAACGCGGTGACCGCCCACTGCAGTGCGGACTGGTTCAGGCCCAGGTCCTTGCCGAGCGCGGGCAGCGCCACGTTCAGTACGGAGAAGTCGAGCGCCACCATGAACTGCGCGGCGCAGAGCACGAAGAGGACCAGCTTGGCCCGGCCGGTCAGCCGGTCTACCTGGGGAGCCGCCGTGTGCGGCCCGGTGATTGTCGTCTGTGTATCGATCGCCATGGCCACTACCTTCGCGGCCCGGGAATGCCCGTGGAGAGTGGGAACTTATCCTGTTGGTGGCACCACCAGGCAGCCGACAGGGGGAGTTCGTGGCTACACCGATCGACAAGCACCGCCGCAGCGAACTGCGCGAGTTCCTGATGAGCAGGCGGGCCAGGATCACCCCCACGCAGGCCGGACTGCCCGACGGCGGGGCCCGCCGTCGCACCCCCGGGCTGCGCCGCGAGGAGGTCGCCGTGCTCGCCGGGGTCGGGGTCTCCTGGTACCAGTGGCTGGAGCAGGGCCGCGACATCACGGTGTCCCCGCAGGTGCTCGACTCGGTGGGCCGGGTCCTCCAGCTGACCAGCGCCGAGCGCCGCCACCTGTACGTGCTCGCCGGGCTCAACCCGCCGGCGCCCGAGGTCGACCCGTCGAACGTCGACATGTGCCACGGGCTCCAGCGCCTGATCGACGCCTGGATGCCGTTCCCCGCACACATCATGGACGCGTACTGGAACACGGTGATGTACAACGACGCGGCCGCCCTCGTCCTCGGGATGCGTCCGGAGATCGTGCAGAACTGTCTGATCGCGTTCTTCACCGACCCCATCTACCGCGCCCGCGCCAAGCGTTGGGACGAGATCGCCTGCACCGTCGTCGCCCAGTTCCGGGCGGCCTGCTCGGAGCGGCCCGACGACGAGGGGTTCCAGGCGGTCGTCGAACAGGCCAAGGAGCTCAGCCCGGAGTTCGTGGAGCTGTGGGAACGGCGCGACGTCCAGCCCGGCGGGCTGCTCCGCAAGGAGATGGAGCACCCGGTCGTCGGCGCGCTGCACGTCGAGTCGACCCAGCTGCGCGTCCCGGCCCGCCCGGACCTGGTGATCGTGCTGCACACCCCGCTGCCGAACACGGACACCGCCGAGAAGCTGGAGTGGCTGACCTCCCCGGAGGGCCGGCGGGGGTCGATGTACCCGATCGCGGGGTGAGGCCCTGGGGGACGCGAGGGGCGGGCCGTCCCATAGGGTCGGCGGGCACATACACCTTTCGTTTCCCGTGGGGGGATCACACATGTCTGTTTCCGTCTCCGTCAGACGTACCGCCGCCGTGGCCCTGGCCGCCTCGTCCCTGCTGTTCGCCGCCGCGTGCGGGGGGTCGGACAGCAAGAGCGACAAGTCCACCGAGAAGGACACCACCACGTCCGCGGCACCCTCGGCGGCCGCCCGCGCCGGCGCGGCGAAGTCCGTCACCGAGGCCCAGCTGAAGGCGGCCCTGCTGGCCGCGAACGAAGTTCCGGCGGGCTGGAAGGCCGACCCGGAGCCCGGGGACAGCGTGGGCAAGGCCGACAACCGCGACTGCCAGAAGTTCCTGGACCTCATGCAGGGGCAGCCCACCGCGCTGGGGGCGGCCGCCCGGCAGACGAACAACTTCGACAACGGAGGCCAGCAGGTCTTCGGCTTCGACGCGGACAAGGCCGCCGGATACCTCAAGGGCTTCGACGCGACCGTCGCCACGTGCGCGTCGTTCACCGTCGACATGGACGGCGAGAAGGCGCCCGCCACCGTCAAGCCGCTCACCGTGGACAAGGCGGGCGACGAGGCCCACGGCTACGAGCTGGTCATCGACATGGGCCCGGTGAAGATGGGCTTCCACAACTACGTGATCCGCAAGGGCGCGGCACTGAGCACGTTCTCGACGAAGACCGAGCAGCCGGGCGCCGCCCCGACGGCCGAGTTCAAGACCGTCACCGCCACCGTCGCCAAGAAGCTGGACCAGGCGGTCAAGGGCTGAGCCCCCGCGGCCTCGGGGCCCGGCACTCCTTATGCTCGGGGCATGACTCAGAGCACCGAACTCGACCCCGAGGACCGCAAGATCATCACCCTCGCGCGCAGCGCCCGGGCCCGCAACGGCGTGGCCGAGGGCGCCGCCGTGCGCGACGAGACCGGCCGCACCTACGTCGCCGGAACGGTCGAGCTCGCCTCCCTGAAGCTGTCCGCCCTCCAGACCGCGGTCGCCATGGCGGTGGCCAGCGGCGCGAAGTCCCTGGAGGCGGCAGCGGTGGTGACAGAGGCCGACCGCCCCGCGGCGGCGGACCTGTCAGCAGTACGAGACCTGGGCGGCCCAGAGACCCCGGTACTGCTGGCGGGCCCGGACGGGGAAGTACGCACGAGGGCCTGACCGGTACGAGCCGGGCACCTTGGTGAGGGGTGCGCAGGCGCTGCCGCGGCTGGGTGGGGGCTGATTGCGCAGTTCCCCGCGCCCCTGAAACCTGCTTTTGGCCGCGGGCCGGTGGGCTGCTCGCGCCTTCCCTGCGCCCCTTTGGGACGCTGAACAGCCCAGCACTGACCGACCCCGACTCCCTGGGGGCGCGGGGCTGTGACATGTGCGGCTCCGCCGCGTGGGCGCGAGCCAGTGGTACTGGGCGCCCCACAGGGGCGCGGGGAACTGCGCGAGCACCACGAACGGCCCGCACCCTACGACGAACCCCTCAAGGGGCGCGGGGCTGTGACACCGTGCGGCTCCGCCGCGTGGCGCACCCCCCGCCCCACCCACCCCGCAAGAATCAAGGCGATGGCTCTTGCAATCCGACGCGCCCCGCGCATCAATGGACGCACAGTCGATCCGACGGGCCGTCAGGTCAAGGGACGGACCGGCACGGGGTGCAGAGCCGCAGCCCCGCGCCGGAGTCGGATGCGCTCCCTCCGCGCAGTTGAAGCAGCCCCTGCAGAGCCATGCCCGCACGCCCGCGCACCCGTGCGCGTGGGCCGCCGGGGGCCGCTGCGCGGTCGTGTGCCGATGACGCGGCAGACGATCAACTCCCTGTAACGGGAAGGGGAATCATGCGTAGGAGCACCAGAAGGCCGGTCGCGCGGGCCGCACTCGCGGTGGGAGCGGTGGCCGTGGCGGGCCTCGCCTTCGCGCCGGGCGCGGCCGCCGTCTCGCCGGGCTCGGCGACCGCCACGTACGACTGCGGGACCTGGGGCGGCGGCAGTGCCACGCTCACCGCGACCCAGAGCGGTGCGGCCGCGACCATCACGCTGACCTCGGCCGTCACCACGCCGGTCGCCGTCGGCGCCAACCAGATCAGCGCGAACCTGACCCTCGCCAAGGGCGCCGGTGGCACCACGGTGTTCAGCGGCCAGGCCAACCCCGCGCTGAGCGCGGGCGACCCGGTCACGATCGGCCCGCTGAACGGGACCGTGGCCTCCGGTGACAGCCTCGACTCGTACTTCGCCGGCACCGCCCTGTCGATGACGATCTTCGGGGTCTCGGTGAACTGCGACGCGACGACCTCGCAGGCGCCGGGCCCGTTCGTCTTCGACTGACCCGCGCACCCGCACCATCACGCACCACGCAGAACGAGCCGGTGCCGTCCCGGGCGGCGCCGGCTTTCGTGTGCCCGCAGCACGCCCAAGTGGCCTGAAATGCCGGGATCTTGACAGTATCTGATGGGTCATCAGTTGCTGCGGCGGGATGGCATTGACTTCTTTTCGCCCCGAGCCGTCAATGGCCCCCTGTCGGCGCAGCCGAGCCGCGCTGTGCCACTTCAGGAAGGGGGGCAAGCCCATGTCGGAACGTCGAAGACGGCGTCTGGCCGCCGTATTGGGGGCGGTCGCACTCGCCGCGGGAACCGGCGCGCTCGCCGCACCCGCGAGCGCACTGGCCGCGACGCCGGTCGACTTCGCCACGCACTGCATCCCGCCGGCCATCGCCGGAATCCCGCCGATCGACGGCACCACGAACGCGACCGTCACCGTCGACAACGAGGCACCCAAGGTCGGCGACAAGGTCACCGTCACCTACACGGTGAACAAGCCCGCCGCCAGTAACCCCGTCGACATCGCCCTGCCCGCCGACATCATGACCCCGACCGGAAAGGTCGTCCTCGCGGGCGCCCAGACCGGCACCGTGGACGTGGCGGGCCCGAAGAAGAACGACCCGGTGCCCGGCAAGGGCGCCTTCCCGGCGTTCTCCATGAGCGGCAGCTTCACCGCCACCAAGGCCGGCGCGATCACCCTGTCGCCCGGCGACTACAACATCCACACCAGCTACATCATGGAGCTGGACACACCCTGCACCGTCACCAACCCGCCCGCCCCCGTCTCCGGGACGGTCAACGCCACGGACGGCGGCGGACAGGTCAACCAGCGCGCCATCACGGCCGACCCGGCCTCGGGCAACGCCGGTGACCGCACGACGGTGACCGGGTCCAAGTTCACCCCCGACGCGGACGTCACCGTCGCGGGCTGGAACGGCACCGCCACCACCGCCGACAAGATCACCTTCAAGTCGGACGCCAACGGCGGCTTCACCGCCCGGCCGACGATCAAGGACCCGGCGACCACCGGGATCGTGGCCTACGAAGGGGCGGCCTGGAACCCGGCGAACGGCGCGGGCCCGGTGGCGTACCACGTCAACAGCGGGCCGCCGCCGACCGGACCGGGCCAGAAACTCAACGCGGCCGTGACCGCGGGCACGCTCGCGATGTCCCAGGCCGGCGACAGCGTCGATCTCAAGGCCGTCGACTTCGGCAAGGGCGGCGCCTCCACCGGCGATCTGAAGACGGTGACGGTCCAGGACTTCCGCGGCGGGCCCGCGGGCTGGTCCCTGACCGGCAAGGTCACCAACTTCACCGGCCCCGGCGGCTCCATCGACGCGGGCAAGCTCAGCTGGACCCCGGCCTGCGCCACCAAGCCCGGCTCCCCGTCCGTGTGCGCCGCGGGCTCGGCCGGCGGCGTGGGCAGCGCGGGCGCGACCCTCGCCTCCACCCCGAACGCGGCGCTCACCGGCGGCGAGTTCGCCGTGGACGCGAAGCTCTCGCTTGACGTGCCGGCGTTCACCGCGCCCGGCGCCTACAGCGGCGTGCTGACCCTCACCCTCACGTAGGGGCTCACACATCCACCCGTGGGCCGGACGCGCACCCGGCCGGCCCACCCGTCCCCGGGGGTCCCGCACCGTGCGCAAGCTGCCCGTACTCCTCCTGGCTGCCGTGCTCGCCCTGCTCGCCGCGCCCGCGGCCCGCGCCGCCGACAACGGCAACTGGTCCGTCTTCCCCGCGTCCACGGGCAGCGCCCAGCGCCCGTACTTCTACCTCTCCGCCGACCCCGGCACCACCCTCGCCGACAAGGTGACCGTCACCAACAAGACGGCGGCGCCGCTGAACTTCCGCCTTTACGGGGCGGACGCGTACAACACCGAGCGCGACGGCGGGTTCGCCGTGCGCACCGAGAAGGAGCGGCAGACCGGGGTGGGGGCCTGGGTGAAAGCCGCCCAGAACACGGTCACCGTCCCCGCCCGCTCCTCGGTCACCGTGCCCTTCACGCTCACCGTGCCGCCGGACGCCGAGCCCGGCGACCACGTCGGCGCCCTGGTCGCGCTCGACGACCATCTCGCGCCGGGACCGGCCGCCGACGGCACGGTCGCCGTCGGTATCCAGCAGGCCGTGGGCGCCCGGGTGTATCTGCGCGTCGGCGGCCCCACCGTCCCCGCCCTCGCCGTCGAGCACGTCTCCCTCGCCCAGCACCGGCCGCTGGTCCCCGGCATGGGGGAGAGCCGCACCGACATCACGTACACCCTGCACAACCGCGGCAACGTCACCCTCAACCCGAAGGTCGACCTGAGCGCCACCGGACTTTTCGGCCGTACGCTGCTCAGCCGCGGCCTGACCAAAGTCCCCTCCGAGCTGCTGCCCGGACAGCAGGTCACGCTCACCGAGGCATGGCGCGGGGCGCCCCAACTCGACTGGGGCGACGTCGAGTTGACCGCGAGCGCCAAGGATGCGCGGGGCTCGGCGGCGGCCTCCTTCCTGGCCCTGCCCTGGCTGGCCGGGGGAGTCCTGCTCGCCGCCGCCCTCGCCTTGGTCGCCCAGCGGATCGTGCGCCGTCGTATCGTGGCCCGGTCATGACACATACGGCAGGTGGGGGGCAACCGTCATGCGGACGGGGCGCAGGGAAAAGCTGACGGGGTGCGCGGCGGTGCTGGCGGCACTGGTCACGGTCGCGGGGTGCGGCGGCTCGGACGACGCGGCGTCGGACAAACCCGCGCCCGCCCAGAGTGCCGCGAAGCCCGCCGTCGGGGGCAGGCCGTTCACCCAGGCGCAGACCGACGCTGCCCTGCTCACCGCGCAGGATCTCGGCGCGGGCTGGGCCGAGGACGAGGACCCGGCGGACAGCCCCTCCGCGGACGTCAGCGGGGGCGACAACTCGGACGTCGGTGCCGAGGGCGGCACCGAGAGCGCCAACAGCGCGCAGTGCGACACGTACATGGAGACGTGGAACGGGCCCAAGGAGGGCCAGGGCGCGGCGAGTTCGACCCGCGACTACGCCAAGGACTCCGGCGCCGAGCATCTGACCTTCCGGATCGTGGCGTACCCCTCCGCCGACGAGGCGGCCAAGGCGGTCGCGGCCTCCCGTGCCCTGCCCGCCGCCTGCGACGGGGGCTCGCTCGACTTCAACTGGGGCGGGCCCGAGAAGAGCGAGGTCAAGGCGGAGAGCGTGGCGAAGCTGGGGGACGAGGCGGTGGGGATGCGGGTGACGGCGCCGCTCGCCTCGGTGCCGGGCACCGAGCTCCACATGCAGGTCCTGACGGTCCGCGAGGGAGCGAACGTCTCCACGGTGACCTTCGCCGCCCAGACCGCGGCGGACCCGGCCCTGCTCCCCGCATTGCTGGCAAAGGCCGCCGCCCGCCTCCACACCGTGACCCAGGGCGCGACGCCCTAGCCGGAGGGGGGGCCGGGGCCCCGCGCGGGGCCCGTTTTCGCAGGGCTGGGCGGCGGGGCCCCCGGGATCGGGGAGAATGGGCGGCATGAGCGCTCGTACCCCTGCCGCCGACACCGCCGCCGACCCCACCCACCGGGCCGGCTTCGCCTGCTTCGTCGGCCGCCCCAACGCGGGCAAGTCCACCCTCACGAACGCTCTGGTCGGGCAGAAGGTGGCCATCACCTCCAACCGCCCGCAGACCACCCGGCACACCGTGCGCGGCATCGTGCACCGCCCGGACGCCCAGCTGATCCTGGTGGACACCCCCGGTCTCCACAAGCCGCGGACCCTGCTCGGCGAGCGCCTCAACGACGTGGTGCGCACCACCTGGGCCGAGGTCGACGTGATCGGCTTCTGTCTGCCCGCCGACCAGAAGCTCGGCCCCGGCGACAAGTTCATCGCCAAGGAACTCGCCGGGATCAAGAAGACCCCCAAGATCGCGATCATCACCAAGACCGACCTGGTCGACTCCAAGACGCTCGCCGAACAGCTCATCGCCGTCGACCAGCTCTCCAAGGAGCTCGGCTTCGAGTGGGCGCAGATCGTGCCGGTCTCGGCGGTCGGCGACAAGCAGGTCCAGCTCGTGGCGGACCTGATCATCCCGCTGCTTCCGGACAGCCCGCCGCTCTACCCCGAGGGCGACCTCACCGACGAGCCCGAGCAGGTCATGGTCGCCGAGCTGATCCGCGAGGCCGCCCTCGAAGGCGTACGGGACGAGCTGCCGCACTCCATCGCCGTCGTCGTGGAGGAAATGATTCCGCGCGAGGACCGGCCCGCCGACAAGCCGCTCCTGGATATCCACGCCAACGTCTACATCGAGCGCCCCAGCCAGAAGGGCATCATCATCGGCCCGAAGGGCAAGCGCCTGAAGGAGGTCGGCATGAAGTCCCGCAAGCACATCGAGGCCCTGCTCGGCACGCCGGTCTTCCTCGACCTCCACGTCAAGGTCGCCAAGGACTGGCAGCGCGACCCCAAGCAGCTCCGCAAGCTCGGGTTCTGAGACATCCACCCATACGTCGGCCCCCGCCGGAACCAGGTTCCGGCGGGGGCCGACGCACAGCGGCCCGGGGTTACGACACCTTCGGCGCGCAGCGCATGCCGATGTAGCAGACGCCCGTGCCGTCCTGGAGCTCGGAGAAGACCACCGGCATCCAGTCCGCGCTGTACGCGCCGGAGCCCGCGCCCGCGAACACCTTGTCCGTGACCGCCACGAGGTCCATCTCCAGCGGCGGCGAGAAGTCCTTCATGCCGCCGACGAACTCGTACACCAGGTGCGGCTTGCCGTCCTTCTCGGAGACGGTGATGAGGACGCCCTCGCGCTCGTACGTGCCGGTGAGCGGCGCGAAGTCCACCTCGACCGGCTCGGCCGGCGGCTCGAACGGCGCGGGCATCTTCACCCCGGCCAGCTCGCCGAGGAGTTCGGCGAAGAGCTCCTCGTAGAGGCGGCGCGCGTCGCCGCCGTTGGTGAGGAGGACGAGGGCGACGCCCGCGCTCGGGACCACGCGCAGGAAGCCGTACTGGCCGATGGAGGCGCCGTCGTGGCCGAAGCCCGTGATGCCGTTCCAGTCGTAGAGGGTCCAGCCCAGGCCCCAGCCGTCCGCGTGGACGGTCCACTTGTCGGGGGAGTCGACCTCGCGGGTCTGCATCGCGATGACGCTGCCCGGGGTGAGGAGCCGGGTCCCGTCGGGGGCGGTGCCGCCCGCGAGGTGCATCTGCGCGAGCCGGGCCACGTCACCGGCGGTGGCGAGTACCCGGCCGTACGGGCCCGCCGAACGCGGCATGAGGTCCCAGGCCGGGGCCGGCACGGGGTCCTGGCCGTACTCGCCGAGGTGGCCCATCGCGGCCCGGAACCGGAGCGCCTCCTCGGGCAGCGTCATCGTGCTGGTCACGCCGAGCGGGGCGAGCAGCAGGTCCTTGAGCGCCTGGTCCCAGGTCGAGCCGGTGATCACCTCGATCATGCGGCCGAGCACGTTGAAGCCGAGGCTGCTGTAGGAGCAGGCGCTGCCGGACGGGCAGTCCAGGGCGACCCCCTTGGTGGCGTCGACGTACAGCTCCAGGCAGTCGTCACCGCGCCCGGAGTCGAAGGTGAAGTCGCAGGTCAGGCCGCTGGTGTGGGAGAGGAGCCGGCGGGGCGTGATGGTCCGGCTCGCCTCCTCGTCGGCGACGGTGAAGTCCGGGAGCACCGCGCGGACCGGCGCGTCCAGGTCCAGCTTCCCGGCGTCGACGAGCTGCATGGCCAAGGTCGCGGTGTACGTCTTGGCGAGGGAGCCGAGCTGGAAGACCGAGTCGGTGGTGGCCTCCACGCCGGTGCCGGTGTGCAGTACCCCGCTCGCCAGCTCGTGGACCTTGTCGTGGGTGAGCACGGCGAGGGAGGCGCCGGGCACGTGGTGGGTCTGGCGCAGCCGGTCGAGCTTGGCCTGCCACCGGTCGAGGTAGAGGCGCTCGCCGCCGGAGTCGCTGGTGCCCCACTCGCCCTCGGCCCGCCAGTTCCCCCGCTCGTCCCAGCTCACGTTCTCCGACATTGCTTTCCCTCCAAGAATGCGTACGACGTGCTCCCTCTGCGAACACTGTACGCAGAGGGTTGGATGTGCGCAAGGGCGCACGCTGTACGCACCCCGCGTGAGGTTGCCCCGGCGGCCCGCACACGGCCATGTCCCGGCGCGCGGGGCGGCCGGATTCAGCCGAACGGCTTTCAGCCGCCCTCAACGGCCGTCACGCGTCGGCCGGTTCGGCGATCAGGGCCGTGCCCGCCGGGCGGAACCCCAGGGTCGCGTACATCCGGGCCACGTCCGCGTCGCCCGCCGACAGGAACACCGTCGCCGCCCCCCGCGCCCGCGCGTCCGCGACAAGGGCCGCGGTGACCGCGCGGCCGAGTCCCCGGCGCCGCGCGGCGGGCAGCGTGCCGACGCCGACGATCTCGGTGACCGGGCCCACCGGGTTGTGCATCCCGGAACAGAGCGGCAGCCCGTCCTCGATCGCCGCCGCCAGCGCGCTGCGGCCCGCCCGGATCCGCTCGGCGACCTGCCCGGCCCGGCCGTCGCCGGCGCGGGCGGTGATCTCGGCGGCCAGTTCGGCCGAGCCGGCGGACCCAACTCCCGTACCGGGTGCGGCGAAGGCGAGCTGGGGTACGACCAGAGCCGCGTGCAGCAGCGGATCGGCCGGGCCCAGGACACGTACCAGGGGGTGGGGCTCGGCGGCCGGCGCCTCGGGGTCCAGCACCATCAGCGGGTGCTCGTGCACCGCGAGGCCGGACTCCTCGGCCGCCGCGCGCAGCCCGGGGCTCACCTCGGCGACCCACTCGAAGGCCTCGGGCGCACCGAGCTCGCGCTGGCGGGCCCGCACCTTGTCGACATCGGCGGCCGTCACCGGCCCGGCGTGACCGAGGGCGGGCCGCGCGTAGTAGTGCCAGCCCGCGCCCTCGCGGACGAAGAGGGTCAGCGGACCGAAGTCCTCGGCGCGGGCCGAACTCCTGGGCGCCGCATCGTAGTAGCGCTCAAGATCGTCCAACTGGGTGTGGGCAGACAGGCTCATGGTGCGCATCAAAGCAGCCGCCCGGCCGGCCCGCACCCGGGTTTCGGCGCCGCCTATGCGCCTTCCTTCAACACCCTTGTGATCAGCGTGCGTTGGGTCTCGGTCAGGCGCGGGTCGGCGCAGTGCACCGTGCGGCCGTCCACGGTGATCTCGTAGTGGAAGCCGTCCGGCACGCCGATCGACGGCTCGGCGTGGCCCTCGTCGAGCGCCGCCTCCGCCAGGGCGTGCCATTCGGCGGCATCGGGCCGGCCCGCGGTGTCGATCTCGGCCCGGCGCTCGATGCCGGCGAATCCTCCTGTGCGGGAAACCTGGATACGCATGGCCCCTGTCTAGCAGCCCCTGTCCGCCGCGTCAGCGCGTATGTGTCAGGAGGCCGGAACCCCCACCTGCGACCAGGCCTTCTGCACGGCCTGGTACTCCGCGCCGTCGCCGTAGCGCGCCTTGGCCGCAGCCACCGTGAGCTTGGCGAAGTCCTTGAACATCGCCTGCTTGCCGAGGTGCCCGCCGGTGAGCACGTCGTACCAGATCTGCCCGGCCCGCTCCCAGGCCTTGCCGCCGAGCGCGTCGGCGACCAGGTAGAAGGCGTGGTTGGGGATGCCCGAGTTGATGTGCACGCCGCCGTTGTCGCGGCCGGTGGTCACATAGTGGTCCATCGTGGCGGGCTGCGGGTCCTTGCCGAGCACCGGGTCGTCGTACGCCGTCCCCGGGGCCTTCATCGAGCGCAGCGCGTCGCCGTGCACGCCGGGCGCGAGCAGGCCCGCGCCGATGAGCCAGTCGGCCTGGTGGGCGTCCTGGTCGAGGGAGTACTGCTTGACCAGCGAGCCGAAGACGTCCGACATGGACTCGTTCAGGGCGCCCGGCTGGCCGAAGTAGGTGAGGTTCGCGGTGTGCTGGGTGACGCCGTGGGTCAGCTCGTGGCCGATGACGTCGACGGGCAGCGTGAAGTCCAGGAAGATCTGGCCGTCACCGTCGCCGAACACCATCTGGGTGCCGTTCCAGAAGGCGTTGTTGTAACTGTGGTCGTAGTGGACCGTCGCGTTGAGCGGCATCCCGCTGCCGTCGATCGAATGCCGCTGGTACGCCTTGAGGTACAGCTCGAAGGTCGCGCCGAGCCCCGAGTAGGCGCGGTTCACGGTCGCGTCCTGGACGGGCGCCTCGCCCTCGCCGCGGACCTTGTGGCCGGGCAGGGTGGTGGTGTGCTGGGCGTCGTAGACGGTGCGCTGCGGCTGGTCGGCGGCGGCGCCCGCGGGCGGGGCGACCGGCTCGGCGCCGAGGACGGTGGTCAGCCGGCGTTCGGTGCGCAGGGCGGCGTCCGCGACGAAGGTCCTGCGGGCGATGCGCGCGAGCGCGGGGTCCTCGGCCTCGATGAGCCGGTCGAAGACGTGGGGCGGAATGATGGTGCAGAAAACCGGGTTGGTGGTGGCGTCCATGCCGGGCAATGTGGCACTGGGCCATGGGGCTGTCACTAGTCGCCACCATGATTGTGAAGCGTGCTTTCTCTACGACAGTTCCCGGCCATTCGCGCCCACGAGATGCTGATGACAAGGTGGACGAGGTATACGTCACCTTTTGTCCGAATCGATTTCGGTGTCCCGCATACTGATACGGGACCGGCGCTCGCGCGGTCCCTCGGCTAGGCTGCGGCATCATGCGTATCGGGCTGCTTCTCCTTAGCTGCCGCGGCGAGGGCCTGTAGTCGTAGGCCGACCCCCTCCCCGCGGGATCTGGTGTTGCGCTCGACAGTCGGCCGTCCCTCTCGCCACGCACCGAGGAGCCGCACGCCATGTCCCAGCCCGTTGGTCGCCCGACCCCCGTCACCAACGCCACCCAGACGCAGAAGCCGTCCGGGATGCCGGTCCACAAGTACGGTCAGTACGACGCCGTGGACATCCCCGACCGCACCTGGCCGGACGGCCGGATCACCAAGGCCCCGCGCTGGCTGTCGACCGACCTGCGGGACGGCAACCAGGCCCTGATCGACCCGATGTCGCCCGCCCGCAAGCGCGAGATGTTCGACCTGCTGGTGCGCATGGGCTACAAGGAGATCGAGGTCGGCTTCCCCTCCTCGGGCGAGACCGACTTCAACTTCGTACGCTCCATCATCGAAGAGGGTGCGATCCCCGAGGACGTGACGATCTCCGTCCTGACCCAGGCCCGCGAAGAGCTGATCGAGCGCACCGTGGAGTCCCTGCGCGGCGCCCACCGGGCCACCGTGCACCTGTACAACGCGACCGCCCCCACCTTCCGCCGGGTCGTCTTCCGCGGCACGAAGGAGCAGGTCAAGCAGATCGCGGTGGACGGCACGCGGCTGGTCATGGAGTACGCGGACAAGATCCTGGGTGACGAGACGATCTTCGGCTACCAGTACTCGCCGGAGATCTTCACGGACACCGAGCTGGACTTCGCGCTGGAGGTCTGCGAGGCGGTGTGCGACGTCTGGCAGCCCGAAGAGGGCCGCGAGATCATCCTCAACCTGCCCGCCACGGTGGAGCGTTCGACCCCCTCGACGCACGCGGACCGCTTCGAGTGGATGAGCCGCAACCTGTCGCGCCGCGACTACGTGTGTCTGTCCGTGCACCCCCACAACGACCGCGGTACGGCGGTGGCGGCGGCCGAGCTGGCGATCATGGCCGGCGCGGACCGCATCGAGGGCTGCCTGTTCGGCCAGGGCGAGCGCACCGGCAACGTCGACCTGGTGACCCTGGGCATGAACCTGTTCAGCCAGGGCGTGGACCCGCAGATCGACTTCTCCCAGATCGACGAGATCCGCCGGACCTCCGAGTACTGCAACCAGATGGAGATCCACCCGCGCCACCCCTACGCGGGCGACCTGGTCTACACCGCCTTCTCCGGCTCCCACCAGGACGCCATCAAGAAGGGCTTCGACGCGATGGAGGCCGACGCGGCCGCCGCGGGCAAGACGGTGGACGAGATCGAATGGGCGGTCCCGTACCTGCCCATCGACCCGAAGGACGTCGGCCGCTCGTACGAGGCGGTCATCCGGGTCAACTCGCAGTCCGGCAAGGGCGGAATCGCCTACGTCCTGAAGAACGACCACAAGCTGGACCTGCCGCGCCGGATGCAGATCGAGTTCTCGAAGATCATCCAGCAGAAGACGGACTCCGAGGGCGGCGAGGTTACCCCGACCGCGATCTGGTCGGTCTTCCAGGACGAGTACCTGCCCAACCCCGAGAACCCGTGGGGCCGCATCCAGCTGCGCTCGGGCCAGACGACGACGGACAAGGACGGCCGCGACACGCTGACCGTCGAGGCGGTCGTCGACGGCCGGGACACGGTCCTGACCGGCACCGGCAACGGCCCGATCTCGGCCTTCTTCGAGGCGCTGGCCGCGACGGGCGTCGACGCGCGGCTGCTGGACTACCAGGAGCACACGATGAGCGAGGGCGCGTCCGCGCAGGCCGCCTCCTACATCGAGTGCGCGATCGACGGGGTCGTCCTGTGGGGTATCGGCATCGACGCGAACACGACGCGGGCGTCGCTGAAGGCGGTCATCTCGGCGGTCAACCGCGCGTCCCGCTGACCCGGGCGGGTGGGGGTGCGCTGGGGCTCTGCCTCAGACCCCGGTTGGCCCCTCCCTGCCCCTTCCCCCTGTGACACTCTGCGGCTCCGCCGCGTGGCCTCCGGGGGTGGGTGGGTTCGGCTCCGGCCGGTGATGGGTGATCGTTCGGCTGCGGGTCGTGCGTGGTTGCTCGCGCAGTTCCCCGCGCCCCTGGCAGGTCGGCCCTGGACAGTACTGGCATCTTCAGCCCGTCCGGCGAACAGGGACATCAGCTCACTCCCAGCCGCCCGGCGAACACGGGCACCAGCCCACTCCAGCCCGTCCGGCGATTGAGGACGAGCGCCGTTCAGGCGCGATCGGGGGTGCAGGGGGCGGAGCCCCCGCCGGGGTTCGGGGCGGAGCCCCGGGAGCGGCCCTTTTCCACCCCCGCCCCCGGAGGGTTTCGGGGAGGGGCGGGGTGGGGGAGAGCCGCCCGCAGGGCGGCCCTGAGCTGAGGGTTCGGGCGGGCCCACCCCACCCACCCCCGCCACAGCAACGGCACCTTTTCGCCATCCACCGCCCTCTCCTCCTTCCGGGGTGCTGACGCCACATCATGGATGTGGCTAACATCACGTCAACGCGGCAACGTTGCCGGAGCGTTACGGAGGTGCGCGGTGCGGCCAGCACGGGGACAGAACGGCACGAACCCGACCGGGACGCCCGGTCCCCGCCTCCGGCCCCGCCTCTGGTCAGTCCGCACCCTGTGGCACACCGTGGGAGACGGCGAGTTCTTCTGCCCCGACTGCGGCGGCGACCGGAACTACCAGCGCCGCACCGGCCGCAGACGTCTCACGGTGCTCGGCATTCCGCTCGCCACCCGCGGCACCGCGGGCCCGGTGGTCGAATGCGCCGCCTGCCAGGGCCACTTCGGGACGGAAGTCCTGGACCACCCCACCACGACCCGCTTCTCCGCGATGCTCCGCGACGCCGTGCACACCGTCGCCCTCGCCGTCCTCGCGGCGGGCGGCACCTCGTCCCGTACGGTCACCACGACCGCCGTCGCCACCGTCCGGGCGGCCGGGTTCGACGACTGCACCGAGGACCAGCTCGTCGCCCTCATCGAGGCGCTGGCGGCGGACACCGGCCGGTTCCTCACCGACCCGGTCGACGACACCGACCCCTGCGGGGCGGCCCTCGCGATCGAGCTCCACGAGGCCCTCGAACCGCTGGCCCCGCACCTCGCCCCCGCCGGCCGCGAGTCCATCCTGCTGCAGGGAGCCCGGATCGCGCTCGCGGACGGCCCGTACAGCGCGGCCGAACGCGAGGTGCTCAGCACGGTCGGCGGCGCGCTCTCGCTCTGCGCGGACGACACCGCCCGGCTGCTCGCGGCCGCCCGCACCCCGTCCTGAGGGCTAGTTCTTGAGCTTGTACTCGCAGGGCTTGGCCGACGCGCCGTTCCGGTTGTCCGCGACCTGCTTGCCGTCGACCTCGATGGTGCAGGGCGCGGCCTGAAGCATGCCGTCGAGCGCCCGGACACCGCCCGAGGGGCGGCATGCGACAGCGCGTCAATCCCCGTACCGCAATGCATGGTCGGGTATCCGGAACGCCGTGAACATTCACTCGAAGAAACCTCTCTTTACGAGCTGTACGGCCGATCCGGAGCGGAAACATCCCATTGTCGCTTGCGAATTTCCTGTTCGACATCCCGGATGCGGCCACCGGATATCCGGACAGCGGGACGGGAGCCCGGCCGCCGCCCCCTGCCCGGCTCCGGCCTGCTCCCCACCTCCCGTGTCGCATCTTTGCAAGGGAAGAAAACGCGGCCGCGGAATCGGTCGCGGGTGAATTGCAGGATGCGCGCGCCCGGTCCGGAATTATGCGGCCATTGCTCCTGCTCGATCCGATGTGGTACCCGAACGAAAAACTGGGATCATGGAGCAGCCGAGGCCGCCCGGCACCCGATACTGCCCGTGGACCCAAGTTCCGTACTGCCGGAGGGAAACCCATGACCGCAGTCCCGCCCGTGGGTTCGTACGTCGTCGACACCGGGAGCGGAAGGCTGGGCCAGGTGATGGGGCGCGAGGGGCCCTACCTCCAACTGCGGCCGTTCGGCGGCGGGCGCGAGTGGGACTGCCTTCCGGAGGCCGCGCGGGCCGCGACGACCACGGAGCGGCTCAGGGCGGCCACGGCGTACGCGAACGCGCGCAGCCGGGGCGAGGTGCCGTGAGGCGCGTACTCCCGCGGGAGTAACCGGGCCCGTCCGGACGCCCCGGGAAGTACGGATGATCTCGGTCGTCGGCGTGACGAAAGCGTCCCCCGCGGGCCGGACGCTGGAAACACCGGGCAGGCCGCGAGGGCCTCCCGGATTCCAGCCGGAGGGGGACCCGCCATGGGGTCGACGAGATCAGCACCAACGAGGTCGGTATCGGCGGGGCCGACGCCGACCGGGGGGTCAACTGCCGTGAAACGGCGGGCAGTTCCCTGGGGCGTGCTCGCGCTGTGGGTGATCGTGCTCGCCGTCGCCGGGGCGTTCGCGGGGAAGCTCGGGGACGTACAGCGCGACCGGACCGCCGACTATCTGCCGGCCGGCGCCGACTCCACACAGGTCGCCAAGCTCCAGGACAAGCTGCCCGGCGGCGAGATCACCAGCCTGGTGCTCGTCTACCACCGCGACGGCGGTCTCACGGCCGCCGACCGGAACACCGCCGCGGGGCAGCTCGCCGAGATCACCGTCCCGCCGGGCACCAAGGCCGTGAAGTCGCCCGCCGACCTTGCCGCGGCCGGCGAGCCCAAGGACTTCGCGGCCGTCCAGCACGGCCCCGGCGTGACGTCCAAGGACGGCGCCACCCTCATGTACACGCTGTCCACGGCCGCACCCGCCAAGAACGACGACGCGAAGAAGGCCTTCGTCGACGACGTACGGGCCCGGGCCACCGACGCGGACGGCATGACCGTCAAGGTCGGCGGGGACGGCGCCCTCGCCGTCGACGCGCGCGGCGTGTTCGGCTCCCTCGACGCGACGCTGATGCTGGCCACCGGCCTGGTCGTCGCGCTGCTCCTCATCCTCACCTACCGCAGCCCCGTGCTGTGGCTGGTGCCACTGGTCGTCGTCGGCGCGGGCGCGGTCTGCGCACGGGCCGCCGTGTACGGCCTCGCCACCTGGTCCGGGATCACGGTGACCAGCCAGAGCGCCGGGATCATGACCGTCCTCGTCTTCGGCGCGGGCACCGACTACGCGCTCCTCCTCGTCGCCCGCTACCGCGACGAACTGCGCCGCCACCCCCTCCCGTACGACGCGATGCGCGCCGCCCTGCGCGGCTGCGGGCCCGCCCTGCTCGCCTCGTCCGGCACGGTCGTGGCCGGTCTGGTCTGCCTGCTCGCCGCCGACCTCAACAACATCAGGGGGCTCGGCCCGGTCGGCGCGATCGGGGTGCTCTGCGCGCTCGCCGCGATGCTCACCCTGCTGCCCGCGATCCTGGTGCTCCTCGGGCGACGGGTGTTCTGGCCGCTGATCCCGGCGTACGGAAGCGAACCCAAGCGGCGCCGCCGCGACCTGTTCGCCGCGATGGGCAGCTCGGCGGGCAGGCGGCCAACTGCCGTACTGATCACGGGAGTTGTGCTCATCGGCGCCCTCGCGCTAGGCGCGTTCAACCTGCCCGGCGCGCTCAAGCAGGAGGACAGCTACACCACCAAACCCGAGTCGACCGTGGCCATGAGCACGCTCGCCGCCGCCTTCCCGGACCGCAGCAGCCGGCCCGTCGAGGTCATGACGCCGACCGCCGGGGCCGACCGTACGCTCGCCGCCGCCCGGTCCGTCGAAGGCGTCGCGAGCGCCGAACGGGGCCGCAGCGGCGGCGGCTGGACCGAGATCGCCGTCACCGCGAAGGCCGCCCCCGAATCGGCGGACGAGAGCGCCACCATCGGGCGGCTGCGCGCCGAACTCACCGGCGCGCACGTCGGCGGAGCCAGCGCCCAGGCCCTCGACCTCGCCGACGCCAACTCCCACGACCGGCTGATCGTCATCCCCCTCGTCCTCGCCTCCGTCCTGCTGGTCCTCGCCCTGCTCCTGCGCAGCCTCGTCGCCCCGCTGCTGCTCGTCGCCGCCGTCGTCGCGGTGTGGGGAGCGGCCATGGGCATCGGCGGCCTGGTCTTCGGCCCGGTCCTCGGCTTCTCCGGCCTCGACCCAGGACTGCCCCTGCTGACCTTCGTGTTCCTGGTCGCCCTCGGCGTCGACTACGGCATCTTCCTGATGCACCGCACCCGCGAGGAGACCCTGCGCGGAGCCGGGCCGCGCGAGGCCGCGCTGACCGCCCTGCGCACCACCGGCGGCGTGATCGCCTCGGCGGGCACGGTGCTCGCCGCGACGTTCGCGGTGCTCGCCTCGCTGCCGCTGGTGATGTTCGTCGAACTCGGCACGATCATCGCGGTCGGCGTGCTCCTGGACACCTTCCTGGTGCGCACCTACCTGGTGACCAGCGCCAACCTGCTGCTCGGCCGCAGGGTCTGGTGGCCGGGCCGCCTCTCCCGCACCCCGGAACCGGCCGCCGGACCGCCCTCGGCACTGGTCGGCGGCCCGCGGTGAGGACGAGGATGGCAGGGTGGCTGACGTGAACACACCGACGGGCCCGGGCCTCGGGGAGCGGGTGACGGCTCTGCTGCACCGCGACCCCGGCGACAGCGCGCACCCCCTGCGGGCCGACGTGGCGCTCGCCGCCGGGGCCGGGCTGCTCGGCGCGGCCATCGCCTACGCCGACACCGCGCTGCGGCCGGACGCCCTCGGCTGGGCCCTGCTCGCCGGGGCCGCGCTCGCCCTGGTCGGGCGGCGCAGCCACCCGATGGCGGTACTCGCCGTGGTCGTGGCCTGCATCGCCCCGTACCAACTGCTCGACAACGCCCACATGGGGCCCATGCCGATCGCGATGACCGCGATGTACACGGTCGCCGTGACCGGCACGGTCCGCCGGACCGCGACCGTCGGCGCCTGCGTCGTGGGCATGGCGCTCACCGGCATGTCGCTCAACGGGGTCCACCGGGTCTTCGACGTGATGCGGACCTCCGGCTGGCTGGTGGCAGCCCTCGTCTTCGGCGTCGCCGTGCGCAACTCCCGTGCCTACGTCGCCGAACAGCGGGCCGCCGCCGCCCGCGAGACCGAGCGCAAGCTCACCGAGGAACGCCTGCGCATCGCCCGCGACCTGCACGACCTCCTCGCCCACAGCATCACCCTGATCGGGGTGCGCACCTCGGTCGCCGCCCACGTCCTGACCGCGTCCCCCGAGCGGCTCGACCGGGCGGCGGTGGCGGCCGCCCTCGACTCCATCGCCGACACCTGCCGCGAGGCCCGCGCCGAACTGCGCACCACCCTGACCGTGCTGCGCGCCGACGAGCACGGGCCGCTGCCCGACCTCGACGGGCTGCCCGACCTGGCCCGCACCGCGAAGGCCGAGCTGACCGTGGAGACCGACGGCGTGCACGTGCCGCCCGCCGTGGGCGCGGCCGCCTACCGCATCGTCCAGGAGTCACTGACCAACGCGGTACGGCACGCGGGCCCCGACGCCACCGCCCGGGTCCGCGTCGAGGCGGCGGGCGAGGTGCTCCGGGTCACCGTCACCGACGACGGCCGGGGCGGCGCGGCCGAGGGCTCCGGCTTCGGAATCGTCGGGATGCGGGAGCGGGCCCGCAGCGTGGGCGGCACGCTGGACGCGGGGCCGCGCGAGGGCGGCGGCTTCCGGGTGACGGCGGACCTTCCGCTGGTGCCGCGCCCGTTGGGGGGCCGTCCGTCGGGGGGCCGTCCTTTGGAGGCGAGCGCATGAGCATCCGGGCTTTCCCGGCCGTCCGGGGCTTGCGGGCCTTCCGGTTCTTGCGAGCTGCGGCGAACCTTCCCCTCGTACTGCGCTCCTTGGAGGCGACCGCATGACAGCTGCTGTGCCGGACGGCGGCGGCATCCGGGTGGTGCTCGCCGACGACCAGACCCTGGTCCGGTCGGCCTTCGCGATGCTCGTCGAGTCGGCCCCCGACATGGCCGTCGTCGGCCAGGCCGGCACCGGCGCGGAAGCCGTCGGCCTCGCCCACTCGGCACGGGCCGACGTGGTCGTCATGGACCTGCGGATGCCGGGCACGGACGGCATCGAGGCGACCCGCCTGATCGCCGCGTCCGAGGACCTCGCCGGGGTGAAGGTGCTGGTCCTGACGACGTACGACACGGACGAGAACGTCCTGGAGGCGCTGCGGGCCGGCGCCTCGGGCTTCCTGGTGAAGGACACCCGCCCCGCCGAACTCCTGGACGCCATCCGCACGGTGGCGGCCGGCGACGCGCTGCTCTCACCGGGCCCGACGGCGAGCCTGATAGCCCGGGTGCTGCGAGCCCCTCAGCCGCCGACAGGCAACGGCCCCGGCGCCCTGACCTCCCTCTCCTCCCGGGAACGCGAAGTCCTCACCCTGGTCGCCCGGGGCCTCAACAACACGGAGATCGCGGACGCGCTGGCCCTGAGCCCGCTGACCGCGAAGACCCATGTGAGCCGGATCATGGGGAAGTCCGGGGTACGGGACCGGGCCCAGCTGGTGATCCTGGCGTACGAGTCGGGTCTTGTGGTGCCGGGCGCGTGAGGCCGGCGGAGCTCATCCCTGCCCGGGTCGGTCCGTCCCGTAGGCCTGGACCGGGGTTCAGCCCTGCCCCGGCGCGTCCGTCCCGTCGGCCGGCTTGATCAGGGAGTCCTCGGCAGGCCGGGTCCTGGAGGCGCCCTTGGCGGGGTCGGAGGCGGCCGGGAGCGGGGCGAGTTCGCTGCCGTTCCAGCGCAGGGTGGTGTCGGACTCGCGGTTGCGGCCGCCCGCCGGCTCGGTGACGACCAGGTCGGTGCCGAGCGTGGCGGCGCTCGTGCCCGGCCGCCCCGCGTATTCGAGGACGGCGTGCGCCTGCTCGCCCACCGCGGTGTAGACCCAGAGGATGGTGCGGCCCAAGTCGTCGTAGGCGAGCACGAGTTCGCGCTTCCCGTCACCGGTGAGATCGGCGTACGCGGGCGGCCGCAGCCGGCAGGAGGAGCCGTCGGGGCACTCCTTGAGGCCGCTCTGCACCGCACGGTCGGTCGCCGGATCGGCGGTGAGCAGCCGTACGCCGTCGACCCGCGCGAGATCCCCGTCCGGCACGGTGACCCCCGGCACGGGCCCGCGCGCGTGGAAACCCTGGCCGGGCTTGGCGGGCGCGGCGGTGGCGGTGTGGTCGGGCCACAGCGGGGAGGCGGTCACCGAAGCGGAGGACGTGGCCGCCGGCCCGTCGTCCCGCACGCCCTCGCCCGCCGAACACCCCGCGAGCGCCAGCACGGCGAACGCGCAGACCGCCGTGCGGGCACGGCGACCGGTCGTGGGCAGCGGCATTCCGGACCGTCCAGGTGAGGCGAAGGGTTCAGTCACAGGAGAAGAGGCCCCTGCTGGCGCAATGGTGCCCCATCCCCCTGTGCAAACGCCGTGAACCGGACCGCACGCGGGCGCCCGGCGCATCCGGACCGCTTGAGGGGCCTGGGGACAGCCCACCCGAGGTGATCCGCACCACGTCGCCCGGACGGGGCCGCGGTTCCTCCGCGGGCGACCCCGGCGACCCTGCCCCTGCGGGCCGTGGGTGGCCGGTCGCGCAGTTCCCCGCGCCCCTGGCAGCATCCATCCTGGCCGGCATCGGCGTCTCCAGCCTGTCCGGCGATTGAGGACGAGCGCCCTTAAGGCGCGAACGGGGTCTGGGGCGGAGCCCCAGGGTCCTTCACCCCCGGAGGGTCTCGGGAAGGGGCGGGGTGGGGAACTCGCCCCGTGCAGGACAATGGCCGCATGAGTCTGTTCCGTGATGACGGCATCGTGCTGCGCACCCAGAAGCTGGGGGAAGCCGACCGCATCATCACGCTGCTCACCCGCAACCACGGCCGGGTGCGGGCCGTGGCCCGCGGCGTGCGGCGGACCAAGTCCAAGTTCGGGGCGCGGCTCGAACCGTTCAGCCACGTCGACGTGCAGTTCTTCGCGCGCGGCAGTGAACTCGTCGGCCGCGGCCTCCCCTTGTGCACCCAGAGTGAGACCATCGCTCCGTACGGTGGCGGCATCGTCACCGACTACGCCCGGTACACCGCGGGCACCGCCATGCTGGAGACGGCGGAACGGTTCACCGACAACGAGGGCGAGCCGGCCGTGCAGCAGTACCTGCTCCTGGTCGGCGGGCTGCGCACGCTCGCCCGCGGCGAGCACGCCCCGCACCTCATCCTGGACGCCTTCCTGCTGCGCTCGCTCGCCGTGAACGGATACGCCCCGAGTTTCGAGGATTGCGCGAAATGCGGCATCCATGGCCCCAACCGGTTCTTCTCCGTCGCGGGCGGCGGCGTCATATGCGGTGACTGCCGCGTACCCGGCAGCGTCGTACCCTCTGCGGAGGCCATCGGACTGCTCAGCGCGCTGCTCACGGGGGACTGGGAGACGGCGGACGCGAGTGAGCCGAGGCATGTGCGGGAGGGCAGCGGGCTCGTATCGGCCTATCTGCACTGGCACTTGGAGCGCGGCCTGCGCTCCCTGCGGTACGTAGAGAAGAACTGAGCAGCACCGAGCAGCATCAGAGCATCTAGGGAGAGAGCTCCACATGGCAGTACGCGGAATCCTGGGCGGGCGGTCGCGGCGCGATTACAAGACCCCCGAGCCGCACCCGTCGGGCGCGGTGCCGCCGAAGATCCCGGCCGAGCTGGTGCCCAACCACGTCGCCTGCGTCATGGACGGCAACGGCCGCTGGGCCAAGGAGCGCGGCCTGCCCCGCACCGAGGGCCACAAGGTCGGCGAGGGCGTCGTCCTCGACGTCCTCAAGGGCTGCCTGGAGATGGGCGTCAAGAACCTCTCCCTGTACGCCTTCTCCACCGAGAACTGGAAGCGCTCGCCCGAAGAGGTCCGCTTCCTGATGAACTTCAACCGCGACGTCATCCGGCGCCGCCGCGACGAGATGAACGAGCTCGGCATCCGCATCCGCTGGGTCGGCCGCATGCCCAAGATGTGGAAGTCCGTCGTCCAGGAGCTCCAGGTCGCCCAGGAGCAGACCGTCGACAACGACGCCATGACGCTGTACTTCTGCGTCAACTACGGCGGGCGGGCGGAGGTCGCCGACGCCGCGCAGGCCATCGCGCGCGACGTCGCCGCCGGGAAGCTCGACCCGGCGAAGGTGAACGAGAAGACCTTCGCCAAGTACCTGTACTACCCCGACATGCCGGACGTCGACCTGTTCCTGCGCCCCAGCGGCGAGCAGCGCACCTCCAACTACCTGATCTGGCAGTCCAGTTACGCCGAGATGGTCTTCCAGGACGTGCTGTGGCCCGACTTCGACCGGCGCGACCTGTGGCGGGCCTGCCTGGAGTTCGCCTCCCGCGACCGCCGTTTCGGCGGCGCCATCCCCAACGAGGCGCTGGCCGCGCTCGACAAGAGTGGCGACCTGCCCCGGCAGTGACGGCGAACCGTACGGAACGGCTGTACGCGCTGGTCGAGGAGCTCCGCGCGATCGCGCCCCGGCCGCGCACGGTGGGCTGGCTCGCGACGCGCTTCGAGGTGTCGGCCCGCACCGTGCAGCGCGACCTCGGCGGGGGTGCTGCGGACCGTCGAACTCGGCGTTCTGGAGCGCAAGTTGCTGCGGATTCGCTACGCGGATGCGGCGGGGTGCGAGTCGTCCCGGCTGGTCGAGCCGGGTGGGCTGCTGTGCGCGGAGGGGGGCTGGTACCTGGTGGCCTGGTGCCGGCTTCGGGGGGCCGGGCGGGGGTTCCGGCTCGACCGGATCCGGGCGGCGGAGCTGATGGAGGAGGGGTGTGTGCCTCGGCCGTTGTCCATGCTGGACGGGGTGCTTGCGGGGCGGGTGGGGAGCCCGGTATCGCTGAGCTCGCTGGCCGAGGATTTCCCCACCCCGCCTCTTCCCGAGACCCTCCGGGGGTGAGAGGGGAGGGGGAGGTCCGCTCCCTGGGGCTCCGCCCCAGACCCCGTATCGCGCCTGAAGGGCGCTCGTCCTCAAACGCCGGACAGGCTGAAGTGCCTGGTGCGGGCCAGCACCAACCCTGTCAGGGGCGCGGGGAACTGCGCAAACCGGTACCTCCGGTCCGCAGACGAACGGTCGGCGCCCAGGGGGCTCGGGGCGGAGCCCCGGGGGTTGGAGAGGGGAGGCCCCCTACGCGCCCCCGGGGTTGGCGCACGCCTCGCACGTGCCGAAGATTTCCACCGTGTGCGCCACGTTCACATACCCGTGCGCCGCCGCGATCGACTCGGCCCACTTCTCGACGGCCGGCCCCTCCACCTCCACCGCCTTCCCGCACACCCGGCACACCAGATGATGGTGGTGGTCGCCCGAGGAGCAGCGCCGGTACACCGACTCCCCGTCGCTGGTGCGCAGCACATCCACCTCGCCCGCGTCCGCGAGGGACTGCAGCGTGCGGTAGACGGTGGTCAGGCCCACCGAGTCACCCCGGTGCTTGAGCATGTCGTGCAATTCCTGCGCGCTGCGGAACTCGTCCACCTCGTCCAGCGCCGCCGCCACCGCGGCACGCTGCCGGGTCGACCGGCCTCGTACGGGGGCGGTATTCGACCCGCCGAGTGGCGCTGTCGTCACAGGTGCCTCCAAGCCTTGACCCGTACAAACTCTCCTTGGGCCATTGTGCCAGCTCCCGCTCAGGCCGTGACCTCGCCGGCCTGAGGCTTTGCCGCGGCGGGCACGTCGAGCCCGCACTCGCCCTCGGCCGGTGCGGCCGCCTTGGCCCGGGCCCGCCGCTTGGCCAGCGGCGTCGCAAGACCCGTCAGGACGATGAAGATCGCGATCGTGAACAGGACGATGACCGCTCCCGGCGGTACGTCCTCGTAGTACGTGACCACCGTGCCGCTCAGCGTCACCGTCACCCCGATCGCCACCGCGATCGCGAAGGTCAGGGCGAAGCTGCGGGACAGCTGCTGTGCGGCCGCCACCGGGACCACCATCAGGGCCGAGACCAGGAGCAGGCCGACCACGCGCATGGCCACGGTCACCGTGACCGCCGCCGTCACCGCCGTCAGGAGGTTCAGGGCGCGTACCGGCAGGCCCGTCACACGTGCGAACTCCTCGTCCTGGCTGACCGCGAACAGCTGGCGGCGCAGGCCGACCGTCACCAGCAGAACGAACGCCGCCAGCAAGCCGATCGCCCATACGTCGGACTGCGAGACCGTCGACAGGGAGCCGAAGAGGTACGAGTTCAGGTTGGCCGTCGAGCCGCCCGGCGCGAGGTTGATGAAGAGCACGCCGCCCGCCATGCCTCCGTAGAAGAGCATCGCCAGTGCGATGTCGCCGCGCGTCTTGCCGTACCAGCGGATCAGTTCCATGGTGACCGCGCCGAGGACCGAGACCAGGGTCGCCATCCACACCGGAGAGGTGGAGAGGAGGAAGCCGAGGCCCACGCCGGTCATCGCCACATGGCCGATGCCGTCGCCCATCAGCGCCTGGCGGCGCTGGACCAGGTAGATCCCGACGGCGGGCGCGGTGATCCCGACGAGTACCGCGGCGATCAACGCCCGCTGCATGAACGGGGAGTTCAGGATTTCCATCATGGTCAGCTCAGCAGTCCCGTGCGTACCGGCTCGGCGGCCGTGTGCGGATGTACGTGGTCGTGGCCGGGCAGCGCGTGCTGGCCGACGGCCCTCGGCGGCGGGCCGTCGTGCACGACGCACCCGTCGCGCAGCACCACCGCCCGGTCGATCAACGGCTCCAGGGGCCCGAGTTCGTGCAGGACGAGGAGGACCGAGGCGCCTGCGGAGACCTGTTCGCGCAGGGTGGCCGCCAGGATTTCCTGGCTCTCGATGTCGACGCCCGCCATCGGCTCGTCCATGATCAGGAGTTCCGGGTCGGCCGCCAGGGCCCGGGCTATGAGCACGCGCTGGTGCTGGCCGCCGGAGAGGGCGTCCACGGAGTCCTTCGCCCGGTCGGCGAGGCCCACCGCCGCGATCGCCCGGTCGACGGCCTCGCGGTCGGCCCTGCGCAGGATCCCGAAGCGGGTGCGCGACAGGCGCCCCGAGGAGACGACCTCGCGGATCGTGGCGGGCACCCCGCCCGCGGCGGTCGTGCGCTGCGGTACGTAGCCGACCCGCCCCCAGTCGCGGAAGCGCCGGCGCGGGGTGCCGAAGATCTCGACCGAGCCGCCGCTGAGCGGCACCTGCCCGATGATCGTCCGGATCGCGGTGGACTTGCCCGAGCCGTTCGCGCCGAGCAGCGCGACGACCTCGCCGCGGTGCACGGCCAGGTCGATGCCGCGCAGCACGGGGCGCGAGCCGAGCTCGGCCGTCACCTTGGTGAGCGATATGACGGGCTCCATGGCAGGTGCCTCCAAAGCGGATGGACGGATGGTCACTTGGTGCCGAGCGCCGTCGTCAGGGCGGTCAGGTTGGACCGCATCACCGAGAAGTAGTCGGTGCCCTTCGACTTGTCGGTGATGCCCTCAAGGGGGTCGAGTACATCAGTCTTGAGCGAGGCGTCCGACGCCAGGGTCTTGGCGGTCTTGTCGCTGACCAGCGTCTCGTAGAAGACGGTCGTGACCCCGTCGGCCTTCGCCATCTTCTGGAGGTCCTTGATCCGGGCCGGGCTCGGCTCGGAGTCGGGGTCGAGGCCGTTGATGGCCTCCTCGGTCAGCCCGTAGCGCTCGGCGAGGTAGCCGAAGGCGGCATGGGTGGTGATGAAGACCTTCGCCTTGGTGTTCTTGAGGGCGGCGGCGTACTCCTTGTCGAGGCCGCCGAGCTTCGTCACCAGGGCGTCGGTGTTCTTCCGGTAGTCGGCCGCGTGGGCCGGGTCGGCCTTCGCCAGGGCCGCGCCGACGCCCTTGGCGACCTCGGCGTACTTCACCGGGTCCAGCCAGATGTGCGGGTCGTCGCCGCTCTCGGAGTGGCTGTGGCCGTGGTCGGCGTGGTCCTCCTCGCCGGCCGTGTGGTCGTGCTCGGCGGCGTGCCCGCCCACCTCGTTGCCGTGCTTCTCCATCGAGGTGAGTGTCGAGGCGTCGACCTTGGTCTTGACGTCGGCCTGCTTGACGGCCGCGTCCACGGCGGGCTGCAGGCCCTTGAGGTAGACGACCGCGTCGGCGTCGTTGAGCTTCGCGGTCTGCTTGGCGCTGATCTCCAGGTCGTGCGGCTCCACGCCCGGCTTCGTCAGGCCGGTGACCGAGACGTGGTCCCCGCCTATCTGCTCGGTCAGGAACTGCAGCGGGTAGAACGACGCCACCACGTCGAGTCGGCCGCCCTTCCTGTCCGCCGCGGCCGAGCCCGACCCACAGGCGGTGAGGGCCGTGAGACCGAGGAGGGCGGCGCAGGACAGGGCGGCCGTGGGTATGAGGCGTCGTACGTTCATGACATCCATTTTCAACAAAGATGGAAACGGTTGTCAATAATTTGGGCCGACGGCTCTCCGCGAGGGGTCGTGCACGGGCCCCGCGCGGTAACCGATTTGATAGAGGGGGTGCGGCCGCCGCTAATCTGGGGCATTCGCTGTTCCCCCGTTCGTCGTCGTCGTTAATGAAGAGAGCACCGTGGCCGCCGACAAGATCGACACCATCGTCAACCTGAGCAAGCGCCGTGGCTTCGTCTACCCGTGCAGCGAGATCTACGGTGGTCAGCGTGCCGCCTGGGACTACGGGCCGCTGGGTGTCGAGCTGAAGGAGAACCTGAAGCGCCAGTGGTGGCGTTACATGGTCACCTCGCGCGAGGACGTCGTCGGCATCGACTCGTCGGTGATCCTGGCCTCCGAGGTCTGGGAGGCCTCCGGCCACGTCGCGACCTTCACCGACCCGCTCACCGAGTGCACCTCCTGCCACAAGCGCTTCCGCGCGGACCACCTGGAAGAGGCGTACGAGGAGAAGCACGGCAAGGCTCCCGCGAACGGCCTCGCCGACCTCAACTGCCCCAACTGCGGCAACAAGGGCACCTTCACCGAGCCCAAGAGCTTCTCGGGCCTGCTCTCCACCCACCTCGGCCCGACCCAGGACACCGGCTCGGTCGCCTACCTGCGCCCCGAGACCGCGCAGGGCATCTTCACCAACTTCGGCCAGGTGCAGCAGACTTCCCGCAAGAAGCCGCCGTTCGGCATCGCGCAGATGGGCAAGTCCTTCCGCAACGAGATCACGCCGGGCAACTTCATCTTCCGCACCCGCGAGTTCGAGCAGATGGAGATGGAGTTCTTCGTCAAGCCCGGCGAGGACGAGCAGTGGCAGGAATACTGGATGGAGCAGCGCTGGAACTGGTACACGGGCCTCGGCCTGCGTGAAGAGAACATGCGCTGGTACGAGCACCCCGCCGAGAAGCTCTCGCACTACTCCAAGCGCACCGCGGACATCGAGTACCGCTTCAGCTTCGGCGGCAGCGAGTGGGGCGAGCTCGAAGGCGTGGCCAACCGCACCGACTACGACCTCTCCGCGCACTCCAAGGCCTCCGGCCACGACCTCTCCTACTTCGACCAGGAGGCCGGCGAGCGCTGGACGCCGTACGTCATCGAGCCCGCGGCCGGTGTCGGCCGCGCGATGCTGGCGTTCCTGCTCGACGCCTACAGCGAGGACGAGGCGCCCAACGCCAAGGGCGTCATGGAGAAGCGCGCCGTGATGCGCCTCGACCCGCGCCTGGCTCCCGTCAAGGTCGCCGTCCTGCCGCTGTCCCGCAACCCGCAGCTCTCCCCGAAGGCGAAGGGCCTCGCGGCGGACCTGCGGCAGAACTGGAACATCGAGTTCGACGACGCGGGCGCCATCGGTCGCCGCTACCGCCGCCAGGACGAGATCGGTACGCCGTTCTGTGTGACCGTCGACTTCGACACGCTCGACGACAACGCGGTCACCGTCCGGGAGCGGGACACGATGGCCCAGGAGCGGGTGTCTCTCGACCAGATCCAGCAGTACCTCGGCAGCAGGCTGCTGGGCTGCTAGTAAGGGGGCTTGCTCCTGGGGGCTCTGCCCCCAGACCCCCGATCGCGCCTGAAGGGCGCTCGTCCTCAAACGCCGGACGGGCTGAAGTGCGGCTTGGCAGCACTTCAGCCCGTCCGGCGTTTTACGTCTCAGGTGCGGCGCAGCGCGACCACCGCGCACGCCACCGCCATCGGCAGCTCCGCTGCCAGGGCCAGCGTCAGGGCCGTCGGCAGGTTGCCCGCGGCCGCTGTCGTCACGTCGAACCACGCGTCCATCAGGAGCAGCGCCGCCGTCGCCGCGGCGAGCTGGGAGGCACGGGGGTCCTTTCGCCTCAGCAGGACTCCCGTGCCGGTCAGGCCCGCCGCGAGCAGGGCGTCCAGGCCGATCCACGCCGTCGACCAGTTGGAGACCTCCGTGGTCTGCGGCAGCGTTCCGGCGAGCACCACCATCCACGGCACCAGCGCTATCCCGGCCCCGGTCAGGACGGTTGCCAGACACGGCCGGCGGCGCAGGGCTCCCGAAGCGCCCACGACGGTACGGCTCGTACGGCTCGTACGGATCTGGGGGGCGACGAGAGTCATGGCGGCGGGCTCCTTCCGGCCCGGCGGTCCCTCCGCCCGAGCACACCAACAAGACTCCCGTTCCGGGCGGCTCCGGTCAGTAGCGCGGCTGTCCGAACCGGGGGTGGTGCTGGCTATACCCCCGACCGGGCAGCAGCGTGATGGCAGGCCCGTGACCAGGCCAACTACGCTGTGTCCATGGCAACTCCCGGCCCGCTGCGGCGTGCGTACGACTGGACCGCCGCGCACGCGCCGTGGTCGGCGTGGGCCTGGCGCAACACCGCCCTCGTGGTGGCGTCCGTACCGGTCGCGGTCCCCGCGGTGCTCGCCCTCGCGTACACGTTCTCCAACCCCGGGCACATCCTCAAGTCGCTCGGCTTCGTGCTGCTGCTCTGCCCGCTGCTCACCCGGCTCCAGCGCAGCCGCTTCTGGTCGCTGACCGGCCTCGACATCCCGAAGATCCCATGGGCCCGCCCCTGGTACCGCTGGGGCGGGCTGATCCCGCGGCTGCGCGCCGAATCGACCTGGCGGCAGTACGGCTACCACCTCGTCGTCTCCCCGCTCGCCGCGGTCGGCGGCGTCCTGGTCGTGCTCGGCTGGGCCTCGGCGGCCGCCTGCACCTTCGTGTACTCCTGGGTGTGGGCGCTGCCCGTGAGCGACCGGCCCATGGGCTGGACCGAGGCCTATGTCGCAATCACCGTCCTCGGCGTCCTGCTGCTCATCGCCATGCCCTGGTGCGCCGCCCTCGTCGCAGCCCTCGACAGCCGCGCGGCGGCCGTCCTGCTCGGCCCCAACCGGGCCAAGGAACTGGAACGCCGCGTCGAGGACCTCGCCGAGAGCCGGGCCGGCATCCTCGACGCCGCCGACCTGGAGCGCCGCCGCATCGAACGCGACCTGCACGACGGCGCCCAGCAGCGCCTCGTCTCCCTCGCCATGAACCTCGGCATCGCCCGCGCCACCCTCACCGACCTGCCGCCCGAAGCCCGGGCCGTCATCGACGAGGCCCACCGCGAGGCGAAGGAAGCCATCGAAGAACTCAGCAATCTCGTACGGGGCCTGCACCCGGCCGTCCTGGAGGACCGCGGCCTGGACGCCGCGATCTCCGGCATCGCCGCCCGCGCCCCCTTCCCCGTCGAACTCACCGTGGACCTCGCCGAACGCCCCTCGCCCACGGTCGAGGCCGTCGCCTACTTCGTCGTCTCCGAAACCCTCGCCAACGTCGCCAAGCACGCCCGGGCGACCCGCTGTACCGTCCAGGTCCGCCGCCACGACCGGCTCCTGACGATCACCGTCGGCGACAACGGCGTGGGCGGCGCCGACCCGGCGGGCGGCACCGGCCTTCTCGGCCTGCGCAAGCGCGTAGGGTCGGTCGACGGAACCATCAGGATCAACAGCCCCCACGGGGGCCCGACCGTCATCACTGTGGAGCTGCCGTGCGGGCTGTGATCGCCGAGGATTCGGTGCTGCTGCGGATAGGACTCGTCAAGGTCCTGGAAATGGCCGGATTCGAGGTCGCCGCCGAGACCGGGGACGCCGAGGGCCTGCTGCGGGCCGTCGAGGAACACCGGCCGAAACTGGCCCTCGTCGACGTCCGGATGCCGCCCGGCTTCACCGACGAGGGCGTGCGCGCCGCCCTGATGATCCGTCAGCAATGGCCGGACACCGCCGTGTTGCTGCTCTCGCAGTACGTCGAGGAGCGGTACGCCGCCGACCTCCTCGCCACCCAGACCGGCGGCATCGGCTACCTGCTCAAGCAGCGGGTCGCCGACGTCGAGGAGTTCGTCGACGCCCTCAAGCGCGTCGCGTCCGGCGGCACCGCGCTCGACCCGCAGGTCGTCGCCCAGCTGCTGCTGCGCCGCGGCGGCGGGCCCGACCCGCTGGAACGGCTCACCCCGCGCGAACGCGAGGTCCTCGCACTCATGGCGGAAGGCCGCTCCAACGCGGGCATCGCCGCCGAACTCGTCGTCAGCGAGAGCGCGGTGGCCAAACACATCAACAACATCTTCGCCAAGCTCGACCTGCCCATCGCCGACGGCGACCACCGCAGGGTCCTCGCGGTCCTGCGGTTCCTGGACGGCGGACCGGCGTGAGCGCCACCGAGCAGCGCGAGGCGCCGAAAGCGGCGCGGGCCGCGGAGGAGCGCCCCCGCCACCGCACCGCGTGGATCATCGTCGCGATCATCGGCGCCCTGGGCATCGTGGCCCCGTTCACCTTCTCGTTCGTGGCCCAGTCCGTGAGCCGGACCGACCCGTACGAGAGCCCCGACAACGGCCGCCCCCATGCCGTCTCGGCCGTCGAAGTGGACGCCGGGTCCGCCGAGATCACCGTCACGACCGGCGCCGCCGGACAGGTGACGATGAACGGCAGCGTCACCTGGGCGATGAAACGGCCGAAGATCGAGCGGACCTGGGACGGCGACACCCTCAAGGTGCACGCCCGCTGCGACGGCTTCGTCGACGAGTTCCTCCAGAACTGCCAGGTCGACCTCAAGCTCGCCGTCCCCGCCGGCGTCAGCCTGAAGGTGAAGAGCGGCTCCGGCCCGATCAAGGTCAGCGATCTGACCGGCCCGGTCGACCTCCAGGGCGGCTCCGGCAGCATGAAACTGCGCGGGCTCAAGGGCACGGTCAAGGCCAAGGTCGGCTCCGGCGAGATCCAGGCGTCCCAACTCTCCTCGTCCGAGGCCGACTTGAAGGCAGGCTCCGGCACCGTGAACGCCGATTTCATCGTCGCGCCACGGCGGGTCAAGGCCCGCGCAGGGTCGGGCAGCGTCTCGGTCACCGTGCCGGAGGGCGCCCTCTACCGGGTCGAGGGAGGGAAGGGATCGGGCAGCCGCAGCGTCCAGAAGGAGCTGCGCGACGACGGCTCCGACCGGGTTCTCGACGTCTCCAGCGGCTCCGGCTCCGTCACGGTCGGCTACCCGGGCTTCTGACCTGCGGGGCCTCGTGGCGTCCCCAATTCACCCTGGGAATCCTGCTGTTGATGTCGTCCGTGGGGCACACTGGCCCCCGCCGCCACACACTCCGAAGCGAAGGCCAGGGAGCCACGGATGCCCGCCACGACGACCAGCACGGTCAGCAGATGGGACCAGCACGGCAGACGCCACGTCGTACGGGTCGAACGGGCCGGCATGCAGCGCGCGCTGACCTGCGAGACCTGCGGCTGGCGCAAGGGCGCCCAGTTCCTGCCCTGGCTCAAGGCCGAGGAACACCTGACCACGGCCCACCAGGCAACGGTCGACCCGACGGCCCCGACGGGCTGAGGCCTCCTGGCGGCCGTCCTGAGCGGTCCTGGTGAAGTCCGCTGCGATGTACGCGCCCCGGCATACGTGCCCCGAAAGGGGCGCGGGCCTGTGACATGGTGCGGCTCCGCCGCGATGGGGGTCCCCCCTGTTCGAGCGAAGCCGAGAACTGGGGGGAGCGACCAGCCCCCACCGGCCCGCAGATGAAGCATCCCGCATCCCGCGGAGCGTTAGCGCTTCTTCAGCCCCTGCAGCAGCAGATCCACCACGGCTCCGAAGTCGTCCACGATGGACCGGCGCGACCACTCCGCCGCGTACACCGGGTCGTGGAAGCGGCCCGTCGCGTCGAACACCGCCCGTGCCGAGACGGCGGGCGACTCGTACGGGACCATGAACTCGCCCCGCTCCAGGCCGAATTGGATGATCGTGGTGAGCTGGCCCACCAGCTCCGCGATGTGCTCCTCCACGACGCTGCTGTTCTCCCGGAGCAGCACCTCGTACGTCTGGAACAGCTCCGGATCGTCGCCCGCCTTGTGCATCTTGGCCTGGAACAGCTCGCTCAGCCAGAGCCGGAGCACGACGCCCGACTCCAGGTCCTGGCGGGCCGCGATGCCCCGCAACAGGTCCGTCGAACGGTTCAGCCACCGCTCGGTGACCGCCTCGCGCAACGCGGCCTTCGTACGGAAGTGGCGGTACACGCTGCCGTGGCTCACCCCGAGCTGGCGCGCGACATCGACGACCGTCGCCTTCGCCGGGCCGTGCCGGCGCAGCACCTCCTCGGTCGCGACGAGGATGCGCTCGGCGGTCAGTGGTTCCGTACTCATGACCATGACGTTACCTGCCGCTCGGAAGGGCCCGGCCGGCCTGTGGACAACCCCGGTCACGGAGTTGTCCACAGGTCACGGGCGCGGGCGCGGGGGCTTGCCCCGGCTCAGTGCTCACTGTCCAGGTGGGCCATCTGCGCTTGGGGGTAGCGGTCGCCCGCGGCCGCGTCGGCCGGGATCGCGGCCTCGATCGCGGCGAGGTCGGCCGCGGTCAGGTCCACGTCCAGCGCGCCGAGCGCCTCGGTCAGCCGGTCCCGGCGGCGCGCGCCGACCAGCGGCACGATGTCCACGTCGTGCCGGGGGCCCTGCGCGAGGACCCAGGCGATCGCGGTCTGCGCGACCGAGACGCCCTTCTGCTCGGCGATCTTCCGCAGCGCCTCGACGAGGTCCAGGTTGTGCTGCAGGTTCTCGCCCTGGAAGCGCGGGCTCATACCGCGGAAGTCGCCCGCGGACAGCTGCCGGTCGCGTGAGAAGTGCCCGCTGATCAGGCCGCGCGAGAGCACCCCGTACGCGGTGACGCCGATGCCCAGCTCGCTCGCGGTCGGCAGGATCTCCTCCTCGATGCCGCGCGAGATCAGCGAGTACTCGATCTGGAGGTCGGAGATCGGGGCCACGGCGGCGGCCCGGCGCAGGGTGGCCGCGCCGACCTCGGAAAGCCCGATGTGCCGTACGTGTCCGGCCTGGACCAGCTCGGCGATGGCGCCGACGGTCTCCTCGATCGGCACGTTCTCGTCGACCCGGGCGATCCGGTAGACGTCGATGTGGTCGACGCCGAGGCGCTGCAGTGAGTAGGCGGCGAAGGTCTTGACCGCGGAGGGCCGCCCGTCGTACCCGAACCAGGCGCCGTCCGGGTCGCGGAGCGCGCCGAACTTCACGCTGGTCAGGGCCTGCTCGCGGGCCGCGGCGGGGGCGGAACGCAGCGCCTCGCCGATCAGCATCTCGTTGTGGCCCATGGCGTAGAAGTCGCCGGTGTCGAGAAGCGTGACGCCGGCGTCGAGCGCAGCATGGATGGTGGCGATCGACTCGTCCCGGTCGGCTTCTCCGTACAGCGCCGACATACCCATGCAGCCGAGGCCGAGCGCGGAGGTCCGGGGGCCGGTGGTGCCGAGAGTGCGGGTTCGCATGAGGGGGGCTCCTTGGTGGTGGGGTGTGCGTCCACCATGACATGACAGCTGACAGATTTCAATATCTGTCAGCTGTCATGTGTCAGTCGTGATCCGTTGTGCGGCGCCCCCACGCCGAAAACTGGTACGGCTCACCCCCAGGACCCGGGTACCGTCGCCCTCATGGCTAAGAGTCGTAACAACCTGCTCGGTGTCGGCGGACAGCGAAAGAAGGTGTCCCGCAACGGAGACCAGGGCTCCGTCCAAGGGAGCGCGGCCGACCGGAAGGCGGCCGTGGACAAGAAGGAGGAGCTGCTGCGCAAGATGCGTGAGCGCGCCAACCCCGCGAAGACGGAGTCGAGCGAGAGCTGACCCGAGGAATCCGGGGCATCCGGAACATCCGTACGGCGAAGGGCCCGGAACGTGTGACACGTTCCGGGCCCTTCGCCGTCGCGGCTCACCCGCTCACCGCATGGCGCGCGGCAGCCGCAGGCTCAGCAGCGTCGTCAGGACGATCAGGCCGAGCTGGACGAGAAGGGTGACGACGAGCGCGTCGCGCATGCCGAGGGAAGGCGCGAGGGCGAGGAAGAGGCTGCCGAGGACCGCGACGCCGAGGGCGATCGAGGACTGCTGGGTGGTGACCACCACGCCGCTGCCCACCCCGGCCCGGTCGGCAGGTATGTCGGAGAGCATCAGGCGGATGAGGACCGGCAGTTGCAGGCCCTGGCCGAGGCCGGCGACGGCGACGCCCGGGGCGAGTTCGACGACACTGAGGCCCGACCAGCCGTTCCGTACGGTCAGTACGAGCACGGCGATGCCGACCGCCTGGATCACCCCGCCCGCGGTCACCACCCGGGTGCCGAAGCGGCCGATGAGCCGGGGCCCGGCGAGCGAGGCGGCGAAGAAGGCGAGCGCCATCGGAACGAGGGCGAGACCGGCCGCGACCGGGCCCATCCGGAGCCCCTGCTGGAGCACCACCGCGACCACGAACATGAAGCCGCTGAAACCGATCGAGAATGGCACCACCATCGCCAGACCGCGCCGCAGCGAGTTCGTCTCCAGCAGGCTCGGCGGCACCAGCGGCGTCCGGCCGAGCCGGTCCGCGCGCCGCTCCACCAGGAAGAACGCGACGGCGGCGAAGGGGAAGACGCCGAGCGAGACCCAGGTCCACAGGGGCCAGCCCGCGGCCCGGCCCTCGGTCAGGGGCAGCAGCAGCGAGATCAGGGACAGCGCGAGGAGCAGTGTGCCCGCCACGTCGATCGTGGTCGGCCGGTCCGAGCGGGTCTCCGGCATGGTGCGGGCCGTGAGGAGCAGGCCCAGCACGACGACCGGCACGTTCACCAGGAACACCGAGCGCCAGCCGGACCCGGCGACGTCGGCCGCGACCAGGACGCCGCCGAGGATCTGCCCGGCCACCATGGAGAGGCCGGCGGTCGCTCCGTACAGGCTCATGGCCTTGGCGCGGCGCGGGCCCTGGGTGGTGGCCTGGATGGTGGCCAGGACCTGCGGCATCATCAGCGCGGCCGCGGCACCCTGTGCCACCCGTGCGCCGACGAGTGTCCAGGCGGTCGGCGCGAGGCCGCAGGCCAGCGAGGTGAGGCCGAAGGCGGCCATGCCGGTCAGGAAGAGCCGGCGCCGGCCGGCCATGTCGCCGAGGCGCCCGCCGAGCACGAGCAGGACGGCGTAGGCGACGCCGTATCCGGCGACGACGAGTTCCAGCAGGGCCGGGCCCGCGGCGAGTTCGCTGTCCATGGACGGCAGGGCGACGTTGACGATGAAGAAGTCGATCATGGGCAGGGCCGCGCCGAGCAGTACCGTGAACAGCCCGAGCGGCCCGATGACCGGCCCGTGCTGGGTGACCGGGACAGTGGGGGAAGAGGTGGAAGGGTTGGAGGTCGTCCGTACCGTTGTTTCACTCACGGGGAAGACGATCCTCTTCCGCTGAGCCTGGTACCAGAGTCTTCTTATCCTGGTACAAGCACTACCTGGCAACCGGCTGACAAGCATCGCCGGGTGCGGCACCCTGAGGCTATGAGCACTGTGGCCCCGGCGAGCGATGTCCGCCGTCACGAGCTGGCCGAATTCCTGCGCAGCCGCCGCGAGCGCATCACCCCCGAGCAGGTGGGGCTGCCACCCGGCCGGCGCCGGCGCACCCCGGGGCTGCGCCGCGAGGAGGTCGCACAGCTCTCCGCTGTCGGTGTCACCTGGTACACCTGGCTGGAGCAGGCCCGCGACATCCAGGTCTCCCCGCAGGTCCTGGACGCCCTCGCGCGGGCCCTGCTGCTCGACCCCAGCGAGCGCAGCCACCTGTTCTCGCTGGCCGGCGCCCTCGACCCGGCGCCGAACGCGGCGTGCCCGAACGTGACCCCCGCGCTGCAGGCGATGCTCGGCCAGCTGGGTCCGATCCCGGCCTGCATCCAGAACAGCCGGTACGACATCCTCGCCTACAACAGCACGTACGGTCGGCTGCTCTGCGACCTCGACGCGCTGGCGCCCGAGGACCGCAACTGCCTGTGGCTGGCCTTCACCGACCCCGACTGGCGGGCCTCGGTCGTCGATGTCGCCGAGGTGAACCGGGTGATGGCCGCCAAGTTCCGTGCCTCGATGGCCGAGCACCTCACCGAGCCGGCCTGGAAGGCGCTGCTCGCCCGCCTTCAGGGCGCCTCACAGGAGTTCCGCGAGGTGTGGGCCCGGCACGAGGTGGTCAACCAGGGCGGCAAGACCAAGTACCTGCGCAACGCCCATGTCGGCCTGCTGTCCGTCGAGCACACCAACCTGTGGCTCGGGCCCTCGGCGGGCCCGCGCATGGTGATGTACGTGCCGACGGACGACGAAACCCGTCAGCGCCTGGAGCGCCTCCAGGAGCTGGCGGACGCCAGTCAGGCGTTGGCGTCCGCCGGGGTCTGAACGGCCGGCGCCTCCAGACGCTCCGCGGTCCGCCGCGCCGACTCGCGCGCCCACCGCCCGCTGGTCGCGAGCCCCACGCACAGCACGCTCAGACCGCAGCCCGTGATGATCCACCAGGCGGGCCGGGCGGCCCCGGGGAAGCTGTCGGCGTACGCACCGGAGGCGACGCCCGCCATGCCGCCCGCCAGCACCGCGCCGATCACGGCCACGCCGAGCGTCTGGCCGATCTGGCGGCTGGTGGAGGCGACCGCGGCGGCCACGCCCGCCTGGGAGCGGGGCATTCCGGAGACCGCGGTGTTGGTGATGGGCGCGTTCACCATCCCGAAGCCGAGGCCGAACAGGACGTAGCCGGTGAACAGGAGCGCCGTGGTCCGCTCCGCGTCGAAGAGCGCGAAGAGCAGCCCGCTCGCGGCCATCGCGACCCCGGCGACCAGCAGGGAAAGCCGCGGCCCCCGGCTGCCGACGAGACGGCCCGACAGGGGCGCGCAGACGAAGGTGAGCGCGGCCATGGGCAGCATGTAGAGCCCGGCGTCCAACGCGCTCAGACCCCGCGCGTTCTGCAGATACAAGGTGTTGAGGAAGAGGAACCCGCTGAGCGCGGCGAAGGCCGAGACCGCGATGACGGTGGCGCCGCTGAACGGGGCGCTGCGGAAGAACCGCAGGTCGATGAGGGGTTCGGCGCGCCGGGGCTCGTACACCAGGAGGGCCGCGAGCGCGGCGACGGCCATCGCGACGAACGCCAGGATCTGCGGCGAGTCCCACCCGGCGCTGGGCACCTCGATGATCGCGTACGTCAGTGAGCCGAGCAGCGCGATGACCAGGAGCTGGCCGACGGGGTCCGGGCGGCGCGGCTTGGGGGCGCGCGACTCGGGGATGTAGCGCCAGGTCAGGAAGAGGGCGAACAGGCCGACCGGCAGGTTCAGCCAGAAGATCGAGCGCCAGCCGACCGACTCGACGAGCACACCGCCGATGATCGGGCCCGCCGCCATCGATATGCCCACGACACCGCCCCAGACGCCGATGGCGCGGGCGCGTTCGCGCGGGTCGGTGAAGGTGTTCGTGATGATCGACATCGCCACCGGGTTGAGCATCGAGCCGCCGACCGCCTGCACCATCCGGAAGGCCACCAGGGATTCCAGATTGGGGGCCAGCGAGCAGAGCGCCGAGCCGATGGTGAACACCACCAGGCCCGCCTTGAAGACCTTGCGGCGGCCGATGCGGTCGGCGGTCGAGCCCGCCAGCATCAGCAGCGAGGCGAGGACCAGGGTGTACGCGTCGATCGTCCACTGCAGGCCGGAGACGCCCGCGTGGAAGTCCTTCTGCAGGGAGGGGAGGGCGACGTTGAGGACGGTGTTGTCGAGGCTGACGATCAGCAGGCTCATGCAGCAGATCGCCAGGACGAGCATCCGTCGGCGGTGGTTCGGCTCGGACATGACTTCGATAGTACGCCTAACTAACGACCCCTTGTCGATGAGATCCTGGCGGCGGCGGTCCTGGTATCGGCACTACCGGGCCTCGCGGCCGAGTTGTCCACAGCCCCGGAGGAGCGCGGCCGGCATGCGCGACAATGAACCAATGACCACGCTCTCCATCGGCCCGCACGCCGTGCAGCCGCCCGTGGTGCTCGCACCCATGGCCGGCATCACCAACGCTCCGTTCCGCACCCTGTGCCGCGAGTTCTCCGGCGGCAAGGGCCTGTTCGTCAGCGAGATGATCACGACGCGGGCGCTGGTCGAGCGCAACGAGAAGACCATGCAGCTCATCCACTTCGACGACACCGAGACCCCGCGCTCGATCCAGCTCTACGGAGTGGACCCGGTCACCGTCGGCAAGGCCGTCCGCATGATCGTGGACGAGAACCTCGCCGACCACATCGACCTCAACTTCGGCTGCCCGGTCCCCAAGGTGACCCGCAAGGGCGGCGGCTCGGCCCTGCCCTACAAGCGGCCGCTGCTGCGCGCGATCCTGCACGAGGCCGTCACGGGCGCCGGGGACCTGCCGGTCACCATGAAGATGCGCAAGGGCATCGACGACGACCACATCACCTTCCTCGACGCCGGCCGGATCGCCGTCGAGGAGGGCGTCACCGCGATCGCCCTGCACGGCCGCACCGCCGCCCAGCACTACGGCGGCACCGCCGACTGGGACGCCATCGCCCGCCTCAAGGAGCACGTCCCCGAGATCCCGGTGCTCGGCAACGGCGACATCTGGTCCGCCGAGGACGCCCTGCGCATGGTCAAGGAGACCGGCTGCGACGGCGTCGTCGTCGGCCGGGGGTGCCTGGGGCGGCCCTGGCTCTTCGGCGACCTGGTGGCCGCGTTCGAGGGCACGGACTCCTTCGCGCGCCCCACGCTGCGCACGGTCTGCGAGGTGATGCTGCGGCACGCGACGCTGCTCGGCGAGTGGATCGGCGACGAGACGCGCGGTGTGATCGACTTCCGCAAGCACGTCGCCTGGTACCTCAAGGGATTCGCGGTCGGTTCGGAGATGCGCAAGAGCCTGGCCGTCACCTCGTCCCTGGCCGAGCTGGGCGCTCAGTTGAGCGAGCTGGACCTGGACCAGTCGTGGCCGGTCGGCGCCGACGGTCCGCGCGGCAGAACGTCCGGAAACAACCGGGTCGTCCTGCCGGACGGCTGGCTGAAGGACCCGTACGACTGCTCCGGCATCAGCATGGAAGCCGAGCTGGACACCTCCGGCGGCTGATCCGGGCCGGTTCGGATCGGCGCGGAAGGGTCGGGGGAGCGGTCCGAAGGCTGGAATTCCGCTCGACTGAGCGCGTGATTCTCGCCACCCCTGATAGGGGTTGCGCTCAGATGAGCGCATTTCGCGTGGCTGCATCTCTGAAAGGGGTGGCACTGAGTGCCACCCCTTCAGTGTTCAAGTAGTGGACTCACTTGGCGTGAGTGGCGCTCACTTGAGCGGTATTCGACCGGTTCTTGACCTGTTTCGTTCAAGTAGTGAAGACAAGCCTCGGCCGGTCGTTACGCGCCAGTCACTTTCGATCTGGTGGCGGACGAGTGGTTACGCCCCCGTGACGCGCAAGTGGACGTACCCAGACACCTTCGATCTGGGTATGTTCCTCGCCGTCAGGGCAGCCACCGCGGATTCGAGGAGTCGAGACCCGTGTCGGAAGACAAAGACCTCCAGCACACCCAGAAGTTCGTCTACGACTTCACCGAGGGGAACAGGGACCTCAAGGACCTCCTCGGAGGCAAGGGCGCGAACCTCGCCGAGATGACCAATCTCGGTCTCCCGGTCCCTCCCGGGTTCACCATCACCACCGAGGCGTGCAAGGTCTACCTCGAAAGCGGTGACGAGCCGGCCGAGCTGCGCGACGAGGTCAGCGCGCACCTCGACGCCCTCCAGCAGACGATGGGCAAGAAGCTCGGCCAGGCCGACGACCCGCTGCTCGTCTCCGTCCGCTCGGGCGCCAAGTTCTCCATGCCCGGCATGATGGACACCGTCCTCAACATCGGACTCTTTGACGAGTCGGTGTCCGGCCTCGCCAAGCAGTCCGGCGACGAGCGCTTCGCCTGGGACTCCTACCGCCGCCTGATCCAGATGTTCGGCAAGACCGTGCTCGGCGTGGACGGCGAGCTCTTCGAGGAGGCCCTGGACGACGCCAAGGCCGCCAAGAAGGTCACCGTCGACACCGACCTCGACGCGGGCGACCTGAAGAAGCTGGTCAAGCAGTTCAAGAAGATCGTCAAGGCCGAGGCCGGGCGCGACTTCCCGCAGGACCCGCGCGAGCAGATGGACCTCGCGATCCGCTCGGTCTTCGAGTCCTGGAACACCGACCGCGCCAAGCTCTACCGCCGCCAGGAGCGCATCCCCGGCGACCTGGGCACCGCGGTCAACATCTGCTCCATGGTCTTCGGCAACCTCGGCCCCGACTCGGGCACCGGCGTCGCCTTCACCCGCGACCCGGCCTCCGGCCACCAGGGCGTGTACGGCGACTACCTGCAGAACGCCCAGGGCGAGGACGTCGTCGCGGGCATCCGCAACACCGTGCCGCTCGCGGAGCTGGAGTCGATCGACAAGGCGTCGTACGACCAGCTCATGCAGATCATGGAGACCCTGGAGACCCACTACAAGGATCTCTGCGACATCGAGTTCACCATCGAGCGCGGCCAGCTCTGGATGCTCCAGACCCGGGTCGGCAAGCGCACCGCCGGTGCCGCCTTCCGGATCGCCACGCAGCTCGTGGACCAGGGCCTCATCGACGAGGCCGAGGCCCTCCAGCGTGTCAACGGCGCCCAGCTCGCCCAGCTGATGTTCCCGCGCTTCGACGACAACTCCAAGGTCGAGCAGCTCGGCCGCGGCATCGCCGCGTCCCCGGGCGCGGCCGTCGGCAAGGCCGTGTTCGACTCGTACACCGCGATCAAGTGGTCCCGCTCGGGCGAGAAGGTCATCCTCATCCGCCGCGAGACCAACCCCGACGACCTCGACGGCATGATCGCCGCCGAGGGCATCCTGACCTCGCGCGGCGGCAAGACCTCGCACGCCGCCGTCGTCGCGCGCGGCATGGGCAAGACCTGTGTCTGCGGCGCCGAGGACCTCGAAGTCGACACCAAGCGGCGCCGGATGACCGCGCCGGGCGGCGTCGTCATCGAGGAGGGCGACCTCGTCTCCATCGACGGCTCCACCGGCAAGGTCTACCTCGGCGAGGTCCCGGTCGTGCCGTCCCCGGTCGTCGAGTACTTCGAGGGCCGCATGCACGCCGGCGCCGACGACGCCGACGAGCTCGTCCAGGCCGTGCACCGGATCATGGCGTACGCGGACCGGGTACGCCGGCTGCGCGTACGGGCCAACGCCGACAACGCCGAGGACGCCCTGCGGGCCCGCCGCTTCGGCGCCCAGGGCATCGGCCTGTGCCGCACCGAGCACATGTTCCTCGGCGAGCGGCGCGAGATGGTCGAGCGGCTCATCCTCGCCGACACCGACGACGAGCGCGAAGGGGCACTCAGTGCCCTGCTGCCGCTCCAGAAGAAGGACTTCGTCGAGTTGTTCGAGGCGATGGACGGACTCCCCGTCACCGTCCGCCTGCTCGACCCGCCGCTGCACGAGTTCCTGCCCGACATCACCGAGCTGTCGGTCCGCGTCGCGCTCGCCGAGTCCCGCAAGGACGCCAACGAGAACGACCTGCGCCTGCTCCAGGCCGTGCACAAGCTCCACGAGCAGAACCCCATGCTGGGTCTGCGCGGCGTACGCCTGGGCCTGGTCATCCCCGGCCTGTTCGCCATGCAGGTACGGGCGATCGCCGAGGCGGCCGCCGAGCGCAAGAACGCCAAGGGCGACCCCCGCGCCGAGATCATGATCCCGCTGGTCGGCACCGTCCAGGAGCTGGAGATCGTCCGCGAGGAGGCCGACGCCGTCATCGCCGAGGTCGAGGCCGCCACCGGCACCGACCTCAAGCTGACCATCGGCACCATGATCGAGCTGCCCCGCGCCGCCCTGACGGCCGGCCAGATCGCCGAAGCCGCCCAGTTCTTCAGCTTCGGCACCAACGACCTCACGCAGACCGTCTGGGGCTTCTCCCGCGACGACGTAGAGGCCAGCTTCTTCACCGCGTACCTGGAGAAGGGCATCTTCGGAGTCTCCCCGTTCGAGACCATCGACAAGGACGGCGTCGGCTCGCTCGTGCGCTCCGCCGTCGAGGCCGGCCGGGCCACCCGCCCCGACCTGAAGCTCGGCGTCTGCGGCGAGCACGGCGGCGACCCCGAGTCGGTGCACTTCTTCCACGAGGTGGGCCTGGACTACGTGTCCTGCTCGCCGTTCCGCATCCCCGTCGCCCGCCTCGAAGCGGGCCGCGCGGCAGCCGAGTCCAAGGGCAGCGACTCGCGATAGAGCCCCGGAGCCGCCGCCGGGTCCCCGACCCTCAACACCGATCCGGCGGCGGCTCCGGTTCACCAAGAAGGGGCAGCCACCCTGTGCGGGGGTGCTGCCCCTTTTGCGTTGGCGCTTCCCGCCCCGCCCCGGAAAGCGTTCGCCGGGCGCGCTCGCGGTGGCACCGCAGTACGCCGCGGTACACGCCCCAGGTGTGCGGGCGCTTAATTCCTGTTGAATGGCGGACATTTAACGACGTGGTGGCCGGAAATGCAGAGTGCGGTTCACGGATCCCCACCCGTGAACCGCACTCTGTCAACCGCGCCGAGCACGGAGCCGCCACCTACGCCCACCGCCGCCAGAGCCTGTGAAGCCCCCCACGGTCTTCGCAGAATCTTTCCGGTTGGCCCGGTGTCGTGCCCGACGAGGTACAGCTTTTCGTCCCCGGGGCCCCTTCCGCGAGGCCTTTCAACTGTGGCTGAAAGGCCCGTGGTCACGGGCAGTGACGGGAGGCATACTCAGTCGAGTCGGTCGGGGGATCAATTGCGGATGCAACACAAGGCAACAGGTTGCAACACAGTGGACAGGTGGGGTTTCGGTGCTGCGCATTCATTTCACCGGCGAGGATCTGGCCCGGCTCCGTATGGCGCCGGGTCCTGACACGCTGTGGGAAACGATTCTCAGCTTTCACCGCTTAAGGGACCGGCGGGGCGCCTCCGTATTCGGCGAATGGCGACAGGAAACTCGCGGCCGGTTGAGCGGAGAAACGCGATTGCTCTCCGCGATCGTTCCGTGTCGGGGATATTTCCCCGACTTTCTCACGCCGCCCAGGGGCCCGCATTCCCTGGAGACCGGACTGGAACGAATTCGCGAGACCGGACCCGAGCGGCTGCACGCCGAACTCTCCCGGCTCCCCGCAGGACGCCCGACCACCGGCTGGGCGGCCTCGCTCGCGGACGGCTGCACCGCCCAACTCGGCCGCCTCGCCGACGCGTTGGCCGCCTACCACCAGGCGGCCGTCTCCCCGTACTGGGCGCACATACAGACCCGCGTCGACGCCGACCGGGCGGCCCGCGGCCGGGCCCTGCTCGACGGCGGCGCCGACGAACTCCTCGCCTCGCTGCCGCCGATGCTGCGCTGGCGCGCGCCCGTCCTGGAGGCCGACTACCCGGTCGACCGCGAGCTCCACCTGGACGGGCGGGGGCTGCTCCTGCAGCCCTCCTTCTTCTGCCGCCGCACCCCGGTCGCCCTCCAGGACCCGAAGCTGCCGCCCGTGCTGGTCTACCCGGTGACGCACACCCAGGCGCCGTACGAGTCCCCGCCGGGCCCCGACCGCGGCACCTCGCTCGGCCGGCTCGTCGGCCACACCCGCTCCAGCGTGCTCCAGTCCATCGGCAACGGCTGCACCACCAGCGAACTCGCCCGCAGGGCAGGTGTTTCCCTCGCCTCCGCCAGCCAGCACGCGGGCGTCCTGCGCGACGCCGGGCTCCTGGTCACGCTGCGGCACGGCAACTCCGTATTGCATACGCTGACCCCGCTCGGCTCCGCGCTGCTGTGCGGCGGGACCCCGCGCGTGCCGCGGCCGCGTCAGTCGTCGATCCCCGAGCGCTCCACGCCGGCCACGATGTAGCGCTGGAGCAGCAGGAAGACCAGGACCAGCGGGACGATCGAGACGGCCGCGGCGACGAACAGCTCGTGCAGGTTGACCACCTGGGCGGTGGTGAAGGTGGAGAGCGCCACCTGCACCGTCCAGGCGTCCCGGTCCTGGCCGATGACCAGCGGCCAAAGAAAGGAATTCCAGGCGCCGATGAACACAATGGTGCCGACGGCCGCGAAGACCGGGCGCGCATTGGGCACGACGATCCTCCAGTACGTACGCCAATATCCAAGTCCGTCGACGCGGGCCGCATCCTCCAACTCACGTGGAAATCCCGTGAAGAACTGGCGAAAGATGAAGCACGCGAAGCCGGAGAACAACGTGGGGACGATCAGGCCGCGCAAGCTCGACACCCAGCCGAGGGACGAAACAAGAACGAAACTTGGTACGAACGTGACCGCCGCAGGAACCATCAGCGTGCCGATCACCGCGTAGAAGACCTGGTTGGCGAAGCGGTACGGGATGCGCGCGAGACCGTACCCCGCGAGCGAGGCGAACAGCAGGGTGCCCGCCGTCGTGGCGACGGCGATCAGCGCCGAGTTGAGCAGCGAGCGGGCCATCGGGACCGCCGGGTCGTCGAAGAGCTCGCGCACGTTCGACCAGCGCAGGGCCGAGGGGAAGAACGTCCAGCCGGGCGAGGTGATGTCCTGCTCGGCGGCCAGGCCGTTGCGGACCAGCAGGTAGAAGGGGACCAGGAACAGCAGGGCGAGCGCGGCCAGGATCACCCACCGCAGGGCGCGGCCGACCCGTACGAGCGCCTCGTCGGGGCGGGTCCTGTGCGGCGCTGTCATCAGTCGGCCTCCTTCCTGCCCAGGCCGAACCAGCGGGCCTGGAACACCGTCACCACCGCGATGATCAGCGCGAGGATCACCGCGCCCGCGCTGCCCATCCCCAGGTTCTGCCCCTGGCCCAGCGCCGTGTAGTAGAGGTAGACGAGCGGCGGGCGGGCGTAGGGCGGGTAGCCGCGGGCGTCGGACAGCAGGTTGTAGAACTCGTCGAACGCCTGGAACGCGTTGATCACCAGGAGCAGCACCACCGCGATCGAGGTGGTGCGCAGCTGGGGAAACGTGATGTGCCGGAACACCTGCCAGCCGGGCCGGGCGCCGTCGACCGCGGCCGCCTCGTACAGCCGCGGGCTGATCCGCTGGAGCCCGGCCAGGAACAGGATCATGTAGAACCCGGCCTGGAGCCACAGCCGTACGGTCACGATCACCAGCCAGTACCAGGGCGGATGCGTCGTCGACAGCCAGGCCGTCTGATCTGCGCCGAACCAGCCGAGCACGGTGTTGGCGAGCCCGAACCGCACCCCGTTGAAGATCGACATCTTCCAGATCAGCGCGGCGACCACGTACGAGCAGGCCGCGGGCAGGAAGAACACCGAGCGGAAGAAGGCCTGGAAGCGGTGCACCCGGTTCACCATCAGCGCGAGGCCCAGCGCGAGCGCGTATGTCGCCGGCACGATGAACAGCGAGAACACCGCGAACGTCCCCAGGCTGGACGTGAAGGCGCCGTCGCGCAGCATCGCCGTGTAGTTGTCGAACCCCACGAAGTCGGTCGGCGAGACCGTGTTGTGGGCGTCGAAGAAGCTGAGGTAGACGCTCCACAGCAGCGGGACGTACGTGAAGAGGGCGAGCCCCGCGGCGAACGGGCCGACGAAGATCCAGAACCAGAGGGTGTTGTCCGAAACACGCCGTCGCATGGCCGTCAGCTCTTCTTCACCCGCTGAAGTTCGTCCTTGGTCTTCCGGATGACAGATTTCAACTCACTGTCAGGGCTCGCCCCGTCCTTGATGATCCGGTTCAGCGCATCCTGGTACGCCGTCTGCAGCGTCGGCGTCCACAGCAGGGGCTGGGCGTAGCCGTGGTCCGTCGCGTATGTCACCGCGTCGGCCGCCGCGCCCTGCCGCAGCTTGGCCGCCTTCTTGGCCAGCGAGAGCCGGGCCGGGATGTGGAAGCCGTAGGACAGCGCGAAGTCCTCCTGGAAGTCGGCGCGTTCCACCCACAGCCACTTCACGTACGCCTTCGCCTCGGCCTGGTGCTCGGAGCGCGTGGACACGGCGGCGGCATACGCCCCGACCGGCACCGAGGGCTTCCCGTTCGGGCCGTCCTTGGGGAAGGGCAGCACCCCGAAGTCGTCCCCGAGTGCCTTCTGCACGACGGGCAGCGCCCACAGCCCCGACCACTGCATCGCGGTCAGGCCCTGGACGAAGGCGGAGGGGTCCGACCAGTCGGAGGGCGCGCCGAGCAGCAGCGACTTGTCGGCGTACAGCTGATGCAGCTTGCCCAGGGCGCGGGCGGCGGCCGGGTCGTCGAAGCCCGCTCTGCCGTCGGCGGTGACCAGACTCAGCCCGGCCGCGTACAGCGGCGTACCGCCGAGGACACCCGCCCCGCCGTCGTTGCCGAGGAACAGCCCCTTGACCTTGTTCCGCGTCAACGCCTTGGCCGCGTCCACGAGTTCGTCCAGGGTGGCCGGCGGCAGGACGCCCGCGTCCTTGAGGAGGCTCTTGCGGTAGTAGAGGAACTGCGTGTCGACGACCTGCGGGACGCCCCAGATCTTCCCGTCGTACGTCTTGGGCGCGAGTACGGCCGGGTTGAAGTCGTCCTTCACCCCGTCGAACAGGGCGGTGAGATCGGCGACCTGGCCGCCCTGGATCTGGTCCAGGGTCGGCCCGTTCACCTCGAAGACGTCCGGGCCCGACGACGTGAGCAGCGCGGCGGCCGTCTGCTGGTCGTAGTTGCCCGGCCGCCACTGCACGCTGACCTTCGCCTTGTCGTACGCGGCCGCGTAGCGGCGCACGGCGGCCTCGGTGCCGGCCTCCCCGTACTGGTGGTACCAGTGGCCGAGCGTGACCTTCCCGCCCGGTGAACTCCCTTTGTCCCGGCCGGTGTTGGAGCCGCATGCGGTGAGCACTCCGAGTGCGGCCCCGGTGCCGAGCAGTGTCCGGCGGCTGATCGTCATGGCGTACGCCCCCTGTTCGTCATCCCGCTGTACGCCTCAACGATCAACCATGCAGGGGGATTACGACAGTGGTATTGCGGCGATGTGTCGGCCCGGCCGGATGCGGCCGGCCGGGCCGACGGGAGGGAGGTCAGGCCTCGGCGCGGGCCGCGGCCGGGCCGAGCCGGAAGCGCAGCCGGCAGATCACCGCGTCGGTGTCCTTGCGGACGGCGTGGGCGAGGACGGCGCCGCGCTGGTTCTGCAGCATCCGCTGCCAGATGTGCGCGGGCTCCACCTCCGGTATCAGCACGGTGACCCGGGTGTGCGGGTGGTAGGTGTGGACGCGGCTCACATAGTCGGCGACCGGACGGCCCAGGCTGCGGTGCTGGGAGGTCAGCTCGACCAGCTCCACGCCCGGGTTCCACAGCTCCCAGTCGCGGCGCAGCGCCTCCATGTCGCGCCGGTCCTCCTCGTCGGGGTGGCTCACCGTCACGGCCCGCACCTCGTCGCCCAGGGACACGGCGGCGTTCAGGGCCTCGCAGGTCAGCCGGGACAGGTGCGACACGGGCACGATCACCAACGACCGGTCGCGGCGCGGCGGTTCGGGCACCCGGCCAAGGCCCAGGCGATCCGCGATCCGCCCGTACGCCCGGTGAATCGCCTCGAACGCGAACACCAGGAGCGGCAGCGCGATGACGATCAGCCAGGCGCCCTCGGTGAACTTGGTGGCGGTCACCACGACCGCCGAAACGCCGGTCAGGACCGCGCCGAAGCCGTTGAGGAGGGCCTTCCACCGCCAGCCGGGGGAGCGCTCCTCGCGCCAGTGGATCACCATGCCGGTCTGGCAGATGGTGAAGCCGACGAACACGCCGATCGCGAAGAGCGGGACCAGCGTGTTGGTGTCGCCGCCCGAGAAGACCAGGAGCGCGGCGGACACGGCGGCCAGGGCGAGCACGCCGTGCCGGTGGACCTGGCGGTCGGCCTTCAGACTGAAGACATGCGGCAGATAGTTGTCGCGGGCCAGCAGCGACATGAGGACGGGCAGCCCTCCGAAGGAGGTGTTCGCGGCGAGCGCCAGAAGGATGACGGTGGCGAACTGCACGACGTAGAAGGCCCAGTTGTGGCCGAGGGAGGCGTCCGCGAGCTGGGCGAGCACGGTGACGCCCTCGACCGGCTGGAGGTGGAAACGGCCGATGAGCACCGAGAGGCCGATCAGCATGACCCCGAGCAGCGCGCCGAGCGCCACCTCGGTGCGCTGGGCGCGCTTGGCGGCCGGGGCACGGAAGGACGGCACGGCGTTCGCGACGGCCTCGACACCGGTCAGCGCGGAACACCCGGACGCGAAGGCCTTGAGCAGCAGCAGCGCGCCGACGCTGGTGGCGTTGCCCGCCAGGACGGAGGCGTGCCCGTCGGCGGTGTACGTCGACGCGGGCGACGAGCGGAAGAGACCGACGACGACGATCGCGAGGATCGAGGTGATGAACACCGCGGTCGGGACGATGAACGCCTTCGCCGAGTCGACGATGCCGCGCAGGTTGATGGCGGTGACCAGGACGAGCACGCCGAGGCAGATGACGAGCCGGTCACCGTAGAGACCGGGGAAGGCCGAGGTCAGCGCGGCCACGCCCGCCGTGACGGACACCGCCACGTTCAGCACGTAGTCGAGGATCAGCGAGGCGGCGGCCACCAGGCCGGTGCGGGCGCCCAGGTGGCGGCGGGCCACCGCGTAGGAGCCGCCGCCGTTCGGGAAGGCCGCGATGACCTGCCGGTAGGAGGCGACCAGCACCGCGAGCAGAGCGGCGATGGCCAGCGTCACGGGAAGCGTGAAGCCGAGCCCGTACGCACCAGCCGCGGCCAGGACCAGGACGATCGCCTCCGGGCCGTACGCCACGGAGGCCATCGCGTCGAGGGAGAGAGCGGCGAGCCCCTGCGTGGCGGTCAGCCGGTGCCGGTCGACCGCTCCGGGAGGTTCTTCGGGGGCCGCGTCGCTGACGACGGCTTTCGACGTGGTGAGCATGGGCCCCAGACTGCGACCTGCGCCGCCGGACGCCGACCCGCTTTGGCGCCCCCTTGTCGGAGCGGGCCCGCATCCATACGCCCTCTTGACGGGGGTGGCTCGATGCCGCCTTGTCGCGGCCTGGGGGCTCGCCCGGGCGGTGGTACGTCGGCCGGCTCTGTGGGCGCCCGAAAAATAAACGCGGCACGGCGATGAGTTTTCGCGCGGGCCGCCGTCTACCCCTCGTAAGCAACGCCACCGCCCACGAGGGAGCACGACATGCCCACCATGATCTTCGTCAACCTGCCGGTGAAGGACCTGGACCGCTCGAAGGACTTCTTCGGCAAGCTGGGCTACTCCTTCAACCCCCAGTTCACCGACGAGAACGCCGGCTGTCTGGTCATCAGCGACACGATCTACGCCATGCTGCTGACCGAGCCGTTCTTCAAGGGCTTCACGAAGCGGCAGATCGCCGACACCGCGACGACCGTCGAGTCGATCGTCTGCCTGAGTGCCGACAGCCGCGAGGAGGTCGACCGCCTCGTCGACACCGCGCTCGCCTCCGGCGGCTCGCCCGCCCAGGAGACCATGGAGGAAGGGCCCATGTACGGCCGCTCCTTCCTGGACCCGGACGGGCACCACTGGGAGGTCATGTACATGGACCCGGCCGCGATCAACGGCTGAGCCGGGCCCCGCGAAGGGGCGTCACAGCGCTTCGTACTTCACGCCGGTGAGCTGCTCCGAAGCCACCCACAGGCGCTCACCGGCGACGTCGTCCAGCGTCCACCTGGCCCGCCAGGACCTGGCTGGCGCGCCGCGCCACATCATCAGGGACGGGCCCGTGAACGAGTCGGGCCGCACCCCGGGCGCGGTCGCCGCGTACAGCGTGGGCAGCGCGCCGACCTCGGCGGGCTGCGCCATGATGCGGTTGCCGAACTCGACGATCCGCTCGGCGGCCCGGCGGCCCTCCATCCGTACGGCCCGCGTCTGGAGGTTGGTCGCGGCATACCCGGGGTGCGCGGCCGCCGCGACGATCTCCGAGCCCGCCGCCCGCAGCCGCCGCGCGAGCTCGTGGATGAAGAGCAGGTTCGCCGACTTGGACCGCCCGTACACGATCCAACGCCGGTAGCGGCGCTCGCTGTTGAGATCGCCGATATCGATATTGGCCAGCGCGTGCATCCCGCTGGACACGCTCACCACCCGCGCCGCCCCGGCCGCCCGCAGCCGGGGCAGCAGCAGCCCGGTGAGCGCGAAGTGCCCGAGGTGGTTGACGCCGAACTGCGTCTCGAACCCGTCGGCGGTCTTCCCATAGGGGAGCGCCATCACGCCCGCGTTGTTGACGAGCAGATCGAGTTGTTCGTACGGGAACTTCGCGGCGAACTCCCGCACCGAGGCGAGATCGGCCAGATCCAGCTGCCTGAACTCGGCCTCCGCGCCCGGCACTTCGCTTCTGATGTGGTCCTCGGCCGCCCGGCCGCGCGCCTCGCTGCGGCAGGCGAGCACCACCCGTGCGCCACGGCGGGCCAGCTCCCGCGCCGTGACCAGACCGATGCCGCTGTTCGCCCCGGTGACGACGGCCGTGCGGCCGCTCTGATCGGGGATGTCCTGAGCACTCCAGCCCTGAGTCATGCACCCACCGTACCGATGGGTATGCCTGGTGGGCAGGGTGGGGATGCGGTGGCGTACGGGTCAGGCGGAGGCGCCGCCGTCGATGACGAGGTCCGCGCCGACGACCGAGGCGGCGTCGTCGGAGGCCAGGTACAGCACGGCCGCCGCGGCCTCGGCCGTGGTCGAGACCCGGCCGAGCGGCTGCTCCGCCTTCATGCGGGTCGCCCGCTCGGCCTCGGTCTCGCCGGGGCGCAGCGACATGGTGGTGTCGATGGGGCCCGGGCTCACCGCGTTGATCCGCACCCCGTCCTGGATGTGGTCGAGGGCGGCGCCCCTGGTCAGCGCGCTGACGGCGGCCTTGGACGCGGCGTACGCGGCGACGCCGGGCTGGCGGCTGTGGGCGCCCAGGTTGGAGGAGATGTTGACGATGGCGCCGCCGGACTCCTGGGTGCGCATGTGGGCGATCTCGGCCTGGAGCGCGTAGAGGACGCCGGTGACGTTGACAGATATCAGCGTCTGCCAGTCACTCTCCGACAGCTCGGCTATGGGGGCGCCGCCGCGGAAGATCCCGGCGTTGTTGACCGCCACGTCGAGGGAGCCGAACCGTTCGACCACGTCGGCCACCAGGCCGCGCACGGCGGCGGACTCGGACACATCGGCGGTGAACGCGGCCGCCGTGCCGCCCCCCTCCGCGATCAGGGCGACGGTTTCGTCGAGGGTCGCGGCCGTACGCCCGGCGACGGCGACCCGAGCCCCCTCGGCGGCGAAGGCGAGCGCGACGGCCCGGCCGAGTCCGGAACCGGCGCCGGTGACGAGAACGGTCTTGTGCGCGAAACGAGCAGACATATTCTTGACCAATCGTTCTGTTATGAGGGTATGCGTGAGCCGGGTCGGCGGCGCGGGCCATCGCCCAGTGGTCAGTCCAGGACCGTCAGAATCTGTTCGGCCGCGTCCCGCACCCGCCCCGGCTCGCCCGACGCCTTGCCGACGATCCGTACTCCCTGGAGGAAGACGAGGAGCATCCGGGCGAGCCCGCGCGGATCGCGGTCCGCCGCCAGTTCGCCCTGCGCCCGGGCCCGTACGAGCGCGGAGTGCAGCAGGGTCTCGATGTGCTCCCAGCTGAGCTCGACGCGGCGGGCCGCGGCGCTGTCGTGCGGGGCCAGTTCGGCGGCGGTGTTGGTGACGAAACAGCCGCTCAGGCGGGATGCGCCGGCCGTCGACTCGGCGGCGAAGCGCCGCACCACCGCGCATACGGCGGGCAGTGCGGGGCCGGGCCCCGACAGCTCTGCGAGCAGTTCGGGGTCGCGGTGCTCCGCGTAGCGGTCCAGCGCCTTCAGGTACAGCTCGTGCTTGTTCCCGAACGTCGCGTAGATGCTGGCGCGGCCGATGCCGAGGTGCTCGACGAGGTCCGCCATCGACGTCGCCTCGTAGCCGCGCCGCCAGAACAGCTCAAGGGCTGACTGGAGTGCGGCGTCGGGGTCGAATTCCTTGGTCCTGGCCACATGGCGACAGTAGAACTAACTGGAACGATCGGTCAAATAAGTCTGGACGGCCTGTGCCTCGTCGTCGAGGCAGGCCCCCGTCTCCAGGTCGAAGCGGTGTTTGAGGAGCGGGGACGCGACATAGGGGCGGCCCTCCGGAGTGGAGCCGAGCAGTCCGCGGGAGAGGACGTAGGCGCCGGTGAACGGGTCGCGGTTGTCGATCGCGTACGTACGGCCGCGGCGGTCGATGAAGACGGCGGCCTGGCGGCCGTCGGGGAGCAGGGCCGCGACCCCGCGCCCGGGGGTCAGGCGGGCGGCCTCGCAGACCTCGAACCAGCCTTCGTCCATCCGGAGTTGGATCATCGTCATCGGGTGGCTCCCAGGGTGAGAAGGGGCAGCTCGGGCTTGATCTGGTCGCGCTCGGGGACGAACCGGACCGACGGGTCGGGTGCGCCGGGCGCGTTCACGAAGGACACGAAGCGGGCGAGCCGCTCGGGGTCGTCGAGGGTCTCGGCCCACTCGTCGCGGTAGCCCGCCACGTGCGCGGCCATCAGGGCCTCCAACTCGGCGCAGATCCCGAGCGAGTCGTTCACCACCACGTCCTTGATGTGGTTCAGGCCGCCCTCGATCCGCTCCAGCCAGACCGAGGTGCGCTCCAGGCGGTCGGCGGTGCGGATGTAGAACATCAGGAATCTGTCGATCAGACGGACAAGTTCGTCATCCGTCAGGTCCTGGGCCAGCAGATCGGCGTGGCGGGGGGTCGCGCCGCCGTTGCCGCCGACGTACAGGTTCCAGCCGTTGGCCGTGGCGATCACGCCGAAGTCCTTCGACTGGGCCTCGGCGCACTCGCGGGCGCAGCCGGACACCGCCGACTTCAGCTTGTGCGGCGAGCGCAGACCCCGGTAGCGCAGCTCCAGGTCGATCGCCATCCGCACCGAGTCCTGCACCCCGTAACGGCACCAGGACCGCCCCACGCACGACTTGACCGTCCGCAGCGACTTCCCGTACGCGTGCCCGGACTCGAAGCCCGCGTCCACCAACCGGGTCCAGATGGACGGGAGTTGGTCGACGCGCGCCCCGAAGAGGTCGATGCGCTGACCGCCGGTGATCTTCGTGTAGAGACCGAAGTCCCGCGCCACCTCGCCGATCACGATGAGCTTGTCCGGGGTGATCTCGCCGCCCGGGATGCGCGGCACGATCGAATACGAGCCGTTGCGCTGCAAGTTGGCCAGGAAATGATCGTTGGTGTCCTGAAGTGCGGCCTGCTCGCCGTCCAGGATGTGACCGTTTCCGAGGCCGGCCAGGATCGAGGCGATCGCCGGCTTGCAGATCTCGCAGCCCTCGCCGCCCCGCGCCTGAGCGCGCCCGTGCCCGTCGAGGAGCTCGGTGAACGAGCCGATGCGCAGCGCGAGCGCGATCTCGTACAGCTCCTGGCGGGTCTGCGCGAAGCAGCCGCACAGGCCGCCGTCGCCGGACTTCGGGAGCAGCATGCCGATGGTCTTGACGCAACTGCCGCAGCCCGTACCGGCCTTGGTGCACTTCTTGACCTCGGGCAGCGAGGAGCACGCGGCGATCGCGCCCTTGGTCACGTTGTGGCAGGAGCAGATGACCGCGTCGTCGGGCAGCGCCTCCGGGCCGAGCGCGGCCGGCGCGCCGAGCCCGGCCGGCAGGACCAACTGCTCGGGGGAGACCGGCGGAACGTGCCCGGTGAGTGGCCGCAGCGTGCCGTACGCGTCGGCGTCGCCGACCAGGACGCCGCCGAGCAGCACGCCCTCGGACGACACGACCAGCTTCTTGTAGATCCCGGAACGCGAGTCCGAGTAGACGACGTCGAGGCAGTCGTCGGCCGTGCCGTGCGCGTCGCCGAACGACGCCACATCCACGCCGAGCAGCTTCAACTTCGTCGACAAGTCGGCACCGGTGAAGGCGCGTCCGGTGCCGGCGGCGATCGCGTCGGCCGCCGTCTGAGCCATGTCGTAGCCGGGCGCGACCAGGCCGTACACCCGGCCGTCCGAGGCGAGCGCGCACTCGCCGATCGCGAACACCGCGGGGTCGCTGGTGCGGCACTGCTCGTCGACGGCGATGCCGCCGCGCTCGCCCACCGCGAGGCCGCAGTCGCGGGCCAGCTGGTCGCGCGGGCGGACACCGGCGGAGAAGACCACCAGGTCGGTCGACAGATGTGAGCTGTCGGAAAGTGTCATTCCATTGACGCGGCCCTCTTCGCCGGCCGTGATCTCCTGCGTGCCGACACCCGTGTGCACGGTGAGGCCCATGTTCTCGATGGTGCGAAGCAGCGCCGCGCCGCCGCCCTCGTCGACCTGCACCGGCATCAGCCGGGGCGCGAACTCCACGATGTGCGTGTCCAGGCCGAGCCCGCGCAGCGCACCGGCCGCCTCCAGGCCGAGCAGCCCGCCGCCCACCACCGCGCCGGTCCTGGCGGTCTTCGCGTACTCCTCGATGGCGAGCAGGTCCTCGATCGTCCGGTACACGAAACAGCCCGGGGTGTCCTTGCCGGGCACCGGCGGCACGAACGGGTACGAGCCGGTGGCCAGGACGAGCGTGTCGTACGCGAAGGTCCGCCCCGAGCGGGCGGTGACCGTGCGCGCGGCCCGGTCGACCGACTCGGCGGGATCGTCCACGTACAGCTCTATCTCGTGCTGCCGCATGAAGCCGTCGGGTACGAGGCTGAGTTCGTCGGGCGTCCTCCCCTCGAAGTACGAGGTGAGGTGGACGCGGTCGTAGGCGGGGCGGGGCTCCTCGCACAGCACGACCACCCGGGTCCGCCCGGTCGCGCCGCGCTCGGCGAGCGCCTCCAGGAAGCGCTGGCCGACCATGCCGTGGCCGACGACCACGATCGTGGAAAGGTGTTCGGTGGACACGTCAGGAACCTCCGTCGTGGGTGAGCAGGTGGAGCAGGGGCGTGTCCGGTACGGGCTCGTCGCCCTCCCAGGTCCGGGCGAGCGCCCCGACCGCGCCGAGATCGCCGAGGAGCACGCCCCCGACCAGGCGGTCGCCGCGCACGACGACCTTGCGGTAGGCACCCCGGGTCGCGTCCGCGAGATGGGCCACGTCGTCGCCGGGGCGGGGCGTGGGCTCGCCGAACGCGGCGAGGTCCAGGGGGCGCGGGCCGCCGAGCGTGAGCCGGGTCAGACCGCGCGTCCCGGAGTAGGAGCCGCGCCCGGTGGCCAGCAAGGCGCCCAGCGCGTCCGCCTGTTCGAGCGCCGGTCCCGCGAGCCCGTACACCGTTCCGCGATGCTCGGCGCAGTCGCCGACGGCATGGATGTACGGGTCCGAGGTGCGCAGCTCGTCGTCGACGACCACGCCCTGGCGGACGTCGAGCCCGGCGGCCAGCGCAAGGCCGGTGCGGGGGCGGACCCCGGTGGCGAGGACGACGAGTTCGGCGCCGAGCACGAATCCGTCGGCGAGCTCGACGTCGGTGCCGGCAGGACCGGTGAGGCCGCGCACCCGGCACTCGGTGTGCACCTCCACACCGAGAAGTTCGAGATGGGTACGCACCAACGCCGAAGCAGCGACGTCTAGTTGACGTTCCATCAGGTGCTCGCCCTGCTGGGCGAGGACGACCTGGGCACCGCACTCGGCGAGCGCCCGCGCGGCCATCACACCGAGCAGCCCGCCCCCGATGACCACCGCACGGGTCCCCTCGCGGGCCTTCTCGCGCAGCGCGAGCGCGTCGTCGAGGGTGCGGAAGGGGTGGACGCCGTCGGGGAGCCGGCCCTCACGCAGGCCCCTGAGCGGCGGGAGCACCGGGTTCGACCCGGTCGCGAGCACGAGGCGCCCGTACGGGACCGCGCTGCCGTCGTCGCAGTGCACCACGCGGGCCGCGCGGTCGATCCGCACCGCCCGCACGCCGCGCCGCACCGGTATGGGGGGCAGCGAGATCACCTCGGGCCCGTACCGCCCGGCGAGCACCTCCGCGAGGAGCACCCGGTTGTACGGTGCGTGCGTTTCCTCGCCGATGACGGTCACCGGGACATGCCGGGCCAGGCGGGCACCCGCCGTGCCGCCGCCGATCACCACGATGTCCGTACTCATGTGCCCAGCGTGCGCGGCGGCTGTTACCCGTCCGCATCCCGCCGATTTCCACCGGGGAACCTTGAGCTCAGCGGGGCGGGGGGTGGGGTGTGAGGGGGAGCGGTGTGCGGGGGCCGATGCTCCAGCCCCTCAGGCTCGGGGGTGGGGTAAACCGAACCACGAAGTTCCGTGCTGGCACGATCGAACCGGGCGGCCGGGGGCGGGAGCCTTGACGCATGGACCTCGCGCAGCGGCATTCCGCACCCACACCTGCACCGGCCCGCCCCGTAGCGGGCCCGGCCGGCGCCGACCGGCACGCCACGCACCGCGGTGCGCCTCGCGTCGGCTGGAGAGGCATCCTCCGGGAGCCGTTCCGGGCCGGGACGTGGCTGCGGCTCGCCTATCTTCTGCTCGCCCTGCCCATCGGCATCCTGTGCGTGCCGATAGCCCTGGTGGGAGGCTCGGCGGGCCGGATCCAGCGCGGGCTCGCCCGGGTGCTGCTCGGAGTGGAGATGCCCGACCCCGGGCGTACGGGGCCGCTCGCCCTGGCCCACGCCGTGATCAGCATGCCGCTCAACCTGATAGCGCTGACCGTGTCGGGCTACTTCTGGACGGTCGTCGTCATGAACGTGGCCTATCCGCTGCGGGGCGGCGACACGAGCCAGTCGTGGGGCGGCCCCACGATGGCCGGCGCGTGGGCGGTGCACGGCATAGGCGGCGGGCTGTCCTTCCTGCTCATCACGCCCTGGGTGATGAAGGGCTTCACCGCGCTGCAGGCCCGCCTGGTCAAGGGCTTCCTCGGCGCCGACCGCACCGGGCTCCTGAAGACCACCGGGATCGCCCTCGCCGTCGCCGCGGTCTGCGCCATCCTGTCCATACCGGTGATCCACCAGCTCTGATCAGCGGCTCTAGGGTTGTTCCTCATGCACCGCCTGCGTCTTCCGGGCTCCATGGAGTTCCCCTACCGGCGAGACCGGCTCGGCCCGATCGGCCGCGCCGCGCTCTACTCGCTCATCGCGCTGCCGCTCGCACTGACCGGACTGGCCCTGGTCGTCGCGGTCCTGCTGATCGGCGCGGTGCTGTCGTGGACGGCGCTGGGGCTCTGGCTCATCGCCGCGGCCGTCCGCGGGGCCCTGGCCCTCGGAGACCTCCAACGAGCCCTGGCCAAACACCTGTTGGGGCTTGAGATCGACCCGCCGGTGCGGGCGGAGACGAGCGGAGTCTTCGACTGGCGGCGCTCGGTGCTGGGCGGCCGGTCAGGATGGCGGGCGGTGGGCTGCGCCCTGACGGCCCCGCTGACGGCCCTGCTGGCCCTGGGCTCCGTATACATCGGCTTTGTGCACGGAGTGCTTCTGACCCTGTATCCGGTGCTCAAGCGCTGGAACTACTTCACGATCCGGGAGCCCGACGGTTCCGTACGGCATGTGGGAATGGAGGTGGGCGGAGTGGAGCTCGACAGCTGGCCCCGCTGGCTGCTGCCCTTCGCCGTCGGGCTGCTCCTCCTGTACGCGGCACCGTGGCTGGTCCGCCATGCCCTCACCCCGCACCGGCTGCTGCTCACCGCGCTGCTCGGGCCGGACCGTGCGGACCAGCGCATCCGCACCCTGGAGGAGACCCGCGCCCAGGCCGTCGACGACGCGGCCGCCACCCTGCGCCGGATCGAGCGCGACCTCCACGACGGGACGCAGGCCCGCCTGGTGGGTCTGGGCATGCACCTCACGATGATCCGCGAACTGGTGGCGGGCGGCGCCGGGCAGGACCGGATCCTGAAGGTCGTCGAGACTGCACAGGGCAATGCCAAGCAGGCCGTGGCCGACCTGCGCCATCTGGTCAAGGGAATCCACCCGCCCGTGCTCGACCAGGGGCTCGACACCGCCCTTGCCACCCTCGCGGCGGACAGCGCCCTGCCGGTCCGGGTTAGCTGCGGGATCGAGGGCAGACCGAGCCCGGCCGTCGAGTCCATCGCCTACTTCTGCACGGCGGAACTCCTGGCCAACGCGGCCAAGCACAGCGGAGCTTCGCAGGTGACGGTCACGGTGCACGGCGCGGCGAAGATCCTGCTGCTCACCGTCCAGGACAACGGGCGCGGAGGAGCGGTGGTCGGCGCGGGCAGCGGACTGGCCGGCCTGCGGGCCCGGGTCCGTACCGTCGACGGCTCCCTGACCTGCGACAGCCCACCCGGAGGGCCTACGGTGGTGAGCGTGGTGATGCCCTTCAGATGAGCAGCCACCTCGCTGTCCCAACACCGGGAACTCTGAACACCGGGAACTCTGAAACAACTAGAACAGGGCGGGTCATTCATGCGGGTCGTCATCGCCGAGGATTCCGCGATTCTGCGCGACGGGCTCGTCCAGCTCCTGGAGTTGCGCGGGGTGGAGGTGGCGGCGGCCGTGGGGGACGCGGAGGCGCTGCTCGTCGCCGTCGCCGAGCACCGGCCGGACGCGGCGGTGGTGGACATCCGGCTGCCGCCGACACAGACCGACGAAGGGCTGCGGGCGGCCGTGCAGATCCGCCGCACGGCGCCGGGTACCGGGGTGCTGATCTTCTCGCAGTATGTGGAGACCAAGTACGCGGCGCAGCTCGTCGGGGACGGCGGGGCGGGGGTGGGCTATCTGCTCAAGGAACGGGTGGTGGACATCGGGGAGTTCGTGAACGCCCTGGAGCGGGTGGCGGCGGGTGGCACCGCGCTCGACCCGGAGGTGGTGGCCCAGCTGTTCGGGGCGAGCCGGAGAGCCGCCGCGCTCGACACGCTCACCCCGCGCGAGCGGGAAGTGCTCGGGCTGATGGCGGAGGGCCGCACCAACCACGCCATCGCCGGGTCGTTCGGGGTGTCGGAGCGGGCGGTGGAGAAACACATCGCGAACATCTTCGCCAAGCTGGACCTGCCGCCCTCCGAGTCGGGCCACCGCCGGGTGCTCGCCGTACTGCGTTACCTGGACCGGCAAGGCGGCTGAGGGCAGCTGAAGGCGGCTGGCACCCGGGTCGGGGGAGGGCCGGCTTAATCGGTGGTCAGCCCATCCTCAAGGGCGCCTTAAGGATCCCGGATCCGCCTCTGACCAGGGCCTTTCGCCGGCTGCTCCGACCTAGGCTGCCGAGCGTGACGATCGAGGTCACCGACCCGCAGCTTGCCGCGTACCCAGCCCTGTCCGCCTATCTCGCCCACCAGTCCCAACAGGAGCCTGTGGCACCTCGGTCGGGGCTCGCGCCGGAATTCATCCCCACAACCCCGGCCAGCGCCGGGAACCGGGCCGCAGCGCCCGTGCCCGTCGATGTGCGGCCCCTGCGGATCCGGCCGAAGGTCATGCGGCGGGGGATCGTCGGCGGGGCCGGGGCCGTGGGGTTGCTGTGGGGCGCCCAGGCCGAGCCGTCCGCGCGCCTGGACGCGCTCTTCGGGAGCGGGGCCCATCTGTCGGGGCTGCTCGCCGGTTACGGAATCCTGGTGATGCTGCTGCTCATGGCCCGGGTTCCCGCCGTCGAGCATGGCGTCGGCGCCGACCGGCTCGCCCGCTGGCACTCGCTGGGCGGGCGCTACGTACTGAGCCTCGTCGGCGCGCACGTGGTGCTCGCGCTTTGCGGATACGCCGCCCACAGCGGCACCGATCTGCTGAGTTCGGCGGCGCAGCTGCTCGGCTACGGGGGGATCCTGGCCGCAGCGTTCGGGACGTTCGCGCTGGTGGTCGCGGGGGTCAGCTCGGTGCGGGCGGCCCGGGCGCGGATGTCGCAGGAGACCTGGCGTGCCCTGCACTTCCTCACCTACCTCGGCGCCGCGCTCGCCTTCGCCCACCAAATGGTCGGCCCCGATGTGTCCGGCAGCCCGCTCACCGTGTGGGCCTGGGCGATGCTGCACGCCACCGTCGCCGTGCTGATCGTCTGGTACCGGGGCGTCGTCCCCGTACGGCAGGCGCTGCGCCACGCGCTCCATGTCGTCGAGGTGCGCGACGAGAGCCCGGACGTCGTCTCCGTCGTGATGCGCGGGACCGGGCTCGACGCGCTGCGCGCCGAACCCGGGCAGTTCCTGCGCTGGCGGTTCGTGCAGCGCAGGCTGTGGCACACTTCGCTGCCGTTCTCGCTGTCCGCGCCGGTCAGGGACGACACCCTGCGGATCACCGTCAAGGCGCTCGGTGTGCACAGCCGGCGGATCCGGCGGCTGCGGCCGGGCACGCGGGTCCTTGCGACCGGACCGTTCGGGGCGATGACCGCGCACCGCCGCACCCGCCGCAAGGTGCTGCTCCTGGCCGGCGGGGTCGGGATCACGCCGATGCGGGTCCTCTTCGAGACGCTGCCCGCCGCGCCCGGCGACCTCACCCTGCTCTATCGGGCGAGCAACGCCGCCCAGTTGGTGCTGAGCGACGAACTGGAGGCCATCGCCGGACGGCGAGGGGCCGCGCTGCACTACCTCCTCGGCCCGTCCGACGCGTCGTTCGACCCGCTCGCGCCGCAGGCCCTGCGCAACCTCGTCCCCGACCTGGCCGAGCACGACGTCTATCTGTGCGGCCCCGGCCCCATGGCCGACGCCGCGGCCGCCTCGCTCATCAAGGCAGGGGTGCCCGAACAGCACATCCACACCGAGCAGTTCAGCTTCTGACCCCGCGCATCGAAGCCCGCCGCCCCAACCCCGCCGCCCCAACCCCGCCGAACCGAGGAATCGCTGAGCCATGGCCCGTCACCGCAAGTGCGCCGCCCCCGTCCCCCTCGACCGCGCCCGGCGCCGGCTCGCCGCGGGGCTCACCGCCGCCAGCGCGCTCGGGGCGACGTTCCTGGCCGTCGCCGTCACCCCGGCCGCGCCGCCCGCCCCCGACCGGACCCCGGCGGCCACCAGCTCAGATCTGGCTCAAGCATCCGGAAAGTAATAGACGAACCGGCTGATCGCTCCTTAAGGTCGCCAGCATGCCCGACATATCGCTGACCATGCTCATCGTGCTGTGCCTCGCAGCAGGCGCGGCCGGGTGGATCGACGCGGTGGTCGGCGGCGGCGGACTGCTCCTGCTGCCCGCGCTGCTCCTCGGGCTGCCGCACGTCCCCGCGGCGCACATCCTCGGCACCAACAAGGCCGTTGCCATCGTCGGCACCTCGGGGGCTGCCGTGACGTATGTGCGCAAGGCGCCGGTGAAGGTGAAGACGGCGCTACGGATCGGGCTCGCGGCGCTCGCGGGCTCCATGACCGGCGCGTTCTTCGCGGCCGGCATCAGCAGCGCCGTGCTGCGCCCGGTCATCCTGGTCGTGCTGCTCGGCGTCGCCGCGTTCGTCATGTTCAAGCCCGCGTTCGGCACCGGGTCCGGTGGGCAGCCGGTCACCCGGGCCCGTACCGTCACCGCGATCGTGCTCGTCGGCGGCGGTATCGGGCTCTACGACGGCCTCTTCGGGCCCGGCACCGGGACGTTTCTCGTTCTGGCCCTCACCGCCGTGCTCCATCTCGATCTGGTGACCGCGAGCGCCACCGCCAAGATCGTGAACGTTTGCACGAATGTTGGCGCGCTCGCCATGTTCGCCTATCAGGGCAGCGTCATCTGGCAACTGGCCGCGATCATGGCCGTGTTCAACCTCGCCGGGGGTCTGATCGGGGCGCGCATGGCTCTGCGCAAGGGCAGCGAGTTCGTGCGCGGGGTGCTGCTTGTGGTTGTTTTCTCGCTGGTCGCGAAGCTGGCGTTTGACCAGTGGGGTGGGTAGGCGCTCCGCTTGGGGGAGGGGTGGCTGTCGTTCTGCCGCGGGCCGGCCGTGGTTGCCCGCGCAGTTCCTCGCGCCCCTTAAACCCGTTTTCTGCCCCGGGCCGTGCATGGCTGGTCGCGCAGTTCCCCGCGCCCCTAAGGCACGCACTGCGTGCATGTGCCCGTTCCGTCGGGTGCGGGCCGGCCGCGGTTGCTCGCGCAGTTCCCCGCGCCCTTCAGGGCGCCACCCCCACCAGGTGGGCGAAGGCGACTACGTTGCCTCGGTAGCCCGTTTGTTGGGAGAAGCCTCCGCCGCAGGTGATCAGGCGTAGTTCCGGGCGGGCGGCGGGGCCGTACACCTTCGTGTCGGGGAACACGTCGTTCTCGTAGACCTCGACCGCGTCGATGTCGAACACCGCGGTCCGCCCGTCCTCGCGGGTCACCTCGACCCGGCTGCCCTTCTTCAGCGCGCCCAGCGCGTAGAAGACGGCGGGGCCGCGCGAGTCGTCGACGTGGCCCGCCATCACGGCCGTGCCCCGGGCGCCCGGCGCGGCGCCGTCCTTGTACCAGCCGGCCATGTTCGTGTTCCCCGGCGGCGGCACGTCCAGGCTGTGGTCGGGGCCGAGCCCGAGCCGCATCACCGGGGCGTCGACCTGGATCGAGGGGATCTTGATCCGTACGGGTTCGGAGGGCGGCAGGCCCTCGGCGGGCGGGGTTTCGGTCACGGCCCGCGCGACGGCCCCGGAGCGGGCGTCGGCCGTGATGCGGCTCCGCTCCGACCCCGGCCCCGGCCCCGCCGCGAACCGCTCGGCCGCCGACGGCTGCGGAGGCTCCACGGTCTCAAGGCCCCGCTCGATCAGCCACAGGCCGACGAACGCGGCGACCACCATCAGCCAGCCCGCGTTGCGCCGGGCGATCCGGTCCGACAAGGGCGGTCAGCCCCGGCCCTGCGCGCCGCTCGCCCGGCGACGCAGTAGCCAGGTGCTGCCCACGGCGGCCGCGGCCAGTACCGCCGCGCCCGCCGCGATCTCGGTGGTGTCGGGGCCGATGCTGCCGCCGACCCCGGTCTTCACATGACCCCGCGGGTCGCGGCTGTCCCCGGTGTTCCCGGTCTTCCCGGTCTTGTCAGTCTTGTCGGTGTTCCCGGTCTTGTCCTGCCCGCGCTGATCATTGCCGCGCTGGTCGTTCCCGTCCCAGGATTTGTCCTGGCCCCGCCGGTCGCCCCCTTCCCAAGGCTTGTCCTTGCCGCCCTGTGGGTCGCCCGCGTTCCAGGGCTTGTCCTTGCCGCTTTGCGGGTCGCCCGCGTTCCAGGGCTTGTCCTGGCCCTTCTGGTCGCGGTCGCCGGCCCCGGTGACGGTGAGCTGGCCGTCGACGACCTTGCCGTTCTCGCAGCTCACCCTGATGCGGAAGGAGCCCGGCCTGGCCTGCGGGGCCACCTGGAACTGCCCGGCGAGCACTTCCTTGTGCGGGGCGGCCGACATCCGGAAGTCGCCCGCGCCCACCGTGTTCGCATCGCCCATGGCCCGCCCCGCCGGTCCGCAGGCCGTGGTGTTCGCGGTCACCGTGCTGCCCGGCGAGGCGCTCGTCGGCCACAGCTCCAGCAAAGCGGCCGGCTCGTAGTCGGCGTACGCGAGCGAACCCGCCGGACCCAGCACGGCGGCGGACGCCAGCAGGGCACTGGTCAGCAGTCGGGCAGTACGCATGGATCCTCCGGGGACGCGGCAGAGCTTCTGCCTTCGACCTAAGAGGCGTACGGGCCGCTCCGCCCGTCGGCGGGGGGTAAACGAGTGACTCGGTGTAGGCCGTACGGGTGATGGTCACCCGCCTCGGATCCGCCTCAGATCACGTCCCAGGGCGCCTCCTCGTACGCCCGCCACACCACCTTCATCAGCTCCGCGTCGACCGCGAACTCGCGCTCGTCGATCCGGCCCACCGGGGCGATGCCGCGCGCGTTCATGACGAAGGCCGCGCCGTACGCGTCGAGCCCGGCCAGGGTCACCTCGCGGTGCGCCGACTTCAGGCCGTACGCCGCGAGCCGGGGTTCGAGCACCGCCATGGTGACGCCGAGCAGCGCGGGACGGTTCGGCCAGACCACCGAACTGCCGTCCCAGAACGCGATGTTGGTGATCGCGCCCTCCGCGACGACACCGCCGGGACCGGTCAGCAGGGCCTCGGTGAAACCCTGGCGCTCCGCGAGGCGGACGTAGTAGCCCTGGGCGAAGCCGCCGAGGTGCTTGAGGTGGGCGATCGGGCGCTCGTACGGCACGGAGAGCAGCGACTGCGCGGTGGACGGCATGTCGACCGGCTCGTTCACGACGACCATCGGGGTGGGCGCGTCGGCCGGCCCGTACACGTAGACCCGTACCGCCGCCTCGGACCGGCCGCAGGCGTCGAGTGCCTGCCGGGTCAGGGAGCGGATCCGTTCGCCGTCGAGGCCTGGGCCGAACAGCTCGCGGGTGGCCCGGTCCAGGCGGGTCAGGTGGTGGGCCAGGCCGCGGACCCGTCCGTCGCGCACCTGCATGGCCGTGAAGTGGCCGTAGCCGCCGGTCAGTGCGGGAACGAGCAGGTTCTCGGCATCGGCGGGGCGGCCGTCGATCTCGACATACGGAAGTGTCATGGGCCTCAAGATAGTTCGCCGTCGGACCACGCTTGACCTCAAGCGGGCTTGAGGTTGAATCCTTCTCGGCATGGACATCACCCCAGCCGAGCAGGCTGCTTCTTCCGCTCTGAAGGTCACCGTCGTCGTCGCCTCCAACCGCGAGGGCCGGTTCGCGCCGGTCGTCGCCGACTGGTTCCTCGCCCGGGCCCGCGAGCACCAGGGCCTCGACATCGAGGTGCTCGACCTCGCCGAGGCCGAGCTGCCGACCACCATCTCCCATAATCCGTCGCCCGCCGTCGCGGCCCAACTCTCCGTCATTTCACCGAAGTTGGCGGACGCTGACGCCTTTGTCGTGATCACCCCCGAGTACAACCACTCCTTCCCCGCCTCGCTGAAGAACCTGATCGACTGGCACTACGTCCAGTGGCAGGCCAAGCCCGTCGGCTTCGTCTCGTACGGCGGGATCTCCGGCGGCCTGCGGGCCGTCGAGCAGCTGCGGCAGGTCTTCGCCGAGATGCACGCCGTCACCGTGCGGGACACGGTCAGCTTCCATCAGGCCCACGGCCTCTTCGACGAGGACGGCGAGCACCGCGAGCCCTCCCAGGCCGACGCGGCCGTGAAGAAGATGCTCGACCAGGTCGCGTGGTGGGCGCACGCGCTGCGCGACGCGAAGGGGATACGTCCGTACGCGGGCTGAGGGGGGACAGTAATGGGCGGTCGGAATCTGTCAGTTGACCATCACCGGCTGATGGCTGATAGCCGACCGCCCAACTCCAACCCCAACCTCACCCCGCCGGCAGCGAGACCACCGCCACCGCGCCCCCGTCCTCCGCGTTCCGCAGCGCCACCTCCGCGCCGATGACCTGGGCCTGGCCCAGGGCGATGGTGAGGCCGAGGCCCGTGCCCTGGCCGCGTTCCTCGGCGCCGGTCACGAAGCGCTGGGGGCCGTCCTTCAGGAGGCGTTCGGGGAAGCCGGGCCCGTGGTCGCGCACGCTGACCGAGGCGCCGTCCACCGTCACCTCGACCGGCTCGGCGCCGTGCCGCCGGGCATTGGCGATCAGGTTGGCGACGATCCGCTCCAGGCGGCGCGCATCGGTGCGTACGAGCGTGTCCGCGCCGCCGGGGCCATCCGGAACCCGCTCGGACCGCGCCAACTCCACCGCCAGTCCGCACCGTTGGAGGATGCCCTCCACGGTGCGGTCGAGCGGGAGCACCTCCAGGTGGGGTTCCTCCGCGTTCGCGTCGAGCCGGGCGACCTCCAGGAGGTCCTCGGTCAGGGTGCGCAGGGCCGAGACCCGGTCCCGTACCAGCTCGGTCGGGCGGCTCGGGGGCAGCAGTTCGGCGGCCGTGTGCAGCCCGGTCAGCGGGGTGCGCAGCTCGTGCGCCACGTCCGCCGTGAAGCGCTGCTCGGCCTCCAGGCGGCGCTGCAGCGACGCGGCCATCGTGTCGACCGCGCAGGCCAGTTCGGCCACCTCGTCCTGGCGCCCGGCGGGTGCCGACTGGCCGATCCGGGCGTCGAGTTCGCCCCGGCTGATCCGGCGCGCGGTGGCCGCGGCCGTACGCAGCTCACGGCTCAGCCGGCCGGCGAGCCCTACCCCGCCGAGCGCCGCGAGCCCGACCACGACCGCGCCCCAGGCCACCAACTGGCCGTCCAGTTCCTGGAGTTCGTTCACCATGGCATCCAGAGGCTGCCGCACCGAGAGCACCCGGTCGCCCACCGGCCGCGCGGCCCACACCGCCGGGTGCGGGCCGTCCAGGTCCAGGAAGGTGCTCCGCTTTCCGTCATGGGCGGACTTCCGCAGCGGTTCGGGCAGGTCCGGGTGGTCGAGCGCAGCCTCGGTGTCGCCGTGGTCGACCTGGCCGGTCAGCTCGTACAGCTGACGTACGCGGATGAGCTGCGCGGTCGCGGACTCGCGGGCCGTCGAGGCGATCTGCGCGGCGCGCGACTGGTGGATGAGCAGGCCGATCGTGACGGCCACCAGGGCGCAGCCCGCCGCGAGCAGTGCGGCGATCTTCCAGCGCAGACTCAGACCCTGGGTCAGCCCGCGGGTGCGGGCGAGCAGAGCGCGGCACCGGCGCCGCACGGCGCGCATCACGAGGCGCCCTTCCCGGTGAGCGAGCCGCTCGTCCACGTCTTCGACCCGCCCGGCTTGGCAGGACCGTCCGTCTTCACAGGGCCGCCCGACTTCGCGGGTCCCGGCGTCCTGCGCGGCCCGGGGGTCTCGGGGTCGTCCTTGGTGTCCTTCGTGTCCTGGCCCTTCGGGGCGATGTCCTTGTACGTCTTGATGTCGCTCACGGGGGAGAGGCGGGCCCCGTCCCAGCGGTAGCGGACCGCCTGCTCGGCGCCGTCGTCCGCGGCGCCCCGCGTCACCAGATCGGTGCCGACGGCCTCCACCGCGAGGCGGGTGCCGACGGTGTAGAGGACGGGGACGACCCGGCCGTCACGGACCGTGTAGACGATGACGACCGTGCGCCGGGTCTCCAGATCCGCCGCGACGATCAGTTCGGTCGAGCCGTCCTGGCCGGTCAGGTCGTGGAGGACCGGCGGGCGGATGCCGGGCCGGCCCGGGCGGTCGATCATGGGCAGCCGGACGAGGCTCTTGGCGCGCGGGTCGGCCTTCAGGATCGCCATCGGGTCCATGCCGCGCAGTCCCTCCTTCGGCACCTTCAGCGATGCGGGGAGCGGAACCGGCGGCTCTCCCCGGCCGGACGCCATCACGCCGTCGCGCCGCGTCTCGCTCTCGTACCAGGCGGGCCACAGCTCCTGGGGCCTCGGCTGGAGGGCGACCGCGGAGGCCTGCCCGCCCTCCACCAGGCCGGACCGCGAGCCGCAGCCGGACAGGGCGAGCACCACCGCGGCGATGCCGAAGGCGGCGATGCCCGCGATGGCGGCGGCGCGGAGAATCCGGAAGGTCTGGATCATGGTGGGGTGGCGGGGTAGGGAAGGCGGCCGGGACACCGGCCCGCCCATCGACACTAGGAGCGGACCATCACGGAAACCGGGACAACATGTAACAGCCGTGCGTACGCTCCGCACCGGCAGGCAGGTTCGGGACGTAGGGCCCTGCCGGACGACTCTTGCCATTCCGGCCGGACCCGGCCGCACCACCGAGGGAGGACGCCGTGACATCGGCCGATCGGCTGACCGCGCAGGCCACGACCGTGCAGACCACGACCGACAGTGCCGACAAGGCGGCGGCGCTCGCCCGCGGCGCGGTGGAGGCCCGCCTCGCCGCCTGCGCGCAGATCGTGGGCCCCGTCACCTCCGTCTACCACTGGGCGGGCGGCATCGAGACGACACAGGAATGGCAGGTCCTCTTCAAGACCACGGCCGCCCGCTACCCCGAGCTCGAACGCCACCTCCTGGCGGCCCACGACTACGAGACCCCCGAGATCATCGCGACCCCGGTGGTCGCCGGCAGTCCGGCGTATCTGTCCTGGATCACGGCCGAGACGACCGCCCGATGACCCCCGCCGCCGAGCCGCCGCTCCCCTTCTTCGTGTACGGCACGCTCCGCCCCGGCGAGCGCTACTACCGGCGCTTCCTGCAAGGCCGTACGGTCTCCGAGCGTCCGGCGCTGCTCAGCGGCGCCCTTCTGTACGACGGCCCCGGCTACCCGTACGCCATAGCCGGGGACGGAACGATCACCGGCACCCTCATCGAGGTCGCGCCCGCCGCCTACCCCGAACTCCTCGCCGCGCTCGACGCGTTGGAGGAATACGTCGGCCCCGGCCACCCCCGCAACGTCTACGACCGCCTGGTGCGCGAGGCCCTGGCGGGCGGCCGGCCCGTACGGGCGTGGACCTATCTCGCCGCGCCCCGCCTGGCCCGCGAGCTGATCGCCGACGGCACCCCGATCCCCGGCGGCGACTGGCTCACGTGGCCGGCCCGGCCCGCTCCACCCGTACCGCGCACGCCTTGAACTCGGGCATCTTCGAGACCGGGTCGAGCGCCGGGTTCGTCAGGTTGTTGGCCCGGCCCTCGCCCGCCCAGTGGAACGGCATGAACACGGTGTCCGAACGGATCGCGCCGGTCACCCGGGCCGGGGCGGTGGCCCGCCCGCGCCGCGAGGTCACCGTCACCGCGTCGCCGTCGGCCACCCCGATCCGCCCGGCGAGCAGCGGATGCATCTCGACGTACGCGCCGGGCGCGGCGGCATTGAGCTCCGGCACCCGCCGGGTCTGCGCGCCCGACTGGTACTGGGCGAGCACCCGGCCCGTCGTGAGCACCACCGGATAGTCCGCGTCGGTCTCCTCGTCCGGCTCGCGGTGGGTGACCTCCACGAAACGCGCCCGCCCGTCCTCGGTCGCGAACCGGTCGAGGAACAGCCGGGGCGTCCCCGGATGCCCCTCCTCGGGACACGGCCAGAACACCCCGTCCTCGGCCTCGATCCGGGCATAGCTGATGCCCGCATAGTCCGCGGCCCCGCCCGCCGAAGCGAGCCGCAGCTCCTCGAACACCTCCTCGGGACCGACCGGAAACCCCTTGGCCACCGACTCCGAACCGAGCAGCCCCGCAAGGGAGTTGAGGACTTCGAGATCGCTGCGTACGTGTTCCGGAGGGGTGACCGCGGCCCGCCTCAGCAGCACCCGGCCCTCCAGATTGGTCATGGTGCCGGTCTCCTCCGCCCACTGCGTCACCGGAAGCACCACGTCCGCCAGCTCGGCGGTCTCCGAGAGCACCACGTCCGCGACCGCGAGGAAGTCCAGCGCGCGCAGTCTGCCCTCGATGTGCGCCGCGTGCGGCGCCGACACCACCGGGTTCGACCCCATCACCAGCAGCGCCTTCACCTCACCGCCCAGCGCGTCGAGGAGCTCGTACGCGCTGCGCCCCGGCCCAGGCAGCGAGTCCGGCTCGACGCCCCACACCCCGGCGACATGGGCGCGCGCCGCGGGGTCGGTCAGCTTGCGGTAGCCGGGCAGCTGGTCGGCCTTCTGGCCGTGTTCGCGGCCGCCCTGTCCGTTGCCCTGGCCGGTGAGACAGCCGTATCCGGACAGCGGGCGGCCCGCCCGGCCCGTCGCGAGGCAGAAGTTGATCCAGGCGCCGACCGTGTCGGTGCCCTTGGCGTGCTGCTCGGCGCCGCGCGCGGTCAGCACCATGCCGTCCGGCGCGTCGCAGAACATGGCCACGGCGGCGCGGAGTTGGGGCACGGGAACGCCGGTGATCTTCTCCACGAGCTCGGGCCAGTGTGCCATCACGGCGGCGCGCGCCGCCTCCCACCCCGACGTGCGCTCCCGTATGAACTCCTCGTCGGCGCGCCCCTGGGCCACGACCAGGTGCAGCAGGCCGAGCGCGAGGGCGAGGTCGGTGCCGGGGCGGGGGGCGAGGTGCAGGTCGGCCTGCTCGGCGGTCTTCGTGCGGCGCGGGTCGACGACGATCAACTTGCCGCCGTTCTCCCGAAGTTCGCGCAGATAGCGCACCGCGGGAGGCATCGTTTCGGCCAGGTTCGCCCCCGCAAGGATCACGCATCCGGTCCGCGCCACGTCCTCCAACGGGAACGGCAGCCCCCGGTCGACGCCGAAGGCCCGCTGGTGCGCGGCCGCCGCCGACGACATGCAGAACCGCCCGTTGTAGTCGATCTGCGAAGTGCCGAGCACGACCCGCGCGAACTTCCCCAGCGCGTACGCCTTCTCGTTCGTCAGCCCGCCGCCGCCGAACACCCCGACCGCGTCGGCCCCGTACCCCTGGCGTACGGAGCCGAGCCGCTCGGCCACGAGCTCCAGGGCCTCCCCCCAGGTGGCCGGTTCGAGCAGGCCGGTGTCGGGGCGCCGGACGAGCGGCTCGGTCAGCCTCAGGCCCCGGGAGAGCAGTGCGGGCGCGGAACTCCCCTTGCCGCACAGCGCGCCCCGGTTCACGGGGAAGTTCCGCCTGACGACATCGAGTCCGCCGTCCGCGCCGCCCGTGGCCCGCAGCCCCATGCCGCATTGGAGCGAGCAGTACGGGCAGTGCGTGGGGGTCACGGCGGCGGACGCGGGCGCATCTATGGGCATGCGCTCCAGGCTACGACTGGGGTGTTACACCTGCGTCCGTGCGCGGGTTACGCGGGCGGGGCGGGGGGCTCATTCCGGCCGGGAGGCGGTGGTGAGGAGGGGCGGCGGTGGCGGCCGGTGTCTGTCAGCGGTTGTCTGCCGGGCATCGTCGGACATCTGTCAGCTGTTATCCGCTGTCAGCTGTTATCCGCTGTCCGCTGTCCGCTGTCCGCTGTCCGCTGTCCGCTGTCCGCTGTCCGTTGTCTGCCGGTCGCCGGTCGCCGGTCGCCGGTCGCCGGTCGCCGGTCGCCGGTCGCCGGTCGTCAGCCCGCCAGCGCCCGGGCGACCCCCGGCTCCTTCGGGCCGAGGAACGTCGGGTCCGGCTGGAACACCACGTCGAGGACGGCCTTGCCCGCGGCGAACACCTCGCGGGTGCCGCCGTAGTACCAGGTCGCGTCGTGCACGGCGTCGACGCCGACGCCGTAGGACCGCACGCCCGCGGCCTCGCACAGCGCCACCGCGCGCCGGATGTGGAAGCCCTGGCTGACCAGGACGGCCCGGTCGACGCCGAAGATCTTCTTGGCCCGTACGCACGAATCCCAGGTGTCGAACCCCGCGAAATCGCTGACCACGCTCTTGTCCGGCACCCCGTGCTGGACGAGATAGCCACGCATCGCGTCGGGCTCGTCGTAGGCGGGCCGGCCGTTGTCGCCGGTGACCAGGACCGCCTTCACCTTGCCCGCCCGGTACAACTCCACGGCCGCGTCGAGCCGGTGGGCGAGGTACGGCGAGGGCTTGCCGTCCCAGAGCCCGGCCCCGAACACCACGGCCACCCCGGACGCCGGGGCGTCGGCCACCGTGCCGATGCGGTCGCTCGTGGTCGCGTACATCCAGGTGGCGGGCGCGAGCCCGAGCACGCACGCGGCGGCGACGCCCTGCACGAGGCGGCGCCGGCCCGCGCGGGTGCGCGGCAGACGCGGTCGCTTCAGTCGGATGCGCGGCACGTGGTCCCCCTGGAGAGCGGCGTACTGGTGATCTTCGTCGGTGTACGAGGGGAGGGACGTCACGGGCGGAGAACCGGTTCGCCGCCGGGCGCGCTCCGTACAGCTCTGTGACATGCCCCTGCCTCGCGGGGGGTTTTGCCGACGGCACGGAGCCGGAGCGCCTCGCCGCACCCCGCCCCCGACTCCCCCGTGAGGCCATGGAAACCACCCGTCACCGCCGCGCAACGGCCCGGCAACGTGCGCCCGGCAGGATCGGTGCATGACGGAGCCGGAGCCGAGCCACCTCTTTCCGCAGAGCCAGCCCCCCACCCCGCTGCCGAGCGAGCCTGTTCCGCTCGACAGCACCGCGCAGCTCCTCACCCGCATCACGGCCCAACTGGGCAGCCAGCTCAGCCACGTACGACTGAACGGAACCCGCACCTCCATGACCCCCGCCGCCCGCCCCGCCCTCGTCGCCGTCGCGCACGGCAGCCGCGACCCCGGCGCGCTGCGGACGGTCGGCGCCCTACTGGAACGGGTCCGCGAGCTGCGGCCGGGCCTCGACGTCCGGCTCGGCCACATCGAGCTGAACCGCCCGCTGCTGCCCGACACCCTGGCCGGCATTGAGGGCGAGGCCGTCGTCGTGCCGCTGCTGCTCGGCCGCGGCCACCACGTCAAGCACGACATTCCGCACGCCCTCGCCACGGCGGGCCGGCACCTTCGCGCCCGTGTCGCGGCCCCGCTCGGCCCGCATCCGCTGCTCGTCGAGGCGCTGTACGGGCGGCTCGTCGAAGCGGGCTGGCACCTCGACGCCCGTACCGTGCGCGGCACCGGGGTCGTGCTCGCCGCCGCCGGATCGCGCGACCCCGACTCGGCCGCCGACACCCGCCGCACCGCGATGCTGCTGAGCGAGCGCCTCGGCGGGGTGCCGGTGCTGCCCGCCTACGCATCGTTCCCCAAGCTCTCAACTCCGTTCGAGCAGGGGAGGCCCCGTACCTCGCCCACCGTGCCCGAGGCGTTGCGCGCCCTCGCCGCGCGCGGCAGGCACCGGGTCGCGGTCGCCTCGTACTTCACCGCTCCGGGACGTTTCGCGGCCGAAAGCGCGGCAAAGGCGCCGTGGATCGCGGCCGCCCCCATGGGTGCGCATCCGGCCATGGCCAGGCTCGTACTGCACCGCTACGAAGAGGCGTTGACACGCACGCCGGCGACGGCGCGTGACGCCGGGCTCGCCCCCCTCCGCGCCCCCGCACCCGCCTCCGCGCTCGCGTCCGCCCTCGCCTCCGCCTGAGGCGGACCCCGCTCCGAACCGGTCTCCACCTTGTCCGCATACGGCGGGCCTCGACGCCCCCTTGAGCCCACTTGTCAGTGACTCCGTTTACTGTCGGTGCATGGAGTTCTACGCCGAGGCCGACACCGAACGCTGGGCCGCCGAGCCCGACAAGCGGCCCGGCCGCACCGCCTTCCAGCGCGACCGCGCGCGCGTGCTGCACTCGGGGGCGCTGCGCCGCCTGTCCGGCAAGACGCAGGTCGTCACGCCCGGCTCGCGGAGCCAGGCCTGGGACGCGAGCCCGCGCACCCGGCTCACGCACTCGCTGGAGTGCGCACAGGTGGGCCGTGAGCTGGGCGCGGCCCTCGGCTGTGATCCGGACCTCGTCGAAGCCGCCTGCCTCGCCCACGACATGGGCCATCCGCCGTTCGGCCACAACGGCGAGCAGGCGCTGAACGACTTCGCGAAGGACATCGGCGGCTTCGAGGGCAACGCCCAGTCGCTGCGCCTGCTGACCCGGCTCGAACCGAAGCGCTTCGTACGCTCCTCGGTGACGGGCGAGCCGGTCAGCGTCGGCCTCAACCTCACCCGGGCCGCCCTGGACGCGGCCACCAAGTACCCCTGGGCGCGCGGCGGTCACCCCACCGACCCCGCCTCGGTGAAGTTCGGCGTGTACGAGGACGACCTGCCGGTCTTCGCCTGGGTCAGGGAGGGCGCCACGCCCTACCGCAAGTGCTTCGAGGCCCAGGTCATGGACTGGTCGGACGACGTGGCGTACTCGGTGCACGACTTCGAGGACGGTCTGCACGCCGGCCACATCGACCCCAACGCGCTCTTCTCGGAGGCCGAGCGGGCCGACATCTGGCGCGTCGCGATCGGCCGGTACGTGCCCGCCGACACCGATCCGCAGGAGCTGGCCGAGGCCCTGGAGCGGCTCATCGAGCAGGACTGGTGGCCGCACGGCTACGACGGCACGGCGGTCTCCCAGGCCCGCCTCAAGGACGCCACCAGCCAGCTCATCGGCCGGTTCTGCCTGGCCGCCGAGGGCGCGACGCGCGCGGCCTTCGGCACCGGGCACCTCATGCGGTACGGCGCGGAGCTGGTCGTGCCGCGCGAGGCCCGCAACGAATGCGCCGTGCTGAAGGCGGTGGCCGACCGCTACGTCATGCAGCGCGACGAGCAGGAGCGGCTCCGCGCCGACCAGCGCGTCGTCCTTGCCGAGCTCGCCGACGCGCTGACCGCGCGGGCCCCCTCCGAGGGGCTCGACCCGCAGTTCCGGGCGCTGTACGACGAGGCGGGCGACGACCGTACGAAGAAGCGGGTGATCGTCGACCAGATCGCCTCGCTCACCGACGCCGCGGCCCGCTCGCTTCACTCCAGACTCACCGTGCACCACCGGTAATCCCAGCCGCCGCCGCGTCCCAACGGAGCAAGCCCTCTTCCCCCATCACGCTCCGTGCGGGACGCTCGCAGGTGGCGGCGTCGCGCAGCAAGCACCGAGGAGGCATCAAGTGGTCGACGCAGATCGGACATTCGTCATTGTCGGAGGCGGTCTCGCGGGGGCGAAAGCCGCCGAGACCCTCCGGTCCGAGGGTTTCAACGGGCGGGTGATCCTCATCGGCGACGAGCGCGAGCACCCCTATGAACGGCCGCCCCTGTCCAAGGGGTTCCTGGCCGGCAAGGAGGAGCGCGACAGCGTCTTCGTGCACGAGCCCGCCTGGTACGCGCAGAACGACATCGAGCTGCACCTGGGCCAGATGGTCACCACCATCGACCGCGGTGCGAAGACGGTCCGGCTCGGCGACGGCACCGTCATCCAGTACGACCGGCTGCTGCTCGCCACCGGCGCCGAGCCGCGCCGTCTGGACATCCCCGGCACCGACCTGGCGGGCGTCCACCACCTGCGCCGCCTCGCCCACTCCGAGCGGCTGAAGCACGTCCTCAAGGCGCTCGGCCGCGACAACGGCCACCTCGTCATCTCGGGCGCCGGCTGGATCGGCCTGGAGGTCGCGGCCGCCGCCAGGGGGTACGGCGCCGAGGTCACCGTCGTCGAGCCGGAGGCAACGCCGCTGCACAACGTGATCGGCCCCGAGCTCGGCCAGCTCTTCGCCGATCTGCACGCCGAGCACGGCGTCCGCTTCCACTTCGGGGTGCGCCTCACCGAGATCGTCGGCCAGGACGGCATGGTGCTCGCCGCCCGCACCGACGACGGCGAGGAACACCCGGCGCACGACGTGCTGGCCGCGATCGGCGCCGCCCCGCGCACCTCGCTCGCCGAGAACGCGGGCCTGGCCATGACGGACCGCGCGCACGGCGGCGGCATCGCGGTGGACGCCTCGCTGCGCACCTCGGACCCGGACATCTTCGCGGCGGGCGACGTGGCCGCCGTCCACCACCCGCTGCTCGGCACCCGGCTGCGCGTCGAGCACTGGGCCAACGCCCTGAACGGCGGCCCGGCCGCGGCCCGCTCGATGCTGGACCAGGACGTCAGCTACGACCGTGTCCCGTACTTCTTCTCCGACCAGTACGACCTCGGGCTCGAATACTCGGGGTGGGCGCCGCCGGGCTCGTACGACCAGGTGGTGATCCGGGGGGACACGGGCAAGCGCGAGTTCATCGCGTTCTGGCTCAAGGAGCGCCGGGTCCTGGCCGGGATGAATGTGAACGTGTGGGATGTCACAGAGCCGATCCAGGCCCTGATCCGGGGCGGGGCCCAGGTGGACACCGAGGCGCTGGCCGATCCGGCCGTCGCGCTCGGCTCCCTCGCACCCTGAGTGTCGTACCGTCCCCGTAGACTTCATGCGTGGCAGGCAGGATCAACGATGACGACGTGAAGGCGGTACGGGACGCGGTCCCGATCGACGCCGTCGTGTCCGAGTACCTCCAGCTGAGGAACGCCGGGGGAGGCAACCTCAAGGGCCTCTGCCCCTTCCATGACGAGAAGTCCCCGTCCTTCCAGGTCAGCCCGAGCAAGGGTCTCTTCCACTGCTTCGGCTGCCAGGAAGGCGGCGACACGATCGCCTTCATCCGGAAGATCGACCACCTGTCGTTCTCCGAGGCGGTCGAGCGGCTCGCCGCCAAGGCCGGCATCACGCTGCGCTACGAAGAGGGCGGCTACAACCCCTCGCACCAGCGCGGCGAGCGTATCCGCCTGGTCGAGGCGCACCAGGCGGCCGCCCAGTTCTATGTCGAGCAGCTCGGCAGCCCCGAGGCCGAGATCGGCCGCAAGTTCCTCGCCGAGCGCGGCTTCGACCAGGCCGCCGCCGCCCACTTCGGCGTCGGCTACAGCCCGGCGGGCTGGGACCACCTGACGCGTTTCCTGCGCGGCAAGGGCTTCAGCGACAAGGAGCTCCTGACGTCGGGTCTCGCCCAGGAGAGCCGCCGCAACCCCATCGACCGCTTCCGCGGCCGCCTGATGTGGCCGATCCGCGACGTCTCCGGAGAGGTCGTCGGCTTCGGCGCCCGCAAGCTGCGCGACGACGACAACGGGCCGAAGTACCTGAACACCCCCGAGACGCCGATCTACAAGAAGTCGCAGGTCCTGTACGGCATCGACCTGGCGAAGAAGGACATCGCCAAGTCCAGCCGCGCGGTGGTCGTCGAGGGCTACACCGACGTCATGGCCTGCCACCTGGCCGGAGTCACGACCGCCATCGCGACCTGTGGCACGGCGTTCGGCGGCGACCACATCAAGATCCTGCGCCGCCTCCTGATGGACAACGGCTCGGCCCGCGTGATCTTCACCTTCGACGGCGACGCGGCCGGCCAGAAGGCGGCCCTGCGCGCCTTCGAGGACGACCAGAAGTTCGCCGCCGAGACGTACATCGCGATCGCCCCCGACAACATGGACCCCTGCGACCTGCGGCTCGTCAAGGGCGACGAGGCGGTCGCGGACCTGGTCCAGCCCCGCACCCCGCTCTTCGAGTTCGCGATCCGCCAGATCGTGGGGCGCTACGACCTGGAGACCCCGGCGGGCCGGGCCGCGGCCCTGGACGAGGCGGCCCCCATCGTCGCCCGCATCAAGAACGTCGCCTCCCAGCACGAGGTCGCCGTCCAACTCGCCGGAATCCTCGGCATCCTGGACACCCAGTTCGTCGTGAAGCGCGTCGCCCAGCTCGCCCGCTGGGCCCGCGACCGCGGCGGCAAGGGCCCCGCGCCCACGCAGCACCGCCGCCAGCAGTACGAGACCGCCGGCCCCGTGGCCGCCGCCCCGGGCCCCGCCCTGAACCTGCGCAGCCCGGCCCACCGCACCGAACGCGAGCTCCTCAAGCTGGCGTTGCAGCACCCGCACCTGGTCTCCCCGGCGTTCGACGCGTACGGCGTCGACGAGTTCACCGCGCCGCCCTACGCGGCGGTCCGCCAGTGCATCCAGGAGGCGGGCGGCGCCACCGACGCACCCTCCGACTACCTCCCGGCCGTCATGGACTCCGCCCCCAACGACGTGGTCCGCGCCCTGGTCACCGAGCTCGCCGTGGAGGCCATCCACGCCCGCACGGTCGACGAGGCGTACGCGGGCGAGCAGCTGGTGGCGGTCCGCCGCCGGGCCGTCGACCGCCGCCTCCTGGACATCCAGGGCACCCTGGCCCGCCTGGGCCAGAACGGCGACCCGGCGCAACTGGCCGCCGTCCAGAACGAGTTGTGGGTCCTCCAGCAGTACGGCCAGGCCCTGCGCAACAAGGGCGCGGCGGCACTCTGAGCCCCGCAGGCCCGCTCTCGAACCCCGGCCGCCCATAACCCCGGCCGTCCTGGGTACGTGTCCGGGAGAAGGCCTTCGTCCCAACTACAGGCATCCGGTTGGACGTTCGCGGTCCGTAAGACGCGTGGGCGCATCCGCGGTGGCATATCCGTCCGGGTAACCACCCGGTCACACACCGGCTTCAAAAAGTCACCGCACGCCCGTCGCGGCGACCATGTGTCGTACCCCACACTGGGTTGCGGTGCCTGAGTCCTCGGAGCGCGGCCGGCCCACCCCCGGGGGTGGGCACCTCACCCCCGCGGATCCGCTCATCGTGTACGGGACGGAAAGCGGCCCGGCCGCCCCCGTCCCGCTGCCGCACGCCCCCGATCCGGCAGCGATCACCCTGGAGGTCGCCCCCGTGCAGACCCAGACCCTGACCGACAACGACGTCGTCACGGCCGTACCGCCGCAGTCTCGGGCCGTACACCACCCGGAGGCGGATCCGGCCGGCCCGGAAACCGGCCCCGCGACCGAACCGGCCGCCGAGGAAGAGGCCCCCGAACCACCCGACCCGCAACCGGGCAGGGTGGATACCGGCGGCCCGTCCTCCGATCTCTTCCGCCAGTACCTGCGCGAGATCGGGCGCATCCCGCTGCTCACCGCGGCCGAGGAGGTCGAGCTCGCCCGGCGCGTGGAAGCCGGTCTGTTCGCCGAGGAGAAGCTGGCCAATACCCCCGACCCGGATTCCCAACTCGCGGTGGATCTCGACAAGTTGGTCGTCATGGGCCGGATGGCGAAACGCCGTCTCATCGAGGCGAACCTGCGCCTGGTGGTCTCCGTCGCCAAGCGGTACGTCGGCCGCGGGCTCACCATGCTCGACCTCGTCCAGGAGGGAAACCTCGGACTGATCAGGGCGGTCGAGAAGTTCGACTACGCGCGTGGCTACAAGTTCTCGACGTACGCGACCTGGTGGATCCGGCAGGCCATGTCGCGGGCGCTCGCCGACCAGGCCCGCACCATCCGCGTCCCGGTCCACGTCGTCGAGCTCATCAACCGCGTGGTGCGCGTCCAGCGCCGGATGCTCCAGGAGCGCGGCTACGAGCCGACCCCGGACGAGGTCGCCGCCCACCTCGACCTGACCCCGGAGCGGGTCGGCGAAGTGCTGCGCCTCGCCCAGGAACCGGTCTCGCTGCACGCGCCGGTGGGGGAGGAGGACGACGTCGCGCTCGGTGACCTCATCGAGGACGGCGACGCCGCGTCCCCCGTCGAATCCGCCGCGTTCCTGCTGCTCCGCGAGCATCTGGAGGCCGTGCTCTCCACGCTCGGCGAGCGCGAACGCAAGGTCGTCCAGCTGCGCTACGGGCTCGCCGACGGGCGGCCGCGCACGCTGGAGGAGATAGGGCGCATCTTCGGCGTGACGCGCGAGCGGATCCGCCAGATCGAGTCGAAGACGCTGAACAAGCTCCGCGATCACGCGTTCGCGGATCAGCTGCGGGGATACCTGGACTGAACGCGAAGGGGCCGACGCGCTCGGCGCATCGGCCCCAACTGCCGGACGGATCAGTCGACTTCGGCAACCGCCTGCGCGAACTGGGCCGCGTACAGGCGCGCGTACGCGCCCTCCGCCGCCAACAGCTCATCGTGCGTGCCCTGTTCGACGATCGAGCCGTTCTCCATCACCAGGATCACGTCCGCGTCCCGGATCGTGGAGAGCCGGTGCGCGATGACGAACGACGTGCGCCCGTGGGCGAGCCGCGCCATCGCCTTCTGGATCAGCACCTCGGTACGGGTGTCGACCGAGCTCGTCGCCTCGTCGAGGACCAGGATCACCGGGTCGGACAGGAACGCCCGCGCGATGGTGATGAGCTGCTTCTCGCCCGCGCTGACCCCGGTGCCCTCGTCGTCGATGACGGTGTCGTAGCCCTCGGGCAGGGTGCGGATGAACCGGTCCGCATGGGCTGCCTTCGCCGCCTCCTCGATCTCCTCGCGGGTGACTTCCTTGGCGGCGCCGTACGCGATGTTGTCGGCGATGGAGCCGCCGAACAGCCAGGTGTCCTGGAGCACCATGCCGATCCCGGAGCGCAGTTCCTCGCGGGTCATCCTCGCCGCGTCGACCCCGTCCAGGGTGATGCGGCCGCCGGTGACCTCGTAGAACCGCATGAGCAGGTTCACCAGCGTGGTCTTGCCGGCGCCCGTCGGGCCCACGATCGCGACCGTGTGCCCGGGCTCCACCGCCAGCGAGAGGTCCTCGATGAGCGGCTTCTCCGGCTCGTACCGGAAGGACACGTTCTCCAGTGCGACCGCGCCGCGCAGCACCTCGGGGCGCTGTGGCGAGGCCGTGTCGGGGGCCTGCTCCTCGGCGTCGAGCAGCTCGAAGATCCGCTCGGCCGAGGCGACCCCGGACTGCACCAGGTTCGCCATGGAGGCGACCTGGGTCAGCGGCATCGAGAACTGCCGCGAGTACTGGATGAACGCCTGCACATCACCGATGGACAGCGAGCCCGTCGCGACCCGCAGCCCGCCGACGACCGCCACCAGGACGTAGTTCAGGTTGGACACGAACATCATCAGCGGCTGCATGACGCCGCTGTTGAACTGCGCCCGGAACGACGCCTCGTACAGCGCGTCGTTCTGCTCGGCGAACGCGTCCGCCGACTCCTGCTGGCGGCCGAACACCTTCACCAGGGCGTGCCCGGTGTACATCTCCTCGATGTGCGCGTTGAGCTTGCCGGTCGACTTCCACTGCTGGACGAACTGCGGCTGCGACCGCTTGCCGACCTTCGTCGCCACGACCACCGACAAGGGCACCGTGATCAGCGCCACCAGCGCGAGCAGCGGCGAGATCCAGAACATCATCACCAGGACGCCGACGATGGTGAGCAGCGAGTTGATGAGCTGGCCCATCGTCTGCTGCATCGTCTGCGAGATGTTGTCGATGTCGTTGGTCGCTCGGCTGAGCACCTCGCCGCGCTTGGCCTTGTCGAAGTACGACAGCGGAAGCCTCGACAGCTTCGTCTGGATGTCCTCGCGCAGCCGGAACACGGTCTTGTTGATGGCCCGGTTGGCGAGCCGGGTCGCCACCAGCATCGCGAGGCCGGCTCCCACGTACACCGCGAGGGCGGTGAGCAGGACGGTGCCGACCGCGCCGAAGTCGATGCCCTTGCCCGGCGTGAAGTCGACCCCGGAGAGCATGTCGGCGAGGCCGCCCTGGCCCTTGTCCCGCAGGCCCTGGATGGCCTGCGCCTTGCTGATCCCGGCGGGCATCTGCGGGGTCATGCCGATGACACCGGCGAAGACGAGGTCGGTCGCCTTGCCGAGGATCTTCGGCCCGACCACCGAGAGGCCGACGCTGACCACGACCGCGAGCAGCATCACGCTCAGGATGGCCTTCTCCGGCGCCAGCCGTTTGACCAGCCGTTTTCCGGATTCCTTGAAATTCAGAGACCGCTGATCAGGGCCGCCGCCCATCATCATGCGTCCACCGGGCCCGCTCATGCCGCCTCAGCCTCCGTCAGCTGGGAGAGCACGATCTCCCGGTACGTCTCGTTGTCGGCCATCAGCTCGTGATGGCGGCCGGTCCCGACGACCCGTCCCTCGTCGAGGACGACGATCCGGTCGGCGTCCCGGATGGTGGAGACCCGCTGGGCGACGATCACGACCGTGGCCTCGGCGGTCTCGCGGCCGAGCGCGGAGCGCAGCGCCGCGTCGGTGGCGTAGTCGAGCGCCGAGAAGGAGTCGTCGAAGAGGTAGATCTCCGGGCGCTGCACCAGGGTGCGCGCGATGGCGAGCCGCTGGCGCTGACCGCCGGACACGTTCGTGCCGCCCTGCGCGATCGGCGCGTCCAGGCCGCCCTCCAACTGGGAGACGAACTCCTTGGCCTGGGCCACTTCGAGCGCGTGCCAGAGTTCTTCGTCGCTCGCGTCGGGGTTGCCGTAGCGCAGATTGGTGGCCACGGTTCCCGAGAACAGGTACGGCTTCTGGGGGACGAGGGAGACGGTCTTGGCGAGCAGGACCGGGTCGAGGGTGCGCACGTCCTCGCCGTCGACGAGCACCTGGCCGTCGGTCGCGTCCATGAGCCGTGGCACGAGCCCGAGCAGTGTCGACTTGCCGCTGCCGGTCGAGCCGATGATCGCGGTGGTCTCGCCGGGCCGGGCCGTGAGGTCGACGCCCCGCAGCACGGAGGCCTCCGCGCCCGGGTACTTGAAGTCGGCGCCCCGCACTTCGAGATGGCCGTGCCGGCGCAGTTCGAGCACCGGGCTCTTGGGCGGCACCACGCTGGTGTCGGTCCCGAGGACCTCCTCGATGCGCTCGGCACAGACCTCGGCGCGCGGCACCATCATGAACATGAAGGTGGCCATCATGACGGCCATCACGATCTGCATGAGGTACGCGAGGAACGCGGTGAGCTGGCCGATCTGCATGTCGCCGCTGTCGATGCGGTGCGCACCGAACCAGACGACCGCGACCGAGGAGACGTTCACGACGGTCATGACGGTCGGGAACATCAGCGCCATCAGGCGGCCGGTGGCCAGGGAGACGTCGGTGAGCTCCGTGTTGGCGCCCTTGAAGCGGCCCTGCTCGTACTCGTCGCGTACGAAGGCGCGGATCACGCGGTTGCCGGTGATCTGCTCGCGCAGCACGCGGTTCACCGTGTCGAGGCGGGTCTGCATGGTGCGGAACAGCGGCCGCATCCTGCGCACGATCAGCGAGACCGCGATGCCGAGGACGGGGACGACGGCGAGGAGCACCGCGGAGAGCGGAACGTCCTGGCCGAGCGCCATGATGATGCCGCCGATGCACATGATCGGCGCGGACACCATCAGCGTGAACGCCATGAGCACCAGCATCTGGACCTGCTGGACGTCATTGGTGGTGCGGGTGATCAGGGACGGTGCCCCGAAGTGCCCGACCTCGCGGGCCGAGAAGGACTGCACCCGCGCGAAGACGCCGGCCCGGACGTCGCGCCCGAGGGCCGCGGCGGTCCTGGCCCCGTAGAAGACGGCACCGATGTTGCAGAACACCTGGACGAGGCTGACGGCGATCATGATGCCGCCGTGTCCCAGGATGTAACCCGTGTCCCCGTTCACGACACCGTTGTCAATGATGTTCGCGTTCAGGGTGGGCAGATAAAGGGTGGCGCTGGTCTGCAGCAGTTGCAGCAGGACCAGCAGGGCTATCGGTTTCTTGTACGGCCCTAGATGGGACCGCAGGAGTCGTATGAGCACGCGCAGGCTCTCCGGGTCGGCAAGATCGGGGGGTTCGACCCCCCATCTTGCGACACTCCACCCCTGGAAGCTCAAGCGATTATCGGGGTGAAGTCAAAAGGAATAGCAAAGAGCGTATGCCCGGTCCGCGTCAAGCGCTCTGGCCGAAGGCGCCCGGGTGGATCTCGTCACGCGTCGCGATGTACTGCTGACGCACCGCCTGCCCCGTCGCCAGTTCCTCGCCGGGCTCGAAGATCTGCGCGGCCGCGCCCTGCCAGGCCGGCGGGGTGTGCGGGGCGAGGGTGCCCTGGGAGACGCCGAGCGCCCAGGCGGCCTGCCGCGCCGCGCCGAGTGCCGCGTATTCGGCGGGCTGGGGCACCACGACCTGGGTGCCGAAAATGGCCGGCGCGGCCGCCTGCACGGCGGGCAGTTCGGCAGCGGCGCCGAGCAGGAAGACCCGCCGGACGTCGACCCCGCGTACCCGCAGCACGTCCAGGGCGTCGGCCAGCGAGCAGAGCATCCCCTCGAAGGCGGCCCGGGCCAGGTGCTCGGGCTTCATCGACTCGCGCCGCAGCCCGGACAGCGTCCCGGCGGCATGCGGAAGCCGGGGCGTGCGCTCGCCTTCGAGATACGGCAGCAGGACGAGACCGCAGGCGCCGGGGGTGGACTTGAGGGCCAGCGCGCTGAGTTCGGCGAGATCCTCGACGCCGAGCATCTCCGCCGTACCGCGCAGGGTCCGCACGGCATTGCTCGTATGGACGACCGGCAGATGCATCCCGGTGGCGTCGGCGAAGGACGTAATCATCCCGCTCGGGTCGGCCAGTGCCTCGTGATGCACGGCCATGACCGAGCCCGACGCGCCGAGCGAGACCACCGCGTCGCCCGCGCCGACGCCGAGCCCGAAGGCGGCCGCCATCGTCTCGCCCGTACCGGCGGAGATCAGCAGGCCCTCGGGGGTGGTGCCGGCCGCGTCGGAGGGCCCGAGCACCTCGGGCAGCGCCACCTGGTGGCCGAGTGCGAGCTCGATCAGATCGGGGCGGTAGAAGCCGGTGGCGGCGGACCAGTAGCCGGTGCCGGAGGCGGCGCCGCGGTCGGTGGTGCGCCGGGCGGGCCGGCCGAGCAACTGCCACACCAGCCAGTCGTGTGCCTGCAGAACACCTGCGGTGCGCTGGGCGGCCTCCGGCTCGGTCCGCGCCAGCCACCGCAGCTTGGCCACGGCCTGAGCGGCCTGCGGCACACATCCGACGGCCTTCGCCCAGGCCTCGCGGCTGCCGAGCCCGTCGATGAGATCGGCGGCGGCGACCTGCGCCCGCTTGTCGTTCCCGGTCAGCGCGGCCCGTACGAGATTGCCCTGGGCGTCCAGCGGTAGGAGTCCGTGCTGCTGGGCCGCGACGCCGATGGCCTGCACTCCTTCGAGGAGCCCGCCGGTCGCGGCCTCGCCGAGCGAGAGCAGCCAGGCCTGTGGATCGACCTCGGTCGCCTTCGGTTCGACCGGGTGCGGGGCGTACCCCTGTCGCAGCACGGCACCCGTGTCCGTGTCGCAGACGACGATGCGAGTGAAGGCGGAAGAGCTGTCCAGCCCGGCGACTATCCCCATGGTTGAAGATTCTGCCGCACGCGAGGGACTCCTGGGACGAGGGTGGCCGGGACAACGGTGTCGGACGCAGAAGGGCGGGTGCCCGTGGTTCAGGTGTTGCTGGTGCCCCAGTCGTCCTCGGCGCCCTGGCCGCGCTCGCGCAGGGAGCGCACCCGGTCGGCGACGGAGGCGGGCATCCTGTCCCCGAACTTGTCGCTCACGGCATGGAAGGCCTTGCCCGCGGCCTCGCGCGAGGTCTGCGCGGCCGACTCGGCGGTGTTCCGCACCGCGGGGTTCTGCGCCATCTGACGTGCGGACTTCTTCAACTGCTCGTAACGCTCGCGCCCTGCCCGGGTTCCGAGCACGTATCCGAGAGCCAGTCCGGCGGCGAACGTGAGCTGGTATCGCATGGCGGTCACCCTTCCCTAGCGTGTGTGCCGCGCCTACCCGCGCAGCCCCGTGATCACCCGGGGCGGAACCGATTGGCGGAGCACCCCCCTGCTTGCGCTAATGTATGTGTCGCAGCGAACGCACGCCGCCCGGGACCACCCCGGGTAGGTACGTTCGATGCAACGAGGCATTCCCCTGTAGCTCAATTGGCAGAGCAGCCGGCTGTTAACCGGCAGGTTACTGGTTCGAGTCCAGTCGGGGGAGCTCGATCTCCTGTAGCTCAATTGGCAGAGCAGCCGGCTGTTAACCGGCAGGTTACTGGTTCGAGTCCAGTCGGGAGAGCAGCGGAATCGGACCCTTCGGGGTCCTTTTTCGTATCCCGTGGAACCGCTGGGACCCCCGCGAAGTCCTCATGGGCGTGCGAAGCCGACCATCCGAGGCAGGAGATCGTATGAGCGGCTATGCTGCGGCAGACGGCGCGCACAAATGTGCGCGACGCGCCGTTAGGGGCGGTAGCTCAGCCGGTTAGAGCAGCGGACTCATAATCCGTCGGCCGTGGGTTCGAGTCCCACCCGCCCCACTATGAGGCGCAGGTGCAGAAACGATCTGGCCTGCGCCTTCGGCGTTTCTGGGAAGCGTCGCGGCTTCCTCCGGGGAGGGGCCGCCGGGCCTCACCGGAGACGGACGGTGACCTCCTTCGGGCGATCACCCGCACGGCCCCCTCAACCCTGGGCGCGTGTGTCGCACGGCCGCCGGGCGGGGCCTCGCGTCCCCGCCCGGCGCCCCCTCGGTAGGGCTACGGCTCTGCCGTCATCCGCACATCGGTGCACCTGCGTTGCTTCGCCTCGTTGTCCGCGAATGCCTTCAGAGCGGTGTTCGCGAAGTCGGGGGAGTGGTGGGGGACGGGGTGCGTGCTGGTGTCGGGGTCGTAGAGGCGCGTGAGCAGGAACGCGGCCGGTTCGGTGGACTGGGGGCACTTCGCGGTGGCCCAGGCGTAGTCCTTCGGCTCGTCCGGCATCTTGAAGGAGGAGGGCACGCCGCCTGCCCGGAGTGCCTTCGCGCTCGCGCCGTAGAAGGCGAACAGGCCGTATCCGGGCTTCTGGGACGACGTGGCGAGGTAGCAGTTCACCTGGGGTGCCTGTGTGTCCGCCGGGAACTCCATCGCCTGCGGAACGCCGCTCTGGGTCGCTTGCGGGGCCAGGCCACGCAGTGCGGCGCAGGATCCCTGCGACTGGTCCAGCGGCTTGGCCGGCCTGGTCTTGGCGCCGTAAGGAGGCAGCGTCACGTCCGTCAGCTTTTCGCCACCGTTCGCCCGGCAGCCGTACTTCGCGGCCGCCTTCTGGGCGGTCTCGGCGGTGACACGGCCCAGCCCGGTGAGAACGGGCCCGGCCGCCGACGCGGCGCCGTCCGGCGTGTTCATGAGCACGCCCAGCGCGACGAGGGCCTTGGTCCTGTCGTTCTGGCAGTCCAGTGTCACCATGATCGTTGGGGCGCCGCGATACCGGATGATGCCAGGCCAACCCTGGCCGAGCGGAGCCGCTTGTGCCCTGGCTCCGTTGCGAAGGTCGGTGTACCAGGCGCGGGGCTCGGTGGAGGTAGCCGTGGCTCCGCTCCATTGCAGACTCACCACCAGGGCGCCGTCCGCACCGTTTTCGGCTCTCTTGACCATGCAATCGGTCAGAAGGCCATGCCCGCTGTCGAGTTGCTCGCCACGCAGCTTCGAGGACTGCAGAGCCATGTGAAGCCCATCCTGTGCCAGAAGTCCGTCGCACGCCTGGTCCACTGATCGGCTGTCGCGCCAGGAGTCATATATCCCTGTGCTGTATAGGACTTGGGCCAATATGGCCAGAGACACGACGAGTGTCCCCACGTACCAGCCGGGGTGGATCCGTCGGAGTCTGGAGATCATCTGCATGGTGCTCATTCTGTTGAGAGTCGTTCCACCCGAGGGTCAGCGATCGGACCGGAGGTGTAGAAGTGCGTAGTTGCGGCCATCGCTGTAGGAATTCTGGCCGTCTTGAATGGCGGACTGCGTGTAGTTGCTGTCGATGTCGTGACCACGGCTCTGCGCCCACTGCCTGATCATGTGCTCCACGTCGCGCTGGCCGGCGTCATAGGTCATGGCATTCTCCTTGGTGGCTGCAAGATTCGCCTCGGCTGTGTGTTCCTTGTTGGATTCGTATGTCCACAGGTCGACACTCTTCGTAGCGAGGTCTCCGACAGGGCTGAGGCTGGACACGGGATTGAACATCAGTGCCGTGCCCAGGGAGGTACCTATTCCGTGGTTGAAGTCGGCGGCCCATTGTGTTTTCTGGAACCGCTGGTCAAATATGATGTCCGACCGTATGCCGTCGTAGGCACCTATGGCGCGCGAGTTCTTATTGATGGGAACCGTGATCGCATCCTGGTTCGCGTCACTTGGAATGGCGGCCAGAACGTCATGTGAGTACATCTGCTCCGCCCCGTAGAGATGGCCGAAAGCCTCGGGGTCGTTGGCGATACCCCGCATGACGCTGGTGAGCTGGTCGATCGGTGCGGTCAGGTGTGCGCCCTGCTTTTCGTCCCAGACGCCGTTTGGGTTGTCGGAGGAGAAGTGAGAATTTGAATGACCGAACGTCTCATGCGTATCGGCCGTGTAAGACGTCAGAATGTGCGCCAAAGGCTGAGTGAGGTTCTTCGGCAGCTGCTGGGCGTGGTTGTCCGCGTTCAGCGTGTCGATCGTCTGCTGCAGGATGCTCGCCTGGGCCGCGGAATGGTGTCCGATGGGGTGGTACGTCCCCGGTGCGTTTCCCGTCGTCGCGGCTTCCAGGGCGGCGCCGAAGCCCTTGCGGACGTCGCCGTCCTCCACGGTGACCGGCATGCCCTGTGTGGTGCCGCCGGGTGGCGTCGCGAAATGGTCCACCACGGTGTCCCAATCCCGGCCGTGCAGCAGGTAGTTGAGGTTGTCGCTGTGGGCCGGGTCCAGGTACGCGGTGCTGGTCGCCGGGTCGTGGGACATGATGCCGAGGACGCCGTCGAGCGGGTCGTTGGCGAACCAGCCGCGGTCGCCGCCGCTGAACTTGTCCCGCAGTGACCAGACCGAGTCGAGCTTCCCCTTGGACAGGTACGACGTCTCCGCGTGCCGGATGTCGTCCGCGGTGTCCTTGAGGAACTGGCCCGAATAGCCGTCCCCGTGCTGCATCAGGGTGACCAGGCTCTGGTAGCCGCGAACCCGCTCGTTCGGGATCTTGCTCAGGCCGTCCAGCTTGAATTCCTCGGTACCGGCCTTCTGCATTTCGCTGCGGAAGTGCTTGTAGAAGGCGGAGTTGGGGTCCCTGGTCGCCGTGGACAGTGTCGTGGCGAGGCCCTTCTGGAGGTCCAAGTACTGGCCGCTCTGCTTCTTGTCCTTGTAATAGGCGAGGCTGTCGAGGGAGTTGGAGAGTTTCACGGTTCCGTCGGCGCCCAGTTCATCCAGGAGGGTCTGGCTGAACACCTTGTCGCCTGAGTTGTCACGGAAGAGGCGCTGCAACTCCTGGTAGTCGTGGGCGGTCGCCTCGCCCGAGTCGATGCGCAGCGCGAGCTCCTTGCCCTCGTCCGCCTCGTACTGCTCGATGTCGCCTTTGGCTCTTCCGTTGAACCCGTTGCTGGTCCCGTCCATGACGTCGGAGTCCTTGACCACCAGGGTGAGGGCGACCTCGAATCCTTCGTCCGCGTCGCACACGCTCTTTACGGCGTTGTCGATACGGCTCTGCCAGTCGGACGCCTTTTTCCGAGCAGACTGCTGGTAATCCGGGTCGTGGTGGTAGGCGCTCAGCTCGCCCGTGTCGAGCTTGCTCGTGTCGAAGGTCACGTAACCGGTGGCCGAGACGGTCATGCCATCCTTGATGGCGGCGTCCCGTTCGGACTCAACCTTTTTCCGCAGCTCCGCGAACTGGGAGTGGGCGTCCCTCAGAAGCGAGGCCATCGCCTTGGCCTCGGTCTGGGCGTTCTTGTACTCGTTCAGGGTGATGTTGAAGGTGGCGTTCGCGGTCTGTGAACTCTCACCCACCCACGTAGTGGGGAGCGTGATGATGTGCACCTTGTCGTGGTACAGCGTCTCGCGTTCCTTGAACTGCCCCGCCATTTCGTCCCACTTCGTCGCCGCCGTGGTCAATGTGGACAGGTCGGTCGCCAATATTTCCTGGTATGTGGGCATATGAAATCGTCCTGAATATCCGCAAGATGAGGTGGGGTGATCAGTAGTGGTCCAGAGCGGAACCGGGGCGAGCGATGCCCTGAGCGGTCACGAAGTCGGTGTTCTGAAAAAGGGTGTTGGCGCCGCGCAATGCGGACTTCTCGTGGCCCAGACGGTTCATCAGGGCCTGCACCTGCTCGCCCCAGGTGTGGTGGGCCTTCTTCAGAGCGCCGGACGACACCCAGCCATGACCGTCGTGCGGCCCAAATGCCTTTATGGCGTTGGCTGTTGACTCGTCCGTGTGGGAGCCGGACTTCTTCGTGTCTGGTTCGAGGTGGGTCTCGATCATGTCGGCGGCGGACTTCTTCGCCTCGGGGGTCGAGACGAGATTCGACTGGCCCATTCCGGTGAAGGGTGGGGGCGGCGAGGGCTGGTGGTCCAGGCTCATGCGGGACGGGCCGCCGTGCTCACTCGTCGTATCCACGGACATGCGACTGACTCCTGAGTTCTGTGGTCTTGCGGTCCTGTGGTTCTGTACTTGCTGTGTTCGGGGACATCCGGATGGCCATCCTCGGTTCTGGTCCGCCGGGGTGGGTGTGGTTTGAGGGCTTCCTGAGGAACGGGACGCAGCGCCTCTTCGGCCTCGGGGCCCGGATCGCGGGTACACCCGGGTCGGCCATGGCTCTCCACCCCTCCGCGCCCGCTGGCGGCGGCCGGCCGAGGCCGCCTCATGACTGTCAGGTTCTTGATCCTATGGAGTGCGGGGGAATAGCAGCCGGAGCCCGACAGTGAGGGCGGGGCATGTGGGGGATTCGTGTGGGTGGCACAGCGAAGGCCCCCGGTGGCTCGCACGGGGCGTGCGGCTGCCGGGGGCCTCTGGTCTGGGGCCGTGGGTTACGAATCTTTCACAGGGCGGACTGGAAGGCCGACGCGCTCGGCACGCTGCCGGCGGTCGTGGTGATGCGGTCGAGCGCGGTCGGGACGTGGCCCGCGTGCTGGGCTGCGGCCCGCGCGGTGAGCGGCACGCGGCAGGTGGTCTGAGGGGTGGTGGTGCGGCGGGCGGCGGCGGAGATCAGGGTGTTCATGGTTGGCCTTCCGGCGAGATGCGTCGCCGCCCCCGCCTGATGAAGGCGGGGGCGGCGACGACGCTGACTGATCGGGGGAAGCGTAGCGGCGCCCAGGGGCTTCGGCGCGCGCTTGTAGGCGTGGCATAAGGATGGTCCCAACAACCGGATCGGGCCGCCGCGCCCCCGACCTGAGGCGATGTGCGACCGGGGGTACAACCACCGCCTTTCCGCCATCCCGGATACCGGACTCCGGTGCGTTGACCCGCTCGGGGTACGACGTTCGGTGAAGGCCGTGACGGGAGGCGGGGGAGCGGCGGCCGCAGGCGGTGAGCGATGGCCACCGTGGGGGCGGGCCCGCTGTGAGGTCACCCCTACCTGGGCGCTCGCGGCCGGGGTTAGCATCCCGCGTGACCGAACAAGCCGAGCAGCCCGCCCAGACCCCAGCGACCCGAGCACCGACCGGCGCCGCCGCCGGATCCGGATCCGGCGGCGGGGAGATACCCGAGGCGCGGCGCCGGATATTCGCCGACCTCACGCCGTTCCGGATATCGCCGGACTACCGCAGGCTCTGGTTCGGCAACATGGTGTCCTGGGTCGGCAGTGGCATGACCGCGCTCGCGATCTCCCTCCAGGTCTACGACCTCACCGGCTCCAGCTTCTACGTCGGCCTGGTCGGCATCTTCACCCTCGTACCGCTGGTCGCGTTCGGACTGTACGGCGGCGCCATCGCCGACACCGTCGACCGGCGCAAGCTCGGGCTGTACAGCGCGCTCGGATCGGCCGCGCTCTCCGCGGCGCTCGCGGCCGGGACCTTCGCCGGGGTCGCCGACGTGTGGTTCCTGTACGCGATCATCGCGCTCCAGTCGATCTGCCAGGCACTCAACGCCCCCGCCCGGTCGGCCATGATCCCCAGGCTGCTTCCGCCCGAGCAGCTGCCCGCCGCCAATGCGCTCAACTCCATGATCATGACGACCGGCACGCTCGTCGGGCCGATGCTGGGCGGGCTCGTCGTCGGCTTCGCCGGGTACAGGACGGCGTACCTCATCGACGCGATCACCTTCGCCGCCTCCCTGTACGCGATGTGGCGGCTGCCTGCGATGCTGCCCGAGCGGACCGGCGCCAAGCGGGCCTCGGTCCTGGACGGGCTGCGGTTCCTGGCCACCCGGCCCAATCTGCGGATGACCTTCTTCAGCGACTTCTGCGCGATGATCCTGGCCCACCCCCGCGCCCTGTTCCCGGCCGTCGCCGTGCTCTGGTACGGCGGCGACGCCCGCACCACCGGCCTGCTCGTCGCGGCGCCCGCCGTCGGCGCGCTGCTCGGCGGGGTGTTCTCCGGCTGGCAGGGACGCATCCACCGGCACGGGCTCGCCGTGCTGATCTCGGTCGGCGGGTGGGGCGCTGCCATCGCGGTGTTCGGGCTGACCCGGCAGCTGTGGCTCGGCCTGTTCATGCTCGCGGTCGCCGGGTTCTCGGACACCGTGTCCATGGTGTTCCGCAACACGATGATGCAGGTCGCGGCCCCGGACGACATGCGCGGCCGGCTCCAGGGTGTGTTCATCGTGGTGGTCGCGGGCGGACCCCGGCTCGGCGACTTCCTCGCCGGTACGGTCGCCGACCTCACCTCGCCCGCCGTGATGGTGGTGGGCGGCGGCATCGCCTGCGTCCTCGCGGTGACGGTGCTCGGCCTCAGCCGCCGGGGCTTCGCGCGCTACGACGCCCGCAACCCCGTCCCGTAGGCCACGCCCGCGCCCTGGTAGGCGCCGATGTTCGGCGGGGAGGCGACGGGATTGCCGAACCAGTCCCGCACGACCCCGTCGGCGATGGGGGTGCCTGCCCTCAACGCCGGTGATTCCGGGCGCAGTTGCACGTCGTACGGGCCTGCCGGAGCCGGGGCGGTGAAGGCGGGGTCGGCGGTCACGGGGGAGTGGTCGCGGGCGGGCACGGTGCCCACGCCCCGGTACAGGTTGTGGTCGTAGGTGTTGCGGGGGTCCGAGAACGGGGCGCCGCCGGCGGCGCCCGACACGAAGACGTTGTTGCGGAAGGTGACGTTCCCGGGCCCGTTGTCGCTGACCATGGCCGTGCCCGGCTGGTTCGTCACGATGGTGTTGTCGTACACCTGGGTGCGCGTGGAGGCGCCGCACACCACCGACACGATGCCGTAGGGCGCGCTGCGGTTGCGGTCGTCGACGCTGATGTTGTGGCGTACGACGTTGTCGGCGGAGGTCATGCCGCCGCCGTTGCAGACGAGCAGGAAGCCGCCCTCGTTGTCGTGGCTGTAGTTGTACTGGTAGACGTTGCCGTTGTTGCCGCCGTCGATGTCGAACGCCATCGAGTCCCGGGTGCCGTGGCCGTGCGCGACCTCGTTGTACTGGTAGCGGACGTGGTCCGAATTCCACGCCCACAGACCGGCGTTGTAGCCGCCGGAGCGCATGTTGAACCCGTCGACGGTGTTGTGCTCGGCGAGCGCGCCGTCCGCGTTCTGGATGACGATGCCGTCGCCGCCGGCGTCGGTGACGCGGTTGTTCTCGATGCGGAGTGCGGTGATCGGTACGAAGGCGGTGCCGGGGCCGTCGGGGTACTGGGGGCGGCGGCCCCAGGTCGACGAGGTCCCGATGCCGGTGCGGTCGACGTGGCTCACGGTCGAGCCGGTGACGGTGACGTCGTCGAATCCGGTGGGGGTGGCTGCGCCCCGCACCGCGAACAGGATCCCGCCGGACGGGTCCGGGTCCTTGAAGTCGGCCCCGTTGACGTCGTGCACGTCCACGTCGCGTACGGCGTAGTGGTGGCCGGTGCCGAAGTCGGTGAGCCGGACGAGGATGCCCGCGCGGCGGGCGGTGGTGGTGGCGGGGCCGGTGTTGGACACGTCCAGGTCGTGCAGTTCCCACTGCTGGACGTTGTCGAGGAGTACGGCGGCTCGGGCGCCGTTGCCTTCCAGGTGCGGCCTGCCGCCGGGGCCGGTGCCGCTGCCGCTGCCGTACGCTCCGGCCGATATGGGGCGGCCGGGGGTGCCCGAGCCCCTCGGGGCGAAGGTGCCTGGGCAGGTGGTGCCGCGTTTGAAGAGGATGCGGTCGCCCGGGCGGTACGTTCTGGTGCTTGCCTTTGCGAGGGTGCGGAGGGGTTGGGTGGGGGTGGTGCCGGGGTTGTTGTCGTTGCCTGCGCGGCAGTCCACGTAGTACGTGGTGGGGGTTTTGGGGGCGGCTTGGGCGGGGGCGGGGGTGGTCAGAAGGGTGAGGGCGGTGAGTGTCCCCAGGGCCAGGAGTGGGGGTGTGTGTCGTCGCGTCATGCGGGTGAGGATCCCCTCGGGGGGCGGCTTCCCAACCGGGCGTTCGCGAAAGTCCAAGGGGTCGGTCGGTTTGTCCGGGGGTGCCGGCCCACCCTCCCACCTGTGCCCCGGCGCTGGCAGGCCCGGGCCGTCCTGGGGCTCCGCCCCAGACCCCGATGGCCCCACCCCACCCCTTCCCGCTGTGACACTCTGCGGCTCCGCCGCGTGGCCTCCGGGGGATGTCGTTCGAGCGCGGCCCGGCGGTCGGCTCCTGGGGCTCCGCCCCAGACCCCGTTCGCGCCTGAAGGGTGCTCGTCCTCAATTTCCCCCAAGGCCTTAAGGGCCAGGGGGACCCCCATGACGGGCTGGGTATGCCTGAACGGCTCGCACACAGGTTGGAGGACGGGGTGGGTTGTCTGCACGGGCATCACACATGGCAGGGCTGGGGGGCGGGGGGAACTGTGAGACCAGCCCCACCGGGCCGCGGATGACCCTCACTTCGCATCCCGCGGTGCGTCGCGTCTGCCGGAGGCGCATGCCCAAGGGGCGCGGGGAACTGCGCGACCAGCCACGCACAGCCCGAGGTCGCAAACGGGATCAGGGGCGCGGGGAACTGCGCGATCGGCTGTTCACGGGCCGTCGGCTCCCTCAACCAGCCCCTCCGGCGTTTGAGGAGCGGGGGAGCCGGGGTGGAGCCCCGGACCCCTGGCACCGGCCCCAGCCACGCCCCCCGGAGGCCACGCGGCGGGGCCGCAGAGTGTTGCAACGGGACGGGCTACGCTCCCAGTACCCCTCTCGCCACCCCCAGCTCCACCAAATCCTGCGGACGCAAGCGGAGTTGGGAGGCCGTGTTCCGTACCTCCGATTCCGGTCGCTTCAGGATCGCCGCCGCGAGCTCCGGGGCGATCACCGAGAAGTAGCTGTCCGCCGTGACCCACGTGCGGTCCGGGGACGTCAGGGCCAGGGCTCCTCCCGAGCCGCCCTCGCCGATGACCAGGGTGGTCACCGGCACCCTCGCCGAGGCCAGCGCCGCGAAGGCGTCGGCGATCGCGGCGCCCTGGCCCGCCCGTTCCGCCGCCGCGTCGTTCGCCGCGCCCGGGGTGTCCACCAGGGTCAGGACCGGGATGCCCAGGCGGTCGGCCAGGCGGATCAGGCGGGCCGCCGTGCGATAGCCCGCCGGGGTGGTCGCCGTGCCGGTCTGGGCCGCGTACGCGTACGAGACCCCCTCGTGCAGCCCGAAGCCGCACAGCATTCCCGGGTCCACGCCGCCACACCTGTCGCCCGACACGGCCTGCCGGTGGGGGAAGTACGCGTCCAGGTAGGACTCGGCCCGTGGCCGCCCCGCCGCGCGGGCCCGGGTCACCGACTCCCAGCCGTCCGCCGGAAGGCCCGACTCCCCGAACGGGGCCGGTACCGGCGCCGGGCCGGAGTGGTGGTTTCCGGCCAGCAGCGTCAGCCAGCCCGCCAGGACGGCCCGCAGGTCCTGCTTCCGTACGATCGCGTCGATCTGGCCCGCCGCCAGCTGGCCCTCCGCTCCGTACGCCGCCGGGTCCGCGTCCGGTGGGCGTACCCGGGAGCCCGCGAAGCCGATCTGGGCGCCCGGCAGGGCCAGGATCACATCGGCGCCCGCGCCCAGCGTGGCCCAGCCGCCGCCCGTCGTCGGGTCGCGCAGCACCGCGATCTGCGGGAGTCCGGCCTCTCTGAGCAGCGTCGACTGCCGTGCCACACGCTGGAGTTGGGTCAGCGCCAGCATGCCCTCCTGCATACGGCTGCCACCCGTGGCGATCAGCGACACCAGCGGAAGGCGTCGCTCGCGCGCCATCTCGTACGCCGCCTCCAGACGGTCACCCGTCCGCTGTCCCAGCGACCCGCCCAGGAAGCCGAATTCGAAGGAGAGCAGCACGCACGGCCGTCCTTCGACGGCCGCCACGCCGCAGATCACCGATTCCTGCTCGCCCGTACGTTCCGTCGCGCGCGCCCGCGAAGTTCCGTAACCCGACCATGCGAGGGGGCCGTTCTCCGGGAAGTCCCCGTCGACGACCTCCAGTTCCTCGAAGGCCGTCGCCACCGTCGAGATCGCTTCTCTCGCCGACATCCGCTCGGACACGTCAGACATGCAGGGCCCGCTTCATGATCTTCCCCATGTCGTTGCGGGGGAGTTCGGGGAGGTAGTGCACCACGCGTGGGCGTTTGTGGGGGGACAGTTGCGTTGCCACGTGGTCCGTCAACTCGGTCTCGTCCGGCGGGGATTGGGGGTCTGTCGGCACCACCCAGGCCACGATGCGCTCGCCCAGGTCCGCGTCCGGCTCGCCCGTCACCGCGGCTTCGCGGACGCCCGGGTGGTCGAGCAGCGCGTTCTCGATCTCGCCCGCGCCGATCTTGTAGCCGCCGCTCTTGATGAGGTCGGTGGCCTTGCGGCCGACGATCCGGACCTGGCCGTCCGCGTCCAGGCTCGCCATGTCGCCGGTGCGGAACCAGCCGTCCTCGGTGAAGGCGGCGGCCGTCGCGTCCGGCCGGTTCAGGTAGCCGCTGAACAGGTTCGGGCCGCGGACCTGGATCTCGCCGATGCCGTCGGCCTCGTCGGCGAGACGCAGCTCGACGCCGGGCAGCGGTACGCCGACCGTGCCGGGGCGGGCCCCGCCGTCCGCCCTCGCGGCGCACAGCATGAGGGTCTCGGTCATGCCGTACCGCTCGATCACCGCACGGCCCGTCGCCTCGGCGATCCGGCGGTGGTCGGGCGCGGGGAGCGCCGCCGAGCCGGACACCAGCAGGCGCGCGCCCGCCAGCGCCTTCGCCAACTCCAGGTCCCGGTCCACCACTTCGGCGATCCGGTGGTACATCGTCGGCACCCCGAACAGCATCGTCGCGCCCGCCGACAGCTCCCGCGTCACGCCTTCCACCGAGAACCGGCCAAGGTGGCGCACCGAGCCGCCGCGGCGCAGCGGGCCGAGGATGCCGAGGATCAGTCCGTGGACGTGGAACAGCGGCAGCCCGTGCACCAGCACGTCGTCGGCCGTCCAGTCCCAGGCGCCCTGCAGCGCGTCCAGCGTCGCCGCGAGCGCGCGCCTGGGCAGCACCGCGCCCTTCGGCGGGCCGGTCGTCCCGGAGGTGTACACGATCAGTGCGGGTGATTCGGCGCCGGGTTCGGGCGGCAGCTCCGTCGCTGCTCCGGTGAGCGGTACGTCGATGCGCTCCAACTCGGCCAACGCGGGCGGGAGTTGGTCCTCCGGTGAGGCCAGCACCAGCGTCGGCTCGCTGTCGCCGACGATGTGGGTCAGCTCGCGTTCGCCCGTCTTCGGGTTCAGCGGCACCACGGGGACGCCCGCGACGAGCGCCGCCACCACGCCGACCACCGTCTGCGGGGTCGGCGTGGCCCAGACCGCGACCCGCCCGGCGCCCGCGATCCCGCGGGCCAGGGAGCCTGCCGCGCCCGCCAGTTCGGCGTGGGTCAGCGACAGCCCGCCGAAGCGGATCGCCTCCCGGGGCTCGGCGGCGTACAGGGAGGGGAAGAGAGGGGACACGTACGGGACTCCTCGGATCTCGACGGCGCGGGCGGGGCCCGAACCGTGCCGGGTCCCAGGTCGTCGACCCTACGTGGCGCCGTCCGGACGCATGATCCGCATCCTGCCGTACGTGTCCCCGCGTTCCGCTGGAGTGAGTCCCGCATCCCTTACGGCAGCGGGATCGCGACCTTCACCGCGATGGGGGTCCCCCCTGTTCGAGCGAAGCCGAGAACTTGGGGGAGCGACAAGGCCGTACCCGGCGCGGAACGTCCAGGCGCGGGCGGCCGGGGAGATCCGGGCGCCGGCGAGCCCGCTCGCCGCCACCAGGAACTGCTGCCAGAGGAAGGAGGCCAGGAAGACGCCCGTCACGAACACCGCCCCCGCCGCGCCGCCGCTGAGGGAGGCGCCGCGGGCGGTGGTCAGGGCGGCGAAGTAGAGGGCGGTGGTGGGGTTGATGAGGGTGAGCGCGGCGAAACGGGCGAAGGTGCGGGCGGGGCCTTCCTTCTTCGCCGGGTGAGGCGTCACGTCGAGTGCCTCACCCGGCTCACCGACCTCGGGCGTCTCACGCCCCGCCCCTCGCGGCCGAGCCCCCCACAGCCCCCGCGCCGCGATCCCGGCAAGGACCAGGGCCGACACCAGTCGCACCCACGCCTCCACGCCGGACAGTGCCTGGGCGACCAGGGGGCCGAGCGCGGTGGCCAGGGCCGCGTAGGCGAGGTCGGCCGTGGCCACGGCCGCTGCCGCGGCCATCGCGCCCCGTCGCTCGCGCATCCCCTCCTGGATCAGCAGCACGCCGACCGCGCCCACCGGCACGGCCACCCCGAGGCCCGCCGCCGCGCCCGCCATCGCTGTCGTCCAGAGACCGTTCATGGCAGCCACTGTGGGGTGCCGTCCGTGCCGTACGCAGCTGATTCTCCCGGGCACTCGCTAGTGCAGCGGGGCCTGCCAGGTCAGGGTCGTGCCGCGGATGCCGTCGTCGCGCATGCCGTTGTCGACGACGGTCAGGCGCACCCCGGGCCGCCCGTCGGGGAGTTCGGCGCCCGCGTCGACGACGACGCGTACCGAGGACACCCCCGCCCGGCGGTGGGCCGCCGCCAGCGCGCCGCGCAGGGCCGCGACGAGCTGGGTGTCCACGGGCTCGGCGACCAGCGTGTCCACCGCGCCCTCGAAGCGCACCGAGGGCCGGAAGCCGAGCAGCGCGCCCGCGCCGGCCGTCTCGCGCAGGACCCGGCCGCGCAGGGTCGTCGGAGCGTCGGCGGGCGGCTGCTGGAGGGCGAAGATCGCGGTGCGGACCTCCTGGATGGTGGAGTCGAGCTCGTCGACGGCCCGGGTCAGCATCTCGTCGGTGTCGTCGGCCGCGGCCTTCTCGGCCCGGCGCCGGGTCGACTCCAGCATCATCTCGGTCGCGAACAGCCGCTGTACGACGAGGTCGTGGAGGTCGCGGGCGATGCGGTCGCGGTCCTCGTACACCGCGAGCTGTTCGCGGTTGTGCTGGGCGTCGGCCAGGACGAGCGCGAGGGCCGCCTGCGAGGCGAACTGGGCGGCGAGCAGCCGGTCGACCGCCGTGTACGGGCGGTCGCCGCGCCGCCGGGGCAGCGCGAGCGTGCCGATCAGCTTGCCGCCGCTCTGCAGCGGCAGCATCATGCTCGGCCCGAACCGGGTGCGTACGTGCGTGGTCATCCGCGGGTCGGTCGCCGAGTCTTCGACGAACACCGGCTCCCCGCCCAGGAGTTGGACCAGGACCGGCGAGCCGGGCTCGATGGTCGTGCCGACGATGTCGTCGGGGTCGTCCGGCGCGGAGGCCGCGACGATCTCCATGCCGCCGGCCGCGGTGGGCTGGAGCACCACTCCGGCCGCCGCGTCGGCGAGCAGCCGGGCCCGTTCGGCCACCGTCATCAGCGCGTTGGCCGCACTCTCGCCGGTGAGCAGGGAGGTGGTGACGGCGGCGGCACCCTCGATCCAGCGCTCCCGCAGCCGTACGGTCTCGTACAGCCGTGTGTTGCCGATGGCGATGCCCGCCTGTGCGGCGAGGACCCGAAGGAGCGCCAGGTCCTCCTCGGTGAAGGGGCCGCCGCGCTTCTCGGTGAGGTAGAGGTTGCCGAAGACCTGGTTGTGCACCCGCAGGGGTACGCCGAGGAACGAGGTCATCGGCGGGTGGCCCGGCGGCAGACCGGCCGAGCGGGGGTCGGTGTGCCGGTCGTCCAGGCGCAGTGGCCGCGAGTCCTGGATGAGGGCGCCGAGCAGCCCGGTGCGGCCGTCGGGCAGCGCGCCGATGCGTTCGCGCTCGGCGTCGGTGAGGCCGGTGGTGTACAGCTCGGTGAGCAGGCCGCGCTCGGGGTCGACGACCCCGAGCGCCCCGTACCGGGCGTCGGTCAGCTCGGCCGCCGTGTCCACGATGTGCTGGAGCGTGGTGCGCAGTTCGAGGTCCGTTCCGACGCCGAGCACCGCCTCCAGGAGCATCGGCAGCCGGGGCGCCGTGCTGTCCGGGCTCTCCGCTTCACTCATCCTTCGAGGATCTCTCACCGCGGCCGCCCGGCCCGGCAGGGGTGACTGTCGCGCCGCTCACTCGGCCAGCGGGTCGAGGACCATGGGGTGGATCTGCCCCTCCAGCATGGCGCCGACGCCGAGGATCGCGCACACGTCGGGCCGTTCCGCGATGTGCACCGGCATGCCCGTGGAGGCGCGCAGCATCTCGTCGAGGCCGGGCAGCAGCGCGCTGCCGCCGACCATCATGATGCCCCGCTCGGCGAGGTCGGCGACCAGGTCGGGCGGGCAGTCCCGCAGCACCTTGCCGATGCCGTCGAGCACGGCGGTCAGCGGGGTGTGGATGGCGTTGCGTACGGCGGCCGTGTCGACCAGGACCGAGCGGGCGAGGCCGGTGGCGACGTCGCGGCCGTGGATCTCGGTGGACTCCGGGCCCAGCGGGCTGAGGCCGTTGCCGTGCAGGGCCAGTTGCAGCGGGCGTACGGACTGGCTCGGCAGCATCAGGGCGTGCTGGAGGCGCAGGTGCTGGATGACGGCGTGGTCGATGGCCTCGCCGCCGACCGGGAGGCGGACGGCCGTCACGATGGCGCCGAGCGAGAGCACGGCGATCTGGGTCGTGGCGGCCCCGCACACGATGATCATGGTGGCGGTGGGCTGTTCCACCGGGAGCCCGCAGCCGACGGCGGCCGCGATCAGGGTGTCGACGAGCTCGACCCGGCGGGCGCCGATCCCCATCAGGGTCTCGCGCGCGGCGCGCTGGGCGAGCGGGTCGCTGTCGTGCGGGGTGCAGGCGGCGGCGCGCAGCCCCGGCTTGCGGCGCAACTGGCGGCGCAGCTTCTCGCCGAGGAGATGGCGCAGCATGCGCTGAGCCATCTCGACGTCGATGACGGTGCCACCGGTCACGGGGCGGGCCACCCGGATGTAGTCCGGGGTGCGGCCCGTCATCTGTTCGGCGAAGGTGCCGACGGCGATGAGCGCGCCGGTACGGGTGTTGACGGCGGCCACGCTCGGCTCGTCCACGACGAGCCCGGCTCCCTTGATGAAGACACGGGTTCTGGCGGCCCCGAGGTCGACGGCTACATGGCAACGGCGCAACTGCTCAAGACTGACGGTCACGGCAGATCCTCCCGAGAGCGGTACTTAGTTCGCATTTTGCGACCGCTCGTTGATCGGCGCGCGCTGGGATGCGCCGGTCGGGGAGCCGGGAACTGACGCCCAGCCAGAAACCCCCGCCGGGCAGGCCGGCCTCCGTCTCTTCGGGCCCGGCCGGTGGCCGGCCGGGGTGCTGCCGGCCCGTCAGCCGGGCGGATCGCTCGCGCGGCGGCCTGTGAACCTCACGGCAGGAGCCGCTGCAGCAGCCCCCAGGTGAACTCCGCGACGCGTGTCCCGCCGCCGGGCAGCGTGATGGCCAGCTGCCGGCGCGTCGGCGCCGAGCCCTCCATCGGGCGGGCCGGGGCGAAGGCCCGCGCCACCTCGTCCACCGTGCACGACCAGGGGCGCAGATCGTCCTCCCCGCGCAGCTCGGGACCCGGTATGCCGGGGGCTCTGACCAGCCATTCGTTCCACACCGCACCACCAGGCCCGGCCAGCACCTCGAACCGCAGCCCCGGCCAGAGCGGCACCGGCCACAGCTGCGCCTCGCAGTCCAGATCCCCGATCCTGCGCGGCACGACCGACTCGGGTGAGCCAAGCACCGAGCGGTAGCGGGACAGGGCGCCCCGGGAACGGGCCGAGCGGACCATCGCCTGCCAGCGTTTGTTGGCCTCGCGCATGTCCGCGATCGAGGCGCCCAGCTCATGGCGGGCGTCCTCGACGAGCTCCGGCTGGTGGTCGGCCATCCGCCGCAGCAGCACGAGTTGGAAGTCCAGCGGTCCGAACGGCCGCGTCACGGTTTCCGTCATGACGTCCATCCTGCCCGGCCCCACTGACAACGCCCCGGTCCATGGTGATTCGTCACGCGGACACGCCCCGGAGGCGGCCCTTCCGCACAAGATCCACACATCTCCGGCCCCTTTTGTTGCCCGGCCGCCGCATAGCCTCCCTGGGCCATGGATTACTGCCACTCCTGCCGACGGCACCTCAACGGCGCACTGGCCTGTGCCGGATGCGGAACCCCCGCGGAGGCGCTGGCACCCGCGCCCGAGGACGAGCTCCTGGTGTACGCCGGGCGGCCGCCGTCACGGCGCGCGGAGGTGTTCGTACCCTCCGGCCATCGCCGTGCCCGCAAGGGGCGGCGGGCCCGGCGCAAGCGGGGCAAGGTGATCCTCTTCGGCTCGGCCGGGCTCGTGCTCGCGGCCGGGGCGGTGGGGTTCGTACAGATGGCGATGGAGCCGCCGCCGGGGGACGACCGGGCTTCCGCCGTGCGGGAGGACCAGACGATCTCCGATCCCCAGCCGCTGCCGTCCGGCTCGGCGGCGGGGGTGCCTTCCCGGCCTACGGCCAGGCCGGTTTCCTCTCGGGGGCGGGGTTCCGGTGCGGCGTCCGGGAAGCCGGGCCCGGGGGAGGCCGGCCCCGGGGCGCCGGGTCCCGTGGAGTCCGGGCCGCACAGGAGCGCCCCTCCCCGTGCCTCGGCCACGCCCGACCCCGGGGCCTCGGGAGCCGTGCCCTCTGCTCCCTCTTCGCCGGGTGGGCCCGGGGCCCCTGCGCCCTCCGCGCCTCCTTCGAAGTCCCCGGATCCTGCGCCGCCCAAGCCCTGCAAGCCCTTCCTGTTCTGGTGCATCTGACCGTTGCGCAGGGCGTACCTGTGCGCGCATTCCGGCTGCGGTCCGGTGGGGGCTGAGCCGCACGATGTCACGGCCCCGCGCCCCTCCAGGGCCACCAGGGTCGGGAGGTCAAGCCCCCAGCATGCGCCGCAGCAGATCCCGCAGCACCGTCCGCTCCTCCGGTGAAAGCTCTGCCAGTGGCTCTCTCGCGAAGTTCAGGGAGTCGCGCAGGTCGGTCGCGGTGGTGAGGCCGTCGGGGGTCGGGGCGGCCAGTTTGACGCGGCGGTCGGCCGGGTCGGGGCGGCGTTCCACCAGGCCGCGCGCTTCGAGGCGGTCGACGATGCCCGTGATGTTCGACGGCTCGCACTTCAGCTTCTGGGCGATCTGCCGCATCGGCATCGGTTCGAGGGCGAGCAGTCCGAGGACCCGGGCCTGGGCGCCGGTGAGGGAGTGCTCGGCGGCGGCCCGCTCGTACTCCTCGTAGTAGCGGCCGACGATCGTGCCGATCAGCTCGACGACTTCGAGGCTCAGGGGATCCATTCGGGGGGACATGCCCCCAGCCTAGCGAGTTACTTGACAATCTCAAATATCTCGGCGCATTGTTCTTTCAGTACCTGAAGTATTCGGGGTGCCGCCCACTGTGCGGCGCCCCTGCCCGGGTACTCGATGTATTGATCAGCATGTGATTCGCAGGAGGACGCACCCCATGGCCACCTCGCCCGCACTCCCCGCCACCAGCCGTGAATGGCACCTCGTCGCCCGCCCGAACGGCTGGCCCGTGCCCTCCGACTTCGCGCTGCGCGAGACCCCCGTCACCGAGCCCGCGCCGGGCCGGATTCTGGTCCGGAACCTGTTCATGTCGGTCGACCCGTACATGCGCGGCCGCATGAACGACGTGAAGTCGTACGTCCCGCCGTTCCAGCTGGAGCGGCCGATGGAGGGTGGCGCGGTCGGCGAGGTCATCGCCTCGAACGACGAGAAGTTCGCCGTCGGCGACCACGTCCTGCACGGGCTCGGCTGGCGCGAGTACGCCGACCTCGACGCCGGGCACGCCACCAAGGTCGACGCCGAGCTCGCCCCGCTCTCCGCCTACCTCGGCGTCCTCGGCATGCCGGGCCTCACCGCGTACGCCGGTCTCCTGGACGTCGCCTCCTTCAAGGAGGGCGACACCGTGTTCGTCTCCGGCGCCGCCGGTGCCGTGGGCAGCCAGGTCGGCCAGATCGCCCGGCTCAAGGGCGCCTCGCGCGTCATCGGCTCGGCCGGCTCCGACGAGAAGGTCAAGTGGCTCGTGGAGGAGCTCGGCTTCGACGCCGCCTTCAACTACAAGAAGGGCCCGGTCCTGGAGCAGCTGCGCGCGGCCGCCCCGGACGGCATCGACGTCTACTTCGACAACGTCGGCGGCGAGCACCTCGAAGCGGCCATCTCCGTGCTCAACGTGCACGGCCGCGCCGCCCTCTGCGGTGCCATCGCGGGCTACAACGACACCGAGCCCACCCCCGGCCCGCGCAACATGGTCATGATCATCGGTAAGCGGCTGCAGCTCAAGGGCGTCCTGGTCGGCGACCACTACGGCATGCAGAAGCAGTTCGTCGGCGAGGTCGGGGGCTGGCTGGCCTCGGGCGAGCTCAAGTACAACGAGACCTTCGTCGAGGGCATCGAGAACGGCGTCGACGCCTTCCTCGGCATGCTGCGCGGCGAGAACACCGGAAAGATGGTCGTCTCCTTCGGCAAGTAAGGGCTCGGGCGGGCAGCTCCTCGGCAGGCCGGGGTGCGCGGCCCGGGGTGACCCGCCGCACACTCCGTCTCACGGTTTCCGCGATCCGATAAGGTTTTTCCACATCCCGGCGGCCGTGAGGCGCGAGCGGCCGCGAACCCAGGAGGAGCACCCCAGCATGTCCATACAGAAGTCCGAGGTCCTCTACACCGCCGTCGCCACCGCCGAGAACGGCCGCGACGGCCGCGTCTCCACCGACGACGGCCGACTGGACGTCGTGGTGAACCCGCCGAAGGAGATGGGCGGCAACGGCGCGGGCACCAACCCCGAGCAGCTCTTCGCGGCCGGCTACAGCGCCTGCTTCCAGGGCGCCCTCGGCGTCGTCGCCCGCAACGAGAAGGCCGACATCTCCGGCTCGACCGTCACCGCGCACGTCGGCATCGGCAAGAACGACGACGGCTTCGGCATCTACGTCGAGATCATCGCGACCATCCCGAACGTGGACCGCGCGACCGCCGAGGACCTCATCGAGAAGGCCCACCAGGTCTGCCCGTACTCCAAGGCGACCCGCGGCAACATCACGGTGAACCTCGCCGTCGCGTAACGAGCGCCCTGCGAAGGACCGCGCCCCGACAGGCGCGGTCCTTCGCCGTGCCGGCCCGGGCGGCCTTCCCGCCGGGCGGGGCCCTTTGCCATGCTGGCCCGCATGACCTTTCCCGAGACGGCCCCGTACGACCACGGCATGCTCGACACCGGTGACGGCAACCTCGTCCACTGGGAAGTCTGCGGAAACCCGGACGGAAAGCCCGCCGTCGTGGTGCACGGCGGGCCGGGCTCCGGCGCGGGGCCCTTCTGGCGCCGCTACTTCGACCCCGCCCGCTACCGCGTCGTCCTCTTCGACCAGCGCGGCTGCGGCCGCTCCACGCCGCCCGTCAGCGATGCGGCGACCGGCCTCGAAGCCAACACCACCCGCCACCTGATCGCGGACATGGAGCAGCTGCGCGAGCACCTCGGCATCGCCAAGTGGCTTGTGTTCGGCGGCAGTTGGGGCTCCACGCTCGGCCTGGCGTACGCGCAGACGCACCCGGAGCGGGTCAGCGAGATCGTCCTCTTCTCGGTCGTGACGACCAGCCGCACCGAAGTGGACTGGATCACCGAGGGCGTCCGGGTCCACTTCCCCGACGCGTGGGCCGCCTTCCGCGACGCCGCCCGGCCCCGCGAGGGCGAGCGGGTGGTCGACGCCTACGCCCGGCTGCTCGCCGACCCCGACCCGGCCGTGCGCGAGGAGGCCGCCCGGAACTGGTGCCGCTGGGAGGACACCCACGTACGGCCGGCGGGTGCCCAACTTGTCGACGACTTCGGTGATTCGCGATACGCCGACCCCGCCGTCCGGATGACCATCGCCCGCCTCGTCACGCACTACTGGCGGCATGCGGCCTGGCTGGACGAGGATCAACTCGTCGACGGCGTACGCAAGTTGTACGGAATTCCCGGTGTTCTCATCACCGGAGGGCTGGACCTCAGCTCGCCGCCCGACCCGGCGCGGGCACTCGCCGCGGCCTGGCCGGGCTGCGAACTGCTCGTGATCGACGAGGCCGGGCACGGCCTGGGCCACTCCGGCATGAGCGGGGCGGCCCAGGCGACGCTCGACAGGTTCGCCCGCTACTGAGCGATCCCGTACTGAGTGATCCGCATGCGCCCTCTACTCGGCGATCGCCGCGTTGTAGACCGCGCGCGACAGCTGCACGTTCTCCGGGGCGGCGCCGCCCGGGAAGGCGAACCGGCGCCGCGTGTAGCCGTAGGCGAGGCCCGAGCGGGGGTCGCCGAACGCGAGGGAGCCCGCGGCGCCGCTGTGCCCGAAGGTGTCCGCGCCCAGCAACGGGTAGGAGACGCCGAGCGCCTCGAAGCCGAGGCCGAAGGCGGTCGGAACGCCCAGGGTCAGGTCGTTGCCGTGTGAGTGGATGCGGGCGAACTCGGCGACCGTGTCAGGCTTCAGGAGCGGGCCCTGCCCGTTGAAGTCGCCGAGGACGGCCGCGTACATTCCGGCGATGCCGCGCGCGCTGCCCGAACCGCCCACGGAGGTGGGGCCCTTGGTGAGCGAGGCGGACGAGTTCGCGAAGGCGACCAGGTCGAAGGACGGGTCGGCGCTGGTGTTGAACGCGATCGCCAGGCGGTTGTAGCGGCCGTTCGGGCTCGCGGCGAGGACGGCCTGCTGCTCGGGCGTCGGGAGCATGGGCAGCACGTCGCGGTAGCGGGCCCGCTCGGCCTCGGGCAGGCCGAGGAAGAAGCCCAGGCCGTACGGGGCGCGCACGCGCTCCTCGAAGATCTCCTGGATGGAGCGGCCGGTCGCCCGCCGTACCACCTCGCCGGTGAGCGCTCCGATCGACAGGGCGTGGTAGCCGTGGCCCGCGCCCGGCTGCCAGAACGGCCGCTGGCCCGCGAGCCGTTCGGCGATCACACGGTCGTCGGCCAGCTCCTCGGGGCTGAAGCCGCCGTCCGCGCCGATGACGCCCGCGCGGTGCGAGATGAGCTCCCGCAGGGTCACCGCGCCCTTGCCCTCGGCCGCGAACTCCGGCCAGTAGTGGGCGACTTCACGGTCCAGGTCGAGGACGCCGTCCTGGACGAGCAGCGCCACCACGAGGTGGGCCGCGCCCTTGGTGGTGGAGAAGACACCGGTCAGCGAGTCCCCGGCGACGTCCCCGGACCACAGGTCCACGACGAGACGGCCGTTCTTGTACGCGGCGAGCTGGGCCGCCGGGTCGTGCTCCTCGCCGGCCACGAACGCCGCGAACTCCTCGCGCACGCCCTCGTAGCCCTCGGCGACGGTGCCCTGCACTCCGGCGGTCGTCGTGGCCTTGGCCTCGGTGCTGATGTCGGTGCTGATGGTGGTCGACATTGAAGTCCCCCCGGGATCGTTGCTGTTGATGGGCACAACCCATTGGTTAGCGCCCACATTCCCGCAGCGCTGAGAAATTTTTTGGCGGCTTGATTCGGCTCCGCGGCGGCCGGATAAGGTCGGTGCCATGCGTGATCTAGGGGCGGGCTTCGGATATCTGGTCAAGGGGCAGCGATGGGCGGCCGGGCACGGCAGATCGCTGGGCACGGGACTGCTGCCCGGCCTCATCACCCTGGTGATGTACGTCGGCGCACTGGTCGGACTCGCTTACGGCGCCGACGACTTCGTCGGCTGGGCGACGCCTTTCGCCGACGGCTGGTCCTCGCCCTGGCTCGGCCTGTTCCGCGGCTTCCTCACCGCGCTGGTCTTCGCGCTCGGCCTGTTCCTCGCCGTGATCTCCTTCACCGCGGTGACCCTGCTCGTCGGCCAGCCCTTCTACGAGAAGCTGTCCGGCGACGTCGACCGGGCAGAGAGCGGCGGGGAGGCCCCCGAGTCGGGCCTGCCGCTCTGGCGCGAACTGTGGATCTCCGCCCGCGACTCGCTGCGCATCCTGGTCAGGGTCGCGTTCTACGGCATCCTGCTCTTCGGCCTCGGCTTCGTCCCGGTGATCGGCCAGAGCGTGATCCCGGCGATCGGCTTCTGTGTCACCGGCTTCTTCCTCACGGAGGAGCTGACCGCGGTCGCCCTTCAGCGCCGCGGCATGGAACTGCGCCCCCGCCTCGCCCTGTTGCGCTCGCGGCGCCTGCTGGTCCTGGGCTTCGGCGTGCCCCTCGCCCTCGCCTTTGTGATCCCGCTGGTCGCGGTGTTCCTGATGCCGGGCGCCGTGGCGGGGGCGACGCTGATGGTGCGGGATCTGCTGGGCGAGTCGGCGGATTCCGATTCCGATTCCGGTGACGACGGCGATGACGTTGGTGTTGGCGAAGCGAACGCATCCGCGTCTGGGGGGCGGAGCCGGTAGTTCCCCCACCCCGCCCCTTCCCGCTGTGACACTCTGCGGCTCCGCCGCGTGGCCTCCGGGGGTGAACGACCCTGGGGCTCCGCCCCAGACCCCGTTCGCGCCTTAAGGGGGCTCGTCCTCAATCGCCGGACAGGCTGAAGATGCCGGTGCCGGCCAGCATCAACCCTGCTAGGGCGCGGGGCTGGGACATTTGCGGCTCCGCCGCGATGGGGGTCCCCCCTGTTCGAGCGCAGCCGAGAACTTGGGGGAGCGACCAGCCACGCACGGTCCGCAGGCGGAGGGGAAGCGGGGTTCGGGGCGCAGCCCGGGAGCGCCCGCACTGCACCCTGCTGCGGGGCCAGGCACCCCCCATCACCGCACCCGCCTGCGCAAATGGCATGATCTGGCCGTCATGACGAATCCCCGGTCGCCCCTGCGCACCCTGCGGGCCGCGATGTTCGCGGCGTTGTGCGTGGCTTTGGCTGCGGTGGGGCATTCGTCCATGTCTGGGCATGACATTCCGCTGCCCGTGCTGCTCGCCGCCTTCGTTGCCACGTGCGCGGTCGCCTGGTGCGCGGCCGGACGGCAGCGCGGGATCGTCGCCATCGCGGGCGGCCAGGTAGCGGCCCAGGGAGCCCTGCACGTCCTCTTCGCCAAGACCCAGCCGATGACCGGGATGGCCACCGCGTCGGACCCCATGTCCATGCCGACGCCCATGCCGGCCATGACATGCGGCGCCCGGTACGCCCACCTCGTGCCGGACCCGCCCGACAGCCACGCCATGCACGCCATGCCCGGTATGGCGGGCATGGCGGGTATGGACTCCATGGCGGGGGCCGCCGACCAGGCACAGGCCGCGGCCATGGATGCCGCCGCCCACACCATGTCCGGCGGCATGCTCGCCGCCCACCTTCTCGCCGCCCTGATCTGCGGCATCTGGCTCTGGCGCGGCGAGGCCGCCGCCTTCCGGCTCGCCCGGGCCGTCGGCGCGCTCGGTGTGCTGGCCGCCCGGCCGCTGCGCCGCGCGCTCGCCCTCGTACGCACCTGTGTGCCCGCGCCGCCGCGCGCCGTACGCGGGCCGCGCCCGCACCACCGCCCGCGCCCGGGGCTGCGCGGCGCGGTGCACAGCCATGCCTTCATCCGGCGGGGTCCGCCGGCCCGGGGACTCACCCGAGCCACGGCCCCCGGCCGACCCGCCCTCGCCTGATCCGGCGCGGGGCGTGGCCAGGGGTCCCTTCACCCATGCCCACGCCGATCGTCAGGATTCAGGATCCTCATGTCCCTCGACACCTCGTCCGACACCCCATCGCGGGAAGCCGCACCCCCAACCGCCGCACGGCCCTCCACCTGGGCCGCACTCCGTCCCCTCCTCCTGCGGCTGCACTTCTACGCGGGCGTCCTCATCGCCCCGCTCCTCTTCGTGGCCGCCGTCACCGGCCTCCTCTACGCGCTGTCCTTCCAGGCCGAGAACGTCCTGTACCGGCACGAACTGCGGGTCCCCGTGGGCGACACCACCCAGCCGCTCACCGCGCAGGTCGCCGCCGCGAAGGCCGCCCACCCCGAGGGCTATGTGACGGCCGTCTGGCCCTCGCCCGAGGAGGGCGCCACCACCCGCGTCCTCATGAAGGCCCCGGGTCTCGCCGAGGACGAGTCCCTCGCCGTGTTCGTGGACCCGTACACCAATGACGTACGCGGCGCCCTCGCCAGCACCGGAAGCTCGGGCGCGCTGCCGCTGCGCAGCTGGCTCTCCTCCTTCCACGCGGACCTCAAGCTCGGTGAGCTGGGCCGCAACTACAGTGAGCTGGCCGCCAGTTGGCTCTGGGTCGTCGCCCTCGGCGGGCTCGCTCTGTGGGTCGGCCGGCGCAGGCGGACCCGGCTGCTCCGGCCCGAGCGCGGGCTCACCGGCCGTCGCCGCACCCTGTCCTGGCACGGCTCGGTCGGCCTGTGGGCGGTTGTCGGCCTGGTGCTGCTCTCCGCCACCGGCCTCACCTGGTCGCGGTACGCGGGCGAGAACATCGCCGACCTCAAGGACCGGCTCGGCGGCGCCACCCCCACCGTCGCGGCAGCCACCGCAGGCGGCATGGGCGCGGGCCACGAGCATCACGAAGGCATGGTCATGCCGCCCGCCGCACCCTCCGCGCTCACCCTGGACCAGGTCGCCGAGACCGCCCGTGAACAGGGCGTACGGGCCGGCATCCAGATCAGCCTGCCCAGCGCGGGCAAGGGCTTCGTGGTGCGCGAGCGCGACACCGAGTTCCCCGTGCACCTCGACTCGGTGGCCATCGACCCCGCCGACGGCAAGGTCATGGACGTGCTGCGCTTCTCCGACTACCCGGTCCTCGCCCAGCTGACCCGGTTCGGCATCGACGCGCACATGGGTGTCTTCCTCGGCCTGCCCAACCAGCTCGCCCTCGCCGTCCTCGCCGTGGCGCTGATGGCGCTCGTCGTCTGGGGCTACCGCATGTGGTGGCAGCGCAGGCCCACCAAGGGGCGTGCGGTCGGCGTCGGCCGCCCGCAGCCGCGCGGCGCCTGGCGCAAGGTGCCGCTGCCGGTGCTGCTCCCGCTCGCGGCGGTGACGGCACTGGTCGGCTGGTTCGTCCCGCTCCTCGGGATCAGCCTCCTCGCGTTCCTGGTCATCGACGCGCTGCTCGGTCTGCGCGGCCGAAAGAGGGCCGTGACACCGTAAAGGTCGTACCCACGTCCTGAACTCCCTCGGGCCCGCGCGGAGTTGATCCACGCGGGCCCTTCGGGGCTACTCCGCCGCCACTCGCACGATCGCCTTCAGCTGCGCCACGATGTCCAAGCGGTTGCGTACGAACCGAGGGTCCGTCACCGTGCCCGTCGCCGGGTCGGTGTTGCCCGGCCCGAACTGCAGGACCGGGGTGTGCACATGGCCGCCCGGAATGCTCAGGCCCAGGCGGTCGCGGAGCAGGGTGACCCGGTAGGCGATCTCGTTCGAGAGGTAGTCGCCGCCGCCCCCGGCCCGCGCGGCCGAGCCCGGGGTCGGTCCGTCGGGGCGGTCCACCGGGTCCGTCGCGCCGGCCGGGATCTCGGTGACGTCGGTGTGGTCGTACACCGGGAAGCGGCCGGTTTTCGCCGACACAATGTCCTTGTACGGCAGGGTCGTCCGGGTCCACTGCGGCTGCGTCGCCGGGTCGCTCACCGGGACCTGCCCGGTGCTTGACGCGTTGTCGTTGTCCGGGAAGCCGCCCCGCCAGGCCCCGTTGAACCGCTCGACGTCGATGCGGCCGACCCGGCCCTGGCTCACCGTCGTGAACGCGTCCACCTTCGGCAGCACCGGCGCGAGGGCCTTCTCGACCACGCCGTCCGCGAAGTCCTGCCAGCGCACCGGGAAGGTCACCGTCTCGATGCGCGCGAGCTGTCCGTCGGCGGTACGGATCCAGGTGCCGTCCAGGGCCAGCGCGGTCGCCCCCGACGGGTTGCTGATCCGGATGTCGCGGTCCAGCGTGAACGGGTCGAAGCCGGTCAGCAGGATCTTCTTGAAGCCCCTGCCCTCGGGATAGTCGACGGTGCTCTGGCCGCGCGAGGTCTGCTCCAGGCGGTCCATCAGCTTGCTGCGGTCAGCCTCCGAGAGGCCGAACTCCGGTTCCCAGAGCCGGAGTTCACGGGTGAGGCCGAGCCGGGCCCAGTACAGCGGGCGGTCGTCGTCGCGGCTCAGGTCGCCGCCCGCGGGGCCCCGGCCCTGCACCCGGTCCACCGCCCGCTTCCACAGCCGCGTCCCCTCCCGCCCGACGAGCCGCTCGGCCGCACCGTAGGACCGTATGGCCGCGAGCTTCCGGGTGAACTCCGGTGCCACGTCCGCGAATCCGCTGCGGGCCAGGATCTCCTTCGGCACCGCCCCGTCGAGGCGCTGCTCCTCGACGGTGGCCTGCCGGGGCGCGGTCGCGGCCTGCGCGGGGGCCGGGCCGAGCACCGTACAGAACGTCATCGCCGCGAGGGCACACCCGAGCCGCGCCACCCGTACACGTCGTCGCACCACAGATCCTTCCGTCGAAGACCGGTCGCGCCCAGTATTCGCACGGAAGTCCTGTGTGGATAGAGGGACTTATGAGGCGCCGTCGGCGGAGCCCGCTCCGTCCGGGACCCCGAGCAGCGCCACGAAGTCGTGGAAGGCGGCCGCCATGTCCAACGACTCGGGGTCGAGCAGCCATTGGTACTGGAGGCCGTCCATCACCGCGACGAGCAGCGGGGCCGCCCGCTCCGCGGTGAGCCCGCCGGGCAGCCGGTCGCCGAACTCGGCGCGCAGCACGCCCGCCATCTCCTCGCGCACCTGCGCGTAGCGGCGGGTGAAGAAGGGGCGGGCCGGGTGCTCGTCGGTCACCGATTCGCCGAGCAGCGCCGAGAACGTCTGGACGATGCCGGGCCGCATCGCGTTGTACTCGACCAGGGAGGCGAGCAGTTCCAGGCGCCAGCCGTCGGCCGAGGTCCGCCGCCCGCCGGTGTCCCACTGGTCCCGCTCCTCCAGGACGGCGACGAGCAGGGCCTCCTTCGTGGGGAAGTAGTGCAGCAGGCCCTGCTGGGTGAGGCCCACGCGCTCGGCGACCGCGCTCAGGGACGCGCCCCGGTAGCCGCGTTCCGCGATGACCTCCAGGGCGGCGCGGAGAATGTCCGCGCGCCGCTCCTCGCTTCTGGCGCTCCTGGTCCTCGCCATGTCTGCCCCCGCTCCGTGCCGGTCCGTCGGTGTGTCCGAGAGGACCGTACGGCATTCGATTGTCACGGACGGATAACTAACCCTACCGTTCTACAGGTAGACCGGTCACCATGGTCCCACCAGCGGACTTCTACGAGGAGGTACGGCCGTGGCAGGCGCACCCGTTTCCACCCCCGACTACAGCGAGGCCGTCGAGACGGCCCTCGGCAAGCTCGATCTGGAGGCCAAGGCCCGCCTGCTCGCCGGGCAGGACATGTGGTCGCTGCCCGCACTGCCGGAGATCGGTCTTGGCTCGCTCGTGATGTCCGACGGTCCGATCGGGGTGCGCGGGGTCCGCTGGACCGCCGACGACCCCTCGATCGCGCTGCCGTCCCCGACCGCGCTCGCCGCCACCTGGGACCCGGCCCTTGCCCGCCGGGCCGGCACGCTGCTCGCCCAGGAGGCCCGCCGCAAGGGCGTCCACGTGCTGCTCGCGCCGACCGTGAACCTGCACCGCTCACCGCTCGGCGGCCGGCACTTCGAGTGCTACTCCGAGGACCCCTGCCTCACCGGCGAGATCGCCTCCGGCTACGTGGACGGCGTCCAGGGCGGCGGCGTCGGCACCACCGTCAAGCACTTCGTCGCCAACGACGCCGAGACCGACCGCTTCACCGTCGACAACGTCGTGGCCCCGCGCCCGTTGCGCGAGCTCTATCTCGCCCCCTTCGAGGCCATCGTCGAAAACGCCCACCCCTGGGGCATCATGGCCGCGTACAACCAGGTCAACGGCACGACGATGACCGAGCACCGCTACCTCCAGAACGAGGTGCTCCGCGGCGAGTGGGGCTTCGACGGGTTCATCGTGTCCGACTGGATGGCCGCCCGCTCGACCGCCGGGGCGATCCTCGGCGGGCTCGACGTCGCGATGCCGGGCCCGAAGACCGTGTACGGCGAGGCGCTGGCCGCCGCCGTCCGCAAGGGCGACGTGGACGAGGCGGTCGTCGACGACGCGGTACGCAACGTGCTGCGGCTCGCCGCCCGCGTCGGCATCCTCGACGGCGTCGACGGCGCCGTCGACGAACTCCCCGCCACCGTCGACGGCCAGGCCCTGGCCCGCGAGGTCGCCCGCCGCGCCTTCGTCCTCGTACGCAACGAACGCGACGCCCTGCCCGTCGACCCGGCCCGGGTCCGCAAGGTGGCGCTGATCGGCGCCGCCGCCCGCGACGCCCGCGTCCTGGGCGGCGGCTCGGCGACCGTCTTCCCCGAGCGCGTCGTCTCCCCGCTCATCGGGCTCACCGCGGCCCTGCCCGAGGGCGCGCTGACGTACACGGTCGGCGCCGACCCGAGCGACGAACTCGCCCCCGCGGCCCAGGGGTTCGAGCTCCGCGCCGTCTGCCGCGACGCCGACGGCAACGTGCTCGGTACGGGGTCACTCCCGGGCGGCCAGGTGCAGTGGCTCGGCGACGACCTGCCCGCCGGGGTGACCCACGACGCACTGCACTCCGTCGAGGTCACCGGCACCTTCACGCCGCGCGAGAGCGGCGAGCACACCTTCGGCACGCGGGGCATCGGCGCGTACACGCTCTGCGTCGGTGGCCGCCTCCTGTGGGACGGCACGCAGTCGATGAGCTCCGCCTCCGACCCGTTCGAGGCGTTCTTCGGCGCCCCCGCCGAACGCGGCCGCGCCCAGCTCGCCGAGGGCGAGCCCGTCGAGGTGTCCCTGCGGCACACCGTGCACAAGAGCGCCGACGCCCCGCTCGCCGCCGTGATGTTCTCCCTCACCCACCTCGGGCCGCAGCGCGACGCCGACGAGCTGATCGCCGAGGCCGTCGAGGCCGCGCGGGCGGCCGAACTCGCCGTGGTGGTCGTCGCCACCACCGACCGCGTCGAGTCCGAGGGCTTCGACCGCCGCGACCTGCGGTTGCCCGGCCGCCAGGACGACCTGGTCCGCGCCGTGGCCGCCGCCAACCCTCGGACCGTGGTGGTCGTCAACTCGGGCTCCCCCGTGGAACTCCCGTGGCGCGAGGACGTCGCGGCGGTGCTGCTCAGCTGGCTCCCCGGGCAGGAGGGCGGCGCCGCGCTCGCCGACGTCCTGCTCGGCCACGCGGAGCCGGGCGGGCGTCTGCCCACCACCTGGCCGGCCGCCCTCGCCGACGCCCCGGTCATCGAGGTACGCCCTCGCGACGGTCAACTCCCTTACGAAGAAGGCCTGTTCATCGGCTACCGCGCCTACGACCGGGACGGGGTGGCGCCCGCCTACCCCTTCGGCCACGGGCTCGGCTACACCAGGTGGGAGTACGAGTCCCTGGAGGCGACCCCCACCCACGCCAAGGTCCGGGTCCGCAACACGGGTGCGCGCGTCGGCCGCGAGACCATCCAGATCTACCTGGCGCCGGTCGCCGACGCGGTGCCGCGACCGCGCCGCTGGCTGGCGGGGTTCGCCTCGGTCCAGGCCGCGCCCGGGGACTCGGCCGAGGTGGAAATCCCCCTGCGGGGGCGGGCGTTCGAGATCTGGGACGAGCTCGCGGGGGCGTGGAGTTTCGTCCCGGGCCAGTACGAGGTGCGGGCCTGCCACTCCCTGGAGGACGTCCGGCTCAGCGCGACGCTGGAGGTGTGAGGGGCGCTCCGCGGGGGTGCGGTTCATTTTGGGTGCGGGCCGGCTGTGGCTTGTTGCGCAGTTCCCCGCGCCCCCAACCCCTCCTTCGGCCTCGGACCGTGCGTGGTGCTCGCGCAGTTCCCCGCGCCCTAGCAGGGTTGATGCTGGCCGGCACCGGCATCTTCAGCCTGTCCGGCGATTGAGGACGAGCGCCCTTCAGGCGCGAACGGGGTCTGGGGCGGAGCCCCAGGTCATGACCGCCGGGCCGCAGCCGAACGAACCCCCGGAGGGTCTCGGGAAGGGGCGGGGTGGGGTCGAAGCGGGGTCTGGGGCGGAGCCCCAGGGTCTTCCAGCCCCCCGGAAGCCACGCGGTGGAGCGGCACGGTTCAGCCGGCCGCCGTCACCTTTCCGTACGCAATCTCCGCCAAGCGGCCCTGCCCGTTCTTGCTCGGGTGGAACCAGTCCCAGGGGCTCAGCTGGTCCCCGTCGAAGGCGTAGTCGAAGACCGCGCCGCCGTCGTAACGGCAGGCGCGGTCCTTCGCGCACACGTCCTTGAGGACCTTGTTGTACGACACCACCCGGTCGTACACCGCCGTGCGCCGCTCGGTCGCGACCGCGCCCAGGTCGTCGGCGTCGGCCAGCATCGACCGGCAGATGCCCAGCTTCCAGATCTGCTTGCCCAGCGCGCTGCCGCGCCCGGTCGACCAGAGCCGTTTCAGGTCGGGCACGCTCGACACGTACACCTGGGACTTCGGCGACACCGCGCGCAACTGCCGCAGCGACGCCTCGAACTCCGCGCGGAACGTGTTCACCGGTGTCATGTCCGACACATCCCCGCGGCAGGCGTCGTTCGCGCCCGCCATCACCGTGACCAGGCCCGGGTGCTGGGCCGCGGCCCGGTCCATCTGGGCCGGCAGGTCGGCCATCCTGGCGCCGGTCTTCGCGAAGTTCCAGCTGTTGGCGGGGGCCGCCGGGCCGAGGAGGCGGACCGCGAGCGAGTCGACCTGCGCATCGCTGCCGGTCGCCCAGGAGACCTCCGGGCAGTCGGCGAGCACCGTACAGGCGTCGAAGCCGCGGGTGATCGAGTCGCCCACCGCGGCCACCGACTTCGGGCTGCGGTCCCAGGCGGGGGAGGGGCTCGGCGAGGGCTTCTTCGAGGCGGACGGGCTCGCGGCCGCGTGGCCGCCGCCGGACTGGCAGCCGGTGGTCAGGGCGAGGGCGCCCGCCGCGAACAGGGCGGCGGTGGTACGGACGCGACGGCTCCGGCGGCTGTCCTGCATCCCGGGTCCCCCTCCGTACGGCGGTCGTTCGGCTTTCGCGGCGTCCTCGCGAGTGAAAGCTTGGTGTTCGAAGGCGCTCCGACCGACATTACGACACCCTTGGCACAGCTCCGCGCGGTAGCTTTGGCCCGTCCAGCCAGAGGAACCACGCCAGACGACTCCGGTAAATTACATCACGTCACATACTGTCCCATTTCAGGAGATTAGCTCCCGATGCTGTTTACTGTTGAACCCAGGGGCAGAATGTCAGGTGCTGTCCTGACCGGGAACGGCAGGGGCGCGAGGCCGCTGGGGAAGGCGAACCTCGAACCGCACTGGAGGTCCCGGTGACGACACGTGGAGTTCTCTACGTCCACTCCGCCCCGCGCGCGCTCTGCCCGCACGTCGAATGGGCTGTGGCCGGTGTCCTGGGGGTGCGCGTCCAGCTCGACTGGATCCGCCAGCCCGCATCGCCCGGCACGTGGAGAGCCGAATTCTCCTGGCGGGGCGAACCCGGCACCGCCTCCAAACTCGCCTCCGCGCTGCGGGGCTGGCACCTGCTGCGCTTCGAGGTCACGGCCGAGCCGTGTGCGACGGCGGAGGGCGAGCGCTACAGCGCCACGCCCGACCTCGGCATCTTCCACGCCGTCATCGGCATCCACGGCGACATCATGATCCCGGAGGACCGGCTGCGCGCCGCCCTCGCCCGTTCCATCCAGGGCGAGACCGACCTGGAGGCCGAGATCGCCAAGCTTCTCGGCAAGCCCTGGGACGACGAGCTGGAGCCCTTCCGCTACGCCGGAGAGGGCGCCCCGGTCCGCTGGCTGCACCAGGTCGTCTGAACCACGCCTCGGTGAACCACCGCGTACGCGAAAGGGCCCCACCGACCACGGTGGGGCCCTTTGATGTGCGTACGGAGACCGCTCAGACCGAGCGGAAGGCGAGCACCACGTTGTGGCCGCCGAAGCCGAACGAGTTGTTGATCGCGGAGATCGAACCCTCGGGGAGCTTGCGGGGCTCGCTGCTCACCAGGCCCGGGTCGACCTCTTCGTCGAGCTCGTCGATGTTGATGGTCGGCGGGGCCGTGCGGTGGTGCAGGGCGAGGACCGTGGCGACGGTCTCGATGCCGCCCGCGCCGCCGAGGAGGTGGCCGGTCATCGACTTCGTCGCGGAGATCGCCACGTGGTCCAGGTCGTCGCCCAGGACCTTGCGCAGCGCCTTGATCTCGGCGATGTCGCCCTGCGGCGTCGAGGTGGCGTGCGCGTTGAGGTGGACCACCTCGGACGGCTTCAGGTCCGTCGAGTCGAGCAGGTTCTGCATCGCGGCGGCGACGCCCCGGCCGGTCGGCTCGGGCTGCGCGATGTGGTGGCTGTCGGCCGAGAGGCCCTGGCCGAGGACCTCGCAGTAGACGCGGGCGCCGCGCTGCTTGGCGTGCTCGGCGGACTCCAGGATCACCACGCCGGCGCCCTCGCCCAGGACGAAGCCGTCACGGGCCTTGTCGTAGGGGCGCGAGGCCTGCTCGGGGTGGTCGTTGTTCTTGGACATCGCCATCATGTTGGCGAACGCCGCGATGGGCAGCGGGTGGATGGCCGCCTCGGTGCCGCCGGCGACCACGACATCGGCGCGGCCGGTGCGGATCATCTCGACGGCGTACCCGATGGCCTCGGCACCCGAGGCGCACGCGGAGACGGGGGTGTGGACGCCCGCGCGGGCGTTCACCTCAAGACCGACGTTGGCCGAGGGACCGTTCGGCATGAGCATGGGCACGGTGTGCGGGGAGACGCGGCGTACGCCCTTCTCCTTCAGCACGTCGTACTGGTCGAGCAGGGTGGTGACGCCGCCGATGCCCGACGCGATGACCGCGCCGAGCCGCTCCGGAGTGACGCCGGACTCGTCGCCCGCGGGGGCGGAGAAACCCGCGTCCGCCCAGGCCTCCCTGGCCGCGATCAGCGCGAACTGCGCCGAGCGGTCCAGCTTGCGGGCCAGCGGGCGGGGCAGCACCTCGCTCGGGTCGACCGCGGCCGGGGCCGCGATCCGGACCGGCAGTTCGGCGAAGCGCTCACCCTCCAGGGGGCGGACACCGGAGCGTCCCGCCAGCAGACCTTCCCAGGTCGAGGCGGTGTCGCCACCCAGCGGTGTGGTTGCGCCGATACCGGTGACGACCACGGTGTGATTGGTCGAGCTCACAGGAAGTTTCTCCACGTGTGTAAGGGACGTGAATCAGCGGCGCCACCGCTGGGTGGCAGCCCGAATTCAGGTCCTGAATCAGGCCTGGTGCTTCAGGATGTAGCTGGCGGCGTCGCCAACGGTCTTGAGGTTCTTGACGTCCTCGTCCGGGATCTTGACCTCGAAGCGCTCTTCGGCGGCGACGACGACCTCGACCATGGACAGCGAGTCGACGTCCAGGTCGTCCGTGAAGGACTTGTCCAGCTTGACGTCTTCGACCGGGATTCCAGCGATCTCGTTGACGATCTCGGCGAGACCCTCGACGATCTCTTCCTGCGTGGCGGCCATGTTGGCGCTCCTTCGGTGTTAATGCTTCGAATTACGGGCTTCCGGAAGATCCGGAGTGCCTAGGGGAGGGTAACGACCGTCGCGGCGTACACGAGACCCGCCCCGAAGCCGATGACGAGCGCGGTGTCGCCGCTCTTCGCCTGTCCGGTCGCCAGGAGCCGCTCCATTGCGAGCGGGATCGAGGCGGCCGAGGTGTTGCCGGTGGTCTCCACGTCACGGGCGACCGTGACATGGTCCGGCAGCTTGAGAGTCTTCACCATCGAGTCGATGATCCGCATGTTGGCCTGGTGCGGAATGAAGACGTCCAGGTCGTCCGGGCTGATTCCGGCCGCGTCCAGCGCCTGCTGGGCGACCTTCGCCATCTCGAACACGGCCCAGCGGAAGACCGCCTGGCCCTCCTGCGTGATCGCGGGGAACTTGCCCGAGCTGTCGTACTCGGTCCACGGCACGGTCTGCTTGATGGTCTCCGACTTGTCGCCCTCGGAACCCCAGATGGTGGGGCCGATGGCCGGCTCGTCGGAGGGGCCCACGACGACCGCGCCCGCGCCGTCGCCGAACAGGAAAGCGGTGGCGCGGTCCTGGAGGTCGGTCAGGTCGCTGAGCCGCTCCACGCCGATGACCAGGACGTACTCGGCGGAACCCTCGACGATCATGCCCTTGGCCAGGGTCAGGCCGTAGCCGAAGCCCGCGCAGCCGGCCGAGATGTCGAACGCGGCCGCCTTGCCGGTGCCCAGCTTGTCGGCGATCTCGGTGGCCACGGCCGGGGTCTGCTTGAAGTGCGAGACGGTGGAGACGATCACGCCGCCGATCTGCTCGGCGGAGATGCCGGCATCCGCGATCGCCTTGCCCGAGGCCTCGATCGACATCGCGGCCACGGTCTCCTCGGCGGAGGCCCAGTGGCGGGTGGCGATGCCGGAGCGGGAGCGGATCCACTCGTCGGAGGAGTCGATCGTCTCCAGGATCACCTCGTTGGGCACCACGCGCACGGGACGGTAGCCGCCCACGCCCATGATGCGCGCGTACGGGGCGCCCTTGCTGGGCCGGATCTTCGACATGGCTCTCGGCTCCTTAGGCGGATGCAAGCTCGGCGATGAGCGCGCGAGCCGCGTCGAGGTCGGCGGGGGTCTTCAGGGCGACGGTCTTGACACCCGGCATCGCGCGCTTGGCGAGCCCGGTCAGGGTGCCGCCCGGGCACAGCTCGACCAGCGCCGTCGCGCCCAGGTCCTTGAAGGTCTCCATGCACAGGTCCCAGCGGACCGGATTGGAGACCTGGTTGACCAGGCGGGTCACGATCTCCTGGCCGCTCGCCACCGTCTTGCCGTCCGCGTTCGAGACGTACGTGACCTTCGGGTCGGCGATGGTGAGGGACTTGGCCGTCTCGTCGAGGGCCGCCACGGCCGGGGCCATGTGGTGCGTGTGGAAGGCGCCGGCGACCTTGAGAGCCACCACGCGGCGCACGCCCTCGGGCTTGTCGGCCTCCAGGGCCGCGAGCTGCTCGGCGGTGCCGGCGGCCACGATCTGGCCCGCGCCGTTCACGTTCGCCGGGGTGAGGCCCAGCTTCTCCAGGTGCGGCAGCACGTTCTCGGGCTCGCCGCCCAGCAGCGCGGCCATGCCGGTCGGCGTCACGGCGGCGGCCTCGGCCATGCCCAGGCCCCGCTTGCGTACGAAGCCGAGCGCGGCTTCCTCGGACAGGACGCCCGCGAAAGCGGTGGCGGTGATCTCACCGACGCTGTGTCCCGCGACCGCACCCGGGGTGACGTCACCCAGTGCCGAGGCGGACAGCAGCCCCGCGGCGACCAGCAGGGGCTGGGCCACGGCGGTGTCGCGGATCGCGTCGGCGTCCGCCTGCGTGCCGTAGTGGACGAGGTCAAGACCGATGGCGTCCGACCACGCGGCGAGCCGGTCGGCAGCGCCGGGGAGGTCGAGCCAAGGGGTCAGGAAGCCGGGCGTCTGAGCGCCTTGGCCGGGAGCGACGAGTACGAGCACTCTCACACTCTCTCTTGTGGACGGTGTCGCCCGCCCGTGGGGACAGGGACGAAGAACCGTCGGGGGAATTGTGGGTGTCCGACAAAAGTCTAGGACTGTGAATCTCCGTCGGCCAGGCGCCCCAGGATCAGCGCGATCCTCAGCGTGAACGCGGAGCGCACGTCGGACGGTGACCACCCGGTGACGTCCGTCACACGTCGGAGCCGGTAGCGAACGGTATTGGGGTGGACGAACAGCATCCGGGCAGCGCCTTCCAGACTGCTCGCCTGCTCCAGATAAACGCTCAAGGTTTCCAGGAGCGCCGAGCCCGCCTCCTCCAGCGGTCTGTAGATCTCCTCCACCAGTTGCTCGCGCGCGGCAGGATCCGACGCGATCGCCCGCTCCGGCAGCAGATCGTCCGCGAGAACCGGCCGCGGCGCGTCCTGCCAGGCCGAACACGCCTTGAGCCCGGCCGCCGCGGCCTGCGCGGACCGGGTCGCGGCCAGCAGGTCCGGGACGATGGGGCCCGCGACGACGGGGCCCGCGGCATACGGCCCGATCAGGCTCTTCGCCACCGCCAGCGGGTTGTCGCTGCCGCCCGCGATGACGACCAGGCGGTCGCCGAGCACCCCGGTGAGCACCTGGAGCTTGGCGTGCCGGGCGGCCCGCCGGATCGCCTCCACGGTCAGCTCGCTGTCGCCGTCCGGCGCCGTACCGAGCACGACACACACGTGCTCAGGCGAGTTCCAGCCGAGGGCCGCGGCCCGGGACACGGCGCCCTCGTCGGCCTCGCCGGAAAGGACCGCGTTGACGACGAGGGACTCCAGGCGGGCGTCCCACGCGCCGCGGGCCTCGGCGGCCTGGGCGTACACCTGGGCCGTCGCGAAGGCGATCTCGCGGGCGTACACGAGCAGCGCCTCGCGCAGGATCGACTCGTCGCCCGGCGCCGCGACCTCCTCGATCGCGGTCTCCATGACCTCGATGGTGGTGCGCACCATCTCGACGGTCTGCCGCAGCGTGATGGCCCGCGTCAGCTCGCGCGGGGCCGTGCCGAAGACGTCGGTCGAGATCGCCTGCGGCGTCTCGGGATGCCGGAACCACTCGGTGAAAGCGGCGATGCCGGCCTGGGCGACCAGACCGATCCACGACCGGTTCTCCGGCGGCATCGCCCGGTACCACGGCAGCGTCGCGTCCATGCGGGCGATCGCGTTCGCGGCGAGCCGCCCCGAGGACTGCTCAAGACGCTTCAGGGTCGCGGCGTGCGGATGGGCATTCTTCGCGGGGTGTACGGGATCCGGTGCTGGCACGGGGACAAGACTGCCTTATCGGGAACCCTCGCCGCCGGGCCGGGTCTACGGTGGTGGGCGTGATTTCTGTCAGGCGCGGCGACGAGCGCTACCCGGGCGGTGACCCGGACGCCGGTATCGAGTCCCTGCACGCCTTCTCCTTCGGCCGGTTCTACGAGCCGGACAACCTCCGCTTCGGCCCGGTGCTTGCCTGCAACGAGGAGCGGCTCGCGCCCGGCGCGGGCTTCGACGAGCACCCGCACAGCCACACCGAGATCCTCACCTGGGTCATCGAGGGCGAGCTCACCCACCGCGACTCGGCGGGCCACACCACGGTGGTGCGCCCGGGCGACGTGCAGTGCCTGAGCTCCGCGGGCGGTGTACGGCACGAGGAGCGCAACGAGGGCGAGGCCCCGCTGGTCTTCCTCCAGATGTGGCTCGCCCCGAAGAAGCCGGGCGGCGAGCCCGCGTACGACATCGTGCGCGGCATCGCCGACTCCACGCCCTACGCGGTGCTCCCGGCGGGCGCCATGCTGTACGTCCGCCGCCTCGCCCCCGGCGAGCGCACGGCCGTGCCGGACGCGCCCGGGGTGTACGTCCATGTCGTACGCGGCCGGGTGCGCCTGGCCGAGGAGGAGCTCGGGCCGGGGGACTCCGCGCGGATCACCGGGGCGCTCGGCCTGGAGCTGGTGGCGGACGGGGGCGCCGAGGTGCTGTTCTGGGAGCTCAGCTCCGTGTGAATTCGGCCAGCACGCTGTCGGTGAACACCGGCCACACCTCGGCCGCCCACGGGCCGAACGCGCGGTCCGTCAGGGCGACGCAGGCGAGGCCCGCGTCCGGGTCGGTCCACAGGAACGTACCGGACTGGCCGAAGTGGCCGAAGGTGCGCGGCGAGGACGAACTGCCCGTCCAGTGCGGGGACTTGGAGCCGCGGATCTCGAAGCCGAGGCCCCAGTCGTTGGGGTTCTGGTGGCCGTAGCCGGGCAGCACGCCCTTGAGGCCCGGGTACTGCACGTGCATCGCCTCGGCGACCGTGGCCGGGTGCAGGAGCCGCGGCGCCTGCACCTCCGCGGCGAACTTCGCGAGGTCCTCGACGGTCGAGACGCCGTCCTTGGCGGGCGAGCCCTCCAGCGTGCTGGACGTCATGCCGAGCGGCTCGAAGACGGCCTGGCGCACGTAGTCGGCGAAGGGGATGCCCGACTGCTTGGCGATGTGGTCGCCGAGCACCTCGAACCCGGCGTTGGAGTAGAGCCTGCGTTCGCCGGGCGGGGCCATCACCTTGTGCTCGTCGAAGGCGAGCCCCGAGGTGTGCGCGAGCAGGTGGCGGACGGTGGAGCCGGCGGGCCCGGCCGGCTCGTCGAGCTCGATCGCCCCCTCCTCGTACGCGACGAGGGCCGCGTACGCGGCGAGCGGCTTGGTGACGGAGGCCAGCGGGAACCGGTGGGACACCGGCCCGTGCGTGCCGACAAGCGTTCCGTCGGCCCGCACCACGGCCGCCGCGGCGGTCGGTACGGGCCAGGTCTCGATGATCCGCAGGCTCTCCATGCGTACGAGCCTAGTAGGTCCTGACGCGACAGCCGCATGGCGGGATCGGGGCTGTGGACGAAGCCGAGCGAGACATGGAGCGGCTCGTCCTCCGGGGACGCCTTCGGGTCGATCTTGAAGACGCTGCGCTCCTGGAACCAGCCGAGCAGTGCCTCCATGCACACCCGGGACAGGCCCCGGCGGCGCATGCCGTCGGCGGTCACCACGTTGAAGACGGCGAGTTGCGGTGGTGGCGTGAAGTGTGCGGTGGGACCGGGCTCGGTACGCGGTCCGGAACACGTCACGCAATGGGCTTGCTTGGAGTGCACTCCAAGGTCCTAGCGTGGAGGCCATGACGGTGATCGAGAGCACAGCGGTGACGGTGGAGCGGGTCCGGCAGGGCCTGTGCGCGACGCAGCCCCTCCACCCGCGCCCCGACGGCCAGGACCGCTACACGATCAGCGAGGTCGTGGCGTGCACCGGACTCACCGCGCACACCCTTCGCTGGTACGAGCGGATCGGCCTCATGCCGCACGTGGACCGCTCGCACACCGGCCAGCGGCGGTTCAGCAACAAGGACCTCGACTGGCTGTCGTTCGTCGGCAAGCTCCGGCTCACCGGCATGCCGGTCGCCGACATGGTCCGCTACGCCGAACTCGTCCGCGAGGGGGCGCACACCTTCGAGGCGCGCCAGGAGCTCCTGGAGCAGACCCGGCGCGACGTCATCAAGCGCATGGCGGAGCTCCAGGACACGCTCGCCGTACTCGACTACAAGATCGACTTTTACGCCGACGCCCGCAAGGTGTCGGAGGCGGACGCCCGCAAGGCGTCGGAAAGGGCCTGAACACCCCATGAGCAACAGCCCGATCGAGAAGATCAGCACAGTCCGGCTCGGCACCGAGGGCCCCCGGATCGGCGTCCAGGGCTTCGGCGCCATGGGCATCAGCGAGTTCTACGGCGACACCGACGAGGCCGCCGCCCGCGACACCCTGGAAGCCACCGTCGAGGCGGGCGTCACCCTCATCGACACCGCCGATGTGTACGGCTCCGGGGCCAACGAGGAGTTCCTCGCCCCGTTCCTCGCCGCCCACCGCGACGAGGTGACCCTGGCCACCAAGTTCGCCATCGAGCGCCGCGCGGACGACATCCACTACCGGGGCATCCGGAACGACGCCGCGTACATCAAGAAGGCCGTCGAGGCGAGCCTGCGCCGCCTGAACATCGACGTCATCGACCTCTACTACATGCACCGCCGCGACCCGCAGGTGCCGCTCGCCGAGTCCGTCGGCGCGATGGCCGAGCTGGTCGAGGAGGGCAAGGTCAAGTACCTGGGCCTGAGCGAGGTCACCGGCGCCGAGCTGCGCGAGGCGCACGCCGTGCACCCGATCACCGCCCTCCAGTCCGAGTGGTCGGTCTTCAGCCGCGACGTCGAGCGCAGCGCGGCTCCGGCCGCCGCCGAACTCGGCGTGACCTTCGTGCCGTACTCGCCGCTCGGCCGCGGCTTTCTGACCGGGGCGTTCGCGGATGCCGGCAAGGACTTGTCGAGCGGCGACTTCCGCCAGTTCCAGCCCCGCTTCACCGGGGACAACGCCAAGGCCAACGCGGCCCTGCTCGAACCGCTCCACAAGATCGCGGCCGCGCACGGCGCGACCACCGCGCAGATCGCGCTGGCCTGGGTGCAGCAGCGGGCCCAGGTGCACGGCCTGACCGTCGTCCCGATCCCGGGCACCCGCAAGCGCAGCCGCCTCCTGGAGAACACCGGGGCGACCCGGATCACGCTGAGCGCCGAGGAACTGGTGCTGCTTGAGCCGATCGCCGGGCAGGTCGCGGGCGACCGCTACCCCGACATGTCGTCGACGTCGGCGGCCCGCGAGCGGTAGGAGCGTCACGCCAGCCCCAGTGCGAACACCGCGAAGCCCGCCGCGAGCAGCCCCGCCGCTGCCCGGCGGGCCTTCGTCGCCTTGGTCCAGGGTGCCTCGAAGCCCCGCGCATAGCGGGCGATCAGCACGAGAAGCACCGCGAACACCGGCATCCAGGCGAGCCGTTCACCGATCCAGGCGAGCGTGTCGGGCGCGGTGGTGAGCCCCGGCACCCGCCCGGCGAAGGAGGCCGGGACGGCGGCGGCGAGCATGGCCGTCTGGTGCCAGCACAGGATGGTCATCGCGGACAGGTTGACGACCACGACCGGGGCCCAAAGGGCGGGCTTCCTCAGCCAGTCGGCGATGCGGTCGCGCAGCAGGATCGCGGCGCCGGACTGGGCCGCGGCGAGCGCGAGTACGAGCAGCGACGGCGGATGCGAGTTGGTACGCGCCTCGCCGGGCACGCCGACCATGGACGCCGGGTAGTGGAAGACGACGAGCAGCACGGTGAACAGCAGCGCCCCACCACCGAACAGCAGCCACCCGCCCCTGCGCCCGATCCTCTTCTCCCCCCAGGAGACGCCGAGTTGGTAGGCGAACATCCAGCCGGGCAGGATGTTGACGACCGACAGCCAGGACGGCATGGAGTCCGCGTACGGCCCGTAGCGCAGGAAGTCGACGAGGGCGACGACCCCGAGCAGCGGAGCCGCGGCCCAGCCGCCCATCCTCCGGGCGGCGCGTACGCAGTAGGGCGTGAGCGCGGTGACGCCGACGTACACCCCCACGAACCACAGGGGCTGGATCACGAGCGTGGACCCGGTGCGCAGGGTGTCGTGGGACACGCCGAGGGCGTGGAGAACCGGGATCATCGCGGCCCAGACGGCGGTGACACCGAGCACGGGCCGCCCGAGCCGGGCGACGCGGCCCCTGAGCCACTCGCCGGTGGACCCCTTCCGGCGATGAAAGGACAGGACAGACGCATAGCCGCCGACCAGGAAGAAGATGCCGAGCATCTGCAGGAGCCAGCTGGCCGGGGCGAAGCCCGTGAAGGAGGAGAGCGGGCTGGCGTTGTGCAGGGCACCGGCGCTGTCGAGGGTGAACCCGCCGAGAAGCCAGTGCCCGGTCGGCACGGCGAGCAGCGCGAGGGCGCGCAGCCCGTCGATGGCACGGTCGCGGTGGGCCGGGGTCTTCCGCTCGATGTCCGCGACGGCCCTGGCCAGTGTCTGGTTGATCATCGGACATCTCCCGTGGCGATGGCCGCGAAGGTGGCGAGGGACTCGGTGCCGGGGGCGAAGTAGCCGGTGTGGCCCTTGGCGTCGGCGGCGGGCACGCGGCGGGCGCCGAAGGAGGGGTCGGTGGGGTCGGTGCCGTGGCCGAGCCCCGCGAACTCGACGTGCGGAACGTCGTCGATCCAGTCCGTGGGGTTCTTCGCGGCCCACACCCGGGCGTCGGTGCCCAGGTCGTCGACGGTGTCGGCGCGCATGCCGGGGGAGCCGAGCGCGACGATGTCCGAGGCGTCGGTGTCCTTGGCGGCGAGCCCGCACACCACGGAGCCGTAGCTGTGGCAGAACAGCACCGGGTCGGGCGCGCCGACCGCGTCGAGCCCCTCGGTGAGCCGGGTCAGCCGCTCGGCCCCCGCCTCGGCGAGTTTCCCGGTCGCGGCGTCAAGGCCGACCCCGACGGGGGTGGTGTACCCGGCCCAGGCGATCACGGCGGTCGCGCCGTGCGTGGCGTCCCGCAGCGAGGCGGCCATGCCGGCGGGGGTGCCGTAGGGGTCGTTCGTACGGTCGAAAGTGGCGGCGTCGATGTCGGAGCCGGGCACGATGACGGAGACGTGGGCGGCGTCGTCCAACTCCCCGTAAACCTGGGCGACTTGACCCCGCCCGCGGGGGTCGAAGGCGAGGATCTGCCGGGACGGCTCGGCGAGCCGGGCGAACCGGGGGTCGTGCGTTTCCGATACGGCCCGCCGATTGGCCTCGTACCGCAGGTGTACGGGGGCGCCGTCGAGGTTCCCGACGACCTCGGGGTGCCGCCGGACCAGCGTCTGCTGCTCTGCCTCGCTCAACCCGGCGAAGAACAGGGCGACTTCGCGGGGGGTCGCGCTCGCGGGGTCGGGCAGGGGGCGCCCGATCACGGTGTCGGCCCGCCAGGCGGCGGCGCCGGGGGGCGGCCCGGTGACCGCCTGCTGCGCATCGGCCGTGGCCCACCCCGCGGTGCCGGCGATGGCGGTGACCACCAACGCGGAGGCGACCATTGCCCTTCGGAACCGATGCATGCCGCGACTTCCCTTCCTCGTGCCTGTCCCTTGACGAGGAGGAAGGTAGGAAGGGGGTGGGGCGCGGGGCGTCACACCGGGGGGCCAGGTGGGGGGTGGTACCTGGGTAGGGGGTGGGTGGGATTCATCCCCCACCCCGCCCCGTCCCGAGACCCGCCGGGGGTGTGGGTGTGCTGAGCTGGTTTCCTGGGGCTCCGCCCCAGACCCCGTTCGCGCCTTAAGGGCGCTCGTCCTCAATCTCCCCCAAGGCCTTAAGGGCCAGGGGGGACCCCCATGACGGGCTGGGTATGCCTGCACGGGCACCCTGCCAAGGTCGACCCTGCCAGGGGCGCGGGGAACTGCGCGACCAGCCACGCACGGTCCGCAGCTGACAACCGTCCGCGCAGCGGGGGCCCGGGGGCAGCGCCCCCGGAACGGACCTCAGCTCACTCCCACCCCCGGAGGGTTTAGGGAAGGGGCGGGGAGGGGCCCCCGGGGTCTGGGGCGGGGCCCCAGGGCAGCCCGCCGCACCCTCCGAGGGGGCGGGGCTAGCCCGGGTCGCCGGGGCGGACCACTCCCGCCTCGTAGGCGAAGATCACCGCCTGGGCCCGGTCCCGGAGGTCGAGCTTGGCCAGAACCCGCCCGATGTGCGTCTTCACGGTCTGCTCCGCCAGCACCAGCCGCCCCGCGATCTCCTGGTTCGACAGCCCCCGGGCAATCAGTTCCAGCACCTCCGTCTCCCGCGGCGTGAGCCCGTTGAGACGCAACGCCGCCGCCCCCCGCCGCGGAGCCGGCCGCTGCGCCGCGAAGTCCGCGATGAGCCGCCGCGTCACGGAGGGGGCGAGGAGGGCCTCCCCGGCCGCCACGACCCGTACCGCCCCGATGAGGTCGGCCGGCGGCGCGTCCTTCAGCAGAAACCCCGACGCCCCCGCGCGCAGCGCCTCGTACACGTAGTCGTCGACGTCGAAGGTCGTCAGCATCAGCACCTTCGGCCGGTGGACGACCCCCACCGGCGGGTCCAGGATCTCGCGGGCCGCGGCGAGCCCGTCCATCTCGGGCATGCGGACGTCCATCAGGACCACGTCCGGGTGGGTGGAGCGGGCCACCTCGACCCCCTGGCGGCCGTCGGGCGCCTCGCCCACCACGTCGATGTCGGCCTGCGCCGAGAGCAGCGCGGCGAACCCCGCCCGCACCATGGCCTGGTCGTCGACGATGATCACGCGGATGGTCAACTGGCTTCCTTAGGAGGGGAGTTCGGAAACGGGCGGGGTGTCCAGGGGCAGCCGGGCCGCGACCCGGAAGCCGCCGTCCGGCAGCGGTCCCGTGTCCAGCGACCCGCCGGTCAACCGTACGCGTTCGCGCATGCCGACCAGCCCGTGCCCAGTACCGGAGGCCTCCAGCGGCGAAGTGCGGCCCGCCGCCGGGCCGTTGACGACGACCACGGTCAGATGCCGGTCGTCGCACGTGACGGAGATACGGGTCGCGGCGCCCGGCGCGTGCCGTACGACGTTGGCGAGCGCCTCCTGCACGATCCGGTACGCCGACAGGTCGACCGCGGGCGGCAGTGCCGGCAGGTCCGCGGCGAGGGAGAGCCTGGCCGGCAGTCCGGCCCGTACCGTCGCCTCGACGAGCTGCTGGAGGCGGTCCACGCCGGGCTGGGGTGCCCGCTCGCCGCCCTCCTCGCCGCTGCCGTCGCTGCGCAGCACCGCGAGCAGGCGCCGCATCTCGCTCAGCGACTCCCGGGCGCTGGACGCGATGGACTCGAACTCGCCGCGGGCCGCCTCGTCGAGCCCGGCCAGCCGGTACGGCGCCGAGTCGGCCTGCACGGTGATCACCGACATGTGGTGGGCCACCACGTCGTGCAGCTCGCGTGCGATCCGGGCGCGTTCCTCCAGGAGGGTGCGCCGGGCGCGCTCGCCCTCGCTGATCGTCTCCTGCTCGGCGAGCGCCCGCTCGGCCTCCTCCCGGCTGCGTACCGCGCCCGCGAAGGCCAGCATCACGCCCGTGAGCACGAAGAGCAGGACGTAGGTGCTGGTGGAGCCGCTCGGCGGGAAGATGCCGAGCGCGAGGCTGGCCGCGCCCGTCGTCAGCCACACCGCGACGAGCGTGCGGGTCGTCTCGCGCAGCCCGAGGCAGGCCATGAGGACCAGGTAGCCGACGATCACCGTGGGCGGCCACGGCCAGGGGCGGCCGGCCGTATCGGCGCCGTACAGCAGCAGCGCGCCCAGGATGTCGAAGGCGAGGACGATCCCCCAGGCCGCCATCGGCCGGGTCACGGCGAGCAGCAGCGGCACCGTCTGGGCCACCCCCAGGGCCCCGGCCCAGCCGCCGCCCAGCTTGTAGTCGCTGGCCAGCACGGTGATGGTGACGGGAAGCAGCACCACCACGAAGCAGCCGACGACGACGTACGGACTCCACCGCTGCCAGCGTCTGGGCGCCTGCGAGAACAGCGGCCGGGTGGCTTCGGCGGGCGGCCACACCAGGGCGAGCGCGCGGCGGGAGGCGGGTGCGATCTTCATGATCCGGCCAGCGTAGGCAGGATCGGCCCGGCCGCGCGTCATACCGGGGTGCCACCCGCACCCCGGACCTGGGTATCGGTCCCGCGGTCTACAGCTCCGCGAGGAGCTCCGCCTTCTTCGCGCTGAACTCGTCGTCCGTGACCAGGCCCGCCCGGTGCAGGTCGCCCAGGTGGCGGATCCTTTCCGCGATGTCCGCGGGGTCGCGCCGGCCCGCCGCGACGCGGACCGCCTGGTGCGGGACGGCGGGGCCGCCCCCGCCCCGTACGGCCGCCAGGACCGCCGCCGCGAACGGCAGGGACTCGTGCACCGGGCCGTAGCCGAGGCCGAAGACCACGGACGCCGGGTCGCGGTCGGCCTGGGCGGCGGATCCGTCGGCCTCGCGGCGCAGCAGGCGCAGATGGCCGTCGAAGACCTCGGGGGAGCGCCACTCGACACCGCTCAGCGCCGAGACCGGGAACGTCTGGTCGCCGGCCTTCCACTTCTCGGAGGACGCGCCCGTCCAGAACCAGCGGAAGGTGACCTGCCGGCCGTCGAAGGCGGCCTTGCCGTCGTACGCCTTGAAGTTCAGCGGGGCCTCGGGCGCCGCCACCAGATGGCGCTCAGCGGGTTCGCAGGCGTCCGGCGGCAGAGCGTCCCGCAGCTCGTCCGCGTAGTACTCGGCGAGCGTCTCGCGCTCGGCCGGAAGCACCAGGCGGTAGGGGTCGCAGGACTCCTTCAACTGGCCCGCCGCGGCATCCATCAGCGGGTCGGCGCCCGGTCTCGGCACCGCGTGCAGCACCACCGTGCCGCGTTTGCCCGGGGAGAGCGTCACCGACTCCAACGCCTCGTGGGGGATGCGTCGTTCGCGCAGCGCCTGGAACAGCTTCGGCGCGCGGATCCCCCGTTCGAAGCGGATGAGCACGGAGTCGGACTCGAACTCCCAGGTGGCATGAATTCCGGCCAGCACATCACCCATGCGCCTCATCGTAGGCGGCGCACGCCCGCGCGTCCCCCCTCGGAGAAAACCCCGTCGTCGCGCGAGCGCTCCGGCGATCACGCGGTGTCTACGCGTGTCAGCCCGTAGGTGTGTCCGTCAAGCCGCCGGCCGGTCGGGAATTCCGCTGCCGCACCCGGCGCCGCCGTCGGCGCAGCCGACCGTCCGGTACGCGCCAACTCCGATGGCGGCGAAGTTGGCGAGGCTCTTGGTGCCGGGCTCGAAATAGCCGGTGTGTCCGATGGCTCCGGCCGCCGACAGGACCCGCGCGCCGAAGGCCGCCGAGACCGGGTCGGCGCCGTGGCCGAGGCCCGCGACGTCCAGGTACGGCACGTCCTGGATCCAGTCGTCCTTGTCCCGCATCGCCCAGATCCGCGCCGAGGTGTCCAGCTGGGCGGCGTTGCGCACCCGCATGCCGGGGCTGCCGGCCACCGCGATGTCGTCGACCCGGGGCGGCAGCCGACGCGTCGAGACGCCGCACACCACCGAGCCGTAGCTGTGGCAGAACAGCTCGACCGAGGACTTCCCGGGCAGCGCGCCCACCATCGCGGACAGCCGTACCGCACCGTCCTCGGCCAGTTTGCCGATGGCCGCATCCATGCCGAGACCGGCCGGCGCGGTGTAGTCGGCCCAGGCGATCACGGCGGTCCGGGTGTCCGGCGCGGCCGCCCGCTCGGCCGCGTACAGCGACTGGGCCATGCCGACCGGGGCGGTGTTCTTCTTGTTGGTCTTCTCGAAGGTCAGGACGTCGGTGTCGACGCCGGGGACGATCACCGAGACGCGCTCCGCGTGGTCCAGGTCGCCGAAGACTTCCGCGACCCGTCCGGTGTCGGAGGGGTCGAAGGCGAGGATCTGGCGGCCGTCGTCGAGCAGCGAGTCGAACCGGTGCATCCGGCGGCCCGCGTCCTGGCGGCCGTCGGAGGAGAGCCTGGTGTCGACCATGCGTTTTTCCTCGACGGCGCGTGCCTCGGTGAGCGCGACACGGTTGGCCTCGTAGCGCAGCGGTACGGGGGCGCCGTTCAGGTTGCCCACGACCAGCGGGTACTGGTGGGCGAGCTTGCTCTGCCCGGTGGGGGGGAGCGAGCCGAAGAACTGCGCCAGCTGCTGGGCGGTGGCGTCCGCCTTGGGCAGCTTGTGGCCGTCTATCGTGCCCCGCGCCCAGGCGGCGAGGGCCTTGGCGCGGGGTTCGGAGTCGCCCGCGTGGCCGCGGATCGCCGTCCAGCCGGAGGTCGCGAGCATGACGAACACGACGGCGAGCGCGAGCAGCGCGCGCCAGGCGTTCAGTGTGGGGGAGGAGTCGAAGGAAGTCACTGCCGACCACAGTAGGAGACCCTGGAGGTCCACTGGGCTGACAGTGACTCAGATCACGTTTGAGCGGGGGGCGGTCTCACCAAGAGCGCGCGCGGGCGCACGCTCCGTACGTCCGAGGTGCGGTTCTGGCGTGTCGGCCGTCACCTTCCCGATGTGGTGCGGTGTGGTTCAGGCGCGCCAGTCGTCGGCCAGGGCGGGGCCGAGATGGTCCAGATGGCTCGCGGTCAGCTCCCGGAGCGCGGTCACGCTGGGGTCCTCGCCCTGCCCCCAGAGCCCGCCCGCCACCCGCATCACGCCGGTGAAGGCGGCCACGGCCACCCGGGGGCGCGGGTCGGCGTCGATGTCGAGGCCCTCGCGCTCGGCGATGAGCCGCGCGACCTGCTCCTCCACCTCCGCCGAGCGGCGCAGATGGACGGCGAGCAGCGCCGGGGTCGACTCGATCACCTGGTACGTCCGCATGTACAGGGTGACCGGCACGACGGGCGACAGGAGCTCCTCGATGGTGTCCCAGGCCGAGAGCGCGGCGCGCCGCATGGCGGTGAACGGGCCCTCCGCGGGCGGCCGTTGACGCAGTGCGTCCACGAAGTGCGACTCGATGGCGTCCTGGGCCGCGAAGACCACGGCCTCCTTGTTGGCGAAGTAGCGGAAGAAGGTGCGCTGCGAGACGTCGACCGCGTCCGCGATCTCGTCGACGGTCGTCTGCTCGTACCCCTTGGTGGTGAAGAGCTCCAGGGCCACCCGTAGCAGCGCGTCCCGGGTGCGCTGCTTCTTCAGCTCGCGCAGGCCGCCGCCCGGCGCCATGGGCCGCTGCTCCACCGTCACTTCGTGGTCCTCTTTCAGTCAATTTGGCGTGTTCAGTTTAGCTGTGAGCTACGTGACAGCTACCGACTTGTGAAATGGTTTGTCAACTGTCAGCGGCTGACATTAGCCTGGATCACATGACTAGTCAGACCACCGTCGAAAAGGCGCCACAGGACGAGATGCCGGCGCCGGTCAAGGGGCTGCGCGGCCACCCCTGGCTGACGCTCTTCGCCGTGGCCATCGGCGTGATGATGGTCGCGCTCGACGGCACCATCGTGGCGATCGCCAACCCGGCCATCCAGCACGACCTCGATGCCTCGCTGCAGGACGTCCAGTGGATCACCAACGGCTACATGCTGGCCCTGGCCGTCTCCCTGATCACCGCGGGCAAGCTCGGTGACCGGTTCGGCCACCGCCAGACCTTCCTCATCGGCGTCGTCGGCTTCGCCGCCGCGTCCGGGGCCATCGGCCTCTCCCACAGCGTCACCTTCGTCATCGCCTTCCGCGTCCTGCAGGGCCTGTTCGGCGCGCTCCTGATGCCGGCCGCGCTCGGCCTGCTGCGCGCCACCTTCCCGGCCGAGAAGCTGAACATGGCGATCGGCATCTGGGGCATGGTCATCGGCGCCTCCACCGCGGGCGGCCCGATCCTCGGTGGCGTACTCGTCGAGCACGTCAGCTGGCAGTCCGTCTTCTTCATCAACGTGCCGGTCGGCGCGATCGCCCTGGTCCTGGGCCTGCTGATCCTGCGCGACCACCGCGCGGAGAACGCGCCGAGGTCCTTCGACATCCTCGGCATCGTGCTCCTGTCCGTCGCGATGTTCTGCATGATCTGGGCGCTCATCAAGGGCTCGGAGTACGGCTGGGGCAGCGGCAGGACGCTCGGGTTCATCGCGGCCGCGGTGATCAGCTTCGTCCTCTTCGCCCTGTGGGAGACCAAGGTCAGGGAGCCGCTCATCCCGCTCGGCCTGTTCCGGTCCGTACCGCTGTCGGCGGGTACGGTCCTGATGATCCTGATGGCGTTCGCCTTCATGGGCGGCCTCTTCTTCGTCACCTTCTACCTGCAGAACGTGCACGGCATGTCGGCCGTCGACAGCGGGCTCCACCTGCTGCCGCTCACCGGCATGATGATCGTCGCCTCGCCTCTCGCGGGCGCCCTGATCACCAAGCTCGGCCCGCGTGTCCCGCTGGTCGGCGGCATGGTCTGCACCGCGGTCGCCATGTTCGGCATGTCCCGGCTGACCGTCGGCACGGGCACGGCCACCATGTCGATCTGGTTCGCGCTGCTCGGCCTCGGCCTCGCCCCGGTCATGGTCGGTGCCACCGAGGTCATCGTCGGCAACGCCCCCATCGAGCTGTCCGGTGTCGCGGGCGGTCTCCAGCAGGCCGGCATGCAGGTCGGCGGCTCGCTCGGCACCGCGGTGCTCGGCGCCGTGATGTCCTCGCAGATCAGCTCCAAGCTGCCGGAGAACTGGACGGCCGCCGGGCTCGGCAAGCTGGAGGGCGCGCCGCTGTCCCAGGCGTCCTCGGCCGTCTCGGTCGGCGCCGCGCCGGTCCCGCCGGGCACCAGGCCGGAGGTCGCCGCCAAGATCGCGGGCGTCGCGCACGACACGTTCGTGTCAGGCATGAGCAGCGCGTTCACGGTCGCCGGGATCGTCGCGGTCGTGGCCGCCGCGGTCGCCATGTTCACCAAGCGCGGTGAGAACGCGGAGGCGGGCGTGGGCGCGGGTCACATCTGATCCCGTCAACTCCGTTACGCGAAAGCCCCGTCGGACCCGGTCCGGCGGGGCTTTCACCTATCCGGATGATCTCGCCCCGCGGCCCCCGCAACCCGGAACCGCCCCCGTCCGCCCCGCGTTCCCATGATCCAACGGATCGAACCGACACGGGAGTTGACCTCATATGCGTACGACGACGACCACACTGGCCCTGCTCGCCGCGACCGCCTTCCTGCTGCCCACGTCCGCCCACGCCGCCTCGGAACCCCGCCTCGGGGACTGCGCGGCGGGCGAGCTCTGCCTCTGGAGCAAGGCGGGCTTCAAGGGCGCGCGGCAGGTGTACGACCTGGCGCACATCGACATGGAGAGCTGCACCCCGCTGCCGCCGGGCACCGACGCCCAGTCCCTCGCCAACCGCATGGGACGGCCGGTCACGACCTACCAGTCCGCCGAGTGCGCGGAGACGGGCGAGTTCGACACGCACCCGGGCGCCGGGACCTGGATGCCCCAAGTCCCTTATCGCGTGCGGGCGTTCAAGGTGTGGGAGAGCTGAGGCGCGGTACCCGCTCCCTTGAGCCCGAGCCGACCGACCTCAGGGAGTGAGGATGGCGGGCTTCGGACATACGCGTACACGCAGGACCCCCCGGCCACGGAACCGGATGCGGCCCCGGACCGGGCCGGACCGTGCGACGCTCGGCATCGTCGGACTGGTCTGCGCGGTGGCGGGATTCGTCGTCCTCGGCATCGTCCTGGGACCGGTGGCGATCCTCTGCGGCCGGCTGGCCATGGGCCGCCGCTGGAACGGCTCCCGCTCCACGCCGGCCCTGGTGGCCCTGGTCCTGGGCGCCATGGACACCTTGCTGGCCATCATCTGGCCGGCAGGTGCGGCAAGCATGGGCAACGGCATCTTCTGACCGTGCCGTGAACGGCCGGAAGGGGCGGGTTCCCACCAGGGAACCCGCCCCCTCCACTTGTCTGTTCGGGGCCACCTGCTCAGGGGCGCGGGGCTGTGACATTTTGCGGCTCCGCCGCGTGGGCGCGCCCGCACGGGGTCACCTACCAGGGGCGCGGGGAACTGCGCGACCAGCCACGGACAACCGGTACCGAACACCCAACAGGCGGAAGCGATGGGGCCCGGGGGAGAAACCCCGCAGCACCCATCACACCCCGCGGTACAAGGCTCAGCGGAGCCTACGCGTCGCCCCCAGCCGCACCGGGGTCGGCCGCGGCCACGTCCAACAACCGGTACCGGTCAATCGCCTGCTTGAGCGCAGACCGGTCGACCTTCCCCTCCCGGGCCAGCTCCGTGAGGACAGCCAGCACGATCGACTGCGCGTCGATGTGGAAGAAGCGGCGAGCCGCACCCCGCGTGTCCGCGAAGCCGAAGCCGTCCGCGCCGAGCGACTGGTACGTGCCCGGCACCCAGCGCGCGATCTGGTCCGGAACGGCTCGCATCCAGTCGGAAACGGCCACGAACGGACCCTGCGCGCCCTGGAGCTTCTGCGTGACATAGGGGACGCGCTGCTCCTCCCCGGGGTGCAGGAGATTGTGCTCCTCCACCTCGACGGCGTCGCGGCGCAGCTCGTTCCAGGAGGTCGCCGACCAGACGTCCGCCCGTACGTTCCACTCCTCGGCGAGGATCCGCTGCGCCTCGACGGCCCACGGCACGGCCACGCCGGACGCCAGGATCTGGGCCGGGACGGCGCCCGAAGTCCCCGCGCTGTAGCGGTGGATGCCCTTGAGGATGCCGTCCACGTCGACGTCCGCCGGCTCGGCCGGGTGCTGGATCGGCTCGTTGTAGACGGTGAGGTAGTAGAAGACGTCCTCGCTGTCCGGGCCGTACATGCGGCGCAGACCGTCCTGGACGATGTGCGCGATCTCGTAGCCGAAGGCCGGGTCGTAGGCGACACAGCCCGGGTTGGTCGAGGCGAGCAACTGCGAGTGGCCGTCCGCGTGTTGCAGACCCTCACCCGTCAGAGTCGTACGTCCCGCGGTCGCACCCAGCACGAATCCGCGCGCCAACTGGTCGGCCATCTGCCAGAACTGGTCGCCGGTGCGCTGGAAACCGAACATCGAGTAGAAGACGTACACCGGGATGAGCGGCTCGCCGTGCGTGGCGTACGCCGAGCCCGCCGCGATCAGCGAGGCCGTGCAGCCGGCCTCGGAGATGCCGTCGTGCAGCATCTGCCCGGTCGGCGACTCCTTGTAGGCGAGCAGCAGTTCGCGGTCGACCGCCTCGTACTGCTGGCCCAGCGGGTTGTAGATCTTGGCGCTCGGGAAGAACGCGTCCATGCCGAAGGTGCGGTACTCGTCGGGCGCGATCAGTACGAAGCGCCTGCCGATCTCCTTGTCCCGCATCAGGTCCTTCAGGATGCGGACGAACGCCATCGTGGTGGCGATCGACTGCTGGCCCGAGCCCTTCTTGGCGACCGCGTACGTCTTGTCCTCGGGGAGGTTCAGCGGCTTCGCACGCACCACACGGGTCGGCACATAGCCGCCGAGCCCGAGCCGGCGGTCGTGCATGTACTGGATCTCCTCGGACTTGCGTCCGGGGTGGTAGTACGGCGGCGCGCCGGACTCCAGCTCGGCGTCCGTGATCGGGATGTGCAGCCGGTCCCGGAAGCCCTTGAGGTCGTCGACCGTCAGCTTCTTCATCTGGTGGGTCGCGTTGCGGCCCTCGAAGTTCGGGCCCAGCGTCCAGCCCTTGACGGTGTGCGCCAGGATCACGGTCGGCTGGCCCTTGTGCGCCTTGGCCGCCGAGAACGCCGCGAAGATCTTCTTGTGGTCGTGGCCGCCGCGCCCCAGGTGCAGGATCTGCTGGTCGGTCATGTTCTCGACCATGGCGCGCAGCCGCTGGTCGTCACCGAAGAAGTGGTCCCGGATGTACCCGCCGGTCTCGGTGGCGTACGTCTGGAACTGGCCGTCCGGCGTGGTGTTCATCTTGTTGACCAGGATGCCGTCGCGGTCCTGTGCGAGCAGCGGGTCCCAACTGCGGTCCCAGATCAGCTTGATGACGTTCCAGCCGGCGCCGCGGAACTGCGACTCCAGCTCCTGGATGATCTTGCCGTTGCCGCGTACCGGCCCGTCCAGGCGCTGGAGGTTGCAGTTGACGACGAAGGTCAGGTTGTCCAGGTTCTCGCGGGCCGCGATGGACAGCTGGCCGAGCGACTCGGGCTCATCCATCTCGCCGTCGCCGAGGAACGCCCACACATGCGACTTCGAGGTGTCGGCGATGCCGCGCGCCTGCATGTAGCGGTTCATCCGCGCCTGGTAGATCGCGCCGAGCGGGCCGAGACCCATCGAGACGGTCGGGAACTCCCAGAAGTCCGGCATGAGCCGCGGGTGCGGATACGACGAAAGCCCGTACGGGGCCTTCGACTTCTCCTGGCGGAACGCGTCGAGCTGCTGCTCGCTGAGGCGGTCGAGCAGGAAGGCGCGGGCGTAGATTCCGGGGGACGCGTGGCCCTGGAAGAAGATCTGGTCGCCGCCGTCGCCCTCGTCCTTGCCCCGGAAGAAGTGGTTGAAGCCCACGTCGTACAGGGAGGCGGAGGAGGCGAACGTGGCGATGTGGCCGCCGACGCCGATGCCCGGGCGCTGCGCCCTGGACACCATCACGGCCGCGTTCCAGCGCGTCGCGTTGAGGACCTTGCGCTCGATCTCCTCGTTGCCGGGGAAGAACGGCTCGTCCTTGGTGGCGATCGTGTTGACGTAGTCCGAGCTGCGCATCTCGGGCACGGCCACGCGCTTCTCGCGCGCCCGCTCGATCAGCCGGAGCATCAGATAGCGGGCCCGTTCGCGGCCGCGCTCGTCGACGGCGGCGTCCAGGGAGTCGAGCCACTCCTGGGTCTCTTCGGGATCGAAGTCCGGGACCTGGCTCGGCAGGCCGCCAATGATGATCGGGTTGCGATCGGATCCGGAAGCCACGCTGTTCCTTCACTGTCGGGGGATGCGGAAGACAGCCAATTCTGCGCCGCATCCCATCGTGTACCGCTGGGGCGCAAACGTCATCTCTACCGAGAGGTAACCGTCACCGGAGCAGGAAGTAGGCTCAGGGCCTGGACGGGTCGGGCCAAATCGCAACCTTACGCTCAACCCGGCCAACCGTTCCCGAAGGGTGTTCGGGCCCGATTGGAGTACCCAAAGGAACAGAACGGCGTAAACAGCCACCAATGGTGTGGGATGAATCACCGACGGGGATGCGGATGTCCCTGAACACCGCCACACTGACCCCCAAAGGGCGGGTTCGGAGGCCGGGTACTTGCGAGATTCGTCCCGCCCGTGTGGACTACGCCCCATGCCACGCGTATGCGCGCGGCTGCAGAACTTACCGAATCAAGATCAGGAGGCAAGCCGTGAGCGCGACCGCGGACCACGCGGAGGAGCGGACCAACCCGGCCGGAAGGCTGGGGTTCGAGCCCGGACAGGTGGTCCAGGAGATCGGTTACGACGACGACGTCGACCAGGATCTCCGCGAGGGCATTGAGTCCCTGATTGGCCAGGATCTCGTCGATGAGGACTATGACGACGTCGCCGACGTCGTCGTGCTGTGGTTCCGTGACGAGGACGGCGACCTAACGGACGCCCTGGTGGACGCCATCGGCCTCCTGGAGGACGGCGGCACGATCTGGCTGCTGAGCCCGAAGACCGGCCGGGACGGATACGTCGAGCCCAGCGACATCAACGACGCCGCGCAGACCGCCGGCCTGTCGCCGGCCAAGAGCGTCAGCGTCGGCAAGGACTGGTCGGGCACCCGCCTGAAGTCCGGCAAGCGCTGATCCACCCTCACGCCCCACAGGGCCCCCTCAGGCGTCAGCCTGAGGGGGCCCTGTGATTAGGGGGTGCGTAGGGTGGGGTTTCACCGATACGGCCCATTGAAGGGAAGGCGTTTCCATGGCTATCGAGGTCGGCACCAAGGCCCCGGAGTTCGAGCTCAAGGACAACCACGGCCGGACCGTGAAGCTCAGCGACTTCCGCGGCGAGAAGAACGTGGTGCTGCTCTTCTACCCGTTCGCCTTCACCGGCGTGTGCACGGGCGAGCTGTGCGAACTGCGCGACAACCTGCCGAAGTTCGTCAACGACGACACCCAGCTGCTCGCCGTCTCCAACGACTCCATCCACACCCTGCGCGTCTTCGCCGAGCAGGAGGGCCTGGAGTACCCGCTGGTCTCCGACTTCTGGCCGCACGGCGAGGTCAGCCGCGCCTACGGCGTCTTCGACGAGGACAAGGGGTGCGCGGTGCGCGGCACCTTCATCATCGACAAGGAGGGTGTGGTCCGCTGGACCGTCGTCAACGCCCTGCCGGACGCCCGCGACCTGAACGAGTACCTCAAAGCGCTCGACACCATCTGACCCGGCACGTGCCCGGTCCCGCCCGTCCGACACCGGATGATCGTTCGGTCGAATCGTCTGTTTGAGCCGGGAACCGGTCACTAGGATCCATTCGTTGATCCGATGCCAACGCACGACGGGGACGCTGTCCAAGCCGGCCCCTCACACCATTGGGAGGACTCGTGGGAGTCAGCCTCAGCAAGGGCGGCAACGTCTCGCTGACCAAGGCCGCCCCCAACCTGACCGCGGTCATCGTCGGTCTGGGCTGGGACGCACGCACCACCACCGGGGGTGACTTCGACCTGGACGCCAGCGCCCTGCTGACCAACGACCAGGGCAAGGTCACCAACGATGCGAACTTCGTGTTCTTCAACAACCTCAAGAGCCCCGACGGCTCCGTCGAGCACCAGGGTGACAACCTCACCGGTGAGGGCGAGGGCGACGACGAGGTCATCAAGGTGAACCTGGCCGGGGTCCCGGCCGACGTCAACAAGATCGTCTTCCCGGTCTCGATCTACGAGGCCGAGAGCCGCCAGCAGTCCTTCGGCCAGGTGCGCAACGCCTACATCCGCGTCGTGAACCAGGCGGACAACAGCGAGCTCGCCCGGTACGACCTGAGCGAGGACGCCTCGACGGAGACCGCGATGGTCTTCGGCGAGCTGTACCGCAACGGCGCGGAGTGGAAGTTCCGCGCCATCGGCCAGGGCTACGCCTCGGGCCTGCGCGGCATCGCGCAGGACTTCGGCGTCAACGTCTGAGCCGAAACCGCTCGTGTGTCCGGCGCCGCACCCCTTGTGGTGCGGCGCCGGACGCGCTCACCACCTGTTCCACTTCTCGGGGAGGACACGAACATGGGCGTCACGCTCGCCAAGGGAGGCAATGTCTCCCTCTCCAAGGCCGCACCGAACCTCACCCAGGTGCTCGTCGGTCTCGGCTGGGACGCACGCTCCACCACCGGAGCCGACTTCGACCTCGACGCCAGCGCTCTGCTGTGCGCGAGCGGGCGGGTGCTCGGCGACGAGTACTTCGTCTTCTACAACAACCTCAAGAGCCCCGAGGGCTCGGTCGAGCACACCGGCGACAACCTGACCGGTGAGGGCGAGGGCGACGACGAGTCGCTCATCGTCGACCTGACGAAGGTGCCCGCCGCCTGCGACAAAATCGTCTTCCCGGTCTCGATCCACGACGCGGACAACCGCGGCCAGACCTTCGGCCAGGTCGCCAACGCCTTCATCCGCGTCGTCAACCAGGCCGACGGCCAGGAGCTCGCCCGCTACGACCTGAGCGAGGACGCCTCCACGGAGACCGCGATGATCTTCGGCGAGCTGTACCGGTACGGCGGCGAGTGGAAGTTCCGTGCAGTTGGTCAGGGGTACGCATCGGGTCTGCGGGGCATCGCTCTAGACTTCGGGGTCAACGTCTCCTAAAGAGATCGCCCGGTTGCCTTCAAGTCGTGCGCCGTCCGGGGCGGTCCCTGTAAGGGGCCCGGGGCCCGCCCCCGGGAGACAGCAGCGTAAAGCCGTGCGCGGTGCGGGGGGAGACCCGCTCTTCGTCGGGTCGGCCCGCTCTACACGATGGGGAAGTCAGTGCTTCTGAAAACCTTCGGCTGGTCGTTCGCGATCACCGCGATCGGCCTGGCCCTGGCCGTGCTCTACGACGGGTGGACCGCCTTCGGGGTGGTGGCCATCCTGGCGGTCCTGGAAATCTCGCTGTCCTTCGACAACGCGGTGATCAACGCCGGAATCCTGAAGAAGATGAATGCCTTCTGGCAGAAGATCTTCCTCACGGTCGGCGTTCTCATCGCCGTCTTCGGCATGCGCCTGGTCTTCCCCGTCGTCATCGTCTCGATCAGCGCCAAGATCGGCCCGTTCGACGCGGTCGACCTGGCGCTGAACGACGCCGACCGCTACCAGCAGCTGGTGACGGACGCGCACCCGTCGATCGCCGCCTTCGGTGGCATGTTCCTGCTGATGATCTTCCTCGACTTCATCTTCGAGGACCGCGACATCAAGTGGCTCGCCTGGCTGGAGCGCCCGCTTGCCAAGCTCGGCAAGATCGACATGCTGTCGGTCTGCATCGCCATGATCGCCCTGCTCATCGCCTCCATGACGGTCGCCACCCAGGCCCACCAGCACGGCGGCGCGCACGTCGACAAGGCGCAGACCGTGCTGATCTCCGGCATCGCCGGCCTGATCACGTACCTCGTCGTGGGCGGGCTCTCCGGCTACTTCGAGAACCGTCTCGAAGAGGACGAGGAGCGTGAGCAGGAGGCGGAGGAAGAGGCCGAGCGCACCGGCAGCAAGGTTTCTGCGGTCGTCATGGCCGGCAAGGCCGCGTTCTTCATGTTCCTCTACCTGGAGGTCCTGGACGCGTCGTTCTCCTTCGACGGCGTCATCGGCGCCTTCGCCATCACCAACGACATCGTCCTGATGGCGCTCGGCCTCGGCATCGGCGCGATGTACGTCCGGTCGCTCACCGTCTACCTGGTCCGCCAGGGCACCCTCGACGACTACGTCTACCTGGAGCACGGCGCGCACTACGCGATCGGTGCGCTGGCCGTGATCCTCCTGGTCACCATCCAGTACGAGATCCAGGAGGTCATCACCGGTTCCGTCGGCGTACTCCTGATCGTCTGGTCCTTCTGGTCCTCCGTGCGCCGCAACCGGCGCCTCGCGGCGGACGGCGGCGAGGATTCCAACGAACGGGCCGAAGTCGGCTCCGGGGTGTGACCCCGGTGCTTCCGGAGCGCACGCCCTCGGGCGTGTGATCCGCCTTCGAATGAGGAACGCTCTCTGCGGGGCGGTCACGAGGCCTCGGCCTCGCCGGCCGCCCCGCAGAGCTTTGCGTGCGGGGACAGTTCACGGACCTATGGGGTGGGGGCAATGGCGTTCTGGGACGGCCTGTGGCGGGGCAGGGCCTCACAGTTCGACTCGGGCAGCGCGGCGACCAACACGATCGAGCTGACCCGACGGCACAACACGGTCTCGCTCGGGAAGCAGGGCGCCAACACCGGCAGCCTGCGGGTCAACCTGTCCTGGCGGATGCGTACCTCGGACTTCGGGGGCAAGCCCGACCAGAGCGGGCGGCTGCTGCGCCACCCGCTGAAGTTCTTCAAGCCGGAGATGGTCCAGGGCCACACCCAGTCCATGGTCAACGTCGACCTCGACCTGGGCTGCCTGTACGAACTCCAGGACGGCAGCAAGGGCGTCGTCCAGCCGCTGGGGAACTTCTTCGGCGCCACCAACAAGGCGCCCTACGTGGAGTGCAGCGGCGACGACCGCTTCGGCTCGGCCTCCGGCGAGACGATCTTCGTCAATCTGGACCACCGCGCCGAGATAAAGCGCCTGCTCGTCTTCGTCTACATCTACGACCAGACCCCGGCCTTCGACCGCACCCACGCCAAGGTGACGCTCTACCCGAGCAACGGCCCGCGCATCGAGATCGAGCTCGACGAGCGCGCCCCCGAGGCCCGCTCCTGCGCCGTGGTCTCCATCGAGAACATCAAGGGCGACATGGTGGTGCGGCGCGAGGTGAAGTTCGTGTACGGCTTCCAGGCCGAGCTGGACCGCCTGTACGGCTGGGGCCTGCAATGGGGCCGGGGCTACAAGACCAAGGCCTGAGCCGCGGCCGGCGGCGGCCTACGGGCGGATGAACTGCGGCCCCATGGGCGGCAGTACGAACGTGGGGTCGGGCGCGGGCGCCGCGGGCTGGGGGTAGCCGTACGCGGGCTGCGGCGAGGCCGGCTGCGGATAGCCGTAGGACGGCTGCGCGAGGGGCGGCCGGGCGGGAGGTGCGGGATGCGGATAGCCGTAGGAGGGCTCGGCCGCGTGCTGCGGCAGCGGCTGGGGCACGGACGGCGCACTGGGCGCACTCCGCGCGCTGTCGCTGCCCTCGCCGTCGTCCACGGAGATGCCGTACTCGGTGGCGAGGCCGACCAGGCCGGTCGGGTACCCCTGGCCCACCGCGCGGAACTTCCAGCCGTCGCCGCGGCGGTACAGCTCGCCGCAGATGATCGCGGTCTCCTCGCCGGTCTCCGGCTTCACGTCGAACAGGGCGACCGGATCGGCCCCCGAAACCGCCGCGTCGAACAGCAGGATCCGCAGATCGCGGACGGCACGGAAGGTCGCGCCGTCCGACGACGCGGTGATCAGCACCCGGTCGACGGAGCGGTCGAGGGCGGCCAGATCGGCCTCGACCGTGTCGGTGAGGCCTTCCGCGACACGCTTCTTGGGGAGCCGGCGCACCAGGCCCGAGGGGTGGCGCGGCTGGTTGTAGAAGACGAAGTCCTCGTCCGAGCGCACCCGGCCGTCGGCGGCGAGCAGCAGCGCCGAGGCGTCCACGTCCGGGACGTCGGCGCCGGGCGACCAGCGGAGCACGGCCCGTACGGCCGGGGCCTCCAGCGGGACGTTCGATCCCTTCAGCATCGCGTGCGTCATGCCCGTCATCCTGCCTTCCCGCGGCCCTCGCGGACAACGCGGGGCCCGGCCGGGTACGTCCCGCGGCGTACTCGCCGCGTGTGCACGGGCCGAATGATGCAGACGAGTTACCTGGATTTCATGCACTTGGGGAACTCTTGACACGTGTTCCTACGTACTATTACCGGCCACCCAAATTCTCGGCCGTCCGGCAGTACGGGGGATGTATATGCGGCATTTCGGGCACGTCCCGCCGGCTGCGCGGAAGAACCTCTTCCATCGTGAGCCCTGCGAGTTCACCGCGGGCTCGTCCGCACGCGTGCTGTCGGCCGCCCTCGGCGCCACCCTGTACAGCCCGGCGACCAGGCCCACTCTCGCCGACGACGTCCTGAAGCAGGCCGCCCGCGGTGTCGTGTCCATGGTGCTCTGCCTGGAGGACTCGATCGACGACGCCGAGGTGGTGGCCGCCGAGGCCAATCTGGTCCGCCAGTTCGCCGATCTCGACGCCCGCGGCGAGGAGGTCCCGCTGCTCTTCGTGCGGGTCCGCGAGCCCCTCCAGATACCGGACCTGGTGCAACGCCTCGGCGACTCCGCGCGCCTGCTCTGCGGCTTCGTCCTGCCGAAGTTCACCGAGGAGCGCGGCATCGACTTCCTGGAGGCGCTCACCGGCGCCGAGTCCGCGAGCGGCCGCCGCCTCTTCGCCATGCCCGTGCTCGAATCGCCCCAGCTGCTCCACCTGGAGACCCGGGCCGAAACCCTGGCCGGAATCGCGCGCACGGTGGAGAAGTACCGCGAGCGCATCCTCGCGCTGCGCCTCGGCGTCACCGACTTCTGCTCCACCTACGGTCTGCGCCGCTCGCCCGACATGACGGCGTACGACGTGCAGATCGTGGCCGGAGTCATCGCGGACGTGGTGAACGTGCTGGGCCGGGCCGACGGCAGCGGCTTCACCATCACCGGGCCCGTGTGGGAGTACTTCCGCGTCCAGGAGCGGATGTTCAAGCCCCAGCTGCGCCGCAGCCCCTTCCTCGAAGGCCGCGTCGAGGAGCTGCGCACCGCGCTGATCGAGCACGATCTGGACGGGCTGCTCCGCGAGATCGAGCTCGACCGGGCCAACGGCCTGCTCGGCAAGACCTGCATCCACCCCTCGCACGTGGTGCCCGTCCACGCCCTGTCCGTGGTCAGCCACGAGGAGTTCAGCGACGCCCAGGACATCCTGCGGCCCGAGCGGGGCGGCGGCGGGGTGCTGCGCTCGGCGTACACGAACAAGATGAACGAGGTGAAGCCGCACCGGGCCTGGGCCGAGCGCACCCTCCTTCGGGCCGAGGTGTTCGGCGTCGCCGCCGAGGACGTCGGCTTCGTGGACCTGCTGGCGGCCGGCCTGGCCGGCTGACGTACGCATCACCGGCACGAACGACGAGTACGAACGATCAGTGCGAACCAACAGAGAGACACAGCAACGTGGTTGAGTGGTCGGGAACATGGGTCGCCGAGCGGCTCGGAGTCGAGCTCGTCGGGGACGAGGACCTGAGCGGCCTGCTCGGGCTCGCCCTGCGCCGCAACCCGAAGCGCGCCCATCTCCTTGTCTCGAACGTGCTGGGCAAGCACGTGCCGCAGAGCCCCTCCGTGGTGTGGCGTACGGGGTACGAACTCGGCCTGCGCGTACGGGAGTTGCTCGGCGTGGAGGCGGCCGCGCGGGCCGTGGTGCTCGGGTACGCCGAGACCGCGACGGGCCTCGGGCACTCGGTCGCGGACGGCCTCGCCCTCGCCCCCTGCCTCCACTCGACCCGCCGCCCGGTCGACGGCGTGGCGACGGCGGGCGGCTTCGAGGAGTCCCACTCCCACGCCACCTCCCACCTCCTGCTGCCCGAGGACCCCCGACTCCTCGCAGGACAGGGCCCGTTGGTCCTGGTCGACGACGAGTTCTCGACCGGCAACACGGTCCTGAACACCATCCGCGACCTGCACGCGCGCCATCCGCGCGACCACTATGTGATCGTCGCGCTGGTCGACATGCGCTCCCCGGAGGACCGCGACCGCCTCACCGCCTTCGCGGCGGAGACAGGCGCCCGTGTCGACCTGATCGCCTCGGCGTCGGGGACGGTGCGGCTGCCGGAGGGGGTGCTGGAGAAGGGGCGGGCGCTGGTCGAGGAGTTCGAATCGGCCAGGTCCGAGCCGGAGGTGGAAGCACCGCTTCGGGAGAGCGGTGCTCACCGGTCGATGTCGTATGCCCGCCGTGTCGACCTCGGATGGCCCGCGGGCCTTCCCGACGGCGGGCGGCACGGATTCACCCCGGCCCACCGGAGCGAGCTGGAGGCGGCCCTGCCGGAGATGGCGGCCCGGCTGGCCGGCGCGGTGAGCGCAGGGACCCCCGACAGGCCCCGCGTCCTCGTCCTCGGCTTCGAGGAGTTGATGTACGCGCCGCTCCGCCTCGCCGTCGCCCTCGAAGAGCTCGGCCACGCCGAGGTGCGCTACTCCACCACCACCCGCTCGCCCGTGCTCGCCGTGGACGATCCCGGGTACGCCATACGCACCCGCCTCGCCTTCCCCGCGCACGACGACCCGGCCGACGGGCCCGGCGAGCGGTACGCGTACAACGTCGCGGGCAACGGCTTCGACGCGGTCATAGCCGTCGTCGACTCGGCCGCCGACACTCCCCAACTGCACGCTCCCGACGGCCTGTTGGCCCAGCTCGCCGCCCACATACCGCACGTCGTGCTCGCCGTGCTGCCCTCGTACGTACCCGAAGGTGCCCCCATGCCCGAGCCGCTGCCCGAACCCCTCAGGGGGCCCGCCTTCTCCTCCTACGCGCCCGACGAGGTCGGCTGGCTGCTCAAGGACCTGTCCGGGGTCGAGCTCGAAGCGCCCACCGAGGAGCGCGAGGAGGCCATCCAGAGCGGCGGCGCGCACTACGCGGAGTCGCTGCCGGTCGAGTACCAGCCGAGCCCGCAGTACCAGGAGCTGTTCCGCGCCGCGCTCGACACCTCGGCGCACCGGATCGCGCAGGCCGTCGGGGTGGTCGCCGAGACCGTCCTGGCCGAGCGGTCCCCCCGCCCGGTGCTGGTCTCGCTGGCCCGCGCCGGTACGCCGGTCGGCGTCCTGATGCGCCGCTGGGCCCGGCACCGCCACGGCCTCGACCTGCCGCACTACGCGGTGTCCATCGTGCGCGGCCGGGGCATCGACCCGAACGCGCTGCGCTGGCTGGCCGCCCACCACGACCCGGCCGACGTCGTGTTCGTCGACGGCTGGACGGGCAAGGGCGCCATCACCCGCGAACTGGCCGCGGCCATCCGGGAGTTCCCCGAGTTCGAGGGCTTCGACCCGGAGATCGCGGTGCTCGCCGACCCCGGGTCCTGTGTGCGGACGTACGGCACCCGCGAGGACTTCCTGATCCCGTCGGCCTGCCTCAACTCGACCGTGTCCGGGCTGATCTCGCGCACCGTCCTACGCCAGGACCTCATCGGTCCCAGTGACTTCCACGGCGCCAAGTTCTACCGCGAGCTGGCCGGAGCCGACGTCTCGGGCGGCTTCCTCGACGCCGTCGCCGCCCGCTTCGACGAGGTCGCGGCCGACGTGGACCGCGAGGCCAAGGCCCTGTGGGACGCGGACCGCACGCCGAGCTGGGAGGGCTGGGCGGCCGTCGAGCGGATCAGCGAGGAGTACGGCATCCACGACGTCAACCTGGTCAAGCCCGGCGTCGGTGAGACCACCCGGGTGCTGCTCCGCCGGGTCCCGTGGAAGATCCTCGCCGGGCGGGGCGCCGGGGCCGACCTCGACCATGTGAGGCTGCTCGCCGAACAGCGGGGCGTGCCCGTCGAGGAGGTGGACGGCCTGCCGTACAGCTGCGTCGGCCTGATCCACCCCCAGTACACGCGGGGCGCCACCGGCGCCGACGGCAAGGCGGTGGCGGCCAAGTGAGCACCCCCGTGACGCTGGTCGCCAGCGACCTCGACCGCACCCTGATCTACTCGGCGGCCGCCCTCGCCCTCACTATGCCCGACCATCGGGCGCCACGCCTGCTCTGCGTCGAGGTCCACGAGCACAAGCCCCTCTCGTACGTCACCGAACGCGCGGCGCAGTTGCTCGCCGAGCTGAAGTCGGCCACCGTGTTCGTGCCCACCACGACCCGCACCCGCAAGCAGTACCAGCGCATCCAACTCCCGGGCCCCGCCTCGGAGTTCGCGATCTGCGCCAATGGCGGGCACCTGCTCGTGAACGGCGTGTCCGACCCGGACTGGGCGCGCGAGGTGACCGGCCGCATCGCCGCCGAGTGCGCCTCCCTGGACGAGGTGCGGGCCCATCTGCGGACCGTCGCCGACCCGGGCTGGCTCCGCAAGGAGCGGGTCGCCGAGGACCTCTTCGCGTATCTCGTCGTCGAGCGGGAGCTGCTGCCCGAGGAGTGGGTCAAGGAGCTCGCCGCCTGGGCCGAGCCGCGCGGCTGGACGGTCTCGCTCCAGGGCCGCAAGATCTACGCGGTGCCGAAGCCGCTCACCAAGAGCGCGGCGGTCCGCGAGGTCGCCCGCCGCACCGGGGCCGAACTCACCCTGGCCGCAGGGGACTCGCTCCTCGACGCCGACCTGCTGCTCGCCGCCGACCAGGGCTGGCGCCCGGGCCACGGAGAGCTCGCCGAGGCCGGCTGGCAGGGCCCGCGCACCGAGGCCCTGACCGAGTGCGGGGTGCTCGCGGGCGAGGAGGTCCTGCGCCGCTTCCTCGGCGCCCGGGATTGGGTACGGTCGCCGCATGACCAAGGGAAACAGCACCAAAATCACTGACGAGTTGTACGCGTACATGCTGGCCCACAACCCGCCCCTGGACGCGGTGCAGCGTGGGCTCGTGGAGACGACGTACGAGCGCCTCCCGGACGTCGCGGGCATGCAGTCGGCCGAGGAGCAGGGCCCGCTCCTCGCCTTCCTGGTACGTCTGGTGAACGCCCGCCACGTCGTCGAGGTGGGCACCTTCACCGGCTTCTCGGCGCTGGCCATGGCGCAGGCGCTCCCGGCCGACGGGAAGCTGATCGCCTGCGACGTCTCCGAGGAGTGGACGGCGTACGGCAGGGAGGCCTGGGCGAAGGCGGGCGTCGCCGACCGCATCGAACTGCGGATCGCGCCGGCCCTCGACACCCTGCGGGCGATGCCGGCCGAGCCGCACATCGACTTCGCGTACCTGGACGCGGACAAGGGCAACTACATCGCGTACTGGGAGGAGTTGGTGCCGCGGCTGCGTCCGGGCGGGGTCATCGCCGCGGACAACGTGCTGTTCCACGGACGGGTCCTGGACCCGGAGGCGACGGGGGCGGCCGCGGCGATCCGCGCGTTCAACGAGCATGTCGCCGCGGACGAGCGGATGGACAGCGTGATGCTGACCGTGGCGGACGGTCTGACCCTGTCGCGGCGGAGGTAGCTCCGCGGGGCGGGGGCCTGTTCGTCTGCGGCCGGTTGTGGCTGATCGCTCCCACCCGGGGGAGCCGCACAATGACACAGCCCCGCGCCCCTGAAGGCGCGCTCCCGTGAGCCCGCTCAGACGGATCAACCGCAGCAGCCGCCTCCGCAGCACCCGCCGCCTCCACCGGCGGACGGGGCCGGGGCCGACTTGGCAGAGCCTCCCACGGCCACCGTGGAGAGCAGCTTCACCGTGTCGGCGTGGCCTGCGGGGCAGGTTGCCGGGGCGGAGGACTCGGCCATGGGGCGGCTGAGCTCGAATGTGTCGTCGCAGGGGCGGCAGCGGTACTCATAGCGAGGCATGGCCCAAGACTAAGCGGGCCGGCGGAAGCCGGGTGCGGTACAGCGCTCCTTTCAGGGGCGCTGGGCTGTGACATGGTGCGGCTCCGCGGCGATGAGGGCCCCTGTTCATGGGGTCCCCCTGCTTGAGCGAAGCCGAGAACATGGGGGAGTGCCCGGCCGCAGCCGGCCCGCACCCAAACACCCGCCCCCCGACCCCCGCGGAGCGACGTGCCTGGGGCCGGAGGCCCGTCCGCCTCCGGCCCCAGGGGGCAGACCTCCGGGCCGGGCCACCGCCGCGGCCCGGCCCGGAGGGGTCAAATTCGCCCGCAGCTCGGCGTCGTCCGGGGCACCGTCGGGCAGGCAGAGCGCGAGCTCGCCCGCCTCGTCGTCGCCGACCGCGCCCGCCCAGCGCACCTCGTGCCCGAGCCCATGGGGTTCCTCTCGGGCTCATAGAGACCAGGTTCGTGGAGACCGGATTCCTGGGGCTCGGGTTCGTGGGGATCAGGGGTGGTCGCGCAGGGACAGGTCGAGGAGTTCGAGCACGGCCATGTACGCGCCGTCCACATCGCCCTCCCGTACGCAGCGGACGACCTCGGCGTGCGCCGGTACCGGGTCCTCCTGACCGTGGGCGCGCCCGTGCCGGCCCCGAGCCACGAGCGCGGGCACGATCACCCGGCGCAGCTGGACGAAGAACCGGTTGTGCGAGGCGCTGAGAAGCGCGGTGTGGAACGAGGTGTCGGCCCGCACGGCGAGTACGGGATCGCTCCCGGCCGCCCGCATGGCGTCGAGCGCGTCGTCCAGGGCGGCCAGATCCTCGTCCGTGCGGTGCTCGGCGGCGAGGGAGGCGGCGGCCGGCTCGATCGCGCGGCGCAGTTCGAGGACGTCGGCGAAGAAGTCGTGCGGCGCCCCGGCGGCCAGCTTCCAGCGCAGGACGTCGCTGTCGAGCAGATTCCAGTCCGCGCGGGGCCGTACGAACGTGCCCCGCTTCTGACGCGCGTCCAGCAGCCCCTTCGCGGTGAGCACCTTGACGGCCTCGCGCAGCACGGTCTGGCTGACCCCCAACTCGGCCATGAGCGCGGGCAGTTCGAGGGTGTCGCCCTCGTCGTACGTACCGTCGAAGATCTTCAGGGCCAGGCCCTCGACGGCGGTCCGGTGGACCCCGCGCCCGATGTAGGCGGCCTCGCTCACGTGGTGCACTCCCTCGCTCGGCCCGACCTCGACGTCGGTCAATGCTTACCCTTGGCGAGGTAAAGAGTTGCACAAGTGCTGATTAATTACCAATTAATCGCGACGGCTGGCGTGGTCGGGCTCGGGCAGAGCGGGCATGGCCGCGCCCGGGAGCTTCAGGCATCCCGGGCGCGGCCGCGGCGCCGTAACCGGCTCAAAGATCGTCGGCGTGCTCGTGGCGCGCCTTCCAGTACGGGTTGTCGTGCGGCAGGAAGCCGGTGACCCGCCCGTACATCCCGAACACCATCAGGAGCAGCCCGACCACGAAGCTGAACAGCACGTTCTGCATCTTGAAGGCCAGGAAGTTGTGCGAGGTGTCGAGCAGCGCGAGGTTCACGAACCCGCTGATCAGGAACAGGATGCCGAGCGTGATGTTGAGCGTCGACGCGAAGTTGCCGCCCTTGACCATTCCGTACAGGAGCAGCACACCGACGACGATGGACAGCACGCTCAGCGCGCCGTTGGTGTTCAGCCCGGCGACCCGGTCACCGCCGGTGTCGAAGAACCCGATCTGATGGACCAGTCCGAGAATGCCGAAGACCAGCAGAACGACCCCCATCGCCCCGGCGCCGAAGCGGTAGACGCGGTTGAGGCGGTGGTCGACCGGCAGATGCTCGTTGAGCGAGACCCGGCTGTGATGGAGGCGCTGCGAGATCGCGTGGGTGGCCATAGTGGGCCCTCCTCATCCCTATCGCTGTCCCTATCGGTGGGCACGCAGGGCGTACGTACTCCAGCATCCGCCCGCTGATGGCCCCTATCAACTCAGCGGGCTCGTGGGTGCGTGGGCGCATGCCGCCAGGGGCGCGGGGCGGTGTCATCGTGCGGCTCCGCCGCGTGGGCGCATGGTGCTGGGGGGAGCGGGGGAACTGCGCGAGCAACCACTCACGGTCCGCCCCCGAAGGGGCCGAGGCTCGGGCCGGCCGGCACTCGAATACCCGCCCCCCCGCGGAGCGCTCACGCTCCGTGCCCGAGCTCCTCCCGGATGCGGGACACCACATCCGCCACGGTCCGCCGCACGGCGTCCGTCTCCGTCAGGAAGTGCCAGTAGTCCGGGTGCCTGCCCTCCAGCGTGGCGATCGCCCGCTCCAGGCGGGCCACCGAATCGTCCAGGGGCCTTGCGTGACGGGGATCAGGGGTGTTGCGGCCGGACATCGCCAGGCGCTGGGCGTCGCGGATCGCGAACCGGGTGCGCTGGATCTCCTGCTGCGGGTCCTTCGCCACGGCGTTGAGCTTCTGCAGCCGGTCACCGGCGGCCGAGACGGCCTCGTCCGTGGAGTTGAGCAGCGCGCGCACCGTACTGAGCCGGGACGTCGCATCCGCCCAGCGCTGCTCCTCGCGCGCCTTGGCCGCCTCCTTGAGCTTCTCCTCCGCCTGCCGTACGGAGACGGCGGCCTGCTCGGGCACCTGCTGGAGGTCCTGCCAGCAGGCGGCGGCGAAGCGGCGGCGCAGTTCGCTGAGCACCGGGTCGACCCCGCCGGCCCGGGTGGTGAGCGCCTGGGCGCGGGTGCGCAGGGATACGAGCCGGCGGTCGATCTCGGCGGCCTTCGCGGGCAGCTGCTCGGCCTCGGCCCTTACGGCCTCGGCGTCGCGCAGCACCCGGTCGGCGCGCTGGAGCGTCTCGGGCACGCCGTGCCGCCCGGCGCCCTCGTTGAGCTTGGTCAGCTCCGGCCCGAGGGCGGCGAGCCGCGCCGCGAGTTCGTCGGCGCGCAGGCCCGAGGCGCGTACCGCGTCAAGGGCGGTACTGGCGCCGAGCAGTGCGTGCCGGGCGCGCTCGACGGCGGGGGCGAGCCGGGCGAGCTGGGTCTCGGCGGTGTCGAGGAGCGGCCGCAGGTTCTGCTCGAAGCGGTCGAGCTCGCCCTTCACGCGGACGAGTTCGTCCTTGGCGGCGGTCAGTTCGGCCCGCGCCCGCGAGGCGACGGAGGCGTCGAGGTCGTCCCGGTCCAGGTCGTGGGCGTCGACGGCGTTGATGTACTGGTTGGAGACCTCGTCGATACGGCGCCCGAGGGCCGCGAAGTCGTCGACGGCGCGGCGGGCGCCGGGCGAGCTGTCGACGGCCGTGATCGTCTCGATGGAGATCCGCAGATCGCGCTGGGCGGTGTCGAGCTCGTAGAACGCGGCAGCCGCCGCGTCCTTGGCCGCCTGGGCGTCGGCGCGCAGGCTCTCGCCGCGCCCGCCGAACCAGCGGCGCGTACCGCCTCCGGCGAACGCGCCGGGCAGCACCGCGGCGCCGAGCACCACGGGGAACGCGATGAGCACCAGCACGTCCCGGACGGTGGCACCCGCTCTGCTGTACGGCCGCGCGTGTGTCGCCGTCACATCCCTCTCCCGTGCTGTGTCGCCCTGCCCGGTCCATTCTCCCACCTGGTAAGGACGAACACACCGGCCGGTTAGTTCATGGTTCCCCCTCTGATATCGGGGCCCTTTCTCGGCCCGGGCGGTTCAGCTGCCGAGGATGAAGGGGTCAGCTGTTGTGGACGCGGACCCGGCCGTTGTCGCTCCGCGCGGTGAGCAGATGCGTACTGGAGTCGGAGCGGCCCACGGTGACATCGACGCGGCCGTCGTCGGCGCGGGTGGCGACCTTGTACGTGTCCTTGGGTACGGCCAGGTCGACCCGGCCGTCGTCGCTGGTGGCCACCACGCTGTCCGGCACGGCGGCGAAGGCGAGCGCCACCCGGCCGTTGTCCGAACTGGCCCGCACGCTCTTGGCGCGGATCCCCTGTCCGTCGATGCGCCCGTCCTTGGACGTCAGGTCCAGCGGCCCGGAGGAGTCCTTGACGCTGATCCGCCCGTTGTCGGAGGCGATGACCAGCGGGGTGTCGAACCCGCTCGCCTCTACGCGCCCGTCGTCGTTGTGCACGGTGACCGCGACGCCGCGCGGGACCTTCACCTCGTGCCGGGCACTGCAGTTCTTGATCACCCCGCTGCACTTCACGCCGAGACTCAGCGTGCCGCCGCTGAGCCCCCAGCCGGCATCGGGCCCGTTGCCGAAGACGACCCACCCGTCGACCTGCCGCGAGACCTGGACGTCCGTCACATCGGCGGGCGTAACGAGGACGGTGGAGTGCCCGGCATCAATGGTCAGCGCCTTCCCACCGAAGGCGAAACTCTTGTGCTCGACGGGAGCGTCCGACGCGTCCGAACTCCCGCACCCCGCGAGCACGAAGCAGAGGCTCCCGGCCCCGACGGCAGCGACCAGCGCGGTGCGACAGCGAAATGCCATGGTGATCTTCCCCCGGTGACGTGGCGGTGCCCGTACCCCCACGGTACGAACCGCACCGCCCGAGCGCGCTGGAGCCTGCTACCGAAACAGGGGTGGTGCTACCCCCACCCCGGATCGGGTTTGCGGCGGCACCCCGTGGGCCATGTACGCTGTTCCCTCATCCACGGGTGTGTAGCTCAGGGGTAGAGCGCTGCTCTTACAAAGCAGATGTCGGCGGTTCGAAACCGTCCACGCCCACCAGATGTTTTGCGAAGGCCCCTCGCCGATCATGGCGGGGGGCCTTTGACGTCCTGATCCGACGCCATCAACGTTCATGGTCATCCACGCTCGGGCCGCCTCCTGAGCAGCCGGCCCATGCGGCTGACGGCCTCGCGCTGCGCGACAGCGGGCCGTACGTTCGCACCCACGACGGCCGACGCCTCAGCGACGCGAGCTGACCCCGGCCGGCCTCAGGCGTTCTCCCATACGGCCTTGCGACGGGCGACCTCGTACAGCTGCCGCACCTGTTCCGGCTGGAAGACTCCCGTGAGAGGGCCGAGCGCGGAGACCGCCCGCTCCTCATAGACCCGGACGTCGAGCAAGGTGGCGACCTTGTCCAGGCGGCGGATGTCGACGAACACCAGGACCGGTGTCACCGGGACCTCGAAGTCGCAGTAGCGCTCCAACACCCGCTGCACGCGCCTGGCTTCGGCACGACTCTTTCGCAGGTAGGGCTGAGGCCTGCCGTGATTGACCTTGACCACGTCGTCACCGACCCAGACATCCTTGTCGGGATGCCGCTTGGTGTTGATGCTGAACACTCCGCCGGGCCCGATGAGGAGATGATCGATATCGACCTCCCGCGGCAGCGGTACGGAGTGCAGCACGAACCAGCCGTCAACGGATAATCGCCGCAGCTCCCGCCCCACACGCTTCTCGCCGGCGAGCCCCTTGCGCCAGGAGTCCCACTCGGTCTTGCGGCGCAGAAGCAGGTCCACAAAGCGCTTCCAGGGTCCAGGTCCCTCGCTGCGGAGCTTGTCCCGCAAAGCCTTGCCCGGCGGCCAAAGGGCGAGATCGTCCTCCCGCCTGAGCTCTGGCAGAGGCCGCACATCGGGACGAGGTGGAGGAGCGGGTTCGGAAGCGGGAAGGTACTGAACGAGAGCCTCAGTAGCGGCAGTTCGATACTCCGCCCTCAGGATGGTGACCTTGCCGGTGTGCCGGTCGAGGAATGCGACGGCGACCCCGTTCGGCAGGTTCACATACAGCCGATCATGCCCGTACCGCTTCCAGACTGTGATCTTCAGATCGCTCACGCAAGCCCCCCCCCGGCGTCGACGTGCCACCCCCCCCAACCAACATGGCAACAGTCCTGGCCTGTCCCCACAAGACGACGTACGCGGTGGAACTTTCTCTACTTCATCAGGGCGGCTCGCTCCGCTCCCCGCGCGCGGCCCGGCCCCCGGCCGGGCCTGCGCTCCTGTCTCCGCCCCGCTCTGGCCCGGCCGGTGCCCGTGCCGCGCGGATGGCGACGAGCCACCTGATGTCAAAGAAGGGATACGTCGTGGCTGGGGCGGTCGCCTCCACGGCTTTAGGCAGCCACTTTGGTGCGAGCCTCGAAGATCATGGCCCCAGCGCCGTGCTTTACGGGCAGGTCCACAGACTGCCCGACGCGCCGGAAGCTTAAGGGGCCATGATCACTCGGGCCAAAGCAGCTCCAGCCTAAATCCGCTCCACCGACCGCGCGCTAATGGCGTCGCATCCCGGCTACTCGTCTACGGAGATAGGGGATACGTAGTTGGCGCGTGGACGATCCCCTTTACCATGCTCGTCGACTTCAAAAACGACGTGCACGCCAACGGGGTTAAGAGAGTCCCATTTCACGCCGTGCCCTTCTTGGACTGCCGCCCCCGGAAAAAACACATCGCTGGGATAGTCTGGGTGCGAGATGAAACCGTAAGTCCCGCGCCATGCCTTGACAATTCCGCGGGGCGGCACATCTGAACTACCGCCTAGTTTCGGCTTGGCCACATTCACCAAGTCCTCGCAAAGGCTCGACACTTCTTCACTGATGCCTGATAGGCGATACAGCCCGCCGACCCGACCGGGAAAGTGACGCCAGGCAGCGCAGCGCTCAAACAGGACAGCATGACGCTTCACCCCTTTCAGGATACGGACCGAATCATTATCGAAAGCGTGCGGGAACAGGCCGAGTTCGCCAATCGATCGCAGGAAAGCATTCGCGCTCTCAAGAAGCATTTCGGCTAGTCGTTGATCCCAGGCCCCGGAGTCCAGCTCCTTAATTCCTTGAGAGAACCCTGCCGACGCCTTATGAGCCGCTTCTACGGGCCGCCGATCATCGTCAAGTAGCGACTCAGACCACCTGCGCCAAGAATCGACGAGACTGGTGAGGATGATCAGTCGAAGCCTTCCTCGACCAGTCATGTTTTCCAGAGCCCATTCAAGGTGAATCTGGGACTCTTCGTAATTGCGGGCCCACAGATTGATTTTGCCCAGTAGCTGTGCGGTGTCAGCAGTTTGAAAGTGCCTATGTGCTGACTCGGCCAGAGGTAGGGCAGCGTCCACGTCGTGGCCGCGCCCGGCAAGGTGCCCCGCAAAGTAGTAGGAGATCACAGCAGTACCGGACTCGTCAGCCTTACGCAAGGCCGAGCGGTAAAGGGAGCTAGCCTGGTCGATTTGGTCGTTTTGGGAGAGGATGAAGGCTTCCACACGATCTACCTCCCAGAACTCGGGATTCAGCGCCCGGGCACGCGTGAGATAACTCTGAGCACGGCCGATTGACCCCGCGCGCGACTGCGCCAACGCGAGCCGCAGCAGATGGGCTGTGGGCTCGTCATGCGGCGAACGAACCCTTACAACGTTGGGGGCGAGTTGACGCTTACTCTCATCCGTACGGCGCTGCTCCTCTGAGCGCTTGAATTCCTGCTCTCGCAGCAGTGTCCTGCTGATGTCAGTTTTTGGCGGCGGCGCGACTCGACGCAGGAAGTGTTGAGCCGCTTCAGTTATCTGAACTCGTGAAATCAACTCGTCATCGGGATCTGGCTTCTGGCTTACCAGCGAACCCGCGCTTAGCTCCTTAACTGCCAGGTTCAGGGCATCGATTGGGGAGTCGGTCAGGACTGCCAGCTCGTCAAATGTCGAAGATCGATCGAGAGCAAAGAGAACGGACAGGATAGCTTTTGGCGTTTCAGTCAGGGCGTCAAAGACCGACCGGACACAGAAGTCGATCAACTCGTCCTGATCGGTCAAAGTGGGATGAGGCTCTCGCCCGGATTCAACGGAAAGGACGTACCATCGAATGGCCAAAGGGCTGAAGCGCAGCCGAGTGACAATCTGCTCGACAGTTTCCTGTTTCAGGCGTGCCAAGAATTCAGCCCGCCCTCCGCGCACTCTGGCAAACGACCTGAAGAGCGTCTGCGCGTCTTTCTTTTCCAATGGGGGGAGAGGGATGCGGCGCTCGATTTGCCCCACGCCGATCCTGCTCGTCATGAGATAAGTGACGTTATCGGGGAGCGTTTCATATAACGTTACGATTTCGCTACCGCTAACGGTTTCGAGGTTGTCGATGATAAGTAGAGTCTCAATACCTTGGAGAGCTTCGGCTAGCTCTTCAGCGCCGCCCCTGAAGTCGTCTGCTAGCACCTTACCCAAGGTCTGAGTGGCGCCTGTGATATCGCGTACTGCGCCTGCAATCTCAACGACTCCGTTAGCCGTTAGCCGCTCCGTCTTCAACGAAGTCCAGAGAATGCACTCGTAAGGGGAATCCGGGTTGTCAAGGAGTGAATAAGCTACGTCAGAAGCGAGAGCTGTCTTACCGATTCCACCTTCTCCCGTAATAGTGATCATTGGCTCGCGGCGTCTCAAAAGGTGCTTCACTATGACGCTACACGCCTGAGATCTTCCGATAAGGCCAGTGTCGTCGTAATCGAATGGCGGAAGGTTGTGGAGAATTCGGTCAGAGTAGCGCCGATCTGCTCCATTGAACGCTGGCTCCCATTCCGGATCAGCACTCAACCTGTCCAAGGTGTCGCGCATTGTTGGCCAGAATCGGCTCTTAAATTCTCGACATGCGCTTACCGCCTTCTCGGCGTCACCAGCTTGTAGTGGACGGCCGTGCATAACGCGGTTGCGGATCGGCACCAGGGTGTCCATCCGTGGCGTGCCGAGGCGCAATTCCCGGGCCAGTTCCACAGGGAGCGCTTCCCGATGGCGGTTCAGAATGTCGTACGCCTCACGCATGTCGAGGTATTCGACAATCGAGAGCTCGTCGTCAGTGGCGTCAGCGTGACGGCGTTCAGCTGCCCGGACGTAGCTGTCGCCCAGCGCCTCGGTCTCACCCATGTGGTCGAGGATGAACCGCAGGATCATCTGCCGTACGTCAGATTCGAACGAGTCCACGAGGACGTAAAGTCGTGCACGCGTCATGCGAGTGTGAAGCAAGGGACCCCCCTCAGCCATATAGCTCTCAGGCTAAGTGAAGAATGACGCCATGTCAGGCGAGTCGTCGCAGGAAGGACAGGAACTTGCGGCACGCAGAGTGCATGGGGTCGCACGCCCCGAGCGTTGCGTCACAGACCTCTAGCCAACCTAGCGAGCACCAGTGACAGAAGCCCCCTGGGTCGGTCCAGCGGCTGGCGGCACGGCACCGCTGCTGTGAGAACGGTGGGGCATGCCAGGCTGCCAGCTCGTGCGGGAGCCTCGTCTGCGTGCTCAGGCGACATCAAGTCTCGACGCGGATGCTCACGACCGAACCACAAGTGCACCGGATCGCGCGGGGAACCGCGGGGAACCACAGAGAATGCAACCGGGCCTGATGACGCCTCACCTCAGCTGTTCGCCCGGGTCAGCGCCCACACCTGCCGCGCGTGATCGCAGCTTCCCAAGCTCATGGCATGGACGTGCGCCATTGTGCTCCGATCGAGGCATGTTCACGCCTTCCCTCCCGCCAGGCGATAGGCCACGGTGCCTAGAGCTTCAGGCACTGCCGGACACGACCGGAGGGGGGAAGCAACATGGCGAAGTGCGGAGCGCCGACCAAGACGGGGGGACGGTGCCAACGGATGGTGGTGACGGGAACCTCTCGTTGCCCCGTCCATCAAGGTCCGTGGTCCGTGTATGGCGTCGCCCAGCGCAAGGAGAAGGAAGCCAAGGAGAAGAAGCGCAAGATTCGCAAGAAGCGCTAGACGAGTAGTTCCGTTGTGGCTCAGTGGTCGTAGGCGATGAGTGACCTGGTGATGGGTGCGTCGATGGTGCGGTTGTGCCAGATGGCGCAGGTCATCGCCAGGATCCGCTGGGCCACGCGGACGCCGACGCCTTCGATGGTGCGTCCGCCGTGCTGTTCGGGGTCGAGCTGGCCTTTGAGGGTGTCGTTGACCGACTTGATCAGCTGCCGCACCGGTCTTGAGCAGGGATTCTCCCGGCCGTGGGGTGCCGCGGTTGCGGTAGGAGGGCCGCAGCAGGTGGATGCCGTGGGCGGCCGGGAAGCGGTCAAGTTCGGCGGCGGTGTAGCCCTTGTCCGCCAGGATGAGCAGGCCGGGACGGTCGGCGGGCAGGTGCGGTTCGTTGTCGATGAGGGCGGCCAGGACCTGTCGTTCGTCGGGCTTGGGGTCGGCCGGGGCCCAGGTGACGGGCAGCCCGCCGGGGTGCATACCAGGTGCAGCTTCAGGCCCCAGTAGAAGCGGGAGTGGGAGCGGCAGTAGCCGTAGTTGGCCCAGCCGGCCAGGTCGGAGCGTTTGACGGTCTCGCGGGAGCGGGCGCATTCAACGGGGGTGGAGTCCACGATCCACAGGTTGTCCAGCCAGAGGTCGGTGTCGGTGGCCAGGGACCGGATCGTCTGGCTGACCAGGGGCAGAGCCGCCCGTAGGCGCTTGTTGTAGGCCGGGCGCTGGGGCAGGTACGGGAACATCCCGTGCAGGTGGGCGTGGGCGAAGCGCAGCCAGCGGGCCTCGCAGTGAAAGCCGGGGATGGCCTGGGCCACCGCTGGTGTCACCAGTTCCGCCTGGGTCAGCCGAGGCGGTCGTCCGCGCCGTCGCAGGGTCTTCAGACGGTCATCGACATGCACGTACAGTGCCGTCAAGAGGGTGTCCAAATCGGTCGTCACAACCCGATGTTGGACACCCTCCCCACGTCTGAGAACCCAGCAATCGGAACTACTCGTCTAGCTCCGACCGACATCCACGCGTGACATCAACGGCGCCGGACGAAGGTAGCCACAGGCCGCCCGGAGCGGCCGCCACGATCGTGCGGTAGCGCTACCGAACCGTAGCCTGGTCGAACTTACAAAGCAGATGTCGGCGGTCCGAAACCGTCCACCCCCACCAGCGATGTTGTGCGAAGGCCCTGGTCCGGCAGTTGTTCTGCCGGACCAGGGCCTTCGGTTTTCGTGTGCGGCAGTGGGCGGCCCCGGCCGCCTCTTCGGCCGGCCGGGGTGTTGAGCGTCAGGCGTCGGTCTGCGGCACGAGGAAGCCCCGTGCCGGGCGGCGGTCCTCGGGGTCCTGTTGTGCTCGTTGCCAGTTCTCAACGAGCTCGGCGTACCGGGGGTCCGTCCACTCCTCCCGCTCCTCGTTCTCCATGGCTACCTCCTGACGCACAGGCTAGGTGTATTGACTCGCAGGGTTGTTGACGCGGGTGATGGGCGGGTGTCCGTCGAGTGCGGTGTGGCAGCGGTGGTGGTTGTAGGTGTGGAGGAAGTCTGTCAGGGCCGCTGTCCGCTCGTCGTTTGAGGTGTAGGGCCGCAGGTAGGCCCACTCGTCCAGCAGGGTGCGGTTGAAGCGTTCGACCTTGCCGTTGGTCTGCGGCCGGTAAGCGCGCGTGAGTTTGCCGGTCGCGCCGAGGTCGGTAAGGACGGCTTTCCAGGCCAGGCCCTTGCGGTAGGCCCTCGCATTGTCCGTCAGGACCCGCTCGATGCGGGGGATGCCCTGGCTGTGGAAGAACGCGGCCGCGCGGGTGAGGAAGCCCGCGCAGGTCGCGACCTTCTCGTCAGGGTGGACCTCGCTGTAGGCCAGGCGGGAGTGGTCGTCGACGGCGGAGTGGATGTAGTCGAAGCCCATGGCGGAGCGGGTTGCCCGGCCGGCCTGACGGCCCAGGGTCTTGTGGCCGCCGCCGTCGGGGATCCGGCCGAGTTTCTTGACGTCGACGTGGATCAGCTCGCCTGGGCGGTCGCGTTCGTAGCGGCGGATCACGGTGCCGGTCGGGCGGTCGAGCCAGGAAAGCCGGTTCAGCCGGTGGCGGGTGAGGATCCGGTGCACAGTGGATGCGGGCAGTCCCACGATCGGGCCGATCCGGGCGGGCCCGAGCTTGCGGGTCCGCCGCAGGCCACAGACCCGCTCTTCCAGTGCGGCCGGTGTCCGGTGCGGGGTTGTGGCCGGTCTGCTGGGCCGGTCGGCCAGGCCCGCGTCGCCTTCGGTCTTCCAACGTCGGACCCATTTGTGGGCTGTGGGCCGGGATATGCCCATCTCGGCCGCCACATGCGCGACAGGACGGCCGGAACGGACACGTTCGACCAGCAGCCGTCTGCCGTGCATGGTCAGGCGGGCATTACGGTGGGACACGAAGACCTCCGTGCGTGGTGTGGAGCCTAGACACCTCCACCACACCGGAGGTCTTCGCCATGATCAAGATCAACCAGCGTTAACAACGCTCGTGATCAATACAGCTAGGCGCTACGGCCACTCGGGCTTGGGCATTGGGCGAATCGCACACGTCGGAGCGTGCTGGCACTTCGCCGCGACCGGGACGAGTTCGTCACCGGGGCCCCGCCAGAGTTCCGCGTCGATGGTCCCTCCCGCTGCCTCTATGAGGGCGCGGGTTCGGTCGAGGATGTCCGGGTCGTAGTGCGTCGGGTCGTAGCCGGGGCAGTGGTGCACGTAGGCGCCGAACCGCTCGCAGAGCCGCATGTACTCGAACGTGCGGGTCAGGAGGGCGTGCCAGCCTTCGTCCACGACGCGCGAGGGCGCGGTGTAGGCGTCCGGGTTCTGCGCGGAGGCGATGACGAAGAGCACGGCTTGGTCGGTGATCCTGACGGCCAAGTCCGCGGCCATGCCAGGGTTGTTGTCGACGATGGCGCGGACGACGCTGTTGTACGTGTCGGCGCCGAGGAGGGTCTGCGGGTCGAGCTGGGTGGTACTCATGTGATGCCTCCGCTCGGTGAGTCGAGGTGCATGGCCCCGTTCCGGCCGGGTTCTGCCAGGGAGTGTTCGGCCGGGCGGGGAGTCAGCCGGTTCGCCGCCGGCATGCCGGGTCGCCCTTGACATGCCGGTAGTCGTCGGCCCTGGCTCCGCTCGAAGCGGCCAGATGACTCTCGCCCGCGACTTTGATGGCGGCGCCCTCGATGGGCTGGTCACAGCAGACACAGAACTTCGTGCCGTTCATTGCCGTCATGGCACCTGCTCCGTCTGCTCGGTGGTCTCGTGGCGAGTTCACTGCTTCACCCGGTTTCTTCATGGGGGGTGTGAGTGAAGGTAGGGGCAGATCCCGGCAGTGACCCGAACACGGAGTTCCGGTGAGCTGTGTGTTCGGGTGGATCAGGTGATGCCGAGGCGTTCGGCGAGGCTGACGATCTGGCGCCGGTATGTGGGCCGTACTCGCCCGCGCAAGTTGGTGACAAGGGCGATCGCCATCGGATTGCGGGAGAGGTCTTCGGGCGAGAGTTCCTCCAGGGCGAGGAGGTGTACGAAGACCGCCGCGTCGTCCTGCCGCATGGCATAGCAGCGGGCGACTTCCAGGGTGAACGTGAACTGCCGCTCCCTGCTAGGCAGGGCGGCGGTGTCGATCCCGTCCGCGACACGCAGCGCTTCGGCGGATTCACCGGCCAGCATCTCGATGCTGAGCGCGTGCAGAGCAACATTCGTGGGCCCGAAAACGGTGCGTTGCACGTTCCCCTCCCCGGCCTTCTTCGAGAGAGGGGCAGCTTTCTCCGTCAGGCGTTCACGTGCCTCCCACCACTGGTGGCGGCGAGCCATGGCGACGGCGGCGACGAGTTCCAGGGCGCCTTGCATGGCGCTGATCTGCGGGGTTTTCGTCTCGCGGCTGAGCCGATCGATGGCGTGCAGTGCGATGTCGGCCGCTTCTTCGGCGGCCCCGTCACGTGGGTCGGACAGCAGGACATGGCCCAGATTCCAGGACGCGGTGCCGAGGCGCAGGGGGTCGTCCGCGTCCTCGGCAGCGCGGATGGCCCGGTCCGCGACCATCAGAGACAGGTCCAGGCGTCCGGTGCGGCGGCAGTAGGATCGCAGCAGCCCATACAAGTCGGCGGCGGTGCGCAGGACTTCACGCCGCGCTTCCGCGTCGTTGCCCGCCCGGTGGACGCGTACCGCGTGTTCGACGTCCTCGATGAGGGCGGGCAGTACGGCGGCCACGTCGGTGAAACGGGTTTCCGAGGTCTGCCAGATCCGCCAGGCCTGCTCGACTCCATCGCGCAGTGTCGCGGGCTCCGCCGGCTGACTGGAGCGGGTCGGGCAGTAACCCATGAGGGCGCGGGTGACCGCCGGGTCGATGGCCAGGACCGCAGGCTCGACGGCCAGGGCCGGAAGTTCGGGCGGGTTGTGTTCGGTGAGGAGCGCGGAGACAGGTACGTCGAGGGCGGCGGCAAGCCGGGAGAGCACGGTTGCGGACGGAGTGCGCTTGCCGTGTTCGATGAGGGACAAGTAGCGCTCGCTGATGCCGCTCAGCCCGGCGATGGCTGCCTGTGTGCGGTTACCGTTCTTGATGCGGTAGTACGCGATTCGCCCACCGATCGGGAGTCTCGGTGAGTCCATTTCCGCGCCGGTCCCTTCCCGTGTGCTGGGTCTTGCCGTCAGCCTAGGGCGATTGGTGGCGTTCGGGCGCAGATCGTGCCCATTCGTGTTGCTCTCATTGCCTGTGAAATACGGCCAGTTGGGAAGGGCGGGCATGGTGCTGGTGCTATGGGACATCGACCACACGTTGATCTCGACGCGTGGGGTGGGCCGGGAACTGTCGGCAGCGGCCTTCCTTCGGGTGACGGGGCGGCCGATGCGGGAGCAGGCGAGGATTGACGGGCTGACGGAGCCGGTCATCTTCCGGGAGACCGCGAGGCTTCACGGGCTGGTCACCGGGCGGGCCGAATTCGAAGCCTTCGCCCATGCCCTGACCGAGGAGCACCGAAAACGGTCGACTGAGCTGCGCGAGCGGGGCCACGCCCTGCCCGGGGCAGCCGCAGCGCTCACAGCGCTCGAGGCGGCCGGAGCGACCCAGACGGTGGTGTCCGGGAACGTTCGCGCCGTATCCGAGATCAAGTTGCACGTGTTCGGGCTCGACCGGCATATCCGTTGGGATCTCGGGGCCTACGGGGGAGACGACGACGTCCGCGCCCAATTGGTGCGGCTCGCCCTGGAGCGCTCCGCGACACGAGCGGCGGAAGCGGTGCTGATCGGCGATACGCCGGCCGATGTCGAGGCGGGGCTCGCGAACGGAGTGCGGGTCGTCGCTGTGGCTACAGGGCGGAGCAGCGAGGCGGACCTGAGCGCCGCCGGGCCGTTCGCGGTTCTGCCCGATCTGCGTGACACGGAGCAGCTGGTGAAGCTTGTCACCAGCGCCGCCACCTAGCTGTGACGTGCTGAGCTGCCGAGTCGACCGGAACGCCGCGCACGGATACGGACTCGCTTGTGAAGCGGAGGCCCCGGCGGCACGCTGCGCGCACTTTCAGTACAGCCATGCCGCTCATGGCGACCCTCCCCGTCCAGCGACAAAATAGGGGGCACGCCCGCATTCAGCGGGAAGCCCCGTCGGGGTGCGGACGGGGCTTCTCGGCCGGGGCCGCAGCGCGCTCGGGGATGCGCTCGGCGCCGGAGTTCCGGCGGGTCAGGAGCGGGGAGGACGCCGCCGGATGGCTGAGGTTACGCCTGTGGTTGGCTGAAACGTAACCCCTGTGCAGGATGAGGTCCCGGCGGATTCACGGGGCGCCGGGAGGCTGTTGGTTCGGGTGCGGTGCCGTGCGTTTCTGGTGTGTGGTGAGGGAGGGGGGCGGGGCATGGTTGTGAAGCGGCGGCTGCGGACCGCCTATCGCCGTGCACTTGCGGCGGAGCCCAGTTACGCCGAGGTCGGGGTGACGGAAGGCCCCGTGCTGCCCGGCGGATACCGGACCTTTCGGCGGCGGATTCTCGTCGGGTACGGGCAGGACACCTTCGAGCGGGCCGGGGCGCACGTGCTGGCCTGGGGTGCGCAGCGCGGGGCCGGGTTCGGGGTGTACCCCGAAGGGCCCGCCGTGCCCGGCGGGACCGCGCTCGTCGTTCTGCGGCTGCCGAGGTTGCCGTTCCCGCGCCTCGTCATCCCGTGCCGCGTCGTGTGGAGCGTACGGGCCGCCGAGCGCATCGGGTTCGCCTACGGCACCCTCCCCGGGCACCCCGAGTGCGGCGAGGAGTCGTTCGTCGTGGGGCGCGAGCCCGATGGGCTCGTCTGGTTCGAAGTCGCTGCCTTCTCGCGGCCCGCTCGCTGGTATGCCCGGGCCGGCGGGCCCCTCACACGGCTGCTCCAGGACCTGGTCACCCGGCGCTATCTCGTGTCGGTGGCCGCCGCCGTCCGCCGGGGAACGTAGGCGGGGTGTGCCTCGTCTCCCGAGGAGGAGATCTCCCGGGGAGGACATCTTCCGAGAGGGGTGTCTTCCGAGGGGGGCGTCTTCCCAGGGGGACGCCTGCCGACTCCCAGGGGATGCCTTCCGAGGCGGGCGGCCCCCTGGCCGGCACCTCCCGAAGAGGCGCGTACAGGAGACGGTGGCACACTGGCCGCTCGTTCGGTGACGGGGAAGGGAAGCTGGTCGTGGCGATGATGCGGAATCTGCGGAGGGCGGTGCGCCGCGCCTACCGGCGGACCGTCGACCTCAGCCATCCGGCGCGCTCTCCCCTGGGGAGCGCCGTCGTCAACTGTGCGGTGTACGCCGGCGGAGTGCGGCAGAAGGACGACTGCCCCGTCGACGAGGCGCTGCGGCGAGTGCGCAAACTGGGCGACGGAGCCTTCGTGTGGGTCGGGCTGTACGAGCCGGCCCAGGAGGAGTTCGCCGGGCTCGCCGAGCTGTTCGGGCTGCACCCGCTGGCCGTCGAGGACGCGGTGACCGCCCACCAGCGCCCCAAGGTCGTGCCGTACGACGACATCCTGTTCTCGGTCTTCAAGACGTGCCGGTACGTCGAGCACGAGGAGCTCACCGCCAGCAGCGAGGTGGTGGACACCGGCGAGCTGATGGTGTTCACCGGAGCCGACTTCGTCATCACCGTGCGGCACGGCATGCACGGCTCGCTCGGCCCGCTGCGGGAGGAGCTGGAGCAGGAGCGCGAGCAGCTCGCCAAGGGCCCCTCCGCGGTGCTGCACGCCATCGCTGACCATGTCGTCGACGAGTACCTCGCCGTCGCCGACGCGATGCAGAGCGACATGGACGCGGTCGAGACGGCCGTGTTCGCCGAGAACGCCGGACGCGGCGACGCGGGCCGGATCTACCAGCTCAAGCGCGAACTCCTCGAACTGAAGAGGGCGGTGGCCCCGCTGGACCGGCCGCTGCAGAAGCTCGCCGGTGAGGCGGTGCCCTCCGTCGCCGCCGAGGTCAGGCCGTACTTCCGCGACGTGGCCGACCACCTGCTGCGTACCACCGAACAGATCGCCGCCTTCGACGGGCTGCTCGACTCCATCCTCCAGGCCCACCTCGCCCAGGTCACGGTGGCCCAGAACGAGGACATGCGGAAGATCACCGCGTGGGCGGCCATCGTCGCCGTGCCGACCATGGTGTGCGGCATCTACGGCATGAACTTCGACAACATGCCCGAACTGCACTGGCGTTACGGCTACTTCATGGCGCTCGGGCTCATGGCGGCGGCCTGTTTCGTCATCCATCGAGGGTTTCGGCGCAACGGCTGGCTCTAGCCGGTCAGCAGTTGCGCCGCTCGGTCAGTCGCGCCGCTCGGTCAGTCGCGGTGGCGGGAGAACAGGCCCTGGCGTTCGCGCCGGTAGCGGCGCTCCCAGCGGTCCATCCGGTCCCGGCGGGCACGGTAGGCGCGGTAGTCGGAGTCCATGCGGCCGGCCCCGCCGCCGCCCCCGCCGCCCGAGCCGGAGGCCGGACCTCCGCCGGGGCGGCGCCAGACGGTGAGCAGTACGGCCACGACGGCCACCCAGAAGATGATGCTGCCGAGGCTGAGGCCGAATCCGTACAGGATCAGAGCGAGAAGGATCATCCAGAGGATCATGGTGGGTCCTTGAGGGACGGATCGGGGGCTTCCCCTGGCCCCCGGTTCAAGCCACCAAGTTACTCCGCAACAGGGGGAGTTGACCCCTGAGTTAATCGGCGGAGAACACGGCCACCTCTGTCGGGAACCCCGGCCGTCATCCGTCGGGAACCCCGGACGCCGCCCTCAGCCCGCCGCGCGGCGGCTCTCCCCGAGGCCGCGCAGGCGCTCCATCTCGCGCCGGTCGCGCTTGGTCGGCCGGCCGAGCCCCCGGTCCCGTACGCCGGCCGCGAGGGCGTCCGCGCGGGCGGGCGGCGGCGGGCTGTTGTCGATGTACGCCTCGACCGCGACCGGGGCGCCGACCCGCTTGCGCAGCAGCGTGACGACCTTGACGATCCGCTCCCGGCCGTCCATGCGCAGCCGCACCTCGTCGCCCACCTTGACCTGGTGGGCGGCCTTCACGCGCTCGCCGTTGACCTGGACGTGGCCGGCCCGGCAGGCCGTGCCCGCCTGGGAGCGCGTCTTGGTGAGCCGGACCGACCAGATCCAGCTGTCGACGCGTACGGGGCCGGTATGGGTGCCGTTCGCTGCTTCCGCCATGCCTCCGACTCTAGACGGATCGCCCGGCGGAACCTCGCGCATTTCTGACGCGGACCGGCAGGACGGGCGGGCCGGGGCCGTTGTCGGTGGTGTCGGTCACACTGGGGGCATGTGCAGAAGTATCAAGACGCTGAGGCCGCCGGCCATGCCGGAGGAGGCCACCGACGACGACATCAGGGCCGCCGCCCTGCAGTACGTACGCAAGGTGTCCGGCTTCCGGGCGCCCGCCGCGCACAACCGGGAAGTGTTCGAGCGTGCGGTGGACGAGATAGCCGAGGCCACGCGCGAGCTGCTCGCCGGTCTTGAGGTGCGGGGAGCGGCCGCGAGGAAGCCCGCGTAGTCCGGGCGCTGTGCGTGCCGGGAAGGCCGGCCCGGGTCGGGGCGTGTGCCCCGGTCAGGACGCCGAGGCCGTCGCCGGTTCCGGGCGCTTCATGACGTACGCCGCGAGGCCGCCCGCCGCGAACAGGGCGAGCACGGACACCGCCGTGCCCAGCCAGGTCGCGCCCAGCCACTGCCCGCCGAAGTAACCGAGCCCCACGCTGTACGTCGCCCAGGCCACGCCCGCGAGGGCCGACCAGGGCAGGAACTCCCGGATCTTGCGGTGCGCCGCGCCCGCGCCCAGCGAGACGACGGAGCGCCCGGCGGGGGCGAACCGCGCGATGACGACGAGACCGCCACCGCCCCGGCTGAGCGCGATGCCGAGTCGTTCCTGCGCCCGGGTCAGGCGGCGGGAGCGGGCGATCGCGCGCTCCAGGCGGGCCCCGCCGCGCCGCGCGAGGCGGTACGCGACCAGGTCGCCAAGGACGGACGCGGTCGCCGCGCACGCGGCAAGGGCGAACAGATCGGCGTGCCCGGTCTGGGTGGCGGCGCCGGCCCCGGCGGACCCGGCCGCCGTGGTCGCCGCCGTGATCACGAGCACACCGCTGGGCAGCACGGGAAGGAACACGTCGAGCAGCACGGAGAGCGTGACCACGGCGTAGATCCAGGGGCTGGACGTCAGCGCCCCCACACTCTCCAGCACGTTCGCTCCTCTGCGGCTTCATCGGTTCCCCGGGACCCGGAATACCGCGGTGTCGCGGGGAAGCGGCAGGGGCGGCGGTACAGCCGTACAGCGTACGCCGGGGTCTCTGTGCGTTTCTTCCAGGGGTGGGTGGTGTTGCGGCACAGGGAAGGTCGAGCGGGTCGTGATCGCCGGGAGAGGCCACCGTGAAGCCGGCGGATGGCGGCATGCCGCTGCCCGGAGTTCGGCGGCTGAACTCCGGGCAGCGGGGCGGGTGTTGGCCGCAGGAACCTCAGGCGGTGACGGTCTCGCGCTGGGTGTCGGAGGCCGGCTTGGCGGTGCGGCGGGCGCCGAGCAGCTGGTCGAGCGCGAGCGCTCCGGGACCGGTGAAGACGAGCAGCAGGAACGCCCAGCAGTACATCGCGGAGGCCTCGCCGCCGTTCTGCAGCGGGAGCAGCGCGTTGGACTGGTGGACGCTGAAGTACGCGTACGCCATCGAGCCGGACGAGACAAGGGCCGCCGGGCGGGTGAAGAGGCCGGTCAGGACCAGTATGCCGCCGGCGAGCTGGATCACCGCGGCGTACCAGCCGGGCCAGGTGCCCGCGGGGATCGAGCCGCCGCCCATCGCGCCGCCGAAGACGCCGAACAGGGAGGCTGCGCCGTGGCAGGCGAAGAGGAGGCCGATGACGATGCGGAACAGGGCGAGCGCGTACGGACGCGCGCGCTCGGTGTCGAGCGTGGGGGAAGCCATGGGGGGCTCCTTCGGTTGGGGACGTGACCGATGGGGTCCACAGGTTAGGCAGCCCTCAGTAGTGCTTGCAAGTTCAACATTCTTAATGTCTTGTTTCGGCTGGGTGAATCGAGCCAGGTGTGGTGTCGGGGGTCAGTGGCCGGTCCAAGATGGTTTTCAGTTGGACTGGACCAATTCGCGGGCTCCTCGCGCGGCGCGCCCGATCGAGCCGGAGGCGTGCGGAACGGCCGTGCAGGGTAAGGGTCATGAGCTGATTGCCGAACCATGGTCCGCCGGTCCTGCGCCAGTCGAGCGGCGGCCGAACCACCCGCCCGTGCCGGGCCAGGGCGCGCCCGAGCCGGCGGCCGAAACGGCTCCATCCGAAGCGGAATCCGGCCCGCACGGGGGCCGGAACGGAGTTGTGGACCGGCGAACACGTCAACTGGGCGACATGCGCGGTGAGTTGAGGCGCGGAATTTGGCCAGAAGGGCTCCGCCACGTAGGCGTGGTGCACATCACCCGACAGGACGCCGACGGTGGCGGGTGCGCCGGGTCCCGACCCCGCGCGGACGATCAGCTCGCTGAGGAGCCCGAACGAGGCGGGGAACGCGGCCCAGTGCTCCAGGTCGGCCCGGCGTCGCAGTTTCTCGCCGATCCGGGCCCAGCGCGGGCCGCGTGAACCCGCGCACAGCGCCGCGTCCCAGCCCTCCGCGTCATGGATGAGCGGCGGAAGCAGCCACGGCAGCGAGGTCCCGATCAGGAGGTGGTCGCAGGCGCCCGGCGCCGGCAGCTGCGCCCGGAGCCACCGCGCCTCGCCCTCGTCGAGCATCGCCCGCCGCTCCTCGTCCAGGACGCGAGCCGCCCGGGTGTCCACCATCAGCAGCCGGGTGCGGCCGAAGTCGCGCCGGTAGCTCCAGCGCACGGCCGCCGGGTCCGCGTCGGCCCGCGCGGCGAAGGAGCGCAGCGCCTCCGTGCCGTCCGGCGTGCCCCGCACCGCCGCGTACAGCGGGTCGGCGGCGAGCTCGGCGGGGGAGAGGTTGCCCAGGTGCTGGTGGACCCAGTACGACATCAGGCCGCTGACCAGCCGCTCCTGCCACCAGGGCGCGGCGCGCATCTCGGCGAGCCAGGCGGCGCTCGTGTTCCAGTCGTCGATCACGTCGTGGTCGTCGAAGATGTGGCAGCTCGGAACGGTCGACAGGAGCCAGCGCACCTCGGGGTCGAGCCAGGACTCGTAGTACAGCCGGGTGTACTCCTCGTAGTCCGCGACCTGGGCGCCCGGCGCGTCCCGCAGGTCCCGGCGCGCGCCGAGCCAGCGGCGGGTGTCCGCCGAGACGCTGTCCGCGTACACCTGGTCACCGAGGAGCAGCAGCACGTCGGGCCGCTCGGCCTCCGGATCGGCCGCCAGGCCCGCCGCGAGCGCGTCCAGCGCGTCGGTGCCCCCGGGCTCGGGCGCGCGCCGGCACGATCCGAAGGTGACGCGGAGCCGCGCGTACCCGTCCGCCGGGACCGCGACGGTGCTCGGCGGGAAGCGGGAGTCCGGCGGCGGCCAGACCGGCCGCCCGTCCAGCAGGACCTCGTACGCGGTGGCCTTGCCCGGCGTCAGCCCGGCCAGCGGGACCAGGGCGTAGTGGTGCCCGGCGATCTGGAACGTACGCGAGGAGCCCGCGGTGCCGTCCGCGCAGCGCACCCGGGCCGTGCAGGGCCGGTCGGCCTCGACCCAGACCGTGGCGGCCCCTCGCTGATCCACGTACCGCAGCAGCGGTCCCAGGCGAAGCCCGGCCATGTGGTGCCCCCTCCGTCGCCGGTCGTTCGTACGGTACGGAACGACGGAGGGGTACGACAGGTTTCAACAGCCTCCGAATTCAAGGTGGTTGAGGTAGGCGTGTCAGCAGCCGTTGAGGATGCCCTGGAGCGCGGACTTCTCGGCGGAGTCGACTGTGAGCTTGTAGTAGTGCTTCACGTCGACCCACATCCGGGCGTACGTGCAGCGGTAGGCGGTCCGCGACGGCAGCCACTTGGCCGGGTCCTTGTCGCCCTTGGCCTGGTTGACGTTGTCGGTCACCGCGATCAGCTGGGGCCGGGTCAGGTCGTTGGCGAAGCCCTGGCGCTGGGCGGTGGTCCAGTTGTTGGCGCCGGAGCGCCAGGCCTCTGCGAGCGGCACGAGGTGGTCGATGTCGAGGTCGGAGGCGGCGGTCCAGGTGGCGCCGTCGTACTCGGAGTACCAACTGCCGCTGATGGCCGCGCAGTTGGCGTCCGTCTTGACGTTCACGCCGTCGCGCTTGAGGACGACCTCGCGGGTGTTGCAGGTGCCGGACTGGGTGATCCAGTGCGGGAACTTGGCGCGGCTGTAGCCGGTCAGCGAACCCTCCGCCTGCACGGTCAGCTGGCCGAGGTAGGTGCGGGCGGTGGCGGCGTCGACCGGGGCGGGCGGCGAGGCCACCGCGGCCGGGGCGGCGATGAGGGCGGCGCCCGCGGCGAGCGCGGCAGCGGCGGCGAGGACGGCCGTGCGACGCGCGTAGACGCGGGGCGTACGGATCCCTGTGGCGGCTGACATGCGAACTCCCTTGATGTGGGGGGAACTTGACCGGCCGCGGGATGGGCGGCCCGGCCAGCGTGACGGCGCCAGGTTTCCTGCGGATGGGCGCCAGGTAACAGCGTGGCGACATGAGCACGTCAGATCAAGAGTTCGGACGGCACTGACAGGGGCGGGAGCTGACGGACCGTTCGCGCGGCACTGACGGGAAAGGGAGCCGACGGACCCGTTTGCGCGACGGTGTCCTGCGGGGCGCCCCGCGAGGGGTGACGGTCCCGGCGAGCCGCCCGTCGTACGGTGGGCGCGTGCTGCTGCCGGTGAATGTCACGCTCGGGGCCGTTCTCGTCGCCCTGCTCCTCGCGGCCGCGGGCGTCGCCGCGGCCGCGCACCTGGGGCGGCACCGCGAGATCCTGATCGCCGGGGTCAGGGCGGCCGTTCAGCTCACCGTGGTCGCCCTCGCGATCCACTGGGTGGTCGGCTCGGTGCCGCTGCTGCTCGGATTCCTGGCGCTGATGTACGCCGTCGCGGTCCGCACCGCGGGGCGCCGCATGACCGCCAACACCACCTGGTGGTGGGCGGCGGCGCCCATCGCGGCCGGCGTCGTCCCGGTGGTCGCGGCGCTGCTGCTCACCGGGCTCGTCCCGGTCAAGGGCATCGCGCTGATCCCGGTCACCGGCATCCTCATCGGCGGCGCGCTCACCGCGACCGTGCTCGGCGGGCGCCGCGCCCTCGACGAGCTGACCGCGCGGCGCGGCGAGGTGGAGGCCGGGATGGCGCTCGGCCTGCTCGACCGGGACGCCCGCCTGGAGATCGCCCGGCCCGCCGCCTCCGACGCACTGCTGCCCGGCCTCGACCAGACCAGGACGGTGGGCCTGGTCACCCTCCCCGGCGCCTTCGTCGGCATGCTGCTCGGCGGCGCGTCCCCCGTGCAGGCGGGCGCGGTCCAGCTCTTCGTCCTGGTCGCGCTCATGGCCGTACAGGCGGTCGCGGTGTCGGTGGTGCTCGAACTGGTCGCGCGCGGCAAGGTGCACCGGGAGGCGCGGGGGGACGTACGGGACCAACGTCCCTGATGGGAGGTGCGCGGCATGCCGTACCCTGGAGGGCGCAGAAGGGGAGTAGCTCTTCGCCGGAACGTCGACATACTGCCGAATCCCTCAGGGGTCCTCGGCCGGCGCCCGGAGGCGAGTGCCCGCGAGGGACCCGCCAGCGAGACCTTCGGCCGCAGTGACCATGACCATTCATGGCACTGCCGTGCCGAAGCGACCCCGGAATCTGTCCGAAACTGCTCTCGGTGCGGCCGTGCCCGACCGATTGAGGAACCCCTTCCGTGCTCAGCTTCACGATCATGGCGATCACCTTCGGTGTGATCTTCCTCGCCGAACTCCCCGACAAGACCGCGCTCGCGGGCCTCATGCTCGGCACCCGCTACAAGGCCTCGTACGTCTTCGTCGGCGTCGCGGCCGCCTTCGCCGTCCACGTCGTCCTCGCCATCGCGGCGGGCAGCGTCCTCACCCTGCTGCCGCACCGGCTGCTCCAGGCGATCGTCGGCGTGCTCTTCCTCGCGGGCGCGGCGATGCTGCTCTTCAAGAAGGGCGAGGACGACGAGGAGGTGAAGGCGCCCGCCGACCAGTCGTTCTGGAAGGTGTCGGGGGCGGGTTTCATGCTCATCCTGGTCGCCGAGTTCGGCGATCTGACCCAGATCATGACGGCCAACCTGGCCGCGCGCTACGACAACCCGCTCTCCGTCGGCCTCGGCGCGGTGCTCGGCCTGTGGGCGGTCGCCGGGCTCGGCATCGTGGGCGGAAAGGCCCTGATGAAGCGCGTGCCGCTGCGCCTGATCACCAAGGTGGCGGCCTGCCTGATGCTGGCGCTCGCGGGCTTCAGCCTGTTCGAGGCGATCGCGGGCTGAGGCCTCTCCTGGGCATACGGACCTGGGCATACGGATGTGAAAACGGCCCCCGTGGTAGGACGGGGGCCGTTTGTTCTCGGGGCTGCACCGGGCGGCTGGGTCAGCCGTTGATCTCCAGGCGCAGCGTGCCGTCCGCCTGCGCGGTGACGGTGAGGTGCGTGAGGTCGGGGACGTACGCGGTGGGCTCGTGGGCGTTCGCGCGCGGGCCGACGCCCACGACACGCATCCCGGCCGCCTTGCCCGCCGCGATGCCGGCCTCCGAGTCCTCGAAGACGATGCAGTCCGCCGGGGCGAAGCCCAGCTCGGCCGCGCCCTTGAGGAAGCCCTCCGGGTCCGGCTTGCTCGCGCCCACGCACTCTGCGGTGACCCGCACATCGGGCATCGGCAGGTCCGCGGCCGTCATACGGGCCCGGGCGAGCGCGGCGTCGGCCGAGGTCACCAGGGCGTGCGGCCGACCGGCGAGGGAGGCCATGAAGGCGGGGGCCCCGGCGACCGGCACGACGCCGTCGGTGTCCGCGGTCTCCTCGGCGAGCATCTCCTTGTTGTCGGCGAGGTTCTGCTCCATCGGCCGGTCCGGGAGCAGCACGGCCATCGTGGCGTAGCCCTGGCGGCCGTGGACGACCTTGAGGGCCGCCTCCGGGTCGAGGCCGTTGCGCTCGGCCCAACGGCGCCAGCAGCGTTCGACGACGGCGTCGGAGTTCACGATCGTGCCGTCCATGTCGAGGAGGAAGGCGCGGGCGGTCAGGACGGTGGTGGTCGTGGTGCTGGCCGGCATCGGCGGACTCCAGGGCACGGGAGCGGGGGGCACAGAAGCACAAAGGTGATCCCCGCCCGCCGGTCAGGGAGTACAGGCAGGGATCACTTTGTTCCACCACGATACAAAACGCGGAGGGGGTTGTGCCACCCGGCCCCCTTGTGGCGCTCGGAGCTGCCGCGCGGAGCTACTCGCCCGGGACCGGCGCGGCCACCGTCGCGGCCGGGGGGCCGGGCCTCGGCCGGCGCGGTTCGCGCACCCCGGCGGGCGGCGGCCCGCCCGGGCCGGAGCCGCCCGGGGTGCGGCGTCGCAGGAGCAGCCGCAGCAGCACGATCAGCGGCAGCAGGGGCAGGACGAGCAGGAGCCAGGGGCTCCGCCTGGGTTTCGCCGGACTCGTGGACGTCATCCCTCCACGGTCCGCCTCCCGCGCCCGGATGTCACGGGCCGTGCGGAAGCGGAACCGGTCCCTCGTTGGCGGCCGGCCGTGCCGCGCCTACGGCCGGTCCGTCATCGACTCCAGGGCGCGGCGGGTCGGCGGGCCGTACACGCCGGCCGGGTCGTCGTCGATGCCCGTGTACGACTGGAAGTCGCCTACCGCGCGCTCCGTACGGGACCCGAAGCTGCCATCGGGGGTGCCGGTGTAGAGCCCCAACTGGCCGAGTCTTTCCTGGAGTTCGAGCACGGCGGGTCCACTGTCGCCCCGCCGCAGCGTCGTGCTCGGCGGCGGCGCGAGCGGTCTGCCGTCGGGGGAGTTCGAGGACGGAGCGGATGCAGGGGCGGATGGTGCGGGCGCGGGCTTCGACGGGGGCGGCGAGGCCGGCCTGGACGCGGACGGGGACGGCGAGGGCCGCGCGGAGGGGGAGCGGCTCGGGGCCGCCTTCTTCGTACGGGAAGGAACGGCCGAGGGGGCCTCGGCGGAGGCGCTGCCGGTGCCGCTGTACGGGACGCCGGTGTCCGCGACGTCGGGCAGGGCCCGCTTCGGCGTGGCGTCCCCGGCGAACAGGGTGCTCGCGAACGCCGCCGTACCGATGACGACCGCGGCGGCGGCGCCGACGGCCAGAGCGGCGAGGCGGCGCCGTCTGCCGGGCGCCTCCGCGGGGCTCGGGGGCTCCCGGTCCGCGGCCGGGGGCTCCTCCGCCGGAACCGCCCCGAGCCGCATGGTCTGTTCGGACGGGGCCTCGGAGGCTGCGGCGGGCGGCCCCTCCGCGGCGTTCGGCAGCATCACGTACGGCCGGATCCGCAGGGGGTCGAAGTCCTCCGCCGCGGCGGCCTCGGCGACGCGTTCCGCGTGCAGGGTCTCGGCGGCGCGCTCGGCGCAGGCGCAGCCGGGTCCGCCGTCCACCCCGCGTTCGGCACCGCATTCGGGACAGCCGTGTCCGGTCATCGTCGGGTCCCCTCCCCATGGACTGCGAGCGATTATGCCCGGCGGCCCGCGGGCACCCGGGGTGTGCGGGAAGAGCCCGGCAGGCCATTTCCGTACATTCCGATCAAGATGGTGGAAGCGAGTCGGAGCACACACACGGATGGGACGTGGTCATGGCTCAGGGAATCGCTCCCGCCGCCGTCGCCCCCGGCGCGGGGCAGGAACGGCGGACCGTACTGGTCGCCATCGGCGCGCTGCTGCTCGGCATGCTGATCGCCGCACTCGACCAGACCATCGTCTCGACCGCGCTGCCGACCATCGTCAGCGACCTCGGCGGGATGGAGCACCTGTCGTGGGTGGTCACCGCCTACATGCTGGCCGCCACCGCCGCCACCCCGCTGTGGGGCAAGCTCGGCGACCAGTACGGCCGCAAGAAGCTGTTCCAGCTGGCGATCGTCATCTTCCTCGTCGGCTCCGGGCTGTGCGGCATCGCGCAGAACATGGGGGAGCTGATCGGCTTCCGGGCGCTCCAGGGGCTGGGCGGCGGCGGACTGATGGTGCTGTCCATGGCGATCGTCGGCGACATCGTCTCGCCGCGCGAACGCGGCAAGTACCAGGGTCTGTTCGGCGCCGTCTTCGGCGCGACCAGCGTGCTCGGCCCGCTGCTCGGCGGGTTCTTCACCGAACAGCTCAGCTGGCGCTGGGTGTTCTACATCAACCTGCCCATCGGCGTGATCGCGCTCCTCGTCATCGCCGCCGTGCTGCACATCCCGGCGCGCGGGACCCGGCACACCATCGACTACCTGGGCACCTTCCTCATCGCCTCCGTCGCCACCTGCCTGGTCCTGGTCGCGTCCCTCGGCGGTACGACCTGGGCCTGGGGATCGGCGCAGATCATCGGGCTCGCGGTGCTCGGCGTGGTGCTCCTTGTGGCCTTCGTCGCCGTGGAGCGCAAGGCGGTCGAGCCGGTGCTTCCGCTGAAGCTGTTCCGGATCCGTACGTTCACCCTCGTCGCGGTCATCAGCTTTGTCGTGGGCTTCGCGATGTTCGGCGCGATGACGTACCTGCCGACGTTCCTCCAGGTCGTGCGGGGCATCTCGCCGACGATGTCCGGCGTGCACATGCTGCCGATGGTCCTCGGCATGCTGCTGACCTCGACGGCGTCCGGCCAGATCGTGTCGCGTACGGGACGCTGGAAGGTGTTCCCCATCGCCGGTACGGGGGTCACGACGATCGGCCTGCTGCTCCTGCACCGGCTCACCGAGACGAGCTCCACCTGGGAGATGAGCGTCTACTTCTTCGTCTTCGGCGCGGGCCTCGGCCTGGTCATGCAGGTCCTGGTGCTTGTCGTGCAGAACGCCGTCGACTACGCGGACCTGGGCGTCGCGACCTCGGGCGCCACGTTCTTCCGCTCCATCGGGGCCTCGTTCGGCGTCGCCATCTTCGGCACGATCTTCACCAACCGGCTCACCGGCAAGCTCTCCGATGCGCTGGCCGGACAGCAGCTGCCGCCCGGCGTCGGCCCCGGCGCCATCGCCGCCGACCCGCGCGCGATCGGCCAACTCCCGCCCGCCGCACGGCAGCCGGTACTGCACGCCTACGCCTCCTCCATCACCGACGTCTTCCTGTACGCGGCGCCGGTCGTGCTCCTCGCCTTCGTGACGGCGTGGTTCCTGAAGGAGGACAAGCTGCGGGGTGCGGTCACCGCCCCCGACACCAGCGAGACCCTCGCCTCGAACCCCGTCCACAGGTCGTCGTACGACGAGTGCGCACGGGCCCTCTCGGTCCTGGGCACGCGCGAGGGCCGCCGCAAGATCTACGAGACGATCACGGCGAAGGCGGACCTCGACCTCCTCCCGGCGGCGAGCTGGCTGCTCCTGCGCATCAGGAAGTACGGGTCCGCCGACCCCGCGGTGCTCGCCGAGCGCGTCACGGTACCGCTGCACGTCATCACCGAGGCGTCCCGCCAGATCGAGGAACGCGGGCTCGCCACGCGCGAGGGCATGCCGATGGTCCTCACGGACCAGGGCCGCGAGATCGCGGTCCGCCTGGCAGCGGCACGGGAGGACTCCCTCGCCGAACTGCTCGGCAACTGGTGGGGCCCGGACCGCCCCAGGGACCTGGAAAAGCTGGTGGCGGAGCTGTCGTCGGAACTGTCGGGCTCGGACGGCGAACAGCCGACGGGGCCGGCGGTGCCGAGGGACCACGCGGCGTGAGCGGACCCGGCGTGGAGCACCGGAATCAGAGCTCCTTGGCGAACCAGCGCTCCCGGTACGGGCCCTCGCTGTACGGGGCCACCTCGCGATAGCCGTGCTTGGCGTAGAGCCCGCGGGCCTCGACGAGGTCGTGCCGGGTGTCGAGGGCGAGCCGCCGGGCGCCGAGGCGGCGGGCCGCGTCCTCAAGGGCCGAGAGCAGCGCCGCGCCGCCCCCGGTGCCGCGGGCGAAGGGGCGGACGTACACGCGAGTGAGCTCGGCCGTGGCCGGGGCGGTCCCGTCGATGACGGGGGCCTCCGCGCACAACAGCACACCCCCGCAGGCAGCGGGACGTCCGCCGTACCGCCCGACCACGAAGTCCCCGGTGGGAGAGCGCAGTTGATCGGCACCGTCATCGGTGAGCCCCTGCGCGATCTCCTCGACGGTGGCGGGCCGGCCGTACCACCGGCTCGCCACCTCGTCGTAGTAGTCACGCCGCAGAAGACTCGCATCGGGGGTGTCGGGCCGCTCGGCAGCCATGATCCAACTCATGGGCCACTGCCTATCCCGGGGGTGGCGGTCCTGGCCACCGAATTAAACGGGCCGCCGGGCTCAGGCCTTGGGCGCGGCCTGCTGGACGACCTCGAAGGACCACAGTTCGGAGCCGGAGGCGGCGGGCTTGGGGCGCTCGCCGCCCTCGCCCTGGGCGCCGCCGTGCGCGCCGCGCATGGAGGTGGCCATCCAGTTCTGGAAGTCCTCCTCGCTGCGCCAGCGGGTGTAGACGAGGTACCTGTCGGTGCCCTCGGCCGGCCGAAGCAGCTCGAACCACTCGAACCCGTCCGAGTTCTCCACCGACCCGGCCCGGGAGGCGAACCGCTTCTCCAGCACCTCCCGCTGCTCTTCCGGCACGGTCAGTACGTTGATCTTTACGACGCTGGCCACGCGACACCTCTCGTCAGAAGGCCGCCGGGGGTGGGGGCCTTCGCCTCGTCCATAGGTGATCAGTGTGCTGCATGGCCAGGTCAAATTGGTGTGAGGGCGGTTGTCCGGCGCCTCACGCGGGCCCGGACGGCGAGGCCGGCCCCGACCCCCAGCACCACCAGCACGCCCCCCACCGTCGACAGCCAGGCCGGCACCCCGCCCAGCGTCATCAACTCGTCGGTGTACCGAGTCTGTTGGAAGGGTGTGTCGTTCGCCGACGGCTTCAGTTCGTGGTCGCCCGTGATCTCGTCCGGGTGCCGGAAGTACTGGGTCATGGCAGTCAGGTAGACCGGGTTGTCCCGGCCCGCCAGGTCGGCCAGGGAGCCCGTCGGGTGGTTGATTCTGCCTGCGAACAGGGTCTCGGGGGTGGCGCCGCCGATCCGCGACGTCGTCTCCATGCGGTGGTTCGCCAGTACGTACAGGTTCAGCGTCTGCGGGGTCTTCGCCAGGCGGGACAAGCGCATCGGGTAGATCGGGCGGTCGCTCGTGAAGGTCAGGCTCAGGGGGTCCAGGGAGCCGCCCAGGGCCTGGCCCGGCCGGTCGGGGGCCAGGCGGATCGCCACGTACTCCCACCTCTGGTCGACGTACGGGCGCAGCTCGGTGGCCAGGGCGGGCGGGAGCTGGAAGCCGTTGCGGGTCAGCCAGTCGCGCAGCGCCGTCGGGTCGGTGGCGGTGAGGCGGGCCACGTCGAACGGGCCGAGACGCTCCCTGCCGACCACTTCGACGGGAGGCTTCGCCGCCGCGTTCGGGGCGCCGTCGCCCACGCTGCGGCTCATGGAGAACGGCCAGTCGCCGTTCCGGGGCCAGAAGTACGAGCGGGTGCGGTTCACCGGCTCGGAGAGCTCCTCCAGCTGGTCGAAGAGGCGGCGGTCGCCGAGCTTCACCGTCGCCCGGCTCGGCACCGGCATGATCCAAGCAGCCTTCGGCGCGTTCCCGTCGACCGTGAGCCGCATGACGATCTGCTCGGTGTGCCCGTCGAAGCGCACCGCCGACGTCTCCTGCTTCACGCTCAACTGCCGCCCGCTCTGCGGCACCATCGCCCCGCAGCCACAGGCGTACGCGGGCGCCACCAGCGAGCCCAGTTGCATCGCCACCAGCGCCAATGCCACCAACAGCGCCCGCCGCAGGCGTCTCTGACCGTCCCGCATGTCCGCGTACCCCCGTGTTGATCGATCGACGGGAGCTACGACGGCGTTGCGGTGCCTTCGGTTCCGGTACGTTGCCCGTTCCGGGACCGCTCCGGGATCGTTCCGGACAAATCCGTGTGACGGTCAGGCGAAGGGGGCGGTTGCGCGAGTCTTCCTTCCCGGGCGGTGCCAAGGCCTGGAAGCAACGCAGAAGGCTCGGCGGGAGGTTCGGCGGGGCGTGGGGAATGCGGAGCACGGCGGCGGACGCGACAGCGGGGCGGACACCGGCACGGTGGCCCCGGGAATCGGAACGGCCCGCGTGGTCCTGTGGCTCCTCGCGGGCGTGCTCGCGATACGGCAGATCGCCGCCGTACTGCGCCTGCCCCCCGGCGAACGGCTGACCGACCTGGAGACCTGGACCCGCGCGGGCGGCGCCCTCCACGTGACGGGCTCCCTCTACGGAGCCGAAGCCGGCACCAGCGGCGATCACTTCACCGGCACGCCCTTCGCCGGACTCGTGCTCAAGCCGCTCGCGCACGCCGCCGAGCAGGCCCTCGGCGTCGGCTGGACGTTCGGCACGCTGCTGCTCGTCGTCGTCCTCGGCCTGGTAGTGGCTCGCGCCCTGCCCGGCCCGGTCCCGCGCCCCGGCCTGCTGCACCCGCTGGTCACGGTCTGCGCGATCCTGGCCACGGCCAACCACTGGGTGCTCGACGCGGTCGGCGGCGCGGCGGTCGTCGCGGCCGGCTTCGGGCTCGTGTACGTCCTCGCCGGTCCGCGCCGCATTCAGCTCCCCGAGCTGCCGTCGCCCAGAGCCGCGACATGGCCGGGCACGGCGATGCCGGCGGGCAGCGCGGGGTCGGCCTCGGGCGCCCCGAAGTAGCTCCGCAGCGGCACCACCCCGGCCCACAGGCCGAGCTCGCCGTCGGGCCCGTCCGCATCCTCGGGCGGGCCTGAAGCCACCTTCACGGACGCCTCCTCCAGTGAGAGGGCGAGCAGTGAAGTGGCCGCCAGTTCACGGGAGTTGGGCCGCCGTGCATAGTCCCACTGGCCCGGGGCGCAGTGCTCGGTGACGACCCTGAGCCCGTGCAGGAGCTCGTCCCCGCCGGTGATCAGCCGGGGCACGGCGTACACCATCGCGCTGCGGTAGTTCACCCCGTGCTCGAAGACCGACCGGGCGAGCACGAGCCCGTCGATGTGCGTGACGCTCACGCAGACCGTCGCCCCCGGCGCCTGAACGATGCTGCGGCTGGCGACCGAGCCGTGCACGTACAGCGTCCGGCTCTCGAAGTCCACGCCGTACACCGTCGGCACCACCATGGGTGCGCCGTCGACGACGACCCCGAGATGGCACACGAACCCGGCCCGCAGGATCGCGTCGAGATCCGCGACCCGGGTGCTGCCCTGGTCGCGCAGCCGCCGATGCCGGGTCCGCGCGGTGACGGCCAGCTCCGTCGGTGTCGGCTGATTGTGTTGATCCGGTCGCTCTGCGTCCATTTTCCTGCCGATTCAGTTGCGGGGGCATGCCTGGCCAACTGTTTCAGCAGAAAGGGCGCTCATCAAGAGGCATCGGCCTCCCGTGCGCAGAGGTCGAGCACGGCCTGGAGGTAGTCCTCCAGACGCTCCTTGACGAGGTCCTCGGTGAGGTCGGTGCGGCCGAGCGCGCGCCAGGGATCGGCGACGTCCTCCGCGTCCGGCGCGAAGGCGAGGGCGTCGAGGAGCCGCCAGTACAGCCGGTCGTACGGGTCGGGTGCGAGCTGTCCGCCCGCCGCGACGTACTGCTCGGCGAAGGCCGGCCCGGCCGCGGCACCGTGGAGCAGTGCGAGGTTGGTCGAGCAGTGCGCCACGTCGAGGTCGGCCGGGCCCCAGGACGTCTCGACCCAGTCGACCACGCCGCTGACGCGCAGCTCGGGGCCGGCGCCGGTGAACAGGACGTTGCCGGGATGGAAGTCGCGGTGCAGGAACACCGGCCGGTACGCGGGCGGTTGGCGCCGGATTACGTCGATGGCGCGCCGCCAGACGTCGGGCCGGCGGGTGTCCTCGGGTGCCTCGACTTCGTCGGCGGTGGTCCAGGCCTCGTAGGCGCGGGGCCGCTCGGACGCGCCGACCTCGACGCGGTGGATGTCGAGGAGCTGGCGGGCGAGCAGGGGCGCGCGCTCGTCGGCGCCGGAGGTGTCGAGGCGCACCTCGCCCGGGAGCAGCGACATGAGCAGTGAGGGGTGGTCGCAGTGCTCGCCGGCGGGGTCGACGGCGATGAGTTCGGCGGCCGGTACGCCGGTGCGGGCGAGCAGGGTCAGGATGTCGGCCTCGCGCGTGAGCAGCCCGGGGGCGTGCCGCCGGTAGAAGGCGTCGGAGAAGGAGCGCAGGACGAGCGAACGCGGCCGCTCCCCGCCGAGATGCAGGCGCCGTATCTCGGACGTGATTCCGCCGTGCAGGGCGACCGCCTGCTCGATCTGCGCGCCCACGCTCTTCTCGACCCACAGCCGGGTCGTGCCCCAGCCCTCACCCGTGTCCATGTTGTCGATCACGGGTCGAGCGTAACCAGAACCGGGAGGAGACAGGGGCGGGGCGTAGGGGGGATGGCCCCTGCCTCCCGGTTCCGGGTGGGTCAACTCCGGGACACCTGAAGGCCCTTGATGCCGTTCAGCCAGGCCGAGCGGAGGCGGCGGGGGTCGCCGGCCAGACGCAGGTCGGGCAGGATGTCGGCCACCGCGTTGAAGATCAGGTCGATTTCGAGGACCGCCAGGGACTTGCCGAGGCAGAAGTGCGGGCCCCCGCCGCCGAAGCCGAGGTGGGGGTTGGGGTCCCGGGTGATGTCGAAGCGCTCGGGGTGCTCGAAGACCTCGGGGTCGTTGTTGGCGGAGGAGTAGAAGATGCCGACGCGGTCGCCCGCCTTGATCTTCTGGCCGCCGAGTTCGGTGTCCTGGGTGGCCGTGCGCTGGAAGGAGACGACCGGGGTCGCCCAGCGCACGATCTCCTCGGCCGCGGTCTCGGGGCGCTCGCGTTTGTAGAGTTCCCACTGGTCTGGGTGGGTCAGGAACGCGTGCATGCCGTGGCTGATGGCGTTGCGGGTCGTCTCGTTGCCGGCCACCGCGAGCAGGATGACGAAGAAGCCGAACTCGTCCGAGAGCAGGTTGCCCTCGCCCTCGGCCGCGACCAGGGTCGAGACGATGTCCTTCGCCGGACACTCCTTGCGGGCCGCGGCGAGGTTCATCGCGTACGAGACCAGCTCCATGGCTGCTTCGGCGCCGATCTCCTCGGTGATCGCGTACTCGGGATCGTCGTACGCCGCCATCTTGTTGGACCAGTCGAAGATCTTGGTCCGGTCCTCCTGGGGGACGCCGATGAGTTCGGCGATGGCCTGGAGGGGGAGCTCGACGGCGATGTTGGTGACGAAGTCGAAGGTGCCGTTGTTCTTGTTGGCTTCCGACAGGGCCGCGTCCACGATGCTGCGGGCGCGGTCGCGCAGGGCGCCCTCCAGGGAGCGGATCGCGCGCGGGGTGAAGCCGCGCTGGACGATCTGGCGGACCCGGGTGTGCTCGGGCGGGTCCATGTTCAGCATGATCAGCTTCTGGACGTCGATCTGCTCGCGGCTGATCGACTCGTTGAAGCGGATGACGGCGGTGTTGGTGGTGGAGGAGAACAACTCCGGGTGCGTGGAAACGTACTTGACGTCGGCGTGCCGCGTCACCGCCCAGTAGCCGTCGTCCTGGAAGCCGGCGATGCCGGACGGCTGGGCGCACCACCACACCGGGGCTGTCTGCCGCAGCTCGGCGAACTCCGGGTGCGGCACACGGGATTGGAGCAGGTCGGGGTCGGTGAAGTCGAACCCGTCGGGCAGGTGGGGGCAACGCATTGGCCACTCCATGTCTGACGGTCCATCAGAAGTTGACCGAAAGGTAGTAACGGGTTCTACAAGTGGCAAGGGCCGCGGCAGCATCTGTTGCGCACTGAACTCCCTATGCGGGACGTGCACAACCCTTGCGTACCCGGGGTAGCTCTCATAAGACTGCACTCAGAACTAGAACGCGTATCAGTTCGTGGCCGTGCGGTGCCGGGACACCCAGCGGCTGTGTCAGGAGAGGACGAGCTCATGGCCGCGGAACCCGTCATCGTCGAAGCCGTACGCACCCCCATCGGCAAGCGTGGAGGCGCGCTCGCCAATCTGCACCCCGCCTATCTCCTTGGCGAGACCTACCGCGAACTCCTCGGCCGCACCGGCATCCACGCCGACTGCGTCGAACAGATCGTCGGCGGCACGGTCACGCACGCCGGCGAACAGTCCATGAACCCGGCGCGCAACGCCTGGCTCGCGATGGGGCTGCCGTACGAGACCGCCGCGACCACCGTGGACTGCCAGTGCGGATCCTCGCAGCAGGCCAGTCACATGGTCGCCAACATGATCGCGGCGGGGGTCATCGACGTCGGGATCAGCTGCGGGGTGGAGGCGATGTCGCGGGTGCCGCTGGGCTCCGGCTCCAAGCACGGGCCCGGCAAGCCGTGGCCGGACGAGTGGAACGTGGACCTGCCGAACCAGTTCGAGGCGGCGGAGCGGATCGCCCGCAACCGGGGCCTGACGCGGGAGCGTGTCGATGCGCTGGGCCTGTTGTCGCAGGAGCGGGCGGCGGTCGCCTGGGGCGAGGAACGCTTCAAGCGGGAGACGTTCGCGGTTCAGGTCCCCACGACGGAGGAGGAGCAGGCGGCGGGGCAGGGCATGTGGCGGCTCGTCGACCGCGACGAAGGGCTGCGCGACACCTCGATGGAGGCGCTCGGGCGGCTCAAGCCGGTCATGCCGACGGCCGTGCACACGGCGGGCAACTCCTCGCAGATCTCCGACGGTTCGGCGGCCATCATGTGGGCCTCCAAGCGGATGGCCCGCGCGCTGAAGCTGAAGCCCCGGGCGCGGATCGTGGCCCAGGCGCTGGTGGGCGCCGACCCGCACTTCCATCTCGACGGGCCGATCGATGCGACGCGGGCGGTGCTTGGCAAGGCCGGGATGTCGCTGCGGGACATCGACCTCGTCGAGATCAACGAGGCGTTCGCTTCTGTGGTGTTGAGCTGGGCGCAGGTCTTCGAGCAGGACCTGGAGAAGGTGAACGTCAATGGGGGTGCGATTGCGCTGGGGCACCCTGTGGGGGCGACCGGGGCCCGGCTGATCGCAACGGCGTTGCACGAGCTTGAGCGGCGGGACAAGGAGTTTGCGCTCGTCACCATGTGTGCGGGTGGGGCGTTGGCTACGGGGACGATCATTCAGCGGCTGTAGGTTTCCCCCCCCCGCCCCTTCCCGAGACCCTCCGGGGGTGTGGGGTGGGCTGAGGTCGGTTTCCGGGGGCGCTGCCCCCGGGCCCCCGCTCCTCAAGCGCCGGAGGGGCTGACTATGTCGCCGGGTCGGGTGCGGGTCCTGTCTGGCTGGTCGCGCCGTTCCCCGCGCCCCTTGTAGGGCGCCCAGTGCACCCCGTTGACGGCGGACTCGGTAGGGCGGAACCGACAGTGGTACCTGGCCCGGACGGCGGGTTATCCGGCCGGGATCGGGCCGAGGTAGGTGCCGCCGGAGACGTCTATGGTCTGGCCGGTCACCCAGCGGCCCTGCGGGCCCGCCAGGAAGCCCACCACATCCGCGACGTCCTCCGGCTCGCCGATCCGGCCGAGCGCGGTGATCGATTCGAGTCCGGCCATCGCCTCGGGAACGCCGGTCCACCCGGCGGTCATGTCGGTCAGCACCACCCCGGGTTCGACCGTGTTCACGGTGATCCGGCGCCGGCCCAGCTCGTTGGCGAGCGACGGGCCGAGGGCAGCCAGCGCCGCCTTGCTGACGGTGTAGCCGATCTGGAGGTGGTTCGCGATCCGGGTGGCCGCCGAGCCCATGTTGATGATCCGCCCGCCGTCCCGCAGCAGTGGCAACGCCCGCTGGATCACAAAGATCGGCGTGCGTACGTTGACCGCCAGTACGCGATCGAGCTCTTCCTCGGTGAGCTGCGCGATGGAACTGACCGAGTGGACGCCCGCGTTGTTGACCAGGATGTCCAGGCCGTCGGCGCCGTGGTCCGCAAGGCCGGCGGCGAACTGCTCGAACAACCGGTCCACGGCGCCGCTCTCGCCGAACCCGGCCTGCACCGCGAACGCCCGGCCGCCGCCCTTGGCGATCAGCGCCACTGTTTCCTCGGCGGCCTCTTGGCTGCCGCCGTAGTGGACCGCGACCAGCGCCCCCTCGGCGGCGAGCCGCAGGGCGACCGCGCGCCCGATCCCGCGAGAGCCGCCCGTCACCAGTGCGGTCCTGCCGTCCAGTTCCCCCATGATCGCCTTCCTGCTGTGTTGCCCGGCCAAAGGTCAGCTTGTGCCGACCGGCCTGAACATCCTTTCGAACGCACGGTACGTGAAGTCTGGCGACGGGACCGGGGGAATGTGACAGCCCCTTTGCTGCTCGCTGTTTGGCAGTGGGAAGTCCCGCCACTCCGAAGGGAGTTGGAGTGGCGGGTCTTAGGTGCATCGGCTGGCCGCTATGCGTCGGCGCGCACCAATTCCACCAGCCCGGCAAATGCGCCGGGGGAGAGCATCAGTACGGGGCTGTCGGTCAGCTTGCTGTCACGTATGGGAACGACGCCGTGAGCCGTCGCAAAGTCCGGCGCCCACTCGACACACTGTCCGCCGTCGCCGCTGCTGTAGGTGCTGCTGACCCAACGCATGTCACACGGGTCTGGCGTCTTGCCCATGAGCGTGTTCCTCCATGACCGAGTGGATGAGATGGCCTGTTGCTCGCTGTCTGGCGGCATGAGGGCCCGTCGCTCCAACTCCCCTCGAAGCGGCGGGGCTTGAGGTCAGCCGTGAGTCCTGGCGAAGTCCACGAAGCCGGACCACGCGTCGGCGGAGACTATGAGGACCGGCCCGTTCGGGACCTTGCTGTCACGTACGGGAACCGCGCCTGTGGCTGTCGCGTACTCGGGTGCCCACTGGACACATTGCCCGCCCTGGCCGTCGCTGTAGGTGCTGCTGACCCAACGCATGTCACACGGGTCTGGCGTCTTGCTCATTCGCGTGTTCCTCCATGATCGAGTGGATAAGGCGCAGTGACCGGGCCTCTGACTCGGCCGAAGCGCGTAGCCGCTCGTACGTGGCCGTCCAGTCACGTACGGCCTGCGTGGAGTCGTTCACGTGCCCCTGCCCTGTCGTTTCCGAGTACAGGACTGTTGCCCCGTCGGGTTGCGTAAGCAGGGTAAACGGGAGACCTGACGCGGCGGCACCCGCCTTGAACGGCAGGACTTGCAGGGAGACATGGGGGCTGGTTGCCATCGTGAGCAGGTGTTGAAGCTGGCCGGCGATGACGGCGGGGCTGCCGACCTCTGTCCGCAGAACCGCTTCGTTGAGGATCACCCACAGAAGAGGAGGAGCCTCCCGCTCAAGGATCTCGGCCCGCCGCAACCGCAGTTGCGCCCTGTGCTTGATCTGCTCATCCGTTTCGCGTGGGTGCGCCGCCCGGAAGACGGCTTCGGCGTACTCCTGAGTCTGTAGCGCGCCCATGACGAACGAAGTGGAGAAGTCCTCCACCTTCGCCGCGCTCTTCTCCAAGTCCACGTATGGGATGAACCACTCGGGGTGTCCATACTGGCTCACGCGGATCAGGAGTCGGGCGAAGTAGCCGGACGTGTTGAAGAACCGGTCGCAGCCGTCTGCGAACTGGGGACTTGCCAGGGCCTGCCCGTTCTTGACCTTGGACACGTACGGCTCTTTGTAGCCGGTGGCTTCGGCCAGGTCCCGCTGTAGAGCGCCCTTGTGTCTCAGTGCCTCTTCCACCTCACGCCCGAACCACTCAAGGCCGTTTGTGGGCTCCGGCCTCGGCTCGCTCATGTGTTCAACTCGCCTGACTTTCCAGCTGTGTTGGAAACCCGTATCCCCTGTTCAGCGTACGCGCCTGCCGCCAGGGTGGAACTGCGAAATCCGGCAGGACCACCCGCACGAAGGGGCACGGCGGCAAGCCATGACCAGTGACACCAGCAGGACCGGAGGCACCAGCTCGTGGGACGACGTACTCAGCGTCGCACTTGCCGGACGGCAAAGGCGGTTGGAACCCGCGGAACCCTTGCCCATGCCCGGCTGCGGCATCTGCTCGGCGGCGAGCCGCGCACGCGCGCACGCGCACATGGCGGGCAACCCCGTGGGCGTGGCTCAGGCCACTGAGGTCATTCGGCGGCACCCTCACGCGTGCGCAGGCGAGGGGGCGGCGTCATGCCGGACCTTGCCGCGGTGAGGGCCATGGACTTCGCCAAGCCGCGGCCCGGCCTCATTGATCCGGGGGCCTGCCCCGCGTGCGCGTTGGTCAAGACGCTCGGGGCCGAGGTCGCGGACACAGGTGATCCGGAGCTGGCCGTGCGATGGGTTGAACTCGCCTCCCTGCATGCCGAGTTGGGGCACCCGTGGGATCGTCGGCTGGCTCGGTAGGGGGGTAGGGGGCTTCCCGTGGTGGGCCTAGACACCCTTCGGGGGCGGGGGCTGGTCGGATGGTTCCGGGCGGGGGGACCGGCCAGGCTTTCCGTATGACGAAGTCAATCGCTCGGGTCGCTGTCGCAACTGCCTTGCTGGTCAGTGCAGTTGGGGCTGCCGCTCCGCTCGCCCAGGCTCGCACCCCGGAACACCGCGGCGACCTCCTGTCCCTCACGCCCGTCTCCGACCTCACCCCCGCCCAAGTCTCCGGCTTCCTCAAGGACGCCGGTGTCGACAGCGCCACTGTCCGGTACGGGGTGCGGGGGTATCGGGTCACCTACCGGACCATCACCCCGCAAGGGCGCCCCACCACCGCCACCGGCCTGTTCGTGCTGCCCGCCGACGGGCGGCGCGGGCGGCTCGATCTCGTCGCGGACACCCACGGCACCATGGTCGACCGCGACTACGCGCCCTCCGTCGGCGAGGACTACGGCCGGCTCTCGCCGTATCTGCACGCCTCCGCCGGGCGGGCCGTCGCCGCGCCCGACTATCTGGGGCTCGGGAAGGGGCCGGGGCGCCACCCCTACATGGACACCGCCTCGTCCGTGTCCGCCTCGCTCGACATGCTGCGGGCCACCCGCACCGCCGCCCGCGAGCTGGGCAGGCCGCTGACCGGAGACGTGTACGGCACCGGGTTCTCGCAGGGCGGGCAGGTCGCCATGGCACTCGGCAAGGCGCTCGGTCAGGGGGCCGACGCCCACTTCCGGCTGAAGGCGCTGGCACCGGTGTCAGGGCCGTACGACCTCGCAGGGCAGGAGGTGCCCGCCCTCTTCGACGGGAGAGTGAACGACACGAGTGGGGTGCTTTACATGTCCTACTGGCTCACTGCCCAGAATCGTCTTCACCCCCTTTATGAGGAGCCCGGGGAAGCCTTCCGCGCGCCTTACGCCCGCATCGTCGACGGGTTGCTCGACGGGAGCCACACCGAGGAGGAGATCCTCGGGGCTCTGCCGGGCAGTGTGAAGGACCTGCTCACGCCCGCCTTCTACGCGCGGCTGGGGGATCCGCGCGGGGCGCTGCTCGCTGCCATGCGGGACAACGACCACACCTGCGACTGGAAGCCCGCCGTGCCCGTGCGGCTGTACACCGCCACCGGGGACACCGACGTGCCCATCGCCAACACGCTCAGCTGTGTCCGGCAGCTGGCCGCACACGGAAAGAAGGCCCCGGTCGTCGACCAGGGAGCGGTCGACCACAACGGGGCCTTCAAGAAGTCGGGGCCGCAGATCGTGCGGCTCTTCGACTCGATTGCCGGTACGGCTTAGTACCAGCTGTTCTGCTGCCAGAAGCTCCAGGCGCCACACGGGCTGCCGTAACGCTCGTTCATGTAGCCCAGGCCCCACTTGATCTGGGTGGCCGGGTTGGTCTGCCAGTCGGCGCCGGCCGAGGCCATCTTGTTGCCGGGCAGGGCCTGGACCAGGCCGTACGCGCCGGAGGAGGCGTTCGTGGCGGACGGGTTCCAGCCGGACTCGTGGTTCACGATCTTGCTGAAGCACTGGAACTGGTCGGACGGCATCATCTTCTGCGCGATCGCCTGGGCGCTCGTCGTTGCGGCCTGAGCCGGGACGGCGGCCATGGCGACACCGGCAGCGGCGAGCAGCGTGGCGCCGGCGGCGGCAATGGACTTCTTACGAGCGGTGAAACGGGCGGCGAAAGACAACGCGATACCTAACTTCGGGGACATTGGCCGTCGCGCTCCGCCGGAGGTTCGAAGACCTCCACGGCGAGGGAACTCGTAATGAATCAGCCCGGCGAGCGGACCGGGCGGTTCCGGCGACTCGAACAGTTGTAACCGGCTCGATGGGTGGCCGCAATGACCCCGTTTACTAGTGGGAGTCGCATGACGGGTGAAACGTCCCCTGGGGTGTAGGGAACGAATAAGCGCAGGTCAGCGCGGGCGCGAGGGGCCCCGTGGATCATGTTCTGGGGCCACTATCCCGCCTCGTAGAGGACCAAGGTCCTGTGGGCGGCCTCACCCCGGCGGGGCCCTTCTCAGGCCTCGAATGTGACCTGGGCCTCGAAGTTGGCGCGCCGCGTCGCACGCCTCAGCGCCTTGAGCAGCGTGGCGCCGAGAGCGAGGGTCAGCACCACCGTGAGCGCCGCCCGGCCCAGGTCCCAGCCGAGCGAGGTGGCCGCGCAGTACGCGAAGAAGCGGATCAGGTTGTCGTGGAGCGCGTCGCCGGGGTGGAAGGAGATGCCCGAGGACATCCCGCCGATGAAGGTCCAGCCCTGGAGATTCATGACCGTGCCGTACGCGAGTGAGGCCAGCGCCCCGTACAGCGCGAGCAGGGCCAGCTCGGCCCGGCCGCGCAGGCGCTGCGGGCCCGGCAGCAGGCCCGCGCCCATCGTGAACCAGCCCATCGCGAGCATCTGGAACGGCATCCAGGGCCCGACCCCGCCGGTCAGCAGGGCCGAGGCGAACATCGTCACCGAGCCGAGTACGAAGCCGAAGCCCGGGCCGAGCACCCGGCCGCTCAGCACCATCAGGAAGAACATCGGCTCCAGACCGGCCGTGCCCGCGCCCAGCGGGCGCAGCGCGGCGCCCACCGCGGCGAGCACGCCGAGCATCGCGACGGCCTTGGCGTCCATGCCGTCGTCGGCGATCGTGGCGATCACCACACCGACCAGGAGGGGGAGCAGGGCGGCGAAGAGCCAGGGGGCGTCCTGGGCGTGCGCGAGGCCGGAGTCCGCGTCGGTGAGCAGCGGCCAGCCGAAGGCCGCGATGCCGATCAGGGTGATGAGGGAGAGGGCGATCACCGCGCGGGGGCCGAGGCGGACGGGTCTTGTGCTCCCCTTCACGACAGGGCCTCGCGTACCTGCGGGACGGTGAGCCAGTGCTGCGGGGCGAGGATCTTGGCCACCTGCGGGGCGAACGCGGGGGACGAGACGACCACCTCCGCGGTCGGGCCGTCCGCCACGACCTCACCGCCCGCGAGGATCACGACACGGTGCGCGAGCTCTGCGGCCAGCTCCACATCGTGGGTCGCGAGCACGATGGCGTGCCCTTCGGCGGCGAGCGCCCGCAGCACCTCGACCAGGCGGGCCTTCGCCGCGTAGTCCAGGCCGCGGGTCGGCTCGTCAAGGAGGAGCAGGGGCGGGCGGCCGGTCAGCACGATCGCAAGGGCGAGGGCCAGGCGCTGGCCCTCGGAGAGGTCCCGGGGGTGCGTGTCGTCCCGTACGCCCGGGAGCAGCGCGGTCACCAGGTCCCGGCAGCTGCCCGGGGCGGCCCCGGCGTCCTCGTCCGCGGCGGTGCACTCCGCGGCGACGGTGTTGGCGTAGAGCAGGTCCCGCGGCTCCTGCGGTACGAGGCCGACCTCGCGGATCAGGTCGCGCGGCGGAGTGCGGTGGGGGGTGTGGCCGCCCACGCCGACGCTGCCCCGGGTCGGCTCGATCATCCCCACGAACGTGTTGAGCAGGGTGGACTTTCCGGCGCCGTTGCGGCCCATGAGGGCGATGGTCTCGCCCGGGGTGACGGTGAGGTCCACGTGCCGCAGGGCCTCCACGCGGCCCCGGCGTACGCCGAGGGCGGTGGCGGTTGCGAGGGTGGGGGTGCGGGGGGTGCCCGGGGGGCGGCGGAAGAGGTTGGCCAGGGTGCGCTTTGCGGCTGCGGGCCGGTGGGGGTGCGCCCGGCCTGCGGCCGGGCTGTCTTTCCCACCCGCACCACCCGTACTACTGAGTGGGTTGGTGCGGGTCTCCCCGTGGGACGTCCCCGCCGTCGGCGGCTGCGGGTCGTGGGCGGGGGGCGCGCCTGTCGTGCTGGTGGCTGGGTTGGTGCGGGTCTCCTGGTGGGACGTCCCCGCCGTCGGCGGCTGCGGGTCGTGGGTGGGGGGCGCGCCTGTCGTGCTGGTGGCTGGGTTGGTGCGGGTCTCCCCGTGGGGAGTGCTCGTCATGGGCGTCCGACTGCCGTCAGTGGGGGCCGCCTGCGGCGGATGGCCGTCGGTGGTGGGGGCCGCCGACGGCTGGCGGCCGTGGTGGGAAGGCGGCCGCGGGGCGTCACCGTGGTGGGAACGTGGCTGCGGGGCGGCCTCGTCGATGTGGGGGGCCTGTGGGGGGCGCGGGGTGTGGGTGGCCAGTTGGTTGCGCAGGGTGCCTGCCCTTCGGCGGGCGTCTCGTACTGACAGGGGGAGAGGGTTCCAACCGGCCAGGTGGCCCAGGGCCACTACCGGAGGGTGGACGGGGGAGATCCGCATGATGTCCGCCGGGGGGCCCATCACCGGAGGCGCGCCGGGGGTGGGGAGGAGGATCACCTGGTCCGCGTACTGGACCACCCTTTCCAGGCGGTGTTCCGCAAGGAGGACCGTCGTGCCCAGGTCGTGGACCAGGCGCTGGAGGACAGAGAGGACGTCCTCCGCCGCGGCGGGGTCGAGGGCCGAGGTCGGCTCGTCCAGGACCAGGACCTTCGGGTGCGGGGTGAGGACCGAGCCGATCGCGACGCGCTGCTGCTGGCCGCCGGACAGGGTGGCGATCGGGCGGTCGCGCAGTTCGGCGAGGCCCAGCAGGTCCAGGGTTTCCTCGACGCGGCGGCGCATCACCGCCGGGGCCAGGCCCAACGACTCCATTCCGTAGGCGAGTTCGTCCTCGACGGTGTCGGTGACGAAGTGCGCGAGGGGGTCCTGGCCCACCGTGCCGACCAGGTCGGCGAGTTCGCGCGGCTTGTGGGTGCGGGTGTCGCGGCCGTCCACGGTGACCCGGCCGCGCAGGGTGCCGCCGGTGAAGTGCGGGACGAGCCCGGAGACCGTACCCAGCAGCGTCGACTTGCCCACCCCGGACGGGCCGACGAGGAGTACCAACTCCCCTTCGGGGATGGTGAGTTCGACACCCCGTACGGTCGGCTCCGCGGCGGAGTCGTACGTGACCGACACGTTCTCGAACCGGATCACTGGGACTCCTTCGGCGGTACGGGTGCGACGAACGCCGGGAGCAGGCCGGCGAGCAGCGACAGTGCGGGCCACAGCGGCAGGCCCGGCGCGGTCAGCGGGACGACTCCGAGGGTGAGGGCCTCCGGAGCGTACGTACCCGCCCAGAGCATCAGTGCCGCGACCGCCGCGCCGGAGCCGGCCACCAGCCAGGACCGCATGCCCCAGCGGTCGGGGCGGTAGCGGGTACGGATCTGGCGGCGGCCGCCGAGGCGGAGCCCGGCGAGCGAGGCGAGCAGGCCGCCGGCCAGGACGGGAAGGCCGTACCCGGCGCCCTCGGAGGCGAGCAGTCCGTACGTTCCCGCGCAGACGCCCAGGAGTCCGCCGAGGGTGAGGACGGTGGTGGTGAGGCGTACGGGGGCGGGGACCTGGGCGGTGCGGCCGTAGCCGCGCGCGTCCATCGAGGCGGCCACGGCGACCGAACGCTCCAGGGCGCCTTCCAGGACCGGCAGGCCGATCTGGGCGATCGCCTTGATGCCGCCGGTGGGGCGGCCGCGCAGCCTTCGCGCGGTACGCAGCCGTACGACGTCGGCGACCATGTTCGGCGCGAAGGTCATCGCGACGACGACCGCGACCCCGGCCTCGTACAGGGCGCCGGGCAGGGACTTGAGGAGGCGGGCGGGGTTGGCGAGGGCGTTCGCCGCGCCCACGCAGATGAGCAGGGTGGCAAGGCGCGCGCCGTCGTACAGGGCGAAGAGCATGCCCTCGGCGGTGACCCGGCCGCCGACGCGGATGCCCTTCGCCCAGTCGGGGAGCGGGAGTTCGGGGAGCGTGAGCAGGGTGTGGCTGCCGGGGATCGGGGAGCCGAGGACCAGGTTGAAGGCGAGGCGGATGCCGACGACGAACAGGCCGATCTTGACGAACGCGGTGTACGAGCGGGCCCAGGGGGCGTCGGTCTTGCGGGCCGCCACGACGTATCCGGCGACACCGACGAGGAGGCCGAGCAGGAGGGGGTTGTTCGTCCTCGACGCGGCTGTGGCCAGGCCCAGCGCCCAGAGCCACCAGGCGCCGGGGTGCACGGCGTTGCTCCGGCTCGCTTCGGGGGCGGCCAGCCTCCGGCTCGGGGTACGGTTTTCGGCTGCGTGCCGGGTGCGGGAGGCGGCCCCGGGCCGGAGGGGGTGGCTTTGGGCCCCGGGCCCGGGGGTGCGGGGTTCGGCCGCGGGCCGGTGGGGGTGCGCCCGACCTCCGGCCGGGCCGTCTTTCCCACCCGCACCACCCGTACTGCTGAGTGGGTCGGTGCGGATCCCCTCGTGGGACTCCCTCACCGTCGGCGTCCGCCCGCCGTCGGCGTCCGTGGGGCCCGCCTGCGGCGGAAGGGGGGTGTCGTCGGGCATGCCGGGTCAGTTCTTGCGGCGGCGGGACTGCCAGATCGCTGCCGCGCCCAGGGCCACGACCGCGGCCACTCCGGCCAGGAGGCCTACCGACGGGCCGCCGTCCTTGTCGGTCTTCGCGGGGGCGGCGGGCTTGGCCGCCGACGGGTCCGACACCTGCTCGCCGCAGCCCGTGCGCGGGTAGCCGGCGATCGCGCACAGCAGGGCCGCGCTGTTGTAGCGGAGCGGCTTGGCCACCGCGGCCAGGGCGTCCGCGGTGGTGGCGTCCGGGGACACCTGGGCGCAGGCGTTGCGCTGGGCGGGCGGGGTCTCGCCCTGGTCGGCGTCCTGGGGCGTACCGAAGTCGATGACCAGCGCGACCCGCTTCGTGCCGTCCTTGGTCGGCGTCGCACCGCACACCGCCTCGAAGGACGGTGTCGTACGCGGCTGGGACGCGTCCTTGGAGTCCGCGCTCACCGCGAAGCGGAAGCCCTGGACCGTGCCGTCGCCGGGGTGCGCGGACGCCGGGCCCTGGGTGGCGTACGTCCAGTTGTCACCGGCCAGGTCCCAGAAGGACCAGTACCGGTACCCGGCCGCCTGCGCCGACCCCGTACCGGCGGCGAGTGCCACGAGCGCGAGGAGCAGCGCTGCGAACGAAGCGAGTCGCGTACGCATCACAGCTGCTGGTTCTTCTTGCGGCCGCTGATCAGGAAGCCGACGCCGATACCGGCGACCAGGCAGACGCCGACGAACCACCAGACGGAGATTCCGTCGTTCTTCTCTTCCTTGTCCTTGGACTCCGCGGCGGGGGCCGACGACGGGGCCGCCTGGGGGGCCGGGCCCGTGGCGTTCAGGGACTGGATCAGGTTCGTGCCGCCGAAGTTCTTCGGGTCCGCGCCGGTGGCGTCGGCGGCGAAGATCAGCTGGGCGTAGGCGGCGGGGCCGTTCTCCTTGGCCCAGGCGGTGGCGTTCTTCGACAGCCAGTCGGCGGAAGCCTTCGCCTGCTGGGCCATGCCGTCGGCGGCCAGGGCGACGACCGCGTCCGCGGTGTTGCCGAAGTCGGGCTGGTCGGTGGCGCCCGGCAGCGCGGACTTCAGGAACCCGGTCGGGGCCAGCGTCTTGGCGAGGTAGGCGGCGCCGTTGTGCGCGGCCTGCTCGGGGGTGGTGGCCTTCTCGCAGGCGGTGCCCTTGCCGTCGGCCTGGCCGGCGGTGGCGGTGAGGCCCTTGCCGAGCGAGCCGGTCACGGCGGCGGCGGTCGCGTCCGCGTTGGCGTACAGCTTCTGTGTCTTGGGGTCCGGCTGGAAGGCGAAGGCGCCCGCGCCGCTGGGGTCCTCGCAGGGCAGCGCGAACGTGAGCAGCGCGTCGAAGGGGGACTTGCCGCCCTTGGCCGACTTCACCTCGGCGGGCTTCTCGCCCGCGGCGGCGAGCGCGCCGATCACGATGCCGGTGGAGTTGGCGTCGCTGCCGCCCATGCCCGGGGTGTACGGCCAGCCGCCGTCGTCCTGCTGCACCGACTTCAGCCAGGTGATGCCCTTCTTGACGGCGTCGGTGTGACCGCCGACCGCGACGAGGGCCTGCACGGCGGCGGAGGTGGCGTTGGTGTCCAGCTTCGTCGCGTCGCACGCCTTGGCGGTGTCCGCGCGGAACGACATGAAGGAGCCGTCGGCGCACTGCTGGCCGGTGAGCCAGGTCACGGCCTGCTCGGCGGGCTTGACGTTCGCCTTCTCCTGGGCGAGGAAGGCGAGGGACTGCCGGAAGACACCGTCGTACTGGGGGTCCTTCGTGCCGTACAGGCCGGGCGGGACCGCCGCGGGGGACGGCGTGCCGTCGGCGAATGCCGCCGGGGCGGCACCGCCAAGGACGGCGGTGGCGGCGGCGAGCGCTGCGGCGCAGCGGCGTACGGTCATGGCGGGCGGTGCCTCTCCTGCGGGGGAGCGCGGGCACGGGCGCGCTGGCACCCGGCTCCGGCTCCGTATGCCTCGACGGTGCCGGTCACCTGCGGTGTGCGGGTGACGTGTGAGCCGGTCATGCGGTGACGGGGCATTCCGGCTTGCCACCCGGGGTGGCTTCACGGATTGGGGTCTCCCCTGCTCGAACGGAGCCGAGAGCTTGGGGAAGGGTCAGCGCCGGAATTGCACCGGCTTCCCCCCGTACGGGCATGACGACGACGCGACCACCCTACCGGGCGGGGGCTGGGGGCCCTGCGGGGCCTTCCCCACCCCGCCCCTTCCCGAGACCCTCCGGGGGTTGGGGATTGGCTGAGGTCCGTTCCCGGGGGCGCCGCCCCCAGCCCCCCGCAGGGTGGGACGTTTTCAGCCGCGGACCGTGGGTGGCTGGTCGCGCAGTTCCCCGCGCCCCTAGCGGTATCGATGCTGGCAGGGTCGAGCACTTCAGCCTGTCATGGGGGTCCCCCCTGGCCCTTAAGGCCTTGGGGGAGTTTGAGGACGAGCGCCGTTCAGGCGCGAACGGGGTCTGGGGCGGAGCCCCAGGGTCTTTATCACCCCCGGAGGGTCTCGGGAAGGGGCGGGGTGGGGAAAGGAGCCCCCTAAACCGCCCGGTACCGCACCACCCCGTCCCCCACCACCCGCTCCGCCCGCCCCAGCTTCTCCAGGCGCCGTACATGCGCCTCCGCCTCCGACACCGCGATCGTGCGCGACCCGTACGGGATCTGGGACCACGGGCGGTTCCACTCCATGCGTTCCGCGAGCTGCCATGGGGTGAGAGGGACCGACAGGAGGGCCAGCAGGCCGTTCAGGCGGTCCTCGTGGTGGGTCAGCAGCTCCCGCACCCGCGCGGCCGGTTCCGTGAAGGCGTGCTGGTGGGCCGGGAGCACCTCGGCGACCCCGAGGCGGCCGATGCGTTCGAGGGAGTCGAGGTAGTCGCCGAGGGGGTCGGCGGCCTCCCCCAAGCTCTCAACTCCGTTCGAGCAGGGGGTACCCCCAGCCTCGTCGGGATCCTCGTACAGGCCGATGTGCGGGGTGATGCCGGGCAGGAGGTGGTCGCCGCTGAACAGGCGGCCGTTTCCCGGGAGTCGGGAGGGGTGGGCCTCCTCCAGGTGGAGGCAGACGTGGCCCGGCGTGTGCCCCGGCGTCCAGATCGCGCGGAGCCGGCGCCCGGCGAGCGGCAGCAGATCGCCGGGCACGATCTCGCGGTCGGGCAGCGCGGCCCGCAGCCCCGGCAGGGTCCGCATCCGGCCCGAGGCGCGGGCCTCGCGCAGCGGGGCGATGTGCTCCTCGGGCGCGCCGACCCCGGCCAGCTTGGCGCACAAGTAGTCCAGCCAGACGCCCGGTTCGGCCTCGCGAGTCCGGCGTACGACCGCGGTGTCGGCGGCGTGCATCGCGATCCACGCCCCGGAGGCCTCCCTGACCCGGCCGGAGAGCCCGTGGTGGTCGGGGTGGTGGTGGGTGATGACCACGCCGTGGATGGCCGGGACATCCGTGCCCAGTGCCTGGAGGCCGGCCGTCAGGGTGTCCCAGGAGGCCGGGTCGTCCCACCCGGTGTCGACAAGCACCGGGCCCCGGTCGGTGTCGACGAGGTGGACCAGGGTGTGGCCCAGCGGATTGTCCGGGATCGGCACCTTGATGGAGTGGACGCCGCCACCGTGGTCGGTCACCTGAGGCGCGGCTGGCTCCTGCGGCATGGAGTCCTCGTCTCTCCGGGAGTCCCGCTGGGCGCGCGGAATCCCTCTGGGTGCACGCCCGGCGGCACGCTTCCCCCTCACTATAACTAGAACCAGTTTCATTCGTTGGCCGAGTCAACCAAGTTCACGGAGATCCAACTCCCCGCACCCGGACCCCTCCCGGCCCTGCTCGGCCCGTGGACTCCTGCAACTAGAACTGGTATCAGTTCTGAAGCGAAGTCGGACAGACGTAGCAAAGAAGTCAGCAGACATATCGAAGTCAGGCGCACGTCAGGGAAGCCCGCCCGCAGGAGGCACCAGGCATGACCGAGCTCGTGGAACACGGACAGCTTTTCATCGGCGGGGAGTTGACCGACCCCCTCGGCTCCGACGTCATCGAGGTGATCTCGCCCCATACCGAGCAGGTCATCGGCCGCGTCCCGCACGCCTCCCGGGCGGATGTGGACCGGGCCGTGGCCGCCGCCCGCAAGGCCTTCGACGAGGGGCCCTGGGCGCGGGCCACGCCCGAGGAGCGCATCGAGGTCGTGACGCGCATCAAGGACGCGATCCTGGTCCGGCACGAGGAGATCGCCAAATCGATCAGCTCGCAGAACGGCTCCCCGTACTCCTGGAGCGTGCTCGCGCAGGCACTCGGCGCGATGATGGTGTGGGACTCCGCCCTCACCGTCGCCCGCCAATTCCCTTACGAGGAACGGCGGTCCGGGGCACTCGGCCCGCTGCTCGTACGGCGCGAGCCGGTCGGCGTCGTGGCGGCCGTGGTGCCGTGGAACGTCCCGCAGTTCGTGGCCGCCGCCAAGCTCGGGCCCGCGCTGCTCACCGGCTGCTCGGTGATCCTCAAGCCGTCCCCCGAGTCGCCCCTGGACTCGTACATCCTCGGCGAGATGGCCGCCGAGGCCGGGCTGCCGGAGGGCGTGCTCTCCATCCTGCCCGCCGACCGCGAGGTCAGCGAGTACCTGGTCGGGCACCCCGGCATCGACAAGGTGTCCTTCACCGGGTCCGTCGCGGCCGGCAAGCGCGTGATGGAGGTCGCCGCGCGCAACCTCACCCGCGTCACCCTGGAGCTCGGCGGCAAGTCGGCCGCGGTGATCCTGCCCGACGCGGACCTGGCGGCGACCGTGGCGGGCGTCGTCCCGGCCGCCTGGATGAACAACGGCCAGGCATGTGTGGCCCAGACCCGCATCCTGGCGCCGCAGAGCCGGTACGACGAGATCGCCGAGGCGTTCGCGGCCGCCGCCGGGGCGCTCGTCGTCGGGGATCCCCTGGACCCGGCCACCCAGGTCGGGCCGCTGGTCGCCAAGCGGCAGCAGCAGCGCTCGCTCGACTACATCCGGATCGGGCAGGAGGAAGGCGCCAAGATCCTCACCGGCGGCGGCCGGCCGGCCGGGCTCGACCGGGGCTGGTACGTCGAGCCGACCCTCTTCGGCGGGGTCGACAACACGATGCGCATCGCCCGCGAGGAGATCTTCGGCCCGGTCATCTGCCTGCTGCCGTACCGGGACGAGGCCGAAGCGCTCAGGATCGCCAACGACTCCGAGTACGGGCTCAGCGGCAGCGTGTGGACCGGCGATGTCGAGCACGGCATCGATTTCGGTCGCAAGGTCCGTACCGGGACCTTCAACGTCAACACCTTCAGCCTCGACATGCTCGGGCCGTTCGGGGGCTACAAGTCCTCCGGTCTGGGGCGGGAGTTCGGGCCCGAGGGCTTCGGTGAGTACCTGGAGCACAAGATGATCCACCTGCCCGCCGGGTACGGAGGCGAGTGATGGGCGACCGCTGGCACGTCGAGGTCGACCGGAGCGTGTGCATCGGCTCCGGCATGTGCGTCAACCACGCCCCGGCCGGCTTCGAACTCGACACCGCACGCCAGTCCCACCCCCGCACCCCCGACACCGATGCCAACGAACAGATCCTGGCCGCCGCCGAGGGCTGCCCGGTCGAAGCCATCCTGATCACCCTGCACGACTCCCGCGAACCGGTGTTCCCGCCCGAGGAATAGCCCCGAGACGCCCGAGGAACAGCGCCGTAACAGCCCCCTTTGCCCCCTGCCGTTCGACGCCCTGCGAACACAGGTTGATCCATGCGTAGCGCACGGTGACCTCATGACAGGCGTGACTGTCCCGGCCCGTCGGTGGCGTGGAAAAGTCGTCCACGCCGTCGAGGGGGGAGCGCCAACTCGATGTCATGACGTCGAGGGGGAGGCACCATGGACAAGCGGTACGAGGTCTTCTGTCTGGCGGACAGGCATTTCTACGAGACCCCGGACCGCTTGTCCTCCGCGCGTGACGACAGTCGTGGTGAGGGGCGGGTGCCGCTCTTCGAGGCCGCGCAGCGCACCGTCCCCGAAGGCTGGACGGCCCAACTGGCCGGAGACTGGCTGCACTTCAGCCCCGACGGCATACCGGGGCGCAGAGTGCGGCCGCAGCAGGGCTGGAAGATCCACGTCTCGGCCTGTCTGGACAACGCCGAGAAGACGGCGTCGTATGTGTGGGACTACTGCGTCGCACGCGCCATACCGTTCAAGTTCGTGCCCGGGCGCCGGCCCCTGCACCTGCGCAACTCCAAGTACGCGGGCCGCGGTTCCAGCGGGAAGTTCGCCACGATCTACCCGGCCGACGAGGCCGAATTCCGGGTGATTCTGGAGGAGTTGGGCGCGCTCCTCGCGGGGGAGCCGGGGCCGTACATCCTCAGCGATCTGCGCTGGGGCGAGGGTCCGCTCTACGTCCGCTACGGCGGCTTCACCAAGCGGCACTGCGTCGATGCCAACGGCACCCTGGTGACCGCGATCGAGAACGGCGACGGGGTGCTCGTGCCCGACCGCCGCGACCCCGTCTTCCATCTGCCCGACTGGGTCGCCCTGCCCGCGTTCCTCGCCCCGCACCTCGCCGCCCGCAACGCGACCACCACCGGCGACCTGCCCTACCGCATCGAGCGCGCCCTGCACTTCTCCAACGGCGGCGGCGTCTACGCCGGGACCGACACCCGCACCGGCGAGAAGGTCGTCCTCAAGGAGGCCAGGCCCCACGCCGGGCTCGCCGCGGACGGCGCCGACGCGGTGACCCGCCTGGAACGCGAGAAGGCCGCCCTGGAACAGGTCGACGGGCTCGGCGTCGCACCCGCCGTACGCGACTGGTTCACCCTCGGCGAGCACCGCTTCCTCGTCATGGACTTCCTCGAAGGGCGCACCCTCAACTCCTTCTTCGCGCACCGCCACCCGCTCATCGGCGCCGAGCCGGACCCGGACGCGGTCGCCGAGTACACCGAGTGGGCGCTGCGCATCCTCGGGGCCGTCGAGGACGCGGTGGCCGCTGTGCACGAGCGGGGCATCGTCTTCAACGACCTGCACATGTTCAACATCATGGTCGACCCCGGCGAACAGGGCGTACGGCTCCTCGACTTCGAGGCCGCGCTGCCCGTCGACGACCACCGCGGCCAGTCCATGGCGCACCCCGGCTTCATCGCGCCCCTCGACCGCAAGGGCTTCGAGGTGGACCGCTATGCGCTTGCCTGTCTGCGGCTCGCGCTGTTCGTGCCGATGACGAGCCTCCTGGTGATCGACCGGTCCAAGGCCGCCCACCTCGCCGAGATCGCCGCCTCCCAGTTCCCCGGCCTGCCCGCGGGCTACCTCGACGAGGCGGTCCGGGTGATCGAGGGGGAGAGCGCGCCGATGGGCGGGTGCGTGCCCGTCGAGCCGGGAGACTGGCCCGCGAGCCGCGACTCCATGGCGGCGGCCATCCTCGCCTCCGCGACCCCCGGACGCGACGACCGGCTCTTCCCCGGCGACGTCGCCCAGTTCGCCGACGGCGGCGGCCTCGGCCTCGCGCACGGTGCCGCCGGAGTCCTCTACGCGCTCGCCGAGACCGGTGCCGCCCGGTACCCCGAGGGCGAGGAGTGGCTGCTCGCGCACACCGCGCCGCCGCCGTCCGGCACCCCGCTCGGCCTGTACGACGGGCTCGCCGGAGTCGCCCTCGTCCTCGACCGGCTCGGCCACACCGCACGGGCCCGCGAGCTCATCGAGTCCGTCCTGGCCGAGAACTGGCAGCGGCTCGCCCCCGAACTGCACGGGGGGCTTGCCGGACTGGGCCTCGTACTCGATCGACTCGGCTTCAAGGAACAGGCGTTGGAGGCCTCCCGGCTGCTCGCCGCCCGCACCGACGGCGGCCGCCGGGCCGGGCTCCTTCACGGTGCCACCGGCCCCGCCCTGTTCCTGCTCCGCCTGTACGAGTCCACCGGCGACCCCGCGCTGCTCGACCGGGCCGCCGAGGAACTGCGCCGCGACCTCGACCGCTGTGTGACGAACCCGGCCGGCACCCTCGTCGTCAACGACACCACGCGCACCCTGCCCTACCTCGGCGGAGGCAGCGTCGGTATCGCCGCCGTGCTCGACGACTTCCTCGCGCACCGCCCCGACGAGGCGTTCCGCGAGGCGCGGGACAAGATCCTGCCCGCCGCGCGCTCCCGGTACTACGGCCAGTCCGGCCTGTTCAACGGGCGCGCCGGGATGGTGCTCCACCTGGCGAGGACCGGGGCGCCGCAGGCCTGGCTCGCCGGGCAGATCGACGGTCTCGCCTGGTACGCGCTGCCCTACCAAGGCCGACTCGCCTTCCCCGGCGACCAGATGATGCGGCTCTCCATGGACCTCGCGACCGGCACGGCGGGCTGCCTCCTGGCGCTCGGCGCGGCCCTCGCCGACCGGCCCGTCGGACTGCCCTTCCTGGCGCCCACCTCCGCCGCCCCACCGGGCGGCCCCACAGACGGCCCCACCCGGGGCTGAAGCAAACCCCGTCCCCACGGACGGCATCGCACATCGCCGACAAAGGAGAAAGCAATGTCCCTTCTGGACCTGCAGAACCTCGACGTTGAACTCGACATCGACGAGGGCGACGGCGGCGGCCACGGCGGTCACGGCGGCGGCAGCTCGCTCAGCCTGCTCCTCTGTGACAGCGTCGCCAGCCTGACGCTCTGCCTGTAATCACCGCGTAGTTCCGGTGACACAGTGAACGACGCGGCCCCGCCCGGCACCGCTCGCCGGCCGGGGCCGCCGCACGCGGGAGGCCGCCTTGCTGTTGCGTGAGACCGTCCGGCAGAGCGCCGGCCCCGGCACCCTGATCCTGCTGCTCAGCTGCGCGTCGGCCGGCGCCGGGCTCGCCCTGCCCGCGGCCCTCGGCCGCGCCCTCGACCTGGTCCTGGCCGGACGGGGGACCGAGGCCGGACCCTGGATCACCCTGTGTGTCGTCCTCACCGTGCTCGCGGTCCTGATCGGCGCGTACGAATCCGCCGTCACCGCGACCGCCACCGCCCGCAGCGCCGCCTGGATCCGGCGCCGGGTGCTGGGTCACGTACTGGACGCGGGTACTCAACAGGCTTGTTCCGAGGGTGAGTTGGTGGCTCGTCTCACGGGTAACGCGGTTCAGGCCGCGACCGTACCGGTGTCGATCGCGGGGACCCTCGCGGCCGTCGTCACCCCGGTCGGCGGCCTGATCGCACTCGCCCTCACCGACTGGTGGACCGCCCTGGTGGTGCTCGCCGGAATGCCGCTGTTCGCCCTGCTCCTGAAGGTGTTCGTGCGCGGCTCCGGCGCCAGCAGCGCCGGGTATCTGCACACCCAGGGCGAGATCGCGGGCCGCCTCCTCGAAGCGGTGCGCGGCGCCCGCACGATCGCCGCCGCCGGACACCCCGAGCGCGACGCCGAGCGCATCCTGGCCCCGCTGCCCGAACTCTCCCGCCAGGGCCACCGCATGTGGGAGGTCCTCGGCCGCTCCACCGCCCAGGCCGCGATCCTCCTGCCGCTGCTCCAGCTCGCCGTCCTCGCGGTCGCCGGACTGCGCGTCGCGCACGGCGACCTGAGCGTCGGCGGCCTCCTCGCGGCCTGGCGGTACGCGGCCCTCGCCACCGGCACCGGCGCCCTGGTCGGCATGGTCAACACCCTGACCCGGGGCCGCACCGCGACCGCCCGCCTCCAGGACGTGCTGACCGCTCCGACCGTGACGTACGGAAGTAGTGAACTGCCGTCAGGGAGCGGCGAGTTGACCCTTCACGGTGTTGTGCACGGGCCCCTGCGCGGGGTCGATCTGACGGTGCCGGGCGGGGCCGTGGTCGCCGTCGTCGGGCGCTCCGGCAGCGGCAAGTCGGCGCTCGCGGCCGTCGCGGGCCGCCTCGCCGACCCCGAGTCGGGGACGGTCGCCCTCGATGGTGTGCCGCTGCCCTCCCTCGCGCGGGCCGAGCTGCGCAGGGCGGTCGGCTACGCCTTCGCCCGGCCGGTGCTGCTCGGCGGCACGGTGGGCGGCACCATCGCGTACGGGGCCGAAGAACCGGGCGAGGCCGGGGTGCGCGCCGCGGCTCGCGCCGCCTGCGCCGACGACTTCATCCGTACGATGCCCGACGGCTACGCCACGCCCTGCGCGAGCGCCCCGCTGTCCGGCGGCGAAGCCCAACGCCTGGGCCTGGCAAGGGCATTCGCGCACCCCGGGCGACTGCTGATCCTGGACGACGCCACCTCCAGCCTCGACTCCGCGACCGAGCTCAAGGTCTCCCAGGCCCTGCTGAACGGCACCGGCACCCACCTCATCATCGCCCTGCGGGCCTCGACGGCGGCCCGCGCGGACCTCGTCGTATGGCTGGAGGAAGGCCGGGTGCGCGCGGTCGCACCCCACCACCAGCTGTATCGACTCGCCGACTACCGCGCGGTGTTCGGGGAGGTCGACGCGTCGTGCTGATCGCTCTGCTGAGGCGGCGCAAGCGGGTGCTGCTGCGGCTCGCCGGATGGTCGCTGCTCGAATCCGCCCAGACCTTCCTCCTCGGCTTCGCCCTCGCCCGCGCGCTCGACGACGGCTTCCTCGCGGGCCGTGCCGCCACCGGGCTCGGCTGGCTCGCGGCGGCCGCAGTCGCCGTGTTCGCCGGGGCCTGGGGGACGCGCCGGGTGTACGGGGCGGTCGCCGCGTTCGTCGAGCCCGTACGGGACGAACTCGTGCGGGCGGTCGTGACGCGCGGGCTGCGCGAGGCGGACGACGCCGCCCTGTCCCGTCTCACCCAGCAGGTGGAGCTGGCCAGGGACGCCCTCGCCGGTCTTGTGCTCGTCGCCCGCACCTTCGTCTTCACCGCGGCCGGAGCCCTCTTCGGCCTCTTCGCCCTCGCGCCCGTCCTGCTCCCGGTGGTCGGCGGCCCGCTGCTCGTGGGGCTCGCGCTCTTCGCCGCGACGCTCGGCCCGCTCGCCCGCCGCCAGGAGGATTTCCTGGCCGCCGACGAACGCCTGGCGGCCGAACTCGGCCTGATCGCAGGCGGGTTGCGGGACATCGAGGCGTCGGGTGCCCACGAGCGCGCGGCCGCGAGCGCCGGGGAGCGCGTCGACGACGAGTACCGCGCGGCGCGCTCGCTCGCGTACTGGGGCGTGGCCCGCACCTTCGCGGTGGGCATCGGCGGGCGGCTGCCGCTGGTGCTGCTGCTCGTCACCGCGCCCTGGCTGCTGCGGCACGGGGTCACCGCGGGCGGCCTGGCGGGCGCGCTCGCCTACCTCACCCAGTCACTGCTGCCCGCCCTCCAGGCCCTGGTGCAGGGCCTCGGCACCTCCGGCGCCCGCCTCACCGTCGTTCTGCGCCGGCTGACCGCGGGGGAGGCGGAGCCGGTGGCTCGGGTGCGGTACGAGAGCGAGGCATGGCCGGTGCGGCTGCGCGGGATCGTCTTCGCGTACGGGCCCGGCGCGGCCCCCGTCGTCGACCGGCTCGACCTGGCCGTACCGGCCGGTGAACGGCTCGCCGTGGCCGGGCCGAGCGGCATCGGCAAATCCACCCTGCTCGGGCTGATCGCCGGAGTGCTCCGGCCGGACGCGGGACAGGTGGCGACGGGCTGCGAGCGGGTGCTCGTGCCACAGGAGGCGTACGTCTTCACCGCCACCCTCCGCGAGAATCTGGGCTATTTCTCCCCACAACTCCCGTGTGATGACGCGCTGTTGGAGTCGGCCGAGGCGGTCGGGGCGGGGGCGCTCCTGGACCGGCTCGGCGGGCTCGACGCCGTACTCGACCCCGCCGGGCTCTCCGCCGCCGAGCGCCAGCTCATCGCACTGGCGCGGGCGCACGTCGCGCCCGCGCCCCTGGTGCTGCTCGACGAGGCGACCTGCCATCTGGACCCGGCCGCCGAGGCACGCGCGGAGCGGGCCTTCGCCGGGCGCACCCTCGTGGTCGTGGCCCACCGCACCGGATCGGCCCGGCGCGCGGACCGCGTACTCCTGATGGACGGGGCCCGTGCCGAACTCGGCACCCACGAGGAACTCCTGGCCCGCTCCGCGTTCTACCGCGACCTCACCGGGGCCGGCCCCTCACACCCACCCCTCCCCCTGGGAAATCCGTATCGCGTCGACCCGGTTGCGGGCGCCGGTCTTGCGGGTGATGGCGGCCATGTAGTTGCGCACGGTGCCGTTGGAAAGATGGAGCCGGTGCGCGATGTCGGAGACCGAGGCTCCTTCCGCGGCGAGTGAGAGGACGCTCAACTCCCGCCTGGTGAGCGGCATTTCCGATGCCCGGAGGAAACTGAAGCCGAGCGAGTCGTCGACGAACCGTTTCCCCTCGGCCACCTGTCTGATGGCGAAGATCAGCTGCTCGGGTGTGCCCCCCTTGTCCACATAGCCGCGTGCGTTGGCATCGGCGGCCCGTTTCAACGGCCCCGGGCGGTGAGCGTCGGCCAGCACCAGGAGTCGGCATTTTCCGGTGCCGGGACGGCAGCCGGCGAGTTCGCCGAGCGGTGCGATTCCATAGGACTCCGAACAGTCCAGGTCGGCCGCGCAGACGTCCGGGCTCAATAATCGCGCCAGCGCCGGGGCGCCGCGCCAAGCGGAATGATGAACCTCCAGGTCGGGTTCGCGTGCGAGGCGGTCGGCCAGGGCCGACCGCAAGAGGCGCGCGTCGTGCACGAGAAGTACCCGGATCACGTTTCCCAGCTCCTTCCAGGCTTATCGCTACCGGCGCCTTCGTTGGGCACGCAACGATTCTGGGCGGCGGTTACCCCTGTCATGGTCCAGGCGAACAGATCGGTGGGGGGCACTGGGGGCGCGCACCCGCGCACACGGGGCGCGCCGCGCGCTGGTGGGGCGCATACGTTGAGGGGTGCGCCAGCCCCCAAATCCCCCTGCTGGCCAGGGAGTTGAGCCTACCCGGGCTCGCGCGGCGGGGGAGCGCGTGTCCTCTGCGAGGCGGGCGGTTGTTCATCTGTGGCCCGGTGGGGGCTGGTCGCTCCCCCAAGTTCTCGGTTTCTCCCCCAAGGCCTAAAGGGTCAGGGGGGACCCCCATCGCGGCGGAGCCGCACAATGTCACAGCCCCGCGCCCCTTGCAGGGTTGGTCCTCGGCGGGGCTGTCACGCGGGCTGGGTGGGCCGTGGTGTTCTGGTGCGGCTCAGCGCCCTTTGGGGGCGCGGGGAACTGCGCGAGCAACCACGCACGGTCCGCAGTGCAAGGCTCCAGCGGGGTGCTACCCCTCAGATGGTGCCGTCAGGTCGATCAGTTTGCAGACCGTCTCGATGTCGATCTTCACCTGGGCGATCGACGCCCGGCCCGAGAGCCAGGTGATCAGGGCCGAGTGCCAGGTGTGCTCGATGACGCGGACCGCCGAGAGCTGCTCCGGGGTCGGACGGTCGAGGCCCATCGCGTCCAGGATGATCGCCGTGGTCTGGCGCGAGACCGTGTCGACCTCGGGGCTCACCGAGCGGTCCGCGAAGGTGAGGGCCCGTACCATCGCGTCCGCCAGGTGCGGCTCGCGCTGGAGCGCGCGGAAGGCCCGCATGAGGGTTTCGGCCACCCGCTCCGCGGAGCCCTCACCGGACGGCGGGTGTTTGCGCAGGGTGCCGTGCAGGTGCTGGAGCTGGTCCTGCATCGTGGCGACCAGGAGATGGATCTTGGACGGGAAGTAGCGGTACAGGGTGCCGAGCGCGACCCCCGCGGCCTCGGCCACCTCGCGCATCTGGACCGCGTCGAAGCCGCCCCGGCTGGCCAGCTGGGCGCTCGCGTGCAGGATGCGACGGCGCCGGGCCTCCTGGCGTTCCGTCAGGGGAGGGGTGGCCGCGGTGGCCGCCTTGACTTCCGCTGTCATGTGTCCCGTTCCGTTTGTCCGGTTCTCTGCCACGGTGTTCGGCGGCCCAGCATGGCAGGGGCCCCGCCGTGGCGCGAATCACCTGATCCGGCTCTTACAGTCGCGCTACCTGCCGGTAGATTCGAAGCTCCTTGAGTGATCAAAGAACGCTCAAGAAGGATCAAGTCTGGAACTTGTTCTAGATTAGCGCGAGCGGTTACGCTCCGGCGAAACGCAGTGATGAAGGGGGCCGCGAGTGACCGCTGAGGCCATAGAGGCAAGCCCCCGCACCGGGGACGCCGGCCGTGAGGGCGAGCGCCCGCTGCGGATCGCGCTCCTCACCTACAAGGGGAACCCGTTCTGCGGCGGCCAGGGCGTCTATGTACGCCACCTCTCGCGCGAGCTCGCCAGGCTCGGGCACAGCGTCGAGGTCATCGGCGCCCAGCCCTACCCCGTGCTCGACGAGGGCGTCCCGCTCACCGAGCTCGCCAGCCTCGACCTCTACCGCTCGCCCGATCCGTTCCGTACGCCCGCCAAGGACGAGTACCGGGACTGGATCGACCGCCTGGAGGTCGCCACCATGCGCACCGGCGGCTTCCCCGAGCCGCTGACCTTCTCGCTGCGCGCCCGGCGCCATCTGGCCGCCCGGCGCGGCGAGTTCGACGTCGTCCACGACAACCAGACCCTCGGGTACGGACTGCTCGGCGACGTCGGCGCGCCCCTGGTCACCACCATCCACCACCCGATCACGGTCGACCGGCAGCTCGAACTGGACGCGGCCCCCGACTGGAAGCGCCGCGCCTCCGTGCGCCGCTGGTACGGCTTCACGCGCATGCAGAAGCGGGTCGCCCGCCGGCTGCCCTCCGTGCTCACCGTCTCCGGCACCTCCAAGGGCGAGATCGTCGACCACCTCGGGGTGTCCGAGGACCGCATCCGGGTCGTGCACATCGGCGCCGACACCGGCCTCTGGTCGCCGGACCCGGCGATCGCCGAGGTGCCCGGCCGCATCGTGACCACCTCCAGCGCGGACGTGCCGCTCAAGGGCCTGGTCTTCCTCGTCGAGGCCCTCGCCAAGCTGCGCACCGAGCACCCCGAGGCCCACCTCGTCGTCGTCGGCAAGCGCGCCGAGGACGGCCCGGTCGCCCAGGCCATCGAGAAGTACGGGCTCGGCGACGCCGTCGAGTTCGTCAAGGGCATCACCGACGCCGAGCTCGTCGACCTCGTACGGTCCGCGCAGATCAGCTGCGTCCCCTCGCTGTACGAGGGCTTCTCGCTGCCCGCCGCCGAGGCCATGGCCACCGGCACCCCGCTGCTCGCCACGACCGGCGGCGCCATCCCGGAGGTCGCCGGCACCGACGGCGAGACCTGCCTCGCGGTGCCGCCCGGCGACGCGGGAGCGCTGGCCGCCGGCCTCGCCCGGCTCCTCGGCGATGCGGCGCTGCGCCGCCGGCTCGGCGCGGCAGGCCGCGAACGGGTCCTGGAAAGGTTCACCTGGGCCCGCGCCGCCCAGGGCACCGCCGAGCTCTACCGCGAGGCGATCGAGGCCCAGGGCCGCGTCCCGGCCCGGAAGCCCGCCAGGTGACCGGGCGCCCCGCGCCCACGACTACCGGCCGCTCCGCGGCCACAGGTGATCTCCATCGGAAAGGGCAGACCCCGTGCTGACCGTCGACTTCTCCCGCTTCCCGCTCGCCCCGGGCGACCGCGTGCTCGACCTGGGCTGCGGCGCGGGCCGGCACGCCTTCGAGTGCTACCGGCGCGGCGCCCAGGTCGTGGCCCTCGACCAGAACGGCGAGGAGATCCGCGAGGTCGCCAAGTGGTTCGCCGCGATGAAGGAGGCCGGTGAGGCGCCCGAGGGGGCGACCGCCACCGCCATGGAGGGTGACGCGCTCAACCTGCCCTTCCCCGACGAGTCGTTCGACGTCGTGATCATCTCCGAGGTCATGGAGCACATCCCCGACGACAAGGGCGTGCTCGCCGAGATGGTCCGCGTACTGAGGCCCGGCGGCCGCATCGCGGTCACCGTGCCGCGGTACGGGCCCGAGAAGGTGTGCTGGGCGCTCTCCGACGCGTACCACGAGGTCGAGGGCGGCCACATCCGGATCTACAAGGCCGACGAGCTCATCGGCAAGATGAAGCAGGCCGGCCTCAAGCCGTACGGCACCCACCACGCGCACGCGCTGCACTCGCCGTACTGGTGGCTCAAGTGCGCCTTCGGCGTCGACAACGACAAGGCGCTGCCGGTCAAGGCGTACCACCAGCTCCTGGTCTGGGACATCATGAAGACGCCCGGCATCAGCACCGTCACCCGGCTCGCCGAGCGGGCGCTCAACCCCGTCGTCGGCAAGAGCTTCGTGGCGTACGCGACCAAGCCGCACCTTCCCGCGCTCGCGGAAGAGAGCGCCGCCAAGTGACCTCTCCGGAGCGCACCGAACACCTCGTCCTGCCCGGGGTGCTCACCGCCGGGCAGGCCGGGCAGACGGTCGCCGCCCTGCTCGCCGTCCAGCGCGCCGACGGCGCCATCCCCTGGTTCCGCGGCCACCACCTCGACCCCTGGGACCACACCGAGGCCGCGATGGCGCTGGACGCGGCGGGCGAACACGCCGCCGCCGAGCGCGCCTACGAGTGGCTCGCCCGGCACCAGAACGAGGACGGATCCTGGTACGCCGCCTACCACGACGGCGAACACGACCGGGTCACCGACCGCGGCCGGGAGTCCAACTTCGTCGCCTACATCGCGGTCGGCGTCTGGCACCACTACCTGGCCACCGGCGACGACACCTTCCTCGACCGCATGTGGCCCGCGGTCTACGCGGCCGTCGAGTGGGTCCTCGCCCTCCAGCAGCCCGGCGGGCAGATCGGCTGGAAGCGTGACGAGGACGGCAGCGCCGTCACCGACGCGCTGCTCACCGGCAGCTCCTCCGTCCACCACGCGCTGCGCTGCGCGCTCGCCATCGCCGAACAGCGCGAAGAGCCGCAGCCCGACTGGGAGCTGGCGGCCGGCGCGCTCGCCCACGCCGTCCAGCACCACCCCGAGCGCTTCCTCGACAAGTCCCGCTACTCGATGGACTGGTACTACCCGGTCCTCGGCGGCGCGGTCACCGGGGACGCGGCCAAGGCCCGTATCGAATCGATGTGGGACGACTTCGTGGTGCCCGGCCTCGGGGTGCGCTGCGTGCTGCCCAACCCGTGGGTCACCGGTGGCGAGAGCTGCGAACTGGCCCTCGCGCTCTGGGCGACGGGCGAGTCCGACCGGGCCCTGGAGATCCTCCAGTCCATCCAGCACCTGCGCGACCCGGCGACGGGCCTGTACTGGACGGGCTACGTCTTCGAGGGCAACCGCGCGGTGTGGCCGGAGGAGCTCACGACGTGGACCGCGGGCTCCCTGCTGCTCGCGGTGGCGGCCCTCGGCGGCGACGAGGCGACGACGGCGGTGTTCGGCGGGGGCCGGCTCCCCAGGGGCCTCGCGCCCTACTGCTGCGGCTAGGACGACCCGTACGGAGTCGCCCGAGTGGCGCAGTGCGGTGGGCCGGGTGAGGCTGCCGGGGAGGCCGGAACATCCCCCGGAGGTCATCGTGCCCAGTACGTTCCCCATCCGCCGCATAGTCGTGGCGGTCGTCCTTTCCTGCGCCGTCCTGGTGTCGACGACCGCCTGCGGAGGAGAGAGCAGAACCACCCAGAACACCACGCAGAGCGCCACCCCGAAGTCCGCCCGGGACGCCGCCCTGGTCGCGGCCAAGAGCAGCGCCTCGCCGACCCCCTCGGCCGAGCGGCAGCGGCTCGCCAAGACGCGCTTCGTCGCCAACGCGGGGCTCGCGGCGGGTGCCGCCTACCAATGGATCGTGAAGCCCTACAAGGCCGGCAAGTTCAAGAAGGGCGCCAAGGGCCGTACGTTCGCGCTCGTCAAGGCGGGCCTGGCCGGGGCGTTCACGTACAACCGCCTGAAGGCCGCCACCGAGAACGCCAAGGGCGACCCCCTGCTCTCCAAGGCCCTCGCGCCCCTGACCTCCGGCATCGACTCCCTCAAGGACCTGGGTGGCAAGCTCCGCAAGGGCGACGCGAGTGATGCGGATGTCAGCAAGTTCGAGAACGTGATCGGCGGGGTCAAGGACGCGGGCCAGAAAGCGGGCGCGCCGGTCACGGACCAGGTGCCCTCTGCTGGGCAGCTTGCTGGAGGCTGACCTCCCTGCGTCCTCAAGCGCCGGACGGGCTCAGCCTTTCGTCCGCGAGCCGTCTGTGGCTGGTCGCGCCCACGCGGCGGAGCCGCACAGTGTCTCAGCCCCGCGCCCCTTTCGTGGCCAAGGCAGCTTAGGCGTTCAGGTCCGCCAGCACGCGCAGTGTGTTCGGGTCCGGCGATGTGACCAACAGGTCCGTCACCGGGCCCTTGCGCCACAACTCCAGGCGTTCCGCGATGCGTTGGCGGGGTCCCACCAGGGAGATGTCGTCGGCGAAGGCGTCCGGCACGGCCAGGACGGCCTCGTCGCGGCGGCCCGCCAGGAAGAGGTCCTGGATGTGGCGGGCCTCGTCCTCGTACCCCATGCGGGCCATCAGGTCGGCGTGGAAGTTGCGGGCCGCGTGGCCCATGCCGCCGATGTAGAAGCCCAGCATCGCCTTCACCGGGAGCAGCCCCTCGGCGACGTCGTCGCACACGTGGGCCCGGACCATGGGGGCGACCAGGAAGTCGTCGCGCAGCCCGGTCAGCGCGGCGGCGTACGCGTCCGTGCGGGTCGGCGACCAGTACAGCGGGAGCCAGCCGTCGGCGATGCGGGTCGTCTGGGCGATGTTCTTGGGGCCCTCGGCGCCCAGGAGTACGGGGATGTCCGGGCGCAGGGGATGGGTGATGGCCTTGAGCGGCTTGCCCAGGCCCGTACCGTCCGCGCCGCCGTACGGATGCGCGTGGAAGCGGCCGTCGAGTTCGACCGGGGCCTCGCGGCGCAGTACTTGGCGGATGACGTCGACGTACTCGCGGGTCGCGGTGAGCGGGCTCGACGGGAACGGGCGGCCGTACCAGCCCTCGACGACCTGCGGCCCCGAGAGCCCGAGGCCCAGCATCATCCGGCCGCCCGAGAGGTGGTCCAGGGTGAGGGCGTGCATGGCGGTGGCGGTGGGCGTGCGCGCGGCCATCTGCGCGACCGCGGTGCCGAGCCGGATGCGGGAGGTGTGCGCCGCGATCCAGGTCAGCGGGGTGAAGGCGTCCGAGCCCCAGGCCTCCGCCGTCCACACCGAGTCGTAGCCGAACTCCTCGGCCGCGCGGGCCAGTTCGAGGTGGGCGGGGTTCGGGCCGCGCCCCCAGTAGCCGAGTGCGAGTCCCAGGCGCATGTGCCGTCCCCTCCCAGTGACCTGACGATCCGTCAGGGGACTGTAGGGCAACGGCCCCCCGCCCGGAAGGGGGCGGGGGGCCGTCGGAGCGCTGCGGGGTGATCAGCCGCGCTGGATGCCGGTGGTGTCCTGGAGGACGCCGCGGCGGCCGTCCTGCGTCTGGGCGACCAGGCCGGGACCGCGCTGGTCCACGGCCAGGTACCAGGTGCCGGGGGCGAGTTCGGCGATCGGGGTCGGCGAGCCGTCCTCCGCGTACAGCGGGCGGGCGACGGGGACCGCGAACCAGAACGGGGCGAAGTCGCCGGCCGGGGCGGCCGCGGCGGGCTGCGCCTGGCTGTCCTTGTTCAGGTCCGCGGCCGGAGCCGGGGCCTGCGCGCCGAACGGCTGGGCCTGGGCCTGCGGCTGGCCGCCGAGGCTCGGGTCGCCGGGCTGCGCGCCGTACGGCTGCTGGGCGCCGGGGTAGCCGTAGCCACCGGCCGGCTGGGCCGCACCCGGGTAGCCGTAGGGCTGCTGGGCGGCCGGGCTCGGGGCGCCCATGAGCGGCGCCTTGAGGGCTGCGACCAGCGGCGAGGCCACGGCGGCCGCGGCGAGCGCCAGCGTGGCGATCAGGCCGAGGATCATGCCGGCGCCGGAGCCGTGCGCGTCGATGATCGTCCAGAACGCGGTCCACGCGGCGAAGACGGTGAACGCGACGCCGAACTGCGCGAGGTCCAGGCCCGCGACCTGCTTCGGCTGCGGCAGCGAGCGGCCGACGACCACCAGGACCGCACCGATGATGCCTGCCAGGTACATGCTCATCAGGAGCGAGAGCGAGTCCCAGGCGTTCGGCGCGTCCACGCTCGGGCAGAACTGGCCGGAGCAGCTCGGAGCGGACGTGAGATTCAGGAACGAGGCGATGAACAGCACCACCGCTGCACCGATCACCACGCCGTCGCCTCGTGTGAGGGAGCGGATGTTCACGTAAAAGTCCTCTTTTATGTCGTCTCGTCGGGGCGGTCATCGCTGCCGCCGGTGTACGTGCACACGGCGTGAAGCTCTAGGTGGTTCCCCCTGTGCGGAAGAATCTATCGTCTGGCTCTGTGGGCCGTACGGCGGGTCGGGAGCCTACCCGCCCAGGAACGCCATAATGCCGTCGGCGATGCCCTGGGCCGCCTTCTGGTGCCAGTCCGCACTCTTGAGAAGCGCCGAATCCCGGGAATCGCGCATGTTGCCGCACTCGATGAACACCTTCGGAACCTTCGACAGGTTGAGCCCGCCGAGGTCGCTGCGGGTGTCCAGGGCGGTGCCGTCGCCCACGTAGTTGGAGGCGTTCATGCCCGTGTCCTGGACGAACTTCCCCGCGATCCGCACACCGAGTTCACGCGAGGGCCCCACGATCGGGGCGGTGTCGGCGGCGCCGCCCTTCACCTTCGCGGGCAGGATCACATGGAAGCCGCGCTGGCCCTCGTCCGCGCCGTCCGCGTGCACCGACACGACGGCGTCCGCCTTCGCCTGATTCCCGATCCGCGCCCGCTCGTCCACACACGGGCCGAATGTCCGGTTGCCGTCCTGGGTGAACACGACCTTCGCGCCCTGCTTTTCCAGGATCGCCCTGATGCGGTGCGACACATCGAGCGTGAACGCGGCCTCCGTATAACCATCGTTGGTCTCGGTGCCGGTGGTGTCGCATTCCTTCTTGTTCGTTCCGATGTCCACCGGCTCATTGATCTCTGCTGTATGCCGGAAATTATTCGGATTGTGACCCGGATCGATGACAACGGTCTTTCCGGCGAGCGGCCCGACGCCGGAGCCGCTCTGCGGCGAGGAGGCGGAGGAGGGCGCCGACGGGGAGCCGGGGGCGCTCGGGGACGACGATGCCGTCACGGTCACCGTCGCCGTGCCGGCGCCCGGCAGCGCGGACGGTGCCGGGCGGCTCGGCAGGGGGAGCACCTTCGGCGGCTTGTTGTCCTGGCTGCCGGGGCTGCTCATCGCCTGCCAGACGAGCCAGCCCGCGAGGGCGGTCGGCGCAAGCGCTGCGAGGGCGACGAGGGCCCGGCCGCGCACACGGCGGGCCCGGCTGTCCGGATTCGATGACTCGCTGTCGTACGACACGGGAGCGATGCTAGCGGCGGGGACCTGTCAAGCCCGGGCACTCCGCGCCGCGAAGTTTCACAGCGCGGCGGACGTCCGGCGCAGGACCCGCAGCGAGTCGGTCGCCGAGACCTCGGTGAACGCGCCGGACTCAAGAGCCCGTAGGTAGATGCGGTACGGGGCCTGGCCGGTGAACTCGTCCACCGGGTCCGGGAAGACGTCGTGGATGGCCAGCGTGCCGCCCTCGGCGAGCTTCGGCGCCCAGCCTTCGTAGTCGGCCGTGGCGTGCTCGTCGGTGTGCCCGCCGTCGATGAACACGAAGCCGAGCTGCCCGCCCCACACCCGCGCCACCTGCGGCGAGCGCCCGACCACCGCGATCACGTGGTCCTCAAGACCGGCCGCGTGCAGGGTCCGCCGGAAGGTGGGCAGCGTGTCCATCCGCCCGACCTCCGGGTCGACGACCGTCGGGTCGTGGTACTCCCAGCCCGCCTGCTGCTCCTCGCTGCCGCGGTGGTGGTCGACGGTGACCGCGACCGTGCCGCTCTCGCGGGCGGCCTCGGCGAGCAGGATCGTGGAGCGCCCGCAGTAGGTGCCGACCTCCAGGAGCGGAAGCCCGAGCGCGCCGGCCGCGGCCGCCGCCTCGTACAGCGCCAGGCCTTCCCGTACGGGCATGAAGCCCTTGGCCGCCTCGAAGGCGGCCAGGATCTGAGGCTTGGGAGTGGCCACGGCCCGGCTCCTTTGGGTCGTACGTGTGTGGGCGGTCCATGGTGCCGTACGCCGCCGGGGCCGCCCCCGGCGGGCGGGGTCCCGAAGGTCACGCCCATCTGACCTTCCGTCGGATTGAAACGTGTTCTACTCTTGCGCCGTTCCGGGACCGGCGACGGGTGAGGGCGTCCATGGGCATCGCGATCACGCAAGAACAACGGGAGCTCGCGGAGGCGGTACGCGGCTGGCTGGCGCGGGCCGTGCCCGTCGAGGAGGTGCGGGGGCTCCTGGACGCGCCCGAGGCCGCCGGGGCCCGCCCGCTGTTCTGGGACGGGCTCGCCGAGCAGGGGCTGCTCGGCATCCACCTCGGCGAGGAGTTCGGCGGGGGCGGCCTTCCCGAGCTCGCGGTCGTCCTGGAGGAGGCAGGGCGCGGACTGCTGCCGGGCCCGTACCTGCCCGGGGTGCTGGCCGCCGAGCTGCTGCGCCGCACCGGGCGGCACGACGCGCTGGTCGCGGACATCGCCGAGGGCCGCAGGACCGCTGCCGTGGCGCTGGGCGCGGGCGCGCTCACCGCCGTCGGCTGCGAGGGCGGCTGGCTGCTCGACGGGACCGCGCCGCCCGTACTGAGCGCGGGTCAGGCCGAGTTGGTGGTCCTCGCGGCCGAGGCGCACGACCGAACGCTCTGGCTCGCCGTGGACGCCGAGGCCCTGCGCATCCGTACCCATGCGAGCACCGACCCGACCCGCCCCACCGCCGAGGTGCGGGCCGAGGGTGTCGTGGTCGACGCGGGCCGGGTCCTGGACGTGGACTCCGCGCTCGTCCGCGACCTCGCCGCCCTCCTCTTCGCCGCCGAGTCCTGCGGCACGGCGGCCCGCGCCCTGGAGATCGCGGCCGAGCACGCCAAGGCCAGGGAGCAGTTCGGCCGCCCCATCGGCCGGTTCCAGGCGGTCAAGCACCTCTGCGCGGACATGCTCGTACGCCTGGAACAGGCCCGTGCGCTGGTGTGGGACGCGGCCCGCGCCATGGACGAGCCCGCCGAGGTGCGGGGCCTGGTCGCCTCGCTCGCCGCCACGGCCGTCGACGCCGCCTGCTCCTGCGCCAAGGACTGCATCCAGATCCTCGGCGGCATCGGCTTCACCTGGGAGCACGACGCCCACCTGTATCTGCGCCGGGCCCTGGTCGCCCGCCAGCTCCTCGGCGCCGGGGACGCCCACCGGCTGCGGGCGGTCCGCCTCGCGACCGGCGGCGCCCGCCGCGAGCTGCGGATGGAGCTGCCGCCGGAGGCCGAGAACTTCCGCGGCCCCGCCCGGGCGGTGATCGAGGGCGTGCGGGACCTGGACCCGGGCGCGGCGCGCCGGGCCCTGGCCCCCACGGGATACGCGGCCCCGCACCTGCCGGCCCCGTACGGCCTGGGCGCGGGACCGGTCCAACAACTGGTAATCCAGGAGGAGTTGAGGCGAGCCGGGGCCGAGGTGAGCGGCCTGGGGATAGCCACCTGGGTGGTCCCTTCCCTCCTCGCGTACGGGACCGGCCCGCAGCGGGACCGCTTCCTCGGCCCCACCCTGCGCGGCGAGCTGCTGTGGTGCCAGCTGTTCTCCGAACCCGGCGCGGGCTCCGACCTCGCCTCGCTGCGCACCAAGGCCGAGCGCACCGACGACGGCGGCTGGCGGATCACCGGCCAGAAGGTGTGGACGAGCGCCGCGCAGTGGGCGGACTACGGCATCCTGCTGGCCCGCACCGATCCCGCGGCCCCCAAGCACAAGGGCCTCACGTACTTCCTCGTCGACATGAAGCGGACGGGCGGCATCGACATCCGCCCCCTCAAAGAAATCACCGGGGACTCCCTCTTCAACGAGGTGTACTTCGACGGGGCGCTGCTGCCCGCCGACGCCGTCGTGGGCGAGGTGAACGGCGGCTGGCGGGTCGCGCGCAACACCCTGGGCAACGAACGCGTCCACATGGCCGACCAGTTGACCTTCGACACCGGTCTCGAAGCGCTGATCGCCCGCGCCGGGGACCTCGACGGGGCGCACCGGGCGCGGATCGGCGCCCTTGCCGCCGAGGCGCACGCGCTGGCCTGCATCGGCCTCCGTACGACCATGCAGCAGGCCCTGGGTCTGGAACCGGGGGCCGGGGCCAGCGTCCGCAAGCTCGTCCAGACCCCGCACCAGCAGAAGATCGCCGAGCTCGCCCTGGAACTCCTCGGCCCCGAAGGCGCGGTCGCCGAGGGGCCCGGCGAGCGGGCCGTGCACGGCTTCCTCATGTCCCGCTGCCTCACCATCGCGGGCGGCACCACCCAGGTCCAGCTCAACGTCGTCGCCGAGCGCATCCTCGGCCTGCCCCGAGACTGAAGGGTTCCCCTGCCGTGAAGAGTTACATCATCGGTGTCGGCATGACCAAGTTCGAGAAGCCGGAGTCCCGGGACTGGCAGTACTGGGACATGGCGAAGGAGGCGGGGAGCGCGGCGCTGGCGGACGCGGGCATCGACTACGGCTCGGTGGAACAGGTCCCGGTCGGCTACTGCTTCCAGGCGTCGACCGCGGGCCAACGGGCGGTGTACGAACTGGGGCTGACCGGTGTGCCGGTCTACAACGTCAACAACAACTGCGCGACGGGGTCGAGCGCGCTGATGCTGGCACGGCAGTTCGTGGAGGGCGGGATCTCGGACTGCGTACTGGCGCTGGGCTTCGAGAAGATGAAGCGGGGCGCGCTGGGAGGGGGCTCGGACGGCGGGGATTTCAAGACATCGCCCGTCGCCCGCCACTACGGAATCATGGCGGCCCGCCACGGCTTCGAGATGAGCCCGCCCACCGCGCAGATCTTCGGCAACGCGGCCCGCGAACACATGGAGCGGTACGGGACGACCGCGGCGCAGCTCGCCGCGGTGGGAGCCAAGAACCACCGGCACTCGGTGAACAACCCCAACGCGCAGTTCCAGGACGCGTACTCGGTGGAGGAGATCCTGGCCGCGAAGGAGATCCACCGCCCGCTGACCAAGCTGCAGTGCTCGCCGACGTCGGACGGAGCGGCGGCGGCGGTGGTGGTCTCGGAGCGGTTCGTGGACCGAAATGGCTTGCAGGACAGGGCAGTTGAGATCGCGGGCCAGTCGATGACGACGGACACGGAGGAGTCCTTCGCCTCGGGGAGCTGTATCGACGCGGTGGGGGCGCCGATGTCCCGGGCGGCGGGGCGGGCGGCGTTCGCTGCCGCGGGCCTGGGCATCGAGGACGTCGATGTGATCGAGCTGCACGACTGCTTCTCGATCAACGAGCTGCTCACGTACGAGGCGCTGGGGATGTGCGGGGCGGGGGAGTCGGGGAAGCTGGTCGAATCCGGGGCGACGACGTATGGGGGCCGGTGGGTGGTGAACCCGTCCGGGGGGCTGATCTCGAAGGGGCATCCGCTGGGGGCGACGGGGCTTGCGCAGGCGGCGGAGCTGGTGTGGCAGTTGCGGGGGGTGGCGGGGGTGCGGCAGGTGCCGGGTGCGCGGGTGGGGCTTGCCCACAACATTGGACTGGGCGGGGCGGCGGTGGTGACTGTGCTGCGCCGGTGAGTTTCCCCACCCCGCCCCTTCCCGAGGCCCTCCGGGGGTGGGGAAGGGGGAAGCTGGGTTTCCTGGGGCCCCGCCCCAGACCCTGTATCGCGCCTTAAGGGCGCTCGTCCTCAAACGCCGGACGGGCTAAAGATGCCTGGTCGGGCCAGCACCAACCCTGCTAGGAGGGGCGCGGGGAACTGCGCGGCGTGGCCCTTAAGCGCGGCCCAGGAGTTGACCCGCGATACTGCCGATGAGGCCCCCGTCCATTTCGTCGTCGATCGACTCTTTGATCCTGTCGTGCTTACTGTCGGAGGCCTCGCGCTGCCTGTCGGGGGTAGGGTCCGACCGGACGGTCGAACCGTCGGCCGTGGGCCTTGGCGGAGTGGCCGCGGAAGCGCCATTCACTCCGATCGCGGCAAGTAGGACAGGGGTGGCGATCACGATGGCCAGGGCTCTGCGTACACGCACGGTCTTCTCCTTATCCAGGACAACAAGTCGCCGCCAAGCTACCCCGGCATTCACCCTGAAAAACCGCTCATCGAACTAAACGCTCGTACGGCCGAATTTGACGCCCTGAAACCTTTCGGTGTCCTCCGCTTTTCTTGCAGAGCTCGGCTTTGAAACCCCGCCCCCTTGCATCTCCGGACATGACTCCGCCCCGGTGCGGGCGCCGACTTGGCCCGTACCGGGGCGGCGATGCGATGCAGATACTTACGCTGCCCCGAGCGGCCGCTAGTGGAGCAGCAGGGCCTTCAGGAGAGCGCCTACGACGTGGACAAGCCCGACCACGACAGCACCAAGGATGGTAAGAATTGGCACAGTATTCTCCTTGCTGTGAAATGGAGCGTGACACCGACTCGGTGGCTCGGTCGAGCCACCCCTGTAACTGCGTAGCCCATTGAATGGACACGCCTGGATTCACCCGCCCGTGGAAGATGAAATGACCCCTCCGCCCCCTTGGGAGTGAACTGACCACGGGTAAGCGCTGCCATAACGGTGAGAGCGCGCCTAATCGGCCATTAGACGCAGCTGTCCGCAACGCCCACTCCGGGATTTCGGGAAGGGGAGGCGGGGGCGTCCGGGTCCGGTGCGGAGCCCCAGGGGCCTTCCGCCCCCGGAGGCCGCGCGGTGGGGCCGCGGAGTGTCACGGCGGGGAGGAACGGGGTGGGGAAAAGTCGTGTAACGGGTGCCCACCCCGTGCGACCATGACCCGCATGGCCCACGCGTCCGCAGACACCCACATATCCACCCCCACCCCAACCTCCCGCACCTGGCCGGTCGTTCTGGCCGCATGCGCGGGGCAGTTCCTCGTCGTGCTGGACGTCTCCGTCGTCAACGTCGCCCTGCCCTCCATGCGCACCGGCCTCGGCATGAGTGCCGGCGGGCTGCAGTGGGTGGTCAACGCGTACGCCATCGCCTTCGCCGGGTTCATGCTGCTCGGCGGTCGCGCGGGCGACCTGTACGGGCGCAAACGGATGTTCCTCGTGGGGCTCGGGCTCTTCACCGCGGCCAGTCTCGGCGGCGGGCTCGCTCAGGAGGGCTGGCAGCTGCTGGTGGCGAGGGCCGCCCAAGGGCTCGGGGCCGCCGTGCTCGCGCCGGCCACCCTCACCATCCTGACCGCCGCCGTCCCCGAGGGCGCCGCCCGCACCCGGGCCATAGGGACGTGGGCCGCGGTCGGCGCGGGCGGCGGCGCGGCGGGCGGGCTCGTCGGGGGCGTGCTCACCGACGTCCTGTCGTGGCGCTGGGTGCTGCTCATCAACGTGCCCGTCGGCGCTCTCGTCCTCCTCGGCGCCGCACTCTGGATCACCGAGTCCCGGGCCGGACAGCGCCACCGGCTCGACCTCCCCGGCGCCGTCCTCGTCACGGCCGGCCTCGCCACCCTCTCCTACGGCATCGTCCAGACGGAGGCGGAAGGGTGGGGTGCGGTGGGGACGCTCGTACCGCTCGTCGGCGGAGTGGCCCTGCTCGCCGCGTTCCTGGTCGTCGAAGCCCGCACCGCCGCCCCCCTCATGCCCCTGCGGCTCTTCCGGCTGCGGGCCGTCTCCGCCGCCAACGCCGTGATGTTCGTGTGCGGATCCGCGATGTTCTGCACCTGGTTCTTCATGACGCTGTACGCCCAGAACGTGCTCGGCTACACCCCGCTGGGCGCCGGGCTCGCGCTCATTCCCAGCTCGCTCAGCGTCGTCCTCGGCTCGAAGCTGGCGCCGCGCATCATGCCGCGGACCGGTGCACGGAACCTGACCGTGCTCGGTGTGCTCGTGACCGCGGCCGGGTTCGGGTGGCAGTCCACGATGCGGGCGGGCGATCCGTACTGGATGTCCATACTCGTGCCCGGCATCCTCATGATGACCGGTGCCGGGCTCGCCACGACTCCCCTTGCGGCGCTGGCCACTTCGGGGGCCGCGCCCAGCGAGGCCGGGCTCGTTTCGGGGCTCATCAACACGTCCCGGACGATGGGCGGGGCGCTGGGTCTTGCCGTGCTGTCCACCGTCGCCGCGTCCCGGACCGGCCTCGTGCAGAGCCCCGAATCCCTCACCGCCGGGTACGCGCTCGCCTTCCGCGTCGGCGGGTTCGTGCTGCTCGGCAGCGTGGTGCTCGCCCTGGTGTGGCTGCCTCGGGCCGCCGGTCCCGTCAGGCGCTGAGGGCTACAGCCAGCCCTGCTGGCGGGCCGACCGTACCGCCTCCATGCGGTTGCGGGTGCCCGTCTTGCCGATCGCGGACGACAGGTAGTTGCGGACCGTCGACTCCGACAGGTGCAGCTTGCCCGCGATGTCCGAGACCGTGGCGCCGTCCACCGAGGCGTTCAGGACGTCGCGTTCGCGGGCGGTCAGCGGGCTCGGGCCGGCGCTGAGGGCGGCGGCCGCGAGCGCCGGGTCGATGACCGTCTCGCCGCGCAGGACCCGGCGGATCGCCTCCGCGAGGTCCTCGACCGGGCCGTCCTTCACGAGGAACCCGGCGGCGCCTGCCTCCATCGCGCGGCGCAGATAGCCGGGGCGGTCGAACGTGGTGAGGATCAGGACCCGGCAGTCCGGGACCTCCTCGCGCAGCGCGGCGGCCGCGTCCAGGCCGCTCATGCCCGGCAGTTCGATGTCGAGCAGAGCCACGTCGGGGCGCGAGACCAGCGCCTCGGGGACGATCTTGTCGCCCGCCGAGACCTGCGCGACGACCTCCATGTCCTCTTCGAGGCCGAGCAGCAGGGCGAGCGCGCCGCGCATCATTCCCTGGTCCTCGGCGAGGAGAACTCTCACGGATTTGGCAGGTCGGTGATCCTGGGGCATCTCGTCCACGGGGAAAGGGTATGCGCGACCGGGCATCAGTGGTGGCCGGGGGCGCTGGTCAGTTCGTCGTCCAGGGCCGCGTCCGCGGGGTCCACCGGGAGTTCGGCGGTCACCCGGAAGCCGTTGCGGGGGACGGGGCCCGCGGTCAGCGAACCGCCCGCCGCGGCGAGGCGTTCGGTCAGACCCTTGAGGCCCGTGCCGCCGATGCGCGGGGTGGGGGCGGGAGCCGCGGGCGCGCCCTTGCCGTTGTCCGTGACCGTCAGGGTCACCCGCTCCGGAGTGCCCTCGACCACGATCTCGCAGCGGCTCGCGGCACTGTGGCGTACGACGTTGGTGACCGCCTCGCGCACCACCCAGCCGAGCAGCGCCTCGGCCTGCGCGGGCAGCGGCGGGCCCGACTGGCGTACCAACGGCTCCACTTCGGCCGCGCTCAGCGCCGAGCGGGCCCGGTCGAGCTCGGTGGCGAGGCTGCCCTCGCGGTAGCCGGTCACGGCCTCGCGGATCTCGGTCAGGGCCTGGCGGCCGACCGACTCGATGTCGGCGACCTGGCCGAGCGCCGCGTCCAGGTCGCGCCGGGCGATCCGGCGGGCCGCCTCCGACTTCACCACGATCACGGACAGGGTGTGGCCGAGCAGGTCGTGCAGATCGCGGGAGAAGCGCAGGCGCTCCTTCTCGACCGCCGTACGGGCCAACTCCTGCCGGGTGTCACGCAGTTCGCGGACCGTCTCGGAGAGGGAGAGCAGGGCCGAGATCACCAGGCCCGACAGGAACGTGCCGTACGCGATGGTCATGTTGTCCCAGGGGTCGCCCGTCTTGATCCCCGAGATCACCCCCACCGAACCCGCCAGCGCGATGATCACGAAGCCGAGCCGGCGGTCCCGCACTGCCGCGCCGCAGGCCAGCGAGGCCAGCGGGAAGAAGAGCAGCCAGACGCCGCCGTAGCCGATCCCCATGGCATAGGTGACGGCGACGAGCGCGCCGAGCAGCACGAGGGTCGCCCGCTCGTCGCGCCGCTGCTTGTCAAGGGCGCGGAAGGCGACCTGCGCGTACAGGACGGCGAAGGCGACGATGCCGAGGCCGCCGAGCCAGGGGTGGGCCACCGTGCCCTTGACCACTTGGACGACGGCGCCGGTGCCCATCAGCAGCCACGGCAGAAAGGTGTAGCCGTTGGCGGGCGGGCCGGGGAACTCGTCGGCCTTCTCGCCCCGCGGCGGCAGCTTCGGCAGCAGTGATGGCAACGTGTTCTCCCCGTACTGACGGTTCGTCTGGTGGTGCGTCCGGTGGTTCATGCGCTCACGCGGTCCGTGCGGACCGACGGTAGGAGACCACGGCGTACGAACCGAAGACCACCAGCCAGGCTGCCATCAGGGCGATGGTGGCCGCACCCGGGGCGTGGCCCTGCGAGGTGGCCCAGCCGAGGTCGGCGAAGCGGTGCGTCGGAGTGTACTCGGCGATGTGGCGCAGCCAGCCGGGGAAGGCCGAGACCGGGAACCACAGGCCGCCGAGGATCGCGAGCCCCATCAGGCAGGCCACGTTGACCACGCCGGTGGCCTGCGCGGAGAGCCGGTAGCCGTTGCCGAGGCCCAGCATCGTGAAGGGCAGCGCCCCGATCCACAGGAGCAGCGTGAGGGCGCCCCACTGCCAGGAGTCCAGGCGCACGCCGTTGACCAGCGCGCCGGACAGGAACACGGCCAGGATGCCGGGCAGCACGGTCACCGAGCCGCTGATCGCCCGCCCGGTCACCACCCGGGTCGGCGGGAGCGGGGCGATCCGCATCTGCCGCAGCCAGCCGATCGACTTGTCCGAGGCGACCCCGGTCCCGACGCCCAGGGCCGCGCCGAGGGCGCCGTACGCCGCCATGCCGATCATCGACGAGATCTTCCAGTCGGCGTCGTTGTTCTGGCCGCCGCCGATGTTGGTGAAGAGCAGATACATCAGCACCGGCATCCCGATGCCGAAGGCCACGAAGGAGGCGTCACGGAGCGTGCGCCGCATCTCCAGCTTGATGTACTCGAACATCAGACGGTCTCGCTTTCGCGTGCGGTGAGGGAGAGGAAGGCGTCTTCGAGGCTGGCCGGGGCGACTTCGAGGCGGCGTACGGCGCCCATCGCGGCCAGGGCGACGACGGTGGCGTCCGAGTCGTCGGTGCGCAGCCGGGCCCGGTCGCCGTGGATCTCGACGGCGGCCACGCCGGGCAGCAGGGACAGGCCCTCGGTCGGCATGCCCGCGAGGTCGAAGGAGACGAGGCTGCCGCCGGCCGCCCGCTTGACGGTCTCGCCCGGCCCGTCGGCGACGATGCGGCCCTGATCGATGACGACGATGCGGTCGGCGTTGTCGTCGGCCTCTTCGAGGTAGTGGGTGGAGAACATGACCGTGTTGCCGCGGTCGGCGTAGGTGCGCATCGACTCCCAGAACGCGCGGCGCGCCTCGACGTCGAGCGCGGCCGTCGGCTCGTCGAGCAGCAGCAGTTCGGGGTTTCCGGCGAGCGCCATCGCGAACCGGACCCGCTGGGTCTGGCCGCCGGAGAGCTTGTCGACCCGGCGGTCACCGAACTCGGTGAGCCCGGCCAGCGCGAGCGCCTCGGCGACCGGCATCGGCTTCGGGTACATGCTGCCGATGAAGAACACCAGCTCGCGCACAGTCACCCGGGGGATCGGGCTGCCCTCCTGGAGCATCGCCCCCACCAGGCCGGCCCGTACCGCCTGCTCCGGGGTCCGCCCGAAGATCCGTACCTCGCCCGCGTCGGGCTCGTTCAGGCCGAGCAGCAGGCTGATGGTGGTGGACTTGCCGGCCCCGTTGCGGCCGAGCAGTGCCACGGTCTCGCCGCGCCCGATGGTCAGCTCGGCCCCGTTCACGGCCCGGACCGCCCCGTAGGACTTGACCACCCCGCTGAAGCGGACCGCGGTCGCGTCGCTGTGTGTCGTCGTCTGCGTCATGTCGGAGACGCTACGGAGCGGGGAGGGTCCCGCCCCAGATGCGCTTGTACGGAGCTGGGCAGGACAAATGTCCTGGGGCACCCCCGTCGAAAGTGGCACGGGGCCGCCCCGCCAGCAGATCTGACGCAACGTCAGGAGCCTTCACAACTGCCGGGGCGTGCGCTATACCTAGGGGCCATCGGCCTAGAACGCGTTCTAGAACGAAGAACGGGTCCTCGGTCCGGTCCAGTACGACCTCGGTGCGGCCGACGGTGCGGACGGCCGCACCGAGGTCTTTTCCCGTGCCCGCACAACGCTCAAGGAGCAGCATCCACATGCCCATTGATGCCGCGAAGGCGGTCGCCGCCGAGCCCCGGTCCACCGAGATCACCTGGGACCACAAGGACGTACAGCTCTACCACCTGGGGCTCGGGGCGGGCGTTCCTGCTGTCGATCCCGACGAGCTGCGCTACACCCTGGAGTCCAGGCTGCACGTGCTGCCGTCCTTCGCGACCGTCGCGGGCGCCGGCATGGGTGTGGTCGGCGGGCTCTCGGCGCCGGGCATCGACGTGGACCTCGCGGCGGTGCTGCACGGCGGCCAGGCCATCACCCTGCACCGGCCGATTCCCGTACGCGGCAGGGCCACCTCGACCTCCAGGGTCGCCGCCGTCTACGACAAGGGCAAGGCCGCCATCCTGGTCCTGCGCACCGAGGCCGCCGACGCGGACGGGCCGCTGTGGACCAGCGACGCGCAGATCTTCGTGCGCGGCGAGGGCGGCTTCGGCGGGGACCGGGGGCCCTCCGCCCGCGTCGAACAGCCCGACCGGGCCCCGGACCACACCGCCCGGCGCCCGGTCCGCGAGGAACAGGCGCTGCTCTACCGGCTTTCGGGGGACTGGAACCCGCTGCACGCCGACCCCGACTTCGCCAAGCTCGCCGGCTTCGACCGGCCGATCCTGCACGGGCTCTGCACGTACGGCATGACGCTCAAGGCCGTCGTGGACACGCTGCTCGGCGGCGATGTGACCCGGGTGCGCTCGTACGCCACCCGCTTCACCGGGGTCGTCTTCCCGGGCGAGACCCTGCGCATCCGGATGTGGTCGGGGCCCGGCCGCGTCCAGGTGTCGGTGACGGCCGTCGAGCGGGACGACGCGCCGGTCCTCTCCGACACGGTCGTCGAACACAACTGAGCTTTCTCATCCGGTACTTGAGGGGACTTCGAGGGGAGCCGCACCATGCGCGCAGCCGTACTGCACGAGATAGGCCAGGACAAGCTCGACGTGGTCGACGACATGGAGGCGACCGGCTTCGGCCCCGGGAAGGTCAGGCTCCGCGTCCGTGCCACGGGCCTGTGTCACTCCGACCTCTCGGCGATGAGCGGCGTGCTTCCGCAGCCCGCGCCGTTCGTGCCGGGACACGAAGGGGCCGGGGAGGTCATCGACGTCGGCGACGGGGTGACCGGCCTCAAGCAGGGCGACCGGGTCCTGATGTGCTGGCTGCCCGCGTGTGGCGCGTGTCCGTCCTGCAAGCGGGGCCAGACCCAGCTGTGTCTGGCCGGCTTCATGAACGCCGGGACCCCCAACTTCAGGCGGGCCGGCGGCGACGTGTTCGGCTTCGCGGGCACCGGCACCTTTGCGGAGGAGGTCGTCGTCGCGGCGGGCTGCGCGGTCCCGATCCCCGACGACGTGCCGTACGAGATCGCGGCCCTGATCGGCTGCGGCGTGACCACCGGGCTCGGCGCGGCCATCAACACCGCGAAGGTGGAGGCGGGTTCGTCCGTGGCCGTCATCGGCTGCGGCGGGGTCGGCATCTCCACCATCCAGGGCGCCCGGGTGCAGGGCGCGGCCCAGATCGTCGCGGTCGACCCGGTCGCGTCCCGGCGCGAGGCGGCGCGGGGGTTCGGCGCCACGGAGGCGGTCTCGCCCGAGGAGTTCGCCGACGCCAAGCAGCGCGTCACCGCGGGCGAGGGCTTCGACTACGTCTTCGAGGTGGTCGGCCGCTCGGCGACCGCCCGCACCGCGTACGAGAACACCCGGCGCGGCGGCACCCTGTGCGTGGTCGGCGCGGGCGCCATGGACGACTTCTTCCAGGTCAACATGTTCGAGCTGTTCTTCGACGAGAAGCGCATCCTGCCGTCCATGTACGGCGGCGGCGACGTGCTGCGCTCCTACGAGCGGGCCATCGCGCTGTGGCGGGCGGGCCGCATCGACCTGGAGAGCCTGATCACCCACCGGGTGCAGCTCGCCGGGATCAACGACGCCCTCGACCAGATGCGCAGCGGCGAAGCCCTGCGCACATGCATCGAGATCTGATCCATCCGACTGCGAGAGGATCCAACCGGCATGGCAGCACTGCCACTTGAAGGTCTGTCCGCGATCGTCACCGGGGCCGGACGCGGGCTCGGCCGGGCCGAGGCGCTCGAACTCGCCCGGCTCGGCGCGGCCGTCGTCGTCAACGACTTCGGGCAGCCCGGGCGGGACGGCTCGGGCCAGGCGTCGAAGGGCCCCGCCGAGGAGGTCGCCGCCGAGATCCGCGCCGCGGGCGGGCGGGCCACCGCCCACACCGGGGACGTGGCCGACCACCAACAGGCCCGCGAACTGGTCCAGTTGGCGATCGACACGTACGGCAAGCTCGACATCCTGGTCAACAACGCGGGCATCCTGCGGGACCGGATGATCTTCTCGATGAGCGAGGCCGAGTGGGACTCGGTGATCCACGTGCACCTCAAGGGACACTTCAACACCACCCACTTCGCGGCCGCGCACTGGCGTGAGCGGTCCAAGGCGGCGGGCGGCCCGGTCTACGGCCGCATCGTCAACACCTCCTCGGAGGCCTTCCTCGCCGGTTCCGCGGGTCAGCCCAACTATGCGGCGGCCAAGGGCGGCATCGTCGGCCTCACCACGTCCACGGCCCTCGCGCTCGGCAAGTACGGGGTCACGGCGAACGCGATCTGCCCGCGGGCCCGTACGCGCATGACCGAGGACGTGTTCGCAGGATTCAACGAGCCGGGGGAGGGGCAGCTCGACCCGCTGGCGCCCGAGCACGTCTCGCCGCTCGTCGGCTATCTGGCATCCCCCGCCGCCGCCAAGGTCAACGGGCAGCTCCTGGTGGTGCACGGCGGCATGGTCGCGATCGTCGAACGCCCCAGGGTGGCCGCCAAGTTCGACACCGCGAAGGAGGTCTTCTCGTACGAGGAGCTCGACGAGCTGATCTCCCCCTACTACGAGGACAGGCCCCCGAACGAGACCTTCGCGGCGGCCGAGGTGCTCGGACTCAAGCACGGCTGAGGGCACAACGGTTGAGGCAAAGAGGAGAGGCCCCCGGGGTGAACCACCCCGGGGGCCTCTCCTCTTCCGCGTGCTCAGGCGTTGCTGCCCGCGGTCTCCTCGCGCCGGTGGCGTCCGTGGGCCGGCGTCGCCGAGTCCTCGGTGGAGGCCGCCCCGCCCCGGTGCCTGCCGTTGCTCTCGGTCCCGGTACCCGTCTCCTGCGGACGGGTGTCGGTCTGGTTGGACATGAGCTGTGGTCACCCCGTAGTCGTCTTCACTGTGCCTCGTACAGGGCGCCGATTCTAACGATCTCCTGACAATGGCCGACGGCCGGTCAGAGGTGCCTGCCCCAGCGGTACGGGCTTGGCCGCGGCGGGCTTGGCGGGCGACGGCGGCGGGGCGGCCGGGGCAGGTGCCGGGTCCGGCGGCGCGGGCAGGTCGAACAGCGCGCACGGGGTCGTGTCCGTGACGTACGGAAGCCTCAGCACCCCCTCCGGCGTCCAGAGCCCGGCGCCCGCCAACCACCCCTGCGGTGCTGCCAGTTGATGAAGGTGGCGGCCCGCCGGGCGCCAGATGCCGACCCAGGTGCCGCCCGCCGCGTCGATGCGCAGGGCCACCGCGCAGGACTCCGGCGTGAGGACCTGGCCCGGCTGTATGGCGAACGGGGTGACCGCCGCGTCCGCCAGGCGCAGGCATTCCGGGAAGCGGACCGGGAGCGCGGAGCCGAGCACGCCCCAGCCGAGCCGGTCGTGGCCCGGGGCGTCCGAGCGGATCATGAGGAGCCCGCTGTCGGCGTCGGCGAGCAGCAGCCGGTCGTCGCTGCCCTCGGTGATCTGGAGCAGCTCCGTGACCTCGCCGCCGCGTTCCAGGTCGACGGCCACGGCCTTGGTGCGGCCGTCCAGTTCGCGGTCCAGGGAGAGCATCCGGCCTGTGCGGTCCAGCCACGCCCCGCCCGAGCAGCGCCCCTTGACGCGGGCGACCAGCTCGGGGCCGAACGCGCCGCCCGCCACCAGCCACAGCGCCGTGCGGTCCGGACCCACCGCGAGCGCGTAGGCGCAGCTGCCGTCCGGGGACGGTGGGAGCAGCGTGAGGGCGCCCTCCCCGGCGTCGATCGCGCCGAGCGGCAGCTCGCCGGTCGCGGGTCCGGTGGGGTAGAGCAGCGCGAAGGCGTGCCGGTCGGCGACCCTGCGGTGGATGAGCACCCGGCCGTCCGCCATGGGCAGCACCCCGGCGTCGGGCTCCTCCGGCTGGTTGCCGGGGAGCGGCACCGCGTACGGCTCGGGGCCGTCGAGCGTCCAGCGCTCGGGGAACCAGGCCGCCCCCGCCCCCGCGTCGCGCACCAGCCTCGCGGCGTAAGAACCGTTCGCGGTGATCGCGAATCCCGTACTCCTGACCGCGCCGCCCTCGGCAGCGGTCTCGATGGCCAAAGCCGTCATCAGATGGCTCACCTCCGGCCCCCGAAGCTAGTTTTCGCACTTCCAGCCGAACAACGCGAGACCACTCGCTTCACACCAAAGGGTGGCTGTCGGGCGATTCGCCTGTGTAGGGGGAGACGGGTGTGCAGGAACGGTTTATGTAAGGTTAGGCGTGCCTAAGCCGCGCTGGCCGGATGTTTTCGGCCGGCGAACCCCCGCCGTACAGGAGCCTGTGATGTCCCTACGCCGCCGCGGCACCGCCGCCGTAGCCCTCGCCGTGGCCGCCGGGCTCTCCCTCGCGGCCTGCGGAAGCAGCGACAGCGGGGACAAGCCGTCGGCGGCGGCCTCGGGCAAGGCGGACGCGGGCGGCAAGAAGTCCGTCGCCCAGGGCGGCAAGGACTTCGCGGCGGCCGCAGACAAGACGGCGAAGATGGGCACCGAGGCGGCGCCCGGCCGGTTCCCGCGCACCGTCAACCACGCCATGGGATCCACCGAGATCAAGGCCCAGCCCAAGCGCGTCGTCGTCCTCGACGTCGGCGAGTTCGACAACGTCGTGTCGCTCGGCATCCAGCCCGTCGGCTACGCCCCCACCGAGGGCGACGAGGGCATCCCCAGCTACCTGAAGAAGGGCGCCGGCGATCCGAAGAACGTCGGCACGATCAACAGCCTCAACCTGGAGGCGATCGCCGCGCTCAAGCCCGACCTCATCCTGGGCAGCCAGCTGCGCGCCGCCGACAAGTACAAGGAACTCTCCAAGATCGCCCCGACGGTCTTCTCGATCCGCCCCGGCTTCCCGTGGAAGCAGAACTATCTGCTGAACGCGGCCGCCCTCGACAAGACCGCGGACGCGAAGGCGAAGCTCGCCGCGTGCGAGACGAAGGCCAAGCAGCTCGGGACCGACCTCGGCGCGAACAAGCCGACCGTCACGATGCTCCGCTACATGCCGGGCAAGGTCCGCCTGTACGCGAAGGCCTCCTTCATCGGCACGATCCTGGACGACGCCGGAATCCCGCGCCCCAAGAACCAGCAGGCCGTCGACCTGGCGACCGAGGTCGGCCCGGAGACCATCGACCAGGCCGACGCCGACTGGATCTTCACCGGCGTCTACGGCGACCCGAAGAAGTCCAAGCGGGACAGCGCCGAGTCGAACCCGCTGTGGAAGAACCTGAAGGCCGTCAAAGCCGGGCAGGCCAAGGACGTCAAGGACGAGACCTGGTACCTCGGCCTCGGCGTCACCGCCGCCGACTCCGTCCTGGACGACCTGCACGGCTTCCTCGTCAAGAAGTAGCCCCCGGCGGCCGACCCGGCGGGGTGTGGAGCGCAGGTAACCTGTCTCCGTGCCCCGTCTGTCTGAAGTCATCGCCGCGCTCGACGCCCTCTGGCCGCCCGAGCGGGCCGAGGGGTGGGACGCCGTCGGCACCGTCTGCGGCGACCCGGACGCCGAGGTGCACCGGGTCCTGTTCGCCGTCGACCCCGTCCAGGACATCGTCGACGAGGCCCTCAAGCTGGGCGCCGACCTGATCGTCACCCACCACCCGCTCTATCTGCGCGGCACCACCACGGTCGCCGCCGGCCACTTCAAGGGCCGCGTGGTGCACACCCTGATCAAGCACGACATCGCCCTGCACGTCGCGCACACCAACGCCGACACCGCCGACCCGGGCGTGAGCGACGCCCTCGCGGGCGCGCTCGACCTGCGGGTCGTACGGCCCCTCGTGCCCGACGCGAGCGACCCGTCGGGCCGCCGCGGCCTCGGCCGGGTCTGCGAGCTCGACCCCCCGATGACGCTTCGGGAGTTCGCCGCCCGCGCCGCCGCCCGGCTCCCCGCCACCTCGCAGGGCATCCGCGTGGCGGGCGACCTGGAGGCGACGGTGCGTACGCTCGCGGTCAGCGGCGGCTCCGGCGACAGCCTCTTCGACGCCGTACGCGCCTCGGGAGCCGACGCCTTCCTCACCGCGGACCTGCGCCACCACCCGGTCTCCGAGGCCACCCAGCACTCACCGCTCGGCCTGGTCGACGCCGCGCACTGGGCCACCGAATGGCCCTGGTGCGAGCAGGCCGCCGCCCAGCTCGACGAGATCTCCGACCGCCACGGCTGGGACCTGAGGGTCCACGTCTCGAAGACGGTCACCGACCCGTGGTCCGCCCACCACACCTCCCCTTCTATTGATGGAGCCCCCAACTGAACGCCGCGCCCGCCGACCAGATCCGCCTTCTCGACGTACAGGCGCTGGACGTCCGCCTGTCACAGCTCGCCCACAAGCGGAAGTCGCTGCCCGAGCACGCCGAGATCGAATCGCTGAACAAGGACCTCACGCAGCTGCGTGACCTCCTGGTCGCCTCGCAGACCGAGGAGAGCGACACCGCCCGCGAGCAGACCAAGGCCGAGCAGGACGTGGACCAGGTGCGCCAGCGCGCCGCCCGCGACCAGCAGCGCCTCGACTCGGGCGCCGTCTCCTCGCCGAAGGACCTGGAGAGCCTGCAGCGCGAGATCGCCTCGCTCGCCAAGCGCCAGGGCGACCTGGAGGACGTCGTCCTCGAAGTCATGGAGCGCCGCGAGGCCGCCCAGGAGCGGGCCGCCGAGCTGACCGAGCGCGTCTCCTCCGTACAGGCCAAGGCCGACGACGCGACGGCCCGCCGCGACGCCGCCCTCGGCGAGCTCGACACCGAGTCCGCCTCGGTGACCAAGGAGCGCGAGATCGTCGCCGGCTCCGTCCCGGCCGACCTGCTCAAGCTGTACGACAAGCTCCGCGAGCAGCAGGGCGGCGTCGGCGCGGCCCGCCTCTACCAGCGCCGCTGCGAGGGCTGCCGCCTGGAGCTCAACATCACCGAGGTCAACGAGGTCAAGGCGGCCGCTCCCGACACGGTCCTGCGCTGCGAGAACTGCCGCCGCATCCTGGTGCGCACCTCGGAATCGGGTCTGTAAGTGCCTGACGCGGTACGGCAGTTCGTCGTCGAGGCCGACGGCGGCTCCCGGGGCAACCCGGGTCCCGCCGGCTACGGCGCGGTCGTCCTCGACCCGGCGACCGGCGAGACGCTCGCCGAGGCCGCCGAGTTCATCGGCGTCGCCACGAACAACGTCGCCGAGTACAAGGGGCTCATCGCGGGGCTGCGCGCCGCGCGGGAGCTCGACCCGGCGGCGCGGGTGCGGGTCCGCATGGACTCCAAGCTCGTCGTCGAGCAGATGTCGGGCCGCTGGAAGATCAAGCACCCCGACATGAAGCCGCTCGCGGCCGAGGCCGGGCGCATCCTGCCGTCCTCGCAGGTGTCGTACGAGTGGATCCCGCGCGAGCGGAACAAGCATGCCGACCGGCTCGCCAACGAGGCGATGGACGCGGGCAAGCGGGGCCGGCAGTGGGAGCCGTCGGCATCCACGGCCGACCTGTCCGCCGACGCGAGTGCGGCTCGGGTGGTCGGCGACGCTGCGGCGGGCGCGGCCAGGGCGCGGGCGGCGCTGGTGCAGGGGAGGGGAGCGGGGGCTTCGGCGTCCGTTCCAACTTCCCTACCGGACAAGGTGGTTGAGGCCGCGCCGACCGTGGGCTGGGGGGCGTCGGCGGATCTGGGCGCGCCCGCCACGTTCGTACTGCTCCGTCATGGCGAGACGGCGCTGACGCCCTTCAAGCGGTTCTCCGGCAGCGGCGGAACCGACCCCGAGCTGTCGGCCGTCGGGCGCGGCCAGGCCGAACGGGTCGCCGCCGCGCTCGCCGAGCGCGGCACCGTCCAGGCGATCGTGTCGTCCCCGCTGCGGCGGTGCCGCGAGACGGCGGCGGCCGTGGCGGCCCGGCTCGGGCTCGACGTCCACATCGAAGAGGGCCTGCGCGAAACGGACTTCGGGGCGTGGGAGGGGCTGACCTTCGCGGAGGTCCGCGAGCGGTACCCGGACGACCTCGACGCCTGGCTCGGCTCCGCGAAGGCGGCCCCGACCGGCGGCGGCGAGAGCTTCGCGACGGTCTCGCGGCGCGTCTCGGCGGCCCGCGACCGGCTGATCGCCGCGTACCCCCGGCGCACGGTGCTCGCGGTGACCCATGTGACCCCGATCAAGACCCTGGTGAGGCTGGCCCTGGGGGCGCCACCGGAGTCCCTGTTCCGGATGGAACTCTCGGCGGCGTCGTTGTCGGCGGTGGCGTATTACGGGGATGGCAATGCGTCGGTGCGGTTGCTGAACGATACGGGGCACCTGCGGTAGGGCTCTGCGACTGAGTGCGGGCCCACTGGGGGTCTTCGCGCAGTTCCCCGCGCCCCTCAACCCGCTTTCGGCCGCGGGCCGCGCTTGGTTGCTCGCGCAGTTCCCCGCGCCCCTTAGCCTGCTTTCGGCTGCGGGCCGGTGCGGGCTTTTTGCGCAGTTCCCCGCGCCCCTGGCAGCGTTGGTGCTGGCCCGCAGCGGCATCTTCAGCCTGTCCGGCGTTTGAGGACGAGCGCCCTTCAGGCGCGAACGGGGTCTGGGGCGGAGCCCCAGGAAAACTGGCTTCCCCCTTTTCCAACCCCCGGCGGGTTTCGGGGAGGGGCGGGGTGGGGGCATCCCGGGGTCTGGGGCGGAGCCCCAGCAGCCCCGCGCACCCCGTACGTCAGCGGGCCCGCAGCCCCGCGGCCTCGCGGGCCAGGGTTTCGACCCGGGGCCAGTCGCCGGTGGCGATCGCTTCCTGGGGCAGCATCCAACTTCCGCCTACGCAGCCCACGTTCGGCAGGGCCAGGTACGCGGGGGCCGAGGTGGGCGAGATGCCGCCGGTCGGGCAGAAGCGGGCTCGGGGGAGCGGGGCCGAGAGGGACTTGAGGTAGGCCGTGCCGCCCGCCGCCTCGGCCGGGAAGAACTTCATGTCCGTCACGCCCTGTTCGAGCAGCGCGACGACCTCCGACGCCGTCGAGACCCCGGGCAGGAACGGGACGCCGGACGCCTTCATCGCGTCCAGGAGGCCGGAGGTCCAGCCGGGGCTCACCAGGAAACGGGCCCCGGCGTCCACCGCGTCACGGACGCCGCCCGGCGATATCACCGTGCCCGCCCCGACCACCGCGTCCGGCACCTCGGCCGTGATCGCCCGGATCGCATCCAGGGCGGCCGGCGTGCGCAGGGTCACCTCGATCGCCGGGAGCCCGCCCGCCACCAGCGCCCGCGCCAGCGGCACGGCGTCGGCGGCGTCGTCGATCACCACGACGGGGACGACGGGGGCGAGATCCAGGACGGAGGCGTGGGCAGGGGAGGGCCCGGCGGAGGACGTCATGCGCCCATCCTGCCGAGGGTGTGTGGAGCGTGCAACGCGCGTTGCGCATGCTGCAATGGATGTCGCTCCGGGCTAGTGAATCTGCGTCACGACCACGTCCAGGGACCAGGCGCGGCCCGCCTTGGCTGGCGGCTCGCCCTCGACCACGTAGCCGAGGTCGCGCAGCGCCGTCACAAGCCCGGCGGGGTCGGCCGGGTCGGCCCCGGCGGTGAGGAGGTCGCGTACGAGCCGGCCCTTCGTCGCCTTGTTGAAGTGGCTGACGACCGACCGCTTCTCCACGCCGTCGACGATCTGGGAGTGCAGCACCCGCACGGTGGCCGTGCGGCCCGCGACGGCGCCCTTCGGCTTCCAGGCGGCGGCGTACGCGGAGGAGCGCAGGTCCAGGACCAGGCCCTCGCCCGCGGCCTCCGTCATGACCGGGTCCATCACGGTCCGCCAGTACGCCCCGAGCGCGCCCAGGCCCGGCAGCTTCACGCCCATCGAGCAGCGGTAGGAGGGAATCCGGTCGCCGGTGTGGACGGCGCCCCACAGCCCCGAGAAGACGAGCAGCGCCTGCGCCGCGCGGCGCTTGGCGGCGGCGTCCAGGGTGGCCAGGTCGAGGGCGTCGTACAGGACGCCGGTGTAGATCTCGCCGGCCGGGCGGGTGCCCGCGGTGCGCAGCTCGACGTTCTTGGCGACCTCGCCGCGCAGGCCCTCGCTGAGCCCGAGCACCTCGCGGGCCTTGTCCTCGTCACCGACGCACAGCTCGACGAGCTCGTCGAGCACGGCCGCGCGGGCCTCGGCGAGCCCCGGCAGCGACAGCGACTCCGCCTTCAGGGGCACCCCGCGCCCCGAAGCGGCCTTTCCTTCGGAGGGCGGCAACAGCACCAGCACGGCGATTCTCCTTCTTGTACGTACGGGGAGGGGGTGCGGCCCCTCGCGCCAGAGTAACCCTGGCCCGCACCCGCCCCGGCCGGCCCTTCCCCGCAGGGGGTTGAAGGCCCCTGGGGCTCCGCCCCAGACCCCGTTCGCGCCTGAAGGGCGCTCGTCCTCAATCGCCGGACAGGCTGAAATGCCCCGATGCGGGCCAGCACCAACCCTGCCAGGGGCGCGGGGCTGGGACATTTGCGGCTCCGCCGCGATGGGGGAGCGACCGGCAGTGCTGGGCGCCCTTCAAGGGCGCGGGGAACTGCGCGAAGCCCCGGCGGGCCCACACCCGAATAACCGCCCCCGAAGCGCGCGGCAAGGGAAAACATGCCCCACCCCCCACCCCCTCGTACGCTCGGGGCATGCCCCGCCGCCACCTGCACGTGACCGGCGCAGCGGAGGCCCCGCTGCGGGCCGCGCTCGCCGCGCTGCGTACCGCGCTCGACGTCCCTCCGGAGTTTCCGGCCGACGTCATCGCCGAGGCGGAGCGCGCGGCCGCCGCGCCCCGCCTTCCCGCCCACGACGCGACCGGCATCGAGTTCTTCACCATCGACCCGCCCACCTCCACCGACCTCGACCAGGCCATGCACTTGGAGCGCAGGCCGGGCGGCGGATACCGGGTGCACTACGCGATCGCCGACGTCGCCGCGTTCGTCACCCCGGGCGGCGCCCTGGACGCCGAGGCGCACCGCCGCGTGACCACCCTCTACTTCCCCGACGAGAAGACCCCCCTGCACCCCGCCCTCCTCTCCGAGGGCGCCGCGAGCCTGCTCCCGGACCGGACCCGCCCGGCCCTGCTCTGGCAGATCGATCTCGACGCCGACGGCGCGACCACCGCCACCGACGTACGCCGCGCCCTGGTCCGCAGCCGGGCCAAACTCGACTACGAGGGCGTCCAGAAGCAGATCGACACCGGCACCGCACCCGAGTCCCTCGCCCTGCTCCGCGACATCGGCGCCCTGCGCGAACAGCAGGAAGTCGCCCGCGGCGGCATCTCCCTCAACGTCCCCGAGCAGGAGATCGTCGAGCACGACCACCGCTACGACCTCACCTACCGCGCCCCGCTGCCCGCCGACGGCTGGAACGCCCAGATCTCCCTGCTCACCGGCATCGCCGGCGCCCAGCTGATGCTGGCGTACGGCACCGGAATCCTGCGCACCCTGCCCAGCGCCCCGGACGGCGCGGTCGCGAGGCTGCGCCGCTCGGCGAAGGCGCTGCACATCGACTGGCCGCACCACGTCCCGTACGCCGCCGTCGTCCGCTCCCTCGACCCGCGCGAGCCGAACCACGCCGCCTTCCTCCAGGAGTGCACGACGCTGCTGCGCGGGGCCGGGTACACCGTGTTCACCGGCCACGCCGAGCCCGAGCTCGCCGTCCACGCCGCGGTGGCCGCCCCGTACACCCACTGCACGGCCCCGCTGCGCCGCCTCGTCGACCGGTACGCCGGTGAGCTCTGCCTCGCCGCGGTGGCGGGCCAGGACCCGCCCGAGTGGGTCGCCACCGCGCTGGCGGAGCTCCCCAAGGAGATGGCTCGGGGCACGAGCCGGGCCAACACCGTGGAGCGCGAGTGCGTGGACATCGTCGAGGCGGCGCTGCTCAAGGACCGGGTGGGCGAGGTGTTCGACGCGACGGTCGTCGACGTGAAGGAACAGCAACCGGCCGTCGGCACCGTCCACTTGGCCGACCCGGCGGTGGTGGCCCGCATCGAGGGCGGCGACAAGCCGCTCCCGCTCGGCGAGCGCCTCAGGGTCCGCCTGACCCAGGCCGACCCATGCACCACGAAGATCCTGTTCGCCCCTGCCTGAGGCCCGCTAGGCGACCGCCGCCGTCAGCGCCTTCGCCAGCTCGCCCGACTCGTCCGCGTGGAACCGTACGACCGTCACCTCGCGCCGCTTTCCCAGGAGTTGTACGTGGGTGACGGGCTCGGTCAGCTCCACCGTCAGGGAGGTCTGGGAGCCGACGGGCAGTTCCAGGACGTCGCCCGGCACCGTCCCGCCCGCGCCCTGGAACTTCAACTCCCTGCGGATTCGGGCTATTCGGTCCAGCGGGATGACCAGGTCCACGTGGGCGCCCGCGCGCAGCCGCAGTGTGTCCGCGGTCAGGACGTGCGGCCGGGTCACGGCCGCGGCCTGCATGCCGAGGACCAGGATCACCGTGTACAGGTCCAGCACCAGCAGGACCGCGTGCACGGCCGGCCAGTCGCGGACCAGGAAGGACATCCCGATCGTCTCGACCAGGCACACGAAGGTCAGCCCGTACACGGTCGCCGCCTGCGGGCTCGCGTACCCGAACGCACGGTCTCCCGGCTGCACTTGGTGCTGCCTCCGGGCGATCCACAGCCCGAAGCTCTTCAGCACCCGCGCCTCGTGCGCGGCCAGTCGGCGGACCGGGTCCGGGAGGAAGCCGCGTGTCATTCCGCCACCCCGCCCTTCTCCGCCTTCTCCGAAACGATCAGCATCGCCCGCCGGACCGCTTCCGCCTGGGCGGGCGCGAAGTCGGCGAGGAAGGCCTTGAGGAAGGTCTGGTCGGCCGGTGACGTGGTCGCCGCGATCTGCGCCGTCAGCTCGGGCGGGAGGCAGTCGGCGAGGGCTCGCGCGGCCTCGTCCACCCGGGGGTCCGCCGGGTCGGCGTCGGCCAGCGCGTCGAGCAGGGCGTACACCTCGTGCACCCGCTCGGCGGCGCCCGGCGCGGCGGCCGTGGACCGTACGGCGGCCATCAGCCGGTCCCGCTCCTCGGGGTCCGCGGCGGTCTCCATGAGGGCGAGCAGCTCGCGGTCCCTGGCGGCCATCGGCGAAGGGGTCTCCCGCGTGCCCAACTCGGCGAAGAAGTCGGCCAGTTCGGGGGAGAGCTCGTCATCGGTCGTCAGACGGCCCTGTCTCGCACGGGCGAGCAGCGTGGCCAGGCGGGCGCGGCGGGCCCGGATCTCCGCCTCCTGACGGGCCAGGTCTGCGTCCAGCTCGCCCAGTACGTCGACCAGTTCGTGCCCGGCGTCGTCGGCGATCACGTCCCGCACCTCGTCGAGGCCGAGGCCCAGCTCGGTCAGCCGGCGGATGCGGGCGAGTGCGACGGCGTCCCGCACCGAGTACTGCCGGTAGCCGTTGGCAAGCCGGGCCGGTTCCGGCAGGAGGCCGAGGTGGTGGTAGTGCCTGACGGCCCGCGTGGTCACCCCTACCAGCGCGGCGATCTCCGAGATCCGCATGCCTCCAGTAGAAACGTTGACGCTGCGGCAGGGTCAAGCCCGGTCGTCCGGTCGTCCTTGATCGCTTCGTACGAGGGCGGCGGCCGTTCCGGCACCCCGCGCCGGGTAGCATGGTCGGCACGGCAGACGAGCCGGGCGGACGGCCGCGTGGAGATCCTCCGGATCTTCCCGAGGAACGTCCGGGCTCCACAAGGCAGGGTGGTGGCTAACGGCCACCCGGGGTAACCCGCGGGACAGTGCCACAGAGAACAGACCGCCCGGGATTTCGGTCCCGGGTAAGGGTGAAACGGTGGTGTAAGAGACCACCAGCGCCTGAGGTGACTCAGGCGGCTAGGTAAACCCCACCCGGAGCAAGGTCAAGAGGAGCCGCCGTGAAACGCGGCTCTGCGCGGACGATCGAGGGCAGCCTGCCCGAGTCCGCGGGTAGACCGCACGAGGCCGGCGGCAACGCCGGTCCTAGATGGATGGCCGTCGCCCCGACGACCGCGAGGTCCCGGGGTACAGAACCCGGCGTATATGCCCGACTCGTCTGTCGCCACTCTCGACAGAGGCCCCTGACCAGGTAAAATGCCAGGTCAGGGGCCTTTTTGTGGCTGTGCGGCGGTTCAGCGGGGGCCGGTCACCACAGGACGGGCAGCCGTTCGGGGATGCGCTTCATGAAGCCGGTGCGCCACACGAGCTGTTCGATGGGGACGGCGAGGTCGAGTCCGGGCATCCGGTCGAGCAGCACCTCGATGGCGATCTGTGCGTGGCGCTTGCCGAGGGCGGTCGCGGGGCAGTAGTGGCCGCCGCCGCCGAACGACAGGTGACCGTTCGCGTTGGGGCGGTCCAGGCGCACGGTGTGCGGGTCCTCGAACTCCTGCGGGTCGTGGTTGGCGGCCTCGACCAGGACGAGGACCAGTTCCCCCTGCTGGATCTCGACGTCGCCGAGCAGCATGGTCTGCGTCGCGATGCGCGGCAGCCCGTCGGCGATGGACAGGTTGATGCGCAGCAGCTCGTCCACCGCAGCCGGAATCAGGGACCGGTCGGCCACGAGCCGGGCCTTGAGTTCGGGGTGCTGGATGAGGGAGACGATCGCCATGGTGAGGAACCCCATGACGGAGATGACCCCGGCGCCGAACATGGTGACGCCGACCGTGGCGAGCATCTCGTCCGTGAGGTGCGCGTAGTCGGGGTCGTCGCGCAGGGCCGCGAGCTCGCCCAACAGGCCGCCGGTCTCCGGGTCGTTGAGGCGCCGCACCATGTGCGCCATGTCGCGGTCCCAGTTCATCGCCGCGGCGGGGATCTCACGCGGGGAGTTCATGAAAGCGACGTGCAGCGAGTCGTACAGCTTCCCGGAGTCGGCCTCGGGGATGCCGAGGATGTAGGTGTGCAGCGCCGTGGAGTACGGCACGGTGAAGTCGTACCGCAGATCACCGGGCGCGCCGGCGGTCATCAGGCGGTCGGCGAGGTGGCGGGCGCGCTCGTACAGCCAGTCCTCCAGTCCCGGCGACTTGGGGTTCAGGGCCTTCATCACCGCTTTGCGGAGTCCCGCGCCGGTGATGTTGCCCATGTTGTTGACGACCTCGGGCGGGATCGTCAGGGCGTACTGCCGGGGCGCACCGGGCGCGGAGGTCTCGGCGAGCGAATACCGGTCGTCGTCAAGGACCTGACGGCACAGCGGATAGGAAGACACCAGCCACGCTTCCGCTCCGGCTATGGTGCGCACCTTCTTGACCGGCTCATGGGCCAGAAGATGCGCGATCTGGGGAGGCAGGGCGGTGCCGTTGGCGTCGAACGGGAACCGCGTCAGGTGGTCGTGGTCCACGGGGCAGCCCGGCGCGGTGGGGTCGAGGGCGGTGGTCATGCGGGCTGCTCCTGGGTGTCGGCGGGGTTGATGATGGCGTGGCCCTGGTTGCGGGAGGCGCGCAGCCCGTAGCCCCGCGCGTAGAGCAGCTCCGCGAGGGGGAGTGCCTGGTGGTAGCAGTTGAGGGAGCTGGGAACGTCGAGGATGGCCGGGGTGTCGAGGAACAGCGGCACCTCGGCGCAGACGTACTTGATGCACACCTCGCGCTGCCGGTCGGTGGGCGGCTGCCCGTTCAGCTTGCCGGCGAGGAAGCGCGCGGCGAGCTGATCACAGACCTCGCGGAACTCGGGATCCGCGGTCAGCAGGTCGTCGAGCCGGGTACGGATGCGCTGGTACGCGGGGATTTCGAGGAGCGCGGACATGGGGCGTCCGCGCAGGCGCTTCCCCTCGGGGTCGAGGAATCCCACGGCGCCGGTCACTTTGGCGCGGACACCACGGAGGTTCTTCACCGCCTTGCGCTGTGCCTCCACCGGCGGATAGCCGAGGGCTTCGAACATCTCGGCGACATGCATGTCCGTCCAGATCAGATCGACCTGACGGAAGTGCTCCAGACCCCAGTTGGCGAGGTCGAGAACGCGCTCGTGCGTGAAGTAGCCGTTGCCGGACGAGATGCCGATGACGGCGTGGTCGCCCTCATCGTGGATCACCTGGCAGTGGGGGGTGTACGGGCGCACGGCGAAAACGCCAGTTATGGCAGTCGTCAACGTCAATTTCCCCTGGCGCCGCTAGTCCCAGCAGGGCCCGATGCCCTGGGTGTGGCGACGCGGGACCGACGCTAGCGCGATGACAGCCTGTTGATCTATCCCTACCAGCCAGTCATCTTCGGATTTCGTGGCTCGGTTGGCGAGATCCCGACCTGCCGCGCGGACCCCTGGGGCGGCGACACCCCTCCGCCCGCCGGTGACCCACGCCTTCCGCCTGCCGCCGGGGTACCCGCCTTCCGTCCTGCGGCCTCACGCCATCACACCCCCTCCCACCTGCCCGGATCACCCCATGCAACCACTCGCTCATCCTCCGTGTGGCGGAACGGGATCCGCGGTCGTAGCGTGATCTGCGGTACCGGCCGGAAGCCCGCGCGCCAGTCGAGGCGGCGGGGGTGCCGCACAGTTCGGCTCGGGGACACACGAGGTGAAACGCCGTGCCTTCCTTTCACTTTCCCGTGATGCTGGCGCTCGCAGCGGGCGCCTTCTTCCTCTGCCGCAGGGGCGGCACGAAAATCTCCCACGCGCTCATCTGCGCCGGGTTCGGGTTCTATCTCGCCGATACGACGGTCGCCCCTTCGCTGCACACCGCGCTCAACTCCGTCACCGGCATGCTGGGACAGCTTGGCTGAGCGCGCGGGCCCCGACCGCCGCCGCACGCGACGGCTCCTCCTGGCCGGCTGCCTCGCCGCCGTGCTGACGGGCTGCGCGGACATGGAGGGGCTGCACCGCGACGGGCCGGCGGCGAGCGTGGCTCCGCCCGAACCGCTGTGGCCGCAGGCCCGGCCCTCCCCGGCCGGCCCCGAGCAGCAGCGCGGCCGGCCCTTCGCCGTGCCCGGCATCGCGAAGGTGGCCTCCGGCGACATGCGGGACACCGACCCGCTCGCCGTCGTCAAGGCCGACCTCACCGCCACCGAGCGCGAGGACCAGGGCACCGGCCGGCTCGTGGACCGCCGGGCCGCCGAGCGTGTCGCGGGCTGCGTCCGGGCTGCCGAGTGCGGGGTGCGCGAGCCGGTGCTGCGGGATCTGACCGACGACGGGCGGGCCGAGCTGATCACCGCCGTCGACATCGACGGCCGGGCGAGCGAGATGCGGGTCTACCGCGTGGTGGACGGCGTCGTCACCCGCGTCTTCTCGCGGCGTGCGGTCCTCGAAGGCGTCGAACTCGCCGCCGGGCACCTCGCCATCCGCGAACCCACCTCCAACGACCGGTTCGTGTACGTCTCGCACTACGGCTGGGACGGCCGGATGATGGCCCTCATCGAGCTCAAGCTCGACACCTGCCGCGCCCTCAAGCAGACCTCCGGCGTCCCCTGCGTCACGCCGTCGCCCACACCCGGTGGCCCCTCGTGACGGCCTGGCAGGAGCGGCTGCGGCCGGGCTGGACGTACGGCCTGCGCTGGAAGATCGTGCTCACCGTGGCCGGGGTGGCCTGCGCCGTCGCCGCGATCCTCGGCGTCCTCGTGCACAACGTGCTGACCCGGCAGCGGGTGGACGAGGTCCGCAAGGAGGCGCGGCAGAGCCTGGACGCCGCGCTCAAGGAGTACGCGTACGGCACCGAGACCACCGGCGGGCACGCCGCCATTCTCGACCCGGTCCAACTCCCGGGCGCGTTGCGGAAGTTGGCGATGAGCGGCGAGCGCGGGCTGATGGTCGGCGAGCAGGACGGCGAGGCGGTCATGTGGGCAGCCGCCCCGGCCGGCGGGCACGTCCTCGCGGTGTCCATCCCGTACGCGAGCACCCGTGACCACCTGCGCCAGATGGACACCGCGATCCTGGGCTCCGCGCTGCTCGCGGCGGGCAGCGTCACGCTGGCCGGGACCTATTTCGCCGGGCGGATCAGCCGGCGGCTGCGCCATACGGCCACCGTCGCGCGCCGGATCACCGAGGGCGACCTCGATGTGCGCACCGGCATCCCGCCCGGGGGCAAGGCCGCCGAACGCGACGCGGTGACGGCGGTCGCCGTCGCCCTGGACTCGATGGCCGCCTCCCTGCAGCGCCGCCTGGAGTCGGAGAAGCGCTTCACCGCCGATGTCGCGCACGAGCTGCGCACCCCGCTCACCGGGATGCTGGCCGCCGCCGGGCTGCTGCCGGAGGGCCGCCCCAAGGAGATGATCAACGACCGGCTCAAGGCGCTGCACACCCTCACCGAGGACCTCCTGGAGATCTCCCGCCTCGACGCGGGCGCCGAGGAACCCGAGCTCGCCGAGCACGAGTTGGGCCCGCTGGCGGAGCGCGCGGTCCGCGCCACGGCGCTGGACTGCGCGGTCCACGTCGTACGCGATGCGACCGTACGCACCGACCGGCGCCGGCTCGACCGGATCATCGCCAACCTCGTCGTGAACGCCCACCGGCACGGGGCGCCCCCGGTGAGCCTCACGGTGAACGGCCCGGTCGTCGAGATCCGCGACCACGGCCCCGGCTACCCCGCCGAACTGATCGACCGCGGCCCCCAACGCTTCCGCACCGGCGACCCCGGCCGCGGAAGGGGCCACGGGCTCGGCCTCACGATCGCGGTCGGCCAGGCAGAGGTCCTGGGCATCGACCTGCGCTTCTCCAATGCCACGACGGGAGGCGCAGTGACAACCCTGCGCCTCCCAGCGGTGCCCTGAAGGGGCGCGGGGCTGTGACATGTGCGGCTCCGCCGCGTGGGCGCGACCGGGAGTGCTGGGTCCCCTACAGGGGCGCGGGGAACTGCGCGCTCAGCCCTCACCGGCCCGCGGATGAATACCAGCCCACCCTGCAAAGTGGCGTCGTCCATGCGCTCACGGTGCCATCCGGCAGCGCACCGGTGGCGTACCGAGCCGACGTGGGGTGTCCTGGGGAGTGAATCGTTTCGTACCGACCGGGAGAGGCAGACCGTGACCATCGCCCTCGACAAGCTGACCGAACCGGCCGTCCGCGCCTTCGTCGGCGCGCTCAACTCCGGTGACCGCCAGGCCTTCGCCGCCGCCCTGACACCCGGGGCCACTATGTCCGACGACGGTGCGGACCGCGACGTGGCCGACTGGACCGAGCGCGAGATCTTCTCCTCCGGCGGCCACATGGACATCGAGAAGCAGACGCACGACGGGCTCGGCCTGGTCGCCAATTACCGCAACGACACGTGGGGCGAGATGCGCACCTCCTGGCGCTTCACCGTCGACGGAGGCAAGGTCAGCCGCTTCGAGACCGGGCAGGCCTGAGCCGCCCCGGGTCGGGCGGGGATGCGGGCACCCGCGCGAGACCGGGGCAGGACCGAGCCCGCCCCGGTCACCACGTCACGCCCGGATACGCGCACCCGCGCCGCTCACCCGTACCCGCGCGTCGCCCGCGCGCAGCGTCACGGTGAGCACGCCGGGGCGCCCGAGGTCCTTGCCCTGATGGAGTGTCAGCTCCGACTCCTCGGCGACCAGGCCGAGTTCACGCGCGTACGCACCGAACGCGGCCGCCGCCGCACCCGTCGCCGGGTCCTCGACGACCCCGCCGACCGGGAACGGGTCGCGGACGTGGAAGACCGATTCCGAGGCGCGCCACACCAGTTGGACGGTGGTGAGGTCCAGGCGGTGCATCAGGGCCGTGAGCCGGTCGAAGTCGTAGGAGAGGTCCGCGAGGCGCTCGCGGGTGGCCGCGCCGAGGACGAGATGGCGGGCTCCGGCGAAGGCGATCCGGGGCACGATCGCGGCGTCGAGATCCTCGGCCGGCCAGTCGAGGGCGGCCAGCGCCTCGGCGAGGTCCTTCTCGGCGACGGTCTCCGAGTGCGGCTCGACGCTGGTCAGCGTGGCGCGCAGACCGCCGCCCGCCGTGTCCTCGGCGACGGTCACCGGGACCGTACCGGCCGGGGTCGCGAAGGTCAGCTCCCCGGTGCCGATCCGCTCGCCCAGCGCGATCGCCGTCGCCACGGTGGCGTGCCCGCAGAACGGCACCTCCGCCTTCGGGCTGAAGAACCGCAGCGTAAACGCCCGCCCCGGCTCGCCGAGCCCCTCCGGCGGCGCCGTCAGGAACGCCGACTCGCTGTAGCCGAGCTCGGCCGCGATCGCCAGCATCCCGGCGTCGTCGAGCCCCGAGGCGTCCAGGACGACCCCGGCCGGATTGCCCCCGGCGGGGTCGGCGGAGAAGGCGGTGTAGCGGAGGATCTCGGGCTGGGCGTCGGGCTGCGCGTCGTTCGTCATGATCGCCTCAACTGCCGTACTGGACCGCCTATTCCGGCCACCCGGGGACGGCTCGGCCCCGGCCGACGCGGGGCGGGTCGGACTCAGCCCCGGCCGATGTACGGCATCGCCGTGGCCAGCACCGTCGCGAACTGGATGTTCGCCTCAAGCGGCAGCTCCGCCATGTGCAGCACCGTCCGCGCCACATCCGCCGCGTCCATCACCGGCTCCACCGCCAGCTCCCCGTTGGCCTGCGGGATCCCGGTCTGCATGCGCTGCGTCATCTCGGTCGCCGCGTTGCCGATGTCGATCTGCCCGACCGCGATCCGGTACCGGCGCCCGTCCAGGGACAGCGACTTGGTGAGCCCCGTCATCGCGTGCTTCGTCGCCGTGTACGCCACCGAGTTCGGGCGCGGGGCGTGCGCCGAGATCGAGCCGTTGTTGATGATCCGGCCGCCCTGCGGATCCTGCTCCTTCATCGCCCGGAACGCCGCCTGTGCGCACAGGAACGCGCCGTTCAGGTTCACGTCGACCACCGAGCGCCACGTCTCGTACGACAGGTCCTCGACCGGCACCCCGCCGGGCCCGAACGTCCCCGCGTTGTTGAACAGCAGGTCCACCCGTCCGTACGCGTCCCGGGTCGCGGCGAACAGCGCGCCGACCTCGTCCGGCGAGGTCACATCCGTACGGACGCAGAGCACGTCGGCGCCCTCGCCGGCCAGCGCCGCGGTCTCCTCCAGGGCCTCGGTGCGGCGCCCGGCCAGGGCCACCGACCAGCCCGCGCCGGCCAGCGCGAGGGCCACGGAACGGCCGATGCCGGACCCGGCACCGGTCACGACGGCAGACTTCTGGGGCTTTGGCGAGGTGATGTCCATGAGCCCGGAGCGTACGGGAGCGGCCCGTGCGTGAGACGGCTCGTCCGTGATGTGGGAGCCGCCCGCCACTCATGGGGGAGCCGTGTGACCCGTCCCTCCTTTCCCGTTCCTCCCGGGTGGTCCCGTCACCCGGGTCCGGCTGAGAACATGGTTATTCGATTCAACTTTCAGGAGTGAAAGCGATGCCGGAGTGCGGCGGCCAGGACACCCAGGGCCACATATCGACCACCGCCGACGCGAAGGCGCCCGGTGCCGTCGCGTCCGCCGCCGTGCGCCGCACGAGTCTCCTGGTCACGCTGGTGCTCGGCGGGCTCACCGCGCTCCCGCCGCTCTCCATGGACATGTACCTGCCGGCCCTGCCGGAGGTCACCGACGCGCTGCGCTCACCCGCCGCGACCGTCCAGCTCACCCTCACCGCATGCCTGGCCGGCATGGCGCTCGGCCAGCTCGTCGTCGGTCCGATGAGCGACAAGTGGGGCCGCCGCCGGCCGCTGCTCATCGGCATGATCGTGTACGTCCTGGCCACCGCGGTCTGCGCCTTCGCGCCCGACGTCGAACTTCTCATCGGCTTCCGGCTGTTGCAGGGCCTGGCCGGCGCCGCGGGCATCGTGATCGCCCGCGCCGTGGTGCGCGACCTCTACGACGGGGTCGAGATGGCCCGCTTCTTCTCCACCCTGATGCTGATCTCCAGCGTGGCCCCCGTGGTGGCCCCGCTGATCGGCGGACAGGTGCTGCGGCTCACCGACTGGCGCGGCGTCTTCGCCGTACTGACCGTGATCGGCGTGCTGCTCACCGCCGTCGTGGGGAAGTGGCTGCACGAGACGCTGCCGGTGGACCGGCGGCACTCCGGCGGCGTCGGCGAGGCCCTGCGCACCATGGGCGGCCTGCTCAAGGACCGGGTCTTCACCGGCTACATGCTCGCGGGCGGCCTTGCCTTCGCCGCCCTTTTCGCCTACATCTCCGCCTCGCCCTTCGTGGTGCAGGAGATCTACGGCGCCTCCCCGCAGACCTTCTCCCTGCTGTTCGGCCTGAACTCCGTCGGCCTGGTCGTCGTCGGCCAGATCAACGGCAAGCTGCTCGTCGGCCGGGTCAGCCTGGACAAGGCGCTCGGCTTCGGGCTCGTCGTGATCACGCTGGCGGCGACGGCGCTGCTCCTCATGACGTCCGGCGTGTTCGGCGAGGTGGGCCTCGCGCCGATCGCGGCCGGCCTGTTCGTGCTGATGTCGGCGATGGGTCTCGCCCTGCCGAACACCAACGCCCAGGCCCTGATGCGCACCCCGAACGCTGCCGGCTCCGCCTCCGCGCTGCTCGGCACGTCCTCGTTCCTGGTCGGCGCGGTCGCATCGCCGCTGGTCGGCATCGCGGGCGAGGCGACGGCCGTGCCCATGGCGGTCGTCCAGCTCGCCTCGGCCGTCGCGGCCCTGCTCTGCTTCCTTCTTCTGTGCCGGCCCTGGCAGCGCAAGGGCGAGCCCCTCACCGCGGCGTCCCGAGCGGCGGGAGACCCGGCGCGGCAAAAGTAGACTCCCCCGGTGAACCCGGTGAACCACTCCCTCCCCGTCCCGGACGTCCTGCGCACGGCGCTCGCCGGACTGCTCGACGGTCTTCCCCCCTCGCAGGCCGCGGGCGCCGTCGACCGGCTGATCAGCCACTACCGCGGCGTCGTCCCCACCCACGCCCCGGTGCTGCGCGACCGCTCCGACGTCGCCGCCTACGCCGCGTACCGGATGCCCGCCACCTTCGAGGCGGTGCGCTCCGCGCTCGGCGCGTTCCGGGACGCGACCGGGCCGTGGACGCCCGCCACGCACACCGACATCGGCGGCGGCACCGGCGCCGCGAGCTGGGCGGTCGCCGAGGCCTGGGAGGACGCGGACACCCCCGTGGCCACCACCGTCCTGGACTGGGCGGAGCCCGCACTCGCCATCGGCCGCGAACTCGCCGAGGCCTCCGGGCTCCCCGGCCTGAGCACCGCCCGCTGGGAGCGCGCCCGCATCGGCTCGGCCCTCACCCTGGAAGGCGCCGACCTCGTCACCGTCTCGTACGTCCTGAACGAGCTCACCCCCGACGACCGCCGCACCCTGGTGGATGCGGCAGCCGCGGCAGCGACCGGCGCCGTCGTCATCGTCGAGCCCGGCACCCCCGACGGCTACGCCCGCATCATCGAGGCGCGCGACCGGCTCATCGCGGCCGGCCTGCGCGTCGCCGCGCCCTGCCCGCACAGCGCCGCCTGCCCCATCGAGCCCGGCACCGACTGGTGCCACTTCTCGGCCCGGGTCAGCCGCTCCTCGCTGCACCGCCAGATCAAGGGCGGTTCACTGGCGTACGAGGACGAGAAGTTCAGCTACGTCGCCGCCACGATCCCCCAAGCCCTCAAGGGGCGGGGAGGGACCCCCATCGCCCCCGAACCCGCCCCGGCCCGGGTTATCCGGCGGCCGCAGATCCGCAAGGGGCAGGTGCTGCTCGACCTGTGCACGGCCGAGGAGCAGCTGCGCCGCGAGACGGTCAGCAAGCGGCACGGGGCGCTGTACCGGGCGGCCCGGGATGCCGAGTGGGGCGACCCCTGGCCGCCCCACTCCGCACCGTCGCCCTCCTAGTCAGGAACGGATTTCCTGGGTGCAGCACTTCACGCTGCCGCCGCCCTTGAGCAGCTCGCCCAGGTCCATGCCGATCGGCTCGTACCCGCGGGCGCGCAGCGGTGCGAAGAGGCCGATCGCACCCTGGGGGAGCAGGACGTGGTGCCCGTCGCTCACCGCGTTGAGCCCGAGCGCGGCAGCGTCCGGCTCCTCGGCGATCAGCGCGTCCGGGAACAGCCGGGCGAGCACGGCCCGGCTGCCGGGGGAGAAGGCCGGCGGGTAGTACATGATCTCGTCGGCCGAGTCGTCCAGGACGCACAGGGCCGTGTCCAGGTGGTAGTAGCGCGGGTCGACGAGGTCGAGCCCGATGACCGGCCGGCCGAAGAACTCCTGGGCCTCGTCGTGCGAGAGCGGGCTGGACCGGAAACCGCGTCCGGCCAGCAGATACGAGTCGGTGACGGCGAAGTCGCCCTCGCCCTCGTTGATGTGCGAGGGCTCGTGGACGGTGGTGAAGCCGTGCGCCCGGAACCAGTCGAGGTGGACCTCGGCCTCCGCAGCGCGCTCGGGATGCGCGAAGCGGGCGCCAAGGACCCGGTTGTCGATCACAGTGGCCCCGTTGGCTGCGAAGACCATGTCGGGCAGCTCGGGGCGGGGGTCGAGCAACTCGACGGTGTGGCCGAGCGAACGGTAGCGGTCGCGCAGGTCCTCCCACTGGGCCAGGGCCAGCGGCAGGTCGACCGGCTTCTCGGGGTCCATCCAGGGATTGATGGAGTACGTGACCTTGAAGTGTGCCGGTGGGCACATCAGATAGCGCCGGGGTCGGGCGGTTCTCTGCGTACGGAAGTCACGGGCTTCACGAGGCAATGAAGGCTCCTCACGGGCGACTTGGGCCGCGCGAGTGCGCGGCCGCGTGCAGCCCATGGTCCGCCGTGACGGGCGTCCGCGCAGTGAACCGTCCGGGTATTTTTCACCCGGGCCCACCCCTGGGGCCGGGGGTGGCTGAATCGACCCGTGCCGATCACATGGACGCCGTCCGATGGTCACGGGCGGGCCATGTCACACACCCCGGATGTCCGGTGCGGTCACCCGGGGAGCAGGATGGTGGGACGATGTTCCTCGTGGACAAGAGTCCCTAGTGGATGAAAGTCCCTCGGGGTCGACGGTGAGGTGAGGGGATAGATGGGCGCTGAGTTCGGCCGTTCCCGCGGCGAGGAGAGCAAACTGTCCCGCTGGCTGCGCAGGCGGCCCAAGGACGCTCCGGGCGCGGACCAGGGCCGGCTCGGCCTGCTGCTGGCCGTGGCCGCCGCAGACCTGCCCCTGGCGCCCGCCGCGTACCCCGTCGGCTACTCGTGTTCCTGCGAGCGGATGGGGTGTCCCACGCCCGCCCGCCACCCCGTTTCCTTCGCCTGGCAGACGCAGTCCACCACCGACCGCGCACAGATCGAGCGCTGGGCGCTCGGGCAGCCCGAGGCGAACTTCATCACCGCGACCGGCATGGTGCACGACGTGCTCGACGTACCTCTCGAAGCGGGGCGCGAGGCGCTGGCCCGGCTCCTGTCCGAGGGGATCGACGTCGGGCCCGTCGCCGAGGCCGCCGGTGACGGCGATCACGGGCGCATGCTCTTCTTCACCGCGACCCGGGGTACGCCCGAGGACGAGGACGAGTGGTGGCCCTGCGAGCTGGACTGTCACCCCGAGACGATGGACGAGCATCCGGGGCTGCGGTGGCACTGCCGGGGGAGCTACGTCCTCGTGCCGCCCGCGCGGCTGCCGGGGGAGCTGGAGGTGGGGTGGGTCCGGGGGCCGGAGCATGCGCTGGTGGATCCGCTCACGCTGCTGGAGGCGTTGACGGATGCGTGTGCGCGGTATGCGGGGGATGCGGGCCCCCACGCAGCAGCCTGGCCCCTGGGCCGCTAGGCCCCCACCCCGCCCCTTCCCTAAACCCGCCGGGGGGTTGGAAAAGGGGGAAGCCGGGTTTCCTGGGGCTCCGCCCCAGACCCCGTTCGCGCCTGAAGGGCGCTCGTCCTCAAACTCCCCCAAGGCCTTAAGGGCCAGGGGGGACCCCCATGACAGGCTGGATATGCCCGTACCGCATGCCTCCAGGGGCGCGGGGAACTGCGCGACCAGCCACACACGGTCCGCGGTGGATATCGGGTTCAGGGGCGCGGGGAACTGCGCAATCAGTCCCCCACCCCTCCGCGGAGCGCTACTCGCCCTTCAGTGCCACAAGCCCCTGCACCCGGTTCGCCACCAGGACCTTGCCCTGGGGCGGGACCAGGGCCAGTTCGTTCGAGATCCACTCCCTTGTCAGGGAGGATGTGACCTGGCCGGTCAGCAGGGCCTTCTCGTCGGGGGAGATGTCCAGGCGGACCCCCTTCGCGGCGGTCTGGCGCTCGAAGTGGCGGGCCGTGAAGAAGACCAGGGCGCGGTTGTCCGTGGTGCGCAGGCCCAGTGGGGCGAAGTCGCCCTCGTTCAGGGGCTGGTCGAGGAACTGGCTGATCCGGCCGGACCGTACCGCGTTCTTCTGGCGGGCATCGCGCCAGCCGCTGGTGTGCTCGCCGGCCGCGAACACGGGCGGCCTGCCGTCCTGGAGGTAGGAGGCGTAGTCCGCGCTCAGGTCCTTGGGGGCGACCGCGAGCGAGGGGTCGTCGGGGCGTACCGGCTCGGCCCAGCCGTCCTTGTCCGTCTTGAAGGCGGGGACGTCCTTGACGCCCAGGATGGACAGGTAGGCCACCTTCCACACCTGCTCGGGGCCGCTGCGTATGAAGAGCAGCAGCCAGCGGGTGTCGTTCGGGCCCTTGTCGTCCTGGTCGCGGTTGGAGTCGGTGTCGGCGACGAACCAGCGCGGCCAGCCGGCCTGTTTGGGGATCGTGTACCTGGCGTCCGTCAGGGCCAGCGCCGAGTGCCGGGCGTTGCCTGCCGGGTTCGTCACATGTGCCGCCGTGAAGCCCGCCTGGGTGGTGGCGCCGAACGCGCCGGTGACCCGGCCCGCGTCCAGGGCCGGGTCGTACGCCTTGTCCGCCTTGTTGTAGGCGTCGGTGAACGCGGTGAGCGCCTCGGCGGCCTCAGCCTTCGTCGCCGACGGTACGACTTCCCGCTCCCCGTGCACCGTCACGCAGCCGCTCGCGGTCACCGTCAGTACGGTCGCCGTCGCGAGCCCCGCCGTCAGCCGACTCACCCTGCTCATGAACCGCCTTCTGCCCCTCGACCCTCGTAGTCCCCACGGACTTCCGGAACCCTACCGGGGCGAAGAAGAACGCGAGCGTGGGGATCAGGTACAGGACCCAGACCACGACCTGGACGACGGTCGGGTCGGGCTGGAAGTTGAAGACGCCCTTGAGCAGGGTGCCGTACCAGCTGTCCGGCTCGATCGTCGAACTGATGTCGAAGGCAAGGGAGTTGATGCCCGGAAGGAAGTCCGCCTCCTGGAGGTCGTGCACACCGTAGGCGAGGACGCCCGCCGCGACGACCACCAGCATGCCGCCGGTCCACGTGAAGAACTTCGCCAAGTTGATCTTCAGGGCGCCGCGGTAGAACAGCCAGCCCAGGAAGACGGCGGTGGCGAGGCCCAGGAGGGCGCCGGCCATCGGCTGGACGGTGCCGTTCTCGGAACCGGCGGCGTGCACCGAGGTCCACACGAACAGCGCGGTCTCCAGGCCCTCCCGGCCGACCGCGAGGAACGCGGTCGCCACCAGCGCGCCGGTGCCCATGCGCAGCGCCGAGTCGAGCTTGCCGTGGAGCTCGGTCTTCAGGTGCCGCGCGGTGCGCCGCATCCAGAAGACCATCCAGGTGACCAGGCCGACGGCGACGATCGACAGCGAACCGCCGAGCGCCTCCTGGGCCTTGAACGTCATCTCCTGGGAGCCGAATTCGAGCCCGGCGCCGAACGCGAACGCCACGAAGACGGCCACCGCCACGCCGATCCACACCGGCTTCAGGGCGTCGCGGCGGTCGGTCTTCACCAGGTACGCGACCAGGATGCAGACGACCAGGCTTGCCTCTAGCCCCTCGCGCAGGCCGATCAGATAGTTGGCGAACATGTCTCCCTCTCAGCCGAAGAGTCCCCGGCCCCACCAGTCGTCCTTGTCGCGGACGCCCGGCGGGACCGCGAAAATCGCCGAACCCACGTGCTGGATGTATTCGTTGAGCGCGTCATGGCGCGCGAGGCTCCGCTGGATGGGCAGGAAGCCCTTGCGCACGTCGCGCTGGTAGGCCAGGAAGAACAGGCCCGCGTCCAGGCGGCCGAGGCCGTCCGTGCCGTCCGTGAAGGAGTAGCCGCGGCGCAGGATCCGTACGCCGTCATTGGAGTCGGGGTGCGCGAGACGCACATGCGCGGTCGGCTTCATCGCCTTCAGGAACGGCTCGTCGCGCTCCTTGGCCTTGCCGACCGGGGCGCCCTCGCCCTTGTCGCGGCCGAACACGTCCTCCTGCTCCTGGAGCGAGGTGCGGTCCCAGGTCTCGATGTGCATCCGGATGCGGCGGGCCACCAGGTAGGAGCCGCCGGTCATCCAGTCGCTGCCGTCCTTCGCGCCGACCCAGACGTGGTCGTCGAGGGCCTTGGCGTCGGTGCCCGAGACGTTCCGGGTGCCGTCCTTGAAGCCCATCATGTTGCGCGGGGTCTGCGCGTCCGGCGTCGTCGAGGACGTCTTGCCGAAGCCGAGCTGCGACCAGCGGATGGCGACCTTGCCCATGCCGATGCGGGCCAGGTTGCGGATCGCGTGCACCGCTACCTGCGGGTCGTCCGCGCAGGCCTGCACGCACAGGTCGCCGCCGCTGCGCGCCGCGTCCAGGTTGTCGCCGGGGAACTGCTCGATGTCGACGAGCGCCTCGGGCCGCCTGGCCTCAAGGCCGAAGCGGTCCTTGGCGAAGAGGGAGGGCCCGACGCCGAAGGTCAGGGTCAGCCGGGACGGCTTGAGGCCGAGCGCCTCGCCGGTGTCGTCCGGCGGCGCCTCCGCGAGCCCGCCGTAGGCGCCCTCGCCGACCGGCTTGCCCTCGGTCATCGCGGCGGCGGCCGCCGTCCAGTCCTTGAGGAGCCGGACGAGTTCGGCGCGGTCCTTCGTCGTCACGTCGAACGAGGCGAAGTGCAGCCGGTCCTGGACGGCGGTGGCTATGCCGGCCTGGTGGGTGCCGTGGAAGGGCACCGCGGCGCCCGTGTCGGCGGCGGGCACCGCGTCGCTGCCGCCGTCCTTGACGACGGCCACGGCTCCGCCGGCCGCGGCCGCGCCGAGCGCGAGCCCCGCGCCGCCCCAGCCGAGCAGCGCCCGGCGCGAAGGGGCCCTGCCGGGGCCGGTGGCCTCGGTCGTTTCGCTCATGACGGATCTCCTCCTGGCTCCGGGCGTTACTTCGTGACGGCGGCGGCGAGCTTGGACAGCGGCTCGGCGAGCGCGTTCACCGTGTCGGAGAGCTGCTTGCGGTCGCCCGCGCCGACCTTGTCGTACGCGGTGAAGTCGTAGGAGTTCTTGTCCGTGCGGTACTTGTCGAGCAGCGTGTTCAGGGCCGCGAACTGCTTGTCCAGCTCGGTGGTGAGCGCCGCGTCGTTCTTCGAGGCGACCGGCTTGAGCAGCTCGTACGCCTTCTGCGCGCCCTCGACGTTGCCCTTGAAGTCGGACAGGTCGGTGTGGCTGTAGCGGTCCTCCTCACCGGTGATCTTCCCGGTGGCGACCTCGTCGAGGAGTTCCTTGGCGCCGTTGGCCATCGAGGTCGGGGTGATCTCGGCGGTGCCGACCCGCTTCTGCCAGTCCGCCAGGTCCTTGTCGAGCTCGGTGGCGAGGTCCTTCTCGTCCTGGCCGATCTTGTTGTCGACCCAGAGCGACTTCTCCAGACGGTGCCAGCCGGTCCACTTCTGGCCCTTCTCCAGGCCGTCCTCGCGGGTGTCCGTCTTCGGGTCGATGTCACCGAAGGACTCGGCGACCGGCTCGGTGCGCTCCCAGCCGAGGCGCGAGGGGGCGAACGCCTTCTTGGCGGCCTCCACGTCGCCGGCCCGCACCGCGTCGGTGAAGACCTTCACCTTGGGCAGCGTCTCGTCTGCCTGCTCCTGCGCGTACTTGCGGTACTCGGCGACGGCCGTGTCCAGCTGCGGGTTGCGCTTGACGGCGGTGCCGCCGGTGACGTTGACCTTCTGGCGGATGCCGTCGCCCTTCATGCCGGGCTTGCAGGCGACCTCGTAAGAGCCGGCCTTGACCTCGGCGGTGAGCTGCTGCTTCAGGCCGGGGCCTATGTTCTCGCGCTCGGCGACGATGCGGTCGTCGGGGAAGAGCAGGTAGACCTCGGTGACCTTGGAGCCCTTGTTCTCGATGTCGAACTTGACGTGCCCGGCCGGGAAGTCCGTCTTCGAGAGCTTGCAGGAGCTGTCGGTGGCGGTGACCTGGATCGCGTCACCGGCGCCGCCCGACTTGGCGTCGCTCTTGTCGGCGCAGCCCGTGACGGCGGTCAGTGCCGCGACGGCAGCTGCGGCGGTGACTACGGAGGTACGGACGGGTCGCATGCGGGCTCCACGCTGGGTTCAGGGTCGACAGGTCGACTGAGGCGGACCTAACTTAACCGAGCCTTACCTTGCCGATACCCACGGGGCGCGTGATTCAGCTCTCACCGGTCACGGCCGGGTCACGGATCACGCCGGGGCACCACCAGCGGCGTGCCCGTGCGGGGATGCGCGAGCACCTCCACGGGCTGCCGGTAGACCCGGCCGATCAGCTCCGCGCCGAGCACCTCGCGGGGAGGTCCCTCGGCGGCGATCCGCCCCTCGTGCAGCACGGCGACCCGGTCCGCGTACGCCGCCGCCAGGCCCAGGTCGTGCAGGACGACCACGACGGCGTCCCCGGCACGGGCCCGCTCGCGGCAGATCCGAAGGACCAGCTCCTGGTGGCGCAGGTCGAGCGCGGCGGTCGGCTCGTCGAGCAGCAGCACCGGGGCGCGCTGGGCGAGCACCCGGGCCAGCGCCACCCGCGCCCGCTCGCCGCCGGACAACGCGTCGAAGGGCCGCCCGGCGAACCCGGTCACCTCGGTGGCCGCCATCGCCTCCGCCACCACCGCCTCGTCCTCGTCCTCGCGCACCGTCCCGGCCCACGGCGCCCGGCCCATCCGGACGACCTCCTCGGCCGCGAAGGGGAAGGAGAGCGAAGCCTGCTGCGGCAGTACGGCCCGGCGCAGCGCGAGTTCGGGCGCCGGCCAGTCCGCGAGCGGCCGCCCGTCGATCCGTACGGCCCCCGAGGCCGCGGGTACATCGCCCGCGAGCGCGGCGAGCAGCGTCGACTTCCCGGCCCCATTGGGCCCGACGAGCGCCACGACCTCGCCGGCATGAACCTGGAGGCCGACCCCGTCGAGCACGGGCCGCCCGCCCAGCACCACCCTCAACTCGCTTGGCTCCAGGGCTACGTGGCCCGGATCGGGCGGGACGGGAAGGGCCCGTGGGCCGCGTACGGAGAAGAGGGACTTCAGGGCGTTCATGCCCAACCACCCTGCTTGCGGCGGGTCCTGCGCAGGAGCCAGAAGAAGAACGGGCTGCCGAGCAGGGCGGTCAGCACGCCGAGCGGCAGTTCGGCGGGGGCGGCCACCGTGCGGGCCGCGAGGTCGCCCGCCATCAGCACGACGGCCCCGCCGAGCGCACTGCCGGGGACCAGGAAGCGGTGCCCGGGGCCGGCCGCCATGCGCAGCAGATGCGGCACGAGCAGCCCGACGAACGTGATGATCCCGGCCACCGCGACGGCGGCCGCGGTGAGCAGCGCGACCACGAGGACCAGCACGATCCGCAGCCGCTCGACATCGACACCGAGATGGCGGGCGGGGCGTTCACCGAGCGCGAGGAGGTCGAGCCTGCGCGCGTACAGCGGCGCGACGGCCAGACCTGTCAGCGCGCACGGCAGTACGGCAAGCACCTTGGGCCAGGTGGCCTGGGCGAGGGATCCCAGCTGCCAGAAAGTGATCTGCGAGATCTGCGCGTTGTCCGCGAAGAAGATGAACAGGCCGATCAGGGCGCCCGCGAAGGCGTTCACCGCGATGCCGGTCAGGATCAGCGTGACGACCTCGGTGCGGCCGCCCGAGCGGGACATGACGTACACGAGCAGGACCGTGACCAGGCCCGCCGTGAACGCGCAGAACGTGATCGTCCAGTTGCCGAAGAAGTTCAGCCCAAGCGCGATGGAGCCGACCGCGCCGGCCGCTGCGCCCGCCGAGATCCCGATCACGCCCGGCTCGGCGAGCGGGTTGCCGAACACGCCCTGCATGAGCGCGCCCGCGCAGCCGAGCGAGGCGCCGACGAGCAGCGCGAGCACGACACGGGGGAGCCGCACGTTCCACAGCACGCTCTCGCCGACCCGGCCGAGCGACTGCCCGCCGAGCCCGGCCCGGTGCCGCACCGAGCCGAGCACGTCGCCGAGCGGGATGTGGTACGCCCCGAGCCCGGCGGACAGAAGGGCGAGCAGAAGAAGGGAGGTGAGCAGAACTGCCGTGAGGAGGACGGGAGTTGATATGGATTTCATCCTCTGCGGTGGCGGCGGAGGACCGGCCGTGATGTCGGGAGCCTCGGTCGTCGCGGTCACTTCTTCTCCGCGTACAGCTGGTCCACGAGGGACTTGAGGACCTGGTCGGTGCGCGGGCCGTAGTTAAGCAGGACGCCGTCGTCGACGGAGACGACCCGGCGGTCGAGGCCCGCCGGAGTCTCGGCCACACCCGGCACCTTGAGGAGGCCGTCGATGCCGCCCACGGATTCGAGTCCCTTGCTCATCACGAGGATGGCGTCCGGGGCGGCCTTCGCGAGGGCCTCGCTGGTGATCGCGGTGAAGTCCTTGGCCAGGCCCGACTCCTTGCCCGCGTCGACACCGCCCGCCGCCTCGATGAGGGAGGCGGCGCCGGAGTCCGCCCCGCCGAGCAGATAGACGGAGGCCGAGCCGCGCAGATAGAGGAAGGCGACCCGGGGCCTGTCCCGGTCCTTGGGCGCGGTGGCCCGTACCGCCGAAACTCTTTGATCCGTACGGGACTTGAGCTCGGCTCCGGCGCCGGGGACACCCAGGGCGGCGGCCACCGTGCCGATCCTGCGGCCCACATCGGTGAGGCTCTTCGCGGGCTCGACCACGACCAGCGGGATTCCGGCGGCCCGGATCTGGTCGACCGCCTCGGCCGGTCCCGTGGTGGTGTCGGCGAGGACGAGGGTCGGCTTCAGGGAGAGGACGCTCTCGGCCGACACGTCGTGCGCCCGCGTCACCACCGGCAGCTTCGCGGCCTGTTCGAAGGTGGCCGTGATGTCCCGGGCCACCACCCGCTTGCCGAGGCCGAGTGTGAACACGAGCTCGCTGAGGGAGCCGGTCAGCGGCACGATCCGGTCGACGGACCTCACCTCCACCTGCTTGCCGTCCGCGGACTTCACGGTGACGGGCAGGTGGGGCACGGGAGTTGCGGCGAGCGGCTCGACCCGGTCCGCGGCCGGCTTCGCCCCGCCGGCCGGGGCGGCCGTCCCCGAACCACCGCCGCAGCCGCTGAGGGTGAGGGCGAGCGCACAGAGCAGCGCACCCGCGAGAAGTCCTGGTCTGCGCACGGGGTGCACCGTCCTTCGCTCGGTCGTGGTGGGCGGTGCACGGGACTTCCGGCACGGCCCGACATAGCTTAGGTTAGCCTTACCTAAGCCGCTAGCCCTTGTGGCCTGCCCTTTCTCGGAGGGATCCCTCATGCCTTCGTCCAGACCCGCCCGGGTGCTCGTCCTCGCGGTGCTCGCAGCGGTGCTCGGGGTGCTGCTTCCGGCCGCCGCCGCGCATGCCGCGGAGCGGACGGTGCGGGGCGGCCGGCTCGACTGGGGGATCAAGTCGTCCTTCCAGAGCTATGTCACCGGGCCGGTGGCGCACGGCAGTTGGAGTCTGACGGGCGGCGCCGCCACCGTCGGCGGCAGCCGGTTCCGCTTTCACTCCGCGACCGGCGCCTACGACCCGGACAGCGGAGACTTCCGGTCGGCCTTCTCCGGCGGCGTCCACTTCACCGGCCACCCGAAACCCGACGGCACCGACGAGCTCGACCTCGCCATCGCCCGGCCCTCGGTCCGGATCGACAGCGGCAGGGGAACCCTCTATGCCGACATGACCAGCAAGGCGAAGGGCAGCGGGCAGGTCACCACCCGGTCCCAGGTGCCGCTCGCCTCGCTGGCGCTCGCCGGGATCGACCTCAAGGGCGGTTCCACCCCCATCGCCCTCGACAACATCCCGGCGACGCTGACTTCCCAGGGGGCCGAGGCCTTCGCGGGCTACTACCCGGCGGGCACGGCGCTCGACCCGGTGAGCCTGTCGGTGGACACGGAGGGGGCGCCGGATCGCCCGGTCGCCTCCAACCCGCCGACTCCGAGCGCCAGTTCATCTTCTGAGGCCGAGGCCGGGGCACCTGGAGGCTTCGCCGACGCGGCCGTCGACTGGGGGGTGCGCCGGACGTTCCGCGAGTACGTCGACGGGCCCGTCGCGCAGGGCCGGTGGACGGTGTCGGCCGGAGCCCGGGACGGCGGGGCGCTGTTCCGCTTCCCGAGCGGCAAGGGCGCGTACGACGAGCGGAAGGGCACCCTGGACGCGGCCTTCGCCGGGGCCGTCCGCTTCACCGGCAAGCAGCTCGACATCACCCTGGACCGGGTCGCGGTGAAGGTGGCCGACGGCGCCGGCACACTCTCGGCGGGCGGCCGCCCGCTCGTCACCTTCCCGGCCCGGCTCGCCGCGAAGGACGGCCTGGTGAGCATCGCCGAGGCGCCCGCCAAGCTGACGGCCGAGGGGGCCGGGCTGTTCGGCGGGATGTACCCGGCGGGCACCGAGATGGACCCGGTGTCGCTCGCCGTCGCGGTCGATCCGAAGGCGAAACTGCCTGCCCTGCCCGACCTGGGCAGTGGCGCGAGCGCCTCGCCGCAGGCCCCGTCCCCTTCGCCGGTGCGGCCCGCCGCTGAACCGGCGGCGCAGGCCACGTCGTCCGGCGGGGGCCCGGGCGCGGTGGCGTACGCGGGCATGGGCGTCGCAGTGCTGGCCGCCGCGGGGGCCGCTTTCGTACGGGTGCGGAGGCGGAGGGCGGCCGCCGCCGAGGCCGCGGCTGCTGACGATCCGGCTGGCGACTGACGGCCGGCGGATGACGGCGGACAGATGACAGATGACAGATGACAGATGGCATATGTCCGCCGACAACTGACAGATTTCCCCACCCCCATTCCCACCAGAGCACTCTCAAGGAGACCCGGACCATGCCCGTTACTCCCCGTCGACGACGTTCCGTGGCCCTCGCGGCCGCCGTCGCCATCGCAGCCTCGCTGGGCAGCACCGTCCCCGCCTTCGCGGCGTCGGCGCCCGAAGGGGCCCCGCCGAAGCTGGAGTTGAAGGACGGCACCCTCGACTGGGGGTTCCGCGAGAGCTTCCGCAAGTACGTCGGAGCGGCCGGGCGGATCACGGTCGCGGACGGCGCGAAGCAGGCCGCGGCCAACGGCGTGTTCACGTTCACCGGCGGTACGGGCACGTACGACACGGCCACCCACAACACCGGCAACGCCTTCAAGGGCAGCGTCCGCTTCGAGGCGCACGGCGGGGTCCTCGACATCAAGCTGTCCGACCTGAAGGTCGCCACCACCGGCACCAAGGGAGCGATCACCGCCGACATCACCACCAAGGACCAGGCGGGCAAGGACCAGGTCCAGGACGACGTGGCCCTCGCCGACCTCGACCTGTCGAAGGTGCGTCCGGGCGGCGGTGCGGGCGGCGCGATGGTCTTCAAGGACATACCGGCCGCGCTGACCAAGGCGGGGGCCGCGGCCTTCAACGGCCAGTACAAGGAGGGCGATCCGCTCGACCCGGCGACCCTGACGGTGACCCCGGCGACGACGCCGGGCAAGCCGGATCCCGGTAAGCCCGATCCGGGCAAGCCCGAGCCGTCCGACAAGCCCAGGCCCACGCCCTCGCCCGCCTCCGGGGCCGCCGCGCAGAGCAAGGCCGTCGACGGCCGGCTCACCTGGGGCCTGAAGGAGTCGTTCCGCCGCTACATCAACAGCGGCGGCGGCATCAGGGCGGCCGACGGGGCGAGCAGGAACGGCGAGCTGTTCGACTTCTCCTTCGGCAAGGCCGACCTCGACGCCAAGGCCCGTACGCTCGACGCGGCGTTCAAGGGCAGCGTCAACTTCTCCTATCCGGCGCACCAGTTGGACATGACGTTCAGCGACCTCAAGGTCAAGGCCACCGGCGACAAGGGCACCCTGGTGCTCGACGTCACCACGCCCAAGGGCAAGAAGGACGACATCGCCTTCGCGACGCTCGACCTCGCCAAGGCCGACTACACCGCGAAGAGCGGCGTGGTGCGCCTCACCGCGGTCCCGGCCGCTTTCACAGCCGAGGGCGCGGCGGCGTTCGCCAACGACACGACGGGCTCGATGTACAAGGCGGGCGATGCGATCGACCCGCTCGACCTCGCCTTCACGGTGCGGGCCGACGCGACCCTGCCCGCCGGCCCGGCCACGGGCTCCGGCTCCGGTACGGGGACGGCGTCCACCGCCCCGTCCGCCTCGGTCGGCGGGACCGCCGCGCTCGCCGCCACCGGCGCCGACATCCCGACCGGCGCCCTGCTCGGCGCGGCGGGCGCCGTGGCCGCCGTGGGCGGCGCGATGCTGTTCGCCGCCAGGCGCCGCCGGGCCTGACCCCTCTCGACGGGCAGGGCCGCACCCCCGACCGGGAGGTGCGGCCCTGCCTGCTGCTTCAATGCGCGTGTGAGCGAAAGAGACGTACTGATCGACGTGCTCAGGGTCTTCTGCGGCCCCGACGGCCGGCACGGCAACGCCCTCGGAGTGGTGCGCGAAGGCGCGACCGTGCCCGGCGAGGCGGCCCGGCAGGAGCTGGCGCGTCAACTCGGCTTCAGCGAGACCGTGTTCGTGGACGACCCCGAGCGCGGCACCGTCGACATCTACACCCCGGGGCTGCGCCTGCCGTTCGCCGGGCACCCCCTGGTCGGCTCGGCCTGGCTGCTCGACCTGGACGTCCTCGAACTCCCGGTGGGCGACATCTTCGCCCGCCAGGACGGCGAGTTCACCTGGATCACGGCCCGAGCCGACTGGGCCCCGCGGCGCACCCTGCGCCAGTACGCCTCGCCGGCCGAGGTGGACGCCCTGACGGTCCCGGAGCCGGGGGAGTGGATATACGCCTGGTCCTGGCAGGACGAGGCGGCAGGCCGCGTACGGGCTCGCGGCTTCCCCGGCCGGGGCGACGGAATCGACGAGGACGAGGCGACGGGCGCGGCAGCCCTCCTCCTGACCCAAACCCTGGGCCGGGCCCTGAACATCACCCAGGGCCAAGGCTCCCAACTCCTGACGGCCCCGGCCCCGAACAACATGATCGAACTAGGAGGCCGGGTACTCCTGGAGCGTGCCATGACCCGGGGCCTTTAAGGGGCGCGAGAATGCGACATGGTGCGGCTCCGCCAACGGGTACTGGGCGCCCTACAGGGGCGCGGGGAACTGCGCGAGCACCACGCACGGCCCGCAGGGGACAACGGGTTCAGGGGCGCGGGGAACTGCGCAAAAAGCCCCCAACCGCCCCGCACTCCAAAACTCGCCCCCCTCGCGGAGCACTACGCGCTGAGCGGAAACTCCTCCCCCAGCTCCCTGAACACAGCCGTGTTCAAAGCGAAAGCCCGCTTGCACTCCTCGACAACCCGCCGCCGCTCCAGCTCATCCGCGCGCAACGCGTCGAGCAGAACGCGATAACCCCGCTTGAACGCCGCCGGGTTGGCGATCCCCTCGAAGACGTAGAACCGTACGCCGTCGCCCTTGCGGGCAAACCCCCACGTCCGCTCCGCCTTGTCGCGGATGATCTGCCCGCCGGACAGATCGCCGAGGTAGCGCGTGTAGTGGTGCGCCACATACCCGGCGGGCCAGTCCCGCGCGCACTCGGCGACGCGCGCCGCGTACGCGGCCGTCGCGGGCAGCGGGCTCGCGCCGCGCCGCCAGTCGGCGCCGCGCAGGTGGGCCAGGTCCCGCTCCAGGGAGGCCGTGCGCATCAGCTCGGGCTGTATGAACGGCCCCGCCACCGGGTCGGCGGCGAGCGCGGAGGCGCCCTCCTCCAGGGCCCGGTACACGAACCAGAGCTGCTCGGTGTAGCGGGCGTACGCGTCGACCCCGAGCCGGCCGCCGAGCAGATCGCCCATGAACGTCGACGTCTCCGCCTCCGTGTGCTGCTCGTGCGAGGCAGTGCGGATGAGGGTGGAGAAGGGCGTGGTCGCGGTGGTGGTCAAGGCGGGCCTCCGGGGACCGAGGGGTGCGGGAACCAGTTGGATCGTCTCAAGTTAGGCTTACCTAAGTCAACTGGTTCCCGACGGCCTGTCGGTAAAAACGTACCCGCTGGGGCCGGGCCGCAACACTCGATCGAAAAATCCCGCCCAACCCGGGAGGACCGCGCGGGATCAGGCCCCGGGACTACGGCAGCGTGAGGATCTCCGCGCCCGTCTCCGTGACCACCAGCGTGTGCTCGAACTGGGCCGTGCGCCTGCGGTCCTTGGTGACGACCGTCCAGCCGTCCTCCCACATGTCGTACTCGTGGGTGCCCAGGGTCAGCATCGGCTCGATGGTGAAGGTCATGCCGGGCTTGATCACGGTGGTGGCGTGCGGGGCGTCGTAGTGCGGCACGATCAGGCCGGAGTGGAAGGCCGTGCTGATCCCGTGGCCCGTGAAGTCCCGTACGACGCCGTAGTCGAAGCGCTTGGCGTACGACTCGATGACCCGGCCGATGATGTTGATCTGGCGGCCGGGCCGGACCGCCTTGATCGCGCGGTTGAGGGACTCCCGGGTCCGCTCGACGAGCAGCTTGGACTCCTCGTCGACGTCGCCGCAGAAATAGGTGGCGTTGTTGTCGCCGTGCACGCCGCCGATGTACGCGGTGACGTCCAGGTTCACGATGTCGCCGTCCTTCAGGACGGTCGAGTCGGGGATGCCGTGGCAGATGACCTCGTTGACCGAGGAGCACAGCGACTTGGGGAAGCCGCGGTAGCCGAGCGTGGAGGGGTAGGCGCCGTGGTCGCACATGAACTCGTGCGCGACCCGGTCGAGCTCGTCCGTCGTCACCCCCGGCGCGATGTGCTTGGCAGCCTCCTCCATGGCCTGCGCCGCGATCCGGCCGGCGATCCGCATCAGCTCGATCGTTTCGGCGGTCTGCACTTCGGGGCCGGTGTACGGCGTGGGCATGGGCTTCCCGACGTACTCGGGACGCCGGATACGACCCGGGACGGAACGGGCCGGAGAGATCTCCCCGGGCACGAGCAGGGACTGCGACTTCGGCTGGCCAGACATGCCGGCGAGTCTATCGAGCGGGTGTGGGGCAGCATGGCCCTGAGGCCCCGGCCACCGTCCCAGGGAAGAGGCACCCATGGCTCTGTTCAAGAAGCGCACCGTCGGCAAACCCGGCGAGTGGTTCTACTGCCTGGTCCACCACAAGGTCGAGGAGGGCCCCGAGTGCCCGGCCAAGGACCGCTTCGGACCGTACGCGACGCGTGAGGAGGCCGAGCACGCGATGCAGAGCGCGCAGGAGCGGAACCTGGAGTGGGAGAACGACCCGAAGTGGCACGACAAGTCGGCGCCGCAGGACGGCACCGACTAGACCCCGTGGCGGACGACCGGCTAGACCGCCGTGGCGGTGGGCTGCCCCGCCGCCCGGCGGCGGGCCGCGTCCTCGTCGGTCGCCGAGTCGTAGGTGATCAGCTTGGGCAGCGCCGCGGCAAGGAGGCCCACCGCCGCCACGCACGCCACCCCGCCCGACCACACCGCGGCCCTCGTCCCGGTCCAGCCGGCCATCGCGCCCGCCCGGACCTGGCCGAGCTGCGGGCCGACGCTGTACGAGAGCACCTCTATGCCGGCCAGGCGGCCGCGCAGCTCCTCGGGGATCGTCTGGTTCCAGATCGTGGAGCGGCCGAGGCCGCTCAGCATGTCGCCGGCGCCCGCCACCGCGAGACAGGCGAGCACCAGCCACACGTTGCCGAAGAGACCCGCCCCGGCCATCGCCGTACCCCAGACGACCGCCCCGACCACCACGAACAGGCCGTGCCGCCGCACCCGCGAGGTCCAGCCGCTGGTCAGGCTGAGCAGCACCGAACCGACCGAGCCCGCCGCGTACATCAGACCCAGCGACCAGTCGGCGCCCAGGCTGTCGGCGAGGAACGGGAAGATCGCGTTCGGGAAGGCGAAGAACATCGCGGCCAGGTCGATCGCATAGGTGCCGAGCAGCACCGGGCGCGACCACGCGTAGCGGGCGCCCTCCGCGATGCCGCGCAGCGAGGGCTTTCGGGCGTCGCGGGCCGGCGGCGCCGGGGTCAGCCGGGCGCACATCACCACCGACACCGTGAACGTGCCGATGGTGGTGGCGTACGCCGTCGCCGTGCCCGCGTACGCCACCACCAGGCCGGCCAGGGACGGCCCCGCGATCGCGCCGAGCTGCCAGCGCAGGGCGTTGAGCGCGGCGGCCGCCGGCAAGTGGTCGTGCGGCACGATCCGGGCCATCAGCGAGTCGAGCGCCGGGCGCTGCAGACCGGCGAGCGCCGAGACGCCCGCGGCCACCACGTACAGCGGCCAGAGCATGGGGTTGGGGAGCAGCGCGTTGACCAGCAGGACCAGCGCGAGCAGACCGAGACCGGCCTCGGTGGCGAGGATCACCTTGCGGCGGTCCACGGCGTCCGCGAGGGCGCCGCCGTACAGGCCGAAGAGGACCAGCGGCACCAGTTCCACCGCGCCCATCGCACCCACCGCGAGCGGTGAGTCGGTCAGCTCCTTGATCTGCAGCGGCAGCGCGACCATCGCCATGAAGCTGCCGAAGTTGGTGATCAGGCCCTGCACCCAGAGCAGCCGGAAGTCGGCCGAGGCCCGCCAGGGGGCGAGGTCGGGCAGGATCGAGCGGAGTCGGGACGCGGGATTTTCTTCAGGCACGAGCGGCCATGCTCCGCACCCGGGGCGCCGGAGGCAAACGAATTAACGGTGCATGCGCGGGCCCGCCGACGATTCACGGACGACGGCTCACCAGCGTCCCGGCGGCGGCGCCGTCAGCTGGTCGGCGAGCTGGCTGAGCCGGTCGCGGAAGCGGCGCGGGCCGCGCTGCGGGGGCAGGGTGTTCTCGCCCGCGGCGGCGCTGACCAGGTGCTGCACGGTGTCCAGGTCGAGCTCCGCGTCCGGGGCCACCGTCAGGGACTCGTGGACCAGGCCCCGCACCTCCCGGTCGCCGCCGTCCAGGGCGAGCACGGTCGCGCCCGCCCGGCGGGCGTCGTGGACGCGTTCGAGCAGCCCTTCGGCGGGCCGCTCGGGCGCCACCACGAGCAGCGTCTCACCGCGCCGGGCCGCTTCGAGACGGCCGAGCCCTACGGACAGATGGGGCGGCCCGCCCGGCTCGACGCGGTGGCGCACCAGCGTCGGGCTCAGCTCCAAGAGCCCCGACCAGGCCGCCTCGTCGGTGAGGTGGGCGGCCAGGTGCCAGGGCTCGTACCGCTCGGTGCCGACCAGGAGCAGCCCGCCGCCGTGCGGTACGACGGACGAGCGGAGCACGCCCGCGAAGCGGCGGGTGGCGCGCAGCCACTCCGTCCCGGCGAGCACTTCCCGCAGCAGTGCGACCCGTACGGCATCCATGGCCGGCAGCCTGCCGCATCCGGCCCGCGCGCGGGGGCCGAACCGGGCTTCGTCATCCGGACGAAGGGCCCCGCTACGGCCGAGTAAGGTCGCCCTCATGACTTCCACTGACAACGCCGGTAACGCTTCGAAGCCCGCCGCGAAGGACCCCTGGGAGCTTCCGGACGTCTCCGGCCTGGTCGTCGGCGTGCTCGGCGGCACCGGCGACCAGGGCCGCGGCCTCGCCTACCGGCTCGCCCGGGCCGGCCAGAAGGTGATCATCGGCTCGCGCGCCGCCGAGCGGGCACGGACCGCCGCCGACGAGCTCGGCCTCGGCGTCGAGGGCGCCGACAACGCCGAGTGCGCGCGGCGCAGCGACATCGTGATCGTGGCGGTGCCGTGGGACGGCCACGCCAAGACGCTGGAATCGCTGCGCGAGGAGCTGGCCGGCAAGCTCGTCGTCGACTGCGTGAACCCGCTCGGCTTCGACAAGCAGGGCGCGTACGCCCTCAAGCCCGAGGAGGGCAGCGCCGCCCAGCAGGCCGCCGCCCTGCTGCCGGACTCCCGGGTGACGGCCGCCTTCCACCACCTGTCCGCGGTGCTGCTCCAGGACGCGTCCATCGAGGAGATCGACACGGACGTGATGGTGCTCGGCGAGGTGCGCGCCGACACCGACCTCGTCCAGGCCCTGGCCGGCCGCATCCCCGGGATGCGCGGCGTGTTCGCGGGGCGGCTGCGCAATGCCCACCAGGTGGAGTCGCTCGTGGCCAACCTGATCTCGGTGAACCGCCGCTACAAGGCCCACGCGGGGCTGCGCGTCACCGACGTCTGAGGACGGCGGGGCATGGTGGACACTGGACGGGCGGGTGCGAAGGCACCCGCCCGTCCGCTTTCACCGTTCCACCCCGTTCGACCTGAGTGCCGAAGTACCCGACAGGAGCCGACCTCCATGCCCCGCCTCGCTCTGTACGCCCTCGTCGTCTGCGTCCTCGCCCTCGTCGCGGCCGTGGTCTCCTTCGCCCAGGGCAGCTGGCTCGGAATCATCTGGGTGCTGCTCGTCGGACTCTCGTCCAACATGACCTGGTACTACGTGCGCCGGGGCCGCGCCGCTAGCCCTGCGGAGTGAGCGAGAGGCTCGGCATGTCCGGCCAGAACTGGTAGAGGCTGCGGCCCGTCGCCGCGTCCACGTCGGACACCCCGAGCCCGTCCAGGATCGAGTAGACCAGCCGGAAGAACTCCTGGTTGATCTCGGGGACCCAGAGCAGCGCGAACACCGCGAGCAGGCCGAACGGCGCGAACGGCTCGACCTGGCGCCGTGCCGAGTGCGACAGCCACGGCTCGATGATCCCGTACCCGTCCAGGCCCGGCACCGGCAGGAAGTTCAGCAGGGCCGCCGTCACCTGGAGCAGCGCCAGGAAGGCCAGCGCGTTGCGGAAGTCGGCGGGCACCCCGTCGAGCGCGTGCAGCCAGAACGGGGCCGTGCACACGATCGCGAACAGGACGTTGGTGAGCGGGCCCGCCGCCGAGATCAGGCTGTGCTTCCAGCGGCCCCGGATCCGGCCCCGCTCGATGAACACGGCGCCGCCGGGCAGACCGATGCCGCCCATGATCACGAAGATGACCGGCAGCACGATCGACAGCAGCGCGTGCGTGTACTTCAGCGGGTTGAGCGTGAGATAGCCCTTGGCGCCGACCGTGATGTCCCCGCCGTGCAGCGCGGTGCGGGCGTGCGCGTACTCGTGCAGGCACAGCGAGACGACCCACGCGGACGTCACGAACAGGAACACCGCGAAGCTGCGGGACGAGGCGTAACTCGTCCACACCGCCCACCCGGAGACCGCCATGACGGCGACGATCCCGAGGAAGACCGGGCTGATCCGCCGGTCGTGGTGGCGGGAGGTCGTGGTGGCCATGCCGTGGGCTCCAGTGGCTGGTGGGACGGTCGAGAGGGACGCGCCCGACCGTACAGGGGCCGAGCGTCCGGGACGCGCCCGACCGTACAGGGGCTGAGTGTCAAACGTCTCGGTAACGGGCGGGAGTTCCGCACCGCGAGCCCCGGGCCCTGTCGCGTCGATGAGAATGGGGGGCGTGCGCTACCGGATTCTCGGCAACACCCAGGTCCACCACCTCGACGGCAGCCCCGTCGCCCTCGGCGGTGCGCGGCTGCGCGCGCTCCTGACGGTGCTCGCGCTGCGGCCGGGCCGGGCCGCCCCGGTGGGCGTCCTCGTCGGCGAGGTGTGGGGCGACGAGGAGCCCGCCGACGCCCCGGCCGCGCTCCAGGCCCTGGTCGGCCGGCTGCGCCGGGCGCTCGGCCACGACGCGGTCTTCTCCGCGGACGGCGGCGGATACGGGCTGGCCGCCGAGGCCGACGACGTCGACCTGCACCGCTTCGAGCGGCTCACCGCCGACGGCGCCCGTGCCCTGGAGGAGGGCGACGCGGCGAAGGCCGCGACCCTGCTCGACGACGCGCTCGCGCTGTGGGCGGGACCCGCGCTCGCCGACCTGCCCGACCCCGGCCCCCTCGCCTCCCGCGCCGAGGCCCGCAGGCTGGATGCCCGGCGGCTGCGGCTCGCCGCCGCCCTCGCGCTCGGCCGGGCACAGGAGACGCTGGCCGAGCTCGCCGCGCTGTGCGGGAGCCATCCGCTCGACGAGCCGCTGCACGCCCTGCGCATCCGGGCGCTGCGGGCGGCGGGCCGCCCCGCCGAGGCGCTCGCCGCGTACGAGGGCGTGCGCGCCACGCTCGCCGAGGAGCTCGGCACCGATCCAGGTCCCGAACTGCGCGCCATCCACGCCGAGTTGCTGAACCCGGCAGCCGTTCCCGCCCCGGCGGCCGTCCCTGCGGCCGCCCCGGTGCACGGCAATCTGCGGGCCCGGCTCACCTCGTTCGTCGGGCGCGAGGCCGAGCTCGCCGACATCCGCGGCGACCTCGGGACCGCGCGGCTCGTCACCCTGCTCGGGCCCGGCGGAGCCGGCAAGACCCGGCTCTCGCAGGAGGCCGCCGAGGGCGCCGCGGCCTGCTGGCCGGACGGGGTGTGGCTGGCCGAACTCGCGCCCGTCGACGACCCGGCCGGGGTGCCCGCCGCCGTGCTCACCGCCGTCGGCGCCCGCAAGACGGTGCTGCACTCGGCGGGCGCAGAGGAGCTCAGGGCCGCCGACCGGCACGCCGACGACCCCGTGGTCCGGCTCGCCGAGCACTGCGGGCCGCGCCGCATGCTGCTGCTCCTGGACAACTGCGAGCACGTGATCGGCGCCGCCGCCGAGCTCGCCGAGTACCTCTTGGCCCGCTGCCCGCACCTGGTGGTCCTCGCCACCAGCCGTGAACCGCTGGGCGTGCCGGGGGAGTTGGTGCGTCCCGTCGAGCCGCTGCCCGCGCCGTTCGCGCTGCGGCTGCTCGCCGAGCGGGGCGCCGCGGCCCGGCCCGGCTTCCGCGTCGAGGACGATCCGGACGCCGCCGCCGAGATCTGCCGCCGCCTGGACGGGCTCCCGCTCGCCATCGAACTGGCCGCCGCCCGCCTCCGTATGCTGACGCCTCGTCAGATCGCGGACCGGCTCGACGACCGCTTCCGCCTGCTCACCAGCGGCAGCCGTACGGTGCTGCCGAGGCAGCAGACCCTGCGGGCCGTCGTCGACTGGTCCTGGGACCTCCTGGAGGCGCCCGAACGCGCGGTGCTCGGCCGCCTCGCCGTCTTCGCGGGCGGCTGCGACCTGGCGGCGGCCGAGGCGGTGTGCGCCGAGGGCGACGGCCTCGACGCCCCGGACGTACCCGCCGTGCTCGGCTCGCTCGTCGACAAGTCGCTCGTCGTGGCGGTGCCCGACGACACCGGCGAGATGCGTTACCGGCTGCTCGAAACCGTCGCCGAGTACGCGGCCGAGCGGCTCGACGACGCCGGGGACCGAGGTGCCGCCGAGCGCCGCCACCTCACGTACTACCGCGAATTCGCCCGCCGCACCGACGCCGGGCTCCGCGGCCCCGGGCAGAGAAGAGCGGTCGACGCCTTCGAGCGCGAGTACGAGAACCTGCGCACCGCGCTGCGCCGCTCCGTCGCGCTGCGCGACGAGGAGGAGGCGCTCTGCCTGGTGCACGCCCTGCTCTGGTACTGGCAGATGCGCGACCTGCGCGCCGAGTCGCGCCACTGGGCGCAGGAGGCGGCGGCGCTCGGGCCCGACCCGTTCGCGCCGCCTGTGGCGCCCGCGCCGCCGGTCTTCGTCCAGTGCACGGACGCCCCGCCGCCGCTCGACCCCGAGGTGCTCCAGGAAGCCCGGCGCGGCGTGCGGCTCGTCCAACTGGCCGCCATGGACCACGAGATGGACCAGTGGACCACCCCGCAGGCCGTCGAACGGCTCCGCGCGATCTCCTCCGCCTACCGCCCCGGCCTGCCGCAGACCTGCCGGATGCCGGGCTCGCTCTGGTTCTTCCCCGTGGTGCTCACCGGCGACACGGCCCGGCTGAGGGAGGTCCTCGATGCGACCGTGCAGGCCAGTGAGGAGCTCGGCTACGAATGGGAGCTGGCCGCCGCCCTCCAGATGCGCGCCAACGTCCTGGCCAACCGGACCGAGTGGGCCGGTGACGCGACCGCCGATGCCGACGCCGCCCTCCTCATCTTCCAGCGCCTCGGCGACGCCTGGGGCTCGGCCGAGGCACTGGGTGCCAGGGGCGAGGCGCGCGAGAAGCGGGGCCAGTTCGGCGCGGCCGCCGAGGACTTCACCGCCGCCCTGCGCCACGCCGAGCAGCTCGGCGCCCAGGCCCAGGTCACCCTCCTCAAGGCGCGCCTCGCCTCCGTCCTCCTGGAGATGGGGGAGGGCGAGCGCGGCGAGGCCATGCTGCGCGAGATCCTCGCCGGGGACCGGGCGGGCGTCGAGGCGCGGCCCGCGGCCCGGCTCTTCCTCACCATGTGGCTGGGCCGCACCGGCCGGTTCGACGAGGCGCGCGAGCAGGCCGAGGTGATGCTGAGGGAGTTCAGCTCCGCCAACCTCGTCCTGTTCGAGGGGTTCGTCCTGGGGGTACTGGCCTGGCTGGACAATGCGCAGGGCCGGTACGCCGACGGGCTCGCGGGCGCCCGGGTCGCGCTCGACCGGTCCCAGGGGCCGCTCTCGCGGATGGTCGCGCCCGAGATGATCGCCGTCCACATGCTCACCGCGGCCCGCTCCATCGCCGGACTCGGCGGCCCCGGTAACGGCGAGGACGCGGCCCGGCTCGTCGGTGCGCACGACGCGCTGCTCCCGGTCGGCCACTTCCTGGCGCCCGTGCAGGTGGAGCAGCGGGCCGAGGCCGAGCGGGCCGCCCGCGCCCGGCTCGACGACGCGGCGTACGAGGCCGCGTACGCCGAGGGCGGCGGCCTCTCCGTGGAGGAGGCCACCGCCCTCGTGCGACGCGACCGCAAGGACTGACGTACCGTCAATCTCAGGTGCGCTTGCGGAACTTGGCGACCGCGAGCGGAGCCATCACCAGCGTGATGCCCACCGACCAGGCAAGCGTCATCAGCGCCGAGTGGGCGACCGGGCCGCCGGTCATCAGGCCGCGGGCCGCGTCCGCGAGGTTGGACAGCGGGTTGTAGTCCGTGAAGGACTGCAACCAGCCCGGCATCGTGGTCGGCTTGGCGAAGATGGACGAACCGAACTGCAGCGGCATCAGCACGAGCATGGCCACTCCCTGGACGGCCTGGGCCGTCTTCATGGTGAGTCCGAGCAGGATGAAGATCCACATGAGGGACGCGCCGAACACCAGCGACAGACCGACCGCCGCGAGCAGGCCCCAGACCGAGGTGCTGATGCTGAGGCCCAGGATGAAGCCCATGATCAGCAGGATCGTGGTGGCGACCAGCATGCGGCCGACCTCGACGACCATCTTGGCGATGAGGACGGACGACCGGGCGATGGGCATCGTCCGGAAGCGGTCCATCACGCCCTTCTTGAAGTCGTCGTTGACGCCGGTGCCGACCGCCATCGCGATGTTCAGGCCCATCATCGCCATCAGGCCGGGCACCAGGTAGTTGACGTACGCCTCCTGGTTGCCGCTGCCGAACATCGCGCCGCCGAAGACGTACACGAACAGCAGGATGAAGATGATCGGCATCAGGACGGCGTCGAACATCGACTCCGGGTCGGCCTTGATCTGGAGCATGTTGCGGCGCGCCAGGGCGCCGATGTGGCGCAGGTTCGCCCGCAGTCCGATGCGTACGTCGTCGGACCCGGTGACCTGCCGCGAACGCGAAGGGGTCTGCTGGGCAGGCGCGTCGACAGTGGTGGTGCTCATGCCGCGACCTCCTCGGTCTCACGGTGGGTGTCCTGGGCGCCGGTGGTCTTCTGGCCGGTGATGGCCAGGAACACCTCGTCCAGGCTGGGCAGGTGGGTGCCTATGTGGGCGATGCCGTAGCCGCGCGCCCCCAACAGGCCGACGACGGCGGTCAGTTGCTCGTCGCTGAGGATCGGCACATTGAGCACCCCCTCGTCGGGGATGACCTGGGTGCCCGAGACGCCGTCCAGGCCCGCCTCGGTGACGGCCCGTGCCATGGCGCCCAGCCGGTCCGGGTCGGTGGGCCGGATCTGCAGGGTGCGGCCGCCGACCTTCGCCTTCAGCTCGTTGACCCCGCCGTTGGCGATGACCTTGCCGTGGTCGATGACGGTGAGCTCGCTCGCCAGCTGCTCGGCCTCCTCCATGTACTGCGTGGTGAGCAGCACGGTGGCGCCCTCGGCGACCATCCGGCGCACCTCGTCCCACACCTCGTTGCGGGTGCGCGGGTCCAGGCCCGTGGTCGGCTCGTCCAGGTAGAGGACGGCCGGGTGGCCGATCATGGAGGCGGCCAGGTCGAGCCGGCGGCGCATGCCGCCGGAGTACGTCATCGCGGGACGCTTGGCGGCGTCCGTGAGCGAGAAGCGCTCCAGGAGCTCGTCCGCGCGGGACCGCGAGTCCTTGCGGGACAGGTCGAGCAGCCGGCCGATCATGTACAGGTTCTCGCGGCCGGACAGCTTCTCGTCGACCGAGGCGTACTGCCCGGTCAGGCCGATGGTGCGGCGCAGCTGGCGGGGCTGCTTCACCACGTCGAAGCCGGCCACGGTGGCGGAGCCGGCGTCCGGCACGAGCAGGGTGGACAGGCAGCGTACGAGGGTGGTCTTGCCGGCGCCGTTCGGTCCGAGGACACCGAGCACGGTGCCCTCGCGGACGTCCAGGTCGACGCCGTCCAGCGCCTTGGTGTCGCCGAAGTGCTTCACCAGCCCCCGTACGGAGACGGCGGTGCCGGCGGCAACACCGGCCCCGCTGTCGATGGGGTTCTTGTCGATTCGCGTCATGTCCACCAAGGTGCCAGCCGCCACCGACAATCCACCGACAGAGCACCGACAGCCTGTGGACGGCCGGCCTACAGCCACCTACAGCCCTGTGGACAACCGGGCCCGCAGACGACTGACAGCCCGCCGATGGGGGAAGTCGGCGGACTGTCGTCGTGACCGCAGTGGCTAGTGGAAGGTGTGCTCCTCGGCCGGGAACGCCCCGCCGACGACCTCGCCCGCGAAGGCCTTCGCGGCGTCGCCGAGAGACTCGCGCAGGTTCGTGTACTGCTTGGTGAAGCGGGGGGTCTTCCCGGCGGTCAGGCCCACCATGTCGGTGTAGACGAGCACCTGCGCGTCGCACTCCACGCCCGCGCCGATGCCGACGGTCGGGATGTGCAGCGTGCGCGTGACCTCGGCGGCGAGCTCGGCCGGGACCAGCTCCAGGACGATCGCGAAGGCGCCCGCGTCCTGCACGGCCTTGGCGTCGCGCAGCAGCTGGTGCGCCGCCTCGTCGCCGCGGCCCTGCACCCGGTAGCCCAGCGTGTTCACGGACTGCGGGGTGAGGCCGATGTGGCCCATGACCGGGATGCCCGAGTCGACGAGCAGCCGGATCTGCTCGTGGCTGCGCTCGCCGCCCTCCAGCTTGACCGCCCCGACGCCCGCGTCCTTGACCAGGCGCATGGCGCTGCGCAGCGCCTGCACCGGGCCCTCCTGGTACGAGCCGAAGGGCAGGTCGGCGACGACGAGGGCGCGCGAGCTGCCCCGTACGACGGCGGCGGAGAGCAGGGTGATCTCGTCCATGGTGACCGGGACGGTGGTCTCGTAACCGAGGTGGCAGTTGCCCATCGAGTCGCCGACGAGCAGGACCGGGATCCCGGCCTCGTCGAAGACGGACGCGGTCATCGCGTCGTAGGCGGTGAGCATGGGCCACTTCTCGCCGCGCGCCTTGGCGGCGGCGATGTCGTGCACGGTGATGCGCCGGGTGCCCTTGCCTCCGTACAGCGCCTTGGGATTGCTGCTGTCGGGTGCCTTGTGGGCAGCCTGAAGTTGTTGCGTCATCGCAACGGCTCCTGTTCGTCATCTCGAAGCGCCCTTACGGCGTCTCCGGACCACATCCATGGTGGCATCCCGTGCCCTCTGCCGGGAAGTGGGTGTCACAGGAAGGCAAATCGGGCCGGAAACACGAACCGGTGTCCGAAAAGTAAAGACCTTGCTATACGAGACGGTCTCGTATCGAAATAGCTCTAGGCTGGACGGCATGTCAACCACGCCTGCCGCGTCCGGCGCCCCGGCCGCACCTCGGATACCCGAAGCCGTCCACCGCCGACGCTGGGCGGTCCTCGCCGTCCTGATGCTCAGCCTGCTGATCGTCGTCCTGGACAACTCGATCCTGAACGTCGCCGTCAAGACGATCGCCAGCCCCGCCCCCACCGGCCTCGGCGCCACCCAGAGCGAGCTGGAGTGGGCGATCAACGCCTACACCCTCGTCTTCGCCGGGCTGCTCTTCACCTCCGGCCTCCTCGGCGACCGGCTCGGCCGCAAGAAGATCCTGCTCTTCGGCATCACGGTCTTCGGCCTGGGCTCGGTGCTCGCCGCGTTCTCCAACTCGCCGGACCAGCTCATCGCGTTCCGCGCCCTGATGGGCCTCGGCGGCGCCTTCGTGATGCCCGCCACCCTCGCCGTCCTCATGAACGTCTTCGAGCGCGAGGAGCAGCCCAAGGCGATCGGCATCTGGGCCGGCGGCGTCGGCCTCGCCATCGCGATCGGCCCGATCACCGGCGGCGTGCTGCTCCAGCACTTCTGGTGGGGCTCGGTCTTCCTGGTCAACGTGCCGGTCGTGATCATCGCCCTTGTCGCGATGGTCGTCCTCGTACCGGACTCCAGGGACCCCAACCCCGGCAGGCTCGACCCGGTGGGCGTGCTCCTGTCCGTCGTGGGCCTCGTCCTGCTGGTGTACGGCATCATCCACGGCGGCCAGCTGGCCGACTTCACCGATACGACGGTGGTCGCCACGATCCTCGCCGGTGTCGCGGTCCTGGTCGGCTTCGTCCTGTACGAGAAGCGCGTCGACCACCCCGCGATCGACATCGACTACTTCAAGAAGCCCGCCTTCTCGGCGGCCGTCGTCGCCATCGCGCTGACCTTCTTCGCGCTGATGGGCGTGACCTTCTTCTCGGTCTTCTACATGCAGAGCGTGCGCGGCTACAGCGCCCTCCAGTCAGGCCTGCTCATCCTGCCGCTGGCCGCCGCCCAGATGATCTTCGCGCCGCGGGCCCGGCTGGTCGTCGACCGGTTCGGCGCCCGGGCCGTCTGCACCGCCGGACTGATCCTGGTGGCGATCGGCCTCGCGGCCTTCGGCCTGTTCGACGCGAACACGCCGATCTGGGTCATGGAGGTCGTCTTCTTCATCCAGGGCGCCGGAATGGCCCACATCATGCCGCCCGTCACCGTCTCGATCATGCAGTCGCTGCCGCGCGAGAAGGCCGGTTCGGGCTCGGCCGTCAACAACACCTTCCGCCAGGTCGGCGGCGCGCTCGGCGTCGCCGTGCTCGGCTCGGTGCTCTCGACCGTCTACCGCGGTGACATCGAGGGCCACCTCGGCGCGATCCCCGAAGGGGCGCGCAAGGCGGCCGGCGAATCCATCGAGGCGACCCTCGGCATCGCCGAGAAGATGGGCCCCGCGGGCAAGGCCCTGATCGCCCCGGCCAACGACGCCTTCATCCACGCCATGCACATCACGGCCCTCGCCTCGTCCGGCGTGGCCCTGCTCGGCGCGGTGGTCGTCGCCCTGTTCCTGCCCGGGAAGCCGCCCGCGGCCCCGGCGCCCAAGGCGGAGGACCGCCCCACCGAGGCCGCCCGTAGCTAGGCGGCGGACCTTCGGGACAATCGGCGGGTCGGCGAGAAGAAGCGGAGCGGGCGTGACCCTGATGGACAAGCAGTGCAAGGTCGGCGAACAACGGCGCGGGCGGCCCCGCTCCGAGGCCGCGGAACGCCAGATCCTGGAAGCCGTGATCAAGCTGCTTGAGGAGGGCGTCTCGCTCGCCGACCTCTCCATCGAACGCATCGCCCGCACCGCGGGCGTCGGCAAGGCCACCATCTACCGGCGCTGGGCCGGCAAGGAGGAGCTGTACGTCGAGGTCGTCCAGTCCATGGAGTCGCCGGCCCCGCCGCTGCCCGGCCACTCCCTGCGCGACGACCTCGTCTGCATGGTGGAGAACGTGCGTCGGCGCAGCGTCGCCAAGCAGTCCTCCGCCCTTCTGCACAACGTCTTCGCGCAGATGCAGAGCTATCCCAAGCTCTGGTCCAAGTACCACAGCATCGTCATCGACCCCCGCCGCCGGCTCCTCGACGAGCTGCTGCGGCGGGGCGTGGAGACCGGCGAGCTCCGCGCCGGTCTCGACCTGGACATGGCCGCCGATCTCTTCGTCGCCCCGATGCTGGTGCGCACCATGATGCGGCCCGGCAACGAACTGCCCGGCCCCGAGTTCGCCGAGCGCATCGTGGACGCCGTCCTCGAAGGGCTGCGTCCGCCCCGCTGAATATGCGCGTTGTGTCACAGGGGCCCGTGCCGGGGCCCCGGCACGGAACCCGCCGCCGTGCCCGGTCGTCCTGCGGGGCGTACGGATGCCGTACGGGCAGTACGGCAGCAGGGAATCCCACTCGTTTTCGCCTAGGGTCGAACGGCGGGGACGATGTGCGGACAACAGCAGTGAGGACAGCGGTATGGCGCGGGCGTACACGACGGAGACGGGCGACGGCAGCGCGGAGGACGAGCGCACCCGGTCCCGGTTCCGGCGCCTGGCCGACGGCTGGCGGGGCGATCCCGGCATCTGGCGCCGCGGCCTGGTCCTCGCGGGGCTCGCCGTCGTGATCGCGCTCGTGATGATCCTGCACTCCCGGATCCCCAACTCGGTGGGCAACCTCGGCTCGCTCTCGGAAACGTTCCTGCCGTGGCTCGGCATCTTCCTGCCGGTCCTCCTCGGGCTCGCGCTGTGGCGCCGCTCGGCGACCGCGCTGATCGCGCTGCTGCTCCCGGTGATCGTCTGGTTCAACGTGTTCGGCGGCCTCCTCACCGACAAGCAGGGCTCGGGCGGCAACCTGGTCGTGGCGACCCACAACGTGAACGCCGAGAACCCCGACCCGGTCGGCACGGTCCGTCAGGTCGCGGCCTCCGGCGCGCAGGTCCTCGCCCTGGAGGAGATCCCGGGCGACAAGGCCGAGACGTACAAGAAGGCGCTGGCCGACATCTACCCGTACCACTCGGTGCAGGGCACGGTGGGCCTCTGGTCCAAGTACGAGCTCCGCGACAGCAGGCCCGTCGACATCAAGATGGGCTGGACGCGCGCGATGCGCTCGACGGTGAAGACCCCGGCCGGCGACGTCGCCGTGTACGTCGCCCACATGCCCTCGGTACGGGTCAAGCTGAATGCCGGGTTTACCGCCAACCAGCGCGACAACAGCGCCTACACGCTGGGCGAGGCGATCTCCGCCGAGCCGGTCAAGAAGGTGGTCCTGCTCGGCGACCTGAACGGCACGATGAACGACCGCTCCCTGAACAACATCACCGCCCAGATGCGCTCCACGCAGGGCGCCGCGGGCGACGGCTTCGGCTTCACGTGGCCGGCCGGGTTCCCGATGGCCCGCATCGACCAGATCATGGTCAAGGGCATCGAGCCGAAGTCGTCGTGGACGTTGCCGGAAACGAAGAGCGACCATCTGCCGATCGCGGCAAGGCTCCAGGTGTAGTCCGCTCGGCTTCCCCCAAGGCGTGAACGGGGGCCCGGGGGCAGAGCCCCCGGAACCTCACCCCGACTCGCGCCAGCGGTTGGTGATGGGAAGGCGCCGGTCCTTCCCGAACCCCTTCGCCGAGATCTTCGTGCCCGGCGGATACTGCCGCCGCTTGTACTCCGCCGTGTCCACCATCCGCAGCGTCCTGCCCACCAGCTCCGCGTCGTACCCGGCCGCCACGATCGCGTCGGCGCCCTGGTCCCGGTCGACGTACATCGCCAGGATCGCGTCCAGGACCGGGTAGTCGGGCAGCGAGTCCGTGTCGACCTGGCCGGGGCGGAGCTCGGCGCTGGGGGGCTTGGTGATGGAGTTCTCCGGGATCGGCGGAGTCCGGCCGCGCTCGGACGCCGCCCGGTTGCGCCACTCGGCGAGCCGGAACACCGAGGTCTTGTAGACGTCCTTGATCGGCCCGTACGCGCCCACCGAGTCGCCGTACAGGGTCGAATAGCCCACCGCCAGCTCGGACTTGTTGCCCGGGGCGAGCACGATGTGGCCCTCCTGGTTGGAGAGCGCCATCAGCATCGTGCCGCGCAGCCGCGACTGGAGGTTCTCCTCGGCGAGCCCGGTCAGGCCGAGCGAGCCCATGTAGGCGTCGAACATCGGCTCAATGGGGACGGTGCGGAAGTTCAGCCCGGTACGCCGGGCCAGTTCGGCCGCGTCGCCCCGGGAGTGGTCCGAGGAGTACTTCGACGGCATGGACACGCCGTACACGTTGGCCGCGCCCAGCGCGTCGCAGGCGATCGCGGCGACCAGCGCCGAGTCGATGCCGCCGGACAGGCCGATCAGGACGGACCGGAAGCCGTTCTTCGCGGCGTACGCGCGCAGGCCCACGACAAGGGCCGAGTAGACCTCCTCGTCGTCGTCGAGCCGCTCGGCGTAACCGCCGGTGAGCTCCGGCTCGTACGCAGCGACCGGCTCCTCGGAGACCACCACGTGGTCGATGCGCAGCCCGTCGTCGACCACGCCGGACGGGGCCGGGCCCGCGGCCGGGAGCTCCAGGTCGAGGACGACCGAGCCCTCGCTGAACTGCGGTGCCCGCGCCACGACTTCGCCGCTCGCGTCCACGACGATCGAGTCGCCGTCGAAGACCAGCTCGTCCTGGCCGCCGATGGTCGCCACGTACGCGAGCGTGCAGCCGGCCTCCTGGGCGCGCTTGCGGACCAGGTCGAGGCGGGAGTCGTCCTTGTTCTGCTCGTACGGCGAGGCGTTGATGGAGATCAGAAGACCGGCGCCCGCCGAGCGGGTGGCCGGGACGCGGCCGCCGTCCTGCCACAGGTCCTCGCAGATGGCGAGGGCCACGTCGATGCCGCGCACCCGCACGACGGGCAGGGTGTCGCCCGGCACGAAGTAGCGGAACTCGTCGAACACGCCGTAGTTGGGCAGATGGTGCTTGGCGAAGGCCAGCACGACCCGGCCGCCGTGCAGCACCGCCGCCGCGTTCTGCGGGGCGCCCGCCGGCCGGCCGAGCCGGGGGGCGGCGGCGGGGGAGCGGTCCAGGTACCCGACGACCACGGGGATCTCCCCGAAGCCCTCCCGATCCAGGCGCGCCGCGAGCGCGGTGAGCGCCTGCCGGGACGCCTCGACGAAGGACGACCTGAGGGCCAGGTCCTCGACGGGGTAGCCGGTCAGCATCATCTCGGGGAACGCGACGAGGTGCGCTCCCTGCTCGGCGGAGTGCCGTGTCCAGTGCACGATCGCCTCGGTGTTGCCGGAGATGTCCCCGACGGTCGAGTCGATCTGATTCAGGGCGAGACGTAGTTGAGGCACGCGGCCAGTGTAATCGTCAATGCGACGCGATGGGGTGGTGGGCGGCGATACGGGGCGCCCGTTCGGAGCGCCCCGCGGGCCGGGCGGAGGGTCGGCCGACGGCTCTCCCGCGGCGCGTCAGTCGGTGACCGGGCTCGGGTCGGTGTCGGTGCCGCTTCCGGCACCTGGGCCCGTTCCGGGTCCGGTACCCGGGCCGGTTCCGGTGACGACCGGCCCGCTCCACACCGTCTCGTCGTACTTCAGCGTCTGCGGCCCGATCTGGAAGTCCACGGTCCTGGACTCCGGTGGCATCGAGAAGGCGAACTTGCCCGTGGCGCGGCCGCCCGGCTCCAGGGCGCCCGCGAACATGCTCGTCGCGTGCTCGTCGTCGTATATCGCCTCGGCCTCGATGCCGTCCGGGCCGCGCACGGTCGGCACCGCCGAGGTGATGTCGATCGACTCGTGGCTGTCGTTCACGATGGTGACGGTGAAGCGGATCGCCCGGTTGCCCTTGCGGTGGCCCGACGCGGACGCGTCCGGCGCGTACGGGGCAGGCATGGAGACGGTGACCTTCACGCCGTCCGGGTAGGTGTGCGTCGCCCCGAACGGCTGCGGCTTCTGGGCGGTCGGGGCACTCGGCGACGGCCGGGGGCCGGGCGCGGAGGGCGCGGCGGCGCCCGACGGCGCCTTGGATATGGTGCCGCCCGGGCCCTTGGCGGCGTCCTTCACGAACACGACGGTGAGCAGCAGGCCGACGGTCCCGAGCACGGTCGCGATGCCGCCGAGGACGCTCCCGGCCAGCGCCACCCCCTTGTTGGTGGCCCCTCCCTTGCGCGCCCGGCCGTGCCCGGCGAGCCCGAGGACCACGGCGAGGACCCCGAGCGTGCCCGAGAGCCAGAACAGGAAGGGCACGAGGCCGAAGCCCACCCCGACGACGCCGAGGACCAGCGAGGCGGCCCCGAGACCGTTACGGGCCCGCTGTGCGGGAGCCTGCGGCGACCCCGGGCGGCCGGGGGACGCGGGCCCCCACTGCGGCTGGCCGGGGGAGTTGACGGGCACGGTCATGGGGAGTCCTTCGGTGATCCATTTTTCGGATCACCCTACGGCCCGACGTGCGCGACCCCGCCGCCGAGCCGAGGATGGGCGCATGACGACCACGGAGTCCTCCGATGAAGAACTCGTCGCGGACGAAGGGACAAAGCGGCAGTTCGTCTCCTGGGTGACGCTGGGCCTGATGACGACGGCATCCGTCGCGAGCCTGCGCCCCTCCCCGTCCATGGCCATCTACGGCCTCGCCGCGATCTTCCTCTACCTCCTGCCGGCCCTCGTCTTCCTGCTCCCGACCGCGCTGGTCGGCGCCGAACTGGCCTCCGGCTGGACCGGCGGCATCTACCGCTGGGTCAGCGAGGCGCTGGGCAAACCGCTCGGGTTCCTCGCGGTCTGGTGCCAGTTCGCCATGACGATCGCGTACTACCCGAGCCTGCTCGCGTACGTCGCCTCGACCTTCGCGTACGTCATCAACCCGAGGCTGGCCGAGAACGGGCCGTACGTCGCCGTCGTGATCGTGGTCATCTACTGGACCGGCGTGTGGATCTCGTCGCGCGGCACGAAGACGGTCGCGGGACTCAGCTCCATGGGGCTCGTCATCGGCACGCTCGTCCCGGGCGTCGTCCTGGTGGTCCTCGGCTTCGTCTTCCTCGGGCAGGGCAACCCGTCGGCGGCGCCGATGAGCGCCTCGCACTGGCTGCCGCCGTGGACCGGGCTCGCCAGCCTCGTCCTGATCGTCAACAACTTCCTGTCGTACGCGGGCATGGAGATGAACGGCGTCCATGTGTCGTCGCTGCGCCACCCCAAGCGCGAGTACCCGAAGTCCATGTTCCTGGCGACCGGCCTGGTGCTGCTGATCTTCATCCTTCCGGCGCTGGCGATCTCCTGGGTGATGCCGTCGTCGGAGCTCAGCCTCACGGCCGGTCTGATGCAGGCCTTCCAAGCGTTCTTCGACCATTTCCACATCGGCTGGATGACCAAGGTGGTCGGCGTGATGCTGGTGGCGGCCGCGCTCGGCGGCATGCTGACCTGGCTCGCGGGACCGGCCAAGGGCCTGGTGCTGCTGTCCCGTCAGGAGGGCTATCTGCCACCGGTGTTCCAGCGGCTGAACAAGTACGGCACCCCGCAGAACATCATGGTCGCGCAGGGCGTCATCACCACCCTGATCGGCATCCTGTACGCGTTCAGCGGCGACGTGTCGAGCGCGTACTGGATGTTCTCCGTCATCACCGTCCAGATCTATCTGATCGCCTATCTGCTGATGTTCGTGGCGGTGGTCAGGCTGCGCAGGACCCGGCCCGAGGTGGAGCGGGGCTTCCGGGTGCCCGCGGTCGCGTGGGTCGCGGGCACCGGGTTCGTGGCGTCGGTGGCCGCGCTGTGTATCGGGTTCGTACCGCCGGACCAGTTCGGCAACCAGCCGCTCTGGCGCTATCTGCTGATCGTCGGCGGAGGACTGCTCGCGCTCGGCCTCCTCGCGCCGCTGGCCTTCCTGAAGTTCCGCAAGCCGAGCTGGGTGCATCCGGACCATCAGTAACCGTGGCCGCCCCCGTAACATTGGCCCCACTATGTCCCGCAGTGGTGTGCGAACCCGGCCCGTGGCCGTCCTGCTCGCGCTCGGCGCCCTGGCATACACGGCCTGGGTGCTTGAGCTCGTCTTCCAGACCGGCCTCGACCCGATCCAGGCGTACGTGAGTGAACTCGCCGCGGCCGACCAGCCGCTGGGCGGCCTCTTCCGCGCCACCGATCTGACGGCGGGACTCCTGGTCCTGGCCGCCGCGGTGTGCGCGCTCTGGCGCTGCGACCGGCGGCGCTGGTCGCTGGCGGGCTGGTCGGGCCTCGCGCTCTTCGGCGCGGCCACGGCCGTCGACTCCCGCCTCCCGCTGAGCTGCGCCCCGACCGCCGACCCCGTGTGCGCGGCCCGCGAGACGGCGGGCCTCGTCCCGGCGACGCACACCGCGCACGCGGTGAGCAGCAGCCTGGCGATGGTGGGGGCGCTGGCGGGCGTGGTGGCCCTGACGGTCGCGGCCCGCCGCTACGGCTGGTGGCCCCTGCTGAGCGCGCGCCTCGGTCCGGCGCTGGTGGCGCTGGAACTGGCCGCCACGGCCTGGACGTTGGCATCGGTGGCGGCCTTCCAGGCGGGCCGCGGCACCTGGGCCCTGGGCGCGGGCCAGCGGCTTCAGGTGCTGGTGGTGGCGGTCTGGCTGGGGGTGCTGGCGGTTTCGGTGGCGAGGGAGAGGCGGGCATGGCGTTCCTGAACGTCGGCGGTGTGCCGCACCACGTGGTCGTCGAGGGCGCCGGGCCGGTGGTGGTGCTCAGTGCGGGGCTCGGCATGAGCTGGTTCGACTGGGACCCGGTGGTGCCGCTGCTCACCCCGGACCACACGGTCGTACGCTTCGACCGGCCCGGGCACGGGCTTTCCGGGCCGGCCGTGGTGCCGCCGACCGCCGCGGGGGAGGCGCACCGGATCGCGGGGCTCCTCGACGCGCTGGGTGCGGCCGGTCCCGTGACGGTGGTCGGCCACTCCATCGCGGGGTTCCACGCGGAGGCCTTCGCGCGGCTGTACCCGTCCCGTACGGCGGGGCTCGTCCTGGTCGACTCCAGCATCGAGGAGGCCGCGCGCCCTCCGGCCGCCCCCGGACTGCGGCTCGCTCTCGCGCGGGCGGTGGGGGCGGTGCTGTGCGGTGCGGGGGCGCCCGCCGCGCTCGGCCCCGCGGTCCGCCGGGCCACGGTCCGCGCCTCCCGCACGGGCGGTGGTGATCCGGCCCCGCGCGACTTGGTACGGCGCTGCTACGGCACGTCGCGGGTGCTGCGCGGAATGATTCTGGAGAACGCGCGGTACGGGGCGGTGGCGGCGGAACTCCTTGTGCTGCGGCGCCAGTTGCCCCTTCCGGCGGCCCCGGCCACGGTGCTGGCGGGTGGCGCGGGAGGTGAGCCCTGGATCCACCGCCAGCGCGGCTTGGCGGCGACGCTGGGAGCGAGCTTCCGCCTGGCGGAGGGGGCGGGCCACCTGGTGATGCTGGACCGGCCGGGGGCGGTGGCGGGGGTGGTGACCCGGGGATAGTCCCCCACCCCGCCCCTTCCCGCGGAGGCCACGCGGCGGAGCCGCAGAGTGTCACAGCGGGAAGGGGCGGGGTGGGGGAACAAAAAGCCCCGCCCCCAGCCGCAGCAACTCGCGGCCAGAGGCGGGGAAAGGCACCCCAGGGGGTTACCGGCTCACCGGCCACCCAGGGTTCTCGTCAACCGGATTCACCGCCGGAACGGGAACCCGTACGACGCCACGTAGCCGGGGGCGGGCGAGCCCACGCCCGTCACGTCGTCGTAGCCCTTCGTCGCGGACAGCGAGCTGTCCTTGCCCAGCGAGCGGACCGACGTCAGCAGCCCGCCCGACGCGTCCACGCTGTTCGCGAAGTCGACACGCGCGACCGCGAGGTCACGCTTCGCACCCAGCGGGTGGTCCGTCACGTCGTGGAAGAGCGGCGAGTCGTAGCGGGCGTAGATGCCCGGGTTCGCGAAGCCGATCGGGAAGTGCTGGGCCTGCTGGGCCAGTGCCTGGACGCCCGCGATGACCGGGGCGGCCAGCGACGTACCGCCGATGCGGTACTCGTCGTACTTCACCGACTTGTCGGGCCAGGACTGCGTCTGGCCCACCAGGAAGCCGGTGTTGGGGTCGGCCACGGCGGCGATGTCCGGCACGGTGCGCATGCGCGTCGCGCCGTTCGCCTTCGCGAGCGAGTCCGGCACGATGCCGTGCTGGTAGAACGGCTGCTTCACCGTGGAGCTGGTGCCGCCGCCCGCGCCGCCGGTGTAGGCGCCTGGGAAGTTCACCCAGCTCTTGCCGTCCGCGGACAGCGCGGCCTTCTCGGTGCCCCAGCCCGTCTCGAACTGGTACTTGTCGTTCTTGCCGACCGCCAGCGAGGTGCCGCCGACCGCCGTCACCCAGGCCGAGTTGGCCGGGGTGTCGACCTGCTTCTTGCCGGTGTTGGCGACCTCGTCGCCGTTGTCGCCGGAGGAGAAGTAGAAGCCGATGCCCTCGATCGCGCCGAGCTTGAACGTCTGGTCGTACGCCGCCGCGATGTCCGGGGTCTCGTTGGCCTCGAGGTCGCCCCACGAGTTGGAGACGATGTCGGCGAGCCGCTTGTCGACGACCTTGTTGAGGGCGTCGAGCAGATCCGGGTCGTTGCAGGACGCGCCGCCCACGTACACGATGTTCGCGTCGGGCGCGACCGCGTGCACGGCCTCGACGTCCAGGGACTCCTCGCCGTACCAGCCGGACGCCTTGCAGTCGTCCACGCTGTTGTAGGCCGCCGGGAGAACCTCGGTGTACTGGCCCTTCTTGTAGGCCGCGTCACCGTTGCGCTTGGCGTACGTCGCCGCGTCCGACGCCATGGTCGGCGAGGCGTACGCGTCGGTGATCGCGACCGTCACGCCCTTGCCGGTGTACTTGCCCGCGCCGTACGCGGCCCGCAGCTGCCGGCCGGTGTAGCCGTGCACGGCGTACGGAACCTTGGTGCCGTACGCGTCCGGCAGCGTCTTGGCGACGTTCTGGCCGTAGTAGCTGGAGAACGGGCCCGCGTTGCGGAAGCCTGCGCCCGGCCCCGGCAGGGTGTCCTCGTGCGTCGACTGGTGCGGCGCGTTGTCCAGGCCGGTCACCGTCAGAACGGCGCCCGCGAGCGCGTTCGGCGCGGACGCGGCCTTGGACGGGGCGTGGTAAGTCCGGTTGTCCTTGCGGTAGTTGCGCAGCTGCGTGGCGAACGCCTTCTGCGCGGCCGCAACGTCACCGGACACCGATATGTAGTGCTGGGTGGAGCCCGTGATGGTCAGTCCGGACGACTTCAGCCACTTGGTGACCGCGTCGATCTGCTCCTGGGTCGCGCCGAAGCGCTGCTGCGCCTGGTCGGCGCTGAGGTACTTGCCGTACGACGCCGACTGCGGGTCGGACACGGCCGCGGCGTACGCGTCGAGGCCCTTCGCGTCCCGCCCGGCGAGGTACACCCGGGCGTTGACCTTGGTCGACGCGGCGGTGGCGCCCTGGTCGGCGGAGCCGGTGGCCCAGACGGGCTGGGTGCCCGCGAGGGCCGCCCGTCCGCTCGGGACCGGATCGGCCGCCTGGGCGGACGGTATGCCGAGGGCGAGCGCGCCGGCGAGCAGAGGCAGTGTCGCTGCCATGCTCACACCGGCGCGCCGCCTGGCGCGGCTGGTTCTCATGTAACCCCCTGCGTGAGGTTCTTCGCATGCTGTACACGCGCTGTCTGATGCGCGCATGTAATGCGTCACTCTTGTCAGGAACGGTTCATGCGGGGGGCATGTGATCGCCAAGAAACGCCAAAGAGCGTTTACTCGCGGTCAGTTGAGGCGTCAGCCGGTACGTGCCGTGGCGCCCCTTTTCTTCAGCATTTGTGCCATCAGGTCGATTTCCGACTGCTGTGAGTCCACCATGCCCTGCGCCAACTGCTTCTCCGGGCCCGCCGTGCAGCGCTCGACACAGCCCTCGGCCATGTGGATGCCGCCCCTGTGGTGCTCGGTCATCAGCTGGAGGTAGAGCACTTCCGCGTCCTTGCCGCTGAGCCCCCGCAACGTGTCCAGCTCGGTGTTGGTGGCCATGCCCGGCATCAGCGCGCCGTCGGCGCCCGGCTCCATGCCCATGCCCATCCACGCCATCGGCGGCCGGGACGCCTCGTTCTTCGGCAGCCCCCACAGGTCCAGCCAGCCGAGCATCATGCCCCGCTGGTTGGCCTGGGTGTTGGCGATGTCGTACGCGAGGCGCCGCACCTCCTCGTCCGAGGTGCGGTCGCGCACGATGAACGACATCTCCACCGCCTGCTGGTGGTGCGTCGACATGTCGCGCGCGAACCCCGCGTCCGCCGAAGTGGCCGTGGGTGTACGGGAGTTGGCCTCGGCGGTGGCCCTGCTGCCGCCGGAGGAGACGAGCACGGCGGCCGCCGCGAACACCATCGCGAGGGCGAGCGCCGCCGCGAGGCCCCAGTAGCGGCGGATCACTGCTCGCCCAGCCCGCCCGTGCACGGGGCACCCGGCTCGGGCGTCTGCGGGCCCTGCACGTACTGGGTGAAGAACTGGTTCACCCGGGGATCGTCCGCGCCGTTCACGGTGACCTGCTTGCCCCAGGCGCTCAGCACGATCGCCCCGGCCTGGTCCCTGTACGGGCTCATCAGCGAGTACGGCGTCTTCGACACCTTGTCGGCGAGCTTCTTCACATCGGCGGCGGACGCCTTGTCGGTGTACGTCACCCACACCGCGCCATGTTCCAGTGAGTGCACGGCGTTCATGTCCGGGACCTGCCGGGAGTAGACGTCGCCGCCGCAGTTCATCCACACCTGGTCGTGGTCGCCGCCCACCGGCGGCTTCATCGGGTAATTCACCTTGGTGGTCACGTGATTGCGGGTCAGCTTCTTGGGGTCCCAGTCCTTCTCGCCCGCGATCTGCGCCTTCGGACCGGCGTTGCCCTGAGCCTGGGCCTCGGTCCCGGTCTGGCCGTTCTTGCCGGTGTCGCCCGACTTGCCGAACTCGTACACGCCGAATCCGACCAGGCCCGCGACCGCGACGACGGCGGCGGTGACCGAGGAGATCACCACGATCCTGCCGCGCCGCTGCCGGGCCTGCTCGATGCGGCGGAGCTCCTCCATGCGGGCTCTGCGAGAGGTGTTGGGGTCGTCCTGAATGGCCATGTGTCCGTAATGTCCTTCTGGAGGTGGGGAGTTGAGGGCAGCGGCGGCCGAGTGCGGCCGCGGGGCCCCTAGGTCCGCAGCACCTGAAGGACATGAAGGTCGGGCGCGCGCGGCCGGGGCCCGAACCGTACGGGGGCGGCGCCCACGCGGGGCGGCACCTGGCGTACGGCATGGACCGCGGCCGGGACCGGCGCGTTGGCCGGGGCAGTGGTGAGCACGGCCGGGCCGGTGTGCGGGAAGAGCCCGCAGTCGCCCTGGTCGTACGGGCAGACATACTGTGCGGGCCCGTCGGCCAGTGGGGCGTGGTGGCGGGCCGGGGTGTCGCCGCCGCCCGCCGCGAGGCAGATGAAGAGCGCGGCGAGCAGCGTCGCCATGGCACTCAGCAGCGCCACGGGACGCGTGATGCGCGTGAGCCGCACTCCCCCCATGGGCGCAGATGGTAGGGGAGGGAGTGCGGCTCACGGCAGGCCGGGTGCCGTACCGGCCGAAAACAGCGGGCTCGAAAGGGGACGCTCAGCCGACGTGCACCCGGGGCCGGCGGCGCAGGTCCGGCTCGGCCCGGCGCAGCACCTCGCGGGTGACCGGGGCGACCTCGCCGTCGCCGAACACCAGGAAGCGCAGCAGATGGCTGAGCGGGTGGCCCTCGGTCCAGTTGAAGTAGGCGTGCGGCACCTCGCCGGTCCGGTCGCGCAGCTCCATCATCACGGCCGCGATGGTGTTGGGCACGACCGCGCCCTCGACGCGCAGCCGGCGCACCCCGTGCTTCTCGTCGCCGTGGACGGTGAGCTCGGTGGTGAAGTCGGAGGAGTTCTGGATGAACACCTCCAGGAACAGCACGGGCCGGCCGTCCGGGATGTGGGTCTCCTCGCGCTGGCTGTACTCCTTGGCGCGGTACTCCCGCGTCGAGTGCTCCTGCGGCTCGTTGGCGATGATCCGCAGCGGCCCGCTCCTGGCCGCCTCGTCGACGAACCGGGCGGCGCACTCGTCGAAGGTGACGGCCGTCGCCCGCAGTTCGAAGGCGCGGTGCACCCGCGAGGCGAACGACGACACCACGATGCCCACGATGAAAAGGAGCGCGATCTTGATGCCGTCCGGCCGCTCGATCACGTTCGTGACCAGCGTGTACGCGAAGACCGCGGTGACCACTCCGAAGCCGAGCGCCGCGGCCCGCTTGCCGCGCCGGTGCACGGCGACCGTCGAGGCGAACGAGGCCGACAGCATCAGGACCAGCACACCGGTGGCGTACGCGCCGCTCTGCGCGTCGACGTCGGCGTCGAACCACCAGGTGATGAAGAAGGCGATCGCCATGAAGATCAGGACCAGCGGCCGCACCGCTCGCGTCCACTCGGGCGCCATGCCGTACCGCGGCAGATAGCGCGGCACGAGGTTGAGCAGGCCCGCGGTCGCCGAGGCCCCGGCGAACCAGAGGATGGCGATGGTCGAGATGTCGTACACCGTCCCGAAGGCCTCGCCGAGGTGCTGGTGGGCGAGGAAGGCGAGGGCGCGGCCGTTGGCGTCGCCGCCGGCCTTGAACTCGGACTCCGGGATCAGGATGGTCGTCGCGAGGCTGGAGACAAGCAGGAAGCCGCTCATGATGAGCGCGGCCGTGGTCAGCAGCTTCCGGGTGTCACGGACCCGGCCGAGGGGCTTGTCGTGCGTGTCCGAGGCGTCGCCCTGGATCTGCGGCATGACCGCCACGCCCGTCTCGAACCCGGACATGCCGAGCGCGAGCTTCGGGAAGACGAGCAGCGAGACGCCGATCATCGCGAGCGGCGAGGAGTGCTCGGCGGTCATCGCGTTCCACCAGTTGCCGACGACGACCGGCTCGGTGGCGATCTTCCAGACGGCGGTGGAGAGCACGACGAGGTTCAGGGCCAGATAGACGCCGACGAGCGCCACCGCGATGCCGATGGCCTCCTTGAACCCCTTGAGGAAGACCGCGCCGAGCGCCGCGACCAGGGCGAGCGTGATCCAGAGGTTGGAGCCGTGCAGGAAGTCGGGGGTGAAAGGATTCTCCACGACGTGCGCGGAGGCGTCCGCGGCCGAAAGGGTGATCGTGATCATGAAGTCGGTGGCGGCGAAGCCGAGCAGCACCAGGACGAAGATCTTCCCCGCCCACCAGGGCAGCAGCCGCTCCAGCATGGCGATCGAGCCCTCGCCGTTCGGCGACTCCTTCGCGACCCGCCGGTACACCGGCAGCGCGCCGCCCAGCGTCAGCGCGATCAGGACCAGCGTCGCGAGCGGCGAGAGCAGCCCGGCGGCGAGCGCCGCGATGCCGGGCTGGTAGCCGAGCGTGGAGAAGTAGTCGACACCGGTCAGGCACATGACCCGCCACCAGCGGTGGCCCTTGTGCTCGGCCGGCGGGGTGCCGTGCGGCCCGGGGTGGCGGGCGGAGCGCTCGCTCAGCCCGTCGAGCAGCCAGCCGCGCCAGCGGCGCCGTTCGGAGGGTGCGACGGCGGTATCCGGGGGATCCACCTGGGTGCCGGTCATGCGAGGTTCTCCTATGCCGTTCTGCCGAGCGGTTGTGCGGGCTGTGCACCGGCGGTTGTGCCGGGCTGTTGCGCGGGCAACGAGGAGCGAGTATCCACCACATCGTCACGCGCGAAGCCCGCAGGGGCACCCGCGGGGAGGGGACGTGCCGTAGGTCATACCGGGTGCGTAATGTGGAGGTAATCCCGCGCCTCGATACTGAGGATCCGCCCGTCGTCCCCGTTCTTGACGGGGTCATGGTGCACAGGCCGTCTGAACTGCAAGGATGTGGCTATGGACAAGCAGCAGGAGTTCGTGCTCCGGACTCTCGAGGAGCGCGACATCCGGTTCGTGCGCCTGTGGTTCACCGATGTGCTGGGCTTCCTGAAGTCGGTGGCGGTCGCCCCGGCCGAGCTGGAGCAGGCCTTCGACGAGGGAATCGGCTTCGACGGCTCGGCCATCGAGGGCTTCGCCCGGGTCTACGAGTCCGACATGATCGCCCGCCCCGACCCCTCCACCTTCCAGATCCTGCCGTGGCGCGCGGAGGCCCCGGGCACGGCCCGGATGTTCTGCGACATCCGGATGCCCGACGGCTCGCCGTCCTTCGCGGACCCCCGCTTCGTCCTCAAGCGCATCCTGGCCAAGACGTCCGACCTCGGGTTCACCTTCTACACGCACCCCGAGATCGAGTTCTTCCTCCTCAAGGACAAGCCGCTCGACGGCACCCGGCCCGTCCCGGCCGACAACTCGGGCTACTTCGACCACACCCCGCAGAACGTCGGCATGGACTTCCGCCGCCAGGCGATCACCATGCTCGAATCGATGGGCATCTCGGTCGAGTTCAGCCACCACGAGGGTGCGCCGGGCCAGCAGGAGATCGACCTCCGCTACGCCGACGCGCTCTCCACGGCGGACAACATCATGACGTTCCGCCTGGTCATGAAGCAGGTCGCGCTCGAACAGGGCGTCCAGGCCACCTTCATGCCGAAGCCGTTCTCGGAGTACCCGGGCTCGGGCATGCACACCCACCTCTCCCTCTTCGAGGGCGACCGGAACGCGTTCTACGAGTCCGGCGCCGAGTACCAGCTCTCGAAGGTCGGCCGCTCCTTCATCGCGGGCCTCCTGAAGCACGCCGCCGAGATCGCCGCGGTCACCAACCAGTGGGTCAACTCCTACAAGCGCATCTGGGGCGGCTCGGAGCGCACGGCGGGCGCCGGCGGCGAGGCCCCCTCGTACATCTGCTGGGGCCACAACAACCGCTCGGCCCTCATCCGCGTCCCGATGTACAAGCCCGGCAAGACCGGCTCGTCCCGCATCGAGGTCCGCTCCCTGGACTCGGGCTGCAACCCGTACCTCGCCTACGCCCTCCTCCTCGCGGCGGGCCTGAAGGGCATCGAAGAGGGCTACGAACTCCCGGCAGGCGCCGACGACGACGTCTGGGCCCTCACCGACGCCGAACGCCGAGCCATGGGCATCGAACCCCTCCCGCAGAACCTGGGCGAGGCGATCGCCCTGATGGAACGCAGCGAGCTGGTGGCCGAGACGCTGGGCGAGCACGTCTTCGACTTCTTCCTGCGCAACAAGAAGCAGGAGTGGGAGGAGTACCGGTCGGAGGTGACGGCGTTCGAGCTGCGGAAGAATCTGCCGGTGCTGTAGGCGCAGGTCAGAGCGTTTCTCGCTCGCTTCCCGAGAGGTCCCACGGTCGCCGACCGTGGGACCTCTCGGCTGTCTGGCTGCGGCTGGGCCGTCTGTGGGCCGTCTGGCGCCGGGCCGAGCCGCGGAACCGGGCCTATCCGTCACTCCAGCGGCACGGGCGCAACAAGGAGCTGCTCGCTGTGCGGCCGTGTGAAAGAACGGTCGGGTTCGAGGAGGGCCGCGCCCCAGTGGATGACGTGGATGCCGTTCTCCGCGTCAGCCGTGAAGAACACGCAGACGAGTTTGGTCGTGGCTCCGAGTTCTTCGAACGCCTCGTGCAGCCCGAGGTACTCCTCCGTCGTGGCAGGCAACCGAGCACGGTCGAGAGGCCTCTGTCGGTCTGAGTCCCGGTACGGGAAGCGAGCGCACTCGTTGATCACCACGTACTCGTATCCGCGTACGTCGCGAACGGCCTCGCCCACCTCCCGCGCCATGTCCGCGAGGTTCTCGCGTAGTCAATTCTTCTTCGTCTGACTACTTTCGGTTGACGGCGCTCGACTCGTTGGCCTTTTGCAGCAGAGCCTCCTGGTTACGACGGTTGCGCACATCGTCCTTGCGCAAACTCCTGCCCTCGTCCAAGACAGACTGAAACTGCTCGGTGGCAAGCTTGACTGCGGTGGTGATCGCTACTTCAATTTTCTCCGAATCCGAGATCTTGTAATTGAGTTTCTTATCGTTCCTCAGTCGCCGCACTGCTGTTTCTGTCTCGGAGATTTCGAAGACGGGTACAAGTTTCGGTGTGATCAGAGCGGACACCATCATCGCGATGTGGTACTTTGCGGCTTTGAGGGTGGTCGATTCGGGTGTTCGGGCGAAGTATCTATCTACCCGATACAAGATCCAAGCAGCGTAGTAGTACGCTTCAACGGAGTATGCACCCCAAACAAACGAATTCTCAGCCTCTAGCTCCTTTGGGGCGCCGATTGCGCGCGAAGACTCGCCGAACAGTGTTGCAGCGGCAGCTCGGTTGAGTTCGGGAGTCGTTACAACACGAGTCCGCGGGAAATTGAGAGACGCATGCTGGTTCTGTCGCAGATAACGTAGGCCGTCTACGCCCGACTGATTGAAGTACTCTTCCACATCTTTCGCCATCTGAGAACTCGCCTGAATGTCAGTTGAGCCGATGGCGGTTTGCAGGTTGGTAGCGATCGCCACGCTCGTTCGCACCCCAGCGTCGTCTGAGCTCACGATCTTCACCGGGATCCAAAGGTCAGAGAGGAGGTCCGGCTTAGCCTGGACTTCCTCGCTTGCCGCCCACCTGACGAGCTGGTGACTCGTCTGCCCGCCATTTACGACCTGATATCCGGAGATGAAGAATCTGTCCCCCGACCCTCGGAGAGATGTTGCAATGATCGTAAGTCCATTGTTGAGAAATGGGAAGTGCTCACGGTCGTCGCTCTGAAGGGTTCTCTTGATCCTGGTATTCACTGGATTATGGCTACCGAGATCGAGACGCACATTGTCGTCGAAGATCCCTGGTCGTACGGAGCCATTTTCATCCGCCAGCAACTTCATCGCCTCAGTGCCGGACAGGAGTCCAATGTAAGCCTCACTAACCCGCTCAGTCGCAGGAATGGTCTGCCGCTTCTCAAAATTGAACCGAATGTTCTGTGGTCCGTGACGCTCTTTCAGTTTTGCAGCCAGTGCCTCGTGGCCATGAGTGTTGAGTTGCAAAGGTTCTGAATAAATATCGAGATTTCGAATGCGTTCGATCGCCTCTGTGACCTGAAGCTCTTGCTGTGCGCCCTTCCCGTCGTTTCCGCTGGTGGTGACGTAGAAGAGTTCGCACGGGATTCGCGTGTCTTGAAACTTGTCGCCGCTCTCTGCGATCCGATCGATCAAAGCAGCCAGATCGACCAGGGCCGGAGGAAGGTTGACGCTCCTTGCTCTAATCGCATACTTTGTCACGGCCTCGACCCCGTGGAGGAATTTCGCTATTAGCTTAGAGTCGTAGGACTCGCTCGTCTTAGCCTGGATGAAGATAACTCTCGCAGCGTTAGATGCCTGGTCTGAGATAAGCTCGTCGATTTCCGAGGGTTCGAAGACGATCTGTCCGTTGACCACGACGGCGGCGATGTCGATTCCCTCGTCAGCCCCACCGCCGAGAACGGTGCGCTCAATCTGCTCGACATCATCCCGTACGTAAGGGAAAAGGTAATTGGCTGCAACGTACAGCTCGAACTGCTTCGCCTCGCTCCCTTCGTAGCCAAAGTCTCGTGCAAACTTAGCCACCCGTTTCCCCGTGAGTGTGTGCACTTCATCCCCTAGCCAGCGCGAGCGCTGATTGTCATCACGGTGTCTTTGACAGTGAGCGTAGCGTCTGGGGGGCCGTCGATGTGAGTAACTGGTCGGGAAAGAAAAGCGCGAGCATCTTCAGCACCGTGCGGATCGCTGCTTCATCACGACCGTGATGAGCACTCAGTAGCCTCAGGAGCGCAGACTGATCCACCGCGTAACCCACCACTCACCCCCGCTCCACCTTGACGCTCCTGGCCCGCGGCTGTTCGGCTCTGCCTGGGGCGAAGGTGGACGGGGTGGTAGCCGCCGCGCTCGCAGCGCGGCGCAGCCGGGCCTTGACGAGGTAGGGAGAGCTACCGCGGCAGTTTCAGCCGGTAGGTAGATTCCGGTCGCTGTACATGATGTCCACGGCCTTGCGTGAACGGCCGTCGCTGCTCGGCATGAGATGCGTGTACACCCGCAGAGTGAAGCCAGGGTCCGTGTGTCCGAGGTACGTGCTCAGTGCCTTGATGTTCTCGCCCGCATCCAAGAGCACAGACGCGTAGAAGTGCCTCAAGGCGTGCATGCCGTGCTCACGGGCGGCCTGATGGCGCTCACCAGGCTTGGGCTCGGGGATGGCGCCGGCGGTCACAAGCGCGGGCTTCCAGAAGCGAGTATTGAAGTCGGTTCGTCGGACAGCGCCTTCCCCATCAGGGCGCACGAACAGAAGCCGCTTCGTGACCAACGGGCCGTCCGGACGCTGCCATGGGAGTGTGACCTCAACGGGCGGGTGGGCTTCCATGTGTTCCTTGAGGACGTGCGCCACGGAGTCAGCGAGCGGTACGTCACGCTCCTTGTTGCGCTTCGGCAGGCCGAACACGAGCTTCCCGCCCGACACCTTTACCTGGCACCCGACATGCAGCCAACCGGTATCGAACCCGATCGCATCGACCGGCAGCCCGAAGATCTCGCCCTGTCGCAGACCGCAACCGGCGCCCAGGTCGACGGCGGCGCGGTACTGCTCGGGGAGCGCGGCGCGCACCGAGAACATGCGCTCGGTGGTCCAGGGGACGACGCGGCGTTGATTCGGGCCGGGCGCGCGAACTGTGCTGGCCTTACAGGGATTTCGGTGTAGATGGTCGTCTTCCACGGCTGCGGTGAACATGCCGGACACGCTCGCGAAGATGACCCGACGGTACGACGACGCGGGGATGGCTCGCTCCAGTTCGGCGAGCCAGTCGCGGATGTGCTCCGGCTTGAACGTACCGAGCGGCCGGGAGCCCAGGTAGGGAATGGCATGCCGCCTGATATGGGACGCATTGACTACCTTCACGACCCCACCGCCCCGCCGGCCAACTCGGTCGTGCCGTCCGTGGTGGCGTTCGTCCAGAACGACGCTGGTGAGGTGCTGATGATCCAGCGCTCCGACAACGGCCGCTGGGCGTTGCCGGGCGGCGGGCACGACGCAGGAGAGTTCATCAGCGGCACAGTGGTGCGGGAGGTCTGGGAAGAGACCGGCATCAAGGTCGATGTCCTCGAACTGACCGGGGTCTACACCGACCCCGGTCATGTGCTGGCGTACGACGATGGTGAGGTCCGGCAACAGTTCAGCATGTGCTTCCGGGCCCGCCCCGTCGGCGGTGAGATCCGTACGAGCAATGAAACAACTCAGGTCCGCTGGGTCGCCCCAACGGACCTGGCCGAGCTGAACGTTCACCCCACAATGAGGCTCCGGATCGAACACGCCATGGACCGGGCGCGGACGGCGCCCTACATCGGCTGACGCTTGGCCGCTGCGAGCCGCTCGACGGTACGCGCCGTGCTCGCGAGGATCTCCGGTTCCGCACGGCGAATGAACTTGCCGATGAGGCTGTCCGGCCCGTAACGCCCCGCGATCTCATTGACCCGGTCCACGGGGTTCGTGGGGCTGCCGTCCGGCGTGGTGTTCATGTCGCAGTAGCAGAGCGTCGACGAGCTGCGGGCTCTCGCGAGGGAACTCCTCTTCAAGCTCTTCGCGCAGTCCGCGGGACTCCGCCTCCATCCACGCACAGGAGTGGTGCGCCACCAGGCGCACGACGCGTTCATCGGCATCGGCCATGTCCCGCAGGTAGCGGGCCCCATCCAGCGAATGGAATCCCGTCTTGGCAAGGTCAGGCGCGTATCCGATGTCATGGAGAACCGCAGCGGCCTCCAATAGTTCGGCGTCCTCACCAAGCATCGGGGCGATCGGTCGCGCCCGCTCGGCCACCCCGAGGGAGTGCTTCCACCGGCGAGGCAACACCTCGGAGAGCAACGATTCGGCGAGCGGATAGGCCCACTCAGTCAATCCCGTGCGGCTCAAGATGACGAACGCTCCCCTCGGTTCGGCATGGCCAGTACGGTTCGAACCCTCCCCTGGCTGCCCTCCGACAGGAGGCCAGCCGACTCCAACCTCTCCAAGGCCTTGGTCACGGTGGGCCGGGCCACTCCGAACTTCCTCGCCAGCTCGGAAGCGCTGGGAAAAGGTGCTCCGACCTTGAGTTCAGGGTCCGCGAAGAGATCCGCAATCTGCTCCACCAAGGGCCGACGGTCGACACCGCTCCGGACCACTCGCCATCGGCCACCAGGCGCCGGCTCAGCGAGCCCTTCCTTACGCAGCTCGTCGAAGGCGCGAATCACGACCCCGCGCGAGACCTCATGAGCCGCCATGAGATCCGCGATCAGAGGAAGCTCCTCCATCTTCGGATCAGCTTCAATCTGCCCCTTCACAGCAGCAGCGACCATCAAGAAGGTCCCCCGAGGGCTGGCCTGTTGCGACACTCGCTCTCCTTCTGAGCCCGTCCGTCATCGCCTTCAAGCCTCGCATGCCCGCCGGGTAGCTGCTCAGCGCCGTTCCAACGTTGTGCGCATCGCGTCGATCAGGGCGTACCGCGCATCCCGGTACGCGCGACGTGCTGCTGTGCATTCTGGCGTCTCGCGCGTGGCGCCGCTGGCCACTGTGTCGCGGTAGGCAGCGAGCTGGTGTGCGGCGGCGAGGGCTAGCCGTACAAGAGACAACTCGGCATCGGTGCCCAGGACGGGGCTCTGGGAACGGGCCCGCTTGGCAACCCCGAGGGAATGCGCCCACGGGCGCGGCAGCGGATCGGTCAGCAACGATTGGGAGAGCGGATAGGCCCAATCGGTCAGTCCCATGAGGGTCAAGGCTAGGACCAGGCTGTTGCAGCCGGAAGAGCGTGCACCGTGCCCGTCCGAGCAGCTCGGACCGTGCCGCGACGGTTTTCGAGATCCAAACGGACTACTAGGCTCATGAGTAACTGGCCACGTCTTCCGGGGGTGCCCGTGTACTGCTTTCGTCTCTCCTTCACGATGCCGAGTCGAACGCTTCTCGGGCTAACAGAAAGCCAGTTTCTTCTGGGGGGCGAAGGAGAGCGACAGGTCTGGCTGAAGCCTTTCGGGTACGACGGCCAACGCTTGTGTGACGCCACCGACCTCGTGCTCCGGGGCGAGGGTTACGCCACCAAGGACGAAGCTGCTCGGGCAGGCGAGCAGTGGCGGGACGTTATTAGTCGTGCCTTCGCCCAGGTTCACCTCGCTGCTGACTTTGGGGACCGGCAGCCCGTCTCGGTCCTGACCAAAGCTGGCGAGGCGTGGCTCGCTGAGCGAGTAGGACAGCCTGTGTTGGGACACCTGCTCGGTGTCACAGTCTTTGAAGATCAGCCGGGCCTTCGCTTCGCCACACCGAGCGTTGAGGTGTGCAAGCGTCCGTCGGAGGAGCGGAACCGCTTGGTGCTCACGCAGGCCGCGCAACTCCACGACCCGCTGGACGGTCCTGAGCGGCTGGCCTTCGACCTGTACAGCGCCTCCTTCTTCCAACCATCAGCGGACTCAAGGCTTCTGATGCTGACTATGGCGATTGAGACCTTGCTCGACCTCCAGCCCCGCTCGGATGCCGCCAAGGCGCACGTGACCGCCCTGATCGAGGCCACCGAAGCCAACGTAGACCTCACACGCTCTGAGCGGGAGTCACTGCGAGGCAGTCTCAAATGGCTGCGGGATGAGTCGATCGGGCAAGCAGGGCGACGACTGGCCCGGACCCTGGAGCCTCGCACGTACCTGGACAAATCTCCGGCGGCCTTCTTCACCCGCTGTTACGAGATGCGCAGCGCGCTCACGCACGGGTACGTGCCGCGCCCCAGTCATCGTGATGTAGGCCTTCTCGCCGCGAGCCTTGAGTTGTTCGTCGGCGACCTCCTGGCCGGACGCCTTCTTACCGAGGTACCTGACTGACACTCGGCATGGTCGACGTCTCCCGGGCCGTCTGTGGGCCGTCGAACGGCGGCCCACAGCGACAAACAACGACCGTTGACCACTGCTCGACCCCAGGTCGTCGGGCCTCTCGGTCGGCTTCCTCCAGGCAGCCATCAGGCCGCACAAGTTCCTGCGCAACAAGAAGCAGGAGTGGGAGGAGTACCGCAGCGAGGTCACGGCCTTCGAGCTGCGGAAGAATCTGCCGGTGCTGTAAGGGAGTTGGCGGGGGAGGGGCTCGGTCGGGCGCCTCCCTCACCGGTGGCAGGGCCGAGGGCGGTTACGCGAAATACTTCTGGGCCGCCCGCACCCCCTCCGCCAGCGCGTGGATCTCCGGCTCCGTGTTGTACACGTAGAAGCTCGCCCGCGTCGTCGCCGCCAGGCCGTAGCGGCGGGCCAGTGGGCGGGCGCAGTGGTGGCCCGTGCGGACGGCCACTCCTCGGTCGTCCAGGATCTGGCCCACGTCGTGGGGGTGGATGCCGTCGACCACGAACGACACCGCCGAGCCCCGGTCCGTCAGGTCCTCGGGGCCGATGATCCGGACCCCCGGGATCTCGCCCAGGAGGTTCAGGGCCAGGGCGGTCAGCGCGTCCTCGTGGGCCGCGACCTCCCGTATTCCCAGGGCCTCCAGGTAGTCCACCGCCGCGGCCAGGCCCACCGCCTGGGCGGTCATCGGGACGCCCGCCTCGAACCGCTGCGGGGGCGGCAGGAACGTCGAGCGCTCCATCTCGACCACCTCGATCATCGAGCCGCCCGTCAGGAACGGGGGCAGCTCGTTCAGCAGGGCCGCGCGGCCCCACAGGACGCCCACGCCGCTCGGGCCCAGCATCTTGTGGCCCGAGAAGGCCAGGAAGTCCGCGCCCAGTTCCGTCACGTCCACCGGTCGGTGGGGGACCGACTGAGCCCCGTCCACCAGCACCAGCGCGCCCACCGCATGCGCCCGGTCCGCGATCGTACGGACGGGATTGAGCGTGCCCAGAACGTTCGACTGGTGGGTCAGGGCGACCACCTTCGTCGACTCGTCCACCAGGTCGTCGAGGCCGTCCAGGTCGAGTCGGCCGTCGTCGGTCAGGCCGAACCAGGCCAGCCGCGCCCCGGTCCGCTCGGCCAGCTGCTGCCAGGGCACCAGGTTCGCGTGGTGCTCCATCTCGGTCACCACGATCTTGTCGCCCGGTCCGAGCCGGCCCGCGTTCTCCAGGGCGTACGCCACCAGGTTGATGCCCTCGGTGGTGTTCTTGGTGAAGACGATCTCGTCCTCCGCCGCGCCGACGAAGGCGGCGATCCTGCGGCGTGCGCCCTCGTACGCGTCGGTCGCCTCGACCGACAGCTGGTGCGCGCCGCGGTGCACGGCCGCGTTGTGGTTCAGGTAGAAGTCCCGTTCCGCGTCCAGGACTTGGAGCGGCTTCTGGGTGGTGGCGCCCGAGTCCAGATAGACAAGGCGCGCCCCGCTGTCGAGCGTGCGGCCGAGGATCGGGAAGTCCGCCCGCACCTGGTCCACGTCGAACCCTGTCGCGGTTGTCATGTTGGCGTACGTCATCTTTTGGCGCGCCCCCTTCTTATAACGCTGTATCTATTATTTCTCCGTGAGGGGAACGTAGACCTTCTCACGGTTAACGGCAAGCGTTAGCATGAGACGCGTGGATCACGACGCGCCGCACTACCTCCATCAGCTGCCGGTTCCCGGCGAGGAGCGCTTTCTCTCCCTCGCCCTGGTGAACACCCGGTTCGCGCTCAGCCACGGCCAGGTGGACCTCCTGGAGGACGCCGACGCCGCGCGGCTCTGGCTCGTACGTCATGAACTCCTGGCGGACCGGACAGCTCTGAGCGGCCGTCAGGCCGGGCGGCTGCGCTCGCTCCGCGAGGCGCTGCGGGAGCTCTTCGGGGCGCGGGCCGAAGGGGTCTCGCCGCCCGCGCCGAGCCTGGAGGCGCTCAATGCCGCGCTGGCCGCCGCGCCCCCCACGCCCCGCCTCCTGTGGACCGGCCGCGAGCCGCACCGCGCCGACGAACCCGACACCGCGAACCCGGTCGGCGCGGCGCTCTGCTCGCTCGCCGAGGACGGCGCCGACCTGCTCACCGGGGCCGACGCGGGCCAGCTCGCGCCCTGCGGCGCCCAGGGCTGCACCCGCTGGTTCCTGCGCTCCCACGCCGCCCGCCGCTGGTGCACCACCAAGTGCGGCAACCGCGTACGGGCCGCCCGCCACTACGCCGCCCGCAAGACGGCCAACTGAAGCCCAGCCTCGTCAACTCGCCTTCCAGCCAAGGGAATTGGTCATGCCGTACGTCACCGTCGAATACTCCGAGCGGCTCGCCGCCACGTTCGACCGGGGGGCCTTCGCCCGTGAGGTCCACGAGGTCGCGCCCGCGTCGGTCAATGCCTCCGTCGAGGCCTTCAAGACCCGGTTCCGGCGCATCGAGGAGTCGTACTTCGGCGCCGCCGAGGACGACATCGACGCTGTCTTCATCCAGGTCGCGATCCTCTCCGGGCGCACCCCGAAGGCCATCGAGGAGCTGAGCGAGACCGTCCTGCGGATCGCCCGCAAGCATGTGACGGGCGTCGCCGGGCGGCGGCTGCACGTCATGGTCGAGACCCGCGAGATGGAGCGGGACTTCTACCGCGCCCACAAGGAGTAGCCGCCGCGAAGACCGTGCGTCAGCCCAGGTACGCCGGGGCCAGTCCCGCCGTCAGCAGGTGGCGGGGCTTTCCCGTGCCGTCGGCCGGGACCGTGTACAGGTCGCTGCCGTAGTCGCCGGCCAGGGAGTAGGCCACCGTGTGGTCGTCCTGCCAGACCGCCTGGTCGTCCACGCTCCTCGGCTCGGCGAGCGCGGTCTCGTGCATCGTCGCCAGGTCCAGGGCGTACAGGTGCCAGGGCGCGTCGGCGGGCAGGCCCGGCACGCGCTTCTTGTAGACGACGCGGGTGCCGTCGGGGGAGAGGGAGGGGCACTCGACGTTCGCGTACAGGGAGGTCACCGTGCGCGCCGCGAGGTCGCCCCGTACGAGATGGGTGTGGCCGCCGGTCGCCATCGTCGCGTAGAAGTGCTGGTCGTCGGCGGCGAAGGTGACGCCCCAGAAGTTGGTGTCGGCGGCGTGGTGCTCCTTGCCGTCGAGGTAGGCCTTGAAGTCTTCGAGGGAGGACGTGAGCCGGCCTGTCCTGGTGTCGAGTACGGCCGTGCGGGTGGAGAAGTTCGTGCCCGCGTACGAGTCGCCGCCGACGAACACCGTCCAGGCCGCCCAGTGCCCGCTGGGGGAGACCCGGGCGCGGGTCGGGATGCCGGGGAGGCTGTAGTGCGCCCGCTCCCTGAGCTGGGCGTCGAGGACCACCGCGCGGTACGCGTCCTGCATCGCGCCGCGCTCGGCCTGGAGGCAGATGCCCGTGCCGGCGGCCGCGTAGAAGCGCAGACACTTCACGCCGGAGGCGGTGCGCGGGCCCGCCGGGTCGGCGGCCGGGACCGCGGCCAGCTCGTCGCGGTGCGGGCCCCACGCCATGTTGCGGAACACGATCTTCCGCGTGGTGTCCGGCGTCAACGACACCTTTCCGGCGGCCACTGGGGGACCGTCCGCCTGCGTCCGGTTCTTCCGGTCCTCGCGGCCCGCTGCGTGCAGCACGGACGCGGTCGCGACTCCCGCGAGGACGGCGAGCGCCGCCACGAGGACCAGGATCTTGTTGCGGAGGGTCAAGGCCGGGCTTCCTTCGGGGAGTTCGAGGGGCGGAGCAGGAACGCGCCCACCGCGCACGCGGTCAGGACGGCTGCCGCCGTGCCCAGCGCCGTCCTGTCGCCCCACGCCGTCCAGGCGGCGCCGAACGCGATCGAGCAGGCGAAGCGGGCCATGGCCTGGCCGGTCTGGATCAGCGCGAGCCCGGAGGAACGGAGTTCGGCCGGGACCGACCCCGCGGCCGCCGCCATCAGGACGCCGTCGGTCGCCGCGTAGAACCCGCCGTGCAGGGCCAGCGTGAGGAAGGGGAGCGCCGGGCTCTGCCACCCGGTCAGGAGCAGGACGTACGCAAGCAGGAGGGCCACATGGCCGCCGAGGAACACCTGCCAGCGGCCCACCTTGTCGGCGAGGCGGCCCAGCGGTACGGCCAGGAGCAGGAAGGCGGCCGCGGTGCCGAGGGGGAGCAGCGCGAACCAGCGGTCGGGAACGCCGAGCCGGTGTTGGAGCAGCAGGTAGACGAAGGAGTCGCTGACCGTCGCGAGGCCCAACAGGAGGGCAGCCAGGGTGAGTTGACGTACCGTCCGGATCCGGAGCAGCGCCAGGGCCGCCTTCAGGGAGGCGCGCGGGGCGCCCTCCGGAAGGGTGGCGACGGGGGCGCGGGAGGGGACGAAAAGGAGCAGGACCAGGACGCCGACGGCCGCCACGCAGAAGCTGACCGTGAACACCGCGTCGTAGCCGTCGGCCGCCTGACGCAGAATCAGGAACGCGGTCAGCGGGCCGAGCAGGGCGCCCGCCGTGTCCATCGCCCGGTGCACCCCGAAGGCCCGGCCGCGCGATTCCGGCGCGGACGCCAGCGAGATCAGGGCGTCGCGCGGCGCGGTGCGCAGCCCCTTGCCGGTGCGGTCGGCGGCGAGCACCGCGCCGATCAGCGGCAGTGAACCCGCCACCAGGAGCAGGGGTTTGCACAGTGCGGAGAGGCCGTAGCCGAGCACGGCGACCGTCTTGTGCCGGCCGCCCCGGTCGGCGAGATGGCCGCCGACGAGCCGGACAAGGGCGCTGAAGCCGTTGTACACGCCGTCGAGCAGGCCGAACCCGAGCGGGGACAGGCCGAGGCCCGTCACCAGGTACAGCGGGAGCACGGCGGTGACCATCTCCGAGGAGACGTCCGTGATGAGACTGACCGTGCCGAGCGCGAACACGGTGGGGGCGACCGCCGAACGCCGCCCGGAAGAGACCCGGGCGGCGTCGGCGGGGGCGGCAGGAGTGCCGCGACTGTCCGCTACGTACACGTCAGCTTGCCCAGATCCCCGTGATGTCGGTGGAGCCCGCGGCCTGTCCGGCGTGCGAGGTGCCGTACATGTCCTCGATCGTGCGCAGCACGTTGTAGTGGTTGTACGTCGTCGAGGACGAGGAGCCCGGCGTCACCGGCTGGCCGTAGAAGACCGTCGGGATCTTGTTGCCGGCGAGCCGGTTGTCCTCGTCGAAGGTGACGACGAGCAGGCTGTTGTGGGTCTTGGCCCAGGTCGCGTAAGCGCCCAGGTTGTTCTTCAGCCAGGTGTCCCCCGTGGAGACCGAGCAGTCGTGCATGTCGCTGCACAGGTTCGGGGTGACGTACGAGACCTGGGGCAGCTTGGTGTAGTCGGTGGGGAACTGGGCGAAGGTGTACGCCGAGGAGGTCGGCACGTTCGAGAAGCCGAACCACGGGTTGTGCTTCTGCGCGTACTTGCCGCTGGAGCACGTGGTCGAGCCCTGGCTGGGCAGCGACTCGTTGTAGCTCGCCCACGTCCTGCCCGCCGCGATCAGCTCGGATGCGAGGTTAGGCGCGGAGGAGAAGCCGGGGGTCACACAGCTGTCGTCGGTGATGCCCTGCGTCGAGCCGGAGAACATGGCGTAGTAGTTCGGCTGGCTCGGGTGGGTCTCGGCGTACGAGGCCGTCAGGCTCGCGCCGCCGGACTTCAGCGAGTTGATGTACGGGGCGCTGGAGCTGCCGATGACCTGGTTGTAGGCGTGGTTCTCCATGACCACGACCACGACGTGGTCGGGCGTGGGGACGCTCGCCGCGGAGGCCGCGGAGGACGTTCCGCCGAGGCCGGCCCACAGGCCGGCGGACGCGGCCGCGAGGCCCAGGGCGGAGAAGAGGGCGGTGCGGGTGCGGCGCGGTTTGGGCTCGCCGGACACGGCTACCTCCGGATTGAGGGGGGTGGCTGCACCCGCAGGCCGGGTGCACCAGGGGGCGGTTTGCGGTGCACCCCGGAGGTTAGGGGTGTGCATGTCAACCCGGAAGGTGAAAGCGGGTGAAGACCCGGGGAACGTCCCGTGCCCAATGCGGTGGCAGCCCCATGAATCACCTCCGTCCCCCTACCTTGGGGTGAATGACCAGCTCCACCCCCCACCACGGTCCGCCCGCTTCACCCGCCCCCGACCGCAGGCCCTTCTTCGACAACGCAAAGTTCCTGCTCATCGCGCTGGTCGCGCTCGGCCACAGCTGGGAGCAGGTCTTCTCGCCCCACACGCACGGGCTCAGAGCCGTGCACAATCTGGTCTACGGCTTTCACATGCCGGCCTTCATCCTGCTCTCCGGCTACTTCTCGCGCAGCTTCACCGGCCGTCCGGACCAGATCCGCCGGCTGCTCGCCGGGGTCCTCGCGCCCTACCTGATCTTCGAGACGCTCTACACCTTCGTCTACCACTGGCTGCGCGGCACGGAATTCGCGATCACGCCGACCTCGCCGACGTATCTGCTGTGGTTCCTCGTCGCGCTGTTCCTCTGGCGGCTGTCGACCCCGATCTGGAACGCCGTGCGTCACCCCGTCGCCATCGCGGTCGTCGTCTCGCTCGCCGCGGGCACCACCGTGATCGGCGAGGACCTGGCGCTGCCCCGGGTTCTGATGTTCCTGCCCTGGTTCGTCCTCGGGCTCAAGCTGCGCCCCGAGCACTTCGCCCGGCTGCGCACCCGCACGGCCCGTCGCATCGCGGTGCCGGTCTTCCTCGGGGCCTTCGCGCTCGCCTACCGCCTGTCGCCCGCGCCGAGCGACGACTGGCTGTCGATGGACGTCGGCAACGGCGTGCTGAACGTCTCGCCCGTCCGGTATCTGCTGCTCAGGCTCGCCCTGTTCGCGGTGAGCGCGCTGCTCGTGGGGTCGTTCCTGGCGCTGGTGCCGGGCCGCCGGATGTGGATCACGGCGCTGGGCGCGGTCACCCTCTACCCGTATCTGATGCACGGGATCCTGATCCGGGTCGCCGAGCACTACGGGTTCTTCCACGTCGTACGGCAGTCGGGGCTCGCGGGCCAGCTGGTGCTCAGCGGGCTCGCGGTGGGGGTGGTCGTCCTGCTGTCGACGCCGCCGGTGCGGGCGCTGGCCCGGCCTCTGGTGGAGCCGAGGTTTCCGCGGTGGCTCGTGCCCACGGCGCAGGAGCCCGTGCCCGCGACCGTCCCGACGGCCGCCGCCGAGCGCGAGAAGACGCTGGCGCGCTGAGCGGCCGAGACCCTGGTAGCCGGCGCGGGGCGGTTCGCGGAGGCAGTCCGCCGCGGTCAGTTCGCGGCGGGCTTCCAGGGGGAGGCCGGGCCTTCGGCGCCCGCGGTCTGCGTCCAGTACAGCCGGCCGTCCAGGCCGATGGCGGCCGCGGTCGTGTCCCGGCCGTCGGCGACGGCCGAGGGCGCGCCGGTGAACAGGATGCTGCCGTCGGACTTCCACTGCGGGTCCTCGGCGCCCGGCTCAAGCGTGGCGAGCGCGCCGGACGCGGTGCGGCCGGTGAGCAGCGGGCCCGCCGCGCCGACCATGCCGTAGCCGGACGTGTCGCCGAGGTCGGTCGCCGCGGACGGGGTCACGCCGGTGAACAGCACGCTCTGGACGTTGCCCGAGTCCACCTTGCGGAAGTACACCCGCACCCCGTCGCCCTCCGGGCGGGCGGAGAGGCCCGTCGTGTTCGGCGGCAGCTTCGTCTCGGTGGCGCGCTCCGGCATCGGGGCGCCCGCCTGCGGCTGCGCCCAGGTCAGCACGGTCTTCGGGGTGCTGGAGAAGACGTGGATGCGGCCCGCGCCGTCGGCGGTGGCGACCGGGTCGCCCGCCATGTTGACGCCGCCGTGGACGGCCCACGGGCTCCAGGTGCCGTCCTCGGCCAGGTTCGCCGAGTACAGCTGGCGGTCGCCGCCGCGCAGGAACACCGAGAGCTTGCCGGTGCCGTCCACCGCCGCGGTCGGCGTGGACATGTCGAAGACACCGTTGGTGCCGCTGTGGTCGGGGGAGCCGAGCGAACGCCACGGCCCGAAGTTCCCGCCCGGCGTCGTCTGGACCGCGGCCACGACCTCGCGGCGGTAGTCGGTCAGCTCGGCCCCGAACAGGGTGCGGGTGCCGAACACCGCGAGCCGGCCGTCCGGCAGGCGCGTCGCGCTCACACCGGAGTCCATGCCGTCGCCGGGCAGCATCCTGGGCTCGCCCCAGGTGCCCGCGCCCGGCGCCTTGTGCCACACCGCGAGGCGCTGGCCGAGCACGCCGAACGCCCACAGGCTCCCGTCCTTGCCGGACTGCAGCCAGGAGGTCGAGTTGGTGCGGGAGTAACGGACCGACTGGGCCCAGCCGTTGCCGTACGGGCGGATCGACACCTTGCGGTCGCCGCAGCCGGCGGCGCTGTCGCAGTAGTTGTCGTTCGGGTTCATCCAGGCGTACGTCTTGACGATGTCGGCCTTGGCGTCGGCGGCCGGCTTGGCGAACGTGTGCGGCAGGTAGCTGGTGTTGTAGCCGAAGTACGTCTGCACGCTGAAGTTCGGGTGGTTCACGGACTTCGCGTACAGCTGGAGGGCGGCCTGCGCGAAGCGGGCGCTGAAGATGTGGTCCTGGTGGTCCACGATCTTGTGGAACTTGCCCTCCTTGCCCGGGGTCGGGTCGAGGGTGCGCACGTGGGTCGGGCGGAAGTGCTCCATCAGACCGGCGAGCGTCTTGACGACCTGGTCCTTCGTGTACGTGAAGGGCTTGGCCGGGCTGCCGGAGGCTATCTGCGAGGTGAGCCTGTCGACCTGGCCGTTCCACAGGCCGCGCAGGCTGTGCGGCTGGTTGCCGTTGATGCTGCCGGCCTCGCGCAGTTGGATCCACACCAGGTGGATGTCGGGGTGCGCGTCCAGGGTGTCGACCTCGGCGGTGCCGCCGCCGGCGGTGGGTATGGAGGTGCGCGTCCACGAGCTGCCGCGGTCGCCGGTCGCCATCTGCGCGTACGCCCCGCGTATGCCGTTCTGGCGGGCCTCGGAGTACTTCGCCTTGTCGACCAGGGGCTTGGGGCCGCCCGGCTTCTTCGGCGGCGGGGCGTTCACGCCGTCCGCCTCGCCGGCCGTGACGTACACCGACGTCATGGGGCGGCCGGAGCGCAGCGACTGGCCGGTGTCCGGGTTCATGAAGAACAGGTCGTCGTCCGGGTGGGCGATGACCTGCATGACCGAGCCGTTCGCGGGCCGCACCGGTCCCGATGCTGCCGCCGCCGGCGTGCCCGAGGCGTGGCCGCCGGGGGTGTCCGTTCCCTCGGTGTCGGACATCGCGAGTTCGGCGAAGACGCCGCCCGTGATGAGCACGGCGGCGAGCGCGGAGCCGGCGACGGCGCCACGGCGGGACAGCAGCGCGGAGCGCAGCGGCAGCCTGGACTTCATGGGTACGGTCTTTCGGTCTGGGCGGCCTGGCGGCCGGGGTCAGCGCGTGAGCACTTCCTCGCCGAAAGCCCGGTCGTGAGTGCCCGATCAGGGCTGGTCAGAACCTGATCGGCATAGAAGACGAAAGGTCCAAGAATCGGGTTCATTTGGACTCGATGGCAAATCGTGTGGCCTTGATCACCTCGAATTGCCCTCATATCCCCCAAAGTCCGGCACATACCCCCGCGAACTGGGCGCGAGGAGGGGGTGGTTCGCTTTCGGAATGTCCGGAAAGTTGCCCTATGTGGGTGGGGCGTCACCTGCGGTGAGGGAGGGCGGGGGTGGTCGTCAGGGCCGAAGGTCCTGTGACGGCCGGCGCCCGCCCCCGGTGCCGGGCGCCCCTTCCGGGGGAGGGAGAACGACCCCGCGGGCCGCCCCGGCGAGCGGCCCCGGCCCGGCCACCCGGGACCACCTCGCCGGGCCCCGGTGGCCCCGGTGCGGCTAGGCTCGGAATCCGGGTCTTGATCGGGTGGGCCGGTTCCGGGAACGCCCGGCCGGGCGTGCGGGCGTACGTACGAGGTGGGAGGCGGCCAGATGACGGTGCCGGGGCGCAGGGGCAGTACCTTCACGCGGCTGCTGCGGCATGGCTTCACCGACCCTTCGGCCTCCGAGCGGCTCCTGGAAACCCCCGAGCTCGCCCCCGTACGGTCCGACCCGGTGCTCCTGGACGCGCTCGGCGCCACCGCCGACCCCGATCTGGCCCTGCTCGGGCTCGTCCGCATCGTGGAGGCGCAGGACGCCGACGAGCGCCGCGCGCTCCTGGACACCCTCGTCACGGCGAAGCCGCTGCGCGACCGGCTGCTCGGAGTGCTCGGCGCCTCCGAGGCGCTCGGCGACCACCTGGCCCGCCACCCCCGCGACTGGCACGCCCTGGTCACCTACGAGGCCGCCGACCTGCATCCCGGGGTCGCCGACTTCGAGCGGGGCCTGGCCGAGGCCACCGACCCGGTGACGCTGCGGGTCGCCTACCGGCGGTGCCTGCTCGCCATAGCGGCCCGTGACGTGTGCGGGACGACCGACATGGCCGAGACCGCCGCCGAGCTCGCCGACCTCGCCACCGCCACCCTGCGCGCCGCGCTCGCCATCGCCCGCACCGCCGCCCCCGAGGACGCCGCCCAGTGCCGGCTCGCGGTGATCGCGATGGGCAAGTGCGGAGGTCACGAGCTCAACTACGTCTCCGATGTCGACGTGATCTTCGTGGCCGAACCGGCCGACGGCGGCGACGAGGGCAAGGCGATGCGGGCCGCCTCCCGGCTCGCTTCCCACCTCATGCGGATCTGCTCCGAGACCACCGTCGAGGGCGTCATCTGGCCCGTCGACGCCAACCTGCGCCCCGAGGGCCGCAACGGCCCGCTGGTGCGGACGCTCTCCAGCCACCTCGCCTACTACCAGCGCTGGGCCAAGACCTGGGAGTTCCAGGCGCTGCTCAAGGCCCGGCCGGTGGCGGGCGACCCCGAGCTCGGCCAGGACTACGTCGAGGCCGTCTCGCCGCTGGTGTGGCAGGCGGCCGAGCGGGACAACTTCGTCGCCGACGTCCAGAAGATGCGGCGCCGGGTCGTCGACAACATCCCCGCCGCCCAGGTCGAGCGCGAGCTCAAGCTGGGCCCCGGGGGCCTTCGCGACGTCGAATTCGCCGTCCAGCTCCTGCAGTTGGTGCACGGGCGCAGCGACGCCACGCTGCACAGCGGCACCACCCTGGACGCGCTCGCGGCGCTCGCGGCCGGCGGCTACGTGGGCCGGGCGGACGCCGCGCAGCTGGACGAGGCGTACCGCTTCCTGCGCGCGATGGAGCACCGCATACAGCTCTACCGGCTGCGCCGCACTCACCTCGTGCCCGAGGACGAGGCCGACCTGCGCCGGCTCGGCCGCTCGCTCGGCCTGCGCACCGAGCCCGTCGTCAGCCTCAACAAGGAGTGGAAGCGGCACGCGTCCGTCGTGCGCCGCCTGCACGAGAAGCTCTTCTACCGGCCGCTCCTGGACGCCGTCGCCCAGCTCGCCCCCGGAGAGACCCGGCTCAGCGCCCGCGCCGCCGCCCACCGCCTCGAAGCGCTCGGGTACGCCGACCCGGCGGCCGCCCTGCGCCACCTGGAGGCGCTGTCCTCCGGAGTCAGCCGCAAGGCCGCCATCCAACGCACCCTGCTGCCCGTCCTGTTGGGCTGGTTCGCGGACTCCGCCGACCCGGACGCCGGACTGCTCGGCTTCCGCAAGGTCTCCGACGCGCTCGGCAAGACCCCCTGGTACCTGCGGCTCCTGCGCGACGAGGGCGCCGCCGCCGAGAACCTGGCCCGCGTCCTGTCGGCCGGCCGGCTCGCCCCCGACCTGCTGCTCCGCGCCCCCGAGGCGGTCGCGATCCTGGGCGACCCGGACGGGCTCGTGCCGCGCGGCCGGGACCACCTGGAGCAGGAGGTCCTCGCCGCGGTCGGCCGCGCCGAGACCGCCGAGGGCGCGGTCGCCGCCGCCCGAGGAGTGCGCCGCCGCGAACTGTTCCGCACCACCGCGGGCGACCTCATCGGCTCGTACGGCACCGAGGACAGCCCCGCCGAGGAGGACCCGGGCGCCCTCGTCGACCGGGTCGGGGGCGCGGTCACCGACCTGAACGCGGCCACCATCGCGGGCGCCCTGCGCGCCGCCGTGCGGGCCGAGTGGGGCGACATCCTGCCCACCCGGTTCGCGGTCATCGGCATGGGCCGCTTCGGCGGCCACGAGCTGAGCTACGGCTCGGACGCGGACGTCCTGTTCGTGCACGAGCCCCGCGAGGGCGTCGACGAGCAGGAGGCCGCGAAGGCTGCCAACCGCGTCGTCGCCGAGATGCGCCGGCTCCTCCAACTCCCCACCGCCGACCCGCCGTTGATGATCGACGCGGACCTCCGGCCGGAGGGCAAGTCCGGGCCGATGGTCCGCACGCTCAAGTCGTACGAGGCGTACTACCGGCGCTGGTCGCTGGTCTGGGAGAGCCAGGCGCTGCTGCGCGCCGAGGTGATGGCGGGCGACGCCGACCTCGGGGCCCGCTTCATCGAGCTCATCGACCCGCTGCGGTATCCGATGGAGGGCCTCGGCGACGACGCGGTACGCGAGATCCGCCGGCTCAAGGCCCGCATGGAGTCCGAGCGGATGCCGCGCGGCGCCGACCCCACCCTGCACACCAAGCTCGGCCGGGGCGGCCTGTCCGACGTCGAGTGGACGGTCCAGCTCCTCCAGATGCGGCACGGCTGGGACGAGCCCGGCCTGCGGACGACCCGCACCCGCGAGGCCCTGGCCGCCGCGCACGCGGCCGGGCTCATCGGCACGGAGGACGCCTCGATACTGGACGAGGCGTGGGTGCTGGCCACGCGGGTGCGCAACGGCGTCATGCTGGTGCGGGGCCGCGCCGGGGACACGTTCCCCTCCGACGGGCGGGAGCTGGCGGCGGTCGGACGTTACCTGGGGTACGAGCCGGGGCATGTCGGGGACATGCTGGAGGACTACCGGCGGCTTACGCGGCGGGCGCGGGCGGTTGTGGAGGAGCTGTTCTACGGGGCGCACCTGTAGCGTGCGGGCCTCTGCCCCCAGGCCCGCTTTCTGGGGGCTCTGCCCCGGACCCCCGTTCGCGCCTCAAGGGCGCTCGGCCTCAAACTCCCCCGAGGCCTTAAGGGCCAGGGGGGACCCTCATGACGGCCTGGGTTGCCCCGGTACCCGGCGCTTCGGCTTCGGCTCTATCAGCTTCGGGAGCTGGTGCGGCAGGCTGCCGTACCAGGTTCGGGAGACCAGGAAGCCGAAGGTCAGGCAGAGGAGGCCGCCCACCGCGTCCAGCCAGAAGTGGTTCGCAGTGGAGACGATCACCACCAGCGTGGCCGCCGGGTACAGCAGCCCCAGGATCTTCGCCCAGGGCGCGGACGCGAGCGCGAAGATCGTCAGGCCGCACCAGGTCGACCACCCGATGTGCATGGACGGCATCGCGGCGTACTGGTTCGACATGTTCTTCAGGTCGCCCGAGGCCATCGAGCCCCAGGTGTGGTGCACCAGGACCGTGTCGACGAAACCCCCGCCGTTCATCAGGCGGGGCGGCGCCAGCGGGAAGAAGTAGTAGCCGACCAGGGCCACGCCCGTCGTCGCGAAGAGTACGAGCCGTGACGCCGCGTAGCGGCCGGGGTGACTACGGAACAGCCACGCGAGAACACCGATGGTGATGATGAAGTGCAGTGTCGCGTAGTAGTAGTTCATGCCGACGATGAGCCATGTCACCGAATTCACGGCGTGGTTGACCGACTGCTCCACCGCGATGCCCAGGTGGTGCTCGACGCTCCAGATCCAGTCGGCGTTCTTGAGCGCCTGCGCCTTCTGCTCCGGCACCGCGTTGCGGATCAGTGAGTACACCCAGTAACTCACCGCGATCAGAAGCACTTCGAACCAGATGCGAGGGCGGCGCGGTGAGCGCACACCTCTCAACCGGGCGGAAAATCCGGTTCGTCCGGGTTCGGTGCTGTGGGGTGAGGCCGACGGCTCGTTGGTTGGAGCGGCCGTCCGGCCTTCCAGAGTCTTCACGGTCATTTCACCCATGGGAAGAGAGTCTGCCAGATGCACATACCCCAGGCCGATCATCCTCCGGTCGGGTTCGCTCCGCACCTGCTACTCCCTGAGGACGACGTCTCCCGGCGTACGTCAGGGTCGGCTTCGGGGGCGCGCTCCGGAGGTTGAACCGCGTACGACCAGCTCGGGCATGAACACGAACTCGCTGTGCGGGGCGGGTGTGCCCCCGACCTCTTCGAGGAGGGCGCGGACGGCCGCTTGACCCATCGCGGTCACCGGCTTGCGGATGGTGGTCAGTGGCGGGTCGGTGAACGCTATCAGCGGAGAGTCGTCGAAGCCCACCACGGAGACATCGCGGGGCACATCCAGGCCCGCCTGACGCGCGGCCCGGATCGCGCCGAGCGCCATCATGTCGCTGGCGCACACCACCGCGGTACAGCCCTGCGCGATGAGCGCGGAGGCGGCCGCCTGACCGCCCTCCAGGGTGTACAGCGAGTGCTGGATCAGTGACTCGGCCTCCGCGGTCGTCAGACCGAGCCGGTCCTGCATGCCGGCCGTGAAGCCCTCGATCTTGCGCAGGACGGGAACGAACCGCTTGGGGCCGACCGCCAGGCCGATCCGGGTGTGGCCGAGCGCCGCGAGGTGGGTGACCGCGAGCCGCATCGCGGCCCGGTCGTCGGGCGAGATGAAGGGCGCCTGCACCTTCGGCGAGAAGCCGTCCACCAGGACGTACGGCACGCCCTGGGCGCGCAGCTGCTCGTAGCGCTCCATGTCGGCGGTGGTGTCCGCGTGCAGCCCGGAGACGAAGATGATCCCGGAGACGCCCCGGTCCACCAGCATCTCGGTGAGCTCGTCCTCGGTGGATCCGCCGGGCGTCTGCGTCGCGAGCACCGGGGTGTATCCCTGCCGGGTCAGCGACTGGCCGATGACCTGGGCGAGGGCGGGGAAGATCGGGTTTTCCAGTTCCGGCGTTATCAGGCCGACGAGCCCCGCGCTGCGCCGGCGCAGTCGTACGGGCCGCTCGTAGCCCAGCACGTCGAGTGCGGCGAGAACGGATTCGCGGGTGCCCGCGGCCACACCGGGCTTGCCGTTGAGCACGCGGCTGACTGTGGCTTCGCTGACCCCCGCCTGGGCTGCGATGTCGGCGAGCCGTGCGGTCACGGGATTGGACTGTACCGGTCGCACGTCAGATTGCCCACCAGACCGCGGATTCGGCCGGGAGCAGGGCGCTCGCGCCGTCGAACTCGACGGCGCCGCTGGTGAGCAGCGGCCGTCCGGGGAGCGGGAGTTGGACCTCGTGGCCCAGGGTGTTGAGGGTGCAGACGAAACCGGGCCGGGCGAAAGCGAGCACTCCCCGTGGTGCCGGGAGCCAGTCCATCGTGCCGTCGCCGAGGCCCGGCAGCTCGCGGCGCAGGGTGAGTGCCGCGCGGTAGAGCTCCAGGGTCGAGTGCGGGTCGCCGGACTGGGAGGCGACGCTGAGCCCGCGCCACGAGTCGGGCTGCGGCAGCCAGGGCGCGGCCTCGCCGAATCCGTACGACGGGCCGTTCGTGGTCCACGGGATCGGGACGCGGCAGCCGTCCCGGAAGCCGTCCTGGCCGGCCGCGCGGTGGAACGCGGGGTCCTGGCGCAGCTCGTCCGGCAGGTCGGTGACCTCGGGCAGGCCGAGCTCCTCCCCTTGATAGAGGTAGGCGGAGCCGGGCAGGGCCAGGGTGAACAGGGCCGCGGCGCGGGCCCGGCGCAGGCCCTGCGCGCCGCCGCCGTAGCGGGTCACATGGCGTACGACGTCGTGGTTGGAGAGCACCCACGTCGTCGGGGCGCCGACCGCGCCCGTCGCGGCGAGCGAGGCGTCGACCGTCTCGCGCATCCGCTCCGCGTCCCAACTGCAGTTGAGGAACTGGAAGTTGAAGGCCTGGTGCAGTTCGTCGGGGCGTACGTACAGGGCGAGGCGCTCGGGCGAGGGGGCCCAGGCCTCGGCGACCGCGATGCGCTCGCCGTCGTAGCTGTCGAGCAGCGCGCGCCAGGCGCGGTGGATCTCGTGGACGCCGTCCTGGTCGAAGAAGGGGAGCACCTGGCTGCCGATGAGCTTGGCCTGCTCGCTGGCGCCGATGTCGGGCAGGCCCGCCGCCTTGACCATGCCGTGGGCCACGTCGATGCGGAAGCCGTCGACGCCGAGGTCCAGCCAGAAGCGGAGCACCGAGTCGAACTCGGCGCGCACCTCGGGGTGGTCCCAGTCGAGGTCGGGCTGCTCGGGGGCGAACAGGTGCAGGTACCAGTCGCCGTCGGGGGCCTGCGTCCAGGCGGGCCCGCCGAACACCGACTCCCAGTCGTTGGGCGGGAGTTGACCGCCCGCGCCCTTTCCGGGGCGGAAGAGGTAGCGCGCGCGCTCGGGGCCGCCGGCCAGCGCCGCACGGAACCAGGGGTGCTGGTCGGAGGTGTGGTTGGGGACGATGTCGACGATGACGCGCAGGCCGAGCCGGTGGGCCTCGCGCACCAGGTCGTCCGCGTCGGACAGCGAGCCGAAGAGCGGGTCCACCGTCCGGTAGTCGGCCACGTCGTAGCCGCCGTCCGCCTGCGGCGAGAGATAGAAGGGGGTGAGCCAGACCGCGTCAGCGCCCAGGTCCTTCAGATGGGGAAGCCGGGCCCGGATGCCGGGCAGGTCGCCGATGCCGTCGCCGTCGCCGTCCGCGAAGGAGCGGACGTACACCTGGTAGATCACGGCGTCGCGCCACCAGCCGGTCCGGGGGCCGGTGTGCTCCTGGGCGACGGCGGCCGTCGTCAGCTCCTGCGTCATGTGTGGTCCCTCTCGAAAACCCTGCATCTACGGGATCAACGCCGATGGCCCTCGAAAGTAACAGCCTTGCAAGCTCTTGCGGAACCCTTGCAGTAGCTCCGCAGGCGCATATGGACCAGGCGTACCGGCTTTGACAAGGCGCACAACGGCAACCGTGCGGACACGCTGACGTAACGATCACTCGGCCTTGCAGAAATTCTTCGCAAGGTCTTTCGGACTCCTTTCATCCTTGTTACGTTCCTGGCGATCCGGCGCCGTGATGGAGCGGCACCCAGTGAAGGAGTTCTCATGCGACGTGGCATAGCGGCCACCGCGCTCGCGGCGACCCTCGCGCTCGCGGCGACGGCCTGCGGTGGCAGCGACAGTGACGGCGGCAAGGCGGACGGCCCCGTCACCATCACCTGGTGGGACACCTCGAACGCCACGAACGAGGCACCCACCTACCAGGCGCTGGTCACGGAGTTCGAGAAGGCGAACCCGACGATCAAGGTGAAGTACGTCAACGTCCCCTTCGACCAGGCGCAGAACAAGTTCGACACCGCCGCCGGTGCCAAGGGTGCCCCGGACGTGCTGCGCGCCGAGGTCGGCTGGACGCCGGCCTTCGCGAAGAAGGGCTACTTCCTGCCGCTCGACGGCACCGGGGCCCTGGCCGACCAGGCCAAGTTCCGGCCGAACCTGATCAAGCAGGCCCAGTTCGAGGGCAAGACCTACGGCGTCCCGCTGGTCACCGACACCCTGGCGCTCGTCTACAACAAGGCGCTCTTCGCCAAGGCCGGCATCACCAAGGCCCCCGCCACCTGGGGCGAGCTGAAGGCCGACGCCGCCCTGGTCAAGGAGAAGGCCGGCGTCGACGGCTACTGGGGCTCCACCGCCGGGTACTACGCGCAGCCGTTCCTGTACGGCGAGGGCGCCGACACGGTCGACGCCGCCGCCAAGAAGGTCACCATCGCAAGTGCCCCCGCGGTCAAGGGACTTGAGACCTGGAAGGGCCTGTTCGACGGTCCCGGCCTGCATCAGGCGGACGTCACCGCCGACGCGTACGCCCACATCCAGGACGCCTTCGTGAACGGCAAGGTCGCCGCCATCGTGCAGGGCCCGTGGGAGATCACCAACTTCTACAAGGGCTCCGCGTTCAAGGACAAGGCCAACCTCGGCATCGCCACCGTCCCGGCCGGCTCCACCGGCAAGGCGGGCGCCCCGACCGGCGGCCACAACCTGTCCGTGTACGCCGGCTCCGACAAGGCGCACGCGGCCGCCGCGATGAAGTTCGTGAACTTCATGACCTCCGCCAAGAGCCAGGAGACCATCGCGCTGAAGAACTCCACGCTGCCCACCCGCGAGGACGCCTACACCGCGCAGGTCAAGGCCGACCCGGGCATCGCCGGCTACCAGGGCGTGCTCACCGCCGCCCAGCCGCGTCCCGAGCTGCCCGAGTACAGCTCGCTGTGGACCCCGATGGACACCACGCTGCCGAAGGTCGCCGACGGCAAGGAGTCCGTCGCCGACGCCACCAAGAGCCTGCAGCAGGACATGGCCAAGCTGGTCCCCGACTTCACCAAGTGAGCCCCGCCGCCGGGCCGTTCCCCCAGGGGACGGCCCGGCGGCACGCACGTCCGCCGAACTCCCCGGAAAAGGTGTCGAGATGACCGTTGCCGTCGATGGCGCGGCCCCCAAGAGCGCGGCCACGGCGCGCCGGGGGCCGCTGGAGCGCCTCAGGCAGTCCTGGCAGAAGCACTGGTACGCGTACGCGATGGTCGCCCCGATCGTCGTCGTGCTCGGCGTGCTGGTGCTCTATCCGCTGGTCCAGGGCTTCTACTACACGCTCACCGACGCCAACAGCCTCAACTCGGCGCGCACCATCGGCGCCAACCACATCGCGGCCACCTACGACTTCGTCGGGCTGCACAACTACGCGGACATCCTGTGGGGGCCGACCGCCTGGGACCGGTTCTGGTCGCACTTCCTCTGGACGATCGTGTGGACGGTCGCCTGTGTGACCCTGCACTACGTCATCGGGCTCTCGCTCGCGCTGCTGCTCAACCAGAAGCTGCGCGGCCGCACCTTCTACCGGATGGTGCTGATCCTGCCCTGGGCCGTGCCCACCTTCGTGACCGTCTTCTCCTGGCGCCTCATGCTCAGCGACTCGGGCATCGTGAACTCCGTACTCGGCACGCTCCACCTGCCGCAGCCCCAGTGGCTGGAGGAGCCGCACTTCCAGCAGCTCGCCGCGATCCTCGTCAACACCTGGGTCGGCGTGCCCTTCATGATGATCTCGCTGCTCGGCGGCCTCCAGACGATCCCCGCGGAGCTGTACGAGGCCGCCGAGATGGACGGCGCGAGCGCCTGGCAGCGCTTCCGCCATGTCACCCTGCCGGGGCTTCGCCCGGTCAGTGCCACGGTCGTGCTGCTCGGCATCATCTGGACGTTCAACCAGTTCGTGATCATCTTCCTGCTTTTCGGCAACGGCGGCGCCCCCGACGCCCAGATCCTGGTCACCTGGGCCTACCGGCTCGGCTTCGGACAGCAGCCCCGCGACTTCGCCCAGTCCGCCACGTACGGCGTGCTGCTGCTCTCCATCCTGATCGTCTTCACCTCCTTCTACCGGCGCTGGCTGGCCCGCAATGAACAGGTCTGATGCCCCCATGGCTACCAAGGTCGTTTCCCGGGACCACACACGGCGCCGCACCGCCGTCCTGTCGCACCTGGCGCTCGGCGTCGCCAGCCTCGTCGCCCTCTTCCCGATCGTCTGGCTGGTCTTCATCTCGCTCGGCCCGGACAAGGACGACTATCTGCACCCCGACCGCATCTGGTCGAAGCTCTCCTTCTCCAACTACGCGTTCGTCACCGAGCACACCAGGTTCTTCACCTGGCTCGGCAACACCGCCCTGGTCGCGGGCCTGACCTGCGTCATCGGCGTGACGTTCGCGGCCACCACCGGGTACGCCGTGTCCCGGATGCGCTTCCCCGGCTACAAGAAGCTGATGTGGGTGCTGCTCGTCACCCAGATGTTCCCGATCGCCGTACTGATCGTGCCGATGTACCAGATCCTCGGCGACCTCGGCCTCATCGACACCTACGGCGGCCTGATCCTCGTGTACTGCTCCACCGCGGTGCCGTACTGCGCCTGGATGCTCAAGGGGTACTTCGACTCGATCCCCGTCGAGATCGACGAGGCGGGCCGGGTCGACGGGCTCACCCCGTTCGGCACCTTCTTCCGGCTCATCCTGCCGCTGGCCCGCCCGGGCCTGGCGGTCGCCGCCTTCTACACCTGCCTCACCGCGTGGGGCGAGGTGGCGTTCGCCTCCACGTTCATGCTCGACGACGGCAAGTACACGCTCGCCGTGGGCCTGTCCAGCTTCGTCAGCCAGCACGACGCCCAGTGGAACTACATGGCCGCCACCGCCGTACTCATCGCCATCCCCGTCTCCGCCGTGTTCTACCTCGTGCAGAAGCACCTGGTCACCGGCATGACCGCGGGTGCCACCAAGGGCTGAGCCGGGCCTCGCCCCGGCTCCCGAAGAACAGCAAAGGCTCGGGGGTTTCCACCCCCAGACCCCCTTAAGGACGACATGACCCAGCACTTCACCGCCCCCGACCGCCTCACCGGGAGCACCGGCACGCAGTGGTGGCGGGACGCCGTGATCTACCAGGTCTATCCGCGCAGCTTCGCCGACGGCAACGGTGACGGCATGGGCGACCTCGAAGGCGTGCGCGGCCGGCTGCCGTACCTGCGCGACCTCGGCGTCGACGCCGTCTGGCTCTCCCCCTTCTACGCGTCCCCGCAGGCCGACGCCGGCTACGACGTCGCCGACTACCGGGCCATCGACCCGATGTTCGGCACCCTGCTCGACGCCGACGCGCTGATCCGCGACGCGCACGAGCTGGGCCTGCGCATCATCGTCGACCTCGTGCCGAACCACTCCTCCGACCAGCACGAGTGGTTCAAGCAAGCCCTGCGCGAGGGCCCCGGCTCCCCGCTGCGGGCCCGCTACCACTTCCGCCCCGGAAAGGGCGCGGACGGTGAACTCCCGCCCAACGACTGGGAGTCCATCTTCGGCGGGCCCGCCTGGACCCGCGCCGAGGCGCCGTCAGGCGATGGGGGCACCTCCCAGCCGGAGGCTGGGGGAGAGTGGTACCTGCACCTCTTCGCCCCCGAGCAGCCGGACTTCAACTGGGACCACCCGGCCGTCGCCGACGAGTTCCGCTCCATCCTGCGCTTCTGGCTCGACATGGGCGTGGACGGCTTCCGCATCGACGTCGCCCACGGCCTCGTCAAGGCGCCGGGACTGCCCGACATCGGCGGCCACGACCAGCTCAAGCTGCTCGGCAACGACGTCATGCCGTTCTTCGACCAGGAGGGCGTCCACGCGATCTACCGCTCGTGGCGGACCATCCTCGACGAGTACGACGGCGAGCGCATCGCGGTCGCCGAGGCCTGGACCCCCACGGTCCAGCGGACCGCGAACTACGTACGCCCCGACGAGCTGCACCAGGCCTTCAACTTCCAGTACCTGGGCACCCCTTGGGACGCGGCGGCGCTGCGCGAGGTCATCGACACCTCGCTCGCCGCGATGCGCCCGGTCGGCGCCCCCGCCACCTGGGTCCTGTCCAACCACGACGTCACCCGGCACGCCACCCGCTTCGCCAACCCGCAGGGCCTCGGCACCCAGCTGCGCACCCCGGGCGACCGCGCACTCGGCCTGCGCCGGGCCCGCGCGGCCACCCTCCTGATGCTGGCCCTGCCCGGCTCGGCCTATGTCTACCAGGGCGAGGAGCTGGGCCTTCCCGACGTCACCGACCTGCCCGACGAGGTGCGCCAGGACCCGTCGTTCTTCCGCGCCGCGGGCCAGGACGGCTTCCGTGACGGCTGCCGCGTGCCGATCCCGTGGACCGTCGAGGGCAGCTCGTACGGGTTCGGCAGCGGCGGCAGCTGGCTCCCGCAGCCCGACTCGTGGGGCGGGCTCAGCGTCGAGGCGCAGACCGGCGACGCCGACTCGACCCTGGAGCTCTACCGCCGGGCCATCGCGGCCCGCCGCGCCCACCCGGGCCTCGGCGCCGGGGACGACGTGGAGTGGCTGGACGCACCCGAGGGCGTGCTCGCCTTCGCCCGCGAGGGCTTCGTGTGCACGGTGAACCTGACGGGGCAACCGGTGTCGCTGCCGACGCCGGGCCGCGCCATCCTGGCAAGCGCCCAACTGGCCGTAGGGGATGGGAAGTTCGAGCTTCCCGCCGACACGACGGTGTGGTGGACGGTGTGAGCCGTGCCGCGCAGCAGGCCGGGCCGCGCCTCGCGGAGATAGCGGCCCAGGCCGCCGTCAGCGAGGCCACCGTCAGCCGCGTGCTCAACGCCCGGCCGGGGGTCGCCGACGCCACCCGGCAGCGCGTCCTCGCAGCCCTGGACGTGCTCGGCTGGGAGCGCCCGGCCCGGCTGCGCCGGCGCAGCGAGGGGCTGATCGGGTTGGTCACCCCGGAGCTGACCAACCCGATCTTCCCCGCCTTCGCGCAGGCGGTGGAGCAGGTCCTCGCGGGCCACGGCTACACCCCCGTGCTGTGCACCCAACTGCCGGGCGGGGCGACGGAGGACGAGCTCGTCGAGCAGTTGGAGGAGCGCGGCGTCAACGGCATCGTGTTCCTGTCCGGCCTGCACGCGGACACCTCCACGGACCCGGCACGCTACCTGGCGCTGGCCGAACGGGGCGTCCCGTACGTGCTGGTCAACGGCTACAACGAGGCGATCCGGGGCCCCTTCGTCTCCCTCGACGACCACGCCGCGATCCGGATGGCGGTGGGGCACCTGGCGGACCTGGGGCACACCAGGATCGGCCTCGCGGTCGGACCGCTGCGGTACTCGCCGTCGCGCCGCAAGACGGAGGGCTTCGCGGCGGCCCTTAGCGAGCGCCTCGGCCTGCGCGATCAGGAGGCGGCGGCCTACATCAAACCCACCCTGTACAGCGTGGAGGGCGGCCAGGTCGCCGCGGGCGCGCTGCTCGACCAGGGCTGCACGGGAATCGTCTGCGGCAGCGACATGATGGCCCTCGGCGTTGTGCGCGCCGCCCGCGAACGCGGCCTCGACGTGCCGGGCGACGTCTCGGTGGTGGGCTTCGACGACTCCCAGCTCATCGCCTTCACGGACCCGCCGCTGACGACGGTGCGCCAGCCGGTGGCAGCGATGGCGGCGGCCGCGGTGTCGGCCCTCCTGGAGGAGATCGGCGGAACCCCCGTCCAGCGAACGGAGTTCGTCTTCCAGCCGGAGCTGGTGGTACGGGGGTCCACGGCGCGGGTGCGGGGGTGACCTTCAGGCCACCCCCGGACCGGGTCAGAACGGCTTCGTCGGCAGGTACTTGCCGTCCAGGGTGATCACGGCGCGCTCGCCGCCCTCGGGGTCGGCCACCTTCTTCACGTCCAGCTTGAAGTTGATCGCGCTGATGATGCCGTCTCCGAACTGCTCGTGCACCAGGGCCTTCAGCGTCGTGCCGTACACCTGGAGCATCTCGTAGAAGCGGTAGATCGTCGGGTCGGTGGGGATGCCGCCCGGGATCGAGCCGCGGCTCGGGATGGTGGTCAGGAGCAGGGCCGCGTCGTCGTCGAGGCCGAGCAGGTCGGCGACGGCCCGTGCGGACTCGGCGGGCAGCGGGTGCTGGCCGAGCACGGCCGCGGTGACGAAGGCGACCGAGAGGCCGGCCGCGTCGGCGATCTGCTGCCACGACAGGTCCCCCCGGACCTTCGCCTCGACGGCGGCGGTGGCGAGGGCCTGACGGGCGGCGGTGTCGAACTGGGCGTGGATCATGAGAGGAGTTCCTTTCGAACGAGGGGAAAACGGAGGGAAAGCGGGGAAATCCGTGGGGAGCCGGCGGGGTCAGGCCGCGGCGGCGAAGGGGTTCGCGACATCGAGCTCCTCGACGGTGCCGCTGCCGATGTCGTAGCACCAGCCGTGCAGCGTGACCGTGCCCCGCGTCAGGGCGCGGGTCACCGACGGGTGGGTGACCAGGTTCGCCAGCTGGGCGCGGACGTTGTTCCGCACGAGCGCGTCGACCCCGGCCGTGGTGGTGCGGGCCCGCGCGGCGTCCGCGTGGCGCAGCCAGTCGGCGGTCGTCGGCAGACCGCCCATGTCGTGGCTCTCGGCCAGAGCGGTCATCGCGCCGCAGGCGGAGTGGCCGCAGACGACGATGTCGGTGACGTCCAGGGCGGCGACCGCGTACTCGATGCTGGCGGCGATGCCGTCGATGCCGGGTGAGTAGGCGGGCACCAGATTCCCGGCCGTGCGGATCACGAACAGCTCGCCCGGCTCGCTCTGGGTGATCAGCTCGGGGACCACCCGGGCGTCCGAGCAGCTGATGAACAGCGTCTTGGGGCGGTGGGTGGCGGCGAGGTGGGCGAAGAGCTCCGCCTTGGCGGGGAAGACGCCGCGCTGAAACTGCGCGACGCCCTCGGCGAGATCTTGCATGGTCACTCCCTTCGGTGGTGGCCGGCCCCGAGGGGCTGACGAGATCCACCATGCATGACCTGGTCCTATAGCGTCCAAGACGCAATTTCGATGTCTGCTATTGGTGTCATCTATAGTTGGTTCCATGGCCCCGGAACTGCGTCATCTGCGCTACCTGCTCGCCGTCGCCGAGCAGGGCAACTTCACCCGCGCCGCCGAAGAGCTGCGGATCTCCCAGCCCACCCTGTCCCAGCAGGTCAAGCAGCTGGAGCGCACGGTCGGCGTCCAGCTCCTGGACCGCACCGGCCGCTCGGTCCGGCTCACCGACGCGGGGGAGACCTACGCGCACTACGCGCGGCGTGCCCTGCGGGACCTGGCCGCCGCCGAGCGTGCCGTCCTGGACATCGCCGACCTCTCGCGCGGCAGCCTGCGCCTCGCGGTGACTCCGACCTTCACCGCGTACCTCGTCGGGCCCCTCGTGGCCGAGCTGCACACCCGCCATCCCAAGATCGCCCTGGACGTACGGGAGTTGGCGCAGGACCGCATCGAGGCCGGGCTGCTCGCCGACGAGCTCGACCTCGGCATCGCCTTCGACGGCCCGCACCTGCCCGGCATCGAAGCGACGGCCCTGTTCACCGAGACCCTCGGCCTGGTCGTGGGTGCCCCGGCCTCGGAGGGTGCGCTCACCGTACGTGAGCTGGCGGACCGTCAACTCGCCCTGTTGAGCGGCGACTTCGCGACCCGGGGTCACATCGACGCCTACCTCGGCCGGCACCGCGTCACCCCCCGCATCGCCGTCGAGGCCAACTCCATCCAGGCCCTGACCGAGATCGTGCGCCGCACCCCGCTCGCCACCGTGCTGCCCGACGCCGTCACGCACGATCACCCGCACCTCGCACCCGTCGCCCTCGACCCGCCGCTGCCCGCCCGCACGGTCGCCCTGCTGCGCCGTGAGAGCGCGTACCGCAGCGCCGCCGCCCGCGAGTTCACCCGGCTCACCCACGACCTCGTCCGCGCCCGGGGCTACACCCCCGCCTGAAGCGCGCCCGCGCCGCGCTCAACTGCGGCGCAACTCCTTGCAGACGAGCAATCTCACGCTCCGGATTCTGCTCAAACCATTGACCTGATCCTTACGTCCTCCTACGGTCACCTGCTCAGAAGCGCTTTCAGTCTTGCAGCAAGAACATTCAAGCCACGCTGAATCGCCTCCCTCAGAGCCGCAGGAGGACCCGCCCCCATGAAGCCCCCCCATCGGATACGCAGAACCACAACAGCCCTCGCCTTCGTCACGGCCGTCTCGGCGGCCTTCCTGGCCGCGCCCGGCGTCCCCACCGCCGTCGCCTCGGCCCCCGGTGACCGGGACGTCACCGCCGAGCTCTTCGAGTGGAAGTACGACTCGGTCGCCAAGGAGTGCAAGGACACCCTGGGTCCGGCCGGTTACGGCTACGTCGAGGTGTCGCCCGCCACCGAGCATGTCCAGGGCAGCCAGTGGTGGACCTCGTACCAGCCGGTCAGTTACAAGATCGCCGGCCGGCTCGGCGACCGCACGTCCTTCAAGAACATGGTCGACGCCTGCCACGCGGCCGGCGTGAAAGTCGTCGCGGATGCGGTCATCAACCACATGGCGGCCGGTTCCGGCACCGGCACCGGCGGCTCCTCGTACACCAAGTACAACTACCCCGGGATCTACCAGTCCCAGGACATGGACGACTGCACCAGTCAGGTCAGCAACTACAGCGACCGCTGGAACGTGCAGCACTGCGAACTGGTCGGGCTCGCCGACCTCGACACCAACGAGCCGTACGTCCGCACGCGCATCGCCCAGTACCTCAATGACCTGCTCTCGCTCGGCGTCGACGGGCTGCGCATCGACGCCGCCAAGCACATCGCCACCGAGGACATCGCCGCCATCAAGGCCCAACTGACCAATCCCTCGGCCTACTTGAAGCAAGAGGTCATCTACGGCGCGGGCGAGGCGGTCCAGCCCACCGAGTACCTGCCCAACGGCGACGTCCAGGAGTTCCGGTACGGGCGCGACCTCAAGCGGGTCTTCACCTCCGAGAAGCTCGCCTACCTGAAGAACTTCGGCGAGGCCTGGGGCTATCTGCCCAGCGCTCAGGCCGGGGTGTTCGTCGACAACTGGGACACCGAGCGCAACGGCTCCACCCTCACCTACAAGGACGGCGCGAACTACACCCTCGCAGGCGTCTTCATGCTGGCCTGGCCCTACGGCTCGCCCGACGTGCACTCCGGCTACGAGTTCACCGACAACGACGCGGGCCCGTCGAACGGCGGCACCGTCAACGCGTGCTGGACGGACGGCTGGAAGTGCCAGCACAAGTGGCCCGAGATCCAGAGCATGGTCGGCTTCCGCAACACCGCGCGCGGCCAGTCGGTCACCGACTGGTGGGACAACGGAAACAACCAGATCGCCTTCGGCCGCGGTTCCAAGGCGTACGTCGCCATCAACCACGAACCGTCCGCGCTGACCCGCACCTTCCAGACCTCGCTGCCGGCCGGCGCGTACTGCGACGTGCAGAGCGGAAAGGGCGTGACGGTCGACTCCGCCGGACGGTTCACCGCCACGCTCGGCGCCAACACGGCCCTCGCCCTTCAGGCCAACGCCCGTACGTGCGGCGGTAGTTAGCCCCGCCCCGAGCACCGGGCCGCCCGGCGCCCCCTCCCGTCCCGCCGGGCGCCGGGCGGCCCCGCCGTTCCACCCCGAATGACGAGAACCCCGTACGACTGAGGAGCACCCGGTGATCCCCCTGCGAAGAACGGCCGTCGCGCTCGCTGCCGCCCTGTGTGCGGCGCTCGTGCCCGCGCTGCCCGCCACGGCCGCGCCGAAGCCGCCCGCGCCGCCCACCGACGCACGGCTCGCCGCCGAACCGGCCCGGCACGACGCGACCCGCGAGCAGTTCTACTTCGTACTGCCGGACCGGTTCGCCAACGGGGACACCGCCAACGACCGGGGCGGGCTTACCGGCTCGCGCCTGGAGACCGGGTACGACCCCACGGACAAGGGGTTCTACCAGGGCGGCGACCTCAAGGGGCTCACCCGGAAGCTCGACTACATCAAGGGGCTCGGGACCACCGCCATCTGGCTCGCCCCGATCTTCAAGAACAAGCCCGTACAGGGCACCGGCAAGGACGCGTCGGCCGGCTACCACGGGTACTGGATCACCGACTTCACCCAGGTCGACCCGCACTTCGGCACCAACGCCGACCTCGCGAGGCTCATCGCGGGCGCCCATGCCAAGGGCATGAAGGTCTTCTTCGACGTCATCACCAACCACACCGCCGACACCGTCGACTACGCCGAGAAGCAGTACGGCTACCGCCCCAAGGGCGCCTACCCCTACCTCGACACCGGCGGCCGCCCCTTCGACGACCGTACGGGGATGAAGAAGGTCGACGCGAACTCCTTCCCGTACACGCCGGTCGTGAAGGAGAAGAAGGTCCCGGCCTGGCTGAACGACCCCACGATGTACCACAACCGGGGCGATTCGACGTTCGCCGGTGAGAGCGCAGAGTACGGCGACTTCTCCGGGCTCGACGACCTGTGGACCGAGCGGCCCGAGGTCGTCTCCGGCATGGAGCAGATCTACGAGAAGTGGGTCCACGACTTCGACGTGGACGGCTTCCGCATCGACACCGTCAAGCACGTCGACCTGGACTTCTGGACCCAGTGGGCGACCGCGCTCGACCGTTACGCCAAGAAGCGGGGGCGGCCGGACTTCTTCATGTTCGGCGAGGTCTACTCCGCCGACACCGCCGTCACCTCCCCGTACGTCACCCGGGGCCGCCTGGACGCGACCCTCGACTTCCCCTTCCAGGACGCGGCGCGCCAGTACGCCTCCCAGGGCGCCCCGGCCACCAGGCTCGCCTCCCTGTTCGCCGACGACTACCGCTACACCACCGACAAGGCCAACGCCTACGAGCAGGTCACCTTCCTCGGCAACCACGACATGGGCCGCATCGGCACCTTCCTCAAGCAGGACCACCCCGGGGCCGGCGACGCCGAGCTGCTCCAACGCGACCGTCTGGCCAACGAGTTGATGTTCTTCAGCCGGGGCAACCCGGTGATCTACTACGGCGACGAGCAGGGCTTCACCGGCGCGGGCGGCGACAAGGACGCCCGCCAGACGATGTTCGCCTCGAAGGTCCCCGACTACCTGGACGACGACGAACTGGGCACCGACCGCACCCACGCCTCGGACGCCTACGACCCCACCCACCCGCTCTACCGCACCATCGCCGACCTCTCCCGCCTCACCAAGGCCGACCCGGCGCTGCGCGACGGCGTCCAGACCGAGCGCTACGCCAAGGACTCCGTCTACGCCTTCTCGCGTACGGACGCCAAGACGCGCACCGAGTACGTCGTGGCCGTGAACAACGCCACCGGGCCGAAGACGGTCTCCGTACCCACCGGCTCGGCCGACGCCGACTTCGGTGTGCTGTACGGGGGTTCGGGTTCGGTCCGCAGCGGCTCGGACGCCACCGTCGAGGTGACCGTGCCCGCGCTGTCCTCGCTGGTTCTGAAGGCGGCGGCCCCGCTGCCCGCGCCCGCCGCGAAGCCGACGATCACCCTGAAGGCGCCCGCGCCCGGCGCCACCGGCACCGTGGAACTCTCCGCCGACGTCAGCGGCGGGCAGCTCGACCGGGTCGTCTTCGCCGCGCAGAGCGGCAACGGGCAGTGGCAGACGCTCGGCTCCGCCGACCACGCGCCCTACAAAGTCACCCAGTACCTGGACTTGGCCGCCGGAACTCCCTTGCGATACAAGGCAGTTGTGGTCGACAGCACAGGACGGACCGCCGGCGCGCTCGCCGCTACGACGGCGGGGCAGAACCCGCCGCCCGCCAAGCCCACGGCCGTCGCGCGGGACTACGGCGTCGTGCACTACAAGCGCCCGGCCGGCGACTACGACGGCTGGCAGCTGAAGGCCGACGGGCAGAGCGCGGCCTTCGCCGGGCGGGACGCCTACGGCGCCTTCGCCTGGATCAGGCTTCCGCAGGGCGCCGGATCGCTCGCGTACACCGTCGCCAAGGGTGATGCCGCCGACGGGCCGCAGCGCACCATCGACCTCGGCCGCACCGGCGAGGTGTGGGTCGAGCAGGGCAAGGACGGCCAGTGGGACCAGGCGCCGCCCGGCGCCCACCCGCCGCAGGACAAGTCCAAGGCGGTCCTGCACTACTCCCGGCCCGACGGCGACTACGACGGCTGGGGCCTGCACACCTGGACCGGCGCCGCCTCGCCCACCGACTGGTCCAGGCCGCTGATGCCGACCGGCCGCGACGCGTACGGAGTGACCTTCGAGGTGCCGCTCGCCCAGGGCGCGACCTCGCTGAGCTACATCCTGCACAAGGGCGACCGGAAGGACCTGCCGGACGACCAGTCCCTCGGCCTCGCCACCTACGGCAACGAGGCATGGCTGCTCGCCGGGCAGGCCAAGTACCTTCTCCCGCAAGGGAATTCGGGCGTCTCGCTCGACCTCGGCAAGGCCGAGGCGCAGTGGATCGACCGGAGCACGGTCGTCTGGAAGGTGAAGGCGACCGACGCGACCAGCGAGCAACTGGTGTACGCGCCGGGCGGCGGCATCACCGTCAAGGACGGCGCGCTGTCCGACGAGGGCCAGTGGCTGCGGCTCACGCCCGCCGCGCTGAGCGATGCGCAGAAGGCCAGGTTCCCGCAGCTCAAGGACTATCCGGCGTTCACCGTGGACGCCCGCGACCGGTCCCGTACCCGGGAGTCCCTCAAGGGCCAGCTCATCGCGACCCAGCGGGCCGCCGACGGGGCACTGCTCGCCGCGACCGGCGTCCAGACCCAGGGCGTCCTCGACGACCTGTACGGCGCAGCCGCTGTGAAGGCTTCACTCGGCCCGGTCTTCGATCACAGGCGCCCCACCCTCTCCCTGTGGGCGCCGACCGCACAGCAGGTCTCCCTCGAACTCGACGGGCGCGCGGTTGCCATGCACCGCGACGACACCTCCGGCGTCTGGTCGGTGACCGGGCCCGCGTCCTGGTCGGGCAAGCCGTACCGGTACGCCGTGAAGGTGTGGGCGCCGAGCGTGCAGAAGGTCGTGACCAACCTGGTCACCGACCCGTATTCGACCGCCCTCACCGCCGACTCCGGCCGGAGCCTGGTCGTCGACCTCGCCGATCCGAAGCTCGCCCCCAAGGGCTGGGCCACGCTCAACAAGCCGGCCGCCGTGCCGCTGCGCGACGCCCGGATCCAGGAGCTGCACATCCGTGACTTCTCCATCGCGGACCCCACCTCGCACCACCCCGGCCAGTACCTGGCCTTCACCGACGCCGGCTCCGACGGCATGAAGCACCTCGCCCAGCTCGCCAAGGCGGGCACCTCGTACGTCCATCTGCTGCCCGCCTTCGACATCGCCGGGATTCCCGAGAAGAAGTCCGAACAGGCCACGCCCGCCTGTGACTTGAAGGTGTACGCGCCCGACTCGGAGGAGCAGCAGGCCTGCGTCGCCAGGTCGGCCGCGAAGGACGCGTACAACTGGGGCTACGACCCGCTGCACTACACCGTCCCCGAGGGCTCCTACGCCGGCGACCCGGACGGGACCCGCCGCACGGTGGAGTTCCGGCAGATGGTGCAGGGGCTCGGCAACGCCGGGCTGCGCACCGTCATGGACGTCGTCTACAACCACACCGCCGCGAGCGGGCAGGCCGACGACTCGGTCCTCGACAAGATCGTGCCGGGTTACTACCAGCGGCTGATGCCCGACGGCAGCGTCGCCAACTCCACCTGCTGCGCCAACACCGCGCCCGAGAACGCCATGATGGGCAAGCTCGTCGTCGACTCGGTGGTGACCTGGGCCAAGCAGTACAAGGTCGACGGGTTCCGCTTCGACCTCATGGGCCACCACCCGAAGGCCAACATCCTGGCCGTGCGCGAGGCGCTCGACGCCCTGACGCCCGCGAAGGACGGCGTAGACGGCAAGAAGATCATCATGTACGGCGAGGGCTGGAACTTCGGCGAGGTCGCCGACGACGCCCGCTTCGTTCAGGCCACCCAGAAGAACATGGCGGGCACCGGCATCGCCACGTTCTCCGACCGGGCCCGCGACGCGGTGCGCGGCGGGGGCCCCTTCGACGCCGACCCGGGCGTCCAGGGCTTCGCCTCCGGCCTCTACACCGACCCCAACTCCTCGAAGGCGAACGGCACCCCGGCCGAGCAGAAGGCCCGCCTGCTGCACTACCAGGACCTCCTCAAGGTGGGCCTGACCGGCAACCTCGCCGCGTACACCTTCACCGACAGCTCCGGCCGCACGGTCAAGGGCTCCGAGGTCGACTACAACGGCGCCCCGGCGGGCTACGCGGCAGCCCCGGGCGACGCGCTCGCCTACGCGGACGCCCACGACAACGAGTCGCTGTACGACGCGCTCGCCTACAAGCTGCCCGCGGGCACCTCGGCCGCCGACCGCTCCCGCATGCAGGTCCTGGCGCTCGCGACCGCGGCCCTCTCGCAGGGCCCGGCCCTGTCCCAGGCGGGCAGCGACCTGCTTCGCTCGAAGTCGCTCGACCGCAACTCGTTCAACAGCGGCGACTGGTTCAACGCGCTGCACTGGGACTGCCGGGCGGGCAACGGGTTCGGGCGCGGTCTGCCCATGGCCGCCGACAACCAGTCCAAGTGGCTCTACGCCAAGCCCCTGCTGACGAATCCGTCGCTCACCCCGGGCTGCGCCCAGATCAACGGGACCTCGGCCGCCTACCAGGACCTCCTCGCGATCCGGGGCAGTGAGAGCGCGTTCGGGCTCGCCACCGCGGACCAGGTCCAGTCGGCGCTCTCGTTCCCGTTGTCCGGCACGGACGAGACCCCGGGCGTGATCACCATGCGGCTCGGCCCGCTGGTCGTCGTCTTCAACGCGACCCCCGAGGCCCAGACGCAGCGCGCGGCCGCCCTCGCGGGCACCGCGTACGCGCTGCACCCGCGCCAGGCGGCCGGGGCCGACCCGGTGGTGAAGACGGCCACATACGATCAGAGTTCGGGGAGCTTCACAGTCCCAGCCCGTACCGTTGCGGTCTTCAAGCAACACTGAACCGATCATTCCGGGTCGTTCGGTGACCTAATCCGGTTGTTCCCCGCCGCGGGTTGAGTCAAGGGCCGCACTGTGGTCCAGACTGTGCCCGTGGTGGGGAATCTTCCTGCGGAGAGCACGAGTTTCATCGGTCGGTCGGTCGAACTGACCACCCTGGACGGCCTCCTCGAACAGCATCGGCTCGTCACCGTCACGGGACCCGGCGGGGTCGGAAAATCCCGGCTCGCGCTGCGGACCGCCCGGCGGATCGAGGGCCGCTACCCCGACGGGGTCTGGTGGGTGGAGCTGTCGCCGCTGAGGGACCGGAACCTGCTCGCCGCCACCGTCGCCGACGCCTTCGACGTCTTCGACCAGAGCCTGCGCACCGCCTGCGAGGCGCTCTGCTCCTGGCTCGCCGACAAACGCCCGCTCCTGGTGCTCGACACCTGCGAGCACCTGATCAGCGCCTGCGGCCACCTGATCGGCGAACTCCTCCAGACCTCGCCGGGGCTCACCGTCCTCGCCACCAGCCGGCAACCGCTCGGCCGGCCGCAGGAGCGTGTCTTTCCCCTGGAGCCGCTGTCCGTCGCCGGCGAGGCGCTGACCCTGTTCAAGGAGCGCGCCACCGAGGCCGTGCCCCACCTCAGCTTCGCCGACCCGGCCCGCGAGGCCGCGGCCGTCGACGTCTGCCGGCGCCTCGACGGAATCCCGCTCGCCCTCGAACTCGCGGGCGCCCGGCTGCGGCTGTGGTCGGTCGAACAGCTCGCCAACCGGCTCGGCTCCCGATTCGAGGTGCTCGCCGACACCCGCGTCGCGGCCCTGCCCCGCCACCAGACGATGCGCACCGCCATCGGCTGGAGCCACGAGCTGTGCGAACCCCTGGAGCGGCTCCTGTGGGCGCGGCTCTCCGTGTTCGCGGGCGAGTTCGACCTCGCCGCCGCCCAGCACATCGGCGCGGGCGGCCCGCTGCCCGCGTGCGCCGTCGAACAGGTCCTGGCCGGCCTCATCGACAAGTCCGTCGTACGCACCCGGCTCGACGGCTCCGGCCGGTTCGGCCACCGCATGCTGGACACCATCCGCGAGTACGGCCTGCGCTGGCTCGACGAACTCGGCGAGACCCCCGAGGTCGCCGACCGGCACGCCCACCGCTTCCGCCGGATCGCCCACGAGGCCGACGAGGCCTGGATGGGCCCCGGCCAACTCGACTGGTACGTACGCCTGGAGGCCGAGCACGCCGATCTGCGCACCGCGCTCGAACACCTCCTCGCGACCGACCCCGAGGCGGCCCTCGACATGGCGGGCTCGCTCTGGTTCGTCTGGTTCTGCTGCGGCCGCCTGCGCGAGGGCCGCGGCTACCTCCAGCGCGCCCTGGACGGCTGCCCGGGCCCCGGACCGCACCGGGCCACCGCCGTGTGGGCGCTCGGTATGTGTGCGCTCCTTCAGGGCGACCTCGTCATCGCGGACAGACTCGGCGAGGAGTGTTCCCGCACCGCCACCGACCCCGAACACCGCCTGCGCGCGGCCTACTTGTACGGCGCCGCCGTCCTGATGCCCGGCGACCCCCGGCGGGCCCTCGGCATCCTCGACCCCGCTCTCGCCCAGGACACCGGCTTCTCGGCGGGCCGCGCGCTGTGCGCACTCGCCCGGATCTACGCCCTCACCAACCTGGCCCGCCACGCCGAGGCGTCCGCCGAAGCGGTGCTCCTTCGCGACGAGTGCGCCGCGCGGGGCGAGCGCTGGATGCGGGCGTACGCCGACTACATGCTGGCGGCGAACGCGCTCGCCCTGGACCGGCCCGCCGAGGCCGCCGCCCACGCCCGCGCCACGCTGGCCGGCAAGCGCCTCCTGCGCGACAGCTTCGGCATCGCGATCGGCCTCGACCTGCTGGCCTGCGCGGTCACCGCCCAGGGCGACGGCGAGGACGGTGCGCTGTTCCTCGGCGTCGGCCAGGAGTGCTGGCGCACCGTCGGCAAGGCACAGATGGGCGCGCCCGAACTGACCGCCGTGCGCGAGCAGTGCGAGCGCCGGGCGCGCGCCGCGCTCGGCGACGGGGCGTACGACTCGGCCTTCGGCCGCGGCGTGGCCACCGGCCTCGACGACGGGCTCGCACTGGCCCTCAAGGGTTGCCTGCCGGAAGGGGGTTGACGAAAGCCGCATGCGGCCGCCCCTGTCCGCGATGCGGCGCTACGGTGGGTGGCGGTCCCGTGTCACGGAGCGAACAGCACACGTGCGAGGGGCCGTTGGAGACGATCGGCGGTGAACGATGACGATGCCCATGTCGACGGACCGGGAAACGACCGTCCTGGTGGTCGACGACGTCGACGCCAACCGCTGTGCCATGGGCGCCGTGCTCAGCCGCGCGGGCCACCGCGTCGTATCGCTCGCCACCGCCTCGGCCGCGCTCATCGAACTCGACACCCGGCTGCGCGCGGGAGCGCTGCCCGACGCCGCCCTCGTCGACGTGGGCCTGCCCGACCTGGACGGCTTCGAACTGTGCCGCCGCATCAAGTCCCACCCCGGCATAGCGCCCATGCCCGTCGTTCACTTCTCGGCCGCCTCCATCACCCCGCACGACCGCAGCCGGGGCCTGGACGCGGGTGCCGAGGCCTATCTCACCGTGCCGGTCGAGCCCGAGGAGATCCAGGCCGTCATCCGGGCCGCGCTGCGCGGTGCCCGGCTGCGCCACGAGTCGGCCGCCCTGGCCGGCCGGCTCAGCCGTCTCGCCGAGGCGACCGCCGCCCTGCACCTGGCCCGCTGCCCGCAGGAACTCGCCGACGCGGCGGCGGCCGCTGCCATGCCGCTCACCTCGGGCCCGGTCACCGCGTTCGTGTTCGGCACCGGCGCCTTCCTCCACGCGGGCGGCGCGGCTCGCCCGGCCCAGGCCACCGAGATCCCGGCGCTAGCCGTGCTGCTCCGCCGCGCCATGGCGGGCTGCACCGGCGTGCGTTCCGTGCTCGCGCCGGCCCCGTTGTGGCCGCCGGAACTCTTCGGCATCGAAGGGGCCCGCCTGGTGCTCGCCCGCGGCCAGGCCGACCAGCCGCCCGTCTGCCTCGCCGTCCCGGCCCGCCTGCCGTACGGCCAGGAGACCGAGGAGCTGCTCTCTCGGCTCGCCCAGTCCCTGGCCGTGGCCGCCGAGTTCCTGCGCACCTACGCGGAGGAACGCCACATCGCGCTCACCCTGCAACGCAGCTTCCTGCCGCAGAGCGCACCCCGGCTGCCCGGCGCCGACATCGCCCTGCGCTACGTTCCGGCCTCCAGCCGCGCCGAGATCGGCGGCGACTTCTACACCGCGCTCACCACGCCCGCGGGACTCCTGGTCGGCGTCGGCGACGTCGTGGGGCACTCCCTGGACGCGGCCACCGTCATGGTCGAACTCCGCCATGCCCTGCGCGCGTACGCCACCGACCACCACGAACCTGCCGCCCTGGTCCGGCGCCTGGACCGGATGCTCCAGCGCTACCACCCCGAGGCCACCGCGACGCTGTGTCTGGCCCTCATCGACCCGGACACGGGCGAGACCCGCATGGCCAACGCCGGGCACCTCCCGCCGCTGCTCCTGCCCCACCGGGGCGAGGCCTCGTTCATCGAGACGCGGGGCCCGCTGCTCGGCCTCGGCCTGCGCCACCCTCCCTCGACGCGGCTCCAACTGGGGCTTTGCGACGGCCTGTTGATGGTGACGGACGGCCTCATCGAGCGCCGCGGCACCGACCTCGCCGACTCGCTGGAAGACCTCAGGCGCACCGCGGCCGCCGCCCCGCCCGACACCGAGGCGCTCTGCGACATCCTGCTCGACCGGTTCGGCGACGACCTGGAGGACGACGTGGCCCTGCTCGCGCTGCGCCTCAGCGCGGACCGAGGGCCTTCTCCACCAGCGTGACCGCATAGGGGTCGCTCCCGCCGTCGGTGACGCGTGTGAACGTCACGCCGTCGGTGTGGACGTCATGCCGTCGGCCATGCCGCAGGGCTCAGCCCACGCGCGGCGCGGGCGCCGGCGGGAGCAGGGCACTCAGGCGGTCCACCAGCTCGCTGAACGGGCCGTCGGCGGGCTCGTCCGCCAGCATGCGCAGCACGATCGCGGCCATCTCCGGGTCGTAGGCGGCGCTCACCGCGGCGAGCGCCGCGAAGTCGTGCACCAGCTGCAACTCCAGCTCGCCCCGCGGAATCCGCCGCCCGTCCAGCCAGATCAGCGCCGTCGACTCGGCGAGCGAGACCCAGGACCGTACGATCAACTCCAGCCTGGCGGGCGGCTGTTGGACACCGAGGTGCGCCAGGATCTGGAGGTAGGCGGCGTTGCGCACCTCGTCGATCATGGCGTTCGCGGTGGACGAGCCGACCGCCGGGCCGCCCCGCATCAGCGCGGAGAAGCCGGGCCCGTGCTCGTCGACGAAGTCGAAGAACCGGCTCATCACCCGCAGCAGCCGGGCGCCGAGCGGGCCCTCGTGCGGCTCCATGAAGCGGCCCGCGAGCTCGTCCGCGGCCCGGCGCAGCGCGGCCTCGTACAGGCTCTGCTTGCCGGGGAAGTAGTGATACACCAGCGGCCGCGATATCCCCGCGGCCGCCGCTATCTCGTCGATGGACACATCGCCGGGCGAGCGGTGGCTGAACAGTTCCAGGGCGACCCCGATCAACTGCTGCCTGCGCTCGTCGACGCCCATCCTGCGCCGTACCCCGGTCGTCATGCGAACAGAGTACCTATAGGTCGAGCACGAGTTTCTTGCCGAGGCACCTCGACACACAGATCAGCATCGTGTCGTCGCGCTCCGCGTCCGTGAGCAGCTCGTCGCGGTGGTCGATCTCGCCCTCCAGGACCCGCTGTTGGCAGGTCCCGCAGAAGCCCTGCTCACAGGAGTACGAGATGCCCGGCAGCTCCTCGCGCACGGTGGCGAGCAGCGACTTGTCCGCCGGGACGGCGAGCGTGCGCCCCGAGCGGCGCAGCTCGACCTCGAAGGCGGCGCCCGCAGAGGCCGCGCCGGGTGCGAAGCGTTCCAGGTGCGGGGTGCGTCCGGGCCCGAGCGCGGCGGTGACCGCGTCCATCAGCGGATCGGGCCCGCAGCAGTAAACGGCCGCGTCCGAAGGGGAGTCGGCGAGGAAGGAGGTCAGATCCGGCAGCCCCGACTCGTCCTCGGGGACGACGGCGACCCGCCCGCCCAGCTTCTCGATCTCGTCGAGGAACGGCATGGTGGCCCGCGAACGGCCGCCGTACAGCAGCCGCCAGTCGGCGCCCGAGTCCTCAACTGCCCTGAGCATGGGGAGAATTGGCGTGATCCCGATGCCGCCCGCGACGAACACGTACGAGGTGCCGGCCACCAGCGGGAAGCGGTTGCGCGGCCCGCGCACCGACAGCTCGACCGCCTCCTGGAGCTGCTCGTGCACTTCCCGCGAACCGCCCCGGCCGTCCTCGATGAGCCGCGTGGCGACGGTGTACGAGGTGCGGTCGGCCGGGTCGCCGCAGAGCGAGTACTGCCGTACGAGACCGGACGGCAGCACCAGATCGAGGTGCGCGCCGGGCTCCCAGGCGGGCAGCTCGGAGCCGTCCAGGGCTTCGAGGCGCAGCCGTACGACGCCTTCGGCGGGCTCGGTGCGCTCGGTGACGGTCAGCTTCAGGGTGATGGTGGAGCGCCGGGTGCCGCGCCCCGAGACGGGCTCCTCCAGGGCGGGCATCGGCCACAGAGGCGATGCGGCGATGCGGCGGCGCAGTGCCCGCCGGGTGAGCAGCGCGGCCCCGGCGGCCAGGGCGAACGTGGTGGCACGGCGCATGTCAGCGGCCTCCGTTGGCGCCGGGGGAGGAGGCGAGGTAGGCCACGGCCTGGGCGGTGCTGCCCTCCTGCGAGGGGTGGTAGGTGCGGCTCAGATAGCGCGGGATGGACTTGAGCATGGCGGGGGTGGAGGGCAGCATCCCCTTCTTGCCCGCCCGGTAGAACGCGCCGAGGCTCGCCCTGCCGACCGTCGGCGTCGGGTCGTTGTCCATGAAGAAGCGGGCTCCGCGCTGCCACAGGAAGGCGAGTGCGGTGAACGCGGTCGCCCAGGTGCGCACCCGGCGCCGGTAGCCGCCGTCCACGTGCATGAACAGCTCGAACGCCACCGACCGGTGCTCGACCTCCTCGGCGCCGTGCCAGCGCAGCAGGTCCAGCATCATCGGGTCTGCTCCGCGCCGGTCCAGGGTCTCGGCGTTGAGGATCCAGTTGCCGAGGAACGCGGTGTAGTGCTCGATCGCCGCGATGGTGGCGACCCGCTCCCTCAGCCACCACTCGCGCGCCCTGCCCGGGGGCAGCGTCCGGTCCCCGAGCAGCTTCTCGAAGAGCCAGTCCACCTGCGCGGTGTAGGGCGTCGGGTCGAGGCCGAGCTTCTTCAGATGGGGGAGTACGTCGTCGTGCGCGGCGGAGTGCATCGCCTCCTGTCCGATGAAGCCGATGACGTCCTCGCGCAGCCGGTCGTCCGTGATGTACGGCAGGACCTGCTTGTACACATGGACGAACCAGCGCTCACCGGCCGGCAGCAACAGGTGCAGCACATTGATGGTGTGGCCGGTGAACGGGTCGCCGGGTATCCAGTGGAGCGGGGTCTTCTCCCACTCGAACGAGACGTTCCGGGCCTTGAGCTCGATGCGCTCCTCCGCGACCGGAGCGGGCTGCGGCGTATTAGACATGGCGTCAATGTACTGACGGGTACGCCGCAGCGACAGGGGTGCGCACCGGATTGTTGGACGGATCGGTCGTGGACGGACCGGTCAGTGCAGGGTGCTGATCGGACTCCCGTCCGCGAGCCGCCCGTTGAGCTCGGCGCGCGCCCCCTCCTTGGCCCGTACGGCGAGGAGGTTGCCCCGCCCGCTGCCGGTCGTCCCGCCGGACAGGGTCACCGACGACACCTGCTCGCTGCCCGCCGCGAGCACGAACCAGTTCCCGCCGCGCGACTTCCACAGCACCCCGGCAAGGACCTGCGCCTCGCGGACCCCGCAGGCCGCGGAGTTCTCGGCACGGGCCGCGATGGCGCCCGGCGCGAGCTTGGCGGAGGGCGCCTGGAACTGGGCGAACACCCGGCTGCCCGCGCCCCGCCAGGTCTCGGCCCGGGTGCAGATCCAGTCGGCGGTGCCGTTGTTCTCGGGCAGCGCCTGCTGGGCGAACTGCCAGTTGTTGACGGAGCGCACCCCGTGCGAGCGGACGGTGGGCAGCAGACACGCGGTGCGCGCCCAGCCCGTGCGGGCGGAGCGGTCGCCGACGTCACGGGGATCGTAGGACGGCCCCCACGTCAGCCGCGCCGGGGCGAGCTCGCCGAGGTCGGTGACGAGCCGCACCCCGCTGTCGTCGTGGAACTCGAGCGCCTCCCAGGACGTGCACTGGCGGGCCTGCGCGGGCGACACGATCGGGTCGGTCACCCCGTCCTTGTCCCGGTGCAGCGGCCGCGCGGAGGCGTCCGGGGTCAGCAGATCGCGTACGGAGGCCTGGTGCACCCAGGGCGCGGTCAGATAGCGCACGTTGCCGTCGGTCCGGCCCACCACGAGCGCGCTCGCGGACGCGGCGTCGGCGGCATCCACGCGCGCGAAGTCGAGCGCGGCCCCGGCCGTGCCGTCGCGCGGCTCGGCATAGCGGGCGACCCGCAGCCCGTCGTAGAGCAGCACGACCCTGGCCCGGTCCACATCGCTCGCGAACAGGAGTTGAGGCGCGCCCATCGGCGGACCCGACGGGGTGCCCGGCGTCGCCGAGACCTGTACGGACTCGCCCGGCCGCGCCCACACGGCGAGCGCCCGCCGCAGCAGCCCCGAGTCGCCGAGCAGACCGCCCCGGGCCGGCCACACCGAGAAGTCCGTACGGGTCGCGGTCGTCCACGCCGTGGGCTCGACCCGCAGCAGATGGCCGGGGTCGAGCGCGGCCTGGGCCACCGGGTTCTGCGCGTAGGGCGGCGCGGCCGCGCCGTCGGGCCCCCAGCCGTCGCCCGGCAGACCGATGAGCGCCCCGCACACCACGAGCGCGGCGACGGCGGCGAGCGCGGCCCGGCTGTGCTGGCGGCGCCGCATCAGATCGGTGGGCCTGGCCTGGAGCGAGCAGGGGTCGAACTCGGCGGATTCGAGGAGCCCGGCCTGCGACTCGGTGGTGTCGGCCTCGGCGAGCGCCAGGCGCGCCTCGGTGACCCCGGCCGCGTTCAGCTCCGCGCACACCTCGTCGTCGCCGAGCCGTTCGAGACCGCGCAGTACATAGGCCGCCCGGGCGGGTCCGGAGAGGGCGGAGAGGCGCTGGTCCAGGGCGAGTTCATCGGCGCCGCCCGAACGCGGGAACAGCCTCAGGCCCCAGACCTGCGGCAGCAGCGGCGGGAACTGAGCCCGCTTGGGCCAGGCCTTGCGGCGCAGCGGAAGCCCCGCTTCGAGCGCCTGGCGCACCACGCGCCGCCGCACATACACATACCCCGGGTCGCCGTCGGCCTCGGCCTGCCGCGCCCCGGGGATCAGGCCGTCGTCGGGGCCGTCACCGGTGCCGCCGCGGCCGCGCGGCAGCGAGCGCTGCACGATCGCGTGCGCGGTCACCACTCGGCGGTTGCGCCCGAGCGACGGCGGGAGTACGAGGTAGGCGAGCCGCACCAGTCGCGGATAGTGCTCGACGAGCGCGGCTTCGGCCTGCTCGACGCCGACGGAGGGGGCGGGTGGGTTGAGGATGTCCTGCTCTGGGGCCACGTTCAGCAAAACGAGCGAATGTGGAGATGGTCACCCCGTACCCAACCGGCTGACCCCTCGGGCGAGTTGACGCCGGTGGGAGTCGATCAGACGACGAGCCGTTCGTGCAGCCGGGCCACCGCGTCGTCCGGCACCCCGAGCCCCTCGCGGACGTACTTCTCCATCGAGCCGTACTTCGTGGCGACCTCATCGAGGGCCGCCGCCAGGTACTCGGGTACGACGCCGATGATGGCGAGCGCGATCTCGGGGTCGCCGCCCTGTGCGGTGAAGCCCTCGATGAGCGGGGCGAAGGCCTGGCGCACCGCCGGGTTGACCGACAGGTACTCGCGCTCGACGGTCGCCTCGTCGGCGCCGAGCAGCGTCAGGAGCACGGTGGCCGCCCAGCCGGTGCGGTCCTTGCCGGCCGTGCAGTGGAAGAGCAGCGGGCCCGCGTCGTCGGCGGCGAGCTCCGTCAGGAGGGTGCGGTAGGCGGAGCGCGCCGAGTTGGAGGAGACGAGCGAGCGGTAGGTGTCGGCGAACAGGGCCTGCGCCTTGCCGCCCCCCAGGTGCTCCTCGGCCACGACCGGGTCGGCCAGGATGTGCTTGAGCTGGGCGGCGGGCGCGTCGGTGGCCGAGATCTTGTCGGCGAGCGCGTCGGCGACGACGAGGCGGGCGCCGGGCGGCACCCGGTCGGGGTGGTCGCCACGCTCGGCGTCGGTGCGGAAGTCGAGGATCGTGCGCAGCCCGAGCGCGGCCACCGCCGGATCGGCCGCCGGGTCCATGCGGTCGAGCTGACCGGCGCGGAAGACGAGGCCGGAGCGGACGGTGCGGCCGCCGGACAGCGGGGTTTCGCCGAGGTCGCGCAGGTTGGCGACGGTGGTGGCGGGGATCGCGATCATGTGCGGGCGGCTCCTGAGCGGGTGAAATCTACCGGTTTCGATCCGAACGGTAGTCCACGGCCGTCGCCACCCCGAGACCGAGCCCCAGTGCCGCGAAATGTCCCGCGTCGGTGAAGGTGCGGTCCCGCCGAAGGAGGGGCTTCGCGGCCAGGGCGAGCAGCGCGATCCGGGCGCCGGCGCGCAGCGGGCCGGGCGGCAGGGCCGAGGTCAGCGCCCCGAGGGTCGCGTAGAAGCCGTAGCTGGTGCCCACGTCCAGGGCGGAGCGGGTGGCGGGCGAGGGGCGGCCGGCGCGCAGCCCGCCGTACACCAGGAGCGTCGCGCCCGCATGGCCGAGCAGGAACACCCCGGCCGCCCACCAGGCCCCGTGCGCGTACTCCGCGTAGCCGAGCACCGCGAGCAGGAGCAGCGCGTATGGCAGCTCCATGGGCGACTCGACGAGCAGCGCGCTGGTGGCAAGGGTCCCGTATCGCCCGGCTTCCAGGTTGTCGACGTTGGTGGAGCGCGAGCGCAGCAGGTCCTGGCGGTCCCGCTCGCCGAGCAGCCGCCGGCTCGCGTACGCGATGAGCTGGACGCCGCCGACGTAGGCGGGGGCGAGGGTGGGTACACGCATGCGTCCATGATCACCCATCGGGGACCCGCCCGCCTTTTCGCCTTCGACAAATCGCCAAGTCGCCTTGTTTATAAGGGAGTTGGAGGCAAGATGGGGTGATGCGAAACGATGCACGAGTGGTCCTTGGGGTTGTTGTGGCCGTCGCGGTGGTGACCGGCTGCGGTTCGTCCTCGCACGGGCCCACGACCGCGAGCGGAACCCTGGAGCAGCTGGCCGCCCGGGCCGGCTGCAAGCCCGTCGTCTCGACGGACTCGGCCGAGCTGAGGCAGGCCAACTGCACGACGAAGGACGGCCGTTACGTGCTCGCCACCTTCGCCACCGACCGCGGCCAGCGGGAGTGGATCAACGAGGCGCGGGACTACGGCGGCGTCTATCTGGTCGGGCGCAAGTGGGTGGCGGTCGGCGAACAGCCGGTGGTCACGGCACTGCACGGCCGCCTCGGTGGCAGTGTCGAGACCGGGACCATGCATTCCGGACACTGACCGGGGCGGCCGCGCAGCGGCAGTTGCCTCCGCGCGCTCACGCGCAGGGGGTCAGGCGCAGGAGCGCCCGGTGTTGATGCAGTTCACCGCCTTTCCCATCAGCTGGTCGCTGAAGACGTCGATGAAGTCACCGTGATCGGTGACGGGCTTGTGGAGCTGCTCGGGGAACGAGTCCACGGCGAATGCGCCCGCCTTGGCGGGCACGTCGTAGACGATGCGCTGCACGAGCTGGGGAATCGCCTTGAATCCGGCCGGGCAGGCGCCCCTTTTGTCCGCGAAGGCGACATGGGTGCGGTGGTTGGCGCTGTCGGTGTTCCTGCCGTCCCAGCAGCTCTGGAATTTTAAGGTACGGACCACCTTGCTGCCCTGCGGGCACAGCGGGTATTTGTCCTTGAGCTGGCGGTTCTCGAATCCGGTGCAGCTCCAGGAGGCATTGGCATTCGCATTGCCATTGGTGAACGCCTTGGCGTCACCCGTGATGATCCGCAGGAATCGGGGCATTGCGGTGACCTTGCTCACCGGGCTTCCCGTCAATTGGATCGTGGCCTGGACAGGGGTCTGAATCTTGCCGACGTTCTTGTCCTTGCCGCCGCCGTCCGCGTTGGCGTCGGTGTCGTTGCCCTGGTTGAGGACCCGTACGACCGGCCAGTAATAGGTGGACCTGTCTCCCTGATTGCGGCAGCTGGTGTTGCCCCGGGCGAGATCGGCATCGCTGGAGAAGGCATCCGTCGCCTGGTTTCCGACGTAATCGTGCATATGGTGGGCGCCATTGCTCACGCCCGGCGCGACGATGACATTGTCGGGGTTGCGTTTGCCGTTCTGGTTGCGGCCGCAGTCGCTGGTGAAGGTGCCGGTGGAGGCGCCGCGTCCGGGCTGCGGGGCGGCGACGTTCGGACGTACGGAGCGGATGTCGGCGAAGTCGCTGCGTGCGGGGCCGGAGGCGGTGACGTTGTCGGCGGCGTTCTGGCCGTTGGCCTGGGCGTCTGCCTGGTTGCCGTCCTGATCACTGGACGCCGGGGCGTCGGCGGCCCGCATCGTGCAGGCGGCGAGCCCCTTGTCGTTGAGGTCCGGCTGGCCCGTGGCGTCCGCGATCTGGCCGATGGTATCGGTGCGTTGCCGTTTCAGCGGGTTGAGCACCATCGTGTCCGCGAGGCGGGGATCGCGCTGGATGCGGTCCTTGTTGTCGGCGAACTTCGTATACGCGTCGGTAATCTGTGTATCGAGGTCGGCGAGCCGGCGGTCCACGCGTGATTTCGCCGAATCGGGCACGGTGGACAGCGAATTGCCCACATCCGGGCAGTCGATGGTCGACAGCATCCGCATCTGCGCCATGTCGTGCCCGGACGATCCCGAACCGCCCGAATCGCCTTCACTGGCGGAGGCATAGAAATTGACCGCGACGAGCCCGCCTCCGCCCAGGATGAGTGCGGCCGCGGCCATCGTCATCCGGCGGGGGAGGGTCTGCCGTTTTCGTGGTGAGCGTGCGATGCGTCCCATGGAACTCCTTCGCTTGAAGCGCGCAGTTCCATACGGATGGGAAGCGTGGGGCGTTCAACGCCTCAGGAGATTCATGGGAGTTGAGACTCCCTCAGGATTTACCGCGCCTGCTTCACCGCGCGCAGCACCACGAACTTCGGGTCCGATGCCATGAGTTCGCAGTTGCCGAACATCCGGCGGAGCTTCTCGTGATAGCCGAGGTGGCGGTTGCCGACCACCCACAGCTCGCCGCCCTCGCGCAGCGCCGTGCGGGCGTCCGCGAACATGCGCGAGGAGGTGCGGTCCGTCGTCGCCTGGTGGGTGTGGAACGGCGGGTTGTTCAGGACCAGGTCGGCGGTGCCGGGCTCGAAGTCCGCGAGCCCGTCGCCGAGCCGGAAGCCGGCCTCGCGCGCGGGCCCCGCACACATCCGGAAGGTGGCCTCGGCCGAGGCCATCGCCGGGTGCGACTCGTCGGCGAAGGTGATCCGCGCCTCGGGGTTGGCAAGGGCCGCCGCCGTACCCACGACGCCGTTGCCGCAGCCCAGGTCCACCACGTGGTCCGGGCCCGTGCGCTCGGGCAGGTGCTGGAGCAGGAAGCGGGTGCCGATGTCGAGGCGGTCGGCGCAGAACACCCCGGCGTAATTGGTCACGGCGAGCCCGGAGGCGGGGCCGATGCCCAGCTCAAGGGAGTACGTCAGCGGCCACGGGTTCTTGGGCCTGATCAGCGCCGGGTCCGGCGTGGTGAAGATCAGGCGGGCCTTCTTCTCGGCCAGCGAGGTCTTCGTCGGGCCGAGGATGCGCTCGAACAGGTTCAGCGTCGAGGTGTGGATCTCCTTGACCATGCCGGTGCCGACGACGACCGTGCCCGCGTGCACCGACGGCGCGATCCGGTGCAGCTGGTCCTCCAGGAGCCCGAGGCTCTTGGGCACCCGCACCAGCAGCACATCGACCCGCTCGGGCACCTCGTCCCGCGTCGACAGGAGACGTACGGAATCCGGCGCGTACCCCGCCCGACCCAGGTTGGCCCGGGTCGCCTCCTGGGCCAGGAACGAGTCGCTGATCTGCACGGGGCCGTGCTCGGCAAGCGCCGTGGTGAGCGCGCCCCAGCGGTCGCCGATGACGACGACGGTCCCCGAGAGGTCCAGCTCCGTGATCCCGGCGAGGTGCCGCAGCAGATAGTCGTCGGCGGCGTCCCAGGCCCGCAGCGGGTCGCGGGGGTCTTCGGGGAATCGGGTCAGGTCGTGCTCGCCCCAGGGCGTGATCATGCGGTTCATTGTTTTGCCAGGCTAACCCGAAACTGCCGCGGACCCCCGCCGCCGCAGCCGTCTCAGCCGCGGTCGAGGTAGGCGAGCACTGCGAGGACCCGGCGGTTGTCGTCGTCGGAGACCGGCAGGCCCAGCTTCAAGAAGATGTTGGAGGTGTGCTTGGCGATGGCCCGTTCGGTCACGACAAGGCGCTCGGCTATCGCCGCGTTCGAGCGGCCCTGCGCCATCAGCTCCATCACCTCCAGCTCGCGCGGGGTGAGCCCGCCCATCGGCTCGTCCTGCGCGCGGCGGGACAGGAGCTGCTGGATGACCTGCGGGTCCATGGCGGTGCCGCCGCCCGCCACCCGGCGTACCGCGTCGATGAACTGCGCCGCGTCGAACACCCGGTCCTTGAGCAGGTAGCCGACCCCGCCGGTGCCGTCCGCGAGGAGCTCGCGCGCGTACAGCTGCTCCACGTGCTGGGACAGGACCAGGACCGGCAGGCCGGGCCGGGCGCGGCGGGCGGCGAGCGCGCACTGGAGCCCTTCGTCGGTGTGCGACGGCGGAAGCCGGACGTCGACGATCGCGACGTCCGGCTCCAGTTCCGCGAAGGCCCGGGTCAGCTCCGGCCCGCTCTCGACGGCGGCGAGGATCTCGAAGTCGAACGCCTCCAGCATTCTGACCAGGCCGTCGCGGAGCAGGAACAGGTCCTCGGCTAGGACAACTCGCAAGGGATCTCCATGGTCACCAGAGTGGGACCGCCCGCGGGGCTGCTGACGGCCAGGACGCCGTCGAATGTACCGAGCCGGCGCTCGACCCCGCTCAGGCCGGTGCCCGCCCCGGTCCTCGCGCCACCCTTGCCGTTGTCGCCGACGGACACGCGCAGCGCGCCCGACCCGTACGACAGGTCGACCCAGATGCTGTCCGCCTCCGCGTGCTTGACCGCGTTGGTGAGCGCCTCGCTGACCGCGAAGTACGCGGCCGACTCGACCGGCGCCTCGGCGCGGGCCCGCTCCGGCAGGTCCACCGACACGTCGGTCGGCAAGGGCAGCCGCAGCGCCAACGCCCTTACGGCATCGGCCAGTCCGCGCTCGGCGAGGACCGGCGGGTGGATGCCGCGCACCAGGTCGCGCAGCTCGGTCAGCGCCTCGGCGGAGGACTCGCGGGCCATCGCGAGGAGCTGCTTGGCCTTCGCCGGGTCCGTCTCGACGAGCGCCTCGATGGTGCCCAGGTTCATGCCCATCGCGACCAGGCGGGCCTGCGCCCCGTCGTGCAAGTCCCGCTCGATGCGGCGCAGTTCGGCCGCGGAGGTGTCCACGGCGTCGTGCCGGGTCTCGGTCAGCCGGTCCACCCGCTGCGCCAGCTCGGCCTCGCGGGAGGGCGCGAGCAGCGCCCGGGCGAGCTGGAAGTGGCCGCGCAGCAGGGCCGGGTTGACGAACATGCCGAGCACGAACATCGCGGTGCCGAGGGCCGCGGCCGCGTACGCGGTTCCCTGGCTGACGACGTGGACGAACAGGAACCAGTCGCCGCCCGCGTCCGCGATCGGCCGCCACACGCCGAGCGCGAGCACCCAGCCGTACGCCATGTACAGGATCAGGACCGGCGGCAGCAGCGCGATGACGAACCCCGCCGTCATGTCGGCGAGCATCCAGCGCAGGTCGTGCCAGGTCGCCGGGTCGCGCAGCATGACCGTGCACCGCTCGACCCATCCGGCCAGCCCCGGCCGGTGCGGCACCGGCCGGTACGCCGACGGGATCCGCACCCCGCTCCAGCGGGCGGCCAGCTCACGCCGGAAGTTCGCGTGGGCCCGCACCCGCTCGACGATCAGCGGGGTGGCGAGCACGCCGACGCCGATGGGGATGAGGGCGATGGAGACGACGGTGAGCGTGAACAGCAGAATCGACCCGACGATCGAAATGAGGCTCAGGGCAAAGCCCCGTGGCCCCGCGAGCAGCGCGTCCCGTGCCTTGGCCGCATTCATTGCTTCCCCGTCTCCCTGAGTTCCGCTGCGGTACGCGCCCCATAAGGGGCGCGGGGCTGTGACATGTGCGACTCCGCCGCGTGGGCGCGACCAGCCTCCCCCAAGCTCTCAGCTTCGTTCGAGCAGGGGGGACCCCCACCGGCCCGCAGTCGAAGAACCGCACTCTCTGCGGAGCGCTAAGTGCCGGTGGGGCCGGCTCCCAGTGTCGCCGGGCCGCCGGCCCGGAGTCACTGGGCCCCGCCCCCGCCCAGGGGGTGTTGCCAGCACCACCATGCCGGCCCGCGTTCCGCCCGCCCCGCAGGGACCCCGCACGCAAAAGGGGCGGGGCGCCCTGAGGTGCCCCGCCCCAACTCCCTTGTCAGGGTGCGTACTTGTACCCCACCCGCCGTACCGTCTGGATCGCCCCCCGATGCTCGGCCCCGAGCTTGCGGCGCAGCCGGGCGACATGGACGTCGACCGTGCGGCCGTCGCCGACGTGGCCGTAGCCCCACACCGTGGTGACCAGCTGGTCACGGGTGTGCACCCGGTGCGGATGGGCCACCAGGTGGGCGAGCAGCTCGAATTCGAGGTAGGTGAGGTCGAGCTGCGCCCCGTCCACCTCGGCGGTGCGCCGTACGGTGTCGATCCGTACGAGCGCGTCCCCGCCGAAGGAGGCGGGCTCGACCGGGACGGGCGTCAGGGGCTCGGGCGCCGCGGCGAGCAGCGCGGGCTGCTGGTCGGCCGGGACGAGCACCAGATAGCCGACCATCGGCGGCTGGCCCGGCAGCGCGGGCAGAGTGTGCTGGGGTGCGGGCAGCCAAGTGGCGCCCGGCGGAAGGAAGTCGATGACCTGGGACGGGGCAGGACGTGCCACCTCGTCGCGGTCCACGGCCCGCAGTCGGTGCCGGCCGAGCGGCAGGGGGGTGTGGGCGTCGGCGGAGGGGAGGGTACGGGTGTTCGCCATGAGGGGTCAGCTCTTTCGCGCGGGGAGTCGTCGGCAGGGGACGTACGTCGTTGCGCGCGGGCCGAAGGCCTGGAGTGGATCGAGGCGTTAGAGGGCCGGCGCGTTCGTCGCGCGGCAACACACCCGGTCGAAGTCGTGGTCCTGACGGGACGGCCAGAACGGTTCGAGGTCGCTGCGACCTGTCGCGGGGTTCTGGATGCTGGCCATGTCCCCATTCAACCAGACGATCCGCCCGGTGCAGCAGCCCCCTCCCACGGACTGATACGGATCCTTGGCACAGCGTGACCGGAGTCGGCCCCTCCGAATCAGCGCCCCACAACGCCGAAGGGCGCCCACCGCAGAAGCGGCGGACGCCCTTTGAAGCCGAGCGCGGATGGCTCAGACCTGTCCGGCCTTCTCCAGGCCGGTGCAGCAGGTGTCGACGATGAGACGGGTCACCACGTACGGGTCGACGTTGGCGTTGGGGCGGCGGTCCTCGATGTAGCCCTTCCGGTCCACCTCGACCTGCCACGGGATGCGCACCGAGGCGCCGCGGTCGGAGACGCCGTACTTGTACTGGTCCCACGGGGCGGTCTCGTGCAGGCCGGTCAGGCGGTCGTCGATGCCGGCGCCGTAGTTCTTGACGTGGTCCATGGGCTTGGAGCCCTCGCCGAGTGCCTCGCAGGCGGTGATGATCGCGTCGTAACCCTCGCGCATCGCCTTGGTGGAGAAGTTGGTGTGCGCGCCCGCGCCGTTCCAGTCGCCCTTGACCGGCTTGGGGTCGAGGGTGGCGGAGACGTTGAAGTCCTCGGCGGTGCGGTAGAGCAGCCAGCGGGCGATCCACAGCTGGTCGGAGACCTCAAGGGGGGAGAGCGGGCCGACCTGGAACTCCCACTGGCCGGGCATCACTTCGGCGTTGATGCCGGAGATGCCGAGGCCCGCGGCGAGGCAGTGGTCGAGGTGCTTCTCGACGATCTCGCGGCCGAAGATCTCGTCCGCGCCGACGCCGCAGTAGTAGCCGCCCTGCGCGGCCGGGAAGCCGCCCACGGGGAAGCCGAGCGGGCGGTCGCCGTCGAAGAAGGTGTACTCCTGCTCGATGCCGAAGATCGGCTCCTGCGCCGCGAACTGCTCGGCGACCGGACGCAGCAGGGCACGCGTGTTGGACTCGTGCGGGGTGCCGTCGATGTTCAGGACCTCGCACAGCACGAGGATGTGGTCGCCGCCGCGGATCGGGTCCGGGCAGGAGAACACCGGCTTCAGGACGCGGTCCGATGCGTGGCCCTCGGCCTGGTTGGTGCTGGACCCGTCGAAGCCCCAGATGGGCAGCTCGGCGACGGCGACGGGCGAACCGGCCATGATCTTCGTCTTGGAACGGAGCTTGGCGGTCGGCTCGGTGCCGTCGATCCAGATGTACTCGGCCTTGTACGTCACGGAAGCCATCCTTTGCGGGAGCTGCGGGGTGCCTGCGCGCTGCCACGCTGCGGCGCTGCTGTATGCCCGGCAGCCTCACACCCCGGCATTTCCCGTCCGTTGCCCGTTTGTGAACCCGGTGTTACCTGGGGTGCCGCAGCAGCGCCGCGAAGCCCGCGTTGCGGATCCGCCTCGTCAGTTCCTCCGGTACGGTGCCGAGCGCCTCGGCGGTTCGTACCGGATCCCAGTCGTGGGCGGCCAGGCTCTGGAGCAGATGGCCGCGCCGTACCTGGTTCTCGGAGAGCCGGAACGTCTTCAGATACGCCACCCTGCCCTTGCGGTCGGTGATCGCCTCGCCGATGTGCTGGGCGGCGCCGCCCCGGTGGAACGGCGGCAGGAAGCGCCACAGGTCGAAGCCGCCCATCCGGTACACCCGGCTGAAGGCGTACGACGTGTCGTACAGCTCCGCGGCCATCACCGTGTCGTGCGCCTCGCGCCAGGCCCGCTCCTGCCCGCGGGCCGCCGCCCGCAGATCCGCGAGGGTACGCACATGCCGGTCGTCGACGCGGGCGGTGAACTCCGTGACCGGGCGCCCGTACTGCGCGTACTGTGGTGGATCAGCTCGCCGAACAGGTCCTGGAGCAGGGTGGCGTGCAGCGCCCGGTAGTCGTCCGGGTGCGGCACCGCGAAGGCGGCGCCGAGCGCGTCCGCCGCGTACACGAGGACACCGCACTGGCCCGGGTGGATCTCGAACACCCGCAGCGCGTCGGCGAGCCCGGGCACCTCGGCGCCGAGGTAGGCGCTCTCCACGCGCGGCGAGAGCCCGCCGCGCAGCGCCTCGCGCGACCAGGTGTCCCACTGCACGGAGGGGCCGCCGAAGTGCAGCGCCAGATAGCCCTCCAGGGCCAGGTGCAGCGGCAGGAAGCGCAGCCGGTCGCCGGGCCGCCGCTTCGCCATCCGGTGCAGCGGCACCCGGCTCGGCGGCACCTCGCCCAGACTCGTGCCGTATGCCGCCGAGGGTCCCTCGCCCGACCAGTCGGCCACGAAGCCGTGCGGGATGTAGGAGGTGTAGCGGGTGGTGTGGTTCAGGCGCACGTCCGCACCCACCGGGTCCCCGTACACTTCCCGGCTCAGCCGCAGCCCCGCCACCGCCTCCGCGCGCAGCAGCGGCACGAGGCGGATGCCGCCCCACACCTGGGCGGGCCCGGCGTCGAGACCGGTCAGGTCGAGCGAGGTCATCGGCTGTCCTTGGTGAAGTCGGCCGTGCGGCGGTCCAGATACGTGTACAGCTCGGCCAGACCCGTGCGGCCCTCGGCGAACTCGGCGATCTCCACCAGGGCGGGCAGGTCCTCCGCGTCGCGGATACCGGCCGTGGGCACCGAGGGGGCGAGGCGGCGCACGTCGAAGCCGTCCGCGTCGTATACGGGGTTCACGTGGACGACGCGGGTGCGGCGGTCCGGGTCGAGCCGGGTGCGCCACACCCGCAGCACCTCGCCCGCGAGGCCCGGCGGCGCGTTGTCCCAGCCGTCGGAGACGATCACGAGTCGCTCGGGGGAGTCGTCGAGCGCGTCCAGGACGCGGGAGCCGAGCGGGGTCGCGCCGAGGGGCCGGACCAGCAGCGGATCCGTGCCGCCCGAGGTCCAGCGGCCGCGGTACGCCCCCGCGCCGGCCAGCGCGGCCAGGAGGAAGTGGCAGGCCAGGGCCACCGCGAGCGGGCGGCGACGCTTCTCGCCGGAGCCGGCGGAGGAGTAGCTGTCGTCGAGCACCGCCGAGACGCGGCCCCACGTTCCCGCGTGCGGCCCGGCCGCGCGCAGCGCCGAGGCCCGCAGCGCGCCCGTCAGCTCGGCCCGGCGCCGCGCCCGCTCGTCGAGGCCGAGCGAGAGGACGTACAGAGCGAGCCGGGTCAGCGGCATCGTGGCCAGGTCGGCGGGGGCGGCCCCGGCCCGCGCCTGGATGCGCAGCCGCTCCAGGCGGGTGGTACGGGACCCGATCCGCTCCAGGAACACCTCGCGCGGCACCCCGTGCCGGGCCGCGAACCCCTCGGCGACGGTGAACGGCAGCTTGTACAGGGCGGCCTGCTCGTAGTGCGCGCGGCGGTGGGCGTCGAGCAGGGGGTGCTCGTAACGGGGCCGGCGGCCGGGCCGGAACAGGAAGTCCCCCAACTCGCCACCTCCGTAAGGGAGATGGGCATGCCGGGCCGCGGACTTCAGGCCGCCCCGGTACTTCACCGCGTCGAACGCCGGGTCCGGGCGGGCCGCCAGCCAGTCGCGGAAGATCGCGCGGGTGCGCCGGTTGTTGACCTTCGCCGTCCGCAGCGCGCGCAGCAGCCGGTACACCCGCTGCGGCGGGAGCACCGCGAGCCGGGCCGCGATCAGCCGCCCCTCGGTGCGCTTCTCCTCGGGGCTCGCCTCGCCCGCGCTCTCCAGGAGGTGGCGGACGATCAGCGCCGCGTTGTGGTCGTTGATGTCCAGGGCGAGCACGGCGGCGTACACCCTGCGGTGGTTGACCCGCACGTACTCGTGGAGGAAGGCGAGCGAGAGCCGCTGCTCGCCGGCGGCCGAGCGGAATTCGCGCTGCCCGGTGGCGGTCACGGCGGCATTGACGAAGAGCAGTACGTCCTCGGCCGCCACGAGGTCGGCGTAGCTCTCCTGAGCCATGGAGGTCCCCCGTGCGTGAAGTGGAAGCCGGCCGGGGAATGGGGGCGCGAGCAGCGAAATGTTTGCTGTAGAGGCAAGTCCCGGAAGTCGCGCCGGAGTCCCGCGGCCGGCCCCGGAAACGTAACATTCCACCCCCCTCGCCCCGCCACCTGAATTCCGCGCCCGGCAGACTGGTCCCTATGAACCAGACTGCCGGCCCCACCCGCATCGGCCTCCTCGGCACCGGCCCCTGGGCCGTCGCCACGCACGCCCCGGCGCTCGCCGCGCACCCCCGTGTCGACTTCGCGGGCGTGTGGGGGAGGCGCCCCGAGGCGGCGGCCGCGCTCGCGGAGGAGCACGGGGTGGCGGTGTACGAGGACGCCGACGCGCTGTTCGCGGACTGCGACGCCGTCGCCTTCGCGCTGCCGCCGGACGTCCAGGCCCCGCTGGCGATACGGGCCGCACAGGCGGGCTGCCACCTGCTCCTGGACAAGCCGGTCGCGACGAGCGTGGCGGGCGCCCGCGAGCTGGCCGACGCGGCCGGGCGCGCCCGGGTCGCCTCCGTCGTCTTCTTCACGCTGCGGTTCGCGAAGGAGACCGCGGCGTGGGTGGCCCAACAGGCCGCCGTGGACGGCTGGTTCACCGGACGGGCCCAGTGGTACGGGTCGCTGTTCACTCCGGGCGCGGAGCGCGGTCCGTACGCCGCGTCGCCCTGGCGGGGTGAGAAGGGAGCGCTCTGGGACGTGGGCCCGCACGCGCTCGCCGTGCTGACCGGGGTGCTCGGCGAGGTGACCGCGCTGACGGCCGCGGCGGGCCCCGGCGACACCGCGCACCTGATCCTGCGCCACACCTCGGGCGCCTCCAGTACCGCCGACCTGAGCTTCACCGCACCCCCGGCGGCCGCGGGCGTCGAGGTCTCGGTACTGGGCGAGTCGGGCGCGGAGGTGATGCCGGGCTGGGGCGGCGCGCTGGACGCGTTCGCGGGAGCGATCGACGCCCTGCTGGACGCGGCCCGAACCGGGGTGCCGCACCCGTGCGACGTACGGTTCGGGGCACGCATCACGGAGCTGCTGGCGGACGCGGAGGCGCAGTTGGGCAGGGGCTGAGCGGACTTGTGGAAGCCGACTGCGGTACCTGCATCCTGCTAGGGGCGCGGGGCTGTGACATGGTGCGGCTCCGCCGCGATGGGGTCCCCTGTTCATGAGGGAGAAACCGAGAGCTTGGGGGAGCGACCGGCCACAGCCGGTCCGCAGCCGAAAACCGGCACCCCGCGAGGGGGCCGCACCCCGCACGGGAAGCCGCTCCCCGCGAACTCAGCGGGACAGCGCGTCGCGCACGGCCTCGTCGGTGCGGGCAACCACCGCAGACCCGTCGTCCGCCGTGATGATCGGCCGCTGAATCAGCTTGGGGTGCTCGGCGAGCGCGGAAACCCACCGCTCGCGGGAGTCGGCGTCGCGAGGCCAGTCCCCCAGTCCCAGCTCCTTCGCCGCGGCCTCCTGCGTGCGCGTGATGTCCCACGGTTCGAGGCCGAGCCGGTCGAGCACGGCCCGGATCTCGTCGGGCGAGGGCACGTCTTCGAGGTAGCGGCGCACCGTGTACTCGGCGCCCTCAGCGTCCAGCAGGTCCACCGCGCTGCGGCACTTCGAACAGGCCGGGTTGATCCAGATCTCCATGCCCGCCAGGCTACCCGCGGTCCGCCCCCAAAGCCCGGCTGGCCAGGGCCGATTGTCAGTGCCCCCCAGTAAAATTGAGGCAGTAAGTGAGGGTTCCCGACTGCCCAGGAGGATGCCCATGACCGCTGCCGTACTCACCTCGCACGCCCCGAAACAGTTGTCCCTCCAGCCTCTTCACAAGGTGCCGCTTCCCGCCGGGCGTCCGCGCGTGTGGTACGAGTCCCACAACCGGCGTCTGAAGGCCATGCGACTGGCCATCGCCCTGCTCGACACGGGGGTGTACCGGCCGGAGCAGGCGCCGGACCGCAAGATACGCACCGTGGCCGCGCTCATCGGAGTGCACCCGCCGTCGGAGACGACCTGCCGGATGGTGCGTGCGCTGATCTACGACGGGCGCTGAGCCCCGCACCACGGCCCGGTCACGCCTTCGGGAAGCCGCAGGCGTGATCCGGGCCGGCCGTCAACTCCCTACGGCTGCTGCGGGCGGCCGGAGCGGATGCGTGCGCGCATCCTCGCAGGGCCGTGCCCGGGTGGCCCGTGTGATCTTCGATACCGGCACAGGTGTGCAGGTAGGCAGGCAACTCCCCAGCGTCTAGGGTGACCGGGCCGTGGTGTTCGGGAAGACCGGTGCGAAACCGGAGCGGCCCTCGCCACTGTGATCGGGTTCCCCGGGTTCCGGGGAGCCGCCGTCCCCTTGTGACGCCACTGGCCAGGATCCATCTGCCCGGGAAGGCCGGGACGGAGGCACCCGCCCGTCAGCCAGGAGACCGGCCGCGGCATCTCACGAAGTGATCCACGAGGTGCTGGAGCGTGACCCGCATGACCCTGCCCATTCGCACATCCCCCGAGACGGGCGCCGCCGCCGCGCCGTCCTTCCACTGGCGGCGCGAGGACACCGTCCGCACCGCCGTCCTGCTCGCGGTGATAGCCGCCCTCCATGTCGTCGCCTTCGGCGTCCTGTTCCTGCTGGTGGCCCCCGAGCACTACGCGGTCGGCACCAAGACGTACGGCATCGGCCTCGGCATCACCGCGTACACCCTCGGCATGCGGCACGCCTTCGACGCCGACCACATCGCGGCCATCGACAACACCACCCGCAAACTGATGGCCGACGGCAAGCGGCCGGTGTCCGTGGGCTTCTGGTTCGCGCTCGGCCACTCCAGCGTGGTCGTGGTCCTCACGGCCCTGGTGGCGGGCGGCGCCCAGCTCGCGGGCACCCTGATGAACGAGGACTCCACCACCCACCAGGTGATGGGCGTGGTGGGAACCACCGCCTCCGGCTCCTTCCTCTACCTCATCGCGGCCCTCAACCTGGTGGCCCTGTTCGGCATCCTGAAGGTGTTCCGGGCCATGCGGGCGGGTGCGTACGACGAGAAGGAGCTCGAAGCGCACCTGGACTCGCGGGGCTTCATGAACCGCATCCTGGGCCGCTTCACCAGGTCCATCTCGCGGCCCGGCCAGATGTTCCCGCTCGGCTTCCTCTTCGGCCTCGGCTTCGACACCGCGACCGAGGTCACCCTGATGGTGATGGCCGGCACCGGCGCCGCCGCCGGACTGCCCTGGTACGCGATCCTGTGCCTGCCGCTGCTGTTCGCGGCCGGGATGAGCCTCTTCGACACCCTCGACGGCACGTTCATGAACTTCGCCTACCAGTGGGCGTTCTCGAACCCGGTCCGCAAGGTCTACTACAACCTCACCATCACCGGCCTGTCGATCGCGGTGGCCTTCTTCATCGGCACCATCGAACTGGTCGGCGTCCTGCACGAGAAGCTCGACCTCACCGACCCGGTCAGCGGCTGGATCGCCGGCCTCAACCTGGACAACGTCGGCTTCGTCATCGTCGGCCTGTTCGTGGTGGTGTGGGCGGCCGCGCTGGCGTACTGGCGCCTTGGCAAGGTCGAGCAGAAGTGGGCGGCGGGCCCGGGTGCGTGAGGGGCCGGCCTTTTGCATAGGCCCCGGTGCGTTTACGCACCCTCCCGCTGCCCCGGCACTCCTCCCCGGTCGTTCTGGAGCGTCCACAGCTCCTTGAACAGGCCTTCGTCTGCGACGAGTTGGGTGAAGGTGCCCTCCTGGATGACGCGGCCCCGGTCGAGGACGACGATGCGGTCCGCGATGGCGACGTTCGCGAGGCGGTGGGTCACCAGGACCACCGCCCGGTCACGGGCGATCGTGCGCAGGCCGGTGAAGATGCGGTGCTCGGCGCGCGCGTCAAGGGCGCTCGTGGGCTCGTCCATCACGAGCAGCCCGGCCGGGCGGTGGAAGGCCCGCGCGATCGCGATCCGCTGCCACTGCCCGCCGGACAGCTCCACACCCCCGAACCACTCCCGCGCGAGCAGCGTGTCGAGCCCGCTGCGCAGCCCGTCGACGACCTCCGCAGCGCCGGAGTGGGCGGCGGCCCGGCGCACCGACTCGTCGCCCCCGTGCGGCTGCCCCAGCGTGATGTTGTCGCGCGCGGACATCGGCCAGTGCGCGAAGTCCTGCGGCACGACGGCGGTCTGCCGCCACAGGGCCAGCGGATCGCACCGCTCCACCCCGACCCCGTCCCAGGTCACCGCCCCTTCGCTGGGCAGATAAAGGCCGGTGAGCAGCTTGCTGAGGGTGGTCTTGCCGGACCCGTTCTCGCCGACGAGCGCCAGCACCTCGCCCTTGCGCACCTCGACCGTCACCTTCTCCAGGGCGGGCCGCTCGCTGCCGGGATAGCGGTACGTCAGCGACTCGGCCCGTACGACGTCCGGCGCGGGCGGCGCCAGTGTGCCGCGCGCCATCCGGTGCCCGCCGGCCTCCTCGATGAACTCCGCCCAGTCGTCCAGGTACAGCCCGGTCCGGAACAGCCGCGTCCCGTACCCGACGACACCGTGCAGCGAGGAGGCGACCGTGCGCAGCGCGAACACCGCGGTGCCCGCCGACGCCACCGACATCCGCCCCGACCCGAGCAGCCAGGCGAGCGCGCCCCACACCAGGCCCGCCGCGAGCCCGCCCGCCAGGGCGCCGGTCACCGAGTAACGGGCGCCCTGGTGCACGGCCTTGTCGGTCGCCGCGTCTACCCGCCGCCCGATCGCCCGGTACCGGTCGAGCAGGAAGTCCGCCATCGTGCAGGACCGCAGCTGGTCGGCGGTGTCCTTGTCGATCACGAACCAGCGCAGCAGACTCAGCGTGCGCCGCTCGGCGCTCATCGCCCGCGACGCCTCGTAGTGCACCCGCGCGGCCTTCACCCCGGCGATGCCCTGCGGCAGCGCGGCGAGCAGGAGCAGGGGGAGCAGCGCCGGATGAAGGACGGTCACGACCCCGGCCGCCGCGACCAGTGAGGCCACGCACGCCATCAGGTCCTGCGAGTCGGTGAGCAGTTGCTGGGCGACCTCGGCGCCCCGGTCGGCCGCCTCGCGCTTGTCGTTGAACCCGGGCTGGTCGTACGCCGACAACTCGGCCTGTACGGCGGCCCCGAGCATCTGCATCTCGGCCTCGCGGGAGATCCGCGGCGAGAGCCGGCCGGAGATGTTCACCACCACGATCCCGAGCAGCGCCCGCAGCCCGGCCGCCCCGGCCAGCACCGCGATGGACGGCAGCGCATCGCGCAGCCGGTGCGCGATGTCGCCGCTCGCGATCAGCGCGGTGATCGTACGCGTCGTGGCGAGCAGCCCGAACGCCTCGAAGAACCCCGAGAGCGCCTGGCAGCAGAGCAGCACGAGCACGGCGCGCCGGTCCACCCGCCAAGCCAGCGCCAGCGCCTTCCGCACGAGCTGAGGCAGCCGCCGCGCCATGGTCCGTGTGGTCACCGGCCGCCGCTGCACCGCCTCCAACGAGCTTGACCGGTACCGCAGTTGCTCATCGACGGGCTGCCCGCCCAACACCTCCGCCATGCCGCCCCCTAGCTAGGAATCCGCCTACTTTCCCGCACGGATCCCCCAAGGGGACCGCCGCGTACGGTGATCCACCCAATGGGGGGACCGAACCGGAAAACGCGCCGAGCCCCGCCGCCCGGGAGGGGCAGCAGGGTTCGGGGTGTCGCGGAGCCGCGGGGGCTTAGATGTCGAAGTACAGCACGGAAGCCATTCTGACCTGCGAGTATGTGACCTTGATGACGGGCCTGGTGCACAACGGGTGCACACTGTGCACCCGCCGGGGCTGCGGACCGGAGGGGCACCATCCGAGCGGCAGTCCACCTACCGGGAGTCCCCTGGGCGCCCATGCGCACTTGCGTGCGCCCGCTCTCCCCTCCATACCGTGACACGCCATGTCAGTACCTGCGGAAAGCATCCTCGCACTACTGCGTCACCAGATCCCCGTACGCGTCAATTCGACAGCCTCGCTGGTGATGGACACCGACAAGGCAGCCACAGCCATCGCCCGCAAACGTGCACGCGAGCGAGGCGAGGAGGAACGAGTTCCTCGTAAGCCCGGGTTGGAACCGCTACAGACGGCCGAACGGAACGATCTTGCCACCACGCCTTGGGAGTTGCTCGGCGTCTTCGCGCGAGCGGCCACTCTGGCTCGTCATGGGCGCGGAAGAGGCTTGGCCGAGCACTGGCAGGCCCTGAAGTACTGCCAGGCCCTGGGAGCCGGTGTCAGTGGCTACCTGGCTCTCACCGAGGAGGGGCAGAACCCAGAACTCTCCTACAGGGGGATGCAGGCCCGGGAGTTGGGACGAGCGCTGGGGTTGGCAGTCGCAGAGCGCACGGTGCGGGCCCGCTTCCCGGATCATCTGGTCTCGACTGTCGATGCCGAGTCGGTCCTGCTGGCTGGATTCGCGCGCTCCGGCCCGCGGCCTTCCCTGGGCGCTCGACCACGGCCTGACTTCTTCATCGAGGCATGGAAGCCCGGCGAACCGTCCCGGCTCTTCGTGGTGACGGTCAACGGAAATCACCAGAAGACGACCAAGAGCACGGGGAAGACTGACCGCTCAGCCTTCAAGCAACTGGCCAGGGCCAGTGAGCGCGCTGAACATTTTCACCTCGCCGAGTGGAACACCACGCCCTGCCTCTTGATGTCCACCGAACTGCTAGCCAAGGAGGGCATCACAGTCCACGCTCTGCAGGCACCGGGCCAGGGGCTGTTACCTGAGCGATCGATTACAGGACGCGACAGTGCGGACGTTGTGCCATCGAAGCGGAACCCCCCGTATGTCAACGCTGTGAGAGTGCCTGCCCGCGCTGGCGAGGAAGGCTTCCATGACGGCTTCCTCATTCCACGAAAAGATCGCGCATGGTTTGGTCAGGTACTTGCCCGAACCGGTGCCGCGGGCCAACTGGCATTCGCCGGCGCTGGCATGGAGATCGCGCAGTACTTGACCAGCGATCAGGGCCGCAAGCACTACGGACAGCGAACATTCGCAGGATCATCCAGTGTCCGGGACGCAGAGCATGGCTTCGGCGCGACACGCTTCTTCGGTACTGACCAGGTCTTCAGGTTGAACAGGACCCGCGTCGAGGCGTTCTCAGGGATGGCAGAGGACCTGTATCAGCTTCTGGTTGAAGGGAGGGTCGAGGCGTACCGGCGCCGTGCATACGAGCTCCGCTCCACGCTGCCGAATGGTGCCACCGCTCCGAAGTGGGGCGCGGTCTCCTTCGGTGAGGACGGCACTGTCATGGCTTTGCGTATTCTCCCGGAAAGAGACAAACGATGTGCTCCGTGAACCAGACCCGGCATGTCCGCGCACTGGTGACCTCGCCGGAGACTGACTCAAAGCCCTGTCAGAGGTCGCCCGTAAGCTCTGGAGCATGGGGAGCACTGGAATCACTGAAGCCGATGTCGACAAGGCGATGGCCGTCGTCGAAAGCAGCAGGCAGTCACTTCGGCGGGATGATCCCGCCGTCCAAGCACTCGCCGCAGCGGTATCCGTGCGGCGCCGCTTACAGGGAGAAGAGGCGGTCACGGACGACGAACTGCTTGCGGCGCATGATCAGTTGTACGCAAAGGTGCCTCACAGGAACGGCGGCAGCCTGGAGGCACTTGCCCACACGCTACTGGGCCGCGGGATGGTGCCCTCGCCCGGCGACTACGACGGCGACTGGTGGCTGTGGTGGCCCAAGAAGGGCTATGGGCCGTGTCGTGACTGCCGACAGAGTCGCTCACTGACGCGCTACTCCGCCAAGTGGGGTAAGCCGTACAGATACTTGTGCGCGCGCTGCCGCAAGCAGGAACTGGCAGACGATACGGCGTATCTCAACAGCGTCACCGGTGTCACCCCGGAGGAAGGTGAGTCGGCCGAATCGCTCTTCAGCAGACGTACGGCAGCTCTCATCGGTCAGCTGGGCAGCCAGGCAGCAGCACCCGAGAGGCAAGTGGGTCGCCCGGACACCGAACAGTGGGGCGAGTACGTAGACCGGCTCATGGAAGTGCTTGGCCCGCTCGACTGGGCTGGCTGGGAGGTCCCGGACGAATACGATTCGGACTGGGATGCCGAAACTGGCCCGATGCTCTTCGCCACGCTGTGGCGTACCAGCGCCGCGCTGGACATCGAGTACTACCCGCGTGAAAGCCGGCTCCGATTTCTTCCCTACGAAGACGTATGCGGCGATTTCCCGGAGTCTTTTCCCGCACTCGATGAAGAGGTCGAACTCACGGTCACCCTCCAGGGCGACGAGGCGGTCACGGTGGTCCAACATCGAGCTGGCGCGTTGGGATTGCTCGATGCAACTCGCGTCCGTGTGGTGGAGGGGGCTGATCCAGAAGCCGCGGAGGCGTTCGAAGCAGAATCGCTACTGTCCCTCTTCGGCCCGGCAGCCTCCTACCGGAAGATCCCGGTTGCAGACATCGTCAAGGAAGCTGTACAGCACCCCGATCTCAGCACCTATCTGCGCTGGGTTGTCGGTATGGCGGGCCGCAACGTGCACCCGGATCCGGTGCCCGATGCAGCGGCTCTGGGTATTGCGGCCTGGTGCTGGCGCAATGAAACGGCTGTGGAGGCTCACCATCTTCCCTCGGACGTGCTGATGGCTCGAGTGAACATTGCGGTGACTCGCGCGGTGCTGCCTCATGTCTGCCCGTACGAAGGTATCGACTGGGACGGGATCGAGCAGTCACTGACTGATACAGACTGGGAACTCCCCAACGGTCGGACTGTCTCCTCCCTGTTCGGCGACGGATGGCCGGAGGTGCAGTCGACGGTGCGTGAGCAGATCCGTAAATGGCAACGCCTCGACAGCGAACTTCTTGGTCCGGATACCACTTTGAGGCTGATGACGATCGGGGGCTCGACAAGCTATACGTGTCATTGGTGGGGCCAGGGACGGTGGCGTGCGATCTGCGAAGAGATTGTCCGCGATGCTGTCGAAGCTGGTTTCACGCTGCCACAGCCGTACGACTCCCGTGGTCCTGATGCCTTGATCGACGACCTGGAACACCCGGACATGCAGTCCGATGCCGTGCTGGATTGGCTTATCGACATGCCCGAAGCTCCCGTTTCAGGGCCTCACGGTTTGCGCCACCATCCAGCTACCCAGCCGCTCGTGCGCGAATACGATCCGTGGTGGGTAACGCCGGAGGGAGACTGACTCCGCAGCCGTCGGCAGCCCAGTGCCCCTACGAGCAGATCGAGCGTCTGCCTTCAGCAGGTCCTGCTGGAGGCAGACGCTCGGGGGAGTCCTTCGGCCAACTACCCGCCGAGTTCGAGCTTTACTTTCTAGATGTCGAAGTACAGCTCGAACTCGTGCGGGTGCGGGCGGAGCTGGATCGGGGCGATTTCCGCCGTGCGCTTGTAGTCGATCCAGGTCTCGATCAGGTCGGAGGTGAAGACACCGCCGGCCTGCAGGTACTCGTTGTCGGCCTCCAGGGCCTCCAGGACGGCCGGGAGCGAGGTCGGGACCTGCTGGACGTTGGCGTGCTCCTCGGGAGCCAGCTCGTAGAGGTCCTTGTCGATCGGCTCGGCCGGCTCGATCTTGTTCTTGATGCCGTCCAGGCCGGCGAGGAGCAGCGCGGAGAACGCGAGGTACGGGTTCGAGGACGGGTCCGGGGCACGGAACTCGACGCGCTTGGCCTTCGGGTTGGAGCCCGTGATCGGGATGCGCATCGCGGCGGAGCGGTTGCGCTGCGAGTACACCATGTTGACCGGCGCCTCGAAGCCCGGGACCAGGCGGTGGTAGGAGTTGACGGTGGGGTTCGTGAACGCCAGCAGCGACGGAGCGTGCTTGAGGATGCCGCCGATGTAGTAGCGGGCGGTGTCCGAGAGGCCCGCGTAGCCCTGCTCGTCGTAGAACAGCGGGTCGCCGCCGGCCCACAGGGACTGGTGGACGTGCATGCCCGAGCCGTTGTCGCCGAAGATCGGCTTCGGCATGAAGGTCGCGGTCTTGCCGTTGCGCCAGGCGACGTTCTTCACGATGTACTTGAAGAGCATCAGGTCGTCGGCCGCGGCGAGCAGCGTGTTGAACTTGTAGTTGATCTCGGCCTGGCCGGCCGTGCCGACCTCGTGGTGCTGGCGCTCGACCTGGAGGCCGGAGTTCTCCAGCTCCAGGGAGATCTCGGCACGCAGGTCGGCGAAGTGGTCGACCGGCGGGGCCGGGAAGTAGCCGCCCTTGTAACGGACCTTGTAGCCGCGGTTGTTCTCGACCGCACCGGTGTTCCAGGCGCCGGCCTCGGAGTCGATGTGGTAGAAGCCCTGGTTCGCGGAGGTCTCGAAACGTACCGAGTCGAAGACGTAGAACTCGGCCTCGGGGCCGAAGTACGCGGTGTCCGCGATGCCGGTGGAGGCGAGGTAGGCCTCGGCCTTCTTGGCGATGTTGCGCGGGTCGCGGCTGTACTGCTCGCCCGTGATCGGGTCGTGGATGAAGAAGTTGATGTTCAGCGTCTTGTCCCGGCGGAACGGGTCCAGACGCGCCGTCGACAGGTCCGGGCGCAGCGCCATGTCGGACTCGTGGATGGCCTGGAAGCCGCGGATCGACGAGCCGTCGAAGGCGAGCTCCTCCGCCGGGTCGAACGCCTTCGCGGGGATCGTGAAGTGCTGCATCACGCCCGGCAGGTCGCAGAACCGGACGTCGACGAACTTGACGTCGTTGTCCGCGATGAACTTCTTCGCGTCGTCGGCGTTCTGGAACATCCAACTCCTCCTACTCCCACCCGGGGAGGGGCGGGGTTGCAGCTCGGTCGTGCGGCCAGTGCGGTGGCACACGCTGGACCCGACCATAGGCAGGCGGGATTTCTCAAGCGTGACCCGTTTGTTTCGCCCAAGTTAACCGGGCTGGTGACGAAGCTGCCAAGACTGACCCGGGCCGAAGTGATCGAAAACGGGCGCAGTACCGTGGGATCCGTGGACAACAGGCAAGCAATCGGATCGTGGCTCTCGGGGCCCCGCGCGGCCGCCGAGGAGATGGGCGTCGACTTCGGCTACCGGGGCGAGCGGCTCGGTCTGCCCAAGGACGGGCCCGGCTCGGTGGCGCCGCTGGGCCGGCGCTTCGGCGCCATCTTCATCGACTGGGGCCTGTGCGCCCTGATCGCCTACCAGCTGATCGCCCGCGGCAACCCGCAGAGCGCGAGCAACTGGGCGCTGCTCGTGTTCCTGGTGCTCGGCGTGCTGACGGTCGGGACCGTCGGGTTCACCCCCGGCAAGCGGCTGCTCGGCCTGCGCGTGGTCGCCGAGGAGGGCGGCCGGCTCGGCATCGTCCGGGTCGCCGTCCGCACCGTACTGCTGTGCCTGGCGATCCCCGCGCTGATCTGGGACCGCGACGGCCGCGGCCTGCACGACCGCCTGGCCCGCGCGGTTCAGGTCAGGATCTGAGGCCCGCAGACGTCACCATCCCCGCGGACGCCAGAAGGATCCCCGCAGACGTCAGAAGGCGGCCCGGACCATGTCGGTCCGGGCCGCCTTCGTTTGTCTACGAGGTGAGGGTCAGCGCATCTTTCCGCCGCGCGGCATCCGCGTGCCCTTGGGCATCGGGCCCTTCGGCAGCGGCATGTTGCTCATCAGGTCACCCATGGCGCGCAGCCGGTCGTTGGCCGCGGTCACCTGCGGGCCGGACAGCACGCGGGGGTACTTCAGGAGCGTGGTGCGCACCTTCTTCAGCGGCACCTGGCCCTCGCCGTCACCGACGATCACGTCGTGGACCGGGACGTCCACCACGATGCGGGCCATCTTCTTCTTCTCGGCGGCCAGCAGGGACTTCACCCGGTTCGGGTTGCCCTCGGCCACGAGCACGACGCCGGCCCGGCCGACGGCCCGGTGGACGACGTCCTGGCTGCGGTTCATCGCCACGGCCGGCGTGGTCGTCCAGCCGCGCCCGATGTTCTGCAGCACGGCGGCCGCCGCGCCCGGCTGGCCCTCCATCTGACCGAACGCCGCCCGCTCGGCACGCCGCCCGAAGACGATCGCCATCGCGAGCACGGCCACCAGGAGGCCCAGAATGCCGAGATAGACCGGGTGCCCCAGCAGGAAACCGATCGCGAGGAAGACGCCGAGGACGACGATTCCCACGCCGGCGATGACAAGTCCGATCTTGGAATCGGCCTTGCGGGTCATCTTGTAGGTCAGGGCGATCTGCTTCAGTCGCCCCGCATTCGCATCGTTCGCAGCGCTCTCTGCGGTTGCCTTCCTCGCCATACCAGGAAGTTTACGTGGCCTAGGAGCGACGGGTGGCCACGGCCTCCAGTACGTGCTGGGCCTCGACGCGGTCCTTGGCCCGGCGCCGGTCCTCCAGAACCGCGGTCCAGGCGTTGCGGCGGGCGGTGCGCTGGCCGGAGCCCATGATCAGCGACTCCATGGCGCGCAGCGCGCCGGTGACGGACGGAAGCGTGGTGGCTCGCACGGTCTGCGGAGCGGTAGCGGCCTGCATCGTCGAGGTCCCCCCTCGGGACGGGAAGTCAGAAACGGGCGATGGCTGTGGGGGCATGTGCGGTGCGTAAAGCCAGGGTCACTGATTGGTGTTACCAGGGCGTGTCCGAGCGGTCAAACGCCAATGAAACATTGATATGGACCGGGAAAACGTTGACGCGGCCCGTACGCATGCCCCGACCTGCGGGGAAGGTACGGGCCGCGTCATATCGGCCATTACTGATCAGTAGCCGCTTGTGAGCGGGTTCACGCAGTCCGTGCGGTACGCGACCGGGCTCACGCGGTGGTGGCGGCGCTCCGGGCTTCCATCGCCTGCTGGTACAGCCGGCCCGCACGGTAGGAGGAGCGGACCAGCGGACCCGACATCACACCGGAGAAGCCGATCTCGTCGGCCTCCTCCTTCAGCTCCACGAACTCCTGCGGCTTCACCCAGCGCTCGACGGGGTGGTGGCGCACGGAGGGGCGCAGGTACTGGGTGATCGTGATGAGTTCGCACCCCGCGTCGTGCAGGTGCTGCAGCGCCTCGCTGATCTCCTCGCGGGTCTCGCCCATGCCGAGGATCAGGTTCGACTTGGTGATCAGGCCGTAGTCGCGGGCCTTGGTGATCACGTCGAGGGAGCGCTCGTAACGGAAGCCGGGGCGGATCCGCTTGAAGATCCGCGGCACCGTCTCGACGTTGTGCGCGAAGACCTCCGGGCGGGAGGAGAAGACCTCTTCCAGCTGCTCGGGGACCGCGTTGAAGTCGGGGGCCAGGAGCTCGACCTTGGTGCGGCCCTCGGCGCGCCCGGCGGTCTGCGCGTGGATCTGGCGCACCGTCTCCGCGTACAGCCAGGCACCGCCGTCCGCCAGGTCGTCGCGGGCGACGCCGGTGATGGTGGCGTAATTCAGGTCCATCGTGACGACCGACTCGCCGACGCGGCGGGGCTCGTCACGGTCGAGCGCCTCGGGCTTGCCCGTGTCGATCTGGCAGAAGTCGCAGCGCCGGGTGCACTGGTCGCCGCCGATGAGGAAGGTCGCCTCGCGGTCCTCCCAGCACTCGAAGATGTTCGGACAGCCCGCCTCCTGGCAGACCGTGTGCAGCCCCTCGCTCTTCACCAGTTTCTGCAGCTGGTTGTACTCGGGGCCCATCTTCGCCCGGGTCTTGATCCACTCGGGCTTGCGCTCGATGGGGGTCTGGCTGTTCCGGACCTCCAGGCGCAGCATCTTGCGTCCGTCGGGTGCGACTGCGGACACGTCCGGCTCCCTGTGACTTCGATTCTTCGGCGTACCCCAGGGTACGCCCGTTGTTTGCTTGGGCGAGGTGCGGCTCCCGCCGGGGGTAACCCCTGCGGGGTCCGGTTGCATTCCCTGGGGGCTCCGCCCCCGGGCCCCCGGTCGCGCCTCAAGGGCGCTCGTCCTCAAGGCCGGACGGGGCCGGGTATGCCTACGCGGAGGCCCGCTCGATCTCTCGCGGGGCGAGTTCCGCGTTCTCCAGGATGTCGCGCAGGTGCTTTTCGGCCACCGGGAGAACCTCCGCGATGGTCACCTCGCGGCCCAGTTCGTACGAGAGCGACGTCACACCCGCATCGCGGATCCCGCACGGCACGATCCGGTCGAACCAGGTGTTGTCCGGGTTCACGTTGAACGAGAAGCCGTGCATCGTGACGCCCTTGGCGACGCGGATGCCGATGGCCGCCAGCTTGCGGTCCTCGCGGCGCTGGCCGGCGTTGGAGGGCGCGTACTCGGGGCCGTTGAGGCGGGCGTCGAACTCGTCGTCGTTCAGGCGCGGGTCGAAGTCGAGCGAGAGGCCTCCGAGCCTGGGGCGCTGCTCGACCGGGTCGCCGAGCACCCAGACGCCGCTGCGGCCCTCGACCCGGGTGGTCGCCAGGCCGAAATCGGCGGAGGTACGGATCAGGGCCTCTTCGAGGCGGCGTACGTGCGCGACGACGTCCACCGGGCGGGGCAGCTTCTGGATCGGGTAGCCGACGAGCTGGCCGGGGCCGTGCCAGGTGATCTTGCCGCCGCGGTCGACGTCGATGACCGGGGTTCCGTCCAGGGGGCGCTCGCTGTCCTCGGTGCGCCGGCCCGCGGTGTAGACCGGCGGGTGCTCCAGCAGCAGGCAGGTGTCCGGAATCTCGTCGGCGAACCGGGCCGCGTGCACCCGGCGCTGCTCGTCCCAGGCCTCCTGGTACTCGACCGCGTCCTCGCCGAATCCCAGCCGGACAAATCGCAGCTCGTTCACGCCAGCTCCCCTGTCGAACTTCTCGGATGCACTGCGGATGCAATGCGGTGCGCGCCCTCATTCACTGTACGACCGTGTTCGAGGGCCTCCGCACAGCCCCCAGACCCGGGCAGAAACGGCACGTCACCACACGATCGGATGAATGCGGGGCGAACGTGGCGGCACCAGCCGTATTGACCGCTAAATTCTCGCCGTTCCATGAGGGCTGCAAGATTGGCCCGGAAGGCAGGAGAACGCAGAGCTGATGACGGAACGACCCTCGCAGCGCACCCCCAACCGCCAGCTCGCCGCACTGATCGCAGAAGCCGGGTTCTCCAATGCCGGGCTCGCCCGTCGCGTTGACCAGCTCGGTCTGGAGCACGGCCTGGATCTGCGCTACGACAAGACCTCGGTGACGCGGTGGCTGCGCGGCCAGCAACCGCGCGGCACCACACCCGCGCTGATCGCCGAGGTGTTCACCCGGCGGCTCGGCCGACGGCTCTCCGCACAGGACCTCGGGCTCGACGCCTGCGCTCCCGTGTACGCGGGCCTGGAGTTCGCGGCGACGCCCGAGGAGGCCGTCGACATCGTCAGCGGGCTCTGGCGCAAGGACTCGGGCAGCCACGCAGAGCTCCGCAAGATCGCGTTCACCCCGGCGGGCCTGGTGGTCCCCAGCAGAGACTGGCTGATCGGGCGGGCGGACGACCGGGTGAGCCGCGGCGAGCCGAACCCACAGGGCAACGTGACCCGCATCCCGGTCCAGGGCCGCCCCTCCGTACCCCGCCAGCGGACCACCGACCGCGGCCCCGGCCAGCGGGTGACCAGCGGGGACATCGCGGCGCTCCGCTCGGTCGGCGAGCTGTTCCGCACCCTGGACCACGCCTACGGCGGCGGGCACGCGCGCCAGGCCCTGGTGCGCTATCTGGAGCACGAGGCCGAGCCGATGCTGCGCGGCACGTACGGCGAGAACGTGGGGCGCCGGCTCTTCGCGGCCGCGGCGGACCTGACCAGACTGGCCGGCTGGACCTCGTACGACATCGCCGCGCACGGGCTCGCCCAGCGGTACTTCGTGCAGGCGCTGCGGCTGTCCCAGGCGGCGGGGGACCGGGCGTACGGCTCGTACGTGCTGGTCACCATGAGCCGGCAGGCGGTCTATCTGGGGCACGGCCGCGAGGCGGTGCAGCTGGCCCGGGTCGCCCAGCAGGGCGTCGGGTCGGCGGCTCCGCCCGTCGTGCAGTCGCTCCTGAACGCGGTGGAGGCGCGCGGGCACGGGGTGCTCGGCGAGGTGCGGGCGTGCACCGCCTCGCTCGTGCGGGCCGAGCGGGCCCTGGAGAGCGCGCGGCCGGGCGACGACGTGCCGCACTGGGCGCGCTTCTTCGACGAGGCGCAGCTCGCCGACGAGTTCGGCCACTGCCACCGCGACCTCCAGCAGTACCGCGCGGCCGCCCAGCACGCCGAGCGCTCGCTGCAGCTGCGCGCGCCCGGCTATGCCCGGTCCCGGCTGTTCTGCCGGGTCGTGCTCGCCACGGCCCGGCTCGGCCTCGGCGAGCTCGACCAGGCGTGCGCGCTGGGCGCGGAGGCGGCCCAGCAGGCCAGCGAGATGCGCTCGGCGCGCGCGGTCGAGTACGTACGCGACTTCGAGCGCCGCCTGGAGCCGTACCGGGACGCCGCCGCGGTGCGCAACTACCGGGACCGGGTGGCCGCGCTGGGCTGAGGGCGGCGGGGGTCAGGCCGCCTTGCGGATCACCTCCGGGGCCGAGTGCCAGGACTGGACGCCCAGGTCGGCGAGGATCGCCTGGGCGGCGCGGCGGCCCGAGTACAGGGCGCCCTGGACGGTGCTGGTGTCGCGGTGGTCGCCGCACACGTACAGGCCGGCGAGCAGCCGGACCGGGCGGCGCAGATCGTGCGGGGCGGGCATCGACGGCACGGCCTGCGGCGTGTGGTGCACGGCGAGCAGCTCCCAGCCGTCCGTGGACGTGGCGTACAGCCGCGCCAGTTGGCGGCGCACCGCGTGCTCCAGGTCTTCGGGCGGGGTGCCGAGCACGGTCGAGGTGATCAGCGCCCGGCCGCGCGGCGCCCGGCTCGGGTCGACCTCGCTCATCACCGAGCTGTACGCCACCGGGCCGCTGCGGTCCGCGTCCAGGAGCAGCGCGGGGTCGGCGAGCGGGGAGTGCGGGGCGGCGTGGTGCAGCACGGTGAGCGGGTGGAACGCGGGGACCCTGAGGCCCGGCAGCAGCTCGGCGGCGGCCGGGGCGTCGGTGGCCAGGAGCAGCGAGCGGCAGCCGAGCACGCCGTGGTCGGCGGTGGTGACCGAGGTCGTGGCGACGGCCGTCACCTTCACATCGGTACGCACCGTGCCGGGCGGCAGGGCTGCGGCGAGCAGCTCCGGCAGGGTGGCCGCGCCGCCCGCCGGGACACACAGCCGGCCGCGTGCGAAGCCGCGCAGCGCGAGGTCGGCGCAGCGGCTCGACGTGGTCAGGTCCGGGTCGCAGAGCAGTGCGGAGAGCAGCGGGCGTACGAAGCCGTTCAGGGTGCGGGCGGGCAGGCCCCGGCCCAACAGGGCCTGGCCGATGGGGAGTTCCGGCCGGGTGACGATCCGCTCGATCGGGGTCGCGGCGAGCCTGGCGAGCGCCTTGCCGAGCCGGGCCTGATCGAGTGCGCCCCCGAGCGGGGTGACCGTGCCCCGAGGGGCGCTCGCGCGGGCGCGCGCTGCTGCCAGTGCGCCCCTTGCGCTCCCTGTCGCGCCCGCCCGGTAGTGCCGGCCCTCGCTGTGCACGAGGACGCCGGGCGAGAACGGGCGCAGCGGCAGGTCTTCCAGGCCCGGGGTGCGGGTCAGTTCCGGGTACGAGGTCGAGAGCAGCTGGCCTATCCGGTCGAGGCGGAAGCCGTCGACCGTGGTGGTCGACATGCGGCCGCCCACGGACGGGGCCGCCTCCAGAACGCTGACCGTGACTCCCGCGCCGGTCAGCTGATGAGCCGCTGACAGGCCCGCGAGCCCGGCTCCCACGATGAGTACGTCCGCATGGTGTGCGGTGCTGAGCACGTGGCCCTCCCCGGGGTAGGCGCGGTAGGTGGAGGCCTCATGCCCCCAACTGGCCCACGGAATGCGGCAGTTCGAGGAGAGAGTAGGTACGTTCCGGGTGGGCGGGCCCATGCGCGCGGGGGTGGGCGTTGGGGCATGGCGGGCGCACGGAGGCCCTCCGGGGGTGGGCGGGGGAGGGGGTTTCCCTTGCGAGGGCGGCCCTCCTGGGGCTCCGCCCCAGACCCCGAGCGGTCTGCCCGCCCGCCCTTTGCTCAGAGTTGAGTGGCTCGGCCCCCTGGGGCTGCGCCCCAGACCCCGGGGAGCCTGGGCGGGCATGTGCGTGCGGGCCGTCGGTGGCTGGTCGCGCAGTTCCCCGCGCCCCCAAACCCGAGGCGCGAACGGGGGTCCGGGAGCAGGGCCCCCGTCATGGGCGGGTGGATGGGCGAACCCCCGGGGTCTGGGGCGGAGCCCCAGGAGGGGGTCGGGGCCGGACGGCCCCGCGCAACGGGGGCGCGCCCCCTAACCCGCCGCCGCCCCGATCGCCCCCTCCACGCTCGGGAACGCGAACCTGAACCCCGCCGAGAGCAGCCGCGTCGGCAGGACGCGCTGGCTGGCCAGGGCGTCCGACGCCGCCTCGCCCACCGCAAGACGCATCGCCGCCGCCGGGACGGGGAGGAGGGCAGGGCGGTGCAGGGCCCGGGACATCGCCGCTGTCACCTCCCGGTTCGTCACCGGCTCCGGGGCGGTCAGGTTCACCGGGCCGGACAACCCCTCCGTGTCCACCAGGAACCGCAGCGCCGCCACCTCGTCGTGCAGCGCGATGAACGACCAGTACTGGCGCCCGCTCCCAAGGCGGCCCCCCAGCCCCGCCCGGAACAGCGGGAACAGCTTCGCCCAGGCCCCGCCGTCGCGGGCCACCACCAGACCCGTACGCGCGAACACCGTCCGGATGCCCGCCTCCTCCGCCGCGGCCGCCGCCTCCTCCCACTCCACGCACACCCGTGAGAGGAACCCGTCGCCCGGCGGTGCCGACTCGTCCACCGGGCGGCCGCCCGTGTCGCCGTAGTAGCCGATCGCCGACCCGCTGACCAGCACCCGGGGCGGGGTGTCGAGCGAGGCCAGCGCCTCCGCGACCGCCGCGGTGCCGAGCACCCTGCTGTCCCGGATCTCCTTCTTGTACGCGGCCGTCCAGCGGTGGTCGGCCACCCCCGCCCCGGCCAGATGCACCACCGCCTCGCATCCCACCAGGCCCGCCGTGTCCACGTACTGGCGCGCCGGATCCCACTCGACCTCGTCCGGCGCCTCGGCCTCGCGCCGTACGAGACGCAGCACCTCATGCCCGTCCGCCCGCAGCGAGCGCACCAGCTCCGCACCGATCAGCCCTGTCGAACCCGTCACCGCGATCTTCATGGATCCCATCCTCGCGCTCCACGGCCCGCATGGCACAGTGGCCGCATGCCCGAGTCGTACACCAAGGCCAGTACTTCTCCTCCTCTGCTCATACGCACCGCCCGTCGCTCCGACGGCGAGCCGCTGGGTGCGCTCAGCCGGGCCGCCTGGTCCCCGCTGCACTCCGTACAGCCGCGTCCGACACCTCCGTACGAGCCCTTCTTCGACGAGCGGCACGAGCCTGCGCACTACCTCGTCGCCGAGACGGACGGCCAGGTCGTCGGGTTCATCCGGCTGGTTTTGGCCACCCCGCTCGCCTGCAACCGGCACGTCCGGCAGATCCAGGGGCTCGAAGTCGCCGAAGCCGCGCGCGGCAGGGGCGTCGCGCGAGCCCTTCTGCGCGCCGCCTGCGAGGCCGCACGCCGTCAGGGGGCCACCCGCATCACCCTGCGCGTCCTCGGCCACAACGCCCCGGCCCGCGCTCTGTACGAGGCGGAGGGCTTCGCCGTCGAGGGCGTACTGCCCGGCGAGTTCCTCCTCGAAGGCGAGTACGTGGACGACGTCCTCATGGGACGTGCCCTGACCGCCTGACCGCCGATCACCCCCCGAAAGGCAGGCCCGTGTCACACTCCGGTTCCTCGAACAACGCCGCCAAGGCCGCCGCCGACGCCGCCGGTATCGCCCTGCGCGGGCTCGACGCCGTCCGCGCTGACCTCGCCGCCGTCTACCGCGATCTGCACGCGCACCCCGAGCTGTCCTTCGCCGAGCACCGCACCGCCGCCGAAGTAGCCGACCGGGCAAGGGAGTTCGGGTGCGAGGTGACCACCGGGGTCGGGCGCACCGGGGTCGTCGCCGTCCTGAGGAACGGGCCCGGGCCCACCGTGCTGCTTCGCGCCGACTTCGACGCGCTGCCGGTCGGCGAGCGGACCAGCCTCGACTACGCCTCCACCGTCGACGGGGTCATGCACGCCTGCGGGCACGACATGCACGTGACCTGCCTGCTCGGCGCGCTCAAGCTGCTCGCCGACTCCCGCTCGCTGTGGAGCGGCACCGTCCTCGGCGTGTTCCAGCCCGCCGAGGAGATCGCGCAGGGTGCGCGGGCCATGCTCGACGACGGCCTTTACGAGCGGTTCGGGACGCCCGACGTCGTGCTCGGCCAGCACGTGGGCCCGTTCCCCGCCGGGCTGGTCGGCGCGCACGCGGGCCCCGCCTTCGCCGCCACCGACGGGCTCAAGGTCGTCCTGTACGGCAAGGGGGCGCACGGTTCGCGGCCCGAGACGTCCGTCGACCCGGTGGTGATGGCTGCCTCCACCGTGCTGCGGCTCCAGACGATCGTCTCGCGCGAGATCCCGGGCGGCGAGACGGCCGTCGTCACCGTCGGCGCGCTGCACGCCGGGACCAAGGACAACATCATCCCGGACGAGGCCGAGCTGAAGATCAACATCCGGACGTACAAGGAGAACGTGCGGGCCAGGGTGCTTGCCGCCGTCGAGCGGATCGTGCGGGGCGAGGCGGCCGTCGCCGGGGCCGAGCGCGAGCCCGACATCACCGAGATCGACTCCTTCCCGGTGCTCGTCAACGACGCCGACGCGGTGGCGCGGACGATGGCGGCCGTCGGCGCGGTCATCGGTGACGACAAGGTGCTCGACCCGGGTCCGGTGACGGGCAGCGAGGACGTCGGCCTGTTCGGTACGGAGGTCCAAGTCCCGGTCTGCTACTGGCTGTTCGGGGGTGCGGACGCCGAGGCGTTCGGCGCCGCGTTCGCCGCGGGCACCGTCGACCAGGACATCCCCTCCAACCACTCGCCCTTCTTCGCCCCGGTGGTCGAACCCACCCTGACCACCGGCGTCACGGCCCTGACGACCGCGGCGCTCGCCTGGCTCGACCTCCGCTGAACGGGCTCAGCGCCCCAACAGCCGCATCCCGCCCGTGAGTTCGCGCAGACAGCGCACCGCGAGCTCGGAGGGGCAGCCCGGGCCCGTGGCCGCGGCGTCGGTGGCGGACCACGCCTCTAGTGCCACCCGGATCGCGTCGGTGGCCGCGGCCGCCGCGAGCCGTACCTCCAGCGCGTCGGCCCCCGGCCCCGCGAGGCGGGCGAGCACGGGCAGCAGGCGCTCCTCGGAGTCCTGGTTCACCCGGTACCAGACCGCGCGCAGCGCCGCGTCGTGCTCGGCCGCGCGCAGCAGCCCCCGGGTCCACCTGAACTGCTCGGCGGCGTGCGCGTCGGGCACCGCGAGGGCCTCCCGGACGGCGACCTCCAGGGTTTTGGCCAGGGGGCCGGGCTCGGCCGCTTCGAGCAGCGCCCGCCAGCGTTCGGCGCCGCCCGAGAGCAGCGGGCCGACCGCGTCCTGCTTGGAGCGGAAGTAGCGGTAGAAGGTGCGAAGGGCGACCCCGGCGTGCCGGGCGATGGCCTCGGCGGTGGTGCCGTCGGGCCCGTGCTCGGCGAAGAGCGCGCCCGCGGCGCGGGCGATGTCGAGCTGGGTCGCGGCCTTGCGGCGCTCGGTGAGCGAGGTCTTGGGCGCGGGAACGGGCTGCGGTACGGGCTGGGTCACTTCGCAAGCGTACGCCCGGAGCCTGTGCATCTGCATGGATTGACTTCATGGCAAAACGTGCCACCAAGGCGTACGGTGGAAACATCCACCAGGAGTCCTCACCGGCTCCCCCTGCGTCAGGAAAGCTGGACCGCGATGAGCGTGAACACCGTCACCGACCGCTACGAAGGACGCCGCGCGCTGGTCACCGGCGGTGGCTCCGGCATCGGGCAGGCCACCGTGCTGCGCCTGCTCGCCGAGGGCGGTCACGTCGTCGCCGCGGACGTCAGCGAGGCCGGTCTGAAGGACACCGCCGAGAAGGCGGGCGCCGCCGTAGGCCGGCTCACCACCCTCGTCGTCGACATAGCCGACGAGGACTCGGTACGCGAGGGCGTCGCCGCCGCGGTCGCCGCGCTCGGCGGCCTGGACGTACTGGTCAACGCGGCCGGCATCCTGCGCTCCTCGCACACCCACGAGACGAGCCTGGCCGAGTTCAACAAGGTCGTCGCGGTCAATCTGACCGGCACCTTCCTCGTGATCCGCGAGGCGATCCCGGCGCTGCTCGAAGGCAACGGCGCGGCCGTCGTCAACTTCAGCTCGACCTCGGCGACGTTCGCCCACCCCTACATGGCGGCGTACGCGGCCAGCAAGGGCGGCATCCAGTCGATGACGCACGCGCTCGCCGCCGAGTACGCCAAGCAGGGCATCCGGTTCACCGCCGTACAGCCCGGCTCGATCTCCTCCGGCATGACCGACGGAACCGGTGCGTCCAGGGCGAGCGTGGGCCCCGGCCTGCCCGCCGACGCCGACATGTCGCTCTTCATGAAGCTCGCCCCGGCCATCGGCCAGGGCTTCGCGGGCCCGGAGACGGTGGCCTCCGTGGTCGCGATGCTGGCCAGCGACGACGGCCGCTTCATCACCGGCACCGAGATCCGCATCGACGGCGGAACGCACTTCTGAGCCGGCGAACGGTGTCCGGCTCAGCCCGTCCCGAACCGCTCCCACAGGCGGGGGAAGCGGGCCGCCAGCGCCGACTCGTCCTCGAAGTCCAGCACGGTTCCGGCCGGCTCCTCGGGCTGGGCCGGGATGCCTAGGTCGGGCGCGACGACACCGGTGAGCTGCTCGTACGCCTCGTCCGCCGCGTAGCCGAGCTCCTCGCCGTCGCCGTCGACCTCCTCGTCGAACTCGCCGAGGAGGTCGGCGAGAGCGTCCGGGTCGTGCAGCGCGCCCTCGAAGATCTCGCGGCCCTGGCCGATGAGCCAGCAGCGGAAGTAGTCGAAGGCGTCGTCGCCGGCCCCGTCGAGCAGCACGGCGGCGGCTCCCCACAGGTCCCAGCGGTAGGCGCGGTTGTAGCGCGCCTCGAAGTGCCGGGCGAAGTCGAGCACGGAGTCGGGGTCGTACTGCAGCAGCCGCTCCACGAGCAGGTCGGCCTGTTCCTCGGGGTCGCCGTCGGCGGCCTCGCGGGTACGGTCGACGATCTCCCAGAACTCCGTCTCGTCCATCACGGAACCAGCATCGTGGGTAGGGGGAGGCGGCGCACGCGGAGCGGCGCTTTTCGTCCGGTTGCCGCTCCTGGCTCACCCCTGGCACACCTGTAGCCATTCGCCCGCCAGGTGTTCGCCATCCGTTCGCCACTCGGCTCGTGTGCCCGACTCGCCACTCGGCTCACTACTCGTCGAGGGGCAGCGCGGTGGCGACCATCTCCCAGCGCGAGTCGAACCAGGCCTGCACCTGCTGGAACTCCGCGCGCTCCACGGACCGTGCCCCGTTCCCCTCCAGGGTGGCCGGGAACAGCGTGTCGCTGTGCAGTTCGAGCACCTCTATGGCCTCGGCGTCGACGAGGATGCGGGTCCTGCGCAGGAAGTAGTAGCCCGTCAGCATCTGGCTGCCGTTGATGAGATAGCGCTTCTCGCCGGGCACCGTCGGCAGGCTCCGGATCTCCACGGACACCGAGCCGACCGTGCCCTCCTCGGCCAGCTGGGTGAGCGAGTGGTGCAGCGCCTCCGTGTACATCCGGATGACCCGGCGAAGGCGCCGCAGCGGGCGCAGGTCCGACGGGTCGTCGAGGTGGCGGGGGTAGGGGTGGTGGGTGTCCAGATCCGGCACCAGGACCCGTACCCGGACCGACTGCGGGGCCGGCCGGTCGCCGAGCCGGATGAGCTCGGCCTGCTGCTGCACGGCCCGGGAGAGCTCCTCGGTGTGCAGCGACCAGACGTCGAGCGAGACATGGGGTGCCTCGAAGGCGCGGGAGATGTAATGGACCAATGGCCGTCCGATGGCAGCCTGGCGAGCCACCCGGGCGCCCCGGCCCGGCACTCCTTCCTCCAGGAGCCCCTCGTCGCGCAGCAGCTGGAGCGCCTTTTGCACGGTGCCGCGCCCGCAGTGGAAACGGCGCATGAGCTGCTCCTGTTTGGGCAGCGCCTCGCCGGGCGCGGGGACACCGTTCTGGATGTCCTGGCGCAGCGCGTCGGCGACGAATCGGAAGCGGGGGGTCTCCCCGGCGTCGTCCCGGTCGGCCCCTGGGTTGTGGGTCGTCATCCAGCGAGGCTACAACTCGCGGTCAGGACAGGACAGATGGCTGCGTCGATCGGTCAACTCTCCTGATTGACCGGTTGGTTGGGCCTGATGGCCGCTCAATTCCCCATTGGCATAGATGTGTTGCCCAATATGCAGCGGGCTGACCATAGATGGCCACCATTCAGGCCGGGTAGGAGAAGGGAACACAATCGCCTGCCAATGAAGGTACCGGGCTCAGTACTTGCGGTCCCCGGCGGCGACAACCGGAGGAGGTGTTCCATGGGACTGGAGACGCGCGTGCAAATCGTCCTCGAACTGCTGTCGAACGTAGGTGTGGTGTCCCTGCTCGGCCCGTCGGGCCTGCTGGTGCTCGCCCTGGGCGTACTGCTCGCGAAGGGCGGCGGTGCCGGCGCGGCCCCTCGGGAGCCGGGGCCGGTTCCGGCCGGGCCGCGCACGAACCTGGTGTGCGTGGCGGCCGTGATCCTGGTACTCCTGCTGATCGCCGCGCTCTGAACGCAGCCGGCTGAAAGGCGGCCCGCTCCGGATCCGGCTCAGTTCGGATCCATGGGGCGGGCGATGGTGTTCCACAGCGAGTCGAACCACTGCTGGGTCTGCTCGACATAGCTGCGGGTGACCTGGTCGTCGTCCACCACGGTGTGCCGGAAGAGCATGCCTTCCACGCCGAGCATGTCGTAGATCTCGATCGGGTTCCGGTCGAGATCCACCGTGCGCTCGGTCACCTGGTAGTGGCCGGCGAGGACCTCGCGGCCGTTGAGGATGTAGACCTTCTGCGTCGGGGTGATCGACACCTTGCGGGCCTCGACCGTCACGTCCGGCACCAGGTCGCGGACCTTGAGCATGCGCAGCGAGTGCCGCAGTGAGCCGTAGATGTGGCTGCTGGTGATCCGCAGCCGCTCGCGCGGCCGGCCGTTCTGCAGGTCGCCGATCACCTGGGGCAGGGCGAGCGGGGCCTCGGCGTCGGGCAGCAGGATGCGCACCGCCACCCGGCGCGGGCCCGAGCCCTCCGCCTGCACGGTGACCAGCGGACCCGCGAGCGCGGAGGCCAGCGTCTCGCCATTGAGGCAGTACGCGTCGATGGTCACCTCCTCCTGGCGGAAGCACTGCGCCACCCGCTCGCCCAGGAAGATCCCCGCGGGCCGCGGCGAATGGCGGCGACCGCCGGGCGCCTCGCGCCGGTTGTTCGCGGCCTGGACGATCGCGGGGCGGGCCACCGTCGGCGGGGTGCCCTGCTGGGCCCGCCTGATCAGGCCCTCCCGCTCCAGGAGTTCGACGGCGCCGCGGACCGCACCGCGCGGCACGGCGAACCGCTCGCTGAGCTGGGCCTGGGTCGGGATGTGCTCACCGACCCGCAACTCACCGCCGGTGATGAGCGCGCGTAAGCCGTCCGCGACCACATCCCGCGGACGCCGCTGCCCATCGGTCGAAGCGCTGCTACCAGGCACGCTGCCAGCCTACAACTTCCTGCCAATGACGGCGAGTTGTCTGCCGGAAACTGACCGTATCTGCCAATGCGGCCGACCTATTCGTAGAGTTGGCGCAGGGCGCGGGCCGCGTCGGCGAAGCGGTCGCGCAGCGCGGTGGGTTCCAGTACCTCCAACTCCGGTCCCAGGCCGAGCAGTTGGCCGTTCGCCACATCCTGTGACTCGACGGGAAGCGTGAGAGTCAGCCAGCCGTCCTCGTCCGGGCCCCTGCCCTTCTCCAGGGCCTCGCGCGCCGCACCGCGGTCGCTGGTGACGTACGGCAGGCGCGCGGCACCGGCGGGCGAGACCCGTACGACCACCGTCTCGCGGAGCACCGAGCGCGCGAACTCCTCGGCGCGGGCCTCCCAGAAGCGCGGCAGGTCGAAGTCCTCGTCGCGTACGAAGCGGTCCTCGCCGACCGCGACCGCGGTGAACCGGTCGAGCCGGTACACCCGGAAGCCGTCGCCCTCGTCGGCCGCCCGGGCGCACAGGTACCAGACGCCCGCCTTCAGAACCAGGCCGTACGGTTCCAGCTCGCGCTCCACCTCGGCGCGGTCCGGGCGCCGGTAGCCGACCCGGACCCCGCGGTCGTCCCACACCGCCTCGGCGACGGCGGGCAGCAGCTCGGGCGTCTCGGGCTCCTGCCACCAGCCGGGGGCGTCCAGGTGGAAGCGCTGGGCGGCGACGGACGGGGCGTCCTTGAGGGAGGGGAGCAGGGCGGCCGACACCTTCAGGCGGGCGGCCGAGGCGGCGTCCTCCAGGCCCATCTCCCGCAGTGCGCCCGGCACTCCGGACAGGAACAGCACCTCGGCCTCGGAGCGGGCGAGGCCGGTCAGGCGCGTCCGGTACCCGCCGACCAGGCGGTAGCCGCCGGTCCGGCCCCGGTCCGCGTACACCGGCACCCCGGCCTCGGCAAGCGCCTGCGCGTCCCGGGTCACGGTCCGCTCCGAGACCTCCAGTTCGCGAGCCAGCTCGGCGGCGGTCATGGCGGGCCGCGCCTGAAGCAGAAGCACCATCTTGATGAGCCGGGCTGCACGCATGCGCCCATGATGCAGGCTGGGGGGCTTCGGGTTCGCCTTCGGGTGCGGGCCGTCCGCGGCTGGTCGCGCAGTTCCCCGCGCCCCTGTAGGGCGCCCCGTGCCTACCGATGTGCCGCGTCAAGGGCGATGACCGAGAACACCCCGCCCTGCGGGTCACGTAGGAGCGCGAAACGGCCCGGCGGGATGGTCGTGGGCGGCACGTGAACCTCGCCCCCCAACTCCCGCGCCTTCGCCGCGGAAACGTCGCAGTCCTCGACCTCGACGTACACCATCCAGTGCGGCGGCACCTCCGGCGGGAAGTCCTCGTTCATCCGCATCATGCCGCCGAAGCTCTTTCCTTCGAGCTCCCATTCCGTGTATTCGGAGCTGCCGTACGGCTCGCTGTCGCCGTCCCAGCCGAAGACCGTCCGGTAGAAGGTCTTCGCCTGGTCCGGGTTCCGGGTCAGGAGCTCGAACCAGCACATGCTGTACGGCTGGTCGGCCACCCCGAAACCCTTGTGCTCCTTGGGCTGCCAGACGCCGAAGACCGCGCCCTCGGGGTCGGCGAACACCGCGAGCCGGCCCGACTCGAAGACGTCCATGGGCCCCGCGACGATCGACCCGCCGTTGCCGGTCACCGCCGCGGCCGTGGCGTCGGCGGAATCGACCTGGTAGTACACCAGCCAGGCCACCGGCTGCTCCGGCGCCCTGCAGGGCCCGTATCCGCCGACGTACTGGCCGCCGAGCAGGAACATCCCGTAGCCGCCCGCCTCCTCCATCGGCACGTCCGCGCCCTGCCAGCCGAAGAGCCCGCCGTAGAAGGCCTTGGCGGCGGCCACGTCGGTCGTCGACAGGTCGGCCCAGGCGGGCGTGGACGGGCGGTTGTAGATCTTCATGCGGTGCTCCCGGAGTGGTGCCGCCCCCGGTCGACCATTCACGCACGCGTGCCCCGCCCCGGCAATCGGGACGGGGCACGCGTGCGTACCTGCGAAGACCTACAGGCCGTAGCGCTCGCGCGCCTCCTTCACGGCCGTGACCGGGACCTCACCGCGCTTGGCGAGCTGGGCCAGGGCCGCGACGACGATCGACTGGGCGTCGACGCCGAAGTGGCGGCGGGCCGCCTCGCGGGTGTCGGAGAGGCCGAAGCCGTCCGCGCCGAGCGAGGAGTAGTCCTGCTCGACCCACTGCGCGATCTGGTCCGGGACCTGGCGCATGTAGTCGGAGACCGCGAGGACGGGGGAGTCCACGCCCTCAAGTGCCTTGCGGATGAAGGGAGTTCGCTCCTCGCCGCGCAGCAGGGCCGCGTCGGCCTCCAGGGCGTCGCGGCGCAGCTCGGTCCAGGAGGTGGCGGACCACACGTCGGCGGCCACGCCCCACTCCTCGGCGAGCAGCTTCTGGGCTTCGAGCGTCCAGTGGATCGCGGTGCCGGAGCCGAGCAGTTGGATGCGCGAGGCGTTGACAGGGACGGTGACGCCCGCCGTCTCCGCCGTGTTGAAGCGGTACAGGCCCTTGACGATGCCCTCGTCGATGCCCGCGGGCTTCGCCGGCTGCGGCATCGGCTCGTTGTAGACGGTGAGGTAGTAGAAGACGTCTCGGTCCTCACCGGGGGCCGCCTCGCCGTACATGCGGCGCAGACCGTCCTTCACGATGGCCGCGACCTCGTAGGCGAAGGCCGGGTCGTACGACATCGCCGCCGGGTTGGTCGCCGCGATCATCGGGGAGTGGCCGTCCGCGTGCTGGAGGCCCTCACCGGTCAGGGTCGTCCGGCCGGCGGTGGCGCCCACCAGGAAGCCGCGGCCGAGCTGGTCGCCGAGCTGCCACATCTGGTCGGCCGTGCGCTGCCAGCCGAACATCGAGTAGAAGATGTAGAACGGGATCATCGCTTCGCCGTGCGTGGCGTACGCGCTGGACGCGGCGATGAAGTCGGCCATCGAGCCGGCCTCGGTGATGCCCTCGTTGAGGATCTGGCCGTCCTTGGCCTCGCGGTAGTACATCAGCTGGTCGCGGTCGACCGGCTCGTACGTCTGGCCCTTCGGCGAGTAGATGCCGAGCGAGGGGAACAGCGACTCCATGCCGAAGGTGCGGGCCTCGTCCGGGACGATCGGAACCCAGCGCTTGCCGGTCGTCTTGTCGCGGATCAGGTCCTTCATCAGCCGGACGAACGCCATGGTGGTGGCCATCGACTGGCTGCCGGAGCCCTTGTCGAAGGCCGCGAACGACTTGTCGGCCGGGGCCGGCAGCGGGGCGATCGCGTGGCTGCGGCGGGCCGGGGCCGGGCCGCCGAGGGCCGCGCGGCGCTCCTGGAGGTAGCGGACCTCGGGGGAGTCGGCGCCCGGGTGGCCGTAGGGGACCTGGCCGTCGACGAACTGGGCGTCGGATATGGGCAGTTCAAGAAGGTCACGCATGTTCTTGAACTCGTCGTTGGTGAGCTTCTTCATCTGGTGGTTCGCGTTCTTGGACGCGAAGCCCTCACCGAGGGTGAAGCCCTTGACGGTCTGCGCCAGGATGACGGTCGGCGCGCCCTTGTGGGACAGGGCGGCCTTGTAGGCGGCGTACACCTTGCGCGGCTCGTGGCCACCGCGCGACAGGTGGAAGCACTCCAGGATCTTGTCGTCCGAGAGCAGCTTCGCCATCTCGACGAGCGCCGGGTCCTTGCCGAAGAAGTCCTCGCGGATGTAGGCCGCGTCCCGCGTCTGGTACGTCTGCACCTGGGCGTCGGGGACCTCGCGCAGGCGGCGGACCAGGGCGCCGGTGGTGTCGAGCTGGAAGAGCTCGTCCCAGGCGCCGCCCCACAGCGACTTCACGACGTTCCAGCCGGCGCCGCGGAACTGGGCCTCCAGCTCCTGCACGATCTTGAAGTTGGCGCGGACCGGGCCGTCGAGGCGCTGCAGGTTGCAGTTGATGACGAAGGTCAGGTTGTCCAGACCCTCGCGGGAGGCGAGCGCGAGGGCCGCCGTCGACTCGGGCTCGTCCATCTCGCCGTCGCCGAGGAACGCCCACACGTGGGAGTTCGAGACGTCCTTGATGTTCCGGTTGGTGAGGTACCGGTTGAAGCGCGCCTGGTAGATCGCGGAGAGCGGGCCGAGTCCCATGGAGACGGTCGGGAACTCCCACAGCCAGGGCAGGCGGCGCGGGTGCGGGTAGGAGGGCAGGCCGTCGCCGGCCGACTCCTGGCGGAACTTGTCGAGGTGCGCCTCGGTGAGGCGGCCGTCGAGGAAGGCGCGGGCGTAGATGCCGGGCGAGGCGTGGCCCTGGATGTAGAGCTGGTCGCCGGAGCCGTCGCCCTCCTTCCCGCGGAAGAAGTGGTTGAAGCCGGTCTCGTACAGCCAGGCCGCGGACGCGAAGGTCGCGATGTGGCCGCCGACGCCGTGCTTCGAGCCGCGGGTCACCATGGCCGCCGCGTTCCAGCGGTTCCACGCGGTGATCCGGCGCTCCATCTCCTCGTCGCCGTCGATGACGGGCTCGGCGGAGGAGGGAATGGTGTTGACGTAGTCCGTCTCCAGCAGCTTGGGCAGGGCCAGGCCCGCACCTTCGGCGTGCTGCAGCGTGCGGCGCATCAGATACGCGGCCCGGTGCGGGCCGGCGGCCTTGGCGACGGCATCGAGGGAGGCCGCCCATTCGGCGGTCTCCTCGGTGTCACGGTCCGGGAGCTGGTCGAGCTCGCTCGGAAACTTGGCTACGGGGTCGATCATGATCGCCGCCTTCCGGACAGGAGGGGGGTGGAGAAAAAGGGGCCTTTGTCTGGCAGGACGGGGCCTTGGACCGGTGAGTCCGCCGTCGACTGTAAGCCGCCGATCGATGATCGATCAAAGTGCTGAGCCAAAAACTTCTTCGAATCGCGAAAGTAGGCACAGGGTGCCGCAAAAAAGGGCACCGGGTGCCTTGCTTTTGAAGGACCCCGGTACCCGGCCGTGCAGGTCAGGCGCTACGCGGCGCACACCCCAGGACATGGGCCTTCACCAGTGCCCCGATGGCCGGATCCCGCCGCCGGAACGCGGCGACCAGGTCCTCGTGCTCCTCCGCGTAGGACTTCTGGACGGTGCCGAGCCAGCGGATGGACAGCGCCGTGAACACCTCGATGCCGAGGCCTTCCCATGTGTGCAACAGCACACTGTTGTCGGCCGCCCGCACCAGTTCCCGGTGGAAACCGACGGTGTGGCGCACCTGCGCGGTGCCGTCGGCCGCCCGGTCCGCCTCGTACAGCGCCGCCACGTGGGGTTCAAGCGCCGAGCAGTCCTCGGCCAGCCGCTCGGCCGCGAGCTCCGCCGCGATCTGCTCCAGACCGGCCCGCACCGGGTAGCTCTCCTCCAGGTCGGCCGCGGTCAGGTTCCGCACGCGTACGCCCTTGTTGGGCGCCGACTCGATGAGGCGCAGGCTCTCCAGCTCCCGCAGGGCCTCGCGCACCGGCGTCTGGCTGACCTGGAGCTCCACCGCGATGCGCCGCTCCACGATCCGCTCACCGGGCTTCCAGCGCCCGCTGACGATCCCCTCCACGATGTGCTCGCGGATCTGCTCGCGCAGCGAGTGGACGACGGGCACGGTCATGGGGGCTCCTTAAGGCGAGCGGTGACCTCCAAACAATACGGCCGCGCCCCCGCCCGGAAGAGCCCGGGCGGGGGCGCGGCCGCTGGTGAGACGAGTCTTACAACCGTCCCACGCTGCCTTCGGAGCCTTACAGGCCGAGCTCGACCTCGAACTCGCCGGCCTCCAGGATCGCCTTGACGGCCGTCAGGTAGCGGGCCGCGTCGGCGCCGTCCACCAGACGGTGGTCGTAGGAGAGCGACAGGTACGTCATGTCGCGGACGCCGATGACGGTGCCCTCGGCGGTCTCGATGACCGCCGGACGCTTGACGGTGGCGCCGATGCCCAGGATGGCGACCTGGTTCGGCGGCACGATGACCGTGTCGAACAGCGCACCGCGCGAGCCGGTGTTGCTGATGGTGAAGGTCGCGCCGGACAGCTCGTCCGGGGTGATCTTGTTGGCGCGGACCTTGCCGGCCAGGTCGGCCGTGGCCTTCGAGATGCCGGCGATGTTCAGGTCGCCCGCACCCTTGATGACCGGCGTCATCAGACCCTTCTCGGAGTCCACGGCGATGCCGATGTTCTCCGAGTCGAAGTACGTGATGGTGCCCTCGTCCTCGTTGATCCGGGCGTTGATGACCGGGTGGGCCTTCAGGGCCTGGGCCGCCGCCTTCACGAAGAACGGCATCGGGGACAGCTTGACGCCCTCACGGGCGGCGAAGGAGTCCTTCGCCTGGCCGCGCAGCTTCATCAGCTTGGTGATGTCGACCTCGACGACCGAGGTCAGCTGGGCCTGCGAGTGCAGGGCCTTCATCATGTTGTCGCCGATGACCTTGCGCATGCGGGTCATCTTGACCGTCTGGCCGCGCAGCGGGGACGCCTCGACGGACGGGGCGGCCTTCTTGGCGGCGGGGGCGGCGGCCGGAGCCGGAGCCTTGGCGGCCTCGGCGGCGGCGATGACGTCCTGCTTGCGGATACGGCCGCCGACGCCGGTGCCCTTGACCGCACCCAGGTCCACACCGGACTCGGAGGCGAGCTTGCGGACCAGCGGTGTGACGTACGCACCGTCGTCACCGGCGGTGGCAGCGGGTGCCGGAGCCGGGGTGACCGGAGCCGGAGCCGCGACCGGCGCGGGGGCCGGGGCGGCGGGCGCCGGAGCGGGCGCGGCCGGAGCAGCCACCGGGGCCGGAACCGGAGCGGGGGCCGGGGTGGGCGCCGGAGCGGCGGCCGGGGCCGGAGCCGCCGGAGCGGGGGCGGCGGCCGGAGCAGCGCCCGGGGCACCGATGACGGCGAGCTTGGCGCCGACCTCGGCGGTCTCGTCCTCGCCGACCACGATCTCCAGGAGCACACCGGCGACCGGGGCGGGGATCTCGGTGTCGACCTTGTCGGTGGAGACCTCAAGGAGCGGCTCGTCCTCGGCCACCTCCTCGCCGACCTCCTTGAGCCAGCGGGTGACGGTGCCCTCGGTGACGCTCTCGCCGAGCGCGGGGAGGACGACGTCGGTGCCGGAGGCGCCACCGGCGGCCGGGGCGGCCGGAGCAGCGGCGGCCGGAGCCGGAGCGGCGGGGGCCTCGGCGACCGGAGCGGCCGGGGCGGGGGCGGCGGGGGCCTCGGCCTGGGCCGGAGCCGGGGCAGCGGCGGGGGCGCCGGTGCCGTCGTCGATGATGGCGAGCTCGGCGCCGACCTCGACGGTCTCGTCCTCGGCCACCTTGATGGAGGCCAGGATGCCGGAGGCGGGGGCGGGGATCTCGGTGTCGACCTTGTCGGTCGAGACTTCGAGCAGCGGCTCGTCGGCCTCGACGCGCTCGCCCTCGGCCTTCAGCCAGCGGGTGACGGTGCCCTCGGTGACGCTCTCGCCGAGCGCCGGAAGGGTTACGGAAACCGACATGGTTTCGGTTGCTCCTTACGAATTGCGGAAGTGGTCGTCGCGCCCGAGGGGCTACTAGTCGTGGGAGTGCAGCGGCTTGCCGGCCAGCGCCAGGTGGGCCTCGCCGAGCGCCTCGTTCTGCGTCGGGTGCGCGTGGATGAGCTGCGCGACCTCGGCCGGCAGAGCCTCCCAGTTGTAGATCAGCTGGGCTTCGCCGACCTGCTCGCCCATACGGTCACCGACCATGTGGACGCCGACCACGGCGCCGTCCTTGACCTGGACGAGCTTGATCTCGCCCGCGGTCTTGAGGATCTTGCTCTTGCCGTTGCCCGCGAGGTTGTACTTCAGAGCGACGACCTTGTCCGCACCGTAGATCTCCTTGGCCTTGGCCTCGGTGATGCCCACGGAGGCGACCTCGGGGTGGCAGTACGTCACCCGGGGCACGCCGTCGTAGTCGATCGGGACGGTCTTGAGACCGGCCAGACGCTCCGCCACCAGGATGCCCTCGGCGAAGCCGACGTGCGCGAGCTGGAGCGTCGGGACGAGGTCGCCGACGGCGGAGATGGTGGGCACGTTGGTGCGCATGTACTCGTCGACCAGGACGTAGCCGCGGTCCATCGCGACGCCCTGCTCCTCGTAGCCGAGGCCCTGGGAGACCGGGCCGCGGCCGATGGCGACGAGCAGGACCTCGGCCTCGAACTCCTTGCCGTCGGCCAGCGTGACCTTCACACCGTTGGCGGTGTACTCGGCCTTCTGGAAGAAGGTGCCCAGGTTGAACTTGATGCCGCGCTTGCGGAACGCGCGCTCCAGGATCTTGGAGCTGTTCTCGTCCTCGACCGGGACGAGGTGCTTGAGGCCCTCGATGACGGTGACGTCGGTGCCGAAGGACTTCCACGCCGAGGCGAACTCGACGCCGATGACGCCGCCGCCCAGGATGATCGCGGACTGCGGGACGCGGTCCAGGGTCAGCGCGTGGTCGGAGGAGATGATGCGGTTGCCGTCGATCTCCAGGCCCGGCAGCGACTTCGGCACGGAGCCGGTCGCCAGGAGGACGTGGCGGCCCTGGATGCGCTGGCCGTTGACGTCCACGGAGGTGGCGGAGGACAGCCGTCCCTCGCCCTCGATGTAGGTCACCTTGCGGGAGGCGACCAGGCCCTGCAGACCCTTGTACAGGCCCGAGATGACCTCGTCCTTGTACGCGTGGACCGCGTTGATGTCGATGCCCTCGAAGGTGGCCTTGACACCGAACTGGCCGGCCTCGCGCGCCTGGTCGGCGATCTCGCCGGCGTGCAGCAGGGCCTTCGTGGGGATGCAGCCGTTGTGCAGGCAGGTGCCGCCGAGCTTGTTCTTCTCGATCAGTGCGACGTCCAGGCCCAGCTGCGCTCCGCGCAGGGCCGCGGCGTAGCCGCCACTGCCACCGCCGAGGATCACTAGGTCGAAAACGGTGCTGGCGTCGTTCGCCACGTCACGTCCTCCATGCATGTGCGCCGGGCGCGGTCGTCGATGACCGGCGGCGGCTGGTGTTCGGCCGCTTGTCTTCGGCCCTGTGGTGGGGGCCCTGTCCTGCCGAGAACCCATCTTCGCACTTGTTGACGGAAGGCGGGACGCGGGGCCGGGGTCTGAGACGTCCGATCGTTTGACTCGGCGCTTCTCAGGGGTGACTCCACCGCATCGCGGCGGCGTACGGATTTCATCGACAGCGAAATCCGGCCGAAGCGCGGCGGTACGGAGCGTGAACACGGGCGGCCCCGGGATCCATACCCGGGGCCGCGCCGTGTGTCGGCTGTGCGCGGGCTGTCAGCCGAGGTCGCCCGAGGCGGTGCGCTCGGCGAGCCGGAGCAGGGTGCGCACCGAGGAGCCGGTGCCGCCCTTGGGGGTGTAGCCGTGCGGGGCGCCCTCGTTGAAGGCCGGGCCCGCGATGTCCAGGTGGGCCCAGGTGATGCCCTCGCCGACGAACTCCTTCAGGAACAGTCCTGCCACGAGGCCGCCGCCCATCCGCACGCCCATGTTGGCGAGGTCGGCGGTGGGGGAGTCCATGGTCTTGCGCAGGTTGGCGGGCAGCGGCATCGGCCAGGACTGCTCGCCGGACTCCTCCGCGATCTCGTGGATCGCGGTGCGGAAGGCGTCGTCGTTGGCCATGATCCCGAAGGTGTGGTCGCCGAGCGCGAGGACCATGGCGCCGGTCAGCGTCGCCACGTCGACGATCGCGTCGGGCTTCTCCTCGGAGGCCTTCCACAGCGCGTCGGCGAGAACGAGGCGGCCCTCGGCGTCGGTGTTCAGGACCTCGACGGTCTTGCCGCTGTACATGCGAAGGACGTCACCCGGGCGGGTGGCGGAGCCCGACGGCATGTTCTCGGCGAGCGCGAGCCAGCCGGTGACGTTCACTTCGAGGCCCAGGCGCGCGGCCGCGACGACGGCGGCGAACACGGCGGCGGCGCCGCTCATGTCGCACTTCATCGTCTCGTTGTGGCCGGCCGGCTTGAGCGAGATGCCGCCCGAGTCGTAGGTGATGCCCTTGCCGACGAACGCGAGGTGCTTGGCGTTCTTGGCGTGCGTGTACGAGATCTTCACCAGGCGCGGCGGGTTCGCGGAGCCGACGCCGACGCCGAGGATGCCGCCGAAGCCGCCCTTCTCCAGCGCCTTCTCGTCCAGGACCTGGACCTTGAGGCCGTGCTCCTTGCCGGCCGCCGACACGACCGCGGCGAAGGCCTCGGGGGTGAGGTCGTTCGGCGGGGTGTTGATCAGGTCGCGGGCGCGGTTCATCTCCTCGGCCAGCGCGAGCGAGCGCTCGGCGGCGGCCTTGTGGGCCTTGTCGCGCGGCTTGGCGCCGAGCAGCGCCACCTCGGCGAGCGGGCCCTTGGCGTCGGCGGCCGTCTTGTCGGCGGACTGGTAGGCGGTGAAGGCGTACGCACCCAGGAGGGCGCCCTCGCCGATCGCCTCGATGTCCTCGGCGGCCTCGATCGGCAGCGCGAACGCGGCTTTCTTGACGCCGTGCAGGGCGCGGGCGGCGTTGCCCGCGGCGGTGCGCAGCACCTCGGAGGCGTACGCCTCGTCGTCGGCGGGGGCGGTGCCGAGGCCCACCGCGAGGACGAACGGGGCCTTGACGCCGGCGGGGGAGACGGCCTTGGTCACCTCACCCTCGGCACCGCTGGCGCCGAGGGTCGCCAGGACAGCGGCGAGCTTCCCGTCGAACGCCTTGTCCACGGCCTCGGCGCCGGGCGCGACGACCAGCCCACCCTTGGGGCCGGCGGCCTTGGCGACGCCGACGACGAGGGCGTCGGCGCGCAGCGTCGCCGCACCGGCAGTGCTGAGAGTCAGAGCAGTCACGGTGGTGAGATCTCTCTTCCTTGAGAATCCTGTGGAGTGTTCGACCGTCGGATGGGCCGGCCGGGACCGGGGACATCGTATTTCGGGCGGGTCGACCACCGGTCACCGAGCCTACGCGCGGTGACGTCGTTCGATAGCGGTGGCTGTAATTCACTCGTCCGTGGTGTCTCTTTCACGTTTGCCCCACAGGCTTAGTGAGAGCTCCGTCACACTCGCCTCAAAGGGGCACAGGGGGCACCGTGCCCCTTTGCATCATCACCACAGGTTCTCCATGCGCACTCCGCGCACGGAGGCTCTTTTTGGGGGGACACATGAAGGCGAAGGCCTTGAAAATGGGCAGAACCAGGCTTGCGCTCACGGCGCTGATGGCTGCCGGACTGCTCACCACAGCCATCCCGGCAGCCAACGCGGCGGCCACCGTCGCGCCGCGCATCGATCTGAAGGTGCTGGTCCTCGACGACGGCGGAAGCGCGGTCGGGGCTGTCGTCGCCGAGCTGAAGAACACCGGAGTCCCGTACCAGACGGTCCAGTTGGGCGCCGCGGGCCGACCGGTCATCGACGCCGCCTTCCTCAGCGACACCGTCAGCGGGCGCCCGCGCGCCAAGTTCCAGGGCGTCGTCGCGCCCAACGAGATCCCGTTCGGCTCAGCCGGCGCCCCCGAGCAGGCCGCTCTCGCCACGTACGAGACGACCTTCGGGATCCGCCAGATCGACGCGTACACCTGGGCGCACCCCGAGGTCGGCATCGACTACACCGACCGGAACGGCGGCTGGTCCGGCGTCCTGGACGGCGTCAAGTCCCAGGTCACCGCGGCCGGCAAGGCCGGGCCCCTCGGTTATCTCGACGGGCCGCTCACCTTCGAGGACAACGACCCCGCGGTGCCGGAGAGCTACGGCTACGCGGGCCACCCCAGGGACGGCTTCACCAGCTACCTCGACGCGCCGACCGGCGGCACCCTGCTCGGCCAGTACACCCACGACGGCCGCAGCGAACTGGTCGTCACCTTCGCCTACAACCAGTACCAGGAGCAGTTCCAGGCGCTGGCCAAAGGCATGGTGGAGTGGGTGACGCAAGGGGTGCATCTCGGCCAGAGCCGCAACTACTTCACGGTGCACGTGGACGACGTGTTCGCGCCGGACGCGCGCTGGGACAGCGTCCACAACTGCACCCCGGGCGACTTCGACTGCCCCGCCGGCGGCGCCACCAACCCGGACATCCGCATGACGGCGGCCGACGCCCAGTACGCGGCCCAGTGGGAGCAGGCCAACGGGTTCACGCTCGACATGGTCTTCAACGCGGGCTCCGGCGAGGAGTGGAAGTCCGAGAACGGCGGCACCGACGCGCTGGCCGCCCAACTGCTCGCCGACAAGGCCAAGTACCGCTGGGTGAACCACACCTACACGCACGAGTTCCTCGGCTGTATCCAGGACAACACCGTCGTGCCGTGGCAGTGCAGGAAGAACGCCGACGGCTCCACCCAGTGGATGAGCCGGGCCGACATCTCCGCGCAGATCTCGCAGAACAACACCTGGGCCGCCCAGAAGGGCCTCCCGGTCGACAGGAGCGAGCTCGTCACCGGTGAGCACTCCGGCATGCGGGTCCTGCCGCAGCAGCCCGACGACAACCCGAACCTGGCGGGCGCGCTCGCCGACAACGGGGTCAAGTGGACCGGCAGCGACGCCTCGCGCGAGCCCGACCAGCGCGCGGTCGGCGCCGCCCAGACCGTCCCCCGGCACCCGATGAACGTGTACTACAACGTCGGCAAGGCCGCCGAGATGACCGACGAGTACAACTGGCTGTACACCTCCAAGGCCGACGGCGGCAGCGGCGTCTGCGAGAACAACCCGGCCTCCACCTGCATGGCCGCGCCGCTGGACACCACCACCGGCTACCAGTCGTACATCGTGCCCAGGGAGGCCAGGACCGCCCTTTCGCACGTGCTGTGGAACGACCCGCGGCCGCACTACGTGCACCAGTCCAACCTGGCCGAGGAGCGGATCCTCTACCCGGTCCTGGACAAGGTCCTCGGCGACTACAAGGCGCTGTACGCCGACAACGCGCCGATCGTGAACCTGCGCGAGAAGGACGCGGGAACCGAGTTCAGCCGGAGGGCGTCCTGGGACAAGGCGCTGGCTTCCGGTTCGGTGACTGCCTACCGGATCGGCGACACCGTCACCGTGCAGGCCCCGAAGGGGGTGGCCGCACCGATCACGGCACCGGAGGGCACCCGCAAGCAACTGCTCCTCGGTACCGCCGCGTTCGGGACGCCGTACGCGGGTCAGCGCTCCGACTGGTCCTCGCCCGAGCTGCTCCAGTCGGCCATCACGCTGAAGCTGCCGGCCTGACCGGCCGCCCGACCGCTCGTCACGCACGACCGCTTGATCGCTCGTCACGCACGACCGCTTGTCCTGGGGGGACATCCATGCCGAGCAGTGGCCGTCATGTCACCATGCTCACGGAAGGCACGTATCCGCATATACACGGGGGCGTCAGCACCTGGTGCGATCAGCTCGTACGCGGCATGCCGGAGGTCGACTTCAATGTCGTCGCCCTCACCGGCAGCGGCCGCGAGCCGGTCGCCTGGGAGCTGCCGGCCAACGTCTACCGGCACACGGCCTTTCCCCTGTGGGGGCCGCAGCCCGGCAGACGCCGGCCGCTCCTCGGCAAGGAAAGGCGCCGGTTCACCGACACCTACGAGCGCTTCCTGCTCGCCCTGCTCGACCCGGATTCCGGCTGCGACTTCGCCTCGGCCCTGTACGGCCTGGCGGAGCTCGCCCGGGCCGGGCGGCTCTCGGCGGCGCTCCGCTCGGAGGCGGCGCTGAAGTCGCTGATGTGGATCTGGGCCATGCCGCACCTGGCGCTGTCCAGGGCGAAGCCCACCGTGCACGACGCCCTGACCGCGACCGACCTCCTGGAACACGCACTGCGCCCGCTGTCCGCCCGCATTCCGGCGGACAGCGTGGCGCACGCGGTCAGCAGCGGACTTGCCACGCTGCCCGCGCTCGCCGCCCAGCACTTCGACGGCGTGCCGTTCCTGCTCACCGAACACGGCATCTACCTGCGGGAGCGCTACCTCGGCTACCGCACCGGCGAGCAGAGCTGGCCGGTCAAGGCGGTACTGCTCGGCTTCTACCGGGAGCTCAACACCATGGGCTACCGCCGGGCCGACCTCATCACCCCGTGCAACCAGTACAACCGCCGCTGGGAGGAGCGCGGCGGAGCCCCCGCCGAGCGCATCCGCACCGTCTACAACGGCGTCGACCCCGACCTCTTCCCGCACGCCGGACCCGACCCGGCCGTCCCCACCCTGAGCTGGTGCGGACGCATCGACCCGATCAAGGACCTGGAGACCCTGATCCGCTCGTACGCCATCGTCCGCGCCGAACTCCCCGAGACCCGGCTCCGGTTGTACGGGGGCGTGCCGGCCGGCGGCGAGGACTACAAGACCCGCCTGGAGAAGCTGGCCGCCGAGCTCGGCGTCACCGACGGCATCTCCTACGAGGGCCGGGTCAGCGACGTGGCGAGCGCGTACGCCTCGGGCAGCGTGGTGATGCTCTCCAGCATCAGCGAGGGCTTCCCGTTCTCGCTGATCGAGGCGATGTCCTGCGGGCGCGCCACCGTGTCCACGGACGTCGGAGGCGTACGGGAGGCGGCCGGCGAGGCCGGACTCGTCGTGCCGCCGCGCGAGCCCGCGGTGATGGCCGAGGCGGCCCTCGGACTGCTCCGCGACCCCGGGCGTCGGGCCTCGCTGGGCGCCGCCGCCCGGCAGCGCGTGGTCGACAAATTCACCCTGCACCGCTCGGTGGACGGCTTCAGGCGCATCTACCTCGAACTCGCCGGATGCCCCGAACCCGAGCTCGCCCCGGCCGGGTTCGCGCCCGAGGACGACTGGACGCTGCAGCTCACCGGCCCCTGGTATCGCGAGCTGTCCGACGACCCGCAGCCCAGCAGCCTCGGCGGGGCGCCCCGGTGAGCGGTTCCCTGTGGGTCGGCGGGGCTGAAGGGCAGGACACCCTGCCCTTCATCCCGCGCCAGCGCCTGCCCGGGCTGCCCGAGGACGACCCCCTCACCGAACTCGCCCTGCGCCTGGAGGACTTGATAGCGGCTGCCGTCCATCCGGATGAAATAGCCGCCATTATCGAGTCCGACGGCATGTCGGACGCTCAGATAAGAGCTGTGTACGGGCACCCCGACTCCTTCTCGCTCGCCGAGGAGCTCTACGGCCGCGTCGAGCGCCGCTACCCCGAGCCCCCGGCGCCACCCGCCGAGCCCTGGCACGCCCACCTCGGCCCCTGCCTCCTGCGCGGCCTCGTCTTCGCGCTGCCCGGGCTCGCCTACGTCCTGGGCGCGCCCCTCCTGGCCGGCCCCCGCGCCACGCTCGGCCTGCCTGGCGGAACCATTCCGCTGCTCGCCGGGGCCGTCACCGGCTGGGTGTGGAACCAGTCGCTCTCGCACCGCGCCCACTCCTGGCTCAGCCTCGCCGACCGCCCGGCCGCCGTGCGCGCGCTGCGCCTGGGGGCACCGCTCGGCGCAGCCCTCAGCTCGCTCGCCGCCCTCGCCGCGACCGGCCCGGGCGAGCTGCCCGCCGCCGCGTTCGCCGCGGGGCAGTGCTGCTATCTCGCGGCGGCCACCGCGCTGCTCGTGCTCGGCCGTGAACGCCCGCTGTTCTGGGCCCTGTTGCCGCTCACCCTCGGCGTCGTACCGGGTCTTCCGTCCTTCGCCGGGCCGGTGCTGCTGCTCGTCTCGCTGACCGCGGCCGTGACGCTGGCCGTGCTCACGCTGCGCGGCGAGGAGGCCGGGCCGGGGCCGCGCGGCGCCGTCTCGCCCCGCCTCGCCGCCTCCGTGCCGTACGGCCTGTTCGGCCTTGGCGCGGGCGTCCTCGTCCTGTACGCCGCCCTCGGCGACATCTTCCGGCACGGCTCGGCGGGCACGGTCGCGGGTCCCTCCGCCGTCGCCCTCACCCTCAGCATGGGCCCCGCCGAATGGCTTCTGCACCGCTTCCGCGCCGAGAGCCTGGCGGGACTCAGGACCACGTCCAGCGCGCACGGGTTCCGCGGTTCGGTCGCCGTCACCGTGACCGTCTGCATCGGCGCGTACCTGCTGATCCTGGCCGGCCTCGCCGAGGCCGGCACCCGGCTGTGGCCGGACGCCCCCGCGCTGAGCGGGCTGCGCCTGGCCACGCTGCTCCTGATCGGCGCGGTGCTGTGGACCGGGCTGCTGCTCCAGTCGTTCGGGGCGGCGCCGGGTGCGGCCCTGGTGTGCTGCGCGGCGGCCGTCGCCCAGACCCTGGCACTGCTCCTGGGCGCGCCGCCGCCGACCGGTCTCGCCGTGTCGGGGACAGCGGCCGCGCTGCTTGCCATGCTGGTCTGTGTCCTGGTGGGGAGGGCGACCGCCCACCGGCCATGATCGGATCGAGGACCCCCGAGTACCCTGAACGCGCTGCGAGGAAGCACATGAGCAAGTTGCTGGTGCCCTACTACGAGCACCCGGCCGAGCAGCCGGAAGCCTGGGACGCGCTGATCGCCGCCGCGCCCTCGCTGTACGGGGTCGTCCTCAACCCGGCCAACGGCTCGGGGAGTTCGGCGGACGCGGCCTTCGCCGAGGTGGCCGACCGGCTGCGCTCGGCGGGCGTGCGCGTGCTCGGCTATGTGGACACCGCCTATGGCGCGCGCCCGCCGCAGGACGTCGTGCGCGAGGCGGCCCGCCACCGCGCCTGGTACGGGGTGCACGGCCTCTTCCTCGACCAGGCGGCCACCTCCGCGCTCCAACTGCCGTACTACGCCGACCTGCGGGCCGCGCTCGCCGCCACGTACGACACGTACGTCACGCTCGTCCTGAACCACGGGGCCGTACCGCACCCCGGCTACGCCCGGATCGCCGATCTCCTGGTCACCTTCGAGGGGCCGTGGTCCGCGTACCCGCCGGCCGGGCCGACCGGGCCCGACACCTGCCATCTGGTGTACGGGGCCCCACCCGACGCCGTCGCCCAGGCCCCCGTCCACTGCCTCGTCCCCGGTCAACTTCCGCATCCCTGGGGCACGTTGCCGCACCGCTTGGAGCCCGTCCGGTGAAACGCTCACTCTGGCTGCTTGTCCCGCTGCTCCTGCTCGCGGCGTGCACCAGCTCCCCGGACGGCCCCGACGACGGAGACGGGGGCGGCGGCGACACCGTGCCGCCCGCCCCGTCCGGCCCGCACTGGCAGCCCCGGCCGGGTCTCACCTGGCAGTGGCAGCTCAAGGGCAAGCTCGACCCGGCCGTCGACGTCCAGGTGTACGACATCGACGCCGTCGACCAGGACGCGGCGGCCGTCGCCGATCTGCACCGCAGGGGCCGCAAGGTCATCTGCTACGTCTCGACGGGCGCCTGGGAGAACTGGCGCCCCGACGCCGAGCGGTTCCCCAAGCAAGTGCTCGGCAAGGGCAACGGCTGGGACGGGGAGCGCTGGCTCGACATCCGCCGTACCGACGTCCTCGAACCGCTGATCGCCAAGCGCTTCGACCTGTGCAGAGCCAAGGGGTTCGACGCGGTCGAGCCGGACAACATGGACGGCTACAACAACGACACCGGCTTCCCGCTCAAGGCCGCCGACCAGCTCAAGTACAACGAGCTCATCGCCAAGCTCGCCCATGACCGGGGCCTGGCCGTCGGCCTGAAGAACGACCTCGACCAGATCCCGCAGCTGCTCGCCCACTTCGACTTCGCGGTCAACGAACAGTGCGCCCAGTACGGCGAGTGCGACAAGCTCACGCCGTTCGTGAAGGCGGGCAAGGCCGTCTTCCACGTCGAGTACGAACTCCCGCCGGCCAAGTTCTGCGCCGCGTCCAAGAAGCTGGGGCTCAGCTCGATGGAGAAGAAGTACGACCTGCTGGCGTGGCGCGAACCCTGCTGAGGCTCAACCCAGGGTGAGGGTGATCAGCGTCACCGTCGCGGAGGTCTCCGCGACCGCCCCGAACACATCGCCCGTCACCCCGCCGAACCTCCCCACGCAGCGCCGCAGCAGCACCTGGGCCACCGCGAGCCCGGCCGGCACGGCGAGCGCGAAGTGCAGCGCGGGCCAGGGCCCGAAGAGCAGCCCGGCCGCCGCGGAGGCCGCCGTCACCAGGGCGGCCACCATGGCCGCGCGGCGCCCCGGCACCGTGCCCGCCACCACAGCGCCGAGCCCGTCCGGACGAGCCGCCGGAACTCCGCGCCGGGAAGCCAGGGTGAGGGCGGTGCGCGCTGCCACGGCCGAGACGACGGTGGCCACGGCACCCCGGGCCCAGCCGGCCTCGTACAGCCGGGACAGGGCGGCGATCTGGGCGAGCAGCAGGAAGAGCAGGGCGACCACGCCGAACGGGCCGATGTCGCTGCGCTTCATGATGCGCAGTGCGTCCTCGGCGGGCTTGGCGCTGCCGAGCCCGTCGGCGACATCGGCGAGCCCGTCCAGATGCAGCCCCCGGGTCAGAAGGGCGGGCACGGCCACACTCACCACCGCCACGAGCAGCGCCCCGGCCCCGGCCGCCCAGAACCCCGCGCCCGTGGCAGCCGCGCACAGGCCGACGGCCAGGCCGGCCAGCGGGGCGAGCGTCATCCCCGCGCGGGCGGCGGCGCGGTCCCACCGGGTGATGCGGGCGGGGAAGACGGTGAGGGTGCCGAAGGCGAAACGTACGCCGTGCAGGGCCTTGCTGGGGTTCACCCGGCGCAGGGTATCCCGAGCACACGGCCCCCCGGCGGCGGTAAATTGCGCATACCAGCGCAAACAAGGGCGGGTGGGATGGGTCACTGGTTCTACCGGAACATCACTGAGCCGGGCAAGCTCCCCATGCTGCTCGCGCTGGCGGCGTTCGTCGTGACGTTCCTGGTCACGCGCTCCATCACGCGTCTGATCCGGGCCGGGCGCGGCCCGTTCCGGAACATCAGGCCGGGCGGGCTGCACATCCACCATGTGGTGCCCGGGGTCATCCTCACCATCGTCGGCGGCTTCGGGGCGGTCGGCAGCGGCCGGCACGGGATCGCGGCGGCCATCTTCGCCGTCCTGTTCGGGATGGGCGCCGGCCTGGTGCTCGACGAGTTCGCGCTGATCCTGCACCTCGACGACGTGTACTGGAGCGAGAACGGCCGCAAGAGCGTCGAGATCGTGGTGATGACGGCCGCCCTCATGGCGCTGGTGCTCGCCGGGTTCTCACCGCTCGGCGTCAACGACGTGAGCCCGGGGGAGCGGGAGAGCCGGGGCTCGTTCGTCACCACGATCGCGATCAACTTCTGCTTCGTGCTGATCTCGCTGTTCAAGGGCAAGGTGCGGCTTTCGGTGATCGGCACGTTCGTGCCGTTCGTGGCCCTTGTCGGCGCGATTCGGCTGGCCCGGCCGGGCTCTCCGTGGGCCCAGCGCTTCTACCGCAACCGGCCGCGGGCCAGGGCCAAGGCCGGGCTCAGGGCCTACCGCCACGACCGGCGCTGGTCACAGCCGCGGCGCCGCTTTCAGGACTGGATCGGCGGCGCACCCGACAGGCTCCCGGTGCGCCGCCCCTGATCATGCCGGTCGCGTCGCCGCTTCCGCCGCGCATGGGTGATCCAGCAGATCACGGCGACCACGATGAGCGCCGCGATGTGCTCCTTGCCCGCGAGGTTGTTCTTGAGCACCACTTCGACGACCATCGCGAGCGCGACCGTCCCGGCCGTCCAGTACGCCCGGTAGCGCCAGCACACGTACACCGCGAGGGCGACCACCGCCGCCGAGGGGCCGGTGTCGACCATCTTGGCGGCGGAGGCGGGCAGCCCGAAGACGCTGTCCGGGCCGATGTGGATGCCGACCCGCGCGTACAGGGTGCCGGCCAGCGTCGCCGCGTACGCGATGAGCAGCATCCGGCCGCGCCCGATGCAGATCTCCGCGATGCCGAACACGAGAAGGACCTGGGCGAGCGCGCCCCACACCGGCAGGTCGAGGGCCGGTACGAAGAGCGAGAACGGGGTGCGCAGGAGCGAGATCCACAAGGGGTACTCGGCCTTCACGGAGCCGATGACCTGGATCGGCCGGAAGCCCCAGGACTGGTTCTGGATGACCTGGAAGACCGAGGTGAGCAGGACCGCCGAGATCGTCAGCGGGATCGCCCGCCAGCGCTGGGTGCGCAGCGCGTACTTCACGGTCTTGTACAGCGGCCCCCACTCGCGCTCGGCGAACCTGCCCACGGCGCCCCTGCGCGGGCCGTTCATCTCTGCGATTCCAGATGCCTGCGGTGCAGCCACTTGGGCAGCCCGGGGGCCTCCAGGAACCCTTCGGCGCGCGCGGACGCGATGGCGATCCGCGGCAGATCCGCACTCTTCTCGAACAACGTGAACCGTGGCTCCCAGATCGGCCGGTACTTGGCATTGGACCGGTAAAGAGACTCGATCTGCCACCAGCGGGAGAAGAAGCTGAGGAGCGAGCGCCACAGCCTCAGCACGGGTCCTGCCCCGAGCTTCGAGCCGCGCTCGAAGACGGAACGGAACATCGCGAAGTTCAGTGAGACCTGAGTGATCTTGATCTCCTTGGCGCGCTGCAGGAGTTCGATCACCATGAACTCGATCAGGCCGTTCTCGGAGTCGCGGTCACGCCGCATCAGGTCGAGCGAGAGCCCCTCGGGGCCCCAGGGCACGAAGCTGAGCAGCGCCCTCAACTCGCCCTCGCCGTCGAAGCATTCGAGCATCATGCACTGGCCGTCGGCGGGGTCGCCGAGCCGGCCGAGCGCCATCGAGAAGCCGCGTTCGGTGGCGCCGTCGCGCCAGTCGTCGGCCTTGCGCAGGAGTTCGTTCATCTCCTGGGCAGGAATGTCCGCGTGACGGCGGATCCGTACCTCGTACCCGGCCCTCTTCACCCGGTTGTACGCCTGGCGCACGGTCCGCATCGCGCGGCCCTCCAGGGTGAACTCGGCGGTCTCCACGATCGCCTCGTCGCCCATCTCCAGGGCGTCCAGGCCGTGCCGGGCGTAGATCTGCCCGGCCTCCTCGCTGGCGCCGGTGACGGCCGGGATCCAGCCGTGCTCGCGGGCCTCGGCCAGCCACGGCTCGATCGCGCCCGGCCAGGCCTCGGGGTCGCCGATCGGGTCGCCGGAGGCGAGCGAGACGCTGTTGATCACGCGGTAGGTGACGGCGGCCTTGCCGGTCGGCGACCAGATGACGGCCTTCTCGCGGCGCAGCGCGAAGTAGCCGAGGGAGTCGCGCTCGCCCTGCTTGTCCAGGAGCGCGCGCAGTTTCTCCTCGTCCTCGACGGTGAGCGGGTCGACGGCCTTGCGGTTGCGGAAGGCGGCGTAGATGACGGCGATCAGGAGCAGCGTGGCCAGGACGTTGATGGTGACGTTGACCCAGCCCGGGGTGGTGATGCCCTGGGTGTGCCGGTCGTCGGGGACCAGGAACACCAGCCGCATCACGCCGTAGCGCCAGCGCTGCAGGAACGTCGAGTGGTCGGTGCCGTCGTAGGTGTTGGTGGCGCTGACCAGGACCGCCGCGATCAGCGAGGTGACCAGCAGGCCGCCGACCGCGGTCGCGACCGCGGCCAGCGGGTTCGAGCGGTCGCCCTTGGCGTAGAACTCGCGGCGGCCGAGCAGCAGCGCGAGTACGAACGCCGCGGTCAGGGTGAGCGAGACCCAGTTCTGCGCGTAGCGGTGGATCTCCGGGAACGCCATGGCGAACGCGAACAGCGCCAGGAACAGCCCGCCGAGCACCATGTTGAGGATCCAGGCGGCCCGCTTGCGCCGGCGCATGGTGACGGCGAGGAACAGCGTCACGACGCCCGAGGTGAAGCCGGCTTCGAGCAGGTACGGAGTGAAGTAGTCGTCCGTGTTGTGCCGCCGAAGCCCCTGGCCGAGGGTGACCCAGACGGCGCTGAGGAAATTGATGAACGTCACGACGCGCAGGTACCAGACGGCGAACGCCATCCCGCGCCGCGACCGGGGGGTGCTCCGGTTCGTTCCTTCGGTGGTGCTCAAGCGGACTTCTCCCATGAAACGCGATGATATGGCGGCATAGCGTTCCACAGTGATCGCGGGCGGAGCCGAGGGGGGCCCGGCTCCGCCGCGGCTCACGCGTCGCCGCTCTCCTCGGGGCTCTCCGCGCGCTGGTCGGTGCGCTCGGGCAGCTCCGCGGCCAGTGCGGCCGCGGCTTGTACGAGGGGAAGAGCGAGCAATGCCCCGGTTCCTTCGCCCACTGTGACGCCATGATCGAGCAGAGGGTTGAGCGCCATCCGGTCCAGCGCCTTCGACTGGCCCGGCTCGCCGCTCAGCTGGCCCGCGAGCCACCAGTCCGGAGCCCGGAAGGCCGCCCGCTGAGCCACCAGCGCACAGGCCGACGAGACGACCCCGTCCAGGATCACCGGCAGTCTGCGCACCGCACACTGCAGCAGGAAACCGGTGGTCGCGGCAAGGTCCGCGCCGCCCACGGCGGCCAGAAGTTCGAGCTGATCGCCGAGAACCGGCCGCGCCCGGCGCAGCGCGTCCCGGATCGCGGCGCACTTGCGCATCCACGCCAGGTCGTCGATCCCGGCGCCGCCGCGGCCGGTGACCACCGAGGCGTCCGTGCCGCACAGCGCGGCGATCAGCACCGCCGCGGGGGTGGTGCCGCCCACGCTGAGGTCGCCGAGCACCACCAGGTCGGTGCCGGAGTCGGCCTCCTCGTCGGCGATCCTCATGCCGAGCCGTACGGCCGCCTCCGCCTCCTCGACGGTGAGCGCGTCCTCGATGTCGATGCGGCCGCTGCCGCGCCGCACCCGGTGGCGTACGACGTCCTCGGGCAGCAGGGCCGGGTCGCAGTCCAGGCCCGCGTCGACGACGCGGACCGAGGCGCCCTGGCGGCGGGCGAGCACCGCGACGGGGCTGGCGCCTTCGAGGACGGCGCGTACGAGCGTGTGCGCGGAGGCCGCCGGGCGGGCCGAGACGCCGAGCCCGGCCACGCCGTGGTCGCCCGCGAAGAGGATCACGCGGGGCCGCTCCACGGCCCGGACCGGGTTGGCGCCCTGTGCCGCCGACAGCCAGGTGGCGAGCTCGTCGAGCCGGCCGAGGGCGCCGGGCGGCACGGTGAGGCGCTCCCGGCGTTCCTCGGCGTCCCGCCGCACACCGTTGTCGGGGCGTTCGATCAGATCGGAGAAGTCGTCCAGGTTCAGCCTGCTCATTTGCCGAACAGTACCGCCAGCGCGTTCGTTTCAGCCGCGCAGCGTGAGCGCCTGCCCCGCGACGACCAGCAGGACCTGCTCGCACTCGGCCGCGAACAGCGCGTTCAGGCGCCCCAGTTCGTCCCGGAACCGCCGCCCCGACGAAGTGGCGGGCACCACGCCGGAGCCCACCTCGTTGCTCACCGCCACCAGCGTCCGCGAGGTGCCCCGGACCGCCGCGACGAGCTCGGCCGTGCGTTCCCTCAGTGCCCGCTCGCCGCCCGCCGCCCACTTCTCGTCGTCCCAGGCGCCGACCCGGTCCATCGCGTCGGTCAGCCACAGCGCCAGGCAGTCGATCAGGAGCGGCGGCCCCGACTCGTCGAGCAGCGGCGCGAGTTCGCAGGTCTCCTCGGTGCGCCAGGAGGAGGGGCGGCGTTCGCGGTGCAGGCCGACGCGCGCGGCCCACTCCGCGTCGCCGTCGCGGGTGCCGCCCGTCGCCACGTACACGACCTGCGGGAAGCCCGCCAGGCGCCGCTCGGCCTCCACCGACTTGCCGGAGCGCGCGCCGCCCAGGACGAGCGTGCGGCGCGGCAGGTCGGGCACCGCGTGGTACTCGCCGACGACCAGCGTCGTGCCGTCGGGCACCGCCCGCGCGCCGAGCGCCGCGAGCCGGCGCTCCAACTCCCGCCCGGGCGGGACGTCGTGGTCGATGTGGACGGCGATCACGTCCGTCGCGGGACCGATGCCGCCCGCCGCCCGCAGCCGCGCCAGCGCGTCGGGCCGCCCGGCGACATCGGCCACCACCATGTCGTACGGGCGCACCTCGGCGGGCCCGGCGGGCGCCCCGCCCGGGGGCAGGTAAAGGAGCCGCTCGCCCTCCGGGGAGGTCACCTCGTACCCGGTCCCGGGCGAGTCCAGCGGCACCGCGAGCACCCGGTGGCCGCTGATCAGCGTCAGCCTGCGGCCGTCCGGCACCCGCCCGGCCGCGGGCAGCCCGGCGGGCAGCTCCACGGCGGGCCCGGCGTGCGGATGGGTGAGCAGCACCTGGCGCACGCCGGCGAGGGTGTGTCCGGCGCGGGCGGCGGCGAGCGCCGCACCCGGGGTGAGGTCGAGCAGCAGCGCGCCGTCGACGAGCAGGGCGGTCGCGGCCCGCGCGTCGCCGCCGCGGGCGACGGCGCACGCGGCGCAGGGACAGTCGGGGCGCGGCAGGCCGGTGGGGGCCCCGGTGCCGAGGAGAGTCAGTTCCACAGGGACGATCCTCCCGCGTCAGGGGCCCTCTTGCGCGCCCGGTTACGCTGCGGGCAGCAACGTGACCCAGGAGGCGGACATGGCGTGGACGTGGCGTTTCGAGAAGTCGGACGGTACGGAGGTCGAGCCGGCGGTGGTGCCGGAGGAGTTCACGACCCAGGGCGATGCGGAGTCCTGGATCGGTGAGGTGTGGAAGGACCTGCTCGAAGGCGGGGCCGACCAGGTCTTCCTGTCCGAGGACGGCACGCGGATCTACGGCCCGATGAGCCTGCACGCCGACCAGGCCTGAGGGCCCGGCCGGGGGCGTGTTGGGCGCCCCCGGCCCGCCTCAGATCTCGCCGAGGGTGACCTCGGCCGTCTTGTTCGTACCGTCGCGTGTGTACGTCACCCGCACTTTCTGGCCGGGCTTGTCCGCGGCCAGCGCCTCCGTGAGCGAGGTGATGGTCGTGATGCCGGTGTCGTCGAGCTTGACGATGATGTCGCCCGGCTTCAGGTCCGCCCTGGCCGCGGCGCCGTCGGCCGCGACCTGCACGATCGCGACGCCGGCCGGCCGGTAGCCCGCGTCGACCACGGTGCGGCCGGTGATGCCGAGCGCCGCCCGGCCGGAGTCGGTGACCTTGCCGCTCTTGATGATCTGGTCGGCGACCGTCCTCACCATCGACACCGGGATCGCGAAGCCGATGCCGGGGGCCGCGCTGCCGCCCATGTCCGGGTCGGTCGCGGCGAGCGTGGGGATGCCGATGACCTCGCTGTCCAGGTTGACCAGCGCGCCGCCGCTGTTGCCGGGGTTGATCGCGGCCGAGGTCTGCACCATGTTCGCGATGGTGGCGCCCGTCCCGCCGCCGCCCTGGCCCTCGGAGACGGTGCGGCCGGTCGCGGACACGATGCCCTGGGTGACGCTGGAGGACAGGCCGAGCGGGGAGCCCATCGCCAGCACGATCTGGCCCATCTCGACCTTGGCCGAGTCGCCGAACTTCGCCGCCTTCAGCCCGCTCGGCACCGAGTCCAGCCCGATCACCGCGAGGTCCTGCTCTGGATAGGCCGCGACCAGCCGGGCGGTGACCGCCGAACTGCTGCCGGACGTCGTCACCTTGAAGCTCTTCTCGTCGCCCACGACATGGGCGTTGGTGACGATGTGCCCCTGGTTGTCGTAGACGATCCCCGAGCCGAGGCTGTTGGACGCCTCGATCTGCACGACCGAGGGCAGCACGTCCTTGATCACCCGCTGGTAGTCGCTCTGCAGGCTGTCGGTCCCGCCGGAGCCGCCCTGCCGGGCCGTCGAAGAACTCGCCGACGCGACTGCGGACGTACTCGGCGTTGCCTTGACCGCCGCGGCGCCCGTGTCCGAACAGCCGCCGAGGAGAAGGGCGGTGGCAACGGTGGCGGCCAGGGGCAGGGCAGCACGGCGCACCCGGCCGGGGCGAAGAGATGCATCCATGGCAGGAGTATCCCTTTGGTCCGATTTGACGGCCTGTCGGTGCGCCCGATCAGGTACCGGAGCCCCGGGCCGGGGCCCCATCGGCGGATACCCCCGGCTCAGTCCCGTACGCCGAAGAGGTGCAGCAGCGCCGCGACCTGGCGGTAGGGGTCGGTGCGGCCCGCCCGGTCCTCGGCGGCGAGCAGGCGGTCCAGCTCGTCGGCGGGCGGCAGCGGCGTCTCGTTCGGCACGTTGTCGGTGAACACTCGCACCCCGTACCAGGCGTGCAGCGGCGCCGCGATCCCGTCGAGCGTGCGGGTCAGCGCGGCCAGCTTGTCGGCCCGCACGGGCAGGCCGAGCCGGTTGGTGTACGAGTCGGTGTCGAAGGCCGACAGGGCGCCCGGCCAGTCACCGGCGAGCCCGGGCCGCACGGCCAGCGCGTCCGCGTTCCGTACGAGCAGCGAGAGGAGGCCGCCGGGGGCGAGCATCCGGGCCAGGCCCGCGAGCATCGCGTCGGGCTCCTGGACGTACATCAGGACGCCGTGGCAGAGCACCACGTCGAAGGAGCCCGGCAGGAAGTGCACCCCGGTCTCGCGGCCGTCGCCCTCGATCAGGCGGACCCGCTCGCGGATGCCCTCGGGCTCGGTGGCCAGTGACTCGCGGGCCACCTTCAGCATCCCGGGATCGGATTCCAGCCCGGTCACCGAGTGCCCGGCGCGGGCCAGGCGCAGGGCCTGGGTGCCCTGGCCCATGCCGACGTCCAGAATGCGCAGGCGCTGGCCCACCGGGAAGCGCGCGGCTATCTGCTCGTCGAGCTGACGGGCCACGAGCTCCTGGCGGACGACGTTGCGCAGTCCGGCGAGGCCCTTGAGCCAGGCTTCACCGGCGCCGGCGAAGCCGGACGGTCCGCCGCTCAGGGCCGCTCTCCGCGCTTGACCTGCGGCTTCGGCAGCCGCAGCCGGCGCATCTGGAGCGTGCGCATCAGGCCGTAGGCGACGGCGCCCTTCTTCGGCTCGTCCGGGAAGCGGGCGGCCAGCGCCTTCTTCAGGCGGAAGGCGAGCCCGATCGAGTCGAGGACGATCAGCACGATCACGACGAGCCACAGCAGCAGCGAAAGGCTCTGCAGGCTGCCGATCCGGATCATCGAGAGGACCAGGATGATCACCGCGAGGGGCAGGAACATCTCGGCGACCGAGAACCGGGAGTCGACGAAGTCGCGGACGAACCCACGCACCGGGCCCTTGTCGCGGGCCGGCAGATAGCGCTGGTCGCCATTGGCGAGCGCCTCGCGCTGCTTGGCCATGTCGACCCGGCGTGCCTCGCGCTGGCGCTTGGCGGCCTCCTTGCGGTCGGTCGGCGCGGTCGAGGCACGGCGGCGCTGAGTCTGGGCCTCACTCCGCTTGGGAGTGGGGCGCCCCTTGGGGGCCTCGGGGTCGCGGGGCGCTTTGGAGAGGTCCGCCGTCACCTTGTCGGTGGGGGCCTTCTCTGCGTTGGAACGGCTACGGAACACAATCCCCAAGGGTACGGGGTGATGGGAATGGACCCCAGGCCGGTGGGGAACGATCCCACAACGCCTTGCGTCTGTAGAGGCGGCGGATGCACGGTTCCCCGAGGTTCACCTACTCCCTGCGCCGGATCGGCGCGGAACGTAGTCGTCCTTGGGGATGAGCGCATCGTCGCCCGAACAGTGCGGTAATGGATGCAGGGCCCGTACTGTGGGTTCTGTTGCAGCAGCTGGAGCTGGAGTCCGTCAGAAGGGGGCGCGCGAAGCCCATGAGCGGTGTCATGAAGCGTATGGGGATGATCTTCCGCGCGAAGGCGAACAAGGCCCTTGACCGGGCCGAGGACCCTCGCGAGACCCTCGATTACTCGTACCAGAAGCAGCTTGAGCTGCTCCAGAAGGTGCGCCGGGGCGTCGCCGACGTGGCGACCTCCCGCAAGCGTCTGGAGCTGCAGCTCAACCAGCTCCAGAGCCAGTCCTCCAAGCTGGAGGACCAGGGCCGCAAGGCCCTCTCGCTCGGCCGTGAGGACCTGGCCCGCGAGGCCCTGTCCCGCCGGGCCTCGCTGCAGCAGCAGGTCACCGACTTGGAGACGCAGCACCAGACGTTGCAGGGCGAGGAGGAGAAGCTCACCCTTGCGGCCCAGCGCCTCCAGGCCAAGGTCGACGCCTTCCGCACCAAGAAGGAAACGATCAAGGCGACGTACACGGCGGCCCAGGCCCAGACCCGGATCGCGGAGTCCTTCTCGGGCATCTCCGAGGAGATGAGCGACGTCGGCATGGCCATCCAGCGGGCCGAGGACAAGACCGCGCAGCTCCAGGCGCGAGCCGGCGCGATCGACGAACTGCTTGCCTCCGGCGCCCTCGACGACCAGTCGGGCCTCGCCAAGGACGACATCCAGACCGAGCTGGACCGGCTGTCCGGTGGTACGGATGTAGAGCTGGAACTGCAGCGGATGAAGGCCGAGCTGATGGGTGGCCCGGCAGGCGGGAAGCAGGCCATCGAGGGCGGCACCGCCGCTCCTCAGGACAAGGCCCCGCAGCAGAGCCCGCGCTTCGACAAGCAGTGACGAGCAACGGGAGACGTTCATGATCGTCCGGATCATGGGGGAGGGCCAGGTGAAGCTGGCGGACAGCCACTTCACCGAGCTCAACAAGCTCGACGACGAGCTCCTCGAAGAGATGGAGTCCGGCGACGAGGAGGGCTTCCGTCGCACACTCGGCTCCCTCCTCGACGCGGTGCGCCGCCTGGGCGAGCCCCTTCCCGACGACGCCCTGGAGCCGTCCGAGCTGATCCTTCCGAGCCCGGACGCGACGCTGGACGAGGTCAGGGAGATGCTCAGCGACGACGGGCTCATCCCGGGCTGACCGGGAGCCGGGGCCCCGGCCCGTTTACGGTAGGTGACCGTGACTCCCGTCGACCGTGCCCGCCCGTGGCTCAGGGCGCATCCGCTGGCCCTGGATGCCGCCCTCGCCCTCGGCGTACTGCTGTGCATGGTCCTCGGGTCCTTCGCGGACCCGCACGGGCCGAACGGGCCCACCTTCGGCACCCGTACGCCGGGTCTGCGTTCGCTCGTCCTGATGACGCTGGGGGCGGCCGTCCTCGTCCTGCGGCGGCGCAGACCCATGGCCGTGCTGGCCTGCACCAGCGCGCTCACCATGGTCGAGCTGAGCCTCGGCGCCCCGCCCGCGCCCGTCGCGATGAGCGCCGTTGTCGCGCTCTACACCGTCGCCGCCCACACCGACCGGCCCACCACCTATCGGGTCGGCGTGCTCACCATCGTCGTGCTCACCGGTACGGCGATGCTCTTCGGCGCCCCGCCCTGGTACTCCCAGGAACACCTCGGGATCTTCGCCTGGACCGGGATGGCCGCGGCCGCCGGAGACGCCGTGCGCAGCCGGCGCGCCTTCATCGACGCGATCAGGGAGCGCGCCGAGCGGGCCGAGCACGGCCGTGAGGAGGAGGCCCGGCGCCGGGTCGCCGAGGAGCGGCTGCGGATCGCCCGTGACCTCCACGACGTGGTGGCCCACCACATCGCGCTGGTCAACGTCCAGGCCGGGGTCGCCGCCCACGTCATGGACAAACGGCCCGACCAGGCGAAGGAGGCACTCGCCCATGTGCGCGAGGCCAGCCGCTCCGCGCTCGACGAACTCCGGTCCACCGTCGGCCTGTTGCGCCAGTCCGGCGACCCGGCCGCCCCCACCGAGCCCGCCCCCGGGCTCGCCGTCCTCGACGATCTGCTCGGCGGATTCCGGCGCGCGGGGCTGCCCGTGGAGCTCGCCCGCATCGACGACTCCCCGCTGCCCGCCTCCGTCGACCTCGCCGCGTACCGGGTCATCCAGGAGGCCCTCACCAATGTGCACAAGCATGCGGGGCCCGGCGCCAAGGCCGAGGTGAGCGTCGTACGGGTCGGTCCGAACACCGAGATCACCGTCATCGACAACGGCACCGCCGCGGGCGACGGGAACGGCGACGGCGGGGGGCACGGCCTGCTCGGCATGCGCGAGCGCGTCACGGCGCTCGGCGGCAGCTGCACGGCCGGGCCCCGCTACGGCGGCGGCTTCCGCGTTCAGGCGATACTGCCGGTCAAGGCCGCGGAGACCGGGGCCACGGGGGAAGGCACGTCATGACGATCAAGGTGGTACTCGCCGACGACCAGGCGCTGCTGCGCTCGGCCTTCCGCGTACTGGTCGACTCCGAGCCGGACATGGAGGTCGTCGGCGAGGCGGCCGACGGCGCCGAGGTCGTGGGCGTGGTCCACCGGACGCTGCCGGACGTGGTCCTGATGGACATCCGGATGCCCGGCACCGACGGCCTCGCCGCCACCCGCGCCATCACCGCAGACCCGGCGCTGGCCGCCGTCCACGTGGTGATGCTGACGACCTTCGAGGTCGACGAATACGTGGTGCAGTCGCTCCGGGCCGGAGCCTCGGGCTTCCTCGGCAAGGGGGCCGAACCCGAGGAACTGCTCGGTGCGATCCGGGTCGCGGCGGCCGGTGAGGCGCTGCTCTCCCCGGCCGCGACCAAGGGCCTGATCACCACCTTCCTCGCGCAGGGGGGCAGTTGGGACGGCGGCGGCGAGGACCCGCGGCGGCACGGCGAGCGGCTCGCCGCCCTCACCGTCCGCGAGCGCGAGGTCCTGGTCCAGGTCGCGGGCGGCCACTCCAACGACGAGATCGCCGAGCGCCTCGCGGTCAGTCCGCTCACCGTCAAGACCCACGTCAACCGCGCGATGGCCAAATTGAGCGCCCGCGACCGCGCCCAATTGGTGGTCATCGCGTACGAATCGGGCCTTGTCCGCCCACGGGTGGACTGAAGGGTGGAGCGCGGCGTACTGCGGCTGCGGTATGCGCGGGATAAGGAAAGGGACCTGGGAGCGAGGAATCGACCCCGCCCCATGACCGAGGGTTATAGGTGGGGGCCGGGTCTTCCCGGGTGATGCGCCGCGTGATCACGGGCCGGTCCCGCCTGCCTTTTGCCGGGTAACCGCCGCTCGCACGCCACAGAAGAGAGACCCCACCCATGTCCTGGCTGTCCAGATTCAGCCTCGCACAACGGGCCCTGATAGGCCTGATGTCGATCGTCGCGATCGTCTTCGGGGCGATCGCCATTCCGCAGCTCAAGCAGCAACTGCTGCCCACCATCGAACTGCCGATGGTGTCGGTGCTCGCCCCCTACCAGGGTGCGTCCCCCGACGTGGTCGAGAAGCAGGTCGTCGAGCCGCTCGAAAAGAACATCAAGGCCGTCAGCGGAGTCAAGGGCATCACGTCCACGGCCTCCGAGGGCAACGCCGTGATCATGGCGACCTTCGACTTCGGCACCGGTACGAAGCAGCTCGTCGCCGACATCCAGCAGGCCGTCAACCGGTCCCGCACCCAGATCCCCTCGGAAGTCGACCCGCAGGTCGTGGCCGGCTCCACCGACGACATGCCGACCGTCGTGCTCGCGGTGACCTCCGACAAGGACCAGCAGGCGCTCGCCGACCAGCTGGACCGCACGGTCGTCCCGGTCCTCCAGGACATCAAGGGCGTCGGCCGCGTCAGCGTCGACGGCGTCCAGGACCTCCAGGTCAACGTCACGCCCGACCCGAAGAAGCTGGCCGCGGCCGGCCTCACCACGATGACGCTCGGCGACGCCCTGAAGGCGGGCGGCGCCACCGTCCCCGGCGGTTCGTTCTCCGAGGACGGCAAGAGCCGCACCGTCCAGGTCGGCGCTCCGTACACTTCGCTGAAGCAGATCGAGGACCTGCGGATCAAGCCGCAGCAGGGCTCCCCGGTCCGCCTCGGCGACATCGCCACCGTCAAGCAGCAGCCCTCGAAGCGGGTCTCCATCACCCGCACCAACGGCAAGCCCAGCCTCGCCGTGACGGCCACCATGGACCACGACGGCAGCGCCGTCGCGATCTCGAAGGCCGTCAAGGACAAGCTGCCCGACCTGAAGAAGGACCTCGGTTCCGGCGCGGAGCTCACCGTTGCCATGGACCAGGGCCCCCAGGTCTCCAAGGCCATCTCCGGCCTGACCACCGAGGGCGCGCTCGGCCTGCTCTTCGCCGTGATCGTGATCCTGCTCTTCCTGGCCTCGGTCCGCTCGACGCTGGTGACCGCGGTCTCCATCCCGCTGTCCGTGGTCCTCGCGCTGATTGTGCTGTGGACGCAGGACCTCTCCCTCAACATGCTCACCCTGGGCGCGCTGACGATCGCGATCGGCCGGGTCGTCGACGACTCGATCGTGGTCCTGGAGAACATCAAGCGCCACCTCGGCTACGGCGAGGAGCGCCAGGAGGCGATCCTGGCGGCGGTCAAGGAGGTCGCCGGCGCGGTCACCGCCTCGACGCTCACCACCGTCGCGGTCTTCCTGCCGATCGCCTTCGTGAACGGCATGGTGGGCGAGCTGTTCGGCTCGTTCAGCCTCACCGTCACCGCGGCCCTGCTCGCCTCGCTCCTCGTCTCCCTGACCGTCGTCCCGGTCCTGTCGTACTGGTTCCTGCGCGCGCCCAAGGCGATCGCGGGCATCGACCCGGACGAGGCGCGCCGCAGGGCCGAGGAGAAGGAGAACAAGGCCCGCCTCCAGCGGATGTACGTCCCCGTGCTCCGCTTCGCCACCCGGCGCCGCCTCACCAGCGTGCTGATCGCGGTCGTGATCCTGGTCGGCACGTTCGGCATGGCCGGTCTCCTGAAGACCAACTTCTTCGATCAGGGCGAGCAGGACAGCCTGTCGATCAAGCAGGAGCTGGCCCCGGGCACCAGCCTGGACGCGGCGGACGCGGCCTCCAAGAAGGTCGAGCAGATCCTCGCCGCCGACCCGGCGGTCAAGAGCTACCAGGTCACCGTCGGCTCCTCCGGTTTCATGGCGGCCTTCGGCGGCGGCACCGGCGCCAACCAGGCCTCGTACACGGTGACGCTGAAGAACGCGAGCGACTACGACAAGGCGCACGACCGCCTGGAGAAGGCGCTCAAGGGCCAGCCGGGCAACCCTGCCATCACGGCCGGCGGTGGCTTCGGCAGCCAGGACCTGAGCGTGGTCGTCAAGGCGGCCGACGCCGACGTCCTGAAGAAGGCCTCGGAGCAGGTCCGTCAGGCGGTCGCGGGCCTCAAGGACGTCAGCGACGTCCAGAGCGACCTGGCGCAGAGCGTGCCCCGGGTCTCGGTGCAGCCCAACGACAAGGCGGCCGACGCGGGCTTCAACCAGACCACCCTCGGCATGGCCGTCGCCCAGCAGGTGCGGGGCACCCAGGTCACCAAGGCGATCATGGGCGACTCCGAGCGTGATGTGTACATCACCGCGGCCGACCCGGCCACCACGGTGGACCAGCTCAAGAACCTGTCCCTCGGCGCGGTCAAGCTCGGCGACATCGCCGATGTGAAGCTCGTGCCAGGACCGGTCTCGATGACCCGGATCGACGGCGCCCGCTCCGCGACCATCACCGCCAAGCCGGTCGGTGACAACACGGGCAAGGTCAGCACCGACCTCCAGGCCAAGATCAATGACCTGAAGCTGCCGTCCGGCGCCACCGCCTCCATCGGCGGCGTCTCCTCGGATCAGTCGGACGCGTTCAAGAACCTGGGTCTGGCGATGCTGGCGGCGATCGCGATCGTCTTCATGCTCCTGGTCGCGACGTTCAAGTCCCTGATCCAGCCGCTGATCCTGCTGGTCGCGATCCCGTTCGCGGCCACCGGTGCGATCGGCCTCCTGATCGCCACCGGCACCCCGATGGGCGTCCCGGCGATGATCGGCATGCTCATGCTGATCGGCATCGTGGTCACCAACGCGATCGTCCTGATCGACCTGATCAACCAGTACCGCAAGCAGGGTCTCGGCGTCGTCGAGGCCGTCGTCGAGGGCGGTCGCCACCGTCTGCGCCCGATCCTCATGACGGCACTGGCGACGATCTTCGCGCTGCTCCCGATGGCGCTCGGCATCACCGGCGAGGGCGGCTTCATAGCCCAGCCGCTCGCGGTCGTGGTGATCGGCGGTCTGGTGACGTCGACGCTCCTGACGCTGCTCCTGGTGCCGACCCTCTACGCGATGGTCGAGCTCCGCAAGGAGCGCAAGGCCAGGAAGAAGGCGGCCAAGCGCGCCAGGAAGGCGGGGCTCCCGGCCCCGTCGGACGGCTCCGACCGGCTGGAGCCGGCCAACGCCTGACCCGGTCCGGCGACAACGCCCGGCCCGGTCCCGCAACGACGAAGGCCGCCCCCTCGGCCGGGGGGCGGCCTTCCGTCGTGTCACAGGCAGTGTCGCGGGCGGCTACGGCAGCGCCAGCATCCGCTCCAGGGCGAGCTTCGCGAAGCTCTCGGTCTCCCTGTCGACCTGGATCTGGTTGATCAGCTTGCCCTCGGCGAGCGACTCCAGGGTCCACACCAGGTGGGGGAGGTCGATGCGGTTCATGGTCGAGCAGAAGCAGACCGTCTTGTCGAGGAAGACGATCTCCTTGTCCTCGGCGGCGAACCGGTTGGCCAGGCGCCGCACCAGGTTCAGCTCGGTGCCGATCGCCCACTTCGAGCCGCGCGGGGCGGCCTCCAGGGCCTTGATGATGTACTCCGTCGAGCCGACGTAGTCCGCCGCGGCGACGACCTCGTGCTTGCACTCGGGGTGCACCAGGACGTTCACGCCCGGGATCCGCTCGCGCACGTCGTTCACCGAGTCCAGCGAGAAGCGGCCGTGCACCGAGCAGTGCCCGCGCCACAGGATCATCTTGGCGCCCTGCAGCTCCTCGACGGTGAGCCCGCCGTTCGGCTTGTGCGGGTTGTAGAGCACGCAGTCGTCGAGGGACATGCCGAGCTCGCGCACCGCGGTGTTGCGGCCCAGGTGCTGGTCGGGAAGGAACAGCACCTTCTCCCCCTGCTCGAAGGCCCAGTTCAGGGCGCGCTCGGCGTTGGAGGAGGTGCAGATGGTGCCGCCGTGCTTGCCGGTGAACGCCTTGATGTCGGCCGAGGAGTTCATGTACGAGACGGGCACGACCTGCTCGGCTATGCCGGCCTCGGTCAGCACGTCCCAGCACTCGGCGACCTGCTCGGCGGTGGCCATGTCGGCCATCGAGCAGCCCGCGGCGAGGTCCGGCAGGACGACCTTCTGGTCGTCGCCGGTCAGGATGTCCGCGGACTCGGCCATGAAGTGCACACCGCAGAACACGATGTACTCGGCCTCGGGCTTCGCGGCGGCGTCCTTGGCCAGCTTGAACGAGTCGCCCGTCACATCGGCGAACTCGATGACCTCGTCGCGCTGGTAGTGGTGCCCGAGGATGAAGACCTTGTCCCCGAGCTTCGCCTTGGCGGCGCGGGCGCGGGCCACCAGGTCCGGGTCGGAGGGCGAAGGAAGGTCGCCGGGGCACTCCACGCCGCGCTCGCTCTTCGGGTCGGCCTCACGGCCGAGCAGGAGCAGCGCGAGCGGCGTCGGCTGAACGTCGAGCTCGACGCGGCCGGCGGTGTCCTGACGGGGCTGGGCGGTGGTCACGTCACGCACCCTTTCTGTTTCCTGAGCAGTGCGGCGGAGCCGCTCCAGTGGCCCCCGGTGCTTCCATCGAGGGGTTTTCGTCTAAATGACGCTATCTATCATAACTGCTTCACGTCACTTTGACGATGGCCATAGCGTCGATGTGACGCACCCGGCCCGCGCAGGTTCTCGCACCGGGTTGTCCACAGGCCTTTCCTCGCCCGCCATCGCGTGTGCGAGCATGAAAGGGAAGAACCCGGAATGAATCCGGGGCCCCGCCGGTTGCAACCGTCGGCAAGCAGTCTCCGTACAACCCGGGAGAGAAGCAGATGTCCGTATCGGACGAGACCACCACCGTGAGCGACGGCATCCTCCTGTCCGACGCCGCCGCGGCCAAGGTCAAGGGCCTCCTTGAGCAGGAAGGCCGGGACGACCTGGCGCTGCGCGTCGCCGTTCAGCCGGGCGGCTGCTCGGGCCTGCGTTACCAGCTGTTCTTCGACGAGCGCTCGCTCGACGGCGATGTCGTCAAGGACTTCGACGGCGTCAAGGTCGTCACCGACCGCATGAGCGCCCCGTACCTGGGCGGCGCCTCGATCGACTTCGTCGACACCATCGAGAAGCAGGGCTTCACGATCGACAACCCGAACGCGACGGGTTCCTGCGCCTGCGGCGACTCCTTCAGCTAAGCCTCGCGGCAGCCGAAAGGCGGGTGGCCCCGGATATCGGGGGCACCCGCCTTCGTCATGTCCGGCGCATCCGCGCTACTTCTTCGGCAGCTCCTTGCCGGTGTCCGCGTCGAGCACCTTGCGGGCCCCGAGCGCCTCATGCAGCTGTACGGAGACCGTCTGCTGCTTGGCCAGCATGATGCACATCTTCTTCGGGTCCTTGACCTGCCCGGTCACCTTGACCCGCACGCCGTCGCCGCTCTCGTCGGCGGTCGCCGTGTACGTGCTGCACACCCCGCCCCAGAACGTCACGTTCAAGGTCCGCCCGTCCGGCGCGACGGCGTACGACTCAAGCGCCTGCCTGTGCGTGCCCGGCGCGTTGGCCGACCCCGAAGGCGGCGGCACGGGAGCACCGGTCGGCGGCTTGGTCACGTACTGGGGCGCCACCGCCGGAGCGGTGATGGTGAAGGACTGACCGGCGTCCGGCTTCACCTGGAACAGCCATGACGGTACGAGGGTCGGAGTGCCGTCCACGAACTGCGCGGCGAGCCCGAAGGTGGCCCCGTCGATCGTCACGGTCGAGGGCGTGGGCTGCTTGCACGGCTGGATGTTGCCCTGCGGATCACTCGGCAGCCGGCCCTTGGTGGGCTGGCCCTCCACCGGCACCGGCCCTGTGCAGTCCTTGGGCTTCGGCCGCTGTGTGACACGGCTGTTGAGCTGCGCCAGCGTCTGGTCCGCGCTGACCACCGGATACGTGGCGCCCTTGTCCGGGGTCTTCAACTGGCCGCTGCCGCCCACCACTTGACCGTCCGGGCCGACCTGGATGCCGGTCGTCCAGCCGTAGGTGGGGAGGCCGTCGACGGCGGGGTCGGCGTTCACCACCCGGGCCGAAGCCAGGATCTCCTTGGCGTCCAGCTTGGCGTCGTCCTGACCGAGCGCCTTGAGGACCGGGGCCGCGGCCGCCTTCGCCGCCTGCTCGCTCACGGGGCCGCCGGAGCCCGTACCGCCGTCGGTGCCCGAGCCGGTTCCGGTGTCCGCGCCCGTCGTGTGCATCGGACACATCTTGCCCTTGGGGCAGTTGTCCGAGCCGCCGGTGCCGTACCGGGCGAACGACCAGGTGCCGGGCGCCTTCTGACTCACCGTCAGAATCGGGCCCGAACTGTCCTTGGTCACTCCCGCCTTCCAGCTGCCGCCTTCGAGGCGCACCGCCCCGTCGATCCCCAGCGCCCGGGCGAGCCGCGTCGCGTCGGCCTCGCTCACCGTGCCGCGCGGCTGGAAGACGGGTGCCTTGCCGGGGCCGTCGGGCAGCTTGACCGACGCCCGGTAGACCACCCCGTTCGGGTCCGGCTCACCGGGTGCGATCCCGTTGCCGCCGCTACCGCCGCCGGCGTCGCCGCCCGGGGTGCTGTCGAGTGCGAGCGGCGGAGGTGCGCCGTTCCCGCCGGGCGTACTGCCACCGCCCGAGGACGCCGTCGAGGCCCAGTACGCCCCACCGCCACCCGCGGCCAGTACGGCCACGGCGGCCGCGGCGAGGATCAAGGGAGATCGTCGCGAACGCCGCTGCTCGGGCTCGTCCTGCGTGTGCTCGCTGCTCACCAGATCGCTCCTGTCCAGTCGTATCCCGCATCCCCCTTACGAGGGACGCCGTTTGGACGGAGCGGGGGAGCGCACGGTTCCATCCCCGTGCGCCGCACCCGTGCGATCAAGCCGTTTCAGTCCCCGTATTCGGACATGTCCGCGATCAGCCGTACCGAGGAGGACGGAATCGTCACACCGTGGATCCGGGACGGCGGTACCGGAGCCGGAGCGTTCCGTGCGGGCACCACCCAGTGCGGAGCCATCCGCGCACAGTCCCCGCGCAGCTCCTCCAGGCCCGGAAGATCGGCCGCCACCCCGTGCACGCTGCTCACCTTGGTTTCCATGCTTCGCACCGTACGCATCGGGAAGCGTGCACAGAAAGACCTACTATTGGGTAGTTTCCGCCGGTCGGCCCAGCAGATCCGACCCGGTAGCGTGAACTGTCAACGCCCGCCCGTCACCCACCACCGCCCTTATGGGGGCGCTTCGCGCGCCCCTCTGCATTCCCTTCAGGAGCGCCCCCGCCGTGCGTATCGCAGTCACCGGCTCCATCGCGACCGACCACCTCATGACCTTCCCCGGCCGATTCGCTGACCAGCTGGTCGCCGACCAGCTGCACACGGTCTCCCTCTCCTTCCTGGTCGACAACCTCGACGTACGCCGCGGCGGTGTCGGTCCGAACATCTGCTTCGGCATGGGCCAGCTCGGCGGCCGGCCGATCCTGGTCGGCGCGGCGGGCTCCGACTTCGACGAGTACCGCGCCTGGCTCGACCGGCACGGCGTCGACACCGGCTCGGTACGGATCTCCGAGGTCCTGCACACCGCCCGCTTCGTGTGCACCACCGACGCCGACCACAACCAGATCGGCTCCTTCTACACGGGCGCGATGAGCGAGGCCCGCCAGATCGAGCTGAAGGCCGTCGCCGACCGCGTGGGCGGCCTCGACCTCGTGCTGATCGGCGCCGACGACCCCGAGGCGATGCTGCGCCACACCGAGGAGTGCAAGGCGCGGAGCATCCCCTTCGCCGCCGACTTCTCGCAGCAGATCGCCCGCATGTCCGGCGACGACATCCGCACCCTGCTCGAAGGCGCGACGTACCTCTTCTCCAACGAGTACGAGAAGGGGCTCATCGAGAACAAGACCGGCTGGAGCGACGAGGAGATCCTCGCCAAGGTCGACTACCGGGTCACCACGCTCGGCTCGCGCGGCGTGCGCATCGAGCAGGTCGGCGCCGAGCCGATCGTCGTCGGCGTCCCGGAGGAGGAGGCCAAGGTCGACCCGACGGGTGTGGGCGACGCCTTCCGCGCCGGGTTCCTGACCGGCCTGTCCTGGGGCGTCGGCCACGAGCGGGCCGCCCAGCTCGGCTGCATGCTGGCCACCCTGGTCATCGAGACGCTGGGCACCCAGGAGTACACCCTGCGCCGGGCCCACTTCATGGACCGCTTCACCAAGGCGTACGGCGACGAGGCCGCCGCCGAGGTGCGGGCCCACCTCCAGTAGGGCTCAGCTGACGCGGCGCACCCGGTAGGCGGTTCCGCCCTCCGCCGGGTGCTCGCCCAGGTACTCCTGGCCCCGCATCTCGCACCATGCCGGGATGTCGAGGCGGGCCGCCTCGTCGTCGGCGAGCACCGTCACGACACCGCCCACGGGTACGTTTCCGATCGCCTTCGCGAGTTCGATGACCGGGATCGGGCAGAGCCGGCCGAGCGAGTCCACCACGAATTCCTCGGCGTCGGCGGGACCGGCCGCCGCGACCGGCGCTCCGAGCTTGGTCCGTACGGACGCGACCACGCCCGGCAGCACGTCGAGGAAGCGGTCGACCTCCTCCGCCGGAGTGCCGAGCGGCAGCGACACCCGGACGTTGCCCTCGCTCAGGACCCCCATGGCGCGCAGCACATGGCTGGGCGTCAGGGTGCTGCTCGTGCAGGACGAACCGGAGGAAACGGAGAATTCCGCCCGGTCGAGCTCGTGCAGCAGGGTCTCTCCGTCGACATAGAGACAGGAGAAGGTGACCAGATGCGGCAGCCGCCGCACCGGATCGCCGACCACCTCGACATCCGGCACCAGCTCCACGACCCGGGTGCGGATCCGCTCCACCAGGCCCCGCAGACGCGTCGATTCGGCCTCGGCCTCGGCCCGTACCGCCCGCAGCGAGGCGGCCGCCGCGACGATCGCCGGGATGTTCTCGAAGCCGGCCGCGCGCCCCGACTCCCGCTCGTCGGCGGGCCCTTGAGGCGCGAACCGGACGCCCTTGCGCACCGCCAGCAGCCCGACCCCTGCCGGACCGCCCCATTTGTGGGCACTCGCCGCGAGGATCGACCAGGCGCCCTCGACCGGCTCCCAGGCCAGCGACTGGGCCGCGTCCACGAGCAGCGGAACCCCCGCCGCCCGGCACGCCTCGGCCACCTCGGCCACCGGCTGGAGGGTGCCCACCTCGTGGTTGGCGGACTGCAGGCAGGCGAGCGCGGTGTCGGGCCGCAGGACGGCGGCGTACGCATCGGGGTCGACCCGGCCCGTACGGTCCACCACGACCTCGGTCACCGAACCGCCGTCCGTCTCATGGGAGGCGGCCGAATGGAGGACCGAGGAGTGCTCGACCGCGGACACCACCAGATGCCGCCCGACACGCCGACGCCCGGACAAGGATCCGTAAATTCCGGAGTGCACCGCGCGCGTCCCCGAACTGGTGAAGCTGAGCTCGTCCGGGCGGCAGCCGACGGCCTCCGCGGCGGCCTCCCGTGCCGCGTCCAGGAGCAGCCGGGCACGCCTGCCCTCCCGGTAGAGCCGGGCCGGATCGGCCCACCCCTCGTCCAGGGAGGCTTGCAGGGCCTGGCGGGCGACGGGGTGCAGGGGGGCCGAGGAGGCCGCGTCGAAGTAGGGCACCCGGCCACGCTAACCCCGCCCCGGCGAACGAGCTGCGGGGGACGGGGCGAGGGGCCGTCAGATGGCGCCCGGAGGCCGGGATTCCACCGCGACTCCACCCCTTCGGGGACTCGGGCGGCGCGTTGGGCACCCTCCCCGCGCGACCCCAAATAGCGTCCAGTAGGGTTTGGTCCGCATAAACATCCAAACCCCTGCCCGTGTGCCAGGGCGGCGACCGACCAGCGAGACGGCCGTAGCCGACCACCGCGGGCGAGACTCTCGGGAAGGCGCTACGTGAGTCCCAACGGCTCCGACCGCTCGTCGCGGCGCCCGATGCGGCGGAAGCTGCCGCAGGTGCTGACTGCGGGCCTGGTCCTGGCGACAGCATCCGGTTGCTCGTACAACTGGAAAGACTTCCCTCGACTTGGTATGCCCACTCCGGTGACGGACGAGGCCCCCAGGATCCTGTCCCTCTGGCAGGGCTCGTGGGCGGCTGCGCTCGCCACGGGCGTGCTGGTCTGGGGCCTGATCCTGTGGAGCGTCATCTTCCACCGGCGCAGCCGCACCAAGGTCGAGGTACCCCCGCAGACCCGGTACAACATGCCCATCGAGGCGCTGTACACCGTGGTCCCGCTGATCATCGTCTCCGTGCTCTTCTACTTCACGGCACGCGACGAGACGAAGCTCCTGGCTCTGTCCCCGAAGCCCGCCCACACGGTCAACGTGGTCGGCTATCAGTGGAGCTGGGGCTTCAACTACGTCGAGGACGTGCCCGGTGTCAAGGGCGACGCCAAGACGGACAAGAACCTGGACGCGATCCCGGACCGGTTCAAGAAGGACTTCCCCGCGAACGCGGGCGGTGTCTACGACGTCGGCATCCCCGGCACCCGTAACCCGCAGACCGGAAACCCGGGCCCGACCCTGTGGCTGCCGAAGGGCGAGAAGGTCCGCTTCGTGCTGACCTCGCGCGACGTCATCCACTCCTTCTGGATCGTGCCGTTCCTGATGAAGCAGGACGTCATCCCGGGGCACACCAACTCGTTCGAGGTCACGCCGAACCAGGAAGGCACCTTCCTGGGCAAGTGCGCCGAACTCTGCGGCGTCGACCACTCGCGCATGCTCTTCAACGTGAAGGTCGTCTCCCCGGAGCGCTACCAGCAGCACCTCAAGGAGCTGGCGGCGAAGGGCCAGTCCGGTTACGTGCCGGCGGGCATCGCCCAGACCGACCCCGCCAAGAACGCGGAGACGAACAAACTGTGAGCATCCTCAACGAATCTCAGGGTGCCGCGGCAGCAGACGACTCGTACGAGAACGAGCTGCCGGTCCGGCGCAAGCAGCCGGGAAACGTCGTCATCAAGTGGCTGACCACCACTGATCACAAGACGATCGGCACGATGTACCTGGTCACGTCGTTCGCGTTCTTCTGCATCGGCGGGATCATGGCGCTCTTCATGCGCGCCGAACTCGCCCGCCCCGGCACGCAGATCATGTCGAACGAGCAGTTCAACCAGGCGTTCACGATGCACGGCACGATCATGCTGCTGATGTTCGCGACGCCGCTGTTCGCCGGATTCGCGAACTGGATCATGCCGCTGCAGATCGGCGCGCCCGACGTGGCGTTCCCGCGGCTGAACATGTTCGCCTACTGGCTCTACCTGTTCGGCTCGACCATCGCGGTCGGTGGCTTCCTCACCCCGCAGGGCGCGGCCGACTTCGGCTGGTTCGCCTACTCCCCGCTGTCGGATGCGGTCCGCTCGCCGGGCGTCGGCGCCGACATGTGGATCATGGGTCTGGCCTTCTCCGGCTTCGGTACGATCCTCGGCTCGGTCAACTTCATCACCACGATCATCTGCATGCGCGCGCCCGGCATGACGATGTTCCGTATGCCGATCTTCGTGTGGAACGTCCTGCTGACCGGTGTGCTGGTCCTGCTGGCCTTCCCGGTCCTCGCGGCCGCGCTGTTCGCCCTGGAGGCGGACCGCAAGTTCGGTGCGCATGTCTTCGACGCCGGTAATGGCGGCGCGATTCTCTGGCAACACCTCTTCTGGTTCTTCGGCCATCCAGAGGTGTACATCATCGCGTTGCCATTCTTCGGAATCATTTCCGAAGTGATTCCGGTGTTCAGCCGAAAGCCGATGTTCGGCTACAGCGGCCTGATCGGCGCCACCATCGCGATCGCGGGTCTGTCCGTGACCGTGTGGGCGCACCACATGTACGTCACCGGTGGCGTGCTCCTGCCGTTCTTCTCCTTCATGACGTTCCTCATCGCCGTGCCAACAGGCGTGAAGTTCTTCAACTGGATCGGCACGATGTGGAAGGGCTCACTGTCCTTCGAAACACCCATGCTGTGGGCCGTCGGCTTCCTGATCACCTTCACCTTCGGTGGTCTGACCGGCGTCATTCTGGCCTCGCCGCCGATGGACTTCCACGTTTCCGACTCGTACTTCGTCGTCGCGCACTTCCACTACGTCATCTTCGGCACCGTGGTCTTCGCGATGTTCTCCGGATTCCACTTCTGGTGGCCGAAGTTCACCGGAAAGATGCTGGACGAGCGGCTCGGCAAGATCACCTTCTGGACGCTGTTCGTGGGATTCCACGGCACGTTCCTGGTGCAGCACTGGCTGGGTGTCGAGGGCATGCCGCGTCGTTACGCCGACTACCTGGCGGCCGACGGCTTCACCGCGCTGAACACCATCTCGACGATCTCCTCGTTCCTGCTCGGTCTGTCGATCCTGCCGTTCTTCTACAACGTCTGGAAGACCGCCAAGTACGGCAAGAAGATCGAGGTCGACGACCCGTGGGGCTACGGCCGTTCGCTGGAGTGGGCGACCTCCTGCCCGCCGCCGCGGCACAACTTCCTCACGATGCCGCGCATTCGCTCCGAATCACCGGCGTTCGACCTCCACCACCCCGAGATCGCGGCTCTCGACCAGCTCGAGAACCACGGCGACGTCCACGGTGACCACATGCTCACCGGTGGCAAGGAGGCCGGGAAGTGAAGATCCAGGGCAAGATGTTCCTGTGGCTGTCCGTCTTCATTCTGGTCATGGCCGTCGTGTACGGCGTGTGGTCGAAGGAAGCGGCCGGCACCACCGCGCTCGTCATGGCCTTCGGCCTGAGCGTCATGATCGGCTTCTACCTGGCCTTCACGGCCCGGCGGGTCGACGTGGGCGCCCAGGACGACAAGGAAGCCGATGTCGCGGACGACGCCGGTGAGGTCGGCTTCTTCTCGCCGCACTCCTGGCAGCCGCTCTCGCTCGGCATCGGCGGCGCCCTCGCGTTCCTCGCGATCGCCATGGGCTGGTGGCTGCTGTACTTCTCGGCTCCGCTGATCCTGGTCGGCCTCTACGGCTGGGTGTTCGAGTACTACCGCGGCGAGAACCAGAACCAGTAGTTCCGGCGCACGCCGCACCGCGTCAAGAGGGGCCCTCCGTCTCACCGAGAGACGGAGGGCCCCTCGTTTGCAGTCACCCCGCGCGCCGGAACTGACGAATCTTCATACCGTGTGCTCATGAGCCACGCACCGCGCATCCGCACCGTATTGAGCTGCACCCTCCTTGTCCTGTCCCTCGGTGTGGGGGCCACGGGGTGCGGCGGGCCGGACGCCAACCCGCTTTCGGCCAAGCCGTACGACGCGGCCGGGCAGGTGGTCTACAACGGCCCGGCGGGCCGTCAGAAGGCCGATCCCGGCAAGCCCCTGGAGATCACGGCCAAGGACAGGGAGGCCCGCCTCACGGACGTCACCGCCGTCGACGGCAACGGCCGTTACCTGGCGGGCGAACTGGCCGCGGACGGCAGCCGCTGGCACTCCACCGGCCCGCTGGTGGCCGGCGCGCACTACACCGTCAAGGTCTCCACGGAGAACGAGGACGGCTCTCCGGGGCTGCGTACGCTGACGTTCGACACCGCGGCGGTCACGGACGCGGTGGAGGTCGAATTCGGCCCGGACGCGGGCAAGTACGGCGTCGGACAGCCCATCACCGCGGAGCTCAGCAAGCCGATCAAGGACAAGAAGGCCCGGGCGATCGTCGAACACGCCCTGGTCGTCGAGTCCACGCCCAAGGTGGAGGGCAACTGGTACTGGGTGGGCGACAAGGTGCTGCACTACCGGCCGAAGGAGTACTGGCCCACACACGCCACCATCAACGTCCACTCCAACCTGGAGGGCGTGAAGATCGCCGACAAGCTGTACGGCGGTCCCGGCAAGCCCCTGAAGATCACCACCGGTGACCGAGTCGAGGCCATCACCGACGCCGCCGGGCACTACATGACGGTCAAGCGCAACGGAGAAGTGATCAATACCATTCCGGTCACCACCGGAAAGCCCGGATTCTCCACCCGCAACGGCGTCAAGGTGGTCCTGGGCAAGCAGTACTTCGTACGTATGCGCGGGGAGACCGTCGGCATCTCCTCCAACAGCTCGGACGGCTACGACCTGCCCGTCTACTACGCGACGAGGGTCACCTGGAGCGGCGAATACGTGCACGCCGCGCCCTGGTCGGTGGGCTCGCAGGGCTACGAGAACGTCAGCCACGGCTGTACGGGCATGAGCACCGGCAACGCCGCCTGGTTCTACGAGAACATCAACGAGGGCGACATCGTCAAGGTCGTCAACAGCATCGGCGAGGACATGACGCCCTTCGACAACGGGTTCGGCGACTGGAACGTGGAGTGGGACCAGTGGCGCACGGGCAGCGCCCTGCTGGCCGACCTCAAGGCCGGCCAGATCAAGGCCAACTCCGCCCGGCTGCGGCCGGGAGTGTGAGGTCAGGCACCCACGGCAAGCCGCTTGCGCAGCAGCGAGGCCAGCGTGTCGGCGAACTCGACCGGCTCGACCGGCAGGGTCACCGCGGCGTCCGCACGGCTCCAGGTGGCCAGCCAGGCGTCCTGCGGGCGGCCGATGAGGAGCAGCACCGGCGGGCACTGGAAGACCTCGTCCTTGATCTGGCGGCAGACCCCCATGCCGCCCGCCGGGACCGCCTCGCCGTCCAGGACGCAGACGTCGATGCCGCCGCGCTCCAGCTCCTTGAGGACCGCCGGCAGCGTCGCGCACTCCAGGAATTCGACCGGGGGCACGTCGGAGGCGGGCCTGCGGCCGGCCGCGAGCCGCACCTGCGCGCGGGTGTTCGCGTCGTCGCTGTAGACCAGAACGGTGGCGCTCGACTGCATGGATCCTCCGAAGGTCCGGCGGATTCGCCGGCGTTGGCTCATGAACCGATGCGCGGATGCTACTCCGTCCGACTGCCCGTCAACACCGGTTCGGACAGCCCTTCGATGGGCCGTTCGGGCCCTGCATACGCCGCTGACACACCGAACGGCACCCCCCGGGGTGAGGGCGGGATAAGCGACCGACATAATGTCGGTCGTGGCGACAGCAACGACAGTAGAAACCGGGCACGCGCACCCGTCGGTCAATCGGCCGAACCTCACCAGCGTCGGAACCATCATCTGGTTGAGTTCCGAGCTGATGTTCTTCGCGGCCCTCTTCGCGATGTACTTCACTCTGCGATCGGTAACGGGTGCCGCGCACTGGTCAGAAATGGCCTCGTCCCTGAACCTTCCGTTCTCGGCGACCAACACCACGATTCTGGTGCTCTCCTCCCTCACCTGCCAGCTCGGCGTCTTCGCCGCCGAGCGCGGCGATGTGAAGAAGCTCCGCACCTGGTTCATCATCACGTTCGTGATGGGTGCGATCTTCATCGGCGGCCAGGTCTACGAGTACACCGACCTGGTGAAGGAGGACGGCCTCTCGCTGTCCTCGGATCCATACGGCTCGGTGTTCTACCTGACCACGGGCTTCCACGGACTGCATGTGACGGGCGGTCTGATCGCCTTCCTGCTGGTCCTCGGCAGGACGTACGCGGCCAAGAGGTTCACCCATGAACAGGCGACCGCGGCCATCGTCGTGTCCTATTACTGGCACTTCGTCGATGTCGTGTGGATCGGCCTCTTCGCCACGATCTACCTGATCCAGTAGCCGGGCCCGCAGGTCCGCACCACATCCAGCATCGACGCAGAAGATCCTGACACCGGGGTAATCCGTGAAAAAGCTCTCCGCACGACGACGCCATCCGCTGGCGGCGGTCGTCGTCCTACTCCTCGCGCTGGCGGCCACCGGGGGGCTGTACGCCGCGTTCGCGCCCGCGGGCAAGGCTCAGGCTGACGAAACCGCCCAGTCCCTCGCCATCGACGAGGGCAAGAAGCTCTACTCCGTCGGCTGCGCCAGCTGCCACGGAACCGGCGGTCAGGGCACCTCTGACGGCCCCTCCCTGGTCGGCGTGGGCGCCGCCGCGGTGGACTTCCAGGTCGGCACCGGCCGTATGCCGGCGCAGCAGCCCGGCGCTCAGGTGCCGAAGAAGAAGGCCATCTACTCGCAGTCCCAGATCGACCAGCTCGCCGCTTACGTGGCCTCGCTGGGCGCCGGTCCGAGCGTGCCGACCGACTCGCAGTACAACCCGAGCGGTGCGGACATCGCCAAGGGTGGCGAGCTGTTCCGCACCAACTGCGCCCAGTGCCACAACTTCACGGGTGAGGGCGGTGCCCTGACGAACGGCAAGTTCGCCCCCAGCCTGGAGGACGTGGACCCCAAGCACATCTACGAGGCCATGCAGACCGGCCCGCAGAACATGCCGTCCTTCCCGGACACGACGATGCCGCAGAAGCAGAAGCAGGACATCATCGCGTACCTGCACGCCGTCAACAGCGACAAGTCCGCGAGCCCCGGTGGCCTCAAGCTCGGCGGGCTCGGCCCGGTCAGCGAGGGTCTGTTCGGCTGGATCTTCGGTCTGGGTGCCCTCATCGCAGTAGCCATCTGGGTCGCGGCCCACACCGCTAAGGCCAAGAAGTCATGAGTAGCCAAGAGAATTCCGAGAGCCTGCCTGAAGCGCAGGCCACCGCGCACGGCGCGGTAGAGACCGCGGGCGACCCCTTCGCCGACCCGGGACTGCCGGCCCACAAGCCGCGCATCCAGGACATCGACGAGCGGGCGGCCAAGCGTTCCGAGCGCGCGGTCGCGTTCCTGTTCTTCCTGTCCATGGTCGCGACGGTCGGCTTCATCGCCTCGTACGTGATCTTCCCGGTCGACAAGATCGTCTTCATCTTCCCGTTCGGGCACGTCAGCGTCCTCAACTTCGCTCTGGGTCTGACCCTGGGCGTGGCGCTGTTCTGCATCGGCGCGGGCGCGGTCCACTGGGCCCGCACCCTGATGTCCGACGTGGAGATGCCGGCCGAGCGGCACGAGATCGCGGCCCCGCCGGAGGTCAAGGCGCAGGTCCTGGCCGACTTCAAGCAGGGCGCGGCCGAGTCCGGCTTCGGACGCCGCAAGCTGATCCGCAACACCATGTTCGGCGCGCTCGCCCTGGTGCCGCTCTCCGGTGTGATGCTGCTGCGCGACCTGGGCACGCTGCCCGAGGACAAGCTGCGGCACACCATGTGGTCCAAGGGCAAGGCCCTGATCAACATGAACACCAACGAGCCGCTGCGTCCCGAGGACCTGTCGGTCGGTTCGCTGACCTTCGCCAAGCCCGAGGGCCTGGAGGAGACCGCGGAGGACTTCCAGACGCAGATCGCCAAGGCAGCCCTGATGCTCGTCCGGATCAAGCCGGAGGACATCAAGGACAAGCGCGAGCTCGAGTGGTCGCACCAGGGCATCGTCGCGTACTCGAAGATCTGCACCCACGTCGGCTGCCCGATCTCCCTGTACGAGCAGCAGACGCACCACGTGCTCTGCCCGTGCCACCAGTCCACCTTCGACCTCTCCGACGGCGCCCGCGTCATCTTCGGCCCGGCCGGTCACGCCCTTCCGCAGCTGCGGATCGGCGTGAATGACGAGGGTTACCTCGAAGCGCTCGGCGACTTCGAAGAGCCCGTCGGTCCTGCCTTCTGGGAGCGCGGATGAGCACCACGACAGACGCACGGCGCGAAGCGCCCGCCGGTGAGCGGATCGCGGACTGGGCGGACGGCCGGCTCGGGATCTACTCCCTGGCCAAGGCCAACATGCGCAAGATCTTTCCGGACCACTGGTCCTTCATGCTCGGCGAGATCTGCATGTACAGCTTCATCATCATCATCCTCACGGGTGTGTATCTGACGCTGTTCTTCCACCCGAGCATGAACGAGGTCGTCTACGACGGCTCGTACGTGCCGCTGCAGGGCATGCACATGTCCGAGGCGTTCAACTCGACCATGCACATCAGCTTCGATGTGCGCGGTGGTCTGCTGATCCGGCAGATCCACCACTGGGCGGCGCTGATCTTCCTCGCCGGCATGTTCGTGCACATGATGCGCGTGTTCTTCACGGGCGCCTTCCGCAAGCCGCGTGAGGTCAACTGGCTGTTCGGCTTCCTGCTGTTCGTCCTGGGCATGTTCACCGGCTTCACCGGTTACTCGCTCCCGGACGACCTCCTTTCGGGCACCGGTGTCCGCTTCATGGAGGGCGCGATCATGTCCGTGCCGATCGTCGGCACGTACCTGTCGTTCTTCCTCTTCGGCGGCGAGTTCCCCGGCGGGGACTTCGTGGCTCGGTTCTACTCGGTCCACATCCTGCTGCTGCCGGGCATCATGCTCGGCCTGATGGTGGCTCACCTGATCCTGGTCTTCTACCACAAGCACACCCAGTTCGCGGGTCCGGGACGTACGAACAAGAACGTCGTCGGCATGCCGCTGCTCCCGGTGTACATGGCGAAGGCGGGCGGCTTCTTCTTCCTGGTCTTCGGTGTCATCGCGGTGGTCGCGGCGATCGCCTCGATCAACCCGATCTGGGCGATCGGCCCCTACCGTCCGGACCAGGTGTCCACCGGCGCCCAGCCCGACTGGTACATGGGCTTCTCCGAAGGCCTCATCCGTGTGATGCCGGGCTGGGAGATCAACCTGTGGGGCCACACGCTCGTCCTGGGTGTGTTCATTCCGCTGGTGATCTTCCCGCTGGTCCTGGCGACCATCGCGGTGTACCCGTTCATCGAGTCCTGGATCACCGGCGACAAGCGCGAGCACCACATCGCGGACCGGCCGCGCAACGCGCCGACCCGTACCGCGTTCGGTGTCGCGTGGATCACCTGGTACATGGTGCTGCTCATCGGTGGTGGAAACGACCTCTGGGCGACCCACTTCCACCTCTCGATCAACGTCATCACCTGGTTCGTGCGGATCGCGTTCTTCGTGGCCCCGGTCCTCGCGTTCGTCGCCACCAAGCGGATCTGCCTGGGTCTGCAGCGCCGCGACGCCGAGAAGGTGCTGCACGGACGCGAGTCCGGCATCATCAAGCGGCTGCCGCACGGTGAGTTCATCGAGGTCCACGAGCCGCTGGACGCCAATGCGCGCTACAAGCTCACGGCGCACGAGCAGTACAAGCCGGCCGAGATCGGCCCGACGGTCGACGAGAACGGTGTCGCCCGCAAGATCTCGCGGACGCAGAAGCTGCGCGCCAAGCTCAGCAAGGGCTACTTCGGCGAGGGGAACCAGATCCCCAAGCCGACGGCCGAGGAGTACGAAGAGATCACGAGCGGCCACGGCCACCACTGATCTCTGCTTGACCTGACGGTCGCCACAACCGAGGCTCCGGCCCGGCCCCTTCACGGGTGCCGGGCCGGGGTCTTTTGCGTACGCGGCCTTTCGCACGTCCGCACTGCGGGCACGGGCGCGGGGTGCCCCGCCCCTGTCGATAGGCTTGCGGGCGGTATCCAGTCCCCTGACCACCAGGAGCGAGCATGAGCGCTGTTCCCCCCACCGGAGGCGACACCGTGGCGGCCCACTCCTGGCCGGGCGTCCTGGACGCGCTCCTGAGCGGCACCGACCAGAGCGCCGACGTGACCGCCTGGGCGATGGACAGGATCATGCGGGGCGAGGCCACCGACGCCCAGATCGCCGCCTTCGCGGTGGCCCTGCGCGCCAAGGGCGAGACCGTCGCCGAGATCACCGGCCTGGTGCGCACCATGTACGAGCACGCCAACCTCATCGAGGTGCCGGGCCCCAGCGTGGACATCGTCGGCACCGGCGGCGACAACGCCAAGACCGTCAACATCTCCACCATGTCGGCGATCGTGGTGGCCGGCACCGGCGCCAAGGTCGTCAAGCACGGCAACCGGGCCGCCTCCTCGGCCAGTGGCGCCTCCGACGTACTGGAGAAGCTCGGCGTAAACCTCGACCTCACCCCGCAGCGGGTCGTCGAGGTCGCGGAGGAGGCCGGCATCACATTCTGCTTCGCCGTGAAGTTCCACCCGGCGCTGCGCTACGTCGCCGCGGCCCGCCGCGAGATGGGCATCCGCACCACGTTCAACTTCCTCGGCCCGCTGACCAATCCGGCCCGGGTACGGGCCCAGGCGACCGGGGTCGCGGACGCGCGGATGGCGCCCATCGTGGCGGGCGTGCTCGCCGAACGCGGCTCCTCCGCGCTGGTCTTCCGCGGCGACGACGGCCTCGACGAGCTGACCACCACCGGTACGTCCCGGGTGTGGGTGGTGCGCGACGGCCATGTGCGCGAGGAGGCCTTCGACCCGCGGGACGTCGGCATCGAGACGGTGCCCATCGAGGCGCTGCGCGGCGCGGACTCCTCGTACAACGCCGATGTCGCCCGCCGCCTCCTCGCGGGCGAGCGCGGGCCGGTGCGGGACGCGGTGCTGCTCAACTCGGCGGCGGCCCTGGTCGCCCTCGAACCGGGGCAGGGCCCGCTCGCGGGGCAGCTCGGCGCCGCGATGGCCCGGGCCGCCGAGGCCATCGACTCGGGGTCGGCCCGGCGCGCCCTGCAGCGGTGGGTCGCGGCCAGCAACGCCTGAGCCGTACGTCCCGGTCCGTAAGTCCTGAGCCGTACGGAGCCGTACGTCCTTTCCGTACGGGATGTGACGCAAGGCGCAGTCCAGATCGCGGACTGTGCCTTGCGCACGCCGGGACCTGTGGCAGGATGCTGTTCAAGGTCATGAGTGACAGCGATTTAGGCCCCGGCTCGCTGTCCGGCAACCCTCCGTCCGTGGCGGGGTGCCCCGGGTGAAGACCAGGTCGTAGGCAGCAAGGCCTACGGCAAGCGCGGACCCCTGGACATCGCGTGATGTCACAGCCCTGGGGTCCTGGTCCTCAAGGGAGCAGTCTCGTGAGCAAGCGAATGCGATAGGGCGTACCGCCCCTTCTTCACACCCTCCGCGCACCCTTCTTCGGGCTGCGTGTTCGAGGTCAACACCCGTACACGGCAAGGCAGTCGAACCCTCTCGCTCGATGCAGGGTCGCGCCGCCGTACCCGGGATCCGAAGTCAACTCGCCTTTTCCTGCCGGGAGATACCGCCATGTCCGCACGCCCTGCCGCCACCGTCACCGCTTCCGCCGCCGTCGAGTCCGCCGACCCCTGCTGTGCGGCGCCGCTGCCGGTGCTCGGCCACGATGTCACCGTGCCGCTGGTCACCGGTGGCGAGGTGACCTACGCCGCCCTCGACTACGCGGCGAGCGCGCCCGCCCTCCAGCGGGTCTGGGACGACGTCGCCGCGTACGCCCCCTACTACGGCAGCGTGCACCGCGGGGCCGGCTACCTCTCGCAGCTCTCCACCGACCTGTTCGAGAACAGCCGCGAGACGGTGGCCGAGTTCCTCGACTGCCGCCCCGGCGACCAAGTCGTGTTCACCCGCTCCACCACGGACTCGCTGAATCTGCTCGCCCAGGTGATCCCGGCGAACTGCGAGGTCTTCGTCTTCGAGACCGAGCACCACGCCTCGCTGCTGCCGTGGCGCGACGCCCGCGTGACGTACCTGAACGCGCCGCGCACCCCGCAGCAGGCCGTCGAGACCCTGGAGCGCGCGCTCGCCGACCGCGACCCCTACGGCCCGGCGCTCGTGTGCGTCACCGGCGCGTCCAACGTCACCGGTGAGCTGTGGCCGGTGAGGGAACTCGCCGCCGCGGCGCACGCCCACGGCGCCCGCATCGTCCTCGACGCCGCCCAGCTCGCGCCCCATCACCCCGTCTCCGTACGGGAGTTGGACGTCGACTGGATCGCCTTCTCCGGGCACAAGCTGTACGCGCCGTTCGGCTCGGGCGTGCTCGCCGGGCGCGCGGACTGGCTCCAGGAGTCCGAGCCGTACCTGGCCGGCGGCGGCGCCTCCAAGAAGGTCGCGCGGCGCGCCGACGGCGGCGTGGACGTCGAGTGGCACACCACGGCCGCCCGCCACGAGGCCGGGTCGCCCAACGTCATCGGCGTCTACTCCATCGCCTCCGCCTGCAAGGCGCTGACCGAGGCCGGCTTCGACTCGCTGGTCGAGCGGGAGCGGCACCTGATCGCGAAGGTGCGGGCCGGCCTGGCGGAGGTGCCCGAGGTGCGGGTCCTGTCCCTGTTCGGCGACGACGCGCCCCGGGTCGGCGTCATCTCGTTCGTCGTCGACGGCTGGAACAGCTCGCACTTCGCGGCGGCGCTGTCCGCGGAGTACGGGATCGGGGTGCGCGACGGCCTCTTCTGCGCCCACCCGCTGGTGCGCACCCTGCTCGGCAGCGACCCGCAGGACCCGGGCGAGTGCGGGGCGCCCGAGGCGGAGCCGGGAGAGCGCTCGCTCAACGCGATCCGGGTCAGCTTCGGGGCGGGTACCCCGGACGAGCACGTCGACCGCTTCGTGCGGGCGGTACGGGAGCTGGTCACCCAGGGGGCGAAGTGGCAGTACCGCACGGAGGCCGGGCGCTGCGTCCCGGCGGTGTAAACCCCGCCGGGCCACGCCTACCGGGGGCTGTCGCCCCCGGAATCCCCGGGGCTCCGCCCCGGACCTCGTTCGTGCCTTAAGGGCGCTCGTCCTCAATCTCCCCCAAGGCCTTAAGGGCCAGGGGGGACCCCCATGACAGGCTGGGTATGCCCGTACCGCACTCTGCCAGGGGCGCGGGGAACTGCGCGACCAGCCGGCCACGGTCCGCAGCCGAACGACGTCGGGAGCGGGGGTTCGGGGGCGCAGCCCCCGAGCAAAAGGGGGTTACGAGTCCAGGCCGATCGCGAAGGCCGCCTCCAGGTCGTGCTGGGAATACGTGCGGAACGCGACATGCGTATCCGTGCCCTCGACCCCCGGGATCTTGCTGATGCTGCCCGGGATGATGTCCGCGAGGTCGTCGTGGCGGGCCACCCTGACCAGCGCGATCAAGTCGTACGTACCCGTCACCGAGTACACCTCGCTGACGCTGTCGAGCGCCGCGATGGACTCCGCGATCTCGGGAATCCGGTCCACGCTGGTCTTGATGAGCACGATCGCGGTGATCACGGCTGGCTTTCTCCCTCGGTGGCGGCCGGACCCGCGGGCTTCACGGGCTTTCGGCGTTTCACTCTATCCGCCCCTCGGAATCGGACCCACGCGTAGAGGAAGCCGAGGCCGAAGCCGATGAGATGGGCGAGGTAGGCCACCCCGGGCCCGGGCGGCGCGCTCTGGATCGCCAGCCATTGCAGGGCGAACCAGAAGACCAGGACCATCCAGGCGGGGAACCGCAGCGGCAGGAACAGCAGGAACGGGAAGATGCTGGTCACCCTGGCCCTGGGGAAGAGGCAGAGGAACGCGCCAAGGACCGCCGAGATGGCCCCGGACGCCCCCACCAGGGTCTGGTCCGAATCCGCGTGCGCCGCCGCGTACCCGAGCAGCGCCAGATAGCCGGCCGCCAGGTAGAACAGTGCGAACTCCAGCCGGCCCATGCCTTCCTCGGCCATCGCGCCGAAGACGTACAGGAACAGCATGTTGCCGAGCAGATGCAGCCAGCTGCCGTGCACGAACAGGGCGGTGAGCGGGGTGAGCAGGGTGTGCGGCCGCCCCGCCATCAGCTCTTTCGGGATGACGCCCCAGAGGGTGAAGTAGTCGCTCTGGGCACTCAGGATCGCGTCACCCGTTCCGTACCCCGTATTCAGGCCGGAGACCGGGCTGATGACGAAGAGCAGGCAGCAGGCGGTGATCAGGCCGTACGTCATGGTCGGGCCGTGCACCGCGCCCTTGAGGATCGCCGTTCCCCGCCGCTTGATCATGGGGAGAGAATGGCCTAAAGGGAGCTTTCGGTACAGACCGCCTCGCCGTGCCGGGGCCCGACGGGTAGGCCGTAGGGTTGCGGGCAGTACTCCCGCAGTTCGACGGCGCACCGCGAGATCCTGGACCATGGAAGTGGAAAGAGGACGGCACCACATGACCACCGTTCCCCAGCCGACCGCCGAGACCCGGTGGCGCTGCACGCTCTGCGGAAACCTCACCCGTTTCGATGTCACCCGCTCGTCGAAAGTGATCGAGTACGTCCACCTGGACCTCGCCGGAGAGCCCAAGGTGGAAGAACGCGAGGTGGTCAGTGAGACCATCGAGTCGGTCCGCTGCCGCTGGTGCAACGCGGTGGACCAGATCGAGCTAGTGGACCGGCCGGGTACCGACGCCGCGACCGCCTCCTGAGGGCGGCCGCCCGAGCGGTACGGATGACAGTTGGGGTGACGGATTGTGGAGCATGCAAGCGGTGCCGACCCGGCCGCTGCGGCCGGTGACGGCCCCGCCGAGGTGCTCGACCGCCCGCTGCCCGAAGGGGTGCGGCGCCGGGTCGTCGCCTTCGTCTCGGAGGCGTTCGGCGGCCTGACCGTCACCGAACTGCCGGGACAATTGCGGCAGTACGCCCGGTTCACCCCGACCCGGCGCGCCAAGTTCGCGGGGAACGCGATGGCCGCCGCGCTGGAGAGCGACCCCGTGTTCCGCCAGCGGATCGGCGAGCGGCTCAAGGAGTCGCAGCCCGAGCTCGCCGGCGCCGTCGAGGCCGGCTCGCCGCCCGCGGCCGCCGATCCCGTGGACGTGGCGGCCGCCGCCTATGTGCTGCGCCCCACCGGCTGGGTGAAGCTGGTCGCGGCGGCCGGCGAGGAGGCCCAGCGGGCGTTCGCCGAGCGGGCCGACGAGGAGGGCCGGCGCGAACTGGAGCGGCTGCGCGAGGAACTCGCCGAGGCCCGCGCCCTGATCAAGTCCGAGAACGAGGCGCTGCGTCTCGAACTGCTCGCCGCCCGCAAGGAAGCCGAAACGCTCCAGCGCAAGCTACGCAGCGCCCAGAGCGATGTGAAGCGCGGCGAGGCCGCGCTGCGCCGTACCACCTCCGAGATCGACGGCATCAAGTCCGAGGCGGCCGCGCAGGTCGCCGCCGCCGAGAGCGAGACCCGGCGGCTCAAGACGCGGCTCGGCGAGGCCGAGGCGGGTCTTGAGGCGAGCCGGCGCGCGGTCCGCGAGGGGCGTTCGGTGGAGGACATGCGGCTGCGGCTGCTGCTCGACACCGTCCTGGAGGGCGCCCAGGGCCTGCGCCGCGAACTGGCCCTGCCGCCCGCCGCCGTACGCCCCGCCGACACCGTGGACGCGGTCGCGCCGGGCAACATGACGCCCAAGGACATCGCGGCCCGGGCCCTGTCGGAGACCGACCCGGCGCTGCTCGACCAGCTGCTCGGGCTGCCCCAGGTGCACCTGGTCGTGGACGGCTACAACGTCACCAAGACGGGCTATCCGACGATGCCGTTGGAGAAGCAGCGCCTCAGGCTGCTCGGCGGCCTGTCCGTGCTTGCCGCTCAGACGGGCGCCGAGGTCACCTGTGTCTTCGACGGCGCGGAGCTGGCGGCTCCGGTACTGCTCGCGCCGCCCAGGGGCGTACGCGTCCTGTTCTCGAAGCCCGGGGTGACCGCGGACGAGCTGATCCGCCAGCTGGTGCGGGCCGAGCCGTCCGGGCGGCCCGTGGTCGTCGTCTCGACGGACAAGGAAGTCGCGGACGGCGTGGCGAAGGCGGGCGCCCGCCCGGTCGCGTCCCTGCTGCTCCTGAAGCGTCTTTCACGCGTCTGACGCATTCAGGGCGTTTGGCAACTCCTGTGTTCAATGCCCGAATTCGGGTGATCGCCGGCCAGCGCTCCGTCAAGTGCCAACTACTGCGCGTGGGGTGACAGTAAAGAATCACCTGGGCCCCGGAGTTTTTTCCTATCAGGATTTGAACTGATCACAGGAAGGTCACTAGGGTCGGGCCTCGTACCTTCACGCGTTGATCACTCGTCCCGGGGTGACCGTGAAGGTCCCGCCGAGTGTGTTCTGTTCGGCGGCTGAGGAAGAAGGAGCTCGCCTTCGTGGGGTCCCACCGTCGTCCCAAGCCCGCGAGCCGCACCCGCGTGACCGTGCTCAGCGCGACCGCGGCCGCAGTCGTCGCTCTTACTTCGCAGGCTGCCCAGGCGGACCCGAAGCCCTCCAAGGACGAGGTCAAGAGCAAGGTCGACAAGCTCTACGACGAGGCCGAGCAGGCGACCGAGGCGGCCAACGGCGCCAAGGAGAAGCAGGCCGCCCTGGAGAAGGAGATCGGGCAGATCCAGGACAAGGTCGCCCGCGGTCAGCAGGAGCTCAACACCCTGCGCAGCGGCCTCGGTTCGATGGCCTCGGCCCAGTACCGCTCCGGTGGCATCGACCCCTCGCTGGCGCTCTTCCTCTCCTCCAACCCGGACGACTTCCTGGACAAGGCCTCCTCCCTCGACCAGCTGAGCGCCAATCAGACCGAGGCGCTGCAGAAGATCCAGGGCAAGCAGCGCACCCTCGCGCAGGAGCGCAAGGAAGCCGAGGGCAAGCTGAAGGACCTCGCCGACACCCGCAAGGTGCTCGACGACAAGAAGAAGGAAGTCCAGGGCAAGCTCGGCGACGCGCAGACGCTGCTCAACTCGCTGACCGCGCAGGAGAAGGCCGCGCTCGCCGCCGACGAATCGCGTGCCAACCGCTCCAACGAGCGCCCGAACCTCGGCAACGTGCCCGCCTCGGGTGTCGGCGGCGCCGCCCTCGCCGCGGCCCAGACCCAGCTCGGCAAGCCGTACAGCTACGGCGCGACCGGCATGGCGACCTTCGACTGCTCGGGTCTGACGGGCTACGCCTACAGCCAGGCCGGCGTCCACCTGCCGCGTACCTCGCAGGAGCAGGCCACCGCGGGCACCCAGATCGGCCGCGGCGACCTCAAGCCCGGCGACCTGGTGCTCTTCTACGGGGACCTGCACCACATCGGCCTCTACGCCGGCAATGGCATGGTGCTGCACGCGCCGCGGACCGGCACGGTCGTTCGCTACGAGTCGATGGACAACATGCCGTTCCAGTTCGGTGTGCGCATCGGCTGACCCGCCTTCCCCTCCGTCAGCAGCCGATGCCGCCCAAACGGGCGAATTACGACAACTCGCGCTGACGCCACGCCCCACCGGTGACCTGTGCTCTCCGGTGGGGCGTCACTTTGCGTAGGCGGCGGGGTCGTTGGCCGCCCGGTGTGCGCCCGGTTACTGTCCGGCGTGCGGTTTCCCCGGTGACTCGCCGCCCGCCCGGGCGGCAGGGGCCGCACGCAGTGCAAGGGAGTGCGGCATACGTGGCGTCCCATCGCCGGCCTTCGCAGTCGGGCCTGACCCAGAGCGCCCGCGTCACCGTCCTTTCGGCGGCGGCGGCAACCGCCGCGGCAGCCCTCGCGGCCCCCGCGGCCAGCGCCGACCCGCAGGAGCCGGCCTCCTCGGGACAGGCCAAGGTGGACCGCCTCTTCGAGGAGGCCGAGCAGGCCACCGAGCAGTACGACAAGGCCGACGCGCACGCGCGGGAGCTGCGCGAGCAGGTCAAGCAGGCGCAGGACGGCGTCGCGCGCGGCCAGGACAGGATCAACCGCATGCGGGGCGCGCTCGGCGCGATCGCCGGGGCGCAGTACCGCCAGGGCGGCATCGACCCCGCGCTCGCCCTGCTCCTGTCCTCGAACCCGGCCACGTATCTCGACCGGGCCGCCACCCTCGACCGGCTGAGCGAGCGTCAGGCCGGTGCGCTCCGGGACCTCCAGCGCGAGCAGCGGCGCCTGTCGCAGCAGCGCGCCGAGGCCGGCCGCAAACTCGCCGAGCTGGAGCGCAGCCGCACCGAGGTGGCCCGGCACAAGCGGACCGTGGAGTCGAAACTGGCCGAGGCGCGCCGCACGCTGAACGCGATGCCCACCGCCGACCGGGCCGCCTTCGACCGCGCCTCCCGCTCGGGACGCACCGAACTGCCCGCGCTCTCCGACTCGGCGCCCGCTTCCGCGCGGGCCGCGGCGGCCGTGATGGCGGCCCGCGCGGCGATCGGCAAGCCGTACATCTGGGGCTCCAGCGGGCCCGCCGGGTTCGACTGTTCGGGCCTCATGCAGTGGTCGTACGCCCAGGCCGGACTCGGCCTGCCGCGCACCTCGCAGGAGCAGCGGTACGCCGGCCACCAGGTGCCGCTCTCCGAGGCGAAGCCCGGCGACCTGATCACGTACCGGCACGACGCCAGCCACATCGCCATGTACATGGGGAACGGTCAGGTGGTGCACGCGCCGTATCCGGGGGCGCCGGTGCGCTACGACCCCGTGGGGATGATGCCCATTTCCTCGGTGACGCGCGTCTGACCGTACGATCGGCGGCGTGGCAGGTCATGGACGTGGTCGAGGGGTGTGGCGCGGGCGGGCGGCGGGATGCGCGCTCACCGCGCTGCTGCTCGTGGCCGGCTGCTCGGCGCCCGGCTCGGCCCCCGACGCCACGGCGAACCAGGTGCAGCAGGTCCTCGACCGGCGGGCCGCCGCGGTCCTGAAGCACGACGAGGCCGGCTATCTGGCCGCCGTCGACCCCGCAGCCGCCGGCCTGCGGGTGGCTCAGCGCACCGAGCTCGGCAACCTCGCGCAGGTGCCGCTCGGCTCCTGGGCGTACAAGGTCACCGGCGTGGACCGGCGCGGTGCGACGGCGATCGCCAAGGTGGATCTGCGCTACCGCATCGAGGGCTACGACACCGCCCCCGTGACGGCCGCCCGCACCCTGACCCTCGACCGGCGCGGCGGCAGCTGGTACGTCACCGACGACCGGCCCGCCCAGGGTGCCGCCCAGCTGCTGTGGCAGCAGGGCCCGGTCACGGCCGTGCGCGGCGCCCACAGCCTGATCCTCGGGGTGGGCCAGGACCGGGCGAAGCTGGACGGGATCGCGGCCGCGGAGGACGCGGCGGTACCGGCGGTTTCGGCTGCTTGGCCGGGCAATTGGGCAGGCCGGGTCGTGGTCCTCGTCCCCTCCTCCCTCGATGGCATGGCCGCACTGCTCGGCGCGCCCGCCGCCTCCTACCGGGGCATCGCGGCGGTGACCACCGGCGAGGCGGGCGGCGCGGCGGCGGCCCCGGCGGACCGGGTGATCGTCAACCCGGAGGCGTACGCGGTCCTCGGCGACCTGGGGCGCAAGGTCGTCCTCACCCACGAGACCACCCACGTCGCCACCCGGGCCCACACCTCGCCCGCCACCCCGATGTGGCTCTCGGAGGGCTACGCGGACTGGGTCGGCTACCGCGACACCGGCCGCACCGCCCCCCAGGCCGCCCCCGAACTCCAGAAGGCCGTCCGCGCGGGCGGCCTGCCGGCCGATCTGCCGAGCGACGCCGACTTCGGCTTCGACGGCGGCGCGGACCGCCTGGCGCGAGCGTACGAGGGCGGCTGGCTGGCCTGCCGCCTGATCGCCACCCGCTGGAGCGAGGCGACGCTGGCCCGCTTCTATACGAAGGTCGGCGACCAGCCCCACCGCGAGGGGGCGCTGGAGAAGGCGATGCAGGAGGAACTCGGCCTGTCCCCAAGGGAGTTCACGGCGCGGTGGCGGGAGTACGTACGGGGACAGCTGGCCTGATCAGGGCTTGTCCAGCTGCCTGATCGCCTCCGCCAGCCACTTCTTCTCCTCCGTGCCGGTGGCGCGCGCGATCCGCAGCATGCCCTGGCGGAACAGGTCCGGCGCCTGCTCGGCCGCGACGGGCTCGCCCTCGCGGTAGAAGAAGCTCGCCGGTGTTTCGAGGAAGGCCTGGCGTCGCCTCAGGACGGCCGCCTGCTCGGCGGGGTCGGGCAGGTGCCGCAGGAAGGCGAGCAGGGTGAAGAACCGCTGCCCGTCGGTGATCTCGACATCCTTGGGGTGCCGCAGCCGCTCCAGGAGCCCGGCGCGGCCCGCGTCCGTGAGGGAGAGGATGCGCCGGGGCGCGGCCCCGCTGCCCGGCTCGGTGTGCTGCTCCAGGGCGCCCGCCTTGGCGAGGCGGGTGATCGCCGGGTACAGGGCTCCGTCGCTGACCGGCCGGATGTGGCCGCTGAGGCCCTTGATGCGCTCCTTGAGCTCGTAGCCGTGGAGGGGCTCCTCGTACAGGAATCCCAGGATCGACAGCTCCAGCATGGGCGCCCCTCGTCTTGTCCGGTTGCCGTGTCTCATGCTACCTCTTATCGAGTTACCTCGAATCGAGGTATTGCGCAGGGGGAAACGGGGGAGAGGGCATGGGGCCGACTGCTCATCGCCGGGCGCTGGTGGCGCTCGCGTATCCGGTCTACTTCGAGCTCCTGGCCGGGGTCGCGGCCGGAATCATCAACATGGTCTGGGTGGCCCGGCTCGGCGGGGACTCGGTGGCTGCGGTCGCTGTCGCCACCAATGTCGAGAACGTGCTGCTCGGGGTCGTCCTCATGGCCGGGTCGGGCACGACCGTGCTGCTCGCCCGGGCCAGGGGCGCCGGGGACTCGGGCGGGGTGCGGGCGGCGGCGCGGGGCGGCTGGGCGCTGTGGGCGCTGCTCACCCCGGTCGTCACGGCGGGCGGGTTCCTGTGCCGGGAGCCGCTGGCGCGCCTGGTGCTCGGCGGCGACGGCGGCGCGGCCCTGCCCCTCGCCGCCGGCTACTTCTCCGTCGCGCTGCCCGGCATCGCGGTCTTCTTCGCCGCCAACGTCGTGGACGGCATCCTCAAGGGCACGGGCGACACCCGCACCCCGATGTGCCTCGCCCTGCTCGCCAACGGGCTGATCCTCGTCCTCGACCCGCTGCTCATCCTGGGCTGCGGCCTCGGCGTGCGGGGCGCGGCCATCGCCACCGTGCTCGGGCGGACCGTCGCGCTGGGGCGGGGGCTTGTGGTGCTGCGGCGGAGCGCCGTGCTGCGCGCGGCCGGGCCCTCGCCACGCTCCCTGTCCGCCGATCTGCGCCGCACGGTGCGCACCGGACTGCCCATGTCCGCCGACTTCGTCGTGCGCATGGGCGGAGCGCTCGCCCTTGTCGGGGTCGTCGCCCGGATCGGTGTCGCCGAGGTCGCCGCGTACGGCATCGCGACCAAGGCGGTGTACGTGGCGACCATGGCCTTCTACTCCGTACGCCAGGCCGCCGCGATCCACACCGCGCGGCTGCTCGGGTCCGGGCGGGACGAGCGGCGGGCCGTCGCGCGGGCGGCGCTTCGCGTCTCGGGGGCGGTGGGGGTCGCGGCGCTCCTCGTGCTGCTCGCCGCGGCTCCCTGGATCATGGCGGCGTTCGGCGCGCGCGGGGAGGTGGCCGCGGCCGGAGGACTGTATCTGCGCTGCCTTGGGCCCTACTTGGTGCTGCTCGCCTGCTTCATCGCGGTGGGCGGAGTCTTCGAGGGCAGCGGCGGCAGTCCGCTCCTGGCGCGGATCACCGGATGCGGCGTGGTGCTCCAACTGGCGCTCGCCCACGGCCTGTCGGTGCTCGGCCTGCCCGGCATCTGCCTGGCTGTCGCGCTCGCCGCGGCCGCCCAGTTTGCGGCCCTGGCGTGGCTCTGCCGACGTACCCCGAAGCCTCAGCAGGTGGTGGACGGCTCGGTCCTGCGGGTGGGCTGAAGGGGGAGCGGCGGGAGGTTGCGGCTGGGGGACGTCGACTGCCACAGGCGGCGGCAGGCGAGGAGCGAGGCGGTCAGCAGGAGACCGTTGCGTACGACCAGGAGGAGTACGCCCACCCAGTCGCTCGCCACCACGTGCGAGAACCAGACCGGGAACTCCAGGAGGGTCACGCCCGTCGCCGCCAGGACCAGCTGGGCCGGGCGGGTCATCGGAGTGCGGCGGAAGACCAGGCACACCGCGGCCAGGCCCACCAGCCACAGGAGGTACTGGGGGCTGATCACCCGGCTCGTCGTCGTGAAGAGCAGTACGGCGGCGAAGGCCGCGTCCGCCAGGGTGCTCGGGCGCGTCGGGCCGCAGGACCTCAGACGCCACAGCAGCAGCCAGCCGAAGGCGAGCGCGGTCAGCGCCATCGCGAGGGTGGACACCAGAGAGACGTACGGGCCGAGGAACTCCACCGAGCCGTAGTTCAGCTGCACCCGGCCGTTCCAGCCGAAGTGCCGGGCCACGTGGAAGACCAGACCGCCGAGCGACTCGACCTCCGTGCCCCGCTCCCGCTGGAACGTGAGGAAGGCGAGCGCGCCCGGCGCCGCCGCCATGCAGGCCCCCAGGATCGCGGCGCCGGCCACCATGGCGGTCGTCCAGGACCGGCGCGGGGCGCGGATCAGCAGGAGCACCGGCCACACCTTCAACAGCGCCCCGAACGCGGCGAGCGCGCCCAGGAGCCGCGGGTGGCGGACGCCCGCGAGCAGCGCCGCGACCGCGACCGCGGTCACCATCAGGTCGTAGCGGGCGTACACGGTGGGGCCGAGCAGCGGGACGCCGACGGCCCACATCCAGGCGCCGTTCAGGGACTTGCCCGGGCGGCCCGCCGCGTACATGAGGAGGCCGAGGACCGCCGTGTCCGCCAGGAAGACGAGGAGGAAGAACGCCGTCGCGTAGTCGAGGAAGGGGAGCGCCGCGGGGGAGAGGATCGCGAGGGCCGCGGCCGGCGGGTACTGCCAGGTCACGTCGTCCAGCGGATACGTGCCGGTCGCGAGCACCTGCGACCAGCCCTGGTAGATGACATGGACGTCGCTGGTGACGTCCGGGCCCGGCAGGACGAGCACCCTGAAGACGCCGAACAGCAGCAGATAGCGGGTCGCGGCCCAGGTGACCGCCACTGCGAAGGGGCGCCGCAGGATGCTCATTTTTGTGTCCGTCTCGTCCTCATTTGGGGGCCGGACCAGTCATGATGCCGGGTATCCGGGCGCCTCGGCCGTCAGGCGGGGCCCTTTCGGTTCCGTGGCGCCGCCCCGCCGCCTCCCTTCGGCCGCGCGCCCCGGGTTCGGTACTGTCGGCGGCGATGCACAAGACCTTGATCGTGACCAATGACTTCCCGCCGCGCCCCGGCGGGATCCAGGCGTTCCTGCACAACATGGCGCTGCGCCTCGATCCCGAGCAGATCGTCGTCTACGCCTCGACGTGGAAGCGGAGCCGGGAGGGCGTCGAGGCGACCGCCGTATTCGACGCCGAGCAGCCGTTCACCGTTGTACGGGACCGCACCACGATGCTGCTCCCCACCCCCAGGGTCACCCGTCGGGCCGTCTCCCTGCTGCGCGAACACCGCTGCTCCTCCGTGTGGTTCGGGGCGGCGGCGCCGCTCGGCCTCATGGGGCCCGCGCTGCGCAGGGCCGGCGCGGAGCGCCTGGTGGCGACCACGCACGGGCACGAGGCCGGATGGGCCCAACTCCCCGCCGCGCGGCAGCTGTTGAGGCGGATCGGCGAGGGCACGGACACGATCACCTATCTGGGTGAGTACACCCGCTCCCGGATCGCGGACGCGCTGACCCAGCAGGCCGCGGCCCGCATGGTCCAACTCCCGCCCGGCGTGGACGAGAAGACCTTCCACCCCGGCTCCGGCGGCGACGCCGTCCGCGCACGGCTCGGGCTCGCCGACCGGCCCGTCGTGGTCTGTGTCTCGCGGCTCGTGCCGCGCAAGGGCCAGGACACGCTGATCCTTGCCATGCCGGCGATCCTCGCGCAGGTGCCGGAGGCGGTACTGCTCATCGTGGGCGGCGGGCCGTACGAGGCCGACCTGCGCAAACTCGCCCTGGACACGGGGGTTTCGGCCTCCGTCCGCTTCACCGGGGCGGTGCCGTGGGAGGAGCTTCCCGCGCACTACGGGGCGGGCGACGTCTTCGCGATGCCGTGCCGCACCCGGCGCGGGGGCCTGGACGTCGAGGGCCTCGGCATCGTCTATCTGGAAGCCTCGGCCACCGGCCTGCCCGTGGTCGCGGGCGACTCCGGCGGCGCGCCCGACGCGGTGCTCGACGGCGAGACGGGCTGGGTGGTGCGGGGCGGTTCCCCCGAGGACTCGGCGGACCGCATCGTCACCCTGCTCCAGGACGCGGAGCTGCGGCGGCGGATGGGGGAGCGGGGGCGGGGCTGGGTCGAGGAGAGGTGGCGCTGGGATCTCCTGGCGGAGAAGCTGAGGGGTCTGCTTTAGCGGGGCTTCGCTCCGCGGGGGTGCGGCTGCGCTCCGCGGGGGTGCGGGTATTCGACGCTGGGGCCGGTCGGGGGCTGTTTGCGCAGTTCCCCGCGCCCCTGGCTCATCCTCGGCCTCGGGCCGTGTGCGGCTGTTTGCGCAGTTCCCCGCGCCCCTAAGCCGTCTTCGGCCTCGGGCCGTGGGCGGTACTCGCGCAGTTCCTCGCGCCCCTAGAACCCGTCTTTGGCCTCGGGCTGTGCGTGGTTGCTCGCGCGGTTCCCCGCGCCCCTGGTGGCAACGGGGCTTGGCTGGGTGATCATGCGGTATACCCAGGCCGCCCCGAGCTACGCGGGTGGCTCAGCGGCATTCCCAGCCTGTCATGGGGGTCCCCCTGGCCCTTAAGGCCTTGGGGGAGTTTGAGGAGGAGCGCCCTTCAGGCGCGAACGGGGTCCGGGGCGGAGCCCCGGGGGACACCGGCCTGCGGGGGGGGGCAAATTGAGCCCCTCCGGCGATTGAGGAGCGGGGGTCGGGGCGGAGCCCCGAGTGCGTTGGACGGGCCGTGGAGAGGGGGCCGGGGGCGTAGCCCCCGAAAACCCCGGCCCGCTGGGGCTCAGCGGGTGTAGATCGCCTCGATCTCGTCCGCGAAGTCCTTCGCCACGACATTCCGCTTCAGCTTCAGCGAAGGCGTGATGTGGCCGGCCTCCTCCGTGAACTGGGCCCCGAGCACGCGGAACTTCCGTACCGACTCCGCCTTGGAGACCGCCGCGTTGCCGTCGTCCACGGCCCGCTGCACCTCCGCCAGGAGATCGGCGTCGTCACGCAGAGCGGCCACCGTCGCCACGGACTTGCCGTGCTCCTCGGCCCAGCGGCCCAGGAACTCCTCGTCCAGGGTGACGAGCGCGCCGACGAACGGCCGGCCGTCGCCCACCACCATGCACTCCGCGACGAGCGCGTGCGCGCGGATGCGGTCCTCGATGACCGCGGGGGCGACGTTCTTGCCGCCCGCCGTCACGATGATCTCCTTCTTGCGGCCGGTGATCGCGAGGTAGCCGTCCTCGTCGAGGGTGCCGATGTCGCCGGTGTGGAACCAGCCGTCGGCGAGCGCCTCGGCGGTGGCGGCCTCGTTGTTCCAGTAGCCCTGGAAGAGGTGCTCGCCGTGCAGCAGCACCTCGCCGTCGTCGGCGATGCGGACCACCGAGCCCGGCAGCGGCTGCCCGACCGTGCCGATCTTCGGCCGGTCCCAGGGGTTGAACGCGGTCGCGGCGCAGGACTCGGTGAGGCCGTAGCCCTCCAGGACCGTGAAGCCGATGCCGCGGAAGAAGTGGCCGAGCCGCTCGCCCAGCGGCGCGCCGCCGGAGATCGCGTACTCGCCGCGCCCGCCGAGCACCGCCCGCAGCTTGCTGAAGACGAGCTTGTCGAAGACCTTGTGCTTGATCTTCAGGCCGACCGAGGGCCCCGCGTCCGTGCTGAGCGCCGTGCTGTAGGCGATCGCGGTGTGCGCGGCCTTGTCGAAGATCTTGCCCTTGCCGTCGGCCTGCGCCTTGGCGCGCGCCGAGTTGTAGACCTTCTCGAAGACGCGCGGCACGCCGAGGATCAACGTCGGCCGGAACGAGGCGAGTTCATCGGTCAGGTTCTTGATGTCCGGTACGCAGCCGAGCTTGATCGGCGCCATCACCGAGGCCACCTCGACCAGACGCCCGAAGACATGGGCCGCGGGCAGGAAGAGCAGCACCGAGCACTCGCCCGTACGGAAGAGGGGCTTGAGCCGCTCGACCACGTTGCCGCACTCCGCGAAGAAGGCGCGGTGGGTCAGCACACAGCCCTTGGGGCGGCCGGTGGTGCCGGAGGTGTAGACGATGGTCGCCGGGTCGTCGGCGTGCGCCGAGGACATCCGCTGGTCGAGCAGCTCGTCGGAGACGTCCGCGCCGGTCGCGGTGAGCCGGCCCACCGCGTCGGTGTCGAGCTGCCAGATGCCCTTGAGGGCGGGCAGGCCGGCCTGGACCGAGGCCACGGAGGCCTGGTGCGCCGCGGACTCGACGATGGCGAGCGTCGCACCGGAGTCGCCGAGGATCCACTGGATCTGCTCGGGCGAGCTGGTCTCGTACACCGGGACGGTGACGGCGCCCGCGCTCCAGATCGCGAAGTCGAGCAGCACCCACTCGTACCGCGTCCGGGAGAGCAGGGCCACCCGGTCCCCGGCCTCGACGCCCGAGGCGATCAGGCCTTTGGCGACGGCGCGCACCTCGGCGAGGAACTGGCGGGCGGTGACATCGGCCCAGGCACCCGCGATCTTGCGGCCCATGACCGCGACATCGGGATGCTGAGCGGCATTGCGGCGGATCAGATCCGTCAGGTTGCCGTCCGAAGGGACCTCGTACAGGGCCGGAAGGCTGAACTCGCGCAAGACTGCTGCTCCTCATCGGGCGCCGGTGCCACGGCTCTGTGTGATGCACCGGCTGCGGTCCAAGATCGGGCAGGTGCCCGGAGGCTTCCGTGGGGGGCGGAACTCCGAGCACGACTGGACTGCCCGGACGTTACCCATGGGTAGTGGGTTCCCGATAGGGGGTTCTGGCCAGATGTTCGGTGCGTCACACATGTTTGACACTGCTTCGCGCACAGTAGTCCACACCTTTGGGCACTCGGAAGTAACCGCAGGTCCGACGGCCTAAGGTGACCCTCATGCGAGTTCATGTGGTCAGTGACGTGCACGGGAACACCGAGGGCCTGGCGAAGGCCGGCGACGGGGCGGACGCCTTGGTCTGCCTCGGTGACCTGGTCCTCTTCCTCGACTACGCCGACCACTCGCGCGGCATCTTCCCCGACCTCTTCGGTGTCGAGAACGCCCACCGCATCGTCGCCCTGCGCACCGCCCGGCGCTTCGAGGAGGCCCGCGAGCTGGGACGTTCGCTCTGGGCCGGGCTCGACCGGGAGGCCGCGATCGAGGCCGCGGTCCGCCGCCAGTACGCCGAGATGTTCGCCGCCTTCCCCACCCCGACGTACGCCACGTACGGCAACGTCGACATGCCGGACCTCTGGCCGCAGTACGCCGGACCGGGCACCACCGTCCTGGACGGCCAGCGCGTCGAGATAGCCGGGCGCGTCTTCGGCTTCGTCGGTGGCGGGCTGCGGACCGCGATGCGAACGCCCTATGAAATCTCGGACGAGGAGTACGCCGCCAAGGTCGAGGCGCTCGGCGAGGTCGACGTGCTCTGCTCGCACATCCCGCCCGAGGTCCCCGAGCTCGTCTACGACACCGTCGCCCGCCGCTTCGAGCGCGGCTCGCGCGCCCTGCTCGCCGCGATCCACAAGACCCGGCCCCGCTACTCCCTGTTCGGCCATGTCCACCAGCCGCTGGCCCGGCGGATGCGGATCGGCCGCACCGAGTGCGTGAACGTCGGCCACTTCGCCGCCACCTCCCGGCCCTTCGCCCTGGAGTGGTGATCCGGCCACTGGAGTGACGAGGGGCCCGTACGCGATAGCCTGCACGCACACCTCCCCACCGCCGCCGCCCTCGTGCGGGCGGGGGAGAAAACCCAGACCCGGACCGCGCACTGGAGGAGCCACGACGATGGCGGAACACACCAGCTCGTCTATCACCATCGAGGCGGCCCCGGCCGACGTCATGGGCGTGATCGCGGACTTCGCCCGCTACCCGGAGTGGACCGGCGAGGTGAAGGAGGCCGAGGTGCTCTCCACCGACGCCGCCGGCCACGCCGAGAAGGTGCGCCTGCTGCTCGACGCGGGCGCCATCAAGGACGACCACACCCTCGCCTACACCTGGAACGGCAACCAGGTCAGCTGGACGCTGGTCAAGTCCCAGATGCTGCGCACCCTCGACGGCTCGTACACCCTGGCCGACGCCCCCGGCGGACAGACCGAGGTCACCTACCAGCTGACCGTCGACGTCAAGATCCCCATGCTCGGCATGATCAAGCGCAAGGCGGAGAAGGTCATCATCGACCGCGCGCTCGCCGGTCTGAAGAAGCGCGTCGAGAGCGGCCCGGGCGACGCCGAGGCCGGTTCCGCCGACGGGGCCAAGAAGCTCTAGACGTGCGTACGGTCCTCGTCACCGGCCCCGGCGGCGCGGGCCGCACCACCGTCGCGGCGGCGACCGCGCTCGCCGCCGCCCGCAGCGGCACCCGGGTCACGCTGCTGACCTCGGAACGGCTCCCCGGCGAACTCGCCGGAGTCACCGTCCGGCGAATCGATTCGGCCGCGCACTTCCGCGCCGAACTCCTCGCCTTCCAGAACCGCGCGGGCGCCGCCCTCGACCTGCTCGGCGCCTCCCGCCTGGACGCCGAGGAGCTCACCGAACTCCCCGGCGCCGAACAGCTCGCCCTGCTCAGCGCCCTGCGCGAGGCCGCCGCCGACGAGCCGGGCCTGCTCGTCGTCGACCTCCCTCCGGCCGACCGGGCGCTCGCCGCCCTCGCCCTGCCCGAGCAGCTGCGCCGCTATCTGCGCCGCCTCCTGCCGCCCGAGCGCCAGGCAGCCCGCTCGCTGCGCCCGGTCCTCGCCCAGCTCGCCGGGGTCCCCATGCCCGCGCAGTGGCTCTACGAGACCGCCGCCCGCTGGGACCTCGAACTGGCCGCCGTCCAGGCCGTGATCGAGGACCCGGGCACGACCGTACGGCTCGTCGCGGAACCCGGACCGGCCGCGGCCGAGGCCCTGCGCACCGCCCGGCTGGGCATCGCCGTGCAGCGGCTCGCCCTCGACGCGGTGGTCGCCAACAGGCTGCTGCCCGCCGAGACCCCCGACCCCTGGCTCGCCGGCCTGGTCGCCCAGCAGCGCAAGCACCTGGACGAGCTGGCCGGGGAGTTCCCCGCCGTACGCGAGGTGGCGCACCTCGGGCGTGATCCGCGGGGCGACGACGACCTGGAGCGGCTCGACATCGGACCCGGGCCGGTCGGCGCCCCGGCCCCGCAGTGGAACATCGAGGACCGGCTCGCCGAGGACGACGTCCTGGTGTGGCGCCTGCCGCTGCCCGGCGCCGTCAAGGACGGCCTCTCGCTGGTGCGGCGCGGCGACGAACTCCTGCTCACCGTCGGCCCGTTCCGGCGCATCGCTGCGCTGCCGTCCGCGCTGCGCCGCTGCACCGTCACCGGGGCCGGGCTGCACGACGGCGTACTGGAGATCCGGTTCGCCCCCGATCCCGAGCTGTGGCCCCGCGGTCGCTGAACGGGGTACCCCCGTTCGGGTAACGTCGAGGGAAACAGCCCTGTAGGAAAACCAGCTGCTGGAGTCCGCCATGAGCGAAGCCACCGAGCGCCCCGCCCCCGACGCGGATGCCTGGGCCGAGGCCTGCGCCGAGGACCTGGCCGCCGAGAAGGCGCGCCGCCGCGCCCAGTACGGCCCGCCACCGGGATCCGCCGCCGAGGAACTGCGCAAGCTGCTCGACGCCGTCACCGACAAGGTCGCCGGGATCTTCGACGGCCCGTCCTCGCTGTCCGGCCTGGCCACCCAGGGGGCCGTGCAGCAGCTGATCAGCCAGGCGAAGTCCGCCGTCGAGCCCGTCATCGAGCGCAACCCCGAGGTCTTCGACCACCTCGCCGCGGCCGGCAACGAGCTGCTCGCCGCCTACCGCTCGGCCGTCGAGGGCCACGAGCGCCGCTGGACGTCGGCGGACGACAGGAAGCGGGACGAGGGCGCCGGCCCCACCGAGCACATCGACCTCGACTGAGACCCCTCCCGGGACCGGCCGCCCACCAGGCACCGGACCGGCCCTCATACCCGCCGCGAACACGGGCTCGGCACGCTGAGTGCCGCCCCGGCTCGGGTACGGTTGGCCGTAGCGGGGCTCGACCGAACTGAGGGATTCATGGGACTCACCATCGGTGTCGATATCGGCGGCACGAAGATCGCGGCGGGCGTGGTCGACGAGGACGGCAACATCCTCTCGACCCACAAGGTGCCGACCCCCGGCACGCCCGATGCCATCGTGGACGCGATCGCCTCGGCCGTCGACGGCGCACGTGCCGGACACGAGATCGTGGGCGTGGGGATCGGGGCCGCCGGTTATGTCAACCGCCAGCGGTCCACCGTCTACTTCGCGCCCAATATCGACTGGCGCCAGGAACCGCTGAAGGAGAAGGTCGAGCAGCGCACCGGCCTCCCGGTCGTCGTCGAGAACGACGCCAACGCGGCCGCCTGGGGCGAGTACCGCTTCGGAGCCGGCAAGGGCCACCGGAACGTCATCTGCATCACGCTGGGCACCGGCCTCGGCGGCGGCATCATCATCGGCAACAAGCTGCGCCGCGGCCACTTCGGCGTGGCCGCCGAGTTCGGCCACATCCGGATGGTGCCGGACGGTCTGCTGTGCGGCTGCGGCAGCCAGGGCTGCTGGGAGCAGTACGCCTCCGGCCGCGCCCTGGTCCGCTACGCCAAGCAGCGCGCCAACGCCACCCCCGAGAACGCCGAGTTCCTGCTCGGCCTCGGCGACGGCACCCCCGAGGGCATCGAGGGCAAGCACATCTCGATGGCCGCCCGTCAGGGCGACCCGGTCGCGGTCGACTCGTACCGTGAACTGGCGCGCTGGGCGGGCGCGGGCCTGGCCGATCTGGCCTCGCTCTTCGACCCGTCGGCGTTCATCGTCGGCGGCGGGCTCTCGGACGAGGGCGAGCTGGTGCTCGACCCGATCCGCAAGTCCTACAAGCGCTGGCTGGTCGGCGGCAACTGGCGCCCGGTCGCCGATGTCATCGCGGCCCAGCTCGGCAACAAGGCCGGCCTGGTCGGCGCGGCCGACCTCGCGCGGCAGCCCGACCCGATCATGTAACTCCCGCAGCACCGACAGCGCCCGCCGAGTCCGCCCCGGACCGGCGGGCGCTGTCATACGTTGTGGACCATGACGACCCCTGCCGGCCAACTGCCCGCGTCCGCCACGGAGAACGGCTCGGCCGTGATCCGCGTCCTCAGCTACAACATCCGCTCGATGCGCGACGACAACGCGGCCCTTGCCCGGGTGATCCGAGCCTGCGAGCCCGATCTCGTCCTCGTCCAGGAGGCGCCCAGATTCTTCCGCTGGCGCAAGGCCGCGGCGCGCCTCGCGGCGGCGACCGACCTGGTGATCCTGAGCGGCGGCGCCACGGCCGCCGGCCCGATGCTGCTCTGCTCGCTGCGGGCCACCGTGGAACGCACCGAGGACGTGCTGCTTCCGCTCACCCCCGGCCTCCACCGGCGCGGGTTCGCGACCGCGGTGGTACGTATCGGCGGGGCCAGGATCGGCGTCCTGAGCGCCCACCTCAGCCTTCAGGCGGCCGAGCGGTACGAGCAGGCGGGGGCGCTGCTCGACCGGCTCGCCGGGATGGGCGTGGACCACGCGATCGCGGGCGGCGACCTGAACGAGCGGCCCGGCGGGCGCAGCTTCGGCCGCCTTGCCGGGGCGCTCCAGGACTGCTGGGAAGTGGCGCCGTGGGGCGGCGGGCCGACCTCCACGCCGAAGGACCCGCACCAGCGGATCGACGCGATCTTCGCGACCCGGGGCATCGAAGTCCTGGGCTGCGGCGTGCCGTTGGGCCTGGTGGCCCCAGCCGATCTGACGGCGGCCACGGACCACCTGCCGGTGCTGGCGGCATTGCGGGTGCCGGCGGCCTAGAAGCCCTCGGGGGCGCTGCCTTTCGCGCCCCCATGCCCCGCCTCTCGGACGGGGTCAGACCACCGCGCCGCGACCCGGGTCGTCGTCGTCCTCGTCGTGCTGCATGCGGGCGAAGAGCGTGCCGATGCCGCCCAGGAAGCCGCCCACGCCGAGCGTGGTGAGCCACCATGTCATGTCCCAGCCGAAGATCGCCGCAAGGATCAGCAGCAACGGGCCGCCCAGCACGCCCAGCCACGCGAACTTCGCCGTGACGTCGGCCTCCGGCAGCGGCGGCGGCTCCGGCGGCACGAAGTGGCCCTCGTCCGAGGCGTCCAGGTCGTCGTCGGACGGCTCGGCGGGCGAGAAGTCGCGCGGGCCGCCCACGCCGGGCGCGAACACCACCGAACTGCCGAGGGCCGGCTTGCCGGCGCCCTTGTCACCACTCTTGTCCAGGCCCTTGTCGGGGCTCTTGCCGGATTCGGGCGCCCCGCCGCTGTCGCCGTCCTCGTCGGGCTCGTCCTCGATCAGGGCGAGGTCCTCCACGGATCTGAATGGCCTGGCACCCGGCGGGTCGGCCGGCTCCTCGCCGTACCCCGCCACGATCGCCGCCCAGGCAGCCTCTTCGTCGATCGGCTGCGGTTCGCGGTCCGCGTCGTGCTCAGCCACCGGTCGTGCTCCCCTTCTTCCCGACGCTAGGAGCGAGGCGGCCGATGAACGAGTAGCTCTCCTCGAAGATCCGCTCCGCATCGTGGTCCAACGTCGCCACGTGGTAGCTCTGTTCCAGCAGGATCTCCTCGACGTCCGTGGAGGAGACCCGGCTGAGGATCCGCGCCGAGTCGACCGGCGGCACCACATGGTCCTGCGGGCTGTGCAGTACCACCAACGGCTGGGTCACCTGCGGCAGTTCACCGTCCACGATCCTGAAGAAGGTGCGCAGCGAGTTCGCCGCGTGCAGCGGTACCCGGTCGTAGCCGACCTCCTCGGAGCCCTCCTTGGCGATGTCGCTGGCGATGCCCTTCGTGGACCGTACGAAGTGGCGGACCACGGGCAGCGCGTGGGCGGCCGCGCCGTGCACCTTGTTGCCCGGGTTGACGAGCACCAGGCCGGTCACCGCGTCGCCGTGCTTCGCGGCGAGGCGCAGCGACAGGGCGCCGCCCATGGAGAGCCCGAAGACGAAGACCTTGGTGCAGCGCTCGGTGAGCTCGCGCAGGGCGCGGTCCACCTCCGCGTACCAGTCCTGCCAGCCCGTGAGCTGCATGTCCTGCCAGCGGGTGCCGTGCCCCGGAAGGAGCGGCAGCGAGACCGTGAGGCCGCGCTCGGCGAGGTAGTCGGCCCAGGGGCGCAGCGACTGCGGGGAACCGGTGAAACCGTGACAGAGGAGGACGCCGACCTCTCCGCCCTCGTGGCGGAACGGCTCGGCTCCGGGGAGGACCGGCACCAGGGGTCTCCTGTTCATGAGCAGGGGCGGGGTTGTGCGGGGGAGTCGTACTTCACGGTACGCGACCGGACCGACACCGACCAGGGCCGTCGCGCGGGAGGCCGGGCCCGGCACGGGTTAAGGTCTGTTCGACAAGCACAGGAAGGCATCCGAGTTGATCTACGGCGCAATGAAGTTCTCCATCGGCGGGTCGCTGAAGCTCGCCTTCAGGCCGTGGGTGGAGGGCCTGGAGAACATTCCCGCCGAGGGTCCGGCGATCCTCGCGAGCAACCACCTCTCCTTCTCGGACTCCTTCTTCCTGCCGGCCGTCCTGGACCGCAAGGTCACGTTCATCGCCAAGGCCGAGTACTTCACCTCCCCCGGGGTCAAGGGCAAGCTGACGGCCGCGTTCTTCAAGGGCGTCGGCCAGCTCCCGGTGGACCGCTCGGGCGCCCGCGGGGCCGGCGAGGCCGCGATCAACGCCGGCATCGACGTCATCAAGAGCGGCGGCCTCTTCGGCATCTACCCGGAGGGCACCCGCTCGCCCGACGGCCGCCTCTACCGCGGCAAGCCGGGCGGGCTCGCCCGGGTCGCGCTGGCCACCGGCGCCCCCGTCATCCCGGTCGCGATGATCGACACCGAGAAGATCCAGCCGCCGGGCAAGGTCGTCCCCAAGCTGATGCGCCCCGGCATCCGGATCGGCAAGCCGCTCGACTTCAGCCGCTACCAGGGCATGGAGGGCGACCGCTTCATCCTGCGCTCGGTGACCGACGAGGTCATGTACGAGATCATGAAGCTCTCCGGCCAGGAGTACGTCGACATCTACGCGACGGCCGCCAAGCGGCAGATCGCGGACGAGGCCAAGCGGATCGCCGACGAGCAGAAGGCCGCCGAGAAGGCGGAGCGGGCCCGCGAGATCGAGCAGGCCAAGCGGGCGGAACAGCCCGGCGACTAGCCGCGCCCGTCCAGGGGGCCGGGCCAGGGGTGGGGAACATGGCGAAACGCGAACGAGTCGTACGGATGTCGGTGGAACTGCCCCTGTGGCGGGCCCTGACCGGCTACCGGGTGCTCACGACGCTCTACGCGCTGGCGATCTTCGCGAACGGCTACCACAAGTTCGAACGTCCCTGGGTCGGCATCGGGTACCTCTCGGTGCTCACCGTGTGGAACTTCGCGACCCTGCCGAGGGTGGCCAACGCGGCCGCGTGCACCAAGCGCTTCCTCGCCGTCGACCTCACCGTGGTGCTCACCGGCATCCTGCTCACGCCGGTCGCCGACGTGGACGCCCAGCACGTCGACGGGCCGACGCTGCCGACCATCGCGGCGGCCGGAGCGGTGATCGCCTTCGCGATCAAGGGCGGCTGGCGCTGGGCCGCGTTCGCCTCGTCGCTGGTGGCCGTCGCCAACATCGTGGAGCGCGCGCACCCGACCCGGGACACCTTCCACAACGTGATCCTGGTGTGGATCGCCTCCATCGGGATCGGCTACATCGTCGAGGTGGCCCGGGCCAGTGAGGCGACGCTCGCCCGCGCCCTGGAGATCGAGGCGGCCACCCGCGAGCGCGAGCGCCTGGCCCGCGACATCCACGACAGCGTGCTCCAGGTGCTCGCCATGGTGCAGCGCCGCGGCACCGCGCTCGGGGGCGAGGCCGCGGAGCTCGGCCGCCTCGCCGGCGAGCAGGAGGTCGCCCTGCGCACCCTGGTCTCCAGCGGCCTGGTGCCGCCGACCCGGGCCTCCGAGGACTTCGAGAACGGCGCCGTCGTACGGGCGGTCGAGGTGGACGACGAGCCCGGCGGGCCCGGCGAGACCGACCTGCGCTCGCTGCTCGCCCGGCACGCCGGAGCGAAGGTCTCCTTCGCGGAACCGGGCGCTCCGGTGCTGCTCGCACCCCCCGCGGCCAGGGAGCTCGCGGCCGCTGTCAGTGCCGCACTGGACAATGTCCGTATGCACGCGGGGGAGTCCGCCCAGGCCTGGATCCTGGTCGAGGACTGGGGGGACGAAGTGATCGTGACGGTACGGGACGACGGGCCCGGAATCCCGGCGGGCCGGCTCGACCAGGCCGAGGGGGAGGGACGCATGGGCGTCGCCCTCTCGATCCGGGGCCGGCTGCGCGACCTGGGCGGCACGGCGGAGCTGATCTCCGTGCCGGGCCAGGGCACAGAAGTTGAACTGAAGGTCCCACGGGGGAAGGCAGGACGGCACGGATGACCCAGCAGCAGACGGCGCGGGTGGATGCGACGGTGAAGGTGATGGTGGTCGACGACCACCCGATGTGGCGCGACGCGGTCGCCCGCGACCTCGCCGCCGTCGGTTTCGACGTGGTCGCCACGGCCGGCGACGGACCGCAGGCGGTGCGCCGGGCCCAGGCCGCGGCGCCCGACGTCCTGGTCCTCGACCTCAACCTGCCGGGCATGCCCGGCGCCCAGGTCTGCAAGGAACTGGTCGCCGCCAACCCGGCGTTGAGGGTCCTGGTGCTGTCCGCCTCGGGCGAGCACGCGGACGTACTGGAGGCGGTGAAGTCCGGCGCGCTCGGCTACCTCCTCAAGTCGGCCAGCACCGAGGAGCTGACCGACGCGGTGCGCCGCACGGCCGTCGGCGACCCGGTGTTCACCCCGGGCCTGGCCGGCCTCGTCCTCGGCGAGTACCGCAGGCTCGCCAAGGACCCGGCGCCCGCCACATCCGACGAGCCCAAGGCCCCGCAGCTCACCGAGCGCGAGACCGAGGTGCTGCGCCTGGTCGCCAAGGGCCTCAGCTACAAGCAGATAGCCGAGCGCCTGGTCATCTCGCACCGCACGGTGCAGAACCACGTCCAGAACACCCTGGGCAAGCTCCAGCTGCACAACAGGGTGGAGCTCGTGCGGTACGCGATCGAGCGCGGCCTCGACGACGCCTGACCGGGCCATCCCCCGTGCGGGTGAACGGCGGATCTTCAACTCCCGTACGGATCAAGCGAATTGACCCTTCGCCCCATCCCTGAGTGATGTATGTCACCACTAGCGTGGACGCGTACGTCACTCCCAGGTGAAGGGACCATTCCATGCGGGTCGGAGTACTGACCGGAGGCGGTGACTGCCCCGGACTCAACGCCGTCATCCGGGGCATCGTCCGCAAGGGTGTGCAGGAGTACGGATACGAGTTCACCGGGTTCAAGGACGGCTGGCGCGGCCCCCTGGAGGGCGACACCGTCAAGCTGGACATCCCGGCGGTGCGCGGCATCCTGCCGCGCGGCGGCACCATCCTCGGCTCCTCGCGCACCAACCCCCTCAAGGCGGAGAACGGGGTCCGCCGCATCAAGGAGAACCTCACCAAGTACGAGATCGACGCCGTGATCGCGATCGGCGGCGAGGACACCCTGGGTGTCGCGGCCCGGCTCAGCGACGAGTACGGCGTCAACTGCGTCGGCGTGCCCAAGACGATCGACAACGACCTGTCCGCCACCGACTACACCTTCGGCTTCAACACCGCCGTCGGCATCGCGACCGAGGCCATCGACCGGCTGCACACCACGGCCGAGTCCCACATGCGGGTCCTGGTCGTCGAGGTCATGGGCCGGCACGCGGGCTGGATCGCCCTGCACTCGGGCCTGGCCGGCGGTGCCAACGTCATCCTCATCCCCGAGCAGCGCTTCGACGTGGACCAGGTCTGCGGCTGGATCACCTCCCGCTTCAAGGCCTCGTACGCGCCGATCGTCGTCATCGCCGAGGGCGCCATGCCCAAGGACGGCGAAATGGTGCTCAAGGACGGCACGCTCGACTCCTTCGGGCACGTGCGGCTCTCCGGCGTCGGCGAGTGGCTGGCCAAGGAGATCGAGAAGCGCACCGGCAAGGAGGCCCGCACCACCGTCCTCGGCCACGTCCAGCGCGGCGGCACCCCGAGCGCCTTCGACCGGTGGCTCGCGACCCGCTTCGGCCTGCACGCCATTGAGGCGGTGCGCGACGGCGACTTCGGCAAGATGGTCGCGCTGCGCGGCACGGACATCGTGCGGGTGGGGATCTCGGAGGCCACCTCGAAGCTGAAGACCGTGGACCCCGCGCTCTACGCCGAGGTGGGCGTCTTCTTCGGCTGACCCCGGCCGACCAGACCGGGCGGGTCCGGGCTGTGGGCCGTATATTCGCGATATCCGGCCCATAGCCCTCATCACTGGCCTGACGGTCATGGAGCGCCCATAAGGGGAGAGTCGTGGAAATCCTGGCATTCGGTGTGCAGGCCGACGAGAAGCCGCTGATCGAGAAGGCCTTCGCGGGACTCCACGACATCCGCTGTCTGGACGTCTTCCTCACCGAGGACACCGCGCCGATCGCCGCCGGGTACGAAGTGGTCTCCACCAGCGTCAACGCCAACCTCAACGCCCAGGTGCTGCAGAGCCTGGCCGTCGGCGGGACGCAGATGATCGCCCAGCGCTCCACCGGCTTCAACAACATCGACCTGGACGTGGCCGCCCGCCTGGGCCTCACCATCGCCCGGGTCTCCTACTACTCCCCGTACTCCGTCGCCGAATTCGCCTGGACCCTGGCGATGGCCGTGAACCGCCGCATCGTGCGGGCCTCCAACCGCACCCGCGACTTCGACTTCCGCCTCGACGGGCTCCTCGGCCGCGACATGCGGGGCCGCACCGTCGGGGTCCTCGGCACCGGCAAGATCGGCGAGGCGTTCACCCGGATCGCCCACGGCTTCGGCATGAACCTGCTGGGCTGGGACGCGGCGCAGAACCCGGCCTGCGTCGAGCTCGGCATGAAGTACGTCGACAAGGAAGAGCTCCTCGCGAACGCGGACCTGATCAGCCTGCACGTGCCGCTGCTGCCCTCGACCCAGCACATCATCGGCCGCAGGGAACTCTCGGCGATGAAGGACGACGCGATCCTGGTCAACTCCAGCCGGGGCGGGCTCATCGACACGGACGCCCTGGTGGGCGAGCTGCGCAAGGGGCGCTTCGCCGGCGTCGGCCTCGATGTGTACGAGGCCGAGGCGGGGCTCTTCTTCCTCGACAAGTCCCTGGAGGCCGTCCAGGACGACACCCTGGCCCGCCTCGTGACCTTCCCGAACGTGGTGGTCACCTCGCACCAGGCGTACTACACCCAGGACGCGGTGGGCCAGATCATCGCGGCGACGGTGGACAACGTGGCGGCCTACGCGGCAGGCCGCCACACCGAGAACGTCCTGGTCCCGGCAGCGCCGTAAGCCCCTCAGCGCACCGCCGCCACTCCCGCGAGCAGGTCCTTGACCACCTCCGGGCCGCGCAGGGTCAGCACCGACTCCGGGTGGAACTGGATGCCCGCGTACCCGGGGCCGCGCAGCGCGTGGACCTCGTGGGTCACCGGGTCGCGCGCGATCTCCACGCCGGGCAGCTCCGCCTCGCAGCGCGCCGCGAAGCTGTTGTAGAAGCCCACCGTCTCCTCGCGGCCGAACAGGTCGATCCGCACCTGCGCGCCCTGGTGGGGCTCCCGCTTGCGCACGATCTCCAGGCCGAGCTCCGCCGCGATCAGCTCATGGCCGAGGCACACACCCAGCAGCCCGTGCCGGTGCGAGCGCAGCAGCTCCGCGGCCAGCGGACGGAGCAGCGCCATCTTCGGGTCGGCCGCGTCCGAGGGGTCGCCCGGACCCGGGCCGAGGATCACCGGGCCCTCGTGGCCGAGCACCCGCGCGTGCAGTCCGGGGACGTCGTAGCGGAGCACCGAGACGGCGAGGCCCGCCGAGCGCAGCACATGCGCGAGCATCGCCGTGAACGTGTCCTCCCCGTCCACCACCAGAGCAGACCCGCTCGGCTCGGCCGGCCGGTCCTGCATCCGCAGCCAGAACGGCGCGAGGTCGGCCCGGCGGGCATCGAGCGCGGCCCGCACCCGGGGATCGTCGGCGAGCCGCGGACGTACGGACTCGGTGGCCGGCCGGCCGGCCCGGACCCCGAGCGCCGCCAGGACACCGGCCGCCTTGGCGTGTGTCTCGGCGACCTCGCTCGCCGGGTCCGAGTGGCGTACGAGCGTGGCGCCGACCGGGACCCTGAGGTGCCCTTCGGGGGAGATGTCCGCCGTGCGGATCAAAATGGGGGAGTCGAGGGTCTGGGAGCCGCCCGCGTCCCGGCCGAGCAGGGCGAGCGCGCCCGCGTAGTAGCCGCGCCCGCCGTCCTCGTACCGCTCGATGACCCGGCACGCGTTCTGCACCGGTGACCCGGTGACCGTCGCCGCGAACATCGTCTCCCTGAGGACTTCGCGGACGTCGAGCGAGGAGCGGCCCCTCAACTCGTACTCGGTGTGCGCGAGATGGGCCATTTCCTTCAGCCGGGGGCCGATCACGACGCCGCCCATGTCGCCGACCGTGCACATCATCTTGAGCTCCTCGTCGACGACCATCGACAGCTCGTCGGTCTCCTTGCGGTCGGCGAGGAAGGCCAGCAGGTCCTCGGGGGTGGGGCCGCCCGCCGGGTAGCGGTAGGTCCCGCTGATCGGGTTCATGACGACCGTGCCGCCGGACATCCGTACGTGCACCTCGGGGCTGGCGCCGACCAGAGTGCGCCCGCCCGTCGCCCGCCGCCGCCCTTCCGAGGAAGGCCCTTCGGGCCCTTTCCCATTTCCGGCGTGCACCACGTACGTCCAGTACGCGCCCTGCTCACCCACGAGCAGGCGGCGGAACAGGGCCAGCGCGTCGGCCCGTCCGAAGCCGGGGATCTCGCCGGTGAAGGTGCGCCGGATGACGAAGTTGGCGCCCTCGCCGCGGCCGATCTCGTCGTCGATCACCCGCCGCACGATCCCCGCGTACTCCTCGTCGCCGACGTCGAAGCCGCCGCCCTCGACCCGCACCTCGTGCGCGGGGAGCTCGGCGAGCACGTCCGCGAGCGGGAGTTCGTACGTCTCGTCCGCGACCAGGACCGAGAGCGGCGTCCCGTCGTCGCGGACGTCGAAGCCGCGCTCCCTGATCTGCCGGAACGGCACCAGAGCGAGCGCGGGCCGGTCCCCGACGGGCAGGTCGGCGAGGTGTTCGGCCTCGTGGACCTCGCCGATCAGCAGCTCGACGATGTCGTGATCATGACCCGGGGTGCGCCTGCGCAGCAGCGCGAAGGGCGGGCAGTTCTCGTCCAACAGCCTCTGGATGAGCATGAGTTGTGTGGTTCCTTCCGGTGGTGAGCGGGAGGAACAGCCCGGGAAACACTGAAGGCCGCCCCTCGGGGCGGCCTTCGCGAGTCTGTGTACGCGCAGAAATCAGCGGGCCGCCGGATGAGCGGTCCACCACCAGTTCTGGGTCGAGTGCGCGAACATGCCGGGCACTCTACCCGATGGCACCGCCGGGAGGCGGTGCCATCGGGAGCTCTGGATCAGAGCAGCGTGTTGTAGATGTTCCAGCCGGTGCCGATCTGGCGGCGGTCGCCGAAGGGCTGCACCGAGCCGCCGTTGCCCGGGTAGAACCACAGCTTGCCGTCGGCGTCGCGGCCGGTCAGGTCCGGCTTGCCGTCCCCGTTCAGGTCGCCCGAGCTGACGATCGCGTTGTAGATGTTCCAGCCGGTGCCGATCTGGCGGCGGTCGCCGAAGGGCTGGGCCGCGCTGCCCGTGCCCGGGTAGAACCACAGCTTCCCGGACGGCTCGCGCGCCACGAAGTCGCCCTTGCCGTCGCCGTCGAGGTCGCCGGTGCTCAGGATCTGGTCGTAGATCTGCCAGCTGCTGCCGATCTGCGTGCGGTTGCCGAAGGCGGGGCCGCCGGTGCCCGGGTAGAGCCAGAGCAAGCCGCTGCCGTCGCGGGCGATCAGGTCGGCCCGGCCGTCCCCGGTCAGGTCGCCCGCGCCCACCAGGGAGGTGAAGGCGCCCCAGCCCGCGCCGAGCTTGACCCGGTCGCCGAACGGCGCCGCCGGGTTGCCGCTGCCCTTGTAGTACCAGGCCACCCCGGAGGTGTCCCGGGCGATCAGGTCGCCCTGGCCGTCGGCACGGAAGTCCGACAGGTCCGTCATGGCGTTGTAGATGCCCCAGCCGCTGCCGATCTTGAAGCGGGTGAGGAAGGGCTGCGCGATGTCGCCCGAGCCCTGGTACTGCCAGAAGCCGCCGTCCGCGTCCCGCGCGAGCAGGTTGTAGCGGTTGTCGGCGCGCACCGGACCTGCCGGGGTGACCTGCTCGACGTCGGCCGTCCGCACCCAGGCGATCCGGTGGTTGTACCGGATCGGGTAGAAGGTCTGGGTGCCCTTGACCAGGGTGCCGAGCGTGGTGCCGCCGTAGTAGTAGTCGCCCGCGACCGGGGCGCCCGCGGCGACATAGGTCTGGCCGGCCGGGATGCTGTACTTCGACAGCGAGGCCGAGTTGTTGTTCTGTACCGGCACCCCGGTGCCCGCGTACGCCGCGTCCTCCGGGTAGGCGCGCCCGTAGACCGGGACCGCGGCGGTGCCCTTGGCCTTCAGGACGACCGGGGCCGAGGGGGACACGACCGAGGTGTACTGGCCGCCCGGGTTGTAGAACCAGGCCTTCTGGCCGCCGTACCAGATCGCCGTCCAGTCGCCCTGCCAGTCCGCGACCACGTACTGGCCGCCCGCGACGACCTTGTTGGCCCAGTTCGGGCCCTCGGTCGCGACCTGGGTGCCCAGGTACGGGTCGGCCAGCGGGGCGCCGCCGGTCGACGGGGTCGCGTACAGGTAGCCGAAGTTGACCGGCTGGTTGAACGTGGTGCGGACCTTGGTGTCGGGGTCGTAGTACGTCGAGGTCTGGGCGCTGAACGGCGGGACGACCTTGACGACCTGGCCCGCCGTGAGCGGCTGGCCCGCGCCACCGGCGCCGGTCGGGGCGCCGAGCAGGGACATGTAGTGGTTCCAGTCCCAGAAGGGACCCGGGTCCCAGTGCTGCGTGGCCACGTAGCCGTCCAGCGGACCGGGCACCTCGTCGTGGCCGATGACGTGCTCGCGGTCCAGCGGAATGCCGAACCTGTCCGCCAGGTACTTGACCAGCGTCGCCGACGAGTCGTAGAGCGGCTCGCCGTACCAGCTGCCCGTCTTCATGGCGAAGCCCACGTGCTCGATGCCGAGCGCGTGCATGTTCACGGTCTTGTTGGCCGCGTGGTACGACTCGTCCTTCGTCGCGACCATCTGCGTGACGAGGCTGCCGTCGTCCTTGACGATGTAGTGCGCGCTGGCGCTGCTCTTCGGGTTCTTGAACGTGTCGACGGCGGCCTGGTAGGGGGACTCCGTGTCGTGGATCACGATCTGCCGGATGTCGAAGCCGTTGTCCGGCCGCGTCGCCACGTTGTAGTTGTTCGGGTCGGCCGCAATGAAGTCGCAGTTCAGTCCGGTCGGGCACTCCGGCGTCGCGGCGTCGGCCGCGGCCTTGCCGGTGCCTGCCGCCAGCGGCATCTTCGCCGGCTTGACCGGCTTCACCGCCGGGTCGGCGGGCAGCGCGAGGTGCTGGCCGTCCGTGGTGAGACGGCTCTCGCCGGAGCGCACCGACTCGAAGACGCGGTCGGCGAAGGCGCCGGCGCCCTTGATGTCGGAGGCCTGGCTGTAGCGGGCCACCGCCGCGTACCAGCCGCCCGGGTCGGCCGGCAGCGAGCCGGTGGCCGCGCGCTGGTACTGGGCGAGCAGCGCCGCGCCCGCCCGGATGCTCTGGGCGGCGTCGGTGCGTACCGCGTCCACCGGCTTGCCGATGAGCTTCGCGGCCTCGTCCAGCGTGTGCAGCGCCGGGTCACTGGTGTCGACGGCGGGCTCGGAGACCGGCGCCTTCTTCGCGTCGAACTTCTTCATGACCGCCGGGTCGCCGCTCATGTTGAGGTGCGCCAGCTGCTCCTGCGCGCTGGGCGGCGCCACGTCGCCGGGCATGACCCGGGTCAGGCCCATGACGTTGTACGCGCCCGACGTGCTGGGCTTGCCGTCGTGGTCCTCCCAGAGCGTCTGGCGGTAGGAGACCGCCATCAGGACGCTCTGCGGAACCTTGAACTCCTTTGCCGCTTCGGCGAATTGGGCCTGCAGTGCCGAGCCCGGCTGCCCGCCGTCCCGCGCCGCCCCCACGACGCGCGGCGCCGCCACGGCCGCCGGGCCCAACGCGGTGACGGCCACGGCCCCGGCCACCCCGTAGGCAAGGAACTTCTTCGTTACGTGTCTCTGCTGCCTTCTGCTCACGCTTCGGCTCACACCCACCCCTGGTCACTTTGCCCTGTATTCAGTAAGTGGCGTGAGATTAACAGGGGGTGACATGTGTGGGGAGAGACGGGAGGGGCTTCAAGGAGCTTCAAGCCGTCGCGACTTCCGGTCACGTCCGCGTGGTCGGTGTCTCATTTGGTGGTCGCCGGGGTGGACGGCTTGGTGGACCCCGTAATGTGGGTCCGGTGACCGTGAACGTAAACACCTGGCGTGACCTTCCCGCGGCGCAGCAGCCCGAGTACCCGGATGCCGAGGCTCTGCGCGATGTGATCGCGGACCTCGAGTCGTATCCGCCGCTCGTCTTCGCGGGCGAGTGCGACCAGCTGCGCGCCCGCCTGGGAGCCGTCGCCCAGGGCGAGGCGTTCCTCCTCCAGGGCGGCGACTGCGCCGAGGCCTTCGACGCCGTCTCGGCCGATCACATCCGGGCCAAGCTGAAGACCCTCCTCCAGATGAGCGCCGTCCTCACCTACGCGGCCTCCGTGCCCGTGGTGAAGGTCGGCCGCATCGCCGGCCAGTACTCCAAGCCCCGCTCCAAGGGCACCGAGACCCGCGACGGCGTGACCTTGCCGACCTACCGCGGCGACTCCGTGAACGGCTTCGCCTTCACGGAGAAGGATCGCGTGCCGGACCCCGAGCGCCTGAAGCGGATGTACAACGCGTCCGCCTCCACGCTCAACCTGGTCCGCGCCTTCACCACCGGCGGTTACGCGGACCTGCGCCAGGTGCACGCCTGGAACCAGGACTTCGTGAAGTCGTCTCCCTCCGGCCAGCGCTACGAGCAGCTCGCCCGCGAGATCGACAACGCGCTGAACTTCATGAAGGCCTGTGGCACCGACCCCGCCGAGTTCAAGGCCGTCGAGTTCTACGCCTCGCACGAGGCGCTGCTGCTCGACTACGAGTCGGCGCTGACCCGCACCGACTCGCGTACCGGCCGCCTGTACGACACCTCCGGCCATATGGTCTGGATCGGTGAGCGCACCCGGCAGCTGGACGGCGCGCACATCGAGTTCGCCTCCAGGATCCGCAATCCGATCGGCATCAAGCTCGGCCCGACGACCTCCGTCGACGAGGCGCTCACCTACGTGGACCGCCTCGACCCGGACCGCGAGCCGGGCCGGCTGACCTTCGTCGTCCGCATGGGCGCCGACAAGGTGCGCGACAAGCTCCCCGACCTGGTCGAGAAGGTCACCGCGTCCGGTGCGGTCGTCGCCTGGGTCACCGACCCGATGCACGGCAACACCTTCGAGGCGGCCTCGGGCCACAAGACGCGCCGTTTCGACGACGTCCTGGACGAGGTCAAGGGCTTCTTCGAGGTCCACAAGGCCCTCGGTACGCACCCGGGCGGCATCCACGTCGAGCTCACCGGTGACGACGTCACCGAGTGCGTGGGCGGCGGCGACGAGATCTTCGTCGACGATCTGCACCAGCGCTACGAGACGGCCTGCGACCCGCGCCTGAACCGTAGCCAGTCCCTGGACCTGGCGTTCCTGGTCGCCGAGATGTACCGCGACCAGTAGTCCCGCACGCAACAGTGGGGCGCGGATCCATGTGATCCGCGCCCCACTGGCGTATCCGGGGCTTTTGCGCACCCGGGGCGCCGGGTAAGGTTAGGTTAGCCTCACCGACCAATCGGGAACCGATCAATCGGGACGGGCCTTGCCTATCGACCCGCGTCGACTGCTCCGGGAGGTGAACCGCGTGTACGTATGCAACTGCTTCGGTGTCACCGAGGAGCAGGTCAGGAAGCACGCGGACGGCGGTGCCTGCACCCCCCGCCAGATAGCTTCCGCCTGCAAGGCCGGCACCGACTGCGGTTCGTGCGTACGCCGCATCCAGGCGCTCCTCGGCCGCGGCTCCTGCCCCCGCCGGGAGCTGGTGGAGCAGGGCAAGCCCGCGCTGACCGCGGTCGCCCCGGAGTCGGCCCCGGTCCTGGACGCCGCGTAACCCTCTGGCCCTCAGCTCTCCGGCTGCTCGATGAGCTGCGCGATGTAGAGCGCCTCGCCGAGCTTGTCGACCAGCTCCAGCTGGGTGTCGAGGTAGTCGATGTGGTGCTCCTCGTCGGCCAGGATCGACTCGAAGATGTTCGCGGACGTGATGTCGCCCTTCGCCCGCATGACCTCGATGCCGCGCTTGAGGCGGTCGATCGCCTCGACCTCGATCTGCCGGTCCGCCTGGAACATCTCGGTGACCGTCTGCCCGATGCGCACATGGAAGAGCCGCTGGAAGTTCGGCAGGCCGTCCAGGAAGAGGATCCGGTCGGTCAGCACCTCCGCGTGCTTCATCTCGTCGATCGACTCGTGACGCGTGTACTTGGCCAGCTTCGTCCAGCCGAAGTTGGCCTGCATCGCGCTGTGCAGCCAGTACTGGTTGATCGCCGTCAGCTCGGCACTCAGCTGCTCATTCAGGAATTCGATGACCTCGGGGTCGCCCTGCATCGCAGAGGCTCCTTCCAAGCGGTAACTGGGCAGGTTCCGCGCATCCTTGCACCGTGATCAGGGGGCGTCCAGTAAGTGCACGCTTAGTAGGAGTTGCCCGAATCGGGACGTCCCTGGTCATCACCACCCCTCGGGGTCTGTCACCATGGAGTCATGGGTCAGCCGGAGAGCCGGGAGCGGCAGGGAGCAGCGCAGACGGAGCTTCCGCCGGGGCAGCGGCTCCAGCGCGGCTGGCCGGTCACCCACTACGGCCCGGTCCCCAAGTTCAAGCCGGAGCGCTGGGAGTTCCGGGTCTTCGGAGCCACCGCCGACGGCGACAAGCACTGCTGGAACCACGAGGAGTTCTCGGCGCTGCCGTTCGAGACCGTGGTCGCCGACCTGCACTGCGTCACCAAGTTCTCGATGGTCGGGGCCGAATGGGGCGGGGTGAGCGCCCGCACGATCGCCGGACTCGCGCCGCCCGCACCCGATGTCACCCATGTCATGGTGTGGGCCGAGTACGGCTTCAGCTCCAACCTGCGCCTGGCCGACTTCCTCGGCGACCGCACCCTCTTCGCCACCCACAACGGCGGCGAGCTGCTCACCGCCGAACACGGCTTCCCGCTGCGCCTGGTCGTCCCCCACCTCTACGCCTGGAAGGGCCCGAAGTGGGTCCGCGGCATCGAGTACATGACGGCGGACCGCCGGGGCTTCTGGGAGGAGCGGGGCTACCACAACATCGGCGACCCCTGGCGCGAGCAGCGCTACTCCTACCAGGAGGAGCCCGGGGACGGCCCCGAGCTCTAGATCAGGGGTTACGCCCGCAGGGACTTCAGCAGGGCCACGTCCGCCGCGTGCCCCTCCTTGCCGCCCGGGGTCTCGATGACCAGCGGTACGCCGTCGGTCGCCGGGTGGGCGAGCAGCTCGCGGAACGGCTCCTCGCCGATGTGTCCGGTGCCGATGTTCTCGTGGCGGTCCTTGTGTGCGCCGGCCACATCCTTGGAGTCATTGGCGTGGATCAGCTTGAGCCGCCCCTCGCCGACGGTCTCCACCAGGAGGTCCAGGGTCTGCTTCATGCCGCCGGGCCCGGCCAGATCGTGTCCGGCCGCGTAGATGTGGCAGGTGTCGAGGCAGACGCCCAGCTTGGGGTGGGCGTCCAGGGCCTCGAAGTACGGGCCGAAGTCCCAGGTGCGCGAGCACAGTGAGGCACCCTGCCCGGCCGTCGACTCCAGGAGCAGGAACGGGTCGTCGTCGTGGGTCAGTTCGTCGAGCAGCGGCAGCAGATGCGTACGGACCTGCGCGAGAGCCTCCGCGCGCGGGCGTCCGCCGGTCGCCGAGCCGGTGTGCACGACCACGCCGAGCGCGCCGATCTCACGGCCCCGGCGCAGCGAGTGCCGCAGCGACTCCACCGACTTCTCCACCGTCGCCCCGGTGCCCGAGCCGAAGTTGATCAGGTACGGCGCATGGACGTACGCCGGGATCGAGGCCTCGGCGCACTCGGCCCGGAACTTCTCGTCCTGGGCCGGGTTCCCGGCGGGGGTGGCCCAGCCGCGCGGGTTGGCGGCGAAGACCTGCACGGTCTCGGCGCCGATCTCCCTCGCATAGGTGAGCCCGGTCGTGGCGAGGCCGCCGGCCACGGGGACGTGGCCGCCGATGGGGTTGCGCATGGGGTGACTACCTACAGTCCCTTGGTGGTGATGGTGATGGTGGAGCCCTCGGGCGCCTGCGTCCCGGCGGCGACGGACTGGCCCGACACCTCGTCGCTGAGGAACGGGAAGCCGCGGTCGACCTTCACCTTGAAGCCGGCCTTCTCCAGATCCCGCTGGGCGTCGGCGGCCTTCTCGCCGGTCACCTTGGGCACCGGGATCATCCGGGGGCCCTTGGACACGGTCAGCGTGACGCTGTCGCCCTTGGCGAGCTGGGCGTGCTCGGCGGCGGACTGGGCCGCGACCTTGCCCGCGTCCTGCACCGAGTTGACCTGGTCGGGTGCGACGGTGACCTGGAGCCCGGCGTTCTGGAGGGCGGCGGTGGCATCGGCCACCGAGTCGCCGACCACGCCGGGCACGTCGACGGGGGCGCCCTTGCTGACGACCATCGAGACGGCCGTGTCCGTGTGGCGCTTGACGCCCGCGGCCGGGTCGGTGCGGATGACCGAGCCCTGCGGGACGCTCTCGTTGAACTCGCTCGCGGTGTCTCCGGGCGCGAAGCCCGCCTTCTGCAGCTCGCTCTTCGCCTGGTCGAGCGGCATCCCGTCCAGCTTGGGCACCTGCGCCGTCTCCGGGCCGCGCGAGACGACCAGGGTGACGGAGCCGTTGCCGCGGATGCGGGCACCGGTCGCCGGGTCGGTCGAGATGACCTGGCCCCGCTCGACGGTGTCGCTGAACTGCCGGTCGACCTTCTTCACGCCGAGCCCGGCGCCCGACAGCTTCTTCTTCGCCGCGTCCTCGCTCTGTCCGATGAGGGCCGGAACCCGGGTGAACTGGCCGGAGTTGATGTACCAGACGCCCGCGCCGACCCCGAGGATCAGCAGCAGCGCGGCCACGATCGCGATCAGGCCGCGCCGGTTGTCGATCCGGCCGCGCGGCTGGCGGCGCGGCCTGCGCGGCGGCGGCTCCGGCTCGTCCTCGATGCGCTGCGGCATGATCAGCCGGCTGGTGCGGTTGACGGGCTCCTCGTGGACGGCCTCGGCGGGCATGGGCCCGGCCGCCGGGGTGACCGGCGTCGGCAGGGCCCGCGGGATCACGCTCGTACGGTCGTCGGCGCCGCTCTCCCCGGCCGAGGCGTGCGCGCCCGGCGGGACCGCGTCCAGCTGCTCGTCGTCGAGGGCGGCGCGGGCGGTACGGGTCTGCGCGAGCAGGGCCACCGCGTCGTGCGGGCGGACGTCGGGGTTGCGGGCGGTCGCCGAGGCGACCAGCTCGTCCAGCTCCAGGGCGAGGCCGGGCACGGCCGCGGACGGCGCGGGCACGCCCTCGTGGAGGTGGGCGTAGAGGATCTGGGCGGGGGTGTCCCCGTGGTGCGGCTTGGCGCCGGTGAGCATCTCGTACAGGACGACACCGCACGCGTACACATCGGCGCGGGTGTCCGCGGTGCCGTGCTCGATCTGCTCGGGGGCCAGATAGGAGACGGTGCCGAGGACCGAGCCGGTGGTGCTGGTCACCGAGTCGACGGCCCTGACCAGGCCGAAGTCGGCGACCTTGACCCGGCCGTCGTCGCCGATCAGGACGTTCTCGGGCTTCATGTCCCGGTGGACGAACCCGGCCCGGTGGGCGGCGCCGAGGGCCGCGAGCACGGGCTCCAGGATGTCGAGGGCCGCGCGCGGCTGGAGCGCGCCGCGCTCGCGCAGCACGTCGCGCAGGGTGCAGCCCGCGACGTACTCCATCGCGAGGTAGACGTACTGGTCCTGCGCGCCCTGGTCGAAGACACCGACCACATTGGGGTGCGCGAGCCGGGCCACCGATTTGGCCTCGCGGATGAAGCGCTCCACGAAGGAGGCGTCGGCGGCGAGGCTCGGGTGCATCACCTTGAGGGCGAGCACGCGGTCGAGGCGGGTGTCGACGGCCCGGTAGACCGTGGCCATACCGCCGACGGCGATGCGCGCGTCGACGCGGTAGCGGCCGTCGAGCACCTGCCCGACGAGGGGGTCATGAAGGGTCGTATCCACGGGGGAGAGTTTACGAGCGCGGTCCGGCCCCCTTCACGCCGCGGGCGTTCAAGGGGCCGGACTGAAGCCGAGCTGTGACGCGGACCGGCTAGAACGCGGGGCGCTCGGGGTCGAGCGCGGCCCGGCCCGCCATCGTGGAGGACGCCTCGGCGAAGTGGCGGCGGGGGATGCGGCCCGCGCGGTGCGCCAGGCGGCCCGCCTCCACCGCGTGCCGCATCGCCTCCGCCATCAGGACCGGCTCCTGGGCCCGGGTCACCGCCGAGGCCAGCATCACCGCCGAACAGCCGAGCTCCATGGCGAGCGCCACGTCGGAGGCGGTGCCCGCGCCCGCGTCGAGGATCACCGGGACACTCGCCCGGTCCACGATCAGCTCGAAGTTGTGCGGGTTGCGGATGCCGAGGCCGGAGCCGATGGGGGAGCCGAGCGGCATGATCGCCGCGCATCCGACGTCCTCCAGCTTGTGCGCGAGGACCGGGTCGTCGTTGGTGTACGGCAGCACGGTGAACCCGTCGTCGACCAGCACCTCGGCGGCGTCGAGCAGTTCGATCGGGTCGGGAAGCAGGGTGCGCTCGTCGGCGATGACCTCCAGCTTCACCCAGTGCGTGCCCAGCGCCTCGCGGGCCAGGCGCGCGGTCAGGACGGCCTCGCCCGCGGTGAAGCAGCCCGCCGTGTTGGGCAGCACCCGGATGCCGAGCCGGTCGAGCACGGACAGGACCGAGCCCTGCACGGTCGGGTCCAGGCGGCGCATCGCGACGGTGGTGAGCTGGGTGCCGGACACCGCGAGCGCGCGTTCCAGCGTGTCGAGGCTGGGTGCCCCGCCGGTGCCCATGATCAGGCGGGAGTCGAAGGTGGTGTCGGCGATGGTCAGAGAGTCGTCGGCCATGGGTCAGCCTCCCTGCACGGCGGTGAGGACCTCGACGCGGTCGCCGTCGCCGAGCGTGGTCGTGGGCCAGGCGCTGCGCGGCACGACCGCCTCGTTGACGGCGGCCGCGACCCCGGAGCGGGACGGGGCGAGGGTGGCGACGAGGGCGTCGAGGGTGGTCCCGGAGGCCAGCGCGCGGGGCTCGCCGTTGACGGAGATGGTCATGCGGTCGTCAGCTCCCAAGATGCGGAGGTGAAGCGTCGGGGGGTGAACGGGCGTGCCTCGTCGGGCAGTTCACCGGTGGTCAGGACGTGCGCCATGACGTCGCCGGTGACCGCGGTGAGCAGCACGCCGTTGCGGTAGTGGCCGGTCGCGAGCAGCAGCCCGGGCAGGGCGGTCGGGCCGAGCAGGGGCGCGTTGTCGGGGGAGGCGGGACGAAGCCCGGCCCGGGTCTCGGTGAGCGGCAGCTCGGTGATCCCCGGCACCAACTCGTGGGCGTCGCGCAGCAGTTGATAGACGCCGCCCGCGGTGACCGTGGTGTCCCAGCCGAGTTCCTCGCTGGTGGCGCCGACGACGAGCTCGCCGTTCTCGCGCGGTACGAGATAGACCTCGCTGCCCCGCACCACCGCCCGCACGGTCCGGGACAGGAACGGCGCGTAGGCGGGCGGCACGGTCAGCCGCAGGACCTGGCCCTTCACGGGACGTACGGGAGGCAGGAGCTCTTCCGGCACGCCCGCGAGGCGGCCGCTGAGGCTGCCCGCGGCGAGCACGACCTGGTCGGCCGCGAGTTCGCTGCCGTCCGCCAGGACGACACCGCGAGCCCGCTCCCGTACGACCGAGAGCCGCTCGGCCCAGCCGCGCGCGAACCGCACCCCGGCCTGTGTGCACGCGCCGACCAGCGCCTTCGCCAGCCTTCTCGGGTCGATCTGGTGGTCGCCGTCGACCCGCAGGCCGCCGCGCACGCCGGGCGCCAGCATGGGTTCCAGGCGGCGGCAGTCGCGCCCGGACAGCCACTCGGACTCCAGGCCGCAGCGGACCTGGAGCGCGTGCAGGTCGCGCAGGTGGGCGCGGTCGTCGGAGTCGAGCGCCACGGCGAGGGTGCCGCAGGCGCGGTAGCCGGTGTCGAGGCCGGTGACCTCCCTCAGCTCGGCCGCGAAGGCCGGGTAGCGGCGGGCGGATTCGACATTGAGGGCGAGCAGGGTCTGCTCGCCGTAGTGGAGCTCGGTGACGGCGGCGAGCATTCCGGCCGCGACCTGGGCGGCGCCGCCGCCCGGCTCGGGGTCGGCGAGCACGACACCGAGGCCGCGCTGGGAGGCCCGCCAGGCGGTGACGAGCCCGATGATGCCGCCCCCGACCACGAGGACGTCGGACCCGTTCCCGGACCCGTTTCGTGAAGAACGCATGGGCGTCCAGCCCCTCCCTTCGCCGGCATGACCCGGATCAGGTTCGTACGGTCGGAGGCCGCCAGCCTCCCTCTCAGCCCGGTGCGTCCGGGCTCCCGCGAGTGCTTTACGCCTGCCACCATAGCCCGAGCCCCCAGCCCCGAGTAAGGGAGCGTCCGGGCGACCGGGAGGTGCCCGCGTTGACCGGACCCCTTACCTGACGAATAGTCAGCTGTTTATGGTGATCGGGTGAGCGAACAGCAGACGCAATCCGAAGCACGGCACGTGGTCGTCGTCGGCGCGGGCATGGCCGGCGTGCAGACCGCGGTGGCCCTGCGCGAACAGGGCTTCGCCGGAGCCATCACCCTCATCGGCGCGGAACCCCACCAGCCCTACGACCGGCCCCCGCTGTCCAAGGCCGTCCTGCTCGGCAAGGCCGAGGGCTCCGCCTTCGAGGTGGACTTCGAGGCCCTCGGCGTGGACCTGCGCCTGGGCCTCGAAGTCACCGGGGTGCGGCCAGCCGACCACGTGGTGGTCACCGAGGCGGGCGAGGTCGCCTACGACATCCTGGTCATCGCCACCGGAGCCGAACCGCTCACCCTGCCCGGCAGCGGGGGAGTGCCCGGCGTCCATCTGCTGCGCACCCTCGACGACGCGCGGCGGCTGCGCCCGGTCCTGGACCAGCGGCACCGGATCGTGGTGGTGGGCGCCGGGTGGATCGGCGCGGAGTTCGCGACGGCCGCACGCGACGCGGGCTGCGAGGTCACCGTCGTCGAGGCCGCCGACCGCCCGCTTGCCGGGGTGCTGCCCGCCGAGGTCGCCGCGCCGATGGCCGGCTGGTACGCCGAGTCGGGCGCCGAACTCCTCACCGGCGCCCGGGTCCAGGCGGTCGTGCCGGGCGAGGTGCTGCTCGCCGACGGCCGCCGGCTGCCCGCCGACGCCGTGGTCATCGGCATCGGCGCCCGCCCCGCGACCGGCTGGCTGACCGGCTCGGGCATCGCGCTGGGCCCCGATGGCGCGATCACCGCGGACGCCCGCCTGCGCACCTCGCTCCCCGATGTGTACGCGGTCGGCGACTGCGCCTCGTTCCCCTCGGCCCGCTTCGGCGAACGCCTGCTCGTCCACCATTGGGACAACGCGCTCCAGGGCCCGCGCACGGTCGCCGCCGACATCGTGGGCGAGGCCGCCGCCGACTACGACCCGGTCCCGTACTTCTGGTCCGAGCAGTTCGGCCGCTTCGTCCAGTACGCGGGCCACCATACTGACGCCGACGAAGTGGTCTGGCGCGGCGACCCGTCCTCGGCCCCGTGGTCGGTCTGCTGGCTCCGGGACGGAGCGCTGGTGGCGGTACTGGCAGTGGGCCGCCCGAGAGACCTGGCCCAGGGCCGCAAACTGATCGAATCGGCGAAGCCACTGGACGGGGAAAAGGTGGCGGATTCGGCTGTGCCGCTGAAGTCGGCGGTGCAGGGGTAGCCGGAGGGGGCGACTTCGGGCGAGCAACCATGCGGCTGAGGGGCAAGGTGAGGCGCTGGCCGGCAACCATGCCCTTTTAGGAGCGCGGGGAACTGCGCGACCAGCCACGCACGGTCCGCAGCCGAACGAATAGCCCCTCCGGCGCTTGAGGAGAAGGGGGCCGGAGGGGGCGCGGAGCCCCCATGACACGCCGCGGAGGGGGCCGGGGGCACAGCCCCGAAGGACCACCCCGGTACCGAGTGTCAGTGCGAGGTGGCACGCTTGTGACCGTGACCGAGATTGACGCAAAGATTGATGCTCTCGTCCCCGCCTGGCTCCACCTCCCCGACATCGCGGAGATGCTGGACGTGGAGGTGACGCGCGTACGGCAGCTGGTCAAGGAGGGCCAGCTCATCGCCGTACGCCGCGGTGAGAACAGGGCGCTGCAGGTGCCCGCAGCCTTCATCGACGCCGACAAGGTGGTGAAGGGCCTGGTCGGGACGCTGACGCTGCTGAGGGACGACGGCTTCTCCGACGAGGAGATGCTGGAGTGGCTCTTCACTCCCGACCCGAGCCTGCCCGGCACCCCCGCGCAGGCCCTCAGCGAGAATCGCGGCACGGAGGTGAAGCGCCGCGCCCAGGCGCTCGCCCTCTGAGTCGTACGAGCCCACCCGACAGTGCCGACAGGCCCGCGGTGTACGGTCCGGTCCACCCGGCCCGTACACCGCGCGGCCCGGCCGAAGACGAACACAACGGGGGACCTTCCATGCCCACGGCCCGTGAGCAGCTCGCCGACGCCCGCCTCTACCTGTGCACCGACGCCCGTAAGCGCCAGGGCGATCTGCCCGGGTTCCTGGACGCCGTCCTCACGTCCGGCGTGGACATAGTGCAGCTGCGGGACAAGGGCATGGAGGCCGCCGAGGAGCTGGAGCACCTGGCCGTCTTCGCGGACGCCTGCCGCCGGCACGGCAAGCTGCTCGCGGTCAACGACCGGGCCGACGTGGCGCACGCCATCGGCGCCGACGTGCTGCACCTGGGCCAGGGCGATCTGCCGGTGCCCGCCGCCCGGGCGATCCTGGGCGACGAGGTGCTGATCGGCCGTTCCACGCACGCGAACGAGGAGGCTGCCGCGGCCGCCGCCGAGCCGGGTGTGGACTACTTCTGCACGGGCCCCTGCTGGCCCACCCCCACCAAGCCGGGCCGGTACGCGCCGGGCCTGGACCTGGTGCGCCACACCGCCTCGCTCGGCACCGACCGGCCCTGGTTCGCGATCGGCGGCATCGACGCGGGCAACCTGGACGAGGTTCTGGACGCGGGCGCCGACCGCGTCGTCGTCGTACGGGCGATCACCGAGGCCGACGACCCGGCCGCGGCCGCCGCCGACCTCGCCAAGCGGGTCCGGGAGCGGCTCGCGTAGCCAGCTGTCCGAGGGGTGGACAGAAGTCCGGCAATTGAGACAAATCGCCCTCGTTTGTTGGGGTGCCGGGCAGCCCTGGCTAACCTGCGAGTATGGCCCTTGGCACAGCTTCCACCAGGACTGATCGCGCGCGAACCGTGCGCGACATGCTCGCGTCCGGCGAGACGACGTACTCCTTCGAGTTCTACGCGCCCAAAACCGAGAAGGGCGAGCGGAACCTCTGGAACGCGCTGCGCCGGGTCGAAGCGGTTGCCCCCGACTTCGTCTCCGTGACGTACGGGGCCGGCGGCTCCACCCGTACCGGAACCGTCGAGGCCACCCAGCAGATCACCGAGGACACCACCCTCACCCCGGTCGCCCACCTCACCGCCGTCGGCCACTCGGTCGCCGAGCTGCGCCATACGGTGGGCCAGTACGCCGACGCCGGGATCCGCAACATCCTCGCGGTGCGCGGCGACCCGAAGGGCGACCCCATGGGTGAGTGGGTCAAACACCCCCAGGGCGTGACATACGCGGCCGAACTCGTCGCGCTCATCCGGGAGTCGGGCGACTTCTGTGTCGGCGTCGCGGCCTTCCCGGAGATGCACCCGCGCTCGACGGACTGGGATTCCGACATCCGGCACTTCGTGGACAAGTGCCGCGCGGGCGCCGACTATGCCATCACGCAGATGTTCTTCGAGCCCGAGAACTATTTGCGTCTGCGCGACCGGGTCTCGGCGGCCGGTTGCGAGACCCCGATCATCCCCGAAGTCATGCCCGTGACCAGCGTGAAGCAGCTGGAACGACTGCCTCAACTCAGTACCGCGGCATTCCCGGAGGACCTGCGGGACCGGATGCTTGCCGTCAAGGACGATCCGGCCGCTGTACGCTCCATTGGCATCGAGTTCGCCACGGAGTTCTGCTCACGGCTGCTCGCCGATGGCGTACCCGGGTTGCACTTCATTACCCTCAACAACTCCACGGCGACGCTCGAAATCTACGAGAATCTCGGCCTGCACCAGCAGGCGTAGCCGAAAACCGGCCCGGGTCAGGGGACAGCTGTACCCGGGACAGGAGGATGAGGGGCGTACATGGGCTGGACGGTCCTCTACATCGCGTTCGGAATCGTCGCACTGTGGCTGCTCGGCGAGGTGCTGCTGCAGTACAAGGCGCGGCTGCGCTGGCGGTTGCTCGCCTTCACCGGGTTCGTGGGTGTGGTCCTGGGCGTCCTCATTCCGTCCGTCTTCGTGATCATCCTGGGCGCGATCGCCTTCGCCGTCGGCCAGGTGTACGTCACGCTCTCCTTCCGGCGCGGCTTCTCCACCGGCTGGGCGCTCGGCGGCAGGCCGGGCGCGAGCCGCCGCCGCAGGGCGAGCCGCGGCAAGAGCGCCCCCGCCCCGGAACCGGTCCTCGAAGTCTCCGACCTCCAGTACGAGGACGCGTCCGCCGCAGGCTCCCTGGACGCGAACGGCGAGCCGCTGCACGCCGCTTCGGCCCACGCCGACTCGGTCTACGAGCCGCAGCCGATGCCCGACGAGACCGGCCAGTACGGCATCTACAGCCCCGCCAAGGAGCCCGAGGCGCAGCCCCAGTACCCCGCGTACGACCCCCAGCAGCCCTACGCCGACCCCTACGCCCCGCAGTACGACGAGCCGGGCGCCGGGCAGCAGCAGTACGCCGCCTACTCGGACCCGTACATCGGCAACGGCGGCCAGGCGTACGGCACGTACAACGGCTACGACAGCTTCGGCGGCCAGCACTCCTACCCCGCCGACCCGCTCACCGCGCAGTACGCGACGGACACCCCGCCCGGCGGCGTCTGGGTGCCGCAGCAGCGCGACGGGGAGTACGTCCCCTACGAGCAGCAGGTCCAGCAGCCGCAGCAGCAGGTCCAGCAGCCGTACGACCCGAACCACCCGGATCTGCCGCAGCACCCCGAGCAGCAGCCCTACCGCTACTGACCGGTCCCGGCACCGTTCGCCGGGCGGTTCGCCGGGCCGGGGCTCACTGCGAGCCCCGGAAGCCGTCGCCCTCCACGATCAGCCCGGCCACCAGCGCGCCCGTCATCCCGGCGTGCGCGAGACCGCCGCCCGGGTGCGCCCAGCCGCCCGCCAGGTACAGCCCCGGCAGGCCGGTGGTGTTGGACGGGCGCAGCAGCGTGGCCCCGGCTCCGGCCAGTGAGGGCGCGGGCACCGAACCGCCCCCGGCGCCGGTCGCCTCTGCTATGTGGACAGGGGTGCGGGACTCGTGCCAGAGCATCCGCTCCCGCAGGTCGGGCACGGCCCGCGCGGCGGCCTCGATCAGCTTGTCCGTGTACCGGCGAACCAGCGCCTCGTCCGTCCAGTCGACCGGCCCGCCGGGCGCGACCGTCGCCGTCAGCGTCACCGCCTCGTGGTCGTCGTCGGGCCGCACCGCCGGATCGTCGGGGCGCAGCACGGTGACCGTCGGCGGCCCGTCGTGCGTTCCCGCGAAGGCCGCGCGGGCCTCGGCCGTGGCGCCGGGGGAGTGGACCACCGTGCGGTGCGCGGCGTCCACGGGGCGGGCGCCGCGCAGGGCGAGCAGTACCGTGAAGCGGCTCGGCCGGGCCGTGGCGGCGGGGCGGACCGTGTCCGGCCCCCACAACTCCCGGCCGGGCAGCATCCGTTCGAGGCCGCGCGGGTCCGCGCCGCACACCACGTGATCCGCCTCCACGACCGTGCCGTCGGCCAGCTCGACGCCTGCCGCCCGGCCGTCCTTCTCGCGGACCCGCGCCACCTCGGCGTCGAAGACGAACTCGACCCTCCTGGCCAGGCAGCGCTCGTACACCGCGCGCGCCAGCTCCCGCATGCCGCCGCGGACGTACCAACTGCCGAAGGTCTGCTCCATGTACGGCAGAACCGCCGCCGAGGCGGGGGCCGTGCCCGGGTCGAGGCCGTACTCCAGGGCGTAGCTCTCCAGGAGCGTGCCCAGGTGCCCGCCGCCCAGCTCCCACTCGGCGACCTCGCCCAGCGTGGCCGCCTGCCGGGGCGAGCGGAGCAGCCGGCGCTGCTTCGGCGCGGGATACGGCTCGCGGGCGAGCACCTGCCAGTTGGGCCACAGAGGCTCTTCCAGGAGCGGCCGGCGGGTGCGGTCCCAGGCCTCCCTGGCCCGGATCAGGAACGCGCCCCAGCGCTCGCCCGCGCCCGCTCCCAGAGCCGCGTCGAGGGCCGACATCACGCCCGCGCGCGAGGCGTTGGGCAGCGACACTTCCGTACCGTCGGCGAAGAGGTGGTGCGAGGCCGGATCCACCGGGGCGAGCTCCACGAGGCTCTCCAGGGGCTCCTTGCCGGTCTTCACGAACAGGTCGCGGTAGACGGCGGGCAGCCGCAGCAGACCGGGGCCGGTGTCGAAGACGAACCCGTCCCGCTCGAACCGCCCCAGTGCGCCGCCGTACGTCGACGAGCGCTCGTACACCGTCACCCGGTGGCCTGCCACGGCCAGCCGGCCGGCAGCCGCCATGGCGCCCACACCAGCGCCGATCACCACAATCCGTGCCATGTCTGCGACTGTATCCGCCGCCACTGACATCTCAGTCCGGCGGCCGGCGAACCCCCGCCGCGGCCAGCCGCTTCTCCTCCCGGCGCTGTGCCCTGCGCCGGCGGAAGCGGCGGATCTTCCGCCACAGCACGACCAGTATCACGATGCCGATGAGCAGCAGGGTGCCCGCGATCACGGCCGCCACGAGCGGGTGGAAGATCGCGAAACTTATGATCCCGGCGACGCCCAGGTCCTCCGCCGTGCTCAGCGCGATGTTGCTGAACGGCTCGGGCGAGGTGTTCACCGCCATCCGCGTCCCGGCCTTGACCAGATGGCTCATCAGCGCCGTCGAACCGCCCACCGCGCCCGCCGCGAGATCCGGCAGCGAACCGCTCTGCCCGGCGAGCAGCGCCCCGACGACCGCGCCCGCGATCGGCCGGATCACCGTGTGCACGGAGTCCCAGACCGAGTCGACGTACGGGATCTTGTCCGCGACCGCCTCGCAGAGGAACAGGACGCCGGCGGCGATCAGGACGTCGGGACGCTGGAGCGCCTCGGGCACGTCGTCGGTGAGGCCGGTGGCGCCGAAGATGCCGAGCAGCAGGACCACCGCGTACGCGTTGACCCCGCTCGCCCAGCCGCTGGTGAATACGAGGGGGAGTACGGACACGGTCGCGATGTTAACCAGATCCGGCCGTTCACGACTGGGGTTGAGCACGGACGTCTGAGTATCCGTACCTAGGAGGTGAGATGAGTACCTGCACGGATGGGCTCCTACCTGCGCGGACGGGAAGGTGGAGACCACGGAAGGGGCGCGGCGCCGGCACCGCCGACACGGGGCGGCGGAACCGGCGCGGCTCCCTGGACGTAACGGGGTACGGGGGAGACCCGGGGGGACGTTCGGGGGAAGCGCCGGGCCGGTGCGGTTCATGGGGGATTGAACCGCACCGGCCCGGCGTATTTCCGTTTCCGGAGCAGGGGCTAACGGCCGCTGACTCTGCCGTGCAACAGCCTTGACAGCGCCGCGTGGACGTCGTCCAGGGAGCGCTCGCTCTGGAAGGCCTGCCAGTCGAGCGCGGCCACCAGGACCATGCCGACCAGGGCCGCGGCCGTGAGCGGGATGTCGATCTCCTCGCTCAGCTCGCCCGCCGCCACCGCGTCCCGCAGGACCGTCTCGACGACGGCCACCGCCTCCCGGCGCACCACCAGGAGGGTCGACTGCCAGGCGCGGTTGGTGCGCCACAGCTCGGCGACGTACAGCTGGGTGAAGGCCGGGTAGCGGTGGATGAAGTCCAGGCCGGCCCGGATCATCGCGTCAAGCGCCTCGACCTTGGTTCCACCCCGCTCGGCGGTTTCGTCCGCGGCCGCCTGCAAAGACGCGGTCAGCAGACCCACGCCATGGCGCAGCAGCTCCTCGAAGAGCTCGGTCTTGCTCTTGAAGTTGTAGTACACCGTGCCCTTGGCGACGCCGGCCCGCTCGGCGATCTCGTCGACCGTGGTGGCCGAGAACCCCTGTTCGGCGATGAGCGTCACAGCGGCCTCGTAGAGCCTCTGCCGGGTCGCCTGCCGTCTGGTGCTGCTGCTGTCCATGGCGTCGATTCTCACAGGCTCAGCTCGGGGTGCAGCCGGTCGAGCGACCACACCTGCTTCTGCCGGGCGGACAGCGCCGTCAGTGCGAGGGCGCCCGCGGTGAAGGCGGCCAGGACCGCACAGCCCTGCCACACCACGCCCAGGTCGCCGCCGGTGATCAGCCTGCGCAGCCCGTCCACCACGTAACTCATGGGCAGGTAGGGGTGGATGGCGTTGAAGAACGCCGGGCTCGTCTGGACGGGGTAGGTGCCGCCCGCCGAGGTCAGCTGGAGCATCAGGACGGCGAGGACCAGGATGCGTCCGGCCGCCCCGAACTTGGCGTTGAGCCACTGCACGATCGCCGCGAAGCAGCAGGAGGTCAGCGCCAGATAGCCCAGCGTTCCCGCGGTCCGCTGCATTTCGAGGCCGAGCCCGAAGTGCAGCACCGACATCAGCGCGGCGATCTGGAGCACCCCGACGGCCGCCACCGGCAGCCAGCCCGCGAACGCGATCCTCCAGGCCGAGGCCCCGGCGGCCAGGGCGCGCCGGTTGAGCGGCTGGATCAGCATGTACGCGACCATCGCGCCCACCCACAGGGAGAGCGGGATGAAGTACGGGGCGAACCCGGTGCCGTAGTTGGGCGCCTTGTGCATCGCCTGCGAGGCCAGCTTGACCGGGTCGGCCATGACGTCGGTGCGCTGGTCGCGCTGCTGCTTGTCGTAGTCCGGGATCTTGCCGACGCCGTCGTGCAGACCGGTCGCCAGCTGGACGGAGCCGTCGGAGAGCTTCACGATCCCGCCGTCCAGGGTGCTCGCGCCCTTCTTCAGCTTGCCGACGCCCGTGTCGAGGTCGGTGGAACCGGTCTTGGCGCTGCCCAGACCGGCGTGGATGCCGGCCGCGCCCTTGGCGACGTCGTGCGCGCCCTTGTTGAGCTTGTTGATGTCGGCGACCTTCGTCTCCAGGTCGGTGGAGAGCCGCGGCGCCTTCGCGGCCAAGTCCCGGGCCTTGGTCTGGAGGTCTTCGAGGTCCTTGCCGAGCTTCTTGAAATCACCGCCCTGGTCCTTGACGAGGTCGTTGACGTCCGCGGTAAGGGTCGCGCCGGTGGCTGTCGCCTTCTTGGCCCTGTCCAGCGCCGGGCAGACCTGGCCGTCGGCGGGCTTGTCCACACAGAGCTGCTGGTAGAGCGTGTTGAGGTCCTGGGAGGCCTTGCGGGTGCCGGTCGCCGCCTTGGGGGCGAGGTCGACGATCTTTTCGATGTTGTCGCGCACCGGCTGGATCGAGTCGGCGAGGAGCTTGGCCGAGTCCCCGACGGTCTTGCCGTTGTCCTTGAGGTACGGCCGCGCCTGGCCGGCCGCCCCGTTGGCCTCGTCCGCGATCCGCTGAGTGCCGTCGGCGACCTGCTGGGCGCCGTTCGCCAGGGTGCCCGCGGCGGTGTCGAGCTTCGTGATGCCGCCGGCCAGCTTGCCGCTGCCGTCCTTGGCATCGTCGAGTCCGTCGGCCAGTGCCTTGGAGCCGTCCTTGGCCTTGCCGAGCCCGTCCTTGAGGTCGCCCGCGCCCTTGGCCGCCTTCTCCGTGGCGTCGTGGAGATCGCCGAACGAGATGAAGATCTTGTCGAGGAAGGACCGCGAGGCCTTGCTGGAGGCGGCGGCGCGCACCTCGGAGAAAACCGTCTTGGAGATAGACCCCACGATGTAGTTGTTCGCATCGTTGGTCCGCACCTGGAGCGCGCCTGTCTCGGGGGCGTCCCCGGAGCTGGACGCGATCCTCTTGCTGAAGTCGGCGGGCATCGTCAGCGACAGGTAGTAGGTGCCCTTCTCCAGGCCCTTGCGCGCCTCGGCGCCGCTGACCTCGTGCCACTCGAAGGTCTTGCTGTCGAGCAGCTTCTTGCTGAGGTCGTCGCCCACGTGGAGCTTCTGCCCGGCGGCGTCCGCCCCCTTGTCGTCGTTGACGAGCGCCACCGGAATCCGGTCGAGCCGGCTGTAGGGGTCCCAGAACGAGCACAGGTAGAGCGCGCCGTAGAGCAGCGGCAGCAGGAGCAGCGCGACCAGTGCGGCCCGCGGCAGCTTCCCCCTGCCGAACCGCTTCAGCTCAAGCGCTGCCAGTCGTGGCGAACGCATCCGCCGCCCCCTCCTTGCTCGTGGCCCCGTCCTTGGCGCCAATTTCGGTCGTCACTAGGGTGATGTCGGCCTCGGCGGGCGCCTCGCTGCACACCGCGAGCACGGTGGTGCCGGCGTCCGCGACCGAGCGAAGCAGCGCCCAGGCGGCGGCCCGTTCGGCGTCCGACAGCTTCAGGTCGGTGTCGTCGACGGCGAGCAGCCGGGGCCGCTGGATCAGCGCGAGCGCGACCGTGAGCCGCAGCGCCTCCAGGCGCTCCAGATCGCGTACGGAGGTCTGCTCGCGCTTGGGCAGCGAGGCGAGGTCCAGGCCCGCCGCGGCCAGCGCCTCGTCGATCCGGGCGCGGTACTCGGCCCGGCGCTGGGCGGGTGAGCGTAGCAGCGCCCGCACCGAACCGTCGTAGCGGCGCTGCAGCATCACGCGCTCGCGCAGGTGCTCGGCGACGGTGAACGCCGGGTCGAGCTCGCTGACGCCGGGCACATGGCCGAGCGCGCTGATCCGCCGCACGGCGGCCATCTTGCGCGGCAGCTGATGGCCGGCGACCCGCGCCCAGCCCTCGGCAGGCTTCATCCGGCCGGTGAGGGCGAGCAGCAGGCAGGTCCGGCCGGAACCGGAGGGCCCGGCCACCGCGACGAGCGAGCCGGGGGCCGCGTCGATGCCGACCCCCCTGAAGGCCCAGCCGCGCGGCCCCTTGAGCCCGAAGCCCTCGGCACGGATCGCCGCGCCGGTCACTTCCGAGTGCGGGCTGTCCACATTCCCCCCTGCTCTGCGCGTCCCCCGGGCCGGAACTCCGGCCCCATCTTTTGAACTGACTGGTCAGTACAAAAGATAGCTCGAACCTGTATGCGGGGCAAAGCCGCAGGTCGGCGGGGGATTCGGGCTGATTGTCAGTGGTGGGCCTCACGATGGACACATACGGCCACAGTGCCGTCACACGACGACAGGAGGTTCGTCATGGCCAGCTCCCACGCAGCAGCCGCACCCCGGCGCCGCGCCAGCAGCCCTGCCCCCTCACTGAACGGCGCCCCCAACGACGTCCACCCCGTACTGCGCCGGGCCGGTGCGCCACCCGCCGCGCTCGACCTGCTCGCCCAGGCCCGCGGCGGCCTGGACGAGGCGGCCGTCCTCGACGCCCCCAACGAGCGGTACGCGACGGCCCATCTGGCCGCCCTGCGCACCGCGGCCGCCGTCCTCGCCGCGCGCGGCCGGCCCGAGACCAACCCGCGCCGCAGGCAGCGGATCCGCAGCGCCTGGGAAGTGCTGCCGGAGATAGCGCCCGAACTGACCGAGTGGAGCGCCCTGTTCGCCTCGGGGGCGGACCGGCGGGCCCGCGCCGAGGCCGGCATCCAGGGCGCGGCCACCATCCGGGACGCCGACGACCTGCTCCGCGATGCGGCGATGTTCCTGCGCCTGGTCGAGCGCCTCCTGGTCCTCCAGCCCGTGCTGCCCCAGCCCAGGACCCGCGAGCCGGAGGCGGAGGCGGAACGGGGGGCCGGCTGACGGCGCCCGGTCCGGCCCGGCGAGGCGGCCTGCGGCTGATCCGGAGCGGCTCGGGCGGGCAACAGGGATGACGGTTCACCGCTTCACCTCCCATTAGGGTGGACGCGTCGCAACCCCTTCCCACGCCGCGTCCGCGGCGGCACCGCGCCGAGGAGTCAACTGCCGTGTCGGACCCCATGCGCCCCCGCGCCTCCCTCCGTACCGCCGTGGTCTGGGAGGTCCTCAAGGAAGCGCTCGACCGCCGGGTCAAGGCGACCGGGCGCGAGGCCCTCGACGTGCTCGACACCGGTGGCGGCTCCGGCAACTTCGCGGTGCCGCTGGCTGCCCTCGGACACCGGGTCACCGTGGTCGACCCCAGCCCCAACGCGCTGTTCGCCCTTGAGCGCAGGGCCGCCGAGGCCGGGGTCGCCGAGCGGGTCCAGGGCGTCCAGGGCGACGTCCTCGGCCTCTTCGACGTGGTCGAGCGTGGCGGCTACGACGCGGTGCTGTGCCACGGCGTCCTGGAGTACGTCGAGGACCCGGCGGAAGGCGTGCGCAACGCGGTGGACGCGCTGCGGCCCGAAGGCGCGCTCAGCCTGCTCGCCGCGGGCCTCGGCGGCGCGGTGCTCTCCCGCGCGCTCGCCGGGCACTTCACCGAGGCGCGCCACGCGCTCTGTGACCCGGCGGGCCGCTGGGGCGCCGGCGACCCGGTCCCGCACCGGTTCACCGCCGAGCAGCTCACCGAGCTCGTCGCCGGCGCCGGAGCCACCGCCGGGTCGGTGCACGGCGTGCGGGTCTTCGCCGACCTCGTCCCCGGCGTCCTGGTGGACACCGAGCCGGGTGCCCTGGACGCGCTGCTCAAGCTGGAGGCCGCAGCCGCCGAACTGCCCGCCTTCCACGCCGTCGCCACCCAGCTGCACGTACTGGGCGAGAAGCGCGGCTGACCCCGCCCGGGCTGTCCCCGGCGGGCTGATCAGCGACGCTGTGCCGCATGGAGTACGCCACAGGCCCCCCGATCGGCGGCTTCGCCCCGTATGATCGGGGGACACCGTCCGGCATGACGGATCGGCTCATGGGGAATTGAATCTCCACAGCCGAGCCGCCGTGGCGGCCCGGCTGGCGAATTGGCGTAGAGGGCGGGTTTCACGGGGGCGATTCCCTGCCTATCCTGAAGGGGCCGCATCCGGTCGCCCCCCGCGACCGACGAGTAGGAGGACTCCGTGCCGCTCTCGGAGCACGAGCAGCGCATGCTCGAGCAGATGGAGCGAGCGCTGTACGCCGAAGATCCCAAGTTCGCGACAGCGCTTGAGGGAAGCGGGCTGCGTACGTACACCCGGCGACGGGTCTACCAGGCGGTCGCCGGCTTCCTGGTGGGTATCGCGCTCCTCATGGCAGGAATGGTCGCGCAGCAGATCTGGATCAGTGTGGTGGGGTTCCTCGTCATGCTCGGATGTGCGGTGCTCGCGGTCACCGGTTGGCGCAAGGCGCCGCGTCCCGGTGAACAGGCGCGTGCGGGTGGTTCCGCCGCGCCGCGGCAAGCCCGGCAGCGGCGCTCGATGATGGATCGGATCGAGCAGCGCTGGCAGCGGCGCCGCGACGAGGGGCGCTAGCCCCGCCCCGTTCTGACCTGTACCGAGGGGCGGTCACCTTCTTGAGGTGGCCGTCCCTTCGGCTTACCCCGGCTTCCTGGGGCTCCGCCCCAGACCCCGCTCGCTTCGCGAACCCGCTTTCGTCCGCGGACCGTGGGTGGCTGGGCGCGCAGTTCCCCGCGCCCCTGGCGGGATGCACCCTGCCAGGGTGCATCCCCAGCCCGTGCGGCGTTTGAGGCGGAGCCGCAGAGGGATGTTCAGGTGCCGGACGCGGGTTCCGGCGGGGCTTCCTTGCCGCGGCGGGGGCGTAGGCGCTCGGCCAGGGATCGCGTACGTACCGCCACCCCCGTCCTCGCCCGTTCCCAGCGCTGTGACACCGACCAGATCACCCTGACGGCTGAGCGCGGGGCGAGAATCGCTCGCAGGGACGGCCAGCGGCCCGCCGCCGCTTGCAGGCCGGCTGCCACCCGGGTCACGTCGTCCGCCAGGCCCGGGGTGGGCCGGGGCTCCGGGGCGTACAGGACCTGTTCCACCGCGCCCGCCGCCCGGTGGACGGACTCGGCCGCCGGGCCGTCGAGGCGGCCCAGGCGGACCATCCGCGCCGCTGCCTTGCGGGGAGTCTGGGAGTCGTCGGGCGGGATGCCGTAGTCCCAGGCCGTGTCGGTGATCTCCTGCCAGGCCGCGAGCGTACGGGCCACCGCGTCGGCCGGGGTGCGCCCGCCCGAGCCGAGCCGTCGGGCCCGGACCCGCCTGCGCCACAGCAGGGGCAGCAGCGGGAGGACCAGCAGCGCGGCCACCCCCAGAGCCGTACCGACCAGGGCCGAGGCCGAGGGGCCGCTGCCCGTCGGGCCCGCTACGCCCGCCGCGGCCGAGGGGCCGCAGTCGCCGAGGCGCCGTGCGGTGGGCGGGCAGGAATCCGTGGCGGAGGGCGCCGCCGAGGGCTGCGCCGAGGCGCGCCTGGACGGTTCGGCCGGGCTGCTCGGGCTGCCCGCCGGGGCCTGCTGCCGGGTGTAGTCGGGGACGGAGCCCCGCGTCGGCGTCGGCTCGAAACGGGTCCAGCCCACGCCCTCGAAGTACAGCTCGGGCCAGGCGTGCGCGTCGCGCAGGCCCACCGACATCGTGCCGTCCGGACGCGCCGCGCCGGGCGTGAAGCCGACCGCGACCCGGGCCGGGATGCCCAGCGTGCGGGCCATCGCGGCCATGGAGAAGGAGAAGTGGACGCAGAAGCCCTCCTTTTCCTTGAGGAAGTTGGCGATCGCCTCGGTGCCGCTGCCCGACTGGACATGCGTGTTGTACGTGAAGCCGCCGCTGGTGGAGAACCAGTCCTGGAGCTTGACGGCCTTCTCGTAGTTGTTCGCGGCGCCGCTGGTGACCTGCCGTGCGGTCGCGCTCACCACGGAAGGCAGCGAGTCGGGGACCCGGGTGTACTCCCTCAGGAGGTCCGCGGACGGGCGCGGGGCATCCGCCAACTGGGCCGCCGTCGGGCGCACCAGGAGGCTGGAGACCGTGTACTGCGCGCCCCGGGTCGTCTGCTTGCGGTCGCCCACCAGGGTCCGCCCGACCGGCTCGAACCGCCAGTCGCCCTTGATCTTCACCTGGGTCGCGGGGAACGGCATCGGCAGCCAGCTCTGCGCGTACCAGCCGGCTGCCGAGATGCTGGTCTGCACCTCGGTGGTGCCGACCGCCGGGCTCAGCCCGTCCGGCCTCGGCAGCGGATCCGGTACATCCTTGATGTGCCGCTCCGAGGACTTCCAGGAGGCCCCGTCGAACTCGTCGAGCGCGACGATCCGCAGGTACATCTCCTTGGTGTCCGGGGCGTTGGTGTTGTACCGCATCACCTCGCGGTCCTCGGGCTGGTTCAGGCTGTTCTGCAGCGACACCAGCGGGTTGACCGCGGAAATGGTCCCTCCGGCCCCGTCCCCGCCGCCCCCGCCGCCGGCCTCGCCGAGCAGCCCGCTGTCCAGGGCGGGCAGCATCGCCGGGATCACCAGCGCGATGCCGAGCGCGAGCACCCCGATGCGCCGCCCGGTACGGACCGGGGCCAGCGGCGCGTTGTTCTCGAACACGCTCTGCTGGGGCCTGCCGGGCGCCCGCGCGGCGCCGCCGAAGACCCGCCCCCACTGCGAGAGCCGGTCGCGGCCCTCGGCGAGCAGAAGCAGCAGATAGCCGGCGGCCGCGAGCACGAACCAGAGCCAGCTCGCGCCGCCCCCGGAGAGCCCCGCGGCCACCGAGTACAGCGCGAGCAGCGGCAGGCCCGCCGGGGCCGCGCTGCGGAACGTCACCGCGAGCGCGTCCACCGCGAGGCCGATGATCAGGACCCCGCCGACCATCATCAGCCGGATCCCCGGGGTGGCCGGCGCCGGGATCGCGTACTGCCCGACGTCAGAAGCGCCTTGCTGGAGAAGGGAGTTGAGCCGCTCGAAGGCCTCGGGGCCGGGCAGCAGCCCGCCGATCGCCTGCTGGCGCGCGAACACCAGCGTCACCACCAACAGCGCCACCACGGCCTGGGCGAGCACGGTCAGCGGCCGGGCCAGCGGCACCCGCCGGGCCAGCGCGCCGACCCCGCTCAGGATCGCGAGCAGGAACGCGGCCTGGAGGATCCAGCTCGCCGGGTCGACGAGCGGCAGCATCGAGCACGCCGCCAGCACCGTGGCCGCGTAGGCGCACAGCGCCAGCCGTCCGCGCCCGCTCATGACCATCCCCCTGCCGTGCCGGCCGCGCCGCCGGGCGCCGCTCCCGCGTTCGTACGTTCCTGGCCCGCCAGGCGCCACAGCTCGGGCAGGGCCGCGCCCGGCCGCACCGCGAGCGCCGTCCAGCCCGCCTCGCGCAGCAGCCGCAGCCGCTCCTCGACCGGGCCGCGCGCCTCGGAGCCGTGCATCCACAGACCGCTGTCGAGCACGAAGGCGACCGCCGCGCCGCTGCGCCGCCGCATCTTCGCCGCGACCGCCGCCTGCTCCTCGTCGAGGTCGCCGAAGAACCCGATGAGCAGCCCCTCGTTGCCGCCGCGCAGCACGTCGTACGCGCGCGACAGGCCGCCGCCGTCGGAGTGGTCGACGACCGCGAGGGTGTCCATCATCAGCCCGGCCGAGTCCGAGGAGACCTGGGTGGAGCCGGCGAACCCGCCCGCGCCCTCGCCGGGCACCGAACTGCCGGTGTCGGTCAACAGCCGTACGGAGAAGCCCCGTTCCAGCATGTGCACCAGGGCGGAGGCCGCGCCCGAGACCGCCCATTCGAAGGCCGAGTCGGGGCCCGCGCCCGCGTACGCGATGTCCCGGGTGTCGAGCAGCACCGTGCAGCGGGCCCGCTGCGGCTGCTCCTCGCGGCGCACCATCAGCTCGCCGTAGCGGGCGGTGGAGCGCCAGTGCACCCGGCGCAGGTCGTCGCCGTGCCGGTATTCGCGCGGAATGACGTCGTCCTCACCGGCGAGCGCGAGCGAGCGGTGCCGCCCGTCGCCGTACCCGGCGGCCTCGCCCGACAGCCGCACCGGCGGCAGCGGCTCGGTCCGGGGGATGACGGTCAGCGTGTCGTACGCGCTGAAGGCGCGGGTCAGCTCGCACATCCCGAAGGGGTCGGTGAGCCGCAGCTGCAACGGGCCGAGGGGATAGCGCCCGCGCAGGTCGGAGCGCACCCGGTAGGACACCTCGCGCTTGCCGCCCGCCTCGACCCGGTCCAGTACGAAGCGGGGGCGCGGGCCGAGCACGTACGGCACCCGGTCCTGGAGCATGAGCAGGCCGGTGGGCAGCCGCGAGACGTTGTCGATCCGCAGCTGGACCCGGGCCTCGGCGCCGGCCGGGACCCGGCCGGGGGCGAGCCCCCGGCTGCCCGCGACGCGGTAGCGGGTGCGGTAGAGCACGACTGTGCAGACCAGCGGCAGCACGGCGAGCAGCAGCCCGACCCGCAGCAGGTCCTCCTGGCCGAGCACGAAGGCGCAGATCGCGGCGGCGATGCCGGCCGCGAGGAAGGAGCGGCCGCGGGTGGTCAGGCCGGCGAAGGCGGCCCACAGCCCGCCCTTGGCCTGTTCCTCGGCGGGCTCGGCGGGGAGCCCCCCGGCCGCCATCACAGCCGCCGGGCGCCGGGCGGCTGCTGGCCGTACAGCGGATTCCCGGCCTGCGGAACGGGCGTGTGCTGGAGGATCTCCAGGACGACCTGCTCGGCGGTGCGCCGGTTGAGCTGGGCCTGTGCGGTGGGCAGCAGCCGGTGTGCGAGGACGGCGACGGCCAGGGCCTGCACGTCGTCGGGGAGCGCGTACTCCCGGCCACTGAGGGCGGCGGACGCCTTCGCGGCGCGCAGCAGATGGAGCGTGGCGCGCGGCGAGGCGCCGAGTCTGAGATCCGGGTGGTTGCGGGTCGCGCCGACCAGCTGCACCGCGTACCGCCGCACCGAGTCCGCCACGTGCACCTTGCGGACCGCGTCGATCAGCTTGGCGATGTCGTGGGCGTGCGCCACCGGCTGGAGGTCGTCGAGCGGGGAAACCGCGCCGTGCACGTCGAGCATCTGGAGCTCGGCCTCGGGCGTCGGGTACCCCATCGAGACGCGGACCATGAACCGGTCGCGCTGGGCCTCGGGCAGCGGGTAGGTGCCCTCCATCTCGACCGGGTTCTGGGTGGCCACGACCATGAAGGGGCTGGGCAGTTCGTAGGTCTGCCCGTCGATGGTGACCTGCCGCTCCTCCATGGACTCCAGGAGCGCGGACTGCGTCTTGGGCGAGGCGCGGTTGATCTCGTCGCCGATCACGATCTGGGCGAAGATCGCGCCGGGCTTGAACTCGAAGTCCCGCCGCTGCTGGTCGTAGATCGACACACCCGTGATGTCCGAGGGCAGCAGGTCGGGCGTGAACTGGATGCGCCGGACCGAGCAGTCGATGGACCTGGCCAGCGTCTTGGCCAGCATGGTCTTGCCCACACCGGGCACGTCCTCGATCAGGAGGTGCCCCTCCGCGAGCAGTACGGTCAGCGAGAGCCGTACGACCTCGGGCTTGCCCTCGATCACACTCTCCACCGACCTGCGGACTCGCTCCGCTGTGGCGGTCAGATCTGTGAGGCTCGCTCGATCGTCATAGGTCGTCACCCGGCCCTCCTCGGCCCTTTCATACGGGCCGATGCACTGCGAACGGCCCGGCCCACCCCGGAATACGGACAGCGCGGCCGAACGGTTCGGACCGGTGTCACTTCCGCATTCTTGTTGTCGTTGCCGCGTCGTGTCACTCGCCTGTGGACAACTGCGGGGGATTGATTGTGAGTTGTCCCCCTATTTCCGTTCCTGTGATCCTCAGTCGGCCGGATTGTCGGCCGGATCGATTTCCCGCAGCAGACCCGTCGTCACGTCGAAGACGAAGCCGCGCACGTCCTCGGTGTGCGGCAGGAACGGCGAGGTCCGCACCCGCTGCATGGACTGGCGTACGTCCTGGTCGACGTCCCGGAACGACTCGACGGCCCAGGCCGGCCGCTGCCCGACCTCGTCCTCCAGCTCGTGCCGGAAGTCCTCGGTGAGCGCTTCGAGGCCGCAGCCGGTGTGGTGTACCAGCATGACGCTCGTCGTGCCGAGCGCCCGCTGGCTGATGGTGAGGGAGCGGATCACGTCATCGGTGACCACGCCGCCCGCGTTGCGGATGGTGTGGCAGTCGCCGAGTTCGAGACCGAGCGCCGCGTGCAGGTCGAGCCGGGCATCCATGCAGGCCACGACGGCGACGTGGAGGACGGGACGGGCATCCATGCCGGGGTCGCCGAACGCGGCGGCGTACCGGCGGTTCGCCTCGACGAGCCGGTCGGTCACCGTCCCCCCGCTCTGGACGGTGAGGCGCGGGCGGCGGGCAGGAGGCTCTGCGGGTATGTGCGCAGGAGTCGACATGTATATGACGGTAGCCGCCACTGATCGTCCGGTCGCGTCATGGGGGCGGAAAAAGACCGTCAACTCGGGCGTCTGTGAGCTAACCCACAGGCTCAGCGGCGACTAACCCGAACGAGTGAAAAAAGTGCCCGGCGGCGCGCTGAAGGGTTGATTGACCCAAAGAACGAGTGGACTAAAGTGGCGCGAAGTGGGAGCCGTGACACACGGTCTCCCCCTTTACGGAATCCCAAGCTTCCGGGAAGCACTCTTTCCCGGACCTACGTTTACCCGCGTGCGCGGCGCACGTACGGCTCGGCCTCCTCCCGTCCTCCGGTCGGCTGACGCCCCTTCCCCGGCGCCAGCCGTTCGTACCCCCACCTCGGGGGAGCGGGGATCCGGCACGTATGCGCGACGCTGCGCCGGATCCTTGAGAGGGCGGCTTTGAGCCAGCGACACGTCCCGGTGATGCTCCAGCGATGCTTGGACATGTTGGCCCCGGCCCTGACCCAGCCGGGTGCGGTCGTCGTCGACTGCACCCTCGGCCTCGGCGGCCACAGCGAGGCACTCCTGACCCAGTTCCCCGAGGCGCGCCTGATCGCCCTCGACCGGGACAAGGAGGCGCTGCGCCTGTCCGGCGAGCGCCTGGCCCCCTTCGGAGCGCGCGCCACCTTGGTGCACGCCGTCTACGACGAGCTGCCCGAGGTGCTCGAACGTCTCGGCACCCCCCGCGTCCAGGGCGTCCTGTTCGACCTCGGCGTCTCCTCGATGCAGCTCGACGAGGCCGACCGCGGCTTCGCCTACGCCCAGGACGCGCCCCTGGACATGCGCATGGACCAGTCGACCGGCATGAGCGCCGCCGAGGTGCTCAACACCTACCCGGCCGGCGAACTCGTACGGATCCTGCGGGCGTACGGCGAGGAGAAGCAGGCCAAGCGGATCGTCTCGGCGATCGTCCGCGAGCGCGAGAAGGAGCCGTTCAGCAACAGCGCCCGGCTCGTCGAGCTGATCCGCGACTCGCTGCCGCAGGCCGCCAAGCGCACCGGCGGCAACCCCTCCAAGCGCACCTTCCAGGCGCTGCGCATCGAGGTGAACGGCGAACTCGCCAGCGTCGAGCGGGCGATCCCCGCGGCCGTCGAGGCCATCGCGGTGGGCGGCCGGGTCGCGGTGCTCTCCTACCAGTCGCTCGAAGACCGCATCGTCAAGCAGGTGTTCGCCGCGGGTGCCGCCAACACCGCGCCGCCAGGGCTTCCGGTGGTGCCCGAGCGTTACCAGCCGCGGCTCAAGCTCCTCACCCGCGGTGCCGAACTCCCCACGGAGGAGGAGGTCGCCGAGAACCGGCGTGCGGCCCCCGCCCGGCTCCGGGGGGTCCAGCGGATCAGGGAGGACGTGTGAGCAAACCGGCCAGGCAGCTGCGCGGCACAGCCGCGCGGCTCGGCAGGCTGATGCCTTCGCAGGGGGCCAACAGTGCCGCCCGCACCCCGTTCGTGCTCCTGGTCGTCACGCTCCTGGGAGGCGGGCTCATCGTCCTCCTGGTGCTGAACTCGGCGCTGAACGCGGGCTCGTTCAAGCTCAGCGAGTACCGCAGACAGACCACCGAACGCACCGACGAACAGCAGGCGCTGCAACGGGACGTGGACGACCTGTCCGCCCCCGACGCGCTGTCCCGCCGGGCCGCCGACCTCGGCATGATCCCCGGCGGCAACCCCGTCTTCCTGGGCCCCGACGGCACCGTCAAGGGCGCCCTCGCCAACGCGGGCGACCCCTCTCCGGCCGAAGCCGCCGAGCCCGCGCCGCTGCCCGTGGCGCAGAACCCCGACTCCGCACGGCCCAAGCACCACACCCCGGCCCCCCGGACCCGGCAGCCCGCGAAGACCTTCCCGACCACGGCCCCCGGCAGGTGACGCAGTGAGCCCCAAGGAACCCCCGCGCCGCCGGGTCCCCCCGCCCGCGCGCTCCCGCCCGCCGGCCCGCCGCCCGGCGGCCAAGAAGCTCAAGCTCGGCAGCCACCGGCCCCGCCTCCGCCTGGTCAGCCTCGGACTCACCCTGGTCATGCTGGCCTTCGTCGTACGCCTCCTCCAGGTGCAGGCCATCGATGCCAGCGCCTACGCGGCCAAGGCCGACAAGAACCGGTACGCCAGCTACGCGCTGCCCGCCGAGCGCGGCCGGATCACCGACCGGGCCGGAATCGCGCTCGCCACCAGCGTCGACGCGTACGACATCACCGCCGACCCCACGCTGTTCACCCCCGAGGCCACCAAGGTCCCCGACGCCGCCGCGCAGGCGGCCGCGCTGCTCGCGCCTCTGATCGGCAAGGGCCGGGCGGAGCTCACCAAGAAGCTCAAGACGCCCAAGACCCGCTATGTGGTGCTCGCCCGCCGGCAGACCCCGCAGGTCTGGAACCAGATCAAGGACCTGAAGAAGGTCTTCGGCGAGAAGGCGTCCGCCGACCGCGCCAAGGGCGGCCCCGGCACCAATGTGCTGGCCGGCGTCCTCAACGAGTCCAGCACCAAGCGCGTGTACCCCAACGGCGACCTCGCCGCCGGGATACTGGGTTACGTCAATGCCGAGGGCAAGGGCGGCGGCGGCCTGGAGGCGTCCCTGAACAAGGACCTGGCCGGCACCGACGGCAAGATCACCTACGCCCAGTCCGGCGGCCGCCGGGTGCCGACCGCCGGCACCCACGAGACCCCGGCCGTGCCGGGCTCCGACGTCGAGCTGACCATCGACCGGGACATCCAGTGGATGGCGCAGAAGGCGATCTCCGACCAGGTCGCCACGTCCGGCGCCGACCGGGGCTACGTCATAGTGCAACGGTCCGACACCGGCGAGGTCCTGGCCATGGCGAACGCGCCCGGCTTCGACCCGAACGACCTCGCCCAGGCCAACTCGGCCGCCATGGGCAACGCCGCGCTCCAGGACGCCTTCGAACCCGGCTCCACCGCCAAGGTCATGTCCATGGCGGCGGTCCTGGAGCAGGGCGTCGCGACGCCCGAGACCCATGTGGTGGTGCCCAACCGGCTCCAGCGCGGCGACCGCCTCTTCAAGGACGACATCGACCACCCGACCTGGAACCTGACGCTCAACGGCGTGCTCGCCAAGTCCAGCAACATCGGCACCATCCTCGCCGTGGAACAGCTGGGCAAGACCGACGCCCAGGCCGACAACGTCCTGTACTCCTACCTGCGCAAGTTCGGCATCGGCTCGCCCAGCGGGCTCAACTTCCCCGGGGAGACCCCGGGCATCCTCGCCCCCGCGAGCAAGTGGTCGACCTCGCAGCAGTACACGGTCCGGTTCGGCCAGGGCCTCTCGCTCAACGCGATGCAGGCCGCCTCGGTGTACTCGACCATCGCCAACGGCGGCGTACGCGTGGAGCCGACCCTGGTGCGCGGCACCAAGGGCCCGGACGGGCGGTTCACCCCCGCTCCCGCGCCCCAGCAGTCCCGGGTGATCAGCGAGAAGACCGCCAAGACGCTGGCCCAGATGCTGGAGTCGGTCGTCGGCGACGCCGAGGGCACCGGAACCAAGGCCGCCATCCCCGGCTACCGGGTCGCGGGCAAGACCGGCACCGCCAACCGCATCGACCCCAAGACCGGCACGTACCGGGGCTACACCGCGTCCTTCGCCGGCTTCGCCCCCGCCGACAACCCCAAGATCACCGTCTACTGCGCCATCCAGAACCCCACCAAGGGCAGCTACTTCGGCGGCCAGATCTGCGGCCCCATCTACAAGCAGGTCATGGAGTTCGCGCTCAAGACCCTCCAGATCCCGCCGACCGGAGCCCAGCCTCCCAACCTGCCCGTCACCTTCGGCGGCAACGACTGAATCCGGAAGCCTCAGTGACAACCATCACCCAGGGTCCTGGGAACCAGGACGGGACCCAGGACGCCGTGCCCCCCTCTTTTGGCGACCCGGCGGGTGCGCCCGGTACGCTCACCGCCGTGCCACACGCTGATCAGTACCGAACCGCCCAGCAGGACGCCCCCGCGAAACAGCCGGGAGCGCCCCGACCGGAACAGGCCCGTCCGACCCCGCTCGGCGAGCTGGCCGAGCGACTGGGGACGAGCAACCCCGGATCGGGAGAGGTCACCGGCATCACGCACGACTCCCGGGCGGTACGCCCCGGAGACCTGTACGCCGCTCTGCCGGGCGCCAACGCGCACGGCGCCGACTTCGCCGCGCAGGCCGCGAGCCTGGGGGCCGTCGCGATCCTCACCGACCCGGCGGGCCGCGACCGCGCCGCGGCGACCGGCCTGCCGGTCCTGATCGCGGGGGACCCGCGCGGCCGGATGGGCGAGCTCGCCGCCGAGATCTACGGACACCCCGGGCGCGAGCTCCTCCAACTCGGCATCACCGGAACCTCCGGCAAGACCACGACCGCCTACCTCGTCGAGGGCGGCCTGCGCGGCGCCGGGCACGCGACCGGCCTGATCGGCACGGTCGAGATGCGGATCGGCGACGAGCGCATCAAGTCGGAGCGCACCACCCCCGAGGCCACCGACCTCCAGGCGCTGTTCGCGGTCATGCGCGAGCGCGGCGTCGACTCGGTCGCCATGGAGGTCTCCAGCCACGCCCTCGTGCTCGGCCGGGTCGACGGCTGCGTCTTCGACGTCGCCGTCTTCAACAACCTCAGCCCGGAGCACATGGAGTTCCACTCCGGCATGGAGGACTACTTCCAGGCCAAGGCCCAGCTGTTCACACCGCAGCGGGCCAGGCGCGGCGTCGTCAACTTCGACGACGAGTACGGCCGGCGCCTCGTGACGGAGGCGGGGATCGAGATCACCTCCTTCTCCGCCGAGGGCCACCCCGACGCCGACTGGCGGGCCGAGGACGTCCAGGTGCGCCAGGACAGCAGCACCTTCACCGTGGTCGGCCCCAAGGGCGAGCGGATCTCGGCCACCGCCCCGCTGCCGGGCCCGTTCAACGTGGCGAACACCCTCGCCGCCATCGTGACGCTGGCCGTCGCCGGCCTCGACCCGCAGACAGCCGCCGACGGAGTGGCCGCCGTACCCGGCGTGCCCGGCCGCCTGGAGCGCGTGGACGCGGGCCAGCCCTACCTCGCCGTCGTCGACTACGCCCACAAGACGGACGCCGTCGAGTCGGTGCTGCGCTCGCTGCGCAAGGTCACCGAGGGCAAGCTGCACATCGTGCTCGGCTGCGGCGGCGACCGCGACCGGACCAAGCGCGCCCCGATGGGAGCCGCCGCCGCCCGGCTCGCCGACACCGCCGTACTGACCTCCGACAACCCCCGCTCCGAGGACCCCCTCGCGATCCTCGCCGCGATGCTGGCGGGCGCCGCCGAGGTGCCCGAGCACGAGCGCGGCGAGGTCCAGGTCTTCGAGGACCGGGCCGCCGCCATCGCGTCGGCCGTCGCCCGCGCCGAACCCGGCGACACCGTGCTGGTCGCGGGCAAGGGCCATGAACAGGGCCAGGACATCCACGGAGTGGTCCGCCCCTTCGACGACCGACTGGTGCTCCGCGCCGCCATCCAGAAAAGTCAGGGATGAAGTAGTGATCGCCCTCTCCCTCGCCGAGATCGCCGAAATCGTCGGCGGGCAGCCGCACGACATACCGGATCCGTCCGTCACGGTCACCGGCCCCGTCGTCATCGACTCCCGCCAGGTGGCGGCCGGTTCGCTCTTCGTGGCCCTCGCCGGCGAGCGCGTCGACGGCCACGACTACGCGCAGCGCGCCTTCGAAGCGGGCTGCGCGGCGGTCCTGGCGGCCCGCCCGGTCGGCGTGCCCGCGATCGTCGTCGACGACGTACAGGCCGCCCTCGGCGCCCTCGCCCGCGACGTCGTACGCCGCCTCGGCACCGAAGTCGTCGCCCTCACCGGCTCGTCCGGCAAGACGTCCACCAAGGACCTGATCGCGCAGGTGCTCCAGCGCCACGCGCCGACGGTCTTCACGCCGGGCTCCCTCAACAACGAGATCGGCCTGCCGCTGACCGCGCTCACCGCCTCCGCGGACACCAGACACCTGGTCCTGGAGATGGGCGCGCGCGGCATCGGCCACATCCGCTACCTCACCGGCCTGACCCCGCCCAGGATCGGTCTCGTCCTCAACGTCGGGACCGCCCACATCGGCGAGTTCGGCGGCCGGGACCAGATCGCCCTGGCCAAGGGCGAGTTGGTCGAGGTCCTGCCCGAGGACGGCTGCGCCGTCCTCAACGCGGACGACCCCCTGGTACGGGCCATGGCGTCCCGCACGAAGGCGCGCGTGCTGCTCTTCGGCGAGGCCCAGGACGCGGACGTACGGGCCGAGAATGTCCGGCTCACAGCGGCCGGACAGCCCTCCTTCAGCCTTCACACACCCTCCGGGTGCAGCGATGTGACGTTGCGCCTGTACGGTGAGCACCACGTGTCGAACGCGCTCGCCGCGGCCGCCGTCGCCCATGAGCTGGGCATGTCCGCAGACGAGATCGCCCGCGCGCTCTCCGAGGCGGGCACCCTCTCCCGCTGGCGTATGGAGGTCACCGAGCGTCCGGACGGTGTGACGGTCGTCAACGACGCCTACAACGCGAACCCCGAATCCATGCGAGCCGCTCTTCGCGCGCTCGCGGCCATGGGAAACGGGCGCCGCACGTGGGCGGTGCTCGGTCCGATGGCCGAGCTCGGCGACGACTCGCTCGCCGAGCACGACGCGGTCGGACGGCTCGCCGTCCGGCTCAACGTCAGCAAGCTCGTGGCAGTCGGGGGCCGGGAAGCGTCCTGGCTGCAACTGGGCGCATATAACGAGGGTTCGTGGGGTGAGGAGTCGGTGCACGTGTCCGACGCACAGGCGGCCGTCGACCTGCTGCGCAGTGAACTGCGGCCGGGAGACGTCGTGCTGGTGAAGGCATCCAGGTCGATCGGCCTGGAGCGGGTGGCACTGGCGCTGCTCGACAACGCCGTCGAGGGTGAGGTCGCCGCCCGATGAGGCAGATCCTCTTCGCGGGAGCCATCGGTCTGTTCCTGACCCTGGTCGGCACCCCGCTGCTCATCAAGCTGCTCGCCCGCAAGGGCTACGGCCAGTTCATCCGTGACGACGGCCCGCGCGGCCACGCCGGGAAGAAGGGCACACCCACCATGGGTGGCATCGCCTTCATCCTGGCCACGCTGATCGCGTACGCGCTGACCAAGGTGATCACCAGCGAGGACCCGACGTTCTCGGGCCTGCTGGTGCTCTTCCTGACCGCCGGCATGGGCATGGTCGGCTTCCTCGACGACTACATCAAGATCGTCAAGCAGCGTTCGCTGGGCCTGCGGGCCAAGGCCAAGATGGCCGGGCAGCTGATCGTCGGCATCGCCTTCGCGGTGCTCGCCCTCCAGTTCGCGGACGCCCGGGGCAACACCCCGGCCTCCACCAGGCTGTCGTTCATCAACGACTTCGGCTGGTCGATCGGCCCCGTGATCTTCGTGGTCTGGGCGCTGTTCATGATCCTCGCGATGTCGAACGGCGTGAACCTGACGGACGGTCTGGACGGCCTGGCCACCGGCGCCTCCGTGATGGTCTTCGGCGCGTACACCTTCATCGGCCTGTGGCAGTTCCAGGAGTCCTGCGCCAACGCGCAGACCCTGACCAACCCCAACGCCTGCTTCGAGGTGCGAGATCCGCTCGACCTCGCCGTCGTCGCCTCGGCCCTGATGGGCTCCTGCTTCGGCTTCCTGTGGTGGAACACCTCACCCGCCAAGATCTTCATGGGCGACACGGGTTCGCTCGCGCTCGGCGGCGCGCTCGCCGGCCTCGCGATCTGCTCCCGTACGGAGTTCCTGATCGCCCTGCTCGGCGGCCTGTTCGTACTGATCACGATGTCCGTGGTCATCCAGGTCGGCTCGTTCAAGATGACCGGCAAGCGGGTCTTCAGGATGGCGCCGCTCCAGCACCACTTCGAACTCAAGGGGTGGTCCGAAGTCCTTGTCGTGGTCCGGTTCTGGATCATCCAGGGCATGTGCGTCATCGTGGGTCTCGGACTCTTCTACGCGGGATGGGCAGCCGACAAGTGAGCACCACCTGGCAGGGCAGGCGCGTGACGGTGGCCGGTCTCGGCGTCTCCGGGATGCCGGTGGCCCGGGTCCTGAACGGGCTCGGCGCCGCCGTCACGGTCGTCAACGAGGGCGCCGACGAGCGCTCCCGCACGCAGGCCGCGGAGTTGGAGGCGCAGGGCATCACCGTGCGCCTCGGCGACGGGGCCACCCTGCCCGAGGGCACCGAGCTCATCGTCACCACGCCCGGCTGGCGGCCCGACAAGCCGCTGTTCGCGGCCGCCGCCGAGGCGGGCGTGCCGGTCTGGGGCGATGTGGAACTGGCCTGGCGGCTGCGTGACCTGGACGGCCGCACGCCGGCCCCCTGGCTCGCGATCACCGGCACCAACGGCAAGACCACCACCACCCAGATGCTGGCCTCCATCCTGCGCGCGGCGGGCCTGCGCACCGCCGCCGTCGGCAACATCGGCGTCTCGCTGCTCGACGTGGTCCTCGGCGAGGAGCAGTACGACGTGCTCGCCGTCGAGCTCTCCAGCTACCAGCTGCACTGGGCGCCCTCGCTGCGCGCCCACTCGGCCGCCGTCCTCAACCTGGCGCCGGACCACCTCGACTGGCACGGCTCCATGGAGGCCTACGCCGCCGACAAGGGCCGCATCTACGAGGGCAACACCATCGCCTGCGTCTACAACGCGCAGGACAAGGTGACCGAGGACCTGGTGCGCGAGGCCGACGTGGAGGAGGGCTGCCGGGCGATCGGCTTCACCCTCGCCACACCCGGGCCCTCCCAGCTCGGCGTGGTGGACGGCATCCTCGTCGACCGGGCCTTCGTGCAGAACCGGCAGAAGAACGCGCAGGAGCTCGCCGAGGTCTCCGACGTCTTCCCGCCGGCCCCGCACAACATCGCCAACGCCCTCGCGGCGGCCGCCCTGGCGCGCGCCTTCGGCGTCGAGCCCAAGGCCGTACGCGACGGCCTGAAGGCCTTCCGCCCCGACGCGCACCGCATCGAGCACATCGCGGACATCGCGTCGGTGGCGTACATCGACGACTCCAAGGCCACCAACACCCATGCCGCCGAGGCCTCCTTGGCGGCGTACGACCCGATCGTCTGGATCGCCGGGGGGCTGGCCAAGGGCGCCTCCTTCGACGAGCTCGTCCAGCGCTCGGCCAAGCGGCTGCGCGGGGTCGTCCTCATGGGTGCCGAGCGCCACCTGATCGCCGAAGCCCTGGCGCGACACGCGCCCGAGGTCCCGGTGGTGGACCTCGACCGGACCGACACTGGGGCGATGTCGGAGGCGGTCCGCGAGGCGGCCGGGCTCGCCCGGCCGGGGGACACCGTCCTGTTGGCCCCGGCCTGCGCCTCGATGGACATGTTCGCGAACTACAACAAGCGCGGCGAGGCCTTCGCGGAAGCGGTCCGCGAACTCGCCGCAGGGCACGCCTAGCCGGACCACCCGTTCCACGGACCGGCGGCGCCGGGCACGACTGGAGGGGACAGCACACATGGCGGCCGATGTTCTAGGGGGCTCCGGGGACACCCCGCGCGGGGTGTCCGCACTCGCCGGTCTTCTCCTGCGCAGCCGCACCGCGGGCCCCGTGCGCGGCCCGTCCGTACGCGGCGGCCCCGCCGGCGCACCCCGGCGGCCCGGAGCGCGTGGCCCCGGCCGCCTGATCGACCGGTTCAGGAGGGCCTGGGACCGCCCTCTGACGGCGTACTACCTGATCCTCGGCAGCGCCCTGCTCATCACCGTGCTCGGCCTCGTGATGGTCTACTCCGCCTCGATGATCAAGGCCCTCGAACTGTCGCTGCCGGGCTCGTACTTCTTCCGCAAGCAGTTCCTCGCGGCCCTCATCGGCGGCGGCCTCATGATCGTCGCGTCCCGCATGCCCGCCAAGCTCCACCGGGCGCTGGCCTACCCGATACTGGCCGGCACGGTCTTCCTGCTGATCCTGGTGCAGATCCCCGGGATAGGGAAATCCGTCAACGGCAACCAGAACTGGATCTACCTCGGCGGCCCCTTCCAGCTCCAGCCCAGCGAGTTCGCCAAGCTGGCGCTGCTCCTGTGGGGCGCCGACCTGCTCGCCCGCAAGCAGGACAAGCGGCTCCTGGCCGAGTGGAAGCACATGCTGGTGCCGCTCGTGCCGGTCGCCCTCCTGCTGCTCGGGCTCATCATGCTCGGCGGCGACATGGGCACGACGATCGTCCTGACCGCGATCCTGTTCGGCCTGCTCTGGCTGGCCGGCGCCCCCACCCGGCTCTTCTCGGGCGTGCTCGCCGTCGCGGGCGTCCTTGCCGCCCTCTTCATCAAGATCAGCCCGCATCGGATGGGCCGGCTCAACTGCATCGGCGCCACCGACCCGGGCCCGCAGGACCAGTGCTGGCAGGCGGTGCACGGAATCTACGCGCTCGCCTCCGGCGGATGGTTCGGATCCGGCCTGGGCGCAAGTGTGGAGAAATGGGGTCAACTCCCCGAGCCCCACACGGACTTCATCTTCGCCGTCACCGGCGAGGAACTGGGTCTGGCGGGGACGCTGTCGGTCGTCGCCCTCTTCGCGGCTCTAGGCTATGCGGGTATCCGCGTGGCCGGACGCACGGAGGACCCCTTCGTGAGGTACGCCGCGGGAGGTGTGACCACCTGGATCGTGGCCCAGGCCGTGATCAACATCGGTGCGGTGCTCGGCCTGTTGCCGATCGCCGGTGTCCCGCTCCCGCTGTTCTCCTACGGAGGGTCCGCGTTGCTGCCGACCATGTTCGCCGTGGGGCTCCTGATCGCGTTCGCGCGGGACGACCCCGCGGCGCGGGCGGCGCTGGCCATGCGGCAGCCTCGGGTGAGTTGGAAGTCGATGAGACGGCGCGTCAAGAAGCGTCCGTCCGGAGAGCGGTGAATTTCGGTGCATGTCGTACTCGCCGGTGGGGGGACCGCCGGCCACATCGAGCCCGCGCTCGCCCTCGCGGACGCCCTGCGCAGGCAGGACCCCACCGTGGGGATCACGGCACTCGGTACGGAGAAGGGCCTGGAGACCCGGCTCGTGCCCGAGCGCGGCTACGAGCTCGCGCTCATCCCGGCCGTCCCGCTGCCCCGCAGGCCCACCCCTGAGCTGATCACCGTCCCCGGGCGGCTGCGCGGCACGATCAAGGCCGCCGAGCAGATCCTGGAGCGCACCAAGGCCGACTGCGTCGTCGGCTTCGGCGGCTACGTGGCGCTGCCCGGCTACCTCGCGGCCAAGCGGCTCGGGGTGCCGATCGTGGTCCACGAGGCCAACGCCCGGCCGGGCCTGGCCAACAAGATCGGCTCGCGGTACGCGGCCTCGGTGGCCGTCGCCACCCCGGACAGCAAGCTGCGCAACTCCCGCTACATCGGCATCCCGTTGCGCTACTCGATCGCGACGCTCGACCGGGCCCGGGTCCGCCCCGAGGCGCGCGCCGCGTTCGGGCTCGACCCGGGTCTGCCGACGCTGCTCGTCTCCGGGGGCTCGCAGGGCGCCCGGCGCCTGAACGAGGTCATCCAGCAGATCGCTCCGGTGCTCCAGCGCTCCGGCATCCAGATCCTGCACGCGGTCGGCCCGAAGAACGAACTGCCGCGTGTCGACAACATGCCCGGGATGCCGCCGTATGTCCCGGTACCGTACGTGGACCGGATGGATCTCGCGTACGCCGCGGCCGACATGATGCTCTGCCGCGCGGGCGCGATGACCGTCGCCGAACTCTCCGCCGTCGGGCTGCCCGCCGCCTATGTCCCGTTGCCGATCGGCAACGGCGAACAGCGACTGAACGCCCAGCCGGTGGTGAAGGCCGGCGGCGGACTCCTCGTCGACGACGCCGAACTCACTCCCGAGTGGGTGCAGGGCAACGTCCTCCCGGTGCTGGCCGACCCGCACCGGCTGTACGAGATGTCGCGCTCCGCCGCCGAGTTCGGGCGGCGCGACGCCGACCAACTCCTCGTGCAGATGGTGTACGAGGCCGTCGCAGGACGCTGATCAACTGACGGAAGGCAGGGACCGTGGCCGGACAGGCGACCGCTCAGCGCGGTGGCGGACAGACCAAGAAGTCCGTGAAGTCCGGCCGGTCCGGCCCCCGTCCCCGGCGGAGCCGCCGCTTCCGGCTGCCTCGCCGACGGGGCCCGATCGTCCTGGCCGTCGCCGTCGTCCTGCTCGGCGCGGGCCTCGTCTGGGTGCTCTACGGCTCCACCTGGCTGCGCGTCGAGCACGTGAAGGCCACCGGGACAGAGGTTCTGACGCCGGGTGAGGTCGAGGCGGTGGCCGCGGTGCCGATCGGTTCGCCACTGATTTCCGTCGACACGGGGGCGATTGAGGCGCGATTGCGCCAGAAACTGCCCCGTATCGACTCCGTCGAGGCGGTCCGTTCCTGGCCGCACGGGATCGGTCTGAAAGTGACCGAGCGCAAGCCCGTCCTGGTCATGAAGAACGGTGCGAAGTTTGACGAAGTGGACGCGAAGGGTGTGCGTTTCGCCACCATCCAACAGCCCCTCGACGGCCTCCCGCTGCTCGAATTGACCCCCTCGAAGTCCCCGAGTCAGCGGCGGTTCGGCACAGACCGGCTCGTCCTCGAAGCAGTGGGCATCGCGGGTGAACTCCCGCCCGCCGTCGCCAAGGAGACGCGTTCCGTCAAGATTTCCTCCTACGACTCCGTCACGTTGGAGTTGACCGGCGGCCGCAGCGTGCTGTGGGGAAGCGGCGAGGAAGGTGAGCTGAAGGGACGTACCCTCGGGGCACTGATGAAAGCGCGGCCGAAGTCGGCCCGCTTCGATGTGAGCGCCCCCACCGCCCCTGCGGTATCGGGTAGTTGACGGACATATGCGCTGGCCAGCACCCTGGTTGGTCAGCGACACGGGTGATCACATAGGGTGAAAAGAAAAACGGGAGGTTCGGCGTGTTCGTTGAACGCGCGCCACTTGTCGACTTAGTGTCCTGTTCGGAAGAGTCCAGCGAACAGACACACTGGTAACCCTAAACTTCAACGTTAGGGTTCGGGCCGGCGATACGGACCGTCCCAATCGGCATTCGTCGTCACCTTGCGGCAACCGCGAAGTGACGCCCGTAACTCGAGGCGAGAGGCCTTCGACGTGGCAGCACCGCAGAACTACCTCGCAGTCATCAAGGTCATCGGTGTCGGCGGCGGTGGTGTCAATGCCATCAACCGAATGATCGAGGTCGGTCTCAAGGGCGTCGAGTTCATCGCGATCAACACTGACGCACAAGCACTGTTGATGAGCGACGCCGACGTCAAGCTCGACGTCGGCCGTGAACTCACCCGCGGCCTCGGGGCCGGAGCCAACCCGGCAGTCGGGCGCAAGGCGGCAGAGGACCACCGTGAGGAGATCGAGGAGGTCCTCAAGGGGGCCGACATGGTCTTCGTCACCGCCGGCGAAGGCGGCGGCACCGGCACCGGCGGCGCCCCCGTCGTCGCCAACATCGCGCGCTCGCTCGGCGCCCTGACGATCGGTGTGGTCACCCGCCCGTTCACCTTCGAGGGCCGGCGCCGGGCGAACCAGGCGGAGGACGGCATCGCCGAGCTCCGCGAAGAGGTCGACACCCTCATCGTCATCCCGAACGACCGGCTGCTCTCCATCTCCGACCGCCAGGTCAGCGTCCTGGACGCGTTCAAGTCCGCCGACCAGGTGCTGCTCAGCGGTGTCCAGGGCATCACGGACCTGATCACCACGCCGGGCCTCATCAACCTTGACTTCGCCGACGTCAAGTCGGTCATGTCGGAGGCGGGTTCGGCGCTCATGGGCATCGGCTCGGCCCGCGGCGACGACCGCGCGGTGGCCGCCGCCGAGATGGCGATCTCCTCGCCGCTCCTTGAAGCCTCCATCGACGGCGCCCGCGGCGTGCTGCTCTCCATCTCCGGCGGGTCCGACCTCGGCCTGTTCGAGATCAACGAGGCCGCCCAACTGGTCAGCGAGGCCGCCCACCCCGAGGCCAACATCATCTTCGGCGCCGTCATCGACGACGCCCTCGGCGACGAGGTGCGCGTCACGGTCATCGCGGCCGGCTTCGACGGCGGACAGCCGCCGGCCCGCCGGGACAACGTGCTCAGCGCCTCCTCCTCCAACAAGCGCGACGAGCCCGCTCCTTCGCGCCCGGCCGAGGTGTCCCGCCCGCTCGGCGGACTCGGCACGGTCCGCGAGGAGCCGCCGGCCCCCCCGGCCCCGGTCGAGCCCGCCCCGGTCAACGAGGCCCCGGCCCCCTCGGCCATCCCGACGGCCCGTCCCTACCCGGACAGCCAGGCCGAAGAGCTGGACGTCCCGGACTTCCTCAAGTGACTGAAGTGACGTTTCGAAGCGATCTCTTGAAGTGATACGAGAGCAGGGCACTGTGAGCGGCGCGCACTTCGCCTTCACCGACCGGTGGGGCGGGGTGAGCGCCGTTCCGTACGAGGAGCTCAACCTCGGCGGCGCGGTCGGCGACGACCCCGCCTCGGTCCGCACCAATCGCGAACTCGCCGCCAAGTCGCTCGGGCTCGACCCGGGCCGGGTGGTCTGGATGAACCAGGTGCACGGCCGCGAGGTCGCCGTCGTCGACGGCCCCTTCGGTCCGGGCGACCGGACCGCGGTGGACGCCGTGGTGACGGGCCGTCGCGGAACCGCGCTCGCGGTGCTCACCGCGGACTGCACCCCGGTCCTCCTCGCCGACCCGGTGGCAGGGGTCGCGGGGGCGGCCCACGCGGGCCGGCCCGGAATGGTCGCGGGCGTGGTGCCCGCCGCCGTCGAGGCGATGGTCTCGCTCGGCGCCGACCCGGCCAGGATCGTCGCCCGCACCGGCCCCGCCGTCTGCGGACGCTGTTACGAAGTGCCCGAGCGGATGCGGGCCGAGGTCGCCGAGGCCGAGCCCGCCGCCTGGTCCGAGACCAGCTGGGGCACGCCCGCCGTGGACGTCACCGCGGGGGTGCACGCCCAACTGGCCGCCCTCGGCGTCACCGGCATCGAGGCCTCACCGGTCTGCACGCTCGAATCGCTCGACCACTTCTCGTACCGCCGCGACCGCACCACTGGGCGGCTCGCCGGATATGTCTGGCTGGACTGACGACTCATGACGGATCGCAAGACCGAACTCGCCGAGAACCTGGCACGGGTGGAGGAACGTATCGTCTCCGCCTGCGCCGCGGCCGGGCGCAAGCGGGCGGACGTGACCCTCATCGTGGTCACCAAGACCTACCCGGCGAGCGACGTGCGCCTGCTGCACGAACTGGGCGTACGCCATGTCGCGGAGAACCGCGACCAGGACGCGGCCCCCAAGGCGGCGGCCTGTGCGGACCTGGACCTGACCTGGCACTTCGTGGGCCAGTTGCAGACCAACAAGGTTCGTTCTGTTGCCAGTTATGCCGATATGGTGCAGTCGATCGACCGGGTCAAGCTGGTCGGCTCGCTCTCGACCGCGGCCGTACGGGCCGGGCGCGAGCTGGGCTGCCTCATCCAGGTGGCCCTGGACGCGGAGTCCGGCGAGCGGGGTGAGCGCGGAGGAGTCGCCCCCGACGGGATCGAGGAGTTGGCCGCGCTGGTCGAGGAGGCGCCCGGGCTCCGGCTCGGCGGTCTGATGACGGTGGCGCCGCTGGCCGGTGAGTACGCCGGACGGCAACGTGCGGCCTTCGAGCGACTCCTGGAATTCTCATCCCGCCTGCGCGCGGACCATCCGGCTGCGAACATGGTGTCAGCAGGGATGAGTGCGGACCTCGAAGAGGCCGTTGCGGCCGGAGCGACACATGTACGCGTCGGAACGGCGGTACTCGGAGTCCGACCCCGGCTCGGGTAACGTCGCGAAGCAAGTCGGACCACAGCAGAAAATATGGTCATTCCCACTCTTCGGTGGGCAGACCGCGTGGATCGTGGGCCCTTGGTGACGCTGCCACTTGGCGACAGGAGCGATCCACCACAGAGCGGAGGAATCTGAGCATGGCCGGCGCGATGCGCAAGATGGCGGTCTACCTCGGCCTCGTGGAGGACGATGGGTACGACGGCCGGGGGTTCGACCCCGACGACGATTTCGAACCCGAGCCCGAACCGGAGCGCGACCGTCGGCGGCACCAGCCCCCGCACCAGTCCCCGCTCCAGGACGAACGGGACGAACCGGTACGAGTAACTCAGCCTCCGGCACCGAGAGAACCGGTTCAGCTACCGGTAGAAAGCGGGCGTCCGGCGCGAATTGCACCCGTGGCGTCCATCACACCTGAACGTCCGAGCCTGGAGAAGAACGCACCGGTGATCATGCCCAAGGTCGTGTCCGAGCGGGAGCCGTACCGCATCACCACGCTGCACCCGCGGACCTACAACGAGGCCCGTACCATCGGGGAACACTTCCGCGAGGGCACTCCGGTGATCATGAATCTCACGGAGATGGACGACACCGACGCGAAGCGACTTGTCGACTTTGCCGCTGGACTCGTCTTCGGCCTGCACGGCAGCATTGAACGGGTGACGCAGAAGGTGTTCCTGCTGTCTCCTGCTAACGTCGATGTCACGGCGGAGGACAAGGCCCGCATCGCAGAGGGCGGATTCTTCAACCAGAGCTGAGAACACGACACCGGGAACGAACCGGCCGGGAACGGGCCGGGGCTTGTGAAGCAAGGGGAGAGGGAAGCGCGAGATGGGCGTCGCACTACAGGTGGTCTACATCGCGCTGATGTGCTTCCTCATCGTGCTGATCTTCCGGCTCGTCATGGACTACGTCTTCCAGTTCGCCCGTTCATGGCAACCCGGCAAGGCGATGGTGGTCATTCTTGAGGCCACCTACACTGTCACCGATCCACCGCTCAAGCTTCTGCGGCGGTTCATTCCGCCGCTGCGTCTCGGGGGCGTGGCACTCGACCTGTCCTTCTTCGTTCTGATGATCATCGTCTACATCCTGATCAGCATCGTGGTCAGGTTGTGAACGATACGGTCCTGCCGACTGCCGACGACTACGTAGAGGTGAAGAAGAGATGCCGCTGACCCCCGAGGACGTGCGGAACAAGCAGTTCACGACGGTCCGCCTCCGAGAAGGCTATGACGAGGACGAGGTTGATGCCTTCCTCGACGAGGTCGAGTCGGAGCTGACGCGACTGCTCCGCGAGAACGAGGATCTGCGCGCCAAGCTGGCCGCCGCCACCCGCGCCGCCGCGCAGAACCAGCAGCAGGGCATGCGCAAGCCGGAGCCGCAGGACGGCCGAGGCCCGGGTGCACCCGTGCCCGCCGCCATATCCGGTCCGCCGCAGGTCCAGCAGCAGCCGCAGATGGGTCCGCCCCAGCTGCCCAGCGGTGCGCCGCAGCTGCCCGCAGGACCTGGCGGTCACGGCCCGCAGGGCCAGCACGGCCCGGGCCAGATGGGCCAGGGCCCCATGGGCCAGGGTCCGATGGGCCAGAACCAGCTGGGTCAGGGCCCCATGGGCCAGAACCAGCTCGGTCAGGGCCCCATGGGCCAGATGGGCGGCCCCATGGGCGGCCACGGTCCGCAGATGGGACAGCCGGCCCAGGCTCCCGGTGGCGACAGCGCCGCCCGGGTGCTCTCCCTCGCGCAGCAGACCGCCGACCAGGCGATCGCGGAGGCCCGTTCCGAGGCCAACAAGATCGTCGGCGAGGCCCGGTCCCGCGCCGAGGGTCTGGAGCGCGACGCCCGTGCCAAGGCGGACGCCCTGGAGCGGGACGCGCAGGAGAAGCACCGCGTCGCGATGGGCTCCCTGGAGTCCGCCCGCGCCACGCTGGAGCGCAAGGTCGAGGACCTGCGCGGCTTCGAGCGCGAGTACCGCACGCGGCTGAAGTCCTATCTGGAGTCCCAGCTGCGTCAGCTGGAGACCCAGGCGGACGACTCGCTCGCGCCGCCGCGTACTCCGGCGACCGCGTCGCTGCCGCCGGCCCCGCAGATGAGCGGGTCCATGGCGTCGGCCGGTGCCGGGGCGATGGGGCACCCGATGGGTGGCCAGCCGTCCATGGGCGGCCAGCAGTCCATGCCGAGCGCGCCGTCCTACGGTGGTCAGCAGCAGATGTCGCCGGCGATGACCCAGCCGATGGCGCCGGTGCGGCCGCAGGGGCCTTCGCCCATGCAGCAGGCGCCTTCGCCGATGCGCGGCTTCCTGATCGACGAGGACGACAACTGACGGGGTCTGCGCGTGTGACCCACGCGTAGCCGTCGGCAGGCTGCGAGGGCCGGTACCGGGGTTTTCCCGGTACCGGCCCTCTGCCGTGCCCCGGGGCGGGCGTTCATCCCCTGCCCGCCCCTTCCCGAGACCCTCCGGGGGTGGGGATGGGCCGAGGTCCGATGCCGGGGGCGCTGCCCCCGGGCCCCCGCTCCTCAAACGCCGGAGGGGCTGAATATGTCGCTGGTCAGGTGCGGACCGTGAGTGGTTGCTCGCGCAGTTCCCCGCGCCCCCAGCAGGGCTGATCCCGGCCAGCGCCGCATCTTCAGGCCGTCCGGCTTCTTCCATGCTGCCCATGCAGGCATCCCCAGCCCGTCATGGGGGTCCCCCTGGCCCTTAAGGCCCTGGGGGCGCACCCCCCATGAAAACAACCCTCTGTTCCCCACCCCACCCCCGGAGGGTCTCGGGAAGGGGCGGGGTGGGGGAGAGAACGCCGACGGCCCGCCCCCCGGGGTTCCAGGGGCGGGCCGTCGGCGTGAGGGGGCCGCTACGCCTTGCGGAGGCGGAACGTCAGGCTCAGGGGCTCGTCAGTGAAGGCGGAGCCGTACGTGGCGTCGGCCTCGCCCGCCGCGTAGTCCGTCGCCAGGACCTCGTCCGCGATCAGCTCCGCGTGGGTGGTCAGGGCCGAGGAGACCTCCGGGTCCGTGGACTCCCAGCGCACCGCGATCCGGTCCGCCACGTCGAGCCCGCTGTTCTTGCGCGCCTCCTGGATCAGCCGGATCGCGTCACGGGCCAGGCCCGCCAGGCGCAGTTCCGGGGTGATCTCCAGGTCGAGGGCGACCGTCGCGCCGGAGTCCGAGGCCACCGACCAGCCCTCGCGCGGGGTCTCGGTGATGATGACCTCGTCCGGGGCCAGCGACACGGACTCGCCGTTGACCTCGACCGACGCCGTGCCCGTGTCGCGCAGCGAGGCGGACAGGGCTGCCGCGTCGGCCGCCGCCACCGCCTTCGCCACGTCCTGCACGCCCTTGCCGAACCGCTTGCCGAGCGCCCGGAAGTTGGCCTTCGCCGTGGTGTCGACCAGCGAGCCGCCCACCTCGGAGAGGGAGGCCAGGGACGTCACGTTCAGCTCTTCCGTGATCTGCGCGTGCAGCTCGGTCGAGAGGGTTTCGAAGCCCGTCACCGCGACCAGCGCCCGCGACAGCGGCTGGCGCGTCTTGACGCCCGACTCCGCGCGCGTCGCCCGGCCCAGCTCCACCAGGCGGCGCACCAGCGCCATCTGCTGCGACAGCGCCGGGTCGATCGCCGCCGTGTCCGCCTTCGGCCAGGACGTGAGGTGGACGGACTCCGGGGCGTCCGGGGTCACCGGCACGACCATGTCCTGCCAGACGCGCTCGGTGATGAACGGCGTCAGCGGGGCCATCAGGCGGGTGACCGTCTCGACCACGTCGTGCAGGGTGCGCAGCGCGGCCTTGTCGCCCTGCCAGAAGCGGCGGCGCGAGCGGCGTACGTACCAGTTGGAGAGGTCGTCGACGAAGGAGGAGAGCAGCTTGCCCGCCTTCTGGGTGTCGTACGACTCCAGGGCCGAAGTGACGCCCTCCACAAGGGAGTTGAGCTCGGAGAGCAGCCAGCGGTCCAGGACCGTGCGGTCGGCCGGGGCCGGGTCCGCCGCGCTGGGCGCCCAGTTGGACGTACGGGCGTACAGGGCCTGGAAGGCGATCGTGTTCCAGTAGGTCAGGAGCGTCTTGCGGACGACCTCCTGGATGGTGCCGTGGCCCACCCGGCGCGCGGCCCACGGGGAGCCGCCGGCTGCCATGAACCAGCGCACCGCGTCGGCGCCGTGCCGGTCCATCAGCGGGATCGGGTCCAGGGTGTTGCCGAGGTGCTTGGACATCTTGCGGCCGTCCTCGGCCAGGATGTGGCCCAGGCACACGACGTTCTCGTAACTGGACTTGTCGAAGACCAGGGTGCCCACGGCCATCAGCGTGTAGAACCAGCCGCGGGTCTGGTCGATGGCCTCGCTGATGAACTGCGCCGGGTAGCGGGACTCGAAGAGCTCCTTGTTCCGGTGCGGGTAGCCGTACTGCGCGAACGGCATCGAACCCGAGTCGTACCAGGCGTCGATGACCTCGGGCACGCGCGCCGCTTCGAGGGAGCAGCCCTCGTCGGTGCAGGTGAACGTCACGTCGTCGATGTACGGGCGGTGCGGGTCGAGGGCGGACTGGTCGGTGCCGGTCAGCTCGCTGAGCTCCGCGCGGGAGCCCACGCAGGTCAGGTGGCCCTCCTCGCAGCGCCAGATGGGCAGCGGGGTGCCCCAGTAGCGGTTGCGGGACAGCGCCCAGTCGATGTTGTTCTTCAGCCAGTCGCCGAAGCGGCCTTCCTTGACCGAGTCGGGGAACCAGTTGGTCTTCTCGTTCTCCCGCAGCATCGCGTCCTTGACGGCGGTGGTGCGGATGTACCAGGACGGCTGCGCGTAGTAGAGCAGCGCCGTGTGGCAGCGCCAGCAGTGCGGGTAGCTGTGCTCGTACGGGACGTGGCGGAAGAGGAGGCCGCGCTCCTTGAGGTCCTCCGTCAGCTTCTCGTCGGCCTTCTTGAAGAAGACGCCGCCGACCAGCGGGACGTCCTCCTCGAAGGTGCCGTCGGGGCGCACCGGGTTCACGACCGGCAGCCCGTACGCCTTGCAGACCAGGAGGTCGTCGGCGCCGAAGGCGGGGGACTGGTGCACCAGACCCGTACCGTCCTCGGTCGTGACGTACTCGGCGTTCACCACGTAGTGGGCGGGCTCGGGGAACTCGACGAGCTCGAAGGGGCGCTGGTAGGTCCAGCGCTCCATCTCGGCGCCGGTGAAGCTCTGGCCGGTGACCTCCCAGCCCTCGCCCAGGGCCTTCTCCAGGAGCGGCTGGGCGACGACGAGCTGCTCCTCGCCGTTCGTCGCGACGACGTACGTCACCTCGGGGTGGGCCGCGACCGCCGTGTTGGACACCAGGGTCCACGGGGTCGTCGTCCACACCAGGAGGGCCGCCTCGCCCGCCAGGGGGCCGCCGGTGAGCGGGAAGCGGACGAAGACCGAGGGGTCGACGACCGTCTCGTAGCCCTGCGCCAGCTCGTGGTCGGACAGGCCCGTGCCGCAGCGCGGGCACCAGGGGGCGACGCGGTGGTCCTGGGTGAGCAGGCCCTTGTTGAAGATCTCCTTCAGGGACCACCACACGGACTCGACGTACTGCGGGTCCATGGTGCGGTAGGCGTCGTCCAGGTCGACCCAGTAGCCCATCCGGGTCGTGAGATCGGCGAAGGCATCGGTGTGGCGGGTCACGGACTCGCGGCACTTGGCGTTGAACTCGGCGATGCCGTACGCCTCGATGTCCTTCTTGCCGTTGAAGCCGAGCTCCTTCTCGACCGCCAGCTCGACGGGCAGGCCGTGGCAGTCCCAGCCGGCCTTGCGGGCCACGTGGTAGCCCTGCATCGTGCGGAAGCGGGGGAAGACGTCCTTGAAGACGCGGGCCTCGATGTGGTGGGCGCCCGGCATGCCGTTGGCGGTGGGCGGGCCCTCGTAGAAGACCCACTCGGGGCGGCCCTCGGACTGTTCGAGGCTCTTGGCGAAGACCTTGGACTGCTCCCAGAAGTCGAGCACGGCGTGCTCAAGGGCGGGCAGGTCTACCTGGGCGGGCACCTGGCGGTACTGCGACATCCGTTCATCCTCCGGCGGATCGTCGTGCGGTTCCGTCGGAGGGACGAGAGCCTGCCCTCGTGGGGCGCTCCCGCGGTACCACCCTCCTTGGCGGTGTGCGGAACACCGCCCCCTCATTGGGGTCGCGAAGCCGGTTCTACCGGACTCCCCGGTGGGGAGCCTTTCTTCCGGCGGCTCGGGGGTGATCTTCACCGCGCGCTCGCCTCCGGGCTCACACCGTCCCCGGATCGCTCTTGGCTGCGTACGCCGCTACTCGTCCCGTCCACGCCTCTCGCTGCGGCCAGTGTACGGGGCCCGGTGAAGGGCGGCCGACAGGTTATCGGCGGACCGTGGCGAAGGGCGCGTACATGACCCGAATGGCCACACGGCCCCCGGCGGGGTCCGGCTCCGCCCGTCCGGCGGATTACCGGGCCGGGAGCTGGGCACAACGGTTGCAGGTTCGTCTTGCCGCCGGTCCGGGGCGGGGCGAACCGGCGGCGTGCCCCGTTGCCGCGGGCCTGGGGTCGATTTATCGTCCCAGCACGATTCGCGAGCAAGATCACAATATGTGAAGGGGCCGCGGCCATGGTGGCGAAGAAGACCGCCGTAGAGACCACAACGGCGTCCAGGAGAGCCAGTGCCACACGTGCTGCCGCAGGCGCCACCACGGGCTCGGCGGCCAAGGACACGAACGGGAAGAAGACCACCGCCGCCAAGAAGACGGCGGCGAAGAAGACCGCTGGTGCCAAGACCGCCAAGACCGCCAAGGCCGCCAAGGCCGCCGAGACCGCTTCGGTGAAGGCCGGTCGGGCCGAGAAGACGACGGTCAAGAAGGCAGCCGCCACGGAGACGGCCGAGGAGACGGCCAAGGCGGCGCCCGCCAAGAAGGCCGCGGCCGGCAAGGCAACCGGGACGGCGCGGGCCGCGTCCGACAAGGCGACCGACAAGACGGCGCCGGCGAAGTCGGCCGGGGCGGGCGCCAAGAAGGCCGCGACCGCGGCCCAGGGGGCGGCTGCGGCCGCGGAAGAGACGGGAGCCAAAAAGGTGGTTGCGAAGAAGACTGCGGGAGGGGCAACGGCGGCCAGGGCCGCCGCGGCGTCGGCGGTGCCGGCGGCCCGTGCCGTCGCCACGGCCGCCCCGGGGGAGCTTCCGGTCCGGCCCGGCGAGGACCCGTGGACCCCGGCGGAGGTCGCCGAGGCCCGCAACGAGCTGTCCAGCGAGGTGCTGCGGCTGCGCAGCGAGATCGAGGCCTCGGAGGCGGCGCTGACGGGCCTGATGCGCGACTCCGGAGACGGCGCGGGCGACGACGACGCCGACACCGGCACCAAGAACATCACCCGCGAGCACGAGATGGCGCTCGCCGCCAACGCCCGCGAGACCCTTGAGCAGACCGAGCACGCCCTGGAGCGCCTGGACGCCGGGACGTACGGCTACTGCGAGGTCTGCGGGAAGCCGATCGGCAAGGCCCGGATGCAGGCGTTCCCGCGCGCCACCCTCTGCGTGGAGGACAAGCAGAAGCAGGAACGGCGGGGCTGAGTCCGCACAGGTGTGCCGTACCCTCGTGCTCAGTCAGGCACCTAGTCGGTTGAGGGACTCACGTGGCAGAGGCGGAGCACATCATCGGTACGCCGGATGTGGAAGGGGCCGACGAGCAGGCGGCCCCTGCGGAGCGGCCGAAGGGCAAGCGGAAGATCGCCGTGCTGTTCGCGGTGGCGGTCTTCGCCTACCTTCTCGACCTCGGCAGCAAGATGCTCGTGGTGGCCAGGCTGGAGCACCACGAGCCGATCAAGGTCATCGGTGATCTGCTCCAGCTGAACGCGATCAGGAACGCGGGCGCCGCCTTCGGGATCGGCGAGGCGTTCACGGTGATCTTCACGATCATCGCGGCGACCGTGATCGTGGTGATCGCGCGGCTCGCGCGCAAGCTCTACAGCCTGCCGTGGGCGATCGCGCTCGGCCTGCTGCTCGGCGGCGCGCTCGGCAACCTCACCGACCGGATCTTCCGCTCGCCCGGCATCTTCGAGGGCGCGGTCGTCGACTTCATCGCCCCCAAGGGCTTCGCGGTCTTCAACCTGGCCGACTCCGCGATCGTGTGCGGCGGCATCCTGATCGTGATCCTGTCCTTCCGCGGCCTCGACCCGGACGGCACCGTCCACAAGGACTGAACGCCCTCCTCAAGGCTCCGGCCGCCGGATGCGCGGCGGGGGATGTCGGTGGGGCAAGGCATACTCGACGGGTGAGCACGATTCCCGAGATCCGCACCCTGCCCGTTCCCGACGGCCTCGAAGGCGAGCGCGTCGACGCCGCCATCTCCCGCATGTTCGGGTTTTCCCGTACCAAGGCGGCCGAGCTTGCCGCGGCGGGGAAGGTCCAGGTCGACGGCGCCGTGGTCGGCAAGTCCGAGCGGGTGCACGGCGGGGCCTGGCTGGAGGTCGAGATGCCGCAGGCGGCGGCTCCGGTCCAGATCGTCGCCGAGCCCGTCGAGGGCATGGAGATCGTCCACGACGACGACGACATTGTCGTGATCATGAAGCCGGTGGGCGTCGCCGCCCACCCGAGCCCGGGCTGGACGGGCACCACGGTCATCGGCGGTCTCGCCGCGGCCGGCTACCGCATCTCCACCTCCGGCGCCGCCGAGCGCCAGGGCATCGTGCACCGCCTCGACGTCGGCACCTCGGGCCTGATGGTCGTCGCCAAGTCCGAGCGGGCGTACACCTCGCTCAAGGCGCAGTTCCGCGAGCGGGTCGTCGACAAGCGCTACCACGCGCTCGTCCAGGGCCACCCGGACCCGATGAGCGGCACCATCGACGCCCCGATCGGGCGCCACCCCAACCACGACTACAAGTGGGCCGTGACCGCCGAGGGCAAGCCGTCGGTCACGCACTACGACCTGAGCGAGGCGTTCCGCGCGGCCTCGCTGCTCGACATCAAGCTGGAGACGGGCCGCACGCACCAGATCCGCGTGCACATGTCGGCCCACCGCCACCCCTGCGTCGGCGACCTCACCTACGGCGCCGACCCCACCATCGCCAAGCGCCTCAAGCTGACGCGCCAGTGGCTGCACGCGGTGCGGCTCGGCTTCGAGCACCCCGGTGACGGCGAGTGGGTCGAGTTCGAGAGCCGGTACCCGGAGGACCTCCAGTACGCCCTCGACACGATCCGGGCCGAGAGCGAGTGACCACCTACCGGGTCCGCATCGCCGAGGGCGCCGCCGACCGGGAGGCCTGCTTCGCCGTGCGCAGGCAGGTGTTCGTGGACGAACAGCGGGTGCCCGAGGAGCTGGAGTACGACGCGTACGACGAGAGCGCCCTGCACGTCCTCGCCGAGGGCGACCAGGGGCCTCTCGGCACCGGGCGGCTCCTGTACGGGCCCGACGTGCTGCACAAGACCGGGGACGCGGGCGTCGGCTCGCTCGGCCGGCTCGCGGTCACCTCGGCGGCCCGCGGGCTCGGCGTCGGCGCGGCCCTGGTGCGCGCCATCGAGGACGCCGCCCGTGAACGCGGCCTGACTGCGGTCGACCTGCACGCGCAGACGCAGGCCCTGGGCTTCTACGAGCGGCTCGGGTACGAGGCGTACGGCCCGGAGTTCCAGGACGCGGGGATCTGGCACCGCGCCATGCGGCGGGCGCTCCCGTAGCGCTGCTCTCTGCGCACTTTGCCCCCCGATGGGCGGTTCGGGCGGGTTGCGTGGCACGCTGGAGGCCTTGATCGTCCAGGCCGTCCAGGCCCGCACCGCCCCGGAGGGCATCCGTGGATCAGCTGGCCCTGCTGCTCGTGCTCCTTCTCGGCGCGGTGGTCACGGTCCCGTTGGGGGACCGCCTCGGGCTGCCCGCACCGGTGCTCATGACGATCGGCGGGATCGTGATGGCGCTGCTGCCGTTCGTGCCGAACGTGGACATCCCGCCGGAGTTCATCCTTCCGCTGGTCCTGCCGCCGCTGCTCTACGCCTCCGTACAGCGCACTTCCTGGCGCCAGTTCACGGCCAACGTCCGGCCGATCTTCCTGCTCGCCGTGGCACTCGTCTTCGTGACCACGGCCGCCGTCGCGGCCGTGGCCAACTCCATCGTGCCGGGGCTGCCGATCGCCGCGGCCGTCGCGCTCGGCGCACTCGTCGCACCGCCCGACCCGGTCGCCGCGACGGCGGTGGCGGGCTCGCTCGGGCTGCCGCGCCGCCTGGTGTCGATCCTGGAGGGCGAGGGCCTGTTCAACGACGTCACCGCGATCGTGCTCTACCACGTGGCGATCGCGGCGACCGTGAGCGGGAGCTTCTCGTGGGCGTCGGCGGCCGGTGAACTCGTGCTGTCCGCCGTGGTCGCCGTCGTCGTCGGCCTCGCCCTCGGCTGGGTCGCGAACAAGCTGATGGGGCTGCTCGGCGACCCCACCCTCCAGATCGGCCTCACCCTCCTCGTCCCGTTCGTCGGCTACGTACTGGCCGAGGAGTTCCGCGGCTCGGGGGTCCTCGCCGTGCTGACCGTGGCCCTCTTCCTCGCCGAGCACACGATGGACGCCGACGACGTACAGGGCCGGCTCGCCGGGGCCACGTTCTGGCAGATCGTCGACACCCTGGTCACCGGCGTCGCGTTCGGCCTCATCGGGCTCGAACTCCACAACGTTTTCGGCACCGCGACCGGCCGCGAACTGCACATGTTCGGCTGGGCGGCGGCCGTGGTCGGCGTCGTCGTGGGCGTACGGCTGCTGTGGCTGCTCCCGGCGACCTGGCTCGCCAAGCGGCTGCACACCAAGCGCGACTACGACGAGGAGATCCCCACGTCCTGGCGGGAGACCATGGTCATGTGGTGGGCCGGGATGCGGGGCGTGGCCTCGGTGGCCCTCGCGCTCGCCATCCCGCTGAAGACGGACGACGGCTCGCCCTTCCCGGGTCGCGACGAGATCGTCTTCATCGCCTTCGCCGTGATCATGACCACCCTGGTCTTCCAGGGGCTCACCCTGCCCTGGCTGGTCAAGAAGCTCGGCGTACGCGCCGACACGGACGCCGAGCGCGGCTTGGAGCGGGACCTCGCGATCCGGGCCGCGAAGGCCGCGAAGCGGCGCCTGAAGGAGATCGAGGACGTCGAGGAGTTGCCCGAGGACGTCATGGAGCAGTTGCAGCGGCGGGCGTACGACGTGGGGGCGCGGATCAGTCCCGACATGGTCGACGAGGAGCGGCGCGAGGCGTACGCGAAGCGGGTGCAGCGGATTCGGGCGGTTCAGCGGATTCAGCGCGAGATGATGTCGGCGGCTCGGCACGAGGTGCTGTCCGCGCGCAGCGAGCCCGGGGCCGACCCGGAGATCGTGGACAGGGTGCTGCGGCAGCTGGATGTGCGCAGCTTGAAGTGACCCCCGGGGGCTGAGCCCCCAGACCCCTGTTCGCGCTTCAAGGGCGCTCGTCCTCGATCGCCGGACGGGCTGACGGCGCCTCGCCCGTCGTGATCCTCGGCAGCGCGTACGGATGTTCCGCGTGCAGCCACGCCACCATCTGCTCCCGCACCGTCACCCTCACCGTCCAGATGTCGTCCGCGTCCTTCGCCGTCACCGTCGCCCGCACCTGGATCGTGGACGGGGTGGTGTCCGTCACCGCCAAGGAGAAGTCGCGGCCGTCCCAGGCCGGGCACTCCTTCAGGATCAGGGCGAGGCGCTCGCGCATCAGGGGGAGCGGGGCCGAGTGGTCCAGGTGGAAGAAGACCGTGCCGGTCATCTGGGCGCCGCCGCGGGACCAGTTCTGGAACGGCTTGCTGGTGAAGTACGAGACCGGCATGGTCAGGCGGCGCTCGTCCCAGGTGCGTACCGCGAGGAAGGTCAGCGTGATCTCCTCGACGACGCCCCACTCCCCGTCCACCACCACCGTGTCGCCGATCCGCACCATGTCGCCGAAGGCGATCTGGAGCCCCGCGAAGAGGTTGCCGAGGGTGGACTGCGCGGCCACACCGGCGACGATGCCCAGGATGCCCGCCGAGGCCAGCAGGGAGGTGCCCGCCGTGCGCATCGCGGGGAAGGTGAGCAGCATCGACGCGACGGCCACCACGGCCACGATCGCGCTGACCACCCGCTGGATGAGCGTGACCTGGGTGCGGACCCGGCGGACCCGGGCCGGATCGCGCGTCGAGGCCGCGTAACGGGTGTACGAGGACTCCACGACGGCCGTGGCGATCCGCACCACCAGCCAGGCGCTCGCGCCGATCAGGACCAGCGTGAGGAACTGGCCCAGACCCGCCTCGTGGTCCTGCACCGGCCCCCACTTGATCTCGTCGTACGAGCCGCGCAATATCGCGGTGAGCAGGACGAGGCGCAGGGGTATGCGGCAGCGGCGCAGCAGGCCCCACAGCGGGGTGTCGCGGTGCCGGGCGTCGACTCTGCGCAGCAGCCGGTCGGCCAGCCATCCCACCACCAGCGTGAGCACGACCGAGCCGCCGATGACGATCAACGGACGCAGCACGTTCTCCATGCCTTCGACCGTAACTGGCACGATGGCCCCATGAACATCATGCTTTTCCATTCGGTCTACGGTCTGCGTCCCGCCGTACAGGAGGCGGCCGAGCGGCTGCGGGCCGCCGGCCACCAGGTGCACGTCCCCGACCTGTACGAAGGCCGCACCGCGGAGACCGTCGAGGAGGGCAGGGAGCTCAAGGACGAGATCGGCAAGGACGAGCTCCTGAAACGAGCCATTCTCGCTGCCGCCCCGTACTCCGAGCGGGGTCTCGTCTACGCCGGGTTCTCGCTCGGCGGGTCCATCGCGCAGACCCTGGCGCTCGGCGACGAGAAGGCCCGCGGCCTGCTGCTGCTCCACGGCACCTCGGACATGGCCGAGAACGCGGCCGTGGACGAGCTGCCCGTCCAGCTGCACGTCGCCGACCCGGACCCGTTCGAGTCGGCGGACTGGCTCAATTCCTGGTACCTCCAGATGCAGCGGGCCGGCGCGGACGTGGAGATCTACCGCTACCCGGGCGCCGGCCACCTCTACACCGACCCGCAGCTGCCGGACTACGACGAGGCGGCCGCCGAGCAGACCTGGCGCACCGCGCTGGGATTCCTCGACAGCCTGGCCGGCGAATAAGGGCGCCAGAACGCCGAACGGGCCGTGCGGACCCGGAGGTCCGCACGGCCCGTTCGACGGCCGTCAGGGGGTCAGCCCTTGAGCGCCTTGTCGATCGCGGCCGTGAAGGAGGCCGCGTCCGACGGCGCGTTCTCCGAGCCGTCCGCGGTGATCTTCTTGCCGTCCATCTTCAGCGTGGGCGTGCCGGTGACGCCGCTGCTGTTGAACTTGTCCGACATGACCAGCGCCCACTTGTCGTAGGTGCCGTCCTTGACCGCCTTGTCGAAGGCCGCGTTGCCCTTGAGCGCCGGAACGGTGTCGGCGATCTCGATCAGGTAGTCGCGGCTCTTGAACTTGTCGGTGGTCTCCTCGGGGTGGAACTTGGCCGAGTAGAGCGCCGACTTGTACTCAAGGAACGCCTCGGGGCTGACGTTCAGCGCCGCGCCGAGCGCGCTCAGCGCGGTCTTCGAGCCGGTGCCCGGGCTGCCGTTGTCGATGAACGTGGCGCCGATGAACTGGATCTTGTACTTGCCCGCGTCGACGTCCTTCTTGATCGTCGGGCCGACGGCCTGCTCGAACGACGAGCAGATCGGGCAGCGCGGGTCCTCGTACAACTCCAGGGTCTTCTTCGCCTCGGGCTTGCCGATGACGACGGTCGTGCCGTCGCTGCCCGAGTTGGCGGGCTTCACCAGCGTCTTGTCCTTGGCGGCCTCCCACGCGGTGGGCTTCATGGACTGCATCACCGCGTAGCCGACACCGCCCGCGACGGCGAGGACACCGACGACGGACGCGGCCACGATGATCTGCCGGCGGGTCTTGTCCTTCTTCGCCTGGCGCTCGCGCTCCGCTCGCAGCCGCTCGCGGGCGGCAGCCTTGTTGGCCTGGCTGTTGCGGGAACTCATGATCTTCTTCTCCGGATGGCAGGGGGGAAAGTGACGGGGGACTGCTGTGCTCGCGAGCCCGGACCTCAGACGAGGACGGGCGACGGGCAGGGCGGTCCCCTGCGTGCCACGGAGTGCACCAGGAGGCGGGTGTGCGAGGGGCCGGGCCTGCCGTGCGCCGGGCGCGCGAGCGGCCGCTCGGCGCCGACGACGGCGCGCACCACGGCGGCCGCGACGAGCAGCGGCCGGAACGCGAACGCGGCGACCGCGCGCAGCAGCCGGGCGAGCGCCGCCTCGCCCCGGCGCAGCCACAGGGCGGCGAGCAGTCCCACCGTCAGGTGGGCCGCGAGCAGCAGCCAGGGCACGGCCGGGCCGGGGTGGGTCAGCAGGGTGGCCGCGTTTGCCGGGGCGCCCACGGCCCCCAGCGTGCCGCCGCCGCACAGCACGTCGAAGCCGACCGCGCGCAGGGCGCCCGCGACGGGCCCGCCGGCCGGGCCGTAACAGACGTGCTGGCCGGTGGTGAACAGGGTGTCGGCGGCCAGCTCCAGCGGGACCAGGGCCCCCGCTATCGCCCAGTAGCCGCGCTCGTGGCCGGCCAGCGCGTACGCGATGACGAACACCGCGCCGGCCGCCGCGGCCACCAGCGTGAGCGGCAGCGGTACCTGCGAGAGCAGCACGTGGGACGCGGCGGAGAGCGTCACGACGAGCGCCGTGAAAAGCGCCGCGCGTGCCGCTCTGAGCTGCGTCCCGGATATGTCCATCGCGGGTGAGTGTGCCATGTCCGGCTGTTGGTTGTGCCTAAGAGTTCGGTGAGACTAGAGACCCGGAATCCGACCGTTACGGAACAGGTCGACGAAGATCTGGTGGTCGGCACGGGCCCGCGCCCCGTAGGAGTGCGCGAAGTCGACGAGCAGGTCCGCGAAGCCCTCCTCGTCGGCGGCGATCGCCGCGTCGATGGCGCGCTCGGTGGAGAACGGCACCAGCTCGGAGTGGCCGCTCTCGTCGTCCGCCGCCGCGTGCATGGTGGCCGTGGCCCGGCCGAGGTCGGCGACGACCGCCGCGATCTCGTCCGGGTCGTCGATGTCCGACCAGTCCAGGTCCACCGCGTACGGCGAGACCTCGGCGACCAGCTGGCCCGCCCCGTCCAGCTCGGTCCAGCCCAGCCACGGGTCGGCGGCGGCCTGCAGCGCGCGCTGCGAGATCACCGTGCGGTGCCCCTCGTGCTCGAAGTAGCCGCGCACCGCCGGGTCCGTGATGTGCCGGGACACCGCCGGGGTCTGCGCCTGCTTGATGTAGATCACCACATCGTTCTCCAGGGCGTCGCTGTGCCCCTCCAGAAGGATGTTGTACGAGGGCAGACCGGCCGAGCCGATCCCGATTCCGCGGCGCCCGACGACGTCCTTCACGCGGTAGGAGTCCGGGCGCACCAGGCTCTCCTCGGGCAGCGTCTCCAGGTAGCCGTCGAACGCCGCGAGGACCTTGTAGCGGGTCGCCGCGTCCAGCTCGATCGAGCCGTCTCCCTCGGTGAACCGGCGTTCGTACTCCCGGATCTCGGTCATCGAGTCGAGCAGCGCGAACCGGGTCCGGGCCCGGGCGTCGCGCAGCGCGCCGAGCAGCGGGCCCTCGGCCGTGTCCAGGGTGAAGGGCGGTACCTCGTCGTCCTTGGCGCCCGAGGCGAGGGCGTGGATGCGCTCGCGGTATGCGGCGGCGTAGGTGCGCACCAGGGAGGTGATCTGCTCGTCGCTGAACGCCTTGGTGTAGCCGATCAGCGCCAGCGAGGCGGCGAGGCGCTTGAGGTCCCAGGTGAAGGGCCCCACGTACGCCTCGTCGAAGTCGTTGACGTTGAAGATCAGGCGGCCGTTGGCGTCCATGTACGTGCCGAAGTTCTCGGCGTGCAGGTCGCCGTGGATCCAGACCCGGCCGGTGCGCTCGTCCAGGTAGGGGCCGCCGTGCTGTTCGCGCTCCAGGTCGGCGTAGAACAGGCAGGCCGTACCCCGGTAGAAGGCGAACGCCGAGGCCGCCATCTTGCGGAACTTGACCCGGAAAGCGGTCGGGTCGGCGGCCAGGAGCTCGCCGAACGCGGTCTCGAAAACGGCGAGTATCTCTTCGCCGCGCGTCTCCGCGCTGGGCTGCGGGACCGACATCGCTGGGTGCCTCCTGGTGCGTACTGCCTGCGTCACGATGGGGACGGGGTGTGCCCCTTCCAACGCGCGACCGTACCCCGGAGTGCCCGCCCGGCGCGCCCGGCCACCGCCCCTCACCGAGGTGCTCCGCGCCGCGGTTCCCCCTCGGTTGTCAGCCGGGCGACGTAGACTCCAAGGCTGTCCCCCTGCTCCGCGAACCCTCTCTTGCCGTTGGAGGCCCCACCCGTGACTGGCACGTCCAAGACACCGTTCACGCACCTTCACGTCCACACCCAGTACTCGCTGCTGGACGGTGCCGCGCGGCTCAAGGACATGTTCAACGCCTGCAATGAGATGGGCATGACGCACATCGCCATGTCCGACCACGGCAACCTGCACGGTGCCTACGACTTCTTCCATTCGGCGAAGAAGGCGGGCGTCACGCCGATCATCGGCATCGAGGCGTACGTGGCCCCCGAGTCGCGGCGCAACAAGCGCAAGATCCAGTGGGGCCAGCCGCACCAGAAGCGCGACGACGTGTCCGGTTCGGGTGGTTATACGCACAAGACGATCTGGGCGCACAACAAGACGGGCCTGCACAACCTGTTCCGCCTCTCCTCGGACGCGTACGCCGAGGGCTGGCTGCAGAAGTGGCCGCGGATGGACAAGGAGACGATCTCGCAGTGGTCGGAGGGGCTCATCGCCTCCACCGGCTGCCCCTCCGGCGAGGTCCAGACCCGGCTGCGGCTCGGCCAGTTCGACGAGGCGGTGCAGGCGGCCTCCGACTACAAGGACATCTTCGGCGAGGGCAAGTACTTCCTGGAGCTGATGGACCACGGCATCGAGATCGAGCGCCGGGTCCGCGACGGCCTGTTGGAGATCGGCAAGAAGCTCGGCATCCCGCCGCTCGTCACCAACGACTCGCACTACACCTACGCCCACGAGGCGACCGCGCACGACGCCCTGCTCTGCATCCAGACCGGCAAGAACCTCTCGGACCCGGACCGCTTCCGCTTCGACGGCACGGGCTACTACCTCAAGTCCACCGAGGAGATGTACGCGGTGGACTCCTCGGACGCCTGGCAGGAAGGGTGCGCCAACACCTTCCTCGTCGCGGAGCAGATCGACACCGAGGGGATGTTCGCCGAGAAGAACCTGATGCCGAAGTTCGACATCCCCGAGGGCTACACCGAGGTCACCTGGTTCCGCGAGGAGATCGCCCGCGGAATGAAGCGGCGCTACCCGTCAGGCGTCCCCGAGGACCGCCAGAAGCAGGTCGAGTACGAGATCGGGATCATCCTGGAGATGGGCTTCCCCGGGTACTTCCTCGTGGTCGCCGACTTCATCATGTGGGCCAAGAACAACGGCATCGCGGTCGGCCCCGGCCGAGGTTCCGCGGCCGGTTCGATCGTCGCGTACGCCATGGGCATCACCGACCTCGACCCGATCACGCACGGCCTGATCTTCGAGCGGTTCCTCAACCCCGAGCGCGTCTCCATGCCCGATGTCGACATCGACTTCGACGAGCGCAGGCGCGTCGAAGTGATCAGGTATGTGACGGAGAAGTACGGCTCCGACAAGGTCGCCATGATCGGCACCTACGGAAAGATCAAGGCGAAGAACGCCATCAAGGACTCCGCGCGGGTGCTCGGCTACCCGTACGCGATGGGCGACCGCCTCACCAAGGCGATGCCCGCCGACGTCCTCGGCAAGGGCATCGACCTCTCCGGCATCACCGACCCCAAGCACCCGCGCTACAGCGAGGCGGGCGAGATCCGGGCGATGTACGAGAACGAGCCGGACGTGAAGAAGGTCATCGACACCGCCAAGGGCGTCGAGGGCCTGGTCCGGCAGATGGGTGTGCACGCGGCCGGCGTGATCATGTCCAGCGAGCCGATCGTCGACCACGCCCCGATCTGGGTGCGGCACACCGACGGCGTCACCATCACGCAGTGGGACTACCCCCAGTGCGAGTCGCTCGGCCTGATCAAGATGGACTTCCTGGGCCTGCGCAACCTGACGATCATGGACGACGCCGTCAAGATGGTGAAGTCCAACAAGGGCATCGACCTGGAGCTCCTGGAGCTTCCCCTGGACGACCCGAAGACGTACCAGCTGCTCTGCCGGGGTGACACGCTGGGCGTGTTCCAGTTCGACGGCGGCCCGATGCGCTCGCTGCTGCGCCAGATGCAGCCCGACAACTTCGAGGACATTTCCGCCGTTTCGGCCCTGTACCGGCCGGGCCCGATGGGCATGAACTCGCATACGAACTATGCCGAGCGCAAGAACGGCCGCCAGGAGATCACGCCGATCCACCCGGAGCTCGAAGAGCCCCTGAAGGAGACGCTCGGTCTGACCTACGGCCTCATCGTGTACCAGGAGCAGGTGCAGAAGGCCGCCCAGATCATCGCCGGGTACTCGCTCGGCGAGGCCGACATCCTGCGCCGCGTGATGGGCAAGAAGAAGCCCGAGGAGCTGGCGAAGAACTTCACCATCTTCCAGGAGGGCGCCAAGAAGAACGGCTTCTCCGACCAGGCGATCCAGGCCCTGTGGGACGTCCTGGTGCCGTTCGCCGGATACGCGTTCAACAAGGCGCACTCCTCGGCGTACGGCCTGGTCACCTACTGGACCGCGTATCTGAAGGCCAACTACCCGGCCGAGTACATGGCGGCCCTGCTGACCTCGGTCAAGGACGACAAGGACAAGTCGGCCGTCTACCTGAACGAGTGCCGGCGCATGGGCATCAAGGTGCTGCCGCCGAACGTGAACGAGTCGGTGCACAACTTCGCCGCCCAGGGCGACGACGTGATCCTGTTCGGCCTGGAGGCCGTCCGCAACGTCGGTACGAACGTCGTCGACTCGATCATCCGCTCCCGCAAGGCGAAGGGGAAGTTCGCCTCCTTCCCCGACTACCTGGACAAGGTCGAGGCCGCCGCCTGCAACAAGCGCACCACGGAATCGCTCATCAAGGCGGGCGCCTTCGACACGATGGGCCACACCCGCAAGGGCCTGACCGCCCAGTTCGAGCCCATGATCGACAACGTGGTGCAGGTCAAGCGCAAGGAGGCCGAGGGCCAGTTCGACCTCTTCGGCGGCATGGACGAGGACAGCAGCGAGCCGGGCTTCGGCCTCGACGTCGAGTTCGGCGACGTGGAGTGGGAGAAGTCCTACCTGCTCGCCCAGGAGCGCGAGATGCTCGGCCTGTACGTCTCCGACCACCCGCTCTTCGGTCTGGAGCACGTGCTTTCCGACAAGGCGGACGCGGGCATCGGCCAGCTCACCGGCGGCGACTACTCGGACGGCTCGATCGTCACCATCGGCGGCATCATCTCCGGCCTCCAGCGCAAGATGACCAAGCAGGGCAACGCCTGGGCGATCGCCACCGTCGAGGACCTGGCCGGCTCCATCGAGTGCATGTTCTTCCCGGCCACCTACCAGCTGGTCTCGACCCAACTCGTCGAGGACGCGGTGGTGTTCGTCAAGGGACGCCTCGACAAGCGCGAGGACGTCCCGCGCCTGGTCGCGATGGAGCTGATGGTCCCCGACCTGTCGTCGGCGGGCACCAACGCGCCGGTCGTCCTGACCATCCCCACCGTGAAGGTCACCCCGCCGATGGTCAGCAGGCTCGGCGAGATCCTGGGGCACCACCGGGGCAACACCGAGGTGCGGATCAAGCTCCAGGGGCCGCGCTCGACGACCGTGCTGCGGCTCGACCGGCACCGGGTCCAGCCGGATCCGGCCCTTTTCGGTGACCTGAAGGTGCTGCTCGGCCCGTCCTGCCTGGCCGGCTGACCTCGCAGGACGTTTCCGTACGGGAAAGGGGCGCACCCATCGGGTGCGCCCCTTCTGCTCGCAATGACGGCTAGTTGTGACCGAAGCGACGCTGGTGCTTACGGGCAACATCGGCCGGGCTGCCCTGGGCCTGCGCCTGCGGCACGGCCTGGGACTCGTAGGCGGTGGACTTCGCCTGCTCCTGGCCGCGCTCGGCGGCGCTGGAGCGGTCCTGCTGACTGCCCGACTTGCGGTTCTTGTTCTTGGCCATGGTGCTGCCTCCTGTGGGGGAACTCGGGGCCAGGGCCGCTGTCAGGCTCACACAGAAGGACGAAGGGCGCATTTCGGATCATTACCGTGTGTGACAGGGAGATGACCCCGCAATCCGCCACGCCGATGATCGAGTTCCGGTGCTCAACCCTTGCGCGGTCGGGCAGACTCGAAGGAAACCCGAAGTTCATTGGGTGATCTCCCGTACCCCCGCTCCTGTTATTTCTTTTTCTTCGGCTTTTCCGTTCCCGAAAGAGGGTGGAACGCATGGACCGCTGCGTCGTCCTGGTGGATGCCGGTTACCTGCTCGGTGCCGCCGCGAGTCTGCTCGCCGGGGAACCGGCTCGTTCCCGCATCACCGTCGACCATGCCGCCCTGATCCAGGGGCTCCGCGAGCGCGCTGAGGCCGACACCCAGCAGCCCTTGCTCCGTATCTACTGGTTCGACGGCGCCCCCGACCGGGTCCCGCAGCCCGAGCACCGCCGGCTGCGCGTGATGTCCAGGGTGACGGTCCGGCTCGGCGCGCTGACCCGCAGCGACGGCCGCTGGGCGCAGAAGGGCGTGGACGCCGCGATGCACGCCGAGCTGACCGAACTCGCCCGCAACCGCGCCTGCTCGGACGTGGTCCTGGTGACCGGCGACGGCGACCTGCTGCCGGGTCTGATGTCCGCGAAGGAGCACGGCGTCGCCGTCCACCTGTGGGCCGTGCAGGCCGCCGACGGCGACTACAACCAGTCCGAGGACCTGGTCGCCGAGGCCGACGAACGCCGGGTGCTCGACCGCGCCTGGATCACCCAGGCCGTCCGCGCCAGGGACCTCACCGGGATCTGCGCCCCGGCCCCCGCGCCCCGCCCGGAGATCGCCGCGATCCTCTCCGCACCGCTGCCCGAATCCGCCCTCGCCGCCTCCGCCGAGCGCGCCGCCGAGGCCCAGGCCGCCGCCGTGCGCAACGGCACCGCGCCCCCCGAGGCCCCCGGCGAGAACGGCACCTCGGTGCCCGCCCCGACCGGCGTCAAGGGCGTGCCGACGCCGAAGGACCTCGCCTCGCTGCGCGGGCCCGGCAGTGCCCCGGCCGCCCCGGCGCCCGCCTCGGCCGCCACCCTGCGCTGGTCCTCCGACAAAGGGTGGGTCGAGCGGCCGGGCGCGGCGCTCGGCGAGTCCCCCGAGACCGCCTCCCTGCCGACGCTGGCCCAGCTGACCAGCGCCGAGCAGCGCTGGGCCGACCGCGAGGAGGACATCACCACCGTCGGCGGCGATCCGTACGAAGTGGGCCAGGTCTTCGCCCGGCGCTGGATGGAACGCCTCCCCGAGCCCTCGCACGTACAGAAGCTGTCCACCATGTACCCGCGCATCCCGCACCGCATCGACGGTGAACTCCTGCGCTACGCCGCCCGGTTCGGCCTCCTCGCGCACAAGGACGACCAGATCGACGAGCACGACCGGTACGCGATCAGGGCCGGCTTCTGGCGCGAGATCGACGTCAGGGCCGCCGCCGAACGCCAGCCGGCCGGCGAGTAGCCGCACGCCCGGGGGCGCCGTTTGGCCGCCCCCGGGGCGGGGTGGGTCTTTCGACCCCTTAGGCTCGTTCCCCGTGAGTACCGGCACAGCAGCGGCGCGGGCCGGCACCGTTTGCGCGGTGCGGGGCCTGGTCAAGACGTACCCCGCGACGCGGGGCCGACGAGGTGCGCCCGGTACGCCCGAGGTCCGGGCCACCGACGGAATCAGCCTCGACGTGCGGCGCGGCGAGATCTTCGGACTGCTCGGGCCCAACGGCGCCGGCAAGTCCACCCTCGTACGCCAGCTGACCGGGCTCATGCGGCCCGACTCCGGCTCCGTCGACGTGCTCGGCCACGACCTGGTGCGCCACCCCGAGCGGGCCGCCCGCCTCATCGCCTACCTCGGCCAGGAATCCACCGCGCTCGACGAGCTGACCGTCGCGCTCGCCGCCGAGACCACCGGCCGGCTGCGCGGACTCACCCTGCGCGACGCCCGCGCCGAACGCGACGCGGTTCTGGCCGAACTCGGTCTTGACGCCATCGCCGGGCGGCCGCTCAAGAAGCTCTCCGGCGGCCAGCGGCGCCTCGCCTGCCTCGCCGCCGCCCTCGTCGGCGAGCGCCCCGTCCTCGTGCTCGACGAGCCCACCACCGGCATGGACCCGGTCGCCCGGCGCGCCGTGTGGGCCGCCGTCGACCGGCGGCGGGCCGAGCGCGGCGCGACCGTCCTGCTCGTCACCCACAACGTCATCGAGGCCGAGACCGTGCTCGACCGGGTCGCCGTGGTCGAACGGGGCAAGGTCATCGCCTGCGACACCCCCGCCGGGCTCAAGGCCAAGGTTGCCGACGAGGTGCGGGTCGAGCTCGTGTGGCGCGACCGCGCCCCTGTCGAGGTCCTCGAGGTCGCGGCCCTGCGCGCCTCGGCTCAGGAGTCGGGCCGGCGCTGGACGCTGCGGCTCAGCCCCGAGCGGGCCCGCGCCGCCGTCGCCACCGTCACCGGCGGCCCCGCCTTCGCCGCCCTCGACGACTTCACCCTGGCCACGCCGAGCCTCGAAGACGTCTACCTCGCGCTCGGCGGCCGCACGGAAGGGCTGGTGAAGGCGTGAGCGCCATTCCTCTGGAGAGCAGTGTGGAGGCCGTGGGGGTTCCGGCGAGCGGCGCCGCCCGGCGCCCCGGCGCCGCGGACGCCGCCCCGCTCGCCCCCCGCGCCCGGCTGCTGCCCGCGCTCGCCGCCGTCTACCGCGCCCAGCTCTCGCGGGCCCGGGTCGCGCGGATCCCGCTGCTCTTCGTCGCGACCTTCCAGTCCGTCGGCATCATGATCCTCATGCGCGGGGTGGTGGACGGCGGGAGCGAGGCCCGTGCGGTGGTCGCCGGATCGAGCGTGCTCGTCGTCGCCTTCGTCGCGCTCAACCTGCTCGCCCAGTACTTCGGCCAGCTGCGGGCCGGCGGCGGCCTCGACCACTACGCGACGCTGCCCGTGCCGTCCGCGTCCGTGGTCCTCGGCACGGCCGCCGCGTACGCCTCCTTCACCGTGCCCGGCACCGCGGTGACGGCCGTGTTCGGCTGCGTCCTGTTCGGGCTTCCGATGGCGCACCTGTGGATCCTCGCCGCGGTGATCCCGCTCGCCGGAGCCGCGCTCGCCGGACTCGGCGCGGCCCTCGGGCTGCTCGCGCCGCGGCAGGAACTCGCCACGCTCTTCGGCCAGTTGGGGATGTCGGCGGCGCTGCTGCTCGGTGTGCTCCCGGCCGGCCGGATGCCCGGACCCATCGCGTACGCGCGTGATCTGCTGCCCTCCACGTACGGCGTGGAGGCGTTCGCGCGCAGCTTCGACGCGCACCCCGACTGGTCCCTCGTCGGGCTCGATCTCGGGGTGTGCGCGGCCGTCGGCGTCGTCTCGCTGGCCGTGGCCGCGTGGGCCTACCGCCGGGCGGCGGTCCGGTGAGGCAGCGCACAGACACGCCTGGCACGATGTCAGGGTGACCGCACCTCTGACACCGCCCCATCAGCAGCCCCCGGGCAACGACCCGTGGCAGACGAACACCGGGGGGTCGCAGCCCGGGCCCGTCGAGGAGGCGCCCGCGATGAAGAAGGACCTGCGGGACGCGGTGCTCGTCGCCCTCGCCGTGACGCTGGCCGGAGTGGCGCTCGGACTGCTGTGGCTGTGGCTGGCGCCGAAGGTGCCGCTGATCGCCGACGACAAGGCCGTCTTCCTCAAGGACACCGAGGGGGAGGAGGCGATCGGCGGTGACGGAACGTTCATCTTGCTCGCGCTCGGATTCGGCGCGCTCAGCGCGGCCGCGGTCTTCCTGTTCCGCAAGAAGGGCGGCATCGCCCTGGTCGTCGGCCTCGCGGTCGGCGCACTGCTCGGCTCGGTGCTCGCCTGGCGCCTGGGCATCTGGTTCGGCCCCGACCAGGACGTGGTGGCCGCGGCGAAGGCGGCCGGCAAGGGCGTCACGTTCGACGCCCCGCTGAAACTCGACGCGAAGGGCGCGCTGCTGGCCTGGCCGATCGCCGCCATGGCCGTCCACCTGGGGCTCACGGCTCTGTTCGGGCCCCGGGACCCGGATCCGGTGTGGCACGTGCCGCCGCTGGAGGACCCGGGACCGGGAAAGCCGGACGCGGCCGGCCTCTGACGGCGCGGGTCAGGCCGGGCGCCTCCCGTGGTTGGCCCGGCCCTTCTTGATGCGCCACTTCCGCTTGCGGGTCCGCTTCGACATGGGCGTACCTCCCGCCCTGGGGTTCTAGTCGAGGGCGGGAGGTACGTCGAGACCTCAGGGCCTGTCCGGCGGACCTTGTCCGGAACCCGGGGCCCTTAAACGCGCCCGATCGGGGCGAGCAGCGCCCCCGTGAGGGCCGCCAGATCGGCGGGGGACAGCTCGACCTCCAGGCCGCGGCGGCCCGCCGACACGCAGATTGTGGCGTGTGCGGACGCCGAGTCGTCCAGGACCGTGCGTAGCCTCTTGCGCTGGCCGAGCGGCGAGATGCCGCCGCGCACATAGCCGGTCGTGCGCTCGGCGGCCGCGGGGTCGGCCATCGCGGCCCGCTTGCCGCCGACCGCCGAGGCCAGCGCCTTCAGGTCGAGCGATCCGGCCACCGGGACCACCGCGACCGTCAGCTCGCCGTCCACGTCGGCGACCAGCGTCTTGAACACCCGGTCCGGGGTGACCCCCAGAGCCTGCGCCGCCTCGTCCCCGTACGAGGCCGAGGACGGGTCGTGCTCGTAGGCGTGCACGGTGAACGCGGTGCCCGCGTTCGTCAGGGCCACCGTCGCCGGGGTGCCCCCGCTCTGCTGCTTCTTCTTGGCCAACTCGGCTCTCCCGTAGGTCAGTTGGGGCTGGTCGGGGCGCGCGTCAGGTCCACCGCCGGGAGCGAGGGCAGATGGCGGATGACCGCGGTCTCCGCGCGAAGGAGCTGGAGCTCCTCGCGCAGCCGGGTCGCCGTGTCGGGCGCCTGGAGCAGTCGCTGCTTGGCCGGGACGTCCAGGACCGCGGCCGCGGCGACCAGATAGGACACCACCGAGGGCTCGTCGGGCAGGTCCGTGGTGCCGGCCAGGGAGCGCTCCCTCGCCCCCGCGAGCCGCTTCTGGTAGGAGCGGAACGCGCGAAGGACGCCCTCGGCGAGCGCGCCCGCCTCCTCGCCCGGCTCCTCCGGGATCTCCTCGTACTCGGCCGTCAGATACGGCCCGCTCGCGTCCACCGACAGGATGCGGATCCGGGTGGTGCCCGTGGCGAGCACCTCGAAGCTGCCGTCCGAGCGCTCCCGGATGGTGGCCGCGTCCGCGACGCAGCCGACCCGGTGGAAGGCCTGGATCGGGTCGGAACCGAAGCCGGCCGCCGGGCCCTTCTCGGGCTGCGCGGTCTGGTCGGGCAGCCCGGGGGCGGTCGGCGCGACCTCCCGGCCGTCGCGGATCGCCACGACGGCGAAGCGGCGCGGCTCGTCGCCGGCCTCGTCGCCGGAGCCGGAGGGGCCCGAAGCGTCGGTGCCGGTCTTCAGCAGATCGCGCATCATGGCGCGATAACGCTCCTCGAAGATGTTCAGCGGCAGGACGAGCCCGGGGAACAGAACCGAGTTGAGCGGGAAGAGCGGAAGGCGTGCGGTGGTCACAACGCTCAAGCGTAATGGCCGTCGGACCGGGCTCGTCCGGGCTTCTGGCGGTCCCGTCCCCACGGCATGCCCGCGGCGACCTCGGTGCGTACGAACTCGCGCAGTTCCAGGAACTGCCCCAGCGGGTCGGCGGCGAGATGCAGCCACGGGAAAGACGTGGCATACGGCCCGATACGCCGGAATTCCTCCAGCGTCTCCGGCCAGCGTCTGCGCACGACCAGCACATAGGCGAGCAGATTGCGGACCTCGGCCGGCCACGGGTCGCCCGGCTCGTAGGCGGAGGACAGCTCGATGCCGAGGTCGGCCGCCGCGTCGATCCGCTCGTACGGGATGGCCCGGCCCGCGCCGCCCGCCAGATACGCGAAGGCCGCGCGGGCCGGGAGCGCGCGGATCAGGGAGCCGGGCAGCGAGTCCTCGGCGGCCCGCTCGGCGAAGTCGAAGCACTCGCGGTGCGAGCCGTACCACTGGGCCGAGAGGTACTGGAGCGCCGCCACATGACAGCCGTAGTGGTGCGAGGAACGGCGTATGGCCTCGCCCCACAGTTCCTCGAAAACGGTGTGCGGCGCATGGGTGCCGCGGGCGTGGTCGAGTGCGATCCGCCAGGGCACCGGGTCGGACGGGTCGCCCTCGGCCGCCGAGTGGATCAGCGGCGCCACCTCGCGCAGCCGCTCGGCCCGGGCGGGCGAGCCCCAGGCCTGGACGATCGCGAGCTCCGCCTTCACGAGCAGCGCGTCCGGGTCGCGGGGCGCGTCCGCCAGCCAGTTGGCGAGCCAGTCCGGTCTGCCGACCGCGAAGGCCGCGAGCCGGACCGTGTAGCGGTCGCGGTTCTCCCACTCGGCCAGCTCGCGGGTGGTGGCGAGGAGTTCGGCCGCCGCCTCGTACTCGCCGAGCGCGGCCGAGACCAGCGCGGGGGCGAGCCGGGCGTCGGGGGCATCGAGCAGCACTTCCCGGCCATCGGGCATACCCGTGGCGAGAAGCGGCGTATGCCTGGCCCGCCGTGCGGTGCGGATCAGCGCGGATACGAAAGTCATGGTGCGGACCATTGAAATCCGCAGGTGGGGGCGGCGCCAGGGGGGCCACTGTGAAGCTTCTGTATCGGTGGTGAGGGTTGTACGGCACGGAGTCAAGGCCCGGCAAATTCAGTCAGCCGAGGCTCGCGTGGAGCGCGTGAAGACCTCGCGCGGAACCCGCGAAAACCCTGCGGACCGCGTACGAGAGCCTTCGGTTCGGCCGGCCCCGGAACTCACCCCCTCCGCAGCAGCCGGGAGGCGCCCGCCGCCACCGTCGTCGCCAGGATCCAGCCCAGCATGATCAGCAGGGCGGCTCCCCACTGCCAGGTGCCGGTGAGCTTCCAGTAGCCGTCCTGGCCCAGGTTGACCACCGGGATGAGGAGGTCGAGCGCGAAGAGCGCCGCGTTCCACTCGGGGTGCTCGTCGGCCTTGATCGGCTGGGGGTCGTAGTGCGAGAAGGCGAGGGTGCCCGCCGCCCACAGGACGGCCATCCACAGCGCGGCCCGGCCCGGCCGGTAGCCGTACGCCACCGTCAGGTCCTGGAGCACGCCCCACGCCTTCGCGGCCAGCGGCAGCGTCTCGCGGCGCCTGCGCTGCTTGGCGAGCAGCACCTCGCGGGCGTCCGCGTCCTCGCCGCTGCCCCGCAGCACGGCCGCGAGCCGCTCGTACGGCTCGGGCGCGTACTCGGGGGTCGCGGCCGTCACCCAGTCCAGGCGCTCGGCCAGCGTGAACGTGCCGATCGGGATGAGGTTCTCGTAGGCGAAACCGTTCATGGTCAGATGGCCGGGACCGGGCCAGCTGTCCGCCATGTCGACCAGGTTGCCGACCCGGGCCCCGGAGAGCACCACCTTGCCGCGCTCGGGACGCTGCCCGGTGAAGCGCAGCTCCGGCGTCTGGATGCGGCGCAGCGACAGCTCCTGGGTGTCGGTCATGACGACCCGGGACTGCGCGAGGTCCACCGCGTCCCCGAACCGCCCGTCGTCCAGGCGCAGCCCGCCCCGGCATTCGAACGGCTGGATCAGAGTGCCCCGCACGGGCGTGTTGGTGTAGTTCGTCCCGTACGGCGGAGTGGTGCCCGCCTGGTTGCCGCTCGGGTAGACGGCCGCCGAGGTCAGGTACAGGGTGCGCTCGACGATCAGCTGCGGGGCGTTCAGGGCCCGCTGGCCGTCCGGGTTGATCAGCCTGCTGCCGCGCAGGCTCAGCGTCACGCCGACCTTCGCGGCCCGCAGGCTCAGCTCCCCGTACGACTCGATCAGATCGGCCTGGAGGTCCTGGGCGACCGAGAGCCCGTCGGCCGCGATCGAGCGGCCGTTGCGGTCGCTGTGCACCACGGCCTGGCTGATGAGGAGGTCGGTGCCGATGTGCGCGTCGGTCAGGCGGATGCCGCCCGCGACCCGGCAGTGCGGCAGATGGAGATCGCCCTCGGTGGTCAGCCGGGCCGCCTCGATCCGCGGAATCGAGCAGCGCACCATGCGTACGGTCGTGAAGTGGGCCTCGGGGAGCAGGAGTTCGTTCTCGAACCGGCAGTTGTTCAGCTCGACGTACGGGGTGATCGTGCCGCCCGACAGGTTGAGCGTGCCGGTGATCTGCACCCCGTTCAGCTTCAGCGCGGAGACCCGGCCGGGCAGCGCGGGCGGACCGCTGAGCAGGAGCAGCGCCACCACCCGGGCCCGCACGCTGCGCTCCGGCCCCCAGGGGCGCGTCGCGAACGGATCGTCGCGTACCGGATTGCGGGTGCGCAGATCGTAGGTACTGCCGTTGCGGAAGGCCTGCCACATGCCGAGCTCCGCCGGGCTGAGCCAGTCCGGAGCCTCACCAAGATCGGGCGCCTCGGTCAATGCCGTCCCCCTCGCCGTCCACCCTGACAGGAGGAACGCTAGTGGCCACGGGTGACAGCGGGTGACCCCCGGGTTGCGTATCAGCCACTGATACAGGCGTCCAGTGCCCCGGGGCCGTCTGAGAGAATTGGATACGTGATCTCCCGAATCGATCTGCGCGGCAACACCCTCCCCGAGGGTGGCGCCCTGCGCGACCTGCTGCCCCGTGCCGAGTTCGACGTGGAAGCCGCCCTGGAGAAGGTGCGGCCCATCTGCGAGGACGTGCATCATCGCGGCACGGCGGCGCTGATCGAGTACGCGGAGAAGTTCGACGGTGTGCAGCTGGACCGGGTGCGGGTGCCGGCCGAGGCTCTCAAGGAGGCCCTGGCGGAGCTCGACCCGCAGGTCAGGGCCGCTCTGGAGGAGTCCATCCGGCGCGCCCGCATCGTCCACCGCGAGCAGCGTCGTACCGCGCACACCACCCAGGTCGTGCCCGGCGGCACCGTCACCGAAAAGTGGGTGCCGGTCGAGCGCGTTGGTCTGTACGCGCCCGGCGGCCGCTCGGTCTATCCGTCCTCCGTGATCATGAACGCCGTCCCCGCGCAGGAGGCGGGCGTCACCTCCATCGCGCTCGCGTCCCCGCCGCAGGCGGACTTCGGCGGTCTGCCGCACCCGACGATCCTGGCGGCGTGCGCGCTGCTCGGCGTCGACGAGGTGTACGCGGCCGGCGGCGCCCAGGCCGTCGCCATGTTCGCGTACGGAACCGAAGAGTGTGCGCCCGCGAACATGGTGACCGGCCCCGGCAACATCTGGGTCGCCGCCGCCAAGCGCTACTTCACCGGCCGCATCGGCATCGACACCGAGGCGGGCCCGACCGAGATCGCCGTCCTCGCCGACGACACCGCCGACCCGGTGCACGTCGCCGCGGACCTGATCAGCCAGGCCGAGCACGACCCGCTCGCGGCCGCCGTCCTGGTCACCGACTCCCTCGCGCTTGCCGAGGCGGTCGAGAAGGAGCTGGAGCCGCAGGTCGCGGCCACCAAGCACATCGAGGACCGGATCAAGCCGGCGCTCGGCGGCCGCCAGTCCGCGATCGTCCTGGTCGACTCGCTCGAAGACGGCCTCAAGGTCGTGGACGCGTACGGTGCCGAGCACCTGGAGATCCAGACCGCCGACGCCGCGGCCGTGGCCGACCGGGTCCGCAACGCGGGCGCGATCTTCGTCGGCCCCTGGGCCCCGGTCTCGCTCGGCGACTACTGCGCCGGCTCCAACCACGTGCTGCCCACCGGCGGCTGCGCCTGCCACTCCTCGGGCCTGTCCGTCCAGTCCTTCCTGCGCGGCATCCACATCGTCGACTACACGCGCGACGCGCTCGCCGAGGTCACCCACCACGTGGTGACCCTGGCCGAGGCCGAGGACCTGCCCGCGCACGGCGCCGCCCTGAAGGCGCGTTTTGGCGGAGCCGAACCGAACCAGCACAGCGGTTGGAAGGTGCCACAGAAGTGACCACGTTCGGAATCGACGACCTCCCCGTACGGGACGAGCTGCGCGGCAAGTCCCCTTACGGCGCGCCCCAGTTGGACACTCCCGTCCAGCTGAACACCAACGAGAACCCGTACCCGCTGCCCGAGCCGCTGGTGGCGCGGATCGCCGAGCGGGTCGCCGAGGCGGCACGGGGCCTCAACCGCTACCCGGACCGCGACGCGGTCGAGCTGCGCACCGAACTCGCCAAGTACCTCACCCGCACCGGCAAGCACCCGGTCGCGGTCGAGAACGTGTGGGCGGCCAACGGGTCCAACGAGGTCATCCAGCAGCTGCTCCAGACCTTCGGCGGCCCCGGCCGCACCGCGATCGGCTTCGAGCCCTCGTACTCGATGCACGCCCTGATCGCCCGCGGCACCGGCACCGGCTGGATCTCGGGGCCCCGCAACGAGGACTTCACCATCGACCTCGCCGCGGCCGAGCAGGCCATCGCCGAGCACGCGCCGGACGTCGTCTTCATCACCTCGCCCAACAACCCCACGGGCACCGCGGTCGCCGCCGAGACGGTCCTCGCGCTGTACGAGGCGGCCCAGGCCGTCAAGCCGACGATGGTGATCGTGGACGAGGCGTACGTCGAGTTCAGCCACCGCGATTCGCTGCTCCCGCTCATCGAGGGCCGCCCCCACCTGGTCGTCTCGCGGACCATGTCGAAGGCCTTCGGCGCGGCCGGGCTGCGCCTGGGCTACCTCGCCGCGCACCCCGCGGTGGTCGACGCCGTCCAGCTCGTCCGCCTGCCCTACCACCTGTCCGCCGTCACCCAGGCGACCGCGCTCGCGGCCCTGGAGCACACGGACACCCTGCTCGGCTATGTCGAGCAGCTCAAGCGGGAGCGGGACCGGCTGGTCACCGAGCTGCGCGCGATCGGCTACGAAGTGACCGAATCGGACGCCAACTTCGTCCAGTTCGGCCGCTTCGACGACAGCCACACCGTCTGGCAGCGGATCCTCGACCGGGGCGTCCTGGTCCGGGACAACGGGGTACCGGGACGGCTGCGGGTCACCGCGGGCACCCCGGCCGAGAACGACGCGTTCCTCGACGCGGTCCGTCAACTCAAGAAGGAGCAGAGCGCATGAGCCGCGTTGGCAGAGTGGAACGCACCACCAAGGAGACGTCCGTCCTCGTCGAGATCGATCTCGACGGAAGCGGAAAGGTCGATGTGTCGACAGGCGTCGGCTTCTACGACCACATGCTCGACCAGCTCGGCCGGCACGGCCTGTTCGACCTCACCGTCAAGACCGACGGCGACCTGCACATCGACAGCCACCACACCATCGAGGACACCGCGCTCGCGCTCGGCGCCGCCTTCAAGCAGGCGCTCGGCGACAAGGTCGGCATCTACCGCTTCGGCAACTGCACCGTCCCGCTGGACGAGTCGCTCGCCCAGGTGACCGTCGACCTGTCGGGCCGCCCCTACCTCGTGCACACCGAGCCCGAGAACATGGCGCCGATGATCGGCGAGTACGACACGACGATGACCCGGCACATCTTCGAGTCCTTCGTCGCCCAGGCCCAGGTCGCACTGCACATCCACGTACCGTACGGGCGCAACGCGCACCACATCGTGGAGTGCCAGTTCAAGGCGCTCGCCCGGGCGCTGCGCTACGCCTCGGAGCGTGACCCGCGCGCCGCCGGAATCCTTCCTTCCACCAAGGGTGCCCTGTAAGCATGAACGGTCTCAACACCATCCTGATCGTGGTCGGCCTCTTCCTGATCGGCGGAGTCATCTCCTTCGTCAAGCAGGGGATGCCGAAGAGCCTGATCGTGCTCCTGTCCATCGGCGCCGCGATGTGCCTGGCCGCCGGCATTCTGCGACTGGACGTCTGGTCATGAGCGCAACCACCAAGAAGGTCGTCGTCTTCGACTACGGCTTCGGCAACGTACGGTCCGCCGAGCGTGCCCTCGCCCACGTCGGCGCCGACGTCGAGATCACCCGGGACTACGACAGGGCCATGAACGCCGACGGGCTGCTCGTGCCCGGCGTCGGAGCCTTCTCCGCCTGCATGAAGGGCCTGCGCGACGCCCGCGGCGACTGGATCGTCGGGCGCCGGCTCTCCGGCGGCCGCCCGGTCATGGGCATCTGCGTCGGCATGCAGATCCTCTTCGAGCGAGGCATCGAGCACGGCGTCGAGACCGAGGGGCTGGACGAGTGGCCCGGCGTCGTCGAGCCGCTCAACGCCCCGGTCGTGCCGCACATGGGCTGGAACACGGTGAAGGCCCCCGAGGACAGCGAGCTGTTCGCCGGCCTGGACGCCGAGGCCCGCTTCTACTTCGTGCACTCCTACGCCGTACGCGACTGGAGCCTCGAAGTCACCAACCCCAAGATCCGTGCCCCCAGGGTCACTTGGGCCACTCACGGCGAGCCGTTCGTCGCCGCGGTGGAGAACGGTGCGCTGTGGGCCACCCAGTTCCACCCCGAGAAGTCCGGCGACGCCGGAGCCCAGCTGCTCACCAACTGGATCGGAACCCTGTGATGGCTGCCAAGCTCGAACTCCTTCCCGCCGTCGACGTCCGCGACGGCCAGGCCGTACGCCTCGTCCACGGCGAGTCCGGCTCCGAGACCTCCTACGGCTCGCCCCTGGAGGCGGCCCTCGCCTGGCAGCGCTCCGGCGCCGAGTGGCTGCACCTGGTCGACCTGGACGCCGCGTTCGGCACCGGCGACAACCGCGCGCTGATCGCCGAGGTCGCGGGCGCCATGGACATCAAGGTCGAGCTGTCCGGCGGCATCCGCGACGACGCCTCGCTGGCCGCGGCCCTCGCCACCGGCTGCACCCGCGTCAACCTCGGCACGGCGGCCCTGGAGACCCCGGAGTGGGTCGCCAAGGTCATCGCCGAGTTCGGCGACAAGATCGCGGTCGGCCTGGACGTGCGCGGCACCACGCTGCGCGGCCGCGGCTGGACCCGCGACGGCGGCGACCTGTACGAGACGCTGGCGCGCCTGGACTCCGAGGGCTGCGCGCGCTACGTCGTCACCGACATCGCCAAGGACGGCACGCTGCAGGGCCCGAACCTGGAGCTCCTGCGCAACGTCTGCGCGGCCACGAACAAGCCGGTGGTGGCGTCCGGCGGGGTGTCTTCGCTGGACGACCTGCGAGCGATCTCCGAACTGGTCCCGCTCGGCGTCGAGGGCGCGATCGTCGGCAAGGCCCTGTACGCGAAGGCCTTCACGCTGGAAGAGGCGCTCAAGGCGGTTGCCGCATGAGCGACGGGATCCGCAAGATCTCCTCCGGCGCCCCCTGGGAGGAGCGCTTCGGCTACTCCCGCGCGGTGGAACTCCCCAACGGCCTTGTCCTGGTTGCCGGTTGTACGTCGGTGACCAACGGCCGCATCGACGAGGGCGGCCCGTACGAGCAGGCGGTGAACGCGTTCGGCGTCGCCATCAAGGCTCTGGAGTCCCTGGGCCTCGGCCGTCAGGACGTGGTCCGCACCCGTATGTACATCACCCATGCCCGGGACGTGGACGATGTGGGCCGAGCCCACAAGGAACTCTTCGACGACGTGCGCCCGGCGGCCTCGATGCTGATCGTGTCGGGCTTCGTGGACCCGAGCCTGGTCGTAGAGGTCGAGGTAGAGGCGTACCGGGGAGGTTCTGGATCATGACTCTGGCCGTACGAGTGATTCCCTGCCTGGACGTGGACAACGGCCGGGTCGTCAAGGGCGTCAACTTCCAGAACCTGCGCGATGCCGGTGACCCGGTCGAGATGGCCAAGCTGTACGACGCCGAGGGCGCGGACGAGCTGACGTTCCTGGACATCACGGCGTCCTCCGGCAACCGCGAGACCACGTACGACGTGGTGCGGCGCACGGCGGAGCAGGTCTTCATCCCGCTCACGGTGGGCGGCGGCGTGCGCAGCGCGGACGACGTCGACAAGCTCCTTCGGGCGGGCGCGGACAAGGTGGGCGTGAACACGGCCGCCATCGGCCGCCCCGACCTGATCCGCGAAATCGCGGAGCGTTTCGGCCGCCAGGTCCTGGTCCTCTCGGTCGACGCCAGGCGCACCGAATCGGGCACCTTCGAGGTGACAACCCACGGTGGCCGCAAGGGCACGGGCATCGACGCGGTCGAATGGGCGCACCGGGCGGCCGAGTTGGGGGCGGGGGAGATCCTGCTCAACTCGATGGACGCGGACGGCACGAAGGACGGCTACGACACGGAGATGATCGCGGCGGTCCGCCGCCATGTGACCGTCCCGGTCATCGCCTCGGGCGGCGCGGGCACCCTGGCCCACTTCCCCCCGGCGATCGAAGCGGGCGCGGACGCGGTCCTGGCGGCGTCGGTCTTCCACTTCGGTGATCTGCGCATCGCGCAGGTGAAGCAAACCCTGAGGGAAGCGGGCCACTCGGTCCGCTGACCCCGCCCTCGCCGCTGGCGGGCACGGCCTTCGGGTGCGGGCCGTGGGTGGCTGGTCGCACAGTTCCCCGCGCCCCTAGCAGGGTTGACCCTGGCCAGCACCGGCATACCCAGCCCGTCCGGCGTTTGAGGACGAGCGCCCTTAAGGCGCGAACGGGGTCTGGGGCGGAGCCCCAGGAAACCCGGCTCACCCCTTCCAACCCCCGGAGGGTCTCGGGAAGGGGCGGGGTGGGGAGCCAACCCTGGAAGGATACGCAGCACTTCTTGCGCAACTTTTATTGCGCAACATTTCTTTCCTATCTACGGTGGACCCCATGGCACCCAAGGGCAACCGCAGAATCACCGACGTAGACACCCTCAAGGCCTTCGGCCACCCCCTCCGCATGAGGCTCTACCGCGCGCTCTACAACGCCCGCTCCGCCACCGCCTCCCAGCTCGCCGACCAGGTCGACGAGGCCGTCTCCCTCGTCAGCTACCACCTGCGCAAGCTCGCCGACCACGGCCTCGTCGAGGAGGCCGAGTCGCAGAGCGCGGACGGGCGGGAGCGCTGGTGGCAGCCCGCGTCGGACGGGATCAGCTACCGCCACGAGGACTTCAAGGACGCCCCCGAGAAGGTCGCCGTGCACACCTCGGTGACCCGGCTCCTCCTGGAGCAGCGGATCGAGCTCTACCGCGCCTTCCTCGACGCCATGTCCGCCTGGGGCCAGGAGTGGGCCACCGCCTCGTTCAGCGGTGAGTACATGGCCCACCTGACGCCGGCCGAACTGCACGCGCTGGACGAGGAGTTGGACGCCGTGCTGGGCAAGTACAGGCAGCGAGGCGAGGCCGCGATCGAGGCGGGCGACACCGAGGGCCGCGAAAAGGTCGCGGTCCACCTGTACGGCTTCCCCTTCCGTGTCTGAGAGGACTTCCGTGTCCCAGAGCAGCCCTGCCATGCCGGAACCCACCACCCTCATACCGAGCGCCCCCGCCCGCCCCGCCCACCGCGACGGCAACGTGCTGCGGTGGCTCGCCGCGTACACCTCGTCCCTCGTCGGCGACAGCGTGTACTACATGGCGCTGGCCTGGGCCGCGGCGCGTTCCGGGAGCCCGGGGCAGGCCGGGCTCGTGCTCGCGGTGGGCGCCGTGCCCAGGGCGCTGCTCATGCTCGGCGGCGGCGTGGTCGCCGACCGGTTCGGGCCGCGCCGGGTCGTCATCGGCAGCGACGCCGCCCGCAGCCTGATCATCCTGGGCATGGCCGCGACCCTGCTGGTCACGGGCCCCGAATTATGGCTCCTGATCGTGCTCGCGCTGGTCTTCGGGGCCGTCGACGCCGTGCTGCTGCCCGCGCTCGGCGCGCTGCCGCCCAGGCTCACCGGCCCCGGCGAACTCGCCCGGGTGCAGGGGCTCAAGGGGATCGGAGCGCGGGTCGCCAACATCGCCGGGGCCCCGCTCGGCGGGCTCGCCGTGGCGCTCGGCGGGACCGCGGCCACCTTCGCCGTGGCGGGCGTCCTGTTCGCCGTCTCGACCGCCCTGCTGGTGCGCGTACGCATCGCCCGGCTGCCCGGCGACGACGCGAAGGTCAAGGAACCCGCGCTGCGGGAGCTCGCCGACGGGCTGCGATACATCCGCCGCCATGCCCTGCTCGCCCCGCTGATGCCGGTCATAGCCGTCAGCGAGCTGGGTTTCGCCGCCCCGCTCAACATCGGGCTCACCCTGCTCGCGAAGGAGCGGGGCTGGGGCGCGGCCGGCATGGGATGGATCGTCGCGGCGTTCGGCGCGGGCGCGGGGGCCGCCTCGCTGCTGCTCTCGGTACGCGGCCGGATCCCCCGCGCCGGGCTCGTCCTGCCGGTGTCCCTGCTCGGCGGCGCGACCGCGATCGGTGCCCTCGCGTACACCCCCTCGGTGGCGCTCGCCGCGGGCGCCGGGATCCTCATCGGCCTGCTCGCCGGGCTGAGCGGCGCCCTGTGCGGGGCGCTGGTGCAGACCGCGACGGAGCCCGGCTACCTCGGCCGGGTCACCGCGGTGGCGTCCCTGTTCACGATGGGCATCGCACCGCTCGGCTATCCGCTGGCGGGCGCGGCCATCGGCGCCTGGGGCACCACGCCGGTGTTCCTGGCCAGTGCGGCGGTGTGCGCGACGGGCGCGGTGATCGGACTCGCCTCCGGCCACCTGCGCCGCGCCGAGCTGCCGAAGGCCGGGGCCCAGGGGGTGGGTCACACGCGGCCCCCGCATGACCGACGGTCCGCCCCCTAGATCCCCAGCTTCGCCTCCAGCGCCCGCGTCGACGCCTCCTTGTCGCCCTCAAGCTCGACCTGCGCCGCCTCCTGGCGCCCGTGCGCGAACAGCGTCAGCTCGCCCGGCTCGCCGGTGACCGTCACCACCGGGGTGCCCTTGTGCGCCACCGCCGTCTGGCCGTCCGGGCGGCGCAGCACGATGCCCACCGGCGACTTGCGGCCCATCACCCGGGCCGCCCTCTCCAGGCGGGACCACAGTGCGTCCGAGAACACCGGGTCGAGCTCGCGGGGCGTCCAGTCCGGCTGCGCCCGCCGGACGTCCTCGGCGTGCACATAGAACTCCACCGCGTTGGCGCCCTCGTCGACCTGCTTCAAGTTGTACGGGGAGTACTTCGGCGGGCCGGTGCGGATGAGCTGGATCAGTTCCTCGTACGGCTTCGCGGCGAATTCCGCCTGGACCCGGTCGAGGCGGTTCTTCAGGGCCGGGATCACGATCCCGCCCGCCGCGTCGAGGCGCCGCTCGCGCACCACGACATGGGCCGCGAGTTCACGGGCCGTCCAGCCCTCGCAGAGGGTCGGTGCCTCGGGGCCCGCCGCCTCCAACAGGTCGGCGAGCAGAAGCCGTTCACGCTTGGCATGGGTCGACATGTCCGCCAGCGTACGGCCGCGGCCGTCGTCCGGACAGTGGACGCACCGCCCGGGAGCCCCGCCGGCCACGGCAGAATGGGGTCATGACCAGCAATCTCGACCCCGCCATCGCCGCCCGCCTCAAGCGCAGCGCCGACGGTCTGGTCCCGGCCATCGCCCAGCAGTACGACACCGGCGAGGTGCTCATGCTCGGCTGGATGGACGACGAGGCCCTGCACCGCACCCTGACCACCGGCCGCTGCACGTACTGGTCGCGCAGCCGTCAGGAGTACTGGGTCAAGGGGGACACCTCCGGGCATGTCCAGCACGTGAAGTCGGTCGCCCTGGACTGCGACGCGGACACGCTCCTGGTCAAGGTCGACCAGGAGGGCGCCGCCTGCCACACCGGGGACCGCACCTGCTTCGACGCCGACGTGCTCGACCTCGGGAAGTAGTCATGGACCTCGACACCTTCCGCGGGCTCGCCGTCGACCGCCGGGTCATCCCCGTCCACCGCCGCCTGCTCGCCGACGGCGACACGCCGGTGGGTCTCTACCGCAAGCTCGCCGCCGAGCGGCCCGGCACCTTCCTGCTGGAATCAGCGGAGAACGGGCGCTCCTGGTCGCGGTACTCGTTCGTCGGCGTGCGCTCCGACGCGACCCTCACCGCCCGCGACGGCGAGGCCCACTGGATCGGCACGCCGCCGGTCGGCGTCCCCACTTCGGGTGATCCGCTGGCGGCCCTCAAGGCCACCGTCGAGGCCCTGCACACCCCGCGCGACCTGGTCGCAGGAATGCCGCCCTTCACCGGCGGCATGGTCGGCTACCTCGGCTACGACATCGTGCGCCGGCTCGAAAAGATCGCCGAGCACGGCGGCGACGACCTCCGCCTCCCCGAGCTGACCATGCTGCTCACCTCGGACCTCGCGGTGCTCGACCACTGGGACGGCTCGGTCCTCCTGATCGCCAACGCGATCAACCACAACGACCTCGACACCGGTGTCGACGAGGCGTACGAGCACGCCGTGGCCCGCCTCGACGCGATGGAGGCCGACCTCGCCGAGCCCGCCACGTACGCCCCGGTCGCGCTGCCCGCCTCCGAGCTGCCGGAGTACACCGCGCTGTGGGGCGGCAAGGCCTACCAGGACGCCGTCGAGGACATCAAGGAGCGCATCCGGGCCGGCGAGGCCTTCCAGGTGGTGCCCTCGCAGCGCTTCGAAACCCCTTGCGCGGCAAGCGCGTTGGACGTCTACCGGGTGCTGCGCGCGACCAACCCGTCGCCCTACATGTACCTGTTCCGCTTCGACGGATTCGACGTCGTCGGATCCAGCCCCGAGGCGCTCGTCAAGGTCGAGGACGGCCGCGCGATGGTCCACCCGATCGCCGGGACCCGGCCGCGCGGCGCCACCCCGCAGCACGACCAGGCGCTCGCCGACGAGCTGCTCGCCGACCCCAAGGAGCGCGCCGAGCACCTCATGCTCGTCGACCTCGGCCGCAACGACCTGGGCCGGGTCTGCGAACCGGGCTCGGTGGAGGTCGTCGACTTCATGTCGATCGAGCGGTACTCCCATGTCATGCACATCGTGTCCACGGTGACCGGCCGGGTCGCCGAGGGACGCACCGCCTTCGACGTCCTGACGGCCTGCTTCCCGGCCGGCACGCTCTCCGGTGCCCCCAAGCCCCGCGCGATGCAGATCATCGAGGAGCTCGAACCCAGCCGCCGCGGGCTCTACGGCGGCTGTGTCGGCTACCTCGACTTCGCCGGGGACTCCGACACGGCGATCGCCATCCGCACCGCACTGCTGCGGGACGGCACCGCGTACGTGCAGGCCGGAGCCGGCGTGGTCGCCGACTCCGACCCGGTCGCGGAGGACGACGAGTGCCGCAACAAGGCGGCCGCCGTCCTGCGCGCGGTCAACACGGCCAACCGGCTCAGCCGGTGAACGCGGCGGTCCCGTTCGGGGTGCCGAGCCCCGTCGGGCCGTCGTAGCCGCTGCCCGACCTGCACAGGCAGGCCGGCGAGCAGCTGCCGTTGGGGCCGCTCGTCACATCGTTGAGCGAACCGGTGCGGGCGTACGGGAACGAGGCCGGCGTGGAGCCCGAGGACGGGGTGCCCGCAAGCGCGTACACCGCGGCGATCAGCGGCGAGGAGGCGCTGGTGCCGCCGAACACCTCCCAGCCCGGGCCGCCGCCGTAGGTGTCGTACACCGCGACGCCCGTGGCCGGGTCGGCGACCGCCGAGACGTCCGCGACGGTCCGCTTCGCGCAGCCGGTGTCCTTCTGCCGGCTCGGCTTCGCGTCGTAGGCGGAGCAGCCGGAACCGGCGCCGCTCCACGCGCTCTCGGTCCAACCGCGGCTGTTGGAGGCGGAGTTGAGCGAGGTGCCGCCGACCGCGGTGACATAGCGGGAGGACGCCGGGCACTCGGTGCTGTAGCTCACCGATGGCGACGCATCGCCACGGTCCTGCCCGAACCCCCGTCGAGGACGGCAGCTTGTACGCGGACTGGATCGAGGCGGGGCCGTAGCCGGAGGGCGCGGCGGCGGTCAGCGCGCGCTCGGCGTCGGCGGACTTCACCGTGCCGCCGGTCACCTTGAGCGCCTTGCAGGCCATGACGTCCAGTCGCGTCGGGGCCGCGCAGGAGCGGACGGTGGTGACGTGCGCCGCCGTCGAAGGGGTGGTGGCCGCCTGGGCGAGGGGAGTTGCCAGGGCGAGCGCTGCCGCGGCCAGGGCGGTGGGGGAGAGGGATCTGCGCAACTTGCTTCCTCCGTGAGGTGGGTCAACCAGGAGACGTGCGGGTGCGCTGTGCAGGCCGTGCCGCGTGGTGCGCGACCCGGACCGGCGGTGAACCCAGGGGTGACCCGGTCATGCCAACGAGGAGACGGCGGGAATCTCTGTCGCCGCTTTGCCTTCGAGGCCCGTTCGGGGACAGAACCCGGGCGGTTCGGGGGCAGCCGATGGCCGATCGATGGCCCAGCGCTTGCGCGCCCTTGGTTCCCCTGGGCCGCCCCGCGTGGGGAAGGACGCGGGCCCCGGGTGCGGCGCCGGGCCGCGCGCAGGCGATAGTGGAGTACGTGAGTGCCGCATCCGTACCCCAGCCCCGTGCCGAAGCAGCCGCGCCGTCCGCCCGCGGCGGCGGCCGCCGCAGCCTGGCGGCCGCACTGCTCGCCGGCGCCGTCGGCGCCGCCGTCGTCCTCATGGCCTCCGGCCAGACCTGGGCGCACGGCCAGGCCGCCGTCGGCGGTGGAGCGCTGCCGCTGAAGGCCTCCGGCGGCGACATCACCGGCGTGCCCTCCGCCCTCGCGATCGTCGGCCTCGCCGCCCTGGTGGCCGTCTTCGCGGTGCGCGGCCCGGGCCGCGTCGTGGTCTCGGTGCTGCTCGCACTCAGCGGTGCCGGGGCCGCCGTCACCGCCTGGCTCGGCGTCGGCGACAGCGCCGCCCTGGACGAGAAGGCGGCCAAGGCCAGCGGCGACGCAGCCGCCACGATCAACGCGCTCACCCACACCAGCTGGCCCTACGTCGCCGTCGCGGGCGGCGCCCTGCTGCTGCTCGCCGGGCTGCTCGCGCTCCGCTTCGGCACGTCCTGGCCCGCGATGGGCGGCCGCTACGAGCGCGACGGCACCCCCCGCCCGCGCAAGGCGCGCACCGCGCCCGACCCGGAGCGCCCCGAGGAACTCTGGAAGGCGCTGGACCGCGGCGAGGACCCGACGCGCGAGAGCTGACCCCCGCACTCGGGCATCCGTTCCGGTGCGGGACAATGGCGTGGAGCGTCGGGTTCGACGACAGCGGTGGCAGCGGAAAAGACGCCGGTAACAGCGCCGACAGCAGCGCCGACAACGACAAACAACACGGAAACACCTACGAGGAGCAACCCCCATGGCGAAGAGCGGCCACGGCCACACCCCGGCAGCCTGGACCGGTGTCATCATTGCCTTCATCGGATTCTGCGTGACCTGCGTCTTCATAGTGGCCGCCAACCCGGCGGGCTTCTGGGCCGGCATCGCACTCCTCGGCATCGCCGCCGTCGTCGGCGGCGTCATGAAGATGGCCGGCCTCGGCACCCCCAAGGACACGCCCGAGATCGCGCGCATGCGCGAGGACGCCGCCGCCGAGGTGCGCGCCCGCCTTGAGGCCCAGGCCGGCTGAACCCGCCCGCCATCCAGTCAGGCGCAGCCCCCGCACGGGCTGCGCCTTTCCATGTGAACGGGGACAATCGCCCAGTGGACGCAGACCGGCCGAACCCCGCCCCGGCCCGCCCGGCCGCCATGCCCGGCACTCCGGCGCGTCCGGCCGCCGCGCCGGGCACCCCGGTCAAGAGGCTCCTGGTGCCGCTCGGCACGCTCGGCGCGGTGGCCTCGGCCTTCGCGTACGTGGGCCTGGTCGACCCGAACCAGCCGGGCCACTACCCGGTCTGCCCGCTGTTCCGGTTCACCGGCCTCTACTGCCCGGGCTGCGGCGGGCTGCGCAGCGCGCACGACTTCATCACCGGGCACTTCGCGGCGGCCGTCCACTCCAACGCGCTGGCCGTCGCCGGCTATCTGCTCTTCGCCGTGGGCTGGGTCCTGTGGGCCGTCCGCTCGGCCCGGGGGCTGCCCCTGCGGTTCGCGCCGAGCGATCGCCAGTGGTGGCTGATCGGATCGGTCGTAGTGATCTTCTCGGTGGTCCGGAACCTGCCGTTCGGCTCGGTACTCGCGCCCTGACGGAATTGGTAAATCCGCAGGTGGCGTCCCAATTATTGGGACGCCGGTCAACCGGATGCGACCCCTTCGCTCCGGTGCGGATACCATCGTCATGGCTGATCGTGACCGCTCGTGAGGGTCACCCTCGTCCTGACCGACATCACCGTCCCGGAAGGGGGCCGCTCGCGTGAGTGTGCTCGACGAGATCATCGAAGGCGTCCGCGCCGACCTCGCAGAGCGGCAGGCGCGTGTCAGCCTCGACGAGCTGAAGGAGCGCGCCGAGAAGGCGCCCCAGGCCCGTGACGGGGTCGCGGCCCTGCGCGGCGACGGCGTGAAGGTCATCTGCGAGGTCAAGCGCTCCAGCCCCTCCAAGGGCGCGCTCGCCGCCATCGCGGACCCCGCGGCCCTCGCCGCCGACTACGAGGCGGGCGGCGCGTCCGTCATCTCCGTACTGACCGAGCAGCGCCGCTTCGGCGGCTCGCTCGCCGACCTGGAGGCCGTCCGCGCCAAGGTCGACATCCCGGTCCTGCGCAAGGACTTCATCGTCACGGCGTACCAGCTGTGGGAGGCCCGCGCCTACGGCGCCGACCTCGCGCTGCTGATCGTGGCCGCCCTGGAACAGCCGGCCCTGGTGTCGTTGATCGAGCGCGCCGAGTCGATCGGGCTCACCCCGCTGGTCGAGGTGCACGACGAGGACGAGGTCGACCGGGCCGTGGACGCGGGCGCCAAGATCATCGGCGTCAACGCGCGCAACCTCAAGGACCTCAAGGTCGACCGCACCACGTTCGAGCGGGTCGCCCCGGAGATCCCGAACCACATCGTCAAGATCGCCGAATCCGGCGTCCGCGGCCCGCACGACCTCATCGCGTACGCCAACGCGGGCGCCGACGCCGTCCTGGTCGGCGAGTCCCTGGTCACCGGCAAGGACCCGCGCGCGGCCGTCGCCGACCTCGTCGCGGCGGGCGCCCACCCGGCCCTGCGCCACGGGCGGGGCTGACCCCATGTCCATTGCCGTCCGCCTCGCACCCGGCTGCCGCCCCCGCGGCTGCCGCGCTCCGGCGCGCCGGGTGCACGGACGGCGTGTGCGGTACGTGATCGGCTCGGAGCCGGGCCAGGTCAACGGCATGCGATGGCGCGGAGCCCTGAGCGCCGCATGAGTCCCACGCCCCTCCCCGGGGCGCGGGGAACCGCGCGACCGGCCACGACGGGCCGGTAGTCGCGCAGTCACCTCATCACCTGCGGCGTTTGGGCGCACTCATGCCATCAAGCCGACCCAGGACCGGGGCTGCAACGCCCCCGCGAGGTATCCGCATGTCCAACGAGAACGAGTTCTTCGTACCCGACCCCGAGGGTCAAGTCCCCAGCCCCCAGGGCTACTTCGGCGCCTTCGGAGGCAAATTCATCCCCGAGGCGCTGGTGGCCGCGGTGGACGAGGTGGCCGTCGAGTACGAGAAGGCCAAGCACGACCCGGCCTTCGCGGCCGAGCTCAACGACCTCATGGTCAACTACACCGGCCGGCCCAGCGCCCTGACCGAGGTGCCCCGGTTCGCCGAGCACGCCGGTGGCGCCCGGGTCTTCCTCAAGCGCGAGGACCTGAACCACACCGGATCGCACAAGATCAACAACGTGCTCGGCCAGGCGCTGCTCACCAAGCGCATGGGCAAGACCCGCGTCATCGCCGAGACGGGAGCGGGCCAGCACGGCGTCGCCACGGCCACCGCCTGCGCGCTGTTCGGCCTCGAATGCACCATCTACATGGGCGAGATCGACACCCAGCGCCAGGCGCTGAACGTCGCACGGATGCGGATGCTGGGCGCCGAGGTCGTCCCGGTCACCTCCGGCAGCCGCACCCTCAAGGACGCCATCAACGAGGCGTTCCGCGACTGGGTCGCCAACGTGGACCGCACGCACTACCTGTTCGGCACGGTCGCAGGCCCGCACCCCTTCCCCGCGATGGTGCGCGACTTCCACCGCGTGATCGGCGTCGAGGCCCGCCGCCAGATCCTGGAGCGCGCCGGACGCCTGCCCGACGCGGCCGTCGCCTGTGTGGGGGGCGGTTCGAACGCGATCGGCCTGTTCCACGCCTTCATCCCGGACGCCTCCGTACGCCTCATCGGCTGCGAGCCCGCGGGGCACGGCGTCGAGACCGGCGAGCACGCGGCGACCCTGACCGCGGGCGAGCCAGGCATCCTGCACGGTTCACGGTCGTACGTCCTCCAGGACGAGGAGGGCCAGATCACCGAGCCCTACTCGATCTCGGCGGGCCTGGACTACCCGGGCATCGGCCCGGAGCACTCCTACCTCAAGGACATCGGCCGCGGCGAGTACCGCGCGGTCACCGACGACGCGGCGATGCAGGCCCTGCGGCTGCTCTCGCGCACCGAGGGCATCATCCCGGCGATCGAGTCGGCGCACGCGCTCGCGGGCGCGCTCGACGTCGGCAAGGAGCTCGGCAAGGACGGGCTGATCGTGATCAACCTGTCCGGCCGCGGCGACAAGGACATGGACACGGCCGCGCGCTACTTCGGCCTGTACGACGGTGAAAACGAGGGGGACGCGAAGTGAGCGGGAACGTAGAGCTGCTGAACGACACCCTCGCCCGGGCGAAGGCCGAGAACCGGGCCGCGCTCATCGCCTACCTGCCGGCCGGCTTCCCGACCGTCGACGGCGGCATCGAGGCGGTCAAGGCCGTGTTCGACGGCGGCGCCGACGTCGTCGAGGTCGGCCTGCCGCACAGCGACCCGGTCCTGGACGGCCCGGTCATCCAGACCGCCGACGACATCGCTCTCAAGGGCGGTGTGAAGATCGCCGACGTGCTGCGCACCGTCCGCGAGGCCCACGCGGCCACCGGCAAGCCGGTCCTGGTCATGACGTACTGGAACCCCATCGACCGCTACGGCATCGAGCGCTTCACCGCCGAGCTCGCCGAGGCGGGCGGCGCGGGCTGCATCCTGCCCGACCTGCCGGTCGAGGAGTCCGGGGTGTGGCGCGAGCACGCCGAGAAGCACGGCCTCGGCACGGTGTTCGTGGTCGCCCCGAGCAGCAAGGACGACCGCCTCGCCACGATCACGGCGGCCGGTTCGGGCTTTGTGTACGCGGCCTCACTGATGGGCGTCACGGGCACCCGGGAGTCGGTCGGCGCCTCGGCCGAGGACCTGGTGCGCAGGACCCGGGCCACCACAGAACTCCCGGTCTGCGTGGGCCTCGGCGTCTCGAACGCGGTCCAGGCCAAGGAGGTCGCGGCCTTCGCCGACGGCGTGATCGTCGGCTCGGCCTTCGTCAAGCGCATGCTGGACGCGCCGGACCACGCCGCGGGCCTGGTGGCCGTACGGGAACTGGCGGCCGAGCTCGCCGAGGGCGTTCGCCGGGCGTCGTAGCGCGCTCATCACACGGATAACCCGTAAGGGTGGAAACGGGACCGGGGAGGCACGGGCGTGCCTCCCCGGTTCGTTGCTGCGGGTGTGAGTGACAACCGTGATGCGAAGCGGGCCGCGCGAGACCGGCTCATCCAACAACGCGAGCAGCAGAAGGCGGGCGAGCGCCGCCGACGGCAGGTGATCGTGGCCGGAGCAGTGGTGGGCGTGCTCGGCCTGGCCGCCGTGATCGGCGTGATCGCCGCGAACGCGGGCGGCAGCGACAACGCCAAGAGCGCGAGCACGAGCGGCCCGGTGGTGGCTCCCGCCGGAGCCGACGACAAGGACAAGCCGGCCATCCGGGTCGGCGCCGCCGACGCGCCGTCCACGCTCACGGTGTGGGAGGACTTCCGCTGCCCGGCCTGCGCCGCGTTCGAGAACGGCCTCAGGGCCACCGTTCACGAGCTGGTGAACAGCGGCCAGATCCGCGTCCAGTACCACCTGGTCACCCTCATCGACGACAAGACCCGCGGGGGCGGCTCGCTGCACGCGGCCAACGCGGCGGGCTGCGCGCAGGACGCGGGGAAGTTCTCCGCGTACCACGACGTCCTCTACACCAACCAGCCCGACGAGATGGACGACGCGTACGCGGACAACGCCAAGCTGCTCGATCTGGCCAAGAAGGTGCCGGGCCTGGACACCCCCGCCTTCCGCTCCTGCGTCCAGAACGGCACGCACAACAGCTGGGTCGTGAAGTCCAACCAGGCGTTCCAGGCGGGCAAGTTCAGCGGCACGCCGACCGTGCAGCTCAACGGCGAATCGATCTTCCCGGCGAAGGGCAACGAGCAGATCACCGCGGCCAACCTGAAGAAGTGGGTCACCCAGGCCAACAAGGGCAAGCCGGCCGGAAAGGCGAGCCCGGCCTCCTGAGCCCCGGGCCTCTCGTTACTCATAAGTTGCCGGGCGGGTTGCCGCTGCGCCCGCCCGGCACGGTAGCGTCGACCCTGCCATGGAACTTGCCTTCATCCCCAGCCCGTCGACCGGTGTGATCCACCTCGGACCGATCCCGCTGCGCGGCTACGCCTTCTGCATCATCATCGGTGTCTTCGTCGCCGTCTGGTACGGCAACAAGCGGTGGGTCGCCCGCGGCGGCCGCTCCGGCACCGTCGCCGACATCGCCGTCTGGGCGGTGCCCTTCGGACTCGTCGGCGGCCGGCTCTACCACGTCGTCACCGACTACCAGCTGTACTTCAGCGACGGTGAGGACTGGGTCAACGCCTTCAAGATCTGGGAGGGCGGCCTCGGCATCTGGGGCGCGGTCGCGCTCGGCGCGGTCGGCGCCTGGATCGGCTGCCGCCGCCGGGGCATCCCGCTCCCCGCCTGGGCCGACGCGCTGGCCCCCGGCCTCGCCTTCGCCCAGGCGATCGGCCGCTGGGGCAACTGGTTCAACCAGGAGCTGTACGGCCGCCCCACCGACGTGCCCTGGGCGCTGAAGATCACCGAGGGCCCGAACCGGATCGCGGGCACCTACCACCCGACGTTCCTGTACGAGTCCCTTTGGTGCGTCGGCGCCGGCTTCCTGATCATCTGGGCCGACCGCCGCTTCAAGCTGGGCCACGGCCGGGCGTTCGCGCTGTACGTCGCCACGTACTGCGTGGGCCGGTTCTGGATCGAGTACATGCGGGTCGACGAGGCCCACCACATCCTGGGCCTGCGCCTGAACGACTGGACGGCGGGCGGCGTCTTCCTGCTCGCGGTCGCCTACATCGTGATCTCGGCGAAGCTGCGGCCAGGCCGCGAGGAGATCGTCGAGCCGGGTGCGCAGGACGATGCCGATGCCTCTGCGGAAAAGGGTGACGAGTCCGTGTCTCTGGACAAGGGCGACCCCGCCGAGCCGACGGACGAGCCCAAGGCGGATTCGGTGGCATCGGAGCCGGAGCCCAAGAAGGCCTGAGGCACTTGCCCGTACATGGCTGAGCCCCCGCCGTTGCCGGTATCCCGGCACCAGCGGGGGCTCACGCGTGAAAGCCCCGTACGACCCCTTACGCGTCGATCTCCGCGCGGTACGGCATCGACGTGGCCGCCCCCGGCCGCTGCACCGAGAGCGCGGCCGCGGTGGACGCCCAGGTCAGCGCGTCCGTCATCGGGCGGCCTTCGGCCAGAGCCACCGCGAGGGCTCCCACGAAGGTGTCGCCCGCACCTGTCGTGTCCACGGCGGTGACCGGCGGGGCAAGCACCGCCACCGGCTCCGGCTGCGCCCGGGACGCGTACAGGCAGCCCCGCGCGCCCAGGGTGATCACGACCTCGGGCACGTGCGCGAGGAGCGCGCCCGCGGCCCGCTCGGGGTCGCCCGAGATGCCGGTCAGCGTCGCGGCCTCGTGCTCGTTGGGCACCAACAGGTCGGTGACGGCGAGGAGCTCGGGGGGCAGCGGCCGGGCGGGCGCGGGGGTCAGGATCGTACGGACCCCGTTGCGCCGGGCCGCTTCCGCGCCCGCCAGGACCGCGCTCATCGGCAGTTCCAGCTGGATCAGCAGGGACCGCGCCTCGGCGATCATCGCGCGGTCCGCGTGGCTGAGCGAGGTGACCGAGCCGTTGGCGCCCGGGATGACGACGATCGCGTTGGCGCCGTCTTTGTCGACCACGATGTGGGCGGTGCCGGAGGGGCCCTCGGTGGTGCGCAGCAGATCGATGTCGACACCCGAGTGTTCGAGCGTGGCACGCAGCCGGTCGCCGAACTCGTCCGTGCCGACCGCGCCGATCATCGCCACCTCCGCCCCGGCCCGGGCGGCGGCGACGGCCTGGTTGGCGCCCTTGCCGCCGGGGATGGTGCGGAACTCGTGGCCGGTGACGGTCTCGCCGCTGCGCGGCGCGGTGGTGACGTACGCGACGAGGTCCATGTTGGTGCTGCCGAGCACGGTGATCCGGGTCATGCCGGGATTGTCCACCCTGGGCGGCCGGTTCCGTCGGTGCGGGGTGCCCGGCGCGTTCGACGAAGGCCGTGTGCGACGTCTCCCGAGCCCCTCAGGAAGGCCTTGCTTACTGAGCCCAACCTCACTAAGTAAGGCCTTACTTGCTGGCGCGGCCCTTACATCGAGCGTAGTTTCGACGGTGTTGAGGGGGCGCGGGACGTGAAGTGCCCGCTGCTGAAAGCAAGGGGATAGCTGTGTCCATCATCGATACCGAAGCGACGCTGCACGAGGCGCACCGCGACAACCACACCCACCGCGATGTCAACGGTGGCTGGCTGCGCCCGGCCGTGTTCGGCGCGATGGACGGCCTGGTCTCCAACCTCGCCCTGATGACCGGCGTCGCCGGCGGTGAGGTCTCGCACCAGACCATCGTCATCACCGGCCTCGCCGGTCTCGCGGCCGGTGCCTTCTCGATGGCGGCCGGCGAATACACCTCGGTCGCCTCGCAGCGCGAGCTCGTCGAGGCCGAACTCGACATCGAGCGGCGGGAGTTGCGCAAGCACCCGGCCGACGAGGAGCGCGAGCTCGCCGAGCTCTACGTGTCGCGCGGCGTCGAGCCGAAGCTCGCCCGCGAGGTCGCCCGCCAGCTCTCGCAGGACCCCGAGCAGGCGCTGGAGATCCACGCCCGCGAGGAGCTCGGCATCGACCCGTCCGACCTGCCCTCGCCCACCGTGGCCGCGGTCTCCTCCTTCGCCTCCTTCGCGCTCGGCGCGCTGCTGCCCCTGCTGCCGTACCTGCTGGGCGCGACCGCGCTGTGGCCCGCGGTGCTGCTCGCGCTGATCGGCCTCTTCGGCTGCGGCGCGGTGGTCGCCAAGGTGACGGCCCGCTCGTGGTGGTTCAGCGGCCTGCGCCAGCTGGCCCTCGGCGGTGCCGCGGCCGCCCTGACCTTCGGCATCGGCTCCTTCTTCGGTACCGCCATCGGCTGACGAACACCGAGGTCATGACACGGGGCGGGGCCATTCGGCGCCGCCCCGTGTGACGTACGTCCTGCGCGCTTTCCCGCCGCGAGCCGTAGAATGGCGGAGTATGCATAGGGCCACATAAGTAATCGTTACTCGGCGGTTTCGGATCTTTTACCGCCGGGCATAGGCCGTACACACCCAACCAGCACGCCCGCGTGCGCCCTCGTGGGCAATGAAGCCCGCACCCCTGGGTGTCCGCATGCTGGAATGCACTATCCGGTTCCCGAGATACGTTCCATCATGTAACCTGCACGAAATTTCGCAGAGGGCCAACGTCGTCCCTCGGCTACGCCTCCCCAATGCTCTCTCCCCCCAAGCTCTCGAATCCGCTTCGGGCAGGGGGGACCCCAGATCGAGCAGGGAGCCCCCAATGCCACTAACGACGACGGGAGAGCCGATGCGTTCCGACGCCTGGTCGCCCATGGACGGTCGCCCCGCCCAGCAGGGGATGTACGACCCCCGTAACGAGCACGACGCCTGTGGCGTCGGGTTCGTGGCCACCCTCACCGGTGTTGCCAGCCATGAGCTGGTCGAGCAGGCCCTGACCGTACTGCGCAATCTGGAACACCGCGGTGCCACCGGCTCCGAGCCGGACTCCGGTGACGGCGCCGGCATCCTGCTCCAGGTTCCGGACGCGTTCCTGCGCGAGGTCACGGACTTCGAGCTGCCCGAGGCAGGCTCGTACGCCGTCGGTATCGCCTTCCTGCCCCTGGAGGAGACCGGCGAGGCCGTCTCACGGATCGAGACGATCGCCGGTGAAGAGGGGCTCACCGTTCTGGGCTGGCGCGAGGTCCCCGTCACCCCCGCACTGCTCGGCAACGGCGCCCGCGCCACCATGCCCGCCTTCCGCCAGCTCTTCGTCGCGGACCCCGCGGGTGCCCTGAACGGCATCGCGCTCGACCGCAAGGCCTTCGTGCTGCGCAAGCGCGCCGAGCGGGAGGCCGGTGTCTACTTCCCGTCGCTCTCCGCCCGGACCATCGTCTACAAGGGCATGCTGACCACCGGCCAGCTGGAGCCGTTCTTCCCGGACCTCTCCGACCGCCGCTGCGCCACCGCCGTCGCCCTCGTGCACTCGCGGTTCTCCACCAACACGTTCCCGTCCTGGCCGCTGGCCCACCCGTACCGCTTCGTCGCGCACAACGGCGAGATCAACACGGTCAAGGGCAACCGCAACTGGATGGTGGCCCGCGAGTCCCAGCTCGCCTCCGGCCTGTTCAACTCCGGCGCGGGCAAGCTCGACCGGATCTTCCCCGTCTGCACGCCGGACGCCTCCGACTCCGCGTCCTTCGACGAGGTGCTCGAACTCCTCCACCTCGGCGGCCGCTCGCTGCCGCACTCGGTCCTGATGATGGTCCCCGAGGCGTGGGAGAACCACGAGTCGATGGACCCGGCACGCCGTGCCTTCTACCAGTTCCACGCCACGATGATGGAGCCCTGGGACGGCCCGGCCTGCATCACCTTCACCGACGGCACCCAGGTCGGCGCGGTCCTCGACCGCAACGGCCTGCGCCCCGGCCGGTACTGGGTGACCGACGACGGCCTCGTGGTCCTGTCCTCCGAGGTCGGCGTGCTCGACATCGACCCGGCGAAGGTCGTCCGCAAGGGCCGTCTGCAGCCCGGCAAGATGTTCCTCGTCGACACCGCCGAGCACCGCATCATCGAGGACGACGAGATCAAGGCGTCCCTCGCCGCCGAGAACCCGTACCAGGAGTGGCTGGAAGCCGGCGAGATCGAGCTGGAGGACCTGCCCGAGCGTGAGCACATCGTGCACACCCACGCCTCGGTCACCCGCCGCCAGCAGACCTTCGGCTACACCGAGGAAGAGCTCCGCGTCATCCTCGCCCCGATGGCCCGCACCGCCGGCGAGCCGCTCGGCTCCATGGGTACGGACTCGCCGATCGCCGCGCTCTCCGAGCGCCCCCGGCTGCTGTTCGACTACTTCACCCAGCTGTTCGCGCAGGTCACCAACCCGCCGCTGGACGCCATCCGCGAAGAGCTCGTGACCAGCCTGCGCTCCACGCTGGGCCCGCAGGGCAACCTGCTCCAGCCCACCGCCGCCTCGTGCCGCAGCGTCACGCTGCCCTTCCCGGTCATCGACAACGATGAGCTGGCGAAGCTGATACACATCAACGCCGACGGCGACATGCCGGGCATGAAGGCCGCCACGCTCTCCGGCCTGTACCGGGTCTCCGGCGGCGGCGACGCCCTTGCCGCCCGCATCGAGGCCATCTGCAACGAGACCGACGCCGCGATCGAGGACGGCGCCCGTCTGATCGTCCTGTCCGACCGGCACTCCGACGCCGAGCACGCGCCGATCCCCTCGCTGCTGCTCACCGCCGCCGTCCACCACCACCTCATCCGCACGAAGCAGCGCACCCAGGTGGGTCTGCTCGTCGAGGCCGGTGACGTCCGCGAGGTGCACCACGTCGCGCTGCTCATCGGCTACGGTGCCGCGGCGGTCAACCCGTACCTCGCCATGGAGTCCGTCGAGGACCTGGTCCGGGCCGGCACCTTCATCGAGGGGCTGGAGCCCGAGCAGGCCATCCGCAACCTGATCTACGCGCTCGGCAAGGGCGTCCTGAAGGTCATGTCCAAGATGGGCATCTCGACGGTCGCCTCCTACCGCGGCGCCCAGGTCTTCGAGGCCGTCGGTCTCGAAGAGGCCTTCGTCCAGAAGTACTTCATCGGCACCGCGACGAAGATCGGCGGCGCGGGGCTCGACGTGGTCGCGCGCGAGGTCGCCGCCCGGCACGCCAAGGCCTACCCCGCCTCCGGCGTCCCCTCGGCGCACCGCGCCCTGGAGATCGGCGGCGAGTACCAGTGGCGCCGCGAGGGCGAGCCGCACCTGTTCGACCCGGAGACGGTCTTCCGCCTCCAGCACGCCACGCGCAACAAGCGGTACGACATCTTCAAGAAGTACACGGACCGCGTGAACGAGCAGTCCGAGCGCCTCATGACGCTGCGCGGCCTCTTCGCCCTCAAGACAAGTAAGAACAGCAAGTCGGACCGGGAAGCGATTTCCATCGACGAGGTCGAGCCGGTCTCCGAGATCGTCAAGCGCTTCTCGACCGGTGCCATGTCGTACGGCTCCATCTCGCGCGAGGCCCACGAGACGCTCGCCATCGCCATGAACCAGCTGGGCGGCAAGTCCAACACGGGTGAGGGCGGCGAGGACGCGGACCGCCTGTACGACCCGGCGCGCCGCTCCTCCATCAAGCAGGTCGCCTCCGGCCGCTTCGGTGTGACCAGCGAGTACCTGGTCAACGCGGACGACATCCAGATCAAGATGGCGCAGGGGGCCAAGCCCGGTGAGGGCGGCCAGCTGCCCGGCCACAAGGTCTACCCGTGGGTCGCCAAGACCCGGCACTCCACGCCGGGCGTCGGCCTCATCTCGCCGCCGCCGCACCACGACATCTACTCCATCGAGGACCTGGCTCAGCTGATCCACGACCTCAAGAACGCCAACCCGGCCGCGCGCATCCACGTGAAGCTCGTGTCCGAGGTCGGCGTCGGCACGGTCGCCGCGGGTGTCTCCAAGGCGCACGCGGACGTCGTCCTCATCTCCGGCCACGACGGCGGAACGGGTGCTTCCCCGCTCACCTCGCTGAAGCACGCGGGCGGCCCCTGGGAGCTCGGCCTCGCCGAGACGCAGCAGACGCTGCTGCTCAACGGCCTGCGCGACCGCATCGTCGTGCAGACCGACGGCCAGCTCAAGACCGGCCGCGACGTGATCATCGCCGCGCTGCTCGGCGCCGAGGAGTTCGGTTTCGCGACCGCACCGCTCGTCGTCTCCGGCTGCGTCATGATGCGCGTCTGCCACCTGGACACCTGCCCGGTCGGCATCGCCACCCAGAACCCGGTGCTGCGCGACCGCTTCTCGGGCAAGCCCGAGTTCGTGGTGAACTTCTTCGAGTTCATCGCCGAAGAGGTCCGCGAGATCCTGGCCGAGCTCGGCTTCCGCAGCATCGAGGAGGCCGTCGGCCACGCCGAACTCCTCGACACCGACCGGGCCGTGACCCACTGGAAGGCCCAGGGCCTCGACCTGGAGCCGCTGTTCTACGTGCCCGAGCTGCCCGAGGGCGCCGTGCGCCACGCGGTGATCGAGCAGGACCACGGCCTGGAGAAGGCGCTGGACAACGAGCTGATCAAGCTCGCCGCCGACGCCCTGGAGGCCGAGTCCGCCGAGTCCGCCCAGCCGGTCCGCGCGCAGATCGCGATCCGCAACATCAACCGGACCGTGGGCACCATGCTCGGCCACGAGGTGACGAAGAGGTTCGGCGGTGCGGGCCTGCCCGACGACACCATCGACATCACCTTCACCGGCTCGGCCGGACAGTCCTTCGGCGCCTTCGTGCCGCGCGGTGTGACGCTGCGCCTGGAGGGCGACGCCAACGACTACGTCGGCAAGGGCCTCTCCGGCGGCCGCGTCATCGTCCGCCCGGACCGCGGCGCCGAGCACCTCGCCGAGTACTCGACGATCGCGGGCAACACGATCGCGTACGGCGCGACCGGCGGCGAGCTGTTCCTGCGGGGCCGCACCGGCGAGCGCTTCTGCGTCCGCAACTCGGGTGCCACCGTCGTCTCGGAGGGCGTGGGCGACCACGGCTGCGAGTACATGACCGGCGGCCACGCGGTCGTCCTCGGCGAGACCGGGCGCAACTTCGCGGCCGGCATGTCTGGCGGCACCGCCTACGTCGTCGACCTGGACCGCGACAACGTCAACTCCGGGAACCTGAACGCCATCGAGACACCGAGCGACACCGACAAGCAGTGGCTGCACGACGTCGTGCGCCGCCACTTCGAGGAGACCGGCTCGACGGTCGCCGAGAAGCTGCTCGCCGACTGGTCCGTGAACGTGGACCGCTTCAGCAAGATCATCCCGACCACGTACAAGGCAGTGCTCGCCGCCAAGGACGCCGCTGAGCTCGCCGGTCTCTCCGAGCAGGAGACCACCGAGAAGATGATGGAGGCGGCGACCAATGGCTGACCCCAAGGGCTTCCTGACCACCGGGCGCGAGGTCGCCAAGACCCGCCCGGTGGGCGAGCGAGTCAAGGACTGGAACGAGGTCTACGTTCCCGGTTCGCTGCTGCCGATCATCAGCAAGCAGGCCGGGCGCTGCATGGACTGCGGCATCCCGTTCTGCCACAACGGCTGTCCGCTGGGGAACCTGATCCCCGAGTGGAACGACTACGCCTACCGCGAGGACTGGCAGGCCGCCTCCGAGCGCCTGCACGCCACGAACAACTTCCCGGAGTTCACCGGGCGGCTGTGCCCGGCGCCCTGCGAGTCGGCGTGCGTGCTCGGCATCAACCAGCCGGCCGTCACCATCAAGAACGTCGAAGTCTCCATCATCGACAAGGCGTGGGACACGGGCGACGTCAAGCCGCAGGCGCCCGAGCGCCTCTCCGGCAAGACCGTCGCGGTCATCGGCTCGGGCCCGGCGGGCCTGGCCGCCGCCCAGCAGCTGACCCGGGCCGGACACACGGTCGCCGTGTACGAGCGCGCCGACCGCATCGGCGGCCTGCTGCGCTACGGCATCCCCGAGTTCAAGATGGAGAAGGTGCACATCAACCGCCGCATCGAGCAGATGCGCGCGGAGGGCACCAAGTTCCGTACCGAGGTCGAGATCGGCCGCGACATCGACGCCGCGAAGCTGCGCAAGCGCTACGACGCGGTCGTCATCGCGGCCGGCGCCACGGTCTCGCGCGACCTGCCGGTCCCGGGCCGCGAGCTGAACGGCATCCACTTCGCGATGGAGTACCTGCCGCTCGCCAACAAGGTGCAGGAGGGCGACTTCGTGGCGCCCCCCATCACGGCCGAGGGCAAGCACGTGGTTGTGATCGGCGGCGGCGACACCGGCGCGGACTGCGTGGGCACCGCCCACCGCCAGGGCGCGGCCTCCGTCACCCAGCTGGAGATCATGCCCAAGCCGGGCGACGAGCGGAACCCGGGCCAGCCCTGGCCGACGTTCCCCATGCTCTACAAGGTGACCTCCGCGCACGAGGAGGGCGGCGAGCGCGTCTACTCGGTCTCGACCACCCACTTCGAGGGCGACGCGGACGGCAACGTCCAGTTCCTGCACCTCGTCGAGGTCGAGTTCGTCGACGGCAAGCTGACCCAGAAGCCGGGCACGGAGCGCAGGATCCCCGCCCAGCTGGTCACTCTCGCCATGGGCTTCACCGGCACCGACCAGGCCAATGGCCTGGTGGCGCAGTTCGGCCTGGAGCTCGACGAGCGCGGCAACGTCGCGCGCGACGCGGACTTCGCGACCAACGTCGACGGCGTGTTCGTCGCCGGTGACGCGGGCCGCGGCCAGTCCCTGATCGTCTGGGCGATCGCCGAGGGCCGCTCCGCGGCGCGCGGCGTCGACCGCTACCTGACCGGCGCGAGCGACCTGCCCGCCCCGATCCGCCCCACGGACCGCGCACTCACCGTCTGACGCCCCACGGTCCAGTACCCCTCATCGTCCCGTACAACGACGTGCGGAACTGACCGGCGCCCGCCCCACTGTCCCCGACCGGACGACTGGGCGGGCGCCGCGGCGTGTTCGGGCCACGGCCCGCGCCACGTATTGACTATTAGTCAGCTGCGCTCCACTCTCGGGACGAGCCGCCGTCCGCCACCGGGAGGATCCGTTGAGCAACGAAGCGCTGTCGCAGTTGATTACGGAGCTGGGGGCCGCGCCGCCGGATTCCCTGGCGGAGCTGACGACCGATCAACTCGCTTTCCTCGCAGGCGTGTTGCGCAAGGAACGCGAAAGCCGGGCGGCCGGTCTCGGCGAGGCCGCCGAAGAGGCCCTGCAACTGGTGCCCGCCCTCGCCCGCGGCCCCGTCCGCCGCATCCTCTTCAAGTGAGGCCGGCCATGGACAAGCTCCGCAACCGCGCGGAGACCGAGAAGATCGCGGCCCTGCTCGACGAGCGCCCCGAGCACCTGGCCTTCCTGGCCGCCCTACCCGCCGAGGACCTGCACAAGCTCCGCGAACAGGCGGTGGCCGCCCTGTTCGACGGCATGCCGGACATGCTCGACCGCATCGCCCGGGCCACCAAACTCGTCCCGGCCGGGGTAGCCGCCGCCATCTCGCAAAAGGCCCTCGGCCCGCGCCTGGCGGCCGCCGTCGCGGGCCGTCTCGAACCGGCCCGGGCCGCCGACATCATCGAGAAACTCCCGGTGGCGTTCACCGCCGCGTCCTGCGCCCACCTGGACCCGCGCCGCATCGCGGGCATCGTGGACCGCCTGGACGAGAACCTGCTCGTACGGATCTCGGTCGCCCTCGCCGAACGCGGCGACCACCTCACGATGGGCCGCTTCGTCGGCCACCTGCGCGACTCGGCGCTGACCCGGATCCTGCCGCAGGTGGACGACGCGGTGGTGCTGCGCACGGGTTTCGCGGTGGACCAGCCCCAACGGCTGGGCAGGATCATCGAGTTGATGGGCGAGGAGCGCCTGGCCCAAGTCATCGCCTCGGCGGCCGACGGCCTGTGGCCCGAGGCCCTGGCGGTAGCGGGCATGGTGACGGGGGACCAGCGCGCCCGCATCGCGACACTGGCCGCGCGCCAGCCCCAGGACCGCCTGGACACGCTGGTACGCACGGTGGCCGCCCAGAACCTGTGGGAGTCACTGCTCCCCCTGGTGGCCCTGCTGCCCGAGGATGACCGCCGGTCGGTGGCAGTACTCCCCTCCCTGACGGACCCGTCGATCCTGGCCGGAGTGGTCCCGGCAGTAGTGGCAACGGCCCTGTGGGCGGAGTTCCTCCCCTTGGTGGAGCTGCTGCCCGACGCATCCCGCAAGGTGGTGGCAGACGCGGCGGGAGCCCTGACGGACGAGGACCTGGACGCCCTGACGAGAGAGGTGGACAAACAAAACCTGTGGGAACTGGTGCTTCCGCTGGTGGAGCTGATGGAGGACGAAGCAAAGGAGCGGATCTTCGCGCTGCCCGCCTTCCAGGATCAGGGAGAAACCTCGTAGGTCCGGACGCAGGAAGGGCCTCCAGCCTCCGGCGCCGGAGGTGCAACCCCCTAGGGGCGCGGGGAACTGCGCGACCAGCCCGAGCGGACCTGCACCCGAACAACCACACCCCCAAGCGGAGCTTGACGACCCCGGCGCCGGGCGCCACAGCGCGCCCCCGCCCGGCGGGGCCGACTCGCACCCCCAACAACCGCCCCCAAAGCTGGCGTACCCTCATCACTCCGGCCCCCGCGCCCCGGCGAGTGAACGGAGACGCGCCGCATGCCCGCACTGTCCCTCCGCAACGTGGAGGAGGCCGCGCCCGCGCTCGTCTCCCTCTACAAGAGCGCCGCCGTGTCCCTGGAGAAGCACGGGCTCGACGACGAGACCGCCGCCGTCTACCTCGTCGTCGACTACTCCGGCTCGATGCGCCCGTACTTCAGGAACGGCAGCGTGCAGGCGCTGGCCGACCGGGTATTGGGCCTCTCCGCGCACCTCGACGACGACGGCCGGGTGCCGGTGGTGTTCTTCTCCACCGGCATCGACGCCGAGACCGAGATCGCCCTGGAGAACCACCACGGGCGCATCGAGCGCATCGTGGCCAACCTCGGCCACATGGGCCGGACCGACTACCACGTGGCGATGGACGCGGTCATCGACCACTACCTGGAGAGCGGCGCGGACGCCCCCGCGCTCGTCGTCTTCCAGACGGACGGCGGCCCCAGCAGCCGCCTCGCGGCCGAGCGGTACGTCTGCAAAGCGGCCACCCTGCCGATGTTCTGGCAGTTCATCGGCTTCGGCAACCCCCGCGGCCACCAGTTCGACTTCCTGCGCAGACTCGACGAACTGGCCGTCCCCCAATACCGCTGCGTCGACAACGCCGGGTTCTTCGCCGCCGGGACCGACCCGCGCGGGGTGAGTGATGCCCAGCTCTACGACCGGCTGCTCGGCGAGTTCCCGCAGTGGCTGCGCGCCGCCCGGGCGGAAGGAATCGTACGGTGAACGTGTTGCGGGCCGCCGCCAGGAAGGCCGTGCCGTGGAAGAACGGCGGTGGGGTGACCCGGGGCATCGCCGCTCACCCCGAAGGCGCGGGGACCGCGGACTTCGAGTGGCGGGTCAGCCTCGCAGAGGTCGGCGCGGACGGCCCGTTCTCCGGGTTTCCCGGTGTGGACCGGATCCTCACCGTCGTCGAGGGCGCCGGAATGGACCTCACCGTGGACGGTCAACGCCGCCTGGTGGACGAGCGGTTCGTGCCGCAGCACTTCCCCGGCGACGCCCCCACCGACTGCCGCCTCCTGGCCGGCCCCGTCGTCAACTTCAACGTGATGTTCCGCAGGGGCCGCCCCGCCCCGGCGGTCGCCGTGGTGCGGGGCGGACTCGGCGTCGCCGGGCCCGCCCTGATCGTCGCGCTCGACGCACCCGCCCAGGTCGACGGCGTACGCCTCGGTCCGTACGACGCGGTGCTCACCGACGAGGGCGGCGCGGTGGTGCGGGCCGAGGGGCATGCGGCCGTCGTCACCCTCCCGGCGCGGCAATCCGGACAGGAGATGTCGGGTATCTGAGGTTTCCTGGAGGCATGGCAACCAAGGAGACAGGGAACGCGGCGGTCGGCTGGAGCGAGTTCCGGCAGGCCGAGGCGCAGTTCGCCGGGCTCGTCGAGGCCCGGTTCGACAAGTACAAGCACCATGTCCTGGCCACCCTGCGCAAGGACGGCTCGCCCCGGGTGACCGGCCTGGAGGTGGACTTCCGGGACGGCGAGCTGTGGCTCGGCATGATGCCGAACTCGATGAAGGCCCTCGACCTGCGCCGCGACCCGCGCTTCGCGGTGCAGGCCAACCCGGGCCCGGACGCCGAGATGGCCGACGGCGACGTACGGATCAGCGGCCGGGCCGTGGAGGTCACCGACCCCGCGGTCAAGGCGGCCTACGCCGCGCAGGTCGAGCCGCCCGAGCCGTTCCACCTCTTCCGCGGCGAGCTGACCGAGGTCGTCCACACGGGCTTGGACAACGACGAACTGGTCGTACGCGCCTGGCGACCCGGCACCGCCCTGCGCACGCTGCGGCGCGGCAACAGTGAGGAGAGCCTCCGCGAAGACGCCTGAGGCGCCGGGCTACAGTCGCCCTGGGTATGCGACGGGTTCGAGAATCCAGGGGAGTTCATGAGCAGCGAGCACAACAACGGCGCGGTCACCCTTGTCACCGGCGGGTCGAGCGGGATCGGCGCCGCGACCGTCCGGCGGCTCCTGGACGGCGGCCACCGGGTCGCCGTCACCGGCCGCGACCAGGCGAAGCTGGATGCCTTCGCTGCTGAACTCGGCGCGGGGGAGCGGATGTTGGCGGTCGCCGCCGACACCACCGACCTCACGTCGATCGGCGCGGCCGTCGAGGCGACCGTCAAGAACTTCGGGCGGCTCGACCACGTCGTGGCCAACGCCGGGTTCTCCACGCACGACAACCTCGCCAACGGCGACCCCGAGCACTGGCGCGAGATGCTCATGGTCAATGTGCTCGGCCCGGCCGTCCTGGTGAAGGCCGCGCTGCCCGCGCTCACCGAGAGCGGCGGCCGCATCGTGATGGTGGGCAGCACGGCGGGCATCAAGAACACCCCGGGCAACATGTACTCGGTCAGCAAGAGCGCGCTGACCTCGCTCGCCGAGAACACCCGGGTCCTGGTCACCGGCTCCGGCGTCGGCGTGACCCTGGTCGCGCCGGGCCGCGTGGACAGCCCGTTCTGGTCGAGCCACCCGACGGGCGTGGTCCCCGACGGCCCGGCGATGACCCCGGAGAACGTGGCCGAAGCGATCGTGTGGGCGCTGGCCCAGCCGGCCGGGGTCGAGGTGAACCAGGTAGTGGTCCGCCCCACGGGCCAGGTCCACTGAGCTGCGGGGTGCAGGGGGCCGAGCCCCCGGCACCCGGGCAAACACTCCGCTCAGCCGCCCAGCACTGCCGCGCGACACTCCGGCGGCGTCCCCCACGCGTCCCTCAGCGGACGCGCCTTCCTCAGCCACAGCGACAGGTCGAGCTCCTGGGTGTAGCCCACCGCACCGTGCAGCTGCAGCGCGGTGCGGGCGGCGGCGTACGCGGCCTCGCCCGCCGTCACCTTCGCCGCGGCCACATCGCCGGGCGCGAGCGAAAGCGCCGCCCCGTACAGCAGCGGCCGCGCGAACTCCACCGCGACCAGCGTGTCCGCGAGCCGGTGCTTGACCGCCTGGAAGGACCCGATGGGCGCCCCGAACTGGGTGCGCTGCTTGACGTACGTCACGGTCCGGGCAAGCAGCGCCTCGGCGATCCCCAGGCACTGGCCCGCCGCGGCGAGCCGCGCCCAGAGCGTGGCATACGCGACAGCCTCCTCCAACTGGGGCCAGGTGGCGAGGAGTTCACCGCCGGGCAGCGGGCGGGAAAGGCGCCGGGCCGGGTCGGCCGAGGGCTGGACGGGGCCATGGCCCGGCGCGAGCCGCACCTCCTGGCCGGTCACCGCGAGCACCACGTCAGCCGCGTCCGCGTCGAGCGCGTACGGGCTCGCGCCAGGGAACAGCACGCTCGCCGCGCACGCGCCCGACACGATCCCGGGCAGCAGCCGCTTGGCCGGGCCCTCCTCGCCGAGCTCCGCGAGCCGGGCGAGCAGGGCGGACGCTGCGACCGTCTCCACCAGCGGGCCCGGCATCGCATGCCGCCCCAACTCCACGCAGGCCACGGCCAGTTCGACCGGCAGCGGCCCGACACCCTCGTACGCCTCGGGTGCGGCGAGTGCGAACACCCCGGCCTCGGCGACCCGGGACCACAGGGCGCGGCCGGGCCCGGAGTCCCCCGCGCCCCAGGCCCGTACCGCCGAGGGCGTGTCGGCGGCGGTCAGCATCGCGTCCAGGGAGTGGGCGAAGTCGAGCTGTTCCGGGGTGAGCAGGAACCTCATCGGCGGCCCTTCGGCAGGCCGAGCAGGCGCTCGGCGATGATGTCGCGCTGGATCTCGTTCGTCCCCGCGTAGATCGGACCGGCCAGCGAGAAGACGTGGTTCTCGGCCCAACTGCCGTACGCGGGCGCCTCGTTGGCCTCATCGGACAGTTCGCCGTGCGGGCCGAGCAGGTCGAGCGCGGTCTCGTGCAGGGCGATGTCGTACTCCGACCAGAACACCTTGTTCAGGCTCGACTCGGCGCCGATGGTCTCGCCCGCGGCTAAGCGGGAGGCGCCCGCGCAGGTGAAGAGCTGATAGGCGCGCGCCCCGATCACCGCGTCCGCGACCCGGTCGCGCAGTGCGGTGTCCGCCGGGTCTCCCGCCGTGCGCCACAGCTCCACGAGCCGCGCGGCCGACGCGAGGAAGCGGCCGGGAGAGCGCAGCATCAGGCCGCGCTCGTTGCCGGTCGTCGACATGGCGATCCGCCAGCCCGCGCCCACCTCGCCGATGACGTCCTCGTCCGGCACGAAGACGCCGTCGAGGAACAGCTCGGCGAAGGCCGGCTTGCCGTCGAGGCGGCCGATCGGCCGGACCGTCACACCGGGCGCCCGCAGGTCGAACATCAGATAGGTCAGGCCCTGGTGGGGCCTGGCCGCGTCCGGATCCGTACGGAAGATGCCGAAGGCGCGGTCGGCGAACGCGGCCCGCGACGACCAGGTCTTCTGCCCCGAGAGCAGCCAACCGCCTTGTGTGCGCACCGCTCTGGACCTCAGGGACGCGAGGTCCGAGCCGGCCTCCGGCTCGGACCAGGCCTGCGCCCAGATCGTCGCGCCGCTCGCCATGTCCGGCAGGATCCGCGCCCGCTGCTCGGGCGTCGCGTGGTCGAACAGGGTGGGCGCGAGCAGGTTGATGCCGTTCTGCGAGACGCGGCCGGGGCCGCCCGCCGCGAAGTACTCCTCCTCGAAGACCAGCCACTTGAAGATGTCGACGCCCCGGCCCCCGTACTCCTCGGGCCACGACACCACCGACCAGCGGTCCGCGGACAGCCGCGCCTCCCACTCCCGGTGCGCGGCGAAACCGTCCTCGGTCTCCAGGGAGGGGAGCGGAGCGGCGGGGACGTGCGCTGCGAGCCAGTCGCGCGCCTCGGCCCGGAAGGCCTCCTGGTCGGGCGTGGGGTCCAGGTCCATGGGTACGGCACACCATCCTTCCCTAACAAGTGTTTGGTAGGTTAACGTGGCGCCGTGACGGACAACAAGGCTCAGTACGTGCCGGGCCACGGCCTCCTCGACGGCCGCACCGCCGTCGTCACGGCGGCGGCCGGTGCCGGGATCGGCGGCGCCACCGCCCGCAGACTCCTCGAAGAGGGCGCCCGCATCGTCATCGGCGACGCCCACGCCCGCCGCCTGGGGGAGACCGAGCAGGTACTCGCCGCCGAGTTCGGCGCCGACAACGTCGCCTCCATCCCCTGCGACGTGACCGACGAACAACAGGTCGCCGCCCTCTTCGCACTCGCCGCCCGCGAACACGGCGGACTCGACATCGTCGTCAACAACGCGGGCCTGGGCGGCACTTGCTCCCTCGTCGACATGGGCGACGAAGCGTGGTCCAAGGTCCTCGACGTCACCCTGAACGGCACCTTCCGCTGTACGAGGGCGGCCCTGCGCGCCTTCAAGGAGTCCGGCCGGGGCGGCGTGATCGTCAACAACGCGTCCGTCGTCGGCTGGCGCGCCCAGGCCGGGCAGGCCCACTACGCCGCGGCCAAGGCCGGCGTCATGGCGCTCACCCGGTGCGCGGCGATCGAGGCCGCCGAGTTCGGCGTGCGGGTCAACGCCGTCGCGCCCAGCCTCGCCATGCACCCGCACCTGGTGAAGGTCACCTCCGCCGAACTCCTCGAAGAGCTCACCGCCCGCGAGGCGTTCGGACGCTACGCGGAGCCCTGGGAGGTCGCCAACGTCATCGTGTTCCTGGCCAGCGGCTACTCCTCGTACCTGACCGGCGAGGTCGTCTCCGTCAGCAGCCAGCACGCCTAGCGGGAGCAGCACAATGGTCGGGTGCCAACGAACAAGAAGAAGACGCAGGTGACCGCCTCGCCCGAGCGGCGGCGCGAACTCCTCGCCACGGCGGCCGAGGTGTTCGCCGCTCACGGGTACAACGCCACCACCGTCCGGAGGATCGCCGACGAGGCGGGCCTGCTCGCGGGCAGCCTCTACTACCACTTCGACTCCAAGGAGTCGATGCTCGACGAGATCCTCTCGACCTTCCTGGACGAACTCTGGGAGGGGTACGACGCCGTGCTCGCCGCCGGGCTCGGCCCGAGGGAGACCATCGAGGCCCTGGTCACGGAGTCCTTCCGGGAGATCGACCGGCACCGCGCCGCCGTCGCGATCTACCAGAAGGAGTCCAAGCACCTGGCCGCGCTGCCCCGCTTCCACTATCTGACCGACTCGCAGCAGAAGTTCGAGAAGGCGTGGCTCGGAACCCTTGAGCGCGGCGTCGCCTCGCACGCCTTCCGCGCCGACCTGGACATCCGCCTCACCTACCGCTTCGTGCGCGACACGGTGTGGGTGGCCGCGTCCTGGTACCGCCCCGGCGGCCGGCACAGCCCGGAGGAGATCGCCCGCCAGTACCTCTCGATGGTCCTGGACGGAATCGCCGTACGTACGTAACTCGCTTATGTGATTGAGGAGTTGGCATGTCCGAGGCCTACATCGTCGAAGCGGTACGCACCCCGGTGGGCCGGCGCGGGGGAGGGCTCTCGGCGGTCCACCCCGCGGACCTCGGCGCCCACGTCCTGAAGGCGCTCGTCGAGCGCAGCGGCGTCGACCCGGCCGCCGTCGAGGACGTCGTCTTCGGCTGCCTGGACACCGTCGGCCCGCAGGCCGGTGACATCGCCCGTACGTCCTGGCTGGCGGCGGGCCTGCCGGAAGAGGTCCCCGGCGTCACCATCGACCGCCAGTGCGGCTCGTCCCAGCAGGCGATCCACTTCGCGGCGCAGGGCGTGCTCTCGGGCACCCAGGACCTGGTGGTCGCGGGCGGCACCCAGAACATGTCGATGATCCCGATCGCCTTCGCCTCCCGTCAGGCCGCCGAACCGCTCGGCCTGACCGACGGCCCCTACCTCGGCAGCGAGGGCTGGCGGGCCCGCTACGGGGACGCGCCGGTGAACCAGTTCCACGGCGCGCAGCTGATCGCCGAGAAGTGGGGGATCTCGCGCCTCGACATGGAGGAGTTCGCGCTGAGCTCGCACCGGCGCGCCATCCGCGCCGTCGACGAGGGCCGCTTCGAGCGCGAGACCGTCGCGTACGGCGACGTGACGGCGGACGAAGGGCCGCGCAGGGACACCACCCTGGAGAAGATGGCGGGCCTGGGGCCCGTCATGGCCGGCGGCACCATCACCGCGGCCTGCTCCTCCCAGGTCTCCGACGGCGCGGCCGCCCTCCTCGTCGCCTCCGGGCGCGCCCTCGCCGAGCACGGGCTGACCCCGCGCGCCCGCATCCACCACCTCTCGGTACGCGGCGAGGACCCCATCCGCATGCTGTCCGCCCCGATCCCGGCCACCGCGTACGCCCTGAAGAGGACCGGCATGAAGATCGACGACTTCGACCTGGTCGAGATCAACGAGGCCTTCGCGCCGGTGGTGCTCGCCTGGCTGAAGGAGACCGGCGCCGACCCGGCCCGGGTCAACGTCAACGGCGGCGCGATCGCGCTCGGCCACCCGCTCGGCGCGACCGGCGTCAAGCTGATGACGACGCTGCTGCACGAGCTGGAGCGCACCGGCGGCCGCTACGGCCTCCAGACGATGTGCGAGGGTGGCGGCCAGGCCAACGTGACGATCATCGAGCGGCTGTAACACCGGGCGGTGTCCGTCACGGAGGGGACGCCTCGCCGGCCCCTCCGTGACATGCCCCACGGACGTGCCGCAGGGCGGCGTGCTATCGTGGTGGCTGTTGCAGTTTTGGTACCCATATACTTTATGTGCGCCTGACGGGAATGATCCTCAGGCGCATTATTTGTTTCCGGGGTTTCTCCGGATGGGCTCAATGCGGCGACGAGGAATCCGTAAATCCGCGGATTTCCGGAACTGCCCCTGTCTTAGGAGAAATGACATGGCTACTGGCACCGTGAAGTGGTTCAACTCGGAAAAGGGCTTCGGCTTCATCGAGCAGGACGGCGGCGGCCCCGACGTCTTCGCCCACTACTCCAACATCGCCTCCTCCGGCTTCCGTGAGCTCCTTGAGGGCCAGAAGGTCTCCTTCGAGGTCACCCAGGGCCAGAAGGGCCTGCAGGCGGAGAACATCGTTCCCGCCTAATCGCCGACGAGGCGTATTTTGCAGCCGCGGTTTCAGCGGCTCGCGAATTTCGCAGCCGGGGCCCGCACCCTCAGGTGCGGGTCCCGGCTTGTGCTGTCTTGTCCCAGGAAGGCAAATTCCGTATGACGCGCATGACCAGCAAGCGCTCCGGTTCCGGTGCCGGTACCGGCTCCCGTTCCGGTTCCGGTTCCGGTTCCGGTTCGGGTGCCCGCAGGGGTTCCGGCCGGCCCGCAGCCAGGTCCTCGAAGCCCGCCAAGGGCAGGACCATGGCGCCGCAGGGCGAATTCAAGCTGCCGGAGACCCTCACCCCCGCGCTGCCCGCCGTCGAGGCCTTCGCCGACCTGGACATGCCCGCGGCGCTGCTCAAGACGCTCGACGCGCAGGGCGTGACCGAGCCGTTCCCGATCCAGGGCGCCACCCTGCCGAACTCGCTCGCGGGCCGCGACATCCTCGGCCGCGGGCGCACCGGCTCCGGCAAGACCCTCGCCTTCGGCCTCGCCCTGCTCGCCCGCACCGCGGGCCGGCGCGCCGAGCCCAAGGCGCCGCTCGCCCTCGTCCTCGTACCGACGCGTGAGCTCGCGCAGCAGGTCACCGACGCCCTCACGCCGTACGCGACGGCCGTGAACCTGCGTCTCACCACCGTCGTCGGCGGGCTCTCCATCACCAAGCAGGCGGGCTCGCTGCGCCGTGGCGCCGAGGTCATGGTCGCCACCCCGGGCCGGCTCAAGGACCTCATAGAACGAGGCGACTGCTCGCTGGAGAACGTGGCCATCACCGTCCTCGACGAGGCCGACCAGATGGCCGACATGGGCTTCATGCCGCAGGTCACCGCGCTGCTCAAGCAGGTCGAGCCGGACGGCCAGCGGATGCTGTTCTCGGCGACCCTGGACGCCAACATCGACCGCCTGGTCCGGATGTTCCTCACCGACCCGGTGGTGCACTCCGTCGACCCGTCGGCCGGCGCGGTCACCACGATGGAACACCATGTCCTGTACGTGATGGACGAGACCGACAAGAAGGCCGTCACCACGCGGATCGCGGCGCGTGACGGCCGCGTGATCATGTTCCTGGACACCAAGCGGTCCGTGGACCGGCTGGTCAAGCGGCTGCTCTCCAGCGGTGTCCGCGCGGCCGGTCTGCACGGTGGGCGCTCGCAGCCGCAGCGCAACCGCACGCTGGACCAGTTCAAGAACGGCCAGGTCACCGCGCTGGTCGCGACGAACGTCGCCGCGCGCGGCATCCACGTCGACGACCTCGACCTGGTCGTCAACGTCGACCCGCCGACGGACCACAAGGACTACCTCCACCGCGGTGGGCGTACCGCCCGGGCGGGCGAGTCGGGCAGCGTCGTCACGCTCGTGCTGCCCGAGGAGAAGCGCGAGATGACCAAGCTCATGTCGTTCGCGGGGATCCGTCCCCGGACGGCGGAGATCAAGTCGAGCTCCGAGGAGCTTGTACGGGTCACGGGGGCGCGGGAGCCGTCCGGGGTGCCGGTGGTCATCGAGGTGCCGGCTCAGCCGGAGCCCAAGCGTGCGGCTTCCGGGCGCAGTAGGGGCCGCCGCGGCGGCCAGGGCTCCCGCGGCGCGGGCCAGCCGTCCGGCTCCGCCAGGCAGAGTGCGGGCCAGCCTTCCGGGGCCCGCTCGCAGGGTTCTGGCTCTGCGCGGCAGGGTTCGGGCTCCGGCAGGCAGGGTGCCGCGTCCCGTGCGCAGGGTTCTACGGCTCGCTCGCAGGGTGGGCGTGCGCAGGGCGGATCTGGGCAGGGTTCCGCGGCTCGCCCGCAGGGTGGGCGCGGGCGCCGGTCCGGGGGCTGATCTTTCCCCCACCCCGCCCCTTCCCGCTGTGACACTCTGCGGCTCCGCCGCGTGGCCTCCGGGGGTGAAGGACCCTGGGGCTCCGCCCCAGACCCCGTTCGCGCCTTGAGGGCGCTCGTCCTCAATCTCCCCCAAGGCCTTAAGGGCCAGGGGGGACCCCCATGACGGGCTGGAGATGGGCTGACGCCCGAGTCCGTCGCCCAGCCGGGAGTGCCCGCACGGCCCCCTGCCAAGGCCAACCCTGCTGGGGGGCGTGGCGCTATAACACGTGCGGCTCCGCCGCGCGGGCGCGATCAGTGGTGCTGGGTGCCCTACAGGGGCGCGGGGAACTGCGCGAGCAACCTCGCACGGTCCGCAGGCGAACCCCGCCCCCCTCTGCCGAGGAGAGCGGTCTGGGGCGGAGCCCCGGGGATGTCAGGGGGGACAGCCCTCAGACGGTCGCCCCCATGGGCACCCCGCGTCCCGCCCTGGCTGTCGCCCAGCTCGCACCCTGAGAGCGGGCCCGGCGCGCCGACCTCGCGCACGCCTGGATCAGCTCACCAGCCTGGCCCGCAGCGCGGCCAGGTCGCGGATCGTCAGGCCGAGCCCCTGCGTCAGGTACCCGTACAAGTCGCCGTACCGGGACGACAGTTGGGCCAGCGCCGCGGCCAGGTAGTCGGGGCGCACCTCCTGCAGCGGGATCAGCAGGTCCGGGTTCTGCATCATGCCCGACTGTTTCAGGCCCGCCCGCAGTGCCGCGTCCGCCGCCGCCCGGAAGCCGTTGGACGCCAGGTAGTCCTGCTGAGCCGTCGCGTCCGGCACGCCGAGCGCACGCAGGAGCACGTAACTCTCCCAGCCCGTACGGTCCTTGCCCGACGTGCAGTGGAACAGGAGGGGGCCTCGGCCCGCCGCCAGGTCCTTCAGCGTCGAGCCGAACTGCGCTCGGCTCGCCGGGTCCGAGACGAAGTCCTGGTACGCCGTCCGCATGAGGGCCTCCGCCTTGCCGTGGCCCAGCATCGCGTCCTGCTTCGCCGGGTCCCTGGACCCGATCGCGGCCAGCATCTGCGCGTACAGGCCGCTGTCCGGGACCGGGCGTGCGGTCGGGGCGAGTCCGGCGGGGAGGCGGTCGGGGCCGTCGTACTGGAGCTCCAGCGGCACCCGGAAGTCGACCACCTCGCGCAGGCCTAGCCGCGAGAGCGTCGTGACGTCCGCGTCCGTCGCCTTGTTCAGGGCGTCGGCCCGGTAGGCGAGCCCGTACCGGACCCGCTTTCCGTCGTACGTCCCATAGCCGCCCAGATCGCGGACGTTGACCGCGCCCCGCAGGGCGACCTGGCGGATCGGCGATGCCTCCTGCCGGTGCGTGGCGCCGCCGACGGCCACGGCCGGCGCCGCCATCGGCGCGCCCACCGCCAGGATCGCGGCGACCACGGCGGTCGCCACCCCGGCACGTGTCACCTTGCGAGTGGAGTGGTGGTGATTCATGGGGGGATCAACTCCCGGGGATTCAAAGGGGATTCACTCTGCCCTCGGCAGGGTGGCGAGCACGTGCGCGGCCTCGGCCATCACGCGGGTGATCAGCTCCTCGCAGCTCGGGAGGTCCTCGATCAGCCCGGCCACCTGGCCCGAGGCCATCACTCCAAGATCGGTGCGGCCCTCGACCATCGACGCCCGCAGCAGCATCGGAGTGTTCGCGGCCAAGAGCGTCTGGCTCCAGGTCAGGTTCCTGCCGTGCTTCGTCGCGATGCCGTCCCTGACCATCTGGGGCCAGGTCAGGCCGGAGATCTTCCGGAAGCCGGCCGCCCGGCGCACCGCCTGCGCCCGTGCCCTGATGCGGCCGGCTCCTTCCAGCGATGCGACGAGTTCCGTACGGAGCATGCGGTGCGGCAGTCCGTCCACGGCCGTCGTCACGGTGATGTCCTTGACCGTGGCTTCCAGGTACTTCGCCTTCACCGCGTCCGGGACCGTGGAGTCGGAGGTCAGCAGGAAGCGGGTGCCCATCGCCACGCCCGCCGCGCCAAAGGCGAGCGCGGCCACCAGCCCCCGGCCGTCGTGGAAACCGCCCGCCGCGATCACCGGAATGTCGACCGCGTCCACAACTTGCGGCAGCAGCACGGTGGTTGCCACCTCGCCGGTGTGGCCGCCGCCCTCGCCGCCCTGCACGATCACCGCGTCCGCGCCCCACGCCGCGACCTTCTCGGCATGCCGCCTCGCGCCGATGGAGGGGATCACGACGACGCCCGCGTCCTTCAGCTCGGCGATGAGTTCGCGCGAGGGGGCGAGAGCGAACGACGCGACGCGCACGCCCTCGTCGATGATGATCCGGACCCGCTCGCGGGCATCGGCGGCATCGGCCCGCAGATTCACCCCGAACGGTTCCTCCGTACGGGACTTGACCTCCCGCACCGCCGACCCCAACTGCTCGACCGTCATCGTGGCGGAGGCGAGGATGCCAAGCGCGCCCGCGTTCGCGGTGGCCGAGACCAGGCGCGGGCCCGCGACCCAGCCCATGCCGGTCTGCACGATCGGATGCCGGACACCGACCAGCTTCGTCAGCGCCGTCTCCAGCCGGGGAGGTGTCACGGCCTGACCTCGCGGTCGCGCAGGCCGTCCGGGTCGATGACCTCGCGGACGAGGCGCAGCTCCTCGGGGGTGGGTTCGCGGGTGTATGCCGGCTCGTCGAGGCCGGACAGTTCGAACGCCGTCGCCTCCCGCACCTGGTCGACGCTCACCCCCGGATGCAGCGACACCACCCGCATCGCGTGGTCCGGCGTCGCGAAGTCGAAGACGCCCAGGTCGCTCACCACGCGCGGGATGCGGTGGTAGCGCGTCGCGGACGGACCCGCGGCCGCCGCGCTGTCGTAGCCGACGCCGCTGATCATGTCGACCTTCGGCACGAAGACCCGGGTCGAATGCTTGGGGACCCAGTAACTCACCGGATTGTTCAGGGTGTTGACGGGTGCGCCGCGTACGCCGAGGAGCTGGCGGGTGGGCTGGTTCCAGTCGCCGATGCAGGAGATGTTCTGGTTGCCGAACCGGTCGATCTGGCTCGCACCCATCATCACGTGCCGCCGGCCGCCGGTGACCATCGCGAGATGCCGGCGGTACGGCAGCCAGCCCTCGGGCTCGCCGTCGAGGCCGACCAGCATCGCCTCGCCGTCGGTGAGCAGCAGGTCGGGCGAGAAGGTGCGCCGGGCGAGCCGTGCGCCGACCGAGGGGATCAGGCCCATGGGGCTCGCGAGCACCTCCCCGTTGTCGCGCCAGGCCTCGGCACAGGCGATCACGCAGTACTCGGCGCGGCTCACGCGCACGGTGCCGGTCGTCATTTCTGCTCCTCGTGCCAGCTCTGCACCGCGGACTGGTAGGCCTTCTCGTCGGGACCGGACAGGAAGCGCTCGGCGAACTCGGGCCAGGGCGTGGTCGCGTACAGCTTCTGGAACGGCTCGTCGCGGCCGTAGTCGGGCACGCAGGACGTGAAGTGCGCGCCGTTCGGGCTCTCCACCACGCCGGTCACCGCATACCGCTTGACCAGCAGGGACTGCGGCACGGCGGCCCCGAAGCCGTCGACGATGCGCTCGCACGAGACGTACGCGCTGTCGGCGGCCTCGCAGAACAGGTCGTCGAAGTACGGGTCCGGGCCCAGGTACTGGCCGTTGCCGAGCCGGTCCGCGCGGTTGACGTGGACGAGCGCCGCATCCATGCGCAGGGCCGGCATCGCGACGAACGTCTCGCCGTCCTCGTACGGTGAAGTGACCGTACGCAGCCCCGGGTTGACCCGCATCACGTCGGAGCCGATGCCCGCGCGGACCGGCAGGAACGGCAGCCGGTTGGCTGCCGCGTGCAGCCCCCACATGAACATCGCCTCGTCGACCTCCATCAGCTCGAACGCGCCCGCCTGGCGAGCCGCGCGGAACTGCGGCTCCAGCGGGATCGAGTCGAGCGTGGCGAAGGGCGCGACCAGTTTGCGGATCTTCCCGGCGGCGGCGAGCAGGCCGACGTCGGGTCCGCCGTACGAGATCACCGTGAGGTCGGTGACGGGGGAGCGGAGCAGGGCGCGCACCAGCGCCATCGGTTTGCGGCGCGAGCCCCAGCCGCCGATGCCGATGGTCATGCCGCTGCGCAGCCGCGCGACGACGTCCTCGGGCGTCATGGTCTTGTCCGTCACTGCGGGGCCTCCTCGGTGGCCGGTGCGCCGGAGGTGTCAGGTGCTCCGAACGTGTCGCGGACGCGGTCGGCGACGCCGCTGAGGTTGGCCTCGAAGGTGAAGCCCTGCTCGAAGCGGTAGCTGCGGCGTACGTCGACGGGGTCGATGCCGTTGATGGCGGCCTTGGCCAGCCGGATCAGCGTGCCGTCCTTGCGGGCGATCTCGCGCGCCAACTCCATTGCGGCAGAAGGGAGTTCGTCGCGGGGGACGACTTTCCACACCGATCCGTGGGCGTGCAGTTCCTGGGCCGTCGCCGTGCGCGAGGTGTAGTACAGCGCGCGCATGAGGTGCTGCGGGACCAGGCGGGCGAGGTGGGTGGCGGCGCCGAGCGCGCCCCGGTCCAGCTCGGGCAGGCCGAAGACGGCGTCGTCGCTCGCCACGATCGCGTCCGCGTTGCCGGCCAGGCCGATGCCGCCGCCGAGGCAGAACCCGCCGACCGCCGCGACGACCGGCACCTCGCACTCGTACACGGCGGCGAAGGCCTCGTAGCAGCCCCGGTTGGCGCCGATGAGGGCGCTGTGGCCCGGGTCGCGCTGCATCTCCTTGATGTCGACCCCGGCGTTGAAGCCGCGGCCCTTTGCGGCGAGCACCACACAGCGGTTCCCGGGGTCGCGGCCGGCCGCGCGGACCGCGTCGGCCAGCTCGTACCAGCCCTGTACGGGCAGGGCGTTGACGGGCGGGAAGTCGACCGTGACGAGGCAGATCCCCTTCTCGGGGCTGGAGGTGGAGACACCCATGGGCGGATCAGCTACCTTTCCACCAAACATTTGTTAGGTCAGGTGTTGAGTCAGGAAGGTAGCAGCGGATGGAGCTGGCCGGGAAGGCAGTCGTCGTCACCGGTGGCACCCGGGGCGTGGGCGCGGGCATCGCGAAGGCGTTCCTCGGGGCGGGCGCGGACGTGGTCGTGTGCGCCCGCAGACCGCCCGACGATCCCGTCGAACTCGGCGGCCGCACAGCCGAGTTCCGCCCGCTCGACCTGCGTGAACCCGAGGCCGTACGAGCCCTCTTCGCCTCGGTGGCCGCGGATTACGGGCGCCTTGACGCACTGGTCAACAACGCGGGCGGCACCCCGTACCGGCTGCTCGACGAGGGCGAGGCGGAACGTCATGCGCGCGTCGTCGAGCTGAATCTGACGGCCCCGATCACCGCGTCGCTCGCCGCCCGGCCGTATCTGCGGGCGGCCCGCGGCTCGGTCGTGATGATCGGCAGCGTGAGCGGGGGGCGGCCCTCGCCGGGTTCGGCGGCGTACGGGGCCGCGAAGGCGGGCCTGGAGAGCCTCGCGCGTTCGATGGCGGTGGAGTGGGCGCCCGAGGTCCGGGTCAACACCCTGGTCCTCGGGATGGTCCGCACGGAACTGAGCGAGCTGCACTACGGCGACGCGGAGGGCGTCCGGCGGGTCGGCGCGACCGTGCCGCTCGGCCGGCTCGCCGAGCCCGAGGAGGTGGGGGCGGCCGCGGTCTTCCTCGCCTCGGCGAAGGCGTCGTACATCAGCGGCGCGTCGCTCCTTGTCCACGGCGGCGGGGAGCGCCCGGCGTTCCTGGCCGCGGCCAACGTCAATCAGTCCGAAGGGAACGGAAGATGAGCGGTTTGTGCGAGGGGCGGGTCGTGATCGTGACCGGCGCGGGACGGGGGCTCGGCCGCGCCCATGCGCTGGCGTTCGCCGAGCAGGGGGCGCGGGTCGTGGTCAACGACCTCGGAGTCGGAGTCGACGGGGAGGGCGGATCGGCCGGCCCCGCGCAGTTGGTGGTGGACGAGATCCGGGCGGCGGGCGGCGAGGCGGTGGCGCACGGCGGTGACATCGCGACGACCCGGGGCGCGGCCTCGCTGATCGCGACGGCGGTGGACGCGTTCGGGGCGCTGCACACCCTGGTCAACAACGCGGGGTTCCTGCGCGACCGGATGCTGGTCAACCTGGACGAGGACGACTGGGACGCGGTCGTGCGGGTCCATCTGAAGGGCCACTTCCTGCCGCTGAAGCACGCCGCCGCGTACTGGCGCGCCGAGGCGAAGGCGGGCCGCGAGGTCGCGGCGCGGGTGGTCAACACCAGCTCCGGGGCGGGGCTGTTGGGCTCGGTGGGCCAGGGCAACTACAGTGCCGCGAAGGCGGGGATCGTGGGTCTCACCCTGGTCGCGGCGGCCGAGATGGGCCGGTACGGAGTCCAGGTCAACGCGATCGCCCCGGCGGCCCGCACGCGGATGACCGAGGGGACGTTCGCGGAGGCGATGGCGGCGCCGGGGAAGCCGGGGGCCTTCGACGCGATGGCCCCCGAGAACGTCTCGCCGCTCGTGGTGTGGCTGGGCTCGGCGGCGAGCGAGGGCGTCACGGGCCGGGTCTTCGAGGCGGAGGCGGGCCGCATCACCGTGATGGAGGGCTGGCGCCCGGGCCCGACCAGCGACAAGGGCGCCCGCTGGACCCCGCGCGAGGCGGGCGAGGCGGCGCTGAAACTCCTGGCGGAGGCGGAGACTCCGGGGGTGGTCTACGGATCGCGATAGGGGCGGCGAATGATCTCAGGTTGCGAACGACTTAACCGCCCGTGGCGCTTTCATTACGCACATGACCGCTTCGGTTAACAGGTAGAAAAATCAACGGTGTTGGCGTTGACGGCCGCCGCTCTACGCGCGTCATCATGGTGCACATGACAATCCCCCCACGTTTCGCAGCCCTCGGCGGCGCCTTCGCCGTAGCCGCCGCTCTTCTCGCCGGCCCGGTCGCCGGCAGCGCCTCGGCCGCCCCCACGGCCACCGCCGTCTCCGCCTCCGTGTCCGTGAAGTCGGTCGGCAACGTCTGTTACTCCGAACTGCCGTCCCAGGCGCACGACACGATCAGCCTCATCGACCAGGGCGGCCCGTTCCCGTACCCCAGGGACGGCATCGTCTTCGACAACCGCGAGCACGCGCTGCCGAGCCAGAGCAGCGGCTACTACCACGAGTACACCGTGATCACCCCGGGTGCGCCGACGCGCGGCACCCGCCGGATCATCACGGGCGAGCAGGACCACGAGGACTACTACACCGCCGACCACTACGCCACGTTCCGCCTGGTCGACTTCGGCTGCTGAGCCGGGAGTCGGTCGACTTACGCCGAGGCCCGCCTCACCCCTTCCCGGGGGTGGGGCGGGCCTCGGTCGTGGTCACGGCCTCACTCCTCCCCGAGTTGCCGCCCCAGCGCACTGGTCGCCGTCGAGTTGTGCACCGTGAACGCCACCGTCCCCGGCAGATAGCGGTCCTGCGACCACTCCACCGGCGTGCCGGCCGGGTCCGTCGAGCGGCGGCGTTCGCGCAGCAGCGCGTGGCCCACCCGGCAGCCGAGCAGTTCCGCGTCGTCCGCGTCCGCCAGGGCCACGTCGATGGTGTGGTGGGCGTCCGTGAACAGGACGCCGTGCAGCTCCAGTTGGTGGGAGTGCGACACCTCGTCCACGTCCATCGCCGCCACCAGGCGCCCGATCCGCTCCGGGTACGTCGAGCGCTCCACCATCACCGGCGCGCCCGACAGCGTGCGGACCCGCAGGACCCTGAACACCCTTGCACCGGAGGGCAGTTGGAGGTGGTGTGCCTCTTCCTCCGTCGCTTCCGACGGTTCCACCGCCACCGTCCGGCCGCCCGGTTCCTCGCCCAGTGAGCGGGCCCAGCGGGCGAACGAGCGCAGCTCTCCGAAGCTCTGCAGGCGGGGCGCGCCGCCGAGGACCACCCGCCGGGCGCCGCGGCGCGAGGTCACCAGGCCGTCGGCGCGCAGTGACGCGAGGGCCTGGCGGACCGTGCCTCTCGACACGCCGTAGCGGCGGGCGAGTTCGTCCTCGGCGGGCAGCCGCGCGCCCGAACCGTACTCGCCCGCCGCGATGGCGGTCCGCAGATCACCGGCCACTTTCCGGTAGAGCGGCGACTTGCTGGACACCCCGGGCCCCCTCAACTGTCAATCATTGAGCGGAGCAAGGTGAGGTCCGCCTCCTCCAGACTAGTCAGCACCGTTCTGCCCGCGGCGGGCGCTATGGGTTCCACCGACGGCACCGCCAGCACCGCGCACCCCGCGGCCTCCGCCGAGGCCACGCCCGTCGCGGTGTCCTCGACCGCCACGCAGCGCGCCGGATCCGCGCCGAGCGCCGCGGCCGCCGCCAGGTACGGGTCCGGCGCAGGCTTGGTGCGCTCGGTGTCCTCCGCCCCGTACACCGCGTCGAAACGGTGCCCGTCGAGCGAGGTCGCCACGCGCCGCACGATCGCGCTCGGTGATGCCGATACCAGTGCGGTCAGTACCCCTGACTCCCGCAGCACGCGCAGGAGTCGGAGGGCGCCCGGCCGCGGCTCCGCGCCGTCCGCAACGCGTGCCGTGAAGTCCGCGCCCAGTTCCGCCGCCAATTCCTCGCGCCGGGCGCCGAGTGACGCATGGAGCAGCTCCGCCGTGTCCTCCACCGAGCGGCCGTACACCGAGCGGCGCTCCTCGCCCACCAGCGCGTGCCCGTAGCGGGCCGCGACCTTCTCCACGACCTCCACCCAGGCCTCCTCGGTGTCGACGAGGGTGCCGTCCATGTCGAACAGGACCGCCCGCAGCCCGCTCACGCCGCCTCACCGGCCGCGAGCACGGGACGCCGCTGCGGCCGTACGGTGACGCTCGCGCCCGCGCCGAACGATCCGGCGGCGTGCGAGGGCAGATCGGCCTTGACCACGGTGCCGTCCGCGAGCCGCACGGTCAGGCGGGTGCTCGCACCGTGGAAGGAGGAGGACGTCACCGTGTCGGGGCCGCCGTCCGTCACCTCCAGGGCTTCTGGGCGCAGCAGGAACACCGAGCCGGTAGCCGGGCCGTCCACCGGCAGGCGTACGCCGAGGACCTCGGCGAGGCCGTCGGAGGTGATCGTGCCCGGGACGCGGTTCATCGTGCCGACGAACGACGCCACGAACGCGGTCGCCGGACGGTCGTACAACTCGGCCGGGGCCGCGCACTGTTCGAGCCGTCCGCCCTTCATCACGGCGACCTTGTCGGCCATCGAGAGGGCCTCCTCCTGGTCGTGGGTGACGAACACGGTCGTGATGCCGAGCTCCAGCTGGAGGCGCCGGATCTCCTCGCGCAGCTGGACGCGGACCTTGGCGTCCAGGGCCGAGAGCGGCTCGTCCAGGAGCAGCAGCCTCGGCTGGAGGGCGAGCGCGCGGGCGAGCGCCACCCGCTGCTGCTGGCCGCCCGACAGCTGGTGCGGGAAGCGGCCGCCGTGCTCGGGCAGGCCGACCAGATCCATCAACTCGGCTGCGCGCGCCCGGCGTCGGGGCGTCGCAACCTTGCGCATCTTCATGCCGAAGGCCACGTTGTCGGCCGCGCTCAGATGCGGGAAGAGGCTGTACGACTGGAAGACCATCCCGGTGTCGCGCCGGTTGGCCGGCACCGGCACGATGTCCTCGCCGTCGAGCAGCACCTCGCCCGCGTCGGGCCGCTCGAAGCCCGCGAGGACCCGCAGTGCGGTGGTCTTGCCGCAGCCCGACGGGCCGAGCAGCGCCAGGAGTTCACCCGGCGCGACCTCCAGGTCGAGCCCGTCGAGGGCCACGGCGGACCCGAAGGCGCGGCGCAGGCCCCGGATCGTGAGGGCGGTGCCGGTGCGCGGCGGTGCGGTGGTCATCAGACGGCTTCCTTCTTACGAGACTTACGGGTGCCGCGGGTGCGGGCGAGGCCGGTCACCACGAGCAGCAGCCCCCACGTGAGCAGCAGGCTGAGCAGCGAAACCGCCACCGAGAGCTGGGCGTTGTCGCCGGAGGCCTGCACGATCCACACCGCGAACGGCTGGAACCCGAGCAGCGAGGCCACGGTGAACTCGCCGAGCACCAGGGCCAGCGCCAGGAACGAGGCATTCAGGAGCGCGGTGCGCAGATTGGGCAGTACGACCGCGAACAGGGCCCGCGGCCAGGACGCGCCCAGATCGCGGGCGGCCTCCACCAGGGTGCGCACATCGACGGCCCGAAGCCCCGCGTCCAGCGAGCGGTACACGAACGGCAGCGCCATCACGACGTACGCGAAGACCAGGACCAGCGGGAACGACGGGTTCTGGATCGCGACGAACGTCTGGTACAGCGGGGTCGTCGCGAGATGGTCAGGGCCCCACTTGAGGACCGTGCCCAGACCCGCGACCAGCGCCACCGGCGGCACCACGAGCGGCAGCGTGCACACCACTTCGAGCACCGCCCGCAGCCGCCCCGAACCGGAGAGCCGCACCGCGAGCGCGGCCGGCAGCGTCAGGAGCAGGGCGAGCCCGACCGTGCACAGGGCGAGCCCGACCGACCTGAGCAGGGCCGCGGTGAACCCGTCGGCACTGAAGATCTGCGTGTACGAGGACAGAGTGAAGCCCTGCCCGGGCACGTCCACGGTGAACACGAGGGACGCGAGCAGCGGCACCAGGAAGTAGGCGCCCGCGACCAGCAGGACCGCGCCGCGCCACGGACGCAGGGGATACGTCAGGCGAGCCATCGGGCGCTCCTTCGCTGCAGCGGCAGGTGCACGGCCATCACGAGCAGGGCGACGACCACCATGTCGAGGCTGAGCGCGAGCGCCACGTTCTCCTGGCCGACCAGCACGTTGCCGGACAGCGCGTCGGCGATCTGCATCGTGACCAGCGGCACCGAACTGCCCACCATCGAGGCGGCCGTGGCGTACGCGGCGAACGCGCTGCCGAACAGCAGGACGAAGCCGCCGAGCAGGGTGGGCAGCAGCACCGGGACGCCGACGTGACGCCAGTACTGCCAGGCGCTCGCGCCGCTGCTCTGGGCCGCCTCGCGCCACTGCGGGCGAAGCCCGTCCAGGGCCGGCGCCACGGTGAGCACCATCAGCGGGACGAGGAAGTACAGATAGGTCAGGGCCAGGCCCCAGAAGCTGTAGAGGCTCCAGCCGTGCTTGGCCAGGCCCAGCTTGGTGGTGAGGACGCCCGCGTTGCCGAGGGTGGCGACGAAGGCGAAGGCCAGCGGCACGCCGCCGAAGTTGGCGAGCACGCCCGAGGCGGTGAGCACGGCCTCGCGCAGCGCCTTGCCGCGCGAGGTGACGACGGCCTGCGCGAGCAGCAGGCCGAGCACGGCGGCGATGGCGGCGGTGGTGGCCGCGAGCTTCACGCTGCCGAGCAGGGCGGTCCAGTACGCGCCGTGCACGGACTGGCTCATGTTGCCGAGCCCGTACGAGCCGTCGACGGACAGCGCGCCGTTCAGCATGGCGAGGGCCGGGACGCCGAAGGCGAGCGCGACGAACGCGAGCAGCGGAACCGCCGCCAGCCAGGCGCCGGGGCGCCTGCGGCCCCGGCGCTTTGTCGGTCGCTCAACTGCCATGACAGCGGCCGGAGTCGATGTGGTGGTCGTGAGGGTCATGGAGTGATCAGCCCGAGATCGCCTTGGCCCAGCCACCCGCGAGGACCGTCTTCGCCTGGGTGTTCTGCGCCTCGGTGGGGAAGGTGGGGGTGCCGGAGACCTGCGGGAGCTTGGCGGCCGCGGCCTTGTCGAGCGTGCCGTCCTTGTCCATGGCGGGCATGAGCGCCGGGCGGGCGTACCCCTTCAGCCACAGGTTCTGGCCCTCGGTGGAGTACAGGTACTCCTGCCACAGGCGGGCGGCCGCCGGGTGCGGGGCGTCCTTGTTGACGGCCTGCGAGTAGTACTGGGCGTAGACGCCGTCGGAGGGGACCGCGGTCTTCCAGTCCAGGCCCTTGGTCTTGAACTCGTCGGCGTAGCCCGCGTTCAGGTAGTCCCAGTCGATGGAGATGGGCGTCTCGCCCTTCTCGACGGTGGCCGGGGTCGACTCCACCGGGTTGTAGTTGCCGGCCTTCTTCAGCTTGGCGAAGAAGTCCAGGCCGGGCTGGATGTTGTCGAGCGAACCGCCGCTGGCGAGCGACGCCGCGTACACCCCGGCGAAGGCCGAACCGGACTTGGTGGGGTTGCCGTTGAGCGCGACCTGGCCCTTGTACTCGGGCTTCAGGAGGTCCGCGAACGTGGTCGGGCACACCTTGACGCGCCCCGCGTCGCAGCCGATCGAGACGTAGCCGCCGTAGTCGTTGAACCAGCGGCCCTGCGCGTCCTTCTGCGCCGCCGGGATCTTGTCGAAGCCCTCGACCTTGTACGGGGCGGTCAGGCCCTGGTCGCCCGCGGACTGCGCGAAGGAGGCGCCGAGGTCGAGGACGTCGGGGGCGCGGCCCTGACCCTTGCGGGTCTTGACCGCGTTGATCTCGTCGGCGCTGGTGCCGTCCGGGTTCTCGACGGACACCTTGATGCCGTACTTCTTCGTGAAGCCGTCGATGAGCGCGCCATAGTTCGCCCAGTCGCGCGGGATGGCGATCGCGTTGAGCGTGCCCTCCTTCTTCGCGGCGGCGATCAGCGCGTCCATGCCGCCCGCGTCCTTCGCGGAGGTGGCGGCCGCGGGGCTCTTGCCGCCCTTGCCGCCGTCGGCCGCGCCGGTCGAGGCGTCGGACTTGGCGCCGCAGGCGGCGAGGGCGAACGCGGAGGCGGCCAGGGTCACGGCGAGGCCTGCGGTGCGTATGCGGGGGGCGATCACGGGAGCTCCAAGTTGTACGGACAACTGTTGTACAGACAACTCCATTACGGGGGTGGTGGGTGTCCCGTCGGTGAACGCGGGGCGACTTGCGCGATGCGTTTGCCGGTCGGATCCGGTCAGCGGGTTTCGGCCACGGAGGCGCGGCGCCCGGCTGGGGCGGGCCCGGCTCGAAAGGCCTCGGGCCCAGGGGCACGGGGTTCAGCCGGCGGGGTCGCTCGTGTGGCGGTCCGCGCCGCCGCGGCGCAGCAGCCCGTAGGCCCAGCGCTCATTGAGGCCCGCCAGGAAGCCGATCGTGCCCCAGAAGAAGAACGCCTTGATCAGGGCCTCGTGGTCGGCCATGGACAGCCGGCCCGCACCGCACAGGCCGGCCGGGGTGGCGGGCGGCGCGAAGATCGTGAGGACGCCGCCGTTGATGAGCAGGAACAGCGAGGTGGCCAGGAACCAGCCGACCACCACCCGGTACCAGCCCTCCTGGCGCATGATCTGGGCGAGTTGGCGGGGATCGGCGGGTATGTTCTGCATCCCGCCGCGGCCCGGCGCCCGGTGCATCAGCTGGTAGGCGTTGCGCAGCCGGACGATCACGCTGAACACCGCGCCGAGCGCGCCGCCCGCGAAACACACCAGGGCGTGCATCAGACTCAGCTGTTCCGGGCAGGCGAGCTTGCTGTCGAACAGCGTGGGCACCGCCTCGCCCACGGCGAACGCGAGGACCAGCACGACCGGGCTGAGCACCATGCCGAAGGCGAGCCCGGTGTTGAGCCCGCGGCTGCTGGCCAGCGCCGCGTCGGCGTCCAGGCGCCGGGCAGCGGCGTCCGCCTCGTCCCTCAGCCGCTCGGCGGCCGCGGCCCGCGTCTCGGCGTGCTCGACCGACGCCATGCGCACCCCGCCCCGCACCGCTTGCTCAAGCGCCCGGCACACATCGTCACGGGTACGCCGCTCGAAGGCCCGCTGGGCCGCCGCGTAGAGCTGCTCGATCCGGTCGAGCTGCTGCGGCTGCCACCGCCACAGCCGCTGGAGATCGGGCGCGTTCTCGGCGAACCCGAGCGCGTCGGCCAGCGTGCTGGCCTCGGGAACACGAGCCCCCGCCAACCACTCCCCGACCCACCGCACCGACCGCCCCCGCTGCGCACGCATGAGCCCCTCCACCCCGTAGTCCACCGGGGCATCCCTGACGTCGCAAACCCCGTGCGGGGAACATTAGTTGGCGCGGGCTTTGGCATGCTGCCGGGCCGGTCCGGCCCCGCTCGGGCGCCGGCAACCCTGGGCGCCCTACGGGGCGCGGGGCACCGCGCGACCAGCCAGGAGCGGCCCGCAGCTCAATGACGACTCAGGGGCGCGGGGAACTGCGCGCCCCCCCGACGGGCCCGCACGCAAAAAACCGCCCCCCGCCCAGGCGGGGCGCTACGTGTCGCAGTCCAGTACCGCCCCGCACAACCCGCACCGCGCCCGCACCCGCCCCCGCACGCCCACCCGGATCCGCTGGCAGCACCGCGGGCACGCGAAGCGCACCCGCAGGCCGTCCGCGCCGGGCTCGAAGGAGTAGGGGGAGCCGGGCTCTGCCCACGCACCCTCGTGCTCGGAGGCGTACCGCCGGTCCTTCGCGTAGCGACGCCGCCCCGTCCAGCCCGCCGCGACGAGCGGAGGCTGCGATGCGTCCCGGCGGGCCTGCGCCGCGCCCGCCGTGTACGCGGGGTACGCCTGCGGGCTGGTGAACCAGGGCGAGGGGTCCTCGCCGAACAGCGACGCCCGCTTGGCCAGGACGTACCCGAACTCCTCCGGCGTCAGATAGCCCAGCTTCTGGCTGGACACCCCGTCCTCGCGGAACGCGTCCAGCAGGAGCCACCCCGCACCCAGGTAGGTCGTCGCCGTGTCCGTGAGGATCTCGTTGTCACGGGTGCCGGGGAACGTCAGGTCCAGGCGGTGCAGCAGCACGTGGGTGATCTCGTGCGCGAGCGCCGCCCCGATGTCCCGGCGGTGGCTGCGGAACCGGTCGTTCAGCTCGATGAAGTACTCGGGCCCCGCGGCCAGTTCGACGCTCGCCGCATGCTGCATCTCGCGGAAGCCCACGATCATCCGGGCGTCGGGCAGGTGCAGGTGCTGGACGAGCGCGCGGGCCACCCGCTGGGCCCCGAGGTGCAGGTCGTCGTGGTCGGCGAAGGCCACGTCGGCGGGCAGCACGCTCGTCGCGTACCCCCGGAGCCCGTCCGGGGACAGCCGCCTGTGCAGCGCCGTGATGGCCGCGCGCACCGTGGCGAGGTGCGGATACCCGTGCACCACCGGGCTCGACGCGCCCACGCTGCCACCCCCGTTCCGAACCGCGGACCGGATTCCACTGTACGGGCGCAGGGCGGCGGCGGTCCCGTCCGAACACTGGCCGGAAAGTGGGCCTTGTGAGGGGCGCGGAGGCCTCCCCATAATCCCCGCAATGCATTGACGCGCCCATGACATATCAAGGGTTCCCGTCCGTGCGTGTGACAGCCAACCCCCCCACGAGAGGCAGTCAGTTGAAGAAAATCATGCGAGCCCTGCGCAGATGTCTGGCCGTCACGGCCGTTCTCGCCGCCGCGTTCAGCCTGCCCGCCGCCGACGCCTTCGCGGCGCCCTCTGCGCCCGCCTCGCCCACGCCCGTCGTCGGCGGGAAGCCCGCCGCCCAGGGAGAGTTCCCGTTCATGGTCCGGCTCTCCATGGGCTGCGGCGGCGCCCTCTACACCCAGCAGATCGTGCTCACCGCCGCCCACTGCGTCGACGGCAGCGGCGCCAACACCTCCATCACCGCCACCGGCGGCGTCGTCGACCTGCAGAGCTCAAGCGCGATCAAGGTGAAGTCCACCAAAGTCCTGCAAGCCCCCGGCTACAACGGCAAGGGCAAGGACTGGGCGCTGATCAAGCTGGCCAAGCCCATCAACCAGCCCACCCTCAAGATCGCCACCACCACCGCGTACAACAGCGGCACCTTCACCATCGCCGGCTGGGGCGCGACCAGCGAAGGCGGCGGACAGCAGCGCTACCTCCGCAAGGCGACCGTCCCCTTCGTCAACGACGCCGACTGCAAGAAGGCGTACGGCGACGACCTCACGCCCGGTGACGAGATCTGCGCCGGCTACGTCGACCAGGGCGGCGTCGATACCTGCCAGGGCGACTCCGGCGGCCCCATGTTCCGCAAGGACGACGCGGGCGCCTGGATCCAGGTCGGCATAGTCAGCTGGGGCAACGGCTGCGCCGAGCCCGGCTACCCCGGCGTCTACTCCGAGGTCTCGACCTTCGCCGCCGCGATCGCACAGGCCGCCTCGAACCTGTAGCGCCGCAGCGCCCGTGCCTCCGGCCCGGCCGGGCGCCCCGAATTTGCGGGCGTCCGGCCGAACCTGCTCATATAGGGGCATGTCGATCACAGTGGTCATCGCGGACGACCAGGAAATGGTCCGTACCGGCTTCCGCATGATCCTGGAGAGCAGGGCCGACATCGAGGTCCTCGCCGACGTCGTCGACGGGCACGCCGCCCTCGAAGCCGTCGAGCGCCTCCAGCCGGACGTGCTGCTCCTCGACATCCGGATGCCCGGCCTCGACGGCCTCGAAGTCACCCGCCGCCTGGCCGGCCGCGACCGCCCCCGCATCGTCATCTGCACCACCTTCGACCTCGACGAATACGTCCACGCGGCCCTGCACGGCGGTGCCAGCGGCTTCCTCCTCAAGGACGCCAGCCCCGAAATGCTCGTCGAAGCGGTGCGCGCCGCGGCCGCCGGGGACTCCCTCGTCTCGCCCGCGATCACCGTGCGGCTCCTGAAGGAACTGGCCTCCGCCCGCCCCGCCGACGGCGTACGCAAACCGACCGAGCCGCTCACCGAACGCGAACGCGACGTCGTGCGCTGCCTGGCCCGCGGCGCCACCAACGCAGAGATCGCGCGCGAACTGTACGTCTCCCTGTCCACCGTGAAGACCCACCTCGCCAACGTCCAGGGCAAACTCGGCGCCCGCAACCGCGTCGAGATCGCCGCCTGGGCCTGGGAGAGCGGACTCGCCACGAGCGCCGCGTGACCGGCCCGTGAGCCCCGTACGCCGCTGGCTCCGGCACCATCCGCGCGCCGCCGCCACCGCCCGGCCCCTGCTCGCCGCCGTCCTCGTCGCCCTCGTCACCTACGAAGGCGTGTCCCTGGCCCGCCAGCCCACCCGGCCGCACGCCATCGTGTGGAGCGCCGGGATCGTGGTGTGCGTCTGCGCGGTGCCCTGGAAGAAGATCCCGCTCGTCCCGCGCGCCTGGACCGCGGCCGCCGTCAGCTGGACCGCGACCGCCCTGCTCTTCACCGGCCGCCCCGAGATCGTCTGGGGCATGGGCGAGGCCATCGCCCTTCTGGTGCTGCTGTCCTCGGTCCTCCTGTACGCCCCGGCCCGCACCGCCGCCGTCCTCGGCCCGGTGCTCGGCCTCGGCTGTGTGGCGGCGCCGGTACGCGACGCCCAGCCCGGGCGGTTCACGCTGCTGTTCACCGTGCTCGCCGTCGTGGTCAGCGCGTACTCACTGCTCCTGCGCGCCCAGTCGGGCCAGCGCGTCCGCGACCTCGAAGCCGTACGAGCCGCCGAGCGCATCGAACTCGCCCGCGAACTCCACGACTTGGTCGCCCACCACGTCACCGGCATCGTCGTCCAGGCCCAGGCCGCCCGCTTCACCGCCGCCTCCGGCGAACGTGCAGCCGAGTCCTTCGCCCGCATCGAGGAGGCGGGCGGCGAGGCGCTCGGCGCGATGCGGCGCCTGGTGCGGGTGCTGCGCGAGGGCGAGGCGGAGACCGAGCCGGTGGCCGGCCTCGCCCAGGTCCGCGAGCTCGCCGCCCGCTTCTCCCGCGCCGGGCCCCCGGCCGTCCTGTACATCGAGACCGGTCTGGAGGAACGCCTGCCCGGCGACGCCGCCGCCCTCGCCCACCGGGTGGTGCGCGAATCCCTGACCAACGTCCGCAAACACGCGGCGGACGCCACGGCCGTACGCATCGGCATCCGCACCACCGGCAGCCGGCTCGAAGTGCGCGTCGCCGACGACGGGTCGAGCGCCGCCACCCTCGCCGAACAGGCCCGCGGCGGCGGCTTCGGACTCGCGGGCCTCACCGAACGGGTCACCGCGATGGGCGGCGAACTCGCCGCGGGCCCCACCCCCGAAGGCGGCTGGCAGGTCACCGCCGTCCTGCCGCTGGACGAGGAGTAGGGCGGGCCCGGCGGGCCGGGGCGACCGGACCCACCGGACCCGCCCCGGCCCCGGCCACCGATGCGGAGGCGGCCGGGGCGGTCTCGCGGAGTCCGGGGCACAACCCCGTCGGGATCAGACCGCGAGGACCCGGATCGAGGGGTGCTCCACGGTGTTCAGGTACAGCTTCTCCTTCTTGCCGTCCTGCTCCAGCTCCACCACCAGGCGGTAGCGGTACACACCCGGCCGCGTGGTGCTCAGGATCGTGCCCGCCCAGTAGTAGTAGACCGGCGTGAACGGGTCGCGCATGCGGTCCGGCATCCCGTAGATCTTCAGCTCCGTACAGATCTTCCGCTCGATGACGTCCTCCTCGTCACCCCGCTCGGTGTCGAGGAAGACCAGGCTGCTGATCTTCGGCATCGGCGGCCAGGTGCCGTCGGGGCGCTTCTCCATGTCGATGGGCCGGATGATCCAGTTCAGGACCTGGCCCTGCTTGCAGACCGTCTCCAACTGGTGGGTGCCCTGCCCGGTGCCCCCCACGCTGTTGTCCATCATGTACATGGAGTCCTTCAGCGAACCCGTCGCCGCCGCCCGCCCCATGTTCACGAGCGTCACGACATTGAGCTGCACGGAGTTCAGCTGACCGGGGTTCTGCTTCTCCACCTCGCTGGTGCGCGTACTCGTACTCAACGCTCCTCCTTCGGGCACGCCGGTCAGCCGAACAGGGCCGGCGACAGAGTGGTCGTGATGGGATCGGTCCTCGTGCCCACCTTGAACTTGATCTGGTACGGCACGGACCGCACGTCGTCCTTCTTCACCGTCCCGATCCAGTACGCGACATCGGTGCCCGGATAGATCTTCCGCTCCGGCTCGATGACGTCCTTGTCGATCACGATGTCGTCGATGCTGACGAACGCCTCGCATTCCAGGGCGAGCACGTTCCACAGCAGCTGGTCGCCGCGCTTCACCTTCGTCCGCAGCTCCTCGGTGCCGAACCCGGTGGAGCCGCCTGCCTTGTTCGTGTCGTACAGATACAGGTGGCCGTGCACGCTGTGGGAGGCGAGCGCCCCCACGCAGTCCACCACCGCGGTGATCGAGATCGGCCGCTTGGCGGCGGCCCCGGTCTCCCGCAGCCTCGGTTTCGTGGTCATCTGCTCCTCCTCGTTCTGGCTGGGTCAGGGGTCCTACGAGCAGCGGTCACTACGAGAACGGGCGGGGCGGGATCGGCAGCAGACCGAGCCCCGCCTTGGTGAAGGCGTTGCGCTTGGGTTCGGTGATGACCCTGATCCGTGACTCGCACGTCAGGTTCACCGGCTCCCACAGCGACTCGCCGCCCTGCTGCACGAGCCGGTGCAACTGGATCCGCATCGTGTACGCGTAGGTGCCGGGACGCGACGTGTCGACCGTCGCCGACCAGTACCAGCCGTCGGTCACCAGGTCCGGCGAGCCGTACTCCGCGGGATAGATGACCTTCTCGTCGACGGCCTGCCCGTAGATGTCGGTGATCACCGGTGCGGGGTAACTGTGCGCCTCCGTACTGCCGTTGGAGACCACCTTGCCCGTGACGTCCAGGACCTTCTGGCCCGACAGACGGCCCCGGGTGCGCCGGGTCGTCTTCACCCGGCGGCCCGCGGCCTGCCGGATGCGGTTCAGCTCGGCCGCCGCGTCCACCCCGGCCGCACTCGACTTGACGGCCAGGTCCTCCAGCTCGGCCAGCGCCTGCTCGTCGGTCTGCCTCGCCCGCTCGGCCTCGTAGCCGCGCGGAACCGTCGGCGGGATCGAACCCAGGCTGTAGGGAAGCCAGTTGAGGACCTGCTCGCTCGCCTGCGAACCGTCCCGCCAGTACGATCCGTTGATCGCGGTCACCAGGTCGCCGGTGCCCTGGTTCTCCGAGCCCTGCAACTTCATGTTGTCGAACAGGTACGTGTTGCCGTTCAGCGTCTGGGACTCCAGCGCGTTGCCGACGTCCACGAGCACGATGACCGCTAGCTGCTGGGGCATGAGCCCACCTTCCTCATCTCTCGTTGGGGGTTCTGCTCGTCGGACTTCCGGCTACAGACACATCAGCGCGGGCGACTCGATGTGCAGAGTGCTGTACTCGCCCTCGTACATCTGCACTTCGAGGCGGTACCGGTGGGCCACGCCCGGCGCCAGATAGGGCACCACGCCGCTCCACACGTCCAGCTCGGGGTTGTGCCGCTCCTCGGCGTGCCCGTTGTGGCTCTCCTGCACGGGGGCCTGCGCGGCAGGGGGCGCCTGCTCGGCCTCGTGCCCGCCGTCGGCGTCCGGGCCGAGGAACGTGATGCTCTTGATCTCGACCGGGGTCTGGAGGTCCACGGCCAGCGCGGACCAGGTGACGACCTGGCCGGGCTTGACGACCGTGACCAGCTCGGGGGTGCCCTGGCCGGTGCTCGACAGCGAACCGTCGTCGATCATGCAGAGGTTCCCGTTGCGCAGGGTGCCGTCCGAGAGCGCCCCGATGACGTCCACGACCACGACGATGTTGACCTTCGGGTTCATCCTCACTCCTGTTCTGGTGTAGGGGAGTTGTGGTGGGCCTTTCGCTATCCGCGGTCCCGCACCAGCGGCACCTTGCCCACCGCCGTCCGCTCGATCTCCGGCGACGCCTTGGGGACGAACTTGAGCTGGAAGCGGTAGCCGGTCTTCTCGATCGACAGCGGGTTCGCCTCGCCCTGGTTGAACAGCGACAGGGCGCGCGGCACCGCGTTGACGAACACGCTCTGCAGCCCGTACGGGCCGAGCGTGGTGTCCATGCGGTACGTCAGGGCCGGCACGTCGTCCACCGAGGCGACCAGCGTGATCGTCCGCCCCTCCCGGTGATTGACGAACTGCACCTCGTGCGCCACCTCGTCCAGGTCCACCGCGGTGGCCGTGCGCAGCTCCTCGCGCAGCGCGTCATAGGCGCGGGCCGCCGAGTACTGGCTGTCGGCCAGGTGCAGGATGTCACCGGTGCGCCCCGCGAACTCGAACTGCTGGGCCTTCAGGCCGGCCCCGTCCAGACGGGGCCGGCGGATCATCCGGTCGCCCAGCTTGAGGCGGAGCAGCGGAGCCTCGTGGGCGTGCAGCCGGGTGACGACCAGCTCGCCCTCCTCGCCCTCGCCGACCCAGCGGCCCCGCTCGTCCACGATCTCGACCAGGTGCAGACCGGGTACGGACGCCAAGTACGGTGATTCCGCGCGGAGTTGGAGCCCGATGGTCTCGGCCTGGGTCGCCGCGAAGTAGCTGAGGATCACCAGGTTCGGGTAGATCGCCTGGAGCTCGGCCCGCTTGCGCTGGGCGAGGACCCCGCTGCCGTACAGGGCGACCCGGAAGCTGTCCCGGGCCTCGCGGCTCATGCCCGCGCCGAGCTCGGCGAGGATCGCGATGCCCGCGGTGATGCCCATCAGGGCCTTGGGCCCCGGGTAGGAGAACATGTGCTCCAGGACCCCGGCGGTGACTGGGCCCGCCCCGATGTAGTTGACGCCCGGCACGTTCTGCAGAACACCGCCCACCATGGTGCCGCTGCTCCACATCTGGTAGTCGGCCAGCGTGGTGTACAGCCACTTGGGGTCGGCGCCCCGCAGGTATTCGGCGAGCTGATAGGTGCCCATGAAATGGCCGGCCATCTCGTACGTGTCCTGCAACTCGCGCAGCGAGTACACGATTTCGAGCGGGCGGCCGCCGCTGGTGCCGCCGCTGGCCACTATTTCGAATCCGCCGTGGCCGAGCGGGACGACCATGCCGGGCCGGTCGCCCATGAAGAAGTCGCGCTGGGTGTCCTTGTCGGACAGCGGTATGCGCTGCCATTCCTCGAACGTCGCCGGAGCGCCGGGGACCCCGGCTTCGGTCAGCCGGTCCCGCCACAGCGGATTCAGCAGCGTCGTGTTGACCATCTGCTGAAGGCGGCGCAGCGTCAACGCGTCCTGGATGTCGTGCGATATCTCGCTGTACGGGCTCTGGCAGACCCGTTCGCATTCGCGGATCTTGCTCTTGAACGAGGCGAGATGCGGCACGGCCGCCACGGAATCCGGTTTCACCTCCCAGTCCGGGATGAGCCAGCCCGCCAGCTCTCCGGAGTCCCCGGGTGCCACCCGGGCCTGCGGCTCGTGCACTGAACTCATGGACAACCCCTTTTTGTCGGTGGTCCTCACCGGGAGTGGTGCGTCTGGCGGAGCAGGTCCTGGCCGACCCGCCGGATTTCGCCGAGCAGCATGCGGAAGTGCTCGGAAGTGACCTGATGGTTCATCATGACCACGCGCAGGGCGGCGACTTCACCCACGTTCACCTTGGAGATGAAGAAGTTGCCCTCGAATTTGATCCGGTTCCTGATCTCCACCTGGAAGTCGTGCACGTCCTCGTCCCGCAGCCCGGGCGGGCGATAGCGGAAGCAGAGGATATTGGCCTCGGGCCGGTGCAGCGTCTCGAAGTCCGGCTCACCCTCCAGTATTCGGTGGACGTCGCCCGTCAGACGGCACAGGTACTCGATCTTCTGGGCGAACAGGGCCCTTCCATGGATCGCCCACAGCGTCCACAGCGGCATGATCATCGGACGCTTGGTGCATTCGAAGTTCTTCTCGCCGCTGTCGAGCGCGGTGTAGATGTCCGGCTCCTCGTCGAACACGTAACTCGCCTGCTGGCGGAACGCACCGAGGCTCTTCTCCCTGTTCCGGTAGAAAAGCAGCGTGCACGGCGCGGGCGTGAACATCATTTTGTGCGCGTCCCACGTCAGGGAATCCACCTTCTCGATTCCCCGCAGTTTGTGCCGCAGTTCGTCCGACACCAGCAGGCTCGCGCCGTGCGCGCCGTCGACGTGCAGCCACAGGTCGCGCTCGCGGGCCAGGCCGGCGAGTTCGTCCAGCGGGTCGAAGGCGCCGACCGGCGTGGTGCCGGCCGAGGCGACCAGGCAGAACACCTTCAGGCCGCGCCGCTCGGCCGCGTCCAGGACCGGACGCGCCCGCTCCACACAGATCTGGTGCCGCTCGTTCAGCGGGAGCCGCACGATCTGGGCGTCGCCGATGCCCATCACCCCGGCCGCCCGCGCCACGCTGTAGTGGACGTCGTCACCGACCGCGATGGCGGGCCTGAGCTGCCCCGTCAGGCCCGAACCGCCCTCGGACCAGTAGCCGGGGAAGGCCCGGTTGCGGGCCGAGAGCAGCGCGGTGAGGTTGGCCAGCGACCCACCGGAGGTGGTCACCATGGCGAAGCTGCCCGGATCCCAGCCGATGAAGGCGTTCAGCTCCTCGGCCATGATCTTCTCGGCCACATTGGGGAGTTGGGCGGCCTCGTAGAACGAGGACGGCTGGTTGACGACCGAGCTCACGAAGTCGATGACCCCGGACAGCGGCACGACCCCCGAGAACTGGCGCCCCATGTATCCGGGCGAATGCACCTGGATTCCGGTCTTGATGTACAGGTCGACGATCGCGGCGAGCCTGTTCTCGTCGAACGCCGCGATCTGTTCGCGTTCCGTGGTCATCAGGGCCCTGGCCGCGTCGACGAGGATCGCGGGGTCGGTCAGGTCGAGCCCCCTGATCGAGAGGTCGGCGAGGTGTTTCTCCAGCTTGGCGACGACCGTCTCGGACTGTTCACGGAAGAGCTGGGCGTCGAACGCCTCCAGTAATAAGCCGCTTTCGAGCGTTCCTGTCGCATGAGGCGGCGAGGACGTGAGCCCCGCCTGGGTGGGGAACGGCTCCGTTCCGTCGGGCCGCACACCGAAAGGGTTCTCCGACCGGTAATCCGTCACGGGATCTCCTCTGAAGAATGTGGCGCGTCCGGGCATGGCGATGTCCAGAGGCTGCCGAGGCCAGCGGGAAAGGTCCGGGGAAAGGGCCCGGCGCACCTGATCGAGGCGCAGCCGCGGCTCTGGGCATGGAACGGCCCGCAGGGTTTGGGCGGGCGCGCGTCCGCCATGGCGCGGAAGGGGAAAGAATGATCGGTACAACCGCAGGAAAGAAATGCCGTCCGGGCCGCTCCATGCGGGCAGCCACGTGTCAACGAGAAGCTGCCGACATCCCGGTGAATTTCTTATGAACCCTCACGGGACCGGAAGTTCATTTGTTCGTCATGGTCGGCGGCACGGGCCGCCCTCGTCCGGGTTCCGTGGAATGGGGCCGCGTCGGCACCTGTTCGTCGCGAGCGGGCTCGTAGTGAAGAGGCTCGTAGGAAAGAGCCCGGCCCGACCCGATGTCCCCGCTCTGCGATACCTGCCAGTACGGCGGTCCTGAACTCCGTGCCACAGCCCGGCGCACCGGGCAACGCCCGCATTCATGCTGTTCCGTTTCACCCGCACCATCGGCGTCCCGCCCCTCTTGCTCCCCGAAGGCGAAGAACTCCACGACCATTCGGCCGAGCCCCCATTCGGCCAAGTGCGCGACGGCCCGCCGCGCGCTCGCTTTCGATCATGACCAGCGCTTCGCAGGAACAACAGTAGGGGCTCACATTCGGTAGCCGGACCGTTCCGGAGAGTCTGTCCGAAAAGAACTAAGAGGTACCCGGCCGCCCGGCGCGCTTTTCGGACAGCGCGGTTTCCGCAATTCGCTGGCGAGCGCCACGGGCAACAGGCGATTCATCCATTGGCATAGACCAGCGGCAGATCCTTTTTGCCATTCCATGTGGTCGCCCGCCCGCCACCCCGGCGGCTGGTAAACGCCAACCGGACAGCGCGGGCCCCCTCCCACCCGCCACCGGAACCCGTTAGTCCAACACGTCCCACTCCTTTGTCCATGGGCGCACCCGCACCATGCGGCACATCGTGGCCCGCACCGGAAGCCGCCACGAGAAGGAGCGAGCGTGAACGCCGAACAGCACGGGCCGAAGCGGAGGACAGTGGTCGCGGCCACCGCCCTGGCAGGCGCCGGAGCCGCCCTGGGCATCCCCTCGACGGCGCTCGCCGCAGCAGGCGCGGCGGGGGAGACGGTGGTGCGCTCCGCCGCACTCGACGTCCGCGTCGACACCGCGTTCCCGCGCATCGTGTCGTACACCGACCGCGCCACCGGCGCCGTGCTGCACGGCCAGGAGGACCCCGTCACCGACGTCCTCGTCGACGGCGCCGCACACACCCCCAAGGTGACCGCACGCCCCGGCCGGGACCGCATCGCCTACACCCTCGCCTTCGACGGCGGAACCGAGATCGCCGTGGAGATCCGCGTCACCGGCCACCGCGTCGACTGGAGGGTCACCCGCATCGACGACACCGCCGCCCTGCGCGTCGGCACCCTCCAGATCCCCGGCCTCGCCCTGCTCTCCGTACGCAGCGACCAGCCCGGGGCCCAACTCCTCGCCGCACAGCTCCAGTTGGACAAGGCCAAGAGCGGCGACACCCTCGTCACGCCCACCGCCACCACCGCCCCCGACGCGGGGGCCACCGGCTGCGCCTACGCGGTCCTCGCCCACCACGCGCTCGGCGGCGCCATCGAGACCAACACCGTCTACGACAATCCCGCCACCACCCCCGGAGCCACCTGGGAGAACGGCCGGCTGTGGCGCCAGACCCTCAAGAAGGACGGCTACGTCAAGGCGCAGCTCGTGCCGGGCCAGTGGACCCACCGCGCCGCGACCGCGCCGACCGGCGCCACCGAGCCCCTGCCGTACGCCACCGTCGTCATCACCGGCGACCGGGGCGGCGACGGCGTCGTCGACTGGCAGGACGCCGCCATCGCGTTCCGAGACATCATGGTCACGCCGCTCGGCGCCGACGACCAGCACCTCCGCGTCGTCGCGCACATCCCCTTCAACTTCGCCTCCCAGGCCACCAACCCGTTCCTGGCCACCCTCGACAACGTCAAGCGGATCTCGCTCGCCACCGACGGGCTGCGCCAGTACACCCTGCTCAAGGGCTACCAGTCGGAGGGCCACGACTCCGCCCACCCCGACTACGCGGGCAACTACAACAAACGCGCGGGCGGCCTCGCCGACCTCAACTCCCTGGTACGCGAGGGCAAGAAGTGGAACAGCGACTTCGCCGTCCACGTCAACGCCACCGAGTCCTACCCCGTCGCCAACGCCTTCTCCGAGGCCCTCGTCGACAAGACCAACCGGCAGTGGGACTGGCTCGACCAGTCCTACCGCATCGACCAGCGCCGCGACCTCGTCTCCGGCGACATCATCAAGCGCTTCGCCGACCTGCGCCACGACACCGACCGTGCACTGAATTCGCTCTACCTCGACGTGTTCCGCGAATCCGGCTGGACCTCCGACCGCCTCCAGCGTGCCCTGCGCGACCAGGGCTGGCTCGTCGCCTCCGAATGGGGCCACGGCCTGGAACGCTCCTCCCTGTGGTCGCACTGGGCGAACGAGACGGACTACGGCCCCGACACCTCGCGCGGCATCAACTCCCAGCTCATCCGCTTCATCCGGCACCACCAGAAGGACGTCTTCGCCAACAAGTGGCCCACCCTGCTCGGCCACGCCCACATGGGCAACTTCGAGGGCTGGACCGGCAAGACCGACTGGAAGACGTTCTACGACCTGATCTGGACCGAGTCGCTGCCCGCCAAATACCTCCAGGCCCACCCCATCGAGCGCTGGACCGACCACGAGATCACCTTCGCCGGACCCACCCGCACCTCCGTCTCCGACGCGACGGGCGCACGCCGCATCACCACCGACGGCCGCCTCGTGTACGACGCCGGCACCTACCTCCTGCCGTGGGAACCCCGCAACGCCACCGATCCCGCGAAGCTCTACCACTACAACCCGCGCGGCGGAACGAGCAGTTGGCGCCTGCCGCGCGGCTGGTCGGGTGTGCGCGAGGTGTCCCTGTACCGGCTGACCGACCAGGGCCGGGCGCACGTCGGCGACCTCCCGGTCCGGGCGGGCGAGGTCACGATCGCGGACGTGGCGGCGGGCCGGCCGTACGTGGTGTACCGGGAGCGGGCGCGAGCCCAAGGGGACCAGGCCTGGGGTCAGTTCACCCCCGTGCACGATCCCGGGTTCAACTCCGGCAGCCTTGACGGCTGGCAGGTGACCGGCGCGGCGAAGGTGGTCCTCAGCCCGCTCGGCGACTACGAACTGGTGCTGCCCGCAGGGGGCGCGGCGGCGGTGAGCCAGCGCCTGGCCCGCCTCGCGCCGGGCACGTACTCCGCGTCCGTACAGGTCGAGGTGGGCGAGAAGCCGGGAGAGCGGCGCCGGGCGGCACTCGGCATCCGCACGGCCGACGGGATCACCGCCACCAACTGGACCGACGCGTCCACCGCGGGCAACTACGTGGCCGCCGACCGCAAGCACGGCACCCGCTTCCAGCGCATGTCCGTCCCGTTCACGGTCCCGGCGGGCGGTGGCCCGGTGACCCTGATGCTGCGCGCCGAACGGGGAGCGGCGAGGGTCCGCTTCGACAACGTACGGGTGGTACGTGCGGAGCCGACCGCCCGTCCGGGCATCCTCGCCTACGAGGACTTCCAGAACGTGCCGTCCGGCTGGGGCGTCTTCGTGAAGGGCGACGCGGGAGGCTCCACGGACCCGCGCACCCACATCGCGCAGCGGCACGCGCCGTTCACCCGGCGCGGCTGGAACGGCAAGGCGGTCGACGACGTGGTCGACGGCACGGAGTCGCTGAAGTCGCGGGGGGAGAACGAGGGGCTGGTCTACCGGACGGTGGACCATACGGTCCGCTTCCTGCCGGGGCGGCGGTACCGGGTGTCGTTCCGGTACGAGAACGAGAAGGCGGGGCAGTACGCGTGGGTCACGGGGGTGGACGAGCCGGCCGCGCGCGAGCTGACCCGGGTCGCGCTTCCGGTGGCCCTCGAACCCACCCTGTTCACGTACGAGTTCACCGCGCCGGCGGTGGGGGTGGCCTGGGTCGGCCTCAGGAAGGTGGGGGACGACGGGGTGGCGGAGGTGGCGCTGGACGCGTTCGAAGCGAGGGAGGTCTAGCCCCCGCCGCGTGGCGAAGGGGGGCGGGGTGCGCTGGGGCTCCGCCCCAGACCCCGGGGCTGCCCCACCCCGCCCCTCCCCGCTGTGACACTCTGCGGCTCCGCCGCGTGGCCTCCGGGGGTTGTGGGTGTGCTGAGCTGGACTCCTGGGGCTCCGCCCCAGACCCCGTTCGCGCCTGAAGGGCGCTCGTCCTCAAACTCCCCCAAGGCCTTAAGGGCCAGGGGGGGACCCCATGACAGGCTGAAGATGCCGGTGCCGGCCAGCATCAGCCCTGCTGGGGGCGCGGGGCAGTGACATGTGCGGCTCCGCCGCGATGGGGGTCCCCCCTGTTCATGGGGGTCCCCCCTGGCCCTTTAGGCCTTGGGGGAGAAGCCGAGAACTTGGGGGCGCGAGCAACCACGTACGGTCCGCGGCCGGACGGGGCAGAGGTCTGCCGCCCGGGCGGATCAAGGGGCCCGCACCGAACCCCGCCAGGGGCGCGGGGAACTGCGCGACCAGCCCGCGCGGCCCGCAGCATGCCGGCCCCCTACCCAAACCACCCGCAAGGGATCGGGAAAACGCGGGAGCATGAGCGCATGAGTGGCAACCGCAGTACCGAGACCCACCCCCACACCCACCAGGAGAGCTTCTCTCCCTGGCCGCCCAGCGGGGCTGATCTCCCCGACTACCCCGTCACGCCGCGCCCCGCGCACACCCCGTCCTGGGCCCACCCGGAGAAGGCGGGCTCACCCCCGGAGGCCCGCGGCGGAGCCGCTGAGTGTCGCAGCGGGAAGAGGCGGGGTGGGGAATGATCCCAGCGTCACAGCCCCACCCGCCCCCTCCAGCTCCAGCACCCACACCTCGTTCGCCCCCGCCCGCAACACCACCCCCGGCACATACAGCGCCACCCCCGGCCCAACCCCCCAGTACCGCCCCAGACAGAACCCGTTCACCCACACGAACCCCCGCCCCCAGCCAGGGAGCCGGAGCCACGCGAACGACTCCCCGGGCACCCCCGGCCGCAGGCCGACCCCGCCCCGGTACAGGCCCGTCGCCCCCGCCCCCGGCGGCATACGGAACGGCACCTTCGACACCGCCTCCGACGAGGCGAAGGCATCCAGGCGGAGCCCCCGCGCCCGCACCCCGTGCAGGTACTGCCGCTCATGCAGCACCCCGCCCGTGATCCCCTTCGGCTCCCCGCTGCGCGGCCCGTAGTTGACCCGGCCGAGCGACTCCACCCACAGCTCGACCTCCGCGCCCCCCGGCACGGGATCCGCCAGCGTCGCGTCCTCGGTGTCCAGGACCCCGGCCCGTACCCCGTCCACGTACACCGTCGCCACATCGCGCAGCCCGAGCACACCCAGCGGATACGGCTGCCGAGGCCCGGGGACGTCCACGCGATAGCGGACAAGGCCCCGGTCCACATCCAGTTCCTCGAACGTCGGCGGGACCGGGCCCTCGCTCTCCTCCCCGCCCAGGGCGTCGAGAACGTCGTTCAAGGGTGCCCACTCGCTCACGTCGACCGTCGTCGACTCCGTCAACTCCACTGGTTCCGGCGGTAGTTCGGGCAACGGGTCATCCGCGTACGCCGCCAGTACTTCCCTGAACCGCCAGAACTTTTCCGTCGGCCGGCCCGCCTCGTCGATCGGCGCGTCGTAGTCGTACGACGTCGCCGTCGGCTCCAGCGCGCCCACGTGCAGTTCGCCCGCCCGGTTCGCGCCCGACCAGCCCGCGAAGTTGGTGCCGCCGTGTGCCATGTAGATGTTCACCGACGCCCCGCACTCCAGGATCTCCCGCAGGGTCGCCGCCGCGTCCGCCGCGTCCCGCACCACATGGTCCGCGCCCCAGTGGTCGAACCAGCCGCACCAGAACTCCATGCACATCAGGGGGCCTGTGGGCTGGTGTCGGCGCAGGGTCCTGAAGGCCTCACGCGCGCCGGTGCCGAAGTTCGCGGTGGCCAGGACGCCCGGCAGGGAGCCGCCCGTCAGCATGTGGTCCTCGGGGCCGTCGGAGGTGAACAGCGGCACGGTGACGCCGCACTCGTGCAGCAGGTCCGCGAGGTGGCGCAGATAGCCATGGTCGCTGCCGTAGCTGCCGTACTCGTTCTCCACCTGCACCATGAGCACCGGCCCGCCCCGGTCGATCTGGCGCTCGGCGACCTGGGGGAGCAGCGTGCGGAACCAGCGGTTCACCTGGGCCAGATATGCGGAGTCGTCCGTCCGTACCCGGCGCCCTAGCGGGCCCGTCAGCCAGTGGGGGAGGCCCCCGTTCTCCCACTCGGCGCAGATGTAGGGACCGGGGCGGACGATCGCCCACAGGCCCGCCTCGTGTGCCGCGTCCAGGAAGCGGCCCAGCGCCCCCACATCCTCGTACCGGCCCGGATGCGGCTCGTGCAGGTTCCACGGCACATACGTCTCCACGCAGTTCAGGCCCATCGCCCGCAGCATCGCGAGCCGGTGGCCCCACTGCGCCTCGTGCACCCGGAAATAGTGCAGCGCGCCCGAAAGGAGGCGCATCGGCCGCCCGTCGAGCAGAAAGTCCTCGTCCCCCACGGTGAAGTCGCCCACCGGCCGGCCCGCCCATCTCTCTCGATCACTACGCCCGGCCACTCTTGCCCCTGGCGTGGCGGTGGTCCATGGACAAAGATCGGCGCTGATTGGACGCAAGGGGGACCCGGGAGGAAGCGGAAACCGGCATGTATCACACCTGGATGCGCTATTTCACCCCGAGTCCGGCCCACCACCGGCTCGGCCTGGTCTGCCTCGGGGTGGGACTCCAGCACGGCACGCTGCCCACCGTCGGGCCCCGCACCCTCGATCACCACGTCGCCGTCGTCATCGGTGCCGGCGGCGGCTGGTTCCGCGGCGCCGACGGCCGCCGCATCCCCGTCACCGCACCCGCCCTGATCTGGCTCACCCCCGGCGTGCCCCACCACTACGGGCCCGACCCCGCCACCGGCTGGGACGAGTCCTTCGTCGACTTCACCGGGCCCGCCACCACCACCTACACCGAACTCGGCTACATCGAGCCCGACCGGCCCGTCGTACCGCTCAGCGACACCGTGGGCGCCCGCGCCGCCGTCGGCCGCATCGCCAGAGCCGCCCGCCGCGGCAACCCGCTCCTGGAGGTCGAGACCGCCGCCGCCGTCCACGAACTGCTCGTCGCGCTGCGCCGCGCCCGCGCCGACGTCGCCCCCGACGGCGACCCCGTCCTCGACGCCCTGGCCCGCGACGCGTTCCAGCCGTTGTCGGTGGCCGAACACGCCTCCCGGCACGGCATGACCCCCGCCGAACTGCGCACCGCCGTCCGCCGGGCCGCCGGCTGCAGCCCCAAGGACTACCTCCTCGGCATCCGCCTCGGCCGCGCCAAAGAGCTCCTCGCCGCCACGGAACTGCCGGTCGCGGCCGTCGCCCGCCGTGTCGGCTACGACGACCCCGCCTACTTCTCCCGCCTGTTCACCCGCCGCGTCGGCATCGCACCCGTACGCTTCCGCGAGCAGCAGGGCCGGTCCGTCCCCGGCGGCTGGAGCCACCGGATCCCGGATCCTGAACATCCGCCGACGATCGCGGGCCACGCCACGTAAGCTCGATGACCATGACCACGATCGACCCCTCCGTGCAGGCCGAGCTGTCCCGGCTCCGCGACAGCATCGACAACATCGACGCGGCTGTCGTGCACATGCTGGCCGAGCGCTTCAAATGCACCCAGCAGGTCGGCCACCTCAAGGCCGAACACAAACTCCCCCCGGCCGACCCCTCGCGCGAATCCGAACAGATCGCCCGGCTGCGCCGCCTCGCCGAGAACGCCAAGCTCGACCCGGCCTTCGCCGAGAAACTCCTGAACTTCATCATCGCCGAGGTCATCCGGCACCACGAGACCATCGCCAAGTCCGTCTGACCGGCAGCGGCCCGCTCCCGCCCGGCCGAGCGCAGCGGCCCCCGCCGTCTCGCGTACTTCGTACGAGCGAAAGCGACGCACGATCCGGGGGGTGACGCACGTTTGGAGCTAGCGTGGAACCATGACTGCCAGAGTCCCCATTCGCCAGCTCCAACAGCACGCCAGCGAACTGATCGACAGAGTCGCATCCGGTGAGCGAGTGGAGATCACCCGCAACGGCCGGCTCATCGCGGTCCTCGGCCCGCCGAACCCGGAACAACGGGTCATGGAGGACCTCGTGCGCACCGGCACCGTGGACCCGGACAACGCGGCCTCGGCCCGCGGCCTCGCCGACTGGCAACCCCTCCCCGCCCGGCCAGGGCAGCCCGCCCGGCTCTCCGAAGTACTGCGCTCCCTGCGCGAAGAGGAAGAGCGATGATCTACCTCGACTCGTGCGCGCTGCTCAGACTTCTGCTCCCGGAAGCGGAGACACCAGCGCTGCGCACCTTCTTGACCGCCGGGGCCGCAGAGGGACACGTGACCTCCGCACTCACCCAGACCGAGGTCGCCCGTACCCTGGTGCGGGCCGGGGCCGACCCCGAACTGGGCGATGCCGCCGAGGAGATGCTGGACCGGGTGCTGCGCATCCGCCTCACCGACCAGATCCTGCGCGCCGCCGGCCAGTTCCCGCAACGGCACCTCCGCAGCCTGGATGCGATCCACCTGGCCTGCGCCGAACACCTCGAACAGGCCCTGACCGCCTTCGTCACCTATGACAAGAGGCTCGCTGCGGCAGCCGCCGAACGAGACCTCCCCGTGCAGTCTCCTGGCGCCTGACGCCGTGACCGACCTCCTCGGCCTCGCCCCGCCCGGCTGACAGCCCGAGCCCCACCGCCCCTGTGCTCACCCGTCCGATTCAGGCAGCATGGGCCCCATGTCCGTACTGACGCGCGACGAAGCGCAGACCCGAGCCCAGTTCCTCGACGTACAGCGGTACCGCATCGAACTCGATCTGACCACCGGCGGCGAGGACACCTTCGAGTCCCGCACCGCCATCCACTTCACCGCACGCACCGCCGGGGACACCTTCGTCGAGCTCAAGCCCGCCACCCTGCGCTCCGTCACCCTCGACGGGCAGCCCCTGGACCCCGAAACCCTCACCGGGAACCGGATCGCCCTGACCCACCTCACCGCGGGCCCCCACGAACTGCACGTCGACGCCGTCATGAACTACTCCCACACCGGCGAAGGCCTGCACCGCTTCACCGACCCCGCCGACGGCGAGACCTACACCTACACCCAGCTCTTCATGGAAGACGTCCAGCGCGTCTTCGCCGCCTTCGACCAGCCCGACCTGAAGGCCGCCTTCGACCTCACCGTCACAGCCCCCGACGGCTGGACAGTCCTCGCCAACGGCATCACCGAGCAGCAGGCCGACGGCCGCTGGAAAGCCGCCACCACCCCCCTCATCTCCACCTACCTCGTGGCGCTCGCCGCCGGCCCCTGGCACTCGGTGACCACCGAACACGCAGGCCTGCCCTTCGGCCTGCACTGCCGCCGCTCACTCGCCCCCCACCTCGACGCCGACGCCGACGAACTCTTCGAGATCACCCGGCAGTGCTACGACCGCTACCACGAGAAGTTCGACGAGCCCTACCCCTTCGACTCCTACGACCAGGCCTTCGTCCCCGAATTCAACGCCGGCGCCATGGAGAACCCCGGACTCGTCACCTTCCGCGACGAATTCGTCTACCGCTCCGCCGTCACCGACACCGAACGCCAGACCCGCGCCATGGTGATCGCCCACGAAATGGCCCACATGTGGTTCGGCGACCTCGTCACCCTCCAATGGTGGGACGACATCTGGCTGAACGAGTCCTTCGCCGAATACATGGGCTACCAGACCCTCAACGAAGTGACCCACGGGGGGTCTGGGGGGTGTCCCCCCAGGTGGAGGGGCACCGACACATGGGTCGACTTCGGCATCGCCCGCAAGGCCTGGGGCTACGACGCCGACCAGCGGCCCACCACCCACCCCGTCGCCCCCGCACCCGACGCCGTCCCCGACACCGCATCCGCGATGCTCAACTTCGACGGCATCTCCTACGCCAAGGGCGCCTCGGCGCTGCGCCAACTCGTCGCCTGGCTCGGCGAAAAGGACTTCCTCGCCGGCATCAACACCCACTTCGAGCGGCACAAGTTCGCCAACGCCAGCCTCGCCGACTTCATCGACTCCCTCGCCTCCACCACCGACCGCGACGTCCACGCCTGGGCCCGGCAGTGGCTCGGCACCACCGGAGTCGACACCCTCACCCCCACCGTCACCGAAGCCGACGGCAACTGGCACCTCACCGTCACCCAGCACGGCGAGCGCCCCCACCGCCTCACCGTCGGCGCCTACGACCGCGACATCAACGACGGCCGCCACCTGATCCTGCGCGAACGCTTCGACATCGACGTACCCCAAGGCGAAGCCGCCACCGCACGCCCCGGCCGGCGCCCCGCCCTCCTCGTCCTCAACGACCAGGACCTCACCTACGCCAAGGTCCGCCTGGACGACACCTCCGCCGAAACCGCCCTGCGCTCCCTGGCCGGCGTACCCGACGCACTCACCCGCGCCGTCCTGTGGAACACCCTGCGCGACATGGTCCGCGACGGCGAACTCCCGCCCACCGCCTACCTGGAGACCGCCCGCGCCCACCTCGCCGAAGAAGCCGACCTCGCCGTCGTCCAGGGCGTCCTCGCCTTCGCCGCCACCCAGATCACCGACCGCTACCTCGCCCCGGCCGACCGCCCCGCCGCCCTCGCCCTCCTCACCGACCTCACCCGCGCCCTCATGCGCCACACCGAGGACGGCAGCAACCCCGGCCTGCGCCTCACCGCCGTACGCCACTTCATCGACGCCGCGGCCCAGCCCGACACCATCCGCGGCTGGCTGGAGGAAGGCAGCGTCCCCGGCGGCCCCGAACTCGACCCCGAACTGTGCTGGCGCATCCTCACCCGCCTCGCCGTCCTCGGCGCCACCGACGACAAGGAAATCGCCGCCGCCCTCGCCGCCGACCCCAGCGCCACCGGCGAAGAAGGCGCCGCCCGCTGCCGCGCAGCCCTGCCCACCCCCACCGCCAAGGAAGCCGCCTGGACCGCCATGTTCCAGAGCGACACCCTGTCCAACTACCTGTTCACCGCCACCGCCCAAGGCTTCTGGCAACCCGAACAGGCCGACATCCTCCAGCCCTACGTCACCCGCTACTACCAGGACGCCGTCCCCCTCGCCGCCCGCCGCGGCCCCGCCATCGCCGAAGCCGCCGGCCGCTACGCCTTCCCCGCACCCGTCGTCGACGCCGACGCCGTACACCTCGGCGAAACCTGCCTCGACCGGACCGACCTCCTGCCCGCCCTGCGCCGCAAACTCGCCGACCAGGTCGACGACCTGCGCCGCGCCCTGACCGTACGCAGCTGAACCAAGGGGGGCGAGCCCAGGGGCGGCCCGAGCGGGCCATAGCAGCAATCGGCCACCCCAACTCGCCCCCACCGCAAGGCAATACCACTTTCGGGTAGAGATCGTCGCGAGCAGCGGCCTCACCAGCAGACGCGGGACACGCTGGTGCAAGCCGCTGCTCGCACACCCGAAGGAACCCCATGCACAGCCCGCCCCTCGCCGGAGGCACCGCAGGGCCCGCGGCCCTGCGCCCCCTCCTCGACGTCGTACTCGACGCCCTCCACCAAGGGGCGAAGACACGGGGCGGCCCGCTGCCCCCGGGCGGCCCCGAAGCCGTCGCCCGGCGCGTCCACGACGCCGCCCACGACATCCTCCCCACCCGCGGCACCGGCGCCGAAGAAGCCCTCACCACCCTCGTCCGCACCCTCGCCGAAGGCGCCGCCGACCCCGCCGAACCCCACTGCGCCGCCCACCTCCACACCCCGCCCCTCGCCCTCGCGACGGCCGCCGACCTCGCCGCATCGGCCCTCAACCCGTCCATGGACTCCTGGGACCAGGCCCCCGCCGCCTCCGCACTCGAAGCACTCCTCACCCGCACCCTCGGCCAGGAAATCTGGCCGGACGGCGACGCCCTCATCACCACCGGCGGCACCGAATCCAACCAGCTCGCCCTCCTCCTCGCCCGCGAACACCACGGCCCCGTCCAAGTCGTGTGCGGCGGCCACACCCACCACTCCGTCCACCGCGCCGCCTGGCTCCTCGGCCTGCCCGAACCCGTCGTCGTACCCGCCCCCACCGGCACCACCGACCTCGCCGCCCTCGACGACGCCCTCACCGACCTCCACCACCCCCTCCTCGTCGTCGCCACCGCCGGCACCACCGACACCGGCGCCATCGACCCCCTGCCCGCCATCGCCGACCTGTGCGCCACCCACCACGCGCCCCTCCACGTGGACGCCGCCTACGGCGGCCCCCTCCTCTTCAGCGACCGGCACCGCAACCGGCTCGCAGGCATCGAACGCGCCCACACCGTCACCCTCGACCTGCACAAACTCGGCTGGCAACCCGTCGCCGCCGGCCTCCTCGCCGTCGCCGACCCCCACCACCTCACCCCCCTCGGCCACACCGCCGACTACCTCAACGCCGACGACGACACCGACGCGGGCCTCCCCGACCTCCTCGGCCGCTCCCTGCACACCACCCGCCGCCCCGACGTCCTCAAAATCGCCGTCACCCTACGAGCCCTCGGCCGCGACGGCCTCGCCCACCTCATCGACCACGTCCACGCCAGCGCCCGCGAACTCGCCCAACTCATCGACCAGCACCCCCAGTTGGAGCTCTACGAACACCCCGCCCTCACCACCGTCCTCTTCCGCCCCCGCAACGCCACCGACGGCACCGTCGCCCACCTCCGCCGCACCCTGCTCACCGACGGCACCGCCGTCCTCGGCCGCGCCCGCGCCGACGGCCGCCTCTGGCTCAAAGCCACCCTCCTCAACCCCCACCTCACCCCCCACGACCTGCACACCCTCCTCGAAACCACCCTCAGTACCCGCACGGAAGGCACCCCCCGATGACCCCCCAACCCCCCACAGAACACCCCCGCGACCTCGTCGGCATCGGCATCGGACCCTTCAACCTCTCCCTCGCCGCCCTCGCCCACGGCGTACCCGGCGGACTCGACACCGCCTTCTACGAACAACGCCACGCCTTCCACTGGCACCCCGGCCTCCTCATCGAAGGCGCCACCCTCCAAGTCCCCTTCCTCGCCGACCTCGTGACCCTCGTCGACCCCGCCAGCCCCTGGTCCTTCCTCAATTACCTCAAGCACCGCGAACGGCTCTTCCCGTTCTACCTGGCCGAAAAATTCCACATCCAGCGCACCGAATACGACGCCTACTGCCGCTGGGTCAGCGAAAACCTCACCGACCTCCACTTCTCCCACCAGATCGACGCCGTCCGCTGGAACCCCGAACGCGCCCTCTTCGAAATCGACTACACCCACCTCGACATCCACGGCGAAGCGGAAGCTCTCGGCCGCACCTACGCCCACCACCTCGTCGTCGGCGTCGGCACCGAACCCCACATCCCCGAACCCCTCAAACCCCTCGCCGACGCCCCCACCGTCCCCGTCATCCACTCCGCCCACTACCTCGACCACCGCGAACGACTCCTCGCCGCCGGCCACATCACCGTCATCGGATCCGGCCAGTCAGGCGCCGAAGTCTTCCTCGACCTCCTGCGCAGCCGCCCCGTCGGCGCCGAAAAAATCACCTGGCTCGCCCGCACCGAAGCATTCGCACCCATGGAGTACTCCAAGCTCGGCCTCGAACACTTCACCCCCGACTACACCCGCTACTTCCACGCCCTGCCCGAAGCCGTACGCGACCAGCTCCTGCCCCGCCAATGGCAACTCCACAAAGGCATCGACGCCGACACCATGGCCGCCATCCACGACGAGCTCTACCGCCGCACCCAGCACGGCGGCTGGCCCGACGTCACCATGACCCCCGGCGTCTCGGTACGCACCGCGGGACGCGTCTCCACCACCAAGGTCGAACTCCACCTCGAACACACCCAGCAAGGCGTACGCGACCGCCTCACCACCGACGCCGTCGTCCTCGCCACCGGCTACCGCGAACGCCCCCTCGCCCAGCTGCTCGCCGGACTCGACCCCTACATGCGCTACGACAGCGCCCAACGCCCCCGCATCGACGAAGATTTCAGGCTCCTCCTCGACGCCTCCGTCACCGGAGACGTCTACGTCCAGAACGCCGAAAAACACACCCACGGCGTCGGCACCCCCGACCTCGGCCTCGCCGCCTGGCGCAGCGCCGTCATTCTCAACTCCCTCACCGGCAAAGAGCCCTACCCCCTGCCCACCCGCACCTCATTCACCACCTTCGGCCTCGGCGAAAAGAACCAGGCCCGCCCGGCACAACAGCCAGGGGGCCTGGTACCGCTCGTCGAACAGCGGTGACACACAACGAGCCGACGGCTCAGAACACGGCAACACCGTTCTGCGTCAGCTTCCAGTCCACGTGAGCGAACTCCGCCTGATCGATGACACCCTTCGCCTTCACCCACGCGATCATCGTGTTACGGATCTCGTCGGAGTTCGCCCACAGCTGCTTGGCGGTGGCCACCCCCGGGAAATTACCGCCACCATTGGCCCGGTAATTGTTCACCGCAAGCACGAACTGCGCCTTGTCGTCCAATGGCTTCCCGCCGAACATCACCTTCGAAATCCGCGAACCGGCCGGCTTCGCGATGTCCACCTCGTACGACACGCCACTCACCACGTCGTAGTTGTAGTCCGGCGTACTGTTCGCGTTCGTGATCTTCGCAGGATCCACCGGGCCCGTCGTCTGCACGTAGTAGTTCGCCGAGAACTCCAGATACGCCCGCACCTGAGCACCCGTCAGAAGCCGCGCCTCCAGCGTGTTCTCGTACACATACAGACCCGCCACATCCCTGATCGTCACCTTGCCGGCCGGAATCACCGCCGACCGCGAGAAGCACGCAGCCTGCGACAGCACGGGCAGCGACTTGTACTCGGTCGACGCCAGCGCCGCCTTCACCGTCTCCGCCTGAATGTGATTGATCAGGTCAATGATCGGCACATCCTTGTACGGAGCCTCCGCCGACCGCATCTCCGCACCATTGGTGCCCACCACCTGGTTCACATACGCCACGACCTTGTCGTGCTCAGCCTTCACCAGCCTCGACACCACCGGATCCTCGGCCACCGCGTTCGCGTTCCGCACCTCCGCCGTCACCGACGTCACATGCCAGCGACCCTTCGAGAACTCCAGCGCAAAATCGAAGACACTCAGCCGCATACCCCACATGTACGGCTCGGACAGCACCACGGACCTACCGGTCTCCTTGTTCACCACCGTCCGCGACGCCACCTCCTTGTGCGTGTGACCCACCAGAATCGCGTCAATACCCGGCACCTGCTCCGCCACCAACGACGACGCGTTCTCCGGATACGGCAACGCATCCCCGTACGACGTGCTGCCGTCCAGACCGGAGTGATCCGTACAGATCACCACGTCACAACCCAGCGCCCGCAACTTCGGCACATAGATCCTCGCCTGCTCCACCAGACCCGGGAACGTCATCCTCCCCTGCACATTGGCCTTGTCCCAGATCGCGATCCCCGGATTCGTCAGACCCAGGATCCCCACCTTCACATCCGGCCCGTGCGGCACCTTCAGACACCGCACCGTGTACGGAGGGAACGCCGGCTTCAACGTCTTCGCATCCAGCGCATTCGCGCCGAGGAGAGGGAAGTCCAACTGCTCCTGGAACGCCCGCAGCGTCGGAATGCCGTAATTGAACTCGTGATTGCCGAGCGCCGCCGCGTCATAGCGCATGTGGTTCATCGCGAGCGCCATCGGATGCTTCGGGCCGCGCTTGCCGGCCGAGCCCGTGATCGGCTCCACCCGCGCGTAGTAGTACGCCAGCTGAGTGCCCTGGATGATGTCACCCGCATCGATCAACAGCGTGTTGTGACGGCCCTTCTCCTTGCGGACCTGATCCACCAACGTCGAGATCTTCGCCAGACCCACGTCGTTGTGCGCCGCGTCGTCGTACTCCTTGTCCGTGAAGTAGTCCCAGTTGAAGACATGGCCGTGCAGATCCGTCGTGCCCATCACAGAGAACGCGTACCGCTTCGGCGGACGTCCGTGCCCGTGGGCCGCCACATCCTGACCCCGCGTCTCGGCCTCGGCGGGCAGCGCCGTACCCCCGGCAACGGCGACACCGGCCCCTGCGGCGGCCGTAGTGCCCAGGAACGTCCTGCGGTTCAGCGGCATGGTCATCTCCCTGAAGTCGTGTGACGCGCGTAGAAGTTGAGCAGACCGAAGGGACGGCCCATCGAATCGCCCACCAGACCGCGACGCGCGTAGAACCCACGGATTCTGACGCAACAGCAACCACCCGCAACACCCCCCGCAGGTTTCGATCTGATGACCGGCACCTGACAGAACGAGATGCCACAGTGAGCCCCATGACCGACACCCAGCCCTACGGAACCCCCGACCAGCCACGCCTCGCCGTCCACGGCGAAGCCCACCTCGACGTCGACCCCGAAATCGCCCGCATCAACATCGCCATCACCACCCGCGGCCCCGACCGCCGCGCCACCCTCGACGACCTCACCCGCCGCAACACCCACGTCATCGACCTCATCAAAAGCTACGGCGACGCCATCGAAAAACTCGAAACCGGAGCCTTCACCCTCACCCCCGAACTCACCAAACACGGCCGCGGCGAACGCGTACGCACCTACCACGGAACCGTCCACATCACCGCCGAACTCACCGACTTCACCGCACTCGGCGAACTCACCACCCGCCTCGCCGACCTCGAACTCACCCGCGTCGACGGCCCCTGGTGGTCACTGCGCCACGACTCGCCGGCCCACAGCGAAGTACGCCGCCAAGCCGTCCAGCAAGCCGTCCTACGCGCCCGCGAATACGCCGACGCCCTCGGCACCACCCTCGCCGCCCTCGTCGAACTCTCCGACCCCGGCGCCGACACCCCCACCGCCGGCTACGGCCGCCCCGGAGGCGGCGGCATGGCCTTCCGCGCCGCAGCCCCCGGCACCGCCGAACCCGCCCCCGCCCTCGACCTCGAACCCCAGCGCCAATCCGTCCACGCCCGCGTCAACGCCCGCTTCATCATGACCCCGCCCACCCTCTGACACCCGAACACACCCCCGGAGCGCGGACACACGCCGGGCGCCCCGAAAATGCTCATCGGAGCGCCCCCGCGCACAATTCAACACTTGTCAACCACCCTTCACGCAAAGGTTGTTGAGCAGTAACCCGCGCCCAAATCTCTACCCACCGGTAAGCCCTAGGCTCAAACCATGCGCCGAGCCAAAATCGTCTGCACCCTGGGCCCCGCCACCAACACATACGACCAGATCAAAGCCCTGGTCGAAGCCGGAATGGACGTAGCCCGCTTCAACCTCAGCCACGGCACCTACGCCGACCACGAAGAGCGCTACCAACACGTCCGCAAAGCCTCCGACGAAACCGGCCACAACGTCGGCATCCTCGCCGACCTTCAAGGCCCGAAGATCCGCCTCGGACGCTTCACCGAAGGCCCCGTACTCCTTGAACGCGGCGACGAGTTCACCATCACCGTCGAACCCGACACCCAAGGCGACCGCCACCTCTGCGGCACCACCTACCCCGGCCTCGCCGCCGACGTCACCCCCGGCGAACGCATCCTCGTCGACGACGGCAAAGTCGCCCTCCAAGTCACCGCCGTCGACGGACCCCGCGTCCACACCCTCGTCACCGAAGGCGGCATGGTCTCCGACCACAAAGGCCTCAACCTCCCCGGAGTCGCCGTCTCCGTACCCGCCCTCTCCGAAAAAGACCAGGACGACCTCCGCTGGGCCCTGCGCACCGGAGCCGACATCATCGCCCTCTCCTTCGTCCGCAGCGGCCGCGACATCGAAGACGTCCACCGCATCATGGACGAAGAAGGCCGCCGCCTCCCCGTCATCGCCAAAATCGAAAAACCCCAAGCCGTCGACAACATCGACGACATCGTCGCCGCCTTCGACGGCATCATGGTCGCCCGCGGCGACCTCGGCGTAGAAATGCCCCTCGAACTCGTCCCGATCGTCCAAAAGCGAGCCATCAAACTCGCCAAGCGCAACGCGAAGCCCGTCATCGTCGCCACCCAAATGCTCGACTCAATGATCGACAACTCCCGCCCCACCAGGGCCGAAGCGAGCGACGTCGCCAACGCCGTCATCGACGGCACGGACGCGGTGATGCTCTCCGGCGAGACCAGCGTGGGCAAATACCCCATCGAGACGGTGAAGACGATGGGCCGCATCGTCGAAGCAGCAGAAGAAGACGTACTGGCCAAGGGCCTGCCCCCACTGACCGAAACCAGCAAGCCCCGTACACAAGGCGGCGCGGTCGCCCGGGCGGCCGCCGAAATGGGCGACTTCCTCGGCGCGAAATTCCTCGTCGCCTTCACCCAGTCCGGCGACACCGTCAAGCGCCTGTCCCGCTACCGCTCCCCGATCCCGCTCCTCGCCTTCACCCCCGTGCCGGCCACCCGCTCCCAGCTCAACCTCACGTGGGGCGTGGAGACGTTCCTCGGCCCGCACGTCGAATCCACCGACGAGATGGTGGCCCAGGTCGACGAGATGCTCCTGAAGGTGGGCCGCTGCAAGAAGGGCGACGTGGTCGTCATCACGGCGGGCTCCCCGCCGGGCGTACCCGGTTCTACGAACCTGGTCCGCGTCCACCACATCGGCGAGGACGACAGCCCCAAGTAACCCTGGGGACAGGCCCCTTGCCCACCCCTTGCAGGGGGCCCCTCAGTATTTGGGGCCTATGTGCTGGTCCATCAATGCGACTGAGTCCCGCCTGGCGACGGATATGTTGTACGGCTTCCCCCGGCGGGTGCAGTGCCGCCACTCGATCCCCAGCTGATCGAGCGTGTCGGTGTAGAGCTGCCGTATGTCGTCCGACACATTGGTGAACCAGTAGCGCGGGTATTCGTACCGTTTCTTCTCGCCGCCGACGATGCGGGTGGCCCAGTTGGTGGCGCGACAGCCGTCGGAGTGGATGAGCCCCCGGATGAATTCCCAGGGGTGGGCGTCGACGATGTCCTGCTGCCAGGGTTCGAGCGCGATGCGCCGCTCGTGCTTCTTGCCGGGACCGTGCTGGGGAAACATGCAAGTCCAGTGCTTCGTAAAGGACTTGACCTCTACGCATCCCTCCCGTTGCCTCCTCGTGGTGCTGGGCAACGGCATGACCGACTGCATCGCCTGTTCGGCAGCATCGATCAAGCCGGTCTGGGCGGCGTTGCAGAAGATGGACAGGTGGTGCTGCTTGGGCTTTGAGATGATGTGCCCGTCACCGAGGTAGAGGCCCAGTAAGTAGGCGTACGCCACATGGTCGAAATCGCGGCCCGTGCATTGCGGGCAGTCCGTGGGGTGCTCGTACGGTTCGCCCCGGCTTCGGCGGTCCTCGTGGCGCCACCACCTGACGGTGCCGCGGGGCACATTCAGACGTTCGGCCACGGCCCTGTTGGTCATGCCTTGCCGCAGCAGCGTGACCGCCTTCTGTCGCACCTCTGTGCCGTGAAGGTTCATGCGAGCACTCTGCGTGGTTACGCGTTGCTCTGCGTAGCAAAAAGCGGAGGTTCACGCGAACGTGACCCTCCGCTTACGGGGAGTACCGGGTGCGGGATTCGAACCCGCACGTCCTTTCGGACAGATGTGTTTGAGACATCAGCGTCTGCCATTCCGCCAACCCGGCAAGGTTGCTGGTGGGAGTCTACCCGCTCACCCGCTGTGCCAGCAGCTAGGTACCCTTCAGGGGAGCAGCATTCTGCCCCGCACCGAGGAGCCCCCGTGACCGCCCCCGAGTCGCCCCAGCCCATCGCAGACGACGACGATGCGACGCACGTCCCCCCGCTGACGACCCGCGTCGTCATCGCCGAGGACGAGGCCCTCATCCGCCTCGACCTCAAAGAGATGCTCGAAGAAGAGGGCTACGCGGTCGTGGGCGAGGCCGGTGACGGGCAGAAGGCCGTCGAGCTCGCCCGGGAGCACCAGCCGGACCTGGTCATCCTCGACGTGAAGATGCCCGTCCTGGACGGGATCTCGGCCGCCGAGCTGATCGCCAAGGAGTCGATCGCCCCGGTGCTGATGCTGACGGCGTTCAGCCAGCGTGACCTCGTGGAGCGGGCCAGGGACGCCGGTGCGATGGCGTACCTGGTGAAGCCGTTCTCCAAGAGCGATGTCGTCCCGGCGATCGAGATGGCGGTGTCGCGGTTCACCGAGTTGAAGGCGTTGGAGCAGGAGGTCGCTGACCTCTCGCAGCGTTTGGAGACGCGGAAGCTGGTGGACCGGGCGAAGTCGGTGCTGCAGACGCAGTACGGGTTGTCGGAGCCGGCGGCGTTCCGTTGGATTCAGAAGACGTCGATGGATCGGCGTATGTCGATGCAGCAGGTGGCCGAGGCGGTTATTGAGGACGCCGAGGAGAAGAAGGCGGCGAAGGGGCAGTAGCCCCCGCTCGCAAAAGGCGAAGGGTGAGTAGCCCCCCGCACGTAGTACGAGAGTGGCCCGCGTCCGGCACCCCGGATGCGGGCCACTTTCGTACGTACGCCGGAGCTCAGTCCTCGCCGAGGTACGCCTTGCGGACGGATTCGTCGTGGAGGAGGTCCTGTCCGGTTCCGGAGAGGACGATTTTGCCGATTTCCATGACGTGTCCGTGGTCGGCGAGGGAGAGCGCGGCTTGGGCGTTCTGTTCGACGAGCAGGATGGTGGTTCCTTGGGCTTTGAGTTCGCTGATGGTGGCCATGATTTTCTGCATCATGATCGGGGAGAGGCCCATGGAGGGCTCGTCCAGCATCAGGAGTTTGGGCTGGGACATGAGGGCGCGGCCCATGGCGAGCATTTGTTGTTCGCCGCCGGAGAGGGTGCCGGCGGCTTGTTTGCGGCGTTCTCCGAGGATGGGGAAGAGGTCGTAGGCGCGCTGGATGTCTTTTTCGATGCCCGCTTTGTCGTCGCGGAGGTAGGCGCCGAGGCGGAGGTTGTCCTCGATGGTCATGCGGGGGAAGATGTGGCGGCCTTCGGGGGAGTGGGCCATTCCGAGGGCGACGATTTTGTGTGCGGGGACGTTCTTGAGTGGTTTGCCGTCGAATTTGATCTGTCCGGCGAGGGGTTCGAGGAGGCCGGAGAGGGTGCGCAGGGTGGTGGTCTTTCCGGCGCCGTTGGTGCCGATGAGGGTGACGACCTGGCCTGCTTCGACGCTGAAGGAGATGCCTTTGACGGCTTCGATTTTGCCGTAGGCGACCCGGAGGTCCTCGACTTCGAGGAGTGCGGTCACGGGGTGTCTCCTTCGGTGCTGGTGGTGCTCTGCGCCGATTCTGCGGCTTCTACTTCGGCGACTTCTTCGTCTCCGGGTGCGCCTTCGAAGGGGGTGCCGAGGTAGGCGGCGATGACGCGTTCGTCGGCTTGGACGATGTCGGGGGTGCCTTCGACGAGTTTTTCGCCTTGGACGAGGACGGAGACGCGGTCGCAGAGGTTCATGATGAAGCGCATGTCGTGCTCGATGACGAGGACGGCGATGCCTTGGTCGCGGATGGCGAAGATGAGTTCTTCGGCGGCGCGGGTTTCTTGGGGGTTCATGCCGGCGGTGGGCTCGTCGAGGAGGAGGAGTCCGGGTTCGCTGGCGAGGGCGCGGGCGATTTCGAGCTTGCGTTGTTCGCCGTAGGGGAGGTTGCGGGAGAGGTGGTCGGCTTTTGCGGCGAGGCCGGTGAACTCCAGGAGTTCCATGGCTCGTTCGCGTGAGGCGTTCTCGGCTTTGTTGAATCCGGGGAGCCTGAGGAGTGCGGACCAGAGGCCTTCTTTGGTGCGGGTGTGTCGGCCGACGAGGACGTTTTCCAGGACGGTCATGTTGGGGAACAGGCGGATGTTCTGGAAGGTGCGGGCGACGCCGGCTTTGGTGACGAGGTGGGGTTTGGGGGGGAGGACGGTGTCTTTGTACGTCACCTTTCCCTCGGTGGGGACGTACAGGCCGGTGAGGCAGTTGAAGAAGGTGGTTTTGCCTGCGCCGTTGGGTCCGATGAGGCCGATGATTTCGCCGCTGTTGACGGTGAGGTCGACGTTGCGGACGGCGGTGAGTCCGCCGAAGCGCATGGTGACGCCGCTGGCGTGGAGGACGGTGTTGGTCGTGGTGGTCATGCTGGTCACGCCCCCGCCTTGGTGACGCCGACGGGTGTGTCGGTGAGGCTGGTGTCGGGTACGTCGAGTTGGCCGGTTTCGTGGAATTCGAGCTTTTTCCTGCGGTCGGCGACGATGCCTTCGGGGCGCAGGCGCATGAGGACGATGAGGGCGACTCCGAAGAGGAGGAGCTGGTAGTCCTGCATGAATTGGAGTTTGGCCGGGATGAGGTAGAGCAGTGAGGCGCCGATGAGGGGTCCGCTCATGGTTCCCATGCCGCCGAGGATGACGGCGGCGAGGAGGAAGGCGGAGTTGGGGGGTACGGAGCCGGCGAATTGGTACTGCTCGGGGGTGACGGTGCTGGTGAGGTGGCCTTGTACGGTGCCGGCGAGTCCGGCGAGGGTGGCGCCGAGTGCGAAGGCGATGAGTTTGACGCGGAAGCCGTTGATGCCCATGGCGGTGGCGGCGGTTTCGTCTTCGCGGATGGCGACCCAGGCGCGGCCGATGCGGCTGTCGGCGCTGCGGCGGAAGACGGTGACGACTACGAGGGTGATGACGAGCATCAGGAGGTAGTAGTTGCCGGGTTTGCCGAGGGTGAAGCCGGCGATGTCGTGGGGGACGCCGAGGTCGTATCCGAAGATGGTGATGTCGGGGATGGCGGGGATGCCTCGGGAGCCGTTGGTGACGTTGGGTCCGCTGTTCCCGTTGAGGTTGTTCATGGTGATGCGGAAGATCTCACCGAAGCCGAGGGTGACGATGGCGAGGTAGTCGCCGCGCAGCCGCAGGGTGGGGGCGCCGATGAGGACGCCGAAGATGAGGGATGCGCCGGCGCCGACGAGGATGGCGGCCCAGAAGGGGAAGTGGACGCCGAGGCTGGATTGGCTTGCGCCGGAGACGAGGGCTGCGGCGTAGGCGCCGACGCCGAGGAAGGCGACGTAGCCGAGGTCGAGGAGTCCGGCGAGGCCGACGACGACGTTGAGGCCGAGGGCGACGGTGGCGAAGATGAGGATGTTGGCGCCGATGAGGGCGTATTCGTCGCTGTTCTGGGTGAAGGGGAAGCAGATGGCGGCGACGAAGGCGGCGCTGAGGGTGATGGTGCGGTGTTGTGCGGTGAGTGCGGAGAGGCGGGCGAGGAGGCCTGCCTGGGTGAGGGCTGCGAACGTGAACGCGGCGGTGATGAGGAAGCCGATGAACAGTTCGGTGTATGCGGTGTCGATGCCGTAGGCGAAGACGTAGAGGCCGATGGCGAAGGCGGCGACGATGATGAGGATGCCGGCCCAGTCGGGGATGGTTTTGGCGGTGCGGGGGCTGGGTGCGGCGAGGGTGTGGCGGATGCGTTGCCAGGCGTTGTCGCCGGTGGTGTCGGTGCCGGGGGTGTCGCCGGGGAGGGCGAAGGCGGCGATGGCGGCGATGAGGGCGCCGATGCCGGAGATGTAGGCGCCGGGTTCGAGGTTGACGATGCCGCCGAGTTCGCTGGAGATGGCGCCGAGGGTGTAGCCGGTGGTGCCGAGGGTGGCGAGTGCGAGGAGGCGCAGGGGTGCGTTGGTGCCGGCGGGGGTGAGCCAGCGCAGTCCTTGGATGCCGTAGGTGGAGAGGGCGAAGAGGATGGTGAGGGCTGCGGTGGTGAGGGTGAGGAGCTGGAGGCCGCCGGGGTAGCCGTCGACGGTGAGGTCGCCGGGGAAGTCGCTGGTCCAGGTCCAGGCCATGAAGGTGCCGATGAGGGCGATGGCGGAGCCTGCGGTGACGGCGTGCCGGGCGAGGGGGGCGGGCAGCAGCGGGATGAGCGGGGTGCCGCTGTCGTTGGCGCGTGTGGTGGTTTCGGTCATGGTGGTCACGCCCTGTCCGCGACGCGTTCGCCGAGCAGGCCTTGGGGTCGCACGAGGAGGACGACGATGAGGAGGACGAAGGCCCATACGTCCTTCCAGGCGCCGCCGCCGAAGAGTTCCATGCTGGGGATGTTGCCGATGTAGCCGACGGCGAGGGATTCGGCGAGGCCGAGGACGATGCCGCCGAGCATGGCTCCGTAGATGTTGCCGATGCCGCCGAGGACGGCTGCGGTGAAGGCTTTGAGGCCCATGATGAAGCCCATGCGGAAGCCGACTTGGCCGTTGTGGAGGCCGTAGCCGACGGCTGCGACGGCTGCGAACGCGGCGCCGATGGCGAAGGCCATGACGATGATGCGGTCGGTGTTGATGCCCATGAGCTTGGCGGTGTCGGGGTCCTGGGCGGTTGCCTGCATGCCGCGGCCGGTGCGGGTCTTGGTGACGTAGATCCCGAGGGCGATCATGCAGACGGGGGCGGCGATGAGGATGAAGAGGTCGCCGCGCTGGATGTTGGCGCCGAGGACGTGGAAGGGGCTGCCGTCGAACTGGGGGAAGGAGCGGTCCTTCTTGGCGTCGGGGTACCACTTCCATACGGCCTGCTGGAGGGCGAGGGAGAGGCCGATCGCGGTGATGAGGGGGGCGAGCCGTGGTGCGCCCCGCAGGGGCCGGTAGGCGAAGCGTTCGGCTGCGGTGGCGACGAGGACGGAGATGATGACTCCGCCGATGATCATGAGGGGGATGGCGGCGAGGAGTGAGAAGCCTGCCGGGAGTGCGAGGAAGACGGTGAGAGCCCCGAAGCCCCCGACCATGAATATCTCGCCGTGGGCGAAGTTGATGAGCTGGACGATGCCGTAGACCATCGTGTAGCCGATCGCGATCAGTCCGTACATCGCGCCGAGGATGAGTCCATTGGCCAGCTGTTGCGGCAGTTCGTGCACCGCGGGGCCTCCGTGAAGTGATCGGATATGGCACCGCGCGGGAGCGCTGGTGGCGCTCCCGCGCGGTCCGTTGAGTTGCTGGGGCGGGATGTCGCCGGGTTACGGCTTGTAGGCCTCGCTGAGCTCGGGCTTCCAGGTGCCGTCGGTGACCTTGTAGGCGGTCATCATGGTGTTGGTGGTGTCGCCGTACTGGTCGAAGGAGACGGGGCCGGTGACTCCGTCGAACTTGACCTTGCCGACGGCGTCGAGGACCTTGGCGCGCAGGTCGCCGCTGGGGAGCTTGCCGCTGTTGGCGGTGACGACGTCCTTGACGGCCTGGATGATGGCCCAGGTGGCGTCGTAGGTGCCGCCCCCGTAGGCCTCGTAGGCGTCCTTGTAGTTGGCTGCCTTGTAGTTGGCGATGAAGCTCTTGGCGGAGTCGAGCTGTTCGACGGGCTTGCCGACGGAGGTGGCGAGGTCGCCGGTGGCCTTCTTGTTGAGCTTGATGAAGTCGGCGCTGTAGATGCCGTCGCCGCCCATGAGCGGGATGGTGGTGCCGCTGTCCTTGAGCTGCTGGCTCAGGGGGCCGGCGGCGGGGTATTCGCCGCCGTAGTAGAGGGCCTTGGCTCCGGTGTTCTTGACCTTGGCGACGATGGCGTTGAAGTCGCGGTCGTCGGGGTTGATGTGGTCGGAGCCGACGATCTTGCCGCCGAGCTTGGTGAAGGTGTCCTTGAAGGACGCGGCGAGGCCGGCGCCGTAGGTCTTCTGGTCGTCGATGAGGTAGACCGAGTCGATCTTGGCGTTGTTGAACAGGTACTTGGCGGCGAAGGCGCCCTGGACCTGGTCGGTGGTGGCGGTGCGGAAGAAGGTCTTGTAGGGGCGGACCTTGTTTCCGGTCTTCCAGCCGTCGCCCTGGGTCAGCTCGGTGCCCGTGTTGGCGGGGGAGATCTGGGTGAGGCCCGCGTCGTTGAGCGGCTTCTGCATGGACTGCGAGACGCTGGAGTTGAGGGGGCCGACGACGCCGACGACGCTCTTGTCGCCGATGAACTTGGTGGCGTTCTGCTGGCCGACGGACGGCTGGGCCTGGTCGTCGAGCGGCTGGGTCTTGAACTCGACGCCGGGGACGAGGTTCTGCTTGTTCGCCGTCTGGGCGGCGAGGTCGGCGGAGTTCTTGATGCCGAGACCGAGGGCGGACAGGTCACCGGTGAGGGGTGCGTCGACGCCTATGACGACGGTCTGCTTCTTGCCGCTGCTGGTGTCGCCGCCTTTGTCGCGCGAACCGCAGGCGGTGAGTGTGAGTGCGCCTGTGGTGAGCACTGTGGTGAGGATGAGCAAGGAACGCTGTCGCACGATGGGTCCTTTCCCTGGCGCGGCCTCCTCGTGTACGAGGTGCCGTGTCGGTCGCCGGGCCGTACTGGGTGGTAAGGGCCGTGCAGCAGTCGCACCCGGCGGCGCGGTGACTGGCCGTGACTCTAAGCGCAGCTGACGGGGGTGGGGAGCGGCCGGGACAGGATGTGACTTTCTTGTTATCCCAAGGCCAAACGTTGACGGTGCAGGGCGGACAATCTGTACATTTCGTGACACTGGGATTTCTCGCATGATGAGAACGCCCAGTTCCGCTAAGGGGCTTGGGGGGATCATGGTGCTGACAGGCCGATTTGTGTCCGGATGTCGGTCGGTGGCCGACGGGGCACTGTCCGGTGGCTGATAGTCGCCCTTGCCGCCCCGCGTGATTGTCACGCAGCGTCACGAAGATCCGGAGGGGGCGGGCTGCTTCGTCTGGGCCCAAGGGTCCGTCGTCGGGGTGCCGTTGCGGTAGCGCTCGGCGCAACCTTGCTGCGCCTGCTGCTCGATGAGCCGGTCGCCCGCGGCCGCGCCGTGGGCCGCGCGCTCCTTGCGGGCCGCGGCGAGGGTGGTCAGGAGGATCTCGTTCTGCCCGTCGGACAGGCCTTTCTCCTGGTAGTCGAGCCCGGAGCCCTGCCCCTCGTCCAGCTCCTGCTTCGCCCAGTACGTGATCAGGTGCGCGCAGAGCTCGGCGGGTGAAGTGCTGTGCGGCGAGGGCGAGTTGAGGACCGAGGGGGACTGGCTCGGGGTGCTGCCGGGCGTGGCGTCGTGTCCGGCCGAGCAGCCCGCCAGGGCCGCCGCCAGGGCGAGTGCGCACACCGGCGCGAACCGTAGCCGTACCCCTGGCCGCGCTCGGGTTCTCATGACACGACGTTAGGACCCCCTCCGCGACATGACAATGGCCGGTGAGTCGTCAACTCACCGGCCACCTGATGCTCAACTCGCCTGCTGTGAACCGGACTTGAGCGGTCCGGGGGTCGTGCCGTCGCGGCTCAGCCCTTGAGGCCCTCCGCGTCGCGCAGCAGGCAGGTCAGGCGCGCCGTGCAGACCCGCTTGTCCTGCTCGTCGGTGATGACGATCTCGTATGTCGCCGTCGAGCGCCCGCGGTGGACGGGGGTGGCGACGCCGGTGACCAAGCCGCTGCGCACCCCGCGGTGGTGGGTGCAGTTCAGGTCGACGCCGACCGCGATCTTGGTGATGCCGCCGTGCAGCATCGAGCCGACCGAGCCGAGCGTCTCGGCGAGCACCGCGGAGGCGCCGCCGTGCAGCAGCCCGTACGGCTGGGTGTTGCCCTCGACGGGCATGGTGCCCACGACGCGCTCCGCCGAGGCCTCGATGACCTGCACGCCCATGCGGGTGCCCAGGTGTCCGGCGGAGAACATGGCGGGCAGATCGACGCCGAGGGCCGCGTACTCGTCGACGACTTCCTGCGGGAACTTCACGCTGCTCTGCTCGCCCATGGGCCACGGCTCCGTTCATCTGCGGTCACACTGCTGTGTCCGCACCGTCATACCAGATGGCTGAGCAAACGCTTAGCCCCGGGCTCTCATTCCCGCTTCCCGCTCTCCCGCCCGGCGCTCTCGAAGCGCACGATCACCGACTTGCTGGCCGGGGTGTTGCTGACGTCGGCCGTCGCACCCAGCGGCACCAGGACGTTCGTCTCGGGGTAGTAGGCGGCGGCGCAGCCCCGGGCCGTCGGGTAGTGGACGACGCGGAAGCCCGGCGCACGCCGCTCGACCCCGTCCTTCCACTCGCTGACCAGATCCGTGTACGAGCCGTCGGCCAGGCCCAGCTCGCGGGCGTCCTCGGGGTTGACCAGGACGACGCGGCGGCCGCCCTTGATGCCGCGATAACGGTCGTCGAGGCCGTAGATGGTGGTGTTGTACTGGTCGTGCGAGCGCAGCGTCTGCAGCAGCAGTCGGCCCTCGGGCACCTCGGGGGCCTCGACGGGGGCGGCCGTGAAGTTGGCCTTTCCGGTGGCGGTGGGGAAGCGGCGCTCGTCGCGCGGGGCGTGCGCCAGCTGGAAGCCGCCGGGGTGGGCGACCCTGGCGTTGAAGTCCTCGAAGCCGGGCACGACGCGCGCGATGCGGTCGCGCACGGTGGCGTAGTCCTTCTCGAACCCGGCCCAGTCGATGGACGACCTGGCGCCCAGCGTCGCCTGCGCCATGCGTACGACGATGGCCGGCTCCGACAGCAGGTGGGGGCTCGCGGGGGTGAGGTTGCCGCGGGAGGCGTGCACCATGCCCATGGAGTCCTCGACGGTCACGAACTGCCGCCCGCTCTTCTGCACATCCTTGTCGGTACGCCCCAGGGTGGGCAGGATCAGGGCCCGCCGGCCGGTCACCGCGTGCGAACGGTTCAGCTTGGTCGACACGTGCACGGTCAGCGAGGCCCGGCGCATGGCGGCCTCGGTGACCTCCGTGTCCGGGGTGGCGCCGACGAAGTTGCCGCCCATGGCGAAGAACACCTTGGCCCTGCCGTCGCGCAGCGCCTCGATGGACCGTACGACGTCGTAGCCGTGGTGGCGGGGCGGGGCGAAGCCGAACTCCTTCTCCAGGGCGTCCAGGAAGGCGGGCGCCGGCCGCTCGAAGATGCCCATCGTGCGGTCGCCCTGCACGTTGGAGTGGCCGCGTACCGGGCAGACCCCGGCGCCGGGGCGGCCGATGTTGCCGCGCAGCAGAAGGAAGTTGACGACTTCGCGGATCGTCGGCACGGCGTGCTTGTGCTGGGTCAGGCCCATGGCCCAGCACACGATGGTGCGCCTGGAGGCGAGCACCATGGAGAGGGCCTGCTCGATCTCGGTGCGGGTCAGGCCGGTCGCGGCGAGCGTCCGGTCCCAGTCGGCCTCCTGCGCCGCGGCCTTGAACTCCTCGTATCCATGGGTGTGTTCGCGTACGAACAGCTCGTCGACGGCGCCCTCGGTCTCCATGATCAGCTTGTTGAGGAGGCGGAAGAGGGCCTGGTCGCCGCCGATGCGGATCTGCAGGAACAGGTCGGTCAGGGCGGCGCCCTTGATCATGCCCTGCGGTGTCTGCGGGTTCTTGAACTTCTCCAGTCCCGCCTCCGGCAGCGGATTCACCGAGATGATCTTGGCTCCGGCGGACTTGGCCTTCTCCAGGGCGGACAGCATCCGGGGGTGGTTGGTGCCCGGATTCTGCCCGGCGACCACGATCAGGTCCGCCTGGTGGAGATCCTCCAGAGAGACGCTGCCCTTGCCGACGCCGATGGTCTCCGTCAGCGCCGAACCGGACGACTCGTGACACATGTTGGAGCAGTCCGGCAGATTGTTCGTGCCGAACTCGCGGGCGAAGAGCTGAAGCAGGAACGCCGCCTCGTTACTGGTGCGCCCCGACGTGTAGAAGAGGGCCTCGTCGGGGGAGCCGAGCGCGGTGAGCTCCTCGGCGATGATCCCGAAGGCCCGCTCCCAGGTGACCGCTTCGTACCGCTCGGCGCCCTCGGGCAGATACATCGGCTGCGTGATGCGGCCCTGCTGGCCCAGCCAGTAACCGCTGCGGGTCGCCAGGTCGGCGACGGGGTGCGCGGCGAAGAAGTCGGGCGTCACGCGGCGCAGCGTCGCCTCCTCGGCGACGGCCTTCGCCCCGTTCTCACAGAACTCGGCCGTGTGCCGCTTGTCGCCCTCCGGCCACGCACAGCCAGGACAGTCGAAACCGTCCTTCTGGTTGACCTTCAACAAGGTCTGCGCCGTGCGCCGCAAGCCCATCTGCTGCTGCGCCATGAGCAGCGTGTGACCGATCGCGGGGAGGCCGGCGGCGGCATGCTTGGGTGCCTCGACCTGTGGTGCGTCCTGGACCGGATCACCTGCGGGCGGCTTGCTGGCCATGGCGCTGCTCCCCTTCGAGCGAACACGTCGTGCGGTACGAGGTGTGTATGTACTCGATCCTGCCACGCGGCACCGACAGCCGCGCCGGGCAGGTCGGACAGGCCCGCGCCGGGCGGCCGGAGCCGGGACTGGCCAGGATTGTCAGTGGGGCGTGGCAGGATCGGGGGCATGGCTGAGACAGCATCGAAGAAGACCCCGGACAACCGACCGCGCCTGCTCCTCATGGACGGGCACTCCCTGGCGTACCGGGCGTTCTTCGCGCTGCCCGCGGAGAACTTCACGACCGCGACGGGCCAGCCGACCAATGCGGTCTACGGCTTCATGTCCATGCTCGCGAACACACTGCGTGACGAGGCGCCCACGCACTTCGCGGTGGCGTTCGACGTGTCCCGCAAGACCTGGCGCTCCACCGAGTTCCCCGACTACAAGGCGAACCGGTCGAAGACGCCGGACGAGTTCAAGGGCCAGGTCGAGCTGATCGGCGAGCTGCTCGACGCCATGCACGTCGACCGGTTCGCCACCGACGGCTTCGAGGCCGACGACATCATCGCCACCCTCGCCACCCAGGCCGAGGCGGCCGGCTTCGAAGTCCTCATCGTCACCGGCGACCGCGACTCCTTCCAGCTGGTCTCCGACCACGTCACCGTCCTCTACCCCACCAAGGGCGTCTCCGAGCTGACCCGGTTCACCCCGGAAAAGGTCGAGGAGAAGTACGGCCTGACCCCGCAGCAGTACCCGGACTTCGCGGCGCTGCGCGGCGACCCGTCGGACAACCTGCCGGGCATCCCGGGCGTCGGCGAGAAGACCGCCGCCAAGTGGATCAACCAGTTCGGTTCGTTCGCGGAGCTCGTCGAGCGCGCCGAGGAGGTCAAGGGCAAGGCCGGACAGAACTTCCGCGACCACTTGGACGCGGTGAAGCTGAACCGCCGCCTGACCGAGATGGTCAAGGACGTCGAGCTGCCCAAGGGCCCCGCCGAGCTGGAGCGCGCCCCCTACGACCGCGGCGCGGTGACCGGCGTCCTCGACGTCCTGGAGATCCGCAACCCGTCGCTGCGCGAGCGCCTCCTCGCCGTCGACCCCGGCGCGGGAGAGGAAGAGGCCCCGGCGCCGGCCGCCGGCCTGGAGCTCGACGGCACGGTCCTGGGCGCCGGCGAGCTCGCCCCCTGGCTGGCCGAGCACGGCGGGCAGCCGCTCGGCGTGGCCACCGTCGACACCTGGGCGCTCGGCACCGGCAGCGTCACCGAGATCGCCCTGGCCGCGGCCGACGGCGCGGCCGGCTGGTTCGACCCCGCGCAGGTCGACGAGGCCGACGAGCAGGCCTTCGCCGCCTGGATCGCGGACGCCGACCGGCCCAAGGTCATGCACAACGCCAAGGCCGCGATGCGGGTCTTCCCCGAGCACGGCTGGTCCATCGCCGGCGTCACCATGGACACCGCGCTCGCGGCCTACCTCGTCAAGCCCGGCCGCCGCTCCTTCGCCCTGGATGCCCTGTCCGTCGAATACCTCGGCCGCGAACTCGCCCCGGCCGGCGCGGCCGACGGGCAGCTCGCCTTCGGCGCGGACGACGAGGCCGAGGCCGACGCCCTGATGACCCAGGCCCGCGCCGTCCTCGACCTCGGCGGAGCCTTCACCGAACGCCTCAAGGAAGTCGGCGCCGCAGAGCTCCTGCACGACGTCGAGCTCCCCACCTCCCTCCTCCTCGCCCGCATGGAGCGGTACGGCATCGCTGCCGACCGCGCCCATCTGGAAGCCATGGAGCAGCAGTTCGCGGGCGCCGTCCAGCAGGCCGTCAAGGAAGCGCACGCCTCGGTGGGCCACGAGTTCAACCTCGGCTCGCCCAAGCAGCTCCAGGAAGTGCTCTTCGGCGAACTGGCCCTGCCCAAGACGAAGAAGACCAAGACCGGCTACACCACGGACGCCGACGCGCTGGCCTGGCTCGCCGCCCAGACCGAGCACGAGCTGCCCGTCATCATGCTGCGCCACCGCGAGCAGGCGAAGCTGCGGGTCACCGTCGAAGGGCTCATCAAGACGATCGCGGCCGACGGCCGCATCCACACCACGTTCAACCAGACCGTCGCCGCGACCGGCCGCCTCTCCTCGACCGACCCCAACCTGCAGAACATCCCGGTCCGCACCGACGAGGGCCGCGCCATCCGGCGGGGCTTCGTCGTCGGCGAGGGCTACGAGTCGCTGCTCACCGCGGACTACAGCCAGATCGAACTGCGCGTGATGGCCCACCTGTCCGAGGACGAGGGCCTCATCGAAGCATTCGCCTCCGGCGAGGACCTCCACACCACCGTCGCCTCACAGGTCTTCGGCGTCGCCAAGTCCCAGGTCGACCCGGAGATGCGGCGCAAGATCAAGGCCATGTCGTACGGCCTGGCGTACGGCCTGTCCGCCTTCGGCCTCTCCCAGCAGCTCAACATCGAGGCGGGCGAGGCCCGCGGCCTGATGGACACGTTCTTCGAGCGCTTCGGCGGCGTACGGGACTACCTCCAGCGCGTCGTCGAGGAAGCCCGCGCCACGGGCTACACCGAGACGATGCTGGGCCGCCGCCGCTACCTGCCGGACCTCAACAGCGACAACCGCCAGCGTCGCGAAATGGCCGAACGGATGGCGCTCAACGCCCCGATCCAGGGCACCGCGGCCGACATCGTGAAGGTCGCGATGCTGAACGTGGACCGCGCCCTGACCGAAGCGGGCCTCACCTCCCGCCTGCTGCTCCAGGTCCACGACGAAATCGTCCTGGAAATCGCGCCGGGCGAGCGCAAGAAGGTCGAGACGCTGGTCCGCCGCGAGATGGCCGGAGCGGTGGAACTCCGCGCCCCGCTGGACGTCTCGGTCGGCGCGGGCAACGACTGGGAATCGGCGGCGCACTAGCGTGTGCGTGCGCTCCGCCGGGCCCGGGTGACCTTTCGCCCGGGCTCGGCGGGGCCGACCGCCGCGGGGTCGGCGGTTCGGCAGAGGCGGCCCGACCGCCACGCCCCCGCATAGGCCAGCAGGCCGAGGACCAGCCCCGTACCGCCGCCGAAGCAGGCGCTCGGGGTGAGGCCCAGGACGGACGCGTCGCCGTAGAAGGCGTACCAGCGCAGACACCGGTACACCGCGACGGCTGCCGTGCACAGCATCAACAGGCCCAGAACGACGGGGAGTTGGCGTGGAGCGAGGCCGGGTGGGGCCTCCGCGGTGTTCGTGGGGGCGGTGGGCTGGAGGCTTCCGGGAGCGGCCCGGCGCAGTGCCGTCACCGTGAACCAGCCGATTCCCGTCAGTGCGAGGGCCGATCCGCCGTACTGCGCATACCAGTACAAAGGGAACCCGGCGAGCTTCTCGCCCAGTACCGGAAGCACCCGCATGCCCCAGCGGTCGAAGTGGGTGAACGCATCCCACACCACATGCGTGGCGGAGCCGATCGCGGCCGACAGCGCGAACCGGCCTGCCAGGGCCCAGGATCCGGGCCGCCGCCACGCCTCGCCGCGCACGACCGCGTACACCCGTGAACGCCAGGACGCCCTCGGCAGCAGCGCGATCAGCGGTTCGCGCAGCAGGACCCACAACGCGACCAGTGCGCATGTCGTCGCGACATCCACGGTGACGACCCCGAGCGCGGAGTGCGTGACCCGGCCGAACGGCATCGCGGCCGGCACGACCGTCGCCACGTAGTACGTCACATCCGGCGCGAACGACCCCGCGACGAGAGCGGATGCGACCAGCCGGCCGCGGCCGGTGCCGTTTCTCCGGATGCCCGGCAGTACGGCCGCGGCATGGCTCAGCGTGAACGGCATGCGTGCCCCATCGGTCGATTGGCCTGTCTGTCCGTAGTTGTTATGGTTCGTCAGCTACCGGTGGTCGGCCGATTCCTGTTAGTCGTCCGTTAGCCGTTGGCGGTTAGATGGCGGTCGGCACCTCTGGTTACCCGTCAGTGATCACCAACGTTCGGTATTCGGCGCCGGTTCCCCCACCGCAGGCCGGCAACGCACAGGTGGCGAATCAGTGAAAAGCGGTCGGCCCGCGGTGCACTGGCGCCAACGGGTGCCGTAGTGTCACGTGAGTCTCGCGCTGGGGAGCGCGGACAGCCGAATACGGGGAGGGACTTGACGTATGGCACCGCACATGGGCCGACGACTGCGTAAGGGAGCGGGCACCACGGCGGTGGCCGCGCTGGCGGTGGCGGCGCTTTCCGCCTCGCAGGCGCCGGGAGTCGTGCAGGCGAGCACCCCGACGGACCAGGCGGCTTCCGATGTGACGCCGACCCCCACCCCCGATGCCCCGGCCTCCGGCAACTCCCCGTACTACACGGACCTTCCGCCGCTCACGTCGCCGACGCCGCCGCCGAACGCGTCGACCGGCACGCTTCCGGTCGGTGACCAGCAGGGCATACCCGCCACCGTCCTCGACGCGTACAAGAAGGCGGAGGCGGCGCTCGCCACGGACCGGCCGAACTGCCACCTCCCCTGGCAGCTCCTCGGCGGCATCGGCAAGGTCGAGTCGGGCCACGCGAACGGCGGCCGGGTCGACGCCAACGGCACCACTCTCACCCCGATCCTCGGCCCCGTGCTCAACGGCGCAGGGTTCGCCAACATCCCCGACACCGACGGCGGCGCGTACGACGGTGACAAGGTGCACGACCGGGCGGTCGGGCCGATGCAGTTCATCCCGTCGACCTGGGCGACCTCGGGCCGCGACGGCAACGGCGACGGCGTCAAGGACCCGAACAACGTCTACGACGCGGCGCTCGCCGCCGGGTTCTACCTCTGCGGCAACGGCCGCGACGTCGCGGTGAAGGCCGACCTCGACAAGGCGATCCTGAGCTACAACCAGTCGCAGGAGTACCTGACCACGGTCACCACGTGGTTCGACTTCTACCGGCGCGGCACCCACGAGGTCCCCGACGGCACGGGCTCGGTGCCCAGCCGCCGCAGCGACCAGACCACCCCCAAGCAGCCGCCGCTCACCCCGAAGGCGCCGCCGAGCAAGAAGCCGTCGCCGAAGCCGACCCCGCCCGCCCCGCCGGTGAAGCCGCCGGTGCCGCCCACCAAGCCCGGCGGCGGCGGCACTCCGACGCCTCCGACGCCGACCGTGCCGCAGGCGACGACGTTCGAGGGCGTGGGCGCCAAGGAGCTGACGGCGTTCGCCGGCGGTGCGTTCGGCGGGCAGCCGACGGCCCGCGTGAAGGACGCGTCCGGCAAGGCGATGGCCAAGGTGTCGGTGAAGTTCGAGATCGTCGGCGACACCGACACCCGCTTCGCCGGCGGTGCCACCAGCGTGACCGTGGCCACCGCGGCCGACGGCACGGCCGCCGCCCCCGCGCTGAAGGCGGGCGAGAAGACCGGCACGTTCACCGTGCGGGCCACCGTCGCCGAGGCCAAGCTGACCGCCGTCGAGTGGAAGGCGACCGTCGTCGCCCGGCAGGCCGACATCCTGGCCCGCAGCGACGCCAAGGAGCTGACGGCGGCGCCGAGCGGCGAGTTCGCGAACCAGGTGTCGGTCAAGGCGACCTACAAGGGCGCCGTCGCCTCCGGTGTGGCGGCATCCGCGACCATGATCGTGACCCCGGCCGCCGGCGCCGACCCGAAGGCCTCGCCCAAGGTCAACGACAAGGGCCCGTACTTCAAGGACGCCAAGGGCAACCCGGTCCGCGAACTCACGGACCTGAAGACCGACGCGAAGGGCGTCCTGGTCCTGCCGAAGATGTACGCGGACGCCCAGACCGGCACGTTCCTGCTCCGCGTCACCACCGAGGGCGGCGCCACGCTCACCGTCGAACTCAAGGTGGCCGCAGCCTCCTGAGGAGGACCCCGGTCCCGTTGTCCCCAGCAGCCCCTCTGCCGCCCGGCGGCAGAGGGGCTGTTCGACGTGTTCTCATCTCGGCCCGGCGTTGCTACGGTGCCCACTCCTGACGACCCATCAGCTCTACGGAGGCCGAGCATGCGCGCCCTCATAGCCGCCGCGATCGGACTGGCCGCCGCCCTCGCCCTCGTCCTCACGATCTCTGCCATCGGCGCCCCCGAGGGCAAGACCTCGCCGAAGCCGCTGCTCACCACCGTCCCCAGCGCCCCGGGCAAGATCACCCAGACCAAGTAGCGCCACCCACGTAGAGGGAGAGCAGGTCCATGCGACGCAAAGCCAGTCTCGTCCTGCTCGCCCTTGCCGTGTTCTTCGGCGCCCTGTCGCCCCTGTTGCGCTGGTACGCCTTTCCCCGGCTCGCGAAGATCCCGCCCAGCCAGTACCAGGAGGCGGTCCTCGAAGCGAAGAACGCCACCCTCATCGACTACGGCACCATGCAGTCGAAGACGGTCCCCAAGGTGACGGTCGTCCAGACGCTGAAGGGCAACGTCGAAGCGGCCAAGGAGATCGAGAAGAGCGCCGGCCGGGACGTCGTCGTGTGGGACACCCTCTCCTACATTCAGGGACCCGACGGCAAGATGGTTTCCCAGATACCCGAGCGCTACATCTTCGACGCCCACAGCCAGGCGCCCGTGCACGCCACCGGCGAGATGGTCGACGGCGATCCGGTGCAGCGCAAGGGCATCGAGTTCAAGTGGCCGTTCCTGACCGAGAAGCGGGACTACGAGTACTTCGACTTCCAGGCCCGCACCTCCGCGCCCATCCACTACAAGGGCACCCAGAAGTTCCACGGCCTCGACGTGTACTACTTCGAGCAGACCATCCCGTGGACCAAGGTGCCCTACCCGAAGAAGATGCCGCTGCCCGGCATCGACTCCAGCACCCTGGAGAAGACCACCGGCACCACCCTCTGGTACACCACCACGCGCAGGTTCTGGATCGACCCGGTCACCGGCGCCCCGGTCAACGGCGAGGAACTCAACCAGGAGGAGATGCGCGGCGGCACCCTCCTCGGAGGCCGCGACAAGGTCACCGTGTTCGCCGGCGACGTCAAGATGCGCGACGACTACGTCAGCTACACCGTCGACCTGGTCAAGAAGAACCGCGTCCTGGTCCTGCTGCTCACCTCCTACCTGCCCTGGGGATTCCTCGGCCTCGGGTTCGCCCTGCTCGCCCTGTCCCTCTGGCTGGAGGCGCGCAGCCGCCGCCCCAGCGACCCGCCTCCCGCGGTCACGGAGCAGCTCGACCCCGCCATCGCCTGAGCCGCTCATCCGGGCCCGTGTCCGGCTCATCCGGACCGGACGCGGGCCCCTGCAGGCAGGCTCCTACTGTTTGAGCCGCGCCTTTGTGAACCGCGTCGCCTCCGCGCCCGTCGGATCCTTAGGCCACGGGTGCTTGGGGTAGCGGCCGCGCAGTTCGGCCCGCACTGCCCGGTACCCGTCGCGCCAGAAGTTCGCGAGGTCCGCGGTGACGGCGGCGGGCCGTCCCGCAGGGGAGAGCAGATGCACCAGGACGGGCACACCGGCCACCTCGGGCGTGCCGTCCAGGCCGAACATCTCCTGCAACTTGACGGCGAGGACGGGCTGTTCACCCCCGTACTCCACCCGTATCCGTGAGCCGCTCGGGACCTGGATGCGTTCGGGGGCCAGCTCGTCGAGACGGGCCGCCTCGCCGGTCGCCCACGGCAGCAGCCGGTTCAGAGCCGCCCCCGCCTCGATCCGCCCGAGGTCCGCCCGGCGCCGGGCCCGCGAGAGCTCGGGCTCCAGCCAGGCGTCGGGCCGGGCGAGCAGCGCCGCGTCGGACACGTCCGGCCAGGGCTCTCCCAGCACCCGGTGCAAGAACGCGAGCCGCTCGCGCAGGCCCTGCGCGTCACGGGTCCAGCGCAGGAGCCCGAGCCCGTCGCGCGCCAGTCCGTCGAGCAGCGCGTCGCGCACGAGCGCCGGATCCGCTCTCTTCAGCGGGCGTACGGACAGCTCGACCGAGCCGAGCCGGGACACCCGGCGGGCCACGACATCACCGTCCTCCCAATGCACCTCCTCGCCTTCCGTCAGCAGATGCCCCGCGGCGAGCCGGGCGGTGGCCTCGTCGATGACGGCGGCCAGGCGGACCCGGGCGGACGCCGCCTGTACGGGGCGGTCGGCGACGGCCACCGCCAGCCAGCCCGCCGTGGCAAGCCCGGATCCCTGGGTCACCTCGGCACCGGTTCCGGACGCCATGAGGAACGAGCCTTGGCCGCGGGCCCGCGCCACCCGCTCCGGGAACGCCAGGGCCGCGACGAGCCCGGCGGCGGCCTCGGCGGTGCCCTGCTCGGGACGGCTCCCGGCGAACGGGGCCAGGCGCCGCACCTCCTGGAGCCAGCGCCCCGCGTACCCGTCCCCGCCCCGGCGTGCCGTGCGCCAGGCCGCGGCCAGGTCGTCGCCGTACTCCCGCGGAGGTTCCTCGCTCAGCAGGGCGACCACTTCGGCGGCCCGCCGCCCGCCGACCTCGGAAGCGCCGTCGAGGAGGGCCCGGGCGAGCCGGGGATGCAGCCCGAGCCGGGCCATCCGGGCTCCGCGGTCGGTGGCGCGGCCCTGGTCGTCGACAGCGCCGATCGCGGTCAGTACGGCACGGGCCGCGGCCATCGCACCCGCCGGCGGCGCGTCGAGCAGGGCGAGGCCCTCGGCCGACGGGTCGCCCCAGCAGGCTGACTGCAGGGCGAAGGCGGCCAGGTCGGCGACTTTGATCTCGGGGGCAGGGAAGCGCGGCAGGCGGATGTTCTCCGCCTCGGTCCAGCAGCGGTAGACCGCACCGGGGGCCTCGCGCCCGGCCCGGCCCGCGCGCTGGCGGGCCGCCGCCTGCGAGGCCCGTACCGTCGTCAGCGCGCCGAGACCTCTGGCGTGGTCCACCCTGGGCTCGCGGGCCAGGCCGCAGTCGACGACCACGCGCACCCCGGGCACGGTCAGCGAGGACTCGGCGACCGAGGTGGCCAGGACCACCCGCCGGCCGTCGGATCCGGCGAGCACCGCGTCCTGTACGGAGGCGGGGGCCCGTCCGTGCACCTGGAGCACCTCGATCCCGCCGAGATCGCCCAACTGCCGTGCCACACGGGCGATTTCACCCATGCCGGGCAGGAAGCAGAGCACATCGCCGTCCCGCTCGGCCAGCGCCCTTCGCACCGTGGCGGCCACGTGCGAGAGCAGTGCCGGGTCCACCCGCATGCCGTGCGGCGGGCGGACCGGCTGCGCGGGCGGCGCCCACACCACCTCCACCGGGTGCGCGACCCCGGCCGCCTCGACGACCGGCGCGTCCCCGAGCAGCCGGGCCCAGCCTTCCGCGTCGGTCGTCGCGGAAGCCGCCACCAGGCGCAGCTCGGGCCGCAGCGCGGCCCGTACATCGAGGAGGAAGGCGGCGACGGTGTCCGCGTCGAGATGGCGCTCGTGGCACTCGTCGAGGACGACGACGTCGACCCCGGTCAACTCCTGGTCGCGCTGCAGGCGTTGGAGGAGCACACCGGTGGTGACGACCTCGACGACGGTGTCCGGGCCGACCGACCGTTCGCCGCGCACGGTGAAGCCGACCTTCGCACCTGTCCGCTCGCCGAGCAGCCAGGCCATCCGGCGCGCGGCCGCCCGGGCCGCGATCCGGCGCGGCTCGGCCACTATGACCCGCCGCACCGGCCCGCCCCCGACCAGGCCCGCCAGGACCAGCGGCACCAGGGTGGTCTTGCCGGTGCCGGGCGGGGCACACAGCACGGCCGTGCCGTGCCCGTCGAGCGCGGCCAGCAGCTCGGGCACGGCCTCGCGGACCGGGAGGGCGTCGAGTGCGTCGGTTCGGATCATGCGCTCAGTGTCGTACGTCCCGCCGGACCGCGTGACGCTCTGTCCACAGGGGCGGTGGGCTTGTATGACTAACTCTGGGTAATGTGCGCCCCGGGTTTGGGCCTGCGCCGGACCCGGGTGCCTGTCAGTCCCGTACGCACACGAAAATCGCGGTGCCCGGGATCAGATTGCCCCGCAGCGGGGACCAGCCGCCCCACTCCTGGGTGTTCCAGGACGGCCACTCCGGCTCGACCAGGTCCGCCAGGCGGAAACCGCCCGCGACCACGTCCCGCACCCGGTCCCCCAGCGTCCGGTGGTGCTCCACATAGACCGCGTGACCGCTCTCGTCCTGCTCGACGTACGGCGTGCGGTCGAAATAGGAGGCGGCCACCGACAGGCCCTCGGGGCCCGGCTCGTCGGGGAACGCCCAGCGGATGGGGTGGGTGACCGAGAAGACCCAGTGGCCGCCGGGGCGCAGCACCCGGCGCACCTCGCGGAAGACCTTCACCGGGTCCGCCACGAAGGGGACCGCGCCGTAGGCCGAGCACGCCAGGTCGAAGGAGCCGTCCGCGAAGGGCAGGGCGCCGGCGTCCGCCTCGACGAGCGGGAAGGCGCCCCCGTCGATGCGCAGCGCGTGCTGGAGCTGGCGGTGCGAGAGGTCCAGGGCCACCGGGCGGGCGCCCTGGGTGGCCAGCCAGCGCGAGCACTGGGCCGCGCCGGCGCCGATCTCCAGGACGTCGAGACCCTTGAGGGACTCCGCGGGGCCGAGCAACCGGGCGTCGGCCTCGTCCAGGCCCTCGGGGCCCCACACGAAGCGGTCGTCCCCGAGGAACGCTCCGTGGTCGGTCTGGTACTCGTCGGCGTTCCGGTCCCACCAGCCACGGCTGGCGCGGCTGCTCTCCGTGTCCCCGGCGGTACGCCTGGTCGCCTCGGGCTCGGAATCGGACCCGTTCTCGGACTCGTACGCTTGGATCTCTTGGCTCATCGTGTCCGTCGTTGTAGTTTGCGCGGGACGCGACCTCGTGTTCCGAAGGTTCTCGAAAGAGGTCTGCGGGGCCCATCGTGGCCTCGGGGAACCTTAGTTGTGCCGGGAATGCGGGGATCCGCCCCGGGTGTGCGCCTTCGCGCATTGACCGTGTCCGGCTGCCCCCGTATGCTACAAGTTGCGCTGCGAGCCTGCGCACCTCAGACGTAGCAGGCGCGCTTCCATCTGTTGTATGTCCCCTCGGTTCTCGAGGCGCCATCCGGACCGACCCGGATCGGCGCTTCCCAGGCTGTCCGGCTTCTGCAGAGGCGATACGGGCTCTCGGCGTGGCAGTACCTACGACTTTCTGTCCGTAACCGGAGCCCTTTCCCACATGACGAGCAGCACCGAGACCACCTCTACCACTCCGCAGGTAGCGGTCAACGACATCGGTAACGAGGAAGCCTTCCTCGCCGCGATCGACGAGACGATCAAGTACTTCAACGACGGCGACATCGTCGACGGCGTCATCGTGAAGGTCGACCGGGACGAGGTCCTGCTCGACATCGGTTACAAGACCGAAGGCGTGATCCCGAGCCGTGAGCTCTCGATCAAGCACGACGTCGACCCGAACGAGGTCGTCAAGGTCGGCGACGAGATCGAGGCCCTGGTTCTCCAGAAGGAGGACAAGGAAGGCCGTCTGATCCTGTCCAAGAAGCGCGCTCAGTACGAGCGTGCCTGGGGCACGATCGAGAAGATCAAGGAAGAAGACGGCATCGTCACCGGTACCGTCATCGAGGTCGTCAAGGGTGGTCTCATCCTCGACATCGGCCTCCGTGGCTTCCTGCCGGCCTCTCTCGTCGAGATGCGTCGTGTCCGCGACCTCCAGCCCTACGTGGGCAAGGAGCTCGAGGCGAAGATCATCGAGCTGGACAAGAACCGCAACAACGTGGTCCTGTCCCGCCGTGCCTGGCTCGAGCAGACCCAGTCCGAGGTTCGCCAGACGTTCCTCACCACCCTGCAGAAGGGTCAGGTCCGCTCCGGCGTCGTCTCCTCGATCGTCAACTTCGGTGCCTTCGTGGACCTGGGTGGCGTCGACGGTCTCGTCCACGTCTCCGAGCTGTCCTGGAAGCACATCGACCACCCGTCCGAGGTTGTCGAGGTCGGCCAGGAAGTCACCGTCGAGGTCCTCGACGTCGACATGGACCGCGAGCGTGTCTCCCTGTCGCTGAAGGCGACGCAGGAAGACCCGTGGCAGCAGTTCGCCCGTACGCACCAGATCGGGCAGGTCGTCCCCGGTAAGGTCACCAAGCTCGTTCCGTTCGGTGCGTTCGTGCGCGTCGACGAGGGCATCGAGGGCCTGGTCCACATCTCCGAGCTGGCCGAGCGCCACGTGGAGATCCCGGAGCAGGTCGTCCAGGTCAACGACGAGATCTTCGTCAAGGTCATCGACATCGACCTCGAGCGTCGCCGGATCTCGCTGTCCCTGAAGCAGGCCAACGAGTCCTTCGGTGCCGACCCGGCGTCGGTCGAGTTCGACCCGACCCTGTACGGCATGGCCGCGTCCTACGACGACCAGGGCAACTACATCTACCCCGAGGGCTTCGACCCCGAGACCAACGACTGGCTCGAGGGCTACGAGACCCAGCGCGAGGCTTGGGAGGGTCAGTACGCCGAGGCGCAGTCGCGCTTCGAGCAGCACCAGGCCCAGGTCATCAAGTCCCGCGAGGCCGACGAGGCTGCCGCTGCCGAGGGTGCTGCCGCCCCGGCCGGTGCCCCGGCGGGCGTCTCCGGCGGTTCGTACTCCTCGGAGTCGGACGACAACTCCGGCGCCCTGGCGTCGGACGAGGCGCTGGCTGCCCTGCGCGAGAAGCTGGCGGGCGGCCAGAGCTGACGCTCTGCCCCAGCTGGTAGATAGCTGAAAGTAGGGCCCGCTCCCCATGGGGAGCGGGCCCTACTTCATTCCCGGCCACCCCTCGGTTGTGAACTCGGCTCCTGCACCGTCGAGTTGACCGATGTCGCGGTCGCGGCCGGGTTCCGCCCGGCAGACTGGAGGCCCGCCCCCGCGCGGTTGGCAAGGCTTTCGGTGAAAGCGGCGGGGACGGGAATGCCCGCGTCCTGGCGGTCGTTCTTCCTGATGAACACGAGGAGGAGCGGTAATCGTGCTTGATCCGCAGGGTTTGTACGAATGGGAGCCGAAGGGCCTCGCCGTCGTCGACATGGCGCTCGCGCAGGAGTCGGCCGGCCTGGTCATGCTGTACCACTTCGACGGCTACATCGACGCGGGTGAGACCGGCGAGCAGATCGTCGAGAAGCTGCTCGACACACTGCCCCACCAGGTGGTGGCCCGCTTCGACCACGACCGGCTCGTGGACTACCGCGCCCGCCGCCCGCTGCTGACGTTCCGGCGCGACCGCTGGACGGACTTCGAGGTGCCCGCGCTGGAGGTCCGCCTGGTGCAGGACGCCACGGGCGCGCCCTTCCTGCTGATGTCGGGCCCCGAGCCGGACGTCGAGTGGGAGCGCTTCGCGCTCGCCGTGCGTCAGATCGTCGAGCGCCTCGGCGTGCGTCTCTCCGTCAACTTCCACGGCATCCCCATGGGCGTGCCGCACACCCGCCCCGTCGGCCTCACGCCGCACGGCAACCGCACGGACCTGATGCCCGGCCACCGTTCGCCGTTCGACGAGGCACAGGTGCCCGGCAGCGCCGAGTCGCTGATCGAGTACCGCCTGATGGAGTCCGGCCACGACGTCCTGGGTGTCGCCGCGCACGTCCCGCACTATGTGGCGCGGTCGGCCTACCCGGACGCGGCGCTGACCGCCCTGGAGGCCGTCACGGCGGCAACGGGCCTGGTCCTGCCGAGCGTTGCGCACGGCCTGCGTACCGAGGCGCAGCGCACCCAGACCGAGATCGAGCGGCAGATCGGCGAGGGCGACGAGGAGCTGGTCAGCCTGGTCCAGGGCCTTGAGCACCAGTACGACGCGGTGGCGGGTGCCGAATCCCGCGGCAACCTGGTCGCCGAACCGGCGGACCTCCCGTCGGCGGAGGAACTGGGCCGCGAGTTCGAACGCTTTCTCGCCGAGCGGGAAGGCGACGCATAGAGCGGGCGCCTAAGCTTCCGCTCATGCTGAAGGTGGGCCTGACCGGCGGTATCGGCGCCGGCAAGAGCGAAGTGTCACGGCTGCTCGTCTCCTACGGAGCCGTACTGATCGACGCGGACAGGATCGCGCGGGAAGTGGTCGAGCCCGGAACGCCGGGCCTGGCGGCGGTGGTCGAGGCGTTCGGCCCCGGCATCCTGTCCGCGGACGGCACCCTCGACCGCCCCCGGCTGGGCGGCATCGTCTTCTCCGATCCCGAGAAGCTCGCGACCCTGAACAAGATCGTCCACCCGCTGGTCGGTGCGCGCTCCGCCGAGCTGGAGTCGGCGGCGGGCCCCGACTCGGTCGTCATCCACGACGTACCCCTCCTGACGGAGAACGGCCTCGCCGCGCTGTACGACCTCGTGGTCGTCGTCGACGCGGCCCCCGAGACCCAGATCGACCGGCTGGTGCGCCTGCGCGGCATGACGCCCGAGGAGGCCCGCGCCCGCATGGCCGCCCAGGCCGACCGCGCCCAGCGCCTCGCCGTCGCCGACCTCGTCATCGACAACGACGGCCCCCTGGAGTCGCTGGAGCCGCAGGTGCGCAAGGTGTGGGAGGAACTGGTGGCGCGGGCCGCCGTCTGAAGGGCGGCAGGCCTGCCTGAGGGCGGCGGCAGTGCGTGGCCGTCAAGAGCGCCTCGGCGGCCGCGACCAGCGCCCCGGGCTCACTGGGGGCGCGAAAACCGGTGTCCTGGTGAACCGGCGCGTATCCGAACCGTACGGATTCCCTCATCATGCTGGGTTTCCACGGCTTGGCCCGCGGCATATGGCCCGGGCGGATTACGATCCGACTGTGCTCTTCGTACTGGCGGGTTTCACGGTGCTCGGCGGCCTGGTGGCGCTGCTCGCCGGGGCGTACGGGCTGCGGGAGACGCGGCGCGTCGAGCGGGCGGGCGCGTTCGCGTGGGCGCTGGTGAAGCCCGCGCCGCAGGGCTCGGCGCGGCCCCTTCTGCAGTTCGAGACGGCCGACGGCCATGTCCTCGAACTTCCTTCGCCGGTCCCGCCGAGCCGCCGCGAGCCGCTCCCGCCGGGCGCCAGTGTCCGGGTGTCCTACGATCCGGAGGACCCGCGCACGATCGTCCTGCTCGGCCGCGAACGCACCGCCCTGGACCGGGCGTTCATGGCGGCGGGCGCGGCGATCGTGCTGCTGGGGCTGACGCTGGCGGCGGCCTCGCTCTGAAGCGTGCGGCCCCCGGGGCGCGACCGTGTTCGGATGCGTACGGAATACCGGAGCTGGGCATGGCGTTGACAACGCGCAGCGAGGGAAAGGACAGGCACGTGGCCGAGAGCAACCCCGAGACGCACGTGATCGACTTCCGCGCGGCAGAGCACCTGCTGGCCGCCCGGGACCCGCGTGGCGCCGTCAAGCTCCTCGACTCGGTCATCGCCGCCCACCCCGAGAACACCGCGGCCCGCCTGCTGCGGGCCCGCGCCTTCTTCGCCGCGGCCCAACTGCGTTCCGCGGAGCTGGAGTTCCAGCTGGTCCTGGAGCGTGAGCCGGACAACGCCTTCGCCCACTTCGCCCTCGCCCGTACCTTTGAGCGCCAGGCCCGCCCCGACCAGGCCAAACGCCACTTCCGGCTGGCCGCGGCCCTGGACCCGAAGCCGGAGTACCTGGCGTCGGCGCGGTTCGAGGACGAGGCGGAGTAGCGCACGGGGTCACGCCGGGGCTCACGGCCAGCGGGTGCGCGGCGGCTCGTACGGCGGGATGTCGCGGCCCGGCTGATAGTGCGGGCCCTGCCGGATATGGCGGATGATCATGAACAGGTCGACGATGATCACCGCCGTCAGGGCCGCGCAGGCCGCCATCCAGCCCGGCCGCCCCTCCAGGGCGAACCCCACCGTGCCGCCGACGGCCCAGATCAGCCCCCAGATGCTCAGCCACAGCCGCATCCGCAGGGGGCTGCGGGCGGTGATCGGTTCGTTACCGGTGCGCAGCATGGTGATCGCCTCTATAAGGAGGTGTACCCGCTGGTGCGCAGGTGAAAGCCGCGGTGTGCGGCGGATCCGTACGGCACGTCACGGGGTGTGTCCGCAGGGACGCGGTGTGCGCCGCGTCCGCAAATGCCGCGGCGCAGGGGGAACGGGGTGGCTAGGGTGGCGCGCATGCTGCTCCTCGACGACCTCCCCGAGACGCTGCTCGACCTCGCCGTACCGCACGAGGACATCAACGAACTGACCTCGCTGGCCGCCCGGTTCGCCGCCGAGCCCGGGCTCGGCGAGCTCCTGGAGGAGTCGGCGCGGGTCCTGGTGCAGGACATCGGAACCGTCGGCGTCCATCCCGAACTGCCCGCCCTGCCCGAGGGATTGGGCGACCTGGAGCGCTGGTTCCCCGTGTACGTGGCGGTCGCCGCGCTGCCGCACATCCGGGCGTACCACCGGGAGCGGGGCATCCCCGAGGACATCGCCCGCCGTACGCTCGCCGACCTCGGGCGGCACATCGCGCTGCACCACAGGCGGCGCGGAAACGGTGGCCTCTCCGTGCCCGGCTGGCTGCGGCTGCACTTCCGGGGGGAGATCTACCAGCTGGGCCGGCTCCAGTTCCAGCGCTCACAGCTCGGGAACCGTACGGGCCGGGCCGTCCGGGAGGCGGGCATCGACGCGGCGCCGGGTGACCTGTGCCTTGACCTTCACATCCCGGACTTCCGGGGCCCGTTGACTCCCGACGCGTGCGCCGACTCCATCGCCCGGGCCAGGGAGTTCTTCGCGCGCCACTTCCCCGAGGAGCACTACCGGGTGGGCGCCTGCCACTCCTGGCTGCTCGACGAGCAGCTGCGCGACTACCTTCCCGAGAATTCCAACATTCTGCGCTTCCAAGGTTTGTTCCGTGTCGCCTACAAAGACGACGAGCCGTCCGACCGCGAACCCGTCGGCTTCGTCTTCGGCAACCCGGACCTGCCCGTGGCGGACCTTCCGCAGCACACCACCGTGCAGCGCGCCGTCACCCGGCACCTCCTGGGTGGCGGCCACTGGTACCTGGGCCACGGCTGGTTCGAGCTGTAGAGCCGGCTCGGTCACGACAGGGCCCGGTCAAGGCAGGCTCAGTGCACGAAGCTGAAGCTGCGCCAGGGCAGGGCCTTCGGGGCCGTGTTGTTGGCGAGCCTGCTGCCGATGTACGTCGTGTCCTTGCCGGTGCAGTCGGGCGTCCGGTACATGACCATGTCGACCAGCGTGTTGTTGTACAGCTCGGTCGTCCCGGACGGGGGGAGCTTGTGGCAGCCCCGCACCTTCGGGCTGGTCAGCATGACGGACGTCTCGGGGCCGATCGAGTAGGTGATCGTGCCGACCGACGTCCGCCCGAGGCTGGAGCAGGCCGTGGTGGCGAGGGTGAGCAGCACGGCTCCGGCGGCGAGCCGCGTCCGGCGACGGCGGTGCGACGTGCGGGCGGGGGACTGGGACGCGGGCACGGACATGAGCGGTCCTCGTCTGTACGGCATGGCTGCGGCGGTCAGTGCCGCCAGCCTCCCCCTTGCCCGCGCTTCCGGCATCCGGTGTGCGCCGTGGATAGCCCGCCCGGGCGACGGGACACCGACACCCCATACTTCGCCTGCACCTTGTGTGGGGCGCACACATCACTCCGGTGAGCGCGCGCTGCCTGGCGTCTACGCGGACGGTGGCAGGGTACGGGAGACAGCGGTGCCCGGAGCCGGGCATGCGGTCCCTGTCGAACGTCCCGAGGAATTCGGCTCGGCGCTGCTCGAAACCCTGTCGGAAGGCGCACGCATCTGATGGAACCCATCCGTACGACCCACCAGGGCGCGGTGCGAGGCCGGCTCGTCGCCGACGACGTGGCCGCCTTCCTCGGCATCCCGTTCGCCGCGCCCCCCTTCGGAGAGGCACGTTTTCGCGCACCGGGACCGGCCGCCCCCTGGGACGGCGTGCGCGAAGCGCTCACCTCTGGAGTGAGCGTCCCCCGGGCCCCCTACGCGCCGCCCTTCGACGTCCTCATCCCGGACGACGGCCCCCAGGGCGAGGACTGCCTCAACCTCAACATCTGGACCCCGCACCCGGCCTCCGGCGGCGGCCTGCCGGTGATGGTGTGGATCCACGGCGGAGCCTTCGCCAACGGCTCCGGATCCACGTCCGCGTACGACGGCAGTGCCTTCGCCCGCGACGGTGTGGTGTACGTCAGCATCAACTACCGGCTCGGCGCCGACGGCTTCCTGCGGCTGCCCGACCGGCCGGACAACCGCGGGCTCCTCGACCAGATCGCAGCTCTTGAGTGGGTCCGCGACAACATCGAGGCCTTCGGCGGCGACCCCGGCCAGGTGACCGTGTTCGGCGAGTCGGCGGGTGCCATGAGCATCGGGGCGCTGCTCTCGATGCCCCGGGCGCGCGGCCTGTTCCGGCGCGCGATCCTGCAGAGCGGCGCCGCCCATCACTTCCTGCGGCCCGCCTCGGCCGAACTGATCGCGGCCAGGCTCGCCCAGAAGCTCGGCATCGAAGCGACCGCCGAGGAGTTCGCCGCCGTCCCCCTCGACACGCTGCTGCCCGCGCAGGCCGAGCTGCGGGGCGAGATCGGGGCCCGCCCGGACCCGGCGCTGTGGGGCGAGGCGGCGCTCAACATGATGCCGTTCGAGCCCGTCCTCGACGAGCTGCCGCTGCCCGCCGCGGACTGCGGGGTGGAGCTCCTGGCCGGCAGCAACCGCGAGGAGTACCGCCTCTTCCTGGTGCCGACCGAGCGCCTCGACGCACTGCCGCACACCAAGCTGCGGACCGTGACGGCGGCCTACGGCCTCGACCCGGACAAGGCGCTGCCGGTGTACGCGGAGCGCCGCCCGGACGCCGTGCCGGGCGAGCTGTTCGACGCGGTCACCACCGACTGGTTCTACCGGATCCCGGCATTGCGCGTCGCCGAGGCGGTGCCCGGCAGTTACGTGTACGAGTTCGCCCGGCGCTCCCCGGCCCTCGGCGGCCGGCTCGGCGCCTGTCACGCCTCAGAGCTCGGCTACGTCTTCGACCGGCTCGACGACCCGGGCTACGCCCCCATCCTCGGCGAGAAGCCCCCGCAGTCCCTCGCGGACGCGATGCACGGCGCCTGGGTGGCCTTCGCGAAGACGGGCGACCCGGGCTGGGCGCCGTACGACCGCGAGACCCGGACGACCATGGTCTTCGACACCGCACCGAGCGTCGAGTCCGATCTTCGCGGCGAGGAACGTGCCTTGTGGGAGGGGGTGCGCTGAGGCCGTGGAGCCCATTGTCAGACCTCGCCCGTAAGGTCGTAGATCAGTCGCGGACCACGCGACGAACCATGAACTGTGCGGACGGAGGGAGGTGACCGGCAGATGACTCGGCCGACACCGATGCAGCGCACCGAGCGGGAGCCGGCGGCCTCGTGGATGCCCGCGTCCGCCTGGCGTGAGCGGCGCGAGCACACCTACCCGTCGGTGGAGCCCGGGCGGCCGCACGAGGCCGCGAGGGAGCCCGTGCCCTCCCCATGGCCCGCGGTGTCGGCGGCCGCCGTGTTCCTGCCCGCCGGGCTGCCGCGCGACGGGAAGGTCGCCTTCTGGGACCCGGACCAGGGGCCGGTGCCCCAGGGGCCGCCCGGGGCGGAGGTGACCGAGCTGACCGTGGTGCGCCGCCACGGCGGGGGAGCCCGCAGCCGCAAGGTCGCCGCTCTCCTCGTCCCGGTCGCCGAGGCGCTTCCGATGCTGGTCAGGGCCCGCCGTCACCCCGCCGCACACCCGGCGGCGGCCTGCTGGGGCGCCGCCGCGCTGCACGCCCTGCACCTCGTCGCGCGCGGCAGGCTGCTGCCCGGGCTCACCTCCACCCACCACGACGCCTGGCGGGCCGGGCCGCTGGACGCCGACGACATCGCCCAGCTGCGCGCCATCGCCGCCGCCATGCCGTACGAGGCGTACGCCGTCCCCGTCCCCGGCCGGGGCGCCCTGCGGCTGCCCGAGCCGGAGGCCCTGGTGCGGGCCTTCCTGGACGCGGTCGCGGACACCCTGCCGCGCACCCCGGCCGCCGCCCACGCGGCGGGCGCGCCCTTCGCCGCGGCCGCCGCCCAGCACCTGCCCGCCGCCCGCGCCTGGGCCGCGGAGGCGGCCGCCGGGATGGACGCGGGCGTACGGGTGTCGCTGCGCCTGGACCTGTCGGGGTACGAGCTGTTCGACACGGCGTCCGAAGAGGAGGGCGAGGCCCGGCGCGCGGGCTCGGCGATCGTCCAGGTGCACAGCCTCGCCGACCCGACCCTGGTCGTCGACGCCGCCCGCCTCTGGTCGGACGACGAGGGCGACAGCGGGGAGACGGCTTCAACGGGCAGCGCGCGAAGCGGAGTTGACGCCTTCGGGCCGCGCGCCCGGATCGACGCGCTGCTCGCCCTGCGCCGCGCCGCCCGCGTCTGGCCGCCGCTCGGGCTGCTCCTGGAGCGCAGTGTTCCGGACGTCCTGCCGCTCACCGAGACCGAGCTGTACGAGCTGCTCGGCGAGGCCTCGGCGCGCCTTGCCGCGGCGGGTGTCGCCGTCCACTGGCCGCGCGAACTGGCCCGTACGCTCAGCGCCACCGCCGTGGTGCGCCCGGCGCCCGGCTCGGCCACCGACGGCACGTCCTTCTTCGACGCCGAGGAACTCCTCGCCTTCAACTGGCAGTTGGCGCTCGGCGGCGAACCGCTCAGCAACGCCGAGATGGATGTCCTCGCCGAGTCCCACCGCCCGATCGTGCGGCTGCGCGACCAGTGGGTGGTGGCCGACCCCGAGCTCGTCCGCAAGGCCAGAAAGCGTGACCTGGGCCTGCTCGATCCCGTGGACGCGCTGTCCGTGGCGCTCACCGGCACCGCCGAGGTCGACGGCGAGACGGTCGAGGCCGTCCCGGCCGGCGCGCTCGCCGTGCTCCGCGACCGGCTCCTGGAGGGGCCGGCCACGGCAGAACAGCCACCGGGCCTGGACGCCACCCTGCGCGACTACCAGCTACGGGGCCTGGCCTGGCTGGAGCTGATGACGTCGATGGGCCTCGGCGGCTGCCTCGCCGACGACATGGGCCTCGGCAAGACCATCACCGTCACCGCCCTGCATCTGCGCCGGGCCCGCACCGAGCCCACGCTGGTCGTCTGCCCGGCCTCGCTGCTCGGCAACTGGCAGCGCGAGATCGCCCGGTTCGCCCCCGGCGTCCCGGTGCGCCGCTTCCACGGCAGCAGCCGCAGCCTTCAGGGCAGCGAGGGAGGCTTCGTCCTCACCACGTACGGCACCATGCGCGGCAGCGCGCCCCAACTGGCCGCCCACGCCTGGAACATGGTGGTCGCCGACGAGGCGCAGCACGTCAAGAACCCGTTCTCGGCGACCGCCAAGGCGCTGCGCACCATCCCGGCCCCGGCCAGGATCGCGCTGACCGGCACCCCCGTCGAGAACAACCTGTCCGAGCTGTGGGCGCTGCTCGACTGGACGACGCCGGGGCTGCTCGGCCCCCTCAAGGCGTTCCGGTCCCGGCACGCCCGGCTGGTGGAGAACGGCGAGGACGAGGACGCGGCGGCCCGCCTCTCCCGCTTGGTCCGCCCCTTCCTCCTGCGGAGGAAGAAGTCCGACCCGGGCATCGTGCCCGAACTGCCTCCGAAGACGGAGACCGACCATCCCGTCCCGCTGACCCGCGAACAGGCCGCCCTCTACGAGGCGGTGGTCCGCGAGGTGATGGCGGCCGTCGAGGCATCCGAGGGCATCGCCCGGCGCGCCCAGATCATGAAGCTGCTCACCGCCCTGAAGCAGATCTGCAACCACCCCGCCCAGTACCTCAAGGAGGAGGCCCCGCGCCTGACGTCCCGCTCGGGGAAGCTGGCGCTCCTCGACGAGCTGGTGGACACCATCCTGAGCGAGGACGGCTCGGTCCTCGTCTTCACCCAGTACGTCGCGATGGCCCGCCTGCTCTCCAGCCACCTCACCGCCCGCGGCGTTCCCTCCCAACTGCTCCACGGGGGAACGCCGGTGGCCGAGCGGGATCGGCTGGTCGACGCCTTCCAGAGCGGCGAGGTCCCCGTGTTCATCCTCTCCCTGAAGGCGGCGGGCACCGGCCTCAACCTCACCCGCGCCGGCCATGTCATCCACTACGACCGCTGGTGGAACCCGGCGGTGGAGGAGCAGGCCACCGACCGCGCCTACCGCATCGGCCAGACCCAGCCCGTCCAGGTCCACCGCCTGATCGCGGAGGGCACCGTGGAGGACCGCATCGCCGACATGCTGGAACAGAAACGCCGGCTGGCCGACGCCGTCCTCGGCTCCGGCGAGAGCGCCCTGACCGAACTCACCGACCGCGAACTGGCCGACCTGATCTCCCTGCGGAGGGCCCCATGACCCCCCGCCCGTCCATCGGCACCCCGCGCCACGACGACCGCCGTCGCACCTACCCCGCGCTCGGCGCCCGCTCGGAGCGGACCGGCACCTGGTGGGGCGACGCCTGGGTGGAAGCCCTGGAGGAACTCGCCCTGGACTCCGCCCGGCTGGCACGGGGCCACGCCTACGCCCAGGCCGGAAACGTCGACGCGATCACCGTCACGCCGGGCCGCATCACCGCCTACGTACACGGCTCCCGCCCCCGCCCCTACCGTACGGAGCTGCGGCTGCGGACCCTGTCCGACCAGGTGTGGGAGGACTTCCTCGACACCGCGGCCCAGGAGCCCGCCCACATCGCCGCGCTGCTCGACAAGGACCTGCCGCACGCGCTGGCCGACGAGGCGGCGCTGCTGCCCGCGCCGGGCGACCTGGTCCCCGACTGCTCCTGCCCCGACGACGGCTACCCCTGCAAGCACGCGGCGGCGCTCTGCTACCAGGCCGCCCGCCTCCTGGACGAGGACCCGTTCGTGCTGCTGCTGATGCGCGGGCGCGGCGAGCAGGAGGTGCTCGCGGCGCTCACCCGGCGCAACGCCACCCGCATGGCCGTGGAGCGGACGGCCCCGCTTCCCCAACTCCCCACCGTCCAGGCCCGCGTGGCGGTCCAGCCGCGCACGCTTCCGCCCCTGCCGCCGCCGTTCCCCACGCCGCCACGGCCGGGCCACCCGCCCGCCTTCCCCGAGGTGCACGGAGGGCCCGACCCGCTGGCCCTCGACCTCCTCGCCACCGAGGCGGCCATCCGCGCCCACACGCTCCTGGTCACCGGAGAGGACCCGATCGCCCCCCTCACCACCTGGCAGGACGCGGTCCGCCTCGCCGCCGCGCACCCCGGCTCCGGCCTCACCTCGGCGACCCGCGCCCTCTACATCTCCCTGACCCGGGCCACCGACCGCACCCCCACCGACCTGGCGCGCGCGGTGGCCGCCTGGCGGCAGGGCGGCATCGAGGCGCTCGCCGTCCTCGAATCCCCCTGGGACCCGCCGGCGGGTCCCTTCGACCGGGCCCGCCCGGCGCTGAGCGCCGCCGGATTCCCGGACTTCCGCCCCAGCCGCAACCGCCTCTCCACCCCTGCCACCCAGCTCCGCTACGGCCGCGACGGGCTCTGGTACGGATACGAATCGGACCCGGGAAGGGAGGACTGGTGGCCGCGAGGCACGCCGGACGCAGATCCGGTGGGAGCGCTCACGGCCAGGCTCGGCGGCTGACACGAGGAGGGGGCGGCCGGAGAGCCGGCGGACGACCCCGGCAACCAGGATGGCGGGCCCGGGCCAGTCAGCCGACGGACCGAGGTCAACCGGGCGGCATCAGACTGACGCCTCGGCCGCCTTGGCGCGCTGTGCCGGGCGCGGCCGCTCCAACTGCGAGACCACGCCGGCGTAGAACAGGTCGACGGCCGCGTCGACACCGCGGATGAACCCGGTCTCGGCGTTGCCGCGCGTACTGCCCACGCTCTTGGAGAGCGTCAGCCGGAACCCGGTGATCCGCTCGGACCCCCTCGGCAGCAGGTCCCCGGGCTCGGGGCGCAACCTCTCCAAGGTGCCACGCGGGCCGACCGTCTCCCCGTCCAGGAGGGTCTGCACATGAAGGTCGGCCGGGGCCTCGCCGAGCTGCTTCATCAGCTTCTTCACCCAGGTGAGCGGATAGCCCTGTTCGGGCGCGGGGACTTCGATGGAGGTCCTGAGCCGCCCCATCCGCAGATCGGCGACGATCGCGAGAACGCCGGGCGCCCCCTCGACCCGGATCTCCGCGCGCAACTGCCCGTCCACACACAGCCGGTCCGCCAGTTCCGCCCGCCGCGACTGCGGGTCGGTGCCGCGCCTGGCCCGCTGCACCGGCACCACCTTCGTGCCGAGCTCACCCCCGAGCCGCAGACAGACCTGGCGGATCAGCCGCTCCCAGCTCTCGACGACCTGCACGGTGCGCGGATCGCCGGGCGACAGGGTCTCCTCATCGATCCCGTTGCGCACCGGGACCCACGCCGGGCCCATGTTCTGGAAGCCGTGGCAGCCGGAGTTCTCGTGCTGGAGATAGTGCAGAAGCTCCTGGAGGAGCCAGGCGTGCGCCTCATTGCGTACGCCCTCGTGCCGGATGAGGAGCTGCGCCTGGTGCGTGACTTCGGCCCAGGACAGATGCCACAGGGCGACCTTGTGCTTGCGCCGCCCGTCGGTCTTCACCTCGACCGGGGAACTTCCTTCGAGGGCAACGTCGTTGGACAGGGTGATGACCGCTTCATAGCCCCGGCGGGCGGCGATGTCCATGTAGTCCTGGATCTGCTCGCTCCTCAGAGCGTTGCCATTGGTCTTGGTCTCGACGAGCGCCGTCCACAGCTTCCCCGCGCGCTCCACCCGGATGACGCCGTCGGGCCGCTTGGGGGTGTCGCCGTTGGGGAGCGAGACCTCGGTGAACGCCTCCATTCGCCCGGCGGGCGCGCCGAAGGCGGCGGTCAGCCGACGGCCGAACTCGGGGACCTGCGTCATCACGGCCAGGACCACGGACGTCGCCCGCATCTCGCGCTCCCGGTCGCTCTTCAGCGAGGACGCGGGGAACAGCCGGGCGGTGCGCCACGCCTCGTTCTCCGCGAGCGAGGACTTCGGCGCCTTCGGCAGCGTGACCTTCTTCTTGGCCGTACGGAGCCGACGCGCGGGAGCGGCAGCGGGAGCATCGGCCGCGACCGAGTGGGTGCCGCGCTGAACGGGCACCTCGGCAGGGGCGGAGGTGAGCGCCGCAACGGCAGTCTGGGGAAAGGTAGTTGGAGCCGCCGCCTCGATGGCGGGACTCTCGCTGTTCTCGGCAGCGGCGTCAGCGGAGTCAGGGGTGTTGGCGGATTCGGTAGTACCAGAGGGGCCGGAGAGTTCAGCGGATTCGTCGACGGCGGCGCCGGATTCGCCGCCCTGCTCGCTGTCATCGTCCTCGTCGATCTCGATGCCGTAGTCGGTGGCGAGTCCGGCCAGACCGGAGTCGTACCCCTGCCCGATGGCCCGGAACTTCCATGCCTGCGCGCGCCGGTAGATCTCGCCGAAGGCGAACGCGCTTTCCGTGCCGGCGTCCGCTATGGAGAATCCGAGCAGCCCGTCGCCGGAGCCGTCCGTCAGGGTGAGCCGGATGTTCTCCAGCTCGCCGAAATGCGCCCGTTGATGCCGACTGGCCGCGATGATGATCCGGTCGACGTCACCGGGAAACGCCGTCAGATCGAGCCGAATTCTGTCCTCGCTGCCGTTCTCGGTCGGAGCCGGGCCGAGGAGTTGCACCGTGCCGTCGGCGGCGGCCGGGTTGTTGTAGAAGTAGAAATCCGCGTTGCCCCGCACCTTGCCGTTCGCGCCGAGCAGCAGCACGGAGACATCGGCGTCGCCTTCGCCGCTCGGGCTGCTCCAGCTCAGGCTGACGATGACAGAGCCGGCGTTCTCGCTGAGCGCCGCCAGGCCCACGTTGGCACCCTTGACCATTTCGTGCATACGAGACCCCCCACGGGATGGAGGGCTGCACGGGCAGGGCCGAACTGCCCTCTGTTCACGGAAAGTTCAGGCTCTCCCCAAGAGCGTGAAATTCAGCCTACTCGGAATTGCGCCTGTCACCTGGGGAAAAGAGGGAAGTGGGGAAAGGTGTAGAAGAAACGGACGCCTCGGGTCAGCGTGTTTGGGGATCATGTGTTCGCGTCATGTGTTCGCCGCCGCCCATTGGGTCAGTTTTCTGAAGTCCGCCTCCCGCAGCCCCCGTCGTGGATGCACGCGCATCATCAGCGCGGGCCAATCGTGGTTGTCGCGCACATAGGTTTCGTCCAGATCGGTGATCATGTCGTCGACCCAGGCGAACGCGCGGCCCGCCGCCCACTTCAGCAACGGTCTGGTCTTCCAGTACAGACCGTCCGGGTCGGTCGCGAAGAGTTCGGGCCAGGCGATGAACGGGAGGTCCGGCGGCAGGCCGATGGCGGGGGCGATCATTTCGTTCGCCTCGTCCATCCATGTGGTGGCCCAGGCCAGTTCATACGGCAGGGAACGCAGCCGGGGCCCGTGGGCCGGGTTGAGATAGACGCGCAGGCCGCGCCGGTGCCGTCGGGAACCCGGGGTCTGCCGCGAGAGCCAGCACGACGGGTGGAGCCGGTGGGTGCGGTAGCCGCGCAGCTGGGGGAGGCGGGCCCCGTACGGGTTGAGGGGGCCGTCCACGTCGAGGAGCAGCAGGGGGCGGTCCGGCGCAGTCGTCATGGGGGAGGGATACCCATGCGATTGGTTCAAGTGACGGGATGCGCCGGGCAGTTGTGGAGGTCAGGCGTCCGCCGGCGGAACCGACGGGGCCCCGCCCCGGGGCCTCAGCCGCGCGACGTTGTCGCCGACTCCCGCACCGCCCGGGGTCCAGCTTCGCGAAGCTGCCACCGACTCCCGCACCGCCTGCGGCCTCAGCCGCCCGACGTCGTCACGGACTCGCGCGTCTCCGGGGCCCATGCCAGCGACACCAGCATGCCGACCAGGAGGACCGCCGCCAGCCAGTACATGGAGCCGCTCAGGCCGAGGTGCTCCAGGCTCACCGGCAGGATGAACGTGCCGATGGCCGAGGCGATACGGCTCGTGCCGTTGAGGAAGCCGACGCCGGTGGCGCGCAGATGCGTCGGATAGAGCTCGGCGGGATACACCTGGGTGAGGTTTGAAGCGCCGGCCATCACAAAGGTGTAGACGAGGAACGGCACCATGAGGGCGATCGTCGACGCATGGGCGAAGGCACCCATCAGGGCCAGCGTCGCCGTCATGATGCCGAACGTGACGATCGTCAAGGGGCGGCGGCCGGTTTTCTGGAGGAACCAGAGACCTGTGACGCCGCCGCCGAGCAGGAAGAGGTTGAGCAGCAGGTTCTGCAGGTCGGGGTCGGGGACGTGCAGCGCGGCCAGGATGGTCGGCATGAAGGTGTAGATCGCGAAGTACGGGAGCACCTGCGCGCTGTAGAAGACCGTGCCGAACCAGGTGCGCCTGGCCTGTCCGGGCGAGAAGAGTTCCCGGTACGCGGCGGTCGTGGTCGTACCCCCCTCGGCGGGGGCGGCCTCGGCCGGGCCCAGTTCGGCCTTCAGGTACTTCCTGGCGATGTCCCGGGCCTCGGCCGCCCGGCCCTGGCTGATCAGCCAGCTCGGCGACTCGGGCGTACCGATGCGGAGCAGCAGCACCAGGAGCGCGGGCACGGCGCCGGACGCGAGCAGCAGGTAGGAGGCGTCCTCCGACTTGCCGAGGTAGGTGCCGAGGATGCCCGCGATGACGTAACCGACGGTCCACATCACGGTGAGGGAGCCGAGGAGTACGCCCCGGAGCCTGCGGGGTGCGAACTCCGACAGCATCGTCGGGCCCACCGCGTAGTCCGCGCCGAGCCCGAAGCCGATCAGCAGGCGCAGCGTGAAGAGCAGTGCCGGATCCCTGGCCCAGAGCTGGAGTGCGGAGGCGATGGTGATCAGGACGAAGTTGTAGATGTACAGCTTCTGGCGGCCGATGATGTCGCCGACCCGGCCGAGCACGATGCTGCCGAAGAAGAGGCCGATCAGCGCCGATGCGCCGAGCAGGCCCTGCCAGACGCCCGAGAGGTGCCGGGCGTCGGTGAGGGTGGCGAGGACGGCGCCGATCATGCCGAGCGCGTAGCCGTCGGAGAAGTTCGCCCCGAACGTCGTCGCCGTCACCCGCAGGTGGAACGGGCGCAGCGGGGCTTCGTCGAGCGACGGGGCGAGTGGCTCGGGTGCGGTGGATTCCACGGTGGCCGGCTTCGGCATCGGCTGCTACCTCGCCTTGTGCAGGGGCCCGCCCGGGGCGGCGGGGGATGGACGGCTGGGGTCGAGCGCAGCCGTCCTGCCCTGACGGAGCGCCGTAGGGGAATCGTTCTATGCGAAAGAGTTGTGAGTGAATGGAATTCTTACGTAAGAGGAGGCTGGTCTTCCGCGACCCTGGAGGCTACCTCGTCCGACCCGTCCGCCGCCCACGAGGCCAGGACGGCGTCGATCGCGGCGGCGACCCGGGCCCGCGCCCGGTTGTGCGGCACCCGCGCCATGAGCAGCGCGTCGTACTCGGTGTCCAGATGGCGGACGGAGGCGCGCACGGCGGCCGTCACCGCGAACTCGTCCAGCGCCCTGCCCGCCGCCGACCGGCCCACCCGACCGCTGCCGCGCACCGAGGTGTGCTCGGCGATGTCGCGGGCCCGCTCGGCCGGGCAGCGCGGAAACAGACGCAGGATCTCGGCGGTCAGCGCCGCGGTGAACCGCACGTCCTCGGCGGCCCGGCGCCGGGCGTCCCGGGCCCGCCGCCGGGCCCGGGCCTCCGCGTCGGCCAGGCACGCGGCCTCCGCCGCGGCGAGGGCGGGCTCCTCGACGAAGACGCCCTGGCGCTCGTAGCGCCGGCGGCGCCGGTTGAAGCGGACCACGACGGCGGAGAGCGAACTGCCCGCGCGGGCGCGGCGGGTGAGCGCGGTGTCGCCGCGCGGCAGGAAGACCAGATGCCCCAGATCCGCGCAGTCCAGGCAGAGCGGGGCGCCGGACGCCAGGACGATGTGCCCGAGCGGGGCTCGATCGCAGTCGGCGCAGCGATGGTGGCGCCGGGGTTGTATGACGAGAATGCGACGGCCCTCCTTGCCCTGGTCGCAAGCCCCCGGATGCTCCCCTCCCTTCTTCTCTGATTCCCCGTTCAATAACCAGTGGAACAGGGCGGATTGGGCTTGTTAGGTTTCAACACGTGGCGAAACTCAATCAGATCATCGCAGTCGAAAAGGGAATCAAGTCGAAGTCCCACCAGGACCTGACGGCTGCTCAGCACGGGCTGCAGAAGCCTGCGTTGCTGGCCGGAATATCCCGTACCTATCAGCCCAAGGACGAGGAGGGCGAGCAGCTGCCGCCCGAGTCGACCCGGGTGCAGGTCAGGTCCGAGGACGTGCTGCGCGAGACGGCCGCCACGCTGACCCGGCTGTTCGACGTGACCGCCACCAAGGACTGGGCGAACTGCGAGGCGCGGGCCGACGTCACCGTCGACGGGCGGGTCCTCGTGGCCGCCGTACCGGTCTCGTACCTGCTCTTCCTCGAAAAGCAGCTGACCGACATCAACGCCTTTGTGCGCCGGCTTCCCGTGCTGGACGCCGCCGAGTCGTGGGCGCAGGACCCTTCCACCGACTCCTGGAAGACCGAGCCGGTGCGGACGCTGCGCACGAAGAAGGTGCCGCGCAACCACGTCAAGGCCGAGGCCACCGACAAGCACCCGGCGCAGGTCGAGGTGTACTACGAGGACGTGCCGGTCGGCTACTGGACGACCGTGAAGTTCTCCGGCGCGCTGCCCGCCCGGCGCATCAACGAACTCGTGGGCCGCGTCGAGAAGTTGCAGCAGGCCGTGAAGTTCGCGCGCGAAGAGGCCAACGGCATCGACGTCACCGACCAGCGGGTGGGCGACGCCGTATTCGGCTACCTTTTCGGGTGAGCATGCATTATCCATGAGACTCCCGGCCGTGCTCGGCGCGGCCGGGTGCGCGAGGAGCGCAAAGCTGAAACTGAAGCTTGTCGTGACGGTGCGGCCGCCTCTTGAGCGTGCCGCCATCAATCTCAGACTCTCGCTCCAGACTCAGCATGCGCCACCGATCGCCGGAACCAACCGGGCCCAGGCCCATGTGCGTCGAATTGCCGGTTCGAGTCCGGCCCGCGGAGCTCCAGTCGAGTTCCATCCCGATCCGCGGTGGTCCAAAGGCAGGACGCGACGGCTTAAGACTGACCTGGGTTCTCAAGCGGACCGGCGTGTGCAGTTGCGGTGGCATCACTCAGGGCCCGGGGGCCGGCTACGCCTCCGGGCCCGCTCCTTTTCCCGGGGCCGCACACTCCAACACCCCGCATGATGGGGGCGTGCGATTCGAAGCGATCACCTGGGAACGGCTGACCGACGCTCTCGCCGAGCGGGCCATGGACCTGAAGGCGGCCGACGGCAGTCCCTGGCTGCGCATCGGCATCGACGGCGCCCCGGCGGCCCGCCCCGAAGAGCTGGGCCGGCGCATCGCGGAAACGCTCCGCCCGCGCGGCCGGTCCGTCCTTGCCGTCTCCACCGAGGGCTTCCTGCGGCCCGCGTCGCTGCGCTACGAATTCGGCCGCGAGGACCCGGACACGTACTACGACGGCTGGTTCGACACGGGCGCCCTGTGGCGGGAGGTGTTCGGGCCGCTGGAGCCGGGCGGCACCGGCCGCGTGCTGCCCGACCTGTGGGACCCGGCGACCGACCGGGCCACCCGGAGCCCCTACCAACTCCTCCCTGAGTCAGGCGTGTTAGTGCTGTACGGTCCCATGCTGCTGGGCCGCTGGTTCCCCTTCGACCTCACCGTGCACCTGCGTCTGTCGGCGCCCGCCCTGCGCCGCCGAACCGAAGAGAGCGCTCGCTGGACGCTCCCCGCGTTCGAGCGGTACGAGAGGGAGGTGGGGCCGGGCGAGGCGGCCGATGTGGTGGTGCGGGTGGACGATTTCCGGCATCCGGCTTGGGGGATGACGGTCGGCGAATGACGGACTCTGACATCTGATATCCGGCATCTGTCCGTCACATGTCGCGCGCGACCTCTACCCGGCCCCCACCGCCGGCCGCCCTCCCACCATCCCCACCGCAAGCGCCCCCGCCCGGCACCCCGCCTCGGCGGCCTTCGCGGGGGACGCGCCGCTCAGGCGGGCGGCGAGGAAGGCGCCGGTGAAGGCGTCGCCCGCGCCCGTGGAGTCCAGGGCCGCCACCTCCGGCGCCGCCACCCTCGCGACGACCTCCCCGCACGTGGCCACCAGTGCCCCGGCCGCGCCCAGCGTGACCGCCACCAGGGGGAACTGACGGCTCAACTTGGCCGCCGCGTCCGCCGGTTCGGTCAGTCCGGTCAGGAAGGCCGCCTCGTCCGCATTGGGAAGCAGCACGTCCACCCCCTCGGTCGTCGCCAGGAATCGTTCGACGCCCAGGTCCCCGATGAAGCCGGTCGACGCCGGATCCAGGCTCACAGTGACACCGGCCCGACGCGCCGATTCCCTTGCCGCTTGGGCCAGTTGACGGCTCCGGTCGGCGAACAGCAGGTAGCCCGAGAGGTGGAGATGCGCGATGCCGTCGAGGAGGTCGGGTGACCAGTCGGCGGGGCTCATGCGGTGGACGGCGCCGCTGTCGGTCAGGAAGGTGCGCTCGGCCGTCGCCGTGTCGACGAGGGCGATCACGGTCGCGGTGGGCGCGTCGGCATCCGGGATCAGCAGCGGCCGTACGCCGGAACGGCGCAGCCGGAGTTCGTGCCAGCCGGCCGAGTCCCGGCCGACCCGGGCGAGCAGCCTCACGTCCGGGCAGCCCGAATGGGCTGCCCAACAGGCCGCGTTGGCGCCCGCACCGCCCGGCACCGTACGGATGTCGGCCGCGGTGTCCGTGGCGGGGGCGAGCGGGCCGCGGTGGCGGGCGACCACGTCGGTGACCACGTCGCCGACGACGAGGAGCCCGCCGCCCGCGCGGTCGCCCCCGGCACCGCTCACAGCGCCGCCGCGATGTCCGCCGCGAGCCGGACGTTCCCGCGGACCGCCGCCACATTGGCCTCCAGGGACGCGCCGTCCGTGTGCTGGACCAGGTGGCCGAGGAGGAAGGGCGTGACCGCCTGGCCCGTGATGCCCGCGGCGCGGCAGGCGGCGAGGCCCGAGGCGAGCACCTCGTCGTGCAGCCGGGGATCGAGCTGCTCGGCCTCGGGCACCGGATTGGCGACGATCACTGCCGAGTCGAGCGCGAGCGAGCGATGGGCCCGCAGCACGTCCGCGGCCTCCTGCGGCGTCCGCACCGTCCAGTCGACCGGCTCGCCGGAACTGGACAGGTAGAACCCGGGGAAGTGTTCCGTGCCGTAGCCGACCACCGAGATCCCCAGCGTCTCCAGGCGCTGGAGCGTGGCCGGCACATCGAGGATCGACTTCACCCCGGCGCACACCACCGCGATCGGCGTCGTGGCGAGCAGCCGCAGGTCAGCCGACTCGTCCTGAGTCTCGGTCCACTCGCGGTGTACGCCGCCGAGCCCGCCGGTCGCGAAGACGCGCAGGCCCGCCCGCGCGGCCAGGAACGCGGTGCCCGACACGGTCGTCGCCCCGCTCGCCCCGGTGGCCATCGCCATCGGCAGATCGCGGTGCCCGAGCTTGCGCAGTTCCTCGTTGGCCACCCGCTCCAACTGCGCCTTGTCGAGGCCCACCCGGGGCCTCCCGTCGAGGACGGCGATCGTCGCGGGAACGGCGCCCCGGGCCCGCACCATCTGCTCCAGTTCGGTGGCGACGAGCAGGTTGCGCGGCCGGGGGAGGCCGTGCGAGATGATCGTCGACTCCAGAGCGACGACCGGACGGCCCTCGTCGAGAGCGGTCCGTACTTCTTCCGACACCTTGGTCTCATCAGGTACGTCGTCAAAGGGCATGTCCCATCCCTGGCACGCCCGGTGGCCGGGTAAACGTTCTGCCCCGACGGTCCGGGCCACGCGGCGGGCGGGGCCGGGAGGCGTGCGTCGTGGGCTCAACTCGGCTTCGGCGCGGCCGGTTTGATCCACGGCGTACGAGGTAAGGGGGCGCGCTGGACACACTGTCGCGGAAGGGCGCCCGGACCTGGCCGGACTGTCGGTCACAGCGGCGGTCCGACGCGGCTAGATTGACCGGCCATGAGCACCATGGATCAAGCCTCTGCCGCACCTGCCGGTTCCGGCCCCGTCGACCCGAGTCCCCTCGCGCCTGCTTCCTTCGCCGTGCGCGTCTGCGACGCAGAGCTGGAGCCGGAGCCGCTCGATCCGGCACAGATCGTGTCCGGCGCCCCGGAAGTGACCGGGAAGGTGCTGTGGGAGTCGGCCGACGGGAAGCAGATCCGGGGCATCTGGCAGATCACGCCGGGCGTGGTGACCGACACCGAGGCCGACGAGCTGTTCGTAGTGGTCAGCGGGCGCGCCACCGTCGAGGTGGAGGGCGGTGACACGCTGGAGATCGGTCCCGGCGACGCCTGTGTGCTGCGCGAGGGAGACCGCACCACGTGGACGGTTCACGAGACGCTGCGCAAGGCCTACCACATCAGCTTGTAGAGGGGCCCTGTTCCTTCGCCTCGTGCCGACGGGAGGTGAACAGGGCGAGGCCTGCCATCGGCAGCAGCAGCGCGGCGCCCGCCGCGTTCAGCCAGCCGTAGCCCGCGCGGGCCACGATCAGGCCGGCCGTGAGGCCGCCGAGGCCCGCCGCCACGTTCATGGTCAGGTCGCACAGGCCCTGCACGGCGGCGCGCGCGGGGCCCGGCACCGAGTCGGTCAGCAGGGCCGAACCGGACACGAGCCCCGCCGACCAGCCGAGGCCGAGCAGGAAGAGCCCGGCCATGGTCTGCCCATGGCTCGCGCCCGCCGTGCCCGCCAACAGGGCGGCGCAGCACAGCAGCCCGGCCGCGAGGCCGATCACGGAGAGCCGCCCGAGCCGGTCGGCGAGCCAGCCCATCACCGGTGAGAACGCGTACATGCCCGCGATGTGCATGCTGATGACGAGGCCGATCAGTTCGATGTTCGCGCCGTGACGGGTGAGCGCGACCGGTGTCATCGACATGATCGACACCATGGCGGTGTGCGACACGGCCATGGCGACGAGCGCCAGGCGGGCCCGCGGCGACTCCCTGACCGCCCTGACCCCGGCCCGCAGCGAGCGGGCCGCCGCGGAGTGCGCCGCGCCGCCGTCCAGCGCGCGGGCGGTCAGCAGCGGGTCCGGCCGGAGCAGTACGCCGACGAGCACGGCGGACAGCAGGAACACCCCGGCCGCCCACACGAAGGGGCCCGCGGCCGCCGGTATGCCGAAGCGGGTGACGCTGTGGCCGGCAGGCGCGGCTATGTTCGGTCCGAGGACGGCGCCGATCGTCGTAGCCCAGACCACGGTGGAGATGGCCCGCGCCCGGCGTTCCGGCTCGGCGAGGTCGGCGGCGGCGTACCGGGCCTGGAGGTTGCCCAGCGAGCCGGCGCCGAAGACGGCCATGCCGAACAGCAGCAGCGGGAAGCTGGCGAGCACGGCGCCGGTGACCACGACCGCGGCGCCGACCACCCCGAGGAGATAGGCGAGCACCAGGCCCGGGCGGCGGCCGCGCCGGGTCATCAGCGCGGCCAGCGGCATGGCGAGGAGCGCGGGCCCGACCACCATCGACGCGGAGGCGAGCCCCGACAGGGCCTGGCTGCCGCTGACCTCGGCGGCCAGCACCGCGGCCAGCGCGATCCCCGTGGCGTTGGCGAGGCCGCCGAGTATCTGGCTCGCGATCAGCACGGCCGTGATGCGGCGCCGCAGCGCGGGCAGGGCCGCCGGATCGGGCACCGCGCGGCCGGCGTCGGAGGCGTCGGAGAGCGTAGTCACCGGCGCAGTGTGCCAGCCCGTATCCGCGTACGAAACAGGTGGGCCGGAGGAATGGCGCTGCTCAGAACAGCGGCTGGGGCAGCACCCCTTCGAGCGCGAGCAACTGCCGCTTGGTCTCCAGGCCGCCGCCGAATCCGCCGAGCCCGCCGTCGCTCTCCACCACGCGATGGCAGGGCACCACCACCGGCAGCGGGTTCGACCCCATGGCCGCGCCCACCGCCTGGGCCGCCCCGGGCTGGCCGACCCGGCCGGCCAGATCGCCGTAGCCCACCACCGTCCCGTACGGCACTCCTGCCGCCAGCTCGCGCAGCACCTGCCGGTTGAACCCGGACGACAGCGACCAGTCGAGCGGCAGCGTGAACTCCCGCAGCCCGCCCTCGAAATAGGCCTTGATCTGGCGTATGGGCTCCTCCAGGGGGCCCGCACGGCCGGGCACCGCCGGAGCCGGCTCGGTGCCGAACCGGGCGGCGAGCGCCCGCACGGCCCGGTCGCGCACCGCTTCATCGGCGTGGAACACCACGTTCACCAGACCCTGCCCGGTCGCGGCCAGGAGCAGCGGGCCGATGTCGCTCTCGACGACGGCCCACTCGACGAACTGCGCATTGCTGTCCATGCCGACCACCGTACGGCCGCCCACTGACAACGCGGCCCGCCCGCCGGAGCCGCCCGGCCGCGAAACCGGCCCGCCGGGGCCCTGAAAGAGGGGTGTCAAAGGGCATGGATCAGCCCATAACGGAACGCTCCAACTGCCCGGAGTCGATAAATTGCCCGGAAAATGTTTGCCTGTCGCGCAGCGAGCCCTAATGTCGCCCCGAACCAGGGCCGCAATCAGGAGTAGGGCCTCTTCAGTCGGTACGGGGTGAAGGGCACACGGGTATGCACGGGACGGTCGACGGATTCAGCTATGGCCTTGTGACGCCGGTGGCGGCGTTCATCATGGCCTGCCTCGGTGGAGCGCTGGGTCTGCGCTGCACCGCCCGGTCCGTGCGGACCGAGCGCTCCTTCAAGGCCGCCTGGCTGGCGCTCGGCGCCACCTCCATAGGCTCGGGCATCTGGACCATGCACTTCATCGCGATGATGGGCTTCACGGTCCACGAGGTGCCGCTCGGCTACGACCGGGGCATCACCTTCGCCAGCCTCGCCGTTGCGATCGTGATGGTGGGCATCGGCATCTTCATCGTCGGCTACCGGGGCGCCACCCCCATGGCGCTGGTCACCGGAGGCACCATCACCGGTCTCGGCGTGGCCACCATGCACTACCTGGGCATGGCCGGGATCATGATGAACGGCGAGTTCGAGTACAACACCGTCGTCGTCAGCGTCTCCGTGGTGATCGCCGTGGTGGCCGCCACCGCCGCCCTGTGGGCCGCCGTGTCCGTGCACGGCTTCCTGGCCAGCCTGGGCGCCAGCCTCGTCATGGGCGTCGCCGTCAGCGGCATGCACTACACGGGGATGGCCGCGCTCAGCGTCCGGCTGCACGGCAGCGCAGCCACTGCCGCCACCGCCGCGGCCGGCGGGGAGTCGCCCGCCTCCCTGCTCGCCCCCATGCTGATCGGGCCCGTCGCCTTCCTGATCCTCGCCGGGGTGGTCGTGATGTTCGACCCGCTCGTGGTGATGGGCAAGCCGGACTGGGAGAAGCGTCCGCCGCGCGCGATCCCCGCGCCCCGGCACCGCCCGTCCTTCCCGGAACGCACCAGCTGGGCGGTGTCCGAGCCCTCGCGCGAGGGCTCCGCGTCCCCGCACGACTGGTGACCGGACCGCGATCGGACCCCGGTTGTCAGTGGCGGGTCGTACGGTGGTTGCATGCGGCCCGTTTCCAAGATCGAACGTACGGTGGCGCCCTTCGAGGTCGTCAGTCCCTACCAGCCCAGCGGTGACCAGCCGGCGGCCATCGCCGAGCTGGAGAAGCGCATCCGTGCAGGTGAGAAGGATGTCGTCCTCCTCGGCGCCACCGGCACCGGAAAGTCGGCGACGACTGCCTGGATGATCGAGAAGCTCCAGCGCCCCACGCTCGTCATGGCGCCGAACAAGACGCTGGCCGCCCAGCTGGCCAACGAGTTCCGCGAGCTGCTGCCCAACAACGCCGTCGAGTACTTCGTGTCGTACTACGACTACTACCAGCCCGAGGCGTACGTCCCGCAGTCGGACACCTACATCGAGAAGGACTCCTCGATCAACGAGGAGGTCGAGCGGCTGCGCCACTCGGCGACCAACTCGCTGCTCACCCGCCGCGACGTGATCGTGGTCGCGTCCGTCTCCTGCATCTACGGTCTGGGCACCCCGCAGGAGTACGTCGACCGGATGGTGCCGCTCAAGGTCGGCGACGAGATCGACCGCGACCAGCTGCTGCGCCGCTTCGTCGACATCCAGTACACCCGCAACGACGTGGCGTTCGCCCGCGGCACCTTCCGGGTGCGCGGCGACACCATCGAGATCTTCCCGGTCTACGAGGAACTGGCCGTCCGCATCGAGATGTTCGGGGACGAGATCGAGGCGCTCTCGACGCTCCACCCGATCACCGGCGAGATCATCAGCGAGGACCAGTCGCTCTACGTCTTCCCCGCAAGTCACTACGTGGCGGGCCCGGAGCGCATGGAGAAGGCCGTCAACGGCATCGAGAAGGAGCTGGAGGAGCGCCTCGCGGAGCTGGAGAAGCAGGGCAAGCTCCTGGAGGCCCAGCGGCTGCGCATGCGCACCACGTACGACCTGGAGATGCTCCGCCAGATCGGCAGCTGCTCGGGCGTGGAGAACTACTCGATGCACTTCGACGGCCGCGAGCCCGGCACCGCACCCAACACCCTGATCGACTACTTCCCCGAGGACTTCCTGCTGGTCCTCGACGAGTCGCATGTGACCGTGCCGCAGATCGGCGCGATGTACGAGGGCGACGCCTCCCGCAAGAGGACGCTCGTCGACCACGGCTTCCGGCTGCCCTCCGCGCTGGACAACCGGCCGCTGAAGTGGGAGGAGTTCCTCGGCCGCATCGGCCAGACGGTGTACCTGTCGGCCACCCCGGGCACGTACGAACTCTCCCGCGGCGACGGCTTCGTGGAGCAGATCATCCGCCCGACCGGCCTGGTCGACCCGGAGGTCGTGGTCAAGCCCACCGAGGGCCAGATCGACGACCTGGTGCACGAGATCCGCAAGCGCACCGAGAAGGACGAGCGCGTCCTGGTCACCACGCTGACCAAGAAGATGGCGGAGGACCTCACCGACTACTTCCTCGAACTGGGCATCCAGGTGCGGTACTTGCACAGCGACGTCGACACGCTGCGCCGTATCGAGCTCCTGCGGGAACTGCGGGCCGGCGAGTACGACGTGCTGGTCGGCATCAACCTGCTGCGTGAGGGCCTCGACCTGCCCGAGGTGTCCCTGGTGGCGATCCTCGACGCCGACAAGGAAGGCTTCCTGCGTTCGGGTACCTCCCTGATCCAGACCATCGGCCGTGCGGCACGAAACGTCTCCGGCCAGGTCCACATGTACGCCGACCGTGTCACCCCGGCGATGGAGAAGGCCATCGAGGAGACCAACCGGCGCCGCGAGAAGCAGATCGCGTACAACAAGGAGAAGGGGATCGACCCGCAGCCGCTGCGGAAGAAGATCAACGACATCGTCGCGACCATCGCGCGCGAGGAGATTGACACCGAGGAACTGCTCGGCAGCGGATACCGCAAGGGCAAGGACGGCAAGGCGGCCAAGGCGCCGGTGCCCTCGCTCGGCGGCAAGGCGGCCAAGGCCGGCAAGGGCGTGCAGAAGGAGCTCACCGAGCGTCCCGCGGCCGAACTGGCGGGAATCATCGAGGAGATGACCGACCGGATGCGGGCGGCCGCCGCGGACCTGCAGTTCGAGGTGGCGGCCCGGCTGCGCGACGAGGTCGGCGAGCTGAAGAAGGAGCTCCGCCAGATGAAGGAGGCGGGCCTCGCCTGACCGGCCGGCCGCGGGGGCAGGTTCCGTGCATGGGCGGTGTGTTGCAACACCGCCACAAAAAGCCCCCGCGTGGCCGCTCGGCCCGATCGACTGCGTAGGGTCGGGCCCGAGAACGTACAACAGCGCAAAGCATGTCAAGAACGACACATGGGGAGAGGGGACAGCGCGTGACGGTCAATCTGTCCAAGGGTCAGGCCATCAGCCTGGAGAAGCAGGGTGGCGGCACCCTGACCGCGGTGCGGATGGGACTCGGCTGGCAGGCGGCACCGCGCCGGGGCCTGTTCGGCAAGCGGACGCAGGAGATCGACCTGGACGCGTCGGCGGTGCTCTTCGCCGACAAGCAGCCCGTCGACGTGGTGTTCTTCCGCCACCTGTCCAGCGACGACGGCTCGGTCCGGCACACCGGTGACAACCTCGTGGGTGGCGCGGGCCAGGGCGGTGACGACGAGTCGATCCTGGTCGACCTCTCGCGCGTGCCGGTCCACATCGACCAGATCGTCTTCACGGTGAACTCGTTCACCGGCCAGACGTTCCAGGAGGTGCAGAACGCGTTCTGCCGCCTGGTCGACGAGACCAACGGCCAGGAGCTGGCCCGCTACACGCTGGACGGCGGCGGCCAGTACACCGCGCAGATCATGGCCAAGGTGCACCGCGCGGGCGGCGGCTGGCAGATGACCGCCATCGGCAACCCGGCCAACGGCCGCACCTTCCAGGACCTGATGCCGGCGATCCTGCCGCACCTCTGACCGCACCGCAGTACTGAACACCGCAGCTCCCGGAGGCGCGATGCCGCCGGGAGCTGCCCCGCAACCGCATACGCAGCACACGCACCACCATCAACTCGACGAGGGGACAGAGGCGATGACGGCCGAGCTGGTACGGGGACAGAACCATCCCCTGCCCCAGACCCGACTGGAGATCCGGGTGTCGGCCGGCACCCCGATCGTGGCCGGTGCCACGCTCGGCGACGAGCAGGGCCGGGTGCGCGGGGCGGAGCGGGTCGCCCACCCCGGCGCGCCGAGCCTGCCCGGCCTGGAGGTCTCCCGGCAGGCCGCCGCCGACCATCGCCTGGCCGTGGACCTGGAGGCCCTGGGCGAGGGCGTGCACCGGGTCAATGTGCTGCTCGCGCTGCCGCTCGGGACGCCGGGGCCCAGCCGGTTCGCCGCGGTGGCCGCGCCCTTCGTCGCCGTCACGGGCCTCGACGGCACCGAGATCGCCAGCTACACCATCACCGGGCTCGGCGCCGAGTCCGCGGTCGTGGCCCTGGAGCTCTACCGCCGCCAGGGCGCCTGGAAGATCCGCGCCATCGGCCAGGGGTACGCGGGCGGCCTCGCCGACATGCTGGCCGACCAGGGCCTGCCCGAGGCGGGGCAGCTGGCCGCCGCCATCCAGGACGCGATCGCGCTCGGCGTCTCCCGTTCGGTGGCCGCGCCCCCGCCCCGTACGAGCGACGACGCCCGGGTGCGCGCCGCCGGGCCCGGAGCCTCCGGCAGGCCCGCACCGGCCGACGCCCAGCCCCCTGTCACCGCGCCCCAGCAGGCGGTCGGCGACGGCGGCCCCATCAACTACGCGCATCCCCGGCGCCAGACCAGCACACCCCCGCCACCGGCCCCGGTCGCGCCGCCCGCGGCCCCCGGCGAACCCGCGCAGCCCGTCGCGGGCGATGCCAGCGGCTGGTCCATGGACGAGCGGCTCTACAACCAGGTGTGGGGCATGTTCGAGGACCTGGCCCGCTCCGTCGCCGCCTACCGCAGCGCCGTCGACTTCGCCGACTCGCGGATGGAGCAGGAGATCGACCGCGCCCTGTCCGACCCGCGCGGCCGCATGGGATCCGCCGGGGACCAGGCGCGCGAACAGGCCCGCGCCAAGCGGGAGGAGCTCGTCGACAGGGCCAGGGAGGCCCTCGACCGCGACCTCGGTCAGCTGACCGCCGAGTCCGAGGTCGTCGAGCCCGCCCTGCCGCCCGCGTACGCCCGCTGGGACAACCCGGTGTGGCATGCCTACCGGGTCCCGATGGAGCTCCCCATGGCGCTGCGGATCGGTGATCTGCAGCTGCCCGAGCAGCCGGAGCTGCGCATTCCGATGCTGGTCCGGCTTCCCCTGGAGCGCGGCCTGTGGATCGACTCGGGCCGAGGCGGCTCCGAGGCGGCCGCGTTCATGGACTCCGCCCAGGTCAAGGGTTTGGCGGTGGACACCGCGGTGGCGATCGCGGCCCGGCTGCTCGCGGTGTATCCGGCTCACGAGTTCGCCGTCCACGTCATCGACCCGGCGGGCTCGGCCGCGGCCCGGCTCGCCCCGCTCACGCGGGCCGGGGTGCTCGCCGCGCCCCCGGCGGCGGGCGCGGCCGGGGTGGCCGAGGTGCTGGCCCGGCTCACCGAGCGCGTGGACCTCGTACAGATGGCGGTACGGGCAGGGGCGGGCGCCGACGCGCTGCCGCCCGGCATGGACACCGCCGAGCAGCTCCTGATCGTCAACGACTTCCCGCACGGCTTCGACGACCGCGCCCTGAACCAGCTGCGCTACCTAGCCGACGAGGGCCCCTCGGTCGGCGTGCACCTGCTGATGGTCGCCGACCGCGAGGAGGCCAGCGAGTACGGGCCGGTCCTCCAGCCGCTGTGGCGCTCACTGCTGCGGCTGACTCCGGTCCTCGACGACCACCTGGCCGACCCGTGGGTCGGCCACGCCTGGACGTACGAGCCGCCGCTCACGCCGCCCGGCAGCCACATCCTGGAGCAGGTCCTCGGCCAGGTCGGTGAGGCCCGCGCCGCCTGGCCCCGTTAATGGCTCCGCCCGCTCCGGAACGGCGTGGGCGACTCCGCCGTAAGGACCAGACGGAACACCTCTGACCTGGCTATTTGGGCGATCTTTACCAATCTCTTTACCTTCTCTTGGTTATTCGGGTAGGCTGCCTCCAGCGGAGGGGAGTACTCCCGACTGCGGCGTTCCCGTCAATACGGACCCACGGGACGGGTCCCGGGGCGCCGGCCCGAGGCGCGAGGGAAGGCGCCCGGGTGGAAGAGACCTCCGGCAGCGACGACGCTGATCAGTAGCCGTACGACGCCGGAGGCGCAGTGGACGTTTCAATGACCCTGTGGGTACTGACCATTCTTGGTCTGTGTGCCCTGATCGCGGCCGACTTCTTCATCGGGCGAAAGCCCCATGACGTGTCGGTCAAGGAAGCCGGCATCTGGACCGTGGTCTGGATCGTGCTGGCCGCGCTCTTCGGCCTCGGCCTGCTGTTCTTCGGCAACAGCCAGGCGTCGGGCGAGTTCTTCGCGGGCTTCATCACCGAGAAGTCGCTCTCCGTCGACAACCTCTTCGTCTTCATCCTGATCATGGCGAAGTTCTCGGTGCCCTCGCACCTTCAGCAACGGGTGCTGCTGTTCGGCGTGTTGATCGCCCTCGTGCTGCGTGCGATCTTCATCGCGGCCGGTGCCGCGGTGATCGCCAACTTCTCCTGGGTCTTCTACATCTTCGGCGCGTTCCTGATCTACACCGCCTGGAAGCTCATCCAGGAGGCGCGCTCCGGCGAGGAGGAAGAGGAGTTCGAGGAGAACCGCCTCCTGAAGTCCGTCGAGAAGAAGTTCGGTGTCGCGGACAAGTACCACGGCACCAAGCTGTTCGTGGAGAAGAACGGCAAGAAGGTCCTGACGCCGCTCATGGTCGTCATGCTCGCCATCGGCACCACCGACGTCCTCTTCGCGATGGACTCGATCCCGGCGATCTTCGGCCTCACGCAGGACCCGTACATCGTGTTCACCGCCAACGCCTTCGCGCTGATGGGGCTGCGCCAGCTGTACTTCCTGATCGGCGGGCTGCTCAAGAAGCTGGTCCACCTCAGCTACGGCCTCTCGGTGATCCTCGGCTTCATCGGCGTGAAACTGGTGCTGCACGCCCTGCACGAGAACGGGGTGAACGTCCCCGAGATCTCCATCCCGGTCTCGCTCGGCGTGATCTGCGGCGTGCTGGTCGTCACCACGATCACCAGCCTCGTCGCCGCCAAGAAGCAGACGGCTGCCGAGGAGCCCCAGAAGGACAGCATCGGCGCCTGACCGGCATCGAGGCGGTCCCTCACGCAGGAGCCGCCTCGGGCTCCGCCCCGGGACCCGGCTGCGCCACCGGCGTGGGCCGGGTCTCGGGGAGCAGCACGAAACAGCCCAGGCTCAGCAGCCCGACCCCGGTCAGATACGCGGCGACGCCCCACGGCGGGCCGTCGCCGCGGGCCAGCGCCGTCGCCGCGATCGGGGTCAGCGCGCCGCCGAGCACCCCGCCCAGGTTGTAGCCGACCGCGGCGCCCGTGCAGCGCACCCTCGGCTCGTACAGCTCCGGCAGATACGCCGCGATCACCGCGAACATCGAGATGAACGCCAGCATCGCGCCGAGGAACCCGGCGAACATCCACAGCGGCTCGCCGGTCGAGAGCAGCGCCACCATCGGGAACATCCACAGCACCGTCGCCGTACACCCCACCAGGCACATCGGCCGACGCCCAAAGCGGTCGCCGAGCAGTGCCGCGAGCGGCGTCAGCGCACCCATGACCGCGACGGTCGCCAGGATGCAGACGAGCATCACCGCGCGGTCGACCCCGAGCCGTTCCGTCGCGTACGCCAGCGACCAGGTCGACACCGTGTAGAAGACGGCGTACCCGATCGAGAGGGCGCCCGCGGTCAGGAGCACCAACCGCCAATGGCCGCGCGCCACTTCGAGCAGCGGCAGCCTGACCGGCTCGCCCATCTCGCGGAACTGCGGCGTCTCGGCCAGCGAGGTGCGGAGCAGCAGCCCGCCGAGCGCGAGCAGCCCGGCGCCCCAGAACGGCGCCCGCCAGCCCCAGGCGTGGAACTGGGCGTCGCTCAGCCCGGCGGACAGGGCGAGGACGACCCCGTTGGCCAGCAGGAAGCCGATGGAGGGCCCGATCTGCGGAAAGCTCGTCCACAGGACGCGCCGGTGGGCGGGCGCGTGCTCGGCCGTGAGCAGCACCGCGCCGCCCCATTCGCCGCCGAGCCCGAGCCCCTGGAGGAAGCGCAGCACCAGGAGCAGCGAGGGCGCCGCGATGCCGATCGAGGCGTACGAGGGCACACAGCCGACGGCCACCGTCGCGAGCCCGGTCAGCGTGAGCGAGGCGAACATGACGGGGCGGCGCCCGTAGCGGTCGCCGATGTGCCCGAAGAGGGCCGAGCCCAGGGGGCGGGCCAGGAAGCCGACACCAAAGGTTCCGAAGGCCGCCAGAGTTCCCGCGAGCGCGGAGAACGTCGGAAAGAACAGCGGGCCGAGGACCAGGGCGGCCGCCGTCCCGTAGACGAAGAAGTCGTAGAACTCGATGGCGGTGCCCGCGAGCGAGGCGGCCGCGAGGCGGATCATCGAAGGCGGTGTGGGGGGAGTGGTGGTGCGCATGTCACGCCAACTACCCGCAGTGATCATGCGTTACGGGGGCGCGCGGAAGCTCGCGGGGCGGCGGGCGGGCGCACGCGTGCACCGTCGATTGTCAGTGGCGGGTGCCACGATCGAGGCATGGACTTCTGCGGCGCGGCGTACGGATCGGTTCCCCCGGCGGGCCCGGCGGCGGAACACGCCGCCGGGCGGCGGCTACCAGCCGCGTGCGTGCCACTCCGGGAGGTGGGGGCGCTCGTCACCCAGGGTGGTGTCGTTGCCGTGGCCGGGATAGACCCAGGTCTCGTCCGGCAGGGTGTCGAAGAGCTTGGTCTCGACATCGCGGATGAGGCTGGCGAAGGCCTCGGGGTCCTTCCAGGTGTTGCCCACGCCGCCCGGGAACAGGCAGTCGCCGGTGAACACATGGGGGTGGCCGTGCGGGTCGACGTAGACCAGGGCGATCGAGCCCGGTGTGTGGCCGACGAGGTGGCGCGCGGTGAGCTCGACGCGGCCGACCCGGATCGTGTCGCCGTCCTCGACGGGGACGTCGGTCGGGACCGGGATGCCCTCGGCGTCATAGCGGCCCGCATAGGTGCGCGCGCCCGTCGCGGCGACGACCTCGGCGAGCGCCTGCCAGTGATCGCCGTGCCGGTGGGTGGTGACGACGGACGCGATGCCGTCGTCACCGATCAGCGTGAGCAGCGTCGAGGGGTCGGCCGCCGCGTCGATGAGCAGCTGCTCGCCGGTGGTCCGGCAGCGCAGCAGGTACGCGTTGTTGCTCATCGACCCGACCTCGACCTTGGAGATCATCAGGTCCGTCAGCTCGTGCACATCGGCCGGACCGCCGGCCTTCACCGCTCCGCTGTACGTCATGGGCTCAGCCTATCGCCGGAGTCACAGCGGGGGCAGGGCGGGCAGCGCGCCGCCGGTCACCTTGAGGGCGGCGCCGTCACGCCGTCCCGCGAGCCAGCCGACGAGGTCCGCGGCGGTTCCGCTCACCTGGACCGGGCCGCCCTCGGCGCCGCCTCCAGTGGTCCAGCTCCGGCCGCTGTCGTCGGTCAGGGCGATCGACGGAAGGTCCTGGTGCCCGGCGAACCGCTCGGTGAGGAAGTCGGTCTCGCGCCGGACGAAGTCCGCGGGGAGGTCTTCCAGCTCATGGCCGATCCCGAGGTCCACGTGGTGCAGCTCGACCTCGATGAGGCGGCGGAAGGGCACGCGGGCGGCGGCGTCGGTGACGCCGTTGCGCAGCTCCACCGTGCGCGACCAGTCGGCGGGCAGCTCGCCCTGGGCCTGGAAGCCGGCCGCGCTCTCGCGCACGTCGGCGAGCTGGGCGTCCAGCGGGCGGGGCGCGTCGCGGTCGATGTCCGCGTCCCGGGCCTCGGCACTCGGATACATGGGCCGCCCGGCCAGCACGTTGACGAGCGCATCCGCGTTCCGTGCGATATGGGCCAGCACGTGGCCGCGGCTCCAGCCGGGCAGCCGTGACGGCTCGGCAACGGAGGCGTTGTCCAGTGCGGCGACTGCGGTGAGCAGCCGTTCGGTGGCTTCGCGTACAGAGGCCAGGTCGCGCGCGTGATCAATCATGGCGCCGACGATAGCCCCGCCACTCGTCCGGGTGAAGGTGGCCGGACGAGTCCGTAAATCGAATGCGCGTGCTATACGCTCGTAGTCGGTTCCCTTCTCGGACCCGTTTCGGAACGTGTCCGGATCCATCCAAGAATCAACAACATCACCGTGGCGCCCCCCATACCCTGGGACGGGGGCTCCTGGAGCTCCCTCGCTCTCTCTAGAAAGGTGCGGACCGGCGTGGCCGACCGTCTCATCGTCCGTGGCGCGCGCGAGCACAACCTGAAGAACGTCTCGCTCGACCTGCCGCGCGACTCCCTCATCGTCTTCACCGGGCTCTCGGGGTCGGGCAAGTCCTCCCTCGCGTTCGACACGATCTTCGCCGAGGGGCAGCGCCGCTACGTCGAGTCGCTCTCCTCGTACGCCCGCCAGTTCCTCGGCCAGATGGACAAGCCGGACGTCGACTTCATCGAAGGTCTGTCGCCCGCCGTCTCCATCGACCAGAAGTCGACCTCGCGCAACCCGCGCTCGACGGTCGGCACCATCACCGAGGTCTACGACTACCTGCGTCTGCTCTTCGCGCGCATCGGCAAGCCGCACTGCCCCGAGTGCGGCCGGCCCATCTCGCGCCAGTCGCCGCAGGCCATCGTCGACAAGGTGCTCGAACTGCCCGAGGGCAGCCGCTTCCAGGTGCTCTCGCCGCTGGTGCGTGAGCGCAAGGGCGAGTTCGTCGACCTGTTCGCCGACCTCCAGACCAAGGGCTACAGCCGGGCCCGGGTCGACGGCGAGACCATCCAGCTCGCCGAGCCGCCCAAGCTGAAGAAGCAGGAGAAGCACACCATCGAGGTGGTCATCGACCGCCTCACGGTGAAGGACACCGCGAAGCGCCGGCTCACCGACTCCGTGGAGACCGCGCTCGGCCTCTCCGGCGGCATGGTCGTGCTCGACTTCGTCGACCTGGCGGCCGACGACCCCGAGCGCGAGCGAATGTACTCGGAGCACCTGTACTGCCCGTACGACGACCTCTCCTTCGAGGAGCTGGAGCCGCGCTCCTTCTCCTTCAACTCGCCGTTCGGCGCCTGCCCCGACTGCACCGGCATCGGCACCCGCATGGAGGTCGACCCCGAGCTGATCATCCCGGACGAGGACAAGTCCCTCGACGAGGGCGCGGTCTCGCCGTGGTCGCTCGGCCACACCAAGGACTACTTCGCCCGCCTGGTCGGCGCGCTCGCCGACGAGCTGGGCTTTCGCACCGACATCCCGTGGGCCGGGCTTCCGCAGCGCGCCAAGAAGGCGCTGCTGTACGGCCACAAGACCCAGATCGAGGTCCGCTACCGCAACCGGTACGGCCGCGAGCGGGCGTACACCACCTCCTTCGAGGGTGCGGTGCCGTTCGTCAAGCGGCGCCACTCCGAGGCGGAGAGCGACGGCGCCCGCGAGCGCTTCGAGGGCTACATGCGCGAGGTGCCCTGCCCCACCTGTGAGGGCACGCGCCTCAAGCCCTTGGTCCTCGCGGTCACCGTGATGGAGCGGTCCATCGCCGAGGTCTCCGCGATGTCGATCAGCGACTGCGCGGACTTCCTGGCCGAGCTGAGGCTCAACAGCCGCGACAAGAAGATCGCCGAGCGGGTCCTGAAGGAGGTCAACGAGCGGCTGAAGTTCCTGGTCGACGTCGGCCTCGACTACCTCTCGCTCAACCGCGCGGCCGGCACGCTCTCCGGCGGCGAGGCCCAGCGCATCCGGCTCGCCACCCAGATCGGCTCCGGCCTGGTAGGCGTGCTCTACGTCCTGGACGAGCCGTCGATCGGGCTGCACCAGCGCGACAACCACCGTCTGATCGAGACACTGGTCCGCCTTCGCGACATGGGCAACACCCTGATCGTCGTCGAGCACGACGAGGACACCATCAAGGTGGCCGACTGGGTTGTCGACATCGGCCCGGGCGCCGGTGAGCACGGCGGAAAGGTCGTCCACAGCGGCCCGTTGAAGCAGCTGCTCAGCAACAAGGAGTCGATGACCGGCCAGTACCTGGCGGGCAAGAAGTCGATCCCGCTGCCCGACATCCGGCGGCCCATGGATCCCACGCGCCGGCTCACCGTGCACGGCGCCAAGGAGAACAACCTCCAGGACATCGACGTCTCGTTCCCGCTCGGCGTGCTGACCGCCGTCACCGGCGTCTCCGGTTCGGGCAAGTCGACGCTGGTCAACGACATCCTGTACACGCACCTGGCCCGCGAGCTGAACGGGGCGCGCAGCGTGCCCGGTCGGCACACCCGGGTCGACGGCGACGACCTCGTCGACAAGGTCGTGCACGTCGACCAGTCGCCCATCGGCCGCACCCCGCGGTCCAACCCGGCGACGTACACGGGCGTCTTCGACCACGTCCGCAAGCTGTTCGCGGAGACGATGGAGGCGAAGGTCCGGGGTTACCTCCCCGGCCGGTTCTCCTTCAACGTCAAGGGCGGGCGCTGCGAGAACTGCTCGGGCGACGGCACCATCAAGATCGAGATGAACTTCCTGCCGGACGTGTACGTCCCGTGCGAGGTCTGCCACGGGGCGCGCTACAACCGGGAGACGCTGGAGGTCCACTACAAGGGCAAGTCCATCGCCGAGGTGCTCGACATGCCGATCGAGGAGGGCCTGGAGTTCTTCGAGGCCGTCCCGACGATCGCCCGTCACCTGCGGACGCTGAACGAGGTCGGGCTCGGGTACGTCCGGCTCGGGCAGTCCGCGCCGACCCTGTCGGGTGGTGAGGCCCAGCGCGTGAAGCTCGCCTCCGAGCTCCAGAAGCGGTCCACGGGGCGGACGGTGTACGTGCTCGACGAGCCCACCACCGGGCTGCACTTCGAGGACATCTCAAAGCTGATCAAGGTGCTTTCGGGCCTTGTCGACAAGGGGAACTCGGTGATCGTCATCGAGCACAACCTGGACGTCATCAAGACGGCGGACTGGGTGGTGGACATGGGGCCCGAGGGCGGCAACGGGGGTGGTCTGGTCATCGCCGAGGGCACGCCCGAGCAGGTCGCCTCGGTGCCGGCCAGCCACACGGGGAAGTTCCTGCGGGACATTCTGGGGGCGGACCGGATCAGCGACGCGTCTGTTCCGGTGCGGAAGCCGGTGAAGAAGGCGGCGGCCAAGAAGGCGGTTTCTGCGGCGAAGGCCGCGCCTGCCAAGAAGACGGCCTCTGCTCGGACGGCTTCCGGCGCCAAGAAGGCGGCGCCGGCGAAGAAGGCGACCCGGGCTCGCAAGGCGTGAGTTCCCCACCCCGCCCCTTCCCGAGACCCTCCGGGGGTTGGAAGGGGCGGGAGGGCCGGCTTTCTGGGGCTCCGCCCCAGACCCCGGGAGCTTGCCCACCCGCTCGCGGGTGCAGGGGGTGGAGAAGGCCGAGCCCTGGGGCTCCGCCCCCCAGACCCCCACGAGGGGCGCCCGCCCCTCGAACCCCGGGGCGGGGGCGTTGAGCCCCACCCGCCTCCTCAGTCCCTCCCCACCTCCTCCGCCGTGGGCGGCTGCGCGCCCTCTCTCGTGCAGGTCAGGCCCGCTGCTCTCGCCGCGTAGCGGAGTACCTCCGGCCAGTCGGCGGTGGCCAGTGCCTCGCAGGTCGGAAGGCGGTGCAGGAGCGCTGCGTTCACCGTGTCGCCCGCGCCGATCGTGTCCGCCACCGCAACCCGCTCGGCGGGGACCGAGTGTTCCGTGCCCTTCGATGTGTGGGCCGTCAGGCCTGCCGCGCCCCGCGTCACCACCACCGCTTCCGGGCCCGCCGCCAGCCATTCCTCCACCCCGCCGCCCAGCCACTGCGCGTCCTCCTCCGAGAGTTTCAGGAGGGACACGTACGGCAGCCAGCTTCTGAAGCGGGTTCGGTAGGCGTCCGGGTCCGGGATCAGGCCCGGGCGGATGTTCGGGTCCAGGAGGGTGAGGATGCCTCTGGCCGACTCCCGGCGGAGCAGCGCCTCGTACGCCGTCGCGCCCGGTTCGAGTACCAGGGAGCACGTGCCCAGGGCCAACGCGCTGACCGAGGGCGGGAGTTGAGGGGGGAGTTCGAAGAGGCGGTCGGCGGTGCCGTCCGCGTAGAAGCTGTAGCGCGCGGAGCCGTCCGGCGCGAGGCTCGCCACCGCCAGCGTCGTCGGTTCCGGGCCGCGCTGCACCAGGGACGTGTCCACCCCGGCCGAGCGCAGCCCGCCCAGGAGGGCCTCGCCGAAGCCGTCCGTGGACACCCGGGAGCAGAAGGCGGCCCCCGCGCCGAGCCGGCCCAGGGCGACCGCGGTGTTGTACGGGCCGCCACCCGGGCGTGGAGCCAGCGGCCCCAGCGGATCCTCTGGGTGCTGCGGCACCAGGTCGATGAGGGACTCTCCGGCGACGACGATCACGGCCCAGAACGTAACCCATCCCGCCACCGCTCCGGCAGCCCCGGCGCAGGGCGGGTGATCTGCGCCGGTATCGTCGAATGCGCAACCGACCATGAGCGGTGCGCACGACCAGGAACAACGACCAAGAACAGTGATTCCGTCACGACCAGTGACCCAGTCACGACCAGTGATCAGTGTGGAGATACCCATGACCGGCCAGCCCGCCGCCCGTCGCACCGTGCTGAAAGGCGCCGCCCTCGCCGGGGCCGCGGGGGTCGGCGTGGCCGCCTGCTCCACCGACTCCAAGCTCGGCCACGCCGAGACGCCGACCCCGACCGCTCCCGAACCGCTCGGCTCGCCCGACGCGGTCCCGGTCGGCGGCGCCAAGCTCTACCGCGAGCAGCGGGTCATGGTGTCCTGCCCGGCGAAGGGCGAGTACCAGGCGTTCAGCGCCCAGTGCACGCACGCCGGCTGCCTCCTGGAGAAGATCGAGGACGGCCACGCGAACTGTCCCTGCCACGGCAGCCGCTTCAACGTGATGACCGGCAAGCCCGTCCAGGGCCCAGCCACCGTGCCGCTGCCCAAGGTGCCGGTCAAGCTCAAGGACGGCCAGCTGGTGGCCGGCCCCGACGCCTGAGCCGCAACGCCCCCGAGCGCTCACTCCCAGTCCCAGTCGATCCCCAGGATCCCCGGCCGCACCCCCTGCTCCACCAGGTGCACCGAGCGGTGCCGCCCGCTGAGGGTGAGGTCGCTGCGGCCGGAGCGGGTGGCGCCCGTGGAGGTCTGGGCGAAGCGGCGGCAGCGGGCCGGCAGGGCCTGCTCGTCGAACCGCACCTGGAGGACGTACTGGCCGCCCGCGAAGGCGAAGCCGCGTACGTACTCCCGGCTCGGCCCGCCCGTACCGTCCTCGAAGCCGTATCCGAACAGATGCGTCTCGCCGGCCCGCAGCCGGGTGTCGAAGAGCAGCTCGGCGACCAGGACCCCGCTGGCGGCGTCCCAGCGGACGCGGCCGGTGCGGCAGTTCTCGCCCGCGCGCACCTCGACCCGGGCCGGATCGCAGCCGGCGTCCCCGCGGTGGATGGCCAGATAGCGGTCGATGCCGTCGCGGTGGGCCCGTACGACGTGCTGCGAGTCGCGGCCGCACAGTTCCCGGGCCGCGCCGATGCGGATGCGCTCGTGGTGGCCGACGGTGTGCAGGCCGCCGTCCACCGGGGACTCCAGCTCGCCGATGAGCTGCTCCACCACCCCCGACGCCTCGACGAGCGAGCGGTAGGAGCGCCCGGCGGGCCGCTCGACGTCGGCCGCCGAGGTGTCGTCGAGGAGGCGCAGCAGGGAGTTCGCGGGCAGTCCGAGCACCTCTTCCAGGCCGCGCACCGCGCGCAGCGACTCGGGCCGCTGCGGCCGGCGCGCCCCCTGCTGCCAGTAGCTCAGGCTGGTCACGCCGACCTTGATGCCGCGCCCGGCGAGATGGTGCTGGACCCGCTGGAGCGGCAGGCCCCGGACGGACAGGGCGGCGCGCAGTGCCAGGTGGAACGGGCCGGTGTGCAGCACCTGCGCCAGATCGGCCTCGGTGTGGAGCATGGGGGACTCCTCAGTGAACGTTCACGGTGGGGGGTGGGCGCGAGGCTGCGTCAGGTCGGGGAAAACCTGGTGGCGGCAGGGGAGTTGTTCACACTCCGGCCACTTCGTTCACACCCGCGTCCCACCCCGCATTGAAGCGCGTTGACCTGTTCTCGACAACGTCCGATGCTCAACCACAAGCGTCCGGACGCGATCCTCCACCATCCCCAACCCCCCACCCCGCCATGGGAGGAACGCGATGCGCAGCAAGAAGAGACGGCTGTCCGCCCTCACCCTCGTGGTGGCGGCCCTGTTTGCCGCCCCCACGGCAACGGCCACCGCCGCCCCGCACAGTGACAAGCCGGTGCCCGCCGCAGCCGCCGCGGCGAGCTCCAAGAAGCTCAACATCACGATGCAGTCGCAGCAGAAGAACAACTGGTGCTGGGCCGGCAGCGGCAACACCATCGCCACCTGGTTCGGCCGCAACTACACCCAGAACCAGTTCTGCAACGCGGCCTTCGGCCGGGCGCAGGGCTACGACTGCCCCAACTGGCAGGCGGACCTGGGCAATGTGCAGAACGCCCTGGACTGGGCGGGCATCAACTCGGGCTCGTACGTGTCCGGTTGGCTGCGCTACTCGACCGTACAGACCGAGATCAACAACAACCGTCCGATCGAGACCCGCATCCAGTGGTCCAGCGGCGGCGGTCACATGCACGTCCTGTACGGCTACGACGACGCCAGCAGCTGGGTGTACTGGGGCGATCCCTGGCCCTCCAGCACCCGCTACAACTGGGCCTCGCACGCCTGGTACGTCGACAACAACTCCTTCTCCTGGACCCACTCGCTGTACCGGATCGGGGCGTGACGACGATGAAGTTGACCCGCCTCGCACCCGCCGCACTGGCCGCGGCCCTCATCGGTCTCGCGGCCCCGCACGCCTTCGCCGACCAGGCGCCGCTCGCCTCCGCCGAGTCGAAGGCCGCGGCCCACCGGGCCGCGTCCGCCCCCGCCACCCTCGACACGCTCTCCCGCTTCTTCGCGCGGGACGGCAAGGTGGCGCTGAAGGCCGCCGCCCCGCACATCGAGGGCGACGCGGTACCCGTCTACGCGCTCTCCCCGCAGTTCGTGGCGGGGAAGGCGGGCGCACCCGTCGCACAGCTGGAATACCTGGCCTCCACGGCCGTCTCCTCGGACGGCCAGAAGGCCTCGCTGTGGACGGTTCAGCAGGGCTCCGCCTGGACGGTGGTCAACATAGCCACCGGCGACGACGAGTCCCGTTACGCCGCGGCCGGGGCCGCGAAACTCCCCGGCGGCACCGTGTTCCAGGAGCCGCAGATCAACGCCTGGTACGTCGAGAAGGGCGACAAGGTGCTGCCGCTCGACGAGGACGCCGTCAAGGCGATCGGCGCGAACGGCACCACGCTCGCCGCCTACCAGAAGCGCGTCTCCAAGGCATACGGCGACAAGCTGCCGGGGTCGGCCTACGACAGGTCGGGCAAGGCCGGCGGCTATGCGGAGACGGCCGAGGAGACCAGGGCCCAGGCCGCCCAGGCCGCCCGGGCCGCGGCCGTCGCCGGGGGTGACACCCCCTTGGCCGCGGTGTCCGCCGTGGCCGGGGCGGGCGCGCTCCTCGCGCTCGGCCTCACCGGCACGGTGGCGCTGCGCAGGCGCCGCCGCCCGGCCGGGCAGGCGTAGCACCGGGACCGGTGCGGGGGCCGCCGCGACGGCGCGCCCCCGCACCGGTCCGTTCACCGCCCGACCCCATGGGAGAGGCCGGGTTGTCAGCCCCCGCCAGTAGGGTGGTGGGCATGGCAGACCCCTCCAGCTACCGCCCCAAGCCGGGACAGATCCCCGACTCGCCGGGGGTCTACAAATTCCGCGACGAACACCGCCGGGTGATCTACGTCGGGAAGGCGAAGTCCCTGCGCCAGCGCCTCGCCAACTACTTCCAGCCGTTGACGAGTCTGCACCCGCGCACGGCCACGATGGTCACCACGGCCGCCTCCGTGGAGTGGACCGTCGTCGCCACCGAAGTGGAGGCGCTGCAGCTCGAATACTCCTGGATCAAGGAGTTCGACCCCCGCTTCAACGTCAAGTACCGCGACGACAAGAGCTATCCGTACCTCGCGGTGACGCTGAACGAGGAGTTCCCGCGCGTCCAGGTCATGCGCGGCGCCAAGAAGAAGGGCGTGCGCTACTTCGGCCCGTACGGGCACGCCTGGGCGATCCGCGAGACCGTCGACCTGATGCTCCGCGTCTTCCCCGTGCGCACCTGCTCGGCGGGCGTGTTCAAGCGCTCGGCCCAGATCGGCCGGCCCTGTCTGCTCGGCTACATCGGCAAGTGCGCGGCCCCCTGCGTCGGCCGCGTCACCCCCGAGGAACACCGCGAACTGGCCGAGGACTTCTGCGACTTCATGGCCGGCCGTACGGGGACGTACCTGCGCCGCATCGAGCAGCAGATGATGGCCGCGGCCGAGGACATGGAGTACGAGCGGGCCGCCCGCCTTCGCGACGACATAGAGGCGCTTCGGAAGGCGCTGGAGAAGAACGCGGTCGTCTTCAACGACGCCACCGACGCCGACCTCATCGCGGTCGCCGAGGACGAGCTGGAGGCGGCGGTCCAGATCTTCCACGTACGCGGCGGCCGGGTCCGCGGCCAGCGCGGCTGGGTCACCGACAAGGTCGAGGCCGTCGACACCGCGGGCCTCGTCGAGCACGCGCTCCAGCAGCTGTACGGCGAGGAGACCGGCGACTCCGTGCCGAAGGAGGTCCTGGTCCCGGCGCTCCCCGAGGACGCGGAGGCGGTGAGCGGCTGGCTCGCGAGCCGGCGCGGCTCGGGCGTCTCGCTGCGCATCCCGCAGCGCGGCGACAAGAAGGACCTGATGGTGACGGTCGCGCGCAACGCCCAGCAGGCCCTCGCGCTGCACAAGACCAAGCGGGCCTCCGACCTGACGACCCGCTCGCGGGCCCTGGAGGAGATCGCCGCGGCCCTGGACCTCGACAGCGCGCCGCTGCGCATCGAGTGCTTCGACATCTCGCACCTCCAGGGCGACGACGTCGTGGCGTCCATGGTGGTCTTCGAGGACGGTCTGGCCCGCAAGAGCGAGTACCGGCGCTTCCAGATCAAGGGTCGTGTCGGAGACACGCAGATCTGGCACGGCGAGGGCCAGGACGACGTCCGGTCCATGCACGAGGTGATCAGCCGCCGCTTCAGGCGCTACCTGGCCGAGAAGGCGCGCACGGGGGAGTGGGTCGAGGAGGAGAGCCAGGAGAGCGGCGAGCTGCCGGGGCAGGTGTCCGGCCAGGTGTCCGGTGAGGTGTCCGCGCTCCAGGAGGAGGACGGCCGCCCCAAGCGGTTCGCCTACCCGCCGCAGCTCCTCGTCGTCGACGGCGGGCAGCCGCAGGTCGCCGCCGCCAAGCGGGCCCTTGACGAGCTGGGCATCGACGACATCGCGGTGTGCGGGCTCGCCAAGCGGCTCGAAGAGGTCTGGGTGCCCGAGGAGGACGACCCGGTGGTGCTGCCGCGTTCCAGTGAGGGGCTCTACCTCCTCCAGCGGGTGCGTGACGAGGCTCACCGGTTCGCCATCACCTATCAGAGGGCCAAACGGACGAAGCGCTTCAAGGCGGGCCCGCTGGATGCCGTGCCCGGCCTCGGCGACACCCGCAAGCAGGCTCTGATCAAGCATTTCGGCTCGGTGAAGAAGCTCCGGTCGGCGACAATCGACGAGATCTGCGAGGTCCCCGGCATAGGCCGCAAGACGGCCGAGACCCTGGCCGCGGCCCTCGCCGAAGCGGTTCCGGCCGCGCCCGCCGTGAACACGGCGACAGGAGAGATCATTGAAGAGGACGACGGGGGCAGCACGCCATGACTGAGCAGCACGAAGAAGACCGAGAAGCGGGAGTACACGTGAGTACGGGCACGACGATCGAGGCCGGCGGGGCCGATGCGCCCATCCCCGAGCTGGTGATCATCTCCGGTATGTCCGGCGCGGGGCGCAGCACCGCCGCCAAGTGCCTGGAGGACCTCGGCTGGTTCGTCGTCGACAACCTGCCGCCCGCGCTGATCCCCACCATGGTGGAGCTCGGCGCCCGCTCCCAGGGCAACGTGGCGCGCATCGCCGTCGTCGTCGACGTGCGCGGCCGGAGGTTCTTCGACAACCTCCGCGAGTCGCTCGCCGACCTCGACGCCAAGGAGGTCACCCGGCGGATCGTTTTCCTGGAGTCCTCCGACGACGCCCTGGTGCGCCGCTTCGAGTCGGTGCGCCGCCCGCACCCGCTGCAGGGCGACGGCCGGATCGTCGACGGCATCGCCGCCGAGCGCGACCTGCTGCGCGAGCTGCGCGGCGACGCCGACCTGGTGATCGACACCTCCAGCCTCAACGTCCACGAGCTGCGCGCCAAGATGGACGCCCAGTTCGCCGGCGACGAGGAGCCGGAGCTGCGCGCCACCGTCATGTCGTTCGGCTACAAGTACGGCCTGCCGGTCGACGCCGACCTGGTGGTCGACTGCCGCTTCCTGCCCAACCCGCACTGGGTGCCCGAGCTGCGTCCGTACACCGGTCTGAACGAGGAGGTGTCGGGCTACGTCTTCAACCAGCCCGGCGCCAAGGAGTTCCTCGACCAGTACAGCGAGCTGCTCCAGCTGATCGCGACGGGCTACCGCCGCGAGGGCAAGCGGTACGTGACGATCGCGGTCGGCTGCACCGGCGGCAAGCACCGCTCGGTCGCCATGTCCGAGAAGCTCGCCGCCCGCCTCGCCTCCGAGGGGATCGAGACCGTCGTCGTCCACCGGGACATGGGGCGCGAGTGAAGGTGTACCGTCGGCGCACCGCCGGACCGGTGCTGCGCACCGGCCGCAAGCGGGGCGCCCAGCCCAAGGTTGTCGCACTCGGCGGCGGCATGGGCCTGTCCGCCTCGCTCGCCGCGCTGCGCCGCATCACCGGCGACCTGACGGCCGTCGTCACCGTGGCCGACGACGGCGGCTCCAGCGGCCGCCTCCGCGACGAGCTGGGCGTGCTCCCGCCGGGCGACCTGCGCAAGGCGCTGGCGGCCCTGTGCGGCGACGACGACTGGGGCCAGACCTGGTCCCGCGTCATCCAGCACCGCTTCCAGTCCAAGGGCGACCTGCACGAGCACGCGGTGGGCAACCTGCTGATCGTCGCCCTGTGGGAGCAGCTCGGCGACCATGTGCAGGCGCTGGACCTGGTCGGCAAGCTGCTCGGCGCCCAGGGCCGGGTCCTGCCGATGTCGGCCGTCCCGCTGGAGCTGGAGGCCCTCGTACGGGGTCACGATCCGGGGCGTCCCGACGACGTGGACACCGTGCGCGGCCAGGCCACCGTGGCGCTCACGCCCGGCGAGGTGCTCTCCGTGCAGCTCGTCCCGCACGACCCGCCGGCCGTCCCCGAAGCGGTCGCCGCGGTGCTCGACGCGGACTGGGTGGTGCTCGGCCCGGGCTCCTGGTTCTCCTCCGTCATCCCGCATCTGATGGTGCCCGAACTGCTCGACGCGCTCACCGAGACCAAGGCCCGCAAGGTCCTTTCGCTGAACCTCGCGCCACAACCGGGTGAAACCGATGGCTTCTCTCCGCAGCGTCATTTGGAGGTTTTGGGACGACACGCCCCTAAACTCGCCTTCGACGTGGTGCTGGCCGACGAGGCCGCCGTGCCCGACCGGGGGAGCCTGACCGATGCCGCCAAACGGCTCGGAGCCGAGGTCGAGCTGGCGCCGGTGGCCAGGCCCGATGGTTCTCCGAAGCACGATCCGGAGCTGTTGGCCGCCGCGTACGACCGTATTTTCCGGATGCATGGAAGGATCGGCCCATGGCGATGACGCCGGCGGTGAAGGACGAAATTTCCCGGCTGCCCGTCACCCGGACCTGCTGCAGGAAGGCGGAGGTCTCGGCGATTCTTCGGTTCGCGGGCGGGCTGCACCTGGTGAGCGGCCGCATTGTGATCGAGGCGGAGCTGGACACCGCGATGGCGGCACGCCGGCTCAAGCGGGACATTCTGGAGATCTTCGGGCACAGCTCCGAGCTGATCGTGATGGCTCCGGGCGGCCTGCGCAGAGGCTCGCGCTTCGTCGTACGCGTCGTGGCGGGCGGCGACCAGCTGGCCCGCCAGACCGGGCTCGTCGACGGCCGCGGCCGTCCCATCCGCGGCCTGCCGCCCCAGGTGGTCTCGGGGGCCACCTGTGACGCCGAGGCCGCCTGGCGCGGCGCGTTCCTGGCGCACGGCTCGCTGACCGAGCCGGGCCGCTCCTCGTCCCTGGAGGTCACCTGCCCGGGCCCGGAGGCGGCCCTCGCCCTGGTCGGCGCCGCACGGCGGCTCCAGATCGCGGCCAAGGCCCGCGAGGTGCGAGGTGTGGACCGGGTGGTCGTCCGTGACGGCGACGCCATCGGCGCCCTGCTCACCCGCCTCGGCGCGCACGAGTCGGTGCTGGCCTGGGAGGAGCGCCGGATGCGCCGCGAGGTCCGCGCCACCGCCAACCGCCTGGCCAACTTCGACGACGCCAACCTGCGCCGTTCGGCCCGCGCGGCCGTCGCCGCAGGGGCCCGCGTCCAGCGCGCCCTGGAGATCCTCGGCGAGGAGGTCCCCGAGCACCTCGCGGCGGCCGGCCGGCTGCGCATGGAGCACAAGCAGGCCTCCCTGGAGGAGCTGGGCGCGCTCGCCGACCCGCCGCTGACCAAGGACGCGGTCGCGGGCCGGATCCGCCGCCTGCTCGCGATGGCCGACAAGCGGGCCCAGGACCTGGGGATCCCCGGGACCGAGTCCAACCTGAGCGAGGAGATGGCGGACGGCCTGGTCGGCTGATCCCGCGCCCGTTGCTCAACTCGCTTCACCCGGCGCCCACTTGGTGGGCGCCGGTTCCGTCTCCGGCCCGTACCGGTGCGAAGTTCCGCGGTATTGACATGATCATGAAGTGTCATGAGCCTGGCGTCTGTCCACTTTCGTGGCAGACAACTGCAAGGGGGGCTCATGAGACGCAGAGCGAGAGCGATCCTCGCCGCTGCATCACTGCTGACGGCCGGACTGGTGGCGGCACCCGTCGCCCAGGCCCGTCAGGGCGGAGCGGACGGCGAGGGCATCGTCGTCTGGAACGCCCAGGTCAGCCGCGCACAGCTGCCGCTGCTCCTGGAGGCCGGTGCCGACGCCCAGGAGCTGGGCGCCGAGCTGCCCGCCAAGGGCTCGGCCGGAGTCGAGCTGTACCTCACCAAGACCCAGGCCGCGGCGCTGAGCGGCAAGGGCGTGAAGCTCACCGAGCACAAGATCTCCGCCCAGGCCCAGAGCCGCCTCAAGGCCGCGGGGGACGGCGTGTTCCGGCCGTACAGCGGCAAGAACGGGCTGAAGCAGGAGATCCTCGACACCGGCAAGGCCAACCCGTCCCTCACCAAGGTCGAGTCGATCGGCAAGACCGTCAACGGCCAGGACATCCTCGCCGTGAAGCTCACCAAGGGCGCCAACAAGTCCAGGGACGGCTCCAGGCCCGCCACGCTGTACATGTCCAACCAGCACGCCCGCGAGTGGATCACCCCCGAGATGACCCGGCGGCTGATGCACTACTACCTCGACAACTACGGCAAGGACCCGCGGATCACCAAGATCGTGGACTCCACCGAGCTGTGGTTCGTGATCTCCGCCAACCCCGACGGCTACGACTTCACGTTCACGCCCGGCAACCGGCTGTGGCGCAAGAACCTGCGCGACAACAATGGCGACGGCAAGATCACGCCCGGCGACGGCGTCGACCCCAACCGCAACTTCCCCTACAAGTGGGGCTACGACAACGAGGGTTCGTCACCCGATCCGGCGAACGAGACCTATCGCGGCCCGAGCGCAGGCAGCGAGCCCGAGACCAAGGCGCTCGACTCCTTCGAGAAGCGGGTCCACTTCAACTACGCCATCAACTACCACTCCGCGGCCGAACTGCTGCTGTACGGAGTGGGCTGGCAGGTGGCCACGCCGACCCCCGACGACGTCATCTACAAGTCCCTCGCGGGCACCCCCGACAAGCCGGCCATCCCCGGCTACCTCTCCGAGGTCTCCTCCGCGCTGTACACCACCAACGGCGAGGCCGACGGCCACGCGGCGAACGTCAACGGCACGATGATGTTCACCCCCGAGATGTCGACGTGCACGACCGCCTCGAACGTGGACCCCAACGACGAGTGGAACGCGGCCGACTGCCCGTCCGACTTCAACTTCCCCGACAGTGAGAAGCTGATCCAGGGCGAGTTCGCGAAGAACATCCCCTTCGCGCTGTCGGTCGCCGAGACCACCGCCCACCCCGACAGGCCCTCCTCCTCGGTCGGCATCGACGCCCCCGACTTCACGCCGGACACCTTCGCCACCTCGTACACCCGTGACGACGACCAGGAAGTCGCCGTCACCGTACGCAAGTCGGTGCGCGACAAGACCCTCAACTACCGCATCAACGGCGGCCGTACGCACACCGAGGACCTGGAGCCCTGGAAGGGGGGCCAGGTCTACGGCGGGCACGACAACCTCCGCTTCGACCAGTACCGCGCCAAGGTCGAGGACGCGGACGCCGGTGACAAGGTCGAGGTGTGGTTCACCGGGCGGACCGCCGCGGGCAGCAGGACCGCCAGTGCGCCCTTCACGTACACCGTGGCCGACCGGCCCAAGACGGACACCCTGGTGCTCGCCGACGAGGGCGGCACCGCCCCGGCCAAGAACGCCGCGCTCTACACCAAGGCGCTCGCCGACAACGGCAAGAAGGCCGCGGTCTGGGACGTCGCCACCCAGGGCACCCCGAGCGCGCTCGGCGTGCTGAGCCATTTCAAGAACGTTGTCTGGTACACCGGCGGCGCCCAGCCGGCGGCCGCCACGATGTTCGCCGTACGCGACTTCGTCAACGAGGGAGGCAAGCTGGTCAACGCGGGTGAACAGGCGGGCGGCAGCGTCGACTTGGGCGGCGGCGCCCTGTCCGACGACTTCTCGCAGTACTACCTCGGCGCCTACAACAAGGCCGGCCTCAAGTCCCCGCCCGCCTTCGCCGGAACCGGACAACTCGCCGGAGCCAAGGCCTCACTGGCCGCAGCACCCGGCAGCCCGCTGACCGCGGCCGGTGCGTACACGGTCACCTCCGACACCCTGAAGCCGAGCCAGTTCCCGCAGTTCAAGAGCGAAGCCGCCGGTGACTACCCCGGGGTCCGCAGCCCGTTCGAGCCCGCCGAGGGGTCCTGGTTCGCCGCGGCCAAGCACCGGGACAACGCCTACATGCGGCTCGCCCGCACGGTCGACCTGACGGGCACGGCGGCCAGTGCGCGGCCGAGCCTGGACTTCCAGCTCAGCTACGACACCGAGCCCGGCTACGACCAGGTGATCGTCGAGGCCCACACGGTCGGCCAGGACGACTGGACGACCCTGCCGGACGCCAACGGGGGCAGCACCACCAGCGTGCCCAGCCAGTGCGAACAGGGCTTCCTGCTCCAGGAGCACCCCTTCCTCACGCACTACCTCACGCTCGGCTCGCCCGCCTGCAAGGCGAGTGGCAGCAGCGGCGCCTGGAACCGCTTCACCGGCTCGTCCAACGGCTGGCAGCAGGTCGCCGTCGACCTCAGCAAGTACGCGGGCAAGCAGGTCGAGGTCGCCGTCTCCTACGTCTCCGACCCGGGCACCGGAGGCCTCGGCGCCTTCGTCGACGACACCCGCCTCGTCGTAGGCGGCACCCCGCAGGGAGCCGAGGGCTTCGAGACCTCGCTCGGTCCCTGGAGCGTGCCGGGACCGCCGGCCGGCAGCCCCGGAAACAGCGGCGACTGGGCCCGCTCCCAGGCGCTCTTCCACTCCTCGGCCGCCGTCACCACCCGTAACACCGTCCTCCTCGGTTTCGGCCTGGAGAACGTGCCCGCGGCCGCCGACCGCAAGCAGGTCATGGGCAAGGCGCTCAGCGCACTGCACCGCTGACACCGCGTAGTGGGGCCGAAGGTCCCTTGAGGTCCGTACCCGCAGGTAGGTACGGGCCTCGGGCCCGCCCGGGCGGCATATCGGAACCATCCGGGCGCGCTCGATGTCACCAGGGCCGCCCCGGGGAGGTAGGGTCGTAACCGGTCGGGGACATCCCATACAACTCGCCGGCGTCGAGAAACCCGGCGTACCTAACGAGGAGATCGGTTCGTGACGATCCGCGTAGGCATCAACGGCTTTGGCCGCATCGGGCGCAACTACTTCCGCGCGCTCCTTGAGCAGGGTGCTGACATCGAGATCGTGGCTGTCAACGACCTCGGTGACACCGCGACCACTGCGCACCTGCTGAAGTACGACACCATTCTGGGTCGTCTCAAGGCCGAGGTCACCCACACCGCCGACACCATCACGGTCGACGGCCACACCATCAAGGTTCTCTCCGAGCGCAACCCGGCCGACATCCCCTGGGGTCAGCTGGGCGTCGACATCGTCATCGAGTCGACCGGCATCTTCACCAAGAAGGCCGACGCCGAGAAGCACATCGCGGGCGGCGCCAAGAAGGTCCTCATCTCGGCTCCGGCCAAGGACGAGGACATCACCATCGTGATGGGCGTCAACCAGGACAAGTACGAGCCGGCGAACCACCACGTCATCTCCAACGCCTCCTGCACCACCAACTGTGTGGCGCCGATGGCCAAGGTTCTCGACGAGAACTTCGGCATCGTCAAGGGCCTGATGACGACGGTCCACGCGTACACCAACGACCAGCGCATCCTGGACTTCCCGCACTCGGACCTGCGCCGTGCCCGCGCCGCCGCCGAGAACATCATCCCGACCACGACCGGTGCCGCCAAGGCCACCGCTCTGGTCCTCCCGCAGCTCAAGGGCAAGCTCGACGGCATCGCGATGCGCGTGCCGGTCCCGACCGGTTCGGCCACCGACCTCGTCGTGGAGCTGCAGCGCGAGGTCACCAAGGACGAGGTCAACGCCGCGTTCAAGAAGGCCGCCGACGACGGCGACCTGAAGGGCATCCTGTTCTACACCGAGGACCCGATCGTGTCCTCGGACATCGTGAGCGACCCGGCTTCCTGCACCTTCGACTCCTCCCTGACCATGGTCCAGGAAGGCAAGTCGGTGAAGATCCTGGGCTGGTACGACAACGAGTGGGGCTACTCCAACCGCCTCGTCGACCTGACCGTCTTCGTCGGCGGCCAGCTCTGACCTCGGTCCGGTAGGCACCTGATGTGAGCTACAGGGCTCGGGCAGCGCAACGACGCGCTGTACGGGCCCTGTCGCCTGTCCAGACCGTCCGTCACGTACCTCCCAAGGAGTCACCCTTTATGAAGACGATCGACGAACTTCTCGCCGAAGGGGTCGCCGGCAAGCGGGTATTCGTCCGCGCCGACCTCAACGTGCCGCTGGCAGAAGGCCTCATCACCGACGACGGCCGCATCCGCGCCGTGCTGCCCACCATCAAGGCGCTCGTCGCCGCCGACGCCAAGGTCGTCGTGGCCTCGCACCTGGGCCGCCCCAAGGGCGCCCCGGACCCCCAGTTCTCGCTGCTGCCCGCCGCCGAGCGGCTCGCCGAACTCCTGGGCGCCCCGGTCGCGTTCGCCCAGGACACCGTGGGCCCCGCCGCGCACGACGCGGTCAACGGGCTGCAGCCCGGCCAGGTCGCGGTCGTCGAGAACCTGCGTTTCAACGCCGGTGAGACGGCCAAGGACGACACCGAGCGCGGCGAGTTCGCCGATCAGCTCGCGGCCCTGGCCGATGTGTACGTCGGCGACGGCTTCGGGGCCGTGCACCGTAAGCACGCCTCCGTCTTCGACCTCCCGGCGCGCCTGCCGCACTACGCCGGCTACCTCATCGCCACCGAGGTCGGCGTCCTCAAGAAGCTGACCGAGGACGTCAAGCGCCCCTACACCGTCGTCCTCGGCGGCGCCAAGGTCTCCGACAAGCTCGCCGTCATCGACGAGCTGCTGGGCAAGGCCGACCGCCTGCTCATCGGCGGCGGCATGGCGTACACCTTCCTGAAGGCCAAGGGCTACGAGGTCGGCATCTCCCTCCTTCAGGAGGACCAGATCCCGGTCGTCCTGGAGTACATGAAGCGCGCCGAGAAGAACGGCGTCGAGCTCGTGCTGCCCGTCGACATCCTGGTCTCCAAGGACTTCCCCGACCTGAAGACCAAGGCCCCGGCCGACTTCGAGACCGTCGACGCGGACAGGATCCCCGCGGACAAGGAGGGCCTGGACATCGGCCCCAAGTCCCGTGAGCTGTTCGCCTCGAAGATCACCGACGCCGAGACCGTCTTCTGGAACGGCCCGGTCGGCGTCGCCGAGCACCCCGACTACGCCGGTGGCACCACCGCCATCGCACAGGCCCTGCTCGACAGCAAGGGCTTCACCGTGGTCGGCGGCGGCGACTCCGCCGCGGCCGTCCGCAACCTGGGCTTCGACGAGTCGAAGTTCGGCCACATCTCGACCGGTGGCGGCGCGAGCCTCGAATACCTCGAGGGCAAGACGCTTCCCGGCCTCGCCGCACTGGAGGACTGAACACCCGTGAGCACCCGTACCCCGCTGATGGCGGGCAACTGGAAGATGAACCTCAACCACCTCGAGGCCATCGCGCACGTCCAGAAGCTCGCCTTCGCGCTCGCCGACAAGGACTACGAGGCCGTCGAGGTCGCCGTCCTGCCGCCCTTCGTGGACCTGCGCTCCGTGCAGACCCTCGTCGACGGCGACAAGCTCAAGATCAAGTACGGCGCCCAGGACATCTCGGCGCAGGACTCCGGTGCCTACACCGGCGAGATCTCGGGCCCGATGCTGTCCAAGCTGAAGTGCACCTACGTCGCCGTGGGCCACTCCGAGCGCCGCCAGTACCACGCCGAGACCGACGAGATCTGCAACGCCAAGGTGAAGGCCGCCTACAAGCACGGCCTGACCCCGATCCTCTGCATCGGCGAGGGCCTGGACATCCGCAAGGCCGGCCAGCAGGTCCAGTACACGCTGGCCCAGCTCGACGGCGGCCTCAAGGACATTCCGGCCGAGCAGGCCGAGTCCATCGTGATCGCGTACGAGCCCGTGTGGGCGATCGGCACCGGCGAGGTCGCCACCCCCGAGGACGCCCAGGAAGTGTGCGGAGCGATCCGCGGGCGCCTGGCCGAGCTGTACTCGCAGGAGCTCGCCGACAAGGTGCGCATCCAGTACGGCGGCTCGGTGAAGTCCGGGAACGTCGCCGCGATCATGGCCCAGCCCGACGTCGACGGCGCCCTGGTCGGCGGTGCCGCACTGGACGCCGACGAGTTCGTCAAGATCGTCCGCTTCCGCGACCAGTAAGTATGCGGTAGCGCGGATCCGTCGTACCCTTGCGGGGGCCGGGACAGGGATTGTGGAATGTCCCCCCCGGCCCCCGTCGCCATATCAGTCCTAGGAAGTTGGTCCAGCCGTGATTGTCGGGTTCTCGATTGCCCTGATCGTCTTCAGCCTGCTGCTGATGCTGCTGGTGCTGATGCACAAGGGAAAGGGTGGCGGCCTCTCCGACATGTTCGGCGGTGGCATGCAGTCCTCCGTCGGCGGCTCCTCGGTCGCCGAGCGCAACCTTGACCGCATCACCATCGTGGTCGGTCTGTGCTGGTTCGCGTGCATTGTCGTACTTGGTCTGCTGATGAAGCTCAAGTAAGCCGTCGTCGTTCGGCGTTTCGGGGGTGGGGTGTAACTCCAATCACTGGACGCGCGTTGGGCCTTACGTAGACTGGGGCATCTTCGAGCACCATCACGCAGGGAGTTACGACCGTGGCAAGTGGCAACGCGATCCGGGGAAGCCGGGTCGGAGCGGGGCCGATGGGGGAGGCAGAGCGGGGCGAGTCCGCGCCGCGCCTCCGCATCTCCTTCTGGTGCTCGAACGGGCACGAGACGCAGCCGAGCTTCGCCAGTGACGCACAGGTTCCGGAGACGTGGGACTGCCCGCGCTGCGGATTCCCCGCAGGACAGGACCGGGACAACCCGCCGGACCCGCCGCGCACCGAGCCGTACAAGACGCACCTGGCGTACGTACGGGAACGGCGCAGCGACGCGGACGGCGAGGCGATCCTCGCCGAGGCGCTCGCCAAGCTCCGGGGCGAGATCTGACAGTTGAAGGGCCCACAGGGTGAACTCGGTTCATCCGGAGGGCCCTTCGGTGCATCCGGGCCCGGGTGCACCCGCCCCAACGGACGAAAGCGCAGGCCGGCGGCGATTGTCAGTGGTGCCCTCTACCTTGTGAAGCAGCCGATCACGAGGGGGAGTTGTGGCAGCAGCGCAGGCCGTGGAGGGCGCGTCGCCGACGAAACCGGCCTGGCGCGGGGGCTTCGGCAGGCTGTGGACGGCGGCCGTCGTCAGCCGTTTCGGTGATTCGCTGCGCACCGCCGCGCTGCCCCTGCTCGCCACCACCCTCACCACCGATCCGTTCCTCATCGCACTCGTCTCGGCCTGCGGCTATCTGCCGTGGCTGCTCTTCGGACTGCTCGGCGGGGCGATCGCCGACCGGGTGGACCAGCGCCGCGCCATGTGGGCCGTCGACCTGGTCCGGGGCGCCCTGGTCGCCGCCTTCGCCGTGGCCGTCGGCACCGGCCACGCCTCCATCGGCCTGCTGATGGCGCTCGCCTTCGCGCTCACCACCCTGGGGACCCTCTTCGACAACGCGGCGACCGCCCTGCTGCCCTCGCTCGTGCCCAGCGGCGCGCTGGGCAGCGCGAACGCCCGGGTGATGACCGGGCAGCAGATAGCGGGCGGCTTTCTGGCGGCCCCGCTGGTGCCGGCGCTGCTCGCGGTCTCGGTCGCCGCGCCGTACGGGGCGGACGCGGCCAGCTATGTACTCGCGGCGGCCCTCGTCGCCTCGCTGCGGTCCGCGGCCCCCGAGCGAGCGGCCGGGAAACCCGGGTCCACGCTCCGCGCGGAGATGGCCGAGGGGCTGCGGACGCTCCGGGCGGACCGGGCGCTGCGCGGTCTGTGCGCGGCCACCACCGTGTGCAACCTCGGCATGGGCGCCCTCATCGCGACGCTGGTCCTGCACATCACCGGCTGGCTGGGTGCCGGGCAGAGCGGCTATGCCGCGACCATCACCGCGTACGGGGCCGGAAGCGTGGCCGGAGGTCCGCTCGCGCAGCGGCTCGCACGAAGGCTCGGGCGGATACGGAGCGTGCTGGTCGCCGGGGCCGTCCAGGCCGGCTGTCTGGCGGCCGTGGGCACGGTCCGCGCGCTGTGGGTGACGGTCGCCGCCATGGCGCTGTTCGGGGTGATGGGCATGGTGTGGAACGTGAACCTGACGACGCTGATGCAGGAGCGCGCGCCGGAGGCGATGCTGGGACGGGTGAGTGCGGCGTTCCGCACCCTTGCCGTGGCGGGTGCCCCGCTGGGCGCGCTCGTGGGCGGTGCCGCGGCGGCGTCCTGGGGCCTCAACGCCCCGGCTCTGCTGGCCTCCGGCTTGTTCGTGGTCGCCGTCGCCGCGCTGATTCCTGCCCGTGCCGCCTGATCAATTAGGTTGGAGGGGCAGCGGGGCAGGTACGCAAGTACGAGAAGAATGGGCTGATGCCGGAGATGAACGCAGGAAGCCGTACCAGGCTCAACCAGATGCCCGAGTGGATCGCACTGGGCAAGCACCGGGAGCAGTTGGGCGACACCCATCTGCGGGAGCTGTTCGCCGCCGAGCCCGGCCGGGGCACCGCATACACCCTGCAGGTCGGCGATCTCTATCTCGACTATTCCAAGCACCTGGTGACCGACGAGACCCTCGCGCTCCTTCGCGAGCTGGCCGCGGCCGCCGATGTCACGGGGCTGCGGGACGCCATGTTCCGCGGCGAGAAGATCAACACGACCGAGGACCGCGCCGTCCTGCACACCGCACTGCGCGCCCCGCGCGACGCGGTCATCGAGGTGGACGGCGAGAACGTGGTGCCGGACGTGCACGACGTGCTCGACAAGATGGCCGCGTTCTCCGGGAAGATCCGCTCGGGCGAGTGGACCGGCCACACCGGCAAGCGCATCAAGAACGTCGTCAACATCGGTATCGGCGGCTCCGACCTCGGTCCGGCGATGGCGTACGAGGTCCTGCGGTCGTTCACCGACCGGGAGTTGACGGTCCGTTTCGTGTCCAACGTGGACGGCGCCGACCTCCACGAGGCCGTGCGCGACCTGGACGCCGCCGAGACGCTGTTCATCATCGCGTCCAAGACGTTCACCACCATCGAGACCATCACCAACGCCACCTCGGCGCGCAACTGGCTGCTCACCGAGCTGAAGGCCGATCAGGACGCCGTCGCCAAGCACTTCGTGGCGCTGTCGACCAACGCGGACAAGGTCGCCGAGTTCGGTATCGACACGGCCAACATGTTCGGGTTCTGGGACTGGGTCGGCGGCCGCTACTCCTTCGACTCGGCCATCGGGCTCTCGCTGATGATCGCCGTGGGGGCGGACCGGTTCCGCGAGATGCTGGACGGCTTCCACCTGGTCGACGAGCACTTCCGCACGGCACCCGCCGAGTCCAACGTGCCTTTGCTGCTCGGCCTGTTGGGCGTGTGGTACGGGGCGTTCTTCGACGCCCAGTCGCACGCGGTGCTGCCGTACTCGCACTACCTGTCCAAGTTCACCGCGTACCTCCAGCAGCTCGACATGGAGTCCAACGGCAAGTCCGTGGACCGCGACGGCAACCCCGTCGACTGGCAGACCGGGCCGGTCGTGTGGGGCACCCCGGGCACCAACGGGCAGCACGCGTACTACCAGTTGATCCACCAGGGTACGAAGGTGATCCCGGCCGACTTCATCGGCTTCGCCGAGCCGGTCGCCGACCTGCTGCCGGGCCTGGTCGCCCAGCACGACCTCCTGATGGCCAACTTCTTCGCCCAGACGCAGGCGCTGGCCTTCGGCAAGACGCCGGACGAGGTGCGCGCCGAGGGCGTGGCCGAGGAGCTGGTGCCGCACAAGACGTTTCCGGGCAACCACCCCACCACCACGATCCTCGCCAAGGAGCTGACCCCCTCGGTCCTCGGCCAGCTGATCGCGCTGTACGAGCACAAGGTGTTCGTGCAGGGCGCCATCTGGAACATCGACTCGTTCGACCAGTGGGGCGTCGAGCTCGGCAAGGTGCTCGCCAAGCGCGTCGAGCCCGCGCTGACCGAGGGCGCGGACGTGCCGGGCCTGGACGGGTCCAGCAAGGCGCTGGTCGCCAAGTACCGCTCGCTGCGCGGCCGTTGAGACCCTGAGGGCGCTCTGGGGGCCCCATGAACACTCCGGCCCGGTCCACCCCCGAAGGGGCGGCCGGGCCGGAGTGCTGAGGCGGGTGGCGTCAGGGGGACGCCGGGGGGTACAGCGACCGCGGCAGCTGGGACGCGGCAGCCGCGTCCAGGAGCCACAGGGTGCGGGTCCGGCCGTAGGCGCCGGCCGCCGGGGCCTGCACCTCGCCCGCGCCCGACAGGGCTATCGCCGCGGCCTGCGCCTTGTCCTCGCCGGCCGCGAGCAGCCAGACCTCACGCGCCGCCCGGATCGCCGGGAGGGTGAGCGAGATCCGGGTGGGCGGCGGCTTGGGGGCACCGTGCACCCCGACGACCGTCCGCTCGGTCTCCCGCACCGCGGGCAACTCCGGGAACAGGGACGCCACATGGGTGTCCGGGCCGACGCCCAGCATGAGCACGTCGAACGTCGGAACCGGCCCGTGGTCCTCGGGACCGGCGGCGTCCGCGAGCTCCGCCGCGTAGGCGGCAGCCGCGGCGTCCGCGTCCTGGCCGTACGCCCCGCCCGCGGCGGGCATCGCGTGCACCCGCTTCGGGTCGAGCGGCACCGCGCCGAGCAGCGCGGCACGCGCCTGCGTGTAGTTCCGCTCCGGGTCGTCCTCGGGCACGAAGCGCTCGTCGCCCCACCACAGGTCCAGGCGCGACCAGTCGATCGCGTCCCGGGCCGGCGAGGAGGCCAGCGCCGCGAGCAGCCCGTTGCCGTTGCGGCCGCCCGTGAGGACCACGGACGCCGAGCCGCGGGCGGCCTGGGCGTCCACGACCTTCGTGATCAGCCGGGCCGCGGCGGCCTGGGCCATCAGCTCCTTGTCGCGGTGGACGACGAGCTGAGGCGTACTCACTTGGCCGCTGCCTTCTTGGCCGGCGCCGCCTTCTTCGCGGGAGCGGGAGCCGGCTTGTCGGCCGACCCCTCCGCGTCCTGCCCGGCGGCCGGTACGGCCTTGGCCTCGGCGGACTCGCCGAGCCGGTCCACACCGAACTTCAGCGCGGACGCGTAGGTGTCGTCCGGGTCGAGGCGGCGCAGCTCCTCGGCGATGAGCTCGGAGGTCTCGCGGCGCTTGAGTGCCACCGCGCGGTCCGGCTGGCCCTGCATGGACAGCGTGGCCAGCGAGCCGTCCGCCCGGTCCAGGACGATCGGGCCGCCGTCCGTCTCCATGCGCACGGCGGTGAGGCCCGGGCCTGCCGACAGGGAGCGCTTGACCGGCACCTTCAGCCGGTCGGCGAGCCACATGCCGAGCAGTTCGCAGCTCGGGTTGAACTCCTCGCCCTCCACCTCGACGCCGGTCACCTTGCAGGCCACCTGGTCGAGGGCCGCGGCCAGCATCGAGCGCCACGGCGTGATGCGGGTCCACGACAGGTCGGTGTCGCCGGGGGTGTACGCCTCGGCGCGGGCGGTCAGCTCCTGGATGGGCTGCTCGGCCGCGTAGGTGTCGGTCACGCGGCGCTGTGCGAGCGCGCCCAGCGGGTCCTGCGCCGGGTCGACCGGCGCGTTCACCGGCCACCAGACGACGACCGGCGCGTCCGGCAGGAGCAGCGGCAGGACCACCGACTGGGCGTGGTTGAGCACCTCGCCGTACAGCCGCAGGACCACCGTCTCGCCGGTGCCCGCGTCCGCGCCGACCCGCACCTCGGCATCCAGGCGCGAGCTCGTGCGGTCGCGGGGCGAGCGCGAGACCCGCTTGATGACGACGAGGGTGCGCGAGGGGTGCTCGCGCGAGGCGTCGCTGGCGGCGCGCAGGGCGTCGTAGGCGTTCTCCTCGTCGGTGACGATGACGAGGGTGAGCACCATGCCGACGGCGGGCGTGCCGATGGCCCGGCGGCCCTGGACCAGCGCCTTGTTGATCTTGCTGGCCGTGGTGTCCGTAAGGTCGATCTTCATGGCCGACGCCAGCTCCGTCCGTCTCGTGCGAGCATTTCGTCCGCCTCGTCCGGACCCCACGTCCCCGAGGGGTACTGGGCGGGCTTGCCGTGCTTGTCCCAGTACTGCTCGATCGGGTCGAGGATCTTCCAGGACAGCTCGACCTCCTCCACGCGCGGGAAGAGGTTGGAGTCGCCCAACAGGACGTCCAGGATGAGGCGTTCGTAGGCCTCGGGGCTCGACTCAGTGAAGGACTCGCCGTACGCGAAGTCCATGGAGACGTCCCGGACCTCCATCGAGGTGCCCGGCACCTTGGAGCCGAAGCGCACGGTCACGCCCTCGTCCGGCTGCACCCGGATGACCAGGGCGTTCTGGCCCAGCTCCTCCGTGGCGGTGTGGTCGAAGGGGGAGTGCGGGGCGCGCTGGAAGACCACCGCGATCTCCGTGACGCGCCGGCCGAGCCGCTTGCCGGTGCGCAGGTAGAACGGGACGCCCGCCCAGCGGCGGTTGTCGATCTCCAGCTTGATCGCGGCGTAGGTGTCGGTCTTCGACTTGGGGTCGATGCCGTCTTCCTGGAGGTAGCCGACGGCCTTCTCGCCGCCCTGCCACCCGGCCGCGTACTGCGCGCGCACCGTGTCCTTGCCGAGGTCCTTGGGCAGCCGCACGGCGCCGAGCACCTTGGTCTTCTCGGCCGCGAGCGCGTCCGCGTCGAAGGAGGCGGGCTCCTCCATCGCGGTCAGCGCCATCAGCTGGAGCAGGTGGTTCTGGATGACGTCACGGGCCGCGCCGATGCCGTCGTAGTAGCCGGCCCGGCCGCCGATGCCGATGTCCTCGGCCATCGTGATCTGCACGTGGTCGACGTAGGAGCGGTTCCACAGCGGCTCGAACATGGTGTTCGCGAACCGCAGGGCCAGGATGTTCTGGACGGTCTCCTTGCCCAGGTAGTGGTCGATCCGGAAGACCTCGTTGGGCGGGAAGACCTCGTGCACGACCTGGTTGAGCTCCTTGGCGGAGACCAGGTCGTGGCCGAAGGGCTTCTCGATGACCGCGCGGCGCCAGGAGCCGTTCTTCTGGTCGGCGAGCCCGTGCTTCTTGAGCTGCTGGACGACCTGGGGGAAGAACTTCGGCGGCACCGACAGGTAGAAGGCGAAGTTGCCGCCCGTGCCCTGGGCCTTGTCGAGGTCCTGGATCGTCGCCTTCAGGGTCTCGAACGCGTTGTCGTCGTCGAAGTCGCCCTGGACGAAGCGCATCCCCTGGATGAGCTGCTGCCAGACCTCCTCGCGGAACGGCGTACGGGCGTGCGCCTTGACCGCGTCGTGGACCTCCTGCGCGAAGTCCTCGTCCTGCCACTCGCGGCGGGCGAAGCCGATCAGTGAAAAGCCCGGCGGAAGCAGACCCCGGTTGGCCAGGTCGTAGACGGCGGGCATCAACTTTTTACGGGACAAATCGCCCGTGACGCCGAAGATCACCAGACCCGACGGCCCCGCGATACGCGGGAGCCGTCGGTCTGCGGCGTCACGCAGCGGATTGCTGCTTGACAAGATTTACGCCTCCGAGGGTGCGAGGCGCTTGAGCTCCGCCTCGGTGGACTTGAGCAGGTCGTTCCAGGCGGCCTCGAACTTCTCGACGCCCTCGTCCTCAAGGAGCTGCACGACCTCGTCGTAGGAGATCCCCAGCTTCTCGACGGCGGCGAGCTCGGCGCGGGACTGCTCGTACGTGCCGGTCACCGTGTCGCCGGTGATCTGCCCGTGGTCGGCGGTCGCGTCGAGCGTGGCCTCCGGCATGGTGTTCACCGTGTTGGGCGCGACCAGGTCGTCCACGTACAGGGTGTCCTTGTACGCCTTGTCCTTGACGCCCGTCGAGGCCCACAGCGGGCGCTGCTTGTTGCCGTGCGCCTTGTCGAGCGCGGCCCAGCGGTCGGAGGAGAAGACCTCCTCGTACGCCTCGTAAGCGAGCCGCGCGTTGGCGAGCCCCGCCTTGCCGCGGGCGGCCTTGGCCTCGTCCGTGCCGAGCGCGTCGATCCGCTTGTCGATCTCGGTGTCCACGCGGGACACGAAGAAGGACGCCACGGAGTGGATCTTCGACAGGTCCAGGCCGCGCTCCTTGGCCTTCTCCAGGCCGGTCAGGTAGGCGTCCATGACCTCGCGGTAGCGCTCAAGGGAGAAGATCAGCGTGACGTTCACGCTGATGCCGAGGCCGATGGTCTCGGCGATCGCCGGCAGACCCGCCTTGGTGGCCGGGATCTTGATGAGCGTGTTCGGGCGGTCCACCAGCCAGGCCAGCTGCTTGGCTTCGGCCACCGTCGCCCTGGTGTTGTGCGCCAGGCGCGGGTCGACCTCGATGGAGACCCGGCCGTCCTGGCCCTCACTCGCGTCGAAGACCGGGCGCAGGATGTCGGCGGCGTCCCTCACGTCAGCCGTCGTGATCATGCGGATGGCTTCGTCGACGGTGACCTTGCGGGCGGCCAGGTCGGTGAGCTGCTGCTCGTAACCGTCGCCGCTGCTGATCGCCTTCTGGAAGATCGACGGGTTGGTCGTGACGCCCACCACGTGCGACTGGTCGATCAGCTCGGCCAGGTTGCCGGACGTGATCCGCTTGCGCGACAGGTCGTCGAGCCAGATCGCGACGCCTTCGTCGGAGAGGCGCTTGAGTGCGTCTGTCATGAGAATTGCATCTCCTACTAGTTCGTATACCGGCGTCAGCGCGCGGCGGCTTCGAGAGATTCCCGGGCTGCGGCGGCCACGTGCTCGGCAGTGAAGCCGAACTCCTGGAAGAGGACCTTGCCGTCGGCCGAAGCGCCGAAGTGCTCCAGCGAAACGATGCGGCCCGCATCCCCGACGTAGCGGTGCCAGGTCAGACCGATACCGGCCTCGACCGCGACCCGCGCCTTGACCGACGGCAGAAGGACGCTGTCCTTGTGCGCCTGGTCCTGCTCCTCGAACCACTCGACACACGGCATCGAGACCACCCGGGTCGGAATGCCGGCCGCCTGCAGCTGCTCGCGCGCGCCGACGGCGAGCTGGACCTCGGAGCCGGTGCCGATGAGCACGACCTGAGCGTCACCGCCTTCGGCGTCGAAGAGCACGTAACCGCCCTTGGCGGCATCCTCGTTGACCTCGTACGTCGGCACACCCTGGCGGGTGAGCACGAGGCCGTGCGGGGCCCCCTTGCCGAACACCTTGGTGTAGCGCTTAAGGATCTCGCGCCAGGCGATGGCGGTCTCGTTCGCGTCCGCGGGGCGGACCACGTTGAGGCCCGGGATCGCGCGCAGCGCGGCCAGGTGCTCGACCGGCTGGTGGGTCGGGCCGTCCTCGCCGAGGCCGATCGAGTCGTGCGTCCACACGTACGTCACCGGCAGGTGCATCAGCGCGGACAGGCGCACGGCGTTGCGCATGTAGTCGGAGAACACCAGGAAGGTGCCGCCGTAGATGCGGGTGTGGCCGTGCAGCGCAATGCCGTTCATCTCCGCGGCCATGGAGTGCTCGCGGATGCCGAAGTGCACGGTGCGGCCGTACGGGTCGGCCTCCGGCAGCGGGTTGCCGGCGGGCAGGAACGACGACGTCTTGTCGATGGTCGTGTTGTTCGAGCCGGCGAGGTCGGCGGAGCCGCCCCACAGCTCGGGCATGACCGCGCCGAGCGCCTGGAGGACCTTGCCCGAGGCGGCACGGGTGGCGACACCCTTGCCGGTCTCGAAGACCGGGAGGTGCGACTCCCAGCCCTCGGGCAGCTCGCCCGCGTTGATGCGGTCGAACTCGGCGGCGCGCTCCGGGTTGGCGGTGCGCCAGGCGGCGAACGACTTCTCCCACTCGGCCTTGGCCTCACGGCCGCGGTCCAGAGCCTCGCGGGTGTGCGCCAGGACCTCGTCGGCGACCTCGAAGGTCTTCTCCGGGTCGAAGCCGAGGACGCGCTTGGTGGCGGCCACCTCGTCGTCGCCGAGCGCCGAGCCGTGCGCGGCCTCGGTGTTCTGGGCGTGCGGTGCGGGCCAGGCGATGATCGAGCGCATCGCGATGAACGACGGCCTGTCGGTCACCGCCTTCGCGGCCTCGATCGCGTTGTACAGCGCCTCGGGGTCCAGGTCGCCGTCCGGCTTGGGCGCCACGCGCTGGACGTGCCAGCCGTACGCCTCGTACCGCTTGATCGTGTCCTCGGAGACGGCCGTCTCGGTGTCGCCCTCGATCGAGATGTGGTTGTCGTCCCACAAAAGGACCAGGTTGCCGAGCTTCTGGTGGCCGGCGAGCGAGGACGCCTCGGCGGAGATGCCCTCCTGGAGGCAGCCGTCACCGGCGATCGCGAACACGAAGTGGTCGAACGGGGAGGTGCCGGGGGCGGCCTCCGGGTCGAACAGGCCGCGCTCGTAGCGGGCGGCCATCGCCATGCCCACCGCGTTGGCGACACCCTGGCCCAGCGGGCCGGTGGTCGTCTCGACGCCGGTGGTGTGGCCGTACTCCGGGTGGCCGGGGGTCTTGGAACCCCAGGTACGGAACGCCTTGAGGTCATCCAGCTCCAGGCCGAAACCGGCCAGGTACAGCTGGACGTACAGGGTCAAGGACGAGTGGCCCGCGGACAGGACGAACCGGTCGCGGCCGACCCAGTCGGCGTCCGCCGGGTCGTGCCGCATCACCTTCTGGAAGAGGGTGTACGCGGCCGGGGACAGGCTCATCGCCGTACCTGGATGGCCGTTGCCGACCTTCTGTACAGCATCCGCGGCCAGTACGCGGCCGGTGTCTACGGCCCGCTGGTCCAGCTCGGTCCACTCGAGGTCTGTGGTGGTCGGCTTGGTGCTCACCCTGAGTCAGGGCTCCTCTCCACATGTCGAATCCCGGTGACTGAGGGCGCACCGGGCGCTGTCGAGCCTACCCCTGCCGGAACGCTCATTTTTTCGACTGACTGCACGTTGAGACAGACACCTCCAGGGTGCCGGGGAGCGGCGAAATCCGCCTCCCGGCGAACCACCCCCAACACGACCCCACCCCCGGGGATGGCGGCGTATGGGCAACGTCTAGAGTGGCGTGGTACGCGCAAGTCTTTACCGGGCCTTCACGTCCGGGAACGTCCGGAATCACCGGGGACTTGCTGGGAATTCTCTGTCAGGGGTGTGCGTGACGGCCGTCGAGTCCCGACCCGCAGGGGTCATCTTGACTCCCAGCCCGGGGGGCCATCGGCCATTCGGGGCCCGCGTCAAGGCCTTTGTGATGCTGACCAAGCCGCGGATCATCGAACTGCTCCTCATCACCACCATTCCGGTGATGTTCCTGGCCGAGCAGGGCATCCCTCCGCTGTGGCTGGTGTTCACCACCACCCTTGGCGGTTACCTCTCCGCGGGCGGCGCGAACGCGCTGAACATGTACATCGACCGCGACATCGACGCCCTGATGGACCGCACCTCGCAGCGCCCGCTGGTGACCGGCATGGTCTCGCCGCGCGAGTGCCTGGTCTTCGGCCTCTCGCTCGCCGTCGTCTCGACCCTGTGGTTCGGCCTCCTGGTCAACTGGCTCTCGGCGGCCCTGTCGCTCGGCGCACTGCTCTTCTACGTCGTCGTGTACACGATGATCCTCAAGCGCCGGACCTCGCAGAACATCGTGTGGGGCGGCATCGCGGGCTGCCTGCCCGTGCTCATCGGCTGGTCCTCGGTCACGAACTCCATGTCGTGGGCGCCGATCATCCTGTTCACCGTCATGTTCTTCTGGACGCCGCCGCACTACTACCCGCTGTCCATGAAGGTCAAGGAGGACTACGCGCGGGTCGGCGTGCCGATGCTGCCCGTGGTCGCCTCCAACAAGGTCGTGGCCCGCCACATCGTCCTCTACAGCTGGCTGATGGTCGCCGTCTCGCTGCTGCTCACCCCGCTCGGCTACACCGGCTGGTTCTACACCGCGGTGGCGCTGCTCTCCGGCGGCTGGTGGCTGTGGGAGGCGCACGCGCTCCAGCTCCGCGCCAAGTCCGAGGCGACGGGCGCCAAGCTGAAGGAAATGCGGCTCTTCCACTGGTCGATCACGTACGTGTCGCTGCTGTTCGTGGCCGTCGCGGTGGACCCGTTCCTGCGCTGACCGCATCGCTTACGTGCAAGAGGGGCCAGTGGCGCAAGCCACTGGCCCCTCTTGTCGCTCCCGGGGCTACCCGCTAGTAGCATCGCGGCATGGCAGACACCCAGGTTGACGAGAAGCAGGCCGCCAAGGCCGCACGGCGGGCGGACAAGCTGGCCCGGCAGATCGGCTCCTTCGCCAAGGAGCACGGCGGCGCCGAAGGCCAGATCGCCTACATCGGCCAGCGGGGCGCCCGCATCGTGCTCGTAGGCGAGGACGGCGGCTGGGGCGACCTCGTGGCGCCGAGCCACGCCGTCGCCAAGAGCGCGGTCGAGAAGTCCGGGATCACCGTCCACGAGGACTTCGACGGGGAGTTCGCGGCCAAGGTGAAGACCGGCCCGTACGAGTGGACCCGCATGGCCGGCATCCAGCTCGGCGGACCGAAGAACCGCTGAGCAACACCGATCCGGGGCTCACCCGTTAGGAGTGGTGGAAGCGCGTCCACCGCTGGGAGCCCCGGATGATCGACACCCCGACCCTGGTGGACCAGTACTGCCACGGAGTCCTGCGCACCGAGCTGGGCCTGGGCACTTTCGAGACGGCGCTCGGCCGCACCGGAGCCCTGCCCGCGCCCGGCACCACGTTCTTCGACACCCAGACCGGCTTCGCCGTACGCCGCTGGTGCCCCCCGCTGCTCGGCCTCGAACCGCACTGCCCCCCGGCCCGCTATCTGGCCCGCCGCCGTGAACTCGGCGTACTCGAATCGGGCAGACGCCTGCTGCGGGGCTCCGGGATCTCCACCTATCTGGTGGACACCGGGCTGCCCGGGGACCTCACCGGCCCGCGCGAGATCGCCGCGGCCGGCGCGGCCGACGCCCACGAGATCGTCCGTCTCGAACTCCTCGCCGAGCAGGTCGCCGACACCTCGGGCACCGTCGAGTCCTTCCTCGCCAACCTCGCCGAGGCCGTGCACACCTCGGCCGCCTCGGCCGTCGCCTTCGCCTCGGTGGCGGGCGTACGCGAAGGACTCGACCCGGAGCCGCCCGGGCCGGGGGAGGTGCGCGGGGCCGCCGGACGATGGCTGGCGGCCAGACGCAAACACGGGCGCCTCCAGGACCCGGTACTGCTGCGCCACCTGCTGTGGAGCGCGGTCGCGGCCGGGCGCCCGCTCCAGCTCCAGGTGGGCATGGCCGACCCGATGCTCCTCGCCGGATTCGCGTCCGCGACGGCCGGGCTCGGCACCGATCTGGTGCTGCTCCACGGCTATCCGTACCACCGCCAGACCGCCCATCTGGCCAGCGTCCACCCGCATGTGTACGCGGATGTCGGGCCCGCCCTGGTGCGGACGGGGGCGCGGGCGGCGGCCGTGCTCGCGGAGATCCTGGAGCTGGCCCCGTTCGGGAAGCTGCTCTACTCCAGCGGCGCGCGCGGGCTGCCCGAACTGCATGTGGTGGGCGCGCGGCTGTTCTCGGAGGCGCTCAGCCGGGTGCTTGGCGACTGGGTCGGCGACGGCGCGTGGTCACGCACGGACGCGCAGCGGGTCGCCGGGATGATCGCGGCGGGCAATGCCCGCCGCGTCTACGGACTGTCAGGCGTGGCTGAGCGCTGAGCCGGCCGGTGCCGGGACCTCGGCCGGGGCCTCGGGGCGCTCGCGCAGCGAGAGCAGGACGCGCAGCGCCGCGATCCACACCAGGCAGGAGCCGAGCATGTGCAGGCCGACCAGGATCTCGGGCGTCTTCAGGAAGTACTGGACGTAACCGATCACGCCCTGGCCCATGAGCACCAGGAACAGGTCACGGGCCCGGGCACGCGGCCCGGCCGGGGCGTCGACGGCCTTCAGGACGAACCAGAGGGCGACGGCCAGCGCCACCACGACCCAGGCGAGGTCCGCGTGCAGCTGCGTGATCATCGTCCAGTCGAGAGGGATGCGCGGCACGTCCTTGGAGTCGCCGGGGTGGCGCCCGGTGCCGGTCACGACCGTGCCGACCGCGATCAGCGCGGCCGAGGCGCCCACCAGGAGCCAGGTCAGCTGCACAACCGCCTTGCCCACCAGGGGCCTTGGCGCGCCGTCGCCCTCCTGGGTGCGCTGCCAGGTGACCACCGCGACCGCGATGAGCGCGCTGGAGAGCAGGAAGTGGGCGGCCACCGTGTACGGGTTGAGGCCGACCAGGACGACGATGCCGCCCAGGATCGCGTTGCCCATGACCACCCAGAACTGCACCCAGCCGAGCCGGGTCAGCGGGCGCCGCCAGGGCTTCGCCGAGCGGGCGGCGATGATCGCCCAGCCGACCGCGGCGCACAGCACGTACGTCAGCATCCGGTTGGTGAACTCGACGACGCCGCGGAAGCCCATCTCGCTGGTGACGGTCAGGCTGTCGCTGGTGCACTTGGGCCAGGTGGGGCAGCCGAGCCCGGAGCCGGTGAGCCGGACCGCGCCCCCGGTCACCACGATGGCGACGGACATGACGAGGGCGGCAAGGGCTGCGCGCCGCACGATCGTCGGCGAGGCGGTCCACCGCTGCGCGATGTAGAGGAGCGGATTGCGGGCCGCTGCGGTCACATCGGCTCGGGTCACTTTCGGCATGCGCCCTATCGTAGGCGCCCGTTTGTGCATGTTTTCACGAGGGGTGCCCGCCCGGCCGACCGAGCCCCGGGCCTACTCCCAACGGAAGAACTTCGCCGCCGCGCCCAGGCCCAGGACCGCCCACACCGCGAGGATCCCGAGGTCCCCCCACGGCATCGACGCGCCGTCCCTGAGAACGTCGCGCAGCCCGTCGGAGAGGGCCGAGATGGGCAGCAGGTTCAGCGCGGACTGCACGCCGCCGGGGAACTTGTCCATCGGCACGATCACCCCGCCGGCCACGAGCAGCAGGAGGAACACCAGGTTCGCCGCGGCCAGCGTCGCCTCGGCCTTCAGGGTGCCCGCCATCAGCAGCCCGAGCCCCGAGAACGCGGCGGTGCCGAGCACGAGCAGGAGCAGCACCGCGAGCGGGTTGCCGTGCGGGGACCAGCCGAGCGCGAAGGCGATCACGGTGAGCAGGACGACCTGGAGCACCTCGGTGACCAGGACGGCCAGCGTCTTCGACGTCATCAGCGCCCAGCGCGGCAGCGGAGAGGCGCCGAGCCGCTTGAGCACCCCGTACCGCCGTTCGAAGCCGGTCGCGATGGCCTGGCCCGTGAACGCGGTCGACATCACGGCGAGCGCGAGAATGCCCGGCGCGAGGAAGTCGACGGACTTGCCCTGCCCGGTGTCGATGATGTCGACGGTCGAGAACAGCACGAGCAGCAGGCTCGGGATGATCACGGTGAGCAGCAGCTGCTCGCCGTTGCGCAGCAGCATCCGCGTCTCCAGGGCGGCCTGCGCCCCGATCATCCGTCCCAGCGGAGCCGCTCCCGGCTTCGGTGCGTACGTACCGGCGCTCATGCGCGCAGCTCCTTACCGGTCGTTCCGAGGCGGTGTCTTCCCGGGGGGCAGCCCCCGGACCCCCGGCCGGGCGCGGTGTTGTTGTGATCCCGAGTCATGCGCGCAGCTCCTTGCCCGTGAGCTCCAGAAAGACGTCCTCAAGGGTGTGGCGCTCGACCGAGATGCCGTCGGGCATCACGCCGTGCTGGGCGCACCAGGAGGTGACGGTGGCGAGCAGCTGGGGGTCGATGGTGCCGGTGATGCGGTACGCGCCCGGGGTCAGCTCGGCGGCGGCCGTGCCGTCGGGCAGCGCCTTGAGGAGCGAGCCGAGGTCGAGGCCGGGGCGTCCGGTGAAGCGGAGCGTGTTCTCGGCGCCGCCCTTGCAGAGCTGCTCGGGGGAGCCCTGGGCGACGACCTTGCCGGCGTCGACGATGGCCACGTCGTCGGCGAGCGCTTCGGCCTCGTCCATGAAGTGCGTGGTCAGGACCACCGAGACGCCGTCGGCGCGCAGCTCGCGCACGAGGTCCCAGGTGGCGCGGCGGGCCTGCGGGTCCAGGCCCGCGGTCGGCTCGTCGAGGAAGACCAGTTCGGGGCGGCCGACGACGGCCATCGCGAGCGCGAGGCGCTGCTGCTGGCCGCCGGAGAGCCGGCGGTAGGCCGTACGGCCACAACTGCCAAGGCCCAGGCGCTCGATGAGGGCATCGACGTCCAGCGGATGCGCGTGCAGCCTGGCCATGTGGCGGAGCATCTCGTCGGCGCGGGCGCCGGAGTAGACGCCGCCGGACTGGAGCATCACACCGATCCGCGGCTTCAGCCGCTCGGCGTCGGCGACGGGGTCCAGGCCGAGGACGCGGACGGTGCCCGCGTCCGGTCGGCGGTAGCCCTCGCAGGTCTCGATGGTGGTGGTCTTGCCGGCGCCGTTGGGGCCGAGGACGGCGGTCACGGTGCCCGCGCCGACCGTGAGGTCGAGGCCGTCCACGGCGGTCTTGGGTCCGTACCGCTTGACCAGGCCTACAGCCTGGACGACGGGGTGCGACCCGCAGGGTCTCCTTGAGGGGCGGTGGCCGGGAGACGGGAGGGCGGGCTCGCTCTTCATGACCGGCAAGTCTAGGCGGGGCACAAGGTCCCTCCGGCGCGGGGGCCCGGGTCCTCGCAATGGTGACTTTTTCGGACGGTTGTGAGCGTTCGCGGACCGTAGCGTCGAGGGGTGACAACCCTTGCGGAGAACGTCGAAGAGATCACGGGACAGGCCGCCCACAAGGCGCACGACCTGGGGAATCCGCCGCGCTACTTCGTCTCCGCGATGCTGGCGGGCGCCTACATCGGGATCGGCGAGGTGCTGCTGCTCGTCGCGATCTCGCCGTTCGTCGCCGCGCACTCGGCGGCGACCCGGCTGCTCGAAGGGGCGGTCTTCCCGATCGCCCTGACGATCGTGATGTTCGCCGGGGCCCAGCTGTTCACGTCCAACGTGATGGTGATGCTGATGGGCGCCCTGTCGGGGCGTACGGGGCCGCGGGACCTGGTGGCGAGCTGGGGGTTCTCGCTCGCCGGGAACCTCGCCGGGGCGCTGGCCTTCGGCGCGATGGTGCACGCCTCGGGGGTCACCTCGTCCGGCCCGGCCCGCGCGATGCTCACCGAGATGCTGGACGCGAAGAACGCGCTGGACGGCGGGCAGCTGTTCTGGCGGGCGGTGCTCTGCAACATGCTGGTCTGCCTGGGCATCTGGATGTTCTCGCGGGCCAGGGGGGACGGAGCCAAGGTCTTCGTGCTGTGGCTGCCGGTCCTGGTGTTCGTGGCGGTGGGCTTCGAGCACTGCGTGGCCAACATGGCGCTGTTCGGCCTGGGCCTCTTCGAGGGGAGCGCGAGCGTCGGGGAGCTGCTGCGGAACCTGGCGTTCACCGTGCCGGGCAACATCGTCGGCGGCGGGCTGCTGGTGGCAGGGACGTACTGGTTCACCAGCGGATCCCGCCGGGCCTGATCGGGGCCTACTCCTCGCGCGGGCGGTGGATCGGCAGCCACCGCTCGGCGTAGGCGACCGCGTCCCGGACCGGGAACAGGCGGCAGGCGGCGGCGCCCACCGTGCCCCGCACCACCCCCTTGTCCCGCTCGAAGTCCGCGCCCAGTTCGTCGAAGCGCTCGCTGGTGATCGAGGTGTCCCGGACGGTCGTCCACTGCCGGCCCTGCGGGGTCATCGCGGCGAACGACACCTCCGTCAGCGGTCCCGGCACCCGGTATTCCGCGAGGTGGAAGGACGTACAGGAGTCGTATCCCGCGCCGAGTAGCAGGACCCGGGCGCCGGCGTCCTCCAAGCGGGCCAGCGGGCTGCGTTCGCCGAGCAGGCAGTCGAGGGCGTGGCCCCGGGTGATCCGCTCCGCGCCCGGGCCGATCGCCGCGAAGGAGGTCTGCGGATGGGCGCTGCGCAGGGCCCCGGGCCAGGTGCGGACGGCCTCCGGGATCACCCCGATGCCATAGCTCGGCGTGGTCGCCGGGGCGTAGGCGGGGATGGCCGCCCGGATGTCCGCCCACCACTCCTCGGGCACCGGTGGGTTCTCCCAGTGCGCGGGGTCGGAATTGTCGCCGGAGTGCGTGGGGACCACGAGCGTGCCCGTTTCGCCCAGTGCGTCAAGAAATGCCTGAACCACCGCGACCGCGCCTCCGCACACCCAGCCGAGCGACTTCAGGGAGGAGTGCACGAGAAGGGTCTCGCCGGGTCGCACACCCAGCGCGCGCAGGTCCTCGGCGAGTGAGCCGCGCGTACACAAAGGGCCGGTCACAGGGGGTGTGGGCATAGCACGGCAGTCTGCCGGAAGCCCCTTTTGGGGGCCACCGAATTCCCGGTGAAACGATCGATCAAAGATCGTTTCCGCAGGTCAGCTTAGGTATGCCTAAGTGATGCACTGCACCGGCCGGTGATCGGGACGTGGGTTGTCAGGCTCTGAGGAATTACGCAACAATGGCGTTGTGAAAAACATCGGCGAGGCTCCGCAGGAGGAACTCGCGACCGGTGAGCGGTCCACCCGCAACCGGGTCGCGCGATCCATCCTGGACCACGGGCCCTCGACCGCACAGGACCTCGCGAACCGCCTCGGCCTCACCCAGGCCGCCGTCCGCCGTCACCTCGACGCACTCGTCGCCGACGAGGTCGTCGCACCGCGCGAACAGCGCGTGTACGGGGCGCGGACCCGTGGCCGGCCGGCCAAGGTCTTCGCGCTCACCGACTGCGGCCGGGACGCCTTCGAGCAGTCCTACGACAAGCTCGCCGTGGACGCCCTGCACTGGATCGAGCAGTCGGCGGGCGGCGGCGCGGCCGGCGAGGAAGCCGTCGCGGCGTTCGCCCGGGCCCGCATCGAGGCTCAAGCGGGGGCGTACAGGGACGCGATCGAGGCCGTGCAGCCTGAAGAGCGCACCCAAGCCCTGGCCAAGGCCTTGAGCGCCGACGGGTACGCTGCTACGGCGCGCAGCGCGCCCCTTCCGCAGCGCGGTGAGCAGCTGTGCCAGCACCACTGCCCGGTCGCCCACGCCGCCGAGCGGTACCCGCAGCTGTGCGAGGCGGAGACGGAGTTCTTCTCCCGCCTCCTGGGAACGCACGTGCAGCGCCTGGCGACCATCGCCCACGGCGACGGCGTCTGCACCACGTTCATCCCGCACGGCGCGCCACCACAGACCACACATCAGCAAGCATCTGCAAGCACGGCCGGGAGGAACCCCGCATGACTCTCCCCACGGAGACTGCCCACCCTGAGCTCGAAGGCCTGGGCACGTACGAATACGGCTGGGCCGACTCCGACGCGGCCGGCGCCGCTGCCAAGCGCGGTCTCTCCGAGGCTGTCGTCCGCGACATCTCCGAGAAGAAGAACGAGCCGGAGTGGATGCTGAAGCTGCGCCTCAAGGGTCTGCGGCTCTTCGACAAGAAGCCCATGCCGAACTGGGGCTCCGACCTCTCCGGCATCGACTTCGACAACATCAAGTACTTCGTCCGGTCGACGGAGAAGCAGGCGGAGTCCTGGGAGGACCTGCCCGAGGACATCAAGAACACGTACGACAAGCTCGGCATCCCCGAGGCGGAGAAGCAGCGCCTCGTCGCGGGCGTCGCGGCCCAGTACGAGTCCGAGGTCGTCTACCACCAGATCCGTGAGGACCTGGAGGAGCAGGGCGTCATCTTCCTCGACACCGACACCGCCCTGAAGGAGCACCCGGAGCTCTTCCAGGAGTACTTCGGCACGGTCATCCCGGTCGGCGACAACAAGTTCGCGTCGCTGAACACCGCGGTGTGGTCGGGCGGATCGTTCATCTACGTGCCCAAGGGTGTCCACGTCGACATCCCGCTGCAGGCCTACTTCCGCATCAACACGGAGAACATGGGCCAGTTCGAGCGGACGCTGATCATCGTCGACGAGGACGCCTACGTCCACTACGTCGAGGGCTGCACCGCCCCGATCTACTCCTCGGACTCGCTGCACAGCGCCGTCGTCGAGATCATCGTCAAGAAGGGCGGCCGCTGCCGCTACACGACGATCCAGAACTGGTCGAACAACGTCTACAACCTGGTCACCAAGCGCGCCGTGGCGTACGAGGGCGCGACCATGGAGTGGATCGACGGCAACATCGGTTCCAAGGTCACCATGAAGTACCCGGCCGTCTACCTGATGGGCGAGCACGCCAAGGGCGAGACGCTCTCCATCGCCTTCGCGGGCGAGGGCCAGCACCAGGACGCCGGCTCCAAGATGGTCCACATGGCGCCGAACACCTCCTCCAACATCGTCTCCAAGTCGGTGGCGCGAGGCGGCGGCCGCACCTCCTACCGGGGCCTCGTCGAGATCGGCGAGGGCGCCCACGGCTCCAAGTCGAACGTGCTCTGCGACGCCCTCCTGGTCGACACGATCTCCCGCTCGGACACGTACCCCTACGTGGACGTCCGCGAGGACGACGTCTCCATGGGCCACGAGGCGACCGTCTCCAAGGTCTCCGAGGACCAGCTCTTCTACCTGATGAGCCGCGGTCTGACCGAGTTCGAGGCGATGGCGATGATCGTGCGCGGCTTCGTCGAGCCGATCGCCAAGGAGCTCCCCATGGAGTACGCCCTGGAGCTCAACCGGCTGATCGAGCTGCAGATGGAGGGCTCGGTCGGATAACGACCGTCCCCCGTCCGGCAGTTGAGCAGATTCTGATCTAGGAAGAGAGCACTACGACAGCCATGGCTGAGGCTCAGAACATCCCTGTGGGCTCCACCACCGCAGGCTCCATCGCGGTGGCCGCCGAGTCGACCGTCGCCACCCGCATGAGCGCCCCCCCGTCCTTCGACGTCGCGGACTTCCCGGTCCCGCACGGCCGTGAGGAGGAGTGGCGGTTCACGCCGCTGGAGCGGCTGCGCGGGCTGCACGACGGCACCGCGGTCGCCACCGGTGACGGTGTGAAGATCGTCGTCGAGGCCCCCGAGGGTGTCGTCGTCGAGACCGTCGGGCGCGACGACGCCCGGCTCGGCAAGGCCGGCACGCCCGTGGACCGCATCGCGGCCCAGGCGTACTCGTCCTTCGCCAAGGCCTCCGTCGTGACCGTCCCCAAGGAGACGGTGCTCACCGAGCCGATCCGGATCGCCGTGCACGGCGAGGGCGGCGTGGCCTACGGTCACCAGGTCGTCGAGCTCGGCGCGTTCGCCGAGGCCGTCGTGGTCATCGACCACACCGGCGACGCGGTGCTCGCCGCCAACGTCGACTACCTCCTCGGCGACGGCGCCAAGCTGACCGTGGTCTCCGTCCAGGACTGGGACGACAAGGCCGTCCACGTCGCCCAGCACAACGCGCTGATCGGCCGCGACGCCACCTTCAAGTCCTTCGTGGTCACCTTCGGCGGCGACCTCGTACGGCTGCACCCGCGGGTCGCCTACGCGGGCACCGGCGGCGAGGCCGAGCTCTTCGGCCTGTACTTCACCGACCAGGGCCAGCACCAGGAGCACCGCCTCCTGGTCGACCACAACACCCCGCACTGCAAGTCCAACGCCGTGTACAAGGGCGCCCTCCAGGGCGACGACGCGCACGCCGTGTGGATCGGCGACGTCCTCATCCAGGCCGCGGCCGAGGGCACGGACACGTACGAGATGAACCGCAACCTGGTTCTGACCGACGGCGCCCGCGTCGACTCGGTGCCGAACCTGGAGATCGAGACCGGCGAGATCGCCGGCGCCGGTCACGCGTCCGCCACCGGCCGCTTCGACGACGAGCAGCTCTTCTACCTGATGTCGCGCGGCATCCCGCCGACCGAGGCCCGCCGCCTGGTCGTGCGCGGCTTCTTCGCGGAGCTCGTCCAGCAGATCGGTCTGCCGGACGTCGAGGAGCGCCTGCTCGCCAAGATCGAGACGGAGCTGGAGGCTTCCGTCTGATGGCCTTCGTCAAAGCCTGCGCGCTGAGCGAGCTGGAGAGCGACACCCCCAAGCGGGTGGAGATCGACGGCACGCCGGTGTCCCTCGTCAAGACCGAGGGCGAGGTGTTCGCGATCAACGACATCTGCTCGCACGCGAACGTTTCCCTCTCCGAGGGCGAGGTGGAGGACTGCGCCATCGAGTGCTGGCTGCACGGCTCCAGCTTCGACCTCCGCACCGGCAAGCCGTCCGGCCTTCCCGCGACGCGCCCCGTCCCCGTATACCCCGTAAAGATCCAAGGGGACGATGTGCTCGTCTCCGTCACCCAGGAGTCCTGAGTTCCCCATGGCAACGCTTGAAATCCGCGACCTGCACGTCTCCGTCGAGGCCGAGAACGGCCCCCGCGAGATCCTCAAGGGCGTCGACCTGACCGTGAAGCAGGGCGAGACCCACGCCATCATGGGCCCCAACGGCTCCGGCAAGTCGACCCTGGCGTACTCGCTGGCCGGTCACCCCAAGTACACGATCACCAGCGGCACCGTCACCCTCGACGGCGAGGACGTCCTGGAGATGTCCGTCGACGAGCGCGCCCGCGCCGGCGTGTTCCTCGCCATGCAGTACCCGGTCGAGGTCCCCGGCGTCTCGGTCTCCAACTTCCTGCGCACGTCGGCGACGGCGATCCGCGGCGAGGCCCCCAAGCTGCGCACCTGGGTGAAGGAGGTCAAGTCCGCGATGGAGCAGCTCCAGATGGACCCGGCCTTCGCCGAGCGCAACGTCAACGAGGGCTTCTCCGGCGGTGAGAAGAAGCGCCACGAGATCCTCCAGCTGGAGCTCCTCAAGCCGAAGATCGCGATCCTCGACGAGACCGACTCCGGCCTCGACGTCGACGCGCTGCGCCAGGTCTCCGAGGGCATCAACCGCGTCCGTGAGAACGGCGAGGTCGGCACCCTCCTGGTGACGCACTACACGCGCATCCTGCGCTACATCAAGCCCGACTACGTCCACGTCTTCGCGGGCGGCCGCATCGTCGAGTCCGGCGGCGCCGAGCTCGCCGACAAGCTCGAGGCCGAGGGCTACGAGTCGTACACGAAGGGCGGCGCTTCCGAGTGACACAGCTGCCGGGCCTCCTCGACACCGAGGCGATCCGCAAGGACTTCCCCTTGCTGGACCGTGTGGTCCACGACGGGAAGAAGATCGTCTACCTCGACTCCGCGGCGACCTCGCAGAAGCCGCGCCAGGTGCTCGACGCGCTCAACGAGTACTACGAGCAGCACAACGCCAACGTCCACCGTGGCGTGTACCTGGTCGCCGAGGAGGCCACGGCGCTGTACGAGGGCGCCCGTGACAAGGTCGCCGCGTTCATCAACGCGCCGAGCCGCGACGAGGTCATCTTCACCAAGAACGCCTCGGAGTCGCTCAACCTCGTCGCCAACATGCTGGGCTGGGCCGACGAGCCCTACCGCGTGGACAGCGACACCGAGATCGTCATCACGGAGATGGAGCACCACTCCAACATCGTGCCGTGGCAGCTGCTCGCGCAGCGCACGGGCGCGAAGCTGAAGTGGTTCGGTCTGACCGACGACGGCCGGCTCGACCTGTCGAACATAGACGAGATCATCAACGAGAAGACGAAGATCGTCTCCTTCACGCTGGTTTCCAACCTGCTCGGCACCCAGAACCCGGTCGAGGCGATCGTCCGCCGTGCGCAGCAGGTCGGCGCGCTGGTCTGCATCGACGCCTCGCAGGCCGCCCCGCACATGCCGCTGGACGTGCAGGCGCTGCAGGCCGACTTCGTGGCCTTCACCGGCCACAAGATGTGCGGCCCGACCGGCATCGGCGTCCTGTGGGGCCGCCAGGAGCTCCTTGAGGACCTGCCCCCCTTCCTCGGGGGCGGCGAGATGATCGAGACGGTCTCGATGCACTCCTCCACCTACGCTCCGGCGCCGCACAAGTTCGAGGCGGGCACGCCCCCGATCGCGCAGGCCGTGGGCCTGGGCGCGGCGGTGGACTACCTGTCGGCGATCGGCATGGACAAGATCGCCGCGCACGAGCACGCGATCACGGAGTACGCGGTCAAGCGCCTCCTGGAGGTGCCCGACCTGCGGATCATCGGCCCCACCACGGCCGAGGACCGCGGCGCCGCGATCTCCTTCACGCTCGGCGACATCCACCCGCACGACGTGGGCCAGGTCCTCGACGAGCAGGGCATCGCCGTCCGCGTGGGCCACCACTGCGCGCGCCCGGTGTGCCTGCGCTACGGAATTCCTGCGACCACGCGAGCGTCTTTCTATCTGTACTCCACGCCCGCCGAGGTCGACGCCCTGGTGGACGGCCTGGAGCACGTACGAAACTTCTTCGGCTAGGGGTTAACCGACGTGAAGCTGGATTCGATGTACCAGGACGTCATCCTGGACCACTACAAGCACCCGCACGGCCGGGGCTTGCGGGACGGTGACGCCGAGGTGCACCACGTGAACCCGACGTGCGGCGACGAGATCACCCTCCGGGTGAAGTACGAGGGTTCGCGCATCGAGGACGTCTCGTACGAGGGCCAGGGCTGCTCCATCAGCCAGGCCAGCGCCTCGGTCCTCAACGACCTGCTGGTCGGCAAGGACCTGGCCGAGGCGCAGAAGATCCAGGAGACCTTCCTGGAGCTGATGCAGTCCAAGGGCCAGCTGGAGCCCGACGACGCGATGGAGGAGGTCCTGGAGGACGCGGTGGCCTTCGCCGGCGTCTCCAAGTACCCCGCCCGCGTGAAGTGTGCTCTGCTGAGCTGGATGGCGTGGAAGGACGCGACGGCCCAGGCTCTGGGCGAGCTCGCCGAAAGGAAGACGGCATGACCGAGAACGCGGAGGCGGCGATCAAGCCGGCGACCGAAGAAGAGATCCGCGAGGCCCTGTACGACGTCGTCGACCCCGAGCTGGGCATCGACGTCGTCAACCTCGGCCTCATCTACGGCATCCACATCGACGACTCCAACGTCGTCACGCTGGACATGACCCTGACGTCGGCGGCCTGCCCGCTGACCGATGTGATCGAGGACCAGGCGAAGTCCGCGACCGACGGCATCGCCAACGAGCTGAAGATCAACTGGGTCTGGATGCCGCCGTGGGGCCCGGACAAGATCACGGACGACGGCCGCGAGCAGCTGCGCGCGCTGGGCTTCAACGTCTGAGCCCCGCTGTCCCGCTTGCAGGAGAGGCCCCCGGAACCGATGGTTCCGGGGGCCTCTTCGCGTTACGGGGCCTTGGCCGGCGGCGCATCGTCGTGACGGGGAGGGGCGGCTGCCTCCCGAGGGCAACGAGTTCTGTGTGCTGCGGCCCATACGGACCCTGATCGGCTGACGTTCGCCTGCCGTACCGATTTCGTACGCCTCCCATTGGCGGGGTGACCGGAACCTACTCGACGACACCCCGCCGACGAGAGGCCAGCCCCGTGCCGCATCACCCATCGCTCCGCCGTGCCAGGACCCTTGCCGCCGCGTCCGGAGTGCTTACGCTGGCCGTCATGGGACCCAACTCCCCTGCGCACGCGGCGAGTTACGGCACGCCGACCATCGGGCTCTCGGCCTCCTACCTGTCGGGGGCCGTCGGCGCCACGGGCGACCCGGTGGTCACGGTCACCGTCGGGCAGAGCGGGGCCGACGCCTCGGCGCTCACCGTGGCCGCCTCCGCCAGCAGCAAGAGTTCGGTGGCCGGGACCGGAGACGTCTCCGTCGGCGGGAGCGGTGCCAGTCGGCGGCTGTCCGTGGCCGCGCACGGGCGTGGTTACACCGACCTCACCATCAAGGTCACCGGGCTCGGCGGGAAGACCGCCACCAAGACGCTGCACTACGCCGCCTCGGCCACCGTGCAGAATGCCGCCGACACCCGCTACTTCACCGGGTCCAGTGACGCCTCCGCCGCCGTGGACGTGGGCGGCGGGTATGTGGTCGTCGCCGACGACGAGTCCAACACGCTGCGGATGTACGACCGTTCGGCCTCCGGGGCGCCCGTGAAGACCTGGGACTTCAGCTCCCGGCTCGGGGTGTCCAAGGAGATCGACATCGAGGGCGCCGCCCGCGTCGGCAACACGATCTACTGGACCGGCTCGCTGGGCAACAACAAGGACGGCGAGTACAAGGCCGACCGGAACACCGTGTTCACCACCACCGTCACCGGCTCGGGCGCGAGCACCCAGCTCACGCTCGGCGGCTCGTACAAGAAGCTGCGGGACGACCTCGTGGCCTGGGACCACGCGAATGGCGACCGGTACGGGTTCACGGCCGCGACCGCCGCCGGCCAGGTGCCCAAGCAGATCGACGGGTTCAACGTGGAGGGCCTGGAGTTTGCGCCCGGCTCCACGAGCACCGCGTACATCGGGTTCCGGGCGCCGCTCGTGCCGCCGAAGACCGGCGGCAAGGCGCTGATCGTGCCGGTCACCAACTTCGACAAGGTGGTCGGCAGCGGGGCCAAGGCCGTCATGGGCACGCCCATCGAGCTCGATCTCGGCGGGCTCAGCATCCGCGACATCCGCAAGAACGCGGCCGACCAGTACCTGATCGTCGCCGGGTCCTGGGCCGCGGACGACAACTCCGACCCGTACGCGGTCTACTCGTGGGACGGCGTCGCCGGGCACGCCCCCGTCAAGCGGGCCGACCTGCCGACTGGCGACCCGGGCGGCTGGGAGGCCGTGGTGGACGTGCCGGACCTGAACCAGGCGGGCGCGCGGGCCCAGTTCATCACCGACGACGGCTCCGCCGACCTCTACGGCGACGGCACCGAGGCCAAGGACCTCACCCACCCCGAGTGGAAGAAGTCCCGGGCCACGTGGTTCACCGTGACCGGCTGACCCGGCGCTACCAGGTGCCCATCGGCGGGGCCGGCGCCGATGGGACACCGGCCGCGTCGGCCAGCGCGGGGGCCAGGCTCTCGCGGCGGATGCGCTGGTCGATGTAGAGCAGGCCGGCGGCGAGCTGCGGCAGGGTGGTCGAAAGGAACTGGCTGATCACCGTGCCGATCAGGTAGAGCACCGCGATGACGACGACGGCCATGATCTTGGGGCCGACCGCGTCGCCGCTCGCCAGGGCCAGCGGCATGGCCGCGAAGATCCCGCCGTAGGTGAACGGCAGCTGGACGAAGTAGCCGATCATCCCGCTGATCATGCCGATGAGCAGCACGATGCCGAACGTCCGCCACCAGGCGTCCTTCACCAGGCGGGCCGAGCGGCGCAACGCCTCGACGGGCCGCTGGTTCTCCAGGACCGCGGCCGCCGGCGCGAAGGCGAAGCGCACCCACAGCCAGATGCCGACCGGGGTCAGGCCGAGGAAGACCAGCAGGAACACGATCGTCAGAGCGACCGGCGCCGCGTCGTGGCGGGACGTCGACAGGATCGTCACCAGCATCAGCGCCAGGAACACGACCAGCGCGCCCATCATGGCCAGCCACTGGAGCGCCAGCGCGCCGAGCACGGCCGGGAACCGGGACCAGGCCTTGCGCCACGTCGGGCCGAACGTGGTGCGCCTTCCGAGCACCGCGTCCTGGAGCACGGCCGGGACGGCCGCGTACACCAGCGCCATCGAGACGAGCCACATCGCCATCGAGACGAGGAACACGACGACCCCGGCGATCACCACCGGCTGCACGTCGGCGCGTACCGGGTCCACACCGTAGGGCTGGTCGAAGACGGGGTCGAGGTGGGCGTGCACGGCGGCCACCGCGATCGCGACCGTGCCGCCGACGACCAGCGCGGCGATCCCGTACGCGACGAGGGCCACGCCGAAGAGCTGCTTCCAGTGGCGGCCCAGGGCCGAGAACGCCCCGCCGAGTATGTCGCCGACCGTCAGCGGCCTGAGCGGAATCACACCCGGCTTCGGCGGCGGTGGCATCCAGCCACCGCCCCATCCCGGGCCCCACCCGGGCGGCGGTCCTGGAGGCCCGCCCTGGGCACCCGGGCCCCACCCCATGTCCTGCGTCACGGCAACCTCGCACTTCCCGTACGTTTCCGCACGTCCCGTCCCCTGATCGATCAGCTTTACGGTAGCCCGCACGGCCCCCGGGTACGGTCGGGGGCATGCTCTGTGACCAGGCCGGAACAACCGGAGGCCGCTGATGGCCCGCCGCTACGACCCCGACCGGCGCCGGCGCATCATCGACGCGGCGATCAGGGTCGTCGCCGAGCGCGGCATCGCGGGGCTCAGCCACCGCACGGTCGCCGCCGAGGCCGATGTGCCGCTGGGCTCGACCACGTACCACTTCAGGACACTCGACGAGCTGCTCGTCGCGGCCCTGCGCCAGGCCAACGAGGGCTTCGCGACGGCGGTGCGCGACTGTGTGCGGCTGGAGGACCCCGACGCGGATCTGGCCGTCGAACTGGCCCGGTTGATGGGCGAGTGGCTGACCGGGGACCGGGCCCGCGCCGAGCTGGAGTACGAGCTCTACCTCGCGGCCCTGCGCCGCCCCGCGCTTCGCCCGGTCGCCGCCGAGTGGACCGACTCGGTCGCCGAACTGCTCGCCCGGCACACCGACCCGGTCACCGCGCGCGGACTCGTCGCCGTGATGGACGGCATCTGCCTGCAGTCCCTGCTCACCGGCGGCGCGTACGACGAGGGGTACGCGCGGGACCTGCTCGGCAGGCTGCTGGGGAGGTGAGGCGGGGCCCGTCGTGGACTTTCGTTATGTACGGGCGTACGCATCCACGGATATCCTTGTCCGCATGCCCTACGTCCTGCTCGCCTGCGCCATCGGCTCGGAGATCGCCGCGACTTCCGCGCTGAAGTACAGCGAGGGATTCACCCGGCTCTGGCCTTCGCTGATCACCGGCGCCGGCTACCTGCTCGCCTTCTTCCTGCTGTCGCTGACGCTGCGGTCCATGTCGGTGGGCACCGCGTACGCGATCTGGTCAGGCGTGGGCACGGCCGTCATCGCCGCCGTCGGCATGGTGTTCATGGGGGAGGCGATGACCGCCGCCAAGATCGCCGGGATCGCCCTCATCATCGGCGGAGTGGTGCTGCTCAACCTGGGCGGCGCGGCGCACTGAACGCCGGGTCCAGGCGGGGGACCGCCGAGGTGCGAGTTCAGGCACCCGCCCGGAGCACCGCCGACAGCGCGGCCCGCACGCTCGCCTCGATGTCGGTGATCGGATAGATCGCCTCGATCACCGTACGGTCCCGGTCGACCACCAGCGTCAGCCGCTTGAGCCGGCTCACCCCCGCCGTGCGGAACGTCGGCAGGCGCAGCGCCGCCGTCAGGTCGAGCCCGGCGTCCGAGAGCAGCGGGAAGCGCAGGGCCTCCTTGTCGGCGAACGCCCGCTGCTCGTCCGGGCGTTGGGTGGAGACGCCGTGCACGGTGGCGCCCGCCGCGGTGAACCCGGCCAGCTGGTCGCGGAAGGTGCAGGACTCCAGGGTGCAGCCGCGCGCGCCGGGAATCCCGGCCCAGCCGGGCGGGTACGACTCGGCGCGGGCGTAGGCGCCGGGGAAGCAGTAGAGCACCGTGTACGGCGTGGAAGCCGCGACGGGATCCCTCAACTCTCCGTCGAAATCGGTCAGTTGGAGCTCGGGAACGCGGGTGCCGACCAGCTCCCGCACTCGCTCGGTCTCGCCTGACGTCTCCGTCGAGGTGGCCATCGTCTCTCCTTCTCCCAGCACCCAGGTGTCTCCCCAGTCCTGGAGTGCGATCAGTACGGGCAGCAGGGCGCGGCCGCGCGGGGTGAGCCGGTACTCGTGGCGCACCGGGCGCTCCTGGTACGGCTCGCGCACCAGGACCCCGCACTCCACGAGCAGCTTCAGGCGTTCGGCGAGGACCTTGCGGGACATGCCGAGCTCCCGCTGGAGCGCGTCGAACCGGTGCACCCCGCGTGCCGTGTCGCGCACGATCAGCAGGGTCCACCAGTCGCCCACCACGTCCAGGGCCTGGGCGATGGCGCAGTGTTCGTCGTCGAGTCGGGTGCGTTGAGGCATGCGCCCATCCTTTCGCGATGCCGGCAGGCCAACCGACCCCCGTCCGGTTGACCTGCCGGGATCATGTTGCCATAGTCCGTTCCTTTAAGGAACTTACATGGCTTACGGGACCGGGGGGAGCGGGATCTCCGTGCCGTGCTCCTGGCGCATGTGCCGCCTGATCTTCACCCGGGCGTCGACCTCGGCCGACTGGTTGCGGTCCTGTACCGCCTGGCGGAGCTGGGCGTTGAGGGCGGAGCAGGGGGCGCACCCTTCTGTGCACTGGATCGGCGCCACGGCGGGCGGCATGGAGTAGTGGCCGTTCCCCGGCGGTTGGCTCGCGAACATGGTGTTGCTCCCCTCGTCCCCCCGAATCGTCTGTGTACTAGTTCAGTCTTCGGAGTGTTAGAAGCACTCCACAAGGGTGGTCAGTGCACTAGTGTGCCGAGCGTCCGAAGTGCTCAACTCCCGTGAGGAGAACGGCAGATGCCCGGAGAGAAGACGTTCACGAAGATCGCCGACCACTTCCGCGAACGGATCATGTCCGGGGAGCTCGAACCCGGGGCCAGGCTTCCGACCAACCGCGAGATCGCCGGCAGCTGGCAGACCGCTGCGGCCACGGTGTCGCGTGCGCTGCAAGCGCTCCAGGTGGAGGGGTACATCAGGACCACCCCGCGCGGGACGTTCGTGGAGGACGACCCGGTGTGGACCCTGACGCCGAAGGACCGGCTGGAGCGCGTCCGGCGGGTCAAGAGCTTCCTCGCCGAGGGCGAGACATCGCGCGTGACCGCCGCCGAACTGATCAAACCGCCGCTGTACGTCGCGGACATCCTGGACCTTGAGGCCGGGGACCAGGCCGTGCGCCGGGAGTGGCTCGCCGGACGCGGCAAGACTCGCACCGTATTCGCCGTGACCTGGTACCCGGCACCGTTCGCCGCCCTGGTGCCGGATCTGCTCAACACCTCGCCCGGCCGGAACCACGGGCTCACGGCCAGGATCCTGGAGGTCACGGGGCGCACGATCACGCACGCCCGGGACGACATGCACGCCCGTGAGGCCGACGCCCGTGAGGCAAGCGCCCTGGCCCTGCCGGTGGGAGCACCGGTGCTGGCCGGCGCTCACCGCTGGTCCGACGCCGAGGGGATCATCGAGTACGGGGAGTGGTGCCTGCCGCCGCGCTTCACGATCGGCTACGAGTACACACCCTGACCGGGGTGGCGCTGGGCGTGCGAGCTTCCCGCAATCGCGATGGCGGTATGTCGCAGATCAGCGGCCCGCCTGTACGCGGGGCCGTACCGGGCGCGCGGCCGGCCCGGTGCGCCGGCCGGGGCGGACACGGGACCGGCACTTGAGACCGGTTCGCCCCGGCGGGCCGCGGCCGGTTAGGTTTTGGGTCATGACCGACACGACTACTGCTACGACCGGCGCCGCGGCCGCCGGCCTCGCCACCATCGCCGCCGACGGCACCATCCTGGACACCTGGTTCCCCGCCCCCGAGCTCGTGACCGTCGCCGAGCCCGGCCCCGCCGGAACCGAGCGCCTCTCCGCCGAGCGCGCCGCCGAACTCCTCGGCGCGGGTGCGCTCAAGGCTGTCGGCGCCGACGAGCGCCGCGGGGTCGAGGTCGTCGCCGTCCGCACGGTCATCGCCTCCCTCGACGACAAGCCCCTGGACGCGCACGACGCCTACCTGCGCCTGCACCTCCTCTCGCACCGCCTCGTCAAGCCGCACGGCCAGAATCTGGACGGCGTCTTCGGCCTCCTCGCGAACGTGGCCTGGACCTCGCTCGGCCCGGTCGCGGTGGACGAGGTCGAGACGGTACGTCTGAACGCCCGTGCCGAGGGGCTGCACCTTCAGGTGACCTCCATCGACAAGTTCCCCCGCATGACGGACTACGTCGCTCCGAAGGGCGTACGCATCGCCGACGCCGACCGGGTACGCCTCGGCGCCCACCTCGCCGAGGGCACCACGGTCATGCACGAGGGCTTCGTGAACTTCAACGCGGGCACGCTCGGCACGTCCATGGTCGAGGGCCGCATCTCCGCCGGCGTCGTCGTCGGCGACGGCTCCGACATCGGCGGCGGCGCCTCCACCATGGGCACGCTGTCCGGCGGCGGCAACGTCCGCATCGTCATCGGCGAGCGGTGCCTGGTCGGCGCCGAGGCGGGCGTGGGGATCGCGCTGGGCGACGAGTGCGTCGTCGAGGCGGGCCTTTACGTCACGGCCGGTACGCGGGTGACGATGCCGGACGGGCAGATCGTCAAGGCGCGGGAGCTGTCCGGGGCGTCCAACATCCTGTTCCGCCGGAACTCGGTGACGGGGGCGGTCGAGGCTCGGCCGAACAATGCGGTGTGGGGCGGGCTGAACGAGGTCCTGCACGCCCACAACTAGCCGGGGTCGTCCGGTGGGCCGGGGTCACCGGGGCTCTGCCCCGGACCCCGGGCGGGGGCTCTGCCCCCTGCACCCCCGTTCGCGCTCGAACGGCGCTCGTCCTCAAGTTCCCCCAAGGCCTTAAGGGCCAGGGGGGACCCCCATGACGGGCTGGGATGTCCGCGCGGGCCAGCATCGATCCTGCTAGGGGCGCGGGGAACTGTGCAAGTGGCCTGCCCGGCCCGGCACGTGGGGCAGGGGCGGGGGTCACCCCGCGTTCAAGCGGGCCCGCGCCGCCCGCAGGCGAGCCACCTCCTCCGGTCCCGCCGCCTGCAAGGGCGCCCGGACCGGATATCCCAGCAGCGCCTTCGCTGTCACCGCGCCCGGCAGGCCCGACGCCATCATCAACTCCGTCAGGGGGATGGTCAGTTGGTTGAGGCGGGCCGCCTCCGCAGGTGCGCCCGCGTCGTACGCATCGAGCGCCGCCCTCAGCTCGCGCGGCGCCACGTTCGCCACCGTGCTCACATGGCCCGCCCCGCCCACCGCGTACAGCGGAAGGTTCAGCTCCTCCGAGCCCGAGTAGTACGCCAGCGACGTACGGCCGATGACCTTCGTCGAGCCGAGCAGGTCATACGCGCAGTCCTTCACCGCCACGATCCGCTCGTGCTCCGCGAGCCGCAGCATCGTGGCGACCTCGATCCGCGTGCCCGTGCGGCCCGGGATGTCGTACAGCATCACCGGCAGTGTGGTGGCGTCGGCCACCGTACGGAAGTGGGCCTCCACGGCGGCCTGCGGGGGGCGGCTGTAATACGGGGTCACCACCAACAGGCCGTCTGCGCCCGCCCGTTCGGCCGCGCGGGCCAGTGCGACGGTGTGCGCGGTCGACGCGCTGCCCACCCCCGTCACGACCGCCGCCCGGTCGCCGACCGCCTCCACCACCGCCCGTACGAGCGCGGTCTTCTCCTCGTCGGAGGTCGTCGGCGACTCCCCGGTCGTGCCGTTCAGGACCAGGCCGTCGCACCCGTTGTCGACCAGGTGCGCGGCCAGCTTCTGCGCGGCCGGGAGGTCCAGCTCGTACGACTCCGTGAACGGCGTGACCATGGCGCACAGCGCGCGCCCGAAGGGGCGAGGAGGGCGGAGCGGGCTCGATGGGGTCGAAGTCGTCGTCATAAGGGCAGTTTTGCCCGGCCGGGAGTTAACGTCTACTTAGAGTTTTTGGCGGGTGACTGTAGTGCTGCTGAATTGATGTCCCGGCCCGTCACTGCGAAGTGGTGCGCTCCGGCCGTACGACCAGGACGACCCGGTGCTCGGCGTCGCCCACCGGCGCCTCGTACTCCAGCCCGTACCGCTTGGCCAGGACGTCGAAGAACGCGCCCGTCGGGTCCGGCTCGACGCGCTCGACCGTGCCCCGGACCTCCAGATAGCGGTAGGGCTGGTCGGGGTCGTTGACCGAGACGGAGACCTTGGGGTCGGCGGTGACGTTCTTGCACTTGCGGCGCGTGGTGGTCGTGGTGAAGCGCAGGAACTCGCCGTCCCACTCCTGCCAGACGGGGTTGACGTGCGGGGTGCCGTTCGGGCCCTTGGTGGCGAGGTGCACGAAGAGGGGGCGGGTCAGCAGATCGGACGAGGGGCGCACGACACTGGCCACCGCCGACGAGCGGGCGGTGGCCATCGAGCGCCGCATCGAGCGTGAATTCACAGCCGAGGAGCGGGAGTTGCTCCGTTCGCTGCTCGGCCGGGCCGTCGCCGCGATCCGGGGCGACGGAGCCGAGTGAGCCGGGGCCGGCCGGGGTGACGTACCGCCTCCCCGGCCGGCCCGGCGGCCGCTACGGGTGGAAGCGGATGATCTGAGGGTCGTGGTCGCTGGTCTGGTTCGCGAACTCCGCGTTGATGTGCACGCTGTCGTAGTCGAAGCCCCGGATGGCGGGGCTGGTCAGGACCTGGTCCAGGACCTGGGTGTTGCCCTGGTAGACGTAGGAGTAACGCTCCTTCTTCGGCAGCGTCCGGTAGGCCGAGCGCAGCGCGCCGCCGTCCTCCAGGGCCTTGGTCGTGCCCGAGAAGTCGAAGTCGTTGAAGTCGCCGATCGCCAGGACGTCCGCGTGCTTGTCGGCCGCGAGCAGCTGCTTCACGAAGGCGTTGACGGCGCGGGCCTGCTGGAGCCGCTTGGCCTCCGAGGAACGCGGCACCGGCTGGTGCTGCGACACCAGGCTCTCGTCGCCGCCCTTCGACGCGAAGTGGTTCGCGATCACGAACACCGTCTTGCCCTTGAAGACGAACTCGCCTGCCAGCGGCTTGCGGCTGTCCGTCCACGCCGGGTTGGCCGGGTCGATCCGGCCGGGGGACAGGGTGAGCGCCGGGTGGCCCTTGGTGCCGGTGACGCCGACGGCGGTCTTGTAGTCGCCGCCGGGACGGTCGGTGAAGGAGATCCGCGCCGGGTTGAAGAGGAAGCCCTGGCGGATGTTGCCGCCGGGCTCGCCGCCGTCCTTGTTGTTCTCGGGGTCGATCGAGCGCCACTGGTAGGCGGGGCCGCCCGCCGCGACGATCGCGTCCGTGAACTTCTTCACGGTCGCCGAGGCGTCCACCGTGCCGTCGTTCTTCGCGCCGTTGTCGTCCTGGATCTCCTCCAGGGCCACGATGTCCGGCGAGGCCAGGTGGGTGACGACGCCCTGCGCCAGCGCGTCGAACTTCGACTGCGGGTCGCCCGGGTCCAGGTTCTCCACGTTGTACGTGGCCACCGCCAGCTCGCCCGTGCGCTGCTTGCGGGTGACCTCGCGCTTGAGACCGTTGTCCTTGACCGTGCCGAGCGTGCGCGCGGTGATGGTGTAGCCGCCGAACTGGCTGAAGTCCAGGGGGCCTTCGGTGGTCCCGGTCAGGGTGTCGCCCACGTTCGCGGTGGGGAAGGCCTGCTGTGCGGTCGGGATCAGGCTCTGGATCTGGAGGCAGCCGGTGTTCTGGTCGTTGTACGAGGAGTAGAGCGAGCCGCCGCGGGCGGTCCGGTTCTCCTGCGGCTTCACCGTGACCCACAGCTCGGAGTGCGGGTCGGTGGCGCCGACCACCCGCGAGGTGCCGATGCGGACGTTCATGCCCTCCAGGGACTCGTAGTAGTCCGTGGCGTACTTCTTCGGCTGGAGGGTCAGGCCGTTGACGCTGTTGCCGGCCGCCGGGTCGCCGTTCGGCGTGTAGCGGTCGGGCACCGAACGGGCCGTGATGACGACCGGCGCGGGCACGGCGTTGCCCGAGGAGACGACCGTGACGGTCGGCTTGGAGAGCTGGGTCAGCGACTGGTTGCCCGAGGCGAGGCCGCCGGGCACGTACTCGGTGACAGTGGCGGAGACGTCCACGGCGTCGCCCACCGCGACGGTCGGGTTCGAGCCGGTGAAGACGAAGATGCCCTCGCTGGTGGCGGGGTTCTTGTCGGGCGCCGTGTCCTGGAACCAGAAGCCCTTGGAGGAGCCGTAGGCGCGTACGCCGGTGACGACGCCGGTCACGCCCGTGACCTGCTGGCCCGCGAGCGGGGATATCCGGGTGGTGCCCTGGATGTCATGGATCTTCGCCTGCACGGGGGCGGCGGGGGCCGCCTGCGAGGTGGCGGCGCAGACCAGGCCGGCGGCGAGTGCGGTGGCGACCACGGCGGACACGGCGGCGGTTCTGGGAACGGGCATTCAGGTGCTCCGGAGGTGATGAGGGAAGGAGATGAGAGAGAAGGCGCGTGCGGCGGTGCGGTTCTACGCGCGTCAATCTCTTGTCTGGGGTGGGGAGTTGTCAAGAGTTCTCGGGTGGATCAAAACCGACGGGTACATGAACCCCCGGGGACGGGGTGCGGCTGCCGCCGGCGGCGCGCCGGGGCGGAGCCGGGAGCGGCGGGGGCGGGCGCCGGGTGCGCACCACCGGCGCAGCGAAACCCGGCGAAATGCGTCTACGCTGGTGCCGCTCAACCATCGCTGACCCAGCGCGACCAGAGCGCCCAGACCGTACGGCCGAGGAGTACCCCCAGATGTCCGGAGACCGCCCCACCCTGCCGCCGGTACGGCTGAACTCCGAGGCGGAGCTGGCCCGGGACGCGTTGTCCGCCCCGCTGCTCGCCCGCGCCGTGCGGCTCGCCCGCTGGGCCGGGCCCGACACCCGGGTCGGCGCGGGCGGCGAACTCGTCGAGGAGCAGCTGCCCGCGGCCGCCGCCGAACTCGGCCTGGGCGACGACCAGGACGGCCCGGCGTACGCGAGCGAGGCCTGGCGGGTCGCGGTCGACACCGGCCTCGTCGACATCGAGGACGCCCCCGAGACGCCGAACTCCGCGGGCGAGGAGGACGAGGACGCCGAGGGCACCGCCTCCGCCGGCGACAACCTCTCCGTGCTCACCTCAGGCTCGCCGCACGACGTGCTCGCCGTCTGGCTCGACGCCTTCGACGTGGTCTTCGCGGATGCGACCGCACCGATGATCGACGACTTCGCCGACCTGGTCGGCGAGAACGGCGAGATCGACTTCGACCGCCTCGAATGGGACCCCGAGGAGGAGGCCGACTTCCTGGAGGGCGTCCTCGGCAACCTGTACCTGCTCACCGTCAGCGAGGGCGGCACCCCCGAAGGGCCGGTGCCGCTGCCCGCGCTCGCCGCCTCGATGATCGTCCCCGACGACATGGGCGAGCCCACCGACGACATCCTGGAGCAGGTCTCCGACGCGATGATGCGCCTCGACGACCAGTTCCGGCTCCTGGAGCCGATCGGCCTGGTCGAGTACGAGCCCGTCGACGAGGCCCTGATGGCCGAGGTCGGCGACGAGCCCGCCCCGCCGGTCGACGACGAGGACGTCTCCCGCTACGGAATGGTCCGCCTCACCCCGCTCGGCCTGTACGGCGTGCGCGCCCGGATGCTGGAGGCCGGCGTGGACGCCCCGGCCGTCGGCGACCTGGCCGACAAGGGCGCCGATGCGCTGCTCGACGGCATCGCCTTCTTCCCGGAGCTCTCGGCCCGCGCCGAGACCGAGCAGTGGCTCGCACGGCGCGAACCGGCCCAAGCGGCAGGGGAGTTGCTCGCCGCGGCCCGGGGCGGCGACGAGGGCGGCCCGCTGCGCCGGCTGCACTGCCAGCAGGCACTCGCCCTGACCGGCGCCTTGGCCGAACCCGCCGTGCGCGAGGTGCTGCCCGACCCCGAACTGGGCGGCCTCGCCAGGGTCTGGCTCGCCGAGCGCGGCGCCCCCGACGTGCCGCCGCCGTCCGAGGCGATGATCTTCTGGCTGGCCATCGACACCATCGCCGCGCAGCTCGCGGTGGAGGGCGACCTGGAGGAGCTCCAGGAACTCGTGGAGGGCCTGGTCGGCCAGCACAGCGGGTTCTTCGACGCGGCCTGGCGGGTGGAGCACTCCGCGACCGCCGACGTCCTGGAGGCGATGGGCCGCCTCCACCCGGACAAGTCCACGGCGAAGGAGGCCCGCAAGGCGGCCTTCAAGGCCCGCTCCCGCGCCTGACGCCTCATCACACTCCGATCGCCCGGGGGCCGCACGGCCTCCGGGCGGTCGGAGTGTCCGACACTCCGCCACTTCTCCAACTGCGTCTGACGGGCGGCCAGTTGAAGCCCTGAGCTCCTGCCGGGCCACGTACCCCCGCGAAAATACTTGGCGCGCCGTCCGGCCTCCCGCCTAAGGTCGAACTCGTCCGGATGCGCAGGCGGGACCTGCTTCCGAGGCACCCACACTCATCAGTTCGTGCACCTCCCGGTGCGCAGGCCACGGCTACTTCCTCCAACAAAATCCGCCGTCGCCGAATTCGATCTCGGGAGGCCATTCACCATGGCTCGGTTCAACCTGCGCGCCACCAAGGCGCGTACCACGTCGCCCGTGGCGTCCACCGGCGCCATCGCTCTCACCCACGAGGGTGCCCCCGGCCACCTGCGGGACGCCCGGTCCGAGCTCTTCCTGCTCGCGGTCGCCAACTTCGTCTCCCAGCAGACCTTCTACGAGACCGGCGAGGCCCGCGACGGCCGGTTCGCGGCGCTCGTGCGCCGGCTCGCCGTCGAGGACCCCGAGTGGACCGCGGGCCTGCTCGGCTGGCTGCGCGGCGAGGGCGGGATGCGTACCGCCTCGGTCGTCGGCGCCGCCGAGTACGTCAAGGCGCGCCTCGACGCGGGCGCCGCGGGAGGCCCGTCGAACCGGCAGGTCGTCGCCTCGGTGCTGCTCCGCCCGGACGAGCCCGGCGAACTGCTCGGTTACTGGACCTCGATGTACGGCCGGAACGTGCCCAAGCCCGTGAAGCGCGGGATCGCCGATGCCGTACGCCGCCTCTACAGCGGGAAGTCGCTGCTCAAGTACGACACCGCGTCCAAGGGGTACCGCTTCGGCGACATCCTCAACCTGGTGCACGCGGCGCCCGACCCGGCCAAGCCCTGGCAGGGCGAGCTGTTCCGGTACGCGCTCGACCGCCGCCACCACCCCGACACCGCGGTGCCGCCGGCCGGCGACCGGGTGCTGAGCGCGCACCGCGAGCTGATGGAGCTGCCGGTCCAGGAGCGCCGGGCGGTCGTGCTCGCGCCGGACGGCGCCGAGCGGCTTGCCGGGGCGGGCCTGACCTGGGAGGCGCTCGCGGGCTGGCTGCAGGGGCCGATGGACAAGGAGGCCTGGGAGGCGGTCATCCCGTCGATGGGCCCGATGGCCCTGGTCCGCAACCTGCGCAACTTCGACGAGGCGGGCGTCTCGGACGAGGTGGCAGCCTCGGTCGCCGCGAAGATATCGGACCCCGAAGTCGTCGCGAAGTCCCGGCAGTTCCCGTTCCGCTACCTGGCCGCGTACCAGCACGCGCCGTCGCTGCGCTGGTCGTATCCGCTGGAGAAGGCGCTTGGCCACTCGCTGGCCAACGTGCCCGCGCTCGGCGGGCGCACCCTGATCCTGGTCGACCGTTCGGGCTCGATGTGGTCGCCGCTCTCGGACCGCTCCCGGCTCAACCGGGCGGACGCGGCCGCTATCTTCGGTACGGCGCTCGCGCTGCGGGCCGCCGACGCCGACCTCGTGGAGTTCGGCACCGACAGCGCGCGGGTGAAGTACAGGGCGGGGGAGTCCGTCCTGAAGATCCTGGAGCGCTTCGGCGACCTGGGCGGCACCAACACCGCCGAGGCGGTCCGGAAGCACTACCGCCGCCACGACCGGGTGCTGATCGTGACGGACGAGCAGGCCTCGTACCACTACGGCGGCGACCCGACGGCGCTGGTCCCGGCGGACGTGCCGGTCTACACCTGGAACCTCGCGGGGTACCGGGTGGGGCACGGCCCGTCCGGTACGGACAACCGCCATGTGTTCGCGGGCCTGACGGACGCGGCGTTCCGCATGGTGCCGCTGCACGAAGCGGGCCGCTCGGCCGACTGGCCGTGGCTGTAAGGCTGATGCCGGTGTCCCCCTGATCTGTTGACCAGGGGGCACCGGGCTGCATGCGGCCCCAGGCTCAAGTCCGCAGGTGTGACGCCCCGTTGAGGTCGAGCACCGCGCCCGAGGACCACTGGGCGAGCGGCGAGGCGAGCCAGCGCACCGCCTCCGCGATCTCCTCGGCACAGGCGACCCGTCCGAACGGCGACTGCGCCCGGATCGCCTCGCCCTCCGCCCCGCTCAGCCGCCCCGCGACGCGCTCCGTCTCGAAGAACCCGGGCGCGACCGAGGCGACCCCGATTCCGTACGGGGCCAGCGACACCGCGAGCGACTGGCCGAGCGCGTGCACCGCCGCCTTGGTCGCCCCGTAGGCGGGGTGGTCGGGTTCGCCGCGGAAGGCGCCGCGCGAGCCGATGTTCACGATCCGCCCGCCGGTGCCCTGCTCGATCATCCGGGACGCCGCGAGATGGCTGAGGTTGGCGGTGGCGAGGAGGTTCACGCTCACGTGCCGCTGCCACAGCTCGGCCCACTCCTCGTACGGGGTCTCGGCGAGCGGATGGCGGAGGTTCACGGCCGCGTTGTTCACCAGGACGTCGATGCCGCCGAGCGCGTCGGCCGCGGCATCGGCGACGCGCCGCGCCCCGGCGGGGTCGGTGAGATCGCCGCCGACCAGCGCGTGCCCCGACCCCTTCAGCGAGTCGAGGGTCTCGCGGGCCTCCTCCTCCCGGGACCCGAAGTGCACGGCCACGCGGTCACCCTGGGCCGCGAACGCCTGGGCGACGGCGCGGCCGAGTCCGCGGGAGGCCCCGCTGACGAGTACGCGGCGGTCGGTGGCCGGCAGATTCATGAACTCTCCCCGGGTCGAAGGCGGTTGCCCTGCCGTTTATACGCGGCGGCCGCTTGCCGGCGTCCCGCAGGGGCCCCGCCGGCCGGGAGGTCAGGAGGCCCGGCCGAGCACCAGGCTCACGTTGTGCCCGCCGAACCCGAAGGAGTTGGCGAGCGCCGCGTCCCAGGAGCCCGTACGGCTCTCGCCCGCGACCACGTCGAGCGTCACCGCCGGGTCGAGGTTGTCCAGGTTGCGGGTCGCGGGCACGGTGCCGTCGCGCAGCGCGAGCAGCGCCGCGATCGCTCCCACCGCGCCGGAGGCGCCCAGCATGTGGCCGGTCATCGACTTGGTGGCAGTGACCACCGGGTGCGTGCCGATGGCCTTGGCCACCGCCTCCGCCTCCGCGAGGTCGCCCGACGGGGTGGAGGTGGCGTGGGCGTGCACCACGCCGATGTCGGCGGGGCTCAACCGGGCGTCCCGCAGCGCCGATTCGATCGCCCGGACCTGACCGGCCACGTCCGAGGCCGTGATGTGGTCCGCGCTGGACGTGACGGCCGCCCCGGCCACCGACCCGTACACCCGCGCTCCCCGGGCCCGCGCGAACTCGGCCCGCTCCAGAACGACTATCCCCGCGCCCTCGCCCATCACGAAGCCGCTGCGGTCCCTGTCGAACGGCCGGGACACCGACGCCGGATCCGCGTCCTCGGTCGACAGCGCCTTCATCTGCGCGAACGCGGCGATCGTGAACGGGTGCAGACAGGCCTCGGTGCCGCCGGCCACCACCACATCGGCCCGCCCCGCGCGGATCAGATCCAGGCCCATCGCGATCGCTTCGGCGCCCGACGCACAGGCGCTCACCGGCGTGCGGGCGCCGCCCTGCGCGCCGAGTTCCATGGACACCCAGGCGGCGGGCCCGTTCGGCATGAGCATCGGCACGGCGTACGGGGAGAGCTTCCGGGCCCCGCTCTGCTCGAACGTGTCGTCCTGGCCCAGGGTGGTCAGTACGCCCCCGGTGCCGGTGCCGATCACCACGGCGAGCCGCTCCGGTGCGACCTCGGGGGTGCCCGCGTCCTGCCAGGCCTCACGGGAGCTGATCATCGCGAGTTGTTCACAACGGTCAAGCTTGCGCGCCTCGACCCGGGCGAGCAGCGAGAAGGGGTCCACGGACAGCGCGGCGGCCACCCGCACCGGCAGGCCGTCCGCCCACTCCTCCTCGATCAGTCCCGCGCCGGACGTACCGGCCAGCATCCCGGCCCAGGTGGTCGCGGTGTCGGCGCCGAGCGGAGTGATCGCGCCGAGCCCGGTGACGAGTACTTCTCCAAGATCGCTCATGCTCCGACTCTGCCAGGGGAGGTGGCTTCGCGCGAATGGTAGGGAGGCAGCGATTTGTCCCAGGAGTGTTGTGGGGTTCCAACAGGGGCGGTCGCAGGAGCGGGCGGGGGTGGCCCGGGTGGGCCAGGGGTGGTCGCATGCGTGAGGGCGGCGAGGCCCGTGGCCCCGCCGCCCTCACCTGGCGATCGTGGCGCGCTACAGCACCTCGGCCCCGGGCTTCACCATGCCGCGGGCGGTACGGGACTTCACGAACGAGCCGAGCGCGGTCATCTCCCACTCCCCGGAGAACTGCTTGATCAATTTGGCCATCATGACGCCGGTCTGCGGCTCCGCGCCGGTCAGGTCGAAGCGCACCAGCTCCTCGCCGCTCGCCGCGTCGATCAGGCGGCAGTACGCCTTGGCGACCTCGGTGAACTTCTGGCCGGAGAAGGAGTTGACGGTGAAGACCAGGCCGGTGGCCTCGGCGGGGATGCGGCCGAGGTCGACCACGATCACCTCGTCGTCGCCCGCGCCCTCGCCCGTCAGGTTGTCGCCGGAGTGCTTGATCGCGCCGTTCAGGATGGAGAGCTTGCCGAAGTAGCAACTGTCCAGATGGTTGCGCTGCGGGCCGTACGCGATCACCGACGCGTCCAGGTCGATGTCCTTGCCGCGGAACGCGGGCTCCCAGCCGAGGCCCATCTTGACCTGGGAGAGCAGCGGGCGGCCGCCCTTGACCAGGGAGACCGTCTGGTTCTTCTGGAGGCTGACCCGGCCCTTGTCCAGGTTGATCTTCCCGCTGCTCGCGGGCGCGGCGGCGGGCACGGCCGGTGCCGCGGGGGCCGCCGGGGCCGGGGCGGCGAGACGCGGATCGACCGGCGGGGCGGACGGCATCGGGGGTGCGGCGGGCGGTGCCGCGGGCTCCTCGACCGAGACGCCGAAGTCCGTGGCGATCCCGGCCAGGCCGTTGGCGTACCCCTGGCCCACCGCGCGGGCCTTCCAGGCGCCGCCGCGCAGGTAGATCTCCATGACCACCAGGGCTGTCTCGGTGCCGAGCCGGGGCGGGGTGAAGGTGGCGATCACGCCGCCGTCGTCCCCGTTGCGCAACGTGGCCGTAGGCTCGATGCCCTGGAAGGTCTGGCCCGCCGCGTCCGGACTCGCGGTCACCACGATCTTCTCGATGCCGGGCGGCACGGCAGCGGTGTCCACGACGATCGCGTCGGGCGCGGTGCCGCCGCCGGAGCGGTGGGTGACACCGGGGCCCTGCGGCTGGTTGTAGAAGACGAAGTCGTCGTCCGAGCGCACCTTGCCGTCGGCGGTGAGCAGCAGGCCCGAGACGTCGAGCCGCACGGGGGCGGCGACGTCCACCGTCACGCGGGTGGTCGGGAGCGGAAGGTTCGAGCCGGGGGTCATTGCGGTCATGTCCCGGAAACGAGCGGCGCCGCTTTACGGTTCCTTGAACCTCGCCCGAATGTCGGCGCCGCGTTCTCCCCGCTCCAGGGGGTGTCAGTGCGGCCAGATCGGCGGGTCGGTGGTGAAGTGGCCGCCGAGGCAGGCGTGCTCGGGCAGAACCGGGTCGAGCTCGCCCTCCTCGGCGACGAGCTTCTCCGCGTACTGCTCGGAGTCGTCCCGCGGCTCGTAACCGAGCGCCCGCGCCGACGAAAGGTCCCACCACAGGCGGGTGTTGGCGGACGATCCGTACACCACGCTGTGCCCGACCCGCTCGGCCGTGAGCGCGGCGTGGAAGAGCCGGGCCCCGTCGCCGGGGCTCATCCAGATCGACAGCATCCGTACGGAGGTGGGCTCCGGGAAGCAGGAGCCGATGCGGACCGAGACGGTCTCCAGGCCGTGCTTGTCCCAGTAGAACTGCGCGAGGTCCTCGCCGAAGGCCTTGGAAAGCCCGTAGAAGGTGTCGGGCCGGTGCGCGGTGGCGACCGGAATCAGCGGGTCGCCCGAGCCCTGCGGGCGGGGCGTGAAGCCGACCGCGTGGTTGGAGGAGGCGAATACGATCCGCCGTACGCCCTCCTGGCGCGCGGCCTCGTAGAGGTTGTACGTGCCCTCGATGTTGGCCTTGAGGATCTTGTCGAAGGAGGCTTCGAGGGAGATCCCCGCGAGGTGCAGGACCGCGTCGGCCCCGCGCACCGCCTCGCGCAGCGCGTCCCCGTCGGCGAGGTCGGCGGTGATCGCGTCCGGCGCGCCGGGGACCGGCAGTATGTCCAGGAGCCGCAGCTCGTACCCGTACGCCGGGAGCAGCCCGCGCATCAGGGTGCCGAGCCCGCCGGCGGCGCCGGTGAGCAGGACGGTGCGGGGACGGGGCATGGGCTCTCCTCGGGGTGCGGGGCCGTTCATGGGGGCTGCGGATGGACGGGTTTGCTGCATCCATGGACATGATTCACATGCGTGGACACGCTAGGGAGCGCGGTCGAAGGTCGTCAAGTAGACCGCGAAGGTGTCGAATCCGCCCGCGCGTCAAGGTCGTTCACCTTGACCGCCGCCTGGGGGCGGGCTTAGCGTGGCTGCGTTCAGAAATATAGACGTCAGTCAGAATTGTGCACGACGGTCCTTGTTCAGGGAGCAGCCCGTGACCTCAGCCCCGCTCGCCGCCCGCCTCACTCACGTCAGCGGACCGCTGTTCTTCCCCGTGACCGCGTACGGGCCCGACGGCGGCCTCGACCTCGACATCTTCCGCGTGCACGTGCGCAACGGGATCGAGGCGGGTGCCGCCGCCGTCTTCGCCTGCTGCGGCACGGGGGAGTTCCACGCCCTGACCCCGCGGGAGTTCCGGGCCTGCGTCGCCGCGGCCGTCGAGGAGAGCGCGGGCCGCGTCCCGGTGGTCGCGGGCACCGGATACGGCACGGCCCTCGCCGTCGAGTACGCCCGCCTCGCCGAGGAGGCCGGCGCCGACGGGCTGCTCGCGATGCCGCCCTACCTCGTCGTCGCCGACCAGGCGGGCCTGCTGCGCCACTACACCGAACTGGCCGCGGCGACCTCCCTGGACGTCATCGTCTACCAGCGCGACAACGCGGTCCTCACCCCCGAAACGGCCGTGGCGCTGGCCCGCGTCGACGGCATCATCGGCTTCAAGGACGGCCTGGGCGACCTCGACCTGATGCAGCGGATCGTGAGCGCCGTACGCTCGGCGGGCCTGGACCCGCTGTACTTCAACGGCCTGCCCACCGCCGAACTGACCTGCCTCGCCTACCGCGGCATCGGCATCACCCTGTACTCCTCCGCCGTGTTCTGCTTCGCCCCCGACATCGCGCTGGCCTTCTGCCGGGCCCTCGAATCCGGCGACGACGCCCTGGCCAACCGCCTCCTGGACGGCTTCTTCGTGCCGCTCGTCGAACTGCGCAACCAGGGGCGCGGGTACGCCGTGTCGCTGGTCAAGGCTGGGGTGCGGCTGAGCGGCCTGGAGGTGGGCGAGGTCCGGCCCCCGCTGAGCGAGCCGGACGCGGACCACGTCAAGCAGCTGGCCGCGCTGATCGAGCGGGGACGGGGGCTGCTGGCTCCGGGGGAGGGCGGGGCCGGTGCGTCCGGGGCGTCCGCGTGAAGGCGTCCGCGTTCCTCTATCCGTGGGACGTCCTCGGTGACCCGGACGCCCCCGCCCGTATCGCGGACCTCGGCCTACGCCAGGTGACGCTGGCCTCCGCCTACCACTCGACCCGCGCCCTGACCCCGCGCCACCCGCGGCATCGCATCGTCACGGCCGAGCATGCGGCGGTGCTGTACCCGCCGGACGAACTGTACTGGCGGGGGCGGGAGTTGATGCCGTACGCGGCCGGCTCCTGGGCGCCGGGCGACGCGTACGGCGAAGCCGCCGCGTCGTTGGCGGCGGCCGGTCTCGACGTCCACTCCTGGGTGGTGCTCGCGCACAACTCCCGGCTGGGCGCGGAGCACCCCGAGACGTCGGTGGTCAACGCGTACGGCGACCGCTACCCCTGGGCTCCCTGCATCGCCCAGCCCGGAGTCCGCGCCTATCTCGTCGCCCTGGCGGCGGAGGCGGCGGCGCGCCCCGGGGCCGGCGGCACAGAGCTCGAATCCTGCGGCTGGTACGGCCTCCCGCATCTGCACGCTCACGACAAGATCGCGGGCGTGGCGCTGGACGACATCGCGGAGTATCTGATGTCGCTCTGCTTCTGCGCGTCGTGCGAGCGGGGGTACGGCGAAGTCGGCCTGGATGCCGGTGAGTTGAGGGTCCGGGCACGGGAGGCGCTGGAGCCGGTGTGGCGGGGCGGGCCGGTGGGGGCATCCGGCGCCGAACTACTCGCGGGCACGCTGGAGTTCCGTACGCGCGTTGCACGGGAGCTGCAGGAGGCGGCCGTCGCGGCGGTACGGGAGCGGGGCGGGCCGGGGTTCCAGGTGCTGCTGCACGCGGATCCGCGGCCGGAGCGGTGCGGGGCCAACGCGGGGGTCGACCCCGGGCACGTTCTCGGCGTGGCCGACGGGGTGGTGGTGCCCTGCGCGGGCGGGCCGGACCTTCTCGCGCCGTTTGCCGCGCAGGGCTCTTCGGGGGTGCTCGCGGCGAACCTCACGGTGGTGTCGGGGATGGGGGGCCGCCCAGAGGCGCTGGCGGAGGACGCGGCTCGGGCGGCGGCGCTCGGCGCGACCGAACTCCGCCTCTACCATGCGGGGTTGGCGTCGGGGGCGGACCTTGAGGCGGTGCGGAAGGCGGGGGTGCTGGGGTAGGCGCCTGCGGCGAGATCCCCCCACCCCGCCCCTTCCCGAGACCCTCCGGGGGTTGGAAGGGTGAAGCCGGTTTCCTGGGGCTCCGCCCCAGACCCCGTTCGCGCCTAAAGGGCGCTCGTCCTCAAACGCCGGACAGGCTGAAGATGCCGGTGCGGGCCAGGGTCAACCCAGCTAGGGGCGCGGGGAACTGCGCGACCAGCCACACACAACCCGCACCCGAACCACCGACATACCTCCGGAGGGTCTCGGGAAGGGGCGGGGCGGGGCCTCCCGGGGTCTGGGGCGGAGCCCCAGGAGCCGACCACCGGGCCGCAGCCCGACGGACACCCCCGGAGGCCACGCCGCGGAGCCGCAGAGTGTCACAGCGGGAACGGGCGGGGTGCGGCCCACCGGGGTCTGGGGCGGGGCCCCGGCGCATTCAGTCGGGGCGGCACCCGCCCCGCGGCCCTACCCCCGGTAGGACACAGTGCGGCAAAGATTTCCGCATTTCCCCTGGCGGGACGCCATGTGATGCGCGTAGACAATCCCCATGCGCACTCTCACCAAAGCCGCAGCCACCGCCGCCGCGTTCGCCGTCACCGGCGTCGCCTTCTACGGCGTCGGCGCGGCCTCCGCCGACAACGCCGCGCCGAAGTCGGATCGCGAGATCCCGAACATCACCAAGGTCGAAGACAAGATCAACGCGTACTACGGCGGTACCGCCGACGCCTCCGGGAAGTTCCAGGCGTCGCCCAAGAGCAACTACGCCAAGCAGGTTGCCGACATCGAGGCCCGTGCCAAGCGGCAGATCAAGCACGCCGCCGAGCACCCCGGGCGGGACGGCCGCAAGCCCGCCATCGTGCTCGATGTCGACGACACGACGCTGCTGACGTACGACTACGAGAAGAAGAACGGCTTCGCCTACAGCGCCGCCGCCTTCGACGCCTATGTGCAGAGCGCGCAGTCGATCGCCGTGTTCGGCATGCCGGACCTGGTCAACTACGCGGCCAAGAGCGGCGTCACCGTCTTCTTCCTCACCGGGCGCGACGCCTCCCAGCGCAACGCCAGTGCCGCCAACCTCACCAAGGCCGGCTACAACGTGCCGGTCGACGCCGCGCACTTCTTCCTCAAGGACAAGGCCAACCCGCCGGCCTACCTGAGCTGCGGAAAGCCCACCTGGACCTGCTCGACCGTCGACTACAAGGCCGGCACCCGCAAGCACATCGAGTCGCTCGGCTACAACATCGTGGCCAACCTCGGCGACCAGTACACCGACCTCTCGGGCGGCTACGCCGACAACACGTACAAGATCCCGAACCCGATGTACTTCCTGCCGTAGCCGGTAATCCGGAACGCGTAACACTCCGGTCCGGGGCGCTCGTCCGTCCGCGTGCGCCCCGGACCGGGCCTCACTGCGAGGCCAGTGCGGCCTTCATCATCGCCTGGGCCACCGGGCCCGCCAGGCCGTTGCCGCTGACCTCCGAGCGCTCGGCGTCCGAGTCCTGGATGACCACGGCCACCGCGACCTCCTTGCCGGTCTTCGCGTCCTTGGCGAACGACGTGAACCAGGCGTACGGCTTCTTGGAGTTGTCCACTCCGTGCTGGGCGGTGCCCGTCTTGGCGCCGACCTCCATACCGTCGATCTTCGCGTTGGACCCGGTGCCGTCGGTGACCACCGACACCATCGCGCTGTACATCTGCTGGGCCGTCTTCGACGACATGATGCGCTTGCCGTCCGAGTCCGGGTACGACTGGAGGGTGCTTCCCTTGGAGTCCGTCACCTTGGACACCATGTGCGGCGACGACATCACACCGTCGTTGGCTATGGCGGCCGACACCATCGCCATCTGCATCGGCGTCGCCGTCACATCGAACTGGCCGATGCCGGACAACGCCGTCGACGACGCGTTCATGTTCTTCGGGTACACACTCGCCTCGGCGCGTACGGGCACGTCCAGCTTCGTGTCGTTGAAGCCGAACTTCTCGGCCATCGCCCGCACCTTGTCCTGGCCCAGGTCCACGGCCATCTTGCCGAAGACGTTGTTGCAGGAGTATTCGAGCGCGGTACGGATCGAGGCGTTCTCGCAGGGCGCGGACGCCGACTCGTTGCGCAGATCCGTCGTCGTGCCCGGCATCCGGTACGGGTTGGGGCTCGTCGTCTTCTCGTCGATCGAGGAGTAGAGGCCGTTCTCCAGCGCCGCCGACGCCACCACCAGCTTGAACGTGGAGCCCGGCGCCAGCGGCTGGCGCAGCGCCCGGTTGAGCATCGGCTGGCTCTTGTCCTCGGACAGCTGCTTCCACACGTCGCCGTCGGCGGAGGAGGACCCCGCGATCTTCGACGGGTCGTACGACGGGGTGGAGACCATGCCGAGGATGCGGCCGGTCTTCGGGTCCATCGCGACGGCCGCGCCCTCCTTGTTGCCCAGCGCCTGGAACCCGGCCTTCTGCACCGCCGGGTCGATGGTCGTCAGGACGTCGCCGCCGGGCGCGCGCTGCCGGGTGAGCGCGTCGAAGGGGTTCTGCATGCGCGGGTCGCTGCCGTCGAGGACCTTGGAGTAGATCCCCTCCAGCTGGGTCGATCCGTACACCTGCGAGGCGAAGCCCGTGACCGGCACGTACATCGGCCCGTCCTTGTAGCTGCGCCGGTAGGCGAGGTCGCCGCTCTTGGTCCTTTCCGAGCCGGTGACCGGCGAGCCGGCCACGATGATGTCCCCGAGCGGCTGCGAGTACTCCGCGATGGTGTTCCGCCGGTTCAGCTTGTCGTCCGCGAGGGCCTGGCCTTCGTAGAACTGCACATAGGTGGCTCGTCCGAGGAGGGCGAGCACCATCAGCAGACAGAAGACCGAGGCGCGCCTGATTGTCTTGTTCATCCCGTACGCAAGACGGACGGGCCGGAGCGCGGAGTTCCTGTTGTCCCGGTTTCTCAGGAAACCTTCATCGGGGCCGTACGAAGCCCGACTCGTACGCGGCGATCACCGCCTGGGTGCGGTCGCGGGTGCCCGTCTTGGCCAGGACCGAGGCGACATGGGTCTTCACGGTGGCAGGTCCCACGCCCATCCGCCCGGCGATCTCCGCATTGGTGAGGCCCGTCGTCATCAGGCGGAGCACCTCCGCCTCGCGCTCGGTCAGCCGGGCCGTCCAGGGGGCCGCGGGGCGGGCGGACGAGTGCCGGGCGGCCAGCTCGCGGACCTTCGCGGGGAACAGGAGCGAGTCGCTGCGCGCGACGAGGCGGACCGCCTGGATCAGCTCCTCGGCAGCGGCCCGCTTCAGGAGGAACCCGGAGGCGCCGGCGCGCAGCGCGTCGTACACGTAACTGTCGTTCTCGAAGGTCGTGACCACCACGATCCTCGGCGGCGCGGCCAGCGTGGCCAGGATCTGTTCGGTGGCGCGGATGCCGTCGACCTCGGGCATCCGGACGTCCATCAGGACGACGTCGGGAAGCCTGTCGCGGACGACCGAGACGGCCTCGGCGCCCGTGGTGGCCTCGCCGACGACCTCCAGGCCGGGCTCGGCGTCGAGGATCACCCGCAGCGCCGTGCGCACCATCCGCTCGTCGTCGGCGACCACCACCCGGATCGCGCCGCTCATCGCGCACCGCCGAGCGGCAGGCGGGCGCTGAGCCGCCAGACGTCACCGTCCGGGCCCGCCGAGGCGTGCCCGCCGAGCAGCACGGCCCGCTCGGCGATGCCGCGCAGACCGCGTCCGCCGCCCGGCCGCACCACCGGCGCGGCCCCGGACAGGGGGTTCTCCATCACAAGGTCCAACTCTCCGCCCTCCAGGGCGACTTGAAGGGTAACGGGTGAACTCCCGCCATGGCGAAGGGCGTTGCTCAGGCCCTCCTGGACGATCCGGTACGCCTCCCGGGAGACCAGCTCGGGCACCGAGGCCGGATCGCCCTTCAGGGAGTAGGCCACCTTCAGGCCCGTGCGGGACAGCAGGCCCTCCAGCGCGGCGAGGTCCGGCGTCGCGAGGTCGCCGTCGTCCTGGCGCAACAGGCCGAGGACGGAGTCGAGTTCGTCGACCGTGCGCCGGGTGGTCTCCTCGATCGCGGCGAGCGCCTCGCGGACGAACTCGGGGTCCGAGTCCAGGACGCGGCGAGCCGCGCTCGCCTGGAGCGTCACCGCGCTCAGGGCGTGGCCCACCGAGTCGTGCAGCTCGCGCGCGAGCCGGTTGCGTACGGCCAGCTCCGCCGCGCGCTGCTCGGCGGCGGCCAGGCGGTCGGCGGGCGACGGGCCGAGCAGGACCGGCGCGAGCCGGGCGAGCAGCGCCCCGGCCGCCGCCGAACAGGCCGCAAGGGCAAGCAGCATCGCGATCCCGGCGACCGGGGCGCATGCGATGCCCCAGCCGCTGGCGAGCGGGCCGGAGGTGCTGTACACGGTGTGGCGCAGGCCGGGGAAGACGGGCAGCGCGATCAGGAACACCGTGAACGGAGGCAGCGCCAGGCTCATCCCGCTCAGGATCCCGCCGAGCGCGACATACAGCGTGTACCAGGCGGAGGTGCGCAGGCGGGCGTCCCGGGAGCGTGCGGGGCCGTCGGCGAGCGCCGCCGGATCCACCCCGGACAGCGCCCGCGTGCCGAACACGAGCAGCGGCCGGGCGATCGGCACCAGGCCGGTGACGGCCGCGAACGGCAGCGCGACGGCGAAGGTGACGAGCGCCCGCGGGAACGAGTCGAAGGAGCTGACCCCGGGCGCGGATGAGCCGACGATGACCGAGCCCACCAGGAAGTACGGCATCAACAGGGCTCCGCCGATGACCAGATGGACCCAGCGGTGGCGGGCCCGTATCCCGAACAGCGCGCGCATTACGGTGTACGGCCGAGGCGGCTGGAGCGTCCAGCGAAGAAGTGGGCGCCGATGGTGGCGGCAAGTATCCCGGCGATCATCTGCACAGCGTAGGTCAGGTGCATCGTCGCGGTGGGGCTGTCCGCCGTGCCGTCCGTGACCGTGAGCGCGGAGAGCCAGAGCCAGCCGCCCCAGCAGGCGGTGGCGCCCGAGCCCAGCCATGCCAGGGCCAGCGGCACCCGGAGCGGAAGCGACCGGCCGAGCCCGAAGGCGGCCATCAGCACCCCCGCCGCGCCCAGCAGGGCGAACGCCCCGAACACCGCCTCCACGACGTACTGGTCGGAGGTTCGCCCCTCGGCCAGGGACGAGCTGAGGCCCGCCGCCGCACCTGTCGACCACAGCAGGTGCATACCGGCCGGCAGCAGCGAAAGGACCGCCACGGCGACGGCGGCCGTCCGAGTCACGGGCCGTACGGCGTCCCGCGGAAGCCCGCCGAGACGGCCACGCCACAGGTGGCCCCAGCGGTCGCGGGCGTACAGCGCGAACAGGGTGCCGAGGGTGAGGCCCTGGATGATGAAACCGGTGTAGACGACGCCGAAGACCCAGTCGTCGAGGAACGGGGTGCTGCCGGTGTCGGCGGGCTTGTCCACGGTGCCGCCGAGCGCGCGCACCAGGAGCTGGAGGGGGAATCCGGCCATGATCGGCGCGAGCAGGCCGGTGGCGATCCACATCGGCAGCGCGAGCAGCCAGGCCTTCACCCGCAGCCCCCACGGCTGGGTCAGGAGCAGCGCGAGCACGATCACGCAGGCGTCCATGAGCACGGTGCCGCTGTTGGCCAGTGCCATGAAGGCGCGGTGCTCAAGGAGGATGCTGTGCTCGGGGATGCCGAGACGGCTGCCCGAGATCCAGGCGATCTTGAGGGCGAGGTAGGGCAGGCAGGCGGCGATGGCCACGGCCCGCAGGGCGGGGCGGAGCGCGGGGCGGGTCAGGGCGACGGTGGTCATGTCCTCACGCTCCCGCGCGGCCCCGCCCCGCCGCGTCCTGCGCCCCGATGATCCGCCTCCGCCGCGCGGGGGAGGCGAGGGGGGACCCGTCAGAGGCGGCGGGTCGCCAGCGTCAGGCGGTCCCGGGCGTCGAACAGGGCGTCCTTCACCATCTGTTCGTGGGCCGGGGTGAGCCGGGCCACCGGCACCGAGCAGCTGATCGCGTCGCGGGCCGGGGTGCGGTAGGGGATCGCGACGCCGAAGCAGCGCAGGCCAAGGGTGTTCTCCTCGCGGTCCACGGCGTAGCCCTGCTCGCGGATGAGGTGCAGCTCCTCGATGAGCTTCTCGCGGTCGGTGATGGTGTGCTCGGTGAGCTGCTGGAGGGTCTCCGGCAGCAGCTTGCGCACCTGCTCGTCGCTGTGGGTGGCGAGCAGCGCCTTGCCGAGCGAGGTCGAGTGGGCCGGCAGGCGGCGGCCGACCCGGGTGAACGGGCGCAGATAGTGCTGGGACTGGCGGGTGGCGAGATAGACCACGTTCGTGCCGTCGAGGCGGGCGAGGTGGATCGTCTCGGTGGTGTCGTCCGAGAGCCGGTCCAGGGTGGGGCGGGCCGCGGCCACCACCTCGTCGCCGTCGATGTACGAGGTGCCGACCAGCAGGGCCCGCACGCCGATGCCGTACCGGGTGCCCGTCGCGTCGGTCTCCACCCAGCCGAGCTCGACCAGCGTGCGCAGAAGCATGTACAAACTGGACTTCGGGTAGCCCACGGCCTCCTGGACCGCGGCGAGGGAGTGCATTCCGGGCCGCCCTGCGAAATACTCGAGCAACTCGACGGTCCGCACCGCGGACTTGACCTGTGCTCCACCTGAATCGGCAGCCGACATCCAGCACCCCGCTCCTTCTCGCCCAGGCTTCTTGCCAAGGCGGAACGCCCGTTAATAGAGTCCCAGCATATTCAGCATCGGGAACTCTGTTCAGAATACCGAACAAGTCCTGGTGGGTGGCAGGAGTGGACCGGCAGTGGAAGGACAACGCGGTGAGCGCAGCAGCACCAGTCTGGAGTGTCGACCCCCGAACGGGGAAGCCGCGTGAAGAGGTGGCGGTCGAAGCCACGCCCCAAGAGGTCGACCAGGCCGTCCGGGCCGCCCACGCCGCCCGCGGGGCCCTGGCCGGCCTGAGCGTCCGCGCCGTGTTCCTGCGGACCGCGGCCGACCTCCTGGACGCCTCGGCCGAGCACGTGGTCGAGGCCGCCGACGCCGAGACGGCGCTCGGACCGGTCCGACTCAAGGGTGAACTGGCCCGGACCACCGCCCAGTTGAGGGCGTTCGCCGAGGCCGTCGAGGACGGCTCCTTCCTCGACATACGCATCGACCACGCCGACCCGTCCCGCACCCCGCCGTGGCCGGACCTCAGGCGCGTCAAGATCCCGCTCGGTGTCGTCGCCGTCTACTCGGCCTCCAACTTCCCGCTCGCCTTCTCCGTGCCCGGCGGCGACACCGCGAGTGCCCTCGCGGCCGGCTGCCCGGTCGTGGTCAAGGCGCACCCCGACCACCCGGCGACCTCGGAGCTCTGCGTCTCGCTCCTGCGCCGCGCGGCCGTCCAGGCGGGCCTCCCCGAGGACGTCGTGGCCCTGGTGCACGGCTTCACCGCGGGCGTCGAGCTCGTACGTCATTCGCTGGTGTCGGCCGCCGGGTTCACCGGGTCGGTGCGCGGCGGGCGGGCGCTGTTCGACGCGGCGGCCGCGCGGCCCGTGCCGATCCCCTTCCACGGCGAGCTCGGCTCGCTCAACCCCGTCGTGGTGACGGCCGCCGCCGCCGAGGAGCGCGGCGCGCAGATCGGAGCCGGGCTCGGCGCCTCGATGACCATGGGGGTCGGCCAGTTCTGCACCAAGCCGGGCTTCGTGCTCGCCCCCGAGGGAGAGGCGGGGGACGCCCTGCTCAAGGCCCTCACGGCGGCGGTCAGCGACACCGACGCCGGGGTCATGCTCGACCACCGGATGCGGGACGCGTTCGTCGCCGGGGTCGCCGAGCGGGCCGCGCTGCCCGGCGTCGAGGCCCCGGTCACGCCCGGCGCGGGCGGCGAGCACACGGTGAGCGGGGGCTTCCTGACCGTACCGGCGGCCCTGCTGGCCACGGAGGGCGAGCACGACCTGCTCCTGGAGGAGTGCTTCGGCCCGGTCACCGTCGTCGCCCGGTACGCGGACGAGTCCGAGATCGGCGCGGTGCTCTCGCGCCTGCCGGGCAACCTGACCGCGACGCTCCAACTGTCCTCCGCGGAGGCGGCGGGCGAAGGATCTGGATCTCAACTCCTCGCGGAACTGACCGAATTGGCGGGCCGTGTCCTTGTGGACGGCTGGCCCACCGGGGTCGCGGTCGCCCCCGCCCAGCACCACGGCGGCCCCTACCCGGCGACCACCTCCACCTCCACCTCGGTCGGCGCCACCGCCGTGGAACGCTGGCTGCGCCCGGTCACGTACCAGAGCACCCCCCAGGCCCTGCTGCCGCCGGAGCTGCGCGACGACAACCCGCTGGGGCTGCCCCGCCGCGTGAACGGCACCTTCGGATGACGCTGCGCCTGCCCGAACTGCCCTTCCCGCTGGAGCCGTTCGGGCCCGAGGCGCCCTGGGCGTACGACGACGGCGTCCTCTGCGGGTTGTGCGTGGCTGGTCGCTCCCCCAAGTTCTCGGCTTCTCCCCCAAGGCCTTAAGGGCCAGGGGACCCCCTGGCCCTTAAGGCCTTGGGGGATTTGAGGACGAGCGCCCTTAAGGCGCGAACGGGGTCTGGGGCCGAGCCCCAGGGGCCTTCACCCCCGGAGGCCACGCGGCGGAGCCGCAGAGTGTCACAGCGGGAAGGGGCGGGGTGGGGGAAAGCTACCCCGCCGACGGCCGCAGCCTCAGCGTCGCCAGCGCCGACACCGCGAACAATCCCGCCGCGACCAGCAGACTCGTACGCAGCCCCGGCGCAAACCCGCCCCCACCCGCCACCAGCGTTCCGAACACCGCGATGCTCAGCGCCCCCGCGACCTGTCGGCCCGCGTTGAGGACGCCCGCCGCAAGCCCTGCCCGCTCCTGCGGCAGCGCCTCCATCATCGCGGCGGTCAGCGCGGGCACCGAGATGCCGCAGCCCAGCGCGAGCGGGACCATCAGGAACGCGGCGAGCAGCGTGGGGGTGTGCTCGTCGGCCGACAACAGGATCAACAGGCCTGCCAGGGCCAGGAGTTGGCCGATCAGCATCGGGACGCGCGGACCGAAACGGGTCGACAGTTTGCCCGACAGCACGTTCACCACCGGGATCAGCGCCGTCATCGGCAGGAACATCAGTCCGGCCGTCAGGGCGGATTCCCCCCGCACCCGCTGGAAGTACAGGCTGAAGACGAAGATCACCCCGTAGAACGCGACGCTGGCCGCCGCGCCCGCGCCGATGGCGACGACCACCGTCCGGCTGCGGAACAGGCCGAGCGGCACCACCGGGTGTGCGACGTGGCGCTCGATCAGCCAGAACGTCACCCCGGCGGCCAGCGCGAGGGCGCCCGCCACGATCCGTACCGTGCCCTGCTCGATCACCGCGAAGGCGAGTGCGGCCAGCGCGATCGCCGCCGCCAGCTGGCCGGGCAGGTCGAGCGGCGCGGGGCGGCGCTCGGTGCGCGGTGCGCGGGCGGTCAGAGCGAGGGCGGCGAGGCCGAGGGGCAGGTTGATGAAGAAGATGCCGCGCCAGTCCCACACCGTGGTCAGCGCGCCGCCCGCGACCGGGCCGAGCGCGACGGCGACCGAACCCCCGGCCGCCCAGAGCGCCACGGCCTTGGCCCGCCGGGCCGGGTCCGGGTATGCCTGGCGTACGAGGGCGAGGGAGGCGGGGAGGACCACTGCCGCTGCCACGCCCTGTACGACGCGGGCGCCGATCAGCACGTCCAGGTTCGGGGCCAGGCCGCAGGCCGCCGAGGCCAGGGTGAAGACGACCGTGCCCAGCGCGTACGCCTTGGCCGAGCCGATCCGGTCGGCGAAGGCCCCGGTCGAGAGCATCAGCGCGGCGAACGCGAGCGTGTAGGCGTCCACCACCCACTGGAGGCCCGACATGCCGCCGCCGAGGTCGCTTCCGATCGCGGGCAGCGCCACGTTCACCACGGACGCGTCCAGGGTGATCAGCGCGAAGCCCAGCAGGGAGGCGGCGAGGGTCAGGGCGGGGGAGGCTCCGCGCGGCGGCTTCGGGGTCAACCGGTGGTCGGCGGGCGGGGATTGGAGTGCGGTGTTCGTTGGCATGCCCCCAGCTTGGCGAGCGTCGGCCGCGTACAGTAGTGGCCTGAATGCCATATGTCCGGAGGTTCTGGCCATGCCGCTGCACCGGGTCGCCGTCATCGCGCCCTCGCCCGTCTCGATGTTCAACCTCGCCATCCCCGAGCTGCTCTTCAGCAAGGTCGAGGTGGCGGGGGAGCCCGGGTACGAGCTGGTCGTCTGCACGCCCGAGCCGGGGCCGATCGCCACCACCGGCGGGCTCGATCTGTCTGTGGGCCGGGGGCTGGACGCGGTCGAGGGCGCCGACACGGTGCTCGTCGCCGGGACCGGGCAGCGCTACGAGCCCGACCCGCGCACCGTGGCCGCGGTCGCGAAGGCGGCCGCCGAGGGCGTGCGCATCGCGTCCATCTGCAGCGGCGCCTTCGTGCTCGCCGAGGCCGGACTGCTCGACGGCCGCAGTGCCACCACGTACTGGGAACTCGCCGAGGAACTGCGCAGGCGCTACCCGGCGCTCGACCTGAAGGGCGACGTCCTGTACGTCCAGGACGGCAATGTCATGACCTCGTCCGGGTATGCGGCCGGGATCGACCTGTGCCTGCACATCATCCGCACCGACTACGGTGCCGCCGTCGCCAACAAGGTGGCCCGACAGGCGCTGGTCGCGCCGGTGCGGCCGGGCGGGCAGACCCAGTTCACCCAGACCCCGCTGCCCGCCGAGCGTGGGACGGTCTGCGCGGACACCCGGGGCTGGGCGATGCGCAACCTCGACAAGCCGCTCACCCTGACGGACCTGGCCCGGCACGCGGGCGTCAGCGTGCGCACCCTGACCCGGCGCTTCCATGCCGAGAGCGGGGTGAGCCCGCTCCAGTGGCTCCTTCACCAGCGCATCGAGCGTGCCAAGGAGCTCCTGGAGACGACCGCGCTCGCCATGGACCAGGTCGCCGAGTCCAGCGGCCTGGGCAGCGCGGACTCCCTGCGCGGCCACCTCGTACGGCGCACCGGCCTCACCCCGAGTGCCTACCGGGCCACCTTCAGCAGGCTGGCCCCAGCGGCCTGACCTGGGCGGAAGCGCTCGGGAATGGGCTGGGCACCCCGCGCGTTGGCGTAAAACGTACGACCTTCAACAAACTGAGAGAAGTGACATGCGCGTCGAGATCTGGAGCGACATCGCCTGCCCGTGGTGCTACATCGGCAAGGCCCGCTTCGAGAAGGGCCTGGCGGAGTTCGCCCACCGCGACGACATCGAGGTGGTCCACCGCTCCTTCGAGCTCGACCCGGGCCGCGCCAAGGGCGACATCGGCCCGGTGATCCCGATGCTGGCCAAGAAGTACGGCCGCACCATCGAGGAGGCCCGCGAGATGGAGGCGCACGTCGCGTCCAACGCGCATGCCGAGGGCCTGGGCTACCTGGCCGACGGCCGAGACCACGGCAACACCTTCGACATCCACCGCGTCCTGCACCTGGCCAAGGCGCGCGGCCGCCAGAGCGAGCTGCTCGACCTCGCCTACCGGGCCAACTTCGCCGAGGAGCGCTCCGTCTTCGACGCGGACGTCCTGGTCGAGATCGCGGTCGCGGCCGGTCTGGACGCCGACGAGGTCCGTACCGTGCTCGCCGACGAGAACGCCTACGCCGACGAGGTGCGCGCGGACGAGCGCGAGGCGGCCGAGCTCGGCGCCAACGCCGTCCCGTTCTTCGTGCTCGACCGCAAGTACGGGATCTCCGGCGGCCAGCCCGTCGAGGTCTTCACCCAGGCTCTGGAGCAGGCCTGGGAGGCGCGCACCCCGGCCCTGAAGATCGTCGAGGGCGACGCCGAGGCCTGCGGCCCCGAGGGGTGCGAGGTTCCCCGCTGACACCCTTTCATAAGCGCTACTTATGGGTATAAGCCAATTTTGCCCAATTGACTTGGGGTTGGCGGGGATTCAGGGTGGAGTCATGGAACTGGACTCCCTCGCGCGCAGCGAGTTCGCACCGCAGACCACCTACCTCAACACCGCAAGTGTCGGGCTGCTGCCCGCCCGGACCGTGGCGGCCATGGGCGAAGCCGTGGCCGCCTCGGCCGCCGGGGCGCCGACCGACATGTTCGGCGACGTGGAGGCGGCCCGCGCCGGCTACGCCCGGCTCGCAGGCGTGCCCGGGCGGCGCGTCGCGGCCGGTGCGTCGGTCGCCGTCTACACCGGGCTCGTCGCCGCCTCCCTGCCCGAAGGATCCGAAGTCCTCGTCCCGGAGGCCGAGTTCAGCTCGGTGGTGAACCCGTTCCACATGCGCCGCGGCCTGAAGGTGCGCACCGCCCCGCTGGAGCGCCTCGCCGAGGCGGTGCGGCCGGGCACCGCGCTGGTCGCGGTCAGTGCGGTCCAGTCCGCCGACGGCCGCATCGCCGACCTCGCCGCGATCCGCGAGGCCGCCCGCGCCCACGGCACCCGGACCCTGGTCGACGTGTCCCAGGGCGCGGGCTGGTACCCCGTCGACGCCGACGCGTACGACTTCACGGTGACCGTCGGCTTCAAGTGGCTGACCACCCCGCGCGGGGTCGCCTTCCTCACCGTCCCCGACGACCTCGGCGGCCTCGATGCGATCTTCGCGGGCTGGGTGGCCGGCGAGCACCCGTGGGACAGCTGCTACGGGCCGGTCGAGGAACTCGCCCACTCCGCGCGGCGGTTCGACGAGAGCCCCGCGCTCTTCTCGTACACCGGGGCCCGCCATTCCCTCGCGCTCATCGAGGAGCTGGGCACCGAACGCATCCGCGCGCACAACACCGCGCTCGCCGACCGCTTCCGCGCGGGGCTCGCGCCGCTCGGGTACGAGCCGGTGGCCGCGCCCGGCTCGGCGATCGTCGCGGTGCCCGGACTCGGCCACCGCCAGGAGGAGCTGAGCCGCGCGGGCATCGAGCTCTCCAACCGCGCGGGCAACCTGCGTGCGGCCTTCCACCTCTACACCTCGGCCGAGGACGTGGACCGGCTGCTCGACCTGCTGCCCGCCCGCTGAACCCGGGGCGCGCCCGAGGAGCCGAGGCTCCCCGGGCGTCTCACTTCCCGCAGTCGGCCTCGTCGCCTGCCGTTCGGCACAGATTGGCCTCGACCTTCCCCAACAGCCGTGCCAGCTCGGCCTGTTCGGCCGGGTCGAGGCCGGTCAGGGTCTGCTTCTCCAGGTCGCTCCAGGCCGCCTTCACCCGCTCGTGGAGTACGAAGCCGTCCTCGGTCGACTCGACCAGTGAGGCCCGCCGGTCCTTCGGGTCCGGGCTGCGCCGCACATAGCCCGCCTGCTCCAGGCGCTGGAGCATCTTGGTGACCGTCGACGGGTCGAGTTCGAGCAGCTTGATCAGCTCGGACTGCCGGGTCGCCCCTGCGTCCCACAGGTGCATCATCAGGAACTCCTGCCCCGGGTAGAGCCCGATGGTGCGCAGTAGGCGGCCCGCGGCGATGCGGTGCAGCCGGGCCACCCGGGAGACCGCATGGCTGAACGGCCCGCAGGCGGCGGCGCTCGGCAGGCGGGAGTGCTGAGTACAGGCGGGGTCTTCGGAGGTCATGCGCCAAGATTACCTTGGTCGGCCAATCAATGCGTTACAGTGACTCTCGTCGCCATTACTTGGTCGACCATATATTTTCTGCACGTCTCCTTGGAGGCTGTTGTGACCACTGCTTTCGACCCGATCGACCTGGCCGGCACCCGGCTCGCCAACCGCATCGCCCTGGCGCCGATGACCCGCAGCCGCGCCCACGGCCCGGGGAACTCGCCGACCTCCTCGACGGCCGAGTACTACGCCCAGCGCGCCTCCGCCGGCCTCGTCATCACCGAGGGCGTCCAGCCCTCCGTGGTCGGCCAGGGTTACCCCGACACCCCCGGACTGCACAGCGCCGAGCAGATCGCGGCCTGGCGCAAGGTCACCGACGCCGTGCACGCCAAGGGCGGCCGGATCTTCGCCCAGCTGATGCACACGGGCCGGATCGGCCACCCCGATCTGCTCCCCGACGGGCTGATCAACGTGGCCCCGTCCGCAGTGGCCGCCGCGGGGCAGGTCTACACCCACGAGGGCCCGAAGCCGTTCGTCACCCCGCAGGCGCTGAGCGAGGACCAGATCCGGGTCACCATCGGCGAGTTCGTCCTTGCCGCCCGCAACGCCGTCGAGGCGGGCTTCGACGGGGTCGAGCTGCACGGCGCCAACGGCTACCTCATCCACCAGTTCCTCGCGCCCAACTCCAATGTGCGCACCGACGGCTGGGGCGGCTCGGTCGAAGGCCGCATCCGCTTCGCCGTCGAGGTCACCAAGGCCGTCGTCGCCGAGATCGGCCCCGAGCGCACCGCCATCCGCCTCTCGCCCGGCAACCCGTACAACGACATCGCCGAGCCCGAGCCGCAGCCGACCTACACCGCGCTCGTCGCCGCCCTCGAACCACTGGGCCTCGCCTATCTGCACCTCCTCGAAGGCAGCCCGGAGCAGCGGGAGTTCACCCTTCAGCTGCGCAAGTCGTTCTCGGGTACGTTCATCCTGAACGCGGCGACCGAAGGACCGACCGGGCCCGACGCGCTCGCCCTCGTCGAGGACGGCACCGCCGACCTCATCTCCTACGGCGCCCTCTTCCTCGCCAACCCGGACCTGCCGGCCCGGCTCAGGGCGGGCGGCCCCTACAACACTCCCGACCGCTCCACGTTCTTCGGCGGCGACGACCGCGGCTACACCGACTACCCGGCGCTCGACGCGTGAAATCCGCTGGTCACGGCCCGGGCGTGCGATGCAGTATCGGGCCGTGACCATGGACACGAGCAGCACCGGGCGGGTGCGCGAAGCCGTCCGCAACAACGCCGAGTGGTGTGCCGCGCTCTGCCGCGCGCACGGCATCGCGGGGGAGCCGGGACCGTACGCCTGGACCAGCCCGCGCAGAACGCCGCTCTACTACCCGGACGCGGTGACGCTCACCCCCGAGGCCTCGCCCCGCGACATCGTCGGCCGTATCGACCTCGCGGTGCCGGGCGCCTCGGTGAAGGACAGCTTCGCCTCGCTCGACCTGACCGGCGCCGGCTTCGAGGTGCTCTTCGACGCGCAGTGGATCCAGCGCCCGGCTCCGCGAGCCACCGGTGAGGGGTGGCAACTCGTGCGTGCCGAGGGCGAGTTGACCGAGTGGGAGCGGGCCTGGTCCGACGGGGACAGCGAAGGGCTCTTCCCGCCGGCACTGCTCGCCGAATCCGCCCACGCCTTCCTCGCGGAGCGGGACGGGGAAGGAAAGGTGGTGGCGGGAGCGGTCGCCAGCAGGAGCGGACAGGTCGTGGGCATTTCCAACCTGTACGCGGTCGACGGAGACCGGGACACGGCCTGGTCCGGCTGCCTCGACACCGTCGCCCGCGCCTGGCCGGGCCTCGCCGTCGTCGGCTACGAGAGCGGCGACGACCTGGCCGCGGCGCTGCGCGCGGGCTTCACGGCGGCCGGACCGCTCAGGGTGTGGCTGCACCAGGGCTGAGCGGCTCGCCGTGCGTGTGCCGGGTGTCAGCCGATCGGCTCGCCGTACCAGCGCCACTTCTCCGGGCGGGCCCGCCCCGGCAGATCCGCCCGGCCGCTGACCCAGAGCAGCACCCGCCAGCGGTCCGGGTCGTCCGGCACGTCCCGGAAGAGGCGGGCGAGCACCCGGTCGCACAGACCGGCCGGCGGGGCCCAGGCCAGCCCGAGCCCCTCGGCCACGTCATGCGTGTGCAGCAGGGTCTCCACGACGCCCATCGCCCCGAAGCCCTCCGGGTCCGAGATGCCGTAGCCGTGGTACGCCCGCACCTCCGGTGAGGTGGTGCGGACCATCGCGGTGAGCAGGGCGCCGCTCGCCTCCAGGGTCTGCAGGAGCCCGGCCGGCCCCGCCGCGCGGTCCGCGTGCACCGCGTTGCGGGGGCCGCCGGGACGTTTCGCCTCCCACAGGTACGGTACCTCGCCGTCCAGCGGCGGCTGGGCGGGACCGAGCTGCACCGCGTAGGCGAAGAGATCGTCCGAGAGGTGCTCGACGGTCTCCCAGCAGTCCCACTCCAGCGTTCCGGCCTTCACGCCCCAGTCCGCCGCGAGCCCGGCCCGCAGCGTGGTCACTGCAAGGCGCACGGCGTGCTCGACGTCGGCGGCGGTGACGGGAGTTCGTGAAGATTCATCGACCAAGGACATGGGGGGACCGTACCAACGATCTCTGTGGGCACGGCCCCCGGGAGCCGACGTTCACCGCACCGGCGTGAAGTCCCTCGCCCCGATGCTGTGTCTCCCGGGGGCAACCCCCGGACCCCCGGCCGGGAAGGCGCTTCACCGCACCGGCGTGAAGTCCCTCGCCCCGATGAACTCCGGTCGGCGGATCGGGGCCGCGAAGGGTTCCTGCGCCGCGTTCTCCACGCTGTTGAAGACGATGAAGACGTTGCTGCGCGGGTACGGGGTGATGTTGTCCCCGGAGCCGTGCATCGCGTTGCAGTCGAACCAGGTCGCCGAGCCCGCCCGGCCGGTGAACAGGCGGATGCCGTGCCGGTCGGCCATCTTGGTGAGCGCCTCTTCGGACGGCGTCCCCGCGTCCTGCATCTGGAGGGACTTCTTGTAGTTGTCCTTCGGGGTGGCGCCCTCGCAGCCGAGGAAGTCCCGGTGCGAGCCGGGCATGATCATCAGGCCGCCGTTGGTGTCGTGGTTCTCGGTCAGCGCGATCGAGACCGAGACGGCCCGCATCCGCGGCAGGCCGTCCTCGGCGTGCCAGGTCTCGAAGTCCGAGTGCCAGTAGAAGCCCGAGGCGCCGAAGCCCGGCTTCACGTTGATCCGCGACTGGTGGACGTACACGTCCGAGCCGAGGATCCGGCGGGCCGTGCCCACCACCCGCTCGTCGTGTACGAGCCGCCCGAAGAGTTCGCTGATCCGGTGCACCTCGAAGACCGAACGCACGGACTGCGACTGCGGTTCGATGATCGACCGCTCATCGGCACGTACGGAAGGGTCGGCGATCAATCGCTCAAGTTCCGAGCGATAGAGCGATACTTCGTCGTCCGTGAGCAGATCTTCGATCGCGAGGAAGCCGTCCTGCTCGAACGATTCGAGCCCGGCGGACGGCCCCCAGACGACCGGGTCCTGGCGGGGTGTGATCACCTCGGCGGCGCCACGGGTGGGGTAGAGATCCTGGGCGGTCATGGTCAGCCCTCCTCGGGTTCGGTCAGCAGGGGGTAGACGCCGTTCTCGTCGTGGTCCTCCCGTCCGGTGACGGGCGGGTTGAAGACGCAGACGCAGCGGAAGTCGGTCTTGGGACGCAGGGTGTGGCGCTCGTGGCCGTCGAGGAGATACATCGTGCCCGGCGCGATCCAGTGGGTCTCGCCGGTCTCCTCGTTGGTGAGCTCGGCCTCGCCCTCGGTGCACAGCACGGCCTCGATGTGGTTGGCGTACCACATGGAGGTCTCGGTGCCCGCGTACAGGACGGTCTCGTGCAGGGAGAAGCCGACCTTCTCCTTCGCGAGCACGATCCGCTTGCTCTCCCAGGTGCCGGAAGCGGCCCTGACGTGGCGGTCGGTGTTCTCGATGTCCTTGAACGAGCGGACTAGCACGGTGAGTCGATGCCCTTCTCTGTTTGCTGTACGTCGGTGGGGTGCGGGCGGATCAGACGGTCGCGGCGACGGCGCGGGCCAGCGTCCGCAGGCCCTCGTCGAGCTCCTCGGGCGTGATGGTCAGCGGCGGAAGCAGCTTGACCACCTCGCTCTGCGGTCCCGAGGTCTCCAGGAGCAGCCCCAGCTCGAAGGCGCGGGCGCAGACCTCGGAGGCGCGGGCCGGGTCGGCGAACTCCAGGCCCCAGACCAGGCCGCGGCCCCGGTAGCTCGCGCCGAGCCGGCCGTGCTCGGCGCACAGCGCGAGCAGCGCCTGCTCGACCTGCTCGCCGCGCGCCAGGGTGTGCTTCTCCATCTGGCCGTCGGCCCAGTACGCGTCCAGCGCGGCGGTCGCGGTGACGAACGCCGGGTTGTTGCCGCGGAAGGTGCCGTTGTGCTCGCCGGGCTCCCACACGTCGAGCTCGCCCTTGAACAGGCAGAGCGACAGGGGGAGTCCGTAGCCGCTGATCGACTTGGAGACGGTGACGATGTCCGGCACGATGCCCGCCTCCTCGAAGGAGAAGAACGCGCCGGTGCGGCCGCAGCCCATCTGGATGTCGTCGACGATGAGCAGCATGTCGCGGCGCCGGCACAGGTCGGCGAGGGCGCGCAGCCACTCGGCGCGGGCCACGTTGATGCCGCCCTCGCCCTGCACGGTCTCCACGATCACGGCGGCCGGCTTGTTGAGGCCGGAGCCCTGGTCCTCCAGGAGCCGCTCGAACCAGAGGAAGTCGGGCACCCGGCCGTCGAGGTAGTTGTCGAACGGCATCGGCGTGCCGTGCACCAGCGGGATGCCGGCTCCGGCCCGCTTGAAGGCGTTGCCGGTCACCGCGAGCGAGCCGAGCGACATGCCGTGGAAGGCGTTGGTGAACGAGACGATCGACTCGCGGCCCTTGACCTTGCGGGCCAGCTTCAGCGCTGCCTCGACCGCGTTGGTGCCGGTCGGGCCGGGGAACATGACCTTGTACGGCAGGTCGCGCGGGCGCAGGATCACGTTCTGGAACGTCTCCAGAAACGCCCGTTTCGCGGTCGTCGCCATGTCCAGGCCGTGCGTGATGCCGTCCCGCTCGATGTAGTCGATCAACGCCCGTTTCAGTACGGGGTTGTTGTGGCCGTAGTTGAGTGATCCGGCCCCGGCGAAGAAGTCGAGGTAGCTGTGGCCGTCCTCGTCGGTGAGGCGGGCACCCTGCGCGCGGTCGAACACGGCGGGCCAGCCGCGGCAGTAGCTGCGCACCTCCGATTCGAGCGACTCGAAGACACTGAGGGCGGGCGGGGTGATGGTCACAGCGATTCTCCCTGGGGGTGGAGGGGGCCGATGCGGTAGAGGACTTCGGGCTGGTGCCCGTCGTCGGGGAACAGGCCCGCATCGAAGAGGAGTTCACGGTCGAGGGCCGCGCCGCGCCGCCTCGCGTACGAGGTGAAGAGCCGGTCGGAGGGGATGTTGTCCGGCGACACCGTCGTCTCGACGCCGGTGATCCCGTGCGAGGCGCACACCTTCGCGGTCAGCGCTTCGAGCAGCAGCCCGGCGAGCCCGTGGCCCCGGTGGGCGCGGTCGACGGCGACCTGCCAGACGACCAGGATGCTGGGGCGCTCGGGCCGTACGTAGCCGGTGATGAACGCGATCGGCTCGCCGGCGTCGTCCCGGGCGACGGCGGAGGTCCCCGCGAAGTCACGGCACCAGAGCAGATAGCTGTACGAGGAGTTGAGGTCGAGTACCTCGGAGTCACGGGCGATGCGCCAGATCGCGGCTCCGTCCTCCACTCGTGGGCTTTCGATACGGACTGCTGTTTGCGCGGCGGTCATGCCGAGCGAATTTACCGACCGGAAATTGAAATTGCATTCCCGTCAGGGGGTGTGCAAGGAGGGCGTTCGTGTTATCACGCGAGCATGTGCGCGAGGCGATTTGTCCAGGAATTACCGGACAAAAAGGAACGGATGTGGAGTCGATCACACCCATGTGACCGCCCCGGAACCTTGTTGAAACCTTTGCGTTTGAGGTCGGAAAGTCGGGGCAGAAGAAAACGGGAAGCTGCGGTTGATAAGCAGCTTCCCGTTTTGTGGAACGTTTTGCAGAATTCAGTTGTGCTTTACGTGCCGGAGGATCGCGGAAAAAGTGTCACCAGGTTTCGGAAACGGCCTTGCGGGCAGCTTCCAGGTCCACTGCGATCCCGTACTCGCCGAGCGCCGCACCCAGCGCCGCGAGCGAGGACTGGACGACACCGCGCGTGGCGTCCACGCCGTAGTGGTTGACCCGGATCATCGTCGCGGCCAGCGCGCCGCCGCCGGCGATCAGCGGCAGCGAGGGGTCGGAGGCGAGCGCCTTGGCGACCAGCTCCGAGGCCTCAACTCCCTCCGGCGCACGCAGCGTTGTAGCCACCGGGGCGGCGTCCGCGGCCTCGTGGACGTACGGGGCGAGCCCGCCGCCGAGCGCGACGGCGCCCGCCCGGGTCGCGGCGGCGGCCGAGGCGTGCCGGGCCATCAGCGCGTCCAGGCCCTCGGACTCGATGCGCTCCACGCACGCCTCCAGGGCGAGCATCTCCAGCTGGGCGGGCGCGTGCAGCAGGGCCCTGCGGCCGCCGTCGATCCAGCGCTGCTTCCAGTCCAGGAGAGAGAGGTAGGAGCGGCGCGGCGCGTTCGGGTTGGCGGCGATGCGCTCCCAGGCACGGGCGCTGACCGAGACCGCCGAGACGCCGGCCGGGCCGCCCATCGCCTTCTGCGCGCCGATCACACACAGGTCCACGCCCCAGGCGTCGGGGAGCAGCGGCTCGGCGGCCACCGAGGCCACCGCGTCCAGCATGAACAGGGCGCCGTGCCGGCGCACGACCTCGCCGATCTCCGCGACCGGGTTCGTATTGCCGGTCGCCGCCTCGGCGTGAACGAGCGAAACGAAATCGATCTCCGGGTGTTCGGTGAGCGATCGATCGATCTGTTCCGCGGTGACCGCCGCGTGGAACGGCACCTCCAGATCGATCACCTCGGCCCCGCAGTCGCGCAGCCAGTTGCCGAAGGTCTGCCCGTACGGACCGGTCACCACGTTCAGCGCGGTGGAGCCGGGGTGCGCGGCACCGCGGATACAGCCCTCCAGGGGGAGCAGCGCCTCGCCCTGCATGATCACCACGTCCTGATCGGTGTCGAGCAGGGCGGCCACGCGGCGCTCGATCGCCGCGAAGTGGTCGGCGGTCAGCGGGGCCAGGTCCAGGAGCGGGTGTGTCACGGCGGTGCCTTCTTCGGTCAAGTCGGGGTGTTCGAGCCTCTGGAGGGAGACTACCCAGCGCCTCGTACAGTGCTGACCATGAGCGATCGCACGGTGCTGCATGTGAAGGGGCGGGTCCTCGCCGGGCCGGAGGACGTACGGGACGAGCTGTGGGCGGTCGACGGGCGGATCACCTACGAGCGGCCGCCGGGCGAGGCCCTCACCGTGACCGGCTGGGCGCTGCCGGGCCTGGTCGACGCGCACTGCCACGTCGGGCTCGACCGGCACGGCCCGGTGCCGGACGAGGTGAGCGAGAAGCAGGCCCTCACCGACCGTGACGCCGGAACCCTGCTGATCCGCGACGCGGGCTCACCCTCCGACACCCGCTGGGTCGACGACCGAGAGGATCTGCCGAAGATCATCAGGGCGGGCCGGCACATCGCCCGCACCCGCCGCTACATCCGCAACTACGGCCACGAGATCGAGCCCGGCGACCTCGTCGCCTACGTCGCCCAGGAGGCACGGCGCGGCGACGGCTGGGTCAAGCTGGTCGGCGACTGGATCGACCGCGACGAGGGCGACCTGGCCGCGTGCTGGCCGCGCGGCGAGGTCGAGGCCGCGATCGCGGAGGCCCACCGGCTCGGCGCCCGGGTCACCGCGCACTGCTTCGCCGAGGACTCGCTCCGGGACCTGGTCGAGGCGGGCATCGACTGCATCGAGCACGCCACGGGCCTGACCGAGGACACCATCCCGCTGTTCGCCGAGCGGGGCGTGGCGATCGTGCCGACGCTGGTCAACATCGCCACGTTCCCGCACATGGCCGACGGCGGCGAGGCCAAGTTCCCGGGCTGGGCCGCCCACATGCGGCGGTTGTACGAGCGCCGCTACGACACGGTGCGCTCCGCCTACGACGCCGGGATTCCCGTGTTCGTCGGCACGGACGCGGGCGGCTCGCTCGCCCACGGCCTGGTCGCCGCCGAGGTCGCCGAGCTCGTGAAGGCGGGCATCCCGCCGGTCGACGCGCTCTCCGCGACGGCCTGGGGGGCCAGGAGGTGGCTCGGCCGCCCGGTCCTCGAAGAGGGCGCCCCGGCGGACCTGGTGGTCTACGGCCAGGACCCGCGCGCGGACGTCCGGGCCCTGGCCGCGCCGAGCCGGATCGTGCTCAACGGACGCGTTGTGGGCTGACCAACTCGCGCTCAGGAACGGGCAGTTCGCTGGTGCGCCGCCGACGGGCTGCCAGCTCGGGCAGCAGGCTGAGGATGCCGAGCGCGGCGAGCCCCGCGCCGAGCCACAGCGGCGCCCGCAGTCCGAAGTGGTTCACGCCGACCCCGCCGAGCGAGGAGCCGATGCCGACGCCGAGCGTGATGAACGAGGAGTGCACCGAGTTCACCAGTGGCCGGGCGTTGGCGATGCGCTGCACCCGCGTGACCATCGCCGGGTTCATGGTGACCCCGACCAGGCCGATGCCCAGCATGAACACCACGGCGGGCAGGGCGAGTCGGGCGAGCAGCGCGAACCCGGTGAGGAAGAGCAGGTTCAGTGCGAGCCCGGCCGCGAGCACGTTGAGCGCGTACCGGTCGGCGAGCCGGCCGACCACGTAGTTGCCGATCACGGTCGCGGCCCCGTGCGCGATGAGCAGCACCGGAACGGCTCCGCTGCCGAACCCCGTGACCTCGGTCAGGATCGGGCTGAAGTAGCTGAACGCGGAGAACGTCGCGCCGATGACGAACATGCTGGTGACGAGCGCCAGCCACAGCCTGGGCCGCCGGAGGACGGCCATCTCCTGCCGCAAGCCCCCGCCGTCCTCGGCCCGGCCGAGCCGGGGCACTCCGGCCAGGGTGCACAGCGCGGCGGCCACGGTCAGCACGGTGATGGCCCAGAACGCGGCCCGCCAGCCCAGGTGTTCACCTATCAGGGTGGAGAGCGGCAGCCCGAGGAGGGTGCCGAGCATCAGCCCGTTGAGCGCGACGGACGTGGCCCGGCCGCGTTCCTCGGGCCGGGTCAGCTGGGCACAGATCGACAGAGAGACACCGAAGAACGCCTGCGAGGCGGTGCCGGTGACGACCCGCGCGAGCAGCATGACCGCGTACGTGGTGGCGGTCGCGGCCAGCACATTGCCGATCAGGAAGACGCCGAACAGCACCATCAGCGCCCGTTTCTGCGGCAGCCGCATCACGGCCACGGTCAGGAACGGGCCGCCGAACGCCATGGCCAGAGCGAACGCGGTGATGAGATAGCCGATCCGAGGGACGGTGACATCGAGGCCCGCCGCCATCTGCGGCATCAGTCCGGCGACGACGAACTCGCTGGTGACCATGGCGAAGATCCCCAGGGCCAGTACGTAAACGGCGCGAGGCATGACAGAGGTGCTCCTGTTCGGGGCCGGCTACTTGTTATGGATTGTTCAGTACGAAACTGACCCATGCGTCAACCCGGCCTGGCGGGCCGGGAGGTGACGGGAAATCAGCTGGTGAGTGTGTCCAGGGCGGCGTCGACGATGCCCTCCAGGTCGGCACGGTCGGCGCCGCCCTGGCCGGCCACCCGCAGCCCGGCGATCACCGAGTTGAGGTAGCGGGCGAGGGTGAGCGGATCGCGCCGGGAGGTGATCTCGCCGGCGCTCCGGCCGGTGGTGATGACCGTACGCAGCGCGTCGAGGCGGCGGGCCAGGTCGCGCTCCAGGAGGGCGGCGGCCCTGGCGTCGCGGCGGGCGAGCTCGACCGTGGCGTTGACCGAGAGGCAGCCGATGCTGCGCCCGTCGCGGCGCTCCTTCATCTCGCCGTCGACGACCAGGGCGAACAGGGCCCGGATGCGCTCCAGTGGGCCGAGTCGTTCGTCCTCGAGGAGTTCGAGCTGGGTCGCCGTCATCATGTCGATATAGCGGCCGAGTGCCCGCTCGAAGAGGTCGTGCTTGCTGATGAACGTGTTGTAGATGCTGCTGCGGCCCAGTCCGGTGGCCTCGCACAGGTCCTGGGTCGAGGTGGCTTCGTAGCCGTTCGCCCAGAACGCGCGCATCGCCGCGTCCAGGGCCCGCTCCTCGTCGAACTGTCTCGGTCGGGCCATGGTCGTACCGTAGCACTGTTTTGAATCGAGCTGTCCAATACATTGCCTGATTGACCAGACGGTACGCGAGGTGTGGCCGGGTCGTTGAACCCCTTCATGCGTACGCCGGTGTGGTGGGGCGGCGTACGGGGTGCGGGTCGGTGCCGGGGGTGACGGGAGGGGGAGATAGTGCCGGAACAATCGAATATCAGAATGGAAGTCACCCTTTGTGGTGAACTCGCGTCAGGTGACCGCCAGTTCACTCTCGGTGCGTAAAGATTCGGTGTCCCAAGTTGCCGACGCGCCCCTCGATTCGCAGGAGTCCCACGAGTCCCCGTGGCGGGCGCCCGGACTGCCATGTCTCCTGTGGGGGTTCCACCGTTTTGAACAGCAACAACTCCGGCCTGCCCTTCTGCCTGCCTGTGAACGGTCCGGCCACGCGCCGTCCGGTCGGCCGCCGCCCCGCCGCGATCGCGGCCTGCGTGGCGCTCGCCGCCGGGCCGCTGCTGCTCGCCGCGCCCGCGCGGGCGACCGGCGTCGAGGGCGACGGCGGCGGCCGGGCCGACGCCGTCGTGCTGCGCACCGGGCTCGACGTCTCCCTGCTCAACAAGGCCGTCGACGTACCGCTGAAGGCCACGCTCAACGAGGTGCGGGCGCCGGCGGGTGCCGAGAAGACCGCGCTGACCGTGAAGCTCGACGGGGTCGGCGGCGGGCAGCCCGTCAATGTCCTGAAGGCGGACGTGGCCACGGCGAAGGCGAGCGTCGACGCGAAGAAGTCGGAGGGGGCATCGCGGCTGGTCAACGCCCGGCTGCACGTGCCCGGGCTTCCGCTGCTCTCCCTTGTCGAGGTGGGGGAGGTGACCTCCAGCGCGGTCTGCGAGGCGGGCCGTACACCGGTCGCCAAGTCGAATGTGCTGGGTGCGGTGACCGTGCTCGGCAGGAAGGTCACGCTGTCGGCGGGCGGGACGACGCGGGTGCAGGTGCCGGGGGTCGGGGAGGTCGGCCTCGACCTGTCGAAGGCCACGACCACCTCGCGGACCGCGGCGGCCGTCGCTCTTCAGCTGAAGATCTCGGTCAACCCGCTCCATCTGAACGTTGCTGTAGTCAAGGGCGAGGTCACGCTTGCGGAGGCGACCTGCGAGTCCCCGAAGGCGCCGCCCGCGAAGCCGGCCCCGGACGAGGGTCCCGTCTCCACGGCGGTGACGCAGAGCGTCGCGTCGGAGACCAAGTTGGCGGATACCGGGGGGAGTTCTGCCACGCCGTACCTGGTGGGCGGGGCGGCGGTGCTGCTCGTGGGCGGGGCGGGGGTGCTTGTGCGTTCGCGGGTGCGGGGTGGGCGGGGTTGACCCCGGGGGGTGGGGTGCCGCCCGCCCGCGGGGCTGCGCCCCGGGCCCCCTTCGGCCTGCGGACCGTGGGTGGCTGGTCGCGCAGTTCCCCGCGCCCCTAACAGCACCAACCCTGGCCCGCACCGGCATCTTCACCGGAAGGGGTGGTGCGGGGGGCGTCCCGGGGTCTGGGGCGGAGTCCCAGGGTGGGGCCCCGGGCTCAGCGGGCCGTCAGGGTCAGGGCCTGGTCCAGGGCCTGGAGGAAGCGGTTGGTGGTGGGGCGGTCGCGTACCGCCAAGCGGAGCCACTCAGGGCCGAGGCCCGGGAACGTGTCGCCCCGCCGGGCCGCGAAGCCGAGCCCCCGCAGCCGCGCCCTGACCTCCGCCGCACCCTCGATCCGTACGAGCACGAAAGGCCCCTCCGCCGGCTCCACCACCGCCACTTCCTCGAACTCCGCCAGCCCGGCGAGCAGATGCGCCCGGTCGGAGGTGCCCCGCACGGCCGCCGCCTCGGCCTCCGCCAGCGCCCGGGGTTCCATGCAGGCGCTTGCCGCGACCAGCGCCGGGGTCGACACCGGCCACAGCGGCTGGGCTCGCTGGAGAGCGGAAATCGTCTCCGGGGCAGCCAGCACGTAACCGATCCGCAGCCCCGCCAGGCCCCACGTCTTGGTCAGGCTGCGCAGCACGACCAGGCCGGGCAGGTCGGTGCGGCCCGCCAGGGCCTCGCGCTCGCCCGGCACCGCGTCCAGGAACGCCTCGTCCACCACCAACGTCCGCCCGGGCCGGGCGAGTTGGGCCAAGGTGCGGGCCGGGTGCAGTACGGACGTGGGGTTGGTCGGATTGCCGACCACCACCAGGTCCGCCTCCTCGGGGACGGCCGAGGGGTCGAGCCGGAAGCCGTCCTCGGCCCGCAGCAGCACCCGCCGCACGTCGTGTCCCGCGTCGCGAAGGGCCGCCTCCGGCTCCGTGAACTGCGGGTGCACCACGACTGGGTGACGGAACGTCAGCGCTCGGGCGATGAGGACGAACGCCTCTGCGGCGCCCGCCGCAAGGAGCACCCGCTCCACCGGGAGGCCGTGCCGCGCCGCCACCGCCGCGTGCGCGGAGCGCCCGTCCGGATAGGCGGCGAGCCCGGTCAGGGAGCCGGCGATGCGCTCCCGCAGCCAGGCCGGGGGAGTGCCGGTGCGGACATTGACGGCGAGATCGGTCAGCTCGCCGCCGTCGTCGCGGACCTCGGCGTCACCGTGGTGACGCAGATCGTGCTGGGCCTCGGTGGCAGGCAGGGACATGGCTTCGCTCCTGGTGGGGGGTCCGTCGCGTCGGTCGGCGAACGTCCGGAGGTGGGGTCGACGTACGATCGCACACGTCGCCATGGCGGCGCGGCCGGTGGGGTTCGACTTCCGCTTGGGGACGAGCAGTTCACCGCCTCCGGCCAGGGCGGCGGCCTCCGCCACGGAACGGGTCCCGACGGCGGCGCGTACGTCGTCCGAGCCGTGCGGCACCGGGACGGCCGCGAGCTCGTCGGCGGCGTACGCGACGAGCGGCACCCCGAGTTTCCGCGCCGCCCCCACGACGCCCGGCTCCCTCGACTTGGCGTCCACGGTGGCCAGTTCGGCGACGGCGAGCGGATCGAGGCCCGCGTCCGACAGGGCGGCTTCGATCAGGGTGAGCACCTCGTCGACGGACACGCCCTTCGAGGCGCCGACGCCCACGACGAGCGGCGGCCCGGTGCGCTGGGGGATGCGGGCGTCGTCGGCCATGGCGGGATCCTCTCAGGCCGCTCTGGAGCGGCGGCGGAGCCGGACGCGGACGTGCGGAGTACGGGCACCGTCGGTTAGCAAGGGCGCATGGCGGTATTCGTCGCGCTCGGCGCGTTCCTGATGACCCTGGTCGGCGGCTGGACCGCCCAGCGGGTCACTGACCGGCGCCACCTGGTGCTCGGGCTCGCGGGCGGACTCATGCTGGGCGTGGTCGGGCTCGACCTGCTGCCCGAAGCCCTGGACGCGGCAGGCGAGGACCTCTTCGGGGTGCCCCGCGCGCTGCTCCTGTTCGTCGGCGGCTTCCTCTTCGCGCACGTCGTCGAGCGGGTCCTGGCCGTGCGCCAGGCCGCCCACGGGGCGGGCGAACACCGGGCCCCGCAGGTCGGCGTCACCGTCGCCTCCGCGATGGTCGGGCACAGCCTGATGGACGGCATCGCGATCGGCGCGGCCTTCCAGGTGGGCGCCGGCATGGGCGTCGCCGTGGCGCTCGCCGTCATCACCCACGACTTCGCCGACGGCTTCAACACGTACACGATCACCAGCCTGTACGGGAACGAGAAGCGCAAGGCGCTGGCGATGCTGTTCGCCGACGCGCTCGCCCCGATGGCGGGGGCCGCCTCGACCCTGCTGTTCACTCTTCCGGAGCAGCTGCTCGGCAGCTATCTGGGCTTCTTCGGCGGCGTGCTCCTGTATCTGGCCGCCGCCGAGATCCTCCCCGAGGCCCACCACGAGCACCCCGCCCTGTCGACGCTGCTGTGCACCGTCGCGGGTGTGGGGTTCATCTGGCTGGTGGTGGGCACCGCCGGCTGAGCACGTCATCTCGCGCAGCCCTCGGCGAACCGGCGGGCGACCTCCGGCCGGGCCGCCCAGTGCGTGTGCAGATAGCTGGCGTGCACGCCCTGCTGCACGAAGCCCTCGACGCGGCGCTCCGGGTGCACGATGCCCCACGCGGGGTCGGTGCCCGCGCCCGGCTCGATCACGGTGCGGTGGAACTCGTGGCCGCGCAGCCTCGTCCCGGCGACGGCCAGGCTGTTGTCCCGCACCGCGACGGCCTCCCGGTACCCGAGGGTGAGCCGCCCCGACATCCGTGCGTCGGCGTCGAGCACCCCGCACATGGGCTGCCCGTCCAGCGACCGCGCGAGGTAGAGCAGCCCCGCGCACTCGGCGGCCACGGGCGCCCCCGACCGCGCGAGCTCGGCGACGGCCTTGCGGAGCGGTTCGTTGGCCGACAGCTCGGCGGCGTACATCTCCGGAAACCCGCCGCCTATCACCAACCCGCTTGTGCCGAGCGGGAGTTGCTCGTCCTTGAGTGGGTCGAAGGTGACGACCTCCGCGCCGGCGGCGGTGAGGAGCTCGGTGTGCTCGGCGTACGAGAACGTGAAGGCGGAGCCACCGGCGACGGCGACGAGGGGCCGCTGCGCGGAGCCTCTTCCCCACCCCGCCCCTTCCCGCTGCGACACTGTGCGGCTCCGCCGCGTGGGGGGCTCTGCCCCCGGACCCCCGCTCCTCAAACGCCGGAGGGGCTGGATATTGCCCTGTCGGGGGTTTGGGGGCGTCAGCCCCCGAACAACTTCGTCCCCACCCACCGCCGGAGGCTTTCGGGAAGGGGCGGGGTGGGGGAATTCAAGGCCCGGCTCCCACGCCTCCACCCCCAGCGGCGGAGCCGACCGCGCCAGAGCCAGGAGCCCGGGCAGATCGCAGCCCTGCCGCACCTGCTCCCCCATGGCCGCCACCGCGTCCAACGCATCGGCCCGCCGCTCGGCGACCGGCACCAGGCCCAGGTGCCGGGACGGGGTGTCGACCTGGGGGGCACGGCGCAGGGCGCCGAGGACCGGCACCCCCACGTCCTCCATCGCCTCGCGCAGCAGCGCCTCGTGCCGGTCCGAGCCGACCTTGTTGAGGATCACCCCGCCGATCCGCACCTCGGGGTCCCACGACGCGAAGCCGTGGACGAGCGCGGCCACCGACCGGGACTGCGAGGACGCGTCCACGACGAGCACCACCGGGGCGCGCAGCAGCTTGGACACCTGGGCGGTGGAGGCGAGTTCACCGAGCCCGCTCGCCCCGTCGTACAGGCCCATCACGCCCTCGACCACGGCGAGGTCGCAGCCGCGCGCCCCGTGCGCGAACAGCGGGGCCATCAGCTCGGGCCCGCACATGTACGCGTCGAGGTTGCGGCCGGGCCGCCCGGTCGCGAGCGAGTGGTACCCGGGGTCTATGTAGTCGGGCCCCACCTTGTGCGGGGACACGGCGAGCCCGGACCGTGTGAACGCGGCCATCAGGCCGGTCGCGACGGTGGTCTTCCCGCTGCCCGACGACGGGGCGGCGACGACGAGACGTGCTACCACTCGATGCCCCGCTGGCCCTTCTGTCCCGCGTCCATCGGGTGCTTCACCTTGGACATGTCCGTGACGAGATCCGCGTAGTCGAGCAGTGCCTGCGGCGCGTTGCGGCCGGTGATGACCACGTGCTGGGTGCCGGGGCGGTCGCGCAGCACCGAGACGACCTCGTCGACGTCGACCCAGCCCCAGTGCAGCAGGTAGGCGAACTCGTCGAGGACGTAGAACTTGTACGTCTCGGCGGCCAGGTCGCGCTTGACCTGCTCCCAGCCCTCGCGGGCCTTCTCCTCGTGGGTCGGCTCGCCCTCGGCGGTCTCGCGCTGGATCCAGGACCAGCCCTCGCCCATCTTGTGCCAGTCGACGAGGCCGCCCTCGCCGGACGCCCCGAGCACCTTCAGCGCGTTCTCCTCGCCGACCTTCCACTTCGCCGACTTCACGAACTGGAACACCCCGATCGGCCAGCCCTGGTTCCAGGCGCGCAGCGCCATCCCGAACGCGGCCGTCGACTTCCCCTTGCCGATGCCCGTGTGCACCATGACCAGCGGCCGGTTGCGGCGCTGACGGGTCGTCAGACCGTCCTCGGGTACGACACTGACCTGTCCCTGCGGCATTAAGCGGCCCTCCTCGAAGTTCCAGTTGCGTCCTTGACGAGACCGGCGATGGAGTCGGCGCGCAGCTCGTCCAAGGTGACGGCGGTGCCGCCGAGTTCGCGCGCCAGCTCCCCGGCGAGCCCGAGCCGTACCATCCCCGACTCGCAGTCCACGACCACCGACGCGGTGCCCTCGGCGGCGTGCAGCCGGGCCGCCCGCCCGGCGAGCGCCACCGGCTCGGGGCCGCCCGTGGCCCGGCCGTCGGTGACGACCACGAGCAGCGGCCGGCGCGACGGGTCGCGCAGCCGCTCCACGCGCAGCACGTCATGGGCCTTGAGCAGCCCCGCCGCGAGCGGCGTACGCCCGCCGGTCGGCAGCGTTTCGAGCCGGGCGGCGGCCGCGTCCACCGACGAGGTGGGCGGAAGCGCAAGGTCGGCCTCCTTGCCGCGGAACGTGATCAGGCCGACCTTGTCGCGGCGCTGGTAGGCGTCGAGGAGCAGCGAGAGCACCGCGCCCTTGACCGCGCTCATCCGCTGCCGGGCCGCCATCGACCCGGACGCGTCCACCACGAACAGGACGAGGTTGCCCTCGCGGCCCTCGCGGGTGGCCTGGCGCAGATCGTCCCGGCGCACCACGAGGCCGCGGCCCGATCGCCCGCGCGCCCGCTGATGCGGGGCCGCCGCCTGTACGGTCGCCGTCAAGTGCAGCTTGGTGAGCGCCCCTTGGGGCCGGCGCGAACCGGTGGTGCGGCCGTGGTCGGTACGGGCCCGCGAGCGCCGGCCCGCCGCGCCCTCGCCGAGCCCGGGCACGCTCAGCATCTTCGTACGGAACGGCTCGGCGGCCTTCACCGCGGCCCGCTCGCCGGGGCCGCTCGGCGCGGGGGCGGCGGGCGGCTCCACGTCGTCGGAGGAGTCCGGCGACTCGGGGGATTCCGCGGGGCTCTCGGGGGAGTCGCCCTGCGGCGGCACCCCGCCGCCTCCGCCGCCACCGCCCGGGCCGTCGGGGCCCGGGTCCGGATCGTCGTCGCCCTCGTTCTCGTCCTGGAACTGCTCCAGCGTCTCGTCGAGCTTGTCCTGGTCGAGGCCCGGCGCGTCGAACGGGTTGCGCCGGCGCCGGTGCGGAAGGGCGAGCAGCGCGGCCTGCCGGACGTCCTCGGACGCCACCTCGGTGCGCCCCGCCCACGCGGCGAGCGCGGTCGCGGTGCGCGCCATCACGATGTCGGCGCGCATGCCGTCCACCTCGAACGCGGCGCAGGTGGCGGCGATCTGGAGCAGCACCGCGTCGCCGAGCACGACCGAGGGCAGCAACTCCCGTGCCGCAACGATGCGTTGGCGCAGCGCGCCCTCCTCGTCCGCCCAGCGGGCGGCGAACGCGGCCGGGTCGTCGTCGTACGCGAGACGGCGCCGCACGACCTCGACCCGCTGCTCGGGCTCGCGCGAGGCCGCGACCTCGACGGTCAGGCCGAACCGGTCGAGCAACTGCGGCCGCAGCTCGCCCTCTTCGGGGTTCATCGTGCCGACGAGCAGGAACCGTGCGGCGTGCCGCACCGAGACGCCCTCGCGCTCGACATAGGACGAGCCCATGGCGGCGGCGTCGAGGAGCAGGTCGATGAGGTGGTCGTGCAGGAGGTTGACCTCGTCGACGTACAGGATGCCGCGGTGCGCGTCCGCGAGCAGCCCCGGCTCGAAGGCCTTCACGCCCTCGCCGAGCGCCCGCTCGATGTCGAGCGCGCCCACCAGACGGTCCTCGGACGCGCCCACCGGGAGCTCGACCATGCGCGCCGCGCGGGCGGTGCCGGGACTGCTCTCGTGCGGCCCGTCCGGGCACTGCGCGTCGGGCGCGGCCGGATCGCAGCTGAAGCGGCAGCCCGCCACGACCCCTACCTCGGGCAGCAGATCGGCAAGGGCACGTACGGCGGTGCTCTTCGCCGTGCCCTTCTCGCCGCGCACGAGCACGCCGCCCACGGCCGGGCTCACCGCGTTCAGGAGCAGCGCGAGGCGCAGGTCGTCCATGCCGACGACGGCGGTGAACGGATACCGGGTGCTCATGTGCCGATCTCTCCTTCGAGTAGTGCTGTACGCCGCGGGCTCGCGGGGGTGCTCATGGCGCCCCCGGCGGGATGAAGGGCAGCCCGGCGGGCGGGCCCTGCTCGATCAGCCGCAACAGGGCGTCGGTGTCCGCGTGTTCTTCGATCAGGTCGCCGAGCCGGTCGAGCTGTTCCTCGCGCAGCGCGCCGAACGAGGTGTCGGGCGCGGGCACGAACCGGCGGCCCGCGGCCCGGGCGACGTGTTCGAGGAACCGGCGCCGGAACCCGTCGCTCTCCAGGGAGCCGTGCCAGTGCGTACCCCAGACGGCACCCACGTGGCATCCGTCCAAGCTGTGTCCATTGTCATCAGAGATGAACGTGTCCCCGCCCAGGACCTCGGCCACCCCGTGGTGGATCTCGTACCCCTCGACGGGCTCCCCGAGGGCCTCGCCGACGGGCCGGGCCAGGGTCTTCTCGGCGGCGAACCGCACCCGTACCGGAAGCAGCCCGAGACCGGCGACCGAGCCCGCCCTCGACTCGACCTCGTCCTCGATGTGCTCGCCGAGCAGCTGGAACCCGCCGCAGATGCCGAGTACGGGGCGGCCCCCGGCGGCCCTGCGCGCCAGTTCCGCCGCGAGGCCGCGCTCGCGCAGCCACTCCAGGGCGCGGACCGTGCCGCGGGTGCCGGGTACCACCACGAGGTCGGCGTCGGTGAGCTCCTCGGGCCGGTCGACGAACCGCACGACCACGCCGGGCTCGGCCGCGAGCGCGTCCACGTCGGTGAAATTGGACATCAGCGGAACGGCACAGACGGCGACCCGCAGCACGTCCTCGCCGACCGGCGGCGCCACCACGGACTCCCGTACGGCCCCGCGCAGGGAGACCCTGAGGCCGTCCTCCTCGTCGATGCCGAGGCCGTGGGCGTACGGCAGGATCCCGTAGGTGTGCCGCCCCGTGAGGCCGCGCAGCATCTCGATGCCGGGCTCCAGGAGCGTCACATCGCCCCGGAACTTGTTGACGACGTAGCCGGCGACCAGCGCCTGGTCCTCGGGGCTGAGCAGCGCCGTCGTCCCGAAGAACGAGGCGAACACGCCGCCCCGGTCGATGTCGCCGACCACGACGACGGGCAGCCGCGCGGCCCGCGCGATGCCCATGTTGACGATGTCGGTACGCCGCAGATTGATCTCGGCCGGGCTGCCCGCCCCCTCGCAGATCACGGCGTCATAAGTGCCCCGAAGCTCCTCCAGGCACTCCAGGACGGTGCCGAGCAGCGTCTGCTGCCGTCCCCCGTGCAGCGCCTTCCCCAGGGACGACCCCCCGGCCGCCCCGAAGAACCCGCGGGCGCTCATTTCACCCACCGGCCTGCCCATGAGCACGACCTGGCTGGAGCGGTCGCTCCCCGGCTTGAGCAGCACGGGGTTCATGAGCGCGCTCGGCTCCACGCGCGCCGCCTGCGCCTGCATCGCCTGCGCACGGCCGATCTCCGCGCCCTCGCGCGTGACGAACGAGTTCAGCGACATGTTCTGGCCCTTGAAGGGCGCGACCTTGACGCCCTGGCGCACCAGCCAGCGGCAGATCCCGGCCGTGACGACGCTCTTGCCCGCGTCCGAGGTCGTGCCCGCGATCAGCAGCCCGCCACCCATGTACGTCCCTTCCTCACAGCGGCCCTGGTCGCGACGGAGGCGGCCAGCGTCAGCCAGCCCACCCTGCGCGAGAGCCGTACCGCCCGTTCGATGTCCGCGACCTCGACGGCCCGCCCCGGGCCGTTGAGGACCGGCCGGTGCTCGACGCGTCCGGCATAGGAGAGCGTGCCGCCGAGCCGTACGCCCAGCGCCCCCGCGAACGCGGCCTCGACCGGGCCCGCGTTGGGGCTCGGGTGCTGGGCGGCATCGGCGCGCCAGGCCCGTACCGCGCCCTTGGCGTCCGGGCCCGCCAGCGCCGCGAGGACGGCGGTGAGGCGGGCGCCCGGCCAGCCCGCCACGTCGTCCAGGCGCGCCGAGGCCCAGCCGTACCTGCGGTATCTGGCCGACTTGTGCCCGACCATCGCGTCCAGCGTGTTGACCGCCCGGAAGCCCACCAGACCCGGCACGCCCGCGAGCGCGCCCCACACCAGGGCGCCGACGACCGCGTCCGAGGTGTTCTCGGCGACCGACTCGACGACGGCCCGCGCGATGCCGTCCGCGTCCAGCGACTGCGGGTCGCGCCCGCACAGGTGCGGCAGGCGCTCCCGGGCCACCTCCACGTCGCCCGCGGCCAGCGCGCCGCCGATCGCCCGCGCCTCGCGGCCGAGCGAGGTGCCGCCCACCACCGTCCAGGTGGCGGCGGCGGTCAGCGCGACGGATGCGGCGGGCCGGCCTCGTACGGCGCGGGAAAGAAGGACGGCAGCGCCCGCGGCGCCGCCCGCGCACACCAGAGTGTGCAGTGCGCCCCGGCCGCGGTGGTCGCGCCACAGGACGCGTTCGACGGCGCCGGCCGCGCGTCCGAACGCGGCGACCGGATGCCCGCGGCGGGGGTCGCCGAGCAGGAGGTCGCCGATGAGTCCGGCCGTGGCGCCGTAGGCGAAGGTGCGATCGGCCCGCATGCGCTCAGCCCGTCAGGGCGTCGCGGGAGGGGCCGGAATGTCTCGACGGGCAGGCGCGCATGGCGGTATGTCCTCACTCAGGGTGTCCGCGCCCTGGTTCGACGTGACCGGCGGTGAGAGTTCCTGGCTCGCGGGGATCATTCCCCGGTGACAGTGGCGGGACCGCGCCGGATTCGCACCGGCTTCCTCTTCTGCCGCCGTAGCTGGCCGGTGCAGTCCACCACGCTGCGAGAACACCCGTCAACTTGCCGTTGACCTGCGGTGCGAGAGAGTGCGCGGCGCCACACAGAACCGCCCTCCGGAACGGACCGGAGGGCGGTTCTGGTGATGTCCGTGGGTCAGGCGACGATCAGATAGATCCCGTACGCGACGGCCGCCGCGCAGGCCGCGAAGCAGACGTACGCACCGGTGCGGGCCAGCGCCACATTGCCGGTGCCGGAGGCCGCGGCCTCGTGCTTGGTGAGGCCGACGATGCCGAGGGTGAACAGGCCCACCAGGCCGACGGTCACCACGAGGCTGACGCCGAAGACGGAGCCGAGAGCTGCCCAGTCGATGTGCATGAGGATTCCTTAGCTGTGCCGGAGAACCGGGGTCAGACCGTCGCCGGGGTGGGCGGGTCGGCAGGGGCCGCCGGGGCCGGGGCCTGGATCGTGGCCTTGAGGTCGATGGTCGCGGCGGCCGCCGCGGTCGGCGGCGGGGTGACCGCGGCGATCGCGGTGGTGACGACACCGGCGGGCTCGGCCGCGGGGGCCTCGCCGATCTCGTCGGCGGTGACGTTGTGGTGGTCGACCGGCTGGCGGCGCGACAGCTTCCAGATGGTGCCCGAACCGGCGATCAGGAGGATCGCGACGGCGACGATGCCCCAGGTGCCCTGCTTGGTGAGGAACTCCGCGCCCGCGCCGACGAGTCCGGCGGCCGGCAGCGTCAGAACCCAGGCGACGGCCATCCGGGAGGCGGTGGACCAGCGGACCACGCCGCCCTTGCGGCCGATGCCCGCGCCCATGACGGAGCCCGAGCAGACCTGGGTGGTGGAGAGCGAGAAGCCGATGTGCGAGGAGGCCAGGATGACGGTGGCGGCACCGGTCTGGGCGGCGAAGCCCTGCGGCGGGCGCAGCTCGGTCAGGCCCTTGCCCATGGTGCGGATGATGCGCCAGCCGCCGAGGTAGGTGCCCATCGCGATGGCCAGACCGGCCGAGACGATGACCCACAGCGGGGGGTTCGCGCCCGGGTGCAGCACACCGCCGGTGACCAGGGCGAGGGTGATGATGCCCATCGTCTTCTGGGCGTCGTTGGTGCCGTGGGCGAGCGAGACGAGGCCGGCCGAGGCGATCTGGCCCGCGCGGTAGCCCTTGGCGGTGGCCTTCTCGTCGGTGTTCCGGTTGAGCCGGTACGTCAGCCGGGTGGCCAGCATCGCGGCGATGCCCGCGACGATCGGCGCGGCGACGGCGGGGAGCAGCACCTTGGTGACCACGGTCGAGCCGTTGACCGAGGACCATCCGGCCGACATGACCGCGGCGCCGATGAGGCCGCCGAACAGGGCGTGCGAGGAGCTGGAGGGCAGACCGAGCAGCCAGGTCAGCAGGTTCCAGAGGATGGCACCGACCAGGGCCGCGAAGATGACCTCGGTTCTGATGCCTTTTTCGTCGATGATCCCGCCGGAGATCGTCTTGGCGACCTCCACCGACAGGAACGCGCCGACCAGATTGAGCGCGGCGGACATGGCGACCGCCGTCTTGGGCTTCAGGGCGCCGGTCGAGATGGTGGTGGCCATCGCGTTGGCGGTGTCATGGAAACCGTTCGTGAAATCGAACACGAGAGCTGTCACGACCACAATCGCGAGCAGCAGCGTGATGTGTTCCATTTACCCAGGCAATCGTTCGACGTCAGTGGCTGGACGAACGTAAGTAACCTGAGTGAACGGAAGGTGAACTGGGGCGGGCGTGTCGGTGCCTGTGGCCACTTCTCGCTTCCGGTTGGCCGGCTGGAGCCGTTCAGCGGCCCGCCGCGAACCGCTTCAACTGCCCGAAGGACCCATTGAAGAGATTCTGGTCACCCGGCAGGCTTCCGCTCCCGTTCTGGAACTGCCAGAACGTCCAGTACGACCAGCCCGCCGGCAGCGGGCCCGGCGTGTCGGCGTACCGGGCCAGCCACAGGGCGTGGTGCGCGGCGAAGGCCCGGTTGTGGCCGGTGCAGTCGTTCCACCAGCCCGCGGTCGTGTAGATCACCGGGCGGCGGCCGGTGAGCAGCTGCACCTCGTCGCTGAACTCCGCGATCCAGGAGGTCATCGCGGCCGGACTCAGCCCGTAGCACTTGCCGCCGCTGCCGTCCTTGGCGTCCTTGCCGTACGGGTTGTGCTCCAGGTCGACCGCGGGCGGCAGCGTCCAGCCGTCGTCCGACCAGTCGCCGCCGTGGCGCACGAAGAAGTCGGCCTGCGCCCGGCCGGACGCCTGGTCGGGCACCGCGAAGTGATAGGCCCCGCGCACCAGACCCGCCTGCCGGGCGCCGTCGTACTGCTGCCCGAAGTAGGGATTGCGGTACGACGTCGCCTCGGTCGCCTTCACATAGACGAACGAGGCGCCCAGGTCCTTCGCCGAGCCCCAGTCGACGTTCTTCTGGTGCGAGGAGACGTCGTGGCCGAGCGGCTTGTCCGCGGCGGAGGCGCCGGGCAGCGCCGCGAGCGCCACACAGCCCAGCGCCAGCGCGGCCAGGAACCCCGTGAGCGCGCCGCGCACCCGGGCCCGGCGCGGGAGAGGGTTGTGGTCGCGAGCCATGATGTCCCCCCAGAATTCCGATGATGTACGGAACAAAGCACCCAGAGGCTAGTTGAAGATCACCACCGAACTCCCGTATCCCGGCCGCTCGGCCCTGGCAGGATCGGCCGCATGAGCGACGACGAGGCGGCGACCGCCGCGGCATGGGCCGAACTGATCGACACGGCGTGCAGGACCGCCGCACAAGGGCTGGTCGTCGGCACCTCGGGCAATGTGTCGGTACGCGTGGGCGAGCTGGTCCTGGTCACCCCGACCGGCGTTCCCTACGACCGGCTCGGCCCCGCCGACACCGTCGCCGTCGACCTCGAAGGCCGCCAGGTCATGGGCACGCTCCGGCCCACCAGCGAGATCCCGATGCACCTCGCGGTGTACCGGAACACCGAGGCGCGGGCCGTCGTCCACACCCACGCCGTGCACGCCACGGCCGTGTCCACCCTGGTCACCGAACTGCCCCTGGTCCACTACATGGCGGCCGCGCTCGGCGGCCCGGTCCGGGTCGCCCCGTACGCCCTGTACGGCAGCGAGGAGTTGGCCGAGAACATGCTGCGCGCCCTGGAGGGCCGCACCGGATGTCTCCTGCAGAACCACGGAGCCGTCACTTACGGAACCGGCCTCGCCCAGGCCTACGACCGCACCGCCCAGCTGGAGTGGATGTGCCGGCTCTGGCTCACCGCCTCGGCCCTGCCCGGCCGCACCCCGTCCCTGCTCAGCCCCGCCCAGCTCGACGAGGTCGCCGAACGGCTGCGCGGCTACGGGCAGCCCCGGCCGTAGGCCCGCCGCCCCGATGGGCTCCGCCCACTGGCACCCCGGCGGGCCCGAGCCGAGACTGGAGGGGTGCGCCCCGCTACGAAGACGGCCGCGGCCGTCACCACACTCCTCGGCGTCGGCGCGGCAGCGGTCGTCGCCGGACGCCATGCCAGCGACGCCGCCCTCAAGGCGCCGCCGGGCCGCCCGCTGCCCACCGACCCCCGGCTGACCGTGCACGCCACGGCCCCGGGCCGGATCACCCTGACCCGCTCGCTCGTGTCCCTGCGCCCGGGCACGTACGGCCTGGAGGGGAAGGGCGCCCACGCCGTCGTCGGCGAGGTCCTCGACAGCGCCCCGCACACCGCCGACACGGTGGTACGCCGTCTGGAGCGGGTCACCCACGGCAGCCTCGCGGCGGGGGACCGGGTGCGGCTCACCCCCCAGGTGCACCGCGGCACCCCGAGCGCCGCCCTCGGGCTCGACTACCAGGACGTCGAGATCGCGGCCGAGCTCGGGCCGCTGCCCGCCTGGCTGGTGCCCGGCCCCCGCACCACCTGGGTGATCGCCGTGCACGGGCTCGGCACCACCCGCGAACACCCCCTGAACATCGTGGAGTTCCTGCACCGCCAGCAGCTCCCGGTGCTTCTCCTCGCCTACCGCGGCGACGACGGCGCGCCCCGCTCGCCGGACGGGCTCGGCCACCTCGGCGACTCCGAGTGGCGCGACCTCGACGCCGCGATCCGCTACGCCCTGCGCTCCGGGGCCCGGCGGGTCGTCCTGCACGGCTGGTCCACCGGCGCCACGATGGCCCTGCACGCCGCCACCCGGTCCGCACTGCGCGAACGCATCAGCGGCATCGTGCTCGACTCGCCCGTACTGGACTGGGAGTTCACCCTCAAGGCTCTCGCCACCGCCCACGGCACCCCGGGCGCGCTGCTCCCGCTCGCCGTCCGGGCCGCCCAGGGCCGCACCGGCCTCCACGGCGACCGCCTCCAGGAAGCCGTCGACCCCAAGGCCCTGCGTGTCCCGACGCTGCTCTTCCACGGCCCCGACGACACGCTCGCCCCCTGGGGCCCGTCCCGTGAACTGGCCGACCGCCGCCCGGAACTGATCGCCCTGCACACGGTCCCGCACGCTCCCCACGCCTCCATGTGGAACGCCGCCCCCCAGACCTACGAAGAAACCCTGCGCCGCTTCCTCACCCCGCTCATGTGACACCTCATGTGACACCCGGTGGTCTCTGGTCCGGCCCTGGTCCGGCAGATGTGAACAGCCTCTGTGGCCCCCCGGCGTGGCGATCGCGGCCGATTCCGTTTGGGCTTTCGGGCAGTGACGGGACTGCGTCTGCCCGGGGGACGGCCCCCGGACCTCCGGACCCCCGGCAGTCCCGGTGGCCTCCGGCGTGGCGGGAGTGCCGATTCCGGTTCGGGCTTTCCCGCGGTGACGGGCTGTCTTCTTCCGGCAGGCGGCCCCCGGACCCCCAGCGGTCCCCGCAGCCCCCGGCGTGGCGATCGTGGCCGATTCCGTTTGGGCTTTCGGGCAGTGACGGGGAAGACTGCCTGCGTGACGTCCCGGAAGCCTGAAGAGAAGTTGCCGCGCGACTCCAGACTGCGGCTTGTCCGCGCTCCGCACCCGATGCAAGCCCGACCTCTTGCCACCGCCCGCAGGGCCATGACCGACCGGCGTACCCGGCCGGCGCCCCGGCCGCCCGCGGGCACCCCGGCCGCCGCCGAACTGGCCCGCCAGGCCAGGGCGGTGCTCGCCGACGCCGTACGCGTCGCCCGCTGGACCGACGCCGAGCGCGCCCGCGGCGGCGCCCCCGGGCCCGGGCGGCCGGGCCCGCTGCCCGCGCCGGTGACCGAGCGGGCCGCCGCCGCACTGGGTTTGACGCCCGGTCAGGTGCGGGCCGGCTGGGACCGGGCCCGGCTCGCCGGTCTCGTCGAGCTGCACGGCGCCACAGTGCGGCCCGGCTGGCGGCTGCGCGCCTGGGACCGCGACGACGCGGCCGTCCTGCGCGGCTGGGTCGCCCTGTTCGACGCCTGGTCCCTCGTCCATCCCGCCCCGGAGGACATCGCCCCCACCGCGGTCGCGGAGGTCGTCGAGGCCGTCCCCCAAGTACTCTCCCTCCTCCAGCTCTCCAACGGGCCGGTCCTCGTACCGGCGCTGCTCGACCTGCTCGGCCAGCGGGTCGCCGAACTCCGTGAGGAACGCTGCGAGGTCCCCTACGGCCCCCAGCCCGACCCCGTGTCCCTGCCTCCGCTCCTGCCGCACCTCCTCGGCTGGGCCCTGGCCGGGCTCGCCGCCGTCGGTGCGCTCGTCCTCGGCGAGGGCCAGGCCACCCTGACCCCGCTCGGCAACTGGGCGGTCTGGGTCAAGCTGGAGCAGATCTGCGTCGCCGCGCAGAGTCCCGCCGGGAACATCGAGCAGTCCGCCGAGGACATGCTGCGCGGCTGCGCCGGCCTTACTCCGGGCCCGGCCCGTGCCGAGTACCGGGCCTGGACCGCCGCCCGCACCGTCGGCAGCGCCGTCACCGAGCTCCTCGACGTCGCCCGGGGCGACGACGCCCTGCTGCGCGGGCTCGCCTTCGAGGCGCTGCGGGTCGTGGGAGCGCCCGCCGAGGCCGGGGTGCGCGCCGCCGCGACCGAAACCTGCCTGCGCCCCTACGCCCTGCTCTGGCTCGCCGAGTACGAGGGCGGCGACCCCGAGGACGTCCTCGGCGTCCTCACCCGCGAGGAGTCCACCTGGCTGTGGGTCGACACGGCCGCCGCCGTGGCCGACCACGGCGAGAGCGAACTGCTCGTACGCCACCTCGACTCGGCGGTGCAGGGCACGGTCCCGGCACTGCTCGACGAGGTGCGGGCCGTCGGGCATCCGCGCACCGTGCAGGTCCTGGTCGCCCTGGCCGCGGCCCACCCCGACCCGGCCCTGGCCAAGGCGGTCCGACGGGCCGCCTTCCAGGTCCACAACGGCTCCGTATAGCGCGACGCGCGTAGCGAGACAGCCGCCCGCCCCCAGGGGCGGCACGTCCGCCAGCGTCAACTCCCATTCCGTGCAAGCCGGTTGAGAACGACCGGGCCGCCCGGCCCAGGGCCTTCGCGGCAGAGCTCCAGGCGCCGGGGGAGCAGGGGGTGCCTACCCCCTCACTCCGCGGCGCCCGGCGCATACGTGCCGAAGCTCCACACGTTGCCCTCCGCGTCCCTCGCCATGTAGTCCCGCGAGCCGTAGTCCTGGTCCGTCGGCTCCATGAGGATCTCCACGCCCTGCTCGACGGCGCGCTTGTAGTGCGCGTCCACATCGCTCACCACCACGTACACGCCGGCCGGGCCCGCGTTCGCCATCGTCTTGGCGAAGAGGCCCTCGCGGCCCTTGGAGCCGAGCATCACCAGGCCCGTCCCGTAGGACAGCTCGGCGTGCATCACACTGCCGTCCTCACCCTCGTACGCACACACCTCGGTGAAGCCGAAAGCGTCCTTGAGCTGGCGGATCGCCGCTTTCGCATCGCCGTAGAGAATCGTCGGGTACATGCTCATGCCGATCACTCCTTCCGGGGCCACGCCGCTGACTGTGACCTGGATCTCAGTGTTGCACCCGGCACTGACAACGCCCTCCGGCGCCCGGATTCACCGCGCGAAGGTGTTGCAGCGGCCCATGTCGCCCGTCTGGTATCCGGTGTAGAACCACTGCTGGCGCTGCTGCGCCGAGCCGTGCGTCCAGGTCTCGGGGGTGACCCGGCCCTGGAACTTCTCCTGGATCCGGTCGTCGCCGACCGCGGCCGCCGCGTCCAGGCCGTCCTTGATGTCCTGGTCGGTGAGCTTGGAGATGAGCGGGCGGCCCGTCGACTTGTCGGGGGTCGTCGTCGCGTGGTGCGCCCAGACCCCGGCGTAGCAGTCGGCCTGCAGCTCCACCTTCACGGCGTTGCTGTTGGCGCCCTGCTGCCCGTTCTGCGCCTTCTGCAGGGTGCCCATCAGGTTCTGGATGTGGTGCCCGTACTCGTGGGCCACCACATACGCCTGCGCGAACGGGCCGCCGCTGGAACCGAACTTGGTGCGCAGTTCGTTGAAGAAGCCGAGGTCGAGATAGACCTGCCGGTCACCCGGGCAGTAGAAGGGCCCGACGGTCGAACTCGCCGCGCCGCAGGCCGTGTTGACCCGGTTGGTGAAGAAGACCGTCTTGGCGGGGGAGTACTTGCCGCCGCGCCGCGGGAACTCCTGGCCCCAGTAGTCCTGCACGCTGTTGACCACCGCGACGATCCGGCAGTCCTCCTTGGTGTTGGCGTCCGAACCGGTGCGGCAGCTCTGGTTCACCTGGGCCTGCGACGACGAACTCGCTCCCGGCGTGGTGTCACCCGACGAGAGTCCGAGTTCCTCGGGCCCCACGCCGAAGAACAGGCCGAGCAGCAGCGCGATGACGCCGACGATTCCGCCGCCGACCGTGGCGCGGCCGCCCGGGATCCGGCTGCCGCGCACATCGTTGACCTCGGACGTGTCCAGCTCGGCGTCGTCGTCGAACTGCATGGGCGCACCACTCTCTGTTCACCCGGGCGGCATGAGGGGCAGCCTGCTCAAGGTCACCCCGAGTATCAGGAAAGTTACCCCGAGTATCAATCGGTTCAATGTGCTACGCCCGTTTTGTTACATCGGCCGATGCGCTCGCGTGCGGGCAGCGGCCGACGCGGGCCGCCGCCGACGGGCTCGGCAAGATCACCCCTGGCCGTACCCAGCTGGGCAACGAACGCCCAGGTGGGCGGCCCACGGACCGCGGCGGAAATCGGGTTGCGCGGCCCAGTTAGAATTGGCCCATGGCAATTCTCCTTGTGCATTAGGCGGCGTCGACCTCCGCGACCCCCGTCCCGTCCGCCGTCCATACCGCCCTGGAGTCTTTCCGTGATCACCGCCACCGGCATCGAGCTGCGCGCCGGCGCCCGAGTCCTCATCGAGTCCGCAAACTTCCGCGTCGCCAAGGGCGACCGCATCGGTCTGGTCGGCCGCAACGGAGCCGGCAAGACCACCCTCACCAAGTGCCTGGCCGGCGAAGGCATCCCGGCCGCCGGCACCATCACGCGCTCCGGCGAGGTCGGCTATCTGCCGCAGGACCCGCGCACCGGCGACCTCGACGTCCTCGCCCGCGACCGCATCCTCTCCGCCCGCGGCCTCGACGAAGTCCTGCGCAAGATGCGCGAGAACGAGGACCGCATGGCGAACGGCAAGGGCGCCACGCGCGAGAAGGCGATGAAGAAGTACGAGCGCCTGGAGACCGAGTTCCTCACCAAGGGCGGGTACGCCGCCGAGGCCGAGGCCGCCACCATCGCCGCCGCCCTCGGCCTGCCCGACCGGGTGCTCGGCCAGCCGCTGCATACGCTCTCCGGCGGTCAGCGCCGCCGCATCGAGCTCGCCCGCATCCTCTTCTCGGACGCCGACACCCTGCTCCTCGACGAGCCGACCAACCACCTCGACGCCGACTCCATCGTCTGGCTGCGCGACTACCTCAAGACGTACCGCGGCGGCTTCATCGTGATCTCCCACGACGTCGACCTCGTCGAGACGGTCGTCAACAAGGTCTTCTACCTGGATGCCAACCGCGCCCAGATCGACGTCTACAACATGGGCTGGAAGCTCTACCAGCAGCAGCGCGAGGCCGACGAGAAGCGCCGCAAGCGCGAGCGCCAGAACGCCGAGAAGAAGGCCGCGGCCCTCAACTCGCAGGCCGACAAGATGCGCGCCAAGGCCACCAAGACCGTCGCCGCGCAGAACATGGCCAAGCGCGCCGAGCGCCTGCTCTCCGGCCTTGAGGCGGTCCGCGTCTCCGACAAGGTCGCCAAGCTGCGCTTCCCGGAGCCCGCGCCCTGCGGCAAGACCCCGCTGACGGCGGAGGGTCTCTCGAAGTCGTACGGCTCGCTCGAAATCTTCACCGACGTCGACCTGGCCATCGACAAGGGCTCGCGCGTCGTCATCCTCGGCCTCAACGGCGCCGGCAAGACGACCCTGCTGCGGCTGCTCGCCGGGGCCGAGAAGCCGGACACCGGCGAGGTCACCCCGGGCCACGGCCTCAAGATGGGCTACTACGCCCAGGAGCACGAGACGCTCGACCCGGAGCGCACCGTCCTGGAGAACATGCGCTCCTCGGCGCCGGACCTGGACCTGGTGGAGGTCCGCAAGACGCTCGGCTCGTTCCTCTTCTCCGGCGACGACGTCGACAAGCCCGCCGGGGTCCTGTCCGGCGGCGAGAAGACCCGCCTGGCCCTTGCCACCCTCGTCGTCTCGTCCGCCAACGTGCTGCTCCTCGACGAGCCCACCAACAACCTCGACCCGGCAAGCCGCGAGGAGATCCTCGGAGCGCTGCGCACCTACAAGGGCGCCGTCGTCCTCGTCACGCACGACGAGGGCGCCGTCGAGGCGCTCCAGCCGGAGCGGATCATCCTGCTGCCGGACGGCGTCGAGGACCTGTGGGGTCCGGACTACGCGGACCTGGTCGCCCTCGCCTGACGGAAGCCTCCGGCGCGGGATTCCGTGCATGATCCATCCGCTGATCCACTCGGTATGGATCATTCGGCTTACGCGTGATCCTCAATCTGAGTGAGTGCGTCTCGTACCCCGGTGTGTCATGTGCGGGATCAAGGTCCGCCCCTTGTGGGGCGGGCCTTTTTCCGCATGTGACCCGGAACACAGCGCTGACCTGGCGCTTCGCCTCGACTTTCGGCCGGGGACATGCCAGCGCTCAGCCGGAATATCGAATTCCGCCCCGGTCGGCCGCCGGCCGGGCCCCGAAGCTTGTTGTACGGACCTTGCCGAATGGGTGGCCAGGAAGCCCGGGAGGGGTGATCATGAGAAGTCCAGAGCGCACTTCCCATGAGGAGGCACGGGTGGCCGAGACTCTGAAGAAGGGCAGCCGGGTTACCGGCGCCGCGCGCGACAAGCTCGCGGCAGACCTGAAGAAGAAGTACGACTCCGGTGCGAGTATCCGGGCGCTGGCCGAGGAAACCGGCCGGTCCTATGGATTCGTCCACCGGATGCTCAGCGAGTCCGGGGTCACTCTCCGTGGACGCGGCGGAGCGACACGGGGCAAGAAGGCCGCCTCGGCCTGACCGAGGCAGTTTCGGACAGCTCCCTGTGGCCCACCGGGTCCGGTGGTGGCCACCCGGTCGGCCTTGCGGTCGACCGGGTGGTTACTGTGCAGTCACTTAATGACCGCCGATGCGGTCATTCAATGACGGCCACTGACCCGGAGGCGCTCCATGGCTACGCCTGCATCCGCAGCTGAGGTATTCGACAAGGACGGCGTCCGGCTCTCCGTCGACGACGCGGTCGCCACGGTGACCCTGACCAATCCGGCCAAGCGCAACGCCCAGTCTCCCGCTCTGTGGCGGGCGTTGGCGGACGCCGGACGGTCGCTTCCGGGCAACGTCCGCGTCGTCGTGCTGCGCGGTGAGGGCAAGTCCTTCTCCGCGGGTCTCGACCGCCAGGCCTTCACCCCCGAAGGCTTCGACGGCGAGCCCTCGTTCATCGACCTCGCGCGCGGGTCCGACGAGGACCTCGACGCGGAAATCGCCGCGTACCAGGAGGCGTTCACCTGGTGGCGCCGCAACGACATCGTGTCGATCGCGGCCGTCCAGGGGCACGCGATCGGTGCCGGCTTCCAGCTCGCCCTCGCCTGCGACCTCCGGGTCGTCGCGCAGGACGTGCAGTTCGCCATGCGTGAGACCAGCCTCGGGCTCGTCCCCGACCTCACGGGTACGCATCCGCTGGTCGGGCTCGTGGGCTATGCCCGCGCGCTCGAAATCTGCGCGACGGGGCGGTTTGTCGGCGCCGAGGAGGCCGAGCGCGTCGGCCTGGCCAACCTCGCCGTCCCTGTCGAGGAACTCGACTCCGCTGTACGGGACTTGGCGGGGGCATTGCTGGCCGCTCCGCGGGATGCCGTGGTCGAGACCAAGGCGCTGCTTCGTGGTGCGGGTGGGCGGGGTTACGAGGAGCAGCGTGTTGCCGAGCGGGCTGCTCAGGCTCGGCGGCTTCGGGATCTGGCCGGGCTTTCCGACTGAGCCGGGTCGCATCCTGCGGGGCGATGGAGGGGAGGGGGGAGTCAGCCCGCCCACGTGATCAGTACGGCCACTGAATCCGCCTCCGGTGTCGCCCGGGCCACCGCTTCTCGTACGGCTCTCGCCACCTCCAGCGGGTGGTGGGTCGTGGCCAGTTCCACCCTCACGTGGGCCGCTGCCGTGTGCACCGGTGGGCCCAGTTCCGCCGTCAGGTGGGCCACGCCCGGGGTCGCGAGGGCTGCTGCCGCGGCTGCTGTTGCGGGGGGTTCGGCCGGGCCGGGTGGGAGGCCGCTGGGTGAGGGAGCCGGGAGGGCGTCCAACAGGGACGTCACGGTCAGATCGACGTCCGAGACGGGTAGGCCCAGACGGTCGTCCGCCGCTGTGAACAGGGCGTCTCGCAGTTCCGCCGTCAGCTCCGGCAGCGGGCGGCCGCCCTGGGCCGCCAGCTCGGCCGTGATCCGGAGCGGGCCGGCGGGCAGGGCGGTCGGCGGGGGCGGGACCGGCGGCTCGGGGCGGGATTCAGGGTCGGCCGGGGCGAGGCGCAGGGACGTCACCGCCAGACCCGGCAGCGTCGCGGCCGCGGCCCTCAGCACCGAGACCGCCGCCCGTTCGGTGATCCACGCGCCGTCCTGAACGTCCCCCAGGGCGAGCAGCCGGCCCAGGCCGAGCCGGCGGCGTACCGCGGAACTCCAACTGTCACCCGTCATTGCTCCAGCCTGCCGCATCGCAGGCGCGAGCCGGGGCAACCGCACTTAATGTGGGCAATGGAGTCCAAGGGCGAAGGGACACACGGTCATGAGCGACACCGCACAGCGCAATCGGCCCGGTACACCCGCGAATGACCCGGCGGGCGAAACGGCCGAGCAGATCAAGAAGACGTCCGTCACCAAGCGAGGCGGCGGCGATCCGGCGGGGCGCGGCCGCACCACGATCGCCGACGGCGTGGTCGAGAAGATCGCCGGGCTCGCCGCCCGCGACGTCGTGGGCGTGCACGCCATGGGCAGCGGCCTCTCCCGTACGTTCGGCGCGGTCAGGGACCGGGTGCCCGGCGGTAAATCGGCTGTCACGCGCGGGGTGAAGGCCGAGGTGGGAGAGGTGCAGACCGCGCTCGACCTCGAAATCGTCGTCGACTACGGAGTGTCCATCGCCCAGGTGGCCCGCGATGTGCGGGAGAACGTCATCTCCGCGGTCGAGCGGATGACCGGCCTCGAAGTCGTCGAGGTCAACATCGCGGTGAGTGATGTGAAGCTGCCCGACGAGGAGGACGAGGAGCCGGAGTCCCGGCTTCAGTAGACGCCATCTGTCGGAACGTACTGATCCATCCGAACGTACTGGACCGAGGAGCTCGGCATGAGCATGGCGGTGGTTGGCTTGATGGCCGGCATGGCACTCGGCTTCGCCGGATACTTCGGCGGCTTCGGGGCCTTCCTGCTGGTCGCGGCGCTCGGCGCGATCGGCTTCGTGGCGGGCCGGTTCCTGGAGGGCGACCTCGAACCCGGCGACTTCTTCCGCCCCCGTGACCGCGGCGACCGGCGGCGCTGACCCATGGCGGTGGCCGGACGGATCGAGCCCGCCGAGCGCGGCGCCACCCGGATCGCCGACCGGGTCGTCGCGAAGATCGCCGCACAGGCGGCCAGAGAGGCGCTCGACGAGATCCCCGAGGGCGGCGCCCCGCCGCGCGCCACCGTCGTCGTGCACCAGGAGTCCGCCCGGGTACGGGTCAGCGTCGAGCTCGGCTACCCCGGCGATCTCGGCGGCCAGTGCCGCGCGGTGCGTCGCCAAGTCGCCGAACGGGTAAGGGCGTTGGCGGGGATGGAGGTGCCCGAGGTGGCGGTGCAGATCGAGCGTCTGCACGCGGCGGACGCGGGCGCGGCGGACCGGGGGAGGATCCGATGAGCCAGCCGCACGAAGGCGACAACACCACGCAGCGTCTGCCCGTGATCGAGAAGGGCCCCGATCCGGCGGCCGCCGGATCGGCCCCGGGCCTCGACCAGTCGGTCTCGGCCGCCGACTACGACCCCGTGCCCGTTCTCGCGGAGGGGGAGGGCGGCAAGGCCGGGCGCTTCTGGTCGGTGCGTCGGATCCCTGCCGGACTGCTCGCCCTGGCGGTGCTTGCCGCGGCCGGGCTCCTCCTCTACGACATCGCCGCCGTACGCGCCCACCGTCCCGCGATGCGCTGGCGGGTCGGGCTCGCCGACTGGCTGGCGGACCACTCCGTCGACGACGTGGCGGTGCTCGCGGGCGCGGGGGCCGTCGCGCTGCTCGGCGCCTGGCTGATCGTGCTCGCCGTCACCCCGGGGCTGCGCAGCATTCTGCCGATGCGGCGCGAGTCGGCGGCCGTACGCGCCGGGCTCGACCGGGCCGCGGCGGCGCTCGTGCTGCGCGACCGGGCCATGGAGGTGGCCGGCATCCAGTCGGTCCGGGTCCGCATGGGGCGCACCCGGGTCGTGGTGCGCGCCCTGTCGCACTTCCGTGAACTCGACGACGTACGGGCCGACTTGGACGCGGCGCTGGGTGCGGGCATCCGGGAACTCGGCCTGGCCGGGCCGCCCGGGCTCGCGGTCCATGTGAGCCGCCCGGTGCGGAAGGGCTGAGGCATGCTGAGGACGGTCAACCGGGTGCTGCTCGGCCTTGCCGGGCTCGTGCTGCTCCTGGCGGGGGGCGCGGTGCTGGCCGCCGGGTTCGGGCTCGACGTGCCCTCCTGGTGGCCCTGGCACGGCAAGACCGGCGTACTCCTGAGCCGTTCGCGCCGCGACCACTGGAACGACCAGGGCTGGTGGTGGCCGGTCGTCATCGCCGTACTGGCGCTGATCGTGCTGCTCGCCCTGTGGTGGCTGCTCGCCCAGCTGCGCCGGGCCCGGCTCGCCGAGGTCCTGGTCGACTCCGGGGACGGGGAGGGGGCGTTGCTGCGGGGGCGGGCGCTGGAGGCGGTGCTCGCCGGTGAGGCGGAGGGGCTCGACGGGGTGTCCCGGGCGCAGGTCGTCCTGGTAGGCCGGCGCTCTGCCCCGTCGGCGCGGGTGGAGCTTCTTCTGGAGGCGCATGCGGAGCCGGCGGGGGCGCTTGCGCGGCTTGAGGGGGAGTCGCTTGCGCATGCGCGGGACTCGGCGGGGCTTGGGGAGCTGCCGGCGGAGGTTCGTCTGCGGGCGGTCAAGCACCGGGCACGGCGCGTGAGTTGAGGGCGGGGGGCTTTCCCCACCCCGCCCCTTCCCGAGACCCTCCGGGGGAGTTCGTTCGGCTGCAGGTCGTACTCCTGGGGCTCCGCCCCAGACCCCGTTCGCGCCTTAAGGGCGCTCGTCCTCAAACTCCCCCAAGGCCTTAAGGGCCAGGGGGACCCCCATGACAGGCTGGGGATGCCTGCGTGGGCACCCTGCCAGGCTCAACCCTGCCAGGGGCGCGGGGCTGTGACATTTGCGGCTCCGCCGCGATGGGGGTCCCCCCTGTTCGAGCGAAGCCGAGAACTTGGGGGAGCGACCAGCCACGCACGGTCCGCGGCCGAAAGGGGGTTGAGGGGTCAGGGGGGCACCCCCCTCACCCTCAGAAGCCGTGCCGCGCCCCGCCGTCCACCGGGAGCATCACGCCGGTCAGATACGACGCCGCCGGCGAGAGGAGGAACGCGGCCGTGCGGCCGAACTCCTCCGGGGTGCCGTAGCGGCGCAGCGGGATGCGGGACTCGTTGGCCGCTCGGGTCGCCTCCGCGTCGCCGGACAGCTCGTCGAGCTGGCGCACCCGGTCCGTGTCGATGCGGGAGGGGAGGAGTCCCACGACTCGGATTCCGCGCGGGCCCAGCTCGTCGGCCAGTGACTTGGCGAAGCCCGCCAGGCCCGGGCGGAGGCCGTTGGAGATGGTGAGGCCGGGGATCGGCTCGTGGACGGAGGCGGACAGGACGAAGCCGATCACGCCGCCCTCGTCGAGCTCGTCGGCTGCCGCGCGGGCGATGCGGACCGCCCCGAGGAACACCGCATCGAAGGCCGACTGCCATTGCTCGTCGGTGTTGTCCGCGACGAAGCCCGGCGCCGGTCCGCCCACGCTGATCAGCACGCCGTCGAAGCGCCCGAAGTGTTCGCGGGCGGTGGCGATCAGCCGGGCCGCCGCTGCCGGGTCGGCGTTGTCGGAGGTCACCGGCAGGGCGCCGGGGCCGAGTTCGGCAGCGGCCTCCTTCAGTGTCTTCTCGTCGCGGGCGGTGATCAGCACCTTCGCGCCGTCCTCGACGAGTGCGCGGGCGGATGCGAGACCGAGGCCCCGCGAAGCTCCGGTGACGACGTACACACGGTCCTTCAGTCCAAGATCCATGCGCCTATCCTGCCTCTTCCCCGCACTCCAGCGCGCAGGCGGTCGCGACCAGGCCGATGTGGCTGAAGGCCTGCGGGAAGTTGCCGAGCTGGCGCTGCCCCACCGGGTCGTACTCCTCGGCCAGCAGCCCCACGTCGTTGCGCAGGTCCAGGAGCCGCTCGAAGAGTTCCCGGGCCTCGTCCTCGCGGCCGGTCAGGCGCAGCGCGTCCGCCAGCCAGAACGAGCACACCAGGAAGGTGCCCTCGTCGCCGGGCAGGCCGTCCACGGTCGTGCCGTCCGTGCTGTAGCGGCGTACGAAGCCGTTCACGCCGAGTTCCTCGCGCACCGCGTCGACCGTGCCCACCACCCGCGGGTCGTCCGGCGGCAGGAAGCCGACCCGGGGGATGAGCAGCGTCGCCGCGTCCAGCTCCGTCGAGCCGTACGCCTGCGTGAAGGTGTTGCGGACCGGGTCGAAGCCCTTCTCGCACACCTCCTTGTGCACCTCGTCGCGCATCCTGCGCCAGCGCCCGGCGGCGCCGCGCAGCTTCGGTTCGGCCTCCAGGGTGCGCACCGCGCGGTCCGCGGCCACCCACGCCATGACCTTCGAGTGGACGAAGTGCCGGCGCGGCCCGCGCACCTCCCACAGCCCCTCGTCCGGCTCGCGCCACCGCTCCTCCAGGAAGCCGAGCAGGGCGAGCTGGATGTTCCAGGCGTGCGACTCGCTCTTGAGGCCCGCCTCGCGCGCCAGATACAGCGAGTCGACGACCTCGCCGTACACATCGAGCTGGAGCTGGTCGACGGCCGCGTTGCCGATCCGTACCGGCGTGGACCCCAAGTGCCCCTTGAGCCAAGGGAGTTCGGTCTCGGGGAGCCTGCGCTCGCCCGCGAGCCCGTACATGATCTGGAGGTCGGCCGGGTCTCCGGCGACGGCGCGAAGCAGCCAGTCCCGCCAGTGGGCGGCCTCCTCCAGGTAGCCGGCCGACAGGAGCGCCTCCAGGGTGAGGGTGGAGTCGCGCAGCCAGCAGTAGCGGTAGTCCCAGTTCCGTACGCCGCCGATCTCCTCGGGCAGCGAGGTGGTGGCGGCCGCCACGATGCCGCCGGTGGGGGCGTAGGTGAGGGCCTTGAGGGTGATCAGGGAGCGGATCACCGCTTCCCGGTAGGGCCCCTGGTACCGGCAGCGGTCCGCCCATTCCTGCCAGTCGGCCACCGACTGTTCGAGCGCCTCGTGCGGGTCGCAGAGGTCGGGGCGCGGCTGGTGGGAGGCGTGCCAGGTGAGGACGAAGGCGACCTTCTCCCCCTCGCCGACCGTGAACGAGGAGCGCGTACTCATCTGCTGGCCCCACGTCTTGACCTCGGGCTCGCTGCGCAGCCACACCGAGTCGGGGCCCGCGATCGCCACCCGGTGCCCGTCCGCGCGCCGCATCCAGGGCACCACATGGCCGTAGTCGAAGCGCAGCCGCAGGACCGAGTCCATCTCGACCGTGCCGCTCAGGCCCTCCACGATGCGTACGACATCGGGGGCCCGGTCCCGCTGCGGCATGAAGTCGACGACCTTCACCGTGCCGGTGCGGGTCTCCCAGAACGTCTCCAGGACGAGCGATTCGCCCACGTAGGCGCGCCGGTCGCACTGTCCGGAGTGGCCCACCTCGGCCGGTGCGATCCGCCAGTGGCCGTTGTTCTCGTCGCCGAGCAGCGCCGCGAAACAGGCGGCGGAGTCGAAGCGGGGCAGACAGAGCCAGTCGACCGATCCGTCCCGGCCGACCAGGGCCGCGGTCTGCAGATCGCCGATGAGGGCGTAGTCCTCGATGCGCTGAGTACGTTGTGTCACGCCATGGCGTGTTCCCGATCGGGCAAATCGCTAAGCAGCCGCGGGCTCGGGTGCCCCTGCGGGCTCGTCCGCCGCGGCCTCGCGGTCCTGCTTCTCGCGCCGTACGAGGATGAACCAGCCGACCGGCACGGCGGCCGAGAAGAGCCACCACTGAACGGCGTACGCCATGTGCGGGCCGATCGAGCTGTCGTCGGGGGCCGGGATCAGCTCGGGGGTGTTGTCGGGCGTCTCGGGGGCGGTCTGCTCGATGTAGCCGCCGAGCACGGTGCGGCCGAGCGCCTTGGCCTGCTGGGCGCTGCTGATCAGCATGACCTGGCGGGGCGGCAGGCCCTTGACGTCCTTGATGCCGCTGGCCGCGGTCGTCTGGTCGGCCATCAGCCGGCCGGTGATCGTGACCTTGCCGGCGGGCGGCGCGGGGATCTTCGGGAAGTCCATCTGGTTGCCGTTGTCGGCGATCCAGCCCCGGTTGACCATCACGGTCGGGCCGCCCGCCAGGACGAACGGGGTGAGCACGTGGTATCCGACCCGGCCGTCGGCCGCGGTCCTGCGCCGTACGACGACCTCGTGCGCGGTGTCCCAGGTGCCGGTCGCGCTGACCTGGCGCCAGTAGTCCGACCGCGGGACCGTGTGGCCCGGCGAGGTGAGGTCGGTCACCGGGACCGGCTTCGCCTTGAGGTTGTCGGCGATCAGCGTGTTCTGGGCGACCTTGTGCTCGTGGCGGTGCAGCTGCCAGAAACCCAGCTCGATCATCGTGGGGATGAGAGCGAGGGCCAGAAGGGTGACGAGCACCCACTGCCGGGACAACAGGAAGCGGTACACCCCATGACCGTACAACTCGGGCCACGGGGTGCGCCGAGTGGGGTGGCGGGAGGAGAGGAGGGGAGAGACAGGCGGAGATCAGACCTTGTCGACGATGCCCACCTTTCCGTCCGCGCGGGCGCAGTGCGCTCCGCAGTACCACGCGCCCTCGACCTCGACGCCCTGGCCGATGATCTGGACCCGGCAGTGTTCACAGATGGGCGCCATGCGGTGGATGGCGCACGAGAAGCAGTCGAAGACGTGTACCGCGCCCTGCGCGTGCACCTCGAAGGACATCCCGTAGTCGTTTCCGCAGACCTCGCAACGTGCCATGCGCCACAGGGTGAGGGGTGCGCGGCGCACACGGTGGGCGCCGCGCCCGGCGCTCACCCGTCTGCCGGTGTCACGTCCCGCAGGAGCTGGGTGAAGGCGGCCTCGTCGACGACCGGTGTGCCGAACGACTTCGCCTTGACGGTCTTGGAGGTCGCCGAGTCCGGATCGTTGGTGACCAGGAGGCTGGTGAGGCGCGAGACGCTGGTCGCCACGTGCAGCCCCGCCTCGATCGCCCGGTCCTCCAGGAGCTCGCGGTCGACGGAGGTGTCCCCGGAGAACGCCACCCGCATGCCCTGCTTCAGGGGCCGGTCCGGCTCGTAGCGGCCGGGGTTGGGGTGCGGGCAGGCGGGGCGCTTGCGTGAGGCCCGCCAGGTGCCCGAGCCGCCGCGGTAGGAGGCCTGGTAGCCGATGCGGGGGGTCGCGGGGGAGTCCGTCCACTCGGTGAGCGGGCGGCATTCGAGCAGCGGGAGGCGCACCCCGCCGGCCGCGGCCGCGTGCAGGCTCGGCCGGAACGCCTCGGCGAGCACCCGCGCGTCGTCCAGGGCGTGGTGTGCGCGCTGCTGCACGACGCCGTAGTGCGCGGCGAGCGACTCCAGCTTGTGGTTGGGCAGCGGCAGCGCGAGCTCCTTGGACAGCGCGATGGTGCACAGCCGCTGCTTGACCGGCGCGGTGCGCTCGGCCCGTGCGTACTCGCGCGCGATCATCTGCCAGTCGAAGATCGCGTTGTGCGCGACCAGGACCCGACCGTCGAGCCGGGCCGCGAACTCCTCGGCGATCTCCGGGAAGAGCGGCGCCCCCTCCAGGACGTCACTGGTCAGCCCGTGGATCCACACCGGACCCGGGTCGCGCTCGGGGTTGACCAGCGTGTACCAGTGGTCCTCGACGTTGCCCTGCGCGTCCAGCCGGTAGACGGCAGCCGAGATTATCCGGTCGTCGCGGGCGAGGCCGGTGGTCTCCACGTCGACGACCGCGTACCCCGGTGGGTAGGCGGCCGGCCACGTCGCTGCTGTCGTCAGGTCGTCGAGCATGGTCACAGAGAATACGGGGCGACACTGACACTCCGGGCCGGGGCCGGGTGGGCGACCGGGTCCGCGGTGCCGGGCGCCGCCGGTCCGAGGCCGTCAACCGGCCCTGGTATCGGCCGGTTTGGGGACCTCGCGGACCCGCCCGGGAGCCACCCCTCCGTGTACCTGGGCCAGGGCCTCACGTATCGCCCCCCGCCAGCAGCCCCGCCACGAGGGCCCGGACCGACTCGGTGAACAGCCTGTCCTGATCCACCGCCCCCGCCAGCGCACGCGCCAGCGCCGGGTCCGGCTCGGCTGCCGCGCTGTGCCACAGCTCCTCCTCCGCGGGGCGCTGCACCGGTGCGCGCTCCCGGTTGCGTTCCACCAGGACGTACCCCACCACCTGGAACTGGATCGCCCGCACCGCCTGCGCCGCCCGGGCGCCGCGCAGGCCCGCCGCGTGCATCTCGTGGACCAGGGCCTCCTGGGCGGGCAGGAACATCCGCTCGGTGAGGCCGCGTTCGTGGACCATCGCGATCAGGTGCGGGCGCGCGCGCAGCTCGCGGCGCAGGGTGCGGGCCACGGACACGACGCGCGCGGCCGGCGTGCGCCCGCGCGGTCTGATCTCGCCCAGCTCCTCGACGGTCCGCTCGACGAGCGCGTCCAGGAGCGACTCGCGGTTGCCGACGTGCCAGTAGATCGAGGTGACCGCGGTGCCGAGCTCCGCCGCGAGCTTCCGCATCGTGAGGGCGGCCGGGCCGTGCTGTCTGACCAGGGATGCGGCCGCGGCAAGCACCTCCTCGCGGGTGAGTGACGTACGCGTCATATCTGACTCTCCATCAATTCAGTTGCGTGCAGGGGTCTTTACCCTTCATCGGGCTCGGTGTAACTGTGTTACAGACCCCCGGAAGAGACCGGCGAAGAACAGCCTGCGAAGGGTGGTACGACATGGCACGCGTACGGTACGGGGCGCGCACCGAGGCCGAGATCCAGGCGGCGCGCACCGCGAGCTCCAAACTCCCCGACATCTGGTCGACCGGCGTGGTGGCGGTCTGGGAGAGCGACCCCGACGCGGTCGCGGCCGTGCTGCCGCCGCCGCTGGGGCCCGCGGAACGCCCGCTGGTGCGGGCCAACATCAGCAAGGTCGACCTGCCCGGCTATCCGCTCGGCGCGGGCTCGGTGGCGGTCGCCGCCGTGCACGACGGGCAGGAGGGCTGGTATCCGCTGGTCATGCCGATGACGCACGAGCGGGCCCTGATCGGCGGGCGCGAGGTGTTCGGCGAGCCGAAGAAGCTCGGCGAGGTGCTCGTCGAGCGCGACGGCCTGGTCGTGAAGGCCTCGCTCGCCCGGCACGGGATCGCGTTCGTGGAGGTGCGCGGCGCCGTCGAGGGCGCCCTGCCGCTGCCCGAGCCGACACAGAAGACCGACTTCTACTTCAAGTTCCTCCCCGCCGTGGACGGCGAGGGCTTCGACGCCGACCCCGTCCTCGTCCACTGCGTACGCAACGAGAAGGTGCGCAAACTGGAGAAGATCACCGGCGACGTGGTGCTGCGCGAGTCGATGTACGACCCCGTCGCCGACCTTCCGGTACACCGCGTCGTCGAGATCAGCATCGGCGAGAAGACCACCGACCAGAAGGGCAGGGTGGCCGAACGGGTCAGCGCCGAGGCCCTGTTGCCGTACATCCACCAGCGCTACGACGACCCCCAGCAGATCCTCGACGGGCCGCCCGAGGGGAGCGTCTGACCATGGAGCTCAGGCAGGGGCAGGTCGCCGTCGTCACCGGTGCGGCGAGCGGGATCGGGCTGGCGATGGCCCGGCGGTTCGCCGCCGAGGGGCTCAAGGTCGTCCTCGCCGACGTCGAGGAGGGCGCCCTGGAGAAGGCCGCCGGGCAGCTCCGCGAGGACGGGGCGCAGGTGCTCGCCCGCACCGTCGACGTCAGCGAGCGGGACTCGGTGATCGCGCTCGCGGACGCCGCGTACGAGACCTTCGGGGCCGTGCACGTGCTGTGCAACAACGCGGGCGTCGGCTCCGGCGCCGAGGGCCGGATGTGGGAGCACGAGGTCAACGACTGGAAGTGGGCCTTCGCCGTCAACGTGTGGGGCGTCTTCCACGGCATCCAGGCCTTCGTGCCCCGCATGATCGCGGGTGGCGAGCCCGGCCGGGTGGTGAACACCTCGTCCAGCGACGGCGGGATCGCCCCGCTGCCGACCGCGTCCGTGTACGCCATCACCAAGTCGGCCGTCGTCACGATGACCGAGTCCCTGTACGCGCACCTGAAGGCGGAGGGCGCGGCGGTCGGCGCCTCGGTGCTCTTCCCCGGACCGCACATGCTGCGCACCGGACTGTGGGAGTCGCACCGCAACCGGCCCGAGCGGTACGCCAAGGAGCGGCCGCGCCGGACCCCGTACCGCAGCCTCGACCAGTGGGAGGCGGCGATGAAGGCGGCCGGTCAGGAGATCGAGTTCACGCCGGTCGAGGACGTGGCCGCCGAGGTCGTCGACGGGATCCGCGCCGACCGGTTCTGGATGCTGCCCGCGAGCGAGCACAGCGACCGGCAGATCAGAGCACGGTCGCAGGCGATGCTCGACCGGGCGAACCCGGCGTACCTGGAAAGCTTCATTCTGGATTGATTGAGGGACGTGTGATGACAGCACAGAAGACAGCGCAGAACGACCCGTACCTGATCATCTCCTCCGACTGCCACGCCGGGCTGCCCACCGAGCGGTACCGGCCCTATCTGGACGCCCGGTTCCACCGGGACTTCGACCACTTCCTCGCGGGGCGCGACCGCCGCCGCGAGGAGATGACCCGGCTCGGGGTGCGCAACGAGGCGTTCGCCGACAAGTGGTTCAGCGAGAACGAGGAAGGCCTGCGCGGCGGTTGGGACGCGGTGCAGCGGCTCAAGGAGCTCGACGGCGACGGCGTGGCCGCCGAGGTCGTCTTCCCCGATGCGGACGCCGTCGACAGCCAGACCGCCGCGCCCTTCGGCGTGGGCCTCGGCCTCTCCGGCGACCAGGACCCCGAGCTCGGCATGGCGGGCGCCCAGGCGCACAACCGCTGGCTGGCCGAGTTCGTCGGCCAGAATCCCGAACGGCACTGCGGGGTCGCCCTGCTCCCCGTCACGGGCGAGGTCGACCGGGTCGTCGCCGAGATCCACCGGGCCAAGGAGTCGGGGCTCGGCGCGCTGATGATCCCCTCGATGTGGGTGGACCGGGCCCCGTACCACGACCGCCGCTACGACCCGGTGTGGGCTGCGGCCGCCGAGACCGGGATGCCGCTTGTGACCCACTCGGGCGCGGCCCCGCGCCACGAGTACGGCGACCACCTGGGCATCTATGTGTCCGAGGTGACGTTCTGGCCCGCCCGGCCCCTCTGGTTCCTTCTCTGGTCCGGTGTCTTCGAACGGCACCCGGGGCTGAAGTTCGGGGTGGCCGAGTCGGGCTGCTGGTGGCTGCCGAACCTGCTGTGGTTCATGGACCGGCTCTACCTCGGCGCGCACGGCGGCAAGAAGCTGTCGCCGTTCGCCGAGCTGAAGCGCCCGCCGAGCGAGTACCTCGACCGTCAGCTCTTCATCTGCGCCACCAACACCAAGCGCCGCGAGCTCGCCCAGCGCTACGAGATCGGCGTCGACAACATCCTGTGGGGCTCCGACTTCCCGCACCCGGAAGGGACCTGGCCCCACACCCGCGAGTGGCTGCGCAACACCTTCCACGACATTCCGGTGACCGAGACCCGGCGCATGCTGGGCCTGGCGGCGGCGGAGGTCTTCGGCTTCGACACCGGGAAGCTGGCCCCGATCGCCCGCCGGATCGGGCCCACCCCTGCCGAACTCGGCCAGCCCGACGACCAGTTGAGCGTCGAGGCGTCGTGGGCGAGGTCGCGCGAGGTGGGCCGGCACTGGCTCACGGAACACGACTTCCCGGTCCTGGGGGTATCGCAATGAGCGAGCGCTACACCGTCATCTCGGCGGACTGCCACGCCGGGGCCGACCTCCTGGACTACCGGCCGTACCTGGAGTCGAAGCACCACGAGGCCTTCGACGCGTGGGCGGCGACCTACGTCAATCCGTACGAGGACTTGATGGCGGACACCGCCGACCGCAACTGGAACTCGGCCCGCCGGGTGGCCGACCTGGAGGCGGACGGCATCGTCGCGGAGGTCGTCTTCCCGAACACGATCCCCCCGTTCTTCCCCTCCGCCTCCCTCATGGCGCCGGCGCCCACCCGCGAGGAGTTCGAGCAGCGCTGGGCGGGTCTGCGCGCGCACAACCGCTGGCTGGCGGACTTCTGCGCCGAGGCGCCGGGCCGCCGGGCGGGCGTCGCGCAGATCCTCCTGAACGACGTCGACGAGGCGGTACGGGAGATCCGCCGGTCCAAGGAGGCGGGCCTGACCGGCGGCATCCTGCTGCCGGGCGCGCCGCCGGGTTCGGGCGTCCCCGAGCTGTATTCCGACGCGTACGACCCCATATGGGCGGTCTGTGCGGAACTGGACGTACCGGTGAACCACCACGGCGGGTCCGCATCCCCGCCGCTGGGGGAGGACCCGGCGGCCCGGGCGGTGTTCATGGTGGAGACGACGTGGTTCTCGCACCGGGCGCTGTGGCACCTGATCTTCGGCGGCGCCTTCAACCGCCATCCGTCCCTCAAGCTCATCCTCACCGAGCAGGGCTCGGGCTGGATCCCCGGCGTCCTGGACATGCTGGACTACTACCACGACCGCCTGGTGGCGGCCGCGACGAAGGCCTCCACGGCGGAGTCCAAGTTCGGCGCGGGCCTGGCCGAGTCCATGGGCAAGGGCCCGTCCCAGGTCTGGCGGGACAGCTGCTTCGTCGGCGCGAGCTTCATGCGGCCGCACGAGGTGCCGCTGCGGGACCGGATCGGCCTCGACAAGATCATGTGGGGCAGCGACTACCCGCACGACGAAGGCACGACCCCGTTCTCCCGGGAGGGGCTGCGGATCGCCTACGCGGGCCTGCCGAGGGACGAGGTCGCCGCCATGGTCGGCGGCAACGCGGCCCGCGTCTACGGCTTCGACCTGCCCTCCCTCGACAAGGTCGCGGCCCGGGTCGGCCCCACGGTGGCCGAGATCGCCGAGCCGCTGAAGGAGATCCCGGCCGAGGCGTCGAGCCCGGCGTTCGCGCTGGGTGGGTCGGTGCGCGTGTGGTGACGGGCGGGGTGAGACCCTCCCCGCATGAGCTCAACCGACCAGCACGACGAGGCGCACAACGGGGCCCTCGGCTCGCGGCTCAACTGGCTGCGGGCCGCGGTCCTGGGCGCCAATGACGGCATCGTGTCCACCGCCGGGCTCGTCGTCGGCGTGGCCGGCGCCACGGACGACCGCTCGGCCCTCCTGACGGCGGGCCTGGCCGGACTGCTCGCCGGTTCCATGTCGATGGCGGCCGGCGAGTACGTCTCCGTCTCCACCCAGCGCGACTCCGAGAAGGCCGCGCTCGCGACGGAACGCCGCGAGCTGAAGGAGTCCCCCGAGGCCGAACTGGCCGAGCTGACCAGCCTGTTGGCGGAGCGCGGGCTCAGCGAGGAGGTGGCCCGCGAGGCGGCGGTCCAGCTCACCGAACGCGACGCCCTGCGCGCGCACGCCCGCGTCGAGCTGGGCATCGACCCCGACGAACTCACCAACCCCTGGCACGCGGCCTGGGCCAGCTTCTTCGCCTTCACCGCGGGCGCACTGCTGCCGTTGTTGGCGATCGTGCTGCCCCCGGCCTCCGTCCGCCTGTACGTCACGGTCGGCTCGGTCCTGGCCGCGCTGGCCCTGACGGGCTGGTGGAGCGCCCGCCTGGGCGCGGCCCCGGCCCGCCGCGCGATCCTGCGGAACGTGGGCGGGGGTGCGGTGGCCATGGGGGTTACTTATGGGGCGGGGGTGCTTTTGGGGGCGGTGGGGGTGTGAGCCCTTTTCAAGCCCGCTGTACGCGCTCTGGCGGGAGAAGTTCGGCGCCTTGGACTTCGGTGAGCTCGTGCCGGATGCGGAGTTGGTGTAGCTGGTTGAGGGTGCTGAGGTCGATGGGGCCTGTGCAGTCATAGAGGCTCACGTACTGCAAATCTGGCAGCTCGCGCAGGACCGCAAGGCCCGACATCAGGTGGCACCCGTTGAGATAGAGCGACGTCAGTTTGCGGTACCGAGCCAACTTCGTTATGTCGAGGGTTTGATGATCGAGGATTTCCAGAGTGCGCAGTTCCCGCGGCGCGGGGTGTCGGGCCAGCTCCTTTGCCTGGAGTTCGCCTGTGATGGTCAAGGACCGCAGGCCGGGCCAGCGCTCCAGGCCGTCCAGGCTGGTCCCTTCCATACGCCGGTGAAGTCCGAGGTCGACCAGCTTCTCCAGGGCTGGCAGGTCGGCCAAGCATCGAATCAAGCATGGAGTGCCCAGCGACAGGCGTTCCAGCTGAGTGAGTCGTGCGAGCGGTTCGAGGTCGATTCCGGGCCTCAGGTCGTAGAGGTTCAATCGGCGGATTCCGGGGAGGTCGCCCACCGGTCCGAGATCCCTGACGGCTGGACAGCCGTGGACTTGGAGTTGCTCCAGAGAAGACAGTTGGCTCAGCTGGGTGAGGTCCTCGACAACACCGTTCGAGTAGAGGGTCAGGCCAGTCAGATGCCGACCGGCGGGAAGCATGTCCATTAGGGCGTGGTCGCCCTCCAGCACGAGCCTCTTGAGGTGCTGCAGCCGTTTCAGCTGGGTCAGCTGATCCTCGGTCCGTATGGTGAGATAGACGGTGCTCCACTCCGGGGCTGGAACGAGGATCTGCGTGGCGTATTCGGCAGCATCGAACTTCCCCCAGGCCCACGAGAGTTGGACGCACACCATCGGACGTCCGTCCGTGTTGAAGCGGGTCAGCACATTCAGGGCCGCGTCGCCGCCGACAAGGCTCGCAGTCCGCACCACACAAGCCGCCTCCTGCTCGCTCAACCCCTCCGGCCCAGGCAGCAGCTCCAAGACCAGCGGCCCCACCTTGGCCAGTGACTCGGCCTCGTCCCAGGTGCGCGGCGGCATCGGCTCCCGCGCCCGCTCCTCCACCTCGGCCCGCACCGCAGGATCCAGCTCCGGCGCATGCTCCAGGCAAGCCGCCGCCAGCAGCACAAGTCGATGCCGGAGGCGCGGCGCATGGTCGGCTCGGCGCAGCAACTGGCGTAACAGGCGGGCCCGTTCATCCACCCGGGCGTGGCCCACGGCCATCCGCACCACGTCGTCCCACGTGTCGTCGTGCGCGTTGCGCACAAGCACCCCGAAGTCCCGCTCCTCCACCGCCGCCTTCGCGCCCAGGTAGTCCTGGAAGGTGCGGTGCACGAAGCCGATCGCGCCCGGCATCGGCTCGCGCAGCAGCCCGCTGCGGATCAACAGGTGGGCGAAGACCTGGTCCGGCTCGCCGGTGACCTGCGGCATCGCGGACAGCCACTCCGTGACCATCAGCGCGGCCTCGCCCCGGTCGGCTTCATTGAGACCGTTGCGGATCAGCCAGTACGCGAGGCGTTGCAGCAGGGCCGTCTGCTCGTCCCGGGTGAGGGTGACGCCCTCGACACCGGTGATCTCCCGCTCGGTGTCGCGCCGCACGAGCAGCATGTCGAGTGCCGCGTCGTACAACTCCTTGCGGGCGCGCGGGAGTTGCATGCGGCGGTCCCGGTTCAGCGCGCACAGCAGCGCGCACATCAGCGGGTTGGTGGCGAGCCGCCCCAGGTCGCGGCGGGAGCTCACCGCGGTGAGCAGCGACTGCTCGTACGCGTCCAGGCGGGCCCGCTCGTCGGGCGCCGGGCAGGCGAGCCGTGCCGAGTCGTGCCAGTGCGCCACGAACGCGCGCACGTCCTCCCGCTCCATCGGCAGGAGCGAGTGCGCCACGAAGCCGCGGCCCGCCAGCCAGTCCTCCGACACCGCCGACGGTCGCGTCGTCACCACGTACCGAGCCCGCGGAAAGGCGGTGACCAGCGACTTCAGCCAGGCCTCCGTGCGGGCCCGCAGCCGCATCGGCACCTCGTCCACCCCGTCCACCAGGACCAGCGCCCGGCCCTCCGTGAGGAGCGACTCGGCCCAGCCGGACGCCGGGGACAGCGGTACCCCGGCCGCGCGCAGGAACTCCTCCGGCAGGGGGAGGGACTCCGACGCGGTGAAGGCCCTCAGGCGCAGCACGAACGGGACGCACCTGTTCCAGTCGGCCAGTTCGGGCCCGAACGATCTGCGCGCCGCGTTCAGCGCCAGCCACTGCACGAGCGTCGACTTGCCCGAACCCGCCGGGCCGCGAAGGAGCAGCCGGTCCGTGCCGGCCAGGGCGTGCTCCACGCTCACCGTGGTCGGCCGGGCGTGGGGCAGCCCCATCGCCTGCCGGGGCTCGTCGCTGACGGCCAGGCTGATGTACGCGGTGTCCAGCGGCCACTCGCTCGCCGACCGGCCGAGAGTGAGACCGAACAGCTCAAGGCGGCCGTGCGTCTGCTCCACGTACCGCGCGTACTTCTCCTCGAAGGCGAGAGCGGCGGCCTCGGGGCGCGGGCCCACCCGGTCGCGTACGTCCTCGATCAGCTCGCGTGCGGCGTCCGCCGACCTGGTCTGCTCCACCGCCGCCCGCGCCGCGAAGGACGGATGCGCGGTGAGCTGTTCCAGGACGTGTGCGCAGCACAGGGTCAGGAGTTCCTCGTAGAGGGGCCGGCCCGGCCCCGGGTGCGGGCGGCGCAGTTCGTCTGCCAGCCGGTCCGGAGCCAGGCCCAGCGCGAAAAGGCGTTCCGTGTCGATCCCGTCCGCCGCCGCGAAGCTGTCCCGTACCGCGTCGGCGGCCGCCGTCCGCTCGTGTTCGGGGAGCGAGCCGTACGCCTCTTCCAGGCGGTGGCCGAGGACCTTCGCCAGGCGGTCCGGCGACGCGGGCTTCGGCAGGGGGCGCAGTGGCCCGGCCACCAGACCCGCGCCCGGCCTCGGGGCCAAGGCCGACTTCGCGACCGTCGACACCACCGTGCTCGCCAGCCGCAACACCACAACTTCCAGTCCTGGCACGGTAGTTGCCTCCCCCATGAGTGCACCGGTGTCCGCGATCGTACGCCGCGCCCCTGGCGTCCCCTTGGCAGAACTCACCAAAGCCTGCTGACAACACGTCTCGCATACTTGTCGGTAACAACATCTAGCCGGACCTGCCGCCCCGCCCCTACGGTGCAGGCATGTCGCCGAACCTGCCCGATGTCGTGCTGTGGTCGATACCCGCCTTCGTGCTGCTCACCGTCATCGAGATGGTGAGCTACCGGCTCCATCCGGACGAGGACGCCGCCGGGTACGAGACGAAGGACGCCGCCACCAGCGTCGGCATGGGCCTGGGCAGTCTGGTCTTCGACGCGTTGTGGAAGATTCCGATTGTCGCCGTCTATACGGCGATCTACGCACTCACCCCGCTCGCGATCCCGGTCCTGTGGTGGACCGTGCCGCTGATGCTGCTCGGGCAGGACTTCTTCTACTACTGGTCGCACCGCGGCCACCACGTCATCCGCATCCTGTGGGCCTGCCACGTGGTGCACCACTCCAGCCGCAAGTTCAACCTCACCACCGCGCTGCGCCAGCCCTGGACGAGCTGGACCGTGTGGCCCTTCTACGTGCCGCTCATCGCGCTCGGCGTGCATCCGGCAGTCCTCGCGTTCTGCTCGTCGGCGAACCTCGTCTACCAGTTCTGGGTGCACACCGAGCGGGTCGGCAAGCTGCCCCGGCCGTTCGAGTACGTGCTCAACACGCCCTCCCACCACCGGGTGCACCACGCCTCTCAGGGCGGCTATCTCGACCGCAACTTCGGCGGGATCCTGATCATCTGGGACCGGATGTTCGGCTCGTTCACGGCCGAGACCGAGCGGCCCGTGTTCGGCCTCACCAAGAACATCTCCACCTTCAACCCGCTGCGCGTCGCCACCCACGAGTACGCCGCCATCGCCCGCGACGTGCGGGCCGCCCGCACCTGGCGCGAGCGGGCCGGGCGGGTCTTCCGCGGCCCGGGCTGGCAGCCGCAGCCCCCGGTGGCGACGGCCGCCGAGCCCGCCGTGGCGGAGCGCGCCGTATGACGCAGCCCGGCGCGGACGCCGTTCCGCGCGGGGCGAGCGCAAACGCCGCCGCGCTCCCCCCGCTCCTCGTCGCCTTCGGCCTCGCCTCGGCCGTCGATCTGGTCTCGCTGCTCGCGGGCTGGCACACCGGGCACCTCCTCGCCAAGCCGCTCCTCATGCCGCTGCTCGCCGGGCACGTGTACGCGCGGGGCGGGCCCCGGCTGCTCATCGCGGCGCTGCTGTGCGGCTGGGGCGGCGACGTGTTCCTGCTGTCGGGCGCCGATGCCGCGTTCCTGCTCGGCATGGGCTGCTTCGCCGCCGGGCACGTCTGCTACCTCGTGCTGTTCGGGCGGGGCAGGACGCATGCCGGGCTCGGCGCCGCGTACGGTATCGCCCTGGTCGGGACCGTCGCCGCGCTCTGGCCGGACCTGCCGGGCGGGCTGCGCGTCCCGGTCGCCGGATACAGCCTGCTGCTCACCGCGATGGCCTACCGCTCGTCGCGGCTCGGCCCGCTCGTGGGCCTCGGCGGGGCGCTGTTCCTGCTCTCCGACACCCTGATCGCCACCGGCGTCGCCGACTGGCCGCAGCCGCCGCGCCCCGACTTCTGCATCATGCTGACCTATCTCGCCGCGCAGGCACTTCTCGCGCAGGCGTACCGTGAGAGGTCCCGTACCACCCCCTGACCGGCAAGGACCTGCAGCATGCGCGCCACCGTCATCCACGCTCCGCACGACATCCGGGTGGAGGACGTGCCGGACCCGAAGGTCCAGGTGTCCACCGACGCGGTCGTCCGGGTCCTGCGCGCCTGCATCTGCGGCAGCGACCTGTGGGCCTACCGCGGCGAGTCCGCGCGTCAGCCCGGACAGCGCATCGGGCACGAGTTCCTCGGCATCGTCGAGGAGGCCGGCCCCGAGGTGCGCGGGTTCAGCAAGGGCGACCTGGTCGTCGCGCCGTTCGTCTGGTCCGACGGCACCTGCGACTTCTGCTCCGAGGGCCTGACCACCTCCTGCCCGCAGGGCGGGTTCTGGGGCTCGGTCGGCTCCGACGGCGGCCAGGGCGAGGCCGTCCGCGTCCCGTTCGCCGACGGCACCCTCGTCAAGCTCCCCGCCGACGCAGCCGGTGACGACCACCTCCTGACCGCGCTGCTCGCGCTGTCCGACGTCATGGGCACCGGTCACCACGCCGCCATCGGCGCGGGCGTCACGCGCGGCTCGACCGTCGCCGTCGTCGGTGACGGCGCCGTCGGCCTGTGCGGGGTGCTCGCCGCCAAGCGCCTCGGCGCGGAGCGCATCATCGCGCTCGGCCGCCACCAGGTCCGTACCGACACAGCGAAGCTCTTCGGCGCCACCGACGTCGTCGCCGAGCGCGGCGAGGCCGCCGTCGCCGCGGTGCGCGAGCTGACCCGGGGCCAGGGCGCGCACGCCGTCATCGAGGCCGTCGGCACCGAGCAGTCCATGCGCACCGCCGTCGAGATCACCCGCGACGGCGGCGCCATCGGCTACGTCGGTGTCCCGCACGGCTCCGGCACCGGCCTCGACCTCGGCGTCATGTTCGACCGCAACATCGCCCTGCGCGGCGGCGTCGCCCCCGTGCGCACCTACATCCCCGAGCTGCTCGCCGACGTGCTCGACGGCACCATCGACCCGTCCCCGGTCTTCGACCTCACGGTCGGCATCGAGGGCGTGCCCGACGGCTACCGCGCGATGGACGACCGCACCGCCCTGAAGGTCCTCGTCAAGCCGTAGTACACATGCCGAAGGGGCCGCCCGGCGAACCGGACGGCCCCTCGACTCCCTTGCTACTTCACGGCGTTGAGGGCGTTGGCGATGCCCGCCCCGTAGAAGCCGTTGTAGAACGTGCCGCCCTGGCAGACCGCGTCCACCTTGCCGTCACCGTCGATGTCGTACGGCGTGGTGCACGGGGTGCTGTCCGCCTGCACCGCGAGCAGCGCCTTGATCTCCAGCGCCGACGCGTACGGGTGCTGCGACTTCAGCAGGGCCGCCACGCCCACCACATGGGGCGTCGCCATGGACGTACCGGCCATGTAGGCCCAGGTGCCGCCGGGGACCGGGCCGAGGATCAGGCCGCTGGTGGCCGGGGCCTGCGGCGGCTGGTACGCGGTCGAGTCGCCGCCCGGGGCCGCGATGTCGATGATGCCGAGGCCGTAGTTGGAGAACGACGACTTCAGGCCCTTGGCGCCGGTCGAGGCGACCGTCACCACACCCGGCAGCTGGGTCGGGATGTCCAGGCACTCACGCGGGTTGATCACCCGGCTGCCCGGGGTCGTGTCGTTCGGGCTCGACGGGTCGGTGATCGAGTCGGCCGCGAAGTCGTAGTTCTCGTTGCCGGCCGCGGCCACGTTCACCGTGCCCTGGGACTCGGCGTACTTCGAGGCCCGGGTGATCGCCTCGACCAGCGCCTTCTGGTCGGGGTCGTTCTTGCAGTTGAAGTACCAGGGGTCGGTGTAATAGCTGTTGTTCGTGACGTCGATGTGGTGCTCGGCCGCCCACACGAAGCCGCAGACCACGGACTCCGTGTAGAAGAAGCTGCCGCCCTGCGTCGACACCTTGATGGCCGCGACCTTCACGCCGGGCGCCACCCCGGTGATGCCGACGCCGTTCTTGGCGCCCGCGATCTCACCCGCCACATGGGTGCCGTGCGGGGAGCCGCCGGTGCTGAACGGGCGCCAGGCGCCGTCCGTGGTGTCCGGCTTGCCGGTGATGCAGCTGACCGACTTGGCGCGGTCGAAGTTGGGCGCGATGTCGGGGTGGGTGTCGTCGACGCCCGTGTCGATCACGCCGACGGTGACCTTGGAACTGCCCAGCGTCTTCTCGTGCGCCTTGTCCGCCTTGATCGCCTTCAGGTCCCACTGGAGCGGCTCCAGGGGATCCTCGCCCGGCGCGGCCTTCGCGGCCGCCGCCTTCAGGTCCTCGGCGGTGAGATTCTTCGGCGTGCCCACATCGGTGGTGGACTGCGCGGGCAGCGGCGCCGTCCGCGTCGCCCCCGCCGACTCGACGCCCTTGACCTCGCGGATCGTCTTCGCGAAGTCCGCGTTGGCGGAGTGCACGACGAGCACGCCGATCTGGTCGTACGCCTGGAGCACCGAGCCGCCCGCCTCGGCGACGGCTCTCTGCACCCGGGCCGAATTCCCGTGCCCGGGACGGACGTTGACGATGTAGCTCAGCTCGGGCCCGGCCGTCTGCGCGGCCTTCGCGCTCGACGGGCCGATGCCGACGGAGGCGGCCGAAGCCGTGCCGGGAAGCAGCGCCAGCGCGACGGCGGTGGCCAGGCCCGCCGAGGCGGCGACGGCGCGGCGCGTACGGGAGATGTGCAACGTCATGGGGTCTCCATGGGGTTGGCGGAACTCTCGATGCGTACGTGGTCAAGAACGTGAGGAAGGGCGACGACTGCTCCGGCGGCACCGGTACCGCCCGGCACATTGAGCGTGAAGCTATCGCCGATCATCTCGACGGATCAACGGCTTGTGCCGAGTCCGCGAAGAAAGTCGCGTAGTCGACCCGGCGTGCGCGCGGAACGCGCCACGCGCCGGTGGCGGATGCGCCACGGAGAAAAAACGGCTGGACTGAACCGAGACGCCCCGCGCTCCGTGCCGTTGTCAGGGGGACCGCATCACACCCCACAGCGAGGACCCCTATGTCCGAATGTTCCGTTCCCGCCGCATCAGCATCGCGAGGAGATTCCGTGGCCACCGACGCGCCGCCGCCCGAAGCCGGGGCGGACCCCCGACCGGCCCAGCCCAGCACCGAGGCGTACACCGCGGTGCAGCAGAGCGCGGAATTCGGCGAACTCCGCCGCGCGCACCGCTCGTTCGCCTTCCCGCTGACTATCGGCTTCATCGTCTGGTACCTGCTGTACGTGCTGCTGTCCAACTACGCGGGCGGCTTCATGGGCACCAAGGTCATCGGCAACATCAACGTGGCCTTCGTCTTCGGCCTCGCCCAATTCCTGACCACCTTCCTCATCGCCTGGTTCTACTCGCGGCACGCAGCGGCGAAGCTCGACCCCAAGGCCGAGGCCATCAAGTCCCGCATGGAGGCCGACGCATGAGCCCCGCCCTCGTTCCCCTCGCGGCCTCCGCGACCACCGAGCACCGGCCGCTGATCATCACCCTGTTCGCGGTGTTCGTCGCCGCGACGCTCGCCATCACCGTCTGGGCCGGCCGGCAGACCAAGAACGCGTCCGACTTCTACGCGGGCGGCCGCCAGTTCACCGCCTTCCAGAACGGCCTCGCGGTCTCCGGCGACTACATGTCGGCCGCGTCGTTCCTCGGCATCGCCGGAGCCATCGCGCTGTTCGGCTACGACGGCTTCCTGTACTCCATCGGCTTCCTGGTCGCCTGGCTGGTGGCGCTCCTCCTGGTCGCCGAGCCGCTGCGCAACTCCGGCCGCTACACGATGGGCGACGTGCTCGCCTACCGGATGCGCCAGCGTCCGGTCCGCACCGCGGCAGGCGCCTCCACCATCGTCGTCTCGATCTTCTACCTGCTCGCGCAGATGGCCGGCGCGGGCGTGCTCGTCTCCCTGCTGCTCGGCATCACCACCGACGCGGGCAAGATCCTCATCGTCGCCCTGGTCGGCGTCCTGATGATCGTGTACGTCACCATCGGCGGCATGAAGGGCACCACCTGGGTCCAGATGGTCAAGGCGGTGCTGCTCATCGCGGGCGCCGTCCTCATGACCTTCCTGGTGCTGCTCAAGTTCCACTTCAACATCTCCGACCTGCTCGGCACGGCCGCGGAGAAGAGCGGCAAGGGCTCGGCGTTCCTGGAACCCGGCCTGAAGTACGGGGCGAACGGCACCTCCAAGCTCGACTTCATCTCGCTCGGCGTCGCGCTCGTGCTCGGCACGGCGGGCCTGCCGCACATCCTGATCCGCTTCTACACGGTGCCCACCGCGAAGGCCGCCCGTAAGTCCGTGAACTGGGCGATCGGCATCATCGGGGCGTTCTACCTGATGACGATCGCGCTCGGCTTCGGCGCGGCCGCGCTGGTCGGGCCCGCCGCCATCAAGGCGCAGAACCCGGCGGGCAACACCGCGGCCCCGCAGCTCGCCGAATACCTGGGCGGCGGCGTCGGCACCACCGGCGGCGCGACTCTGCTCGCGGTGATCTCGGCGGTCGCCTTCGCGACGATCCTGGCGGTCGTCGCCGGCCTCACCCTCGCCTCGTCCTCCTCCTTCGCGCACGACATCTACGCCAACGTCATCCGCAAGGGGAAGGCGACCGAGAAGGAGGAGATGGGGGCCGCCCGCTGGGCGACCGTGTTCATCGGCGCGATCGCGATCGTGCTCGGCGCCTTCGCTCGCGACATGAACGTGGCCGGCCTGGTCGCGCTCGCCTTCGCCGTCGCCGCCTCGGCAAACCTGCCGACCATCCTCTACAGCCTGTTCTGGAAACGCTTCACCACCCAGGGCGCGCTGTGGTCGATCTACGGCGGCCTCTTCAGCTCGGTGTTCCTGGTGCTGTTCTCGCCCGTCGTCTCCGGCAACCCCAAGACGTCGATGTTCAAGGGCGTCGACTTCCACTGGTTCCCCCTGGAGAACCCGGGCCTGATCTCGATCCCGCTCGGCTTCCTGCTCGGCTGGATCGGATCGCTCCTGTCCAAGGAGGAGCCCGACGCCGGCAAGTACGCCGAGCTGGAGGTGAAGTCCCTCACGGGGGTCGGTGCCCACTGACGTACATCCGCACCGTGGATGGCCGAGGCCGTGTCGTAGAGTCCTACGACACGGCCTCGCCGCACCTCGTGACAATCGGCCTCTCCCGTTGTCGGACGCAACGCGTAGGCTCGGGTGTATACACATTCGACGGATGTGCGACTGACCTTCGACGGACAGGGGAGGGGGCCCACAGTGCTCATCGACACCTACGGCCGAGTGGCCACTGACCTGCGTGTCTCACTCACCGACCGGTGCAATCTGCGGTGTACGTACTGTATGCCGGAAGAGGGTCTGCAGTGGCTGGCCAAGCCCGATCTGCTGACCGACGACGAGATCGTCCGCCTCATCCGTATCGCCGTCACCGGCCTCGGCGTCACCGAGGTCCGCTTCACCGGCGGCGAGCCGCTGCTTCGCCCGGGCATCGTGGGGATCGTGGAGCGATGCGCCGCCCTGGAGCCGCGCCCCCAGATGTCGATCACCACCAACGGCATCGGACTCAAGCGCACCGCGGCCGCTCTGAAGGCCGCCGGCCTTGACCGCGTCAACGTCTCCCTGGACACCCTGCGGCCGGACGTTTTCAAGACACTGACCCGCCGCGACCGCCACAAGGACGTCATCGAGGGCATGGAGGCCGCCCGCGAGGCGGGCCTCACCCCGGTCAAGGTCAACGCCGTCCTGATGCCGGGCCTCAACGACGACGAGGCCCCCGACCTGCTCGCCTGGGCCGTCGAGCACGACTACGAGCTCCGCTTCATCGAGCAGATGCCGCTCGACGCCCAGCACGGCTGGAAGCGCGACGGCATGATCACCGCCGGCGACATCCTGGAATCGCTGCGTACGCGCTTCACGCTCACCCCCGAGGGCGACGACGAGCGGGGCTCCGCGCCCGCCGAGCGCTGGGTGGTCGACGGCGGCCCGCACACCGTGGGCGTCATCGCCTCGGTGACCCGCCCGTTCTGCCGCGCCTGCGACCGCACGCGGCTGACCGCCGACGGCCAGGTGCGCACCTGCCTGTTCGCCCGCGAGGAGTCCGACCTGCGCGCGGCCCTGCGCTCGGGCGCCGGTGACGAGGAGATCGCCCGGCTGTGGAAGCTGGCGATGTGGGGGAAGAAGGCCGGTTCAGGCCTGGACGACCCCTCGTTCCTGCAGCCCGACCGCCCGATGTCAGCGATCGGCGGCTGAGCCGGCCGACTCCCACTCGGCGAGCGTCACGACATCCTTCAAGAAGCCCCGTACGCCCAGGAATTGGGACAGGTGCTCGCGGTGTTCCTCGCACGCGAGCCATGTCTTGCGCCGCTCCGGCGTGTGGATCTTCGGGTTGTTCCAGGCCAGGACCCATACGGCGGCGGCACGGCAGCCCTTGGCGGAACAGATGGGGGTCTCGTCGGTCGTCTCGTCACTCACAGAGACATTGTCCGTCATGCAGCCCCGTACAAAAGGCGACGCCGAGCAGCCACGGGGGGAGCTGCCCGGCGTCGGTCCGTCGCTCCGACGGGGGATGCGGAGCGCCTACGAAGTATGTCATGGGGGACCCGGTGTGGTGCACCGGAACTTCATGATTGATCTGAGCTTTTCCTGAGCTTCGCGGACGGTGACGGATCAGCGTTGTTCGCGCGAACGCCACTCCTGGTCACCGGCCGTGGGTTCCGTGGGGGATTCCGCGGCGCCGCCCACGGGGGCCGCGCCGAGCGCCGGCCGGGCCGGGGCAGGGATGAAGGTGGAGGGCAGCGAAGTGACGTTCTCCCGGCCCGCGTTGGCGAACACGACCGCCACGTAGGGCAGCAGCGCGCCGAGTACCAGCGTCACGATGGCGACAGGACGCTCGATGTTCCACAGCACCGCGGTCAGCACCACCGAAACGGTACGGATCGACATCGAGATCACATACCGGCGCTGCCTGCCCCGCACGTCCTCGGCGAGCCCCTGACGGGCCCCGGTGATCCGGAAGACCTGGCCGCTGCGCTGCTTCCGCATCACGTTCCACCACCCGAGTTCCACGGCGGGCTCTCCCCGGCCCGCACCGTTATCACCGTACGCCGGGGCTCCGCCGGGTTCGAGACCGGGGCGGCTCTTACCTGCGCGGATGCCGCAGTACGTACCACGTACGGAGGTGTCCGACATGCGCCGTACGGAGTACGGGCTGACACTGGCTGAACCCGCTCACGTCGAGCCGTACTAGGAGGCAGCCATGGGCTGGTTGTGGGCCATCATCGTGGGATTCGTGCTCGGTCTCATCGCCAAGGCGATCATTCCCGGCAAGCAGCACAGTCCGCTCTGGCTGACCACCATCTTCGGCATCATCGGCGGTATCGTAGGCAACTCCATCGCCCGGGCGATCGGGATCGCCGAGACCAAGGGCATCGACTGGGGCCGGCACGGCCTCCAGGTCGCGGCCGCCGTCGTCATCGTCTTCCTCGGCGACATGCTGTACATGGCGCTGCGCGGCAACAAACAGAGAGCCTGACGGGCAGGACGAAGGGGCGGTCCCGCAGTGGAACCGCCCCTTCGCGCGCGTACGGACCTCAGGCGCCGGTGACCTCGATGGCCGCCAGGTTCTTCTTGCCCCGGCGCAGCACCAGCCAGCGCCCGTGCAGGAGCTCGTCCGCCGTGACCACCGCGTCCTCGGCCGTCACCTTCACGTTGTTCACGTAGGCGCCGCCCTCCTTCACGGTGCGGCGGGCCGCCGACTTGCTGGCGACCAGGCCGACCTCGGCGAACAGGTCGGTGACCAGGCCGAGTTCGGACACCTGGGCGCGCGGCAGCTCGGACAGCGCGGCGGCCAGCGTCGACTCGTCGAGCTCGGTGAGCTCGCCCTGGCCGAACAGCGCCTTGGACGCGGCGATCACGGCAGCGCACTGGTCGGCGCCGTGCACCAGCGTGGTCAGCTCCTCGGCGAGCGCCCGCTGCGCGGTGCGCGCCTGCGGGCGCTCCCCGGTGAGCTTCTCGATCTCCTCCAGCTCCTCGCGGGACTTGAAGGAGAGGATGCGCATGTACGTCGAGATGTCCCGGTCGTCCACGTTCAGCCAGAACTGGTAGAACGCGTACGGCGTGGTCATCTCCGGGTCGAGCCAGACGGCCCCGCCCTCGGTCTTGCCGAACTTGGTGCCGTCCGCCTTGACCATCAGCGGCGTCGCCAGGCAGTGCACCTCGGCGTCCGGCTCCAGGCGGTGGATCAGGTCGAGCCCGGCCGTGAGGTTGCCCCACTGGTCGCTGCCGCCCTGCTGGAGGGTGCAGCCGTACCGCCGGTACAGCTCCAGGAAGTCCATGCCCTGGAGCAGCTGGTAGCTGAACTCCGTGTAGCTGATGCCCTGTTCGGACTCAAGACGGCGGGCCACCGAGTCCTTGGTGAGCATCTTGTTGACCCGGAAGTGCTTGCCGATGTCCCGCAGGAACTCGATCGCGGACAGGCCCGCGGTCCAGTCCAGGTTGTTGACCATCACGGCCGCGTTCTCGCCCTCGAAGGACAGGTACGGCTCGATCTGGCTCCGCAGCCGGTCCACCCAGTTCGCGACCGTCTCCGGATCGTTCAGGGTGCGCTCGGCGGTCGGCCGCGGGTCACCGATCTGGCCGGTCGCGCCGCCCACGAGCGCCAGCGGCCGGTGCCCGGCCTGCTGGAGCCGGCGGACGGTGAGCACCTGCACGAGGTGGCCGACGTGCAGGCTGGCCGCGGTCGGGTCGAAGCCGCAATAGAACGTGACGGGACCGTCCGCGAGAGCCTTGCGCAGTGCGTCCTCGTCAGTGGACAGCGAGAAAAGCCCGCGCCACTTCAGCTCGTCGACGATGTCCGTCACGGTTCTGGGTCTCCTTGCGGTAGTTCCGGGTGGGACCGCCAGTCTAGGCGGGTCACACGCCTCGGCTGACCGAGCTCATGTTGAAGTCGGGAATGCGCAGCGCGGGCATGGCCGCCCGGGTGAAGTAGTCGCTCCACTCCCTGGGCAGGGTCTTCGCGGTGCGGCCGGCCTCGGTGGCCCGGGACAGCAGGTCCACCGGGGACTCGTTGAACCGGAAGTTGTTCACCTCGCCGACCACCTCGCCGTTCTCGACGAGGTACACGCCGTCCCGCGTCAGGCCGGTGAGCAGCAGCGTCGCCGGGTCCACCTCGCGGATGTACCAGAGGCACGTCACCAACAGGCCCCGCTCGGTGGCGGCGACCATCTCGTCCAGGGTGCGCTCGCCGCCGCCGTCCAGGATCAGGTTCCCGGGCGCGGGCGCGACCGGCAGGCCGGTGAGCCCGGCGCTGTGCCGGGTGGTGACCAGGTGCTCCAGGCGGCCCTCGCGCATCCAGTCCGTCGCGGTGAGGGGGAGCCCGTTGTCGAACACCGACTCCGTGTCGCCCGAGGCGTGCGCCACCATGAACGGCGCGTACTCCAGGCCCGGCTCGTTCGGGTCGCTGCGCAGGGAGAGCGGCAGGTCGGAGAGGGTCTCGCCGATACGGGTGCCGCCGCCCTGGCGGGAGAAGACGGTCCGGCCCTCGGCCGCGTCCCGGGCCGCCGCCGACCACAGCTGGTAGATCAGCAGGTCGGCCACGGCGGTCGGCGGCAGCAGCGTCTCGTACCGCCCGGCGGGCAGCTCGACGCGCCGCTGGGCCCAGCCGAGCCGGCGGGCGAGCTCCTCGTCGAGGGCCGCCACGTCGACGTCCTTGAAGTCCCCGGTCGCGCGGCCGGCCCAGGCCGAGCGGGTCCGGTCCGGGGACTTGGCGTTGAGCTCCAGGGTGCCGCCCGGCTGGTCGTGGCGCAGCCGCAGGCCCGTCGACGTACCGAGGTAGGTGGAGCTCAGCTCGTGGTTGGCGAAGCCGTACAGCTCGCGCCCGCCCGCTCCGGCCCGCGCGAAGGCCTCGCCGAGCGCGGGCGCGAAGTCGGCGAACACGGCGGAGGTGGTCTCGGCCGGGGCGTCGGTGAAGTCCGGGGAGACCGGTACCCCGGTGACCAGCGGCTGGGCGTCCTCGGCGGGCCCGGCGCCGCGCGCGGCCGCCTCGGCGGCCCGTACCAGCGGCTCCAGGTCGTCGGCGGTTACGGCAGAGCGGGACACGACACCGGAGGCGGTGCCCTCGGCGCCGTCCACCGTCGCGATCACGGTCAGGGTGCGCCCGCGGGTGACGCCGTTGGTGGTCAGCGCGTTGCCGGCCCAGCGCAGGTTGGCCGAGGAGTGCTCGTCGGCGATGACGACACAGCCGTCGGCGGTGGACAGTTCGAGAGCCCGCTCGACGATCTCGTGCGGCTTGACGGTCGTACGGGAGCTCATCGGCCCGCCTCCTGCGTGGTGTTCGGACTGTGCTTTCCCGGGGACTGTGACATCAGCAGCTGCCGCTGCGGGCCCCCGGACCCCCGGCCGGGGGCGTCGGTGCGGAACATGTGGCTCATCGGCCCGCCTCCTGCGTGGTGTTCAGGATGTTGACGCCCCGGAACAGGGCCGACGGGCAGCCGTGGGAGACCGCGGCCACCTGGCCCGGCTGGGCCTTGCCGCAGTTGAAGGCGCCGCCCAGGACGTACGTCTGGGGGCCGCCGACCTTCTCCATGGAGCCCCAGAAGTCCGTGGTGGTCGCCTGGTAGGCGACGTCGCGGAGCTGGCCCGCAAGGCGCCCGTTCTCGATGCGGAAGAAGCGCTGGCCGGTGAACTGGAAGTTGTAGCGCTGCATGTCGATCGACCAGGACCGGTCGCCGACCACGTAGATGCCGCGCTCGACCCCGCCGATCAGATCCTCGGTGGAGAGCCCGCCCGGGTCCGGCCTGAGCGAGACGTTCGCCATCCGCTGGACCGGAACGTGCCCGGGGGAATCCGCGAAAGCGCAGCCGTTGGAACGTCCCAGACCCGTCAACTTCGCGATGCGGCGGTCGAGTTGGTAGCCGACGAGCGTGCCGTCCTTCACCAGGTCCCAGGACTGCGCCTCGACGCCCTCGTCGTCGTAGCCGATGGTCGCGAGCCCGTGCTCGGCGGTCCGGTCGCCGGTCACGTTCATGACCTGCGAGCCGTACGCCAGCTTGCCCAGCTGGTCGAAGGTGGCGAACGAGGTGCCCGCGTACGCGGCCTCGTAGCCGAGCGCGCGGTCCAGCTCGGTGGCGTGGCCGATCGACTCGTGGATGGTCAGCCACAGGTTGGACGGGTCCACCACGAGGTCGTAGAGGCCGCCCTCGACGCTGGGCGCCCGCATTTTCTCGGCCAGAAGTGAAGGGATCTCATCCAGTTCCGCGTCCCAGTCCCAGCCGGTCCCGGTCAGGTACTCCCAGCCGCGCCCGACCGGCGGCGCGATGGTGCGCATCGAGTCGAACTCGCCGGTCGTGCGGTCCACCGCGATCGCGGTGAGCTGCGGGTGCAGCCGCACGCGCTGCTGGGTGGTCACGGTGCCCGCCGTGTCCGCGTAGAACTTGTTCTCGTGCACGGTGAGCAGCGAGGCGTCCACGTGCTCGACCCCGTCGGCGCGGAGCAGCCGCGCACTCCAGTCGGCGAGCAGCGCGCTCTTGTCCTCGTCCGGCACCGAGAACGGGTCGATCTCGTAGGAGGAGATCCAGGTCTTCTCGGAGTGCACCGGCTCGGTCGCGAGCTCGACCCGCTCCTTCGACCCGGCAGCCGCGATGACCTGCGCGGACAGCTTGGCCATGGCCACCGCCTGGGAGGCGACCTTGGCCGCCGCGTCCATCGTCAGATCGACCCCTGAGGCGAACCCCCAGGCCCCGCCGTGCACGACCCGGACCGCGTAGCCGAGGTCGGTGGAGTCGGAGGATCCGGCGGGCCGCGCGTCACGAAGGCGCCAGGCGGCGCTGCGCACCCGCTCGAACCGGAAGTCGGCGTGGTCGGCGCCGAGCGCGCGGGCCCGCGCGAGCGCCGCGTCGGCGAGTGCCCGCAGGGGCAGCGCCGTGAAGGCTTCGTCGATGGAATGGGTCCCAGATGGCACAGCTGTCTCCCTGTCGTATGAGACCGGTCGCCCCGATCATGTCGCGCCGACGGGCCTCGTGACTACGCCTTTCTGTAGGGACCCGACAGCGCTCGTTCCACGCCACTGTCAGGGCTCGATTCCTCGTAAGTCAGGCGGTACCGATAGTTTGCGGGGAGTACGAATCCGCCTATCGAAAGGGTGATCCGTTGAGCCGCTCGGTTCTCGTCACCGGAGGTAACCGGGGCATCGGCCTCGCCATCGCCCGCGCTTTTGCCGAGAGCGGCGACAAGGTCGCGATCACGTACCGCTCCGGAGAGCCGCCAGAGGGCTTCTTGGCCGTCCGGTGCGACATCACCGACACCGAGCAGGTGGAGCAGGCCTACAAGGAGATCGAGGACAAGCACGGTCCCGTCGAGGTCCTGGTCGCCAACGCGGGCGTCACCAAGGACCAGCTCCTGATGCGCATGTCCGAGGAGGACTTCACGTCCGTCCTCGACACCAACCTCACCGGCACCTTCCGCGTGGTCAAGCGCGCCAACCGCGCCATGCTGCGCGCGAAGAAGGGCCGCGTGGTCCTGATCTCCTCGGTCGTCGGGCTGCTCGGCTCGGCGGGCCAGGCCAACTACGCCGCCTCCAAGGCCGGTCTGGTCGGCTTCGCCCGGTCGCTCGCGCGTGAGCTCGGGTCCCGGAACATCACCTTCAACGTCGTCGCACCCGGTTTTGTCGACACCGACATGACCAAGGTGCTCACCGAGGAGCAGCGCGCGGGCATCGTGTCCCAGGTGCCGCTGGGCCGCTACGCGCAGCCCGAGGAGATCGCCGCCGCGGTGAAGTTCCTCGCCTCCGACGACGCCTCGTACATCACTGGAGCCGTCATCCCGGTTGACGGCGGATTGGGCATGGGTCACTGATCACCATGAGCGGAATTCTTGAAGGCAAGCGCATCCTGATCACCGGTGTGCTGATGGAGTCCTCCATCGCCTTCCACACCGCGAAGCTGGCTCAGGAGCAGGGCGCCGAGGTCATTCTGACCGCCTTCCCGCGGCCGACCCTGACCGAGCGCATCGCCAAGAAGCTCCCCAAGCCCGCCAAGGTCATCGAGCTGGACGTGACCAACCAGGAGCACCTGGACCGGCTTCCGGGCCTGGTCAAGGAGGAGCTCGGCGGCCGTCTGGACGGCATCGTCCACTCGATCGGCTTCGCCCCGCAGGACGCACTCGGCGGCAACTTCCTGAACACGCCGTTCGAGTCGGTCGCCACCGCCATGCACGTCTCTGCGTTCTCGCTGAAGTCGCTGACCATGGCCCTGCGCGAGCTGCTCGTCCCGGGCAGCGCCGTCGTCGGCCTCACCTTCGACGCGCAGTTCGCCTGGCCGCAGTACGACTGGATGGGCCCGGCCAAGGCCGCCCTGGAGGCCACGTCCCGTTACATGGCCCGTGACCTGGGCAAGGACGACATCCGCTGCAACCTGATCTCGGCGGGGCCGATCGGCTCGATGGCCGCCAAGTCCATCCCGGGCTTCGCCGAGCTCGCGGACGTGTGGAACCACCGCTCCCCGATGGAGTGGAACATGGCCGACCCCGAGCCCGCCGGCAAGGGCGTCGTCGCGCTGCTCTCGGACTGGTTCCCGAAGACCACGGGCGAGATCATCCACGTCGACGGCGGTCTGCACGCCGTGGGTGCCTGACCCCGCACAGCACGTTTCGCGGCCGCTCACCGGACCATCCGGTGGGCGGCCGCCGTGCGTGGACCGCGACTTCCCCGCAGACTGGTCAAACGGACATGTCGGGCAGTCGGCCGGGGAGGAGGTGGGGCGTGCGTCCCTTGCGTGCGGGTCCGCGTGTACGCCCCTTGAACGTGCGGCAGCGCCGGGCTCTGGCCCTGATGTTCTTGCTGCTCGCGACGGCGGCGGGTTTCGCCGCGCCCTCCGTGGTGCGCGCCGCCACCGCCCCCGACCCAGCGCCCGCGGTGGCGCCGCCCGCGCCGTTCGGCGCCGCGTGCCGGACCTCCGTGCAGGGCTCGCACGTCATCGCGTACTGCCACAACCCCTACCCGGACGCCGATCTGGTGCGCCTGCACACCGACTGTGCGCACTGGTGGGACCTGGACGCGGACGCGGCGCCGGTGGAGGTGGGCCCCGGGCAGACCGTACGGCTGGGCGACCGCTGCTGGCAGGACGTCCGCGCGGTCTGGGTGACCCACCAGAAGGCGCCCTGACCGCGGGAGAGCGCCACGGCCGGCCGGCTGCCGTCGGTCAGCCCGTTCAGCGGCCTTCGAGCCGGTCCGGCAGGCAGATGAAGGCGTGGGCGGCGGCCTCGGAGGCGGCCCTCTCCGCGTCGCCGGCCCGGATCGCGTCGACCATCCGGCCGTGGTCCATGTGGTTCTCCGGAGTCATCTCCAGCGCCACGTCGTCCCGCAGCCAGTCGCGCAGCAGATGGCCGAGGTCGGCGTACAGCTCGGTCAGTACGTCGTTGTGCGAGGCCGCGACGACCGCCAGATGGAGCGTGGCATCGGCCGCGACGAAGGCCTCCCGGTCGCCCGAGGCCCACGCCTCCTCACGCCGCTGAAGCAGCGTGTCCAGCTGCTTCAGCTCGCGCTCGGTGCGCCGCTCGGCCGCCAGTTTCGCCGCCGACGACTCCAGCGTGGAGCGCAGCTCGGCCACATGACGCGGGTCCGCGTCGGCGAACCGGCGGTGCATCACCCCGGCCAGCTCGCTGGTCGCCACGACGTACGTCCCCGAGCCCTGGCGGATGTCGAGCAGGCCGTTGTGCGCGAGGGCGCGGACGGCCTCGCGGACGGTGTTGCGCGCCACCCCGAGCTGCTCGACCAGCTCCGGCTCGGTCGGGATGCGTGAACCCACCGCCCACTCGCCCGAGGTGATCTGGTTGCGCAGCTGCGCGATCACCTGGTCGGCGAGGGCGGACCGCCGGGGAGAGCTCAGGGTCATGGTGTTCCTGTCCGGGAGGGGGCCGTGAACGAGGTCGGTGAAACGATTGGACAACCAATCATCCCATGATTCTATGATGACGCCATGCCCGACGAAGAGACCACCACGCTGAGCCCCGCGCCCGCCGCCCGCACCGAGCCCCTCGAAGCCCCCGCCGACGCGGGCCGGGTGCCGTCGTGGACGCGCTGGCTCGTGCCGCTCGCGCTGGTGCTCGCCGCCCTCAACCTGCGTCCGGCCATCACCAGCCTCGGCTCGCTGATGAAGGAGGTCACCGGCGGGCTGCACATGAGCGGCGGCATCGCGGGCGTCCTCACCTCGGTCCCGGCGTTCTGCTTCGCCCTGTTCGGCATCATGGCGCCGCGCCTCGCCCGCCGCTTCGGCCCCGGCGCCGTCGTCTTCGCGGGCATGGCCGCCATCACCGCGGGCCTGCTCCTGCGCCCCTTCGCGGGCGGCACCGTCACCTTCCTCGCGGCCAGCGCGCTCGCCCTGATGGGCATAGCCGTCAGCAACGTCCTGATGCCGGTGATCGTCAAGCGGTACTTCCCCGACCGGGTCGGCTCGATGACCGGCCTCTACTCGATGGCGCTCGCCGCGGGCACCTCGCTCGCCGCGGTCACCACCGTGCCCCTCACCGATGCGCTGGGCGGCAGCTGGCGCCAGGGGCTCGGCATCTGGGCGCTGCTCGCCGTCGTCGCGGTGGCCGTCTGGATCCCGCTGACGCGTGACCGTTCCGGGAGCGCGGCTCCGGCCGTCAGCGCCAAGGGGGAGGCGGCGCCCGCGCTGCGCATCACCCGCAGCGGCACCGCCTGGGCGCTGGCCTGCTTCTTCGGGCTCCAGGCCACCGGCGCGTACATCACCATGGGCTGGATGCCGACGATCTTCCGCGACGCGGGCGTCTCGGCCGGCACCGCGGGGCTGCTGCTCTCCATCACCATGGTCATGGGTGTGCCGCTCGGCTTCGTCATCCCGTGGCTGGTCAACCGGCTGCGCAGCCAGGGCCCCATCGTCGTCGCGCTCGGCAGCTGCGGCCTGGCGGGCTACGCCGGGCTCTACCTCGCGCCGGCCGCCGGAGCCTGGGCCTGGGCGCTGCTGCTCGGCATCTCCAACTGCGCCTTCCCGCTGGCCCTCACGATGATCGGCAAGCGGTCGCGGACCGGCGCGGGCGTCGTGCGGCTCTCCGCCTTCGCCCAGTGCGTCGGCTACCTGCTCTCCATCCCCGGGCCGCTCCTGGTCGGCGTCCTGCACGACCGCAGCGGCGGCTGGGACCTGCCCATCGCGCTGATGGCGGCCCTCATGGTGCCGCAGATCGTCGTCGGCATCCTGGCGGGCCGCGACCGTACGATCGAGGACGAGGCCGGGGCCCGGCGATAGCGGGCGAAACCGGGGTGCGACACTGGCCGCATGCCAGTGCTCGAACCCAATCCGCAGAACAGCCACAAGAAGCTCCTGCTCGTGCTCGGCGCGATGCTCGCCGTCACGGTCGTCGTCGCCGTCATCGCGACGATCGCCTCCCCCTGACCGAGGCCCGACGGGCGCCCGGCCGCGTGCCCCGGACAGGGGATGGTGGTGCTAGCCCCACCATCCCCTAGGGGGTCAGGGTCAGGGTCAAGTGGGTGGGTCACCGGATGGGATGACGTCCGCCGGATCCGTAGGTTTTGAGGTACCGCGGCGAACACCCCGTTCGCCCGCGGCATTCGAACCCGGAACCCACACGGAGGCGGTCATGTCGGCCCACATCCACCCCAGGTCCCCCCAACCGACCGCCGGTGGCGTCGACTTCAAGCTGCCGTGGTGGGGCGTCGTACTGCCCGCCATCGCGTTCTTCGTGCTGCTCGCACTCGTCATCGGATCGGGCGACACCCACGCCGTCTCCGGCGACGGCACCCTCACCCACCTCGTCGACCGCATCCACGAGAGCCTCTCGCACTAGGTCGCGAAAGCCCCCGCGACCACAGTCGTCACCCCCCTGGCGGAGCCCGCGAACACTCTGCGCCCGATGGCGCGATTCATGCGAAGCTGGGGAACATGAGCGTCGATACACCCCGCAGGATCGTCCTTCTGAGGCACGCGAAAGCCGACTGGCCCCAGGTGTCCGACCACGACCGGCCGCTCGCCGAACGGGGCAGGAAGGACGCCCCCGTCGCCGGCCGCTGGCTGGCCGGAGCCGGCGTCGTCCCGGATCTCGCCCTCTGCTCCAGCGCGGCCAGGACCCGCGAGACCTGGAAGCTCGCCGTCCAGGAACTGCCGCAGCGCCCCAGGACGGTGTACGAGGAGAGGATGTACGAGGCCTCCCTCGGCGAGCTGATCGCGCTGGTCAACGAGACCCCCGACGACGTCGCCGACCTCCTGCTCGTCGGGCACAACCCCGGGATGCACGCGCTTGCCGACGCGCTCGCCGGTGACGCCGAGGGCGACGTACTGGCCCGGATGAACCGCAGCGGCTTCCCCACCTGCGCCGTCGCCGTGCTCACCTTCAACGGCTCCTGGAAGTCCGTGGAGCACGGGGTGGGCAGGCTCGTCTCCTTCTGGGCCCCGCACGCCTGACCCCGTCACGAACGCTTTCGTACGCGACGAAGGCCCCGGTACGCGATGTGCGCGGGGCCTTCACCACGTACGGGCGGTTCAGTCGACGAGGCCGTCCGCCGCCTCGACCTCTTCCCGGGTGATGCCGAGCAGATAGAGCACGGTGTCGAGGAAGGGCACGTTCACCGCGGTGTGCGCGGCCTCGCGGACCACCGGCTTGGCGTTGAAGGCGACGCCGAGGCCCGCCGCGTTCAGCATGTCGAGGTCGTTGGCGCCGTCGCCGATCGCCACCGTCTGGGCCAGCGGCACCCCTGCCTCGGCGGCGAACTCCCGCAGCAGCCGCGCCTTCCCGGCCCGGTCGACGATGTCGCCCGTGACCCGGCCGGTGAACTTGCCGTCCTCGATCTCCAGGGTGTTGGCGGAGGCGAAGTCGAGCCCGAGCTGGTCCTTGAGACCGTCGGTGACCTGGGTGAACCCGCCCGAGACGACGCCCACTTGATAGCCGAGCGCCTTGAGCGTACGGATCAGGGTGCGGGCGCCGGGAGTGAGCCGGACCTCGGCCCGCACCTTGTCCACCACCGACGCGTCAAGGCCGCGCAGGAGCGCCACCCGGGCGTGCAGCGACTGCTCGAAGTCCAGCTCGCCGCGCATCGCGGCGGCGGTGACCTCGGCGACCTCGTCCTCGCACCCGGCGTGCGCGGCGAAGAGCTCGATCACCTCGTCCTGGATCAGCGTGGAGTCCACGTCCATCACGACGAGCCGCTGGGCCCGCCGGTGCAGCCCCGCCGAGACGACGGCCACGTCCACGCCGAGGGCGGCGGCCTCGGTCGCCAGCGCGGTGCGCAGCGGCGCGGTCTCCACCCCGGACACCGCGAACTCCACCGCTGTGACCGGGTACTTGGCGAGCCGGAAGATGCGGTCGATGTTGCCGCCGGTGGCGGTGATGCTGGCCGCTATGGCCGCCGTGGACTCGGCGGTCAGCGGGTGGCCGAGCACGGTGACGTGCGAACGGCCGCTGCCGCGCGGCCTGTTGTCGCCGATGCCGGAGATGATCTCGGCTTCGAGCCTGAGTGATTCGGCCCAGCTGTGCACGGTGGCGCGCAGCTCTCCCGAGGTGGCCACGGTCGGCTCGGTGACGAGCACGCACAGGACGAGACGGCCACGGGAGACGACCTGTTCGATGTCCACGACATCGACGGAGTAGGCGGCGAGGGTGTCGAAGAGCCCGGCGGTGATGCCGGGGCGGTCCTTGCCGAAGATCTTGACGAGGAGGGTCGGTACGTCAGAGCTCTGACCGGCGTCGGAGTTCTGGCCGGCGAGGGGCAGGGGCGATGGCGTCATGGTGATCCCACCGTATCCGGCCACGGCGCACGCCCGGCACGCCGTCCCGCCCTGCGGACAGCGCCCCCTCGTACGGCCCCGTCACCGGGACGGCGTGCTGCTCAGCGGCGGCCCCGCGGCGCCCCGGGCGGAGGCGGCGGGCCCTCCTCCGGGGGCCGGTACGGGCGGGGCCCCGCCCGGGGGCGGCCCGGGGGACCCGGCATCGTGGGGGAGCCGTGCAGGCCCGGCGGCAGCTTCAGATACGGGTTGGTGTCGGGGTTCGGCGGGCGGTAGGAGGGCGCCGGGTTGTACGGACCCGGCACCGTCTCCTCGCGGGGCCCGGGCACGCCGGGTGCCGGGACGCGGGCCAGGACCGCGGCCCGCCGCCCCGCCGCCCCCGCCGTCCACGCGAGCAGCGCGCCCACCGCCCCCGCCACGGCCCCCCACCCGGCGCCGAGCGCGAGGGCGAGCCCCGCGTCGCCGTGCAGCTCGATGCCCGCCCCGAACGCGTCGAAGCCCAGAACCGACAGCGACGCGTTCGCGGACACCCCGGTGAGCCACACCATCAGGGGAAGCGCCACCGCGGTGGCCGCGGCCAGCGACAGCGCACACCGCCCCACGAAAGCGCCGAGCGAGCGCCCGCCCACCGGCGTACGAGCCGCGGCGAGCACCCCCGCGTACAGCATGAGCACCCCCGTCGCGACCGCCAACAGCCAGACCCGATGGTCGAGTTGGGCCAGCCGCCCCAGCGTCACCGACTCGTCGCTCTTCGCCCCGATCAGCTTGTCGAGCGGGTCGGGCAGGACGGTGGCGAGGGTGCCCGTGGCATGCCCGTGCCAGGGCACGAAGAGCCCGAGCGGGATCGCCAGCCACACCCCGTTGGGCGCGCCGAGCAGCGCCGCGCCCGCGATCCGCTTCGGGTGGGCGTCGCCGATCGCCGCGTACGCCGCCGCCGCGAGCCCCGCCACGACCGCCACCAGGACCACCGACACCAGCGCGGACACCGCGGGCCGCACCACCCGGTGCAACGCCGACCAGCCGCGCGGCAGCGGGGTGCGGCGCGAGGCGAGCAGGGCGATCACCAGGACCGCGGGCACCCAGCAGGCCGCGCCCACCAGCGAGCGGGTGGTTTGGACGCTGAAGCCGACCTTCGCCTTGGCGTCCGCGAGATCGGCGAGCCGGCCGGGCAGCAGGCCACCGACGTCCCCGATGCCGGGGATGCTCGGCACGCCGGGCACCTTCACCCGGCCGAGGCCCAGCTGGGAGCCGTCGAGCGTGATGAGGTCGTGGCCGGCCCAGGCGAGCGCGCCGACGACGGCGACGAACAGAACGGCCACCGCGGCCGCGCGGGCCGCGAGTTCCGCGCCGGAGATCCAGGCTCCGGCGGCCCGCAGCGAGCGGAGGAAGAAGAAGGCGAGCAGCAGGGCGCCCGCGAGCCCGACGCCCAGTGGCGTGAAATCGACGGCCGTTCTCGCCTCGGCGCCGGTGAGCCCGAACGCCGAGACGTCGCCGGACGGGGTGACCGAGCCGCCGGCCCCGAGCACCACCACGGCCGCGGTCATCGGGCCGAGCGCCCCCGCCGCGTCGGCTCCGAGCAGATGCAGCCCGAGCGCGGCCGTGCCCGCCATCGCGACCAGCGCCCAGCTCACCGAGGCGATCGAGGCGAGCACGACATCGCCCCACCGGATCACGCCTCGGACGTCGTTGTCGCCCACGCTCATCAGGACCCCCCGATACGAGCCGACTTGCCCCTATTCGCACGGAGGAACCATTTTCATCCGCTGCCATGTTCATTTATGGGCGGACATCATGATCCGTACGCACTCATGGGCGCTTACTACTCTCGGGGGGTGTTTGGTCCACGTCAACGGGCGGACCGCGGGCGCCTGTTGCACGACCGCGACCGGACTGTGCCGGGTCTGTGCACGTAATTCACAAGGCCCGGGTTTCGGATACGAGCCCGGGCCTGAAATAGTTCCCCACGATGTTCACCATCCCTAGACTCCCTGTGTCGGGAGTCACAGGCCTCCGGTGCGGAGGTCTTTCGGGGGACGATAAGTGGGGCTGGAGTGCCGGAACTCGTACTGGAATTGAATGGCAGCACCTGGACGCTCGATCCGTCCAGGTCGTACACCCTCGGGCGTGATCCGCAGGGTGACCTCGTGGTCGACGACGCCAGAGTCTCGTGGCGCCACGCCACGATCAGCTGGGGCGGCCGCAGTTGGGTCATCGAGGATCACGGATCGACCAACGGCACTTATGTGCAGGGCCAGCGGATCCACCAGATGGAAATCGGCCCCGGCTCTTCCGTCCACCTCGGCAACGCGACCGACGGCCCGCGGCTGAATCTGAGCGGTGCCGCCGCGGCCGCCTACGCGCAGCCCGCCCCGGCCCAGCAGGCGCAGGCCGCGCCTGCCCACCCGCAGCCCCAGCAGGCCCCGCCGCAGCAGTGGCAGCAGCAGCCCCAGCAGGCGCAGGTCCCGCCGCAGCAGCAGTGGCAGCAGCCCCAGGCTCAGCAGCCCCAGGCTCAGCAGCCGCAGTTCCCGCAGCAGCAGGGCGGCGGCGCGGGTGCTCCGCCGGTCTACGGCGACCGCAGCCCGACCACGTTCCACCAGGTCGCGCTCGGCCGCGTCATGCGGATCGGCCGTGCCCTTGAGAACGAGCTGGTGGTCTCCGACCTCCAGGTCTCGCGTCACCACGCGGAGTTCCACGCGACGCCCGACGGCCGGATGGAGATCCGCGACCTCGGGTCCCACAACGGCACGTACGTCAACGGCCAGCCGATCGCCAAGGGCGGCAGCGTCCTGCTCGGCCCGCAGGACATCGTCGGTGTCGGCCACTCGACCTTCCGCATCGTCGGCGACCGGCTCGAAGAGTTCGTCGACACCGGTGACGTCTCCTTCTCGGCCCGCCACCTGACCGTCACGGTCGACGGCGGCAAGGACATCCTCAAGGACGTCTCCTTCGGCGTCCCCGAGAAGTCCCTCATCGCGGTCATCGGCCCCTCGGGCTCCGGAAAGTCCACCCTGCTCAAGGCACTCACCGGCTACCGGCCCGCCAACAAGGGTGACGTCCTCTACGACAACCGGAACCTGTACAAGCAGTTCGCCGAGCTGCGCCAGCGCATCGGTCTGGTCCCGCAGGACGACATCCTGCACAAGGAGCTGACCGTCAAGAAGGCGCTGAAGTACGCGGCCAAGCTGCGCTTCCCCGCCGACACCACCGAGAACGAGCGCCAGCAGCGCATCGACGAGGTGCTGCGCGAGCTCAAGCTCGACATCCACAAGGAGAAGAAGGTCACCTCCCTCTCCGGTGGGCAGCGCAAGCGCGTCTCGGTGGCCCTGGAGCTCCTGACCAAGCCGTCGCTGATCTTCCTCGACGAGCCCACCTCGGGCCTCGACCCGGGCATGGACCGCGACGTCATGCAGCTGCTCCGCGGCCTCGCCGACGACGGCCGCACCGTCCTGGTCGTCACCCACTCGGTGGCCGAGCTCGCCATCTGCGACAAGCTCCTCGTGATGGCGCCGGGCGGCTCGGTGGCGTACTTCGGTCCGCCCGAGGAGGCGCTGAACTTCTTCGGCTACAGCACCTGGGCCGATGTCTTCTCCGCCTTCGAGAGCTACCGCGACTACGACTGGGCGGGCCGCTGGAAGGGCTCGCAGCATTACCAGATGTACGCCGCGGACATCGACGCGGTCGCCCCGCAGTCCGTACAGATGCCGCCGGCCCAGGCGATGAAGCCGCCGAAGCCGCAGGGCTGGGTCTCCCAGCTGTGGACCCTGATGCGCCGCTACGTCTCGGTCATCGCCTCCGACAAGGGCTTCCTCGCCCTGTCGGTGGCCCTGCCCGCGGTGATCGGCTCGGTCAGCGTCGTCATCCCGGCGAAGTTCGGCCTCGCGCCGCCCACGCCGCCGTCCCGGTTCAACGGCGACGCCGGCACGATCATGCTGATCCTCGCGGTCGGCATGTGCTTCTCCGGTGCGGCCAACTCCGTACGAGAACTGATCAAGGAACGGGTCATCTACGAACGGGAACGGGCCACCGGCCTGTCCCGCTCGGCGTACCTGATGTCCAAGATCCTCGTGCTCGGCGTCATCACGGCCTTCCAGGGCGTGATCCTCTGCGTGATCGGCTTCTCGACCCGCAAGCTGCCCACCGAGGGCCTCGTGATGCCGCCCGCGGTCGAGATGTGCCTGGTCGTGATCGCCCTCGGCTTCACCTCGATGATGTTCGGCCTGATCATCTCCTCGCTGGTGAAGACCTCCGAGAAGACGATGCCGCTCCTGGTCATGTTCGCCATCGTGCAGGTCGTCTTCACCGGCATCCTGTTCAAGGTGTACGACTCGGTCGGCCTGGAGCAGTTCGCCTGGCTGATGCCGTCGCGCTGGGCCATCGCGGGCGTCGGCACGACGCTCGACCTGTCCCACCTGATGGGGCCGATGGACCAGAACGACCCGACCAACCTCGACCCGCTGTGGAAGCACGAGGCGTCGCAGTGGTTCATCGACATCTCGGTGCTGCTGTTCATCGGCGTGGCCCTCGGCTTCGTGGTCGCACGCCTGCTGCGCCGCCACGAGCCCGAGGTCATGCGCAAGTAGCCCGCGCCTGACCACGCGAGAAGGGCGGCACCCCCGAGGGGGTGCCGCCCTTCTGCTGCGTCCGGAGAGATCAGCCGTCCGGCGAGGACCAGCGGTCCTGAAAAGGATCAGTAGGCGCTGTTGACGTTGTCCATCGAGCCGTACTTGTCGGCCGCGTAGTTGGCGGCGGCGGTGATGTTGGCGACCGGGTCGTAGATGTTCCACGAGGTGCCGGGCACGTGGTACGCGTTGAAGGTCGGCTGGATGACCTGGAGCAGGCCCTTGGACGGGACGCCGTTGATGGCGTTGATGTCCCAGCCGTTGATGGCGTTCGGGTTACCGGTCGACTCGCGCATGATGTTGCGGTGCAGACCCTCGTAGGTGCCCGGGATGCCCTTGCTCTTCATGATGTCGAGGGACTCGCGGATCCAGCCGTCGAGGTTGTTCGCGTACACCGGCTTGCGGGCGGCGGAGCGGCTGGCGGCAGCCGCCTCGTCCCGCTTCTTCGCCTCGGCCGCGGCCTTCGCCTTGGCGTCCGCGTCGGCCTGCGCCTTGGCGGCGGTCTTGGCCTGCTGGGCGGCGGTGACGTGCTGCTTGGAGACGGACTCCGAAACGGTCTTCGTGCTGGCGACGGTCGCCGAGAAGGCGGCGGGCTCGGCAGCTACGGCGTTGCCCGACTGACCCGTCCCGGGGAAGACCGAGAGGGCGAGAGCGGCGGCGCCGAGGGCGGCGACACCGGCAATCGAGATCTTGTGCGTCTGGGTCAGACGACTGTGACCAGGGTTGCTGGACTCGGGCATGGCTGCTGGACCTCTTCCGAATGGCGTGGACGGCGCACCGAAGCGCCGCGGCGATGTAGCCGCAGCGCTGTGCGACGGGAGCCATTGTTAGCGGCCGCAAAATCTGGTGGCAAAGGTGCTACATACGAAGCCGGGTAGTGGATCACGCCCGGGCGAAAGACGGCTCGTACCCACTCTCACCCCGCTCACACCGCCTTTATTTGTCCACTAAACCGCTTCGTAAGTGATGTGCGTCCTATGCGCGGGCTCACATCGGACACGTAACAGTCTCACCAGGCGTTGCTGTAGCAATGCACACGGTGAGGGTTCTCGTCCGGAAGGATGAGGTGGACGTCGCCGAACTCGTGCCACAGGTAGAGCCTGCTCAGTGCCTGGTCGTAGGCGGCGGCCAGCGCCTCGCGCCCCGCGATCGCCTCCAGCATCAGAAGGTGCGAGGCCTCCGGCTCGTGCAGCCCGGTCAGCAGACCGTCCACCACCCGCACCCCGCGCTCCGGGGTCACCACGAGATCCGTCCAGCCCGCGGCCGCGCGCACCACCCCGTCGGCCCCGGCCGCCGACTCCAGGGCGCGCACCCCCGTCGTCCCTACAGCCACCACCCGGCCGCCCCCCGCCTTGGCGGCGTTCACCAGGCGGGCCGTCGCCCCCGGCACCTCGAAACGCTCCGGGTACGGCGGCTCGTGCGCCTCCGCCGATGCCACCCCCGTATGCAGCGTGACCGGCGCGAACTGCACGCCGCGCCGCACCAGCTCCGCGATCAGCTCGACCGTGAAGGGCCGCGCCGCGCTCGGCATCTCCGCCGAGCCGAGCCCGCCGGGCGCCGGCAGCGCGAACACCGTCTGGTAGGCGGCGAGCGGCTGGTCCCGCTCGGTGTACCCGTACCGGATGGGCCGCCCGTGCCGGTGCAGCAGCCCCGGCACATCCGCCGCGGAGACCCGCGCCCACCACAGCCGGTCCGGGCTCAGCGCCTCGTCGAGCACGAGCCGCTCCCCACCGGGCAGCGCCACCACGGCCCCCGCCCGGTCCCCGGTCCGCCGCTCGGTGCTCCCCGACGCCGTCGGCGTACGCAGCTCCACCGCCCAGCGCCCGTCGGGTCCCCGGGTCGAGAAGTGCACCACCACCGGCCGGCCCTCCACCGTCCCGTCGACCGCCGCGGGCATCGTCTGCGACGTATTGACGACCAGGACGTCACCGGCCCGCAGCTGCCCGGCGAGATCACGGAAGGCGTGGTGGGAGACCCGCGTGCCGCGCGACACCATCAGCCGTACGTCGTCGCGCCCCGTCCCGCGCACTTCCGCGGGCACCGAAGCGAGCAGACCGTCGGGCACCCGCACCACCATGGGCACGGTCATCGGGTCACCTCCACAAGGCCTTCTGCAAGAGAGGGGGCGCTGTAGCGCCCGCTCGCCGGCCGCTCGTCGAGGAGCCGCAGGAATCCCGGCACCGCCGTCGAGGGCTCCGGCCGGTCCGAGTCGTCGCCCGGCACCGCCGCCGCGTACAGGTCGGTGCGCATGTCGCCCGGGTCCACCGCCCACACCCGGAGCCCCGGCTCCTCCACGGCGAGCACCGCCGCCAGCTGGTCGAGGGCCGCCTTCGAGGCCCCGTACCCGCCCCATGTCCCGTACGCCTCGGCCGCCGCGTCCGAACTGACCGCGACCACCGCGCCCGCGGGGGACTCCCGCAGCTGCGGCAGCGCCTCCTGCACGAGGCCGAGCGCCGCGACCACATTGGTCTCCATGGCCGCCCGCAGACCGGCCAGGTCCAGCTCGTCGAGCCGTACGAGCGGCTCGGCGCCCAGCGCGGAGGCGTTGTTCACCAGGAGGTCGAGCCCGCCGAGATCCCGGGCCGCCGCCACCAGCTCCGCGCGGTGCCCGGCATCGGTGACGTCCCCGGGCAGCGCCACGACCTTCGTCCCGTACGTATCGAGCCCGCGCGCCGCCTCCTCCAGTACAGAAGCGGTCCTGGCATCGAGGACCAGGTCCCAGCCCCGCTCCGCCAGCGCCCCGGCGAGCGCCCGTCCGAGCCCCTTCGAGGCCCCCGTGATGATCGCAACCGGCATGATGACCAACCCCTCTGTCCGTCGAGCTGTCCGTCGATGCGTTCAGAGTGGCTCCGGGTGCGCCCCCGCCGCCTCGGACGCGGGCCCCACCCCGGCAAGGCACTTCGACCTAGGCCCGGCGGCCTAATCAGCAGCGGTCCACAGGCCGAGGCGCGCTGTCACACCCCGCCGGTACGGTGACCACATGAGCCGCTCCCGTCCTCCACACGCCCCCGGACCAGGGGAGACCCCGTCACCGAGCGCGGGCCTCGCCGCCGTGAGCACCGCCCTGCTCGCCATGAGCAGGCACCTGGAGGTCGGGGACGTCCTCAAGACGATCACCGCGTCCGCCCGCGAGCTGCTCGACGCGGAGTACGCGGCGCTCGGCGTCCCGGACGACCACGGCGGCTTCGCCCAGTTCGTGGTCGACGGGGTGAGCGAGGAGCAGTGGCGGGCCATCGGGCCGCTGCCCCGCCAGCACGGCATCCTGGCCGCGATGCTTCACGAGGAGAAGGCCGAGCGCCTCGCCGACGTCCGCAAGGACCCGCGCTTCGAGGGCTGGCCCTCCGCCCACCCCGACATGTCCGACTTCCTGGGCATGCCGATCCGCGACGGCGAGGAGACGCTCGGCGCCCTCTTCCTAGCCAACAAGCGCTGCCCCAAGCCGGACGGCGGCTGCGGCTTCACCCAGCACGACGAGGAACTCCTTCGCCTGCTCGCCCAGCACGCCGCGATCGCCCTCACCAACGCCCGCCTGTACGAGCGCAGCCGCGAGCTGACCATCGCCGAGGAGCGCTCCCGGCTCGCCCACGAGCTGCACGACGCGGTCAGCCAGAAGCTCTTCTCGCTCCGCCTCACCGCCCAGGCGGCCGCCACCCTGGTGGACCGCGACCCGGCCCGCGCCAAGGGCGAGCTCCAGCAGGTCGCGGCCCTCGCGGCAGAAGCGGCCGACGAACTGCGCGCCGCCGTGGTGGAGTTGAGGCCCGCGGCCCTGGAGGAGGACGGCCTGGTGCACACGCTGCGCACCCAGATCCAGGTCCTCGACCGGGCCCACTCGGCCCGCGTCACCTTCGACAACCAAGGGGTGCGCGCGCTGCCGCCGGCCCAGGAGGAGGCCCTGCTCCGGGTCGCCCAGGAGGCCCTGCACAACGCGCTGCGCCACTCCGGCGCCGGCCGGGTCGACGTCGTCCTGGAGCGACGCGGCCAGGGCGCGGTCCTGCGGGTCACGGACAACGGCCGGGGCTTCGAGCCGAGCCGGGTCCGCCGCGCGGGCCGCCACCTCGGCCTGGTGTCGATGCGGCACCGGGCGAGCGGCGTCGGCGGCAGGCTCACCGTGCAATCGGCACCCGGCGAGGGCGCCACGATCGAGATGGAGGTCCCCGGTGGCTGACAAGGTGATCAGGGTCCTGCTCGTGGACGACCACCAGGTGGTCCGCCGAGGGCTGCGTACGTTCCTGGAAGTACAGGACGACATAGAAGTGGTGGGGGAGGCCTCCGACGGCGCCGAGGGCGTGGCCCGCGCCGAGGAGCTGAAGCCGGACGTCGTCCTGATGGACGTGAAGATGCCGGGCATGGACGGCATCGAGGCCCTGCGCAAGCTCCGCGAGCTCGCCAATGGGGCCAAGGTCCTCGTCGTCACCAGCTTCACCGAGCAGCGCACCGTGGTCCCCGCCCTGCGCGCCGGCGCCTCCGGCTACGTATACAAGGACGTCGACCCGGACGCGCTTGCCGGAGCGATCCGCTCGGTGCACGCCGGCCATGTGCTGCTCCAGCCCGAGGTCGCGGGCGCCCTGCTCAGCCAGGACGACGGGCACGGAGGCACCGGGCGCGGCTCGACCCTCACCGAGCGGGAGAAGGAGGTCCTCGCGCTGATCGCCGACGGCCGCTCCAACCGCGAGATCGCCCGCCACCTCGTGCTGTCCGAGAAGACCGTCAAGACGCACGTCTCCAACATCCTGATGAAGCTGGACCTGGCCGACCGCACGCAGGCCGCGCTGTGGGCCGTGCGGCACGGCGTGACGGGCTGATCCGACTGTCCGACATACGTAAACCGGATCGTCACCATCCGGTGCAAGATTCATACCGTCGTGTGGATGTCACCCACATAGCGCATCCCCCTGGTGGCGGCGGCCGTTCTCCAGGCATGCCGCGGCGGTTGGTCGCGGCGAAGACCAGGAGGATTCCAGAACATGAAGCTCAACAAGGCTCTCGCCGTCACCGTGCTCGCCGGCGGAGCCCTCGCTGCCGCGACCGGTGCCGCCTCCGCCCACGGCGCCGACGGCAAGGCCGAGCACTCCCCGGGCATCGCCTCCGGCAACCTGGTGCAGGCTCCGGTGAGCGTCCCCCTGAACGTCTCGGGCAACACGCTCAACGTGGTCGGCCTCCTCAACTCGGCCTTCGGGAACGAGGCCACCAACAACTGACCGGCCCCGCGCCAGCGCAGTGACCTCCGGCCCCCGGGTTCCACCCGGGGGCCGGTCCGCTGCCCGGACCGTTTCGGCGCCGAGACCTCGGCCCGCGAGACCTCAGCCCCGCTCCCGCTCCTCCACATACGCGTTGTACGCCGCGACCCTGGCCCGCCGGGCCACCCGCTCGACCGGGCGCAGCGCCTCGCCCCGCGCCGTGATCTCCGAGGCGCTCACCGCGCCCCCGTGCCCGCTCTCGTACGCCAGCGACACCAGCAGCCCGACCCGCCGGGCCAGCTCCAACACCCGTACCGCGCGCGGCGGATAGCCCGGCGCGAGCACCTCCTCGTCGGGGCCCTCGGCCCGCGCCCGGTAGGCGTCGATCGCGGCGGTCGCGGCCGGACCCGAGCCCGCCACGTCGAGCCGGGTGAGCGCGGCCGTCGCCTCCCGCAGCGCCTCCGCGAGCTCACGCTCGGCCTCCCCGAGCGAGGGCACGTCCGCGGGCGGCGCCTCGCGCACCGCCAGGCAGTGCCAGACGACCTGCGTGTGCACATCCCCGGCGGGCCCGGCCTCGTACAGCTCGGGAACGAGACCGTAGGGCGCCCCGAACCCGATCACGGCCTCCTCGGCCTCAAGGGCGCGTGCGTTGAACTCCGGGGGACCGCTGAGCCCCAGCGGATGCCCCGCCGCCGGGAGCGCGACCCGCCAGCCGGTCACCCCGAGGGTGCGCAGCCGGCCGAGCGCCAGCGTGAGCCCCACCGGCGCGGATTCGCCGGGCAGCCCCTCCACGCGGTGCACCGCGTCGTCCCCGACGATCGCGAGCGCCGCGTCGTCCGGCGAGACATTTCCGGCCAACAGGGCATTTCCCCAAGCGGCCAGCCGACCTGAACGTGGTTCCGAGAACATGCTTCAACCCTAGAGAAACCGCAGGGCCGGACCTAGAGGCGGGATCACTTCGCCAGTGGCGTAGGTTTTCCCTGGGGACCGCGCCCACAGGCGCCCCCGGCAAGCACTCGCGAACTCAAGACGATGGCATGGGGAGACAACGCGCTCATGAGCGATGTACTGGAGCTGGTGGACGTATCCGTGGTCCGCGACGGACGCGCTCTGGTGGACGACGTCTCCTGGTCGGTCAAGGAAGGCGAGCGCTGGGTCATCCTCGGTCCCAACGGCGCCGGCAAGACCACCCTCCTCAACATCGCCTCCAGCTACCTCTTCCCGAGCACCGGCACCGCCAAGATCCTCGGTGAACAGCTCGGCAAGGTGGACGTCTTCGAGCTGCGCCCGCGCATCGGCATGGCCGGCGTCGCCATGGCCGACAAGCTCCCCAAGCGCCAGACCGTCCTGCAGACCGTGCTCACCGCCGCGTACGGCATGACCGCCACCTGGCAGGAGGAGTACGACGCCGTCGACGAGGACCGCGCCCGCGCCTTCCTCGACCGGCTCGGCATGACGGACTTCCTGGACCGCAAGTTCGGCACGCTCTCCGAGGGCGAGCGCAAGCGCACCCTGATCGCCCGCGCCATGATGACCGACCCCGAGCTCCTCCTCCTCGACGAGCCGGCCGCCGGCCTCGACCTCGGCGGCCGCGAGGACCTGGTCCGGCGCCTGGGCCGGCTCGCCCGCGACCCGTACGCGCCCTCGATGGTGATGGTCACCCACCACGTCGAGGAGATCGCCCCCGGCTTCACCCACGTCCTCATGATCCGACAGGGCAAGGTCCTCGCCGCCGGCCCCATGGAGACCGAGCTCACCTCCCGCAACCTCTCCCTCTGCTTCGGCCTCCCGCTCCTCGTCGAGCATCGCGGCGACCGCTACACGGCGACCGGCCTCCCGCTCGGCTAGGGCCTTAGTGCACTGTCGGTGAGGGGATGCCCGGACCTACCATGACCTTGTGGACATCGAGGCATGGGTTTGGTGGCTGATAGGCGCGGCAGCTCTGGGCATTCCCCTCGTTCTGACCGCCATGCCCGAATTCGGCATGATGGCGGTCGGCGCGGTCGCCGCCGCCATAGGCGCGGGCTTCGGACTCGGTCCCGTGGCCCAGGTCCTCGTCTTCGTGGTGGTCTCGGTCGCCCTCGTCTCCGTCGTACGGCCCATCGCCGCCCGCCATCGGGCCCAGCGTCCCCAACTCGCCACCGGCACCGAGGCGTTGAAGGGCCGTCAGGCCGTCGTCCTGGAACGGGTCGACGCCGGCGGCGGCCGGATCAAACTCGCGGGCGAGGTCTGGTCGGCCCGCGCGCTCGACGCGGACGGGGTATTCGAGCCAGGCCGTCAGGTCGACGTCGTCGAGATCGACGGAGCCACTGCCATCGTCATGTGAACCATGCCAGGATCATCGGGTCCGGTAACTACCAACGTTTCCAGGGCCATCCGAGAGCAAGAAGGGCACGGGGTACGCGATGCAACCGATCATCATCGTCCTGATCATCCTGGTGGTGCTGGTCTTCATCGCCCTGATCAAAACGATCCAGGTGATCCCGCAGGCCAGCGCCGCCATCGTGGAGCGCTTCGGCCGCTACACGAGGACGCTGAACGCGGGTCTGAACATCGTCGTCCCGTTCATCGACTCGATCCGCAACCGGATCGACCTCCGCGAGCAGGTCGTCCCCTTCCCGCCCCAGCCGGTGATCACCCAGGACAACCTGGTCGTCAACATCGACACCGTCATCTACTACCAGGTGACCGACGCCCGGGCCGCCACGTACGAAGTCGCCAGCTACATCCAGGCGATCGAGCAGCTCACCGTCACCACGCTCCGCAACATCATCGGCGGCATGGACCTGGAGCGGACCCTGACCTCCCGCGAGGAGATCAACGCGGCCCTGCGCGGCGTCCTCGACGAGGCCACCGGCAAGTGGGGCATCCGCGTCAACCGCGTCGAACTCAAGGCGATCGAGCCGCCGACCTCCATCCAGGACTCGATGGAGAAGCAGATGCGCGCCGACCGTGACAAGCGCGCGGCCATCCTCCAGGCCGAAGGTGTACGGCAGTCGGAGATCCTGCGCGCCGAGGGTGAGAAGCAGTCCGCGATCCTGCGCGCCGAAGGTGAGGCCAAGGCGGCCGCCCTGCGTGCCGAGGGCGAGGCCCAGGCCATCCGCACGGTCTTCGAGTCCATCCACGCCGGCGACCCCGACCAGAAGCTGCTCTCCTACCAGTACCTCCAGATGCTCCCGAAGATCGCCGAGGGCGATGCCAACAAGCTCTGGATCGTGCCCAGCGAGATCGGCGACGCCCTCAAGGGCCTCTCCGGCGCCTTCGGCAACCTCGGCGGCGGCATGCCCGGCTTCAACACCGGCGGCAACAACGGCAACGGTGCGACCGAGCGCCGCGAAGAACCCCCGGTGGACTGATGGTCATGGGCCGAACGGCCCATGCGCCAGGGGCAGTTGACTGCCCCATACACCCTTCATGCATGATCGGTGAGGCCCCTCGACCTCGATGGCGGGGAGGCGACTCACTGAACGTGTAAGGAGATGGCCTTGTCCATCTGGGAAGCACTCGCGGTCTTCGCCGCCGGCATCGGCGCGGGCACCATCAACACGATCGTCGGATCCGGCACGCTCCTCACCTTCCCCGTGCTGCTAGCGACCGGCCTGCCACCGATCACCGCGAACGTGTCCAACGCGCTCGGCCTGGTCCCCGGCTCCATCAGCGGGGCCATCGGCTACCGCCACGAACTGCGTGGCCAGACCCGCAGGGTGCTCCGCCTCGGCGGCATCGCCCTGCTCGGCGGTCTCGCCGGGGCGATCCTGCTGCTCGCGCTGCCGTCCTCGTCGTTCGACGCGATCGTCCCGGTCCTGGTCGGCTTGGCCCTCGTCCTCGTCCTGTTCCAGCCGCGCCTGGCCGCCGCCATCAGGCGCCGCCGTGAGGCCAGCGGCACCGAGGCCCACCCCGAGGGCGGCGCCGCCCTCCTCGCAGGCCTCTTCCTCGCCAGCATGTACGGCGGCTACTTCGGCGCCGCCCAGGGCGTGCTCTACCTCTCCCTGATGGGCCTGCTCCTGCACGACAGCCTGCAGCGCATCAACGCCGTCAAGAACATCCTCGGCGCCGTGGTCAACGGCATCGCGGCCGTCTTCTTCCTCTTCGTCGCCGAGTTCGACTGGACCGCCGTCCTGCTCATCGCCGTCGGCTCGACCATAGGAGGCCAGATCGGGGCCAAGGTCGGCCGCCGCCTCAGGCCCGCGGTGCTGCGCGGAGTGATCATCGCCGTCGGCATCGTCGCGATCCTCCAACTGACCCTGAAATAGCGGCCGTACGCACATTGCGCACATGACGCACGTGAAGAAGCCCGCCTTCATTCCGAAAGCGGGCTCTCCACAAGGAAGTCGACCCCGTTACGCGGCCGGTACGGCGCCCGAAGCCAGCCACTCGGGCAGCTCGGACCGGTCCCCGGCCGCCATCGCGAGCAGCATCGCATCGGCCGGCGACGGCACGAACGGCTGCCGGAGCAGCGGCATCCCAGCCTCCTCCGGCGTCCGGTCCGCCTTGCGGTTGTTGTCCTCGGCGCAGGACGCCACCGTGTTCAGCCAGCCGTCCCGGCCACCCTGCGCCCGCGGCACCACATGGTCCACGGTCGTCGCGCGCCGCCCGCAGTACGCGCACCGGTGCTGGTCCCTGATCAGTACCCCCCGCCTCGACCACGGAGCCTGTCTTCGGAACGGCACCCGTACGTACCTGCACAGCCTGATCACCCGCGGCGCCGGTATGTCCATGGTGGCCGCACGCAGCCGCAGCCGGGGATGGGACTGCTCGACCACGGCCTTGTCCTGGAGCACCAGCACCACGGCACGGTTGAGCGTCACCGTCGACAGCGGCTCGAAGCTCGCATTCAGTACCAGCGTGTCCCGCATCCTGCCCACCTCCGTAGTGCCGGCCCACTGACTGGCGGGCTGGGATCAACTCTGGCCGGGCTCGCCACGATGGACAACGCAATATCGGGTGCCGGCGCGGGCGACGAACCCGGCCGACAACAGAAAAATGCCCTGCCCTGATCTCTCCAAGACCAGGGCAGGGCAAACGGAAAGCGAACGATCAGCTCTGTGCGGGGCCCGTGTACTCACCGATGAGCTGCGCACGCCCGAGCGTGTGGAACCGCAGGTTGAAACCGACCACGGCGGGTGAGGCATCCGCATCCGGGCCGAGCTTCTCGCTGTCGACCGCGTACACCGTGAAGACGTAACGGTGGGTCTCGCCGGCCGGCGGCGCAGCACCGCCGAAGTCCTTCGACCCGTAGTCGTTGCGTACCTGTACGGCCCCGGCCGGCAGCCCCTCGAACTTGCCGCTGCCGGCCCCCGCGGGCAGCTCGGTCACCGACGCCGGGATGTCGAACACCGACCAGTGCCAGAACCCGCTGCCCGTGGGCGCGTCCGGGTCGAAGCACGTCACCGCGAAGCTCTTCGTCCCGGCCGGAAACCCTTCCCACCGCAGCTGCGGCGAGGTGTTCCCGGCCGAGTAGACCTGGGCGTCCTTGAGCACGGCACCCGGCTCGACGTCCTCGCTCACCACGGTGAACGACGGCACCTCGGGGTGGAAGTCGTGGGGAAGCGGCGGCCTCTTGAGCTCGCTCACGTCGGCACCTCCTGATTCGGCATCAACTGGTGGAGCCGAGCCTAGGGCGTCTTTGCTCAGAACCAGTTCCGCCGCCCGCCGACCTCGGCCAGCCACTGATTGAGATATGCGGCCCAGTCGGTCCCCTGGAAGTCGTGGAGGCCGACCTCGAACGAGCGGTAGGAGTCGCTGCCCTCGCTGAACAGCCCCGGCTTCTTGTCCATCTCCAGGACCACGTCCATCGCGCGGTCGTCCGCGACGAAGGACAGCTCCACCTGGTTCAGACCCCGGTACTGCGACGGCGGGCGGAACTCGATCTCCTGGTAGAAGGGCAGCCGCTGCCGCGTCCCGCGGATGTGGCCCTTCTCCATGTCCGCGCTCTTGAAGCGGAAGCCCAGCTGGATGAACGCGTCGAGGATCGCCTGCTGGGCCGGCAGCGGATGCACCTGGATCGGGTCCAGGTCGCCCGAGTCGAGCGCCCGGGCGATCTCCAGCTCGGTCGTCACGCCGATGTGCATGCCCCGCAGCGGCTGTCCGGCGACGGCCGTGACCGGCGTCTCCCAGGGAATCTCCAGGCCGAACGGCACCACATGCACGGCCCCTGCCTTCACCTCGAAGGCCCCGCCGAGCCGCACCTTGGTGAACTCGATGTCCTGCTTGTGCTCGTGCTCGCCGCCCTCGACCTCGACGCGGGCCTGCAGCCCGACCGAGAGCCCCTCGATCTGCTGGTCGACCGACCCGCCCTGGATCCGCACCTCACCCTGGACGACCCCGCCCGGCACCACATTGGTCTCGGCGAGCTCGGTCTCCACCGAAGCCCCGCCGGCCCCCAAGCTCGCCAGCAGCCGCTTGAACCCCATGCCAGTCCTTCCCCTGCATCTTCTCGACCTCGACCCTACGAAGGCGCAACCGCCGTGTCCGGTTCCGTCCCGCCGTCCACTACCCTCGGACGCCATGATCGCGGGCACCGAACGTACGCCACTGCCAAGGGACTTCTTCGACCGGCCCGTCCTGGAGGTCGCTCCGGACCTCCTGGGCCGCACGCTCGTACGCCATACCGCCTCGGGCCCTCTCGAACTCCGCCTGACGGAGGTCGAGGCGTACGACGGCCCGAACGACCCGGGCTCCCACGCCTTCCGCGGCCGCACGCCCCGGAACGAGGTGATGTTCGGGCCGCCCGGCCACGCGTACGTCTACTTCACGTACGGCATGTGGCACTGCCTCAACCTGGTGTGTGGTCCCGAGGGACGCGCGAGCGGTGTTCTGCTCAGGGCGGGGGAGATCCGGGTGGGCGCAGATCTGGCCCGCAAACGTCGAATCTCGGCCCGCCATGACCGAGAACTGGCCAAAGGTCCGGCCCGCCTGGCCACCGCACTGGACGTGGGGCGGACCCTGAACGGCACCGACGTGTGCGACGGTCCGGAGGCCCCTCTCTCCATACTGACGGGTACCCCTCCCACGCCCGACCAGGTACGCAGTGGACCGCGCACCGGAGTGGGCGGCGACGGAGCCCCGCATCCGTGGCGCTTCTGGATCTCCGAGGACCCCACGGTGAGCCCGTATCGGGCGCATCAGCCCCGCAAACGCCGAACTTGACTCGGCCTCAAGCGGCGCCTAACGTAGCCCGAGCCGCTTGAGACGGGCCCTGCTGTTCAGCAACCCCAAGCGGCCATCCACTATCTACGATCGAACCCCAACGGGTCTGTATCTCGGCATGCCGAAATACGAACTCGAATGACTCGATTATGAATGGCCGGGGAAACCCGCTAAAGTAGTGGACACGCCGAAAGGGAAACGCGAAAGCGAAGATCTCGAAGCAAACCCCAATTCCGACGGGGAATCGGACACGAAAGAGTCTGATAGAGTCGGGAACACGAAATGCCGAAGGGAAGCGCCCGGAGGAAAGCCCGCGAGGGTGAGTACGAAGGAAGCGTCCGTTCCTTGAGAACTCAACAGCGTGCCAAAAGTCAACGCCAGATTGACAACCCCGTATCCGCTCCGGCGGATCGAGGTTCCTTTGAAAAGTCCATCCGTCCCCTTTTGGGGTGTGGGTGGCGACAAACACAGCGAGGACGCTGTGGACGGGCCGCCTTATTCCGGTGGTTCCGTCCCGCTCTTACGTGATGTGTGCACCCGATGACGGGTAAACATTCATGGAGAGTTTGATCCTGGCTCAGGACGAACGCTGGCGGCGTGCTTAACACATGCAAGTCGAACGATGAAGCCCTTCGGGGTGGATTAGTGGCGAACGGGTGAGTAACACGTGGGCAATCTGCCCTTCACTCTGGGACAAGCCCTGGAAACGGGGTCTAATACCGGATAACACCTTCCACCGCATGGTGGGGGGTTGAAAGCTCCGGCGGTGAAGGATGAGCCCGCGGCCTATCAGCTTGTTGGTGGGGTGATGGCCTACCAAGGCGACGACGGGTAGCCGGCCTGAGAGGGCGACCGGCCACACTGGGACTGAGACACGGCCCAGACTCCTACGGGAGGCAGCAGTGGGGAATATTGCACAATGGGCGAAAGCCTGATGCAGCGACGCCGCGTGAGGGATGACGGCCTTCGGGTTGTAAACCTCTTTCAGCAGGGAAGAAGCGCAAGTGACGGTACCTGCAGAAGAAGCGCCGGCTAACTACGTGCCAGCAGCCGCGGTAATACGTAGGGCGCAAGCGTTGTCCGGAATTATTGGGCGTAAAGAGCTCGTAGGCGGCCAGTCGCGTCGGATGTGAAAGCCCGGGGCTTAACCCCGGGTCTGCATTCGATACGGGCTGGCTAGAGTGTGGTAGGGGAGATCGGAATTCCTGGTGTAGCGGTGAAATGCGCAGATATCAGGAGGAACACCGGTGGCGAAGGCGGATCTCTGGGCCATTACTGACGCTGAGGAGCGAAAGCGTGGGGAGCGAACAGGATTAGATACCCTGGTAGTCCACGCCGTAAACGTTGGGAACTAGGTGTTGGCGACATTCCACGTCGTCGGTGCCGCAGCTAACGCATTAAGTTCCCCGCCTGGGGAGTACGGCCGCAAGGCTAAAACTCAAAGGAATTGACGGGGGCCCGCACAAGCAGCGGAGCATGTGGCTTAATTCGACGCAACGCGAAGAACCTTACCAAGGCTTGACATATACCGGAAAACATCAGAGATGGTGTCCCCCTTGTGGTCGGTATACAGGTGGTGCATGGCTGTCGTCAGCTCGTGTCGTGAGATGTTGGGTTAAGTCCCGCAACGAGCGCAACCCTTGTTCTGTGTTGCCAGCATGCCCTTCGGGGTGATGGGGACTCACAGGAGACTGCCGGGGTCAACTCGGAGGAAGGTGGGGACGACGTCAAGTCATCATGCCCCTTATGTCTTGGGCTGCACACGTGCTACAATGGCCGGTACAAAGAGCTGCGATGCCGTGAGGCGGAGCGAATCTCAAAAAGCCGGTCTCAGTTCGGATTGGGGTCTGCAACTCGACCCCATGAAGTCGGAGTTGCTAGTAATCGCAGATCAGCATTGCTGCGGTGAATACGTTCCCGGGCCTTGTACACACCGCCCGTCACGTCACGAAAGTCGGTAACACCCGAAGCCGGTGGCCCAACCCCTTGTGGGAGGGAGCTGTCGAAGGTGGGACTGGCGATTGGGACGAAGTCGTAACAAGGTAGCCGTACCGGAAGGTGCGGCTGGATCACCTCCTTTCTAAGGAGCACAGCACCGTCTGCAGGCAAGTGTCCTGCACGGTCAGCTCATGGGTGGAACGTTGACTATTCGGCACAGTTGGTTCGGTGGTTTTGCAAGTACTGCTTCGGCGTGGAACGCGAAATACATCGGCTGGCTGGGCCGGGCACGCTGTTGGGTGTCTGAAGGTGCGGCCGTGAAGGTTGTGTCTTCGGTTGCCGGCCCCAGTGCACTCGAACCGGTTGGTTCGGGGTGATGGGTGGCTGGTCGTTGTTTGAGAACTGCACAGTGGACGCGAGCATCTGTGGCCAAGTTTTTAAGGGCGCACGGTGGATGCCTTGGCACCAGGAACCGATGAAGGACGTGGGAGGCCACGATAGTCCCCGGGGAGCCGTCAACCAGGCTTTGATCCGGGGGTTTCCGAATGGGGAAACCCGGCAGTCGTCATGGGCTGTCACCCGTACCTGAACACATAGGGTATGTGGAGGGAACGAGGGGAAGTGAAACATCTCAGTACCCTCAGGAAGAGAAAACAACCGTGATTCCGGGAGTAGTGGCGAGCGAAACCGGATGAGGCCAAACCGTATGCGTGTGATACCCGGCAGGGGTTGCGCATGCGGGGTTGTGGGATCTCTCTTTCACAGTCTGCCGGCTGTGAGGCGAGTCAGAAACCGTTGGTGTAGGCGAAGGACATGCGAAAGGTCCGGCGTAGAGGGTAAGACCCCCGTAGCTGAAACATCAACGGCTCGTTTGAGAGACACCCAAGTAGCACGGGGCCCGAGAAATCCCGTGTGAATCTGGCGGGACCACCCGCTAAGCCTAAATATTCCCTGGTGACCGATAGCGGATAGTACCGTGAGGGAATGGTGAAAAGTACCGCGGGAGCGGAGTGAAATAGTACCTGAAACCGTGTGCCTACAAGCCGTGGGAGCGTCGCGCATCGAGCTTGTTCGGTGCGTCGTGACTGCGTGCCTTTTGAAGAATGAGCCTGCGAGTTAGCGGTGTGTAGCGAGGTTAACCCGTGTGGGGAAGCCGTAGCGAAAGCGAGTCCGAACAGGGCGTTTGAGTTGCACGCTCTAGACCCGAAGCGGAGTGATCTAGCCATGGGCAGGTTGAAGCGGCTGTAAGAGGTCGTGGAGGACCGAACCCACCAGGGTTGAAAACCTGGGGGATGACCTGTGGTTAGGGGTGAAAGGCCAATCAAACTCCGTGATAGCTGGTTCTCCCCGAAATGCATTTAGGTGCAGCGTCGTGTGTTTCTTGCCGGAGGTAGAGCACTGGATAGGCGATGGGCCCTACCGGGTTACTGACCTTAGCCAAACTCCGAATGCCGGTAAGTGAGAGCGCGGCAGTGAGACTGTGGGGGATAAGCTCCATGGTCGAGAGGGAAACAGCCCAGAGCATCGACTAAGGCCCCTAAGCGTACGCTAAGTGGGAAAGGATGTGGAGTCGCAGAGACAACCAGGAGGTTGGCTTAGAAGCAGCCACCCTTGAAAGAGTGCGTAATAGCTCACTGGTCAAGTGATTCCGCGCCGACAATGTAGCGGGGCTCAAGCGTACCGCCGAAGTCGTGTCAATCCAGCAATAGGGCCAACGCCTGTTGGGTTGGGTAGGGGAGCGTCGTGTGCCGGGTGAAGCTGCAGCGGAAGCTAGTGGTGGACGGTTCACGAGTGAGAATGCAGGCATGAGTAGCGATACACACGTGAGAAACGTGTGCGCCGATTGACTAAGGGTTCCTGGGTCAAGCTGATCTGCCCAGGGTAAGTCGGGACCTAAGGCGAGGCCGACAGGCGTAGTCGATGGACAACCGGTTGATATTCCGGTACCCGCTTTGAAACGCCCAGTATCGAATCAGGCGATGCTAAGCCCGTGAAGCCGTTCCGGACCCTTCGGGGAAAGGAAAGTGGTGGAGCCGGTGACCCAGACTTGTAGTAGGTAAGCGATGGGGTGACGCAGGAAGGTAGTCCAGCCCGGGCGGTGGTTGTCCCGGGGTAAGGGTGTAGGCCGTGCGGTAGGCAAATCCGTCGCACGTTGAGGCTGAGACCTGATGCCGAGCCGATTGTGGTGAAGTGGATGATCCTATGCTGTCGAGAAAAGCCTCTAGCGAGTTTCATGGCGGCCCGTACCCTAAACCGACTCAGGTGGTCAGGTAGAGAATACCGAGGCGTTCGGGTGAACTATGGTTAAGGAACTCGGCAAAATGCCCCCGTAACTTCGGGAGAAGGGGGGCCACAACTGGTGATGAGTCTTGCACTCTGAGCTGGGGGTGGCCGCAGAGACCAGCGAGAAGCGACTGTTTACTAAAAACACAGGTCCGTGCGAAGCCGTAAGGCGATGTATACGGACTGACGCCTGCCCGGTGCTGGAACGTTAAGGGGACCGGTTAGTCACATTTCGGTGTGGCGAAGCTGAGAACTTAAGCGCCAGTAAACGGCGGTGGTAACTATAACCATCCTAAGGTAGCGAAATTCCTTGTCGGGTAAGTTCCGACCTGCACGAATGGCGTAACGACTTCTCGACTGTCTCAACCATAGGCCCGGTGAAATTGCACTACGAGTAAAGATGCTCGTTTCGCGCAGCAGGACGGAAAGACCCCGGGACCTTTACTACAGTTTGATATTGGTGTTCGGTTCGGCTTGTGTAGGATAGGTGGGAGACTGTGAAGCCGTGACGCCAGTCATGGTGGAGTCGTCGTTGAAATACCACTCTGGTCGTGCTGGATGTCTAACCTCGGTCCGTGATCCGGATCAGGGACAGTGTCTGATGGGTAGTTTAACTGGGGCGGTTGCCTCCTAAAGAGTAACGGAGGCGCCCAAAGGTTCCCTCAGCCTGGTTGGCAATCAGGTGTTGAGTGTAAGTGCACAAGGGAGCTTGACTGTGAGACCGACGGGTCGAGCAGGGACGAAAGTCGGGACTAGTGATCCGGCGGTGGCTTGTGGAAGCGCCGTCGCTCAACGGATAAAAGGTACCCCGGGGATAACAGGCTGATCTTCCCCAAGAGTCCATATCGACGGGATGGTTTGGCACCTCGATGTCGGCTCGTCGCATCCTGGGGCTGGAGTCGGTCCCAAGGGTTGGGCTGTTCGCCCATTAAAGCGGTACGCGAGCTGGGTTTAGAACGTCGTGAGACAGTTCGGTCCCTATCCGCTGCGCGCGCAGGAATATTGAGAAGGGCTGTCCCTAGTACGAGAGGACCGGGACGGACGAACCTCTGGTGTGCCAGTTGTCCTGCCAAGGGCATGGCTGGTTGGCTACGTTCGGAAAGGATAACCGCTGAAAGCATCTAAGCGGGAAGCCTGCTTCGAGATGAGTGTTCCCACCCACTTGATGGGGTAAGGCTCCCAGTAGACGACTGGGTTGATAGGCCAGATGTGGAAGCCCGGTAACGGGTGGAGCTGACTGGTACTAATAGGCCGAGGGCTTGTCCTCAGTTGCTCGCGTCCACTGTGTTTGTTCTGAAGCAACGAACAGTTGCTGGTTGAGCAGAACCCACTTAATTGAAAAGTGTGCTTGTTCGCTCGAAACCGATAGGGTTTCGGTGGTCATAGCGTTAGGGAAACGCCCGGTTACATTCCGAACCCGGAAGCTAAGCCTTTCAGCGCCGATGGTACTGCAGGGGGGACCCTGTGGGAGAGTAGGACGCCGCCGAACAATATTTCAGGACCCTTGGTCCCAGCGTTCACGCTGGGACCAAGGGTCCTTTTGTTTTTCCGCTTTGCTTTGCCGAAGCGCGTCGGGCAGCCGACTGCGCGAGAATGACTGCAGTACCCGAAGACTAGGAGTCACGATGTCCACCAACTCTCCCGACGATCGTCCGGAGCGCGAGCCGCGCCGTCAGGACGGTGGTGACCGGGGCGGCTACCGCGGTGGTCGAGACGACCGCGGTCCGCGTCGTGACAACGACCGGGGTGGTTACGGCGGGCGTCGTGACGACAGCCGTGGTGGCTCCTCCGGCGGCGGTTACCCCCGCCGTGACGACCGCGGCGGCCGCCCCGCCGGCGGTGGCGGCTCGTACGGTCGCCGTGATGATCGTCCGGCGCCGCGTCGTGATGACGACCGTGGTGGGTTCCGTCGGGATGACAACCGCGGTGGTGGCGGTGGGTTCCGTCGTGACGACAGCCGTGGTGGCTCCTCCGGCGGTGGGTACGGTCGCCGTGATGATCGTCCGGCGCCGCGTCGTGACGATGACCGTGGTGGGTTCCGCCGCGATGACAACCGTGGTGGTGGCTCGTACGGCGGTGGCTTCCGCCGGGACGACAACCGTGGTGGCGGTAGCTCCTATGGCCGTCGTGATGATCGTCCGGCGCCGCGTCGTGATGACGACCGTGGTGGGTTCCGTCGGGATGACAACCGCGGTGGTGGCGGTGGGTTCCGTCGTGACGACAGCCGTGGTGGGTCCTCCGGCGGTGGGTACGGGCGTCGTGATGATCGTCCGGCTCCGCGTCGTGACGATGACCGTGGTGGGTTCCGCCGTGACGACAGCCGTGGCGGTGGTGGCTCCTACGGGCGTCGTGATGATCGTCCGGCTCCGCGTCGTGACGATGACCGTGGTGGGTTCCGCCGCGATGACAACCGCGGTGGCGGTGGTTCGTACGGGCGTCGTGATGACAACCGCAGCTCGTACGGGCGTCGTGATGATCGTCCGGCTCCGCGTCGTGATGACGAGCGTGGTGGGTTCCGTCGGGATGACAACCGTGGTGGTGGCTCGTACGGCGGTGGGTTCCGTCGTGACGACAGCCGTGGTGGCGGTGGTTCGTACGGGCGTCGCGACGACCGGCCGGCTCCCCGCCGTGATGACGACCGTGGTGGTTCGTACGGTCGCCGTGATGATCGTCCGGCGCCGCGTCGTGACGATGACCGTGGTGGGTTCCGTCGTGACGACAACCGTGGCGGTGGTGGCTCCTACGGGCGTCGCGACGACCGGCCAGCTCCCCGCCGTGATGACGAGCGCGGTGGCTATGGGCGTCGTGATGACCGTCCGGCTCCGCGTCGTGATGACGACCGTGGCGGGTTCCGTCGGGACGACCGGGGCGACCGGGGTGGGTACCGCGGGCGGGACGACCGGCGTGATGACCGCGGTGGCTACGGGCGTCGGGACGACCGGGATCGCGACCGCGAGCGCGAGCCCGTCAAGCGGCTGCCGATCGACGAGGACGTCACCGGCGACGAGATCGACGCGGATGTGCGCCAGGAGCTGATGAGCCTGCCCAAGGGCCTCGCCGAGGAGGTTGCGTGCAACCTGGTGATGGTCGCGCGGCTCATCGACGAGGAGCCCGAGCAGGCCTACGCCTACTCCCGCATCGCGCTCCGGCTCGCCTCCCGTGTGGCCGCCGTTCGCGAGGCCGCCGGATTCGCCGCGTACGCCACGCAGAAGTACTCGGAGGCCCTCGCGGAGTTCCGCGCCGCGCGCCGGATGACCGGCTCCGTCGAGCTGTGGCCCGTCATGGCGGACTGCGAGCGCGGGCTCGGCCGTCCCGAGCGGGCGCTGGCGATGGCCGGCGAGCCCGAGGTGGCCAAGCTCGACAAGGCCGGCCAGGTCGAGATGCGCCTGGTCGCGGCCGGGGCACGGCGGGACATGGGGCAGCTGGACGCCGCCATCGTGACCCTGCAGAGCCCCGAGCTCGCGTCGAACTCCGCGCAGCCCTGGACCGCGCGACTGCGGTACGCCTACGCCGACGCGCTCCTTGCGGCCGAGCGTGAGGACGAGGCCCGCGAGTGGTTCGCCAAGGCGCTTGAGGCGGACAAGGACGGCACGACCGACGCCTCCGACCGGCTCGCCGAGCTCGACGGTATCGACTTCGTGGACGCCATGGTCGAGGACGACATCGAGCCCGACAGCGACATCGACGCCGAGGGCGACCTCGACGAGCCGCGCGTCGAGATCGAGGACGAGCCCGACTTCGACGACGAGGGTGAGGAAGAGGACGACTTCGAGGGCGACGACTCGGAGATCGTCCGCGCCGCCGAGGTCGTCGACGCCGACCTGGTGGAGCCCGCGCCGGGCGAGCCCGTCCCGCCGGTCGAGAAGGTCGAGAAGGTCGAGAAGGTCGAGAAGGACGCCTGACGGCTGGCGAAGGACGCCTGACGTCTGACAAGTGAAAAGAGGCGGTGCCCCACCTGGGGCACCGCCTCTTTTTTGTTCAGTTCACGGTCAGGCTGCGCAGCACCAGGCCCGTGGCCGGTTTCGGGCCGAACGAGGTCGACTTGCGGGGCATCGTGACGCCCTGGCGGGCCAGGTCCCGGACGACTTCCTCGCGTACGGGATGCATCAGGACCGCCGTCTTGTTGTGGCGTTCCGCCTGCTCGACGGCCGCGGCCGTGTCATGGATGTACGCGATGTCGTCGGGCGTGTCCGGGATGTGCCAGATCTCGTCGAGCAGGGTCGAGTGCAGGACCGTGGCGTCGAGCGAGCGCCAGGCCGGCGGCCGGTCGGCCCGGATCGTACGGGCGAGCAGTGCCTCGTCCGGGCGGTCCAGGAGGTGGAAGCGGCCGTCGCCCGCGAGCAGGAAGGCGTTGCTCTCGGACGCCGCTTCACTCAGCGCCTCCAGGGCGCGGGCGAGCGGGACTTCGAGCGTGCGGACGCGGAAGGCGTCCGAATCCGTGACCGCGGCCAGGGCCTTGGACACCGGGAGGCGGTGCAGGAGGCGGTGGATCGCGCGGACCCGCAGCGGGTAGCGGGCGGTGTCGACGAGCAGGACCAGGCCGAAGTCCCAGGGGCCCGGCGAGGTCTGTTCGTCGCGCAGGCGCAGATAGGTGGCCCAGCGGTGGTGGCCGTCGGCGATGACCGCCTGGTGGGCCGTGAGATCGGCCTGGACCTCCGCGAGATCGGCCGGATCCGTGAGTGCCCACAGGCGGTGGCGGAAGCCGTCCTCCGTGGTGGTGCGCAGGAGCGGCTCGCGCAGGATGGTGCGGTCGATGACGGCGGTCGCGCCGGTCGGGGTGGTGTTGCCGTGGTAGGTCAGGAGCAGCGGTTCGAGGTGGGCGGCGGTGGTGCGCATGAGGTCCGCGCGGTCTTCGACGACGTGCGGCATCACGTCCTCGTGCGGCAGGACGATGCCCGCGGCCGGCTCGGACAGGGCGAGCGCCCCGATGAGACCGCGCTGCAGTATGCCGTCGCCCTCCTGCTCGTAGACGTACAGGGCGGGCTCGGGGTCAGGGGCGAGGACGCCCTCGTCGAGCCAGTCGTCCAGGGTCAGGGCGGCCTTCCGGTTGCGGGCGGCCGGAGAGGACGCCTGCGGGAGGATCAGCCGGACGATGTTGTAGGGATCCGCCGACTCCAGGTGTAGCAGCCCGTCGGGGCGTACAACGACGTCGTACGGCGGTGAGGTCACGGCGGCGAGGCTGCCCACCCGCTCGGGAACATAGCGCAGTCCGCGGAACGGGATCAGGCGCAGCCCGAGGTCCGCACGCCCAGTTGTGCTCATCCGTGCATCGTATGTGGGAGACGGGTATGCGCGATGATCGGGGGGAGAGCATCGAACGAGGAGTGGATGAAGATGAGCCAGATCGGCCGGATCATGCCGAGCGGCAGCGAGCGGGCGCTGAACGAGGCGTACGACACGGCCCTGCTGGATCTGGACGGGGTGGTCTACGCGGGCGGTGCGGCGATCGCGCATGCCGTCGATGCGCTGGCCGTGGCGCGGGACGGCGGGATGCATCTTGCTTATGTGACCAACAACGCGCTGCGGACGCCGGACGCGGTGGCCGCGCACCTCACCGAGCTCGGTGTGCCCGCCGAGCCGGCCGATGTGATCACCTCGGCGCAGGCGGTGGCCCGGCTCATCGCCGATCAACTCCCGCGGGGATCAAGGGTGTTGCTCGTCGGCGGCGAGGGGCTGCGGGTCGCGCTCCTTGAGCGCGGGCTCGTGCCGGTGGAGTCGGCCGACGACGATCCGGCGGCCGTGGTGCAGGGGTACGGCGGCCCGGACATCACCTGGGCGCGGTTCGCGGAGGCCTCGTACGCGGTGGCCCGCGGGGTGCCGTGGTTCGCCTCCAACACCGATCTGACGATTCCGAGCGGGCGGGGGATCGCACCCGGCAACGGTGCCGCGGTCGAGGTCGTCCGGATCGCGACCGGCGCCGAGCCCCAGGTGGCGGGCAAGCCGCTGCCCCCGATGCACCGCGAGACGGTGCTGCGGACCGGCGCCGAGCGGCCGCTGGTGGTGGGGGACCGGCTCGACACGGACATCGAGGGCGCGTTCAACGGCGGTGTCGACTCGCTGCTCGTGCTGACCGGGGTCACCGACGCCGCGCAGCTCCTGGCCGCGCGGCCCGAGCACCGGCCGACCTTCGTCGACGCGGATCTGCGCGGCCTGCTGACCGGGCAGCCCGAAGTGGCCGAGAGGGAGGGCGGGTTCGTGTGCGGCGGGTGGACCGCGTCCGTGGCCGACGGGGCGTTTGCGCTCGACGGGGACGGGGAGGCGATGGACGGGCTGCGGGCGCTGTGCGCGGCCGCCTGGACGCGGGCCGGCGACGGGGTGTGCGATCTCGACCCGTCGAAGGTGCTGGAACTGCTGGGCCTCTGAGCCCGGGGGTGCGTCTGAGTGAGTGCAGGGTAGGCTAGCCTAACTTGGGTGTTGGTAGACAGTCCTCCTCAGCCGCGTGACGGGACCACGTCCGCGCCCCCGGCCCCGACGGCCGGGCGCCGTACGCTACGGGCCGCCGGTCTGGTCGTGTCCGTGGGTGCCCTGGTGCTCGTAGCCGTCGCCAGCATCGCCGTCGGCGCGAAACCCATGCCGCTCGGAGACGTCTGGCACGGCCTCTTCCATGCCTCCGGTACCGCCAACGACGTCCTCATCCATGACGTACGGGTGCCGCGGACGCTGCTCGGGCTGCTCGTCGGGGCCGCGCTCGGGCTCGCCGGCGCGGTCATGCAGGCGCTCACCCGCAACCCGCTCGCCGAACCCGGCATCCTCGGGGTCAACGCCGGAGCGGCGGCCGCGGTGGTCTCCGCGATCAGCTTCCTCGGTGTCAACTCCCTTACCGGGTATGTGTGGTTCGCGTTCCTGGGGGCCGGCGTCGTGTCGGCCGCGGTGTACCTGCTCGGCGGCAGCCGGGCCGCCACCCCCGTGCGGCTCGCGCTCGCGGGGACCGCGGCGAGCGCCGTGCTGTACGGCTACATCAACGCCGTGCAGCTCACCGACTCCGCCGCCCTCAACCAGCTGCGGTTCTGGCAGGTCGGCTCGCTGGCCACGGCGGACATGGCGACCGTCACCAGGGTCGCGCCGTTCATCCTCGTCGGACTCGTCGCCGCCCTGCTGCTCGCGCGGCCGCTCAACGCGATGGCCATGGGCGACGACACCGCCCGCGCGCTCGGCGCCCATCTCACCCGGACCCGTATCACGTCGATGGTCGTGATCACCCTGCTGTGCGGGGCGGCCACCGCCGCGTGCGGGCCCATCGTGTTCATCGGCCTGATGGTCCCGCACGTCGTCCGGGCCATCACCGGGCCCGACCTGCGGTGGATCCTGCCGTACGCGGCCGTGCTCTCGCCTGTGCTGCTGCTCGGCTCCGACGTGGTCGGGCGGGTCATCACGCGGCCCGGCGAACTCCAGGTCGGCATCGTCACCGCGCTCATCGGCGGGCCCGTCTTCATCTATCTCGTACGCCGCAAGAGGATGGCCCAGCTGTGAAGGCGATACGTGTCCCCGGCGGCCTCTCCTTCCGGGCCGAGCCGCGCGCGCTCGCCGTGGTGTGCGGGCTCGCCGTCCTCGCGCTCGCGGCCGGCGTCGTCCTGATCGGCACCGGCGACTTCACGATCGCCCCCGCCGACGTCGTGAGCAGCCTGCTCGGCTCCGGCACGCCCGCGCAGGACTTCATCATCAACGAACTGCGGCTGCCGCGCGTGCTCGTGGCGCTGTTGGTGGGTGCCTCGCTCGGGATCTCGGGGGCGCTGTTCCAGTCCATCTCCCGCAATCCGCTGGGCAGTCCGGACGTCATCGGCTTCGGGCAGGGCTCCTCGGTCGGCGCGCTCACGGTCATCGTGTTCTTCCACGGCGGCGCGGTCGCGGTCTCGTTCGGTGCGCTGGCCGGCGGGCTCGCGACCGGTGTCGCCGTCTACCTCCTGGCCTGGAAGAAGGGTGTGCACGGCTACCGGCTCGTGCTCGTCGGCATCGGCGCGGCCGCGATGCTCACCGCCGGCATCCACTACCTGCTCACCAAGTCGACCCTGGTCGACGCCACGCGCTCGATGGTCTGGCTCACGGGCTCCCTCGACGGGCGCGACTGGGCCCAGGTCCGGCCGCTGTTCGTGCTGTTCGTGGTGCTGCTTCCGGTGGTCCTCACGTACGGGCGGCCGCTGAGGATGCTGGAGATGGGCGACGACGCGGCGTACGCGCTCGGCGTGCCGGTGCAGCGGACCCGTACCGTCCTGATGCTCAGCGCGGTGCTGTTGAACGCCTCCGCCACCGCGGCCGCCGGGCCCATCTCCTTCGTCGCGCTGACCGCGCCGCAGCTGGCCCGCCGCCTCACCCGCGCGACCGGGCCGAACATCCTCGTCTCCGCGTGCATGGGCGCGGCGCTTCTGGTCGTCGCCGACTGGGCGGCACAGCGGCTGTTCGGCGAGAGCACGCTGCCGGTGGGGGTGCTCACCGGGATGGTCGGCGGCGTCTATCTGCTGTGGCTCCTCGTCACCGAGCGCAGGGCGGGCCGCATGTGAGCCGCCCCGCGACGCCCACCACCAACTCCCTTGCGGATTACGGCACTTCACCCAGGAGTACGAGCATGCAGCGCCTCAGCGCCGAATCGGTCACCCTCGGCTACGACCAGCGGGTGATCGCCAAGGACCTGTCGGTCGAGATCCCGGACAACTCCTTCACAGTGATCGTCGGGCCCAACGCATGCGGCAAGTCGACCCTGCTGCGCGCCCTGTCCCGGATGCTCAAGCCGGACCAGGGGCGGGTGCTGCTCGACGGGCAGAGCATCCACTCGCTGCCCGCGAAGAAGGTCGCCAGGACGCTCGGACTGCTTCCGCAGTCCTCCATCGCGCCGGACGGGATCACGGTGGGGGACCTCGTGGCGCGCGGGCGCTACCCGCACCAGGGGCTGCTGCGGCAGTGGTCGCCCGAGGACGAGCGGATCGTCCAGGAGTCCATGGACGCGACGGGGGTCGGCGGGCTCGGTGAGCGGTATGTCGACGAGCTGTCCGGGGGGCAGCGGCAGCGGGTCTGGATCGCCATGGCGCTCGCTCAGCAGACGCCGCTGCTGCTGCTCGACGAGCCGACGACGTTTCTGGACATCCAGCACCAGATCGAGGTGCTGGACCTTTGCGCTCGGCTCCATGAGTCGCAGGGGCGGACGTTGGTGGCCGTGCTGCACGATCTCAACCAGGCGGCTCGGTATGCCTCTCACCTCATTGCCATGAGGGAGGGGCGGGTGGTGGCCGAGGGGGCGCCTTCGGAGGTGGTGACGGCGTCGCTCGTCGAGGAGGTCTTCGGGGTGCGGTGCCAGGTGATCCCGGATCCGGAGACGGGGACTCCGCTGGTGGTGCCGGCGGCGCCTCGGCGGGGGGCGTTGGTGGGCTGAGTCTTCCCCACCCCGCCCCTTCCCGCTGTGACACTCTGCGGCTCCGCCGCGTGGCCTCCGGGGGCTGGAAGGGGGTGAAGCCAGTTTTCCTGGGGCTCTGCCCCAGACCCCGTTCGCGCCTTAAGGGCGCTCGTCCTCAATCGCCGGACAGGCTGAAGATGTCGGTGCGGGCCAGCGCTGATGCTGCTAGGGGCGCGGGGAACTGCGCGAGCACGCACGGGCCGCAGACGAACAGGGTCTGGGGGCGCGGGGAACTGCGCGGGAGGCGGGCCGGGGTCAGAGCAGGGTTCTCAGGCGGAGGAGGTCTCGGAAGCCCGCTTCCAGGCGGACCCTGCCCGACGCCCAGGCCTTCGCGAAGTTCAGCTCCCCGTCCACCATCGCCACCAGATCGTCCCCCTTCATCGCCAGGCGGATCTGGGCCTTCTCCCGGGGCGGCCCGGAAGCCGTGTCGTGGACCTCGATGCGCCCGGACCGGAGGCGGCCCGCGAACGTGACGTCCAGGTCCGTGACGTGGCAGCTCAGCGAGCGGTCCAGCGCGGCGGCGGCCTGCACGTCGCCCTCCGCCCGGGCCAGATTGTCCGAAAGTTTGTCGAGTGCGCTGCGGCACTCCTCCATGGTCGCCATCGTGATCGACCGTACCTCAGGGCTTCGCGGTAGCGTCTTGGCATGAGCGACTCGATGCCGGGCCCCGAGGTGGAAGCCGTCGTGGAACCCGAGCCGGGACCCGAGGTGGCCGGGCCCTCTCCCCTGGACGTACCCCGTACCCCTACCGGCGACGCCGGGATCGACGCCCTCGTCGAGCGGCTCGGGGACGTCGACCACCTCGGTACGGACGGACACCTGGAGGTGTACGAGGATGTACACCGGGGGCTGCGCGACTCACTGACCGCGCTCGACGCCAGGCAGGGGCCTTCTCCCGGCCCGGGGGCCACGGCGCCGGGAACCTCCGGGACGGTCCGGCCGTTGGCCGACCAGCGCCCTTAGCGGTCCGCCGGACCGCCGACAGAACTACGACTACAGGAGCTGAACCGAACGTGGCAGGAGTGGCACGCCGCCGCCTCGACGCCGAGCTGGTGCGCCGGAAACTCGCGCGGTCGCGGGAGCACGCCGCCCAGCTGATCGCCGCGGGGCGGGTGAGTGTCGGCAAGACCGTCGCCACCAAGTCCGCGACCCAGGTCGAGACCGCTGCCGCCATCGTGGTCGTCGAGGACGACAGCGACCCCGACTATGTCTCGCGCGGTGGGCACAAGCTCGCCGGCGCCTTCGCGGCTTTCGTGCCGCAGGGGCTCAGGATCGAGGGGCGGCGGGCGCTCGACGCGGGCGCGTCCACCGGCGGCTTCACCGATGTGCTGCTGCGCGCCGGAGCCGGGCACGTGGTCGCCGTCGACGTCGGCTACGGACAGCTCGCCTGGTCCCTTCAGAGTGACGACCGGGTCACCGTGAAGGACCGTACGAACGTACGCGAGTTGACGCTCGACGACATCGACGGGCAGCCCGCGGACATCGTCGTGGGCGACCTCTCCTTCATCGCGCTCGGCCTGGTCCTGCCCGCCCTCGTGCGCTGCTCGGCGCCCGACGCGGACCTGGTCCTCATGGTCAAGCCGCAGTTCGAGATCGGCAAGGAACGGCTCGGGAGCGGCGGCGTCGTACGCAGCCCCGAGCTGCGGGCCGAGACGGTGCGGACCGTCGCGGCCCAGGCGGCCGCACTCGGCCTCGGGGTCGTCGGGGTCACCGCGAGCCCGCTGCCCGGGCCCTCCGGCAACGTCGAGTACTTTCTGTGGCTGCGGGCCGGGGCGCCCGCGCTCGATCCCGCGGACGTGGAGCGCGCAGTGGCGGAGGGACCTCGTTGAGCTCGTCGGAGAACAACCCGGAGAACAGCACGGCGGCACGCACCGTATTCCTGCTCGCGCACACCGGAAGGCCGGCCGCCATCCGCAGCGCGGAGCTGGTCGTACGGGGCCTGCTGCGCAGCGGCCTCGGCGTACGGGTGCTGCGGGCGGAGGCGGCCGACCTGCCGCTGCCCGCCGAGGCGGAGATCGTCGAGGAGGCCACCCCCGAGTGCCTCGACGCCTGTGAGCTGCTCATCGTCCTCGGCGGTGACGGCACCCTGCTGCGCGGCGCCGAGCTCGCCCGGGCGTCCGGCGTGCCGATGCTCGGCGTGAACCTCGGCCGCGTCGGCTTCCTCGCGGAGGCCGAGCGCGACGACCTCGACAAGGTCGTCGACCGGGTCGTGACACGGGCCTACGAGGTCGAGGAGCGGATGACCCTCGACGTCGTCGTGCACAACAACGGCGATGTGGTGCACCAGGACTGGGCCCTCAACGAGGCGGCCGTCCAGAAGGTGTCGCCCGAGCGGATGCTGGAGGTCGTCCTGGAGATCGACGGCCGGCCCGTGACCGGGTTCGGCTGCGACGGCATCGTGTGCGCCACCCCGACCGGTTCGACCGCGTACGCCTTCTCGGCCGGCGGGCCCGTGGTGTGGCCCGAGGTCGAGGCGCTGCTCATGGTGCCGATCAGCGCGCACGCGCTGTTCGCCAAGCCGCTGGTCACCTCGCCCACCTCGGTGCTCGCGGTCGAGGTGCAGCCGCACACGCCGCACGGCGTGCTGTGGTGCGACGGGCGCCGCACGGTCGAACTCCCTTCGGGCGCGCGGGTGGAGGTGCGGCGAGGGGCCGTTCCGGTACGGCTCGCCCGGCTGCACCACGCCTCGTTCACCGACCGGCTCGTCGCCAAGTTCGCCCTGCCGGTGTCGGGTTGGCGCGGCGCGCCGCACTGACCGGTCCGTATGCGGCGGGCCTCAGGACGCGGCCAGCGTCCTGATCGCCCGCCTGCGCAGCGCCGACCGCACCGGCACACCCGTGGCCAGCAGGGTGAGGACCAGCGTGCCGCCCGCCATGCCGAGTGCGGTCGGCCACGGCAGGTACGGGATCCACGAGCCGAACGCGGCCGTCAGCATCGGGGCCAGGGTCGCGAGCGCGACCACCGCGCCGAGCACCAGGGCCGTGGCCGCGACGATGCCCGCCTCCCACGCCGCCATCGAGCGGACCTGGCCCGGCAGGGTGCCGACCACCCTCAGCAGGGCTATGTCGCGGCGCCGCTCGAAGGAGATCATCGCCAGGGTGTTGGCCGCGGCGATCGCGGCGAAACCGGCGTAGAGACCCGTGCCGAAGTAGTCGAGCCAGACCTCGCCCGCGCTGCCCGCGGAACCCGTGTAGTGGGCCGCCGTCGTATGCATCGCGATCTTGGTGAGCCCGAAGCCGGTGACCAGGACCAGCGGCACCACCGCGGCCGAGAAGCGGCGCGGCTGTGAGCGGACGTTGAGCATCGCCAGGCGCGCGCTGCCGCCGAACCGGCGGGCCGGCGCCGAGACGAGGCGGGCGGCCGGGCCGACGATCTTCGGGCCGAGCAGCCCCGCTCCGACGCAGAACAGCAGCAGCACGAGGAACGAGGCCTGCCCGGCCTTGTCCGACGACTGGTGGGCCAGGGACAGCGACAGGGCGCCACCGCCCGCCACCGCGATCACGCCCAGCGGGGCCCGCACCTTGCCGAGCCCGCGCCGGCCCGCCGACGCCTCGTCCAGGGCCCGCGCCGGGCGCAGCATCGAGAAGCGCAGCGAGGCAAGGAACGCGGCGAGCGCCGAGGTCACCACGGCGACGGCCAGACATACGGGCAGCGCGAACCAGGTGAACCGGTACGTCACCTCGGCCGGGACCAGGCCGTGGTCGCGCAGCCCCGCGAACCAGACCCGGCTCAACAGGCCGCCGCCGAGCAGGAACCCGGCGAGCGCGGCCGGCACCGCGGCGGCCACTGCCTGGACCACCACGGCTCGCCGCACCTGCCGGGGCCGGGCGCCGATGGCGCGTACCAGGGCGAGCTCGCGGTGCTGCTGGGTCACCGCGGTGCCCATCGTCGAGGCGATCACGAAGATCGACATGTAGATGGAGCCGATGAGCATCACGGTCGCCATGTCGCCGATGCCGTTGGCCGCGAGTGCCCCGCGGGCCTGTGTGGACAGGCCCTTTGTCGATGTGCTGACGAGGAGGGTCATCGAAGCGCTCACCACGGTCGCGGCGAACAGCGCGGCCACGAACGTCCCGACGAATGCCGGGCGGTGGCCGCGCAGGGCGGAGTGGGCCAGTCCTGTGCTCATGCTTCAACCCTCCCGGGGAGGGTGGTGCCAGGACCATCCGGCCAGCATCATGATCTTGCTCGGGTTTTCCCCCGTACCGACGGTTGGGACTCCACGAGATGGTGACGGGCCGGGGGGCGTCGCACACCGGGCCCAGGACCTCGTAAGGTCGTGTCCGTGTTGGAGGAGATGCGGATACGGTCGCTCGGGGTCATCGACGACGCTGTCGTGGAGCTTTCGCCCGGTTTCACCGCGGTGACCGGCGAGACCGGTGCGGGCAAGACCATGGTCGTCACCAGCCTGGGGCTGCTGCTCGGCGGACGTGCCGACCCCGCCCTGGTACGGATCGGCGCCAAGGCGGCGGTCGTCGAGGGGCGGATCGCGCTGCGGCCCGGCACCTCGGCGGTGCTGCGGGCTGAGGAGGCCGGGGCCGAGCTCGACGACGGCGCGCTGCTCGTGAGCCGTACCGTTTCGGCGGAGGGCCGCTCGCGGGCGTTCCTCGGCGGGCGGTCGGTGCCGGTCGGGGTGCTCGCCGAACTCGCCGACGAACTCGTCGCGGTGCACGGCCAGACCGACCAGCAGGGCCTGCTGCGCCCGGCCCGGCAGCGCGAGGCGCTCGACCGGTACGCGGGTGACGCGGTGGCGGGCCCCCTCGCCAAGTACGCCGGGGCCTACAAGCGGCTGCGGGCCGTCGCCGTCGAGCTGGAGGAGCTGATCACGCGGGCGCGCGAGCGTGCGCAGGAGGCCGATCTGCTGCGGTTCGGGCTGAACGAGATCGCCGCCGTCGAGCCGTTGCCCGGCGAGGACGCCGAGCTCGCGGCCGAAGCCGAACGGCTCGGGCACGCCGAGGCGCTCGCCTCCGCGGCGGCCGTTGCGCACGCGGCCCTGGCCGGCAACCCCGAGGACCCGGAGAGCGTGGACGCGACGACCCTGGTCGCGGGCGCGCACCGGGCCCTTGAGGCCGTACGTTCCCACGACCCCGCGCTCGCGGCGCTCGCCGAACGCATCGGCGAGGTCGCCATCCTGCTCGGCGACGTGGCGGGCGAACTCGCCGGATACGCCGACGACCTGGACGCCGACCCGCTGCGGCTCGCCGCCGTCGAGGAGCGCAGGGCCGCCCTGACCGCCCTGACGCGCAAGTACGGCGAGGACATCACGGCCGTACTCGCCTGGGCGCAGGAGGGGGCCGCGCGGCTCACCGAGCTCGACGGCGACGACGACCGGATCGGGGAGCTCACGGCCGAGCGGGACGGGCTGCGGGCCGAACTGTCCGTCCTGGCCCAGGAGTTGACGGACGCCCGCACCGAGGCCGCGGCCCGGTTCGCGGAGGCCGTCACCGCCGAGCTCGCCTCGCTCGCGATGCCGCACGCACGGGTGTCGTTCGCCGTCGGCCAGAGCGAGGATCCCGAGGGCGTCGAGGTCGGCGGCAGGACGGTGGCGTACGGGCCGACCGGCGCCGACGAGGTCGAGCTGCTGCTCGCCCCGCACCCGGGCGCACCGCCCCGGCCCATCGCCAAGGGCGCCTCGGGCGGTGAGCTCTCGCGGGTGATGCTCGCCGTGGAGGTCGTCTTCGCGGGCACGGACCCGGTGCCGACGTATCTCTTCGACGAGGTCGACGCGGGCGTCGGCGGCAAGGCGGCGGTCGAGATCGGCCGCCGGCTCGCCAAGCTCGCCAAGTCGGCGCAGGTCGTGGTGGTCACGCACCTGCCGCAGGTGGCGGCGTTCGCCGACCGCCAGCTCCTGGTCGAGAAGACCAACGACGGCACGGTCACGCGGTCCGGCGTCACGGTCCTGGAGGGCGAGGACCGGGTGCGCGAGCTGTCGCGCATGCTGGCCGGCCAGGAGGACTCTCAGACGGCCCGGGCGCACGCGGAGGAACTCCTGGCCACCGCCCGCGCGGACGGATAGCCCCCGTAGGTTGATCCGTATGGCTGATGTGGCGGGTGGGATCAGGGCGTTCGGTGTGGCCGGAGCGGTGGCGCGGGCTGCCTACTCCGGGCTCAGGACCCGGCGGGACGAGCGGTTCACGCGGAAGAACTACGCGGGTCGCACCGTCGACCTGTACTCCGGTCCCGCACTCGCGCTCGGCGCGCTCGCCGGAAGCGCGACCCTGCGGACCCGTGCGGCCGGGCTCGTCGCCATCGGGGCGGGCGCACTGTGCGGGGCGTACGACGATGTCCGAAAGGACCACCGGCGCGGCTTCCGGGACCACCTCGCGGCGCTCGGGAGCGGCGAACTCACCAGCGGGGCCGTCAAGTTGATCGGGATCGGCGGGGCCGGTCTGGCCGCCGGGGCGCTGCTTAAGGAGCGGCCTGTCGACACATTGCTCGCCGGGGTGGTCGTGGCCGGGACCGCGCACCTCGTCAACCTGGTGGACCTGCGCCCCGGCCGCGCCACCGGCCTCGTACTCGCGCTCGGCGCTCCGGGGCTGCTGCGCGGGCCCGAGGCGGCCGTGCCGATGGGAGCCGCGGCCGCGATCCTCGCCGACGACCTCGGCGAGCGCACGATGATCGGCGACAGCGGCGCGCACGCGCTGGGGGCGGCCCTCGGCGTCGCCATCGCCGGCGGCAACGGGCGGACCGGACTCGCCGTGCACGCCGCCGCACTGCTCGCCGCGGCCGCCTGGGCGGAGTCCCGCATTCCGCGCTGAGGGCCTCGCGCGTCCGCACCGGACCGCCCGGGCGGAGCCCTGTATTCCGCGAGCCGGAACCCTTGGCGCACGTGTTCGTTCACCCATCGGAGTGCTTCAGGTGTGGTGATCTCCCCGGCGCGACACGGAAGGAACCTCCGGACGGTGCCGGAACGCCCGTACGGACTGGCATCCTTGGCCGGGAACCACCGACCTCCACCGCCGACTCGGCCGCTCCGGGAGCCTGTTCACGTGACTCAGCTGCGTACGGTCCAAGTGCTGGGCGGCGGCAGCGCGGGCAGCAGCGCGCACGTCAGGTCGCTCGCGGCCGGTCTGGCCGCGCGAGGCGTACGCGTCACCGTCTGCGCCCCCGCCGAACTGGAGCGGGAGTACGACTTCCGCGCCGCCGGGGCTCATTTCGTACCGGTCTCGCGGCGCAGCGACCCGGCGGCGGTCGGCGCCCTGCGGGCCGCCTGCGCCGACGCCGACGTCGTCCACGCGCACGGGCTGCACGCGGCCGTCCGTGCCGCCCTCGCGCTCCGGGGCCGCAAGGGCGTGCCGCTGGTCGTCACCTGGCACACCCGCGCGCACGCCGAAGGCGCCCGCGGCCAGGTCCTGCGCCTCCTGGAGCGCCGGGTCTCGCGGGCCGCGGCCGTGGTGCTCGCCACCTCGTCCGACCTCGTCGACCGGGCCCGCAGCCGCGGCGCGCGGGACGCCCGGCTCGCCGCGGTCGCCGTCCCCGCGCCCCGCCTTGCGTCCGGGCTCCTCGACGACAAGGCGCGGGCCGAACTCGGCGCCGTGGACCGGCCGTTGCTGATGGCCGTGGGCAGCCTCGTCGAACACCGCGGCTACGAGGTGCTCCTGGACGCGGCCCGCACCTGGCGCGATCTCGACACCGTGCCGCTGCTCGTCATCGCGGGGGAGGGGCGCGGGCGGGCCGCGCTGCAACGCCGGATCGAGGCGGAGTCCCTGCCGGTGCGGCTCGTCGGGCGGCGCGACGACATCACCGAGCTGCTCGCGGCCGCCGACATCGCGGTCCTGCCCAGCCGCTGGGAGGCCCGCTCGCTGCTCGCCCAGGAGGCGCTGCGCCTTGGCGTGCCGCTGGTCGCGACGGCCGTCGGCGGTGTGCCGGAGCTGGTGGGGGACGCGGCGCTGCTCGTCCCGTACGGGGACGCAGAGGCGCTCGCGGACGCGGTCGTACGCCTCCTGGCGGACCCCGGGGCGTGCCGCGCCCTGGCCGAGGCGGGGCGGGCGCAGGCCGAGACCTGGCCCACCGAGGACGAAACGGTTGCTCAAGTCCTCGCCGTCTACGACGAGTTGGCCCCTTCGTAGGTCCTAGCCCGCCACGTGCCGGCGGGCCCGCAGCGCGAGCGACAGGGCGAGCACCGTCTGAGGGTCGTCCAGATCCGTGCCGAGGAGGTCCGCGATGCGGGCCAGGCGGTTGTACAGGGTCTGCCGGTTGAGATGGAGCTCGCGGGCGGTCTCCGCCTTGCGGCCCGCGTGTGCCAGATAGGTCTCCAGGGTGGGCAGCAGGGGCGGGCGGGAGGCGCGGTCGTGGGCCTGGAGCGGGCCGATCGCGCGCTCCACGAACGCGGCGAGGTCGGGGTGTTCGCGCAGCCGCCACAGCAGCAGGTCGATGTCGAGGCGGCGGGCGTCGTACCAGGGCCGCTCGGGCAGGCCCTGGGCGGCCGCCGCGGTTTCCGCCGCGTGCCTCAGGCCGGCCCCGGCCGCCGCCCAGCCACCGGCCACACCCACCACGACCACCGGCTGCGTCCCGGCCCGCGCGCCCATGAGCCCGGCCCGCTCGACGCCCGCCCGCAGGGCCGCCGCGACCCGGTCGGACACCGCCGTACGCTCCGACTCCGAGCGCAGCCCGAGCAGCAGCGGCACCCGGCCCTCGACGGGGCGTACGCCGAGCAGGGCCGGCACGCCCACCGAGGACAGCTCTTCGAGGACGGCGCGTGCCAGGACCGCCCAGTTGCCCGTAGGGGCGAGCTCGGAGGCGAGGCGCATCACCACCGGGAGCAGCGGCCCGTCGCCGGGCTTGAAGCCGAGGACCTTGGCCTGGCCGGGCGCGTCCTCGGGGGTGATGCGGCCCTCGGCGAGGTCGGTCAGGAAGTCGCCCCGGCCGCGCGCGGCCAGCTCCTCCTCCTGGCGGGCCTGCATGAGGACGACGGCCAGGATGCCCGCGGCCCGCTCGGCCGCCATCCGGTGCACGGGAAGGAGCGGCGGGCCGACCGCGAGCAGCGCGAGGCGGGCCCGGACCGCGCCCGCGCCGTGGCCGCCACCCGGCACGTCCACCAGGACCGCACCCGTCGGCGGCCCCGACGCGCGGGCCTCGCGCTGGCCGCGCAGCCCCTCCCAGACCTGGAGCGGGTCCGCGGCCGCCTCGCCCGCCTCGCAGGCCGCGGCGTACAGGAGCTGGCCGTCGGGGGTCTCCAGGAAGACCGGGTTGGCGGTGAAGTCGGCCAGAATGCCGAGGACTTGAGGAATTCCGCCGCCCCCGAGCAGCGCGCCCGTACAGCGCTGGTGGACCTCCTCGGCGCGCTGGAGCAGGGCGTAGTGGCCGTTGACGATCTCGGTGTGGATCTCCTCGGTCACCGCGACGAACGGCACCTCGCGGTGCAGCTGGACCAGGGGGAGCCCGGCGGCCCGCGCGGTCTCCACGATGGTGGCCGGCAGCCGGGCGAAGCGCGGGCCGAGCTCGACCACCAGGGCCGCGATGCCCCGGTCCGCGAGCCTGCGGACGAAGGCGCGCTGTTCGGCGGGGCGGGTGCCCAGGCCCAGGCCGGTGGTCAGGAGGAGCTCGCCGCCCTTGAGCAGCGAGGCGATGTTGGGCACCTCGCCCGCGTGCACCCAGCGCACCGTGCGCTGCAGCCGCTCGGCGCCCGCCACGACCTCCGGGAGGCCGCCGCGCAGCCCCGGCAGCTCCAGCGCCCGCTGCACGGTGATCCCGCCCTGCGTGTCCACCGCACCCACCTCTCGTCCCGCGGGACCCGGAGCCCGACCCCGGGACGACACCGCATGCGCCGGACGCTACCTGCGGTTACGCGCCCGGACCCGCCCGTTGTGGCGTACGTCACCCCGATATGCGGACGGGCCGCCTCCGAGCGCCCGTGGGAGCTCGGGGACGGCCCGTGGGCCGGTCCCTCCGTCAGCCGCCGTACGCGCCCGACGCGGTAAGGCGCAGGGCCGTGTCGATCAGCGGAACGTGACTGAAGGCCTGCGGGAAGTTGCCGACCTGGCGCTGGAGGTGCGGATCCCACTCCTCCGCCAGCAGTCCGAGGTCGTTGCGCAGGGCCAGGAGCTTCTCGAAGAGCTTGCGGGCCTCGTCGACGCGGCCGATCATCGCGAGGTCGTCCGCCAGCCAGAACGAGCAGGCCAGGAACGCGCCCTCCTCGCCCAGGAGGCCGTCCAGGTTGTCCGCGTCGCCGCCCGTGGTCGGGTAGCGCAGGATGAACCCGTCCGGCGTGGACAGCTCGCGCTGGATCGCCTCGATGGTGCCGATCACGCGCTTGTCGTCCGGCGGCAGGAAGCCCATCTGCGGGATGAGCAGCAACGACGCGTCCAGCTCCTGCGAGCCGTAGGACTGCGTGAAGGTGTTGCGTTCCTTGTCGTAGCCCTTCTCGCAGACGTCGCGGTGGATGTCGTCGCGCAGCTCGCGCCACTTGTCGAGCGGGCCGTCCGCGTCGCCGGACTCGATGAGCTTGATCGTGCGGTCGACGGCGACCCAGGCCATCACCTTGGAGTGGACGAAGTGGCGGCGCGGGCCGCGCACCTCCCAGATGCCCTCGTCCGGCTGGTCCCAGTGGCTCTCCAGGTAGCGGATCAGCTTGAGCTGGAGCAGCGAGGCGTAGTCGTTGCGGGCCAGGCCCGTCATGTGCGCCAGGTGCAGGGCCTCGGTGACCTCGCCGTACACGTCGAGCTGGAGCTGGTGGGCGGCCCCGTTGCCGGCCCGTACCGGCGTCGAGTTCTCGTACCCGGGCAGCCAGTCGAGCTCGGTCTCGCCGAGCTCCCGCTCGCCCGCGATCCCGTACATGATCTGGAGGTTCTCGGGGTCGCCGGCGACCGAGCGGAGCAGCCACTCGCGCCAGGCGCGGGCCTCCTCGCGGTAGCCGGTGCGCAGCAGCGAGGACAGGGTGATCGCGGCGTCCCGCAGCCAGGTGTAGCGGTAGTCCCAGTTGCGCTCGCCGCCGATGTGCTCGGGCAGCGACATCGTGGGCGCGGCCACGATGCCGCCGGTAGGGGCGTAGGTGAGCGCCTTCAGCGTGATCAGCGAGCGGACCACGGCCTCGCGGTAGGGCCCGTGGTAGGTGCAGTGGTCCACCCACTCCCGCCAGAAGTCCTCGGTCGCGACCAGGGACGCCTCGGGCTCCGGCAGCGCGGGCTCCTCGCGGTGCGAGGGCTGCCAGCTGATGGTGAACGCGACCCGCTCGCCGGGCGAGACCGTGAAGTCGGAGTATGTCGTGAGGTTCTTGCCGTACGTCTCCGCCTCGGTGTCCAGCCACACCGAATCGGGACCCGCGACGGCCACCGTACGGTTGTCGACCTTGTGCACCCACGGGGTGATCCGCCCGTAACTGAACCGCATGCGCAGCATGGAGCGCATCGGGACCCGGCCGCTGACGCCCTCCACGATGCGGATCAGCTGCGGGGCGCCGTCGCGCGGCGGCATGAAGTCGGTCACCCGCACCGTGCCGCGCGGGGTGTCCCACTCGGACTCCAGGATGAGCGAGTCGCCCCGGTAGCGGCGGCGGTCGGCCGCCGGTGGCTGTTCCTCGGCACCGTGTGCCGGGCCGACCCGCCAGAAGCCGTGTTCCTCGGTGCCGAGCAGTCCGGCGAAGACGGCGTGCGAGTCGAAGCGGGGCAGGCACAGCCAGTCCGCCGTGCCGTCCCGGCAGACCAGTGCCGCGGTCTGCATGTCTCCGATGAGTGCGTAATCCTCGATGCGCCCGGCCACGTGCAATCTCCAGTCGAACGGCCACGTCCGCCCCTGGGGGCGCTTACAGCGACAGCGGTCAAGGGTTCGCCAACGAGCGCATGTTCCGGATGACGGACGGGGTGTTCCCGTGCTACCAGGTGGCTCGGCAAGCGAGTGTCCGAGCAGGATACGACGCACCCCAGTGATCCGCTTGAGCCTTCCTCGAACGCCGTTGGGCCGAATGGGTGAGGCTCGTACTCAGGGCTGACCAGCCGGATACAGAGCGTGGCCGGACGCGGTCTCCCGCTGTCGCTGATACCCTGGTAGCCCGTGGCCGGGTGCTGAAAAAAGCCCCGAACCGCAGCGACGGCACCCCTGGAAACGCGTACGGATTCCGTACAAGATCCACACAGGGTGACCGGCACGCATTCCACACAGCGACCACGGGAGCCCCCTCTTGGCCATGCAGCCCAAGGCTTTGCGAAACAGCGCAGCCACGACGACCAAGCACATCTTCGTCACCGGGGGTGTCGCCTCTTCCCTCGGCAAGGGTCTGACTGCCTCCAGCCTGGGTGCGCTCCTCAAGGCGCGGGGCCTGCGGGTCACGATGCAGAAGCTCGACCCGTACCTGAACGTCGACCCGGGCACGATGAACCCGTTCCAGCACGGCGAGGTGTTCGTCACCAACGACGGCGCCGAGACCGACCTGGACATCGGCCACTACGAGCGCTTCCTCGACGTGGACCTCGACGGGTCCGCCAATGTGACGACCGGCCAGGTCTACTCGCAGGTCATCGCCAAGGAGCGGCGCGGCGAGTACCTCGGTGACACCGTCCAGGTCATCCCGCACATCACCAACGAGATCAAGCACCGCATCCGCCGGATGGCGACCGACGACGTCGACGTCGTCATCACCGAGGTCGGCGGCACGGTCGGCGACATCGAGTCGCTGCCGTTCCTGGAGACCGTCCGTCAGGTCCGCCACGAGGTCGGCCGCGACAACGTCTTCGTCGTGCACATCTCGCTGCTGCCCTACATCGGCCCCTCGGGCGAGCTGAAGACCAAGCCGACCCAGCACTCGGTCGCCGCCCTGCGCAACATCGGTATCCAGCCCGACGCGATCGTGCTGCGCGCCGACCGCGAGGTGCCGCTGTCCATCAAGCGCAAGATCTCGCTGATGTGCGACGTGGACGAGGCCGCCGTGGTCGCCGCCATCGACGCCAAGTCGATCTACGACATCCCCAAGGTGCTCCACACCGAGGGCCTGGACGCCTACGTCGTCCGCAAGCTGGACCTGCCGTTCCGCGATGTGGACTGGACGCAGTGGGACGACCTGCTGGACCGGGTCCACAACCCGCTGCACGAGGTGACCGTCGCGCTGGTCGGCAAGTACATCGACCTGCCCGACGCCTACCTCTCGATCACCGAGGCCATGCGGGCCGGCGGCTTCGCCAACAAGGCCCGCGTCAAGGTCAAGTGGGTCACCTCCGACGACTGCAAGACCCCGGCCGGCGCCAAGAAGCACCTCGGCGACGTGGACGCGATCCTGGTGCCCGGCGGCTTCGGCGACCGCGGCGTCAACGGCAAGATCGGCGCGATCCAGTACGCCCGCGAGAACAAGGTGCCGCTGCTCGGCATCTGCCTGGGCCTGCAGTGCATCGTCATCGAGGCGGCCCGCAACCTGGCCGGCATCCCGGACGCCAACTCCACCGAGTTCGACGCCGCCACCGCCCACCCGGTCATCTCGACGATGGAGGAGCAGCTGGCCTACGTCGAGGGCGCCGGCGACCTGGGCGGCACGATGCGGCTCGGCCTGTACCCGGCGAAGCTCGCCGAGGGCTCCATCGTCCGCGAGGTCTACGACGACCAGCCCTACGTCGAGGAGCGCCACCGCCACCGCTACGAGGTGAACAACACCTACCGCGCGGAGCTGGAGAAGAAGGCGGGCATCGTCTTCTCGGGCACCTCCCCGGACAACAAGCTCGTCGAGTACGTCGAGTACCCGCGCGAGGTGCACCCCTACCTGGTCGCCACCCAGGCGCACCCGGAGCTGCGCTCGCGCCCGACGCGCCCGCACCCGCTCTTCGCGGGCCTGGTCAAGGCGGCCGTCGAGCGCAAGACGGGCAAGCCCGCCAAGTAGTCACCACCAGTTAACGTTGCCGGGGTACGGACCCTTTCAAAGGAGCCGTACCCCGGTTCTGTTTTGTGCGCGCACTGTGGGAGGACGCCGTCATGGCCATCGAGGACACCGCCGAACACTGGCAGGTCGTGGCGAGTGCCACCCCGTTCACCGGCCACAAGACCGGGGTGCGCACCGACGACGTCGTGATGCCCGACGGCGCGGTCCACCAGCGCGACTACCAGGTCCACCCCGGCTCGGTGGCGATCGTCGCCCTGGACGACGAGGGCCGCGTCCTGGTGCTGCGCCAGTACCGCCACCCCGTACGCCAGAAGCTGTGGGAGATCCCGGCCGGGCTCCTGGACGTGCCCGGCGAGAACCCGCTGCACGCCGCCCAGCGCGAGCTGTACGAGGAGGCGCACGTCAAGGCCGAGCAGTGGCACGTCCTGACCGATGTGTACACGAGCCCCGGCGGCAGCGACGAAGCCGTACGGATCTTCCTGGCGCGGGACCTGTCCGAGGCGGAGGGCGAGCGCTTCGAGGTCTCCGAGGAGGAGGCCGACATGGAGCTGGCCCGGGTCCCGGTCGCCGATCTCGTACGGGGCGCCCTCGCGGGGGAGCTGCACAACACCTGCCTGGTGGTCGGTGCCCTCGCGCTGGCTGCGGTCCTGAACGGCGACGGCGTCGACGCGCTGCGCCCGGCCGGGGCGCCCTGGCCGGCCCGCCCCTTCGAGGAGTGAGCCCGCCGTGCGGGTGACCGATCTGAAAATCCGCTGATCCGATCGGGCGACATCGGGCGGAAGTGGGCCCTGCTCCGCCCAAACGGTCACGAAGGGTGAACTACGCTCGGACCGACCGTGCGGAGACCCGCATGGTCTCCAGGTGCGCAGGCGGACGGAGCGTGGCCCGTGACGGATCAGGCGGTGGACGTTGGCGGCGCTGCCGCTGGGCAGCGCACGGGTCAATTCCTGGGCAGGCAGCGGGAGTTGAAGGAACTCCGGGCCGACATCGAACGGGCCGGACTTGACACTCTGTCAGGGAAGAAGTCGCCCCGGGCCCGGGTCCTGCTGATCGCCGGCCGACCCGGATCCGGCCGCACCGCGCTCGCCTCCGAACTCGCCCGCCAGGTGGCCGGCGACTACCCCGACGGCGTCCTGCGGGCTGCGCTCGCCGAACCCGGCGGGGTCCGTGTACCGGCCGACCGGGTCGCCCGGGACCTGCTCGACGCCCTGAAGGTCCCGGCGCCGCCCGGAGCCGGCCAGGACGAGCTGACCGAACTGGTCCGCGGCGCGCTCGCGGACCGCCGCGCGATCGTGCTGCTCGACGACGCGGCCGACGCCGAACAGGTCGGCCCGCTCCTGCCCGACACCTCCCCGTCCCTGGTCGTGGCCACCGCCGAGGGGCCGCTCACCGGAATCCCGGACGTGCGCCCCTGCACGCTCGGCGGCCTCGACGTGAAGTCGGCCGTCGAACTCCTGGAGGGCTTCACCGGCGCGGTCCGCGTCACGGTGGACCCGCGCGCCGCCGAGGCTCTCGTCGAGGCGTGCGGGGGACAGCCGGCGGCCCTCGTCCTGGCCGGCGGCTGGCTCCGCGCCCGCCCCAAGGCCGCCGTCTCCGACGTGGCCAGACAACTGCGCACCATGTCCGACGACGGGCCCGAACTCCCCATCGCCGCACGGCCGTTGGCGCGCTCCTTCCGCCTCGTGTACGACTCCCTCTCGCAGCAGGCCGCGCGGATACTGCGACTGCTCACGTTCGCCCCCGCGGGGATCGCCGACGCGCACACCGCCTCCGCGCTCGCCGGCTGTTCGGTCTCGGGCGCCCAGGCGGTGCTCGACGACTTCGTGGCGTGCGGCCTGCTGCGGCGGGACCCGGACGCGCCCGAGCAGTACCGGGTGCCCGGCGCCCTGGCGCCGCTGCTTCGCGCGCTCTGCGAGAGCGTGGACCGGCCCGGCGAGATCCAGCTGGCCCGGGCCCGGATGCTGGAGCGGACCGTGCGGCTGCTCCAGTCCTGCCGGGCGGTCACCGAGCCGGAGGGCTCGCCCGCCCGCAGGAAGCTCGCGGGCCTGCCGCGCGCGCTGCGGTTCCCCAGCGCGGACGTCGCCGACGCCTGGCTGCGCGGCCGCAGGCCCGCGCTGCTCGCGGCCGCCCGGCTCGCGGTGGAGGACGGCGAGCTCGACACCCTGGCCCGGCGCCTGGTGGCCGCGCTGGTCCGCGCGCTCGCCGCACACCGGGGCGCCGAGGCCGCGGCCCCCGACCTGTACGGCCTGCACCAGCTCGTCCTGGACGTCGCCGAGCGCCGCGAACTGCACCGCGAGAAGGCTGCGGCCCTGCTCAACCTGGGCGACCTGGACGCCGAGGCCGGGCGGACGGCCGAGGCCCTGGCCCGCTACCGGGCCGCCCTGGACGCGGGCCGCGCCGCGAACGACCCGTACGCGACCGGCCGTGCGATGGAATCCGTAGGCGGCGCCCACCAGGAGCTGGGCGACTGGCACCGGGCCGCCGACTGGTACGGGCGGGCCCTGTCCCAGCGGCTCGCGCGCGGCGAGCGGGCGGACGAGGCCCGGCTCTACGGGCGGCTCGCCACCGTGCACACGTATGCGGGCCGCTACGGAGAGGCGCTGCGCGGCTGGCGGGCCGCGGTGGCCGGATACCGGCGGCTCGGTGACCTCCCCAGCCAGGCAAGGGCGTTGAGCGAGGCGGCCCGGGTCCAGGAGTACGCGGGGCGCCCCGAGGAGTCGCTGCGCACCTGCCGCGAGGCGGTCGAGTCCGCGCGCAAGGCCGGTGATCTGCGCCTTGAGGCCGCGCTCCAGCTCAGGCTCGCCGACACCCTGGACCGGCTCGGCGACCCGGCCGCGGCCCGGCTGCACCGGGCCACGGCCGACAGATTGCTGGAAGATGAGCCGTCAAGGGCAGGGGACCTGCGAAATCCGTAGTGCTTCGGCCAAAGATTAAAGCTTTGTAAGGGTAGACAGCGGGAAGACCTTCATTAGACTGGGTGAGCCGCAACTTCCTGCGGTGTATCCCGGTGCGCCCGTGTGCGGCCGGGTATGTATCGCATTGCCCCCGTTTTCCCCTGAGTCAAGGACCGTGATCGACGTGAAGGTCGGTATCCCCCGCGAGGTCAAGAACAACGAGTTCCGGGTGGCCATCACCCCCGCCGGTGTGCACGAGCTCGTGCGCCACGGCCACCAGGTCTTCGTCGAGCAGAACGCCGGCGTCGGCTCCTCGATCACGGACGCCGAGTACGTCTCCGCCGGCGCGGAGATCCTCGCCACCGCTGACGAGGTCTGGGCCACCGCCGACCTGCTGCTGAAGGTCAAGGAGCCCATCGCGGAGGAGTACCACCGCCTCCGCAAGGACCAGACGCTCTTCACCTACCTGCACCTCGCCGCCTCCCGCGAGTGCACGGACGCCCTCCTGGAGTCCGGCACCACCGCGATCGCGTACGAGACCGTCGAGACGGCCAACCGCCAGCTGCCGCTGCTCGCCCCGATGTCCGAGGTCGCCGGTCGCCTGGCCCCGCAGGTCGGCGCCTACCACCTGATGCGCTCGGCCGGCGGCCGCGGTGTGCTGCCCGGCGGCGTCCCCGGCACCCACGCCGGCCGTGCCGTCGTCATCGGCGGCGGCGTCTCGGGCTGGAACGCGGCCCAGATCGCCGTCGGCATGGGCTTCCACGTGACCCTGCTCGACAAGGACATCAACAAGCTCCGCGAGGCCGACAAGATCTTCGGCACCAAGGTGCAGACGATCGTCTCCAACGCCTACGAGCTGGAGAAGGCCGTCATCGAGGCCGACCTCGTCATCGGCGCGGTGCTCATCCCCGGCGCCAAGGCCCCGAAGCTGGTCACCAACGAGCTCGTCGCCAAGATGAAGCCCGGAAGTGTCCTTGTCGACATTGCGATCGACCAGGGCGGCTGCTTCGAGGACTCGCGTCCGACCACCCACGCCGAGCCGACCTTCATGGTCCACAACTCGGTCTTCTACTGCGTCGCCAACATGCCGGGCGCGGTGCCGAACACCTCCACCTACGCCCTCACCAACGCCACGCTGCCCTACATCGTGTCGCTGGCGAACAACGGCTGGGTCGAGGCGCTGCGCCGCGACGCCGCGCTCGCGCTCGGCCTCAACACCCATGACGGCCAGGTCGTTTACGGCCCGGTCGCCGAGGCCCACGGCCTGGACCAGGTCGAGCTGCACGCGCTGCTCGGCTAGCAAAACGCCGGTTCGTCAACCCGGACCGTCAACCTCGTACATCCGGCCGGACCTTGTCGACCAAGGTCCGGCCGGATGTGTATCGCGACACTTCCGCCCACCTGTGCCAGGCTCGCTCAACTCGCCTCGAACGTAACCCTTTAACCGTTTCGCGCACCGGTGAAACGCGCGTCTGAGTGCCCGTACGCCCTTGACAGAGTGGTGTTCGGTTGCCGACACATCGGGCCGGGTCCGGCGGATTGTGTTGCTGCGGACCGGTGACACGCCATAGAGTCGCCAACCGTCGGCATGGTGCCACGCTGACCTATCGATAAAGTTTCCTGGTCACGTCCAAGGAGGTAAGACGACTTGTGAATGAGTCGACATTTACTCCCGGAGGTGGTCAGTCAGGAATCCCTGCGGGGATGTCCGTACGGGGCCAGAGCCCTTCGGGGCCCGAGGCTGTCGGCTCCGTCGCGGTCCGCACCTTCGAAACCACCCAGCACATGACGACAGCCCCACGGATGATGGACGGCCTACACGTGAACGCCACGGCCGGCAACGAGAGCGGCCGGGAGACCGCCGCTCTCGCCGACTTTGACGAAGTGCCCCAGGGGCACTTCTACGACCCCGACGCCGAGTACGAGCCCGACCCCGAGTACGCGGCCACCCTCGCACCCGACGCTGCCCGCCAGCGCCGCGAGCGGATCGGTCCGACCGGACGGCCGCTGCCGTACTTCCCGATCCCGGGTCCCCTGACCGACCACGGTCCCGCGAAGATCATCGCGATGTGCAACCAGAAGGGCGGCGTGGGCAAGACGACGTCGACCATCAACCTGGGTGCCGCGCTCGCCGAGTACGGACGCCGCGTGCTGCTCGTCGACTTCGACCCGCAGGGAGCCCTGTCGGTCGGCCTCGGCGTCAACCCGATGGAACTCGACCTCACCGTCTACAACCTGCTCATGGAGCGGGGCATGTCGGCCGACGAGGTGCTGCTCAAGACCGCGGTCCCCAACATGGACCTGCTGCCGAGCAACATCGACCTGTCCGCCGCCGAGGTGCAGTTGGTGAGCGAGGTCGCGCGCGAGTCCACGCTCCAGCGGGCCCTGAAGCCGCTGATGCAGGACTACGACTACATCGTGATCGACTGTCAGCCCTCGCTCGGCCTGCTCACCGTCAACGCCCTGACGGCGGCTCACAAGGTGATCGTGCCGCTGGAGTGCGAGTTCTTCGCGCTGCGCGGTGTCGCGCTGCTCACCGAGACGATCGAGAAGGTCCAGGAACGCCTCAACCCCGACCTGGAGTTGGACGGCATCCTCGCCACGATGTACGACTCCCGCACGGTGCACAGCCGGGAGGTCCTGGCCCGCGTGGTCGAGGCCTTCGACGACCACGTCTACCACACGGTCATCGGCCGGACCGTGCGCTTCCCGGAGACCACCGTCGCCGGTGAGCCGATCACGACGTACGCCTCCAACTCCGTCGGCGCGGCCGCCTACCGTCAGCTCGCCAGGGAGGTGCTCGCCCGGTGTCACGCCGAGTGAGTCTGCCCGGGGCCGACGAGCTGTTCCGTACGACCGGGGGGATGGCGCTCTCGCCGTCCGCCCCGAGGCGAGGGGCCAACGGCGAGGCGAGGGTGCCGGCTCCGGCGGGCGAGAGCGAGCCCGTCGCGGCAGAGCCCGCGCCCGAGGCGGAGCACACCGCCGCCGAGGAGGACTCGGGCTCTGCCGAACCGCGCAGCCGCGGCTCCGCCGAGACGGAGACCTCCAAGACCCGGCGCACGCCCGCGCAGGGCGGCTCCTCCGCCGGCTCCGGCACCGCCCAGCAGCGGCGCCGACAGCGGGCGGCCAACCGGCGGCCCAGCGGGCGCGAGCGGCACGACGAGAAGATCACCGTGTACGTCTCCGCGGAGGAACTCATGGACCTGGAGCACGCGCGCCTGGTCCTGCGCGGGGAGCACGGGCTCGCGGTCGACCGCGGGCGGATCGTCCGTGAGGCCGTCGCCGTCGTCCTCGCGGACCTGGAGTCGCGGGGCGACGCGAGCATTCTCGTACGGCGTCTTCGGGGGCGGTAGCCGTTAGCCTGCGGCGGAGCCGCTCCGCCCGCCTCTCCACCCTCTGGACCACTCTTGCCGACTGCTGACGAGCCCCCTGTCCCCGCTGTGCGTGCGGGGCGCCGTGCGCTGGGGCGGGGGCCGGGTGAGCCTTTCCCCACCCCGCCCCTTCCCGCTGTGACACTCAGCGGCTCCGCCGCGGGCCTCCGGGGGAGTTCGTCGGGCGCGGCTGAGTGGGCAGCACCGGGGGCTCCGCCCCCGGACCCCCGCTCCTCAAACTCCCCCAAGGACTACGTCCAGGGGGGACCCCCAGGGGCTGAATTTGAGCAGCCCGGCACTGAATCGTTCCCGGCCGACGACGAGTTGGCACTTGCCGAAGCCGAAGCCGGGACGCAAAGTGAGCCCGGGCCCTGTGACGGTCGGTTCACCGTTCGGCTGGCCAACTTCGAAGGGCCCTTCGACCTTCTGCTTCAGCTGATCTCCAAGCACAAGATGGACGTCACCGAGGTCGCCCTCTCCAAGGTCACCGACGAGTTCATGGCGCACATCAGGGGCATGGGGCCCGACTGGGATCTGGATCAGACCACCGAGTTCCTCGTGGTCGCCGCCACCCTGCTCGATCTCAAGGCCGCCCGGCTGCTGCCCGCCGCCGAGGTGGAGGACGAAGCCGATCTCGCGCTCCTGGAAGCCCGGGACCTGCTGTTCGCGCGGCTGCTGCAGTACCGCGCGTACAAACGCATCGCCGATATCTTCAGTGAGCGACTGGACGGGGAAGCGCGCCGCTACCCCCGTACCGTCGGCCTTGAGTCGCATCTTGCCGAGCTGCTGCCCGAGGTCGTCATCAGCATCGGTGCCGAGGGATTCGCCAAGCTGGCCGTGAAGGCCATGCAGCCCAAGGCGAAGCCGCAGGTGTACGTCGATCACATCCATGCCCCGCTCGTGTCGGTGCGGGAGCAGGCCGAGATCGTGGTGGCCCGGCTGCGGGAGGCCGGGGAGGTCAGCTTCCGGGTGCTTGCCGAGGACGCCCCGGACACGCTCACCGTGGTCGCCCGGTTCCTGGCCCTCCTGGAGCTGTACCGCGAGAAGGCCGTCGTCCTGGACCAGGACGAGGCGCTGGGGGAGCTGATGGTGCGCTGGAGCGGCGGAGACGGCGACGGGGCGCCGACGGTGACCGACGAGTTCGACCAAGTGGTGACGGAGGAGGAGAACGCGTGACGGAGGAGCTGGAGCTGAAGCCCGCCCTGGAAGCCGTCCTCATGGTCGTCGACGAGCCCGCCACCGAGGAACACCTCGCGAAGGTCCTGGAACGGCCCAGGCGAGCCGTGGCGGACGCCCTGCGGGAGCTGGCCGACGAGTACACCGTCCAGGGCCGCGGATTCGAGCTGAGGCTCGTGGCGGGCGGCTGGCGGTTCTACAGCCGGGCCGCCTACGCGGACGCCGTCGAGGGCTTCGTCCTGGACGGCCAGCAGGCCCGGCTCACCCAGGCGGCCCTGGAGACCCTGGCGGTCGTCGCGTACCGCCAGCCGGTGAGCCGCTCGCGGGTCTCCGCGGTGCGCGGAGTGAACTGTGACGGGGTCATGCGGACCCTGCTCCAGCGGGGTCTGGTCGACGAGGCGGGCACGGAACCCGAAACAGGTGCGATCCTGTACAGGACGACGAACTACTTTCTGGAGCGGATGGGCCTGCGAGGCCTGGACGAGCTCCCGGAGCTCGCGCCCTTCCTCCCCGAGGCGGACGCGATCGAGGCCGAGACGCTGGAGGGTGTGCCGTCGTTCGATCCGGACGCGCCGGACGCGCCGGAAACCCCCGCAGACGACAAGACGGAAATGTGATGCGAAGCAGCAGCGGCAGGAACAGCAGCGGAAACAACGGCGGGAGCCGTGGTGGCAACAGCGGCGGCCGCGGCAGCAGCAGTGGCGGCGGTGGCCGGGGCGGCAACCGCGGCGCCGGTGGCGGGCGCGACGACCAGCGCAAGAGCGGCGGCCCGCGCCAGAGCGGCAGCGGCAAGCCGCGCCCCCTGCGCCCCGAGGAGCGCACCTACGACGTGGGCGGCGACGCCCCCCGCAGCGGACGCGGCGCCTCGGCGCGCGGCGGCGCCAAGGGCGGCCCGAAGTCGCCCCAGGGCGGTACCCCGGTGCGCCGCGGCCCGCACGGCCAGCGCCTGGGCCAGGCCCGCCCGCGCGAGCTCGACGCCAAGATCGAGCAGCGCAACCGCGACCGGTACGCCGACAAGCCGGACGTGAAGACCCCCAAGACCTTCCCCGGCGCCGAGCAGGAGGGCGAGCGGCTGCAGAAGGTCCTCGCCCGGGCCGGCATGGGCTCGCGCCGAGCCTGCGAGGAGCTGATCGAGCAGGCCCGTGTCGAGGTCAACGGCGAGATCGTGCTCGAACAGGGCAAGCGCGTCGACCCCGAGAAGGACGAGATCAAGGTGGACGGCCTGACCGTCGCCACCCAGTCGTACCTGTTCTTCGCGCTGAACAAGCCGGCCGGCGTCGTCTCCACCATGGAGGACCCGGACGGCCGCCAGTGCCTCGGTGACTACGTCACCAACCGCGAGACCCGGCTCTTCCACGTCGGCCGGCTCGACACCGAGACCGAGGGCATCATCCTGCTCACCAACCACGGCGAGCTGGCCCACCGTCTGACCCACCCCAAGTACGGCGTGAAGAAGACCTACCTGGCCGCCATCACGGGCCCGCTGCCGCGCGAGATCGGCAAGCGCCTCAAGGAGGGCATCCAGCTGGAGGACGGCTACGCGCGGGCCGACGCCTTCCGCGTCGTCCAGCAGACCGGCAAGAACTATCTCGTCGAGATCGAGCTCCACGAGGGCCGCAAGCACATCGTGCGCCGCATGATGGCCGAGGCCGGCTTCCCGGTCGAGAAGCTGGTGCGGGTCTCCTTCGGCCCGATCGGGCTCGGCGACCAGAAGTCCGGCTGGCTGCGCCGCCTCACCAACACCGAGGTCGGCATGCTGATGCGCGAGGTCGACCTCTAGACACCGCCAACACCCGCTGACAGAGCCCGGTTTCCCGTTTCGTACGGGGAGCCGGGCTCTTTCGTCGCGTGCGCCCCCACCTTGTGCGCCCGCCCGAACGGCCTTGTGCGGCCACCCCGACACCTTTATAGTCAAAGTGACCATTAAGGAGGTGCGGGCGTGAGCCTCACCTGGACCGAGATCCTCGGCTTCGCGACCGGCGCGCTGTGCGTCTGGCTGGTGGCCCGGCAGCACATCGCCAACTGGCCGGTGGGACTCGCCAACAACGTGTTCTTCATCGTGCTGTTCCTCCAGGCGGGCCTGTACGCGGACGCCGGACTCCAGGTCGTCTTCATCGCCCTCGCCGTGTACGGCTGGTGGACCTGGGCCCACGGGGGTGGATCGGGTTCCGGCGCGCTCGTGGTCCGGCGGATGACCCGCACCGAGTGGCTGTGGCTGCTCGCGGCAGGGGCGGTGGGGACCGTGGCGCTCACCTTCCTGCTCGGCGCGGCCACCGATTCGACCGTCCCGTTCTGGGACGCGCTCACCACCGCCCTGTCGCTGACGTCGACGTACGGGCAGTGCAGGAAGCTCGTCGAGTCCTGGTGGCTGTGGATCGCGGCGGACGTGGTCTACATCCCGCTCTACGCCTACAAGGAGCTCTATCTGACCTCGCTCCTGTACGCCGGGTTCCTGACCCTGTGCCTGGTCGGACTGCGCGGCTGGCGGCGCGAGCTCGGCGCGCGCCCGGCCCGGCTCGCGGAGGTGGCGGCATGAAGGCCCACGAACACGGCCTGGTCCTCGGCAAGTTCTATCCGCCGCACGCCGGCCACCACCATCTCGTACGCACCGCGGCCGACCGCTGCGAGCGGCTCACCGTCCTGGTGTGCGCGGCCTCCGTCGAGACGATTCCGCTGGCCGAGCGGGTCCAGTGGATGCGCGAGGTGCACCCGGACGCCCGGGTCCTGGGAGCCGTCGACGACGTGGAGATGGACCTCAACGACCCCGGCATATGGGACGCGCACATGGCCGTCTTCCGGGGCGCCGTGCCCGAACGCGTCGACGCGGTCTTCACCTCCGAGTCGTACGGCGGCGAACTCGCCCGCCGCTTCGGCGCCGAGCACGTCCTCGTCGACCTCGACCGCACCCTGTTCCCGGTCTCCGGCACGGCCGTGCGCAAGGACCCGGTGGGCACCTGGGACTTCCTCGAAGCGCCGGTACGGGCCTGGCTCGCCCGGCGCGTGGTCGTGCTCGGCGCCGAGTCGACCGGCACCACCACGATGGCCCGAGCGCTCGCCGGGCACTACCGGGAGCGCGGCGGCCCCTGGGCGGGCACCCGGTGGGTCGAGGAGTACGGGCGCGAGTACAGCGAGGGCAAGCTCGCCGCCCTGCGCTCCCGCTACCCGCAGGCGCAGTGGGAGGACGTCGAGTTCGGCTCGGACGAGTTCCCGGTGATCGCCGAGCGGCAGAACGAGCGCGAGAACACCGCGGCCGGGCTCGGCTCGCCCGTGCTGTTCTGCGACACCGACTCCTTCGCCACCACCGTGTGGCACGAGCGCTACATGGGCCGCCGCAACCCGCGCGTCGAAGCCGTCGCCGAACGGGCCGCCGCCCACCACCTGTGGCTGCTCACCGACCACGAGGGCGTGCCCTTCGATGACGACGGACTGCGCGACGGCGAGGAGCTGCGGCCCTGGATGACCGACCGGTTCCGGGCCGAACTGACCCGTACCGGGCGGGAGTTCATCGAATTGCGCGGCCCGCACGAGGAGCGGCTCGCCACCGCCGTCGCCGCCGTCGACGCGCTGCTTGAGCGGGGCTGGGGCCTCGCCGACCCGCTGCCGGAGCGACGATGACCGCCGTCGGCCCCCGGGCCCTGGAGGGGGGCGCCCGGGGGCCGGCGGGAAACGTGCCCGAGGGGTACGACCCGCACGCCTTCGAACCGTTCGCCGTCACCGTGGACCTCGCCGTCTTCACGGTCCGCGGCGGCGCCCTGCACGCGCTGCTCATCCGGCGCGGCCAGGAGCCGTACGCGGGGGCGTGGGCGCTGCCCGGCGGGTTCGTGCTGCCGCGCGAGTCCGCCGAGCTCGCGGCCCGGCGCGAACTGGCCGAGGAGACCGGCCTGCCCGACGACGTCGTGGCCGGGCTGCACCTGGAACAGCTGCGCACCTACAGCGAGCCGGACCGCGACCCCCGCATGCGGGTCGTGTCGGTGGCCTACACCGCGCTCGTGCCCGACCTGCCCGAACCGCGCGGCGGAGGCGACGCGGCGCACGCCGAGTGGATCGCCTTCGGCACCTGCGGACAGCTCGCCTTCGACCACGCCGACATCCTCGCCGACGCCCGCGAACGCGTCGGCGCCAAGCTCGAATACACCTGCCTCGCGACGTCGTTCTGCCCGCCCGAGTTCACCCTCGGCGAGCTGCGGCAGGTCTACGAGACGGTCTGGGGCACCGCCCTGGACCGCCCCAACTTCCGCCGCAAGGTCCTTGCCACGCCCGGCTTCGTCGAGCAGGTGGCAGGCGCCTCGCGGCTGACCGGCGGCCGGGGCAAACCGGCCGCGCTCTACCGGGCGGGTCCGGCCACCGCGCTGCATCCGCCCCTTCTGCGCCCGGAGGGACGACAGACATGAACCGTGCTGCGAAACAGACGGCGACCGGTGCCTTGATCGGCCTCGCGCTGGGGGACGCCCTCGGCTTCCCGACCGAGTTCAGCGATGTGCCCGCGATCCTCGCCAAGTGCGGGCCGTGGCGCGAGATGGCGCTGCCCAACCCCGCGTTCGTCACCGACGACACCCAGATGACGCTCGCGCTCGGCCGCGGCATCCGCACCGCCATGGACCGCGGACTGCTCGGCCCGGCCCGGCTCGAAGGCCCGGTCCGCGCGGAGTTCGTCGACTGGTACCACTCGCCCGAGAACAACCGGGCCCCCGGCCGTACCTGCCTGGTGGCCTGCGCGAAGCTCGACAGCGGGCTGCCCTGGCAGCAGGCCAGCCAGCTGGGCTCCAAGGGCTGCGGCGCCAACATGCGGGTCGCCCCGATCGGGCTCGTACCGGGCCTGAGCGAGGAACAGCGGGCGGGCGCCGCCCAGTTGCAGTCCGCCCTCACCCACGGCCACCCGACCGCGCTCGCCGCCTCCGACCTCACCGCGCGGGCGGTGTTCCTGCTCGCCCAGGGCGCCGACCCGATGGGCCTGGTCGGTCAGCTTCGCTCGTACGCGTACGAGAACCGCAACCGGTACCACGACCGCTGGCTCGGCGACCTGTGGACGCACGCGCAGGATCCGACGCCCGGCCACTTCATCGCGCGCGGCTGGGACGAGTGCCTGGACGCGCTCGACCGGGTGCTCAAGGCGCTGCGCAACCCCTCGCCCGAGACCGACCCCTGCCTGGAGACCGGCGACGGCTGGATCGCCGAGGAGGCCTTCGCCACGGGCCTGCTCTGCTTCCTGCTCTTCCCCGACGAGCCGCTCACGGCGCTCCGCCGGGCCGCCTGCACCCAGGGCGACTCGGACTCCATCGCCTGCCTGGCCGGCGCGTTCGCGGGCGCCCACCTGGGAGCCGCGGCCTGGCCCAAGGAGTGGGCCGAACGCATCGAGTACCGCAGCGAACTCCTGACCCTGGGGGCCCTCTGGGATGCCTGAGCCCGTGCTACCGCCCGGCGCCGCCGGGAATGACGCGCTGCACGACTTCCTCGTACGTGTCCGCCTTGAGGGCTGACTCGCGGCGCACCCGGAACAGGAACTCCGCCACCCGGGCCCGGTCGGGCTCGGGCGGCAGGGGAGAGGTGGCGGCCGCCTCGTCGGACTCGGTGGCCAGGCGGGTCATCCAGGACTCCACTTCCGGCCAGGAGAACTCGCCCCGCCTGACCGCGAGCAGCCGCTCGCGGTCGGCGCCGACATCGATGGTGAGCTCGCCGGTGCGCAGCAGATCACGGCAGCTCGTCAGCAGCCGCAGCAGATGCATGGCGTGCTTCCACCGCGGCGCGCCGTGCTGCCGCACATCCGCGTCGAGCTTCTTGCGCTGGCTCAGCGCGTACCGGGCGAACGTCACGTGGGCCTGCCGGGAGAGGAACGCGCCGCGCAGGGCCAGGAGTTCCCTCCCCGTGTCGTCGATGTGCTCGACGAGCGGAGAGTGCAGGCACTCCAGGATGTTCGGATTGGCGCGCAGGGCCAGCTCGCAGAACCGCTCCAGCTCCCAGCTGAACTGCTCGTCTTTCCCCAAGCTCTCAACTCCGTTCGAGCAGGGGAGACCCCATTGGCCCTCGACATGCGTCGGGGGCTTCTCGAAGCGCCAGAACAGCGGGGTCGGCGCCAGATAGATCCCGCGCACGTCGGTGTCGCTCTCCGCGGTCGCGAGGCCGAAGGCGCGCGAGCCCATGACGCAGGAGTAGATGGTGTGGCCGGCGACGAGTTCCTCTGGCGTCATGGCTTCATGGTCGCCGGTCAGGGCAGCAGGATCGAATCCTTTTCGACGGTGATCTGCTGCGCGGGCAGTGGACGCTGGGCGGGTCCATTGGTCACCGAGGCGTCCGCGATCCGGTACTTGCTGCCGTGGCAGGGGCAGTTGATGGTGCCCCCGGACACGCTGGAGACCGTGCAGCCCTGGTGGGTGCAGATCGCCGAGAAGCCCTTGAAGGTGCCCGCCTCCGGCTGGGTGACGACGACCTTCTGCTCCGCGAAGACCTTGCCGCCGCCGACCGGGATGTCCGAGGTCTTGGCGAGGACCTTGCCGGCCTGGGCGGGCGGGCTGGACTGGCCGGAGGAGCTCGCGGGCGGGTCCGCCTCGCCCGGGGCGGCGGAACCGGTGACCGTCGGAGGCGGCGTCGAACTTCCGCCGCCGTCCCCGGAGTTCGAACAGCCCGCCAGGGCCGCCGCTCCGGCCGCGGCCACGAGTACCGTCCTGCGGCTGTTGACTGCGTCCATCGTGTGCTCCTCAAGTCGTCACGCCGAACATGAAGCCGTCACGCCGAACCTCCGGCCGGCCGGAGGTCTTCGTCCCGTCCGTCCGGAAGCACGTGCGGCAGGAGCATCCTGGCGTCGAATGCCCCCGGGACGAAGCACCGACGGCCCGGATGTCCCCCGCGCGTACTCACCCAACCCCGTCGCCCGGGCCGGGAACAGGTCCCCCGGGGTCACATCCGGGGCGTGAGGCCCAGCGCGCGCCCCTCGGCGTCCCGGCGTACTTCGAGGACCGCCGTCACGGCCGCCCGCTCGACGGGCCCGTACACATGCGGGAACAGGACGTCCCCGGTGCCTTCCCAGCGGACCTCCGCGGCCAGCGCCGACTCGTCGATGCGCAGGACCAGGAGCGGGCCGGGCACATCGCGGTAGTGGGCGTCGGCGACGGACAGCGCGGAGGCCTCGTCGGCCGAGCAGTGCACGAAGCCCTCGGCGGCCAGCGAGGGCGGGGTGTAGGGCAGGCCGGAGGCGGCCGACCACTCGTCCAGGGGAACCACGTGCAGGATCATCCGTCGGTTCTACCGCAGCCCCGCCCCGAGCGGCTCCCCGGGACGCGGTTCGCCCAAGTGGCGGAGCCGGAACGACGGGGTCCCCGAAGGACCTGATCCGGTGGCGGAACCTGTGGCGCGGACGGCACGCGGCGGCCGTCCCCGTCTCGCAGTGCGGCCGCCGCGTCCGCGATGTCGGTGACGCTGACTACGCTGAACGGGAACGAAGAAGGCCGAGATCGCCCACGTCTACCTCGGCTCCGCCGCCGCCCTGCGCAAGGACATCGCCCAGTGAGAACCGCCCTCGTCATCGGTACCGGCCTGATCGGCACCTCCGCCGCCCTGGCCCTCGCGAGCCGCGGGATCACCGTGCACCTCGCCGACCACGACCCGGGCCAGGCCCGCACCGCCGCCGCGCTCGGCGCCGGCACGGACGAGCCGCCCGAGGGCCGGGTCGACCTCGCCGTCGTGGCCGTGCCGCCCGCGCACGTGGCCGAGACCCTGGCCGGGGCGATACGGGACGGGATCGCCCGCGCGTACATCGACGTGGCCAGCGTCAAGGGCGGCCCGCGCCGCGAGCTGCTCGCGCTCGGCTGCGACCTGAGCTCGTACATCGGCACCCACCCCATGGCGGGCAAGGAGCGCTCGGGCCCGCTCGCCGCCACCGCCGACCTGTTCGAGGGCCGGCCCTGGGTGCTCACGCCGACCCGGGACACCGACACCGAGGTGCTCAACCTGGCGCTCGAACTGGTCGCGCTCTGCCGCGCCGTGCCGGTCGTCATGGACGCCGACGCCCACGACCGGGCCGTCGCGCTGGTCTCGCACACCCCGCAGCTGGTCTCCTCCATGGTCGCCGCCCGCCTCGAAGAGGCCGACGAGACGGCGGTACGGCTGTGCGGCCAGGGCATTCGCGACGTCACCCGCATCGCGGCCTCCGACCCCGGGATGTGGGTCGAGATCCTCTCCGCCAACCCGGGCCCGGTCGCCGACGTCCTGTCCGGGATCGCCGCCGACCTCGACGAGACGGTGCGCGCCCTGCGCTCCCTGGAGTCCGCCGACGAGGACAAGCGGCGCGGCGGCGCCGCCGGCATCGAGGACGTGCTGCGGCGCGGCAACGCGGGGCGCGTCAGGGTGCCCGGCAAGCACGGCGCGGCGCCCGCCACGTACGAGATCGTCGCCGTGCTCCTGAGTGACGAGCCGGGCGGTCTCGCGCGGCTGTTCGCGGACGCGGGCCGGGCCGGGGTCAACATCGAGGACGTCCGCATCGAGCACGCCACCGGCCAGCAGGCGGGTCTGGTCCAGCTCATGGTCGAGCCGGCCGCGGCCCCCGGCCTGACCGCCGCGCTGCGGGAGCGGGGCTGGTCGATCCGGCAGTGAGGCCGTGGGCCGCCGCGCTGCAGTAACCTTGTACGGGGCGGGGGCCCCGCCCCGTACCAGGAAGGTGTCCGTCACCGTGGAAAGCGCCGCCCGGACCGCTCCGGCAGGCCGTGGGCCGCCCGGGCAGTGATAACCTTGTGTCGCCATCGACAGGAAGGTGTCCGTCACCGTGGAAAGCGCCGCCCGGACCGCTCCGGCAGCAGTGATTGTCGCCATCGACGGCCCCTCCGGCACCGGCAAGTCCAGCACCTCCAAGGCGGTCGCCGCCAAGCTGGGGCTGAGCTATCTGGACACCGGAGCCCAGTACCGGGCGATCACCTGGTGGATGATCAGCAACGGGATCGACATCGACGACCCGGCGGAGATCGCCGTCGCGGCCGCCAAGCCCGTGATCGTCTCCGGCACCGACCCGTCGGCGCCGACCATCACCGTCGACGGCGAGGACGCCTCCGGGCCGATCCGCACCCAGGACGTCACGTCCAAGGTGAGCGCGGTCAGCGCCGTCCCCGAGGTGCGGGCCCTGATCACCCAGCTCCAGCGCGACATCGCCGCGGGCGCCGGGCAGGGCATCGTGGTCGAGGGCCGTGACATCGGCACGACCGTGCTGCCCGACGCCGACCTGAAGGTGTTCCTCACCGCGTCCCCCGAGGCACGCGCGGCCCGCCGCAGTGGCGAGATCAAGGGCTCCGACGTGGCGGCCACCCGGGAAGCCCTGATCAAGCGGGACGCGGCCGACTCCGGCCGCAAGACCTCCCCGCTGGCCAAGGCCGACGACGCGGTCGAGGTGGACACCACCGAGCTCACCCTGGACCAGGTCATCGAGTGCGTGGTCACCCTCATCGAGGAGAAGCAGGCCACCAAGTGACGGCCCTCCCGCCGCCCGGCAACCGCCCCTCATGGAGCCGCTTCGCGACGCACCTGCCTGTCGCGGAGCGGGGCGCCGAGATCGGGCGCCGGATCGGTGTCGGCCTGATGTACGGGCTGTGGAAGCCGCGAGTGCTCGGCGCCTGGCGGGTTCCGGCGAGCGGTCCGGTGATCCTCGCCGTCAACCACTCCCACAACATCGACGGCCCGATGGTCATGGGCACCGCCCCGCGCGGCACCCATTTCCTGATCAAGAAGGAAGCCTTCGTCGGGCCGCTCGGCCGGTTCCTCGAAGGCATCGGCCAGCTCAAGGTGGACCGGGCGGTCGCCGACCGCGCCGCGATCACCGACGCACTGGCCGTGCTCGACCAGGGCGGCGTCCTCGGGATCTTTCCCGAGGGCACCCGGGGCGACGGAGACTTCGCCTCGCTGCGGGCCGGCCTCGCCTACTTCGCCGTACGGTCGGGGGCGCCCATCGTCCCGGTCGCGGTGCTGGGAAGCACCGAGCGCCGCGGGCGGTTGATAAAGGGGCTGCCGCCGCTGCGCAGCCGCGTCGACGTCGTCTTCGGGGACGCCTTCGAGGCCGGCGACGGCAGCGGACGGCGCACCCGCAAAGCCCTGGACGAGGCCACCGTCCGCATCCAGGACCGGCTCACCGGCCACCTGGAGAACGCCAGGCGCCTGACCGGGCGCTAGGCCAGACTTTCAGTAGTGGACCGCCCGATCGCGATCCACCGATCACCACGATGAACGAGGTACGGACTTCATGAACGACCAGCACGAACACGGAGCGCTCGGTGACGCCGAGTACGCGGAGTTCATGGAGCTCGCCGCCGAAGAGGGCTTCGATGTCGAGGATGTCGAGGCCGCCATCGACGAGGCCGGCCACGGCCCGCTGCCGGCCCTCGCCGTCGTCGGCCGCCCGAACGTCGGCAAGTCGACCCTGGTGAACCGCATCATCGGCCGCCGCGAGGCCGTCGTCCAGGACAAGCCCGGCGTCACCCGTGACCGCGTCACCTACGAGGCCGAGTGGGCCGGCCGCCGCTTCAAGGTCGTCGACACCGGCGGCTGGGAGCAGGACGTCCTCGGCCTCGACGCCTCCGTCGCCGCCCAGGCCGAGTTCGCCATCGAGGCCGCCGACGCCGTGGTCTTCGTCGTCGACGCCACCGTGGGCGCCACCGACACCGACGAGGCCGTCGTCAAGCTGCTGCGCCGGGCCGGCAAGCCCGTCGTGCTCGCCGCGAACAAGGTCGACGGCATGTCCGGCGAGTCCGACGCCGCGGTCCTGTGGTCGCTCGGCCTCGGCGAGCCCTTCCCGATCTCCGCGCTGCACGGCCGCGGCACCGGTGACCTGCTCGACGAGATCCTCAAGGCGCTGCCCGAGGCCCCGCCGCAGCGCTTCGGCACCGCGGTGGGCGGCCCGCGCCGCATCGCCCTCATCGGCCGCCCGAACGTCGGCAAGTCCTCGCTCCTGAACCAGGTCGCGAAGGAGGAGCGGGTCGTCGTCAACGAGCTGTCCGGCACCACCCGCGACCCGGTCGACGAGCTGATCGAACTCGGCGGAATCACCTGGAAGTTCGTCGACACGGCCGGCATCCGCCGCCGCGTCCACCTCCAGGAGGGCGCCGACTACTACGCCTCGCTGCGTACCGCCGCCGCCGTCGAGAAGGCGGAGGTCGCGGTCGTCCTCATCGACACCAGCGAGTCGATCTCCGTGCAGGACCAGCGCATCATCACGATGGCCGTGGACGCCGGGCGCGCGCTGGTCATCGCGTACAACAAGTGGGACACCCTCGACGAGGAGCGGCGCTACTACCTGGAGCGCGAGATCGAGACCGAGATGCAGCAGGTCGCCTGGGCGCCCCGGGTCAACGTCTCCGCGCTGACCGGCCGCCACATGGAGAAGCTGGTCCCGGCGATCGAGACGGCCCTGGCGGGCTGGGAGACCCGGATCCCGACCGGTCGTCTCAACGCCTTCCTCGGCGAGCTCGTGGCCGGCCACCCGCACCCGATCCGCGGCGGAAAGCAGCCGCGCATCCTGTTCGGTACGCAGGCGGGCACCAAGCCGCCGCGGTTCGTGCTCTTCGCCTCCGGCTTCATCGAGGCCGGCTACCGGCGCTTCATCGAGCGCCGGCTGCGCGAGGAGTTCGGCTTCGAGGGCACCCCGATCCACATCTCGGTGCGGGTGCGAGAGAAGCGCGGCCGTAAGAAGTAACCCCCTTGCGGGAGCGGGCCCTTCGCGAGGAGGGCTAGAGGCCCCTGCGGGGGCCGGGCGGCAGTGCTGCCGGGACCTGGTGCCCGGCGTACTGCCGCCCGTGCGCGTTCATGGCGGGGTGCAGATGCCAGTTCCCGGCGTACGTGACGGGGAAGTGCTGGGTCTGGTGGCCGGTCTGCTGGCCGGCGCGGTTGCCGTGCACCGCGGTGAACCCGCCGCCGAGCGCTCCGAACGCGGTGAACCCGAGATCCTCCTCACCCGACCGGTCACCGGGGAGGGTGCGGAAGGACCTGAGGTACTCGGAGTAGAGCGCGTCGTAGATCGGCGTGGGGGACGTGGGGGAGTGGGCTCCCGATGCGTCGCCCGAGGGGCGCATGGCAGGGATCTGGGCCTGGTACGGCTGGCGGGGCGGGTCGTATGTGTGCACGTATGTGCCAACGACCCCGTACGGCCGGGGATGCGGGGTGTTTCGGCTTATCGGTAGCGCAGGGCCGGATGGCCCACGCCCCTTCCGCGCCCACCCCGTACCGGCCGGGGCGGGCGCGCGGGACATCTCAGGTGCCGGCGAGCGGCATGGCGGCGGCCACCAGGCGGCCGTCGGCGGCGGCCTTCTCCAGGGCGTCCCTGAGCAGGTCCTCGCGCGGCTGCTGGCCGATCATGCCGACCGGGGCCGCGAAGACCAGGACGCGCTGGGACTTGTTGGCCGCGGCCCGCCAGCCGTCCGTCACCTGGAGCGGCTGGTGCGCCTGCCACCAGGAGACCGAGCTGCTGCCGCCGCCGGTGCCGGGCTGCAGGACCGCGTGCAGCTGGCCCATCGCGAGCAGCACGGACCAGCCCGGAAGCACCGAGGGCAGCCGCCCCATGTCGGTCACCGGCACGAAGCCCTGCTCGATGAGGAGCGGGAGGAATTCGTCGGTGCTGCCGCCGGAGCCCGGCCGGACGATAGGCCCCGTCGGCTCGACGACGAGCGCGGGGTGCAGATCTCCCTCGATCAGCACCAGGCCGCTGGTGATGCCGAGGACCGCCTGCTCGGGCGCCCCGCCGGCCGGCTCCGCGCCCGTGATGGAGCGTACGGCGCCCTGGAGCTGCTCCTCGGCGACCTGGACGACCTGGGAGGGGATGCAGCTGGCGTGGGCGAAGGCGAGGACGGCGGTCTCCTCGCCGACGAACAGGACGGTGCTGGTGCGCTCCTGCTCGGAGTCGCCCGGCGTGCGGCAGGAGGTGCAGTCGTAGCTGCCCGGGGCGTTCTCGCCGGCGAGCAGCCGCTCGGCTTCTTCGTCGCCGATCTCGGCGCGGACGTCCTCACTGACGTCGAGCATGCGCGGCACGGGTGGCTCCTAGGAACTGAGTGGATGCGCCGGGCGGTTCCCGGCTTCTCTCGTACAAACGACAACGGGCGATCTGTGGCCGGGGTCACGCGCGAAGGCGAACGGAATCGAACCGTCCCCAGCGGAGGGTGAATTCACCCGCGGAACCCTTCACTCCCTGTCAACACCTGTGGGCCACATGGAAGTTGAGTGGGTGAGCTGAGTCACAGATCACTTCGACGACAGGTCGACAAATGACGATATCCGCGCATCAAGTGGGTGTCCGGAAATCGACGATACTCCCGGTAACGGGCAACTGGCCTGGAATGACGGGGCATTGGTTGATGCCGGAGCGTGCGGGTCCCTAGATTCCACCGCCGTGTGCATCGAGCACCGCCCGGGAACGCCCGCCGGCCGCACAGCCAGCTACGACCTTCCGGTGGGCGGGGGCGGCACGGAACGAGGCGCCGGACGCGCCGAAGGCCGCGCCGCCCAGGGGGACCCCGGGTCCTTCGAGAGGGATTTCATGTCTGTTGGTACCAGTGGTTCCAGCTCCATACGCAGGCGTGGGACGGCAGTGCTGATCGGGGCCGCAGTCGTGGCACCGCTGGCCCTGCTCAGCGTCGCCGGTCCGGCCTCCGCGGCGGACAGCGGTGTGTGGGACCGCATCGCCCAGTGCGAGAGCGGTGGAAACTGGCACATCAACACCGGCAACGGCTACTACGGCGGGCTCCAGTTCGCCGCCGGGACCTGGCGGGCGCACGGCGGCGGGGCATACGCCTCCACCGCCGACAAGGCCAGCAGGGCCCAGCAGATCGCCGTCGCCACCAAGGTCCAGCACTCGCAGGGCTGGGGCGCGTGGCCGGTCTGCTCGCGCCAGGCGGGGGCGTACGGCAGCGCCCCTGATGCGGGCGAGCCCGCCCACAAGCCCGCACAGAAGAAGGCCGAGAGCAGCCCGCAGCAGGCCGCCCCGAAGCCGCACAAGGCGCCGGCGCCACAGCCGCGCACCGCCCCGCTCCGCACGGAGAGCGCGCCCGCCGCCCCGGCCGGCGGCTCCTACACGGTCCGGAGCGGCGACACCCTGTCCGCCGTCGCGGCTGCCCACGGCACCGGGTGGGAGGCGCTGTACGCGGCCAACAGGTCCGTCATCGGGGGTGACCCGGATCTCATCTTCCCGGGGCAGCAGCTGAAGATCTGAGGCCCAGAGCCCCGTCCGGCCGTCCGGACGGGGCTCGCCGCTGTCCGGAAAGCGCCCCATCGCCGCCGCCCCAGCCCGTCCCCGGGTGGACCTGCGGTGATCAGCCCTTGGAGTACAGGTGACGGTCAACCCAAGTACAGTCCGTTCGTGACCGAAGGGTTTCGGTCCCGACCGACCCGACCGGTCGAATGATCAAGAGCATGATCGACCGATCGACCGAACGACCAAGGGGACGCGCAGCGCATGCACATCTCATTCCTGCTGCACAACGCGTACAGCCTGGGCGGCACCATACGGTCGACCTTCAACCTCGCCGGTGAGCTCGCCCGACGGCACGACGTCGAGATCGTCTCCGTCTTCCGCCACCACGACGAGCCCACCCTCCCCGCGCCCGAAGGCGTCCGCCTGCGGCACCTGGTCGATCTGCGCAGGGGCAGCCCCGGATACGAGGGCGACCACCCCCAGCACCACAGGCCGGCCAAGGTCTTCCCGCGCGGCGACGGCCGCCACAGCCAGTACAGCCGGCTCACCGACGCCCGGATCGGCGACCACCTGCGGACGGTCGAGGCCGACGTCGTCATCGGCACCCGGCCGGGCCTCAATGTGCACATCGCCCGCGAGACCCGGCCCGGCGTGGTCCGCGTCGGCCAGGAACACCTGACCCTCGCCGGACACAGCTACCGCCTCCGCAGCGAGATCGCCCACTCCTATCCGCTGCTCGACGCGATCACCACGGTCACCCGGGCCGACGCGGCGGCCTACCGGGGGCTGCGGCTGCCGGACGTACGCATCGAGGCGGTGCCCAACGGCGTACCCGGGCCGCGTATCGAGCCCGCCTCCGGCGACGGCAAGCTGGTCGTGGCGGCTGGGCGGCTCACCCCGGTCAAGCGGTACGACCTGCTGGTGAAGGCGTTCGCGCAAGTCGTCGCGGTACGGCCGGACTGGAAGCTGCGGATCTACGGCTCCGGCGACGCCTTCGGCAACGAACGCGAAGCCCTGCGGAACCTCATCGACGATCTTGGCCTCTACAACCATGTGTTCCTCATGGGCCTGGCCGGCGATCTCGACAGCGAGTGGGTCAAGGGTTCCCTCGCGGCTGTCACCTCCAGCCACGAGTCCTTCGGCATGACCATCGTCGAGGCGATGCGCTGTGGACTCCCCGTCGTCTCCACGGACTGCCCACAGGGACCACGCGAAATCATCGACGACGGGGTGGACGGCCGGCTCGTGGAGGCCGGCAACGCCGACGCGGTGGCCGCGGCCCTGCTCGAACTGATCCAGGACGACGGACTGCGCCACCGCATGGCCAAGGCGGCCCTGGAGAACTCCGGGCGCTTCGACCCGGCCAGGATCGCCGAAAGCCACGAGGCGATCTTCGACGAGCTGCACGCCCAGGGCGGTGGCAGCCGCTCCGCCGGGGCGCTGCGCGACTCGCTGCACAGGGCCCGCAGCACCGCCCTCGACGGGGCCTACGCCCTGCGTCACAAGGCCGCCTCCGTGCTCCGGAAAGGGCAGACCGCATGACCACCACCGCCGAGTCCCCGGACACGGGCAGCGCCCCCGCGGCCCCGCGCGCCGACTGCATAGCCGACTCCGCGGGCGGGGTGACCTTCGACATCACGGGCGCCGGACGGCCGGGTGCCGCGCTCGTCCTGCGCCGCCGCGGCACGAACCCCGGCCCCGATGTGCTGCTGCCGCTCACCCCGGCGGCCGAGGGGCTGCTCCGGGCGGTGCTGCCCAGCACGGTCGACCTCGCCGAGGGCGTGTGGGACGCCTACCTGCGCTTCGGCGAGGGCGCCGAGCAGCGCCTGGAGCCGGGCACCAGGGATCTGCGTGCCCTCGTCGACCGCGAACCGGGCCCGGACGCCGACCGGGTCGCGGTGCGCATCCCCTACCCGGGCCGCTCCGGCGAGCTCGTCGTCCGCAGCTGGCTGCGCAGACCGCACGCCGAGACCGGCACGATCGGCTTCGGCGCCGACGGCGTCACCGTGCACGGGCGGCTGTACGGGGTGGAGCTCGGCCCCGGCGCAGCCGTCGAGGCGCGGCTGCGGGGCGGAGGCGGCCGCGTCCACCGGGTGCCCGCGACCGCAGACGGCGACGGCTTCGCCTTCACGCTTCCCTACGCCCCGCTCGCGGAGGGCCTGGACGCCAAGGAATGGCTCTGGGACCTCTGGCTGCTCACCGGTACCGGTGGCCCCGCCGTGCGCCTGGCCCGCATCCTGGACGACGTCCCGCTGAAGCAGGTGATCTTCGTGTACCCGGGGTCGATGGTCGGCCCGGGCGTGGTCCGCCCGTACTACACCGGCGCGAACGACCTGAGCGTGCGCGTCGACGCGGTACGGGACTAGTCCCCGGGCTCCGCAGCCCCGGGCTCTCCCGCGGACGGCACCGCCACCGGCTCCTCCCCGGGCGGCAGGTCGTCACGGAACGGGGCGAACTCCGGGTGGTGCAGGTCGAAGGCCGGGGACTCGGTACGGATGCGCGGGATGGTCACGAAGTTGTGCCGGGGCGGCGGGCAGGACGTGGCCCACTCCAGCGAGCGGCCGAACCCCCACGGGTCGTCGACCTCCACCTTCTTGCCGTACCGCGCGGTCTTCCAGACGTTGTAGAAGAAGGGCAGTGTGGACATGCCGAGCAGGAACGCGCCGATCGACGAGATCATGTTCAGCGCCGTGAAGCCGTCCGCCGTCAGGTAGTCCGCGTACCGCCGGGGCATGCCTTCCGCGCCCAGCCAGTGCTGGACCAGGAACGTGATGTGGAAGCCGATGAACAGCGTCCAGAAGTGGATCTTGCCGAGCCGCTCGTCGAGCATCTTGCCGGTCAGTTTCGGCCACCAGAAGTAGAAGCCGCCGAAGGTCGCGAAGACCACCGTGCCGAACACCACGTAGTGGAAGTGCGCCACCACGAAGTACGAGTCGGTGACGTGGAAGTCCAGCGGGGGCGAGGCCAGGATGACGCCCGTCAGGCCGCCGAACAGGAAGCTCACCAGGAAGCCGACCGCCCACAGCATGGGTGTCTCGAAGCTCAGTGAGCCTCTGAGCATGGTGCCGGTCCAGTTGAAGAACTTCACTCCGGTGGGCACCGCGATCAGGAACGACATGAACGAGAAGAACGGCAGCAACACCGCTCCGGTCGCGAACATGTGGTGGGCCCACACCACGATGGACAGCCCGGTGATGGCCGCCGTCGCCCCGACCAGGGTCATGTAGCCGAAGATCGGCTTGCGCGAGAAGACCGGGATGATCTCCGTGATGATGCCGAAGAACGGCAGCGCGATGATGTAGACCTCGGGATGGCCGAAGAACCAGAAGAGGTGCTGCCACAGCAGCGCCCCTCCGTTCTGCGCCTCGAAGACCACCGAGCCGAACCTGCGGTCCGCCTCCAGGACGAGCAGCGCCGCCGCGAGCACCGGGAACGCGATGAGCACCAGGATCGACGTGAACAGGACGTTCCAGGTGAACACCGGCATCCGGAACATCGTCATCCCGGGGGCGCGCATCCCGATGATGGTGGTCACGAAGTTGACCGCGCCGAGGATGGTGCCGAAGCCGGCGAGCGCGAGCCCCATGATCCAGAGGTCGGCCCCGGCGCCGGGGGAGCGGGTCAGCGAGTTGAGCGGGGCATAGGCGAACCAGCCGAAGCTCGCGGGCCCGGTCGGCAGCAGCACCGAGCCGAGCACGATCAGACCGCCGAAGAGGAACAGCCAGTACGCGAACATGTTCAGCCGCGGGAAGGCCACGTCCGGGGAGCCGATCTGCAACGGCATGATCGCATTGGCGAACCCGGCGAAGGTCGGCGTCGCGAAGAGCAGCAGCATGATCGTGCCGTGCATGGTGAAGAGCTGGTTGTACTCCTCGTTGGTCATGATCTGCAGCCCCGGGCGGGCCAGTTCGGCCCGCATCAGGAGGGCCATCACACCCGCGATGAGGAAGAAGACGAACGACGTGATCAGGTAGAGGTGCCCGATCTTCTTGTGGTCGGTGGTGGTCAGCCAGTCCACGATCACCGCGCCCGGCCGGCCGGTCCTCGCGGGCTTCGCCGCCGGGGTCACCGTCTCCGTACCCATTGCACCCCCAGAGGTGTCTGGCGTCAGGCCAGGGGCCATGATGCTCGCGGTCGGCCCACCGCAACAGGGGGCGTACGCCATCCGGCCGAGCTTCGAAGGGCCCCGGTCACGGGGTTGCGGGTAGGGATTGTGTAAGGGTGAGGTGAATTACCTATGCGCCGTCAATTCCATTCGCTGGGCCGCCGAGTTGGAATTACCCATGTGTCCGGCGTAAGAATTCCGTCAATTGCAGTAATGCGTTCGGCCGGCCGGAAGTGCGGCGTGCGATAACCGGGCAAGGGGTCAGGAACTGCCCGTACGAGTGACAGAGTTCGAAGCGCACCCGAGCCCGGATCCTGTGACAGAAGTGTGACTGGTGGGGTACCGGGGGCGGACAACCAGCGGGTTCCCACCCGGCTCACGGACCCCGGCGGCCCCCCGCTTCCGTCGTCGGGGCGGCACGCCTACGGTGGGTGGCATGGCACCGATACCGTCCCACTCCGCACATCCCGACGACGCCCCCGAGTCCTATGTCGGCCTCGACGCGGAGGGCGCCGAGCAACTCGCCAGGTCGCGCGGCTGGTCCACCGTCAGGTCGCTTCCGCCGGGCTCGATCATCACCATGGAGTATCTGGCGGGGCGGCTGAACTTCGAGGTCGAGGACGGCACCGTGACCCGCTGCTGGCACGGCTGAGACGGCTCCCGAGCGCGGATACGACGAAGGCCCCCGGTATCCACCGGGGGCCTTCGTGCCGTTGTGCGTACCGTGCGGGTCGTCCGCGGGCCTCAGCCGCCCAGGGGGCGGGCGGGGGCGGTGCGCGGCGTCCGCTCGGTGTGCGGGGGGCGCCGGGTGCCTGCCGGGACGACCGGGGGGCGCTCCGAACGGGCCGGCTGGTACGGCCTGGCCGGGAGCGGCCGGCCGGGACCGCGCCCGCTCGCGACGCCGACCGGCTCGCGCACGGGGGCGTCGTCCTCCTCGTGCCCGCGCTGGGGCGGCATCGCGGGCACCGAGGGGACCGGAACCGGGGCCGGGGCCGGGGCGCTCGCGCGGGGCCGCCTGCGCTCGCGCACCTTCTCGCGCACGGCGAAGACAAAGGCCTCCGCGCGGGCGATCAGCGGCTCGAACCAGGGCAGGGCGAGCAGGATGAGCAGCCCGGCCGCCCAGCCGAGGAGCACGTCGCTCACCCAGTGCGTGCCGAGGTAGACCGTGGTCGCGCCGACGCCCAGGGCCACCATGGCCGAAATGACCGAGAGCCAGCGCCGGGCGCGCGGCGTGGTGGCGAGGTAGGCGAGGATGCCCCAGGTCACGACCGCGTTGGCGGTGTGCCCCGAGGGAAATATGTCGCCGCCGGCGAACAACTCGGCGGACCCGATCTGCGTCGCGTAGTGCGGGCCGAGCCGGCCGAGGCCGAGCTTGACCGAACCGACCGTCATGTTGAGCAGCAGAAGGGCCGCCCCGAGGGTCAGGAGCGGCCGGAGTGTGTGCTGGCGCCAGGAGCGCCAGCCGAGCCAGGCCATCACCATCACCGCGGTGGGTCCGCGCTGGCCGAGGACCACGAAGTAGTCCAGGAAGGCGTGCAGCTGCGGCCACTGCTCGTACGGCCGGTACAGCATGACCTTCCAGTCCAGCTCGACGAGCCAGGAGGAGCCCAGCACAGCGACGACGATGGCGAGGTAGAACGCCATCGTCGCGCCGAAGAGGGCCACGCGGTGACGGCTCATCCGCGGGATCTCTATCTTCGGTGGCTCGGGCTCCCGGTCCAGGCGGGCGAAGATTCGGTCAGTACGCACTCAATCGACGTTACAGCGAGTGAGTGTGCGCCCAGGCCGATCCGGGGCCTTTGTGATGACGATGTGATGTGGAGTATGTCTCACGCCCACCTTTATTCCCGGGCGCCGTGGAATACCCCGGGGCCTTGTCCTCTATTCATTCGACTCGGCGCAGGAAGGCTTGTTTGTATCCGTCGGAATTCCGTTTGCCGGGCAGGGGAGCGGAATTCACGCTTCGGTCACCGGTCGGGTACGGAGCGTAAAGATCACCCCATGGGTGGAACCCGGGGTGGCGCACACCACACCTCGGCGGGGTTCGCCGTGAGAGGTGGACCACGCGCCACTCGGGTGAACTCGCGTAGTCTGACGAATCACTCGCCCGTCGATGCCGGGCCTCGGGGATCCCGATCAGGGCTGGTCACTGGTCCACCGGGCCCACCGACCGCGAGAGTGGTGACGGCACGGTCCGTTGCGACCGCACCGTCCCGGACCCGGAGGGTCCGCAGTACTGGGAGGTACGTACATGACAGGGACGACCATGACCGGTGCGCGCCCCGGTGCCCGCGCCGGCGGTGCCAACCGCTGGGTCATCCTCGTCGTCCTCTGTGTGAGCCTGCTGTTCGTGGCGCTCGACGCCACCGTCCTGCATGTCGCGATTCCCTCGGTCACCGAGGACCTGCGGCCTGGCTCCGTGGAACTCCTCTGGATCGTCGACGCCTACCCGCTGGTCTGCGCCGCCCTCCTCATCCTCTTCGGCACCCTGGGCGACCGGGTCGGCCGGCGCCGGGTGCTGCTGCTCGGCTACGCGATCTTCGGCGCCGCCTCCGCGGTCGCGGCGCTCGCCGAATCGGCGCCCGTACTGATCGCGGCCCGTGCGCTGCTCGGCATCGGCGGCGCGATGATCATGCCCGCCACGCTCTCCATCCTCCGCGTCGTCTTCCCCGACCGCCGCGAGCGGGCCACCGCCATCGGCATCTGGACGGCGGTCGCCGCGATCGGCGCCGCCGTCGGACCGGTCCTCGGCGGCTTCCTCGTCCAGCACTTCTGGTGGGGCTCGGTCTTCCTCGTCAACATCCCGCTGATGGCGCTGATCCTGCCGATCGGGCGCTGGATCGTGCCCGAGTCCAAGGGCAGCTCCGACGGACCGTGGGACGTGCTCGGCGCGCTGATGGCGGCCGGCGGCATACTCGCCGTGGTGTTCGGCGTGAAGCGGCTCGGCGCCGGACACGGCATATTCGACGGCCGCACCCTGGCCGCCCTCTGCCTCGGCACCGCCCTGCTCATCGTCTTCGTCCGCAGGCAGCGCCGCCGCGCGCACCCGCTCATCGACATCCGGATGTTCTCCCGGCCCGCCTTCGCCACCTCGGTCGGCTGCATCATCGTCGCCATGCTGGCCCTGGTCGGCCTGGAGCTCATAGCCGTCCAGTACCTCCAGCTCGTCCTCGGCCTTTCCCCGCTCCAGACCGGTCTGCGCATGCTGCCGCTCACCTTCGCCGCGATGGCGGCGGGCGCGACCGGGTCGTACACCCTGCGCAGGCTCGGCCCGCGCCGGATGGTCTGTACGGGCTTCGTCCTGACCGCGGGCGCGGTGCTGCTGCTCGTCCTCATGGGCCAGACCGACTGGCCGTCACTGATGTTCGTCTCGTTCGTCATGCTCGGCTTCGGGCTCCAGACCACGCTCTTCGCGGCGTACGAATCGATGCTCAGCGAGGCCCCGCCCGAGCGGGCCGGCGGCGCGGCCGCCATCGGCGAGACCTCCTACCAGCTCGGCGCCGGCATGGGCATCGCGCTGCTCGGCAGTGTCATGAACGCCGCCTACGCACCCGGCCTCGCATCCGTCGGCGGCGTCCCCGCCAAGGCGTCGGCCGCAGCCTCCAACTCGCTCGGCGAGGCCTACGACGTTGCCGGCCACCTCGGCGGCCCGGCCGGCGAGGCGCTGCGCACCGCGGCCCGGAACTCCTTCGTGCACGGCCTGCACGTCACGCTGTTCGTCAGCGCCGCGCTGCTGCTCCTCGGCGCGGTGGCCGGGCTTCGGCTGCCGCGGGTCATGGACTGCTCGGTCGCCGGGCAGGAGCGGGAAGCCGAGCCGGAGGCCGCGTTCGAGCCCGAGTCGCGGCAGGCGCAGCAGCTGAGCGTCAAGCTGCCGTCCCCGGTGCGGCCCGGCGATGTGGCGACCGTGGAGTCTGGACGCACGGGACACTGACCCGTAACGTCAGCGCTCAGGTAATAACTAACACTGCTAGTTTTAGTTGAGCGAGAGCCGCGGAGGCGCCCTCATGTCCGCTCCTTCCTCCAAGCTGCCCCCCTTCGACCCGGCCGACCCGCTCGGCATCGACGACCTGCTGAGCCCCGAGGACCTCGCGATCCGCGACACCGTCCGCTCCTGGGCCGCCGACCGGGTCCTGCCGCACATCGCCGAGTGGTACGAGAGCGGCGAGCTGCCCGGCATCCGTGAACTGGCCCGCGAACTCGGCTCGATCGGCGCACTCGGCATGTCCCTGACCGACTACGGCTGCGCGGGCGCCACCGCCGTCCAGTACGGCCTCGCCTGTCTGGAGTTGGAGGCCGCCGACTCCGGCATCCGCTCGCTCGTCTCCGTACAGGGCTCGCTCGCCATGTACGCGATCTGGCGGTTCGGCTCCGAGGAGCAGAAGAAGCGCTGGCTGCCCGGGATGGCGGCGGGCGAGATCATCGGCTGCTTCGGGCTCACCGAGCCCGACCACGGCTCCGACCCGGCCGGCATGCGTACGTACGCGAAGCGGGACGGCACCGACTGGGTGCTGAACGGCCGCAAGATGTGGATCACCAACGGTTCGGTGGCGGGCGTCGCGGTGGTCTGGGCCCAGACCGACGACGGTATCCGCGGCTTCGCCGTGCCGGCCGGCACCCCCGGCTTCTCGGCCCCCGAGATCAAGCACAAGTGGTCGCTGCGGGCCAGCGTCACCAGCGAGCTGGTCATGGACGAGGTGCGGCTGCCCGCCGACGCCGTACTCCCCGAAGTCACCGGCCTCAAGGGCCCGCTCAGCTGCCTCTCTCACGCGCGGTACGGAATCGTGTGGGGCGCGATGGGCGCGGCCCGCGCCTCCTTCGAAGCGGCGGTCGACTACGCCAAGACCCGCGAACAGTTCGGAAAGCCCATCGGAGGCTTCCAGTTGACCCAGGCCAAGCTCGCCGACATGGCGCTCGAACTGCACAAGGGGATCCTGCTCGCCCACCATCTCGGCCGCCGCATGGACGCGGGGCGGCTCCGCCCGGAACAGGTCAGCTTCGGCAAGCTCAACAACGTACGGGAGGCGATCGAGATCTGCCGCACCTCGCGCACGATCCTCGGCGCCAACGGGATCTCCCTGGAGTACCCGGTGATGCGGCACGCCACCAACCTGGAATCGGTGCTGACCTACGAGGGCACCGTCGAAATGCACCAGCTGGTGCTGGGCAAGGCGCTCACCGGACTCGACGCGTTCAGGTAATCCGGCGGGCGCCCTGCCTCAGCTCTGATCGCCGTGTCTTCCCGGGGGCGCTGCGCCCCATTGCGGCTGCGCCGCGGGCCGGACCCCCGGCCGGTGGCATCTGTACCTCAGCTCTGATTGAAGAAGCCACCGGTCCGGCGGCCGGCGGGCTCGCCGTTGACGATCTGGGTGTCGACGGGGGTCAGCAGGAAGACCCTCGTCGCCACGCGCTCGATGGAGCCGCGCAGACCGAAGGTGAGTCCGGCCGCGAAGTCGACGACGCGCTTGGCGTCACCGGCGTCCATGGACGTCAGGTTCACGATGACCGGCACGCCCTCGCGGAACAGTTCCCCGATGCCCCGCGCGTCCCCGAAGCCGTCCGGCGTGACGGTGGCGATCCGGCGGCCCTGGTCCTCGGCCGCCTCGGAGGCCACCCGCACGCGCGGGTCCGTCACCCAGGCCTCGCCGGACTCGGCGGCACCTTCGGTGTACTCGTCGTCGTAGTAGCGGTCGTCGTTGTCCTCGACAAGTCCCAGCCAGGCACTCGCCTTGCGCACCGATCCCATGGACGCCTCCTCTCACAGCGGTCTTCTTCATGCCACGTCTTCAGTTCCGCATCCCTATGGTCGTCCATGATGCGGATACCGCGCCAAGTGGATAGTCGCCGCGCAGGTGATTCGTGACGGTACTGGCACAGATCATGTGGCGATTCGTCAGGAATCTTCCGGGATAGGCACGGTACGTGAAACCCGGCGTAACAAAATTATGTATGTCCCTCCACATGAGTGACACGGGGCTCGTACGGGTGAACGGATCACTCGATACGATGCCTGCCGCACTGAAGAACGATGCGTTGGGCGGGTGCTCAACGTCACTCGGGGGAGAACTGTGTTCGGAATCGTCAGGCCCTGTTCGCACCGGCTCACCGAGGGCCTGAAGACGGAGTGGATGGCCCATCTCTGCGGGCTCTGCCTGGCACTTCGCTCCGACCACGGGCAGCTCGCCCGGGTCGTGACCAACTACGACGGCCTGATCGTCTCGGTTCTGACGGAGGCTCAGGCCGAGCGGAGCACCGGCTGGCGGCGCACCGCCGGGCCCTGCCCGCTGCGCGCGATGCGGACCGCGCCCGTCGCGCGGGGCGAGGGCGCCCGGCTCGCCGCGGCCGTTTCGCTGGTGCTCGCCTCGGCGAAGGTCCGCGACCACGTGGCCGACAGGGACGGCCTGTTGGGGCGCAGGCCGGTCGCGGTGGCGGCCCGCCGCATAGCCAGGAGCTGGGACCGGGCGGGCGCGCGCACCGGTGCCTCGCTCGGCTTCGACACGGCCGTGCTCGTGGACGCCGTCGACCGCCAGGGCGGCATCGAGGCGCTCGCCGGGCCCGGCACCTCGCTCCTCACCGTCACCGAGCCCACCGAGACGGCCACCGCGGCCGCCTTCGCGCACACCGCCGTACTCGCCGGAAAGCCGCACAACGCGGCGCCGCTCGCCGAGGCCGGCCGGCTCTTCGGCCGGCTCGCGCATCTCCTGGACGCCGTGGAGGACCGGGAATCCGACGCCGCTTCGGGTGCCTGGAACCCGCTCGCCGCGACCGGTACGGATCTCGTCGAGGCGCGCAGGCTCGCCGACGACGCGGTGCACGGCATCCGGCTCGCCCTGCGCGAGGTCGACTTCGTCGACGGCAAGCTCGCCCACGTCCTGCTCGCGCACGAGCTGACCCAGTCCGTGAACCGCTCGTTCCGCACGACGGAGTGCGGCCACGCCCACGACGCCGAGCACCGAGCCTCGTACGGCCCCTACGGCCAGCCGCCCCAGCACGGCGGCAACCCGTACGGCTTGCCGCCGGAGCCCCCGCGCCCCCAGCCGCGCGGCTTCTTCGCGGGCTGCGCCGCGTTCCTCGGGCTCTGCTGCACCTGCAAGATGTGCTGCGCGGACGAGTACGAGGGGCCCTGGTCGCGGAAGAAGCGCGAGGGGTGCTGCAGCGACTGCGACTGTGACTGCTGCGATTGCTGTGATGCCTGTGAGTGCTGCAGCTGCGACTGCTGACGGTCCGTCGGCTACTTGTGCTCCGGCGGTGAGATCTCCGACCGCTCTATGCCCGACTCCGTCGTGCCCCACTTCGCCAGGATCCTGTCGTACGTCCCGTCCTTCTTCAGCTTGTTCACCGCGGCCTGGAAGGCGGGGGCCAACGGGGTGCCCTTCTTGAAGGCGAAGCCCACGTCCAGGCGGTGGAACTCGTTGAGGAACTTCAGCCCTTCCTGCTGGCCCACCGCGTACCGCAGGCCGTTGATCGTCGACATGACGACATCGCTGCGGCCCTGCTGGAGCGAGATCCACAGCGCACCCTGGTCGCTGTAGGTCTGCACCGCGTACGGCTTCTTGCCCGCGGCCCGGCACTTGGCCTTGTTCTTCTCCAGGGTCGCCTCGAACGTGGTGCCCGCACCGGTCGCCACGTTCAGCCCACAGAGCTGGGCGAGGTCGGTGACGTTCCCGAGCTTGCTGTCCTTGCGGACGGCGAAACCCTGGCCGTCGTTGATGTAGGTGACGAAGTCGATCGTCCGGCGGCGCTCGTCGGTGACGCCGAAGTTGCCGGTGCCCAGGTCGTACTTGCCGCTGTCGAGTGCGGGCAGGATCACCTCGAAGGAGGCCACCTCGCGCTTCAGCTTCAGGCCTAGCACCTTGGCGACGGAGTCCGCGAAGTCGACGTCCTGCCCGGCCACCGTCTTCCCGTCCTCCAGGTAGGTGGCCCCCGGCGGGGTCCCGACGCTGGTGGCGATGGTGAGGGTGCCCGCCTTGCGGACGCTCTCGGGCAGCAGCGCCGCCGCGGCCTCGTCCTTCTGGACGGCCGACACCACATCGGCGGTGGGGACCTTTCCTTTCTGGCCGGCGGGCGCGGCGTTGCCCGCCGCCCCCACGTCCGCCGGGTCCCCGGACCCGCACGCGGTGAGGCCGAGTGCCGCGGCGGTGATCAGGGCGAACGCGGCGTAGTTGCGCGATCTGCTCAGGCTTCGGGACCTGCTCATGACGGGGCGCTCTCCAGAGATTTCGGGCAGGCGGAAATGCCAGGCGTGATACGAGGCGTGACGAGGGGAGGGGTGCGCGAGTGATCAGTGATGTGAAGGCGCGAGGAAGCGGCGCGAAGGCGCACGCAGGACGCGGAAGAAGCAGCCGTACGGGGGGTCAGCTCAACAGGAGGAGGACCACACTCGACCGAAGTCGATGTGGGAGCGCGTGACCAGCCACTGCTGCGGATGCATGGCCCAAGTGGAACAGGCATCCGTTTCCGCGTCAACTGCGCTGAGACGTAACGCCCACAGTGCGGACAAGCTTGACAACCTTCAGCATGCAGCGCATAGCCTCGGGAGCGGAAACCGTGCTGAGGGGCTCGGTTCCGCACCGCATCGCGCCATGTGTTCGTGAAGGCCATTCCCGTGTTCGATCTCTGCATCCACGGAGCCTTCGCATGTCCCTCGCCCTGTCCAAAAGCCCGTCCGTAGCTCCCGAGGACGGCACTCCCGAAACCCTGCGCATCGTCCCCCTGCGCCGAACCGGCCGGCGGGCCACGGCCGTTGTCGTGCTCGTGCTGCTCGGTCTCGTCCTCAACTCCGTCGTGCGCAACGAGGCCTTCCAGTGGGGCGTGGTCGCCGACTACTTCGCCACCACCGCCGTACTGCGCGGACTCTGGCTCACCCTGTGGCTCACCGCCGCCGTGATGGCGCTCGGGTTCGCACTCGGCACGCTGCTCGCGGTCATGCGGCTGTCCGCCAACCCCGTTCTGCGGGCGGTGAGTTGGGGCTATGTCTGGCTGTTCCGGTCGACGCCGATCCTGGTGCAGCTGCTCTTCTGGTTCAACATCGGGGCGCTGTACCCGCAGATCCTCGGCGTCCGCACGGTCGACCTGATGGGCCCGGTCGCCGTCGCCGTCGTCGGGCTCACCCTGCACGAGGCCGCGTACGCCGCCGAAGTGGTGCGCGGCGGCATCCTCTCCGTCGAGCGCGGCCAGATCGAGGCCGCCCAGTCGCTCGGCCTCGGACCCTGGCGCCGGCTGCGCCGCATCGTCCTGCCGCAGGCCATGCGCTCCATCGTGCCGCCCGCCGGGAACATGCTGATCGGCACCCTCAAGGGCACCTCGATCGTCTCCATCATCGCTGTCAACGACCTGCTGTATTCCGTGCAGTTGGTGTACCACCGCACCTACCAGGTGGTCCCGCTGCTCCTTGTCGCCACCATCTGGTACGTCGTGGTGACCTCACTCCTGTCGGTGGGCCAGTACTACGTCGAGCGGTACTATGCGCGCGGCTCGGCGGGTGCCCGGTGAGCGCGTCCATAGTGGTGGTGGGAGCCGGACCGCGGGGGACCGGCTTCCTGGAGCGGCTCGCCGCCAACATCCCTTCCCTGTACGGGGACCAGGTCCTGGACGTCCATCTGGTGGACCCGCATCCCGCGGGCGGCGGGCGGATCTGGCGGGCCGACCAGTCGCCGCTGCTGTGGATGAACTCCATGGCCGAGGACGTCACCATGTTCACCGACGACACCGTCCAGCAGGACGGCCCGGTGCGCCCGGGACCCACCCTCGCCGAATGGTCCGGCCTGGACGCCCGCACCTTCCCCAGCCGGCGGGCGCAGGGCGAGTACCTGCGCTGGGTGTACGAGGACGCCGTGGCCGCGCTGCCGCCCACCGTCACCGTGTACGAGCACCGCACCCGGGCCACCCGGGTCGGCGGGCCGCGCGAGGGGCGGCAGCGGGTGTGGCTGGAGGGCCGCACACAGCCGCTCGTCGCCGACCTGGTGGTGCTCACCCTTGGTCACTTGGATGCCGAACTCGACGAGGAACAAAGGGAGTTGGCCGACTTCGCCGACCGGCACGGCCTGGTGCATCTGCCGCCCGCCTTCACCGCCGACAGCGACCTGTCGGCCCTGCGCCCCGGCGAACCCGTCATCGTCCGCGGCTTCGGGCTCGCCTTCGTCGACCTCATGGCCCTGCTCACCGAAGGCCGTGGCGGCCGCTACGACGCGGACGGCGCCTACCACCCCTCCGGCCGGGAACCCGTCCTGTACGTCGGATCCCGGCGCGGCGTGCCCTACCACTCCAAGATCGGCTACACCTGGACCGGCGAACGCCCGCCGCTGCCCCGCTTCTTCGGCCCCGCCGAGGTCGACGAACTCCTGAGCCGCCCGCACCGGCCCGACTTCCGGCGCGACCTCTGGCCCCTGATCGGCAAGGAGCTGGGCTTCGCCCACTACCACCGCCTGTTCACCGCCCACCCCGAGCGCACCGCCGTCGACTGGCCCGACTTCGAGGAGAAGTACGCCGCCGCGGACCCCGGCGGCCCCGCACTGCTGGCCCTGATCGCCGCCTCCGTCCCCGACCCCGCCGACCGCCTCGACCTCGAAGCCCTGGACCACCCGCTCGACGGGCTCCGCTTCACCTCGTACGAGAGCCTCCAGGACGGCCTGCGCTCCTATATCCGGGCGGATCTGACGAGACGTCATGACCCGTTCCACAGCGCGGACTCGGGGGTGTTCCTCGGGCTGCTGTCGGTCTACGGGCAGCTGCTGCGCGTCGGGGACGTGGGTGGCTGGTGGCACGGGTTCTTCAGCTTCCTCGCCTCGGGGCCGCCCGGGCCCCGGCTGCGGCAGCTGCTCGCGCTGTCCGACGCGGGCGTCGTGCGCTTCCTCGGGGCGGGCGTCACCGTCGAGGCCGACGAGTCCAAGGGCGTGTTCCGGGCCGGCAGTGCCAGCGTGCCCGGGCAGTGGATCGAGGCGGCGGCGCTCGTCGAGGCCCGGCTGCCCGAGCCCAGTGCGGATCGGCCCGGCAGCCCGCTGCTGCGCGCGCTGTACGAGGAGGGGGCGGCCGCGGCCGACACCGGGCTGCTCCAGGTGGACCCCGCCGACGGCCGCATCACCGGACGCGACGGCCGGGCCCACCCGCGCCGGTTCGCGCTCGGCCCCTTCACCGTCGCGCGCGCGTCGGGGGCGTTCACCAGGCCCCGCACCGGAGGCGCCGCCTTCCGGCAGAACGACGCCACGGCCCGCGCCGCGCTGACCTTCCTGCGCGATCTCGCGTGTCGCCGCCTCAGCGCGTGACCGCCACCCCCGTACCCCCTTCCCGAAGGATCCCCATGTCGCTCACCAGCGATCCACCCCTCGACACGGCCGCGCCCGCACTGCGGCCCGACTACGCCTCGCTCACCGTGGTGCCGGTGCGCCGGCCCTGGCGCTGGGCCGCGGTCGCCGTCACCGCCGTGCTCGTCGCCCAGTTCGGGCACGGGCTGCTCACCAACCCGGCCTGGGAGTGGGACGTCTTCGCCCGCTTCTTCACCACCGAGACCATCCTCAAGGCCGTCTGGATCACCCTCCAGCTCACCTTCTACGGAACGGCACTCGGCTTCGCGCTCGGCATCGTCCTCGCCTTCATGCGCCTGTCGGGCAGCCCGTTCCTGAAGGCGGTGGCGTTCGGCTACACCTGGGCGTTCCGCTCGATCCCGCTGATCGTGCAGCTGTTGTTCTGGTTCAACCTGGCCTATCTGTACAAGGAGCTGTCGTTCGGCATCCCCTTCGGGCCGGGCCTGTTCACCTTCGACACGGTGGGGCTCGTCGGCGCGATGAGCGCGGCCGTCCTCGGGCTCGCCCTGCACCAGGCGGCGTACGCGGCCGAGATCGTACGCGGCGGTGTACTGGCCGTCGACGGCGGCCAGGTGGAGGCGGCGGCCGCTCTCGGCATCCCCCGGCTGCGGCAGATCCGGCGGATCGTGCTGCCGCAGGCGATGCGCTCGATCCTGCCGAACGCCGCCAACGAGATCATCTCGCTCTTCAAGGGCACCTCGATCGTCTCCGTCATGGCGATCGGCGAGCTCTTCTACCAGGTCCAGGTCATCTACGGCCGCAACGGCAGGGTCGTACCGCTCCTCATGGTCGCCACCGTCTGGTACGTGCTCCTCACCACCGTGCTCTCCGTCCTCCAGCACTACGTCGAACGCCACTACGCGAAGGGGGCCGTGCGATGAGCACCTCCATGGTCGAAGTCCGGTCCGTGCACAAGAGCTTCGGCTCGCTCGAAGTCCTGCGGGGCATCGACCTGGACGTCCTGGCCGGCGAGGTCACCGTCGTCCTCGGACCGTCCGGCTCGGGCAAGTCGACGCTCCTTCGCACCATCAACCATCTGGAGAAGGTGGACAGCGGCTGGATCACCGTCGACGGCACGCTCGTCGGCTACCGCCGGTCCGGAAGCAAGCTGTACGAGCTGCGCGAGCGCGACGTCCTCAGGCAGCGCACCCAGATCGGCTTCGTCTTCCAGAACTTCAACCTCTTCCCGCACCTCACCGTCCTCGACAACATCGTCGAGGCGCCGGTCGCGGCCCTGAAGCGGCCCCGGAAGGACGCGGTGGCCGCAGCGGAGAAGCTGCTCGCCCGGGTCGGTCTGGCCGACAAGGCGGACTCGTACCCGGGGCAGCTCTCCGGCGGACAGCAGCAGCGCGTCGCCATCGCCCGCGCGCTCGCCCTCGAACCGAAGCTGCTGCTCCTCGACGAGCCGACGTCCGCGCTCGACCCCGAGCTGGTGGGTGAAGTCCTCGACGTCATCAAGGACTTGGCGGTCTCCGGCACCACGATGATCGTCGTCACGCACGAGATCGGCTTCGCCCGCGAGGTCGCGGACACCGTCGTGTTCATGGACGGCGGGGCGATCGTCGAGCAGGGCCCGCCCGCCGAAGTGCTCGACGCCCCGCGGCACGAGCGCACCCGCGCCTTCCTCTCGAAGGTCCTGTGATGTCCCTTCCCAGCAGTTTCAGGAGTACGTACGTGTTCTCGCGCCGCACCCTCGCCGCAGCCCTCGCCACGCTGGCCGCCGCCGGGCTCCTCACCGCCTGTGGCACGGGCGACGCCGCGACCGACGAGGTCGCGCCCAAGGGTGCCAAGGGCACCGGCATCAACCTCGGCCCCGACCAGCACCGCATCAGGGAGCAGAAGGTCGAGGCGATCGCCGCCAAGCTTCCGGCGGGCGTACGCGACCGGGGCACCCTCAGCGTGGGCGTGGCCACCGGGTCGGTGCCACCGCTCAGCTTCTACGCGACCGACGACAAGACGCCCATCGGCGTGGAGCTCGACATCGCCACGCTGGTCGCCGACACCCTCGGTGTGAAGCCGCAGTTCCAGCCCGTCTCCTGGGAAAACCTCTTCGTCGGGCTCGACAGCGGCAAGTTCGACGGGGTGTTCTCCAACGTCACCGTCACCGAGGAGCGCAAGGACAAGTACGACTTCGCGACCTACCGCAAGGACCAGCTCGCCTTCGAGGCGAAGAAGGGTTCCGGCTGGAAGGTCGCCGGGCCGCAGGACGTGGCGGGCAGGACCGTCGCGGTGTCCTCCGGGACCAACCAGGAGAAGATCCTTCTCGACTGGAGCGAGCAGAACGTGAAGGCCGGGCGCAAGCCCGTGTCCATCAAGTACTTCCAGACGGCGACGGACTACTACCTCGCCCTCCAGTCCGGGCGCATCGACGCCTACCTCGGGCCCAACCCGTCGGCCGCGTACCACGTGGCGTCGGCGGGCCGGACCGAGATCGTCGGCACGTACTCCGGTGGCGGCGCCGGGCTCCAGGGGGAGATCGCCGCGACGACGAAGAAGGGGAGCGGGCTCGTGGCCGCCTACGCGGCGGCTCTGGACCACGTGATCCAGGACGGGTCCTACGCGAAGGTCCTTGCGAGGTGGGGGCTTTCCGCGGAGGCGGTGCCGCGGTCCGAGATCAATCCGCAGGGGTTGCCCAGGGTCGCGAAGTGACCCGGGATTCCCGGGGGCGCCGCCCCCGGACCCCCGCTCCTCGAACTCCCCCGAGGACTTCGTCCAGGGGGGACCCCCAGGGGCCGACCGGCACCCTCCAGAAAGGTTCACCCATGTCCACACCCCTGGTCCGCAGCCCCGTGCACCTCGCTGTCTCTCTCGACGGGGCCGGGCGCTACGACCCCGGGTATTTCGTTCAGCTCGCCCGGCTCGCCGAGCAGGGGACGCTCGACTTCGTCACGCTCGGGGACTCCTTCGTGAAGGCGGGGCTCGACGCGCTTGCCGTGTTGTCCCGGGTCGCGCCCGCCACCGGGCGGATCGGGCTCGTGCCGGTGGTGAACACCACGCACACCGAGCCGTTCCACGTGTCCTCCGCCGTGGCCACCCTCGACTGGGTGAGCCGGGGCAGGGCCGGGTGGAGTCCCGAGGTGTCCACCTCCGAGGCCGAGGCACGGCTCTTCGGGCGGCGGCCTGCCGCCCGCGCCGCCGAGGCGTGGCACGAGGCACGCGAAGTCGCCGATGTGGCGGCCAGGTTGTGGGACTCCTGGGAGGACGGCGCCGAGATACGCGACGAGTCGACCGGGCGGTTCATCGACCGCGACAGGCTGCACTACGTCGATTTCGAGGGGCGCACCTTCTCGGTGCGCGGGCCGGCCATCGTGCCCCGGCCGCCCCAGGGGCACCCCGTCACCGTGCTCGACGCGACCGCCGCCGAGCCGAGGGCCGCCGCCGTACGGCATGCCGACGTCGCGCTCGTCCGCACCCAGGATCCGCTCGCCGCCCGCACCGCCCGCGGGGAGCTGCGCGACCGGGCCCGCGCGCACGGCAGGGACCCCGAGCGGCTGCGGGTGCTCGGCTCGATCCCGGTGGCCCTTGCCACCACCGCCGACGCCGTGGAGCTGGCCGGCCTCATCGGCGACTGGCACGAGGAGGGTGCCGTCGACGGCTTCCACCTGCGCCTCGCCGACCCCGAGCGCGACCTCGCGCTCATCGTGAAGGCCACCGTCCCGGTCCTCCAGCACCGCTGTCTGCTGCGGCGCTTCTATCCCGGCGCCACCCTTCGCGAACACCTGGGCCTGGCACGGCCCGTCAACCAGTACGCCACCGCAGGGGGAGGCCGCCATGAGCGCGACTAAGAAGCAGATCCACCTCGCCGCCCACTTCCCCGGTGTCAACAACACCACCGTCTGGGCCGACCCGCGCTCCAAGTCGCAGATCGACTTCTCCTCCTTCGAGCACCTCGCCCGGACCGCCGAGCGGGGGAAGTTCGACTTCTTCTTCCTTGCCGAAGGGCTCCGGCTGCGCGAGCACAAGGGACGGATCCACGACCTCGACGTCGTCGGGCGGCCCGAGTCGATCACCCTGCTCAACGCGCTCGCCGCCGTCACCGACTGGCTCGGGCTCGCCGCCACCGTGAACGCGACCTTCAACGAGCCGTACGAGATCGCCCGCCGCTTCGCCTCGCTCGACCACCTGAGCGGTGGCCGGGCCGCCTGGAACGTGGTCACCTCGCCCGATGCCTTCACCGGCGAGAACTTCCGCCGCGGCGGCTTCCTCGATCGGGGGGACAGGTATACCCGTGCCGCCGAATTCGTCGCCACCACACGGGAGTTGTGGGACTCCTGGGGGCCGGACGGGGTGCCGCGGCCCTTCGCCCACCACGGGCGGCACTTCTCCATCGAGGGGAAGTTCGGGGTGCCGCCCTCCCCTCAGGGGCACCCCGTCGTCATCCAGGCCGGTGACTCCGGCGAGGGGCGCGAGTTCGCGGCCTCGGCCGCCGACGTCATCTTCACCCGGCACGGCACCCTGGAGGCGGGCCGCGCCTTCTACGCCGATGTGAAGGGGCGCCTGGCCCAGTACGGCAGGGAGCCCGACGATCTCAAGATCATGCCCGGGGTCACCTTCGTGCTCGGCGACACCGCGGCCGAGGCCCAGGAGAAGGCCGCCGAGATCCGTCACCAGCAGGTCTCGCCGCAGAGCGCGATCCTCGCCCTCGAACAGATCTGGGGCCGCGACCTGTCCGCCCATGACCCCGACGGCCCGCTGCCCGCCATCGACCCCGACCCGGACTCATCGCTCGTCCAGGGCCGGGTGAAGATCACCAATGCCTTGGAGATCGCCGCCAAGTGGCGTGCCCTGTCCGAGGCCAAAGGCCTCTCCATCCGGCAGACCGTCATCGAGACCACCGGCCGACAGTCCTTCATCGGCACCCCGGACACGGTCGCCGCCGAGCTCGACGCGTTCGTGCAGGGCGGCGCCGCCGACGGTTTCATCCTCGTACCCCATCTCACCCCCGGCGGCCTGGACGACTTCGTCGACCAAGTGGTGCCACGGCTCCAGGAACGCGGCGCGTTCCGCACGGAATACACCGGGGCCACGCTGCGCTCGCACCTCGGACTGCGTACCCCGGTATGGAAAGGTTGATCGCATGAGCGCGCAAGCACCGCAGGATCCCCGGTCCGACCACGCCCTCGACTGGAAGAAGTGGCACGAGCACCGCATCGCCTCGGTCTCCTCGCCCTACGGACCGCTCGCCCTGACCGGCACCCACTGGCTCGCGGACGGCGTGCCCGAGGAGCTCGGCCGGTGGCGCGAGGACGGCGACGAGGTGGTGCTCATCGCAGGCGAGGAGCACCGACTCAGCCTGGACGGCGCCCCGTTGACCGGGGAGGCGCGGCTCGGTGCAGACGTCGGTCCGGCCGGCGAGTCCCGGCTCGCGCAGGGTGACCGCAGGCTCGTCGTGCTGCGCCGCGAGGGGCTGTGGGCGGTGCGCGTGTGGGACCCGGCGTCCCCGGCGCGCCAGGCCTTCGCGGGCATCGACGCCACCCCGTACGAGGAGCGCTTCCGGTTGCCCGGCACCTTCCGCCCGTACGAGCGGCAGCGGGTGAAGGTGCCGGGCGCCGACGGGGTCGAGCGCGGGCTCGACCTCGCCGGGGAAATCGTCTTCACGCTCGGCGGGCAGGAGCACACGCTCCAGGTCTCGGTCGAGGCCGACGGTTCGCTGTGGGCCGTGTTCGCCGACGGGACCAGCGGGAAGTCCACCTTCCGGTTCCGCTTCCTGCGGCCCGAAGCACCGGCTCCCGATGGCGCGGTGACCGTCGACTTCAACCGGGCGCAGCTGCCGCCCTGTGCCTTCGCCGACCACTTCATCTGCCCCTTCCCGCCCCCGGGCAACACCCTTCCCCTCGACATCCCGGCGGGGGAGCGGAACATCCGCACCAGCTGACCCCGGCGCGCGCATCCTCGCGGAACCCGGCCTAAAGGCGCCCTTGCGCGCACCGGCCGGGCCCCCGAATACTCCTCCGCAGCGCTTGTCAGGATCACGGCTTGCGCCTTGTTGTGCTGCCGTCGTCCTTGGCTGCGCCTCACGGGGTCCTTCTTTTCACGGGCCCCTCGATTCCCCTCGGGAGGAAAAGAAGTGAGGATCAAGCGCACCACCCCCACACCCCCCACCGGTCTCGCGAGACGCACCAGGCTCGCAGCCGTCGCCACCGGCCTGCTCGCCGCGGTGGCCATAGCCGTCCCCAACGCCAACGCCACCCCGACCCATGCCTTCGGCGTCGCCGCCCTGACCGCCGCCAGCGACGCCGTGCGCGGAGCGGACGTCGCCGGAACCGCCTGGAGCGTCGACAGCGCGACCGGCAAGGTCGTCGTCACCGCCGACTCGACCGTCTCGGCGGCCGATCTGGCCAAGATCAAGCGCGAGGCCGGAGCCAACGCGGGCGCCCTGCGCATCGAGCGGACCTCCGGCAGGTTCACCAAGCTGCTCTCCGGCGGCGACGCCATCTACACCACCAGCTGGCGCTGCTCGCTGGGCTTCAACGTCAAGAAGGGCTCCACGTACTACTTCCTGACGGCCGGTCACTGCACCCAGGGCTACCCGAACTACTACACCAGCTCGTCGCACTCGACGAGCATCGGCCCGACCGTGGGCACCAGCTTCCCGGGCAACGACTACGGTCTCGTGCAGTACACCAACACCTCGCTCGCGCACCCGAGCGCGGTGGGCGGCCAGCGCATCACCAGCGCCGCCAACCCGACGGTCGGCCAGACGGTCACCCGGCGCGGCTCGACCACCGGCATCCACAGCGGCAAGGTCACCGCGCTCAACCAGACGGTCAACTACGGCAACGGCGACATCGTCTCCGGCCTCATCCGGACCACCGTGTGTGCCGAGCCCGGCGACTCCGGCGGCCCCCTGTACGCAGGCTCCACCGCGCTCGGCCTCACCTCGGGCGGCAGCGGCAACTGCACCTCCGGTGGAACGACCTTCTTCCAGCCGGTGGTCGAGGCCATGAATGCCTATGGTGTGAGCCTTTTCTGACGATACGTCACTGAAATGTGATGGCGCGTCACCGTACATCGGCCGACCACAGGCCAAGGCCCCCGTCCCGGACGACCGGACGGGGGCTTCCGACTGGACGTGATGCGCTGTTTTGAGAGGATGTGCAGGGGCACGACGTAGAACAGGTCCGTCAGTGACCGGCGCCGGACACACGGGGTGAGACGCATTGAAGCGCATCGGAGTGACCGGTCACCGCGACATCCCGCCCGACGCCTTCGAGGAGATCCGCGACCGGCTGCGCGCCCTGCTCTGCGGCCACGACGGCTCCCTGGAGGCGCTCTCCAGCCTGGCCACCGGCGCCGACCAGCTCTTCGCCGACATCGCCCTGGACTGCGGCGCCGCCCTCACCGTGGTGATCCCGAGCGGCGACTACGAGGCGGGCTTCGCGGACGCGGCCGAACTGGCCCGCTACCGGGGCCTGAAGCGGCGCGCCAGCCAGGAGATCGCGCTCGGCTACCCGCACTCCACGGACGAGGCCTACTATGCGGCCGGAGCCTACATCGCGGACAACTGCGACCGGCTCGTCGCCGTCTGGGACGGCCTGCCGGCCCGCGGCCTCGGCGGCACCGGCGACATCGTGCAGTACGCCCGCGGCCTCGGCCGGCCCGTGACCGTCATCTGGCGGGACGGCAGCCGAAGGGCGTGACGCGGGGCCGGACCGCCGCGCTCAACTGCGCAGCCGGGCAAGCCAGTCCGTGTGCTGGGGCGAGACGATGCGCTCGGTCTCGTACACGGCCTGCGGCCACTGCCGTTCGGTCACCATGTTCTCCATCGCCACATGCATCTCCATGAGGTCCTGCTCGACCAGCGAGTGTGCCGAGATCAGCGGCTGGTGGCGGCGGATCTCGCTCCAGGCGAGACAGGCCGCGGCCGATGCTGACAGAACACCTGCCATGTTTACCTTTTCCGCGACCGAGAAGGTTTGGAGAGTGGCGAAAAAAAGGGCGAGGAGGGTCAACAGTGTGATCGCTGTCGACCACAGCCTGGTCGCGCGCCGCGAGGTCTCCTGGCGGCGCCGGTACCAGTTGCGCTGCTCGATGAGCCGGTCGCGTACGTATGTCTCCTTGCGTACGTTGAACGACTTGCCCCGTAACTCCCGCATGCTCGGGGTCACAAGGCCTCCCGAGGCGAGCTCGCCGTCGTCGCGGGGGTCGCGCCAGCCGACCTTCTTCAGCTCCCGCAGGCCCTCCTCGACGCGGGTCACGAACAGGGCGTCCGGGTCGGGGACGCCCAGGTCGAAGGGGGCTCCGTGAACGGCGTAGCGCCAGCACATCGACTTGATGAACTCGGCGGCGGAACGGTTGAGCTGCCAGTGCGAGGCGGCGTGCCGCCGGGCCGCCCCGAAGCTCGCGAGCAGCACTCCCGCGTAGGCGAGCGCACTCAGCGCGCTGAGTACCTGGAAGTCCTCGCCGACCCTGACCTGCGGCAGCGCCGCCGCGACGGCGCCGACGACGAGGAGCGAGAGCTGGGTGCGGGTCAGCTTGACCGCCGACTGCTGCCGGCCGATCGCCAGCGCGTCCGCGTGATGGAAGAGGCCCGGCAGATCCGCGTTCCGGAAGACCATGCTCTGCAATGGGCCGGGAATCGCCGTCACATGCACCCCCGTCTGCGGTTTTGCCTTCATTCTTTCGTAGGGATGGCAGGTGTGCGCTCCGTTTGCGTGCTCCATCCACTGGTTGGGATGAGAGTAAAGTCGTCCCGCCGGTACTGCAACGGTGCATGTGCCGGTGCCACTGTCCACGTGCGGTTGTCACTCACCCCAGGGACGAACGTGAAACCCTCCGTAAACTCAGCAGATTCCGTAAATTCAGCCTCATTCTCCGCTGCGAAGAAGGACCGGGTACCGCTGGCCGAACTGGCCGCGAAGGTCGCGGACCGGGCCTGCGGGAGGAGCCTCGGCAGGGTCCTGGCCGCCCGGGAAGACCACCGGCCGATCGCGGCGTGCACCTTCAACTCCGCGCTCTGACGCGGGAGTTGGGGAGTCGGCCCTGCCGGGTGCGCCCGGCGGGGACCATGGGGCACCAGGGCAGGGCGGGGGCTCCGGGACATTTCCGGAGAACTCCCGGGCCGGGCGCGCGCATTCCCGTCCTCGCTAAACTGGCGGAATGACAGGGCCGCTGGTCCCATTCCGCGAGATCGTGCTCAAGGTGCACAGCAGGTGCGACCTGGCCTGTGACCATTGTTATGTGTACGAAGCCGCAGACCAGAGCTGGCGCGAGCAGCCCCGGGCGGTCTCCGACGACGTCATTTCGGGCACTGCCCGACGGCTGGCCGAGCACGCCGAAAAGCACCGTCTGAGTTCCGTTTCGGTGATTCTGCACGGCGGCGAACCGCTGCTCGCCGGACCCGAACGGCTGCGCCGGGTCTGCGAGGTGCTGACCGCCGCCGTCACACCGGTCGCGGAGCTCGATCTGCGCATCCACACCAACGGCGTGCTGCTCGGCCCGCGCCACCTCGACCTGTTCGAGGAGTTCGGGGTGAAGGTCGGCATCTCGCTCGACGGTGACCGCGCCGCCAACGACCGCCACCGGCGCTACGCCGACGGCCGCAGCAGCCATGCGCAGGTCCTGGCCGCCGTCGAGCTGCTCCAACAGCCGTGCCATCGGAAGCTGTTCGCCGGTCTGCTCTGCACCGTCGACCTCGCCAACGACCCGGTCGCCGTGCACGACGCGCTCGTGGCGCTCGACCCGCCCCGCATCGACTACCTCCTGCCGCACGCCACCTGGGAGACCCCGCCCGCGCGCCCCGACGCGATCCCGGCCCCGTACGCCGACTGGCTGCTCGCCGTCTTCGACCGCTGGGACGAGCAGGGCCGGACCGTGCCGGTGCGGCTCTTCGAGTCGGTGCTCTCCACCCTGCACGGCGGCCCCAGCCTCACCGAGTCCCTGGGGCTCGCCCCCACCGACATCGTCGTGGTGGAGACCGACGGCTCGCTCGAACAGGTCGACTCGCTGAAGTCCGCCTACGAAGGCGCCGCCGCCACCGGGTTCTCGGTGTTCCAGGACGACTTCGACGCGGTGGCCGCCCACCCCGGAGTCCGCGCCCGCCAGCGCGGCCTCGCCGGGGTCGGCGAACAGTGCCGCCGCTGCCCGGTCGTCCGCTCCTGCGGGGGCGGCCACTACACCCACCGCTACCGCGCGGGCCGCGGCTTCGCCAACCCGTCGGTCTACTGCCCCGACCTGATGGCCCTGGTACGCGGCATCGAGGCCCGCACGCCGGTCCCCGAGCTTCCCGGTCCTCGTCAACTCACCGATTCAGGACTGGAGTTGAACCGCCTGCTGCTCGCCGAACTGCATACCGGGCTCGACGGGCGGGGCGGCGCCGAGTGGGACCGGATCTGGGAGCTCACCACCGCCGTCGACGGGCCGGGGCTCGACACCGTCCTGGCCCACCCCTACGCCCGCGGCTGGTTCCTCGCCGCACTGGAGGCGCTCCGCGACGGAGGTCCCGAGGCGGTGGCGACGGCGTGCCGCCTGGCCGCGTACACGGCGGCCGCGGCCGTGCACGACGGCGCCGGCCCGGCCGTCCCCGTCCGCTGGTCCGACGGCCGGCTCCACCTGCCGACCCTGGGCGAACTGCGCCTGCCCGCCGCCGAGGGCGTGGCCGAGGTCGCCGTCGCGGGGAGCGGCTTCCGGGTGCGGCACGCGAGCGGCGAGCGGCACATCGTCCGCCCTGCCGAACCGGCCCCGGACTGGCGGCCGTCGAGGAGGGTCGAGGGCCTGCTCCTGGACGACCTCGACCCGTACCGCGACTGCTTCGACAGCCCCGTGCTGCCCCGATTGGGGCCGCGCGAGGCGGCGGAGTGGGGCCACCGGGTGGCCCGGGCTCGCGCGCGCCTGGACGAGACCGTCCCGCGGTACGCCGATGCGCTTGACGCGATCACCACGCTCACCCCGCTCGCGCAGGGAGCGGGGCCGGTGGTCGGGCGGCACGGCTTCGGCGCGCTCGGCCTTCCCCTCGCTCTCGCGGACGAGCCGCTCGCCCTGGCCCTGCTGCGCGGGGGGCGCAGGGCGGCCCTGCGCGCCCTCCTCGACGTCGAGGACCTGTACGACATGGACGGGGCGTGGCAGCATCCGACGCCCTGGGGGCCGCTGCCGGTCTCCCGGCTGCTCGCCGAGACGTACGAAGGGGTCGCGGTCGCCGCGTACCGCGGTGGCGCGCCGACCCCGGCGGAGCTCGGCCGGGCGCTGGAAGCTCTGGAGCGGGCGGCCGAACTCACCGTCACCGGAAAGCACCTGGTGCACACCGTGCGCCAGGAATGGGAAGAGGTATCGCGTGGGCGAGAACACCACTGAGGTTCCTGGAGAGCCCGGCCCGGCCGACCAGCTGCGCGCCCTCGGCGTGGCGGAGGGCGGGGTCCTGCTCGTGCACGCCTCGCTGCACGGCACCGGGCTCCGCGCCGAGGAGCTCCTGGACGCGCTGCGCACGGTGCTCGGCCCCGAAGGCACGCTGGTGGTCCCCGCGTTCACCCCGGAGAACTCCGACACCTCGCCCGCCCACCTCGCCCTGGTGAGCCGGGCCCCCGACCCGGCCGCGTTCCGGGCCGCGATGGAGCCCTTCGACCCGGACCGCACCCCGTGCCCGCTGATGGGGCGGTTCGCCGAGCGGGTCAGAACCACCGAGGGCGCCGCCCGCAGCGACCACCCGCAGACCTCCTTCGCGGCGCTCGGCGCCCGGGCCGCCGAGCTCATGAAGGGCCACGCGCTCGACTGCCACTTCGGCGAGGAGTCCCCGCTGCCCAAGCTGATCGCCGCCGGGGCGCAGGTCCTGATGGTCAACGTCGGCTTCGCCGTGTGCACCGCCTTCCACTTCGCCGAATACCTGGTGCCGCCGCGCCCGGTGCGCACCTACCGCGCGGTGATCAGGGACGAGCGGGGCGGGTCCACCTGGTTCGCCTACGAGGACGCCGTGCTCGACGACAGCGACTTCGCCCGCATCGGCGCCGACTTCCCCGCCGAGCACGTACGCGGCGGCCCGCTCGGGCGGCGTGGAGCGCGGCTCTTCCCGATCCGGGCGGCGGTCGAGCACGCGGCCGCCTGGATGGCCGAGAAACGGCACTGACCGATGGCCGGGAAGGGCGATGAGGGGCCCGTGCCCGACGGGCCGTACTTCTTTCTCAGTTACGCTCCCGCCGCGGGCCGCGGCGGGAGCGGACCCGACCCCGACATGTGGGTGGGACGGCTCTTCGAGGACCTCTGCCAGGGCGTGGCGGAGCTGACCGCGCTGCCCGCCGGAACACCGCCCGGCTTCATGGACCGCGGGCCGCGCCCCGGCTCCGGCTGGTCCGAACAGCTCGGCCGCAGCCTCGCCTCCTGCCGCGTGTTCGTGCCGCTCTTCTCGCCCCGCTACTTCGCCAGCGAGTGGTGCGGCAAGGAGTGGTACGCCTTCGCGCAGCGCGCCATCCGCCACCAGGCCGCCACCAACCGGCCCGCCGACGCCATCGTCCCGGCGCTGTGGATACCCGTACCGCCCCGTCAACTTCCGCTACCAGCCGAGCAGTTGAGGTTCGACCACCGCGACCTGGGGGAGCGGTACGCCGCCGACGGGCTCTACGGGCTCATCAAACTCCGGCTGTTCGCCGAGGAGTACCGGCGGGCGGTGCACTGCCTCGCCCGGCACATCGTCGGCGCGGCCCACGCCGGCCGCGTCGGCCCCGGCCGCCCCCTCGACCACCGCACGCTCCCCAGCGCCTTCGGCACCGCCGCGGGGCCCCGCCCGCTGCGGGTCACCGTCGCCGCCCCCGCCCGCGACGACCTCCCCGAGGGGCGCGACGCCGTCTACTACGGGCAGAGCCCGCTCGACTGGAACCCCTACCACCCGGACACACAGCGGCCGTTGGCCCTGATCGCCGAGGACATCGCGGGCTCGCTCAACTACCGGCCCACCGTGGCCTCCTTCGACGACGAGAGTCCGCCGGGCGAGGAGAACGGGCCCCCGAGCCGCCCCGAGGTCCTGCTCGTCGACCGCTGGGCGCTCCGGGACGAGAACCGGCGCGCCCGGCTCGCCGCCCTCGACGCCGCGAACCGGCCCTGGATCAGCGTGGTGGTCCCGTGGAACCGGGACGACCCGCAGAGCCGGGCCGCGGCCGACGAGCTCACCGCCCGCACGGCGGCTACGCTGCCCAACAGAGCGAGCCACGGGCGGCCCGCCTGCCGGGCCGCGGCCCGGGGCGTGGAGTCCATCGACGCCTTCGAGGAGCTGCTGCCGCACGTGGTCGAGGCGGCCGCCCAGCAGTACCTGAGACACGCTCCGGCCCACCCCCCGGCCGGCCGCGCACCCGGCCGACGGCCGCGCCTGATCGGCCCGATGGGCAACGGCCCCGAGGCCGGGCACCGCACCGTACAACCGCACGACGCGCTCGATGGGGCACCCGATGTGGAGGACACGGATGACAGCCAGCCGTGACGGACGTGTCGTCACGTTCTACTCGTACAAGGGCGGCACCGGGCGCACCATGGCGCTCGCCAACACCGCCCTGATCCTCGCTGCGAACGGCAAGCGGGTGCTCGCGGTGGACTGGGACCTGGAGGCACCGGGCCTGCACCGCTTCTTCCACCCCTTCCTCGACCCCGCCACCCTCGGCGCCACCAGCGGCGTCATCGACCTGGTCGGCGAGTACGCCTGGGCCGCCACCAACCCCGAACACCCCGACGAGGACTGGTACTTGGCACTGGCCCGAATCCAGCCGCACGCCGTGTCCCTGGTACCTGACCATCTGGGCTGGCAGTTCCCCGACGGCGGCACCCTCGACTTCGTGTCGGCGGGCCGGCAGAACCGCGAGTACTCCGCGACGGTCTCCACCTTCGACTGGGACAACCTCTACAGCCGGCTCGGCGGCGGCACCTTCTTCGACGCCCTCCAGGCCGACATGAAGGCCAACTACGACTACATCCTGATCGACAGCCGCACCGGGCTCAGCGACGTCGCCGACATCTGCACCGTCCACCTGCCCGACATCCTCGTCGACTGCTTCACCCTCAGCGACCAGTCCATCGACGGCGCCGCCGCCGTCGCCCGCCAGATCGCCGAGGGCTACGGGGCCCGCAGCATCCGCGTACTGCCCGTGCCCATGCGCATCGACGAGGGCGAGAAGGAGAAGGCGGACGCCGGACGGGCGCTGGCCCGGCTCAAGTTCGACGGCTTCCCCGCCGGGCTCGCGGGCGACCGGCTCGCCGCGTACTGGGGCTCGGTGGAGATCCCGTACCGCCCCTACTACGCGTACGAGGAGTCGCTCGCCACCTTCGGCGACGAGGCCGGGCTCTCCAACTCGCTGCTCTCCGCCTTCGAACGGCTCACCGCGGTCATCACCGACGGCGAGGTCACCTCCATGCCGGCTGTGAACGACGAGGCCCGGCTGCGGATCAAGGAGGCCTTCACCCGCCGCCGCCCCGCACAGGCCGTCGACGTCCACCTCTCGTACGCGGCCGAGAACCGGATGTGGGCCGACTGGATCGAGGCGGTCCTGAGCCGGGCCGGCTTCCGGGTCCACCCGCGCGACGTCTCCGACCCGGCACCCGACCGCCCCGACCCCGCCGCCGACAACGGGCGGACCGTGGTGGTGCTCTCGGCCGCCTACCTCAAGTCGGCCCGGGCGATGGGCGTCTGGCAGGAGGCGGCCTCCGCCGACCCGACCGGGCTTCGCCGCACGATGCTGTCGCTGCGCGTCGACGACGTACGCCTGCCGGGCGCCTACCTGGACCGCAACCCCGTGGACCTGTTCCGGCTCGACCAGGCGCACGCCACCGAGGCCCTGCTGCGCGCCCTGGACCGGCCGGGCCAGAGCGGCGGGCAGAGCGGCGGCCCGCGGTTCCCCGGCACCGTGCCGCGGATCTGGAACGCGCCGCCGCGCAACCCCGAGTTCACCGGCCGCTCCGAGGCCCTGGAGCGGATGCGCGACCAGCTCGGCAGCGGCCTCGCGGTCGTCCTGCCGCAGCCGCAGACCCTGTACGGACTCGGCGGCGTCGGCAAGACCCAGGTCGCGCTCGAATACGCGCACCGCTTCATGGCCGACTACGACCTGGTCTGGTGGATCAACTGCGCCCGCGCCGGAGACGTGGCCGCGGGCCTCGCCGAACTGGGCGGGCGCCTCGGCGGCCAGGGCGGCGACGACATCGGGGTGGCCTCGCGCGAGGCCGTCGACCTGCTGCGGCGCGGGGTGCCCACCGAACGCTGGCTGCTGGTCTTCGACAACGCGGACGACCCCGAGGCGCTCAGGCGGTTCATCCCGCCGGGCGGCCCCGGCCACATCCTGGTCACCTCGCGCAACCAGGACTGGTCGCAGTACGGCGACGCGCTGTCCGTCGACGTGTTCCGGCGCGAGGAGTCCGTCGAGCACCTCCGGCGGCGGGCGCCCGGCCTGTCCGTCGACGAGGCGGACCGGGTCGCGGCCGCGCTCGGCGACCTGCCGCTGGCCGTCGAGCAGGCGGCCGCCTGGATCGCGGAGACCGCGACCCCGGTCGCCGACTACCTCGACCAGCTCGCCGAGCAGACGGCCGGCGTGCTCTCGCTCAACCAGCCGGTCGGCTACCCCGAACCGGTCGCCGCCACCTGGAACGTCTCCATCGAACTCCTCAAGGGGCGCTCGCCGGCCGCGGTGCGCCTCCTCCAGCTCTGTGCCTTCTTCGCGCCCGAGCCGATCTCGGCCGGCCTCCTGTACAGCAAGGAGATGATCGACGCGCTCAAGCCGTACGACCCCTCGCTCCAGGAGAAGCTGGTGCTCGGCCGCATCATCCGCGAGATCGGCCGGTTCGCGCTCGCCAAGGTCGATCCGGTCAAGGGCTCCATCCAGGTGCACCGGCTCGTCCAGGCCGTGGTCCGCTCGCAGCTGAGCGAACAGGAGCGGCACGAGGCGCAGCACACCGTCCACCGGATCCTGGCCGGCGCCCGCCCCGACGCCGACGAGCCGATCGACGACCCGGACACCTGGCCGCAGTTCGCCGGCATCTGGCCGCATCTGGGCCCCTCCGAGGCCCGCCGGTGCACCGAACCCGAGCCCCGCAGGCTCCTGATCGACCGGATGCGGTACCTGTGGAAGCGCGGGGAGTTCACCGCGGCCTCCGCGCTCGGCGAAGAGCTGCGCGAACAGTGGCGCGAAGAGCTCGGCTGCAACGACATCCAGTACCTCTACCTGCGCTTCCACATCTCCAACGTCTGCCGCTCGCAAGGGCGTTACACGGCGGCCCTCGAACTGGACGAGGAGACCCTGGAGCGCCAGCGCGCCACGCTGGGGCCCGAGCACCCGCACACGTACATGACCACCAGCGCGCTGGCCATGGACCTCGGCGCGCTGGGCCAGTACGCCCGGGCCATGGACCTGGCGACCGAGGCGTACGACGGCTTCCGCACGATCTTCAACGACTCGCACCCGAGAACGCTGGCCGCGGCCAACAACCTGGCCCTCACCCGGCGCATGGTCGGCGACTACGCCGGGGCCAGGGTGCTCGACCAGGAGGTGTACGACAGCCGCACCGTCGTCCTGGGCCCGGAGCACCCCTACACGCTCTCCTCGGCGATGTGCCTGGCGCGCGACCTGCGGGAGATCGGCCGGTACGAGGACTCGGTGTCGCTCCTGGAGCGTACGTACGCGACCTCCAAACAGCGGCTCGGGCGCTCCTTCCCCGGCACCCTCGCGGCCGCCAAGAGCCTGTCCGTGGCGCTGCGCAGGACCGGCCGCTTCGAGGACGCCCGGCGCCTCACCCAGGCGGCCCGCTCGCGCTACCGGGCCAAGTACACCTCGGTGAACCCGGACTCGCTGGCCTGCGAACTCAACCTGGCCGCCGACCAGTTCGCGGCGGGCGAGCACGAGGCGGCCCGGGACACCGCGCGCGAAGTGGCCGAGGAGTACGGCAGGAACCCGGGCCCCGCCCACCCCTACACCCTGGCCGCGCTCAACAACCTGGGCATCTACCAGTGGGGCTGCGGAGACCTGCCGACCGCTCGGGAGGTTCTCCGGGGCGCGATCACGACCATGCGCGAGGTGCTCGGCGCCGAGCACCCGCACACACTGTTCGCGGCCGTCAACCTGGCCAATGTGAAGGCGGACCTCGGCGAGCTGCACGACGCCCTGGAGCTCGAACGGGCGGCGGTCGCCGGGCTCGGCAAGACGCTGGGCCGCCACCACCCCGAGCGGCTCGCGTGCTCGGCGAACCTGGCCCTCACGCTGGACGCGCTGGGACGCCGGGACGAGGCCCAGCGGCTGCGTTCGGAGGCGCTCCTGGAGCTCGCGCGGCTGCTCGGCGAGGACCACGTCGTCGTACGGTCGGCGCGTGAACTGCGCCGCGCGCACCGGGACCTGGAGCCGCTCGCGGTGTGAGGGGCCCGATTTCCGACAGGTCCGTGCTCACTCCTGGATGAGCCAGCGCAGCACCCGGGGCAGCGCGTGCAGGGCGTCGAAGTGGGCGGCGGCCGGCTCCAGGACGGCCGTCACGCCCGGAATGCGCTCGGCCAGCCAGTGGTAGTGGCCCACGGGCGAGAACACGTCCTGCTCGCCGTGCCACAGCAGGACGTCACCGGGGATCGTCGCCGGGTCGAACCCCCACGGGTTGCAGAACGCGAGCGCGTCGTCGATCCAGCCGTACGCCGAAGTCCTCAGCGCCTCCTGGTAGTTGCGCAGCAGCATCGAGCGGACCCCGGCGTCCTTGACCACCATCCGGTCGGCGTGGGTGAGCTCCTTGCGCAGGTCGTCGAGGAGCTGGACCGGGTTCTCGCGGATGCGTGCCGAGCGCGCGATGAAGTGTGCGGCCATCTCGTCCGGGTCGGCGGCGCCCGTCGTGTAGGCGAGGACGTTGGAGGCGGCCATGCCCTCGAACCAGTCGAGCCCGTCGGCGTCCGGCGGCGCGAGGGTGACCAGGGCGGCGGCCCGCGTGACCCGCTCGGGCAGCAGCGCGGCACAGGCCAGGGCGTGCGGGGCGCCCCCGGAGCGTCCGACGACCGCGAAGCGTTCGAACCCGTAACGGTCCGCTATCGCCTCGACGTCCCGCGCCGCGTCGGCGACCCGGCGCCCCTTGAGCCGGTCGGAGTCGCCGTAGCCGGGCCGGTCGTACGCGATGACCTGCATGCGGCGGTGGTAGAGCACCATGCTGCGGGGAGCGGGGCCCAGCCTGCTGCCGGGTGTGCCGTGCAGCAGGAACACCGGGCTGCCCAGCGGGTCCCCGAACCGCTCCACCGTGAGAATCCGCCCGTCGGCCGTGCGCACCCGGTCCCGCACCGTGGCCCCCTCGCCCGGTAGCCCGCCATCCGGCCGCAGCCTACTCGCGCGGAGGGGGCCGGACGGGGTCTCCCCTTGCGGGAGATGCGGAGTTACCGTCGAGGTACACGTCCGATTCGGACCCTTGGGGGCCGTGATGGTCGAGGAGCTGGTGGCGGCGGGCATCGCCGTGGGTTCCGCCGGTGTCGTCTATGCGCTGGCGGCGGCGCGGGTCGTCAAGCAGTACGAGCGAGGAGTGGTCTTCCGGCTCGGCAGGCTGACGGATTCGGTGCGCGGGCCGGGCTTCACGATGATCCTTCCGTTCGTCGACCGGCTGCGGAAAGTGAACATGCAGATCGTGACGATGCCGGTGCCCGCACAGGACGGCATCACGCGGGACAACGTCACGGTCCGGGTGGACGCGGTGATCTACTTCAAGGTCGTCGACCCGGCGGACGCGGTCATCCAGGTCGAGGACTACCAGTTCGCGGTCTCGCAGATGGCGCAGACCTCGCTGCGGTCGATCATCGGCAAGAGCGACCTCGACGACCTCCTGTCGAACCGGGAGAAGCTCAACCAGGGCTTGGAGCTGATGATCGACAGCCCGGCCATCGGCTGGGGCGTGCAGATCGACCGCGTCGAGATCAAGGACGTGTCGCTGCCGGAGACGATGAAGCGCTCGATGGCCCGCCAGGCGGAGGCCGACCGTGAGCGGCGGGCCCGGGTCATCAACGCGGACGCCGAGCTCCAGGCCTCGAAGAAGCTGGCCGAGGCGGCGGGCGTGATGTCGGAGCAGCCGGCGGCCCTCCAGCTGAGGCTGCTGCAGACCGTGGTGGCGGTGGCCGCCGAGAAGAACTCGACGCTGGTGCTTCCGTTCCCGGTCGAGCTGTTGAGGTTCCTGGAACGCGCGGCACCTTTGCCCACGGAGCCGGCAGCTGCGCCCACGCCGGACGTTCCTCCGGCGCAGGCGCATTCGGAGATCCTGGGGGAGGGAAGTACCCAGCAGGAAAACTTGTGAAAGTTTTCACAAGTGCGCATGGGGCGAAAGTCCTTATGTATCTGTGCAGGTCAGGGGCATATTTTTCGTGACGTCCGGTCAATTGAAGGGACGTTCTACCCCCAGGAACAGGGCTTTGTCGGGCCCGCGAGCGCGGTGAACAGGTGTCGAATTGAGACATCGGAAAAGGCATCGCAACGCTCGCAATACCCGTAGCGCTCGACAAGAAGGAGTTCCTGCCATGGAGGCCAAGAACGCCGAGAACGTCACGACCGCCGAGGTCATGGTCGACCAACTGGTGCAGGGAGCCCTTTCGGCGCTCGGCCGGTTCGAGACGTTCACCCAGGAGCAGGTCGACCACATCGTCAAGAAGGCCTCCCTGGCAGCGCTGAGCGAGCACGGCGAACTGGCCCGCCTCGCCGTCGAGGAGACCGGCCGCGGCCTCTTCGAGGACAAGGCCGTCAAGAACCTCTTCGCCTGCGAACACGTCGTCAACTCGATGCGCGGCCTGAAGACCGCGGGCGTCATCGGCCGCGACGAGCTGAACGGCATCACCGAGATCGCCGAACCGGTCGGTGTCATCTGCGCGATGACCCCGGTCACCAACCCCACCTCGACCACCGTCTTCAAGGCGCTGATCGCGCTGAAGACCCGTAACCCGATCGTCTTCGCCTTCCACCCCTCCGCGCAGAACTGCTCGGCCGCGGCCGCCCGCGTGGTGCGGGACGCGGCGGTCGAGGCCGGGGCGCCCGAGGACTGTGTGCAGTGGATCGCCGAGCCGTCGATGGAGGCCACCGGCCTGCTGATGAACCACGAGGGCGTCTCCACCATCCTCGCCACCGGCGGCAACGCGATGGTCAGGGCCGCCTACTCGTGCGGCAAGCCCGCCCTCGGCGTCGGCGCGGGCAACGTCCCCGCGTATGTCACCAGGAGCGCCAAGGTCGGCCGGGCCGTGCACGACATCGTCCTGTCGAAGTCCTTCGACCACGGCATGATCTGCGCCTCCGAACAGGCCGTGATCCTCGACAAGGAGGTGTACGAGCGGGGCCTGGCGGAGTTCGGGCGGCTCGGCGCGTACGTCCTGAGCGCGGCCGAGAAGACCAAGCTGGAGGAGTTCGTCTTCGGCACGACCGCCTTCGCCGCCAACTGCGCGGGCGCCAAGCTGAACGCCTCCGTCGTCGGCAGGTCCCCGCAGTGGATCGCCGAGCAGGCCGGCTTCGAGGTGCCGGCGACCACTTCGGTCCTTCTCGCCGAGTGTGCGGAGGTCGGCGAGGGCGAGCCGCTCACCCGCGAGAAGCTGTCCCCGATCCTGGCCGCCCTGAAGGCCGACTCCACCGAGCACGGCCTCCAACTCTCCGCGCAGATGGTCGAGTTCCACGGCCTGGGTCACAGCGCCGCCATCCACACCGAGGACGACGAGCTCGCCGAGGAGTTCGGCCGGCGGGTCAAGGCGATCCGCGTGATCGTGAACGCGCCCTCCACCTTCGGCGGCATCGGCGACGTCTACAACGCCTTCCTGCCCTCCCTCACCCTCGGCTGCGGCAGCTACGGCCACAACTCGGTGTCCAACAACGTCTCCGCGGTCAACCTGGTCAACGTCAAGCGGATCGGACGGCGCAACAACAACATGCAGTGGTTCAAGGTCCCGCCGAAGATCTACTTCGAGCGCAACTCCATCCGCTACCTCGGCGAGATGGCCGGCCTGGAGCGGGTCACCATCGTCACCGACAAGACGATGGGCAGGCTCGGCTTCGTCCAGAGGATCAGCGACATCCTCCAGGCCCGCCCCGGCCCGGTCGTCCTCCAGGTCATCGACAACGTCGAGCCCAACCCCGAGCTGGCGACGGTCCAGGCAGGCGCCGCGATGATGCGCGACTTCCGGCCGGACACGATCGTCGCGCTCGGCGGCGGCTCGGCCATGGACGCGGCCAAGATCATGTGGCTGATGTACGAGCACCCGGAGATCGAATTCGCGGACACGAAGGAGAAGTTCTTCGACATCCGCAAGCGCGCCTACAAGTTCCCGGCACTCGGCGAGAAGGCGAAGCTGGTCGCCATCCCGACCACCTCGGGAACCGGCAGCGAGGTCACTCCGTTCGCGGTCATCTCAGATCCGAAGGCCGCCCAGAAGTACCCGCTGGCCGACTACGCGCTGACCCCGAACGTCGCGATCGTCGACCCGATGCTCCCGATGGGCCTGCCCGCCACCGTCACCGCCGACTCCGGCTTCGACGCCCTGACCCACGCCACCGAGGCGTATGTCTCGGTCTACTCCAACGACTACACCGACGGCCTCTGCCTCCAGGCCATCAAGCTGATCTTCGAGAACCTGGAGCGCTGCGTCGTCGACGGGGCGGGCGACCCCGAGGCCCGCGAGAAGATGCACAACGCCTCGACCGTGGCGGGCATGGCCTTCGCCAACGCCTTCCTCGGCCTCGTACACGCCATGGCGCACACCCTCGGCAACACCTTCCACGTCGCCCACGGCCGCACCAACGCGCTGCTCCTGCCGCACGTCATCCGGCACAACGGCCAGGTCAGCGGCAAGGCCACCCCGTGGCCGAAGGCCGAGGTCTACCGGGCCCCGGAGCGCTTCCAGGAGATCGCGAAGATGCTCGGCCTGCCGGCCGCGACCCCTGAGGAGGGCGTCGAGTCCTACGCCCGCGCGGTCGAGGAACTGCGCGCCAAGTGCGGCATCCCCGCCTCCTTCCAGGAGGAGGGCGTGGACGAGACCGCCTTCATCGAGGCCCTGCCGGTCCAGGCGATGAACGCCTACGCCGACCAGTGCGCCCCGGCCAACCCGCGGATGCCGATGATCGATGACATGAAGGAGCTCATGACCCGGGCGTACTACGGCAAGTAGGTCTCCCGGAGGCGGGGCCGTCCCACCCGGGGCGGCCCCGCGGTCTTGTCCGTCCGGTACGTATCCGGGTCACGCCTCCTGGCGTTCGAGCGGCGTCAGGAAGCGGCCCATGGGCAGCACCGGGCGGCCCCACGTCGAGGCGAGGATCTGGCCCGCGAGGATGTAGGTCGCCCCGAGCGCAGCACACAGACCGGCCCACCCGGTGATCCGGGTCCAGATCACCTCACCCGTGAAGCCGATGCAGACGAGCCCGACGAACACGACCAGTACGCAGGTGAACGTCGAGAGCAGCGCCAGATGGATGCGCCAGCTGCCCAGCCACAGGACGAACACCACGAACACCCAGGGCAGCGTGAAAAGCCCCATCGCGTCGCCGCGCAGCGACGGATCGAGGCCCGGCAGCACCCACTGGAGCATCAGGGCCTTCGACATCCAGAACACCCCGAAGCCGCCGAAGACCGTGGCGTGCCAGGTGTCGCCGCGCTGGGCCTGGAAGAGCCCGGCGAGCAGCTGGGCGAGGCCGCCGATGAAGAACCCGACCAGCGGAAGCACGGATGCCGAGAGCTTCTCGGGGAAGATCCCCGCGTCGATGCCGGTGGCGATGGTGGTGACCACGATGAACCCGGTCAGGCCGAGCGCACCGAGCTGAGCCTGCGCGCTCGGCTCCATCCGCCGTACGGAGAAGGCCTGTTCGGCCGGGCCGGAGCGGCGGGGGACGGTCATGCGCCCACCGGCTTCTCGCCGCGGTCCCGGTTCAGACCGGCAAGGACCACCGTGATGACGGCGCCGAGCAGCGCCCAGATCGAGAGCACCTGGAGCGGGCCGCTGATCGACTCGCCCTTGAAGTACGCGATGGAGCGGGCCGCCCAGGTGCCCGCGCCCGGCGGCAGCCCGGGCCCGATCGTCCGCCAGAACGGCGGGAGCAGCGGATACGGATAGGCGCCGCCCGCGCTCGGATTGCCGAGGACGACGACGACCAGGATCGCCAGGCCGATGCCGACCACCCCGGCGAGCCCCTGGAAGGCGAGGGTCGTCGCCCCCACCGCGAACACGACGAGGGCGCCGAGCCCGGCGAGCCCGATGTAGCTGCCCGGCAGCGCGCCGAGCACCGGCCCGATGATGAGCGAGCCGAGCAGCCCCGCGGCGATCGCGTACACCGCGAGCACCGCGAGCCGGATCAGCGCCCGGTGGGTGTTGGCGGGCCGGGCGCCCGCGCTGATCGCCAGGATCGCGGCGCACAGATAGCCGCCCACGCACCAGCCGACGACGAGGTAGAACGAGGACAGGGTGCGGGAGTCGCCCGCGGAGGCGGGCGCGACGTCGATCACCTTCACGCTGCGCTGCTGCGCCTTCTCGGCCCCCGTCGCGATCGCCTCCACGGCCTGCGCGAGGGAGGCCCCGCCGCCGCTCGCCACGAGCAGCTTGTCGGTGGTGCCCCGCGGGTCGACGACCAGGACCCCGTCGACGCGGCGGTCGCGCAACTGCCGGGTGGCGTCGGCCTCGTCCTTGGCCGTCCGTACGTCCAGCGGATGGCCGGGCAGCGCGCCCAACTGCTGGGCGAGCTGTCCGCTGACCTGCGCGGGCGCGACCAGGGCGAAGGGGATGTCCTTCGGTTTCGGGTGGTGGAAGGCGCCTGCGTAGGACGTGATGAAGGCGACCATCAGGCCCAGTACGCCGATGACCAGCAGGGCGGCCCGCACGGTGACGGCGCTCTTCACCTCGTCGACGAAAGTCATGCCCCCTACGCTCTGCCGCACTGCGCGTTCACGCAGTCGGTGCGCGGCCGAATGGCTGAGAGCCGATGTCCGGACCGAGGCATCCGGCTGTCGGGGGGAGGCGCCCGCTGCCACGCTGGAGACAGGTTCCCGGGACCGTCGTCCCGGGCGGACGACGCACGCGACAGGAGCACCTCCATGCTGACCTCGACACAGGTACCGGGCGGGCTGAACTGGCTCGACCTGGGGACCCCCGACATCGACGCGGCCGTCGCCTTCTACACCGGCCTGTTCGGCTGGCAGTTCCAGTCCGCGGGACCGGAGGCCGGGGGCTACGGCTTCTTCCAGAAGGACGGCAGGACGGTGGGCGCCGCCGGCCCGCTGACCGAGGAGGGCGCGAGCTCGGCCTGGACGGTGTACTTCCGCACCGTGGACGCCGACGCCACCGCCAAGTCCGTCGAGCAGGCGGGCGGCTCGGTCCGGGTCCCGCCGTCGCAGGTCTTCACGGCCGGGCGGATGGCCGCCTTCACCGACCCGACGGGCGCCGATTTCGCCGTGTGGGAGCCCGGCGACACGGACGGCCTGGAGCTCGTCAACGACCCCGGCAGCGTCAGCTGGATCGAGCTGTACACCACCGACGCCGCGGCCGCGAAGGCGTTCTACGGCAGCGTCCTGTCGTGGGAGACCCGGGACATGCCGATGGGTGGCGGCATCGTCTACTCCATCGCCGGGCCGGCCGGCGGCGGCGAGCAGACCATGCACGGCGGCCTCATGGAGCTGCCGCAGGAGAACCGGGACGCCGGCTCGACCTCCGAATGGCACCCGTACTTCGAGGTCGAGGACTGCGACGCCACGGTGGCCAGCGCCCAAGGGCTCGGCGCGACCGTCATCATCCCGGCCACCGACGGCGAGGGCGTGGGGCGGTTCGCGATGCTGCTCGACCCGTTCGGCGCCCCGTTCGCGGTGATCAAGAGCGCCACGGCCTGACAGCGGCATTCGAACATATGTGTCGCACGTGCGTTCGAAACTGGTCTATGGTGGAAGGGAGGGGGAGGTGAGAACGGATTGGTAGGAGGTGCGGATGCCCGGTTTCACGCATCTGCACACCGTTTCGGGATTCTCCCTGCGGTACGGGGCTTCCCACCCGGAGCGGCTGGCGGAACGTGCCGTCGAACGCGGCATGGACGCCCTCGCACTGACCGACCGGGACACCCTCGCGGGCACGGTCCGCTTCGCCAAGGCCTGCGCCGGGGCGGGGATCCGGCCGCTGTTCGGCGCCGATCTCGCCGTGCCGGAACACCTCGGGGAAACCGGCCCCGCCCGGGGGTGGGCTCGGCGGCGCACGCCCGTACGGGGCGGTGCGTTCGTCGACGAGTCCGCCCCCCGGGTCACCTTCCTCGCGCGTGACGGCGCGGCCGGCTGGGCCGAGCTCTGCCGCCTGGTCAGCGCCGCGCACACCGCCGAGGGCCGCCCGCTGCTGCCCCGCGCCGAGCTGCCCGCCGAAGGGCTCACCGTGCTGCTCGGCCCGGCCTCCGAGATCGGCCGCGCGCTCGGTGCGGGCCGCCCAGACCGGGCCGCGAAACTCCTCGCGCCCTGGCGGGAGATCTACGGCGACGCGCTCCGCCTCGAAGCCGTCCACCACGGACTCAGGGGGACCGGCCCGGGATCGCTCCGGCTCGCCGCGCGCACCGTCGGCTTCGCCGCCGAACAGGGCGTACGCGCCGTCCTCACCAACGCCGCGCGCTACGCCGACCCCGGGCAGGGCCAGGTCGCCGACGTCCTGGACGCGGCGCGGCGCCTGGTGCCGGTGCGGGCGCCGTTCGACAGCGGTGAGCGCTGGCTCAAGGGCCCGGACGCCATGTTCAAGATCGCCGAGCGGGTCGCCGAGGCGGCCGGCTGGCGCCGCGACGTGGCCCACCGGCTGCTCGCCATGACCGAACAGACCGCCGCCGAGTGCCTCGTCGACCCCCAGGACGACCTCGGCATGGGCACCGCCAGCTACCCCGAGCCGTATCTCGTCGGCGCCGCCCACCGCGCCCCGCAGCGGGTCCTCGCCTCGCGGGCGGCGGCCGGCATGGTGCTGCGCGGCTACGCGGGCCGGCGCGCGTACTGGGAGCGGATGCACCACGAGCTGGACATCATCGCGCACTGGGGATACGCCTCCTACTTCCTCACCGTTGCCCAAGTGGTGGACGACGTACGGGAGTTGGGCATCCGGGTGGCCGCGCGCGGCTCCGGCGCGGGCTCGCTCGTCAACCACCTCCTCGGCATCGCCCACGCCGACCCGGTCGAGAACGGGCTCCTGATGGAGCGCTTCCTGTCCAAGCGGCGGCCGGTGCTGCCCGACATCGACATCGACGTGGAGTCCGCCCGCCGGCTCGACGTCTACCGCGCGATCATCGACCGATTCGGCACCGAGCGGGTCGCCACCGTCGCCATGCCCGAGACCTACCGGGTGCGGCACGCCATCCGGGACGTGGGCGCCGCCCTGTCCATGGACCCCGCCGTGACCGACCGGATCGCCAAGTCCTTCCCGCACATCCGGGCCCGCGACGCCCGCGCCGCGCTGGAGGAACTTCCCGAACTGCGGGCCCTGGCAGGGGAGATGGACCGGTACGGCAAGCTCTGGGAGCTCGTCGAGGCCCTGGACGCCCTGCCGCGCGGCATCGCCATGCACCCGTGCGGAGTGCTCCTCTCGGACGCCTCCCTGCTGCGCCGCACGCCCGTCATGCCCACCAGCGGCGAGGGGTTTCCGATGTCCCAGTTCGACAAGGAGGACGTGGAGGACCTCGGCCTGCTCAAGCTGGACGTCCTGGGTGTACGGATGCAGTCCGCGATGGCCCACGCGGTCGCCGAGATCGGCCGGGCCACGGGCGAGAAGCTCGACATCGACGACCCGGCACAGGTCCCGCCGGGCGACGCCAGGACGTACCGGCTCATCAGGTCCACCGAGACACTGGGCTGTTTCCAGATCGAGTCGCCGGGCCAGCGCGACCTGGTCGGGCGGCTCCAGCCGTCGACCTTCCACGATCTCGTCGTCGACATCTCGCTGTTCCGCCCCGGGCCGGTCGCGGCCGACATGGTGCGCCCGTTCATCGAGGCCCGGCACGGGCGCGCCCCGGTCCGCTTCCCGCACCCCGACCTGGCGGACGCGCTGCGCGACACCTACGGGGTGGTCGTCTTCCACGAGCAGATCATCGAGATGGTGAACATCATGACCGGCTGCGGCCGGGGCGAGGCCGACCGGGTGCGGCGCGGGCTCTCCGATCCGGAGTCGCAGGCCCGCATCAAGGTCTGGTTCGCCCAACGCGCCGAAGGGCGCGGCTACTTGCCCGAGGTGATCGCCCGCACCTGGGAGATCGTGGAGGCCTTCGGGTCGTACGGCTTCTGCAAGGCGCACGCGGTCGCCTTCGCCGTGCCCACCTACCAGTCGGCCTGGCTCAAGGCGCACCATCCGGCCGCCTTCTACGCCGGACTGCTCACCCACGACCCCGGGATGTACCCGAAGCGCCTGCTGCTCGCGGACGCGCGGCGGCGCGGGGTGCCGATCCTGCCGGTGGATGTGAACCGGTCCTCGGTCGCACACGGAATCGAACTGGTGTCCGGTGAATGGGGGGTGCGGCTCGCGCTCTGTGACGTCCACGGGATCAGCGAGGCCGAGAGCGGACGGATCGAGGCCGGCCGGCCCTACGCCTCACTGCGTGACTTCTGGCAGCGGGCCAGGCCCGGCCGCCCGGTCGCCGAACGGCTCGCCCGGATCGGCGCGCTCGACGCGTTCGGCGCCAACCGGCGCGACCTGCTGCTCCACCTCTCCGAACTCCACGGCGCCCGCCGCGCCGCAGGCGGCCAACTCCCGCTGGACGGCGGCACGTTGACGGCCCGCGCCGGACTGCCCGACCTGGACGACGCGGAACGGCTCAGCGCCGAACTCGGCGTCCTCGGCATGGACGCCTCCCGCCACCTGATGGAGGATCACACGGCGTTCCTGAACGAACTCGGCGTCGTCTCCGCCAAGCGGCTGCGCGACGCCGAGCACGGCCGGACCGTCCTGGTCGCGGGCGCCAAGGCGGCCACCCAGACCCCGCCGATCCGCTCCGGCAAGCGGGTCGTCTTCAGCACCCTGGACGACGGCACGGGCCTCGTGGACCTGGCCTTCTTCGACGACAGCCACGACGCCTGCGCCTACACCGTCTTCCACTCCTGGCTGCTCCTCGTACGGGGCGTCGTGCAGCGACGCGGCCCGCGCAGCCTGAGCGTCGTCGGCTCGCGCGCCTGGAACCTCGCCGAACTCGTCGAACTGCGCCGCGAGGGCGGCCTGGACGCGGTCTCGGCCCGCCTCGCGACCCCGCCCGAACCGGTCGAGGCGCTCGGATCCATGGCCGAAGAAGCCGGGACCACGACCGAGGGCTCCCCCGACAACGGCCGCCGCATCCACCTGTCCACCGGCTACGAACTGAACCCCTGGGCCGACCTGCAGCCGGCCGGTGAACAGGCCGCCACCGGGCGGAAGTTGTGGCATTCGAGCCCGGGGAGCGCGGGATGATCCTCTGTGCACGTTTCCACCTCCCTCCGATGTACGAAGCGGCGCTGCCCGCCCTGATCGCGCTGGCCGAGGGCCTCACCCCGGTCGTCCAGGCACTCCCGCCCGACGGCCTCCTCGCCGACCTGGCCGGCGCCGAGAAGTACTTCGGCCAGGACGCCGGGCAGCTCGCCGCCGTCCTGCGGGTCCGCGCGCTCGCCCACTTCGGCCTGGACTGCGCGATCGGGCTCGCACCCAACCCGATGCTGGCCAGGACGGCGGCCCGGGACGCCGGACCCGGCACGACCCGCACGGTGCTCCCGGACGAGGTGGACCGCTTCCTCGCCGCGAAGCCGGTCCGCGCCCTGGACGGCGTCGGCCGCTCCACCGCCCGCACCCTCTGCGCGTACGGCCTCGACACGGTGGGGCGCCTCGCGGATGCGCCGCCGGGCGCCGTCCAGCGGATCCTCGGCGCCCGGCCGGGGCGCGACCTCCAGGAGCGGGCCCGCGGCATCGACCGCACCCCCGTGGTCCCGAACGCCTCCGCACGGTCCCTAGCTGCCGAACGCTCCTTCCCTCGCGACGAGTTGGACCCGGTACGCCACCGCCGGGCGCTGCTCTCCCTCGCCGAGGAACTCGGCGTCCGGCTGCGCGGCGCCGGTCAGGTGTGCCGCTCCCTCGACCTCACCGTGCGCTACGCCGACCGGTCCACCACCACCCGCACCCGCACCCTGCCCGAGCCCTCGGCCCACTCGCCCGCACTGGCCGACCTGGCCTACGCCCTCCACGCGGCGCTCGGCCTGCAACGAGCCAGGGTCCGAGGCATCTCGCTACGGGCCGAGGGCCTCGCTCCGGCCGAACGAGCCGCCCACCAGCTGACGTTCGATCCCGGGGACGAGCGGGCCCGCCGCATCGAGGCGGTGGCCGACCGGGCCCGCGCCAGGTTCGGCCCCCGGGCCATCGTCCCGGGCACCCTGTCGGACGCGGCCTGAGGCCGGTGGAGCAGCCGCCTTCAGGAAGCAAGCCGCTTCTTGACGTCGGCCACCTGGGGTCCGGAGTCGGTCGGCGGGATCGTCCAGCGGCTCGCGGACCTGGTGGCGTCCGTGTAGACGAGCGTGCCTCCTGCTTCGGCCTGTTCCGGTGTCAGGTCGAAGACCTCGGAGCGCATCTGGTAGGTCCCCGGCTCGATCTTGCCGACACCGCTGTACCCGGTCACCAGGACCTTGTACGCGGTGCCGTTTCCCTCGGCAACGCTCTGTCCATTGGCTGCGATCCAGCGCCAGCCGCCCTTGGTCCCGTTGGCGCCGGCGGGCTCCTCGTCCGCGGCGTTCGCCGTCAGCGAGGCGTCTTTGGTGGTGATGACGGCGAAGGTGCCGAACCGTGAGGCCGTCCCATCCCCCTCCTTGGTGTAGACGACGGTCGTGGGCGTGATCTCCAGGATGCCGACGAGCTTGGTCCCCACGGTCCGGGACGGCACGCCGAGAGCCAGAGAGGCCTGGCTGGCCCCGGGGCCCGAACTCGACGGCGTGGCCGAGCCGCCCCCGGGGGTGCCGGCGGGCGTGGGCGTTGTGGGCATGGGTGTTGCGGACGGCTTGCTTCCCGACCCGCCGCCGGGATTGCAGGCGGTCAGGGCGAGACAGGCGGTGGCGGCGGTCGCGAGCAGGATCTTGCGCATGGTTCCCCCCAAGGCATCGGCACTCGCCGTGAACGTACAGCGATGGAGGTGATACCCGGCGTGCAGTCGCCGGACTGGGACGAACCGGGGGCGTGTCGTTGCGAACTCCCTACAACTGGACCGGAGTTGAGGGAACTCGGGGGTGGCTGCCGGTCCGTCGCAAGCACATCGACAGGACGACACGACACTTTTTACTGACGCGTAACTTCACTCCTACGCTACTCGTGCGTAATTTGGCGTGCGCACGCCCCGTACGCACCCAGTACGGCACCTCACTTGTGGTCCGGGCCGCAGGGCGAACCCCCCATCGAAATTCCCTTGAGCCGCAAGGAGATCACCCGATGCTGCCCTGGAAACGTGTGCTCAGACCGCTGTCGGCGCTGTTGCTCGCCGCCGCGGCCTCGCTCGCCCCGGCAACCGCAGCGCACGCCCAGTCCGCGCCGAGCAGCGGCTGGAACGACTACTCCTGCAAGCCGTCCGCCGCCCACCCCCGGCCCGTCGTCCTCGTACACGGAACCTTCGGCAACGGCACCGACAACTGGCTGGCCCTCGCCCCGTATCTGGTCAACCGCGGGTACTGCGTCTTCTCGCTCGACTACGGCCAGCTCCCCGGAGTGCCCCTGTTCGACGGGCTCGGCCCCATCGACAAGTCCGCGGCCCAGCTCGCCGCCTTCGTCGACAAGGTGCTCGCGGCGACCGGCACGCCCAAGGCCGATCTGGTCGGCCACTCGCAGGGCGGCATGATGCCGCGCTGGTACCTGAAGTTCCTCGGCGGCGCCTCCAAGGTCAACGCCCTCGTCGGGATCGCCCCCGACAACCACGGCACCACCCTCGACGGCCTGACCCAGCTCCTGCCGTACTTCCCCGGCGCCCAGGACCTGCTGACGCTCGCCACCCCGGCACTCGCCGACCAGATGGCAGGGTCGCCGTTCATCACCAAGCTGAACCAGGGCGGCGACACCGTCCCCGGAGTTCACTACACGGTCATCGCGACCAAGTACGACGAGGTGGTCACCCCCTACCGCTCGCAGTTCCTGGACGGTCCCGACGTCAACAACGTCCTCCTCCAGGACAAGTGCGTGCTCGACCTCTCCGACCACGTGGCGATCGGTCTCACCGACCGCGTCGCCTACCACGAGGTGGCCAACGCGCTGGATCCGGCGCATGCCACCCCCACCACCTGCGCATCCGTCATCGGCTGACCCCCGCCGGACCGTGCGAGCGTGCGAAGCCGCCCCTCCCGGCATCCGGGAGGGGCGGCGTGTGCGTGCGGGTCAGCGGCTGTGGCGGCCCGCCGCCGCGGCCTTGCGGCGCAGTGTCGCGAAGAGCGCGGCGGCGCCGACGGCGATCGCGCCCGCGCCCGCGATGGCGAGGTACGGGGTGCTGCTGTCGCCCCCGGTCTCGGCCAGGTTCTGCGTGCCGGCCGCGGCGACCGGAGTGGCCGCCGCCCCGTCCGCCTGCGGCTGGTTGCCGGTTGTACCGGCCTCTGCCGCAGGGGCGGTGCTCGGCTGCGTACCCGTGGTGGCGCCGCCGTGATGGTGCTGGACCGTCGACTTGGACGCGCCGTCCGCGATCTCCTTGTCGGTGGGCGCGGAGGCCGCCGGAGCGGGGGCGCCCGCCGTACCGCTGTCCTTGCCGAACACCACGTCGGAGCACGTGTAGAAGGCCTCGGGGCTGTCCGAGCGCTGCCAGATCGAGTAGATCAGGTGGCGTCCCGACCTGGCCGGGATCTTCCCGTCGAAGACGTAGTCGCCGCCCTGCATCGGCGGGTCGGTGACCTTGACGAACGGCGTCGCCTCCAGGTCCGACCACTTCAGCGGCTTCGACGGGTCGTAGCCGTCCTTGGTGATGTACAGCTCGAACGAGCCCTTGTGCGGGGCCGTTCCCTTGTAGTGGAAGGTGTGGCTGCCCGCCGAGAGCTTGGTGGCCGGCCAGTCGGCACGCGGCAGGTCCAGGCCCCGGTACTTGTCGTTGCCGCCGCTGCACAGCTTGCCGTCCGGGATGATCTCCTTCGACTTGCCCGCGGCGTTGGCCATGTTCACCGCGTTCCAGTCGTAGAAGGCCTGCGCACCGCTGACCGCGGCGGCGGCCTTGCACGCCGCGGACCTGGGGCTCTCCGGCCCCTCCGCGTAACAGGCCGAGACCCGGCTGACCGGGTCCGTCATGGAACCGTGGGCCGCGGCGGGCCCGGCCGCAAGCCCCGTCAGAGCGAGCGGTGTGAAGCCGAGCGCGGCGACGACGGCGGCCCTGCGCCGACGGGGTCCCCGCTGCTCGAACGCGGTGGAGAGCTGGGGGAAGGTCATCGTGGCGTACTCCTTCGATGGTGCACGGGCATGGGGGCGTGGGGGTTTCGACTGCCGGATGTCCCGTCCGGCGATCAGCACGCTAGCCCCGGGAAACCGTGAAATCCCCTGCTGGGAGCGGGTGATGGCGATCCTTATGGTCGCTTTAAGGACCCACTCAGAACTGATTAAGAACAGGCCCGTCCGCGACGTACCGTGGCCCCATGAACGATGAGATCCGGCTCGCGACCCCCGACGACGTGCCCCGCGTGAAGGAGGTCACCGATGCCGCCTATCACCCCTATGTCGAACGGATCGGTGTCGTGCCCGTGCCCATGGAGGCCGACCATGCGGCGAACGTCGCGGCGGGGCGGGTCTTCGTCACCGGTGACCCGGTCGTCGGGGTCCTCGTCCTCGTCCCCGAGCCGGACCACCTCTTCCTCGACTCGATCTCCGTCCACCCCGACGTCAAGGGCACCGGCCTCGGGCGCCGGTTGCTGCACTTCGTGGACGAGCGCGCGCGGGCGCTCGGCCTGCCCGAGGTCCGGCTCTACACCAACGCGATGATGTGGGAGAACCAGAAGATCTATCCGCGGTACGGGTACGAACTCGTCGAGCGCCGTGTGGACGGGCCCTACGACCGCCTCCACTACCGCAAGGTGCTGGGCCCGCGAGCCGGTGGCGAGGCGGGCTGGGGCTGATCGGCGGGCCGATTGTCAGTGGTGCCTGGCACGATCGGGGCATGGACATCGACTGGGACGAAGAGGCCGACACGTTCGACGAGGAGCCCGATCACGGGCTGCTCGACCCCGCGGTGCGGGCCGCGTGGGACGAGCGCCTCGCGGGATGGCTGCCGGACCGCGCGGGCGACCTCCTCGACCTCGGGTGCGGCACCGGGAGCCTGTCGCTGCTCGCCGCCGGGCGGGGCCACCGGATCACGGCCGTCGACCTGTCGCCCCGGATGGCCGAGCGGGCCCGCGCCAAACTGGCCGGTACCGGCGCGGAGGTGCTGACCGGGGACGCGGCGCGGCCGCCCGTCGAGGGCCGCACCTTCGATGTGATCCTGGCCCGCCATGTGGTGTGGGCGCTGCCCGACCACGAGGCGGCGCTGCGGCACTGGTGGTCGCTGCTGCGGCCGGGCGGCAGGCTGATCCTGGTCGAGGGGGTGTGGGGCGGCACCGGCATACCGGCCGAGCAACTCATCGGCGCACTCGGTGAGTTGAAGGCCGAGGCGCGCTATGAACGGCTGTCGGGGGACGCGCGGTTGTGGGGACGCGAGGTGGACGATGAACGGTATGCGGTGGTCGCCACGGTGGCGGTGCCGGTCGCGGCCTGACCGCGGCAGTCGCCGGGGAGCGGGCTGTACGCCTCCGCGGCCGCGGCGGGCCTCAGTCGATCAGTGCCGTGAACCGGCCCAGTTTCGCGAGGAGTTCGAGCTCGTCCAGGGCGGCCACGGCGCGGGCCGCGGCCTCGGGGTCGCGTTCGGTCAGGCCGCTCTCGGCGAACTCGTCCTCGTCCAGGCGCAGTACGGTCGCGCCGTCGGCCGAGACCCAGAGGTCGAGGTCCAGGTCCTCGGCGATCAGCTCGCCGCCCTGGACCACCGCGGGCCGGGTGATGTCGCAGTACCAGCCCTTCAGCACCGAGTCGGCGTCGCGGACCTCCTTCACGGCGTACCAGCGGTCGCGCCAGTAGTGCTCGGTGAACACATCGCCCGGCTCGAACCGTACGAAGCCGAAGTCGCGGGTGCCCTCCGCCGCCCAGGGGGCGTGCACGGTCAGCCGGGTGCCGTCGTCGGACACCACCGACGCCGGGTAACGCAGCTTCGTGCGCCCGGCCTTGACCAGGACGACCTCGATGCGGGTGCCGGCCTCGGCCGAGCTCGCGGACATGACGTACCTCCGTGGCACATATCTCGTAGCGGAAGGATTCGCACGGTACGTGGGAGCGCAGGCCGGGTGCCTCCCATTTTCGCCCCGCACGCGGCGCCGCCCGTTTTCGCGGAGCGCGGCCGCGGGGGAGAATCGGGGCTGTGACCCTCAAGATCGTGATTGACCAGGGCGCGGCCACCGCGCCGTACGAGCAACTGCGCGCCCAGATCGCCGACCGGGCCCGGTCCGGGAAGCTGCCCGTGGGCTACAAACTGCCCACCGTCCGGGGCCTCGCGGAGGAACTCGGGCTTGCCGCGAACACGGTGGCCAAGGCGTACCGGGCCCTTGAGGCGGACGGGGTCATCGAGACCCGGGGGCGCAATGGGACGTTCGTCGCGGCGGCGGGGGATGCTTCCCAGCGGCTCGCGGCAGCCGCCGCCGCGGCGTACGCGGGGGAGGTCCACCGGCTCGGCCTCGGCCGCGACGCCGCCCGCGCCGCAGTCGAGGATGCGCTGCGGGCGGCGTACGGGAAGTAGGGCGCCTGCGGCGGGCTGTTCCCCTCCCCGCCCCTTCCCGGCCGTGACACTCTGCGGCTCCGCCGCGTGGCTCCGGCGGTGAGAGCCGACGAGAGACCGGGTGCGGTTTGGGGGTGGCTGGTCGCGCAGTTCCCCGCGCCCCTCGGGAGTCACAAGGCGCAGGGAGTTACAGATACAGCCCCTCGTCCGACGCACCCCGCTGATCGGGCACCGATGCCGGGGACGTTCCACGGCGCAGGGCGTACAGCTCGGCCAGGGTGGTTCCGTCGCGGGCGATGCCCTCCTCCGTGCCCAGCCAGCCGACCGCCTCCGCCCGGGTCAGCGGGCCGACCTCGATGCGGGCGAGGCAGCGGCCGGGGCGTACCACCGCGGGGTGCAGGCGTTCCAGGTCCTCGTTGGTGGTGACGCCCACCAGGACGTTGCGGCCCTGGCCGAGCAGGCCGTCGGTCAGGTTGAGCAGCCTGGAGAGGGCCTGGCCCGCCGTGTGCTTGGCCTCGCCGCGGATCAGCTCGTCGCAGTCCTCCAGGAGGAGCAGCCGCCAGCGGCCCTTCGCGCTGCCGTCGTCCTCGCCGATCGCGATGTCCATCAGATAGCCGACGTCGTTGAAGAGCCGCTCCGGGTCGAGCACGCAGTCCACCTGGCACCAGTCGCGCCAGGACCGGGCCAGGGTGCGCAGTGCCGAGGTCTTGCCGGTGCCCGGCGGCCCGTGGAGCAGCAGCAGCCGGCCCGCGATGTCGTCCGGGGTCACCTTCATCAGGCGGTCCATCGCATCGGCCACCGGCGCCGTGTAGTTGGGCCGCACCTCGTCCCAGGTGCCGGCCGCGATCTGCCGGGTCGTGCGGTGCGGGCCGCGCCGAGGGGACACGTACCAAAAGCCCATCGTGACGTTCTCGGGCTGCGGCTCCGGCTCGTCCTCGGCGCCCTCGGTGGCCTGTCTCAGGACTTGGGCGGCGAGCTCCTCGGTGGTCGCGGTCACCGTCACGTCCGCGCCCCGGTTCCAGCGCGAGACGAGCAGGGTCCAGCCCTCGCCCTCGGCGAGCGTGGCGCTGCGGTCGTCGTCGCGGGCGGCGCGCAGCACCTTCGCGCCGGGTGGCAGCAGGCTGAAGCCCTTCTTGACCCGGTCGATGGACGAGCTGTGCGAGAACGGCTGCTCGCCCGTGGCGAAGCGGCCGAGGAAGAGCGCGTCGACCACATCGGAGGGCGAATCGCTGTCGTCCACGGTCAGCCGGATCGGCAGCGCGGCTTCTGGGGCAGGGGACATGCCCCCATGATCCGGCAACAGCCCCGCGCGTGCACCTGTTTTGTCCCGTTGATGGTTGGGGGACGTTCTGTCCCTGTTCAGGTAAAAACTGACCGGAATGGCATCTACCGCCGATACGCTGCCCCGTGATGGAACGTCATCGTGGAACCACCGTCCGCAGCCGCAGGCCCGACAGGGCGCGGCCCAGGACCCCGGCGGTGCTGGTCGCCGCGCTCCTGGCCGCGCTCGCCCTCATCCTGACGACCGGCGGCTGTACGAGCAGAAACGCGGGCGAGTCCGGACCCGGCCGGACCGGCGCGAGCAACACCGACCCCGCGCTCGGCTGGGGCTTCACGCACACCCAGTACAGCGCCGACACCGGCGACGGCGACGCGGTGACGCGCGCCCGGGACCTGCTCTCGGCCCAAGGCCTGCCGCAGGACCAGGCGATCATGGGCTGGGGCGCGGGCAACCCCGAGCCGTCGCCGGGCACGTACGACTTCTCGGATCTCGACCGAAGGGTCAAGTTCATCCGCTCCACCGGGGCCACTCCCGTGATCACGCTGTGCTGTGCGCCCGACTGGATGAAGGGCGGCCGGGCCGGGGCGAGCAAGACGGACTGGAGCGTCAATGCGCTGGAGTCGGCGCCGCTGCCGACCCACTACAAGGACTTCGCCGCCCTGGCCGCGAAAGTGGCCCAACGCTACCCGGACGTACGGCACTTCATCGTCTGGAACGAGCTCAAGGGCTTCTACGACGACTCCGCGCAGCGCTGGAACTACGAGGGCTACACCCAGCTCTACAACCAGGTCTACGACGCCCTGAAGAAGGTCAACGGGAACAATCTCGTCGGCGGGCCCTATCTGGTCATGGACAGCTACGGGCCGCAGGACCAGTCGTACGCGTCCGGCCTCAAGGGCCCCTGGGGCTCGGTCGACCAGCGGGTGCTCGACGCCTTCACCTACTGGAACAAGCACAAGAAGGGCGCCGACTTCGTCGTCGTCGACGGCGCCAGCTTCACCCGCACCAACCAGATGCTGCCCAACGCGTTCGGCGCCGCCGACAAGCTGACCGCCGTCACCGAGTGGGTGCGCAAGCAGTCCGGCCTGCCCGTGTGGTGGGCCGAGTACTACGTCGAGCCCGACAAGTCCGGCTGGAGCGAGCAGCAGCGCGTCGCCACTCAGGCCGCCGGCATGATGGCCCTGGCGCGCGGCGGCACCAGCACCGCCTTCTACTGGAGCCCTCAGGAGCAGAGCGGCGCGTGCCCCGGCTGTCTGTGGACGCCGACCCAACGGGACGACGGGGGCAAGGAGTTGCCCATGTACGCGCTGATCGCCAAGTTCGCCAAGGCCTTCCCGCCGGGCACCGACTTCACCACCGTGAGCATCGCCGCCGACGACGTGCCGAACGTGCGCGTGCTCGCCAGCGGCAAGGACGTGCTCGTCGTCAACACCCTCGACCGGTCCATCGACGCCAAGGTCGACGGCAAGTCGTTCCCGATGGCCGCCTACGAGGTGCGCTGGCTGACCCGCTGAGGCTCGGTCGAGCGCAGCACCCCGAACAGCTTGACCGCCGCGATCGCCGCGATCACCGAAAGGCTCGCGACCTCCGCGATGCCGACGCCCGTCAGGCCCAGCGGATGCAACAGCGCGAGCGTGGACCCGAGCACGAGGACGCACAACGCGCCCTGGAGACAGGCGAGTCCGGCCGTACGGCTCCGCGCGCGGAGCACCGCGAAGTACAGCTCGATCACCACCCGCAGCAGCGCCCCGACCACCAGCCAGCGCAGCAGCGCCGTGGCGTGGCGGGAGTACCCCTCGCCGAACACGTGGAGGATGTGCGGCGCGAAGGCGAAGAGGAACCCGCAGATCGGCACCACGATCTTGATCATGCGGAGCAGCGCGGCCCGCGCGTTGCGGCCGAGCCGCTCGGGATCGTGCGCGCCCTCGACGGTCAGCGAGGCGCCCATGTTGATGGCGAGCAGTTCGACGGTGCCGCCGATGGTCGCGGTGATGTAGAAGTACGCGTTGTCGGCCGAGCTGATCTGCGAGGCCACGATCACCGGCACCAGGTAGACCACGGCGAGCGCGAACAGAGAGCCCGTGTAGTCGCCGGCCAGGAAGCGGCCCAGCTCCCGGTAGCTCGGCGGCCGGGCGGTGTGCACGGTGAGCTCCACATGGCGGGGGACAAGGCGTCGGAACACCAGCCAGCCCAGCGGCAGCACGGACACGGCGATCGCCGCGACCCACGACACGAACACCCCGCTGGTCGGCAGCGAGGCCGCGATCGCCACCAGGAGCACCAGCTTGACCGCGGAGAACGCGGTGTTGCCGACCGGCACCCAGAACGCGCTGCGCAGCCCGGTGAGCACCCCGTCCTGCAGCGTGAGGATCGACCAGGCGATCACCGCCGCGATGAACCCGAGCCCCTTGAGCGGGCCGTGCAGGAACCGGTACGAGGGCCCCCAGAAGTCCAGCGTCTCCATGAAGACGAGCGCGGCCACGCCGACGACGCACGCGCTCAGGGCGTACGTGCGCAGGACCAGGCGACCGGTGGCGGCGCCCGACACGGGGATGAAGCGGGCCAGCGCGCCGGTCAGGGTCAGCGCGGTGATCCCGGCGAGGAACTTCATCGCGGCGATCGCCGCCGAGCCCTGGCCTACCGCGTCATCGGTGTAGTACCGGGCGGCGATCAGCCAGAAGCCGAGCCCGAGCACCGCGCTGATGCCCGTGTTCAGCATCAGGGCGTAGGCGTTGCGGAAGAGGGGGGTGCCCCGGCGCTTGTCCGGGGTCGGGGCAGCGAGGTCCTGGGCGGTGCTCACGTCGGCCACGGGTACCGCTCACCTTCTGATTGTTCGTCAGATCCAGTGTCCGAGTGGGGTCCGGTACACGGCTCTATCGGTTGCCGCCGAGCCTGCGCCCGGCCCGCCTGGCCCCGCGGACCATGGCGTAGCCCTTCGTCAGGACGCGGTCACCGGCGAAGTCGCGCGCGATGTCGCGGCCGGTGCCCACGACGAGCCGCTCGAACTCGTCGAGACCGGTGGTGCGCCGGACCGTCACCCGCTCCAGGGCGTACGGACCCTGGCGCCGCTCGGCCAGTGCATTGCCCACGGCGAGCGCCTGGGCGAAGCCCGCGGAGCGCACCGTGCGCCGCACTCGCCGGCTGGAGTAGCCGTACGGATAGGCGAACGAGACGGGGCGCCGGCCGAGCTCGTCGGTGAGGATCTCCTTGCAGCGCAGCGTCTCGAACCAGAGCCGCTCATCGGTGAGTTGGTCCATCTGCGGGTGGCTGTGGCTGTGCCCGCCGATCTCGCAGCCGCCCCGGGCGAGCTCGCGCACCTGGTCCCAGTCCAGCATGGTGTCCAGGGCGCCTCCGTCGTCGTACGCACCGCGCAGCCAGCCCGTGGAGACGAAGAGCGTGGAGGCGAAGCCGTGCTTGGTGAGGACCGGAAGGGCGTGGCGGTGCACGCCCTCGTACCCGTCGTCGAAGGTGATCAGCACGGGGCGGCGTGGAAGCGCTCCCGCCGTGCGCCAGGCGTGCGCCAGCCGGGCCGTGGTGACCGGGGTGCACCCGAGCTCGGCGAGCAGCTCCATCTGGTCGGCGAAGGCGTCCGGCGAGACGGACAGGCCGAACGCCGCCTTCGCGGGGCTGTGCGCCACCGCGTGGTACATGAGGATGGGCACGGGACCGCTCGCCGTCATGCCGCCTCGCCCTCCTCGTCCGTCTCCGTGACCGGTACGCGTTCGATGGGGGCCACGGTGAAGGTGACTTCGCCCCTCAGTGCCCGTACGGTGCCGAGCAGATAGCCGCCGGTCGCCACCGCGACGCCGGTCACGATCGCGCCCGCCCGGCCCGCGCCGCCGGCCCGGCCGAGCACCGCGTCCCGCACGCCGCGCACCACACCGGCCGGAAGCACCCGTGTCGTGTAGCGCCGCTCGGACTCAAGTCCCCTGCCGGAGCCCACACTTCGGGCCACGAGAGCCTTGGAGAGGCCCTCCGCGTACGCCCTCGTACGGAAGTAGCCGAAGCGCTCGCGCGCCGCGGGCACGCGGTGGTGGATCACCGAGCGGTCGTCGATGAGCAGCACGGCGTCGGGCAGTGCCTTGCTGAGCCGGATGCACAGCTCGGTCTCCTCGCAGCCGAGCGGGCGCTTGTCGCCGTCGCGGCCGATGCCGGTCGCGAAGCCGCCCGCCGCGTCGAAGGCGGACGTACGGAAGGAGGCGTTGCCGCCCAGGACGTTGCGGACCTCGACGCGGCCCGGCGGCAGCCCCCGGTAGGTGCAGCCGACGATCCAGTCGAACTCCTCGGGGAACCAGGCGGGCCTGCGCCCCGAGGCCCAGGCGGGCATCGTGCGGCCGCCGACCGCCATCACGCGCGGGTCGTCGTACCCCTCGGCGAAGTGCCGCAGCCAGTCGCGCTCGGCCACCGCGTCGTCGTCGAGGAAGGCCACGAACTCGCCCCGGGCCACCGAGATCGCCGTGTTGCGGCCGGCCGAGAGGCCGCGGGGGCCCGCGTTGGCGAGCACCCGCACCTCCCCGGACGCCGCGTACTCCTCGAACTCCTTGGTGAGCCGGTCCAGGAGCCGCTCGTTGTGGTCCACCACGAGCAGCGTCTCCAGGGCCGGCAGCGACTGCGTGCGCACCGAGGAGACCGCCGCCAGGATGTCCTCCCAGCGGTCCTCGGTGTACACGCAGATCACCACGGAGAATTGACGCTCCGTCAAGATGCTTCTCCCCGCCGTGTGTTCAGGAAGACGGCCTGCGTGCGCCGGTGTGCCCGGGGCACGGCCTTCTCCCGGAGTATCACCTTCAGGACGCGGATGCCGTCGCGCACCGCGCTGAGGTTGGAGACACCGTGGATCCGGTTGTACTCGTAGCTGGGGACCTCCTGAACACGCAGGCCCGCCTTGACGATCCGGATGTTGATCAGGGTCTCGATCTCGAACCCGGAGCAGTCGAGCACGATCTTGTCCAGGCAGTGCTTCCAGAAGGCGTTGTAGCCGTAGCAGAGATCGGTGTAACGGGCGCCGAACTTGCGGTTCACGATGCCGCACAGGACGGCGTTGCCGAGCTTGCGGATCGGGGTCATGTCGTCGGTGCCGCCGCCGTTGGCGAAACGGGACCCCTTGGCGAAGTCGGCGCCGCCCACCAGCGCGGAGACGTAGCTGACGATCTCCTCGCCGTCCGCCGAGCCGTCCGCGTCGACCATGACGATGATGTCGCCGGTGCAGGCGGCGAAGCCACTGATCAGGGCGTCGCCCTTGCCCTTGCCGACCTGCTTGACGACCTTGACGTCGGGCCACAGCTCGCGGGCGACCTGCACGGTGTTGTCGGTGGAATTCCCGTCGACCAGGACGACTTCGTGGATCCAGTCCGGAAGTGTCTTGAACACATGCGGAAGGTTTTCGGCCTCATTCATCGCCGGGATCACGACGCTCACCGGCGGTGCAATGGCGAGATTCGCCGAAACCGGTCGGTACGCAGCGGATATTCGGCTGTTGGTGCCGGAGGTCGCGTGACCGGCCGGCGATTCCGCAATTAATTGATCTTGGCCCGGGACAGCCGGGCGCACGGAAGAAGTCATGATGAGTCTCTGTCCCTCTCGTCCGGTGGACCGCCCGCCCCCGGGTGGTCCGGATGAGTTTCCGGTTACGAAAGGGGGGTTCTCACCCCGGTCATGACGGCATGGCGCACCGCACTAATTGGGTGAGCTGGCTTTGCTGGCCGCGCGGCCCGTGTTCCGGCCCACGCATGACGAAGACCGAGCACGGCACCCCCCTACCGCGCCCCGCCCCGGTATCCGTCGCGGCGCTTGAGCCCTCCCCTAGCGCCGTTTTGCATGATGGACCGTTGCGGGTGGATGTAAGACGGTATTGATGACTGGGACTGTATGGCAAGACCTCAGTCGAGGCCTCACGTTTCTGTGTTTTTGACCGGACTTTCACGGTCACATCCGGAGCGATTCACCCCCGTCCCAAGCAGGAAGAGGAGAAGGCTGATCACGCCCACGGCTGCGATGCCGTTCCGGGTCGACCAAAGGTGCAGACCTGCCATGCTTTCGGCAGTCAGTACATCGATGAGTACTGCTCCTGATAACGACGCCACCATGCGGGCGAGCGGTTCCAGTCGGCGCAGTGCGAATACGGCCGCTTCCGCGGGTGCGGCCACCAGGTAGAAGAGCGCGAGCGGAGCGCGCAGCGGAGAGTCCAGGCCGGCGAAGGCCAGGACGGCACCCACGGCCGAGACGGCGAGAGCCGCTCCCGCGAGGACGGGCGGCAGGTCGGCGGCGACGGACGCGCCCACTGCCGATCTGTCACTGATGGTCTGCATTGGCGACGGTTCCCCCCGATGCGCCGGATGCGAGGCTTCAATGTGACGCAGTTCGGACAGTCCCGTCAAGACACCGATTCGCGTGTGGTGAACGAGTATTGACGGACAGTCAGCGGAGTGTGGTGCTCCGGTGAAGGATTACTCGCGAGTTGCTGACGGATCGCCAGATAGCCGCAGATGTCCGTCGGTTGTTCTTGGCATGGACACTTCCCGCGACCTGTGGGGGCTGGTACCACTGCCGTGGCGGAAAACCCGCTACAAGGAGGTTCCATGAAACTGTCCCGAATCGCGGCATATGCATGGGCGCTCGTGCTGGCTGTCGCGCTTTCCCTCACCGGGGCCGGCGTGGCCGCTGCGGCAACCCAGGCGGCCGGATCCCACTACGTGGCCCTCGGCGACTCGTACTCCTCCGGCGTCGGAGCCGGGAGCTACGACAGTTCGAGCGGCAGCTGCAAGCGCTCCACGAAGGCCTACCCGGCCCTGTGGGCGGCGGCGCATTCCCCCGCATCGTTCAGCTTCACCGCGTGCTCCGGAGCTCGTACGGGTGATGTGACGTCAAGTCAGCTCGGCCCGCTCAGCTCCACCACCGACCTCGTCTCGATCACCATCGGAGGCAACGACGCCGGCTTCTCGGACGTCATGACCAACTGCGTCCTGTACTCGGAGTCCACCTGCCTCAGCAAGGTGGCATCGGCCCGCGCCTACGTCGACTCGACGCTGCCCGGTCTGCTCGACTCGGTGTACTCGGCGATCAGATCCAAGGCTCCCAACGCCGACGTCGTCGTCATCGGCTACCCGCACTTCTACAAGATCGGCGGCAACTGCGTCGCGGGCCTCAGCGAGAACTCGCGCTCCGCGATCAACGGCGCCGCCGACGAGCTCAACTCGGTGACCGCCAAGCGCGCCGCCGACCACGGCTTCAGCTTCGCGGACGTCGTGCCGGCCTTCACCGGACACGAGATCTGCTCGGGCAGCCCGTGGCTGAACAGCGTCGTCTGGACCAACATCGGCGAGTCCTACCACCCCACCGCGGCTGGCCAGGCGGGCGGCTACCTGCCGACCTTCACCAACGCGGCCTGATCATTTCGCTCACCCGCCGGGCGGAGCCGAGCCCGGTGGCGAGTACGAGGAGGAGGCCCCGCCCGTCGGGGTCTCCTCCTTGCAAGTGACTTTGTACGCACCTGCGTCGGACGACACCTTCACGGGCCGGCGCACCTCGACATGAAGCTCGTTGGAGCCGCTCTGCGCCGGCGACTCGGTGTGCACCACCTGCCGGGTGCGCGGCCCGCCCGCGGCGAACGAGAGCGTCTTCCACCCCGGGTCCGAGGACTGGCCGTCCCTGGTGACCCAGCGGTACTCCACATCCGCCGGCGTACGCCCCACGGTGAAGACGGCGACCATCGAGGGCGCCTGGGCGTTCGGCGCCGGGCACACCCCTTCGTAACTCCCGCGCACCACCTGGAGGCTGACCTCCACCGACTGGGCGGGCGGCGACGAGGAGGCGGAGGAGGAGGGGCTCGCGCTACCGCTCGGCGACGAGGACGGGCTGTTCCCGCCGCTCGTGGCGGCGGAGGTGCCGGGCACCTGGGAGGAGTGCGAGACGGAGGGGGCGGGAGAGCCGCCGCTCGATGAACCTCCGTGGCCGCTCTGCCCGTTGTCCCGCACCAGCGCGTACACGAGCCCGCCGAGCGCGAGCAGCAGCACCAGGATCCCGGCGAGCAGCACCGCCCCCGTGTGCCGGGAGGGCTCGGCGTCCCGCGTCGCCGTCGTGCCGCCGCCGGGAGGGGCCGCGGGGAGCGGCATCGCGGGCGTCGGCGGCACGCCCGGAGCTCCGGCCGCCACCGTCGTCGCCTCGGACGGCCCCGTCGGAGGCCGCACCGAGCCGCCCGCCGCGACCACCCGCAACTGGTGCTCGGCCTCCTCGCCCGCCCAGCGCTCGGCCGGGTCCTTGCGCAGCAGCCCCTCGATCACCGGCGTCAGCGGACCCGCCCGGCGCGGCGGCGGCAGCGCGTCGTCGACCACCGCCCGCAGCGTGGACAGCGGAGTGTTCTGCCGGAACGGCGAGTTGCCCTCGACCGCCGCGTACAGGAGCACCCCGAGGGACCACAGGTCGCAAGCCGGTCCCGGCGTGCGCCCCAATGCCCGTTCGGGGGCCAGGAATTCGGGCGATCCGACGACTTCGCCGGTCATGGTGAGCGTCTGTGTCCCCGCCACCGTCGCGATGCCGAAGTCGGTCAGGACCACCCGGCCGTCATTGGCGAGCAGCACGTTCGCCGGCTTCACATCGCGGTGCAGCACCCCCGCCTCGTGCGCCGCCCGCAGCGCCGCGACCACCTCGGCGCCGATGCGCGCGGTGCGCTGCGGACCCAGCGGGCCCTCCGCGTCCAGGACGTCGGACAGCGCGAGGCCGCGCACCAGCTCCATGACGATCCACGGCCGCCCGTCCTCGGTGGCCACGTCATACACGGTCACCACGTTGCGGTGCGAGATCCGGGCCGCCGCCCAGGCCTCCCGCTCCAGACGGGCGTACAGCCGGCGCACCTCGGGGGAGTCGAGGGAGGCCGGGGCCAGGACCTCCTTGACGGCGACCTCGCGGCCCAGGACCTCGTCCCGCGCACGCCACACGACGCCCATGCCGCCCCGGCCCAGGGGGGAGAGAAGCCGGTAGCGCCCCGCGATCAATCGCTGCTCACTGCCCGGCACTTCGCTCACTGGCGAGCCCCCCCATCCGCGGCGGAGAAACCCTTCCAAGTTAGCTCAGGGGCGGGCCGCTGCCGCCCCCTTGAACGGCAATCCATACCCCGTGCGAACACAGGTCGCGACTCTGCGTGATGACCAGTCAGTGATGTGTCCAACTCGCCCTGGAATCAGCGGTATTCGGAGCGTAGTTGTCAACCTGCGGCCCCTCAAGGTGAATCCTGCCACCGGGATACACGAGTGTGATGCGGGGGCGATAGGGTTAACCTGCCCGGGGCCGGGTGCCCTCGTACGGGTGGGGAGTGACATGGAACAGATAACAGTGCGCAGCAGGGCGCGAGTGCCTGCCATCACCTGCGGGAGCAGTGCGACCAGCTCGCGGCTCGACCGCCACCTCTCGGTGCTCGGCGGCCCTGCCGTCCCGCAGCGCGAGGCGGCCGAGGCGACGTTGCTGATGCGCGAGCTGACCTCGCGTGACGTTGCGCACACCCGCAAGAGCAAGAGCGCTCGCGTCTCGCTCTTCGCACCGCTGCGGCGGCTGCGCCGCTCGCTCTTCGGCAGCCGCGGCTGAACCTATCCCCGACTCCCGGCGCCCCCGTTCAGGCGATCACGCCGTCCCGGCGCAGCTCTGCCAACTGCTCGTCCGTCATTCCCAGGGCCCGCAGTGTTGCGCAGGTGTGCTCGCCGAGCGCGGGCACCGCACCCATACGCGCCTCCTGACTGCCGCCCAGATTGATGGGCGGCAGCAGCGCCCGCAGCGGCCCCACTGGTGATTCCACCTCCCGCCAGCGGTCCCGTGCCGCCAGCTGCGGATGCGCGGCCACATCCTCGACCGTGTTGAGCCGGGCGCAGGCGATCCCCGCCGACTCCAGCCGGCCGACCGCTTCGGCCGCCGTGAGCCCGGCCAGTGCCTGTGCCACCACCTCGTCGGTCTTCATCCGGTGCGTGACCCTCGCCGCATTGGTGGCGAAGGCCGGGTCGTCCGCCAACTCGGGCTGTTCCAGGACGAGTTGGGCGAGCCGTCGCCATTCCCGGTCGTTCTGGACCGACAGCAGCACCTGCCCGCCGTCGGCCGTGGGATAGGCGTCGTACGGCGCGATCACGGCGTGCGCGACGCCGGTGCGCGCCGGTTCGGCGCCCCCGTGCATCACATGGTGCAGCGGATGTCCGAGCCACTCGGCGAGCGCCTCCAGCATCGAGATCTCCACCGGACCGCCGCGTCCGGTCGTGCCGCGACGCACCAGGGCCGCCAGGACGCCCGAGAAGGCGTACATGGCGGCCGCGATGTCGGCGGCCGGGACCCCGGCCTTGACGGGCTGCTCGGGCGTCCCGGTGACCGACACCAGGCCCGCCTCGCACTGCACCAGCATGTCGTAGGCCCGCTTGTGCGCGTACGGGCCCTCGGAGCCGTACCCCGATATGTCCACGGCGACGAGCCTCGGGTGCGCCGCGCAGAGGGTGGCCGCGTCCAGTCCGAGCCGGGCGGCCGCGCCGTGTGCGAGGTTCTGCACGAAGACGTCGGCGTCCGCGATCAGCCGGTGCAGTACGTCCAGGCCGCGCGGGTCCTTCAGGTCGAGGGCCACCGACTCCTTGCCCCGGTTGCACCACACGAAGTGCGAGGCGAGGCCGCGAGCCGCGGTGTCGTAGCCGCGGGCGAAGTCGCCGCCGTCGGTGCGCTCGACCTTGATGACGCGGGCCCCCAGATCGGCGAGCTGGCGGGTCGCGAACGGTGCCGAGACGGCCTGTTCGACGGCGACGACGGTGATGCCCGCGAGGGGCAGCGGCTGAGTGCTCATAGCCGTACCTATCGCGTACGGACCGCCCTTGTCACCTCTTGGCGCTGCTCAGCGACCCGAATTCGCGTAGCGGCGTACCGCGAGCGGCACGAAGACGAGCAGCAGGAAGGCGCACCAGGCGAGCGAGCCGGCCACGGGGTGGGCGACCGGCCAGGCGGCGTCCGGGGCGGGCGAGGCGTTGCCGCAGAGGTCGCGGACGGCCGAGGCGACGGCGCTGATCGGGTTCCACTCGGCGATCGTGCGCAGCCAGCCGGGGAGCTTGTCGGTGGGGATGTACGCGTTGGAGAGCAGCGGCAGGATGAACGTCGCCGAGCCCAGCTGCCCGGCGGCCTCCTCGCTCTGCGTCAGGAGCCCGAGGAACGAGCCCATCCAGGTGGTCGCCAGGCGGAGCAGCATCAGGAGCCCGAAGGCGCCGAGCGCGCCCAGCGGCCCGTTCTCGATCCGCCAGCCCACCGCGAGCCCCACGAGCATCAGCGGGATCATGCCGAGGGCGGTGGTCAGCAGATCGGCCGCGCTCTGGCCGACCGGCACCGCGGCCCGGCTCATCGGCAGGGTGCGAAGCCGGTCCATCACGCCGCGGTGCGAGTCCTGGGCGGCCTGGAACATCCCGGTCATCAGGCCGTTCGCGGCGGTGGCCACCAGGAGGCCGGGCACCAGATAGGCCCGGTACTGCTCGCCCGGCATGGCGAGCGCGCTGCCGAAGACGTAGCCGAAGAACAGCAGCATCGTGATCGGCATGGTCTGGGTGAGGATCAGCACGCCGGGCGCGTGCTTGATGCGCTGGAGCTGGCGGCCGAGCAGGGCTGTGCTGTCGTACGCGAGTGAACTCATGTCACAAGCTCCTTGCGGGAGTCGGCGGTGTCGGTGAGGCGCAGGAACACCTCGTCGAGGGTGGGCGGGCGCAGGCTCGCGTCGAGGATCGGGACCCCGGCCGCGTCCAGTTCGCGCACGATGCGGGGAAGGGTGAGGGTGGCATCCATGGAGACCGCGCCTACCGTCCGCCCGGCGGCGTCGAGTTGGGGTTCGGAGCCGGTCAACTGGTCCAGAACGGCGGCGGCTTGGGCCATGCCGTCCCCGGCGGCGACCACCACCTGGGCGTATGAGCCGATCCTGGCCTTGAGCTCGGCGGGGGTGCCGGTGACGGCGGAGCGGCCCTGGTCGATCAGGACGATGTCGTCGGCGAGCCGATCGGCCTCCTCCAGGTACTGGGTGGTGAGCAGCACGGTCGTGCCCTCGGCCGTCAGGGCGCGCACGGCGGCCCAGATCCGGTTGCGGCTCCCCGGGTCGAGCCCGGTCGTGGGCTCGTCGAGGAAGAGCACGCGGGGGCGGGTGAGCAGGCTCGCGGCGAGGTCGAGGCGGCGCCGCATGCCGCCGGAGTACGTGCCGGCCGCGCGGTCGGCCGCGTCCAACAGGCCGAACTGATCGAGGAGTTCGGCCGCGCGCTCACGTCCGGCCGCCCCGCGCATGCCGTGCAGCTTGGCGAACAGCTGGAGGTTCTGCCGCCCGGTGAGCTCGACGTCCACCGAGGTCGACTGGCCGGTGACGCCGATCTGCCGGCGTACCGCGTCCTGCTCGCGCACCACGTCGTACCCGGCCACCCGGGCAGAGCCCGCGTCCGGCGCGAGCAGCGTGGTCAGCAGGCGTACGGCTGTCGTCTTGCCCGCGCCGTTTTGGCCGAGCACCCCGCAGACGGTGCCTTCGGCGACCGCGAGATCGAGCCCGCGCAGCGCGTGGACCTCGCCGAAGCGCTTCTCCAGACCTTCACTAAGTACAGCGTACGTAGTTGTCATGCGGCACACCATAGCGCACTACGTACGGCGTACGTAACTAGGATGGGGGGCGAGGTGATGATCCATGGCAGGGCGACCTGCTGAACCAGAAGTGATCTGGGCGCGCCCCGAGCGCGCCGGACGGGGCCCCAGGCCCGCATTCAGCCGTGCCGACATCGCGGCCGCCGCCGTGCGGATCGCGGACGCGGACGGCATCGACGCGGTCTCCATGCGCCATGTCGCGGCCGGGCTCGGCTGCGGAACGATGTCGCTGTACAACTACGTGCCGCGCAAGGAGGACCTCTACGAGCTGATGGTGGACGCGGTCAGCGCCGAGTACGAGCTGAGCGACCCGACCGGCAACTGGCGGGCCGACATGCTCGGCCTCGCCCACCAGACCCGGGCGCTGATGCACCGCCACCCCTGGGTGCCGCGCCTCATGTCCCCGGTGTACGGCTTCAGCCCGAACGCGCTGCGCTACCTGGAGCACTGCATGACCTGCCTGGACCCGCTCGATGCCAGGTACGGCGCGAAGATGGAGCTGATCGCCTCGGTGAACGGCGTCGTCACCACCTACGTCGCCAACGAGATCGCCACCGCCGAGCGCACCCGGTCGCTGCCCTGGTCGCAGGAGCAGGAGCACGGGGTGCGGATCGGCTACCTCCTGAGCCAGGTCTCCACGGGCCGCTACCCGCGCCTCGCCGCGGCCTTCGCGGAGGATTCGGGGCCCATCGACCTGGACGCGGTCTTCGAGCGGGCGCTGACCAGGACGCTCGACGGGTTCGACAAGTAGCGGGGGGCGGATTTCCGGCTCGGCCCCAGTCCGTGCAGGATGGGTCCATGACCGAGATCCGCACCCCCCGCCTGCTGCTGCGCCGCTGGACCGACGACGACCTCGTCCCCATGGCGGAGATCAACGCCGACCCGGAGGTCATGCGCTGGATCGGCGACGGCTCGGTCCGCGATCTGGAGACGACCGCCGAGAACATCGAGCGCTGGGAGGACGAGTGGGACGACGAGGGCTTCGGGCTCTTCGCCGTCGAGCTCCTCGGCTCCGGCGAGCTGATCGGCTTCACCGGCCTGTCCGTGCCGTACTTCCTGCCCGAGGCGGCGCACGAGGTGGAGATCGGCTGGCGGCTCGGCCGGCCGTTCTGGGGTCAGGGGTACGCGTCCGAGGCCGCCCACGCCTCGCTGGAGTTCGCGCTCCAGGACCGCGGGCTCGACCGGGTCATCAGCATCTCCCGGGTGGGCAACGAGGCCTCCGAGAACGTGATGCGCAAGCTCGGCATGAAGCTGGAGCGCGAGACGGTGCACCCCGAGTTCGGGCACGCGCTCAACATCCACTCCATCGATCTGACGGAATATCAGGCCTGAGCGCTGCTCAGATCAGCGCGAACTGACCCCCGGGTCCCTCCTCGTGGTGATCGAGTACGGACGCGGGATGCCGCGCCCCGTCCGGTACGGGCAGTACACCGGCCGTGCGGAGCTCGCCGCGCGTCAGCGGCTTCGTGATCGCGTCCGTCAACTCGGCCTGTTGTGAACCCAGTTCGCCGAGCAGGGCGAGCACCGTGATCAGTTCGAGCAGGTCCGAGGTCCGCTCCTGGGGCCAGTCGGCCGGGCCGACCGCGGCGAGCGTGCCCGGCTCCGCGGGCTCCGTGCGCCGCTGGAACCACAGATCGAGGATCCGCACCCCGCCGGCCTCGAACTCCCACGCCTCGCGCGGCACCGGCGAGATCCGCCCGCCGTCGCCCACGTGCAGGGTCTCCTCCTCGGCGTCGTAGCGCAGCTCCCGCGGGCGGGCCGGCAGTGCCGCCCGCACATAGGGCCGCCGCCCGCCGGGCAGCCGCGGCTTCTCGCCGCCGCGTGCCCCGCGCACCATCAGCGCGGTCATGCGCCGCCCCAACTCGACGCCGATGGGCCAGAGTCGGGGATCCCGCGGCAGCGGCACCGCGCACCCCGCGGCGCTCGGACGGGCGGCCGCCATAGCCCAGGCGAGCACGTCGTACGGAGCGACCTCGCATCCGTACGCCTGCGCGAGGAAGGGGAGCAGGCCCGGCGCGAGGTTCGGTTCGAGGCCGCCCGGGCGGCGGTGCAGCGGGCGGATGCGGCCCGGCCGCCCGGCGGGGGAGCGGCCGTCGGGCAGCACGGCGGAGACGGTCAGCGCGGGCCCGGCGTCCTTCGGCACGTACGCCTGCTCCACCGCGAAGAGCTGGTGCTCGTCCGCCACCCGCCACAGCTCCGGCCGGGCGGCGTCGATCAGGCGCTGGTCCGGTATCAGCCACTGCTCGTCGAGGGGGCCGTACCGGATGCGGACCGGGTCGGGGCACGGGCCCCGCTCCTGCGCCAGCGGGCCGGTGCCGGAGGTCCGGCCGGGCAGCGCGGCGACCGCCGAGCGGAGCGTACGGGACCGGGTCGGGCCGAAAAGACGTTCCCGCTCGGCCCCTTCGGACCGTACGAACAGGTCCCAGCGGGATCGCAGGGTGCGCTCGTCGGGTGCGACCACCCAGTCGCGCCCCAGCCGCGGCGGAGCCACCGACCAGGGCATCAGGTCGTCGAGGAGAGGCACGTCATCGCTCACAGCCAGCATGCTAAGCGCGCCGCGGGAGTGGCGGTCTTCGGCTGCGGACCGGCCGTGGCTGGTCGCGCAGTTCCCCGCGCCCCTTCAGGGCGCGGTACCGCACCGGACTTTCACAGGATCAGCGCGCCTCGACCGTCACCGAGAACGAGAAGCGGTCGCCGCGGTAGTGGATCCGGGCCACGTCGACGACCCGGCCCTTCGGGTCGTACGCCACGCCCGTGTAGTGCAGGATCGGCGAGAGCAGCGGGACCTGGAGCAGCTCGGCGGTCACCGGGTCGGCGAGGCGGGCCTCCACCGTGTCCGTGATGCGCGCGATGTCCACTCCGACCGCGTCCCGCAGCACCTTGGTCATCGGCCAGCGCTCAAGATCCGCGAGGTCGATCGCGGCGGCCACCTCCGGACGCACGGCGTTGTGGGCCCAGTTGGTCGGCTCGCCGCTCTCGTCGCACCGCAGCCGCCGGTACGTCACGACCTCGGGGCAGCCCGGAAAGTACTCGGCGAGTTCGCCGGGGACCGGCTCCGGGCCGTGGCCCAGGATCGTGGTCCGCTCGCCCGACTGCTGGGCCACGATCGCGTCGATCGAGCCGAGCAGCCGGACCGGGGACGCCCGCCGGGCGGCCGGCTCGATGAACGTGCCGCGCCGCCGGTGCCTGCTGATCAGGCCCTCCTCCTCCAGCTCCTTGAGTGCCTGACGCATCGTCAGCACGCTCACCCCGTAGTGCGCCGCGAGCTGCTCCTCGGTGGGCAGGCGCAGCGAGGCGTCGGGGGAGCGGCCCAGTATCGAGGCGCGCAGCGACTGGGAGACCTGGTACCAGAGCGGCAGCTTCCGGTTCAGGACCAGGGAGTCGGGTGCGAAGGAGGAGGTCACAGGGATTCCGTATCAGGCGGTGCTCAGGAGCGGAAGTGGCGCTGGAGACCCTGCCACACCTCGTCGTAGCCCCGCTGGAGGTGGTCGGCGGTCGCCGCCTGCTCGGTGGCGGTGACCGGCCAGCGCGTCTCGAACATGAAGGCCAGGCCGTCGTCGATCTTCTGCGGCTTCAGCTCGGCGGCGCTCGCCCGGTCGAAGGTCTCGCGGTCCGGACCGTGCGCCGACATCATGTTGTGCAGCGAACCGCCGCCGGGCACGAAGCCTTCGGCCTTGGCGTCGTACGCGCCCTCGATGAGGCCCATGTACTCGCTCATCACATTGCGGTGGAAGTACGGCGGGCGGAAGGTGTCCTCGCCGACCAGCCAGCGCGGCGCGAACACCACGAAGTCGACACCGGCCAGGCCCGGAGTGTCGGACGGCGAGGTGAGCACCGTGAAGATCGACGGGTCGGGGTGGTCGTAGCTGATGGTGCCCATCACGTTGAAGGTGCGCAGGTCGTAGACGTACGGCGTGTGCGTGCCGTGCCAGGCGACGACGTCCAGCGGCGAGTGGTCGTAGGTGGCGGTCCAGAGGTTGCCGCAGAACTTGTTCACCACCTCCACCGGGCCCTCGACGTCCTCGTACGCCGCTACCGGTGCCCGGAAGTCCCGTGCGTTGGCGAGGCCGTTGGCGCCGATCGGGCCGAGCTCGGGCAGCTCGAAGGGGCGGCCGTAGTTCTCGCACACGTACCCGCGGGCACTCTCGTCGAGGAGCTCGACGCGGAAGCGGACGCCGCGCGGGATCAGGGCGACCTCGCCGGGGCGGGCGGCGAGCAGGCCGAGCTCGGTGCGCAGGAGCAGGCCGCCGCGCTCGGGGACGATCAGGAGCTCGCCGTCGGCATCGCTGAACACCCTTGAATCCATGGAGGAGTTGGCGTGATAGAGGTGCACGGCCATGCCGGTGCGCTGGGTCGCGTCGCCGTTGCCGCCGAGCGTCCACAGGCCCGCCAGCCAGTCGGTGCCCGCCGGGGGCTCGGGCAGCGGGTTCCAGCGCAGCCGGTTCGGGTCGGGCACGGACTCGGTGAAGGGGGCCGAGCGGAGGTGTCCGTTGTCGGTACGGGCGAACGGGGGGTGCGCGGCCGATGGCCGGATCCGGTACAGCCAGGAGCGGCGGTTGTCCGCACGCGGCTCGGTGAAGGCTGATCCGCTCAGCTGCTCCGCGTACAGGCCGAGCGGGGCGCGCTGGGGTGCGTTGCGGCCGTGCGGAAGGGCGCCGGGGACGGCCTCCGAGCTGTGCTCATTGCCGAAGCCGTGGGAGTGGCCGAGGCCCTCCGCGATCTTCCTCGCCTGTTCGCCGGTGGTGGTCGTCATCGTCCGCTCTCCTGCTCCCGTGCCGGAATCCTATGCTCAACCGTAGGATTACGATGCGGTCGCGTCAACGGGAAATCCGGCCGGGCGGGGGATGATGGGCGCGTGTCTCCTGCTCCTGATCTCCACGCGAACCTCCGCCGGGCACCCGTGCAGCAGCGCAGCGCCGAGCGGCTGTCCCGGATACTCGACGCCTGCGCCGAACTCCTCGACGAAACCGGTTACGAAGACCTGTCCACCAGGGCGGTCGCCCAGCGCGCGGGCGTGCCCATCGGGTCCGTCTACCGCTTCTTCGGCAACAAGCGGGCGATGGCCGAGGCGCTCGCCGCCCGCAACCTCGACCGTTACGCCGGCATGATCAACGCGCGCCTGGAGAACATCGAGGCGGCCGACTGGCGGGGAGCGGTCGACGCGGTCCTGGACGAGTACCTCGTCCTGAAGCAGACGGTGCCCGGGTTCAACCTGGTCGACTTCGGCGGCCCCCAGCCGGTGCCCGACCCGGACTCCGACGCCAACCACATCCTCGCCGACCGCCTCGCCGAGCTCCTGCCGTCCCAGTTCGGCCGCACCCTGGACGCGGATCTGCGCCGGGTCATCCTGGTCGCGGTGGAGGCCGCCGACGCCACGCTGCGCCTCGCCTTCCGCACGGACCCGCAGGGAGACCCGGGCATCGTCGCGGAGACGCGGCAGCTCCTTCACGCCTACCTCGCCCGCACCCTGGACTGACCCCGGCCGGACCCTCCCCCACATGCCTACCGGTCGGTATGCTCAAAGGGCCCGTGCGCCGTCGCCCTGGGAGGACGAATGCCCCGCACCGCCCTGCGTATCTGCCCGCTCTGCGAAGCCACCTGCGGGCTGAGCCTCACCGTCGACGGCGCCCGGGTCACCGGCGCCCGCGGGGACAGGGACGACGTGTTCAGCCAGGGGTTCATCTGCCCCAAGGGCGCCTCCTTCGGCGAGATCGACGCCGACCCCGACCGGCTCACCGGCCCGCTCGTCCGCCGCGACGGCGTACTGGAGGAGGCCGGCTGGGCCGAGGCCTTCGACGTGATCGCGGCCCGCCTGCGGCCCATAGTGGAGCAGTACGGGCCGAACGCGATCGGCGTCGTCCTCGGCAACCCCAACGTCCACACCATGGCAGGCGCGCTCTACCCGCCGGTCCTGCTCGGCGCGCTGCGCACCCGCAACCTCTTCACCGCGAGCACCCTCGACCAGATGCCCAAGCACGTCTCCAGCGGGCTCCTGTTCGGCGACCCGTTCGCCATCCCCGTGCCCGACCTCGACCGCACGAGCCATCTGCTGCTGCTCGGTGCCAACCCGCTTGAGTCGAACGGCAGCCTGTGCACCGCCCCCGACTTCCCGGGCAAGCTGAAGGCGCTGCGGGCGCGCGGCGGCACCCTCACCGTCGTCGACCCGCGCCGCACCCGTACCGCGAAACTCGCCGGCCGGCACGTCGCGATCCGGCCCGGCACCGACGCCCTGCTGCTCGCCTCGATCACCCAGGTGCTCTTCGAGGAGAAGCTCGTAGCGCCGGGCGAGGCTGAGGCGCACATCGAGGGAATCGCCGAAGTCGCCGACGCCGTAAGGGAGTTCACGCCGGAAGTGGTCGGACCGGTATGCGATGTGGACCCCGGCGACATCCGGGTCATCGCCCGCGAACTGGCCGCCGCACCCGCCGCCGTATACGGCCGGATCGGCAGCTGCACCGTCGAGCACGGCACCCTGGCCAGCTGGCTCGTCGACGTACTCAACGTGCTGACCGGCAACCTCGACCGGCCGGGCGGTGCGCTCTTCCCGCTCTCCGCCACCGACCGCACCCCCCGCCCGGCGGGCCCCGGCAAGGGCTTCGCGCTCGGGCGCTGGCACAGCCGGGTCGGCGGGCACCCCGAGGTGAAGTCCGAACTGCCGCTCGCCGCCCTCGCGGAGGAGATCGAGACGCCGGGCGAAGGACAGATCCGCGCGGTCATCGCCTCCGCCGCCAACCCGGTCCTCTCCGCGCCGGACGGGGACCGGCTCGACCGGGCGCTGGCCGGGCTCGACTTCATGGTCAGCATCGACCCGTACCTCAACGAGACGTCGCTGCACGCCGACGTCGTACTGCCCCCGCCGCCGCCCTCCCAGAGCGCGCACTTCGACTTCGCCTTCAACGGCTTCGCGGTCCGCAACCAGGTCCGCTACACCCGGCCCGCCGTGCCGCTCGCCGAAGGGCGCATGGACGAGTGCGAGATCCACGCCCGGCTCGTGCTCGCCGCGAGCGGGATGCACGGCGCCGAACCCGCCGCCGTGGACGCGATGGTCGTCGACAGCGCGCTGGCCAAGGCCGTTGCCGACCCGCACTCGCCCGTACACGGCCAGGACGCGAAGGAACTCGCGGCCGGGCTCACCGGAGCCAACGGCCCCGAGCGGCGCCTCGACCTCATGCTCCGGCTCGGCCCGTACGGCGACGGCTTCGGCGCCGACCCCGACGGACTCACCCTGGACCGCGTGCTCGCCCACCCCCACGGCATCGACCTCGGACCGCTTCGGCCGCGCCTGCCGCAGGTGCTCAGGACCCGCAGCGGGCGCATCGAGCTGCTGCCCGCACCGATCGCCGCCGACCTGCCCCGGCTGCGCGCCGCCCTCGGCGAACGGCCCGCCTCCCTGGTCCTGGTCGGCCGGCGCCATCTGCGCTCCAACAACAGCTGGCTGCACAACATCCCCGCCCTGAACGGCGGTTCCAACCGCTGCACCCTCCAGATCCACCCCGAGGACGCGGCCCGGCTCGGCCTCGCCGACGGCACCGACGTACGGATCACTGCGGACGGGGGAGAGGTCGCGGCCCCCGTGGAGATCACCGACAGCGTCCGCAGGGGTGTCGTGAGCCTGCCGCACGGGTGGGGGCACAGCAGGCCCGGCAGCCGGCTCGCGGTCGCCGAGGACCGCCCCGGCGTCAACGTCAACCAGCTCCTCGACGGCTCCCGGCTCGACCCGCTGTCGGGGACCTCCGTGCTCAACGGCTTCCCCGTCGAACTCGTACCCCTATCGTGACCTGGACTTTTGCTCGTATTGCTCAGGTGTCAACATCTTGTTAAGGATTGAAACGGCGACCTAACGTCATCCGCACCGCCAGCCCCTGGTGGGAGTTCAAGGGTGAACGTTAGGTGTCCTCCATGCTGACCATCCTCGGCTTCGGCATGATCGCGACCTTCCTGGTCCTGATCATGCTGAAGAAGATGTCGCCGATCGCGGCGCTGGTTCTGATCCCCGCTCTCTTCTGCGTCTTCGTCGGCAAGGGAGCCCATCTCGGCGACTACGTCATCAAGGGCGTCGGCTCGCTGGCGCCCACCGCCGCGATGCTCATGTTCGCGATCGTCTACTTCGGCGTGATGATCGACGTGGGCCTCTTCGACCCGATCGTGCGAGGCATCCTGCGCTTCTGCAAGGCCGACCCGATGCGCGTGGTCGTCGGCACCGCGCTGCTCGCCGCCGTCGTCTCGCTCGACGGCGACGGCTCCACCACCTTCATGATCACCGTCTCGGCGATGTACCCGCTCTACAAGCGGCTCGGCATGAGCCTCGTCGTGATGACGGGCGTCGCCGCGATCGCCAATGGTGTCATGAACACGCTTCCCTGGGGCGGCCCGACCGCCCGCGCCGCGACCGCGCTCAAGCTGGACGCCTCCGACATCTTCGTGCCGATGATTCCCGCGCTCGCGGTCGGCCTGGTCGCCGTTCTCGTCCTCTCGTACGTGCTCGGCATGCGCGAGCGGAGGCGCGTCGGCCATCTGTCGCTCGACAAGGTCCTGGAACCGGAGACCGAGACCGTCCTGGTCGGGGCCGGCGGCGCAGGCTCGGGCTCGGGTGGGGCGCCGCGCAAGGCGAGTGGTGGCGGCACCGGTGCGGACGCCCCGGAAGGCGACGACTTCCAGGGGCTCGCCCCGGCCCGGGAGACCCTGCGCCCCAAGCTGTACTGGTTCAACGCGCTGCTCACCGTCGCCCTGCTCACCTCCATGATCATGGAGTGGCTGCCGATCCCGGTGCTCTTCCTGATCGGCGCGGCCCTCGCGCTGACCGTGAACTTCCCGCACATCCCGGACCAGAAGGCCCGCATCGCCGCCCACGCCGACAATGTCGTCAACGTGTCCGGCATGGTCTTCGCGGCCGCCGTCTTCACGGGCGTCCTCAGCGGCACCGGCATGGTCAAGCACATGGCCGACTGGCTGGTCGGCGTGGTGCCGGACAGCATGGGCTCGCAGATGGGCCTGGTCACCGGGGTGCTCAGCCTGCCGCTCACCTACTTCATGTCCAACGACGGCTTCTACTTCGGCGTCCTGCCCGTCCTCGCCGAGGCCGGTGCCGCGCACGGCGTCTCCCCGCTGGAGATCGCCCGCGCCTCGCTGGCCGGACAGGCCCTGCACATGTCGAGCCCGCTCGTCCCGGCGGTGTACGTCCTGGTCGGCATGGCGAAGGTCGAGTTCGGCGACCACACCCGGTTCACGGTGAAGTGGGCGGCGCTCACCTGTCTGGTGGTGCTCGGCTCGGGCATCCTCTTCGGCATCATCTGACCCCTCCCTTTCGGCCAACTCCGCCGGTGCGGCACGTCCTTCGTGCCGCGCCGGCGTGCGTGCCGGGCGATCTCGGGTTGGTGGCCGAAGGGGGTGTCTGGCGGAGTGCCGCCCGGGACCAGGAGGATGGCGCCGGTGAGAACCACCGCGGCCGGGTCCCGGCCGCACGGGCCGCCTCTGGCGCCCAAAAACTAACGGCGCTAGTTTGAGCGGCGTACGACACCGGTCCGGCTCGGGAGGAATGCGATGAAGGCCCACGACGGGATGTACATCGGCGGCGAGTGGCGAGCTGCCGCAGGCCAGGACACCATCGCGGTGGTGAACCCGGTCGACGAGCGGGTCATCGCCCATGTCCCGGCGGGCACGGCCGAGGACGTCGACAGTGCGGTGCACGCCGCCCGCGCGGCACTCCCGGCCTGGGCCGCGACCCCGCCCGCCGAGCGCGCTGCGGGGCTCGCGGCGCTGCGGGACCGCCTGGTCGCCCGCAAGGACGAGATCGCCGCGACCATCAGCGCGGAACTGGGCGCGCCGCCGGCCTTCGCCCAGGCCGTGCAGACGGGCCTGCCGATCGCGATCGCCGGTTCGTACGCCGAACTGGCCGCCTCGTACGCCTTCGAGGAGAAGATCGGGAACTCCACCGTCTACCAGGAGCCGGTGGGGGTCGTCGGTGCGATCACGCCCTGGAACTATCCGCTGCACCAGATCGTCAACAAGGTAGCTCCCGCACTGGCGGCGGGCTGCACGGTCGTCCTCAAGCCCGCCGAGGACACGCCCCTGACCGCGCAGCTCTTCGCCGAGGCGGTGCACGAAGCCGGCCTGCCCGCCGGTGTGTTCAACCTGGTCACCGGCCTCGGCCCGGTCGCGGGCCAGGCGCTCGCCGAGCACGAAGGGGTCGACCTGGTCTCCTTCACCGGCTCGACGGCCGTCGGAAAGACCATCGGCGCCACGGCGGGCGCCGCCGTCAAACGGGTCGCCCTGGAGCTGGGCGGCAAGTCCGCCAACGTCATCCTGCCCTCCGCCGACCTCGCCAAGGCCGTCGGCGTCGGCGTCGCCAACGTGATGGGCAACTCCGGCCAGACGTGCAGCGCCTGGACGCGGATGCTGGTCCACGCCGACCAGTACGACGAGGCCGTCGAGCTGGCCTCGGCCGCCGCCGCCAAGTACACCGTCGGCGACCGCGTCGGCCCGCTCGTCAATGCCAAGCAGCTGGCGCGCGTACGCGGCTACATCGAGAAGGGCGTCCAGGAGGGCGCGCGCATCGTCGCGGGCGGCCCGGAAGCGCCCCTGGAGCAGGGCTACTACGTCACGCCGACGATCTTCGCGGACGTCACCCCCGAGATGACCATCGCCCAGGAGGAGATCTTCGGCCCGGTCGTCTCGATCATCAAGTACGTGGACGAGGACGACGCCCTGCGGATCGCCAACGGCACCGTGTACGGCCTGGCGGGCGGGGTCTGGGCGGCCGACGACGCGGAGGCCGTGGCCTTCGCGCGCCGCATGGACACCGGCCAGGTCGACATCAACGGCGGACGCTTCAACCCCCTTGCCCCCTTCGGCGGTTACAAGCAGTCGGGCGTGGGCCGCGAGCTCGGCGTGCACGGCCTGACCGAGTACCTCCAGACGAAGTCGCTCCAGTTCTGAGACGCACCGGTTCTGAGGGACGCACCGGCTGCGGATCCGCCGCCATCCCTTCCTCTCCTCCTTCTTACCCTTCAGGAGTAACGCAAGCCATGGTTCGCGCCGCCGTACTGCCCGCCGTCGGCTCTCCGCTGGAGATCACCGACATCGACCTTCCCGAGCCGGGACCCGGCCAGGTGCGGGTCCGCCTGGCCGCCGCCGGGGTCTGCCACTCCGACCTCTCGCTCACCAACGGCACCATGAGGGTCCCGGTCCCCGCCGTCCTGGGGCACGAGGGCGCGGGCACGGTGGTCTCCGTCGGCGAGGGCGTCACATCGGTGGCCTCCGGTGACGAGGTCGTCCTCAACTGGGCGCCGTCCTGCGGGAGTTGTCACCCCTGCTCGCTCGGCGAGGTGTGGCTGTGCGTCAACGCGCTGAACGGCGCGGCCTCCGTGTACGCGCGCACCGCCGACGGCACGGAGCTGCACCCGGGCCTGAACGTGGCCGCGTTCGCCGAGGAGACCGTCGTCGCCGAGAACTGCCTCATCCCGCTCCCCAAGGGCATCCCGCTGACCGAGGCGGCGCTGCTCGGCTGCGCGGTCCTCACGGGGTACGGGGCGATCCACCACTCGGCGAAGGTGCGCTCGGGCGAGACGGTCGCGGTGTTCGGCGCGGGCGGCGTGGGCCTGGCCACCCTCCAGTCGGCCAGGATCGCGGGCGCCGCGCAGATCATCGCCGTCGACGTCTCCCCGGAGAAGGAGGAGCTGGCCCGCCGGGCCGGCGCGACCGACTTCGTCGTCGCCTCCGAGACCACGGCCAAGGACATCCGGGGGCTCACCGGCGGCCAGGGCGCGGACGTGGCCGCCGAGTGCGTGGGCCGCGCGGTGACCATCCGTACCGCCTGGGAGTCGACCCGGCGCGGCGGCCGCACCACCGTCGTCGGCATCGGCGGCAAGGACCAGCAGGTCACCTTCAACGCCCTGGAGATCTTCCACTGGGGCCGCACGCTGGCGGGCTGCGTGTACGGCAACTCCGACCCGGCGACCGACGTCCCGATCCTGGCCGACCACATCCGGGCGGGCCGCCTGGACCTCACCGCGATGGTGTCCGAGCGCATCGCCCTCGACGGAATCCCGGCGGCTTTCGACAACATGCTGGCAGGGAAGGGGGGACGGGCGCTGGTGGTGTTCTAAACGGGTGCCGGCCGCCCTGCGAGTGGACCTCGCGCCCCAGTGCTGACAGGGGCGCGGGGCCGTGACATTGTGCGGCTCCGCCGCGATGGGGGTCCCCCCTGTTCATGGGGGTCCCCCTGGCCCTTTAGGCCTTGGGGGAGAAGCCGAGAGCTTGGGGGAGCGACCAGCCACGGACAACCCGCACCCGACCAATCGACCGGCGGAACCCCTCAGTTGACCCGCTCGGGGTCGGGCTCGCCCGCATCCTCGGGCGTGGGCCCGGACGGCCCGCCCCCACCCGTGGACGTGGCCCCGGACGCCACAGTGGCCCCGCCCCCGGAGGCCCGTGGACGGGACCGAGAAACAGCCACCCCCGCGAGGCAGATCGCCCCACCGACCAGGGTGAGCACGGCCGGGACCTCGTCCAGCACAGCCCAGGACATGAGCACGACCATCGCGGGCACCACGTACGTCGTCGCACCCATGCGACTCGCCGACGTACGGGCCAGCGCGAACGCCCACGTAGTGAAGGCGAGCGCGGTCGGGAACACTCCCAGGTACACCATGTTCAGCGTCGCGGAGGCGGGCGCGTGCGAGGCGTCCGAGATCAGCTGCCCGCTGAACGGCAGACAGGCCACCGCCCCCACCAGGCAGCTGAAGAAGGTGACTTGGAGCGGGCTGCCGTGCCGCAGGGCCGGCTTCTGCAGGACGACTCCGGCCGCATAGGTCGCCGCCGCGACCAGGCACAGCACCACCCCGAGCACCGAGGCGTGCCCGTCGCCCGACATGGAGAGCCCCACCGCGATCGCGCCCGCGAACGAGACGGCCATGCCGGCGATCAGCCGCGGCGGCAGTGCCTCGCCGAGGAAGCGCGAGGCGAGCAGCGCCATGAGGATGGGCCCGATGTTCACGATCATCGCGGCGGTACCCGCATCGACCTGCCGCTCGCCCCAGTTGAGGGCCACCATGTAGCAGGCGAACCACAGGAAACCGGACGCCAGGATGCCCGGCCAGGCGGCCCGCGGCGGCAGCCCCTCGCGGCGTATGAGCAGGAAGAGCCCGAGCACGAGCGCCCCGGAGAGCAGGCGGCCGAGGGCGAGCGCGCCGGGGGAGTAGGCCTCCCCGGCGCTGCGGATCGATACGAAGGCCGAGGCCCACAGCACGACGGAGACCGCCACGGCGGCCAGGGCGAGCCGAGCGGAGCGGCGCTCGGGGGAGGTGTTGGTCATGGTCATGCACAGTAGGCGAGGGGAGGCCCGAGGCCGGCCGAATTATCACGCGGGCCCGGGCTGCCCCGAAGGCCGGAAGGGGAGCGGGACTTCAGGAGACCGGCTGGTCGCCCAGCGCCGCGTACTGCATCGAAAGGCCGTCGAGCAGAGCCCGCAGCCCCGTCTCGAAGGCGCCCTCGTCGATCTTCTCCTGCCGCTCGGCGAGCAGGTGCGCCTGCCCCAGGTGCGGATAGTCCGCCGGGTCGTACGCCGCCTCGTCGTCCACGAAGCCGCGGGCGAAGGAGCCGAGCGCCGAGCCCATGATGAAGTACCGCATCAGCGCGCCGATGCGGGTCGCCTGGGCCGGAGGCCAGCCCGCCGCGACCATCGCGCCGAACACCGCGTCCGCGAGCCGCAGGCCGGCCGGGCGCCGGCCGGGCCCCTGGGCGAGGACCGGGACGATGTTGGGGTGGCGGGTCAGGACCGCGCGGTAGGAGAGCGCCCAGTCGTGCAGGGACGTACGCCAGTCGCGGTCGTCGTCCGCGTCGAACATCGACAGGTCGACCTGTGCGGAGGTGGCGTCCGCGACGGCCTCCAGGATCTCGTCCTTGGTGCGGAAGTGGTTGTAGAGCGAGGGCCCGCTGACCCCGAGCTCGGCGGCGAGGCGGCGGGTCGAGACGGCCGCCAGACCTTCCGCGTCCACGAGCGCGCTCGCCGCCGTGACGATGCGGTCGGTGCTCAGGAGGGGCTTGCGCGGTCGGGCCATGCGGCACATAGTAGGGCCTGCCAACCGAAAACTAGCAGTGGTAATTAAATCTGGGGTGCAGGGAAAATGAACCTGGAGCTGAGCGAGGAACAGGCGGCCGTCCGGCAGCTCGCCGAGGAGTTCGTCGGCCGCGAGATCACCCCGCACGTCGTCGAGTGGGACCGCTCCGAGAACATCGACAAGTCGATCGTGAAGAAGCTGGGCGAGCTCGGCTTCCTCGGGCTCACCATCGACGAGGAGTACGGCGGCTCGGGCGGCGACCACCTCGCGTACTGCCTGGTCACCGAGGAACTCGGCCGCGGCGACTCCTCGGTCCGCGGCATCGTCTCGGTCTCGCTCGGCCTGGTCACCAAGACCATCGCAGCCTGGGGCAGCGAGGAGCAGAAGCGCGCCTGGCTGCCCCGGCTCACCTCCGGCGACGCCCTCGGCTGCTTCGGCCTCACCGAGCCGGGCACGGGCTCGGACGCCGGAAACCTCTCCACGAAGGCCGTCCGGGACAGCGCTTCCGGCGACTACGTGATCAACGGCGCCAAGATGTTCATCACCAACGGCACCTGGGCCGACGTGGTTCTGCTCTTCGCCCGCACCAACGACACCCCCGGCCACCGGGGCGTCTCCGCCTTCCTGGTCCCCACCGATACCCCGGGCCTCACCCGCCGCACCATTCACGGCAAGCTCGGCCTGCGCGGCCAGGCCACCGCCGAGCTGGTCCTCGACGACGTACGGGTCCCGGCGGGCGCGCTGCTCGGCCCCGAGGGCAAGGGCTTCTCCATAGCGATGTCGGCGCTCGCCAAGGGGCGGATGTCGGTCGCGGCCGGCTGCGTCGGCATCGCCCGGGCGGCGCTGGACGCGGCCGTCGGGTACGCGGGCGAACGCGAGCAGTTCGGCAAGCCGATCGCCCACTACCAGCTCGTCCAGGAGCTGATCAGCGACATCTCGGTGGACGTGGACGCGGCCCGGCTGCTGACCTGGCGGGTCGCCGATCTCATCGACCGGGGCGAGGAGTTCGCGACCGCCGCGTCCAAGGCGAAACTGTTCGCCTCAGAGGCCGCGGTGCGCTCCGCCAACAACGCCCTCCAGGTCTTCGGCGGCTACGGCTACATCGACGAGTACCCGGTCGGAAAACTGCTGCGCGACGCCCGCGTGATGACTCTGTACGAGGGCACCAGCCAGATCCAGAAGCTCATCATCGGCCGAGCGGAGACCGGGGTTTCGGCCTTCTGATCAAGGGGCGCCGGGCCTCGGCGTCCGAGTACGTACTGAGTACGAGAGCGGATGTGGCACGCGCCACATCCGCTCCATGCTGTGCGCCATGAGTGAGACACCGGTCAAGCAGCAGAACACCGCGGCGTACTACGGACAGGCCGTCGCCGCCTTCTCGATCGCGCTCGCCGCGACCGCGATCGGCATCCTGCGTCTCCAGGCGGACGCCTGGGTACGAGCGTTCCTCGGCATAGCGGTCCTCTATCTCCTCACGTCCGCCTTCACCCTGGCCAAGGTGATCAGGGACCGGCAGGAGGCCGGGCAGATCGTCAGCCGCGTCGACCAGGCCCGCCTGGAGAAGCTCCTGGCCGAACACGACCCGTTCCAGAAGCTCTAAGCGCTTGCTCACCCTCGGGGTATGGTGTTCGTCCTGCTGAACGGAAGCGCGGACGGACGGAAGGGGCGAGCGATGGGCACGGCTGACGTGACTGACGAGACGGCCGGCAGCGAGGAGAAGCCGTGGGGCGAGGTCACGCCCGAGGCTGCCAGGAGGCTGCTCGTCGCCGCTGTCGAGGCCTTCGCCGAGCGCGGCTACCACGCCACCACGACCCGGGACATCGCGGGCCGGGCCGGGATGAGCCCGGCCGCGCTCTACATCCACTACAAGACCAAGGAAGAGCTGCTCCACCGGATCAGCCGGATCGGCCACGACAAGGCACTGGAGATCCTCCAGTCCGCGGCCGAGGGTGAAGGCAGCGCCGCCGAGCGGCTCTCCGCCGCGGTGCGCTCCTTCGTCCGCTGGCACGCGGGGCACCACATGACGGCCCGCGTGGTCCAGTACGAACTCGACGCGCTCGGCGCCGAGCACCGTACCGAGATCGTGGAACTGCGCAGGCAGAGCGATGCCGCGGTGCGCCGCATCCTCAACGAGGGCGTGGCGGCGGGCGAGTTCGACGTGCCGGACGTGCCGGGCACCACGCTCGCCGTGCTGTCGCTCTGCATCGACGTGGCCCGCTGGTTCAACACCCAGGGCCGCCGCACGCCCGACGAGGTCGGTGCACTGTATGCCGACCTCGTCCTGCGGATGGTGGGCGCCCAGAAGTAGCGGGCCCGGCCCGGCTGGATTCCGGGCCGGGCCGGGAAGTCCGGCCGGGTCCGGAAGGCCAGGAGGCCGGAGGTCCGGCCGGGCTCAGAAGAAGTAGCGCGAGACGGACTCCGCCACACACACCGGCTTGTCGCCGCCCTCGCGCTCGACGGTGACCTTCGCCGTCACCTGGACGCCGCCGCCCGCCTCCACGACCTCCGTGAGAACTGCCGTGGCGCGCAGCCGCGAGCCGACCGGCACGGGGGAGGGGAAGCGGACCTTGTTGGTGCCGTAGTTGATGCCCATCTTCATGCCCTCGACGCGCAGCACCTGCGGGACCAGCGTCGGCAGCAGCGACAGGGTGAGATAGCCGTGCGCGATGGTCGTCTTGAACGGGCCGGCCGCGGCCCGTTCCGGGTCGACATGGATCCACTGGTGGTCGCCGGTCGCGTCGGCGAACAGGTCGATCCGCTTCTGGTCGATCTCCAGCCAGTCGCTGTGCCCGAGCTGCTCGCCCACCCCGGCCTTCAGCTCCTCGGCGGACGTGAAGATCCTCGGCTCTGCCATGTCCCTGGTCCCTGCCTCTCGCGACGCTCTCGCAGTGATGGAAAAGCGCATGCGTCAACGCATGTACAAGCGCTTGCTCAGCTAGCTCAGCATGGTTGGGGCCGCCGGTCCTGTCAACGATGTACGGGGTGGGGCCGGGCCTGTTCGAGTGGGGCGCCCGGCGGAGGCCGGGGGCGGGGCCAGTAGGGTTCGAGGGGTGCCGCAGATTCCAGAGAAGATCCACGAGCTCACGGTCGGGCAGCTGTCCGCGCGCAGCGGGGCTGCCGTGTCCGCCCTGCACTTCTACGAGTCCAAGGGCCTGATCAGCAGCCGCCGGACCTCCGGCAACCAGCGCCGCTACTGCCGGGACACCCTGCGCCGCGTGGCCTTCATCCGGGCCGCGCAGCGCGTCGGCATCCCCCTGGCCACGATCCGGGACGCCCTGGCCGAGCTCCCCGAGGAGCGCACCCCCACCAAGGAGGACTGGGCCCGCCTGTCCGAGAACTGGCGCGCGGAACTCGACCGGCGCATCACACAGTTGGGCCGGCTGCGCGACCACCTCTCGGACTGCATCGGCTGCGGCTGTCTGTCCCTGGACAACTGCGTCCTGTCCAACCCGGACGACGTCTTCGGTGACAGCCTCACCGGCTCCCGGCTGCTCGCCGAGCGCAAGGGCTGAGCTGCCGGCCTCTTACGGGCACGTCCCTGGATCCGTACCGGCAGGGCCTCCTGCCCCTCACGCGCAGGCCAGCGCCGCCCGCACCAACTGGGCGTTGGACTCGGCCCGTTCGCCGTCCGGAAGGGCCAGCACGTCCTCCAGGCCTATGCGGGTGTCGAGCCCCAACCCGAGCGCCAGGCGCAGCACCGGCCAGGTGCCGCCGTCGTGGCTGTGCAGCAGTATGGGCCTGCCGTGCGCGGTGCCCAGCTCGGCGAGCAGGGAATGCGCCGTCGGCTCGGCGGCCTCCGTGGACGTGCCGATCACCTCGGCGAGGATGCGCAACACCCTTGAGGAGTAAGGGGAGTTGAGGAAGCGCTGGGCGGCGGGGGTGTCGGACCAGATGCCCGCCTCGATGCCCACGCCCCGGTCGAGCAGCGCGGCCGCCACCTCGTCGGCGCCGTCCTCGTGCCAGTTGACCGACGCGTAGTCGGGCAGCACCGTCCAGGATCGGACGCGCTCCACGCGGCGGGCCGGATCCGGCTCCGCCCAGGCGCCCGTGGTCACCCCGACCGGCACGGACACCGCGGCCCGTATCGCCTCAAGTGCCGGGCCCACCACGCGCGGTGAGAGCGAATCGCTTCCGCAGGGCGTCTTGGGATGGACATGGACCTCGGCCGCACCGGCGGCCACCGCCGCTGCCGCGGACTCCGCTAGGGCGGCCGGGGACAGCGGCACCGCCGAGCCGTCCTCCGCACTTCGTACGCCGTTCAGGCAGACCTGGATCATGTCTTCGATGGTGCCAGAGCCCACTGACAACGCGGGCGCCACTGTCGATGAAAAGTCCTCCGGCAACGCGGGGCGCTCCGACAATGCGGGGCCCTCAGGCAGCGCGAGGCCCTCTGACAACGCGGGGGAGAGTCGGCTCGCCCCCGCGCCGCTCACGCCACCGATGCCAGTTCTCCGCGCCGTGCCGCCTTGGCCCGTGCCACCGCCTCGGAGGTCAGTACCGGGCGCGGCACCAGAATTCCGCAGCCCGAGCAGACCGTTCCGAACCACGGCTCGTGGGTGAGATCCTGGTTCCACACCAGCCGGCTTCCCCCGCACACCGGGCACACCGTGCCGGGCGCGGCCCGCAGTGCCGCGATCATGCGGCCGAGCACCTCGGCCAGCGGCTCGGTGGGATGTGTCGTGGGATCGTCGCACCAGGCCACCCCGAAACCGCCCCAGGTGCGCCGGTGCCAGTCGTCGAAGGAGCCCGGGCGCCGCAGCCCCGCGTGCTTCTCGCGCTTCCTGCGCGCAGCGAACTCCACTTCGTAGGCGAGCCAGACGGCTCTGGCCGCCTCCAGCTCCTCCAGTGCGGCCACCAGCCGCGCCGGATCGGGTGCCCGGTCCTCGGGTCCGATGCGGTGCCTGCCGCACAGATGGTCCCAGGTCGCCCGATGCCCGTAGGGGGCGAACCGCTCCAGACACTTGCGCAGCGAATAGCGCCGCAACGCGAGGTCGTTCCTCGGGTCGCGCACCTGTCTCGCCAGACTGCGGAAACCAGCCATGGCCCTGCCACCTCCGTCGCTCGTACTTCGGCGTCGAGGAATGGACGTACCCGAAGGCGATCCGGCTCCATCGAAATTCCGATGGCGTCCATTACGGGGGATTCGCCTACCCTGTCCCAACCGTTGGAATCCCATTCTCATGAACTCCTCAGAACGTGGCCCATATGGACCCTTCCCCCCGCCGACCTGCTGGAACGGTCGAAGAGGCCAGGCTGTGGCGGTGCCGGGGAAGTGCCGAGGCCGGCAAAGGATCAGCCCCCATCAGGCGCTCCGCCACATCCGGAATCCCTTCAACCGGTTTGGCCCCCATGGCCACTTGGGCACCAACGGCACGGCTCGTATTCGACCGTCCCACATAACCCTGCGGAGTCCGGAAGGAATACGCGTGCCGACGGAGGCCGAAAGGGCACAGCTTCCGGAGCCGTCCCGCCGTGATCGCGGAGCCGGTCGGGCGGGCGTGTGGGGATTCCGAGAAGGTGACGCATGTTCACCTTACGGTGCGGTGTTACCCCAAGTAGCCTCCCGCGCATCGGCCCCCACTAGGAGCGCGCATGCGACGACGCACCGCAAGGCTCACAACAGCCAGGAAACACAGCAGACTTCGACTCGTGACGGGCATCGGGCGCGGCAGAGCCGCCGCCTGCGCCGCCACCGTCATCGCCCTGTCCGCCGCCCTGCTCGGTCCCGCGGTCCCGGCCGGCGCGGCCGAGCCCGCGGACGGCGACCACTGCCAGGGGCAGTGCTCCGACATCCTGCCGCCCGGCGCCAACGGCAACGCCACCCTTGTCGAGATCCTCGGGAACAAGGTGTTCGGGACCCACCCCGCGCACAGCAACGACGAGCTCGGCAAGTACGACGCCCTGGTCGCAGGCCAGTCCTCGCTCACCGACGACAAGCTCAACAGCTTCTTCAACGACGCCTCCTTCGGCGTCCCGAACGGGCAGGCGGAGTCCACGGCCTCGCCCCGCCCCGACGTCACCATCACCCGGGACAAGGCGACGGGCGTGCCGCACATCAAGGGCACCACGCGGTACGGCACCGAGTACGGCGCCGGGTACGCGGCCGGGCAGGACCGGCTCTGGCTCATGGACCTCTTCCGCCACATCGGGCGCGGCGAGCTCACCTCCTTCGCGGGCGGCGCCCTCGCCAACCAGGGACTTGAGCAGGAGTTCTGGCCGCAGGCCCCGTACACCGAGGCCGATCTCCAGGCGCAGGTCGACCGCATCCGCACCACCAACGGGGCCCGCGGCGAGCAGGCCATGGCCGATGCCCAGGCGTACGTCGACGGCATCAACGCCTACGCCAAGCAGTCCAAGGACGGCCGCTACTTCCCCGGTGAGTACGTCCTCACCGGCAAGATCGACTCCATTACGAACGTCGGGGAGATCCAGCCCTTCAAGCTCACCGACCTGATCGCGCTCGCCTCCGTAGTGGGCGGGCTCTTCGGCGGCGGCGGGGGAGGCGAGGTGCAGGCCGCGCTCTCGCTCCAGGCCGCGCAGGCCAAGTACGGCGTGGCCGAGGGCACCAAGGTCTGGGAGTCCTTCCGCGAGCGCAACGACCCCGAGTCCGTGCTCACCGTCCACGACGGCACCAGCTTCCCGTACGCGGGCAAGCCCGCCAACGCCCAGGGCGCCGCCATGCCCGACCCCGGCACGGTCGTCCCCGAACAGCTCGTCTACGACCGCACCGGCTCGGCGAACACCCATGCCAAGGCGGACGTGAAGGTTCCCAAGCAGCTCAAGCCATTGAAGGGCGTGTACGACAACGGCGCGCTGCCCGGCATCGACCTCGGCAAGCCGCGCGGCATGTCCAACGCCCTCGTGGTGTCGGGCTCGCACACCGCCAGCGGCAACCCTGTAGCGGTGTTCGGCCCCCAAACCGGCTATTTCGCGCCACAGTTGCTGATGCTCCAGGAGATCCAGGGCCCCGGCATCAGCGCCCGGGGCGCCTCCTTCGCCGGGGTCGGCATGTATGTCCAGCTCGGCCGCGGCCAGGACTACGCCTGGTCGGCCACCTCGGCGGGCCAGGACATCACCGACACGTACGCGGTCGAGCTCTGCCAGGACGCCACCCACTATCTCTACCGGGGCGTGTGCACCCCGATGGAGAAGCTGGAGAAGGCCAACGCCTGGAAGCCGACGGTCGCCGACAATACGGCGGCCGGTTCCTACCGGATGCAGGTGTGGCGCACCAACTACGGCATCGTCACCGCCCGCGCCACCGTCGGCGGCAAGCCCGTCGCGTACACCTCACTGCGCTCCACCTATCGTCACGACGCCGACTCGATCATCGGCTTCCAGATGATGAACGACCCCACCTACGTCAAGGACGCCAAGACCTTCCAGGAGGCGGCCCAGCACGTCGACTACACCTTCAACTGGTTCTACGCGGACTCCCGCACCGCCGCCTACTACAACAGCGGCCTGAACCCGGCCCGCAATCCGAACGTCGACGCCTCGCTGCCCGTCAAGGCGGAGCAGGCCTATGAGTGGCAGGGCTTCGACCCGGCCGCCAACACGGCGGCCTACACACCGCCCGCCCAGCACCCCCAGTCGATCGGCCAGGACTACTACGTCTCCTGGAACAACAAGCAGGCCAAGGACTACTCCACGGCAGGCTTCGGCGACGGCTCCGTGCACCGCGCCAACCTCCTCGACGACCGCGTGAAGGCGTTGGTCGCCCAGGGCGGCGTCACCCGCTCCTCGCTCACCCGGGCCATGGCCCAGGCCGCCGTCACCGACCTGCGCGGCGAGGACGTGCTGCCCGAGCTCCTCAAGGTGCTGCGCAGTGCGCCGATCACCGACCCCCAACTGGCCACGTCGGTACAGCAGTTGGAGGCCTGGCAGGCCGACGGCGCCCAGCGGCGCGAGACCTCGCAGGGCTCGCACACCTACACCCACCCCGACGCGGTGCGCCTGATGGACGCCTGGTGGCCGCTGCTCGTCGAGGCCGAGTTCCGCCCAGGGCTCGGCGACCCGCTCTACAACGCCCTGACCGCCAACCTCGGCATCGACGAATCGCCCTCGGCCGGGCACGGCCCGACCGGCGCGCACGCCGGGTCCGCCTTCCAGTACGGCTGGTGGAGCTACGCCGACAAGGATCTGCGTACGGTCCTCGGCGAGCCGGTGCAGGGGCCGCTGGCCCGCGCCTACTGCGGCGACGGCAAGCTCGACGCCTGCCGCGACAGCCTGCTCGGCACGCTCAAGCAGGCCGCGGCCAAGACCCCGGCCCAGGTCTACCCGGGTGACGCCGGCTGCGCGGCCGGCGACCAGTGGTGCGCCGACAGCATCGTGCAGCGCCCGCTCGGCGGCATCACCCAGTCCGCGGTCAACTGGCAGAACCGGCCGACCTACCAGCAGGTCGTCGAGTTCCCCAGCCATCGCTAGCGCGTGAACGGCCGCGGGTCAGGTCCTGCCGATCCGGCCCGCGGCCAGCACCACCTGGGCGAGCTCTGGGTGGCAGATGTCGCTGTGCGCACCCGAGGGCGGCCCGCCGTCCTTCACCACCGCGGCCGCGTCCACGCTGACGCAGCCCGAATCCGGCACCCCGTCGCGCAGCGCCTCGGCCAGCGTGAGCGTGGTGCAGGGGCTGACGGCCTGGATGCCGTCGTGGCCGATCGCCCACCACCGCTTGTCCAGGCCGGGCAGTGCGCTCGCGTAGTCCCCGGAAAGGGCGGACGCCAGCGGGTAGATGACGCCGAGCGCGGTGTCCAAGTGCGAGTAGCAGGAGACGACCGGGCCGTCGATCCGGCCCTGCGCGTCGCTCAGCGCGCCCGCTCCCGAGAGGCCGTCGGGCAGGTGCTCGGCGAAGGCGTAGTGCGAGAAGGCCCCTTCGAGCAGCGTCACCGACTTCACGTTGCGCGCGCCCGCGGGCAGCCCCTTCAGCGCGAACGAGACCACGCGCGCGCCCTGGCTGTGGCCGACGAGGTGCACGCGCAACTCGGGCCTTGTGTCGGCCAGTTGACCGATCAGCGGACCGAGGCCGAGCTGCCCCACCTTGCCCGCCCGGCGCTTCATCTCGTAGTAGGTCGTCTGGCGCAGCACTTCCTTCGCGCCGTCCCACAGGTGCTTGAGGGAGCCGCCGATCGAGAACGAGGGCCCGGGCGGTCCCGGCTGCACGTCCATGCCGGTGACGGCGAGCGCGGCCGTGAACTTCTGGCACAGCGCCAGGACGTCATCCGTCAGAATCGCGGGCGAGGCGCCGGGTCCGTCCTCCACCGCCAGATCGCCGACGGCCCCGGCCCCGCTCGTGGCGGCCGTCGTCACCAGCTGCCGGGTCAGCCGCCCGAAGTCGTTGAACGCCTCCTCGGAGTCGGGCTGCCCGGCGAGGTGGGCGGCGATCCGGTCGACGGTCGCGTCCTGGCCGGCGAAGAAGCCCTTGAGCGCCGAGACGGTCTCGTCGTCGAGCCCGGGGCCGGGGGCGTCCGCCGTTGCGTGCGGATAGTTCGGGATGGTCTCGTCGGTGAAGCGGATCGACGGCCAGATCACGCCCCCGTACCCGAGCCGCACCTGGGGCGAGCCCGCGAGCAGCGCGGGAAACGGCGCGAAGAACGCCTGGTACAGACTCCGGGCCGCCGACGGGGTGTTGTTCCAGCCGTGGCAGAACAGCACCAGGTCCGTGGCGTCCACGCCGGTCAGGGCCGTGCGCTCGGCGGGATTCGCGTCGCCGTCCGCGTCGAAGGTGATCTCCTGGTACGGCTCGACTCCGATGTCCGTCATGGCCCGACCTCCGGTCCGCTCGACGATGAGCGCCACCCATCGTCCCGCCGCGCTGCGGAGCTGGCCATATGCGTGACAGGGGAGAGCCTGCGACTCCGGTTCGGCTCACTCGCATCAGTCGTACATCAGGTATTTCCGGCGTACGGTCCGGAACGTCGCGAGCCCCGGCTGCCAGGCGGCGACGACCTCGTCGGTCCCGGCGCCCGCGTCGACCATCGTGCGGACCAGGGCCGAGCCCGTGAGCTTGTCGATCCAGTGGTCCGGACGCCAGGCGAAACCGCGCCAGACCCGCTTGGCGGTCACGAGGAGGGCGACTCCGGTGCGTACGGGATCGAACAACTCCCGCTGGTGTACGTGGAGTTGGACCCCTCCGACGGTCCTCCCCTCGAACTTGGAGAAGGTCGGTGCGAAGTAGGCCTCGCGGAACCGGACGCCGGGCAGGGCGAGTTCATTGAGCGCGGCGGCCCACTTGCCGTCGATTCCCTCCGCGCCGAGCAGCTCGAACGGCCGAGTCGTGCCGCGCCCCTCCGACAGGTTGGTGCCCTCGAAGAGGCAGGTGCCGGCGTAGGCGAGAGCGGTGTCAGGGGTGGGCATGTTGGGGCTGGGCGGCACCCAGGGGAGCCCGGTGTCGTCGAAGAAGGCGGATCGCCGCCACCCGCTCATTTCGACGGTGGTCAACCGCACTTGGCTGTTGAGGAATTGGGCGTTGAAGAGCCTGGCCAGTTCGGCTGCCGTCATCCCGTGTGCCTGCGCGATCGGCCGCCGCCCGACGAAGGTGGCGAACGCCGGGTCGAGGACCGGGCCGTACGCCGCGCGGCCGGTCACCGGGTTGGGGCGGTCGAGGACCACGAAGCGCTTGCCGGCGAGTGCGGCCGCCTCCATGCAGTCGTAGAGGGTCCAGATGTAGGTGTAGAAGCGCGCGCCGACGTCCTGGATGTCGAAGACGATCGTGTCCACGGCGGAGGCGTTGAAGATGTCGGCGAGGGGCTGTCCGCTCTTCGTGTACGTGTCGTACACGGGGAGCCCGGTCGCGGGGTCGGTGGAGCGGCCCTCGGAGCCGCCGGCCTGGGCGGTGCCGCGGAAGCCGTGCTCGGGGCCGAAGACGGCGCTCAGGCGCACGCGGGGGTCGGCGTGCATGACGTCCACGATGTGGCGTACGTCCTGGGTGATGCCGGTGGGGTTGGTGACGAGGCCGACGTTCTGGCCGGCGAGGGGGGCGTAGCCGTCGGCGGCGAGGCGGGCGAAGCCGGTGCGGAGCCGGCGTTCGGCGGGGGCGGGGGTGGTGAGGGGGGCCGTCGCGAGTGTGCCGGCGAGCAGGGCGCGTCTGGACAGGGTCATCCGTACACCTCCGGGTTCGTACGGGCCGTCATGCCCCCGCACGGTAGTGGCCGCCGGGCGCGCGGCAGGGCGGCCACGCCTGGGGCTCCGCCCCAGACCCCGGGATGCCGCACCCCACCCCTTCCCGAAACCCGCCGGGGGTTGTCGTTGGGCTGAGGCCCGGTGGTCGTTCCTGGGGCTCCGCCCCAGACCCCGTTCGCGCCTGAAGGGCGCTCGTCCTCAATCGCCGGACAGGCTGGGAGTGGGCTGACGTCCGTGATCATCGATCGGCCTGGGGCGCCTGCTTGGCCACCCTGCCAAGTCCAGCCCTGCCAAGGGCGCGGGGAACGGCGCGGCAACCGTGCACGGTGCGCGGTCGAAGGGGTTTAGGGGCGCGGGGAACTGTGCGACCGGCCACGTACTGCCCGCAGTCGACAGCGGAGCCGATAGGGGGCGCGGGGAACTGCGCAGCCGCCCCCCCCCCGCAGGGTGAAACACCACGGGGGCCGGGGGCGCAGCCCCAGGGGGATGGGGCCTTCCCAGGGGACATACCGACTGGTTAGTCTGTCGGGGCATTCGGCACCGCAGAGAGGCGGGTCTCCATGAGCACGGGACAGGCGGTCCAGGGCGCCGCAGTGGTCGTCACCGGCGCAGGCGGCGGCATCGGCGCCGCCCTCGCGCGCAGATTCGCGGCGGAGGGCGCCCGGGTCGTCGTCAACGACCTGGACGCGGACAAGGCCCGTAAGACCGCCGAGGAGATCGGTGCGACGGCCGTGCCCGGCGATGCGTCCGCCGTCGTCGGGGACGCCCGCGACGCCCTCGGCGGAACCATCGACATCTACTGCGCCAACGCGGGCCTGGGATCCGGCGGTTCGGAGTCCGCCCCCGAGGACGTATGGGCCGCGGCCTGGGACGTCAACGTGATGGCCCACGTCAGGGCCGCCCGCGAGCTGCTGCCCGACTGGCTGGAGCGTGGTGCCGGGCGGTTCGTGTCCACCGTCTCCGCCGCCGGGCTGCTCACCATGATTGGCGCGGCCCCCTACAGCGTCACCAAGCACGGCGCGCTCGCCTTCGCCGAGTGGCTTTCGCTGACCTACCGCCACCGCGGCATCCAGGTCCACGCGATCTGCCCGCAGGGCGTGCGCACCGACATGCTGGACGCCACCGGATCCGCCGGCGACCTCGTGCTCAAGCCCACCGCCATCGAGCCGGACGACGTCGCGGACGCGCTCTTCGCCGCCATGGCCGACGACCGCTTCCTCGTGCTGCCCCACCCCGAGGTCGCCGACTACTACACCGCCCGCGCCGCCACCCCCGACCGCTGGCTGACCAGCATGAACCACCTTCAGCAGAAGTGGGAGACGAGCGCCGAATGACCTCGATCTACGCGGCCAAGCCCTGGCTCGCCCAGCTCAGCGATGCCCAGCGGGCGGACGTCGCCCCGCCCGAGACGGTGCTGCACTCCTTCCGCGCCGCCGTCGCCCGCGCCCCCGGACGCACCGCGCTCGCCTACTTCGACGGCTGCCTCAGCTACGCCGAGACCGACGCGCTCTCCGACTCTGTGGCCGGCCACCTCGCCGCCCGGGGCCTGGTCCGCGGCGACCGCGTCGCGCTCATGCTGCAGAACACCCCGCACTTCGTGATCGCCCTGCTCGGCGCGTGGAAGGCCGGGGCCACCGTCGTCCCGCTCAACCCCATGTACAAGTCGGGCGAGGTCGCGCACGTACTCAAGGACTCGGACGCCGCCGCGCTCATCTGCTCCGACCGCGCCTGGGAGGACTATCTGCGCGACACCGCCGCCGGCTCACCGGTCCGCATCGCCCTCACCGCCTGCGAGCTCGACCTTCAGACGGAGAATGACCAGAGAGTGCTCGGCTTCGAGCGGGTGCCGGCGCCCGGCGACACCGACGACCTCGTCGGCGTCGCCCGGCAGGGGCTCGACGCTCCCTCCGGGCGGGAACTTTCCGGCGGTGACACGGCGTTGATCAGTTACACGTCAGGCACCAGCGGCACCCCCAAAGGCGCGATGAACACCCATCGCGGCATCACCTACAACGCGGAGAGGCAGCGCACTGGACATCCGATAGCAGAAGGCTCGGGCTACTTCGCGCTCGCGCCGCTCTTCCACATCACCGGCATGGTCTGCGAACTCGCCGCCTGCATCGCCAATGCGGGCACCCTGATCCTGGCCTACCGCTTCCACCCGGGTGTCGTCCTCGACGCCTTCGCCGAACACCGCCCCGCCTATACGGTCGGCCCCTCCACGGCCTTCATGGCGCTCGCGGCCACCCCCGGCGTCACCCGGGAGCACTTCGCGTCCTTCCAGGTCATCTCGTCGGGCGGCGCCCCGCTGCCGCCCGCCCTGGTCGAGAAGTTCCGCGAGGGCTTCGGGCCGTACATCCGCAACGGCTACGGACTGACCGAGTGCACCGCCCCCTGTGCCTCGGTGCCGCCCGAGAAGGAAGCGCCGGTCGACCCCGTCTCCGGGACGCTCTCGGTCGGTGTGCCCGGGCCCGAGACGGTGGTGCGGATCGTCGACCTCGAAGGCAATGAGGTGCCGTTCGGCGAGCAGGGCGAGATCGTGGTGCGCGGGCCGCAGGTCGTGCCCGGCTACTGGCGCCGCCCCGACGCCACCGCCGAGGCGTTCCCCGACGGCGAGCTGCGTACCGGCGACGTCGGGTTCATGGACCGCGACGGCTGGCTCTACGTGGTCGACCGCATGAAGGACATGATCAACGCGTCCGGGTTCAAGGTCTGGCCGCGCGAGGTCGAGGACGTCCTGTACACCCACCCGGCGGTCCGCGAGGCGGCCGTCGTGGGCATCCCCGACGCGTACCGGGGCGAGAGCATCAAGGCGTACGTCAGCCTGCGCCCGGGCGCCGAGGCGGACCCGGCCGAGCTCGCCGCGTACTGCAAGGAGCGGCTCGCCGCCTACAAGTACCCGCGCGAGGTGGAGATCCTGGCGGAGCTTCCCAAGACCACGAGTGGGAAGATCCTCAGGCGGGAACTGCGCACCCAGGCGTAGCTCCCGGCACACACGACCAGCACGGCACGACCAGCACACGGCTTCGCGCACGTACGAGAGAAAGGTGGCGGCGATGGCCAAGGCGACGGACACAAGCGGCACCACCCCCGTCCCCCAGCGGCTGCTCGCCGCCGCCACCCGCCTCTTCGCGGAGAACGGATACGACCGGACCTCCGTGCAGGAGATCGTCGAAGCGGCGGGCGTCACCAAGGGCGCCCTCTACCACTACTTCGGCTCCAAGGAGGACCTCCTCCAGGAGGTGTACGCCCGGGTGCTGCGGCTCCAGCAGGAGCGGCTCGACGCGTTCGCCGACGCGGACGAGCCCATCGAGCAGCGGCTGCGCGAGGCGGCCGCCGACGTGGTGGTGACCACCATCGACAACCTCGACGACGCGGCGATCTTCTTCCGCTCCATGCACCACCTGAGCCCGGAGAAGAACAAGCAGGTCCGGGCCGAGCGCCGCCGCTACCACGAGCGGTTCCGCGCGCTCATCGAAGAGGGGCAGGCCGCCGGGGTGTTCTCCACCACGACCCCGGCCGACCTGGTGGTGGACTACCACTTCGGCTCGGTCCACCACCTGTCCACCTGGTACCGCCCGGACGGCCCGCTCACCGAGCAGCAGGTCGCCGACCACCTGGCCGACCTGCTGCTGCGCGCGCTGCGACCCTGAACCGCCCGGCCGCTACAGGTACTTCTGTCACAGGTACTTCTTCAGTTCGCGGCGGGCCAGCGAGCGCTGGTGGACCTCGTCGGGACCGTCCGCGAGCCTCAACGTCCTTGCCGCGGCCCAGAGTTCGGCCAGCGGGAAGTCCTGGCTGACGCCGCCCGCTCCGTGCAGCTGGACCGCCTTGTCGATGATGTCGACGACCGTGCGCGGGGTGGCGATCTTGATGGCCTGGATCTCGGTGTGCGCCCCGCGGTTGCCCACGGTGTCCATCAGCCAGGCCGTCTTCAGGACGAGCAGCCTGAGCTGCTCGACCGCGACGCGGGCGTCCGCGATCCACTCCTGGACCACGCCCTGCTGGGCGATGGGCTTGCCGAACGCGGTACGGGACACGGCCCTTCGGCACATCAGCTCGATGGCCCGCTCGGCCATGCCGATCAGCCGCATGCAGTGGTGGATCCGGCCCGGCCCGAGCCGCGCCTGGGCGATCGCGAAGCCGCCGCCGGCCTCGCCGACCAGGTTGCTCGCGGGCACCCGGGCGCCGTGGAAGACGACCTCCGCGTGACCGCCGTGGGAGTGGTCCTCGTAGCCGTACACGTGCATGGCGCGGCGGATCTCGACGCCCGGGGTGTCGCGCGGGACCAGGATCATCGACTGCTGGCGGCGCACGTCGGCGCCCGCCGGATCGGTCTTGCCCATCACGATGAAGATCTTGCAGTCCGGGTTCATCGCGCCGGAGATGTACCACTTGCGCCCGGTGATGACGTACTGGTCGCCGTCGCGCTCGATCCGGGTCTCGATGTTGGTGGCGTCGGAGGAGGCCACCTCGGGCTCGGTCATCGCGAACGCCGAGCGGATCTCCCCGGCGAGCAGCGGCTCCAGCCACTGCTTCTTCTGCTCGTCCGAGCCGAACTGGGCGAGGACCTCCATGTTCCCGGTGTCCGGCGCCGCGCAGTTGAGGGCGGTCGGCGCCAGGTGCGGGGAGCGGCCGGTGATTTCGGCCAGCGGGGCGTACTGGAGGTTGGTGAGCCCCGCGCCGTACTCCGCGTCGGGCAGGAACAGGTTCCACAGGCCCTGCCTGCGCGCCTCGGCCTTGAGGTCCGCCACCACCTGCGGGGTGTCCCACGGCGATGCGAGCAGGGCGCGCTGCTCGTCGGCGACCGCCTCGGCGGGGTGGACGTAGTCGTCCATGAAGGCGAGGAGCTTGGTCCGCAGTTCTTCGGTGCGGGCGTCGAATGCGAAGTCCATGAGGGGCGTTCAGCCTTCCTGAAGGGTGGTGAGGCCGTGCTCGATGAAGACCGGGACCAGCTCGCCGATGCGGTCGAAGCCGGCGCCCACGGTCTGGCCGAGGGTGTAGCGGTAGTGGATGCCTTCGAGGATCACGGCGAGCTTGAACCAGGCGAACGCCGTGTACCAGGAGATGGCGGAGGTGTCGCGGCCGGAGCGGGCCGCATAGCGTTCGATCAGCTCGGCGGGGGAGGGGTGGCCGGCCGCGCCGGCGGTGGTGGAGACCGGCGAGTCCGGGACCTCCAGCTTCGCGCTGTACATGACCAGCAGGCCGAGGTCGGTCAACGGGTCGCCCAGTGTGGACATCTCCCAGTCCAGCACCGCCTTGATCCGGTCGTCGTCGCCGATCAGCACGTTGTCGAGGCGGTAGTCGCCGTGGACGACGGCCGGGGCGGGCGAGACGGGAAGGTCACGGCCGAGGGCCGCGTGCAGCTCGTCGATGCCGGCCAGGTCGCGGTTGCGGGAGGCGTCGAGCTGCTTGCCCCAGCGGCGCAGCTGCCGGTCGAGGAAGCCCTCGGGCCGCCCGAAGTCGCCGAGCCCGACGGCCTCGGGGTCCACCGCGTGCAGCTCGACGAGCGTGTCGACCAGCGCGAGCACGGCCGCCCTGGTCCGCTCGGCGCCGAGCGGCGCGAGCTGTTCGGCGGTGCGGTACGGCGTCCCGGCCACGTACTCCATGACGTAGAACGGCGAGCCGAGGACCGACTCGTCCTCGCAGAGCAGCACCGGCTCGGGCACCGGGACGGCCGTGGGGTGCAGGGCGCTGATCACCCGGTGCTCGCGCTTCATGTCGTGCGCGGTGGCGAGCACATGGCCGAGCGGTGGCCGTCGCACGACCCACTGGCCGGCCCCGTCCGTGACGACGTACGTCAGATTGGAGCGGCCCCCCTCGATCAGCCGGGCGCTGAGCGGTCCGCTCACCAGACCCGGCCGCACGCGGTCGAGGCAATCCCGCAGCTGCTCCGGGTCGAGGCCTGGCGGGGGGACTGTGCTCATCTTCGGCACCTCCGGAACGGGGTCGGGCGTCCTGTCCGGAGACACGCTACCGACCAGTCGGTATGCCGTCCAGAGCGGGCCGCTGATTGCGGCGTACCCACGGGAGGCAGGCGGGCCGAGAACAGCCCGGCGGCAGGGGTCAGAACAGTAGGGCGACGGCGAAGCAGGCCAGGGCCACCGTGCAGGCGGCCGTGGCGACCGCGGCGCGCACCCCGAGAACCCGGGGCCGGGCGGAGTCACTCAGGGTCTGGATGCGGCGGTGCGCGACGGCCAGGAACCCGAGCCACACAAGACCGCTGAGCGTCAGCGCGACGAGCCCGAGCGGTGAACTCCCGCTGTGCACCGCCTGTCTGGCGGCGAGCACGGCCGCCACGGTGCAGGACAGCGTGGTACGCCGCCAGGCGAGCCGGGTCCGCTCCGGCTGGAGCCCCGGGTCCCGGGCGGGCACGGGCGAGGGCATCAGCCGGCCCAGCCGAAGACGACGACCACCACCATCACCACGGCGACCACCGCGACGGCGAGGCTCAGGAGTGTGGGGAACCGTGACACCGGCAGGTCCTCGCCGCGCCGCATGGCCCGCTCGCAGCGCACCCAGTGGTTCACCGCCCGCAGCGCGCACAGCACCCCCGCGGCGAGCAGCGTGAGGGCGAGTGCGACGCGTACGCCCCAGCGCAGGTCGGGCAGGAACTGGTCGACCGCGAAACCGCCCCCGACCAGCGCGAGCGAGGTCCTTATCCAGGCCAGGAAGGTGCGCTCGTTGGCGAGCGAGAAGCGGTAGTCGGGGGTCTCGCCCTCCTCGCCGATGCGCTGGGGCGCGAACCACAGCCGCAGGGTCTGCACGATCGTGATCACCCGCCGCACCCTACCCGGCACCCCCTCAGGACAGATCGATGCCCGAGGCGCGCAGCCGCCGCCAGGCCGCCAGGCCGTCCGGCACCCACTCCCACGCCCCGATCCGGCGCTCCAGTTCCGCGAGCGGCAGGAAGTCGTGCCAGGCGACCTCCTCCACCTGCGGATTCACCGGGAACTCGCAGCGGACCTCGTACACGGCCGACCACCAGCTCTGCTCGCCGTTCTCGTAGAGGAACTTGAACAGCGGCACGGGCTGCGGCAGCCCCAAGACGCCGAGCTCTTCCCCGGCCTCGCGCAGCGCCGCGTCGTCGTACGACTCGCCCGCGCCGACCACCCCGCCGACGAACATGTCGTACAGGGAGGGGAAGACGAGCTTCTCCGGCGTGCGGCGGTGCACGAAGATCCGGCCCGCCGCGTCTCTGGCCAGGATGAACACGCAGCGGTGCCGCATGTTCCGGGCGTAGGCGTCGGCGCGCCGGGCCTGCCCGATCACGGTGTCCTGCTCGTCGACGATGTCCAGGATCTCGTCAGCCGGATTCATGGGGCCATGAAACCACCGAAGGGCGCAGTACCTCTCAGTGTGGCTGGAGGTCGCGGGCCTCCTGCTGCGGCGCCGTGCCCGACGGCATCGCCGGGTGCAGCCCGAGCAGCACGATCCCCGTCACGATCGCGGCGAGCCCGGCCGCCTCCCAGGCCAGCGCGCCCGCGTCGGTACGCAGCCGGTCCCCGAGGAAGCCGACCCCGCAGGCGATCCCCGCGAGCGGCTGGGCAGCCGTCAGGGCGGGCAGCGACATCCGCAGCGGGGCCGTCTCGAAGGCGCTCTGGACCAGGACCAGACCGGTCACCCCGAGCGCGATCACTCCGTACGGCTGCCAGCTCGTCATCAGCTCCGGCCAGCCGCCGGCCGACAGACGCTGGCCGCTGATCCGGGTCAGCGCGTCCTGGAGGCCGTACAGCAGGCCCGCGGCGATGGCGAGCATCACCGGGGCCGCGACGCTCAGCCGGTCGTGTTTGGCGAGGCCCGCCAGCATCAGCGCGATCCCGACCACCAGGCCGACGATCAGCCAGTGCCGCAGCGCCCCCGCCTCCGAGACACCGCCGTGCGGCTGACCCGCCACGATGAACGCGGTCACCCCGCCCGCGAGCAGCGCGAGCCCCGCCCAGCCCTGGCGGCCCAGCGGCTGGCGGGTCCAGAGTCTGGACAGCCACATCGCGAAGAACAGATTGGTGGCCACCAGCGGCTCGACCAGCGAGACCTCGCCCCAGCCCAGCGCGAGGGCGCTGAGCACCATGCCCGCCACCATCAGCCCTATCCCGGCCAGCCAGCGCGGCATCCGCACCAGGTCGAGCAGCAGCCGCGGCGACATGAAGTCGCTGAGAGGGGCGTGCTGCGCCGCGTTCTGCTGCAGCACGAAGCCCGAGCCCAGACAACACGCTGCGCTCACGGCGAGGACGAGGACCAGAACCGACACGAGGTGCACCTCAAGTACGGCCGGGGGGCGCTGACTTGGCCGACGATAGCGCCCCGGGGGCGCTGATGCCTCCCGGGTGCCCGCAGCCGGGCGGTTGACGCCGGGTTACTGCCCGCCGAAGATCTGACGCACGGGTAACTTGGCGGACGAGCGGAGTGACGGGCCCATGGCGTACGACGCCGATGTGATCGTGGTCGGGGCGGGGCTCGCGGGCCTGGTGGCCACGGCCGAGCTGGCGGACGCCGGCAAGAAGGTGATCCTGCTCGACCAGGAGCCCGAGCAGTCGCTCGGCGGCCAGGCCCATTGGTCCTTCGGCGGGCTCTTCCTCGTGGACTCGCCTGAGCAGCGCCGCATGCGGATCAAGGACAGCCGGGCGCTCGCGCTGCAGGACTGGTACGGCACGGCGGGCTTCGACCGGGACGAGGACCACTGGCCGCGCAAGTGGGCCGAGGCCTACGTCGACTTCGCGTCCGGCGAGAAGCGGGCGTGGCTGCACGCCCGGGGAGTCCGGTTCTTCCCCGTGGTGGGCTGGGCCGAACGGGGCGGTTACGACGCCAACGGGCATGGCAACTCCGTTCCCCGCTTCCACATCACCTGGGGCACCGGGCCGGGCATCGTGGCCCCGTTCGAGCGGAGGGTGCGGGAGGCCGCCGCCCGGGGGCTTGTTCAGTTCGGGTTCCGGCACCGGGTCACCGGCCTCGGACGCACCGCCGGGGCCGTCGACACCGTGACCGGCGAGATCCTGGAGCCGTCCGGCGCTGCGCGCGGGACCGCGTCCACCCGGACCGTGACCGGTTCCTTCGAGCTTACGGCGCAGGCGGTCATCGTGACCAGCGGCGGCATCGGAGGCAACCACGACCTCGTGAGGTCACAGTGGCCCCAGCGGCTCGGCACCCCGCCCGAGTACATGCTCTCCGGTGTGCCCGCCCATGTCGACGGCCTCATGCTCGGCATCGCGGAGGAGGCGGGCGCCCACCACATCAACCGCGACCGGATGTGGCACTACACCGAGGGCATCCAGAACTGGAACCCGATCTGGGCCCGGCACGGCATCCGCATCCTGCCCGGCCCCTCCTCGCTCTGGCTGGACGCGCGCGGCAACCGGCTGCCCGTGCCGCTCTTCCCCGGCTTCGACACCCTGGGCACGCTCGACCACATCATGAAGACCGGCCACGACTACACGTGGTTCGTGCTCGACCAGAAGATCATCGGCAAGGAGTTCGCGCTGTCGGGCTCCGAGCAGAACCCCGACCTCACCGGCAAGTCCGTACGGGGCGTCATCGGGCGGGCGCGGGCCGACGTGCCGGGCCCGGTGAAGGCGTTCATGGACCACGGCGCCGACTTCGTCGTCGAGAAGGACCTCGCCTCGCTGGTGCGCGGTATGAACGCGCTCACCAAGGAGCCCCTGATCGACGAGGCCGCGCTGCGCCGCGAGATCGTGGCCCGCGACCGCGAGATCGCCAACCCGTTCACCAAGGACCTCCAGGTCACCGCCATCCGAGGGGCGCGCAACTACCTCGGCGACAAGCTCATCCGCACCGCGACCCCGCACCGCATCCTCGACCCGAAGGCCGGCCCGCTGATCGCGGTCAAGCTGCACATCCTGACCCGCAAGTCGCTCGGCGGCCTGGAGACCGACCTCTCCTCCCGCGTGCTCACGGCCGGCGGCGACCCCCTTCCGGGCCTGTATGCGGCGGGGGAGGCGGCCGGCTTCGGCGGCGGAGGCGTCCACGGCTACCGCTCCCTGGAGGGCACGTTCCTGGGCGGCTGCATCTTCTCGGGACGGGCGGCGGGACGGGCGGCGGCGAAGGCGGTGTCCTAGGACCCGCCCGGTGAGTCCACCCGCTCCACCAGCCGGAACCGGGTGGCGATGACCAGGGTCTCGTCGGTGACCTCGAACGACGGGTCGCCGACGGCCTGCAGCATCTCGGGGCTGCGCCAGAACTTCTCGTGGTTGGCGCGCCACCCGGCGAGGGACTCGTCCCCCTCGCCCTCGTCGATCGCGTGCCGGAGGTCGACCTCGGCCAGTGGCAGGACCCGTACGTCGGTCACCTCGATCACGGCGACCGCCTCGCCCGCCGAGTCGATGAGGCGGCTGCGTTCGCCGACGTACGGCAGTGGATCGCCCGCGTGCTCGTAGTCGGCGAGCAGCCCGGTCGTCGAGGTCTTCGCGCCGCTGAGCACCGCCGACACCAGTTGGTCACGCAGGGGACCCGGAAAGGCCAACAGGAATTCGGGCAGGGGCTGTTGTTCGCTCATGGGCTCAGCCTATGCCGGTCGCCGGTCCCTCAACTCCCTTGAACAAGGCTCACGTTCGGCGGAGCGCAAGGGCCGAACGACCTTGACGCGGAGCACCCCGTACCGCTTTGCTGTCGGCGACCATCGCGCACATGTTCAGCGCACATCTATGCCCACCGCGGCATCGCCCACACAGGAAGTACGCGGATGTCCCCGCCTCCGCCCCCGCTCGGCCGCCCCCGCCGATGGGGCAGCCGGTCGTTCGACGCGGCCCTCGACGACACCGAACTCGCCACGGTCCGGGACCAGTTGGCGCAGGGCCGGTGGACCAGGGCCCGCTCGCTGCTCGGTGCGACCGGCGACGACTGGGACCGCCGCGGCCACCGCCTCACCGTGCTCGCCGAGCCCGCCACCAGCGCCGTCTGGGCCCGCGAGTGGCTGTTCGCCGAACCCGACAGCGCGGATGCCGCGGCCCTGTTCGCCTGCGCCGGCGTCCAGAAGTGCCTGCGCGGCAAGGAGTCCGAGGACCGCGCCCGCCAGGCCTGCCTGACCGCGGCCGGGCGCGCCCCCGCCGACCCCACCCCCTGGCTCGCCCTGCTCCGGCTGGCCCGGGCGCGTGGCACCGAGGACGAGGCGGTGCGGGCCTTCGAGGAAGTGCGCGCCCGCCATCCCGAACACCACCACGCCCACCACCTGATGGCCGCCCGCCTCGCGGAACGCCGCCCCGGCGAGAGCCCCGACCCGCTGCACGAGGTGTACGACTTCGCCGCCTCCGCGGCCGCCCGGGCTCCCGCCGACTCCCCGCTCGCCCTGCTCCCGCTGATCGCCCACACCGAGCGCTACCGGGTGCTCGCCGCGGCCGGAGGCCGGCCCGGTGACCCCGCCGCGTCCGGGCACTGGACCGGCCGCCGGGCCGGCCAGGTGATCAGGGCCGCGTTCGACTGGTGGCTGGAGTGGGAGCGCGAGGACCACCCCAGGGCCGGCATCGACCTCAACTTCCTTGCCCACGCGAAGCATTGCGAGGGCCGCACTGCCGAGGCCGCCGCCCTGTTCCACCGCATCGGGCGCCACATCACCCCCGCGCCCTGGTCGTACCCCAACCGCGACCCGTACCGCGCCTTCCACGCCGCGCGCAGCGCCGCACTCGGTTCCGTGTAGCGAGCGGACCCGGCCCGCATCATGGCCGCACCCCCGTCCTGTTCCCAAGGCAGTACCGAAAGGGCAGACCCCGCATGCCGAGCCAGACCAGCGAGACCGAGATCAGCACGTACAAGGGGCAGGACCGGGCGCTGCGCGCCGACCGCCTCGGCACCCCGGGACTGCTCCTCTCGGTCCTCGCGGCGAGCGCGCCCCTGATGGTCGTGGCCGGGGTGATGCCCACCGCGTTCGCCGCGATGGGCGTCGTCGGACAGCCGCTGCTCTTCCTGATCCTCGGCGCGGTCCTCGCCCTGTTCAGCGTCGGCTACGCCGAGATGAGCCGCCATGTGCACAACGCGGGCGCGTTCTACGCGTACATCGCGCGCGGCCTCGGCCCGACCGCGGGCGCCGCCGCCTCCTATGTGGCGCTCGCCGCCTACAGCGCGCTCCAGGTCGGCATCTACGGGATGTTCGGCTTCGAGGTGTCCGGGCTGCTCGACACCTACCTCCACGTGAGCATCGACTGGTGGGTGCCCGCGCTGCTCGCGGTCGCCCTCGTCGGGGCGCTGGCCTGGCTGAAGATCGACCTCAACGCCAAGGTGCTCGGGGTGCTCCTGATCCTGGAGGTCGTGATGGTCGTCGCCTTCGACGGCGCTGCCGTGGCGAAACCGGCCGTCGACGGGCTCTCGCTGCACGCCTTCAACCCGCACAGCCTGAGCGGCGGCAGCGTCGGCATCGCCCTGTGCTTCTGCATCGCCGCGTTCACCGGCTTCGAGCAGGCCCCGGTGTACGCCGAGGAGACCAGCCGCCCGCACGTCGTCGTCAAGCGCGTCATGTTCCTCGCCGTCGGCTTCGTCGCCCTCTTCTTCGCGCTCAGCTCCTGGGCGCTGACGCTGGCGACGGGCCCGCGCGACATCGTCGACTCCGCCCAGAAGCAGGGCCCCGGGCTGTTGTTCGCGCTGGCCGACAAGAACCTCGGCGGCACGTTCACCGATGTCCTCCACGTCCTGTTCGTGACCGGCATGTTCGCGGCGCTGCTCAGCTTCCACAACGTGGTCGCCCGGTACGTCTTCGCCATGGGCCGCGAGGGGCTGCTGCCCGCCGGCTTCGGCCGCACCAGCAGCACCAGCGGCGCCCCGGCGGGCGGCTCCCTGCTCCAGACCGTGATCTCGGTGGTGGTCGTCGCGGCCTTCGCGCTCACCGACCGCTGGCCGGCCGGCGACCCGACCGCCCCCGTCATGCACCTGTTCACCTGGATGGGCAACGTCGGCGCGCTCGGCGTGATCCTGCTGATGGCCGCGGCCTCGCTCGCCGTGATCGTCTTCTTCGTACGCCGGGGAGCGGCCGGGGCCCAGCTGTGGCGGCTGCTCGCCGCGGGCGCCGCGGGCATCGCGCTGCTCGGCATCGCCGCGTACACCGTCAAGCAGTTCCATGTGCTGGTCGGCGCGGGCCCGGACGACGCGCTCAACTGGGTGCTGCCCGGCATCATCGTCCTCGCGCTGGTGGCGGGCCTGGGCTACGGCCTGGTGCTGCGGGCGCGCAAGCCCGGGGTGCACGCCAGGATCGGCCTCGGCAACGAGGCCTTCCAGCTGGAGCGGACGGCCGCCGCCGAGCGCGGTGCTCAGGGCCTGGTGCCGGGCAGCCGTCGGCACCAGGAGCGGGAGCCGGGCCGCGCCGCCGAGCTGTGAGCCGCCTTCGGGATTTCTGACGGAACGGTGACGTACCGCCGGGATCCCTGGCAGGACCGGCCGCGGGGTGTTCGAATCGTCCGGTGACACCAGAACCAACCCCTCCACCCGCGCGGGGCGCACCCGTCGGGCGCCGGCTCGTGCTCGGCATGCTCGGCCTCGGCGTGGCCGGGGTCGCCTCGGCGCGCTACGTCCAGGGCGGCCTGGAGTCGTTCCTGGGCGCCGCCGCCGACAAGGACCCCACCGGGCTCACCAATCTGCTGCCCAACGGCGGCGGCTTCCGCTACTACTCGGTCGCCGCCTCCGTGCCCGACAGGAGCGCCGCCGACTACCGGCTCACCGTCGACGGCCTGGTCACCAGGCCCGCCACGTACACACTCGACACGCTGCGCGCGATGCCGCAGACGCGCCTGGTGCGCGATGTGCAGTGCGTGACGGGATGGCGGGTGCCGGGCACGCCCTTCGCCGGGGTGCAGTTGTCGCGGCTCCTGGATGCGGCCGGGGTGCGGCCGGGCGCCGGGGCGGTCCGCTTCACCTGCTTCGACGGCGCGTACAGCGAGAGCCTCACCCTCGAACAGGCCCGCCGCGACGACGTGTTGATCGCCCTGAGCATGCAGGACAAGCCGGTCAGCCACGCCCACGGCGGGCCGGCCCGGCTGTATGTGGCGCCCATGTACTTCTACAAGTCGGCGAAATGGCTGTCCGGGATCACCGTGACGGAAAAGGCCGAGCGGGGATACTGGGAGGAGCGAGGCTATGACACCGACGCCTGGGTCGGCCGGTCCAACGGACGCGAAGACACCCCCACCTCCTGAACTCCCGTACACGGTAAGGAGGTTCACGCCGGGGGAGCGGTGGGTGCACCGGGCCACGGCCGCTCTGATGGGTGCCTGCGTGGTCACCGCGGCGATCCTCTACGTTCCGCAGTTCGCCGAGGCCGTCGGCCGCCGCGAGCTGGTGGTGCGGGTGCACGAGATCTGCGGGGTGCTCCTTCCCGCGCCGGTCCTGCTCGGCCTCGCCTCGCGGGCGTTCCGCGCGGATCTCGGCCGCCTCAACCGCTTCCTGCCGTACGACAGGACCTGGCTGCGCACGGCGCTGCGCCGGGAGCGGGAGCCGCGCCCTGCCGGGAAGTTCAACGCCGGGCAGAAGGTGTACGCGGGCTGGATCGCGGGAGCCGCCCTGGTGATGCTGGGGACGGGGCTGCTGATGTGGTTCACGCACCTCGCGCCCATCGAGGTGCGGATCGGGTCCACGTTCGTGCACGACTGGCTGTCCCTTGCCGTCGGCATCGTCGTCATCGGGCATGTGTGGATGGCGATCGGCGCCCCGGAGGCACGCCGTGGCATGCGCACCGGGTCGGTCGAAAGGCCCTGGGCGAAACGTGAACACCCGTTGTGGGAACCGGAACTAGACGACGAGTGAGAGCAGCAGGACGAAGCCGAGTGCCACCACGGAGATGATCGTCTCCATCACCGACCAGGTCTTGACCGTCTGGCCGACGTTCATCCCGAAGTACTCCTTGACCAGCCAGAACCCGGCGTCGTTGACGTGGCTGAAGAACAGCGAACCGGCGCCGACGGCGAGCACGAGCAGGGCCGCGTGCGCAGTCGACATGTCGGCCGCGAGCGGTGCCACCAGGCCCGCCGCGGAGATCGTCGCCACGGTCGCGGAGCCCGTCGCGAGCCGGATCGCCACCGCGATCAGCCAGGCGAGCAGCAGCGACGGAATCGCCCAGTCCTTGGAGAAGTCCAGGATCATCCGGCCGACGCCCACGTCGATCAGCGTCTGCTTGAAGCCGCCGCCCGCGCCCACGATGAGCAGCACGCCCGCGATCGGCGCGAGGGACTTCTCGACGGTCGTCGAGATCCGCTCCTTGGTGAACCCGGCCGCCCGGCCCAGCGTGAAGATGCCGACCAGGACGGCCGCGAGCAGTGCGATCAGCGGCGAGCCGACGACGTCGGTGACCCGCTGGACATGGTTCTTCGGGTCGTCGACCACGATGTCGACCAGTGCCTTGGCCAGCATCAAGGCGACCGGGAGGAGCACGGTGGCGATGGTCGCGCCGAAGCTCGGCCGCCTCTCCAGGTCCTCCGAGGGACGGGTCGGCACCATCTTGTCCGGGGCCGGGATGTCGACCCAGCGGGCCGCGTACTTGGAGAACAGCGGGCCCGCGATGATCACCGTAGGAACGGCGACGACGACACCGAGCGCCAGCGTCACGCCGAGGTTGGCGCCGATCGCGTCGATGGCGACGAGCGGCCCCGGGTGCGGCGGGATCAGGCCGTGCATCACGGACAGGCCGGCGAGCGCGGGGATGCCGATCCGCATCAGGGAGTAGTTGCCGCGCTTGGCGACGAGCAGCACCACGGGGATCAGCAGCACGATGCCGACCTCGAAGAACAGCGGGAGTCCGATGATCGAGGCGATGGCCACCATCGCCCAGGGCATCGCCCGCCCGCCGGACTTCCCGGCCTTGGCCAGGATGGTGTCGACGATCTGGTCCGCGCCGCCGGAGTCGGCGAGCAGCTTGCCGAGGATGGCGCCGAGCGCGATCAGCACGCCGACGCCCGAGACCGTGCTGCCGAGGCCGCCGCTGAAGCTGGCGATCGCCTTGTCGAGCGGGGCGCCCGCGAAGGCGCCGAGCGCCAGCGAGCCGATGGTCAGGGCCAGGAAGGCGTGCAGTTTGAACCTGGTGATGAGCAGGACGATGACGGCGATGCCCGCGAGTACGGCAATGCCCAGCTGGGTGTTGCCGGCCGAGGTGATCGGCTGCGTGGCGTCCGCTGCCAGGAACTCGACGCTGAGTCTGGTCACGGTGGGGGTTCCTTAGATGGTGAGCGGTCGCAGCGCGGCGGCGGCCCGCTCCGCGATGTCCTCGGGGGTGCCGGACACGTCGACGGCGACGCCCGCCTCGTCCCGGCCGAGGGGCTGGAGGGCGGCGAACTGGGAGTCGAGCAGCGCGGCCGGCATGAAGTGCCCCTTGCGCTCGGCCATCCGCCGCTCGATGAGCGCGCGGTCGCCGGTGAGGTGCAGGAAGACGAGGCCGGGGGCGGCCGCCCGCAGCCGGTCGCGGTAGCTCCGCTTGAGCGCGGAGCTGGAGACGACCCCGCCGAGCCCGGCCCGGCCGTGCGCCCACGCGCCGATCGCGTCGAGCCAGGGCCAGCGGTCCTCGTCGTCCAGCGGGATGCCCGCGGACATCTTGGCGACGTTCGCCGCGGGGTGGAAGTCGTCGCCCTCGGCATAGGGGACGCCGAGCCGTGCTGCGACCAGCGGCCCGATGGTCGTCTTGCCGGTCCCGGCGACGCCCATCACGACGATGGTCAGGGGGGAGTTCATGCGGGTGGTGCCTCGCTGTCTTCGTCGACATCGATGTCCGTCGCGCACACTCAAACCCATTAGGTACGACATATTCAAGAGGTCGTGATTTAAAAGTCATACTTTTGAGGCTTCGGTGCGGCCCGCGGCTCTCCAAGGCGGCCCGTAGGCCTCGACGGCGGCCCTTAGGCTTGGCCCATGACGACTCAGGCCCGGGGGCTCCACACGCATGTGCTCGACAGCCTGGGTCTGGCGATCACCGCGGGCGAGTACCCGCCGGGCAGCGTGCTGCGCACCGACGAGCTCGCCCAGCGCTTCGACGTCTCGCGCACCGTGGTCCGCGAAGTGGTCCGCGTCCTCGAATCGATGGACCTGGTCGAGTCCCGGCGCCGGGTCGGCGTGACCGTGAAGCCGGCCGAGCAGTGGAACGTGTACGACCCGCAGGTCATCCGGTGGCGGCTGGCGGGCGCCGACCGGCCGCGCCAGCTGCGCTCGCTCACCGTGCTGCGCTCCGCCGTGGAGCCGGTGGCCGCCGGGCTCGCCGCGCTCAGGGCCACCCCCGCCCAGTGCGCCGACCTCACCGAGCAGGCCCTCGGCATGGTCGCCACCTCGCGCGGGCGCCAGCTGGAGGCGTACCTCGTGCACGACGTCGCCTTCCACCGGATCGTGCTCAACGCGTCCGGCAACGAGATGTTCGCCCGGCTCGGCGACGTGGTCGCCGAGGTCCTCGCCGGCCGCACCCACCACCAGGTGATGTTCCCCGATCCGGACCCGGCGGCCGTCACTTTGCATGTGCGGGTGGCTGAGGCGGTCCGCGAACGGGACGCCGCGGAGGCCGAGCGACTGACCCGCGAGATCGCGGTCGGTGCCCTTCAGGAACTGGACGTCCTCGCACCATAGGTACCCTAGGCAACAAAAAACGCTCAGCGGATACCTTTTAGTTACCTCTGAAACACCTCAAATCTGTCTCTACGTGACATTGGACACTGCCAAACTGTGCCGACAGCCGGGACTATGGGCCGCTGGTCCGTGCCAAGGTGACGTCTAGTCCCTGCCAAGGTGACGACCTGCATCACCGGTACGGCCGGTCCCGCACGACCGCATGACCCCTCACAAAGGCGAACTACTCCATGAGTGACCGCACCATGCCTGCGGCCGAGACCCAGGATGCCCCCGCGGGGGCATCGACGGGCACCCCCCACATCGACGCCGGTGACGCCGGTTACAGCAAGGACCTCAAGTCCCGCCACATCAACATGATCGCCATCGGCGGCGCGATAGGCACCGGCCTCTTCCTCGGTGCCGGCGGCCGGATGGCGGGCGCGGGCCCCTCGCTCGCGATCGCCTACGCGGTCTGCGGCGTCTTCGCCTTCTTCGTCGTACGGGCGCTGGGTGAGCTCGTGCTCTACCGCCCCTCCTCGGGCGCCTTCGTCTCCTACGCCCGTGAGTTCATGGGCGAGAAGGGCGCCTACACGGCGGGCTGGCTCTACTTCCTGAACTGGTCGACCACCGCCGTCGCCGACATCACCGCGGCCGCGACCTACGCCCACTTCTGGGCCATGTTCAGCGACATCCCGCAGTGGGTCTGCGCGCTCGTCGCGCTCGCCGTCGTCCTCACCGCCAACCTCATCTCGGTGAAGTACTTCGGCGAGATGGAGTTCTGGTTCGCGATCATCAAGGTCGTCGCCCTCGTCGCCTTCATGGCGGTCGGCATCTACCTCGTGGTCACCCAGCACGACGTGGACGGCACCACGCCGGGCTTCGCCAACATCACCAGCCACGGCGGCATCTTCCCGATGGGCATGCTGCCCATGCTGCTCGTCATCCAGGGTGTCGTCTTCGCGTACGCCTCGGTCGAGCTGTGCGGCGTCGCCGCCGGCGAGACGGAGAACCCGGCGAAGGTCCTGCCCAAGGCGATCAACTCGATCATGTGGCGTGTGGGCATCTTCTACGTCGGCTCGGTCGTGCTGCTCGCGCTGCTGCTTCCGTACACCGAGTACTCCGAGAGCCAGAGCCCGTTCGTCACCGTCCTCGACAAGATCGGGGTGCCGGGTGCGGCCGGCGTGATGAACCTGGTGGTCCTCACCGCGGCTCTGTCCAGCCTCAACTCCGGCCTGTACTCCACCGGCCGCATCCTGCGCTCGATGTCGCTCGCCGGCTCCGCGCCCAAGTTCGTCGGCGTCATGAACAAGGGCAAGGTCCCCTACGGCGGCGTGCTGCTCACCGCCGGGTTCGGCGTCCTCGGCGTCGCCCTGAACGGCATCGTCCCCGGCGACGCCTTCGAGATCGTGCTGAACTTCGCCTCCATCGGCATCCTCGGCACCTGGGCGATGATCATGATCTGCTCGCTGCTCTTCTGGCGCCGCGCGCAGCAGGGCCGTCTGCAGCGCCCCTCCTACCAGCTGCCCTGGGCCCCGTACACGCAGATCGTGACGCTGTTCTTCCTCGCGTCCGTGGCGTTCCTGATGTGGTACGGCGGGGGAGTCGGCCGCACCACGATCTACTGCCTCCCGATCATCGCGGCCCTGCTCGTCGGCGGCTGGTACCTGGTCCGCAAGCGGGTCGGCGCGATCGCCTCGGGCGAGTAGCACCGGCTCATCGCATCGCGAGGGCGGCACCCCTGGTCACGGGGGTGCCGCCCTTTTTCATGCTCATGCCCGTACGTGCTGCAGGCGGGACGCGGCCGCCGCGAGCATCATCTCCAGGGCCGCCGGATAGGCGCTGCGGCCCATCTCCGCCACCAGCGTCGGCGCGGTCGCGGCCACATGCGGATGGGTGTCCGCCGGGAGCCGCGCGTACCGCTCCCGCCAGGCCCGCTCCTCCAGGGTCCGGGACTCCTTCGGCAGCGTGAGCACGGCCGCGTCAAGGGCCGCGAACGACAGGGCCTGGTCGACGAACACGTGGTAGATCCGCACCGCCTCGGCGTCCGGGAACCCGGCCCCGCGCAGAATCCCGAGGATCGTCTCCACCGACCGCATCTCGTGCACCCGCCCGGTCACCCGCGTGCAGGTGAGCAGCGCCGCCTGGGGATGGGCCTGGTAGTCGGCGTGGATCCGCAGCCCGAGGGAGCGCAGGTCGGCCCGCCACTCGCCGCTCGGCCGCCAGACCTTCAGGGTGCGGCCGATGAGCTCGTCCGCCACCGCGAGCAGCAGATCGTCGGTGTCGTGAAAGTAGCGGTACAGCGCGCTCGGATCCGCGCCGAGCGCCGTGCCCAGCCGGCGCACGGTCAGCGCCGCCGCCCCGTGCTCGCCGATCAGCCGCAGCGCCGTCTCGACGATCAGCTCCTCGGACAGGACCGTGCCCCGCTTGGTGGGCCGGCGCCGCCGCCGCTCCCCGTCCGGTACGACTCGCTCGCTCATGCGCCGCACCCTACGAAGCGCCGTGCTTTATGACAACAGCGTTGACGCACCGACTTCACCCGGAGTTCGATGTGCCGCCATCGGGGCCGAAAAGCGCCCCTCGGCGAAGGAGCGACCGTGCGCACTCCCTACGGCAGTGACCCACCCGTCCTGCGCAAGAGCCTCGGCGTCCTCGACGGCGTCGCCATCGCGGCCTCCTCCACGGCCGCCACCACCAGCATCGGCATCGGACTCGGCGTCACGGCCGGCGCCGTGGGCCTGCACCTCCCGATCGTCATGCTGCTCGCGTTCGTCCCGATCCTGGGCATCGCGAGCGCGTACACGCGGCTCAACAAGGTCGAGCCCAACATGGGCAGCGGCTATGTGTGGGTGGGCCGCTCGCTCAGCCCCTGGCTGGGCTTTCTGACCGGCTGGATCGGCATCGTCTCGACCGTCGTCTTCCTCTCCTACACCACCGCCGTCACCGGCTCCGCCCTCATCCAACTGGCAGGCGAGGCAGGCCTGCACGCGCTCGGCGGGCTGCGCCTGGACCCCGATTCCACGGCCCAGTCCACCGCCATCGGCATCGTGATCCTCATCGCCGTCACCTTCACCGCGGTCGTCGGCATCCGCTCGGCCGCCACCCTCCAGAAGTGGCTCCTCGTCTTCGAATACGCCGTACTGCTCGGCTTCTGCGGCTACGGGCTCGTCAAGGGCTCGCACCCCTTCAGCCTCGACTGGCTGAACCCGTTCACCATCCCCTCCGGCCAGGCCCTCGCCCAAGGTCTTCTGCTCTCCGTCTTCTGCTACTGGGGATTCGAGGCGACGTTCAGCGTGAACGAGGAGATCCGGGACCCCGAGGACGCCTCCAAGGCCGGACTCATCACCCTGTTCACCATGCTCGGCCTGTTCCTGCTCGGCTCCTTCGCCTTCCAACGGGTGCTCTCCCAGGACGAGTTGGTGGGCCACGGCGCCCAGGGCCTCACCTTCTTCGGCGATCGGCTCGCCGCCCAGCCGCTCGCGGCCCTGCCCCTGGTCGCGCTGACCTTCTCGGCGGTCGCCTCGCTCCAGTCCGGCGTCATCCCCACCGTGCGCGGCATGTTCGCGATGAGCCGCGACCGCACGCTCGGCCCGCTCTGGCTCAAGGTCAGCCCCCGGTACGGGACTCCGGCGGCCGGCACGATCGCGATCGGCTGTGTCGCGGCCGCCATCGCCGTCCTCTCGCTGCTCATCCCCAAGGTCGGCGACCTGATCCTGGCCTCCGTCAATGCCATCGGGATCGTCGTGTCGCTCTACTACGCGCTGACCGCCCTGGCCGCGGCCAGCCGCTTCCGCGGTGCGCTGAAGGAGGGCGTGGGCGAGGCCGTACGAGCCGTGGTGATCCCGGTCCTGAGCGCCCTGTTCCTGCTCGGCCTCGGCGGCTACCTCGGCTGGACCTTCTACATCTCCGCCGACCACTTCGAAGTCAGCCCCGACAATGGCTGGTTCATGCTCCTGTGCCCCGCGGTGATGCTGCTCAGCGGCTTCGTCGCCGCGGCCTGGGCCAAGTGGGTAAGGAAATCCCCGTACTTCGTCACGGGACTCTCGACCATGGAAACCGACCCGGCACCGCTGGGCGCGGAAGCCGTCTGAATCATCAGCCACTCCCTGACAGAAATGGATCCACGCATGCGCCACACCCCCGCCGACCTGGTCTTCACCGGCGGCCCGGTTCTCACCCTGGACGCCGCCCGCTCCCGGGCCACCACCGTGGTCGTCACCGGGGACCGCATCACCGCCGTCGGCCACGACGAGGTGCGCGAGCTGATCGGCCCGAAGACCCAAGTCGTCGACCTGGCGGGGAAGCTGCTGATCCCCGGCTTCCAGGACGCCCACGTCCATCCGGTGTCGGCGGGCATCGAGCTCGCGCGCTGCGACCTCACGGGCCTCATCACGGCGGCAGACACCCTGGCGGCCGTACGGGCTTACGCCGATGCCCACCCCGAGCAGGAGTGGATCACCGGCGGAGGCTGGTCGATGGAGGCGTTCGAGGGCGGCAGCCCCACCCGGGACCTCCTCGACCGCGTCGTGCCCGACCGGCCCGTCTACCTCCCCAACCGGGACCACCACGGAGCCTGGGTCAACACCCGCGCCCTCGCCCTCGCCGGGATCACCCGCGACACCCCCGACCCCGCCGACGGCCGCATCGAGCGCGACGCGGCCGGCGAGCCCAGCGGCCTGCTCCAGGAGGGGGCCATGGACCTGGTCGGCCGGCACACTCCCCGCTCCACCCCCGCCGAACGGCTCGCCGCCCTGCTGCGGGCCCAGGCCCACCTCCACTCGTACGGGATCACCGCCTGGCAGGACGCGATCGTCGGCAGCTTCGGCTCGATGGACGATCCCGCCGACGCCTATGCGGCCGCCGCCCGCGACGGCTCGCTGACCGCGCGGGTCGTCGGCGCGCTGTGGTGGGACCGCGAGCGCGGCGCCGAGCAGATCCCCGAACTGGTCGAACGGCGACGGGAGTTGAGCCGCGGCCGGTTCAGCGCCTGGTCGGTGAAGATCATGCAGGACGGTGTCGCCGAGACCGGCACCGCGGCCCTGCTCGGCCCCTACCTCGACGCCTGCGGCTGCGCGACCGCCAACACCGGCACCAGCTTCGTCGACCCGGCCGAACTGCGCTCGTACGTCACGCAGTTGGACGCGCTCGGCTTCCAGGCCCACTTCCACGCGCTCGGCGACCGGGCCGTGCGCGAGGCGCTCGACGCGGTGCAGGCGGCCCGCGAGACCAACGGCTGGACCGACACCCGCCCGCACCTCGCCCACCTCCAGATCGTCCACCCCGACGACATCGACCGCTTCCGCGCGCTCGGGGCGACGGCCAACATCCAGCCCCTGTGGGCCTCGCACGAACCCCAGATGGACGAGCTGACCATCCCCTTCCTCGGCGAGGAGCGGGCGGGGTGGCAGTACCCGTTCGCGGCGCTGCTCCACTCCGGGGCGACCGTGGCGGCGGGCTCGGACTGGCCGGTCAGCAGCCCCGACCCGATGGAGGGCATCCACACGGCGGTGAACCGGATCGCGCCCGGCGAGAAGGGCCCGGCCTTCCTTCCCGCGCAGCGGATCACCCTGACGGCGGCGTTCGCCGCGTACACCGCGGGAACGGCCCATGTGAACCACCTCGACGAAACGGGCTCGATCCGCACGGGCGCCCTCGCGGACCTCGCGGTGCTCGACCGGGACCCGTACGCGGGACCGCCGGAGGAGATCGGCGCGACCCGAGTGCTCGCGACGTACGTCGGGGGCCATCAGGTGCACGACGCCACCTCATAGGGTGTATTCCAGGTACACCCGAATACGCCCAACGGCATGAACAGGGAGTGGCGGAATGTCGCAGCAGGTCCAAGGGGTCATCGCACCGGGGAAGAACCAGCCCGTACGGGTGGAGACCATCGTGGTGCCCGACCCGGGCCCCGGCGAGGCGGTGGTGAAGATCCAGGCCTGCGGCGTCTGCCACACCGACCTGCACTACAAGCAGGGCGGCATCAACGACGACTTCCCGTTCCTGCTCGGCCACGAGGCGTCCGGGATCGTGGAGTCGGTGGGCGAGGGCGTCATCGACGTCGCGCCCGGCGACTTCGTGATCCTCAACTGGCGTGCGGTGTGCGGGAGTTGCCGGGCCTGTCTGCGCGGCCGCCCGCAGTACTGCTTCAACACGCACAACGCGCGCCAGAAGATGACGCTCCTTGGGGGCACCGAGCTGTCGCCCGCCCTCGGCATCGGCGCGTTCGCCGAGAAGACGCTGGTCGCGGCGGGCCAGTGCACCAAGGTCGACCCGGCGGTGTCCCCGGCCGTGGCGGGCCTGCTGGGCTGCGGAGTGATGGCCGGCATCGGCGCGGCCATCAACACCGGCAACGTCGGCCGGGGCGACTCGGTGGCCGTCATCGGCTGCGGAGGCGTCGGCGACGCGGCGATCGTGGGCGCGAGGCTCGCGGGCGCGGCCCGGATCATCGCCGTCGACATCGACGACCGCAAGCTGGCGACGGCCAAGTCGATGGGCGCCACGCACACGGTCAACTCCCGTACGCAGGACGCCGTCGAGACGATCCGCGAGCTGACCGGCGGCAACGGGGCGGACGTCGTCATCGAGGCGGTGGGCCACCCGGAGACGTACAAGCAGGCGTTCTACGCCCGCGACCTGGCGGGCACGGTGGTGCTGGTGGGTGTCCCGACCCCGGAGATGAAGCTGGAGCTGCCGCTGCTGGACGTCTTCGGCCGGGGCGGCGCCCTGAAGTCCTCCTGGTACGGAGACTGCCTGCCCTCGCGCGACTTCCCGATGCTGATCGACCTGCATCAGCAGGGGCGGATCGACCTCGGGGCGTTCGTCACCGAGACGATCGCGCTGGACGAGGTCGAGAAGGCGTTTGAGCGGATGCACGAGGGCGATGTGCTGCGCTCGGTGGTGGAGTTCTGATGACCGTTCGCGCACGCATCGATCATCTGGTCACGTCCGGCACGTTCGCTCTCGACGGGGGTACGTGGGATGTCGACAACAATGTGTGGATCGTCGGGGACGACGAGGAGGCCGTCGTCATCGACGCGGCGCACGACGCGGAGGCGATCCTGGCGGCGCTGGGCGGCCGCAGGCTGAAGGCGATCGTCTGCACGCACGCCCACAACGACCACATCGACGCGGCACCGGCACTGTCGGAGGCGACGGGAGCACCGGTGCTGCTGCACCCGGCGGACCTCCCCCTCTGGAAGCAGACCCACCCGGACCGCATGCCGGACGGCGAACTGACGGACGGCGAGCGGGTGTCGATCGCGGACGTCGAGCTGGAGGTGCTCCACACTCCCGGCCACGCCCCGGGCGCGGTCTGCCTGTACGCCCCGGCGCTGGGCACGGTCTTCACGGGCGACACGCTGTTCGCGGGCGGCCCGGGCGCGACGGGCCGCTCCTTCTCGCACTTCCCGACGATCATCGACTCGCTCAGGGAGCGGGTGCTGGTGCTGCCGGGGGAGACGGTGGTGCGGACGGGGCACGGGGAGGGTACGACGGTTGGCGCGGAGGCGCCGCACCTTGGGGAGTGGGTGGCGCGGGGGCATTGACTCCGGGGGAGGGGTGCGCGTCGACGGCGGGGGGCGTGGAGGGCTGTTTGCGCGGTTCCCCGCGCCCCTAGCAGCATCGATGCTGGCCCGCACCGGAGCATTTCAGCCCGTCATGGGGGTCCCCCCTGGCCCTTAAGGCCTTGGGGGAGATTGAGGACGAGCGCCCTTGAGGCGCGATACGGGGTCTGGGGCGGAGCCCCAGGGTCCTTCACTCCCGGAGGGTCTCGGGAAGGGGCGGGGCGGGGGACTGGGCCGGAGGCCGCAACCCGTACACCCCCCGGGCCGTCCCCCCGAACACCGCCCCCCGCTCACCCGCACTCAACCCCGCCACAACCCCCCGAGCCGCCCCCACCACACCCCCGTACGAGGACGCCAGCACGCACACCGGCCAGTCCGACCCCCACAGAACCCGCCCCGCCCCAAACGCGTCGAGCACCGTCTCGGCGTAAGGCAGAAGGTCCGCCACGGTCCAGGCAGCCCAGTCCGCCTCCGTCACCATCCCCGACAGCTTGCACACCGTGTTCGGCAGGGCGGCCAGCGCCCGAACGTCCGAGGCCCAGGGCTCAAGCGCCCCGGAGGCGATGGGAGGCTTCCCCAAGTGGTCCAGGACAAAGGTGAGTTCGGGGTGCAGCGCGGCGACCCGCACGCACGCGGGCAGCTGGTCCGCGCGCACCACCAGGTCGTACGCGAGCCCGGCCGACGCCACCGCCCGCAGCCCCCGCCGCACATCGGCGCGCAACAGCCACCCGGGATCCCGCTCGCCCTGCACCTGGTGCCGGATCCCCACAAGGCGTCGACCGCCGGGCAGCACGCGCAGCCGGGCCAGCTCGTCGGCGACGCCGGGCGAGGTGAGGTCGGTCCAGCCGACCACCCCGGCCACGAGATCACTGCCGTCCGCGAGCGAGAGAAGTTCCGGCGTCTCCTCCGCGACGGTCACGGTCTGGACGACCACCGTCGCCGCAACCCCGGCGGACGAGGCCTCGGGACGCAGGTCGTCCAGCGTGAAGTTCCTCCGCAGCGACGCGAGTTGGGGCCCGGTGATCCAGTCCTGGTCGCGGACGCCCAGATCCCACACATGATGATGAGCATCGACGAAGCCCGCGCTCACCGGAGCCCCCGCACAGGACGCCGCGTGTCGGCGAAGCCCGCCCCGCTCACAGCTCCCACACCACAGGAAGCCCGGCCCCCGCGCCTTCGCTCGAATAATCGTGCGCGACATCGAGCAGTTCGCTCATCCGGAGCTGCCAAGCCACATTCACCGGCAGTTCCGCCAACTCGCTCAGCAGACGACCGTAATCCGCGCATTCGATCAAATGGAACAGCTCAGTACCGCTGCGCCAGATCGTCCAGGAAGTAGCCCCGGCCGCGGAGATCGCGGCCCTGAGTTCCGGCGGTACCCCGCGGTGCGCGGCCTCGTACTCCGATATGCGGTCGGCCCGGACCCGCGTGTGCAGCGCGACCCTCATATGCCCAGCTCCTCCCAGAGCGCGTCCGGCACCGGCGTGGCGAACATGGCCGCTGCATCGGCGACTTCGGCCGCCGAACGCGCTCCGACCAGCACGCTCGCCACCGCCGGATGCCGCAGCGGAAAGGCCAGGGCGGCGGCCCGCAGAGCGACCCCGTGCCCCGCGCAGACCGCCTTGATCCGCAGCGCCCGTTCGACGAGCTCCGGGGGAGCGGCCGCGTAGTCGTACGTCGCGCCGGGCCGCGGATCGGCGAGCAGCCCCGAGTTGAAGACCCCGCCGACCACCACGCTCCTGCCCCGTGCGGCGGCCTCCGGCAGCAGTTCGTCGGCCGCACGCTGGTCGAGCAGCGAGTAGCGTCCGGCGCAGAGCACGGCGTCCACGTCCGACTCGCGCAGAAAGCGGGTCAGCATCCCGGTCTGGTTCATCCCGGCGCCTATGGCTCGTACAACACCCTCCGCGCGCAGCCGTTCCAGCGCCGGGTACGCCTCGCGGAGTGCCTGCTCGCCGTGGTCGTCCGGGTCGTGGAGGTAGACGACGTCGATCCGGTCGAGCCCGAGCCGCTCCAGGCTGGCCTCGATGCTGCGGCGCACCCCGTCCGCGCTGAAGTCCCAGCGGCGCCGGTGCGTGGCCGGGACGGCGAACCCCTGAGCGAGATCGTCCCCGCCGCCCTCCCGGGGCTCCAGGATCCGGCCGACCTTGGTGGAGAGCGTGTACGCGTCCCGGGGCCGGCCCCGCAGCGCCGCGCCCATCCGGCGCTCGGAGAGTCCGAGTCCGTAGTGCGGGGCGGTGTCGAAACAGCGGACACCGGCGTCCCAGGCCGCGTCGACCGCGCCCCGGGCCGTCTCGTCGGACAGCGGCGTGAAGAGGTTGCCGAGAGCGGCGCCGCCCAAGGACAGAGCGGTCACCGGACAGCGGCCCGCACCCAGCGAGGTAGCACGCATGCCCGCATATTTATCAGACCTTTGCGGGGTCAAGGCACCCCTGGGGCCCCAATTTCCGTACGGGGAGCTCCAATTGATCCGATGTCTGGAGCGCAGCCCTCCAGGTCCTTACTCAGTCGGCCAAGCTGCCAGCCGAAGGCGGCTCTCAAACCTGTGGACCCGCCCATCCACCGGATCGGTGAACTCCAGGACCTTGGCGAGCAGTTGCAGCGGTGCCCCGAAGTCGTCCGGCTCGGGCTCCGGCAGGACCACCGGATACACCGGATCGTTGAGGATCGGCAGCCCGAGCCCGTGCATATGGACCCGCAGCTGGTGGGTGCGGCCGGTCGCGGGCAGCAGGCGGTAGCGGCCGAGCCCGCCGCGCCGCTCGGCCAGTTCGACCCGGCTCTCGGCGTTGGGCTCGCCCGCCTCCTCGCGGGCGGCGATGACCCCGCGCTCCTTCACGATCCGGCTGCGTACGGTCACGGGCAGCGCCACGGCGGGGTCGTACGCGGCCACCGCCTCGTACTCCTTGCGCACCCGGCGTCCGCTGAACAGGTTCTGGTACGCACCCCGGTCCTCGGGCCGTACGACGAACAGGGCGAGGCCCGCCGTCAGGCGGTCGAGCCGGTGGGCGGGCTGGAGCGCGGGCAGCGCCAGATCCCGCCGCAGCCGGGCCACGGCCGTCTCGGTGATGTGCCGGCCCCGGGGTGTGGTGGCGAGGAAGTGCGGCTTGTCGGCGATCACGATCCGCTCGTCGCGGTACACGATCCCGATCTCGAACGGCACCGGCACCTCCGGCGCGAAGTCCCGGTGGAACCACACGTGCATCCCGGCCCGGTACGCCTCCGCCCCGCTCAGCGCCCCCTCGGCCCCGACGAACCGCCCCTCGCGCAGCATCGCGGCCACCCGCTCCGCGCCGACCGCCCCCTCGAACCGGCCCAGCAGATGATCACCGACCGTGGCCCAGAGACCCTCCGGGTCGGCGGGCAGCCGCACACGTACCGGATCGATGCCGTCGCGCTGAGCGAGCGGGGCGGCCGGGGTCCTGGATCTGCGTCTCACGGAACCAGAGAACCCCAATGGACCCGGCAGAAGCAAGAGATTCCCAGGTCAGCGCCGCTTCCGCGCGGGGCGGGACCGAAGAGAAACAGGCGAGAGGGATCTCCTGAGCCTGCTTTCTTCGCGATCGGGAGGCATGCTGCCTGAGGGGATTGAGTACGAAATGTCAGCACTTCCCGTAAGTGAGGCAAAGGGGAACGATGAGCGAAGAGTCGGTCATGGGCGGCAAGTGCGTCCTGCTCACCACGAGTGAACTGGTGCCCGGGGACGTCATCGCGACGGACCCGGACGGCCCCTGGCTCGTGGTGGTGCGCACCGTGCCCGTGACCGAGACGAAGACCCGGCTGCACCTGCGCCCCCTGACCGGCGGCCCGGACCTGGAGCGTGTGCTGCCGCGCTACGAACGCCAGGTCGTCCGTACGACGCGGGTCGACCCGGCCGATCTGCCGGACCCGTCGCGGTGGGCCCTGCCCCGGCACCGCCGGGTCGTGGTGACCGGCCTCGGCGCCGTCAGCCCGCTCGGCGGCGACGTACCGGGGCTGTGGCAGGGCCTGCTCGAAGGCCGCTGCGGGGTCTCGGTCGTGGAGGGCCCGGACTTCGAGGTGCTTCCGGTACGCCTCGCCGCCCGGGCCGCGATCGACCCCGCCGACCTGCTGCCGAGGCCGGTGGCGCGGCGTATGAACCGGTCCACCCAGTTCGCGCTGCTCGCCGCCCGCGAGGCCTGGCGGGACGCGGGGCTCGACCTCTCGGGCACCGTGGCCAGCGGGCTGCGCCCGGCCCGTACCGGAGTGTCCATGGGCACGATCATCGGCGGCGCGCCCGTCATGGTCGAGAGCCGGCTCACGCTCATCGCGCGCGGACCGAGGGCGGTCTCCCCGCACACCTCGCCCATGACCGTGCCGTCCGCCTCGGCCGCCCAGATATCCAAGGACCTCGACATCCGCGGCGAGGCCAGAACCTTCGTGTCCGCCTGCGCCTCCGGTACGGAGGCGATCGGGCAGGCCATCGACGCCATCCGTGCCGGGCGGGTCGACCTCGTCGTCGCGGGCGGCACCGAAGCCGTGATCACCCCGGAGATCCTCGCCGCGTTCGCCGCGATGCGGGCGGTGTCGACCCGGAACGACCAACCGGGCGCGGCCTCACGGCCGTTCGACGCCGAACGCGACGGATTCGTGCTGGGCGAGGGAGCCGGCGTGCTGATCCTGGAGGACGAGGAGCACGCCCGGGCGCGCGGCGCCCGCATCTACTGCGAGGCGGCCGGCTGGGGCCTGTCCGCGGACGCCTTCCACATGGCGGCCCCCGAACCCGAGGGCCGCGGCGTGGAGGCGGCGCTGCGATCCGCCCTCGCGGACGCCGGAGCCACGCCCGCCGACGTCGCCCACGTCAACGCGCACGCCACGGCGACCGTCGACGGCGACCGCACCGAGGCCCGCGCGCTGTGCCGCCTCTTCGGCAGCCACACCCGCGACATCCCCGTCACCGCGAACAAGGGCGCCCTGGGCCACCTCCAGGGCGGCGCGGGCGGAGTGGAGGCGGTCGCCACGGTCCTGACCCTGCGCGACGGCCTGATCCCCCCGACCGTCGGCTGCGACCACCCCGAGGAGAGCCTGGGCCTGGACGTGGTCCGCGGCACCCCCCGCCCCCTGCCGCCCTGCGGCGACATAGCCCTGAGCAACTCCTTCGGCTTCGGCGGCCACAACGCGGTCCTGGCCTTCCGGCGGCCTTGAACCGGGCGCGGCCAGGGCCCAACGCCCCAGGAAACGCAAAAGAACCCCACCGAAGTGGGGTTCCTGCTGGTGTCCGAGGGGGGACTTGAACCCCCACGCCCGATAAAGGGCACTAGCACCTCAAGCTAGCGCGTCTGCCATTCCGCCACCCGGACAAGGTGTCTGTCTCGCGGGCCGTGCCCGTTCCGACGTGGAAAACAATAGCAAACATCCGGGGGTGCTCGATCACCCCCCTGGCCTGCGTGAACGCGGGATGTCGGCGGGAAGCCGCCCTTGGGCGGCGAGGGGGCGCGGGGGCAGGATGGGGGCGGACCACACGGAGCGACAGCGGGAGGAAGCAGCGTGAGCGAGTCGAGCACGACCCGGACCGGCGGCGTGACCGGTGAGGACGAGGTCGTCGACCTCTGTCGCGATCTGATCAGGATCGACACCAGCAACTACGGCGACCACTCCGGACCCGGTGAGCGTGCGGCCGCGGAGTACGTCGCGGAGAAGCTCGCCGAGGTCGGCCTGGAGCCGAAGATCTTCGAGTCGCACAAGGGCCGCGCCTCCACCGTGGCCCGGATCGCGGGCGAGGACCCGTCGCGGCCCGCGCTGCTCATCCACGGCCACACCGATGTCGTACCGGCCAACGCCGACGACTGGACCCACGACCCCTTCGCCGGCGAGATCGCCGACGGCTGTGTGTGGGGCCGGGGCGCCGTCGACATGAAGGACATGGACGCGATGACCCTCGCGGTCGTACGCGACCGGCTCAGGAGCGGCCGCAAGCCCCCGCGCGACATCGTCCTCGCCTTCCTCGCCGACGAGGAGGCCGGCGGCACGTACGGGGCGCGGTTCCTCGTGGACAAGCACCCCGAGCTCTTCGAGGGCGTCACCGAGGCGATCAGCGAGGTCGGCGGGTTCTCGTTCACCGTCAACGAGAAGCTGCGGCTCTACCTCGTGGAGACGGCCCAGAAGGGCATGCACTGGATGAAGCTGACCGTGGACGGCACCGCCGGGCACGGCTCGATGATCCACAAGGACAACGCCATCACCGAGCTGTCCGAGGCCGTGGCACGGCTCGGCCGGCACAAGTTCCCGGTGCGGGTGACCAAGACGCTGCGGCACTTCCTCGACGAGCTCTCGGACGCGCTCGGCACCGAGCTCGACCCGGAGAACATGGACGAGACGCTCGCCAAGCTCGGCGGCATCGCCAAGCTCATCGGCGCCTCCCTCCAGAACACCGCAAACCCGACCCAGCTGGGCGCCGGTTACAAGGTCAACGTCATTCCGGGACAGGCGACCGCCCATGTCGACGGGCGCTTCCTGCCGGGGTACGAGGAGGAGTTCCTCGCCGACCTGGACCGGATCCTGGGGCCGCGCGTGATCCGCGAGGACGTCCACGCGGACAAGGCCCTGGAGACCACCTTCGACGGCGCTCTGGTCGACGCCATGCAGGTCGCGCTGCAGGCCGAGGACCCGATCGCGCGCGCCGTGCCGTACATGCTCTCGGCCGGCACCGACGCCAAGTCCTTCGACGACCTCGGCATCCGGGGCTTCGGCTTCGCGCCGCTGAAGCTGCCGCCGGAGCTCGACTTCGCCGGGATGTTCCACGGCGTGGACGAGCGGGTCCCGGTCGACGGCCTGAAGTTCGGCGTGCGGGTCCTCGACCGGTTCATCGACGCGTCCTGAGGTCGGCGACGGCCTCCGGGCATCCCGGCATCGGGTGCGTGCCGAAACGACGCTGCATTAATCGTTTGAGCGTACGTATCCGACTGGAAAGAGTGAATGCACTCATATGCTCGTAGCCCCATAACTTCCTCCTCGTTACAGGGTGTGCGGTCCGCGGCTGGGATCGCGCATTTGCCAACAAGGAGGAAGTAATGATCAAGAAGGTCGTCGCTGCTGCGGCTGTCACTGGTGGTCTGGTTCTCGCGGGTGCGGGCCTGGCTGTCGCCGACGCGGGCGCCGAGGGTGCTGCTGTGCACTCCCCGGGCGTCGTGTCCGGCAATGTCCTCCAGGTCCCCGTGCACGTGCCGGTGAACGTGTGCGGCAACACGGTCTCCGTGATCGGGCTGCTGAACCCCGCCTTCGGCAACACCTGCATCAACAAGTGACGTTGTGCCTCGACCCGTGAGGGTCTGAGCCGGGCGGCCCCGGAGTGCGCGCCATGCACTCCGGGGCCGCCGGGCATTTCAGCCCGGGCGCAACGGCGCATCCGGGCTTTCCGGAAGGCAGAAGGCAGGGAACGAATCTATGCGACAGGTCACCCGCAAGGGACTGATCACCATGGCGGCCGCGAGCGGCGTCATCGCCATGGCCAGCGGTGCCGCGCACGCCGACTCGGCGGCCCAGGGCAGCGCCACGAACTCGCCGGGCGTGCTGTCCGGCAACACCGTCCAGGTCCCGGTGCACGTGCCGGTCAACGCGTGCGGCAACACCGTCAACGTGATCGGCGCGCTCAACCCGGCGTTCGCCAACAGCTGTGCCAACAAGGGTGGCGGACACCCGGGCGGTGGAGCCGTGGCGTCCGGCCACACCGGCAACTCGCCCGGTGTGGCGTCCGGCAACACGATCCAGGCGCCCATCGACGCACCCGTGAACCTCTGCGGGAACAGCGTGAACGTGGTGGGCGTCGGCAATCCGGCGTTCGGCAACGACTGTGCCAACAAGGGTGGCGGACACCCGGGCGGTGGAGCCGTGGCGTCCGGCCACACCGGCAACTCGCCCGGTGTGGCGTCCGGCAATACGATCCAGGCGCCCATCGACGCACCCGTGAACCTCTGCGGGAACAGCGTGAACGTGGTGGGCGTCGGCAACCCGGCGTTCGGCAACGACTGCGTCAACGGCGAGAGCGGCCGGCCCGGCCAGCCGCAGCACCCCGGCCACCCCGGGCACCCGCAGCACCCCGGTCAGCCCCACCACCCGGGCGAGCCGCACCACCCCGGGACGCCGCACGAGCCCGGCCAGCACAAGCCCTGTCCTCCCGAGCAGCCGGGTCACCCCCAGCAGCCCGGGCACCCCGGGGTTCCGCAGCACCCGGTCAGCCCGATCGCGCACCAGCCGGCCAAGCCCGGGCAGCCCGCCGCGCCCGCCAAGCCCGCCGCCCCGGTCACCCAGACCGTGACCGCGCCGAAGGCCCCGGCCGCCTCGCTCGCGCACACCGGCTCCGAGGGCATGGGCTTCGCCGCCCCGGCCGCCGCCGGTCTGGTGCTCGGCGGAGCGGTGCTCTACCGCCGCGGGCGCGCCGCGCAGCGGTAGCCGTTACGCACGAGCTGTCATGACGGAGCGGGCCCCGCACATGTGCGGGGCCCGCTCCGTCATCACCGCGGGCTCACCATGTGGCCCGCACCTGGCGGATGATCCGCCTGCGCAGCCGCGCTCTGCGGCTGCCGTCCCGGCGCAGACTCAGTCGGTCCAACTCCCAGTGTCCGTACTCGGCATGGTCGGTCAGCAGGCGTGTCGCCTCCTTGCGGGACACCCCGCGCGGGACGTACACGTCGACAAATTCGTATTCCGGCATCGCATCTATTGTGCGGGCAGAGGCCCGGTACGGATAGCGTCTGCACTATGTCTGATGCTGCGCAGCCCACCGCTGCCGAGGTACGTGCCGCCGCCGAGGCGGTCAAAGCCGCGCTGGACCGTCACCTCGATGCGGTCGAACGCCGCACGGGGGACGACGACCCCGACGTGTACGAGGCGTTCAACGCGCTCGCGGCGGCCGCCGAGGCGTACGACGAGCGGCTCTACGACCGCTACGACGAGGTGACTCCCTTCGAGATCCCCGGCGCCGACGACTCCCTGCCGCCCTACGCGGGCCCCGAGGAACCCAACGCCCTCAGCGTCCTCATCCGGCGCGACTACGCCGTGGCCGAGCCCCAGCGACTGCTCGCCCAGGCGCAGCGGATCACCGATCTCGACCCCGAGGCGGAGGAGCCGGACGCGGGCGAGCGCACGGCCCCGGTCGTCGGCAGCAGCATCCATGCCGCGCTCGGCGTGCTCTTCGGCGAGTACGAACCGGACGAAATCGCCTCTCGGCACAAGGAGTTCGGCCTGGAGGAGGGCGACTCCACGCTGTGGGTGTCGGCCGCCGACGAGCTCCCGGAGCCGGGCGAGTGGCTGAGTACGCCGTTCGACCACGCCGACCCGCAGCGCGTGGTGTGCCGCTTCGATGTGAGCGCCGTGTTCGACGAGGAGGAGCTGGAGGACGATCTCGACGAGGAGGACCTCCGGCCGGCCCCCTGACCGGGCTGCCGCATGGCAGAGGCCGCGCACCCCGCGAGAGGGGTGCGCGGCCTCTGCCATGGTGCGATGTACTACTCGGCGGTCTTCAGGAGGCCGTGAAGCAGCGGGGTCAGGCGGGTCGTGCGCGGCGCCGGGAGGATTTCCGCGACGGCCCGGGGGAGTGCCTGGTCCACGCCGTGGACGACGGACAGGTGCTGCTCCGCGCGGCCGAATGCCGTGTAGACCCAGGCCCGGTTGAGCCCCTGCGCCGCGTCTCCGGGCAGCACCGCGACCACCGCGGGCCAGCGCATCCCGACCGCCTGGTGCGCGGTCAGCGCCCAGCCGTGCCGCAGCGTGGACTCGACCCGCTCCCTCGGTACGAGGACGGGGGTGCCCGCGCAGTCGATCCGCAGGCCCTCCGCGTCCGCCCCGACGACCGTGCCGATCACGGTGCGGCCCGGGACCTCGGCGTACGCCACCTTGTCGGCCGGGTCGAAGCCGCCGAAGCGGCCGGGGCCGGGGTTGAGGCGCTGCTTCAGGGCCGTGTTCAGCGCGCGGGTGCCCGCAGAGCCGCCGTGGCCGACGGTGATGACCTGGGTCTGCTCGGGCGGGATGCCGATCGCCCGGGGGATCGAGTCGGCCAGGAGCTGCACGCAGCGGTGCACGGCCTCTCCCGCGTCCCGCACCGGGACGATCACGACTTCCTTGCCGGGGGCCGCGACCTGGTTCAGCTCGCCGATGCCGATGCCCGAGACCAGCTCGCCGACCGGCCCGGGGTCGGGCAGCCTTGATGCCACCACGGGGCAGACCCGGGCGGCCAGCAGGTCGTGGAAGACCAGGCCCGCTCCCGCCGCGCCGAGCACTCCGGGGTCCCCGCTCAGTACGAGCCGGCAGCCGTCGGGCAGCGACTCCACCAGCATGGCCGCGGTCTCCACGTCGAGCTGTGTCGCGTCCTGCAGCACCAGGACGTCGAGGGCGAGCGCGCCGTCCGCGTCCCGGCCCGGGCCCTCGGCGGACAGCAGGCCGGCGACCGTGAACGCGGCCAGCGGGCCGGTCAATTGGGCCAGGCGGCGCTGCCCGTCGGCGGTGTGCGCGGCGCCCGCGGCACGCAGTCCGGCCGCCGCTGCCGCCGTCACCACCGCCGCCGACTCGGCGCGCGCGGCCTCGCCGCCGGTGTGCGCCACCAGGCCGCTGCCCGCGACCGCGCGGACCAGCTCGCCGCCCTCCGGCCACACAGAACCGTCGTCCCGCACCGGCGAGTTGAGCAGCCGGGCGAGCCCGTCGGCCAGGCTCTCCTCGGCCAGCGCGTACCGGTCGAGCCCGAGCAGCACCTCGACCGGCTCGGCCGCCTCTTCGGCGTCCTCGGCATCCTCGGAGGGCTCCGGCTCGTCCGCCAGGCCGTCCTGGAAGACCAGCACCACGCCCTCGGCGATGGCCTGCTGCACCGCCTCGTCCGGATCGGGAACGGAGCGAGCGGCCAGCGCCTTGCGCACGGCGTCGGCCGTTAGGGCCGTATGCCCCTGCACGGCGGCCTGTTCGAGGATCCAGCCGACCAGCGCGGCCGCCCTGCGTTCGTCGTCCGGCCGGCACTCGGCGCCGAGCAGCGCCCGGGCGAAGCCGTCGGCCTGCTCGGGCCGCACTCCGGGCACCGCGAGGAGCTGCCAGGGGTCCGCGCCGAGCCGCTCGGCCGCCTGCTCGCCGAGGGCGCCGGTGACCTGCGCGGCCAGCGCCTCGGGCGCGCCACCCCGGGTCAGCACGGCACGTACGGAGGCGAGGGCCTCGGCCGAGGTGGCGGGCGCCTGGGCGGGCTCGGGCGCCCGGGGGCGCACCGGAGCGGACGGCTGGGCGGGGGCGGGTCTGCGGGGGGCGGGGGTCGGGCCGTCGAAGAACGCTGCGCCCGGCTTCTCGCCGCTCTCCACGGCCCGTACGGCGGCGAGAAGGTCGGCCGCCTGCCCGCTCAGCTTGGTGCCGGCCGGGATCGGAGCCTCCTTCTCCGCCTTGCGCCGCTCGATCCTGGCCCGCAGCTCCCGCTGAGCCGCCAGCTCGGCGGCGGCCTCGGAGATCTCGGGGGCCTTGGTGTCGGCGGCCTCGGAACCGGCGGCGGACTCGGACTCCTCGGCGGTTGCGTCAGCGGTACCCGTCTCGCCGTCGGGCTCGGCATCCTCGGCAGCTGGCTCGGGCTCCTGGGTCCTTGCGGCGGGCGTCTCGGAGTCGCCGGCGGATTCCGGCTCGGTCGCGTCGGTGGTCGCCATCCCCAAGGCGCCTGCGGCGTCAGCGCCATCCACCGCGGGGTCGCCGGCGGCGATGCCCTCCGCGGGCTCGGGCGCCACCTCCGCCTCGGCGGATTCGTCGGCCGTGGTTCCAGGGGCCGAGCCCTGGGGAAGCGCAGTCACAGCGTGCTCCAGTCCTGATCGGGATAGCGGTGCACGGGCGCCGACACATCGTCGAGCGCCTGGCAGATCTCGTCAGGAAGACTAAGGGCCTCCACTGACAATGCGGCCGCGAGCTGCTGCGCGTTGCGCGCGCCGATGATCGGCGCCACCACTCCCGGCCGGTCCCTCACCCAGGCCAGCGCCACCTGAAGGGGTGTCGCGGCGAGTCCGTCGGCCGCTATGGAGACGGCGTCGACGATCCGGCTCGCCGCCTCGTCGAGGTAGGGCGCGACGAACGCCGAGAGCCCCTCCGACGCGCCGCGCGAGTCCGCCGGCGTCCCGTGCCGGTACTTCCCGGTCAGCACGCCCCGGCCGAGCGGCGACGAGGGCAGCAGGCCGACCCCCAGGTCCAGGGCGGCCGGCAGGACCTCGCGCTCCACCCCGCGCTGGAGCAGCGAATACTCCATCTGGGTGCTGGCGAGCCGGGTGCGCACCCCGGGCGCGGCGAGCTGCCAGGTCGCGGCCTTGGCCAGCTGCCAGCCGCTGAAGTTGGAGATGCCCGCATAGCGCGCCCGCCCGCTGCTGACCGCGATGTCGAGGGCCTGGAGGGTCTCCTCCAGCGGCGTCCCGCAGTCGAAGGCATGCACCTGCCAGAGGTCTACGTAGTCGGTTCCGAGGCGCTCAAGAGACGCGTCGAGGGCGCCGAGGAGATGGCCGCGCGAGCCGTCGAAGCGGCGGTCGGGGTCGGGCACGCTGCCCGCCTTGGTCGCGATCACCAGGTCCCGGCGCGGCGCCAGACGCTCCGTCAGCTGCCCGAGCAGGCACTCCGCGTCCCCGCCGCCGTACACGTCCGCCGTGTCGACCAGCGTGCCGCCCGCCTCCCAGAACGCCTTCAGGAGCTCGGCGGCATCCTGCTCGCCGACGTCCCGGCCCCATGTCAGGGTGCCGAGCCCGATCCGGGATACGCGCAGGCCCGTGCGGCCGAGATGCCTCTGCTCCATGGGCGCTGAGATTACTGGCCAAGGGCCCACGGGGAGAGAGCCTGTGGACAACTCTGCCCTGCCGCACCACGCCCACGCGCGCTAGAGTCCCCGGCACAGGAACGTTACTCATCAGTAAGACGCGAGACCGGACGCGTACGTACGCGTCCCGACGAGTAAGGGGATTCGGCCATGCGGCTCGGCATCAACCTCGGCTACTGGGGCGCGGGAATGGACGGCGACAACCTCGCCGTCGCCAAGGAGGCCGACAAGCTCGGCTACGACGTCTGCTGGGCGGCCGAGGCCTACGGCTCGGACGCGCCGACCGTCCTCGCCTGGGTCGCCGCCCAGACCGAGCGCATCGACGTGGGCTCCGCGATCCTCCAGATCCCGGCCCGCCAGCCCGCCATGACCGCGATGACGGCCGCCACCCTCGACTCCCTCTCCGGCGGCCGCTTCCGCCTGGGCCTAGGCGTCTCGGGACCGCAGGTCTCCGAGGGCTGGTACGGCGTCAAGTTCGACAAGCCGCTCGCCCGTACCCGGGAGTACGTCGAGATCGTCCGCAAGGCGATGACGCGGGAGCGGCTCTCCTACGAGGGCGAGCACTGGACGCTGCCGCTGCCCGGCGGCCCCGGCAAGCCCATCAAGCTGACCGTGCACCCCGAGCGCGAGCACATCCCGCTCTACATCGCCGCGATCGGCCCCAAGAACCTGGAGCAGACCGGCGAGATCGCCGACGGCGCGCTGCTGATCTTCCCTGCCGCCGAGCACATCGAGGCCACCGCGATCTCCCACATCCGCGCGGGCCGCGAGAAGGCCGGCCTGACCATGGAGGGCTTCGACGTCTGCCCGACGCTGCCGATTTCGCTCGGCGCCGACGCGGACGTCCCCGCACTCGCCGACATGTTCCGCCCGTACACCGCGCTGTACGTCGGCGGCATGGGCAGCCGCAAGCAGAACTTCTACAATCAGCTCGCCCAGCGCATGGGGTACGAAAAGGAAGCCGCCGAGATCCAGGACAAGTACCTGTCCGGCGACAAGGCGGGCGCGGGTGCCGCGGTGCCGCAGCAGCTCATCGACTCGACCACGCTGCTCGGCTCGGTCGAGCGGATCGCCGACCGGATGCAGGCGTACGCGACCTCCGGCGTCACCACGCTGACCCTGGCCCCGGCCGGCTTCACGCTCGACGAGCGGCTCGCCTCGCTGCGCGCGGGCACCGAGGCGCTGGAGCGCGCGGGCCTCGCCTGAGGGGATCGTCCAAGGAGATTGTCACTGCGGCCGTGGTGGGGGCTCGGGGGTCTTCCCCGCCACGGCCGTCATGTCTGACAACGCCCCGACACGCCGCCCGGTTACGGCGATGTGGGCACCGCACATTCCTTCGTTCGGCCCAGTGGGGCCCGACCCCTGTTGCCGCCGGTGGTTCGCCGCATTTGACTCGGTTCCGCATGGTCACTGTGCGCACCCCGGAGGTACGGCGATGCTCTCGGCCAAGAGCCTGTTCCAGGAGATCCTCGACCACGACGAGTCGTTCCGGCTCTTCTGCTCCATCGCGGCCAGCGGCGAGTCCCAGGGCGGCTGGGAGAACGGCCGGATCGCCGCCCTCCTGCCCCGGAGCTGCCGTGACCTCGCCCCCAAGGTCGCCCGGCACGGCGCCGACGAGGACAAGCACGGGCGGATCTTCAACGCGCTGCTGAAGAGGCGCTGCCTGAGCCCCGTCGAGGTACCGCCCGACACCGACTACACGATGCTGCTCGAACAGCACGGCATCGGGCTCGGCCACGAACAGCTCCGGGGCGAGGCGCCGCTCACCGAACGGGACGTCGTCGTCTACCTCGCCCACAGCCGGGTCACTGAGCAGCGCGCCTCCGAACAGATGGAACTCCTGCGCAGACACTTCGGCTCGAACCCCGACATCGGCCGGGCGGTGCGGATGATCTCCGACGACGAGGACAACCATCTGGCGTACTGCCACGAGGAGTTGCTGCGCCTGGCCCGGGCCGGACACGGTCCCACCATCCAGCGCGTACTGCGCGAGTGCGCGCTCGCCGAGATCCGCGTGTACCGCGACGTCAGCCTCGCCGTGATGGCCCACATGGGACGGATCCTCGCCTGGCCGCGCACCAAGGCGGCGGTCCTCGCGGCGGGCATCCACGCGGTGTACGCCTACGAACGGCTCGGCGGGTGGCGGCGGATGGTCAGCCTGACCATGCCCGAGCGGCGCGACGCCCTGGGCGGCCCCGCCGTCCCCGCGCCCGGATTCGCCTGACCTACAGCCAGCCCCGGCGCTTGAACAGCCGGTACAGCGAGATTTCGAGAACCACCATCACGAGGATCACCGCCGGGTAGCCCCACCACCAGTGGAGCTCCGGCATGTGGTCGAAGTTCATGCCGTAGACGCCGGCCACCATCGTGGGAACCGCCGCCATCGCCGCCCACGCCGAGATCTTCCGCATGTCGTCGTTCTGGCGGACGCTCACCTGGGCGAGATGGGCCGAGAGGATGTCGGAGAGCAGCCGGTCCAGGCCCTCCACCCGCCTCGTTGGTCTTCATCAGGTGGTCGTCCACATCGCGGAAGAACGGCTGCGACTTGGCGTTCACGAACGGCACGCCCGCGCTCGCGAGCCGCTGCACGGGCTGCGCGAGCGGGCCGGTCGCCCGGCGGAACTCCAGGAGCTGCCGCTTGAACGTGTAGATCCGCGAGGCGGTGTTCTTGGTGTCGCCGCCGCCCGTCGGCGAGAAGATCTGCGCCTCCAATTCCTCCAGGTCGGTCTGGAGCTCCGCCGCCACGTCCGTGTAGTGGTCGACGACCGCGTCGCTCACCGCGTACAGGACCGTCGTCGGCCCGTGCTTGAGGAGCTCCGGCTCGGCCTCCAGCCTGCGCCGCACCGCCTTGAGCGGGGCGCCCTCGCCGTGCCGGACGCTCACCACGAAGCAGTCGCCCACGAAGAGCATCAGCTCGCCGGAGGTCACGGTGTCGCTGTGCGGCTCGTACACAACCGGCTTCAGAACCATGAACAGCGAGTCGTCGTAGACCTCCAGCTTCGGCCGCTGATGCGCCTTCAGGGCATCCTCCACGGCCAGCCTGTGCAGCCCGAACTCGCTGCTGACCAGCTCGAATTCGTCTTCCGTCGGCTCGTAGAGGCCCAGCCAGAGGAAGCTGTCACCGATGGCGCGCGCCTGGTCGAGGGCGTCCGAGAAGTCCGTCGGGCCCTCGGTGCGGCGCCCCTCGCGGTAGATGGCACAGTCGACGATCATTGCGGGCATTGTCCCTTGATCGGGAGCCGCCCGCACCCGAGGGCGGCCGGGCGCCTAGGCTGGCGGGCATGGCCACGCTGATCCTCGTACGCCACGGACGTTCCACCGCCAACACGGAGGGGGTGCTGGCCGGCTGGACGCCGGGTGTCGCCCTCGACGAGCGCGGCCGCGCCCAGGCCGCAGCCCTGCCCGCCAGGCTCGCCTCCGTCTCCCTCGCCGCCGTCGTCACCAGCCCGCTGCAACGCTGCCGCGAAACCGTGCAGCCGCTGCTCGACGCCCGCCCCGGCCTGCCGCTGCACCCCGAGGACCTGATCGGCGAGTGCCACTACGGCGACTGGTCGGGCCGCAAACTCTCCGAGCTCTCCACCGAACCGCTGATGGAGGTCGTGCAGCAACACCCCTCCAACGCGGCCTTCCCCGGCGGCGAGTCGATGCGCGCCATGCAGGCCCGCGCCGTCGAGGCGGTACGGGACTGGAACACCCGGATCGAGACCGAGCACGGCCCCGACGCGGTGTACGCCATGTGCTCGCACGGCGACATCATCAAGTCGATCGTGGCGGACGCCCTCGGCATGCATCTCGACCTCTTCCAGCGGATCTCGGTGGAACCGTGTTCCCTCACCGTCATCCGTTACACCCGCCTGCGGCCCTTCCTCGTACGCCTCGGGGACACCGGCGACCTCGCCTCGCTGGCCCCGCGCGAGAAAGCCGCGGACGAACAGGCCGAGGTCGGTGGCGGTGCGGGAGCACCGTGATCGCCGCGCGCAGTAGGGTGGACGCGCCGAAAACCGCTGCTCCAACTCCGAACTAGGGAGACCAGAACGTGTCCCGTCAGGTGTTCTTCTACGACCCGCCGGACCGTTTCGTGGCCGGCACGGTCGGGCTGCCCGGGCGCCGTACGTTCTTCCTCCAGGCGTCCGCGGGCAGCCGCACCACCAGCGTCGCCCTGGAGAAGACCCAGGTGGCAGCCCTTGCCGAGCGGATCGACGAACTGCTCGACGAGGTCGTGCGCAGGACCGGAGGAAACGCTCCTGTGCCCGCCGTCGCCCCGCCCGACGTCACGGACACCGCGCCCCTCGACTCGCCCGTCGAGGAGGAGTTCCGGGTCGGCACCATGGCGCTGGCCTGGGACGGCGACGAACAGCGCATGATCATCGAGGCGCAGGCCCTGGTCGAGCTCGACGCGGACACCGAGGACGACCTCGCCGAGGCCGAGGAGCGCATGCTCCAGGACGAGGAGAACGGCCCGCCGATGCTGCGGGTGCGCCTGACCGGGGCCCAGGCCCGGGCCTTCGCCAAGCGCGCGCTCGACGTCGTGAACGCGGGCCGGCCGCCGTGCCCGCTGTGCAGCCTGCCGCTCGACCCGGAAGGACACGTATGCCCGCGCCAGAACGGATACCGCCGCGGAGCCTGACCTCCGCCGAGCTCCTCGCCAAGGGTGAGCTCACCGTCCTCGGGCGGATCCGTGAGGCGTCCAACGCGGTCCTGTACTGCTCCGTCGCGTACGGGGACGACAGCGCGGAATGCGTCTACAAGCCCGTCGCGGGGGAGCGGCCGCTGTGGGACTTCCCCGACGGCACGCTCGCCCAGCGCGAGGTCGCGGCGTACGAGGTGTCGCAGGCGACCGGCTGGGACCTCGTGCCGCCCACCGTGCTGCGCGACGGACCCTACGGCGAGGGCATGGTCCAGCTGTGGATCGAGCCGGTCGAGGGGGACTCCGGGCTGCTCGCGCTCGTCGACGACGAGGAGCCGGCCGAGGGCTGGAAGGCGGTCGCCCTCGCGGAGGTCGGCGAGGGCCGCACCGCGCTGCTCGTGCACGCGGACGACGCACGGCTGCGGCGGCTCGCGGTGCTCGACGCGGTGATCAACAACGGGGACCGCAAGGGCGGGCATCTGCTGCCCGGGCCCGACGGGCGGCTGTACGGGATCGATCACGGGGTCACGTTCAACGTGGACGACAAGTTGCGGACGCTGCTGTGGGGGTGGGCGGGTGAGCCGCTCACCTCGGAGGCGGTGGGCGCCTTGAAGGGCCTGGCCGAGGCCCTTCGACCCCTGGAGCCGCTTGCCGTGCGCCTGGGCGGGCTGATCACTTCGGCGGAGGTGGATGCGGTGCGGAAGCGGGTTGCCGCGCTGCTGTCGGCCGGGGTTCACCCCGCCCCCTCCGGAGAGTGGCCGGCCATTCCGTGGCCGCCGGTCTGAGAGTGTCCCCCACCCCGCCCCTTCCCGAAACCTGCCGGGGGATGGGGCGGGGTGAGGTACATGTGGCGTCGGTCTGCTGCGGGTCGTGTGTGGCTGGTCGCGCAGTTCCCCGCGCCCCCTAGCGGCATCGATCCTGGCCGCGCTGGCATCCTCAGCCTGTCCGGCGATTGAGGACGAGCGCCCTTTAGGCGCGAACGGGGTCTGGGGCGGAGCCCCAGCAGGGTGGGGGCTTAGCACCCCCGATCCCGGTGGCGCAAGAGGGCCTATTCGGCCAAGCGCGGGGTCCGGTTCGTATCCGGAACCCGCGTCCGGTTACGCTCAAGACATGCATGCCTGGCCCGCTTCTGAGGTCCCCGCCCTGCCCGGCAAGGGCCGCGACCTCCGGATCCACGACACCGCGACCGGCGGCCGAGTCACCCTCGACCCCGGTCCCGTCGCCCGTATCTACGTCTGCGGGATCACCCCGTACGACGCGACCCACATGGGTCACGCGGCGACCTACAACGCGTTCGACCTCGTTCAGCGCGTGTGGCTCGACACCAAGCGGCAGGTTCACTACGTCCAGAACGTGACGGACGTGGACGACCCCTTGCTGGAGCGAGCCATCCGCGACGGCAAGGACTGGGTGGAGCTCGCCGAGGGCGAGACCGCGCTGTTCCGCGAGGACATGACCGCCCTGCGCCTGCTCCCCCCGAAGCACTACATCGGCGCGGTCGAGTCGATACCCGGGATCGTCCCGCTCGTCGAACGGCTGCGGGACGCGGGAGCCGCGTACGAGCTCGAAGGGGACATCTACTTCTCCGTCGAGAGCGACCCGCACTTCGGCGAGGTCTCGCACTACGACGCCGCCGCCATGAAGGCGCTGTCCGCCGAGCGCGGCGGCGACCCCGAGCGGCCCGGCAAGAAGAACCCGCTCGACCCGATGCTGTGGATGGCCGCCCGCGAGGGCGAGCCGAGCTGGGACGGCGCCTCCCTCGGGCGTGGCCGCCCCGGCTGGCACATCGAGTGCGTCGCCATCGCCCTCGACCACCTCGGTATGGGCTTCGACGTGCAGGGCGGCGGCTCCGACCTGATCTTCCCGCACCACGAGATGGGCGCCTCCCACGCCCAGGCGCTGACCGGCGAGTACCCCTTCGCCAAGGTGTACGTGCACGCCGGCATGGTCGCCCTGGACGGCGAGAAGATGTCCAAGTCCAAGGGCAACCTGGTCTTCGTCTCGAAGCTGCGGCGCGACGGCGTCGACCCGGCCGCCATCCGCCTCACCCTGCTCGCCCACCACTACCGGGCCGACTGGGAGTGGACCGACCAGGTGCTCGAGGACGCCGTCGAGCGCCTCGGGCGCTGGCGGGCCGCCGTGTCGCGGCCCGACGGGCCGTCCGCGGACGCGCTGGTCGAGCAGGTCCGCGAAGCCCTCGCCGACGACCTCGACGCGCCCGCCGCGCTCGCCGCGGTGGACCGCTGGGCCGAGCGCCAGGACGCCGAAGGCGGCACCGACGAGGCCGCCCCCGGTCTCGTCTCCCGTACGGTCGACGCCCTCCTCGGCGTCGCCCTCTAGGCGCGGGCCCCTCACCGGACAGCACCAACCGGCTCTGTCCGCACCGCCCTTGGACTCCTCGTGAGTCCGGGGGCGGTTTCGTTTTTCCTGGGTCCGCCCCATGGTCCAGTGCTCGTTTGTGCGCTAAACACGCTCTATGCAATCACCAATACGCACGAGAGTGGCGCTCGCGGGTGCGGCCGTGCTCGGTCTGCTCGCGGTGTTCGCGGGGCCCGGCGGCGCGCAGGCCGCCGCGCCCGCCGACACCTCCGTAGGGGACGTGACCGGCTTCGAGGCCGCCGCGGGCTCCGTCTTCAAGCTGCACGCGGGGGCGGCCGAGGCCCGCGTCAGCTTCGTCACCGCCGACACCTTCCGCATCGAACTCGCCCCGGACGGCAAGTTCACCGACCCGACCGGCGCCGACATCGTCCTGCCGCAGGGCAAGCCCCCGGCCGCCCGCTGGAAGGACAAGGGCGACCGCTATGAGCTGAGCACCGACAGGGTCACCCTGCGCGCCTTCAAGTCCCCGCTCCGCTTCGCCCTCCACAAGGCGGACGGCACCCAGCTCTGGACCGAGACCAAGCCGCTGAGCTGGACCAAGGACACCACCACCCAGACCCTGTCGCGCGGCGCCACCGAGCAGTTCTACGGCGGCGGCATGCAGAACGGCCGGGGCAACACCTCGCACCGCGACCAGACGGTCCAGGTCGGCGTCGACGACAACTGGAACGACGGAGGCCATCCCAACTCCGTCCCGTTCTACCTCTCGACGGCCGGCTACGGTGTCTTCCGCAACACCTACGCCCCCAACACGTACGTCTTCGGGCAGCCCGTCACCGCGAGCGCCAAGGAACAGCGCTTCGACGCCTACTACTTCGCGGGCGACGCCAAGCAAGTCATCGGCGACTACACCCAGTTGACCGGAAAGCCGTTCCTGCCACCGGTCTACGGCCTCGAACCCGGCGACTCCGACTGCTATCTGCACAACGCCAACCGCGGCGAGCGCCACACCCTCGACGCCCTCAAGGTCGCCGACGCGTACAAGACCCACGACATGCCGGGCGGCTGGATGCTCGTCAACGACGGCTACGGCTGCGGATACGAGAAGCTCGCCGAGACGGCCAAGGGCCTGCAGAACGACTCCATGCACATGGGGCTGTGGACCGAGGACGGCCTGGACAAGCTCGCCGACCAGGTCAAGGCGGGCCAGCGCGTCGCCAAGCTCGACGTCGCCTGGGTCGGCGACGGATACAAGCACGCGCTCGACGGCTGCAAGGCCGCCTACCAGGGCATCGAGGCCAACAGCGACGCGCGCGGCTTCACCTGGGCCCCGGAGAGCTGGTCCGGCGCGCAGCGCTGCGGCGTCCAGTGGTCCGGCGACCAGTCGGGCAGCTGGGAGAACATTCGCTGGCAGATCCCGACGTACGCGGGCGCGACCCTGTCCGGCCTCGCCTACACCAGCGGCGACATCGACGGCATCTTCGGCGGCAGCCCGAAGACATACACGCGCGACCTCCAGTGGAAGTCGTTCCTGCCCGCCGTGATGACGATGGACGGCTGGGCCGCCAGCGACAAGCAGCCCTACCAGTACGGGGAGCCGTACACCTCCATCAACCGCAGCTACCTCAAGCTCAAGGAGTCGCTGCTGCCCTACATGTACTCCTACGCCCACGAGGCGACGAAGACCGGCATCGGCCCCGTCCGCCCGCTGGCGCTCGAATACCCCGACGACCCGAAGGCGGCCACCGACGCCGCCGAGTACGAGTTCCTGTCCGGCGAGGACTTCCTGGTCGCGCCGGTCTACCAGGACACGACCGTACGCAACGGGATCTACCTCCCCAAGGGAACCTGGATCGACTACTGGAGCGGGCGCACCTACCAGGGCCCGACCTCCGTCGACCACTACAGCGCGCCGCTCGACACGCTGCCGCTGTTCGTGAAGGCGGGCGCCGCCGTCCCGATGTGGCCCGGCATCCGCTCCTACCGGGACCGCACCGCCAACTCGCCGCTGGCCTGGGACATCTACCCGCAGGGACGCTCCTCCTTCCAGCTGTACGAGGACGACGGCGTGACGCGGGCGGACCGGACCGGCGCCTTCGCCACCCAGCGTGTCGACGTCTCGGCTCCGCAGCGCGGCTCGGGCGATGTGCGTGTCCAAGTGGGCGCCGGCAAGGGTGAGTTCAAGGGCAAGCAGACCGCCCGCCCCTACGAGCTGACCCTGCACACGGGCAGCGCGCCCGCCGGGGTCGAGGTCCAGGGACGGCAGCTCGCGCGGCTCGGCTCGAAGGCCGCGTACGACAAGGCCGCCACCGGCTGGTTCTACGACCAGGGCGACCGGGGCGGCGTGGTCGTGGTGAAGACCGCGAGCCTGCGTACGGACAAGGCGTTCGAGGTGACGCTCAAGGACACGAGCGCCGTCGGCGGCCGCACCCCGGGCGACCGGGTCACGCTGGCCGCGCCCGCCGGGCAGGAACTCGGCGCCGGTGCGCCCGGCAAGGTGGCCGTGGACGTCACCGCCGGGACCAAGGACGCGACCGGCGTCCGGGTGTCCCTCGACGCGCCGGCCGGGTGGACCGTAACCCCGGCCGCCGCGCTCGACCGGATCCCGGCGGGCACGACCCGGCGCGTCGAGGTGGGCGTCGCTCCAGCCAGGGACGCCAAGCCCGGCGAGGTCACGCTGAATGTCAACTCAACGTCGAACCAAGGGAGTTCGGAGCAGCGGATCGCGGTCTCCGTGATGCCCGCGCCGCCCGCGGCCGACACCTGGGCCGGCGACATGGTCTGGCTGACGTCGGCCAACGGGTACGGGCCGCCCGAACGCGACCGCTCCAACGGCGAGTCGGGAGCGGCCGACGGCCACACCCTCACGCTCGCGGGGAAGACGTACGCCAAGGGCATCGGCGCCCACGCCGACTCCGACATCGAGGTCTACACCGGCGGGCGGTGCACCGCCTTCACCGCCGACGCCGGCATCGACGACGAGATCAACGGCTACGGGGAGGTCACCTTCTCCGTCGAGGCGGACGGCAAGGTCCTGTGGACCTCGCCGAAGGTGACCGGGGCGTCGGCGACCGTGCCGGTCGACGTGCCGCTCGGCGGCGCCCGGCACGTCCACCTGAAGATCACCGACACCGACAACTCCAAGTCCGGCGACCACGGGGACTGGGCCGGCGCCAGGTTCAGCTGCGCCTAGACACACGGCAGGCGCCGGGCGGGGACGTGCCCACCCGGCGCCCTCTGTGCGGGAGTTGGCCCTACTGCTTGTTCACCACGATCGCCTGGATGACGCTGTTGGTGTTGTCGTAGAACCCGATGACCTGCTGCCCGAACGCGAAGGCTTCCTGGACCTCGTCATGGGTGACGGGGTTGGGGTTCGCGAGCTGGCGCCAGTTGCCGTCGATGAACAAGTACAGGATCGACGGCTGGCCGGGGAGCGGGGTCACGACGTCCCAGAACTTCGTGGCGATGCCGCTGACCAGGGCGGCGCTGTTGACCGCGGCCGGCAGCACGAGCGGCTGGCCGATGGTCTGCTGCTGGCCGCCCATCTGCTGGAGCAGCTGCTGGTAGGGCTGCTGCTGGCCGAGCTGCTGGAGCTGCTGCTGGATCTGCGGCGGCAGCTGCTGGCCGATGCCCTGCTGGCCGTACTGCGGGGTGAAGCCCTGCTGGCCGTAGCCCTGCTGCTGGCCGAAGCCCTGCGGCGGGGACGTGCTGGGGCCCTGCTGGGTCATCTGCTGACCGTACTGCTGCTGTTGGTGCTGCTGGCTCATCTGCGGGGTGGTGCTCATGCGGGTGTCACCTTCCCTTTTGTGAGTTCCGTTGGCTGTCCGGTGTCCGGAGACTCAGCCGGCGACCACCAGGCCGACGACCTCGTCGTCCGAGAACCAGACCCGTATGTCCGGCCGTCCGGCCGCGAAGGCGGAGTGCACCGCCTGGCGGAGTTCGGGCGCGGGGTTGTTCAGGTTGCGCCATGCCCCGGCCACGAACAGCCGGAGCCTCGGGGGCAGTTCATGGGGGTACGGGATCAGTTCGTCCCAGTACCGTTCGGCCTGGCCGGTGCCGACCGTCGAGGGCATCAGACGGGTCACCGCGGCCTTGATGTCGGGCCGGTTGCCGATGCGCTGCGAGGCGGGGCGGCCCGGCGCGTCCTGCTGCGGGGAACCGGACGACCGCAGGATCGTACGGGCCCGCTCCGGCGTCATCGGGTCCTGCCCGGTGGCCTTCAGCATGCCCTGCAGCGAGGCGAGGGCGCCGACCACGATGGGCGAGGCCGACGACGTCCCGGAGAACGTGTCCGTGTACCAGGCGATCTCCTCGGCGCCGCCCTGGAGGTCGCCCGCCCGGTCCCAGAACCCGCCGGTCGTGGTGGTCTCGCGGCCCCAGCCCTGGGCGTCCAGGCGGGCGCCGTAGTTGGAGAACGCGAGCCGCGAGCGGTCCGGGCCGTGGTCGCGGCCGTGCGTGCCGGGCGGCGGGGCGCCCGCGCCCACCAGGACCGCGCCCGAGGACTGGTTGGACGGGTTGAACGGGTTGCGCCAGTCCTGCGGGAACCCCTCGGGCCGCCGCTCGTACAGCGCGTCGTCCAGGCTCTCGCCGCCGTTGCCGCCGGCCGCCACCACCAGAACGCCCTTCGCGGTCGCCCAGCGGATCGCCGCGAAGTCGTCAGGCCACCACTCGATCGGGATGTAGCCCGCCTGGTCGTCCCGGTCCTGGAAGTCGAACCTCGGCCCCGGGCGGTGCAGTTCGATCAGGACGATGTCGCCGGGCGAGAGCCGCTCGGCCGCGGCGTGGATCGCCGCCGCCGTGCCGATGCCCTGGAACGAGGCAGCCGCCGTGACCGCCTCCGGGGCGATCCCGGTGACGCCCTTCTCGTCCCGGTCGCCGCCGATGACCCCGAGCACGGCCGTGCCGTGGTTGCGCCACGCCACGTCCTGCACCGGGTTGCCGACCACGATCCCGGCGAGCTTCTCCACCAGGTCCTCGTGGCCCAGCTGCCAGGCGCCCTCGACGTCGATGACGGTGACGCCCTCGCCGGAACCGCCCGGGCGCAGCCACGCCCAGTAGGCGTCGACGCCCTCGGGTGCGGGGTTCAGATAGCCCTGCCGGCCGGTGTAGTCGGGCGTCGCGGGGGCGCCCTCCTTCAGCCGCTTGATGGTCTCCTCGTCGCGTCCCGTCATCGAGGCGGGCACGGCGCCCGGCTTCACGTACGCCGTCTCGACCTCGGGCAGCGCGGCGAGCCGGGCGCTCAGCTCCGCGACCCGCTCGCCGCCACCGCGTACCCGGTAGTAGAGGGACAGGTCCGGGAGCGCCTCGCGGGCGGTGCCCTGCGGGACCTGGGCCAGTCGCTCCTCGCGGCCGAACAGCGGCTCCAGGGCGATCTGTTCATCGGCGAGGAACATCGAGAGAGCCGAGGTGTCGGCCCCGGAAGCCGAGCGGATGCCCTCGGCGCCGACGCGCAACCGGGCCTCGGCCCGCGCGACGACGATCAGTTCCGGCTCGGCTCCGTGATAGGTGAATCCAGCTCCATCGGGTCCTGGCCCCGCCGTTCCGGGGCCCTGGCCCGGGTGAATCCGATCGGTCATCGCTTCCGCCGCTCCCCTCGGGTGCTGTGCTTGGCGTGCCTACGGGGACACACCTTGCTACCGGAGCGGCGGAACGTAAACCCCGCTTGCGCGAACAAAGTTTGAAATCAAGCTGAATGGGCAACCCGTGCATTTGGACCGGAAACCGATGTCACGCCGCAATCCCGCCAAATACGGTTGAGTTTGATGGGGCACGGTGGGATGGGTGCGGCCCCTGTGGCAGGGAGGCTGACGTGGATGCGCGGGTTGGCCGGATACGTATCCGAGGAGCCGGGACGACCGCCCCGGCCCGCCTTCCGGATTGCGACGTTGGCGGTTCGGGGGCACGACCGGTTCCGGCAGGCGGCAACGCCCTGAAGGGGCGCGGGGGCTGTGACCTTGGGCGGCCCCCACCGGCCCGCACCCGAAGCGCTCAGCTACCGGCCGGCGGCATGCCAAACCGTCGTGACGTTGCAGAACTCCCGAATCCCGTGCCCGGACAACTCGCGCCCGTACCCGGACCGCTTGATCCCCCCGAAGGGGAAAGCGGGATGAGACGCGGTCATCCCGTTGAAGAACACCCCGCCCGCCTGAAGGTCCCGTACGCAGCGTTCGACCTCGGCGTCGTCACGGGTCCAGACGTTCGAACTCAGGCCGAACGGCGAGTCGTTGGCGACCGACACCGCCTCGTCGAGGTCCCGCACCCGGTACAGCGTGGCGACCGGGCCGAAGGTCTCCTCCTGGTGGATCCGCATGTCCTGGGTGATGCCGGCCAGGACGGTGGGCAGGTAGAACCAGCCCCGGCCGCTCCCCTCGGGACGGCTCCCGCCGCACAGCGCGGTCGCTCCCTTGCGTACCGCGTCGTCGACGAGCTCCTCCAGGTCGGTGCGGCCCTGCTCGCTCGCCAGCGGGCCCACGTCGGTGTCCTCCAGGAGCGGGTCGCCGACCTTCAACTCCCGCATCCCCGCGGTGAATTGATCGGCGAACGCGTCGTAGACGTCGGTGTGCACGATGAAGCGCTTCGCGGCGATGCAGGACTGCCCGTTGTTCTGCACCCGGGCGGTCACCGCGGTCCGCGCGGCCCGCTCCACATCGGCGGAGGGGAGCACGAGATAGGGGTCGCTGCCGCCGAGTTCGAGCACCGTCTTCTTGATCTCGTCGCCGCAGATCGCCGCGACGGAGCGGCCCGCCGGCTCACTGCCGGTCAGCGTCGCGGCCGCCACCCGACGGTCGCGCAGCACCTTCTCGACGCCGTCGGAGCCGATGAGCAGAGTCTGGAAGCAGCCGTCGGGGAAGCCCGCCCGACGGAACAGATCCTCCAGGTACAGCGCGGTCTGCGGCACGTTCGAGGCGTGTTTGAGCAGGCCTACGTTGCCCGCCATCAGCGCGGGCGCCGCGAACCGCACGACCTGCCAGAGCGGGAAGTTCCACGGCATCACGGCGAGGACCACGCCGAGCGGCCGGTAGTGGACCCGGACCCGCTCGGCGCCGGAGTCGTGGACGTCGTCCTCGGCCGGCTCCTCGTCGGCGAGCAGGGCGGCCGCGTGCTCGGCGTACCAGCGCATCGCCTTCGCGCACTTCGCAGCCTCCGCCCGGGCCGCCGCGATGGGCTTGCCCATCTCCAGGGTCATGGTGCGCGCGATGTCGTCCCGGTCGCCGTCGAGCAGGTCGGCGGCCCGCAGCACCAGCCGCGTGCGTTCGCCGAAGCCGGTCGTGCGGTAGTCGGCGAAGGCGGCCCCGGCGGTGGCGAGGCGGCGCTCCACCTCCTCGGGTCCCATGGCACCGAAGCTCTTGAGCGTCTCACCGGTAGCCGGATTCACCGTGGCGATGGCCATGACGTACGACACCTCCCGAAGGCACTGGTCCTTCGACCTTCCCGCGCGAGGGGAGGCGCCGCAACGCGAACCGGGGCTACTCCTCGGAGGTGTCCTCGCCGGGGTCGTCCGTCTTCGGCGGCTTCGGGGGCCGGGTGCGCCCGCTGGAGGTGTCCCGCAGGTACGAGCCGTCGCCCTCGGTGGCGTGGCCGCCCGCCGTGGCCTGACCGGGGCCGGGACCGCCGTCCCGGCGCCGCAGATACCGCTCGAATTCGCGGGCGATCGCCTCGCCGGACGCCTCGGGCAGGTCCGCGGTGTCGCGCGCCTCCTCCAGAGTCTGGACGTACTCGGCCACCTCGCTGTCCTCGGCGGCCAGTTGGTCGACGCCGAGCTGCCAGGCCCGGGCGTCCTCGGCGAGTTCGCCGAGCGGAATCCTGAGGTCGATCAGGTCTTCCAGACGGTTGAGCAGGGCGAGTGTGGCCTTGGGGTTCGGCGGCTGGGACACGTAGTGCGGCACCGCGGCCCAGAGGCTGACCGCGGGAACTCCCGCATGCGTACAGGCCTCCTGGAGGATGCCGACGATGCCGGTCGGGCCCTCGTACCGGGTCTCCTCCAGGTCCATGGTCCGCGCCAGGTCCGGGTCGGAGGTCACGCCGCTGACCGGCACCGGCCGGGTGTGCGGGGTGTCGCCGAGCAGCGCGCCCAGGATCACCACCATCTCCACGCCCAGCTCGTGCGCGAAGCCCAGGATCTCGTTGCAGAACGAGCGCCAGCGCATCGACGGTTCGATGCCGCGCACCAGGACCAGATCGCGCGGCTTGTCGCCGCCGACCCGCACCACGGAGAGCCGGGTGGTCGGCCATGTGATCTTGCGGACCCCGCCGTCCAGCCACACGGTCGGCCGGTTGACCTGGAAGTCGTAGTAGTCCTCCGCGTCCAGCGCCGCGAAGACCTCGCCCTTCCACGCCCCGTCCAGGTGCGCGACAGCGGAGGAGGCGGCGTCGCCCGCGTCGTTCCAGCCCTCGAACGCGGCGATCATGACCGGGTCGACCAGCTCGGGAACGCCCTCCAGCTCGATCACCCAGTGCCTCCCTCAGAAGTTCCCTTGCGTACGTCCCAACCTTACGGCTTCAGACCTACCCATCCGCAGCCCCCGTGCACGGCCCTCCGGCGTCGGGAGTGACAGAGGAATGAAGGGGCCCCGGGCGGGGCAGCAGCACATTCGGACCACGATTCATCCGAGCTGTGAGCGGTAGATTGGTGCACGGCCCTGGACTCTGACGCTTGTCCGGGGATATACATCGGATGACCGGAAGAGATCCGATGTCCACACGGACGTTCCCCTCAAGGTTCCTGCGGACGTTCGTTCAGCGATTCATCGGCTCATTCGGGCGGAGATCCACGGGTAGGTCCACGGGTAGATCCACGTGTTCATCCAGGGGGGCGTGCATGAGGCCGAGCGTCACGGGGTTCGAGGTACACGACATCCGCTTTCCCACCTCGGAACGGCTCGACGGCTCGGACGCCATGAACCCGGACCCCGACTACTCGGCCGCCTATGTGGTGCTGCGCACCGACGACGGCCACGAGGGCCACGGCTTCGTCTTCACCATCGGCCGCGGCAACGAGGTGACCGCCGCCGCCATCGAGGCGCTGCGGCCCTACGTCGTGGGCCGCCCGGCACCGGCTGCCGCGGCCGACCTCGCCGCCCTGCACCACGACCTGACCCACGACTCCCAACTCCGCTGGCTGGGGCCGGAGAAGGGGGTCATGCACATGGCGGCGGGCGCCGTCGTCAACGCCGCCTGGGACCTGGCGGCCACCTCGGCGGGCCTGCCCGTGTGGGAGTTCCTCGCCTCCATGTCGCCCGAGGACCTCGTCTCGCTCGTCGACTTCCGCTATCTCACGGACGTACTGACCCGCACCGAGGCGCTCGCCATCCTGCGCGCCGCCGAACCCGGCCGGGCCGAGCGGGCCCGGCTCCTTCGCGCGGAGGGCTACCCCGCCTACACCACCTCGCCCGGCTGGCTCGGCTACGACGACGCCAAGCTGGTCCGGCTCGCCAAGGAGGCCGTCGCCGACGGCTTCGTCCAGATCAAGCTGAAGGTCGGCGCCGACCTCGACGACGACGTCCGCAGACTCGGCCTGGCCCGCGCCGCCGTGGGTCCCGGCATCCGCATCGCCGTCGACGCCAACCAGCGCTGGGACGTCTCCGAGGCGATCCGCTGGATGGCCGCGCTCGCCCCGTACGAGCCGCACTGGATCGAGGAGCCGACCAGCCCCGACGACATCCTCGGCCACGCCGCCGTGCGGGCCGGGCAGCCGGTGAAGGTCGCCACCGGTGAACACGTCGCCAACCGGGTCGTGTTCAAGCAGCTCCTCCAGGCGGGCGCGGTCGACTTCGTGCAGATCGACGCGGCCCGGGTGGCCGGGGTCAACGAGAACCTGGCGATCCTGCTGCTCGCCGCCAAGTACGGCGTGCCGGTCTGCCCGCACGCGGGCGGGGTCGGCCTGTGCGAACTCGTCCAGCACCTCGCCATGTTCGACTTCGTCGCCGTCTCCGGCAGCCGCGAGGACCGGGTCATCGAGTACGTCGACCACCTCCACGAGCACTTCGCGGCGCCCTCCGTCGTCGAGGCCGGCCGCTACCGTGCCCCGACCGCCCCGGGCTTCTCCGCCCGTATGCACCCCGCCACCATCGCCGCCTACCGCTACCCGGACGGCCCGCAGTGGCTCGCCCGCCGACCGGCCCAGGAGGTCAACTCATGAGCAGCACAAGGGACTTCGCGGACATGGCGGCTCTTGTCACGGGCGGTGCCTCGGGCATCGGAGCCGCAGTCGCCGAACTCCTCATGGAGCGCGGCGCCCGCGTCGCCGTGCTCGACCGGGACGTGAAGGGCGCCCCCGGCGGCACCCTCGCCCTGGAGGCCGACGTCACCGACGACGCGGGCGTACGGGACGCGGTCGCCCGGACCGTGGCCGAACTCGGCGCCCTGCACACCGTCGTCTCCAACGCGGGCATCGGCGCCATCGGCACCGTCGAGGACAACGACGACGCCGAATGGCACCGCGTCCTGGACGTCAACGTCCTCGGCATGGTCAGGGTCGCCCGGCACGCGCTGCCCCATCTGCGACGCACGGCCGGGGAGCGGCCCGGCTGCGCGTCCCTCACCCAGACCTGTTCCATCGCCGCCACCGCGGGCCTGCCGCAGCGCGCCCTCTACAGCGCGGCCAAGGGCGCCGTCCTCTCCCTCACCCTCGCGATGGCCGCCGACCACGTGCGCGAGGGGGTGCGGGTCAACTGCGTCAACCCCGGCACTGCGGACACCCCCTGGGTCGCCCGGCTGCTCGACCGGGCGGACGACCCGGAGGCCGAACGCGCCGCCCTCCGGGCCCGCCAGCCGATGGGACGCCTCGTCTCGGCGGCCGAGGTCGCCGCCGCGATCGCCTACCTGGCCAGCCCAGCGGCGGCCGCCGTCACCGGCACGGCCCTTGCCGTGGACGGCGGCATGCAGGGCCTGCGCCTGCGACCGAGTACCTGAGCCGCAACTCCACCAAGGACGGGACCATGAGAGTGCGTACGACAACTGCCGCCGCTTGCACCGCACTTGTCGCGGTCGCGCTGCTCACCGGCTGCAACCGCGAGTCCGGCGGCGGTACGGGATCCCAGAAGGTCGGCATCGACCTGCCGCGCAGCGACAGCGACTTCTGGAACTCCTACCAGCAGTACATCGAGAAGGGCGTCAAGGCCGGCGAGGTCTCCGCGCTGCCGCTCACCAACTCCCAGAACGACGTGGGCAAGCTGGTCGCCGACGTCACCGCCTTCACCGACCAGGGTGCCAAGGCGGTCGTCATGGCCCCGCAGGACACCGGCGCGATCGCCTCCACCCTGGAGAGCCTGAACCAGCGGGGGATCCCGGTCATCAGCGTCGACACCCGCCCCGACAAGGGCGACGTCTACATGGTCGTACGCGCCGACAACAAGGCGTACGGCGAGAAGGCCTGCAAGTACCTGGGGGAGCAGCTCAAGGGCAAGGGCGAAGTCGCCGAATTCCAGGGCGACTTGAGCTCCATCAACGGGCGCGACCGCTCCGAGGCCTTCAAGTCCTGCATGGACAGGAGCTACCCCGGCATCAAGGTCTACGAGCTGGCCACCGACTGGAAGGGCGACGTGGCCTCCGCCAAGCTCCAGTCCACGCTCGCCGCCCACCCCGGCCTGAACGGCATCTACATGCAGGCCGGTGGCGTCTTCCTGCAGCCGACCCTCGCCCTGCTCCAGCAGAAGGGCCGGCTCCTGCCGCCGGGCACCGCGGGGCACATCACGATCGTCTCCAACGACGGCATCCCCGAGGAGTTCGACGCGATCAAGGCCGGGAAGATCGACGCGACCGTCTCCCAGCCCGCCGACCTCTACGCCAAGTACGCGCTGTACTACGCGAAGGCGGCCCTGGACGGCAAGACGTTCAAGGCGGGCCCGACCGACCACGGCTCGAACATCATCAAGATCGACAATGGTTACGAGGACCAGCTGCCGGCGCCCCTGGTCACCAAGGACAACGTGAACGACGCCTCGCTGTGGGCCAACCAGTCGCAGAAGAAGAGCTAGCGATGGCACCCGAATCGGCGCAAGGGCGGGGCCTGGTGTCCGAACCCGCCCTGCACGCCCACGGCATCGTCAAACGCTTCGGGCCCACGCTCGCCCTCGACGGCGTCGGCCTGACCGTGCGGCCCGGCGAAGCGCACGCGCTGGTCGGCCGCAACGGCGCCGGGAAGTCCACCCTGGTCGGCGTGGTCACGGGGCTGCACCGGCCGGACGCGGGGGCCGTCACGTTCGGCGGCGCCCCCGCACCGGCCTTCGGCGACCGGGCCGGCTGGCAGTCCAAGGTCGCCTGCGTCTACCAGAAGTCCATGGTCGTCCCGGACCTGACCGTCGCCGAGAACCTCTTCCTGAACCGCTTCGAGGGCGGACGCATCCGCTGGAGCCGGCTGCGCCGCCGCGCCCGCGACCTCCTCGCGGAGTACGGCGTGAACGTCGATCCCGATGCGCGTGCGGGTCAACTGCCCGCGGAACAGCGGCAGTTCGTCGAGATCGCCCGCGCCCTGTCGTTCGGTGCCCGCCTGATCGTCCTGGACGAGCCGACCGCGCAGCTCGACGCCCGCGGTATCCAGCGCCTGTTCACCAAGCTCCGTGAACTCCAGGCGCAGGGCGTGGCGTTCCTGTTCATCTCGCACCACCTCCAGGAGGTGTACGACCTGTGCACCGCGGTCACCGTCTACCGCGACGCCCGCCAGGTCCTGACGGCCCTCGTCGCGGACCTCCCCAAGGGCGAACTGGTCGCGGCGATGACGGGGGAGCGGCCGGGTGTGGCCGGGGCCTCCTGGAGGGCGGGAGTCAAGGAAGTCCGTCCGTCGGAACCGGTCCTGCTGGCCGAAGGACTCGCCCTTGAGGGGGAGTTCGAGGCGCTCGACCTCGCGGTGCACCCGGGCGAGGTGCTCGGGGTCGCCGGAGCCGCGGCCAGCGGGAACACCGCGCTCGGCGAAACGCTGGTCGGGATGCGCCGGGCGAGCGCGGGCCGGGTCAGTGTGCGTGGCCGGGCAGTGAAACCGGGCAGCGTGCCGCACGCGCTCGACGCGGGCATCGGCTACATCCCGGAGGACCGCCACCGCCAGGGCCTCGTCCCGGACCGCTCCGTCGCCGAGAACGCGACGCTCACGGTGACCGGACAGCTCGGGCCCTGGGGGACCGTACTCCCCTCCAGAACAAGGGAGTTCGCGCTCTCGATGATCGGCTCGCTCGACATCAGGACGCAGGGCCCCGAGCAGCCGGTGTCGGGCCTTTCGGGCGGCAACCAGCAGAAGGTCGTGGTGGCCCGCGCCCTCGCCCGCGAACCGGTGGCCCTGGTCGCGGTACGCCCCACGGCGGGCGTGGACGTGAAATCCAAGGACGCCCTCCTCGGTGTGGTGCGGCGGGTGGCCGACGAGGGCCGCGCGGCGGTGATCGTCTCCGACGAACTCGACGACCTCAGGGTGTGCGACAGGGTGCTCGTGCTGTTCCACGGGCGGGTCGTCGCGGAGTACGGCAGCGGGTGGGCCGACGGGGAGCTGGTCGCGGCGATGGAAGGTGTGCGGGACGTGGAAGGTGTGGAGAGGGCGGGGGAGCGGCCATGACCGATACGGCGACCGAGGCACCGGCGGGCGTACGGGATGCGAGCCCGCTCGGGCGCCTGGCCCACATCCGCTGGAGCGACTTCTCCCTCGTGCCCGTGATCCTCGTCCTGATGGTCATCGGCTTCATCGTCTCGCCGGTGTTCCTCACCTCGGGCAACCTGATCAGCGTCATCCAGCAGTCCTCCGAGCTGAGCCTGCTGGTGCTCGGCCAGGCCCTCATCCTGATCTGCGGGCGCATGGACCTGTCCCTGGAGTCGACGATCGGCATCGCGCCGGTCATCGCGATGTGGCTGGTCCTGCCGTCCTCGGCGCCGGCCGGCCGTTTCACGGGCGTCGGCCTGCTGCCCGGCTGGACGGCGATCCCGGTGTGTCTCCTGGTCGGCCTGGCGATCGGCGCGTTCAACGGCTTCCTGATGCTGAAGCTGAACGTCAACGGGTTCATCGCGACGCTCGGCATGCTGACGATGCTGCGGGGTCTGCACATCGGCATCACCGGCGGACGCTCGATCATCGACATGCCGCCGTCCTTCCGCTACCTCGGCATGACGGACTGGCTCGGCGTACCCGCCGCGGTCTGGATCTGCCTCGCGCTCTTCGCGATCGGCGGGGCGGTGCTTGCGTGGCTGCGGCACGGGCGGGCGCTGTACGCGATCGGCGGGAACGCGGAGGCGGCGCGGGCGGCGGGGATCCGGGTGGACCGGGTGACGTGGATCGTTCTGGCGGTGGGCGGTCTGCTGGCCGCGTTCGCGGGGATTCTGTATACGGGGCATTACGGTTCGGTCGCGGCGAACCAGGGGAACGGGTGGATCTTTCAGGTGTTCGCGGCGGCGGTGATCGGGGGGATCTCCCTGAAGGGCGGACGGGGGACGCTCCTCGGCGCGCTCACCGGGGTGCTCACCCTCCAACTGGTCGTGAACGTCATGACGTTGGGCGGGGTGCCGGCGCTCTGGAACCAGTTCCTGAACGGGGCGATCATCATTGTGGCGCTGGTGATCAGCCGCTACGCGAGCGGCGAAAAACAGGACTAGCTCCCCGCGCCCCTGGCAGGGCCAGCCTCGCCAGGGGCGCGGGGCTGTGACATCGTGCGGCTCCGCCGCGATGGGCCCCTCGGGAGACCTACAGGGTTGACCTGAGCCACTGCTCCACGCTGGCGATGTGCACAGTCGCCCAGGACCGGGCCGCCTCCGCATCCCGGTCCCGCAGGGCCGAGAGGATCGCCCGGTGCTCGTGCAACGTCCGGCTCACCGCGTCCTCCTGGGTGAGGCCCCGCCAGATGCGGGCCCGGGTCGTGGGCCCGGACAACCCGTCGAGGAGCGAGCACAGCACCGAGTTCCCCGACCCCGCCACGATCCCCCGATGGAATTCGAGGTCGGAAGCCACCAGTTCCTCGACGGAGGGCGAGGTCCCCAGCGCGTCCAACTGGGTGGACAGCGCGTCGAGTTCGGCATCGCTGATGCGCGACACCGCCATCGCCGTGGCGGCCGGCTCCAGAATGCGGCGTACCGCGAGGAACTCCAGGACCGTGTCGTCGCGGTGGAAGTCGACGACGAAGCTCATCGCTTCGAGCAGGAGCTGCGGGTCCAGGCTGGTGACGTAGGTGCCGTCTCCCTGGCGGACGTCCAGGATGCGGATCAGGGACAGCGCCCGCACCGCCTCGCGCAGGGAGTTGCGGGACAGGCCGAGCTCCGACGCCAGTTCGCTCTCCTTGGGGAGCCGGTCGCCCGGCCGCAGCGCACCGGAGACGATCATTTCCTTGATCTTCTCGATGGCCTCGTCGGTGACAGCCATGGGCGACCTCCATACATCCGATGTATCGGCCCCCATTATGCGCGTCCCGCCCTCCTCCCAGCCCTCACTCCCCGAGAGAGCCGGACTCCCACAGCGTGCTCGGCGCCTCTTTCCGCACGACCGGGGCGATCTCCTCGGCGAACCGTGCCAGTGTCTCGACCTGCTCGGCCGTGGAGAGCCCGAACCCGTCGACGGTGACGGACTGGAGGTCGTGCCGGTACGCCTCGTGGAAGCCGAGGATCTTGTCGATGATCTGCTGCGGGGAGCCGATGAGCTGGGGCCCGTCGGCGATGGCGTCCTCGATGGTGCGGAACGGGGTGTTGTATCCCGCCTTGCCCTCCAGATGCGGCTTGAACGTCTGCCGCACCCTCGCCTCGTACACCTCCCGGTAGCGCGAGACCGCCTGCTCGGCCGTGTCGGCGATCAGCAGCCCGCCCGAGCCCGCCGCGACGTGTGCCCGCGCCGGGTCGTGCCCGTACTCCTCGAACTTCTCCCGGTAGTGCGCGATGAGCTTCGCGTAGGCCGCGCGCGGCTGGATCGCGTTGGCCGTGAACAGCGGATCGCCGTGTCGGGCCGCGAGTTCGGGGGAGTTGAGCGAGGTCGCCGAGCCGTGCCAGATCCGCGGCACCCCGTCGTACGGCCTCGGCACGGTCGTGACGTCGGTCAGGGGCGGACGGAATTCGCCCTGCCAGTGCACGCCCTCCTCGCTCCACAGCCGCCGCAGGAGCTCGTACTTCTCCCGCTGGAGGTCCCACTGGCGGGACTCGTCGAGCCCGAACAGGTCGAAGTGGCCGGCCTCCGCGCCCTTTCCGATCACCAGCTCGACGCGGCCGCGCGAGATCTGGTCGAGCGTCGCGTAGTCCTCGGCCACCCGTACCGGGTCGAGGATCGCGACGACGGTCACCCCGGTGAGGAGCCGGATGCGCCTGGTGCGCGCGGCGAGTGCGCCGAGCAGCACGGTCGGGCTGGAGGAGAGATAGGCCCCGGCGTGCCGCTCGCCGATGGCGTACGCGTCGTAGCCGAGCCGCTCGGCCTGCTCGCCGACTTCGAGGACCTGCGCCAACCGGTCGGCGGGAGTGGGGAGTTCACCCGTCAGCGGGTGCGGGGCGTGGCCGACGATGGAGAGTACTTGAAACTTCATGCCCCTACTCTCGCCCCGCCCTGTTGCAGGCGCGTGTACGCGACATGGCGGCGGCCCCGGCGCGCACGCCGAAGGGGCGGCTCCCGTGCAGGAGAGCCGCCCCTTCGTCAGATCGCTGACGTTTCGTCAGTTCTTCTTCTGCAGCAGGACGTCGACCTTGTCGCGGATCTCGTCCGTCGCCAGACCCCGGATCGTCAGGGTCGTGCGGCGGCGCAGCACGTCGTCCGCCGTCTCGGCCCACTCGTGGTCGCGGGCGTACACGACCTGTGCCCAGATCTCCGGCGCGTCCGGGTGGATGCGCTCGGCCAGGGCCGCGTCGTCGTTGGCCAGGCGCGCGATGTCGAAGGACAGCGAACCGTAGTGCGTGGCCAGGTGCTTGGCGGTGTCGGCCGCCATGCGCGGGCCGGGCGCCGGGCCGTCCACCATCAGGCGGTGGGCGACGGCGCGCGGGTTGGCGATGCCGGGCAGCGGCATCTTGCCAGGCAGTTCGGAGATGGGCTCGAAGTCGTCGCCGAGCGGGTGGCCCGGCAGCTGCATTCCATTCCATTCCATTCCATTCCATTCCATTCCATTCCATTCCATTCCATTCCATTCCATTCCATTCCATTCCATTCCATTCCATTCCATTCCATTCCATTCCATTCCATTCCATTCCATTCCATTCCATTCCATTCCATTCCATTCCATTCCATTCCATTCCATTCCATTCCATTCCATTCCATTCCATTCCATTCCATTCCATTCCATTCCATTCCATTCCATTCCATTCCATTCCATTCCATTCCATTCCATTCCATTCCATTCCATTCCATTCCATTCCATTCCATTCCATTCCATTCCATTCCATTCCATTCCATTCCATTCCATTCCATTCCATTCCATTCCATTCCATTCCATTCCACATTCCATTCCATTCCATTCCATTCCATTCCATTCCATTCCATTCCATTCCATTCCATTCCATTCCATTCCATTCCATTCCATTCCATTCCATTCCATTCCATTCCATTCCATTCCATTCCATTCCATTCCATTCCATTCCATTCCATTCCATTCCATTCCATTCCATATATATATCCATTCCATATATATATCCATTCCATTATATATGATGGGTCGTGCGGCGGCGCAGCACGTCGTCCGCCGTCTCGGCCCACTCGTGGTCGCGGGCGTACACGACCTGTGCCCAGATCTCCGGCGCGTCCGGGTGGATGCGCTCGGCCAGGGCCGCGTCGTCGTTGGCCAGGCGCGCGATGTCGAAGGACAGCGAACCGTAGTGCGTGGCCAGGTGCTTGGCGGTGTCGGCCGCCATGCGCGGGCCGGGCGCCGGGCCGTCCACCATCAGGCGGTGGGCGACGGCGCGCGGGTTGGCGATGCCGGGCAGCGGCATCTTGCCAGGCAGTTCGGAGATGGGCTCGAAGTCGTCGCCGAGCGGGTGGCCCGGCAGCTGCTCCAGCTTCTTCATCACCGTACGGCCGATGTGGCGGAAGGTCGTCCACTTGCCGCCGGCCACCGACAGCATGCCGCCGCGGCCCTCGGTGACGACCGTCTCGCGCTTGGCCTTGGAGGTGTCGCCCGGACCGCCGGGCAGCACCCGCAGACCGGCGAAGGAGTACGTGATCAGGTCGCGCGACAGCTGCTGGTCGCGGATCGAGAACGCGGCCTCGTCGAGGATCTGCGCGGTGTCCGCCTCGGTGACGCGGACGTCCGCCGGGTCGCCCTCGAACTCCTCGTCGGTGGTGCCGAGCAGGAGCATGTCCTCCCAGGGCAGGGCGAACGTGATGCGGTACTTGTCGATCGGGGTCGCGAGCGCGGCCTTCCAGGGGGCGGTGCGCTTGAGGACCAGGTGCGCGCCCTTCGAAAGGCGTATGGAGGGAGCCGAGTTCGGGTCCTCCATCTTGCGCAGGTGGTCGACCCAGGGGCCGGTCGCGTTCAGGACGAGGCGGGCGTTGACGCCGAACTCCTCGCCGTCCATGCGGTCCTTGAGGTCGGCGCCGGTGACCCGGCCCTTGGTGAAGCGCAGGCCGGTGACCTCGGCGTGGTTGAGGACGACCGCGCCGGCCTCGACGGCCGCGCGGACCGTCATCAGGGCCATGCGGGCGTCGTTCATCTGGTCGTCGCCGTACACGGCCACGGCCTTCAGGTTGTCCGTACGCAGCTCCGGCACGTCCGCCGCGGCCTTCGCGGGGGAGAGCAGGTGGCCGACGCCGTCGCCGAAGGCGGAAAGCGCCGAGTAGGCGAAGACGCCGGCACCCAGCTTGGCGGCGCCGTGCGGGCCGCCCTTGTACACGGGCAGGTAGAACGTGAGCGGGTTGGCGAGGTGCGGGGCCACCTGACGGGACACCGCACGCCGCTCGAAGTGGTTCTCCGCGACCAGCTTCACCGCGCCGGTCTGCAGGTAGCGCAGACCGCCGTGGAGCAGCTTGGAGGAGGCGGAGGAGGTGGCGCCGGCGAAGTCACCGGCGTCCACCAGGGCCACCCGCAGACCGGACTGCGCGGCGTGCCAGGCGGTGGAGATGCCCAGGATGCCGCCGCCGATGACCAGGAGGTCGTACGTCGCCTTGGACAGTTGCTCCCGAGTCTCGGCGCGGCTCGGGTGGGAGCCGGAGGCCGGGTGCGTCCCGAGGGCAGGGACGCTCTGCAGGGTGGTCATGTCGATTACTCCTCGTCCTCGATCCAGCCCATGGTCCGCTCGACGGCCTTGAGCCAGTTCTTGTACTCGCTGTCACGCCTGTCGGCGTCCATGCGAGGGGTCCATTCCGCCGCCCGGCGCCAGTTGGCGCGCAGCGCGTCGGTGTCCGGCCAGAAGCCGACGGCCAGACCGGCGGCGTAGGCGGCGCCGAGGCAGGTCGTCTCGGCGACCATCGGACGCACGACCGGCGCGTCCAGGAAGTCCGAGAGGGTCTGCATCAGCAGGTTGTTGGAGGTCATGCCGCCGTCGACCTTCAGCGCGGTCAGCTCGACGCCCGAGTCCTTCGTCATGGCGTCGGTGATCTCGCGGGTCTGCCAGGCGGTGGCCTCAAGGACGGCGCGCGCGATGTGCGCCTTGGTGACGTACCGGGTGAGGCCGGCGATCACACCGCGGGCGTCGGAGCGCCAGTACGGGGCGAACAGGCCGGAGAAGGCCGGCACGAAGTAGGCGCCGCCGTTGTCCTCGACCGAGGAGGCCAGGGTCTCGATCTCCGCGGCGGTCTTGATCATGCCCATCTGGTCGCGCATCCACTGGACGAGCGAGCCGGTGACGGCGATGGAGCCTTCGAGGGCGTAGACCGGCTTCTGGTCGCCGATCTGGTAGCCGACCGTCGTCAGCAGGCCGTTGTAGGAGTTGACGGGCTTGTCACCGGTGTTCATCAGCATGAAGGTGCCGGTGCCGTAGGTCGACTTGGCCTCGCCCTCGGAGAAGCAGGTCTGGCCGAACAGGGCCGCCTGCTGGTCACCGAGCGCGGAGGCGACGGGGATGCCGTCCAGGACGCCGCCCTTGGCGTGGCCGTACACCTCGGCGGAGGAGCGGATCTCGGGCAGCACGGCCGCCGGGATCTCCATGGACGACAGGATCTTGTCGTCCCACGCCATCTCGTGCAGGTTCATCAGGAGGGTGCGCGAGGCGTTGGTGACGTCCGTGACGTGCACACCGCCGTCGGTGCCGCCGGTCAGGTTCCAGATGACCCAGGAGTCCATGGTGCCGAAGAGGATGTCGCCGCGCTCGGCGCGCTCGCGCAGGCCCTCGACGTTGTCGAGCAGCCAGCGCACCTTCGGGCCCGCGAAGTACGAGGCGAGCGGCAGGCCGGTCTCGCGGCGGAAGCGGTCCTGGCCGACGTTGCGGCCGAGTTCCTTGCAGAGCGCGTCGGTGCGGGTGTCCTGCCAGACCAGCGCGTTGTGCACGGGCTCGCCGGTGTTCTTGTCCCACATCAGCGTGGTCTCACGCTGGTTGGTGATGCCGATCGCCTTGACGTCGGCGGCGGTGATGCCCGCCTTCTCGATCGCGCCGGCCACGACTTCCTGGACGTTGGTCCAGATCTCGGCGGCGTCGTGCTCCACCCAGCCCGGCTTCGGGAAGATCTGCTCGTGCTCCTTCTGGTCGACCGAGACGATCCGGCCGTCCTTGTCGAAGACGATGCAGCGGCTGGAGGTGGTGCCCTGGTCGATGGCCGCGATGAACGGGCCGGTGGTGTGCGTGTCGCTCATGGGGTGCTCCCGGTAGGTCCGAAGGGGGTCGCGTCGTGTCTCAGGCGAAGGCGATGTTGTAGATGCCACCGGCGATCGCCCCGCCGATCAGCGGGCCGACGACGGGGATCCACGCGTAGCTCCAGTCCGAGCCGCCCTTGTTGGGCAGGGGCAGCAGGGAGTGCACGATGCGCGGGCCGAGGTCGCGGACCGGGTTGATGGCGTAGCCGGTCGGACCGCCGATCGAGAGACCGATGCCCACCACGACGAGCGAGGTGATCAGGACACCGATGACGCCGAGACCCTTGCCGTCGCCGTTGAGGCCCTGGGTCAGGATCGCGAGCACCAGAATGATGGTGGCGATGACTTCCGTGACCACGTTCTGGACCACGTTGCGGATCTCCGGGCCGGTCGAGAAGATGCCGAGCACGGGGCCTGCCTGGCGCTCGCGGGCCTCGACCGCCTTGCCGTCGCCCACGATCTCGGGGTCGGTGAGGTGCGCGTGGAACTGGCCGTAGTAGGCGAGCCACACGAGGACCGCGCCGAGCATGGCGCCGAGGATCTGTCCGCCGAGGTACACGGGGACGTCGCTCCACTTGGTGCCGCCCTCGATCGCGAGACCCAGGGTCACCGCGGGGTTGAGGTGGGCGCCCGAGAGCGGGGCCGAGATGTAGGCGGCGGTCAGCACGGCGAAGCCCCACCCGAAGGTGATCGCGAGCCAGCCGGCGTTCCGCGCCTTCGAGCGCTTCAACGTGACGGCGGCGCACACGCCACCGCCCAGCAGGGTGAGAACGGCGGTACCAATGATCTCGCCGGTGAAGATGTCGTGGCTGGACACCCGCGACTCCTTTGTCCTTCGTCCAGGGGGAAATCCCAACAAGCAGAGCACCGGGTCCCTCCGGTGATCCGCGCCCTCAATGGCTGAGGGCTGTCCGGCCCATGGCGTTGTCACACTCTAACTCGTATTGCCGGTAGGTGTTCGACAATGCCGACCGCTGAACGGCAGTTTTGCCCCCGGGTTAACTGGACGTCAATACTTCTGTGGCTGGAATCCCTGATCGTTACCAGGTGGTACGAACCACCAAACATGGACCCAGTTCCAGGATCAAGATCATGTACTGGTATGGCGCGGGTCGCTCCGGCAGTGTTCCGCCCTGCGGCGAGCGGGCTTGAGCGCCCGGCGCCGCACCGCTAGAAGCGGCCGGCGCCCAGGTCCCGCGAGACCGCGCGGGCGCAGTCGCGTACCGCGGCCACCAGCTCGGGCCGCACCTCGCCGTCCTTGCAGACCCGCTCGACGGCGCCCGTGACGCCCACCGCGCCGACCGGCATCCGGCGCCGGTCGTGGATCGGGGCGGCCACCGAGGCGACGCCCTCCCAGGTCTCCTCGATGTCCGAGCCCCAGCCGCGCGCCCGGGTGACGTCGAGCAGCCCCTCGAAGCTCTCGGGCGCGGTGACCGTGTGGGTCGTGAACGCCTCGCGCATGCTGTCCACGGCCTCGGTGTGCGCCACCGGGTCGTACGCGGAGAGCACCTTGCCCAGGGCCGTGGAGTGCAGCGGCTGCATGGCGCCCACTTCGAGCACCTGGCGGCTGTCGTCGGGCCGGAAGACGTGGTGCATGATCAGCACGCCCTGCTGGTGGAGCACCCCCACGTACACACTCTCGCCGCTGGACCGCGCCAGGTCGTCCGTCCACACCAGGGCGCGCGCCCGCAGCTCGTGGACGTCCAGGTAGCTGTTGCCCAGGCGCAGCAGCTCGGCGCCCAGCTGGTAGCGGCCGGAGGCCGGGTCCTGCTCCACGAAGCCCTCGGCCTGCAGGGTGCGCAGGATGCCGTGCGCGGTGCCCTTGGCGAGGCCCAGTGCGGAGGCCACCTCGGACAGTCCGAGCCGCCGCTCGCCCCCCGCGAGCAGCCGCAGCATGGCGGCCGCCCGTTCGAGCGACTGGATGTTGCGCGCCATCGCGCTCCCTCCCTTTTCGGGCACTGCTGAACCGGCTGTCGCCGCTGAAGCGGCCGGCTCTCACATCGACTGGTTCGACAATGCTGAACAGTATCGGCCGTTGCCGACCTCGTGTCACCGCGAGTGCGGCCCCTCCCGACACTTCCGGACACTCAAATTCGGCCGAGCCCCGGCCGTCCGCCCCCTGATACACCCGCGCGTCGCCCGGGGCCGCCCGGTTAGGCTGGCCGCGTGCGCCCTCCCACCGGAAGGCGCAAAGCCGACAGCCGTCGCACTCCAGGGAGCACATCCATGGCCTCGTTGCCGACCCCTTCCGCTGACAGCCGGACCCGTATCGACGCCCTCCGTGAGGCGCTGGCCACCCGGGTGGTGGTGGCCGACGGTGCGATGGGCACGATGCTGCAGGCGCAGGATCCCACCCTGGAGGACTTCCAGGACCTCGAAGGGTGCAACGAGGTCCTGAACGTGACCCGCCCCGACATCGTGCGCTCGGTCCACGAGGCGTACTTCTCGGTCGGCGTGGACTGCGTGGAGACCAACACCTTCGGCGCCAACCACACCGCGATGAGCGAGTACGACATCCCGGAGCGGGTGCACGAGCTGTCGCAGGCGGGCGCCCGCATCGCCCGCGAGGTCGCCGACGAGTTCACCGCCTCGACCGGACAGCAGCGCTGGGTGCTCGGCTCCATCGGGCCGGGGACGAAGCTGCCGACGCTCGGCCACATCGGCTACCCCACGCTGCGCGACGGCTTCCAGGCGAACGCCGAGGGCCTGATCGCGGGCGGCGCGGACGCTTTGATCGTCGAGACCACCCAGGACCTGCTCCAGACCAAGTCCGCCATTCTCGGCGCCCGCCGCGCGATGGAGGCCACCGGGGCCGATCTGCCGCTCCTTGTCTCGCTCGCCTTCGAGACGACCGGCACGATGCTCCTTGGTTCCGAGATCGGCGCCGCGCTGACCGCCCTTGAGCCGCTCGGCGTCGACATGATCGGTCTGAACTGCTCGACCGGCCCCGCCGAGATGAGCGAGCACCTGCGCTACCTCACCCGGCACTCCCGCATCCCGTTGCTCTGCATGCCCAACGCCGGCCTGCCCGTCCTCACCCGGGACGGCGCCCACTTCCCGCTCGGGCCCGAGGGCCTGGCCGATGCGCAGGAGAACTTCGTCCGCGACTACGGCCTGTCCCTGGTGGGCGGCTGCTGCGGTACGACGCCGGAGCACCTGCGCCAGGTCGTCGAGCGGGTGCGCGGAAGCGCCCCCGGCGAGCGCCACCCGCGCCCGGAGCCGGGCGCCGCCTCGCTCTACCAGACCGTGCCGTTCCGCCAGGACACCTCCTACCTGGCGATCGGCGAGCGGACGAACGCGAACGGGTCGAAGAAGTTCCGCGAGGCCATGCTGGAGGGCCGCTGGGACGACTGTGTGGAGATGGCCCGCGACCAGATCCGCGAGGGCGCTCACATGCTCGACCTGTGTGTCGACTATGTCGGCCGGGACGGTGTGGCCGACATGGCCGAGCTGGCCGGCCGCTTCGCGACGGCCTCCACCCTGCCCATCGTCCTGGACTCGACGGAACTCCCGGTCATCCAGGCCGGGTTGGAGAAGCTGGGCGGCCGCGCGGTCATCAACTCGGTCAACTACGAGGACGGCGACGGGCCCGAGTCGCGGTTCGCGAAGGTGACCGGGCTGGCGGTCGAGCACGGCGCCGCGCTGATCGCGCTGACCATCGACGAGGAGGGCCAGGCCCGCACCGTCGAGACGAAGGTCGCGATCGCCGAGCGGCTCATCGCGGACCTGACCGGGAACTGGGGGGTGCACGAGTCGGACATCCTCATCGACGCCCTCACCTTCACCATCTGCACCGGCCAGGAGGAGTCGCGCGGCGACGGCATCGCCACCATCGAGGCGATCCGCGAGCTCAAGCGCCGCCACCCGGACGTGCAGACCACGCTCGGCCTGTCCAACATCTCCTTCGGCCTGAACCCGGCCGCCCGCGTCGTCCTCAACTCCGTCTTCCTGGACGAGTGCGTGAAGGCCGGCCTGGACTCGGCGATCGTGCACGCCTCGAAGATCCTGCCGATCGCCCGCCTGGAGGAGGAGCAGGTCAAGGTCGCCCTCGACCTGATCTATGACCGCCGCGCCGAGGGCTACGACCCCCTGCAGAAGCTCATGGAGCTGTTCGAGGGCGTCAACATGAAGTCGATGAAGGCGGGAAAGGCCGAGGAACTCCTCGCCCTGCCGCTGGACGAGCGCCTCCAGCGCCGCATCATCGACGGCGAGAAGAACGGCCTGGAAGCCGACCTGGACGAGGCCCTGACGACCACGCCCGCCCTCGACATCGTCAACAACACCCTGCTCGAAGGCATGAAGGTGGTCGGCGAGCTGTTCGGCTCCGGCCAGATGCAGCTGCCGTTCGTGCTCCAGTCCGCCGAGGTCATGAAGTCGGCGGTCGCCCACCTGGAGCCGCACATGGAGAAGTCGGAGGCGGAGGGCAAGGGCACCATCGTGCTGGCCACCGTGCGCGGCGACGTCCACGACATCGGCAAGAACCTCGTCGACATCATCCTGTCCAACAACGGCTACAACGTCGTCAACCTCGGCATCAAGCAGCCGGTCTCCGCGATCCTGGAAGCCGCCGAGGAGCACCGCGCCGATGTCATCGGCATGTCCGGCCTCCTGGTCAAGTCCACCGTGATCATGAAGGAGAACCTGGAGGAGCTCAACCAGCGCAAGCTGGCGGCCGAGTACCCGGTCATCCTCGGCGGCGCGGCCCTGACCCGGGCCTATGTCGAGCAGGACCTGCACGAGATCTACGAGGGCGAAGTCCGCTACGCCCGCGACGCGTTCGAGGGGCTCCGCCTCATGGACGCCCTGATCGGCGTCAAGCGCGGCGTGCCCGGAGCCGTACTCCCGGAACTGAAGCAGCGCCGCGTCCCCCAGCGCCCCGTCACATCCGAGGCCGGCACCCCGGAAGCCGGGGAGCCCGAGGGCGCGGTGCGCTCGGATGTGGCCACCGACAACCCGGTGCCCACCCCGCCGTTCTGGGGCACCCGCGTCATCAAGGGCATCCCGCTCAAGGAATACGCCTCCTGGCTGGACGAGGGCGCCCTGTTCAAGGGCCAGTGGGGGCTGAAGGAAGCCCGCAAGGGCGGACCGACGTACGAGGAACTGGTGGAGACCGAGGGCCGCCCGCACCTGCGCGGCTGGCTCGACAAACTGCACACCGAAGGCCTCCTGGAGGCGGCCGTCGTGCACGGCTACTTCCCCTGTGTGTCCAAGGGTGACGACCTGATCCTGCTGAACGACGACGGCAGCGAGCGCACCCGCTTCACCTTCCCGCGCCAGCGGCGCGGACGGCGGCTGTGCCTGGCGGACTTCTTCCGCCCGGAGGACTCCGGCGAGGTGGATGTCGTGGGCCTCCAGGTCGTCACCGTCGGCTCCCGCATCGGTGAGGAGACCGCCAAGCTCTTCGCGGCCAACTCCTACCGCGACTACCTCGAACTGCACGGCCTGTCCGTCCAGTTGGCCGAGGCACTCGCCGAGTACTGGCACGCCCGGGTGCGCTCCGAGCTCGGCTTCGCCGGTGAGGACCCCTCCGACGTCCAGGACATGTTTGCCCTGAAGTACCGCGGCGCGCGCTTCTCGCTCGGCTACGGGGCCTGCCCCGACCTGGAGGACCGGGCGAAGATCGCCGAGCTGCTCGAACCGGAGCGGATCGGCGTCCACCTCTCCGAGGAGTTCCAGCTCCACCCCGAGCAGTCCACCGACGCCATCGTCATCCACCACCCCGAAGCCAAGTACTTCAACGCCCGATGACGGGGCGCGGCACATAATTCAGCGCATGTTCAGCGGGCCGGACGTACACTGGTCGGCCCAGTAAAGGCCGGTCGCTTTTCCCAGCTGGGGAAGGCGACCGGCCTTCTCGTCCCTTCAGGAGGTGTGCCGATGACCAGTACGGTCCCCGCAGCCATGACACGTACAGCCGAAGGCTCGGCCCTCCAGGCCGTCTTCCTCGACATGGACGGCACCCTGGTCGATACCGAGGGCTTCTGGTGGGACGCCGAGCGCGAGGTCTTCGCCGACCTCGGGCACGCCCTCGACGAGTCGTGGCGGGACGTGGTGGTGGGTGGCCCGATGACGCGCAGCGCGGGCTTCCTCATCGAGGCCACCGGTGCCGACATCACCCTGGCCGAGCTGACCGTACTGCTCAACGAACGCTTCGAGGCGCGCATCACCCGCGGGGTGCCGCTGATGCCCGGCGCCGCCCGGCTGCTGAGCGAGCTCGCCGCCCACAACATCCCGACGGCCCTGGTCTCGGCCTCGCACCGCCGCATCATCGACAAGATCGTCCACTCGCTGGGCCCGTCCAACTTCGCCCTGACCGTCGCCGGCGACGAGGTGGCCCGTACCAAGCCGCACCCCGACCCGTACCTGATCGCCGCCGGCGGACTCGGCGCCGATCCCGCCAGGTGCGCCGTCGTGGAGGACACCGCGACCGGCGTCGCGGCGGCCGAGGCGGCCGGCTGCCGGGTGGTCGCGGTGCCGTCCGTCGCCCCGATCGCGGCCGCCGCGGGCCGGGTCGTGGTCGGCTCCCTCGAAGAGGTCGACCTGGCATTTCTGCGCACCTTGATCACCAGGATGAACTGACCCGCACACCGAGCGTGCGCCGCTGAATGCAACGGAAACTCATCGCAGCCGCGCGTTCATTTTCCGTGACCCCCGCCGTGACGAATTCACATCCTGTCAAAGGGACCCGGGTGGTGACGTTCGTCACCCGGCAGGGGGTCGACAGGAGCCCGATCCGGCCACTCCGGGCCCCCCGGACGCACCCTTGTGTCCCATTTGGTGATCTCGTGTACGAATCATTCCGTCCCCCGTATATCGGTGGGCCGGTATTGCGGCGGACAGATTGATTCCCCGTGCACCAGAGCCAGTTCCAGCTTTTCGTACGGCGCGCACTAATCTCGTCCGAGAACTTCGCCGCACCCTCATCTGCCCCGCCGCACACCAAGCGGACGGGAGCGCAGGTCCGATCGCACAAACCCGGCCCGATCGCCCCGCCCCGAACGGGCGGACGCGGCGGAGTGTCCCGTACACAGCTGTACCCCAAAGTGCCGGACAAGGGAGATCGTCCAGGATGAACCGCAAGACTTTGGTGCTGCCGGCCGTAGTGGCCTTGCTCGCTCCCGTACTCGCCGCCTGTGGCGGATCGGAGAGCGGGGGAGACGGCGGCAAGACCATCGTCGTGGGCACCACGGACCAGTTCGTGGCAACCAAGGACGCCCCTGCCCCCCTCGATCCGGCGCACGCCTATGAGACGGGCATCTGGAACGTGATGCGCCAGACCACGCAGTCGCTGGTCCACGTTCCGCGCGGCGGCGGCATGCCCGTCCCCGACGCGGCCTCCGCCTGCAACTTCACCGACAAGGAGAACGAGAGCTACCGCTGCACCCTGCGCAGCGGCCTCGAGTTCGCCGACGGCACCAAGGTGACCGCCGACGACGTGAAGTACTCCATCCAGCGCGTGGCCGACATCAAGGACGACAACGGTCCCTCCGGTCTCATCGACAACATCGACACGATGGAGACCAAGGGTGACGCCGAGATCGTCTTCCACCTCAAGACGCCGGACGCCACCTTCCCGTACAAGCTCGCGACGCCCGCCGCGGGGATCGTTCAGAAGGACAAGTACGGGCCGAAGAAGCTCCGTGACGGCTTCGAGATGGACGGCTCCGGGCCGTACAAGATGAAGGCCGAGGTCAAGGGCGAGCAGGCGGTGAAGTTCACCTTCACCAAGAACTCCAACTACAAGGGTGACGTCAAGCTCGCCAACGACAAGATCGAGCTGCGCTCCTTCCCGACGGCCGAGGCCATGGGCACCGCGCTCGCCAAGGGCGAGATCGACATGATGACCCGCGCGATGACGCCGGCGCAGATCCAGCAGATGCAGGTCAGCCCCAGCAAGGACATCAACCTGGTCGAGATGCCCGGTCTGGAGATCCGCTACCTGGGCTTCAACACCGAGGACCCGTCGGTGAAGAACAAGGCCGTGCGCCAGGCGATGGCCCAGGCCATCGACCGCAGCCAGCTCGTGAGCAAGGTGTACGGGCAGAGCGCCGAGCCGCTGTACTCGCTGATCCCGACCTCGATCGCCGGGCACACCAACTCGTTCTTCAACAAGTACGGCGAGGCCAGCAAAGCCAAGGCCCAGGCCATCCTGAAGAACGCCAACATCCAGACGCCCGTCAAGCTCACCCTCAACTACACGAAGGACCACTACGGTTCGATCACCGAGGACGAGTTCAAGAATCTCTCCTCGCAGCTGAACGCGACTGGGCTTTTCAGCACTACGATCCAGGGAACCGAGTGGTCGAAGTTCCGTCCGGCGCAGAAGAAGGGTGAGTACGCGGTCTACGGCCTCGGCTGGTTCCCCGACTTCCCGGACCCGGACAACTTCGTCGCGCCGTTCTTCGGCAAGGACAACTTCCTCAACACTCCGTACGTCAACAACGACATCCGCAACACGCTGATCCCGGAGTCGCGGGTGGCCGCCGACCGCAACCAGGCGTCCAAGCCGTTCGAGTCCATCCAGGACATCGTCGCGGGCGACGTCCCGGTCCTCCCGCTGTGGCAGGGCAAGCAGTACGTCGCTGCCCGCAGCGACATCACCGGCACCGAATGGGCCATCAACTCCTCGTCCGACCTGCAGCTCGGGGAACTGGCGCGAGGAAAGAAGTAACGCAAGACCCGGCCGCGATCCTTCCGTGCCGGCCAGTAATTTCCGTGAGCAGGACTGTGAGGCACGTGCACGTGAAGATCCGGAACCGATGGCTGACGACCCCGCTCGCCGCGGGTGTGGCGGCCGGGCTCCTGAGTGGCTGCGGTACCCAGCAGGGCGGCGACGCCGCGTCCGACGGGGGCGGTTCGGTGGTCATGGGGATGTCCGACGACATCCTGGCCACCGACCCCGCCTCCGGTTACGACCCGGGTTCGTGGCTGTTGTTCAACAACGTCTTCCAGTCGCTGCTCAGCTTCCCCAAGGGCAGTTCGACGCCGCAGCCGGAGGCCGCCCAGGCGTGCAGCTTCGACAAGGGCGGCTCCACGGTCTACCGCTGCACCCTGCGTTCCGGCCTCACCTTCAGCAACGGCGACAAGCTGACCTCCGAGGACGTCAAGTACTCCTTCGAGCGCGTGCTGAAGATCAACGACCCCAACGGCCCGGCGCCGATGCTCGCCACCCTGGGCAAGATCGAGACCCCGGACGAGAAGACGGTCGTCTTCCACCTCAAGGTCCCGGACGCCACCTTCCCCAGCAAGATCGCCTCCGGTGCCGGCTCGATCGTCGACCACAAGGAGTACCCGGCCGACAAGCTCCGCACCGACGGCAAGGCGGTCGGCTCCGGCGTCTACAAGCTGAACTCCTTCGGCGACGACAAGGCCGTCTTCTCGGTCAACTCCTCCTACGAGGGCACGGTCAAGGCCAAGAACTCCGGCATGACCCTGAAGCTCTACCACGGCGACCAGAAGGCCCTGGCCGCCGCCCTGAACAAGGGCGACGTGGACCTCGTCTACCGAGGCCTGACCGCCAAGGACACCGCGGCCCTGCAGAGTTCGCCGACGGCGGACAAGAAGGGCATCGAGGTCATAGAGGGCACCAGTGCCGAGGTTCAGGACCTGGTCTTCAACATGAAGGACCCGGTCGTCGGCAAGGTCGGGGTGCGCAAGGCGATCGCCTACCTCGTCGACCGCGAGGCCCTGGTGCGCGACGTGTACTCGTCCACCGCGAGCCCGCTGTACTCGGTCATTCCGAGCGGCATCACGGCCCACAACACCGCCCTGTTCGACACGTACGGCGGCAGCCCCCAGCCCGCCAAGGCGAAGGCGGCCCTGCACTCGGCGGGCATCACCGGCAAGGTGAAGCTGACCCTGTGGTCCACGCCGAGCCGCTACGGCCCGTCCACCGACGACGAGTTGAAGGCGATAGCCGGGCAGCTCAACGCGAGCGGCCTGTTCGACGCGGATGTGAAGTCGGTCGAGTTCAAGCAGTACGAGAAGGACATCGAGGCCGGGAAGTACGGCGTGTACGTGAAGGGCTGGGTCCCCGACTACCCGGACCCGGACAACTTCACCCTGCCGTTCTTCGGCAAGGGCAACGTGCTGTCCAACAACTACGCGAACAAGCAGATCACCGACGAGATCCTCCCGGCGACCGCGGGCACCGCCGACCGCTCGGCCACCGAGGGCGACTTCGCCAAGCTCCAGGACATCGTCGCCGACGAACTCCCCGTCCTGCCCCTGTGGCAGGGCAAGCAGTACGCGGTGGCCCGGACCGGCATCACGGGCCTGGAGTGGACCCTGGACGCATCAACGGTGTTCCGCTTCTGGGAAATCAAGAAGGGCTGAGGGGAAACCCTGCCAGGGCGCGGGGCCGCGCCATGTCGCGGCCCCGCCAACGGTACTGGGCGCCCTACGGGGGCGCGGGACTTTGGCGTCGTGCGGCTCCGGGCCGCAGCCCGAGGGAGCCCGGACCGATCCTGCCAGGGGCGCGGGGCCGTGACATCGTCCGGCTCCGACGTGTGGGCGCGACCAGCGGTACCGGGCGACCTACAGGGGCGCGGGGAACTGCGCGACCAGTCAAGTACGGCCCGCAGTCGAAAGCCGACCAGATCCAGCCCCTCCGGCGTCTGAGGAGCGGGGGCCCGGGGGCAGAGCCCCCGGTACCTCAGGGAGCCACCCCGCCCTACTGCGCACCGGGCCGCACAAGCCCACTCTCGTACGCGTAAACGGCCGCCTGCACCCGGTCCCGCAAGCCCAGCTTCGTCAGTACATGCCCCACATGCGTCTTCACCGTCGTCTCGCTGACAAACAGATCCGCCGCGATCTCCGCGTTGGAAAGCCCGCGGGCGACCAGCTTCAGGACCTCGACCTCGCGGTCGGTCAGCGTGTGCAGCGTGTCCGGCACCGGCTCCTCGCCGGACGGCAGGTGGTCGGCGTACTTGTCGAGCAGCCGGCGCGTGATCGACGGCGCCAGCATCGCTTCGCCGGCCGCGACCACCCGGATCGCCTGCACCAGCTCGTTGGCGGGCGCGTCCTTCAGGAGGAAGCCGCTGGCCCCCGCCTTGAGCGCCTCCACCACGTATTCGTCGAGGTCGAAGGTGGTCAGGACGAGCACCTTCGCGGGGCCGTCCTTGCCGGGCCCGCTGATCTGCCGGGTCGCCTCGACGCCGTCCATCCGGGGCATCCGGATGTCCATGAGGACCACATCGGGCTGAAGTGCCCGGACCTGATCGAGGGCCTGCAGACCGTCACCGGCCTCGCCGACCACCGCGATGTCCTGCTCGGCCTCCAGGATCATCCGGAAGCCGGTGCGCAGCAGCGGCTGGTCGTCGACCAGTAGGACGCGGATCGCCACGGGTACTCCTCATCAGGATTGCTGGACCGGGCCCATTCTGCCCTGCTCACCGGTGGTGGATGCGGCCGGGCGAGGGCCTGGGCGGCCGCATCCCCGGGGAGGACCGGGCCGAAGGCCGCCGCTGAACTCAGCCTGCCGACTCCGGCGCCGGAGTGATGGACAACGGGTATACCGGGGGAGTCCCCCCGAATTCCGGACAGACCGCCTGGTGGTCGCACCAGCCGCACAGCTTGGTGGGCCGGGGTCGCCAGTCGCCCGTCTCGGTGGCGAGCCGGATCGCTTCCCACAGCGCGAGCAGCTTCCGCTCCACCTGGACGAGATCCGCCTCGACGGGGTCGTACGTCAGCACATCGCCGCTGCCCAGGTACACCAGCTGAAGCCGGCGCGGCACGACCTGCTTCAGCCGCCACACCACCAGGGCGTAGAACTTCATCTGGAAGAGCGCGCCCTCCGCGTACTCCGGCCGCGGCGCCTTGCCCGTCTTGTAGTCGACGATCCGCACCTCGCCGGTGGGCGCCACGTCCACCCGGTCGATGACCCCGCGCAGGCGCAGCCCCGAATCCAGCTCGGTCTCGACGAAGAACTCCCGCTCCACCGGCTCCAGGCGCGTGGGATCCTCCAGCGAGAACCACCGCTCCACCAGCCGCTCGGCCTCGCCCAGCCACTTGGTGAGCCGCTCGCCCCCGGTGTCCTCGGCGAACAGCTCGGTCAGCTCCGGCTTCGATTCGAGCAGCCGGTCCCACTGCCCCGGGATCATCGACTTGGCACGCGGCGCCGTGCGCTCGGCCGCCGGGTCGTCGAAGAGCCGCTCCAGAACGGCGTGCACCAGCGTGCCGCGCGTGGCCGCCTCGCTCGGTTTCTCGGGCAGTCTGTCGATCACCCGGAACCGGTACAGCAAGGGGCACTGCATGAAGTCGTTCGCCCGCGACGGCGACAGCGACGTCGGCTGCTGTGCGGCCGCGGCCCCACCGGTGCTCGTACTCATGACACAGACCCTACGACCCGCCACTGACAGCGAGCGGAATACCATCGACGACAGGCGCCCTCACCCTGCATGATCGTGGCATCGCACCATGCAGCGAACATTCGGCGGACGGGGAGAGTCCGGCCGGGGCTCCGGGGCAGATTTCCCGGGGCAGGCATCGTACCGACGAAGGGAACCCGTGGAAGACAGCGGCGAGAGCGGCGAGCGCGGACGGCCGCAGTCCGGCGCGGAGGGCAACACCCCCGATCCGGGCCCGGGCAACGGCAAGCAGCCCCGCTCCGGACCCGGCGGCGGGCTCCTGATGGGCCGCCCCTTCGGCGTGCCCGTCTACGTCGCCCCCAGCTGGTTCTTGGTCGCCGCCCTGATCACCTGGGTCTTCGGCGGCCAGCTCGACCGGGTCCTGCCCGAACTCGGCGCCGCCCGCTACCTCGTGTCGCTCTTCTTCGCCGTGGCCTTCTACGCCTCCGTACTGGTCCACGAACTCGCCCACACCGTGGCCGCGCTCCGCTTCAAGCTGCCGGTGCGCCGCATCCAGCTCCAGTTCTTCGGCGGGGTCTCCGAGATCGAGAAGGAGACCGAGACACCGGGCCGCGAGTTCGTCCTCGCCTTCGTCGGCCCGCTGCTCTCGCTGGTCCTGGCCGGCGTCTTCTACCTCGGCATGAAGGCCGTCGAACCCGGCACGGTGCCCGGCGTGCTGCTGGCAGGCCTGATGATCTCCAACCTCATCGTGGCCGGCTTCAACCTGCTGCCCGGCCTGCCCCTGGACGGCGGCCGCATGCTCCGCGCCGTCGTCTGGAAGATCACCGGCAAGCCCATGAGCGGCACGATCGCCGCCGCCTGGGTCGGCCGCGCGCTCGCCGTCACCGTTCTCATCGGCCTGCCGCTGCTCACCCAGACCGGGGTGCTCGGCAACTCGCCCGACGAGGTCAGCGGCATGGACACCGTCACCGACGCGCTGCTCGCCGCCATCCTCGCCGCGATCATCTGGACCGGCGCCGGCAACAGCCTGCGCATGGCCCGGCTGCGCGAACACCTCCCCGAGCTGCGCGCCCGCACCCTCACCCGGCGCGCCGTCCCCGTCGAGTCCACCACCCCGCTCTCCGAGGCGCTGCGCCGCGCCAACGAGGCGGGCGCCCGCGCCCTGGTCGTCGTCGACGGGCACGGCGACCCGACCGGTCTCGTCCGCGAGGCCGCCATCGTCGGCGTCCCCGAACACCGCCGCCCCTGGGTCGCCGTCAGCGGCCTCGCCCAGGACCTCACCGACGGCATGCGCGTCCCGGCCGAACTCGCCGGAGAGCCCCTGCTCGACCTGCTCCGGGCTACCCCCGCCACCGAGTACCTGGTCGTCGAGGAGACCGGTGAGATCTACGGAGTGCTGTCCGCGGCCGACGTGGAGAAGGCGTTCGTCGCGGCCATGGCGCGGCCCGGCTCCTGACACCGGGCGCCGTCGCCGTGGCGTTCGCGGCCCCGTACGGCCGGTACTCTGGTCGTATGTCCGAACCGACCGGTGCCGCCCGCCGTCGCGGGCCCTTCAAGGTCGGGGACCAGGTCCAGCTCACCGACCCCAAGGGACGCCACTACACGTTCACGCTCGAAGCCGGGAAGAATTTCCACACCCACAAGGGTTCCTTCCCGCACGACGAGCTGATCGGTGCTCCCGAGGGCAGTGTTGTCCGTACCACGGGAAACGTTGCCTACCTCGCGCTGCGCCCCCTGCTCCCCGACTTCGTCCTGTCCATGCCCCGCGGCGCGGCCGTGGTCTACCCCAAGGACGCGGGGCAGATCCTGGCCTTCGCCGACATCTTCGCCGGCGCCCGTGTCGTCGAGGCCGGGGTCGGCTCGGGCTCGCTGAGCGCCTTCCTGCTGCGCGCCATCGGCGACCACGGGATGCTGCACTCCTACGAGCGCCGCGAGGACTTCGCCGAGATCGCCACGCAGAACGTGGAGCGCTACTTCGGCGGCCCGCACCCCGCCTGGCAGCTCACCGTCGGCGACCTCCAGGACAACCTGTCGGACACCGACGTCGACCGCGTCATTCTGGACATGCTCGCCCCCTGGGAGTGCCTGGACGCCGTCTCCAAGGCGCTCGTCCCCGGCGGCATCCTGTGCTGCTACGTGGCCACCACCACCCAGCTCTCGCGCACCGTCGAGTCCATCCGCGAGATCGGCTGCTTCGCCGAGCCGCAGCCCTGGGAGTCGATGATCCGCAACTGGCACGTCGAGGGCCTGGCCGTCCGCCCGGACCACCGGATGATCGGCCACACCGGCTTCCTGGTGACCGCCCGCCGCCTCGCGGACGGCGTGGAACCCCCGATGCGCCGCCGCCGCCCCGCCAAGGGCGCGTACGGCGACGACTACGAGGGCCCCAACAAGGACTGAGTTCCAGTCCTGGGGCTGGGCCTCGTACAACGAACCGGCGCCGCCGCCGAGTTCCCGGACCGACACGGGAACTCGGCGGCGGCGCCTTTACGTTGAGCCTGTTGCCCCGGTATTCCGCCCACCTGTGACGTGTGGCACGATGCTGGCCACCCCCACCACCCGCACCGCCCTTCACAGGAGACCTCCCGCGTGCAGACTGCCGCCGTCCCTGAGCTCGCGCACACCCACGCCCGCCCCGTTCACTGGATCGCCACCGCAACCGCGATGGCCGCCGTGGTCGCGATCGCGGGCTTCCTGCAGCCGGACGCCGCCAAGGCCTCCCAGACACCCGGCGAGCGCGGCACCGCCCCTCTGACGACGGCGGCCGCCCCCGACACGGGCGCGGTCACCTTCCCGCTCGACTGCGGGAGCATCGGCACGGTGGTGGAGAAGAAGGCTTCGGGCGACCTCGACGGCGACGGCGTCCCCGAAACCGTCGCGGTCGTGCACTGCAACGCCGGCGGGGGCACCCCGCCCAGCGGCATCTACGTCCTGACGAAGCCGGTCGTGAAGGGAGCGCCGCCGCGCGTGGTGGCGACGCTGGTGGACCCCAAGGAGAAGCAGACCGTCGCCGACTTCGACGTACGGGACGGCGCGGTAGCGGCGACCCTGCTCGGCTACTCCTCCGACGACGTGCCCCGCTTCCAGCCGGATGTGCGCCAGCAGGTCAAGTGGCGCTGGCGGGGCGGGAAGTTCGTCCGCTCGGCCGGCGCCGCCGCGATGGGCGTCTGAGCGACCCGGTGTAGCACCGGGTCACCCTCCGCTCACTCCGCGTCGGGGCCGTACACCTCGACGCTGTCCGAAACCCGACGTACGTGAATACAGTCGCCCGGGCACTCCTTCGCGGAGTCCACGACGTCCTGGAGCAGCGGCAGCGGTACGGGTGTTGTGGCCCCGGGCGTCTGCAGCAGCTCGTCCTCGGAACTCTTCACATACGCAAGCCCGTCGATGTCCAGCTCGAAGACCTCGGGGGCGTACTGGACGCAGATGCCGTCGCCGGTGCACAGGTCCTGGTCGATCCAGACTTCGAGAGCCTCGTTCATGTGTCTGCCGTTCCTGCGCGAGTGAATCAATCGGTGCCAGCCCTGACGGGTGTTGGCCCCATCGACGATAACAACCGCCCGCTTTCCGATGTTGATGGGTGGGTATTCCCCTGGCGTGAGGGAGAGCGCAAGGGTGAAGATCAGACACACCTCAGAGTCTTTGTGATCTAGGGGTTTCAATCACCACCAGCCCAGGTAGGGTCAGGAAGCGTCCAGCTCCCCTTGGAGGAGGTGAGGACCGTGGCAGCCCACGACGACGACATCAACCGCGGCATCCGGCCCGGGCGGGGGTCTGAGGACCCAGCCGGCCAGGTTGCCTATCTAGAGCAGGAAATCGCCGTCCTGCGACGTAAGCTCGCCGACTCGCCGCGTCATACGAGGATTCTCGAAGAGCGGATCGTCGAGCTGCAGACCAGCCTGGCGGGCGTGTCCGCGCAGAACGAGCGGCTCGCCAACACCCTCCGCGAGGCCCGCGACCAGATCGTGGCCCTGAAGGAGGAGGTCGACCGGCTCGCGCAGCCGCCGGCCGGCTTCGGAGTCTTCCTGCAGTCCAACGAGGACGGCACCGCCGACATCTTCACCGGGGGCCGCAAGCTCCGGGTGAACGTCAGCCCCAGCGTCGAGCTCGACGACCTGAGGCGCGGCCAGGAAGTCATGCTCAACGAAGCCCTCAACGTGGTCGAGGCCATGGAGTTCGAGCGCGCCGGGGACATCGTCACCCTCAAGGAGATCCTGGAGGACGGCGAGCGCGCCCTGGTGGTCGGGCACACCGACGAGGAACGGGTGGTGAGGCTCGCCGAGCCGCTCCTGGACATCACCATCCGCCCCGGCGATGCGCTCCTGCTGGAACCCAGGTCCGGCTACGTCTACGAAGTGGTACCGAAGAGCGAGGTCGAGGAACTCGTCCTCGAAGAGGTCCCGGACGTCGACTACGACAAGATCGGCGGTCTGGGCAACCAGATCGAGCTGATCCGCGACGCCGTCGAGCTCCCCTACCTCTACCCGGACCTCTTCAAGGAGCACGAACTGCGGCCGCCGAAGGGCATCCTGCTCTACGGTCCGCCGGGATGCGGCAAGACGCTGATCGCGAAGGCGGTCGCCAACTCCCTTGCCAAGAAGGTCGCCGAGGTGACCGGCCAGCCCGCGGGGAAGAGCTACTTCCTCAACATCAAGGGCCCCGAGCTCCTCAACAAGTACGTCGGTGAGACCGAGCGGCACATCCGCCTCGTCTTCCAGCGTGCGCGGGAGAAGGCGAGCGAGGGCACGCCCGTCATCGTCTTCTTCGACGAGATGGAATCCCTCTTCCGCACCCGCGGATCAGGTGTCAGCTCGGACGTGGAGAACACCATCGTCCCGCAGCTGCTCGCCGAGATCGACGGTGTGGAGGGCCTGGAGAACGTCATCGTCATCGGCGCCTCCAACCGCGAGGACATGATCGACCCCGCGATCCTGCGGCCCGGTCGGCTCGATGTGAAGATCAAGATCGAGCGTCCGGACGCGGAGGCGGCGAAGGACATCTTCGCCAAGTACCTCCGCTCCTCCCTGCCGCTGCACGCCGACGACCTCGCCGAACACGGCGGGGACGCGGACGGCACCACCCACGCGATGATCCAGTCCGTGGTGGAGCAGATGTACGCGGAGACCGAGGAGAACCGCTTCCTGGAAGTCACCTACGCCAACGGTGACAAGGAAGTCCTGTACTTCAAGGACTTCAACTCCGGCGCCATGATCCAGAACATCGTGGACCGGGCCAAGAAGATGGCCATCAAGGCCTTCCTCGACCAGAACCAGAAGGGCCTTCGGATCTCCCACCTCCTCCAGGCTTGCGTGGACGAGTTCAAGGAGAACGAGGACCTGCCGAACACCACCAACCCGGACGACTGGGCCAGGATTTCCGGAAAGAAGGGCGAGCGGATCGTATTCATCCGCACCCTTGTCACCGGAAAGCAGGGCGCGGACACCGGACGCTCCATCGACACGGTGGCCAACACCGGTCAGTACCTGTAAAAGGCAGGCCGGCTGCGGGTGCCCGGGCGGGCATCCGCAGCCGACTGCTTTTCAGGCCACAAGCAGGGCAAGAGCAATGACGGAATTGATCTCCCCACCAGCGCAAAGGCGTTCTAGGCTCTTCGGTACCGCCGAGTCGCGCAGTGCGGGGACGGGCACCGCACACGCACCGGAGAACCAGCGGTACTTGAGCGCCGCTCCCGCGGGGGAGCGCCGCCGGGCAAGGAGGGCCGCATGACCGTACGGCGAGTAATGGGCATCGAGACGGAGTACGGGATCTCCGTCCCCGGCCACCCCAACGCCAATGCCATGCTCACCTCGTCCCAGATCGTCAACGCCTATGCGGCGGCGATGCACCGGGCGCGCCGCGCCCGCTGGGACTTCGAGGAGGAGAACCCGCTGCGGGACGCCCGCGGCTTCGACCTCGCCCGCGAGGCCGCGGATTCAAGTCAGCTGACCGACGAGGACATCGGCCTCGCCAACGTCATCCTCACCAACGGGGCGCGGCTTTACGTCGACCACGCGCACCCCGAGTACAGCTCACCCGAGGTCACCAACCCGCGCGACGCCGTCCTGTGGGACAAGGCCGGCGAGCGCATCATGGCCGAGGCGGCCGAACGCGCGGCCCAGCTCCCCGGCGCCCAGCCGATCCACCTGTACAAGAACAACACCGACAACAAGGGCGCCTCGTACGGCACGCACGAGAACTACCTGATGAAGCGGGAGACCGCCTTCTCGGACATCGTGCGCCACCTGACACCGTTCTTCGTCTCGCGCCAGGTCATCACCGGCGCCGGACGCGTGGGCATCGGCCAGGACGGCCACGAGCACGGCTTCCAGATCAGCCAGCGCGCCGACTACTTCGAGGTCGAGGTCGGCCTGGAGACGACCCTCAAGCGCCCGATCATCAACACCCGCGACGAACCGCACGCGGACGCCGAGAAGTACCGCCGCCTGCACGTCATCATCGGCGACGCGAACCTGTCGGAGATCTCGACGTACCTCAAGCTGGGCACGACCTCCCTGGTCCTGTCCATGATCGAGGAAGGGTTCATCAACGTCGACCTGGCCGTGGACCAGCCGGTCCGCACCCTCCACCAGGTCTCGCACGACCCCGGTCTGCAACGCCTGGTCACGCTCCGCAGCGGCCGCACGCTGACGGCCGTCCAACTGCAGATGGAGTACTTCGAGCTGGCGCGCAAGTACGTCGAGGAGCGGTTTGGGGCGGACGCCGACGAGCAGACCAAGGACGTCCTGGTCCGCTGGGAGGACGTCCTGAACCGGCTGGAGAACGACCCGATGAGCCTGTCGGGCGAGCTCGACTGGATCGCCAAGCGCGAGCTGATGGAGGGCTACCGGCGCCGCGACGGCCTCGACTGGGACGCGGCCCGGCTGCACCTGGTGGACCTCCAGTACGCCGACGTACGGCCCGAGAAGGGCCTCTACAACCGTCTGGTGGCCCGCGGCAAGATGAAGCGGCTCCTGGACGACCCCGGCGTCCTGCGGGCGCAGACCAAGCCCCCGGAGGACACCAGGGCGTACTTCCGCGGCCGCTGCCTGGAGCAGTACGCGGACGACGTCGCGGCGGCCTCCTGGGATTCCGTGATCTTCGACCTGCCGGGCCGTGACTCGCTCCAGCGGGTGCCAACCCTGGAACCCCTACGCGGAACGCGTAATCACGTGAAGGCGCTGCTCGACCGGTGCCGCACGGCCGAAGATCTGGTGCGGGTGCTCTCCGGCGGCTGAAAGGCCGCAGGTATGGGAAACACAGAGGTAGGCCCCGCACGTTCCAGAAAGTGCGGGGCCGATGTCAGACCCTGCTTGTAGGGTCTGATCATGGACATCGAACCGAGCGGGGTGAGGTAGATGGCGACCAAGGACACCGGCGGCGGCCAGCAGAAGGCGACGCGCTCCACCGAGGAGGTCGAGGAGCAGGCGCAGGACGCGCAGGCTTCGGAGGACCTCAAGGAGCGCCAGGAGAAGCTCTCCGACGACGTGGACTCCGTCCTGGACGAGATCGACGACGTCCTTGAGGAGAACGCCGAGGACTTCGTGCGGTCCTTCGTTCAAAAGGGCGGACAGTAGTTCACGGACGTGAACGTCGGGGTGCGTCGTGGGAAGCCCGGACAGGGACGCGGGCTTCCCACGGCAGCACTGCCCGGCACTCCAGGGGCAACCGCGTAATTGGCCTGTCCCGCCCAGCCGTTCATGTGGATCATTGCCGCACGGCGGGTAGGGTCCCAGGCGTACTGTGCTTCAACTGCAATTCGGCCATCGGCCTGTTGGGGGAAATCCCCAGCACCGTCCGTCGGGCTGCCGCCTACTTGGAAGGAAACTCGTGGAAGCCAACACTCGTGGCACCGGGCGTCTACCAGCTGCCTTCCTGACGCCTGGCTCCTCCTCATTCATGGACTTCCTGTCCGAGCACTCGCCGGAGATGCTGCCCGGCAAGCGCGCCCTGCCGCCCGTGCAGGGTCACATCGAAGCGCCGCACGGCACGACGATCGTCGCGGCGACGTTCCCCGGCGGGGTCGTGCTGGCCGGCGACCGGCGGGCCACCATGGGCAACATGATCGCCCAGCGCGACATCGAGAAGGTCTTCCCGGCCGACGAGTACTCGGCGGTCGGCATCGCCGGCACCGCCGGCCTCGCGGTCGAGATGGTGAAGCTCTTCCAGCTGGAGCTGGAGCACTTCGAGAAGGTCGAAGGCGCCACGCTCTCCCTGGAGGGCAAGGCCAACCGGCTCTCCACGATGATCCGCAGCAACCTGGGCATGGCCATGCAGGGCCTCGCCGTGGTCCCGCTCTTCGCGGGCTACGACGTGGACCGCGACAAGGGCCGGATCTTCTCCTACGACGTCACCGGCGGCCGCTCCGAGGAGCACGGCTTCGCCGCCACCGGCTCCGGCTCCATCTTCGCCCGGGGCTCCATGAAGAAGCTCTACCGCGACGATCTGACGGAGCAGGAGACGACCACGCTCGTCATCCAGGCGCTCTACGACGCCGCCGACGACGACTCGGCGACGGGCGGCCCGGACATGGCCCGCCGGATCTTCCCGATCGTCACCGTCATCACCGAGGACGGCTTCCGCAGGCTCACCGAGGCGGAGTCCTCCGAGCTCGCCCGCACCATCCTGGAGCGGCGGCTGGAGCAGCCCGACGGCCCCCGGGCCTCCCTCCTCTGAGGCCCGAGCAGGCCCCGAGATGACCCAGCCACTGACAGAAAGGGACGGTTAGCCGGTGTCGACCCCGTTCTATGTCTCACCCCAGCAGGCCATGGCCGACCGTGCGGAGTACGCCCGCAAGGGCATCGCCCGCGGCCGCAGCCTGGTCGTGATCCAGTACGCCGACGGCATCGTGTTCGTCGGTGAGAACCCGTCCCGCGCGCTGCACAAGTTCAGCGAGATCTACGACCGGATCGGCTTCGCGGCCGCCGGCAAGTACAACGAGTACGAGAACCTCCGCATCGGCGGCGTCCGTTACGCGGATCTGCGCGGATACACCTACGACCGCGACGACGTGACGGCCCGTGGGCTCGCCAACGTCTACGCGCAGACGCTGGGCACCATCTTCTCCAGCGTCGGCGAGAAGCCGTACGAGGTGGAGCTGGTCGTCGCCGAGGTCGGCAGCACCCCCGAAGACGACCAGATCTACCGGCTGCCGCACGACGGCTCGATCGTGGACGAGCACGGCTCGGTCGCGGTCGGCGGCAACGCCGAGCAGATCAGCACGTTCCTGGACCAGCGCCACCAGGACGGCATGTCGCTCGCCGAGGCGCTGAAGCTGGCCGTGCAGGCGTTGTCGAACCAGGCGAACGGCGCCGACCGGGAGATCCCCGCCGAGCGCCTGGAGGTCGCGGTCCTGGACCGGACGCGGCCGCAGCAGCGGAAGTTCAAGCGCATCGTCGGCCGTCAGCTCTCCCGGCTGCTCCAGGCCGATGTGGCCAAGACGGAGCCCACCGAGGCCCCTTCGGACCTGGAGGAAACGGAGGACGAGTAGTCCCCCCGCTTCCGCACGCGCCCCGGTTCCGCCTCAGGCGGGCCGGGGCGCGGCCGTTGAGCCCCGTACGGCCAGCGAGACGGGCAGGTCCCCGGTCTCGGGCGGGCGCCCCTCAAGGACGGCGAGCAGCGCCGCCATGCCGCGGGCACCGACCTGCTCGGCGGGCAGCGCGAGCGTGGTGAGCTCCGGCTCCAGGGCGGTGGCGAGGGTGAGGCCGTCGAATCCGGTGACCGACACGTCGCCGGGGATGCGCAGGCCGAGCCGGTGGGCCGCCTTGCAGGCGCCCGCGGCCAGGAAGTCGTCGTCGCAGACCAGGGCGGTCGGGCGCGGGCCGGGGGCGCGCAGAGCCTGCTCGGCGGCCTCCCGCCCGGAGTCCACGCCGAGCGCGGCCCGGACCGTACGCAGCTCGGCGCCCGGCACCCCGGCGAGCGCGTCGGCCCAGGCCCGGGCGCGTACGACGAAGGTCCAGGAGTCCACGTCCGCCGCGACATGCAGGAACCGGCGGTGGCCGAGCCCGAGCAGATGCTCCGTCAGGCGCCGTACGCCGTCGGCGATGTCGAGGTTGACGTGGGCCGCGGGGCCCGGCTCCTCGGGGTCGCTGTCGAGCATGACCAGCGGCAGGTCGCTGCCGCGGATCGAGGCGAGCGCGCCCGCCGCCATCGAGGAGGCGATCACCCCGTCGAGCGCGGTGCGGGCGGAGTCGAAGGGGTCGCGGGCCGGGCCGATGCCCTCGGGGGAGGGGTAGAGCACCACCCCGAAGCCGTGCTCGGCGGCGACCTTGGCCGCGCCCGCGTAGACCCGGGCGAAGAACTCGCTGGTCATGGCCGGCACGACGAGCAGCGCCGTTCTGGTGCGGCCGAGCCGCAGGCTGCGCGCGGCCAGGTTGGGGCGGTAGCCGAGCTCGCGTGCGGCCTCCCTGACCAGGCCCGCGGTCCGCTCGGAGACCCGGCCGCGCCACTTGTCGCCCAGGACCAGCGAGACGGTGGCCTGCGATACGCCCGCCGCGCTCGCCACGTCCCGGCTGGTGGGCCGGGACCCGGCCGGCCGCCCGGACATCGCGGCGCGGGCGGCGCGCACCCCCGCGCGGGCCGCCACCGGAGTGGATTCCGGTCTTTCCGGGCTGGTCACAGGTCCTCCAGGGCGGCTGGTGGGCGGGCGCGGGGTGGACCCGCGGACTTGCCACATGGTACGTATGACGTCGCAAGTTATACGTAACACTTGAGGAGTGGCCATGGCGGCGGGATACGCGGAGATCCTTCGGACGCGGCATGCCGCGCGGCTGCTCGCGGGCACCCTCACCGGCCGGCTGCCGAACGCGACCGCCGCGATCGCAGTCGTCTTCTTCGTACGGGCCGAGGGCGGCAGCTACTCGCTCGCGGGCGCGCTGACCGCCGTGTACGGCGTGGCCACGGCCGTCGGCCAGCCGCTCCTTGGGCGGGCCGTGGACCTGTACGGACAGCCGCGCGTCATGTTCCCCGCCTCCGTCGTCGCGGCCCTCGGCATGGTCCTGCTGGCCGTGGTCGGCATCGAGCCGGTGGCCGCCGCCTATGCGGCCGTCCTCGTCGCCGGGCTCGCCACACCGCCCCTCGAAGGCGGCCTCCGCGCCCTGTGGCCCAGCGTCCTCAAGCGCGAGGACCAGGTGCACACCGCGTACGCCATGGACGCGATAGCCCAGGAGGTGATGTTCACGGTCGGCCCGCTGCTCGTCACCGTGTCCATAGCCCTCTGGTCGCCCGCCACCGCGCTGCTGCTCATCAACGCCCTCGGGGTGCTCGGCGCGCTCAGCGTCGTACTCTCCGAGCCGTCCAGGACCTGGCGTTCGGCACCCCGTGAGGCGCACTGGCTCGGCGCGCTGCGCTCGCCCGGACTGCTCGCGCTGCTCGGCTCGTTCTTCTTCGTCGGCCTCGCGCTCGGCGCCATCATCGTCGCCGCGTCCGCCTACGCCGACGACCACGGCAGCGACACGATCTACGGCTGGCTGATGGCGGCCAACGGGCTGGGCGCGCTGCTCGGCGGGCTCGTCTACGGGGCCCGCCAGTGGGGCGGCGCCCCCGAGAGGCGGCTGCGGATCCTCGTGGCGCTGCTCGCCGTCGGCTACCTGCCGCTGACGCTGGTCCCCGGCGTTCCCGCGATGGCCGCGCTCACCGTCGTCTCCGGCCTCTTCCTCGCGCCGTCCATCGCCTGCGCGTTCATCGTCGTCGACCGGCATGCACCGCGAGGCACGGTCACCGAGGCCTTCTCCTGGCTGGTGACGGCCTTCGGCGTCGGCACCGCGCTCGGCACGGCGGCCGCGGGCCCGGCGGTCGAACTCGGCGGAACGGGCGCCAGTTTCGCGGTCGCGGGCGGCGGCGGCCTCGCGGCCCTCGTCGTACTCCTCGCCACCCAGCGCGTCCTGGCAGCTCCCGGGCGTCGGCCTGATGTCGCCGGAGTTGACGAAAATGATCGAAACCGTGCCGTCGAACCCGGTTTCAGCTCAGGCCATCAGGCGTAATGTTCACTCATGGACCGCCGCATTTTCGGGCTGGAGAACGAGTACGGCGTCACGTGCACGTTCAGGGGACAGCGCCGACTGTCTCCTGACGAAGTGGCGCGCTACCTCTTCCGCCGTGTTGTGTCATGGGGCCGCAGCAGCAACGTCTTTCTGCGGAACGGCGCCCGCCTCTACCTGGACGTGGGATCGCATCCGGAATACGCAACTCCCGAATGCGACAACGTGACCGAACTGGTCACCCACGACAAAGCCGGCGAGCGCATTCTCGAAGGCCTGCTCGTCGACGCCGAACGCCGCCTGCACGAGGAGGGAATCGCGGGCGACGTCTATCTCTTCAAGAACAACACCGACTCGGCGGGAAACTCCTACGGATGCCACGAGAACTATCTCGTCGCCCGGCACGGAGAGTTCTCCCGGCTCGCGGACATCCTCATTCCGTTCCTCGTCACCCGCCAGTTGATCTGCGGCGCCGGCAAGGTGCTGCAGACCCCGCGCGGCGCGGTCTACTGCGTCAGCCAGCGTGCCGAGCACATCTGGGAGGGCGTCAGCTCCGCCACCACCCGCTCGCGTCCGATCATCAACACCCGGGACGAGCCGCACGCGGACGCCGAGCGCTACCGGCGCCTGCACGTCATCGTCGGCGACTCCAACATGTCCGAGACGACCATGCTGTTGAAGGTCGGGGCCACCGACCTCGTCCTGCGCATGATCGAAGCGGGCACGGTCATGCGCGACCTCACCCTGGAGAACCCGATCCGGGCCATCCGCGAGGTCTCCCACGACATCACGGGCCAGCGCAAGGTACGCCTGGCCAGCGGTCGCGAGGCCTCCGCCCTCGAAGTGCAGCGCGAGTACTACGAGAAGGCCGTGGACTTTGTGGAGCGCCGCGGCATCCGTACCGGCACCGTCGACCAGGTCCTCGAACTGTGGGGCCGCACCCTGGACGCGATCGAGGCCGAGGACCTCGACCGGATCGGCACCGAGATCGACTGGGTCATGAAGTACAAGCTCATCGAGCGGTACCGGGCCAAGAACAACATGACCATGTCGCACCCGCGGGTCGCGCAGATAGACCTCGCCTATCACGACATCCACCGCCGGCGGGGCCTGTACTACCTGCTGGAGCGCAAGGGCCAGGCGGCCAGGATCTGCAACGACCTGAAGATCTTCGAGGGCAAGTCGGTGCCCCCGCAGACCACCAGGGCCCGCCTTCGCGGCGACTTCATCCGCCGTGCCCAGGAGCAGCGCCGGGACTTCACCGTCGACTGGGTGCATCTGAAGCTCAACGACCAGGCGCAGCGCACCGTGTTGTGCAAGGACCCGTTCCGGTCGGTCGACGACCGGGTGGAGAAGCTGATCGCCGGCATGTGAGACGTACCAGAGGTTCCGGCCGTGGGCCCCGTGCGCTGTTGCGTACGGGGCCCACGGGCATGCCGGACCCTTGTGGTACCGGAGTGGGGCCGTAGAGTGGCGGCTCCGACCGTTCCAGCTACCCCGAGGACCACTGTGCGACGCCGACTTGCTGCCGCGCTCATCGTGCCGGCCCTGATGCTCACCGCGGCCTGCGGAGGAGGTGACGACTCGGCGAAGAAGAAGGACGCGTCCGCTTCCCCCTCCGACCAGGCGTCCCAGCCCGCCGCCCCCAAGCCGGTGTCCGACGCCTCGCCGATGCCCACCGTCGCGGGCGACCTGGGCAAGAAGCCCACGATCACCATCCCCAAGGGCGACCCGAGCGGGAAGTTCGTCGTCAAGACGCTGACCGCTGGCACCGGCCCCGAGGTCAAGAAGAACGACCTCGCGGTGACGAAGTACACCGGGAAGATCTGGAAGAGCGGCAAGGACCTCGCCGGTTCCTACGACAAGGACGGCGTGCCCCAGGTCATCCCGGCCGGCTCGCAGACCTACATCCCCGCGTTCAGCGAGGCGGTGCTCGGCCAGAAGGTCGGCGCCCGCGTCCTGGTCGTCGCCCCGCCGTCCGCCGCGTTCGGCGCCGCGGGCAAGCAGGAGCTCGGCGTCTCCGGCACCGACAACCTGGTCTTCGTCCTCGACGTCGACAGCGTGATGCCGAAGAAGGTCGAGGGCACCCAGGCCGCCATCCCGTCCGACCTGCCGCAGATCAAGGCGGACAAGGACGAGGCCGCCACGATCACGGTCCCGAAGAACGACCCGCCGAAGAAGCTCGTCGACCAGGTCCTCATCGAGGGCAAGGGCGCCGAGGTCAAGAGCGGCCAGACCGTCTACATGCAGTACAGCGGCGCCACCTGGAAGCCCAACGAGGGCCTGCCGCAGGCGAAGCTGTTCGACACGTCCTGGAAGACCGGCGCCCCGTTCTCGACCCAGATCGGCCAGGGCCAGGTCATCGAGGGCTGGGACAAGGGCCTGGTCGGCAAGAAGGTCGGCAGCCGTGTCCTGCTTGTCATCCCGCCGGAGCAGGGCTACAAGGACAAGGCCCAGGGTGCGGACATCCCGGCCAACTCGACCCTGGTCTTCGTCGTGGACATCCTCGGAGCAGTGTAAGACTGTCCCGGTTGCCCATAGCGATTAGTAGGAGCATTACGTGAGCATCGACAAGCCCGAGATCGACTTCCCCGAGGGCCAGCCGCCGGCTGACCTGGAGATCAAGGAGATCTGGGAGGGTGACGGCGCCGTCGCCAAGGCCGGAGACTTCGTCAAGGTCCACTACGTGGGCGTGGCCTTCTCCACCGGCGAGGAGTTCGACGCCTCCTGGAACCGCGGCAACCCGCTGGAGTTCAAGCTCGGCGCCGGCCAGGTCATCTCCGGCTGGGACCAGGGCATCCAGGGCATGAAGGTCGGCGGCCGCCGCCGGCTGACCATCCCGGCCCACCTCGCCTACGGCGACCGCGGCGCCGGCAGCGCGATCGCCCCTGGCGAGACGCTGATCTTCGTCTGCGACCTGGTCTCCGTCTGAGACGCACCTCGATCAGTCCCGAGCGATCGGACCTGATCAGACCGAGGGCCCATGCCTGCTGGCATGGGCCCTCGGCTTTTGCCCGGGCAGCCGGGGGCGGTACGGTCAACGGTCGTAGCGCACAACGAGAGAGGGCGTAGGGCATCGATGGCGATTGCCAAGGCCGAGCGGCTGATGAACCTGGCGCTGTGTCTGCTCGGGACACGGCGCGCACTCAGCAAGCGGGAGCTGCGCGAGTCCATCGAGGCCTATCTCGAAGCCGGGTCCGACGACTCCTTCAACCGGATGTTCGAGCGGGACAAGGACGACCTGCGGGAACTCGGCCTGGTCATCGAGACCGTCGAGAACCTCGACGGCGAGACCGGCTATCTCGCCCGCCGCGACAGCAACCGCCTGCCGCCGGTCCAGCTGGATGCCGAGGAGGCCGCGGCCCTCGGGCTCGCCGCCCGCGTCTGGCAGCAGGCCCGGCTCGCGGGCGCGGCCAGCGGAGCACTCCAGAAGTTGCGCGCCGCCGGCATGCCGGAAGCGGACAACCCGTACGAGCACAGCGCCATCGAGCCACGCATCCCGGTCCATGAGACGGCCTTCGAGCCTTTGATGCTGGCCTGCCGCGACCGGCGCCCGGTCGTCTTCGACTACCGCAAGGTCACCGCGGTACGCCCCGAGACCCGGCACGTCGAGCCCTGGGGCCTGGAGTGCTGGCGCGGCCACTGGTACCTGGCCGGCTGGGACCGCGACCGGGGTGCCGAGCGGGTGTTCCGCCTCAGCCGCATCTCCGGCCGGGTCCGCTCCCGCGCGGGCGCCTTCACCGCGCCCGTGCCCGATGTCGTCACCGTGCGCGAGACCGTCGAGAGCTGGGCGGGGGAGACCGCGACCCGCTCGGCCAGGATCCGGCTGCGCGCCGGGGCCGGCTACCCGCTGCGCTCGCGGGCCGCCTCGACGCGGGAACTCGGCGACGGGTGGGACGAGTTGGAGATTCCGTACGGGCATGGGCTGGATGCCCACCTCGTGGAGTTCGGCCCCGATGTGGTCGTGCTGGAGCCCGCCGACCTGCGGGCCGACGTGATGGACCGGCTGCGCGCCGTGGCCAAGGGCTGAGGGGGACCGTACGACCATGGCTGCAAACGCCATCGACCAGACGCGGCGGATGCTGTCGCTGGTGACCTATCTGCGCGAGCGCCCCGGCGCCCATGTCGCGGACGTCGCCCGCGCCTTCGGCATCACCGAGGACGAACTGATCTCCGACCTCGACGTGCTGCCCATGTGCGGCACGAGCTTCCGTGGCGGCGACCTCCTGGACATCGACACCGACGGCGACCGCATCTGGTGGCACAACCCGGACGACGTCGCGGCCCCGCTCCGGCTCGCCGCCGACGAGGCGACCGCGCTGCTCGTCGCCGCCCGCGCCGTCTCCACGCTGCCCGGCCTGCGCGAGGGCGACCGGCAGGCGCTGCTGCGGGCCACCGCCAAGCTGGAGGCCGCGGCCGGCGAGGCCGCCGGCGCCAGCTCCCGGCTGTCGGTCACGTTCGAGTCCGAGGGCGGCGTCTTCGCCGAGGTCGACCGGGCCATCTCGGAGCGCCGCCGGCTGTGGGTGAAGTACTACTCGCCCGCCCGCGACGAGCTCACCGAGCGCGAGGTCGACCCGATCCGGCTCTTCGCCGTCGGCCACACCTACATGGAGGCGTGGTGCCGGCTCTCCGAGGCCCGGCGCACCTTCCGCCTCGACCGGGTCGCCGAGATCCGCCTGCTCGACGAGGCCTCCGCGCCGCCCGAGCTGGAGCTGCGCGACCTGTCCGAGGGGCTCGTCCAGCCGTCCGCCGAGGACCCCGAGGTCGTCGTCGAGGTCGGTCCCGGCGGCCGCTGGGTCGCCGAGTACTACCCGCACGACAGCGCCGAGGAGCTCCCCGACGGCGGCCTGCGGATCACGCTGCGCACGCCCGACCCCGCGTCGCTGCGGCGCCTGGCGCTGCGCCTCGGCCAGGACGGCCGGATCGTCTCGCCGGACGACCTCGCCGAGAGCGCCCGGCGCGCGGCCCGAGAGGCGCTCGCCGGCTACGAGGAACCGCCCGCGCTCGACCACCAGAGCTGAGGAGAATTGCGGAACATGTCGGTATTGCCCGGTATTTCCCGTCCTATGATCCCGGTCCTCTTCAAGGCGGCCTGCCCGGAGTGCCGCGCCCGCTTCGAACTCGGCGCGGCCGCGCTCCGCCTGGCCATCGGCGCCAGCCGCCGCACCACCTTCTACTCCTTCACCTGCCCCGAGTGCGGCTCGGCCGTCCGCAAGCCGGCCGGGGAGCGCATCATCGAACTCCTCACCGGCGGCGGTGTCCGCACTCTCCGCCTCCACTCCACCGTCTAGGGTCCGCATCCATGTTCTGGCCGATGACCGCCATCGCCCTCGGTTTCCTCGGGATCGCCGTGCTCGGCGTCCTCGCGATCAAGGTGTTCGTCGAGGCGCAGCGGCTCGGCCGCCAAGTGGCCGACACCACAAGGAAGATCAACCGTGCCGCCGAGGACCTGGAGCGCGCCGCCGTCGACCTCGCGGGCGCCGGGGAAACGCTGAGGTGACCGGTGCGCTCTGATGTCGCCCGTTTCGGGGCGGTACGCTGCACAACGCGGTCCAGGTAGCGAGGCCCGGTCCGCAAACGGGCGTACGCACGGGGATTGCCCAGCGTTTACCCCTGCGCGTTACGATCGCTGCACGTAAGGCGGTCGGACACCAGTCCGGCTGCCCCCAGCAGCCCCCTATCCTGCAGCCTCGGTGAGAAGGTAAACGCTTATGTTCGGAAGGCTCGGCGCCCCCGAGATCATTCTCATCCTCATCGTCGTCGTCCTGCTGTTCGGCGCGAAGAAGCTCCCGGACATGGCGCGGTCGCTCGGCAAGTCGGCCCGCATCCTCAAGAGCGAGGCCAAGGCCATGAAGTCCGAGGGGCAGCAGCCCGCCCCGGCCGACCCGCCGGCCGAGCAGCCGCCGGCCCAGCGCACGATCCAGTCCGCGCCCGGCGACGTGAGCAGCGCCCGTCCGGTGACCGAGCCGACGGACACGACGCAGCGCTGACACCGGGCCGAAGCAGGCGCTGTTCACCTCTGTGACCAAAGTGACCTGCCGCACGAGATGAGGACGTGGGTTGCTCAAGTCTGCCCGCAAACAACAGAGGGACCCCGAGGGCCGGATGCCGCTCTCGGACCACCTTCGCGAGCTGCGCAACCGGCTCGCGAAGTCGGTGTTGGCGATCCTGGTCTGCGCCATAGTGGCGGCGTTCTACTACAAGGACATCGCCGAGCTGATCACGCGGCCGATCAAGGAGGCCGTGGACTGCACGGTGCCGTTCACCGAGCTCACCAAGAAGGACGGTGGCGCGGAGGTCTGCGGCAACATCACCATGTCCGGCCTCATGGGGCCGTTCACGCTGATGATCAAGGTGTCGATGGTGGCGGGCGTCGTCGCGGCCAGCCCGGTCTGGCTCTACCAGCTGTGGGCGTTCGTCTCGCCCGGCCTGCACAAGCACGAGAAGCGGTACTCGCTGAGCTTCGTGGCGGCGGGCTTCCCGCTCTTCGTCGCGGGCGGCTGGTTCTCGTACAACGTTCTGCCCGCGGCTGCCCGGGTGCTCCTGGACTTCACCCCTGGAGGGGTGGCCAACCTCCTGCCGCTGAACGAGCTCATCGACCTCGTCACCCGCATGATCATCGTCTTCGGCCTCTCCTTCGAGCTGCCGCTGTTCCTCGTCATGCTCAACTTCAGCGGCATTCTCACCGGCCGCCGGATGCTGGGCTGGTGGCGCGGAATGATCATGGGTGTCACGATCTTCGCGGCCTTCGCGACGCCGACCGTCGACCCGGTCTCGATGCTCTCGCTCGCCGCTCCGATCGTCGGTCTCTATTTCATCGCCGTCGGCATTTCGCTGATGAACGACAAGCGCCGCAAGCAGCGCGCCGAGGCCGGACCTGCGGACGACGAGGCCTCCGAACTGGACCTCACCCCCGAGGACGTCGGCACGGTCGAACCCGTGAGCGCGGCCCCGGCCGTGCCCGAGCAGGCCGACGGCGGCCGCTCCAGCAAGCTCAACGGGTACGACGACATCACCTGACCTTGACGTGATCGCCGGACCTTGTATGGTCCGGCGGGTGACCAGCGAGATCACCCTCTTCGTCAATCCCGCCGCGGGACGCGGCCGGGGCGCGCACGCCGCGCAGCCGGCCGCTTCGGCGTTGCGGGCCGCCGGATTCTCCGTACGCACCGTGCTCGGCGAGGACGCCGACGACGCGCTGCGCCGGGCCCGCGAGGCCGTCCAGGGCGGCACCGGGGCGCTCATCACCGTCGGTGGCGACGGCATGGTCAACCTCGCCCTCCAGGCCCTCGCAGGGACCAGGACCCCGCTCGGCGTCGTCGCCGCGGGCACCGGCAACGACTTCGCCCGCGCGCTCGGCCTGCCGATACGCGACCCGGCCCGCGCCGGAGAACTCGCGGCTCAGGCCCTCAAGGGCGCGCACATCAGGGACATCGACCTCGGCCGCGTCGGCGACCGCTGGTTCGCCACCGTCCTCGCCTCCGGCTTCGACTCCAAGGTCAACGACCGCGGCAACCGCATGCGCTGGCCTGGCGGCCGCTTCAAGTACGACCTCGCGATGCTCGCCGAACTGGCCGCCTTCAGGCCGATCCCGTACAAGATCATGCTCGACGACGGCGAGACCCGTGAGATCGAGGCGACCCTGATCGCCGTCGGAAACACGTCCTCCTACGGAGGCGGCATGCGCATCTGCGCCGACGCCGATCCGGCCGACGGGCTCTTCGACGTCACCGTCGTCGGCGACTGCTCACGGGCGACCCTGCTCAAGGTCTTCCCGCAGGTCTACAAGGGCACCCATCTCGGCCACCCCAAGGTCACCACCCACCGCGTCGCCTCGATCACGCTCGTCGCGGACGGCATCACCGGGTACGCCGACGGGGAACGCCTCGGTCCGCTCCCGCTCACCGCGGAGTGTGTACGCGCCGCCGTACGGGTATTGGCACCGGTACCGGCGCCCGGCCGGAAGGCCGTCGGTAGCGGCCTCCAATAAAGATCGCGACCTCTGTCAGAGGCGGCGGGTAGGCTCGAAGACAAGATGACAGAGGACCTCTCACCAGCCGAAGCGTACGCAGCTGCCCGACTCCGCGCCGTCGAGCAGGCCACCGCGCTCGCACCCTTCCGCGACCTGTACGACTTCGATCTGGACCCCTTCCAGATCGAGGCCTGCCAGGCCCTCGAAGCCGGGAAGGGCGTGCTCGTCGCGGCGCCCACCGGCTCCGGCAAGACCATCGTCGGCGAGTTCGCCGTGCACCTGGCCCTGGAGCAGGGCCGCAAATGCTTCTACACCACGCCCATCAAGGCGCTGTCCAACCAGAAGTACGCCGACCTCGTGCGCCGCTACGGCGCCGACAAGGTGGGCCTGCTGACCGGCGACAACAGCGTCAACGCCGATGCGCCGGTGATCGTCATGACCACCGAGGTGCTCCGCAACATGCTGTACGCGGGCTCCCAGGCGCTGCTCGGCCTCGGATACGTGGTGATGGACGAGGTGCACTACCTCTCCGACCGCTTCCGCGGCGCCGTATGGGAAGAGGTGATCATCCACCTCCCGGAGTCCGTCACCCTGGTCTCGCTGTCGGCGACCGTCTCCAACGCCGAGGAGTTCGGCGACTGGCTGGACACCGTCCGCGGCGACACCGAAGTGATCGTCTCCGAGCACCGCCCCGTGCCGCTGTGGCAGCACGTCATGGCCGGCCGGCGGATGTACGACCTCTTCGAGGAGGAGTCCGACCACGGCGGGCGCGGTGTCGCCAGGCGCGAGGTCAACCCCGACCTGCTGCGCATGGCGCGGATGGAGAACCAGAAGACGTACAACCCGCGCGACCGGCGCCGCGGCAAGATGGTCCGCGAGGCCGACCGCGAGCGGGAGCGCCGCTCGCGGTCGCGGATCTGGACGCCCGGCCGCCCCGAAGTCATCGAACGGCTCGACGCCGAAGGCCTGTTGCCGGCCATCACCTTCATCTTCAGCCGCGCCGCCTGCGAGGCGGCCGTCCAGCAGTGCATGTACGCGGGCCTCAGGCTCAACGACGAGGAAGCGCGCCAGAAGGTCCGCGAGATCGTCGAGGAGCGCACCGCCTCCATCCCCGGCGAGGACCTGAACGTCCTCGGCTACTACGAGTGGCTCGAAGGCCTGGAGCGCGGCATCGCCGCCCACCACGCGGGCATGCTGCCCACCTTCAAGGAGGTCGTGGAGGAGCTGTTCGTACGGGGTCTGGTGAAGGCCGTCTTCGCCACTGAGACCCTCGCCCTCGGCATCAACATGCCGGCGCGCTCAGTGGTGTTGGAGAAGCTCGTCAAGTGGAACGGCGAACAGCACGCCGACATCACGCCCGGCGAGTACACCCAGCTCACCGGCCGGGCCGGGCGGCGCGGCATCGACGTCGAGGGCCACGCCGTGGTCCTGTGGCAGCGCGGCATGGACCCGGGCGCGCTCGCGGGCCTGGCGGGCACGCGCACCTACCCGCTGCGCTCCAGCTTCAAGCCCTCGTACAACATGGCCGTCAACCTGGTCCAGCAGTTCGGCAGGCACCGCTCGCGCGAGCTGCTCGAAACCTCCTTCGCGCAGTTCCAGGCCGACAAGTCCGTCGTCGGCATCTCGCGCCAGGTCCAGCGCAACGAGGAGGGCCTGGAGGGCTACCGGGAGGGCATGCACTGCCACCTCGGGGACTTCGAGGAGTACGCGCGGATGCGGCGCGACCTCAAGGACCGCGAGACCGAGCTCGCCAAGCACGGCGCGGCCCAGCGCCGGGCGGCCGCCGCGGCGTCCCTGGAGAAGCTCAAGCCGGGTGACGTCATCCACGTACCGACCGGCAAGTTCGCCGGCCTCGCGCTCGTCCTCGACCCCGGGATCCCCGCCGGGCGCACCAACGGCCACCGAGGCTTCGAGCAGCACGACGGGCCCCGCCCGCTCGTGCTGACCGCCGAACGGCAGGTCAAGCGGCTCGCCTCGATCGACTTCCCGGTGCCCGTGGAGGCCCTGGAGCGGATGCGGGTCCCGAAGTCGTTCAACGCGCGCTCGCCCCAGTCCCGCCGGGACCTGGCGTCCGCGCTGCGCACCAAGGCCGGGCACATCGTCCCCGAGCGGCACCGCAAGGCCCGCTCGGAGGCGGCCGACGACCGCGAGATCACCCGGCTGCGGGCCGCCCTGCGCGCCCACCCCTGCCACGGCTGCGACGAGCGCGAGGACCACGCCCGCTGGGCCGAGCGCTACCACCGCCTCCAGCGCGACACCCGGCAGCTGGAGAAGCGCATCGAGGGGCGCACCAACACCATTGCGCGCACCTTCGACCGCATCGTGGCGCTGCTCACCGAGCTCGACTACCTGCGCGACGACGAGGTCACCGAGCACGGCAAGCGCCTGGCCCGCCTGTACGGCGAGCTCGACCTGCTGGCCAGCGAATGCCTGCGCGCGGGCGTCTGGGAAGGCCTGAGTCCGGCCGAACTCGCCGCCTGCGTATCGGCGTTGGTGTACGAGGCGCGGCAGTCCGACGACGCCGTGGCGCCCAAGACGCCTTCCGGCAAGGCCAAGGCCGCGCTCGGCGAGATGGTGCGGATCTGGGGCCGGCTCGACGCCCTCGAAGAGGACCACAAGATCAACCAGGCGGAGGGTGTGGGCCAGCGCGAGCCCGACCTCGGCTTCGCCTGGGCCGCCTACCAGTGGGCCTCCGACAAGGGCCTGGACGAGGTGCTCCGCGAGGCCGACATGCCCGCAGGCGACTTCGTCCGCTGGTGCAAGCAGGTCATCGACGTCCTCGGCCAGATCGCGGCCGCGGCGCCGCGCGAGAACAGCACGGTGGCGAAGAACGCCCGCAAGGCGGTCGACGCGCTGCTACGGGGAGTCGTGGCGTACAGCTCGGTGGGGTGAGCGCTCGGGCGGTACGGGGCTCCGTGCCGCGGGTTGGAGTGGCCCCCGCCGGGGTTGTGGGCGGGGGCTGCTTCGTGTCCGCTTCCGTTGGGTTTGGCCACCCCGTGCCTCGCAAGTCGGGTCGTACGCCGCGACCGTGGGCGGGGGTGGCGGGCCGCTTCCGGAGCGGCCTGGAAACGTCGCCCCCGACCCCCCCTCGGCCGCGTGTGCGACGATCGGGTTCATGAGTGCCACGACGGGGCGAAGGGTCGGGCGGCCGCGGGCAGTGCAGCGGCCGGACAGCGGTCTTGCCGCGCGCGATGAACTGCTGTGCGCGGCCGCCGAGTTGTTCACGCTGCACGGATACGCGGCGACCACGACCCGGGCGGTGGCGGATCGGGTGGGGCTTCGGCAGGCCACGATGTACCACTACTTCTCCGGCAAGGAGGACCTGCTCGCCGAGTTGCTCGAGTCGACGGTCACCCCCTCCCTGGAGCTCGCGCGGCGGCTCCTCGAAGATGCCTCGCGCAGCGCCGAGGACCGGCTGCGCGAGCTGTGCCGCTCGGACGTGAAGCTGCTGTGCGGCGGTCCGTACAACCTGGGGGCGCTCTATCTGCTCCCCGAGGTACGCGCCGAGCGCTTCGCCGTGTTCCACCGCAACCGCGCCGAACTGAAGGCCGCGTACGGGGAACTGCTCGCCGCGACCGAGGCCTGTGCCGATCTGGACGGGGACGCGCTGGCGCTGCGCACGGACCTGGTCTTCGGCCTGATCGAAGGCGTCATCCTGATCCACCGCTCGGCACCGGGCCGCGATGTCGCGGTCTTCGCCGCGGCTACGGCTGATGCCGCGCTGCGGATTGCGGGTGCGGGCTGATCCCGGGCTGATCTCTGCGTGCGGACCGGGCCGGCTCCCGGCCGTCGGTCGCCGCACCCGCCCCCAACTCCCGTGCCAGAACGCTCAGTTCAGCTGCCCCCAGAACCCGGTCGCCGAACCCCGGCAGGGGGACGTGCAGTGGGGTCGTCCAGCGGGCCGGGATGGAGGGGAGTCCGTAACAGGCACCCGCCAGGCCGCCGGTCACCGCCGCGACCGTGTCCGTGTCTCCGCCCAGGTCGATCGCCGTGCCGAGCGCTCGCTCGAACGAGTCGGTGGTGCGCAGGGCCCAGAGGGCGGAGCCGAGGCAGGGCCAGACCGCGCCGTTGAACTCCGTCGCGTCGTCGGGGTGCCAGTCGGGCGCCAGGACCGTCGACCAGCGGACGCGGTGGTCGGGGTGGACGGCGGCCAGCGCGTCCGGCACGGCCGACAGCGGATCGGTGCCGGTCAGCGCTGCCCGTATCAGGTCGTGATAGATCGCCGTACCCTCCCAGGCGGCCCGGTCTCCGTGGGTGAGCGCGGCGATGCGGCGGGCCGCGGCCATCGTCGCCTCGCGCCCCGCGTCCGCGAAGTACACGGCGGCCGTGGTGGCTCGCATCAGCGAACCATTGCCCGCCGCACGCCGGTTGCCCTGGAAGTGGAGTGCGGCCGCGCGGTGCCAGGGCTCGCCGTTCGTCAGGACGTCCTCGGTCTGGAGCCCGATGTCCTTGGGGCCGGAGACCGCCCAGCGCTGGAACCGCCGGAAGATGTCGGCCGGTTCGAGGCCGCCGCATTCCAGCAGCGAGTCGGCGACCAGCACGGCCATCTGCGTGTCGTCGGTGGCTTCGCCCGGATCCCAGCCACCGCCGCCGCACATCGTGCCGACGCCGTCGGGGAACCGCCCCGAGTACACCCCGGGCGGCCCGAACTCGAAGGGCGCCCCCAGCGCATCGCCCACCGCAGATCCGACCACGGCCCCCGCCACTCGGTCCGCCCGGCGCGTGGTCCGGCCCCCGCCGAAGCGGGCCAGGTTCTGGCGATCTTCGATACCCATGCCGGCCACGCTAACGGGCTTGCGCACGGCGTTGCGAACGCAGCTGGTTTTCCTGGATCCCTCGGATGGAAATTCGCGATACATCGCGCTTGACGCAACCCCTCAGTCGCGATATGTTCGGCCACGAGTATTCGGGAACGAGGTGATGGTCATGGCGGCAGGGCGGCGCAAGCTCCGTAATCCCTTGGCGCTGGCCGTTCTGGTGTTGCTCGCCGAGCGGGCTTCGATGCATCCGTACGAGATCGCGTCGACTCTGCGCCAGCGTGGCAAGGAGTACAGCATCAAGATCAATTACGGGTCGCTGTACACCGTCGTCCAGAACCTTCAGAAGCACGGGTTCGTCGAGGTCGCCGATGTTCAGCGGCAGGGCAATCGCCCCGAGCGGACGCTCTATGCCCTCACGGCCGCCGGGCGCGAGGAGATGCTCGACTGGATGGCGGACATCGTCTCGGTGCCCGTGCACGAGTTCCCGATTTTCGAGACCGCGCTCTCCCTCATGGGTGTACTCCCGCCCGACGAGGTCGCCGTGCTGCTCGAACAGCGGGTCAATACGCTGGAAGTGCGGGCCGCGGGGCTGCGAGGAGCGCTGCGGAAGCTGTGCGAGACGCTGCCCCGGGTCTTCCTTGTGGAGAGCGAGTACCAACTCCACATGATCGACGCCGAGGTGGAGTGGGTGCGCGGCTTCCTCAAGGAGATGGCCGACGGCACGCTCAGTGGCGTCGATGCCTGGCGCACCTGGCACTCCACGGGTGAAGTGCCCGAGGAATGGCGGGAGTTGGAGGATCAGGATCTCTCGCGCGGCCGGCCCGGGGAGACCCCCTAGGCCTGCCCACACAGCAAAAAAAGAACCCCGGTACGGGCTGTTGCAGCAGCCCACACCGGGGTTGCGACCCCGGACCCGACCCGCGCGCGGCAGGCCAGGCGATCGAAGGTGCGGCACACCAAGGATAGCCCGGCGCTTCTCACGCGGAACGGTCCGTCATACCGACCACCCCGCTCACCACAGGAGAGCCCCGTCATGAGCACCCGGGCGCCCGCAGTAGAGGCGCGCAATCTGATCAAGACGTACCCCGGTGATGTCACCGCCCTCAACGGCATGGCCGTCACCGTCGAAACCGGCAAGGTCTTCGGACTGCTCGGCCCCAACGGCGCCGGCAAGTCCACCACCGTCAAGATCCTCACCACCCTCGCCCGCCCCGACAGCGGCACCGCGACCGTCGCCGGGCACGATGTGCTGCGCCACCCCGACCGGGTCCGCCGCACGATCGGCGTCGTGGCACAGAAGTCCGGCGCCGACCCCGTCGCCACCGGCCGCGAGAACCTCCAGCTCCAGGGGCGCCTGTACGGGCTCACGGGCGCGGCCCTGGGCCGCCGCGTCGACGAGCTGCTCGAACGGTTCGACCTCGGCCACGCGGCCAAGCGCATCGTCAAGGGCTACTCGGGCGGCATGCAGCGCCGCCTCGACGTCGCGCTCGGCCTGGTGCACCGGCCGGAGGTGCTGTTCCTCGACGAGCCGACCACCGGGCTGGACCCCGAGGCCCGCACCGCGATGTGGGACGAGATCTCCCGCCTCGCCGGCGACGAGGGGCTCACCATCGTGCTCACCACCCACTACCTCGAAGAGGCCGACCGGCTCTGCGAGCGGATCGCGATCGTGGACCGCGGCCGGGTCGTCGTCGAGGGAACCCCGGACGAGCTGAAGGGCGAGCTCCGCGGCGATGCCGTCCATGTGGAGCTGCGCGAGACCGTCACCGAACGCTCCCTGCTGCGCGACGCGCTCTCCGGTCTGCCCGGCGTGCACGAGGTGCTGCTCGACGGCCGCCGGGTCAGCGCCCGCGCCGACGACGGCGCGGCCGCCGTGCCCGTCCTGCTCGCCGCCCTGGAGCGGGCCGGAGCCTTGGTCGCCGCCGCGACCGTGGCCCGTCCCTCCCTCGACGACGTCTACCTCCGCTATGCCGGACGCCGTTACTCCGAGGCCGAGGCGGCAGCCGAAGCCCCCGCCCTCGCCACCGCGGGAGACTCCCGATGAGTATCCAGTCCGTCACTGGTGCGCCCCTGCGCTCCAACGCCCTCGCCCAGACCTGGTACATGACGCAGCGTCAGCTGATGGCGATCTTCCGGCAGCCCGCCTATCTCCTGATCACCCTCGTCCAGCCGGTGATCTGGCTCTTCCTCTTCGGCAACCTGTTCAAGAAGGTCGTCGAGCTCGGCGGCTTCGGCACCACCTCCTACCTGGACTACCTCGTCCCGGGCATCGTGGTGATGAGCGCACTCGGCTCCAGCATGTGGGCCGGCATGGGCACCCTGGAGGAGATCGAGCGCGGCACGCTCAACCGCTTCCTCACCACACCGGTCAGCCGCGGCGCCCTGATGAACGCCAACGTCGTGCAGAACGGCATCAGCATCGCCGTCCAGACGGTGATCATCCTGCTGCTCGGCAAGCTCGGCGGCGCCCACTACCCGGGTGGCTTCGGCGGTCTGGTCATCCTCGCCGTCGCCGCGATCCTGCTCGGCACGGTCTTCGGCGCCTTCTCCAACGCGCTCGGCATGCTGGTCCGCCAGCGCGAGTCGATCATCGGCATCAACACCTTCCTGCTGCTGCCGCTGACCTTCCTGTCCTCGGCCTTCATGGCGCCGTCCCAGATGCCCTCCTGGATGCGCCACATCGCCGACTTCAACCCGCTCAACTGGGCCATGGTGGCCGGCCGTTCGGCCGTGTCGGCCGACCCCGACTGGGGCATCGTCCTCGGCCGCGGCGGCGCGCTCCTCGCCCTCGCGGTCATCGCGGTCTGGCTGTCGACCCGCACGTTCCGCTCGTACCAGAAGTCGGTCTAGCGATACATCCCTGAAGACAGGGAGCCGCCCGGCCCTCCGCAGTCCCGGAGGGCCGGGCTTTCCGTGTGTTTTCCGGTGCCGGTCACGCCACGGGCTGCTTCGGCCTCTCGGGTGTACGGCCATCGGACCGCCCAACCGGCAGGCGCAGGGCGGCAGTTGTGCCCAGTGTGGCCCCGGCCGCGATCAGGCCCGCGGCGGCCAGCATCGCCCCGTCGGGGTGGATCAGGGGCTGGCCGCGCAGGGCCTGCCAGGTCAGCAGGGCGAGCACCGCCGCGTACACCGCACCCATGACCGCGACCAGACGGGCCCGGATCCGCTCGTCGCGGAGCCGGGGAATCCGGACGCCCAGCGCGACGAGGCCCATCAGGGCCAGCGGGATCAGCTGGAGGGCGTGCATGCCCACGAAGTGCGGGATGCGCAGGTCGCCGCCGGTCGTGGACCAGCCGGTCAGCGGCATCGAGGGGCCGCCGTCGGGCACCCCCACGCTGTGCGCGCCGACGATGCCCGACGGGTGGGCCGCCTGCTCGGGCGTCTGCCGCGTCATCAGGAAGCCGACCCCGGCGCCGGCCAGGCCGAGGACCGCGCCGATCCGGATCGCCCGGGCGCCCGCGCGGTCCGCGATCGTGCTGCGGAACAGGAGCACCGCGACGACCAGCGTGCCCAGCCACAGGACGGCGACGGTGAGGCCCATCACGTTGAAGAGCGCCGCGTCGAACGGCGTCTGGTGGTTGAAGTGGCTGCGCTTGCCGCGCATCACCTGGCCGGTGATGATCACCATCTCGATCACCCCGGTCGCCGCGACCACGGTCCCGGCCCACCAGCCCAACTTCCGCCTGCGGGTGAGGAATTGGAGCATCCAGGCGAGCGTCAGGCAGTACGCCACGAACGAGACCGCGAACTTCAGCGGCTTCGCCCAGATCGGCGCGCCGACCAGAACCCGGTCGTCCACGATCAGCCCCACGACCGACACGACGGCTAAGACGGCCATCGCCCCGGAGAACAGCACCAGTGGCCGGTGCCACGAGCGGAGCGGGGTGGGAGGGGAGGAGAAGGACATGGGAGTACCCCCGAGAGAATGGACAGCGGCACTATCCGCTATCCGATAGTGCGACTATCTATGATGGGGCGTTGGGTTGGCAAGGCCGGATGAGGTGAACACGCGATGCGCATCGGTGAGTTGAGCCGCAGGACGGGGGTCGCGATCCCCACGATCAAGTACTACGTCCGGGAGGGGCTGCTCCCGCCCGGCGAGCTGACCAGCCCGAACCAGGCGAGCTACGACGACTCCCACGAGCGCAGGCTGCGCCTGGTGCGCGCGCTGATCGATGTGGGCGGGCTCTCGGTGCAGGCGGTCGGCGAGGTGCTCGGCGCCGTCGACGATCCGGACCGGCCCGTGCATGCGGTGCTCGGCGCCGCGGCCAAGCGCATCGTGCCCCGGTACGGCGATGGTGCCGACCCGGAACTGGAGGCCGCGCGCGAGGAAGTGGCGGCGCTGATCGAGCGCCGGGGCTGGCGCGTCCGCCCCGGGAGTCCGGCCGCGGAAGCCCTGGCGGGCGCGCTCGCGGCGATGGAACGGGTCGGCCACGGCGACTTCGCCGCCGAGGTCCTCGACGAGTACGCGCAGGCGGCCGAGGGGGTGGCCGCGGCCGATCTCGGCTATGTCGGCCGCCAGGCGAGCCGTGAGGATCTGGTCGAGACCGTGGTCATCGGGACCGTCCTCGGCGAGGCGGTCTTCTCCGCCGCCCGCCGCATGGCCCACCAGGACGCGTCGGCCCGCATGTACGGCAAGGAGGGCGACGGGGGCCGTCTGCAGGGGGTGGAGGAGCCCTGAGTGATGCCGAAACCCCCGGCAGGGCGGGTGCCGGGGGTTTCGAGGCTGGAGGGGGAGGAGGTCAGGCCGCCGGGGCCTCCTGCTCGCGCTCCACCTGCTCGTTCCAGTCGCGCTTCATCGCGCGCCAGCCGTCGTCGTCCTGGCCCAGGCGCCAGTAGCCCGAGATGGAAAGCCGCTCGCGCGGTACGTTCCGCTCGACCCGGAGCAGTCGGCGCAGCTCCTTCACGAAGCCCGCCTCGCCGTGCACAAAGGCGTGCACATCGCCGGCCGGGAACTCCAAGTCCCTCACCGCGCCGAGCAGTTCGGATCCCACCGCGGCCTCGCCCCGGTGCAGCCAGGTCACCGAGACGCCGTCCGGAGTGCTGATCTTCTGCTCCTCCTCGGGGTCGGTCACCTCGACGAACGCGCGCACCACGGCGCCGGCCGGCATGCGCTCCATGGCCGCCGCGATCGCGGGCAGCGCGCTCTCGTCGCCGACGAGCAGGTGCCAGTCGGCCGCCGCGTCCGGGGCGTACCCGCCGCCCGGGCCCAGGAAGCGCACCGTCTCGCCCACCTGGACGCGGGCGGCCCACGGGCCCGCGAGGCCCTCGTCGCCGTGCACCACGAAGTCGACGGTCAGCTCGCCGGCCGCCGCGTCCCAGTTGCGCACCGTGTAGGCGCGGGTGCTCGGCCACTGCTCGCGCGGGAACTCGGCGCGGATCCGCTCCATGTCGAAGGGCTCCGGGTAGCTCACGCCCTCGACCGGGAACAGGATCTTGACGTAGTGGTCGGTGTGCTCGCCGGTGCCGAACCCGGCCAGCGACTCACCGCCGAGCACGAGGCGCACCATGTGCGGGGTGAGCCGCTCGGTGCGCACCACCTGGGCCTCATTGATCTTCGGTGCCTTGCGGGACGGGCGTTCTGCCACAGTGTGCTCCCCTGATCCAGCCTGATCCACTGTTGGTTAGGATTACCTAAGTTAGCACCTTGGGGACGAAAAGTGGCGCCTCATTGAGCGGCGCCTCGCCGGTGAGGCGAGTGGCACCTCACCGGCGAAGGGTGGTCAGCAGCCGGCCCGTCGCCCCGGCCAGGCCCCACTGGGCCACCAGCTCCTCCAGGGTGGCCGGGTCGAGCGGCTCCGAGGGCAGCGTGGGGTCGAACTCCGGCAGTTCCACGTCCATCGCGACCCGCACCACCTTCGGCGCGACGTCCAGATAGTCCGCCGCCTCCAGGATTCCCCGGCGCTTGGCCGGGGTCAGCCGGGAGAAGCGGTCGGCGGCGGCCGCGCGCACGCCCGCCAGGTCGCCGTACTCGTTGATCAGCTGGGCCGCCGTCTTCTCGCCGATGCCCTTCACTCCGGGCAGCCCGTCGCTGGTGTCGCCGCGCAGCGCCGCGAAGTCCGCGTACTGATCGGGCCGCACCCCGTACTTCGTGCGGATCAGCTCGTCGTCGACCAGGTCGCAGTCGCCCACGCCCTTGCGCGGGTACAGAACCCGCACCCCGCGCTTGTCGTCGACCAGCTGGAACAGGTCGCGGTCGCCGGTGACGATGTCGACCGGCCCTGCCGAGAGGCCGGACAGGGTGCCGATCACGTCGTCCGCCTCGTACCCCGCGACGCTGACTCGGGCGATGCCCAGCGCGTCCAGGACGTCGTCGATCACCGGAACCTGGGGGGCCAGCGTGTCCGGCGTCTCCTCCTCGTCGGGCTGCCCGGCCGGGGTCTCCTCGGCCACCCGGTGCGCCTTGTAGGAGGGGATCAGATCGACCCGCCACTGCGGCCGCCAGTCCGCGTCCATGCAGGCCACGAGGTCGTCCGGGCGGTGGTCGTGGACGAGGCGGGAGATGAAGTCGAGCAGGCCGCGCACGGCGTTGACCGGCGTGCCGTCCGGCGCCCTGACCGTGTCGGGCACCCCGAAGTAGGCGCGGTAGTAGAGGGACGAGGTGTCGAGGAGCATCAGGCGTCGCGTCACACCCCGATGATGCCGCACCCCACTGACACCCACCTCGCCGCCGCTAGTGAATGCGTGAACTGGGTCACTGTTGTGTTTGCTCCGGGCAAAGGGGGGCAGGCGCGACGCCGGAGCGGACCCAGGTATGGATTTCAACCATTTCTCGGGCTGCGGACCGAATCCGCGCCGCTCCACGGCCCGCCCGCGGGGGAGTCGGGCCGTTTTTGAGTTCTACCCGTGAGGTGTATGTGTCCAGGCTGCAAGCCGAGCAGCTCTACAAGGTGTTCGGCAGACGACCCGACGAAGCCGTCCGCAAGCTCGAAGGCGGCGCCGACCGCGACGAGCTGCGGGCGGACGGGACGACCGCGGCGGTGATCGACGCCTCGTTCACGGTGGACCCCGGCCAGATCTTCGTTGTCATGGGTCTCTCCGGATCCGGCAAATCGACCCTGCTGCGCATGCTCAACGGGCTCCTGGAGCCCACCGCGGGCCGCGTGCTCTTCGACGGCCAGGACCTGACCAGCCTGTCCGCGCGTGAGATGCGTACGGTTCGCTCCAGCAAGATCAGCATGGTCTTCCAGCACTTCGCGCTGTTCCCGCACCGCAGCGTGCTCGAGAACGCCGCGTACGGCCTCGAAGTCCAGGGCGTCCCCCGTGCCGAGCGCGAGAAGCGCGCCGCCGAGGCCCTGGAGCTGACCGGCCTCGCGGGCTGGGGCGACTCCTGGCCCGACGAGCTCTCCGGCGGCATGCAGCAGCGCGTGGGCCTGGCCCGCGCCCTGGCCACCGACGCCGACCTGCTCCTGATGGACGAGTCGTTCAGTGCCCTCGACCCGCTGATCCGGCGCGACATGCAGGACCAGCTCCTCGAACTGCAGAAGCGCCTCAAGAAGACGATCGTCTTCATCACGCACGACCTCAACGAGGCCATGCGGCTCGGCGACAAGATCGCCGTGATGCGCGACGGGCGGATCGTCCAGCTCGGCACCGCCGAGGACATCCTGCTCACCCCGGCCAACGACTACGTCGCCTCCTTCATCCAGGACGTCGACCGCTCCCGGGTGCTCACCGCGCTGTCCGTGATGACGACCCCGCACCGCCCCGACGCCGGGGACTGCGCATGCGAATCCGTCCTGCCCGGCACGCCCGTCGCCGACGTGTGCACCGTGGCCGCCCGGGTCCCGCACCCGGTCGCGGTGAAGGACATCGACGGTTCGCTGCTCGGCGTCGTGCCGCAGGAGCGGCTCATCGCCTTCCTCGGGGACGACAAGCAGGGCCCGGTCGTCTGCTCGATGAAGGAGGTGGCCACGCATGCCTAGGCTCCACCTCGGCGACTGGGTCGACAGCGCGGTCGACTTCCTCCAGCGCCACCTCTCCTGGCTGTTCGACGCCATCACGCAGGTCGTCAACGGCATGTACGACGGCATCAACACGGTGCTCGACGCACCGCAGCCGCTGCTGTTCGCGGGCATCCTCGCCGTCGTCGCCTGGTGGCTGCGCGGCCTGTCCGCGGGTGTTCTGACCTTCGCCGGTTTCGCGCTGATCGACTCGATCCAGCTGTGGGACGACACCATGTCGACGCTCTCGCTGGTGCTCGTCGCGGCGATCGTCACGCTGGTCGTCGCGATCCCGCTCGGCATCTGGGCCGCGCGCTCCAAGACGGTCAGCGCCGTCCTGCGGCCGGTCCTCGACTTCATGCAGACCATGCCGGCGATGGTCTACCTGATCCCCGGCATCATCTTCTTCGGCGTCGGCGTCGTCCCCGGCATCATCGCCACCATCGTCTTCTCGCTGCCCCCGGGCGTCCGCATGACGGAGCTCGGCATCCGCCAGGTCGACGGTGAACTCGTCGAGGCGGCCGAGGCGTTCGGCACCACGCCGCGCAGCACCCTGGTGCGCGTGCAGCTCCCGCTCGCCCTGCCGACGATCATGGCGGGCATCAACCAGGTGATCATGCTCAGCCTGTCCATGGTGGTCATCGCGGGCATGGCGGGCGGCGGCGGCCTCGGCGGCGCCGTCTACCGCGCGATCGGCAATGTCGACATCGGCCTCGGCTTCGAGGCCGGCATCTCCATCGTCGTCCTGGCCATGTACCTGGACCGGATGACCGGGGCGCTGAGCCGCCAGGTCTCGCCGCTCGGCCGGCGCGCGCTCGCCAAGGCGAAGGCCGCCACCGGCGGTCTCAGGATCTGGAACTACCGTCCGCAGCCCGCCGTCGCGGTCGTCGGCGTGGTCGTCCTCGCGCTCGTCGCGGGCGGCATGAACATGTTCGGCTCCTCGGACGAGGCCACCGCCAGTGGCGCCAAGGACGTCGGCAAGGGCAAGAAGATCTCGCTCGGCTACATTCCGTGGGACGAGGGCGTCGCCTCCACCTTCCTGTGGAAGGAGCTCCTGGAGCGCCGCGGTTTCACCGTGGACGCCCGCCAGTACGAGGCCGGCGCGCTCTACACCGGCATGGCCGGCGGCCAGATCGACTTCGAGACCGACTCCTGGCTGCCCACCACGCACGCCCAGTACTGGGCGAAGTACCAGAACAAGCTGGAGGACATGGGCTCCTGGTACGGGCCCACCTCCCTGGAGCTCTCGGTGCCGTCCTACGTCAAGGACGTCAACTCCCTCGAAGACCTCAAGGGCAAGGGCGCCGAGTTCCAGAACCGCATCGTCGGCATCGAGCCGAGCGCCGGTGAGACCGGGATCCTGAAGGACAAGATCCTCAAGGAGTACGGCCTGGACGGCGAGTACAAGGTCGTCGACGGCTCCACCCCCGGCATGCTGGCCGAGCTGAAGCGGGCGTACGCCAAGAAGGAGCCCATCGTGGTTCCGCTCTGGTCGCCGCACTGGGCGTACAACACCTACGACCTGAAGAAGCTCAAGGACCCCAAGGGTGTCTGGGGCAAGGGCGACGGTGTGCACACCCTGGCCCGCAAGGGCTTCGCCTCCGACAACGCCGAGGTCGGCAAGTGGCTCAAGAACTTCAAGATGGACGAGAAGCAGCTCACCAGCCTTGAAGCCAAGATCCAGTCCACCGGCAAGGGCAAGGAGCAGGACGCCGTGCGCGCCTGGCTCAAGGAGAACCCGGGTCTGGCCGACAAGTGGACTCCGGTCTCGTCGTAGCCGCCCGGCGAGGGGAACCCCCTCCTGCCTCCCGTTTCCGCAGCCGCGGCCGGTCCTCCGGCCGCGGCTGCGGAACGTCGGGATCCGGCCTGATCTCCTACGGAACCCTTGGCGATCTTGGCGGGACGGTCCCCTCGGGGCCCGAAGCTGCGTAGGGTGACGTGAACGCAGCCGGTGCGAACGCGGACCGAGTGACAGGGAGGGAGCCCGGGAGATGGACGACAAGGAAACTCTTCGGGTGGGCGTGGCGGTACGGCGGCTGCGCCGCAGTCTCGGTCTCACCCTGGCCGTGGTCGCCGAGCGCAGCGGCCTTTCGGTGCCGTTCCTCAGCCAGGTCGAGAACGAGCGTGCCCGCCCCAGCGCCCGCTCCCTCCAGCGCGTGGCGGACGCCCTGAACACCACGGTCGGCGAGCTGTACGACGCCGCCGACTGCACCCGCACCGTCGACGTCGTGCGGGCAGAGCCCGAGGGCGAAGAAGGATCCGGCGTGCGCGCCCTGCTGCGCGGGCACCACCAGCTGCACGCGATGGAGTTCACCGGCGAGCAGGACACCGGGCGCGAATTCCAGCACCGCAACGACGAGTTGATGTACGTGGCCGAAGGGGCCGCGGAGGTCGAGGCCGAGGGCCGCGCCTATCGCCTGGAGCGCGGCGACACGCTGTGCCTGTCCGGCGGGGTGCGCCACCGCTGGCGGGCGGCGCTGCCCGGCACCCGCATCCTGGTCGTGGCGGTCGCCGACCACATCGAGGCCATCGAGGAGACCCGCCACTGAGGAGGGTGGTCTCCCTCGTCCCGTCCCTGACGGAGGCGGTCGCGGTCAGCGCCCCCGGGCTCCTGGTGGGCGTGACCGACTGGTGCAGCCACCCGGCCGGGCTCGACGCCGTGCGCATCGGAGGCACCAAGAATCCGGACGTGGCGCGGATCATCGCGCTCGCCCCGGATCTGGTCGTCGCCAACGAGGAGGAGAACCGGGCCGCCGATCTCGCGGCCCTCACCGCCGCCGGGCTCGACGTCCTGGTCACCGAGGTCCGCTCGCTCCCGCAGGCGTTCACCGAGCTGGAGCGGGTCCTGGTCGACGGCTGCGGTCTCTCGCGGCCGGGCTGGCTGGACGCGGCCGAGCGGGCGTGGGCCGGGGTGCGTCCCGGCCCGAAACGGATGGCGGTCGTGCCGATCTGGCGGCGCCCCTGGATGGTGCTGGGCCACGACACCTTCGCGGGCGACCTGCTGGCCCGGTTCGGCGTGCACAACGTCTACGCCACTCACGCCGAGCGCTACCCCCGCATCGGCATCGACGAGCTGAACGCGGCGGGGGCCGACCTGGTGGTCCTGCCCGACGAGCCGTACCGCTTCACGCCCGACGACGGCCCCGAGGCGTTCCCGGCGTGGCCCGCCGCCCTGGTCGACGGCCGCCGGCTCACCTGGTACGGCCCGTCATTGGCCGAAGCGCCGGCCGTACTCGGCGCGGCGCTTCGGGGCAATCGTTGACGCGGGCTACTTCTTCACGGGCGCCGCGAGCAGCTTGCCGTTGACGAGGCCTCGTACGGTGTGGAATCCGGCCACCAGCCAGGCCGTCACGAGCAGCGCGTACAGGGCGACCGACAGCCAGTCGAAGGCGTGCAGGCCGGTGTGGCGGGCGAGGCCCTCGGCGCCGGTGACACAGGTGCCGACGGGGAAGGTGAAGGCCCACCAGGTCATCGCGAAGCCCATCCCGCGCCGGGCCGCCCGGACCGCCATGGCCACCGCGAGCGCCAGCCACATCAGGGCGAAGCCCATCACGGGCACCCCGTACAGGACGGCGAAGGCGCCCATCCCGTTCGCGTAGGTGGCGTCGATCGCACCGGGGGCCACGTCGGCGAGCTTGTTCACGGCGGTGGTGGACTGGCCGAGGGGGCCGAGCACCAGGAACAGGGTGGGAGTCAGGAACAGGGGCAGCGCGCCCCGGTGGATCAGGCGCGAGAACACCACGGGCAGGATGACCAGGGTGGCCAGCAGGCTCATGCCGAACATCGCGTACGAGCCGAGCAGCAGCGCCTCGCGGGCCTGCCCGGCGGGCAGGTGGGGGACGAGCAGCGGGCCGAGGGTCGCCGAGACCATGGGCGCGACCACGGGGAGCAGCCAGACGGGAGAGGCGCTGCCGGGCGCGACGTCGTGCCGGGCGACCATCAGGTACGGCACGGCCACCGCGGCCACCAGGCCGATCAGCGTGCCCACGCCGTAGAGCACCCACGCCAGGGGGACGGCCGCGGCCTCGCCGATCAGGTCGGTGCCCACTGACAGGGAGCCGATGCCGACGGCCAGGAACGCCATCGACAGGCAGCCGTAGAAGGGCGCCACGGTGGGGTCGAGGAGGTGTGCGCGGGCCTGGTCGCGGTGGTGCAGCCAGTGCCCGGCGCGGGCCACCAGCAGCACCACGAGCATGGCAAGCGCCAGCGCCCAGACCACCTGGAGGCCGGGGATGTGGAACGGCAGTCCCGCGCCCGCGTTGGCGATGATGGCGGTGCCCATGACCGCGGCGTACCAGTTCGGGCCGAGGTGGCGCAGGGCCGGACGGCGCCGGACGGCGGCGACGGGGGGTTGGGTGCGGGGGCGCGGTTGTGCGATGGTGGCCATGAATCCAGCTTCGTACCGGTCACGGGCCCCCGCCACGCCTGCTGGGGCTATGAGCCCATAAGCTGGGTTTATGAGCATGAACGGTCCTGAGGACACCGCCCCCCTCGCCCACCGGGTGCCCGACCTGGGCGCGATGGAGTTGCTGATCGCCGTCGCCCGGCACGGCAGCCTCGGGCGGGCCGCCCGCGATCTCGGCATCACCCAGCCCGCCGCGAGCAGCCGCGTCCGCTCGATGGAACGCCTCCTCGGCGTGGCCCTCGTCGACCGGTCCCCGCGCGGCTCCCGGCTCACCGCCGAGGGCGTTCTGGTGACGGACTGGGCGCGGCGGGTCGTGGAGGCGGCCGAGGCGTTCGACGCGGGAGCGCAGGCGCTGCGCGGCCGCCGGGACTCGCGCCTGCGGGTCGCCGCGAGCATGACGATCGCCGAGTATCTGCTGCCGGGCTGGCTGATCGCGCTGCGCGCCGAGCGACCCGGCACCGCGGTCTCGCTCAGCGCCGGGAACTCGGCCGTGGTCGCCGAGCGGCTGCTCTCGGACGAGGCCGACCTCGGCTTCGTCGAAGGGCTCGGCGTGCCCGCGGGCCTGGACTCGGCGGTCATCGGCCACGACCGGCTCGTCGTGGTCGCGGCCCCCTCGCACCCGTGGGCCCGCCGGCGCCACCCGCTGCTGCCCGGGGAACTGGCCGCGACCCCGCTCATCCTGCGCGAACAGGGCTCGGGCACCCGCCAGGTCCTGGACGCGGCGCTCGCCGCGCACGGCGGCCTCGCCGAGCCGCTCATCGAGCTCTCCTCCACCACCGCGGTGAAGGCCTCCGTCGTCAGCGGGGCCGGGCCCTCCGTGCTCAGCGAGCTCGCGCTCGGCGAGGAACTGGCGGCCCGGCGCCTGGTGCAGATCCCGGTCGAGGGCGTACGGCTGCGGCGCGATCTGCGCGCGGTGTGGCGCCAGGGCCCGCTGCCCGCGGGGCCTGCCCGAGACCTGCTCTCGCTGACCCGCCCCACCTGACGAACCGTCAGGCAGGCACCAGGCGGCTTCTGTTGGCGTCCTTGCGGGCTCGGGCCAGGCGCTGCTCGATGGTGTGCCGCACCATGGGCCACTCCTCGTCGAGGACCGAGTAGAACGCCGTGCCCCGTACGAGTCCGTCCAAGCCCCGCGTGTGCACCCGGCGCACCCCCTCGCACACCGCGCCGAGCCGCTCGATCGCGGCCCGGGAGCGGGCGTTGCGGGCGTCGGCGCGCAGCGAGATGCGGCGAAGGCGCCAGGTGTCGAAGGCGTGCTGGAACATCAGGAGCTTGGCCTCGGTGTTGATGCCGGTGCCCTGGGCGTGCGCGGAGAGCCAGGTGGCGCCGATCTCGGCCGCGTCCGGGACCGCGTCGGCGCCGCCGGTCAGCGGCCCGCGCGGCGCGGGCGGCCACACCACGGGCCCGTCCCAGTAGTCGAGTTCGCAGAACCGGGTCGACCCCACGACCAGCCCGTCGGCGGTCCGTACGGTCGCGAACGCCAGGCTCCGCCCGGCCTGCTGGTCGGCCAGCGCGCTCTGGATGTAGGCGTGCGCCGCGTCGAGGCCGTGCGGCACGGGCGTGAAGGCGTACGAGGTCCGGTCGGCGGCCGCCGCGGCGGCCAGGGCCGGGGCGTGGGAGACGGTGAGCGGTTCGAGCCGTACGGAACGGCCCGACAGGATGACGGGTGCGGGCACGGGGCCTTCGGTCCTTCGGAGCGCGGCGGAGCTTCCCCGCCGGTGGGCGGGGAGAGCGGGGACACGGAGGAACACACTGTCAGGATGTGTCCGTGAAATGGCCAGGGAAGGAACGAGTACGCGAAGAGGAACGAGCGGCCAGGTGAAGGCGAGGAGTCTCGGGGAATCCGCCCTGCGAGGGGCGGCGAGAGGAAGATACCCGGATGATCGCCCAATCGTCACCCCCTCGGAAGAGTGAGGGTTGCCGGGCGTGTCGTCCGGCCCCGGACCGCACCGGGTCCGGGGCCGTCGCGACGGGCCTGAGCTGGGGCTTCAGCGCGTGGATGCGGCCCGTACCAGGCCCTCCATGACGCGGGTGTCCCGGCCCATCTCGGGATGCCACTGGACGCCCAGGACCCAGCCGGGGCCGGGCAGTTCCGCCGCCTCGACGGTGCCGTCCTCCGCGTGGGCCGAGGCGATGAGGCCCGAGCCGAGCCGGTCCACGCACTGGTGGTGGTAGGTCGGCACGTCCGCGGCATCGGGGACCAGCCCTGCGTAGAGAGTGCCCGGCACCGGCTTGACGGTGTGCTCGCCGAACACGCCCCGCCCGCCGGTGTGCCCCTCCAGGTGCTGGACCAGGGTGCCGCCGAGCGCGACGTTGAGGAGCTGGAGACCCCGGCAGATGCCGAGCAGGGGAGTGCCCGAGGCCAGCGCCGCGTCGATCAGGGCGAGTTCCCAGGCGTCCCGCTCGCGGGCGGGGGGTCCGGTACGGGGCGACGGCTCGGCCCCGTACCGGACCGGCTCCACGTCCGCCCCGCCCGCGACGACCAGGCCGTCAAGCCGTGCCACGACCTCGGCCGCGGCGGCCGGGCCGTCGTCGGGCGGCAGCATCGCGGCGAGCCCGCCGGCCGCGCGGACCAGCCGGGGATATCCGGCGGGCAGCAGGGCGGCGGGCAGGTCCCACACGCCCCACTTGGCGGGCTCCAGGTACGTACTGATGCCGATGAGCGGCTTGGACACGGTGGCGGTCTCCGTTCGTCGAGCGGGTCAGTCCCGGGCGAGCTCGGCCTCGGCCGCGGCCAGGGCGGCGAACTCCTCCTCGGGCGCGTGGGCGACCAGACGGTGGCGACTGTAGAAGGCGAAATAGGCCAGTGCGATCGCATAGACGCCGAGCGCGATGAAGGCCGCGTCCTTGTCGACCAGGAACGTCGCCACGAGCGCGAACAGGGCGAGCACGAACGCGACGGACGAGGTCAGGACGCCGCCGGGGGTGCGGTAGGGGCGATCGAGGCCCGGTTCGCGGCGGCGGAGCACCAGATGCGAGAGCGCCATCAGGGCATAGGAGATGGTGGCGCCGAACACCGCGACGTTCAGCATCCGGCCGCCGTTGCCGCTCCAGGCCGCCAGGGCGAAACCGATCGCGCCCGGGATGAGGAGGCCCAGGTAGGGGGACTTGCGGCGGCTGGTCAGGGACAGGAAGCGGGGCAGGTAGCCGGCCCTGGAGAGGGCGAAGAGCTGGCGCGAGCCCGCGAAGATCAGCGAGAAGAACGACGCGACCAGGCCCGCCAGGCCCGCGTAGTTGACGAAGCGGCTGAGAGCCGTGGGGCCGTCGTCGCCCTGGAGCGCCACGACCAGCGGGTTGCCCGCGTCCTTGATGGCGGCCGAGCCGTGCGCCCCGGTCGCGGCGAAGAAGGTCACCACGGCGAGCAGCACCAGGATCGACAGGGAGATGGCGAGCGCGCGCGGCATGGACCGCACCGGGTCCTTGGCCTCCTCGGCGGCGAGGGGCACCCCCTCGACGCCTAGGAAGAACCACATGCCGAACGGGAACGCGGCCCAGATGCCGAGCACGCCGAACGGCAGCCACGAGTTTGAGCCGAGAGCCGACGCGTCGACCGGAATGTCGTTGAGGCGGGACGCGTCGAAGTCCGTGAAGGCGCCGATGGCGAAGACCAACAGGGCGGCGACCGCGATCGCGGTGACCACGAGGCTGAAGCGCAGCGCCTCGCCGACGCCCCACAGATGGATCCCGATGAAGATCGCGAAGCAGGCGAGGTAGACCGGCCAGCCGGAGGTCAGGCCGAACAGGCCGAGCGATTCGACGTAGTCGCCGATGAACAGCGAGATCGCGGCGGGCGCCAGGATGTACTCGATGAGGATCGCGGTGCCGGTCAGGAAGCCGCCCCAGGTGCCGAGCGCCCGGCGCGCGAAGCCGTAACCGCCGCCCGCGGTGGGCAGGATGGCGGAGAGCTCGGCCAGCGAGAACACGAGACAGGCGTACATGATGCCCATCAGGACGGTGGCCGCGGCGAGGCCGCCGAAGCCGCCCTTGGAGAGGCCGATGTTCCAGCCGGAGAAGTCGCCCGAGACCACATAGGCGACGCCGAGCCCGGTGAGCAGCAGCCAGCCGGCGCTGCCGCGGCGCAGGGTGCGCCGGTGCAGGTAGTCGTCCTGGGTGGACGTGGACGGTGCGGTGCGCAGATCGGTGTCGGTGCCCTCGGCCATGAGCCGCTCCAGGTGATCGTCAAGGGAGATCAGGTCAATGGTTCGGCTGCATACCTTTGCTGGAGGGCAGGGTGGAGCGCAAGAGGTGTACGTAAAACCGCGGTTACGGAAATCGCCGGGGCCGGGCGGGCCGGTCGGGCAGGGCGGGCTCAAGCCGGCTTCGGCGGGCCCGGGTCGGCCCGGGCCGGGGACCCCTCAGGTCAGGAAGCCGCGCAGCAGCGCCGCCGTGCCCCCGCAGTGCTCCCGCATCACTTCGCGCGCCCCGTCCGCGTCGCCGTCGAGCACCGCCTCGACCAGCGCGGTGTGCTGGTGCTGCGAGTGCTCCAGGTTGCGGACCAGGAGCGGGATGCAGTCCAGGAGGTCGTTCACGGTGGCCCGGACCGCCGCGTACTGGGCGGTGAGCGTGGGTGATCCGGAGAGCTCGGCGAGCGTGAGGTGGAGCAGGGTGTCCTGGCGGCGGTAGTCGGTGAGCTCGGCGTCGTGGGTCGCGGCGAGCGCGGCCCGCAGCCGCTCGGCGCCCTCCTCGGTCAGCCCGTGCGCCGCGCAAAGGCCGGCCGCGCCGACCTCCAGGACCTCCCGGAAGCGCAGGATGTCCTCGACGTCGACCGACGCGATCCGGCGGCGCAGCTCGTCCTCGCCGCCCTCGGCCGCCCGGGGCAGCACGAACGTGCCGCCGTAGCGGCCGCGCCGGCTCTCCACCAGGCCCTGGTCCTGGAGCACCTTGAGGACTTCGCGCAGGGTGACCCGGCTGATCCCCATCCGCTCGGCCAACTCCCGCTCGGAGGGCAGCCGTTCACCGGGCGGTACGAGGCCCAGGCGCAGGAGCTGGAGAATCTGCTCCAGTGCTTCCTCGAAGCCGTTCCCGGCCCGTACGGTCCGCAGTACGGGGACGAGCGTGTCCGGCGTCCGGCCGTCCGTGCGGTCCGCCGAGTCGATCTTCTTCGCCACGTCGCGGATTCCCCTTCCCAATCAATGGTCTTACCCCATACCTTATGGCTCTCGGCTGACCCAAGGAGGAGCTTCCCGTGGCAGACCGCACACCCCCGCTCTCGATCGAGGAGCTGCGCGCCCTCGTCGCGAGCGGTGAGATCGACACTGTCGTCCTCGCCTTCCCCGATATGCAAGGGCGACTGCAGGGCAAGCGCTTCGCGGCCGGATTCTTCCTCGACGAGGTCCTGGCGCACGGCACCGAAGGCTGCAACTACCTGCTCGCCGTCGACACCGAGATGAACACCGTCGAGGGCTACGCGATGTCCTCCTGGGAGCGCGGCTACGGCGACTTCGCCATGCACGCGGACCCGGCGACGCTGCGCCGCGTCCCGTGGAACGAGGGCACCGCGCTGCTCATCGCGGACCTCGGCTGGAACGACGGCTCGCCGGTCGTCGCCGCCCCCCGCCAGATCCTGCGCCGCCAGCTGGAGCGGCTCGCCGAGCTCGGCTACACCGCCCAGGTCGGCACCGAACTCGAATTCATCGTGTTCAGGGACAGCTACGAGCAGGCCTGGGACGCCGGATACCAGGGCCTCACCCCGGCGAACCAGTACAACATCGACTACTCGGTGCTCGGCACCGGCCGCATCGAGCCGCTGCTTCGCCGCATCCGCAACGAGATGCAGGCCGCCGGCCTGACCGTCGAGTCGGCCAAGGGCGAGTGCAACCCCGGCCAGCACGAGATCGTCTTCCGCTACGACGAGGCCCTGGTCACCTGCGACCAGCACGCCATCTACAAGACGGGCGCCAAGGAGATCGCGGCCCAGGAGGGCGTCTCGCTCACCTTCATGGCCAAGTACGACCAGCGCGAGGGCAACTCCTGTCACATCCACCTCTCGCTCACCGACGAGGACGGCCGCAACGTGATGGCGGGCGACGGGCCCGACGGGATGTCGCCCGTGATGCGCCACTTCCTGGCCGGACAGCTCGCCGCGCTGCGCGACTTCTCCCTCCTGTACGCGCCGAACATCAACTCCTACAAGCGCTTCCAGCCGGGCTCCTTCGCGCCCACCGCGGTCGCCTGGGGCCACGACAACCGGACCTGCGCGCTGCGCGTCGTCGGCCACGGCGCCGGCACCCGCTTCGAGAACCGGCTCCCGGGCGGCGACGTCAACCCGCACCTCGCCGTCGCCGGACTCGTCGCGGCCGGCCTCTACGGCATCGAGAACCAGCTGGAACTGCCCGAGGCCTGCACCTCGAACGCCTACGTCGGCGACTACGCCCATGTCCCCACCACCCTGCGCGAGGCCGCCGAGCTGTGGGAGAACAGTCCCATCGCCAAGGCCGCCTTCGGGGACGAAGTCGTCGCGCACTACCGCAACATGGCGCGGGTCGAGCTCGACGCGTTCGACGCCGCGGTGACCGACTGGGAGCTCCGCCGCTCCTTCGAACGCCTGTGAGGAACGACTTGTCCACTGCGTACGAACTTCAGGTGCTCAACCCGGCCACCGAGGAAGTGATCGCGACCGTCCGGGGTGCCACCGCCGCCGATGTGGACGCGGCGGTCGTACGGGCCCGCTCCGCCCAGCACGGCTGGGCGGCCGCGGCCCCCGCCGACCGGGCCCGCCTCCTTCGCCGTTTCGCCGCCGTCGTCGACGAACACATCGAGGAACTGGCCCAGTTGGAGGTCGCCGAGGCCGGGCACACCGTCGGCAATGCCCGCTGGGAGGCGGGCAACGTCCGCGATCTGCTCGACTTCTCGGCCGGGGGAGTGGAGCGCCTGAGTGGGCGTCAGATCCCGGTCGCGGGCGGTCTCGACATCACCCTGCTCGAACCGCTCGGCGTGATCGGCGTCATCGCCCCCTGGAACTTCCCCATGCCGATCGCCGCCTGGGGCACCGCCCCCGCGCTCGCGGCCGGCAACGCGGTGATCCTCAAGCCCGCCGAGACGACCCCGCTCACGGCGCTGCGCCTGGCCGAACTCGCCCTGGAGGCAGGGCTTCCCGAAGGCCTCTTCCAGGTGCTCCCGGGTGCGGGCGCGGTCGCGGGTGATGCGCTCGTCGAGCACCCCGGCGTCGCGAAGATCGTCTTCACCGGGTCGACCCGGGTCGGCAAGCAGATTATGGCCAAGTGCGCCGACCGGGTGAAGCGGGTCACCCTCGAACTCGGCGGCAAGAGCCCCAACATCGTGTTCGCGGACGCGGACATCGAGGCAGCGGCCCTCGCCACCCCGATGTCGTTCCTCGACAACTCCGGCCAGGACTGCTGCGCCCGCACCCGCGTCCTGGTCCAGCGCAGCGCGTACGACCGCTTCATGGAACTGCTGGCCCCCGCGATCGAGGGGGTCGTGGTCGGCGACCCGGCCGACGAGAAGACCCAGATGGGCCCGCTGATCTCGCGCGTACAGTTGGACCGCGTCCGCTCCTACGTCGCCGACGACGCACCCGGCCTGCGCGGCAGCGCGCCCGACGGGCCCGGATTCTGGTTCCCGCCCACCGTCCTGACCGGACTGGACGAGGACGCGCCCGCCGCCGTCGAGGAGGTCTTCGGGCCCGTCGCCGTCGTCCTGCCCTTCGAGGACGAAGCGGACGCGGTACGGCTCGCCAACGCCACCGAGTACGGGCTGTCCGGGTCGATCTGGACCCGGGACGTGGGCCGCGCGCTGCGCGTCTCGCGGGCCGTCGCGGCGGGCAACCTCTCGGTCAACTCCCATTCCAGCGTGCGCTATTCGACCCCGTTCGGCGGCTACAAGCAGTCCGGCCTCGGCCGCGAGCTCGGCCCCGACGCCCTCACCGCTTTCACCGAGACCAAGAACGTCTTCATCAGCACGGAGGCCTGAGCACACATGACCGACGACATCATTTGCCGCCGCCTGGTCGGCCGCACCGCCGTCATCACCGGGGCCGGCAGCGGCATCGGCCTCGCCACCGCCAGGCGGCTCGCCGCCGAGGGTGCCAATGTGGTGTGCGGCGACATCGACGAGAGCGCCGGAAAGGCCGCCGCCGAAGCGGTCGGCGGCACCTTCGTCAAGGTCGACGTGACCGACCAGGAGCAGGTCGAGGCGCTCTTCAAGGCGGCCTTCGACACCTACGGCAGCGTCGACATCGCGTTCAACAACGCGGGCATCTCGCCGCCCGACGACGACTCCATCCTCACCACCGGACTCGACGCCTGGCGCCGCGTCCAGGAGGTCAACCTCACCTCCGTCTACCTGTGCTGCAAGGCCGCGCTGCCCTACATGCAGCGCCAGGGCCGGGGCTCCATCATCAACACCGCCTCGTTCGTGGCCATCATGGGCGCCGCGACCTCGCAGATCTCGTACACCGCGTCCAAGGGCGGCGTGCTCGCCATGTCGCGCGAGCTCGGCGTGCAGTTCGCCCGCGAGGGCATCCGCGTCAACGCGCTCTGCCCGGGGCCGGTCAACACCCCGCTCCTGCAAGAGCTGTTCGCCAAGGACCCGGAGCGGGCCGCGCGCCGCCTGGTGCACATTCCGGCGGGCCGGTTCGCCGAGGCCGACGAGATCGCCGCCGCGGTCGCCTTCCTCGCCAGCGACGACTCGTCCTTCATCAACGCCACCGACTTCCTGGTAGACGGCGGCATCTCGGGGGCGTACGTCACCCCCCTCTAAATCCCGCCAACCCCCGTTGTTCACCCGGGGGCCACGCATACGGCAGCCGGGCGTCGCACGACGCCCGGCTGTGCTGTCTAACGTCCACGACGATCTTCCCGACGACAGGAGTCCCCCAGCGTGTCCAAGTTCCCCGCCGCCCGCCGGCTGCCGGTCCTCGCCGCGGCGCTCTCCATAGCCGCCGGCGGCCTCGTCGCCGCCCAGCCCGCCGAGGCGCGGACGCCGCACTGCCCCCGACTGACCGTCTCCGACGGGTGGTACGGGGACAACCAGGCCCGGATCCAGGACCTGATCGACACGTACGGAAGGTGCGGAGCGGGCGCGGGCCACGGCAAGAAGCCGGTCGCCGTCTTCGACTGGGACAACACCGTCGTCAAGAACGACGTCGGCGACGCCACGATGTACTGGCTGCTTCGCAACTCCAGGATCCAGCGCCCGGCGCGCGGCGACTGGCACACCACCAGCCGCTATCTGACCGACGACGCCGCGAAGTCCCTCGCCGCGGCCTGCCCGGCCGGCCCCTCCAAGACCCTCCCGACCGGCACCGACGCCAAGTGCACCGACGAGATCCTCGCGGTCTACGGTGACGGCAGGACCGGCAAGGGCGCCCCCGCCTTCGCCGGATACGACCGCCGCACCATCGAGCCCTCGTACGCCTGGCTCGCCCAGCTCCTGCACGGCTGGACCCCGGCCCAGGTCAAGTCCTTCGCGAGCGCGGCCCGCACCGAGAACCTGAACGCGCCGGCCGACGCCGTCCAGACCGTCGGCAGCAACACCAAGGCGACGGCCTGGGTGCGCTACTACGACCAGCAGCGCGACCTGATCCGTACGCTGAAGAAGGCGGGCTTCGACGTCTGGATCACCTCGGCCTCGCCCGAGCCCGTCGTGGACGTGTGGGCGCGCGGCGCGGGCGTCGACCCCGACCACGCCATCGGCATCCGCTCCACCACCGAGCACGGCCGCATCACCTCGCACCTCCAGGGCTGCGGCTCGGCCAAGGACGGGGACGACTCGGTGATCACGTACATCGACGGCAAGCGCTGCTGGATCAACCAGGAGATCTTCGGCGTGCGGGGCGCGGCGGCCGAGAAGGTCCAGCCCGCGGCCAGGCGCCAGGTGTTCGCGGCCGGTGACTCCGACACCGACGTGTCCTTCCTGCGGGACGCCACCGGCCTGCGGCTCGTCCTGAACCGCAACAAGAACGAGCTGATGTGCCGGGCGTACGACGACAGCGACGGCCGCTGGATCGTGAACCCGATGTTCATCGAGCCGAAGGGCCAGAAGACGGCGCCCTACCCCTGCGCGACCACCGGCTACACCGACCACGACGGCACCCCGGCTCCCGTGCGGCGCGCGGACGGGTCGGTCGTCCCGGATCAGCGGGACTCGGTGTACGGGGGCTGAACCCGGGTTCTAGGGTGTGCGCATGAGCATGACGACCCCGCCCGGCTGGTACCCGGATCCGGGCGTGCCCGGCACCGAGCGCTGGTGGGACGGCACCGCGTGGACCGGCCACACCAGAGCGCCGGGCGGGCAGGCGTTCGGCCTGCCCGAGCCCGTCACCGCGGTGGCCGCGCCCGTCGTCCGGCGGCGCGGCCCGCTGCTCGCCATCGGCGCGACCGCCGTGGTCCTGGTGGCCGCGATCGCCGTCGGGGTCGCGGTCCTGGGCAAGGGCGACGACACTCCGCACATGACGAGCGCGAGCAAGAGCGCCACGGCGCCGGTGGTCGTCAACTCCCCGTCCCCGAAGCAGAGTTCGGGCCCGTCCGACGATCCGCACACCCTCGTCGACCAGCTCAACGGCATCACGCTGCCGATCCCGGACGGCTGGGAGAAGACCGACGACGCGGTGACGGGCCTGGTCACCATGGCGACCAAGGACACCTACAACTGCCCCGGCGACTCCGGGTTCTGCCACCACGGCAAGGTCACCACGTCGACGGCCACCATGACCGACCTCAAGACCGCCGAGGCGATCGCCAAGAACGACATCGCCGACGCCGCCAACGACGCCTACGACCACGACCCGGTCGGCGCCCGCCTCTACAACGGCATCACCTCGCACCGCGAGGTGAAATCCGGCTCCGTGGTGGTCGACGGGCGCACCGGATACCTGGTGCGCTGGGAGGTCAGGACCGGTGCGGGGCCCGGCGGCTACGTCGAGTCGCTCGCCTTCCCCTCGACGCTGGGCAGCGAAGCGATGGTCATCGCACGGTTCGCCTTCGACGCGGGCAAGGACGGCCCGCCGCTCGCCCTCATGGACACCGTCACCCAGGGCATCGCCCCCATCAGCGGCAACCAGAACGGCGGGGTGGGCAGCAGCCTGCCCCCGCCGTCGCTGTGAGCAGTGCGAGCGGGCTGTGAGCTACAGGAACGTGCGGCCCTCGCCCCGGTACGTCGGCACGGTCGCCGTCACCCGGTCGCCCTCGACGAGCTGCAACTCCTCGAAGCGCTCGCACAGTTCGCCCGCCTTGGCGTGCCGGAACCACACCTTGTCGCCGATCAGGAGATCGTCCGCGGCGGAGCCGAGCAGCGGCGTCTGCACCTCGCCCGCACCCTCCTGCGGGTCGTAGCGCAGTCCCTCCGGCAGATACGGCGCCGGCAGCCGGTCCGCGCCGGGCGCGCCCGAGGCCGGGTATCCGCCGCCGAGCACCGTCACCACGCCGACGCCAGGGCGGCGCACCACCGGCTGGGCGAACAGCGCCGCCGGACGCCCGCTGAACGACGTGTAGTTGTCGAAGAGCCGCGGCACATAGAGCCCCGACCCCGCCGCGATCTCGGTCACCGCCGCCTCGGCCGCCGTGTGCTGCACACTGCCGGTGCCGCCGCCGTTGACGAACTCCAGGTCCGGCACGACCGCCCGCACCGTGCGCACCACCTCGGCCCGCCGCGCGGCCAGCTCCCGGCGGGCCGCGGCCTGCATCAGCCGGATCGCGCGCGAGCGCAGCGGACTGCCCGCCACCGCGTCGCCGACCCCGGCCACATGACCCTCGTACGCCATGAGCCCGACGAGGCGGAACCCGGGCCGCCGGGCCACCGACCGGGCCAGTTCCGCGAGTTGGGCGGGGGAGCGCAGCGGGGAGCGGCGGGCGCCGACGCGGACCCGGCCGCCGAACAGCTGGAGCGAGGTGTCCAGTTCCAGACAGACCCGTACCTCCAGGCCGTCGCGTTCGCGCGCCCGGTCCACGAGGTCGAGCTGCGCCGGGTCGTCGACCATCACGGTGATCGCCCCGGCCAGCTTGGGATCGGAGGTCAGCTCGGCGAACCCCGCCCGGTCCGCGGACGGATAAGCCAGCAGGACGTCCTCGAACCCGGCCCGCGCGAGCCACACCGACTCGGCGAGCGTGAACGACATCAGGCCGGCGAACCCGGGGCGGGCGAGCACCCGGTCGAGCAGCGCGCGGCACCGCACCGACTTGCTGGCGACCCGGATCGGCTTCCCGGCCGCTCGGCGGACCAGATCGTCCGCATTGGCGTCGAACGCCTCCAGATCGACGATCGCGACGGGCGCATCGAGATGAGCGGTCGCCCGGTCGTACCGGGCGCGGTCAGCGGCGCGGGGAGTCATGGCGGAAGCCTGCCAGAACCGGTTACCACAAGGTAGGGGAGGACCGGCGCGGATGTGGAGGCCGGACGGCCGGTCTGCGCCCGCACAGGATCAGCCCGTAGAGTGACGCCCGAGCGGCAACGGGCTGAGCTGGACGGCAAGAGGGGCAAGAGGGGGGCGGATGACCACCGACGCACGACCCCCGGGCACCCCTCAACTGCCGCCGCCCGCACCGGAGTCCGAGCCTTGTGAGGCTCCCGCGCCGACCCCGCCGCCCGCGCCCGAGGCGCCCGCGAGCCGGCTCCGCTCGGCCCTCGACCTGATGGATCCGGGACCGGTCCTCCCGAACACCCCCATACCGCCCAGATCTTCGACCCCGCCGCCCCCCGAGATACCCCCGCTGCCAGTCGCCCCGATACCCCCGCTGCCGGTCGCCCCGCCGAAGCCGCTGCTCCCCCCGGAACCGCTGTCCGACGAGCCGGGCCCGCTGCGGCCGGTGCCGGCCCGCAGGCCCGGGCGCGTGGCAGCCGCCGCCGTCTGCGTGGTCCTCGGCGCCGGACTGCTCGGCGGAGCGGCCGCGGGCACCTGGCTCGACGCCGACTCCGACGGGCCCGCGGCCCGCAGCAACTACACCGCCGCCCGCGACCTGTGGCACAGCGTGCCCGTCGACACCCTCTTCCCGCGCACCATCCGGGGCACCGGTGCCGGCCCGGGCGGCGCCGACCGCGAATGGACCCGTATCGGGGTCGCCCCGGACGGCGACTGCGCGGACGCGCTCGATCCCCTGCTCCTCAAGGTCCTCGAACCGGTCGGCTGCGCCCGCATGGTGCGCGCCACCTATACGGACGCGACCGCCACCAGCGTGACCACCGTCGGCCTGGTCTTCACCCAGGCCGAGCCCGCCGCGATGATCGCCCTGGCGAACCGGTTCGCCAACGAGAAACTGGGCGACCGGCCGGATCTGATGCCGCGCACCTACCCCGTCAAGGGCGGCGTGGCCGCCGCGTTCGGCGACAAGCAGCGCGCGAGCTGGACCGTGCGGGTCCTCACCGATGCCCCCGTGGTCGTCACCGCCGTCTCCGGCTTCGCCGACGGCCGCGCGATGACGACCCCCCAGTCCGCCGAACAGGCCACGGCCGACGGCGCGAGCGGCCCCGTGGCCGAGGCGGGCCTGGGCCACGACGCCAAGGGCATCGCCGACAACGTCGAACGCGGCCTGCGCAAGAAGGCCGCCGCAAGCCCGGAGCCCGCCCCGTGACCCAGCCGCCCGAGCCCCTGCCGTCCCGTCGGCTGCGCCGCACCGGCGCCCTCGCCACGGCCGCCGCCCTCACCCTGCTGCTCTCCGCCGCCCCGGCCCACGCCGACGGCATCCGCGACCGCCAGTGGGAACTCACCGCCATGCACACGCAGCAGGCGTGGCGTACGAGCAAGGGCAAGGGCATCACGGTCGCGGTCCTGGACACCGGCGTCGACGGCAGCCACCCCGACCTCGCCGGACAGGTCCTGCCGGGCAACGACCTCGTCGGCTTCGGGGCCGGACAGGGCAGCCGCGACTGGGCCCGGCACGGCACCGCCATGGCCGGCATCATCGCGGGCCACGGGCACGGCGCCGGAAACGAGTCCGGGGTGCTCGGCATCGCCCCCGAAGCCAGGATCCTGCCGGTCCGGGTCATCCTGGAATCCACCGACCCGGCCCGCAAACAGGCCCGCGAGACCAAGGGCGGCGCGCTCGCCGACGGCATCCGCTGGGCCGCCGACAACGGCGCGGGCGTCATCAACCTCTCGCTCGGCGACGACAGCGCCTCCGCCCACCCCGAACCCGCCGAGGACGCCGCGATCCAGTACGCGCTCGGCAAGGGCGCGGTGGTGGTGGCCTCCGCGGGCAACGGCGGCGACCAGGGCGACCACATCTCCTACCCGGCGGCCTACCCCGGTGTCATAGCGGTGGCCGCCGTCGACAAGAACGGCACCCACGCCTCCTTCTCCACCCGCCGCTGGTACGCCACCGTCAGCGCCCCCGGCGTGGACGTCGTCATAGCCGACCCGGACCGCAAGTACTACGAGGGCTGGGGCACCAGCGCCGCCTCCGCGTTCGTCTCCGGCGCCGTCGCCCTCATACGCTCCGTGAACCCCGGCCTCAGCCCGGCCCAGATCAAGAAGCTCCTTGAGGACACCGCCCGCAACGCCCCCGAGGGCGGCCGCGACGACGCCCGGGGCCACGGCATGATCGACCCGGCCGCGGCCCTCGCCGCCGCCGCCAAGCTGAAGCCCGCCGGACTGCGCTCCGAGTCCGCCGCGTACGGCACGACGTACTTCGGCGGCGGCCCCGACGCACCCGTCGCCTCCGACGACCCGGTGAACTGGCTGGCCCCGGTCTCCGCGGGCGGCGGCCTCCTGCTGCTCGCGACCGGCGCGGTGCTCTGGCGCTCGACCCGGGTCAGGACCCCGCCCGAGTGGCTGTGAGGGCGGGCACGAAGGCCGCGGCGGGCCCGGCTAGGCTCGTGACGTGGCGCTCAAGAACATCCCGGATTCCGGCTTCTCCGACGACGACGGCACTGCCGCCCCCGAACTGACCGAGGCGCTGGCCGCCTGGGCCAAGGACAGAGCGGCCGAACCGCGGGTGCTGGCCGCGCTGCGCACGGCACGGCTGCTCGTCCCCGTCGTCGCGATGCTCGGCGAGAGCGAGATCGACGAAAACGGCCTCAAGCGCGAGAAGACCAGCGACATGGCCGTCCCCACCCTGAAGGCCGGCGACCGCACGGCGCTGCCCGCGTTCACCTCCATCGAGGCGCTGGCCCTGTGGGACCCCGAGGCCCGGCCGGTGGCCGTGCCGCTGCACCAGGCGCTTGCGGCCGCCGTGCACGAGAAGGCCGACACCGTGGTCATCGACCTCGCGGGCCCGGTCGCGTACGAGCTGAAGGGTGCGGCCCTGCTCGCCCTGGCGGAGGGCCGCACCAGCGCGGACCCGCTCCAGGACCCGTCCGTGATCGAAGCGGTGCGCACGGCGGTGGCCGCCGTTCCCACGGTCCTTCGCGCTCACCTCGGCCCCGGCGGCGCGGACGGCACGCTCGCCCTGGTCCTCGCCGACGGCGCGGCGCCCGCCGACGCGGCTCGCCGGGTGGCCGAGCTGATCGCCGCGGACGAGACCCTGCGGGCCCGCCTCGTACGCGGCCTCGACCTCGCGCTGCTGCCGACGGGGGCCCCACAGCCGAACGAGCCGCTCTTCACCCGCTGAGGGGTGAGGAGCGGCTCGGCTCTGTACGTGAACGTCGTAAAGAAGGGGCTCAGCCGAAGACGGCGCCCGTGTACTTCTCGCCCGGGCCCTGGCCCGGCTCGTCCGGCACGATCGACGCCTCGCGGAACGCGAGCTGGAGCGACTTGAGGCCGTCGCGCAGCGGGGCGGCGTGGAACGACGAGATCTCGGTGGCCCCCGCGTCAAGGAGACCGGCCAGGGCGTGCACCAGCTTGCGGGCCTCGTCGAGGTCCTTGTGCTGGTCGCCCTCCTCGGTCAGACCGAGCTTCACGGCGGCGGCGCTCATCAGGTTCACGGCGACCGTCACGATCACCTCGACCGCCGGAACCTCCGCGATGTCGCGGGCCATGGTGTCGAAGTCTGCGGGCTCATGGGGGGGCGTCTCACTCATGCCCACACGATATGCGGTGCGCGCCGCTCCTCATTCCCGCGCACTCGATTAGCCCCTCTGTCCGGTTCCTGCTAACCTTGTGTAACGACCGGCCAGGCACGTGTGCCCGGCCCACAAGTGGAGGCTCCGATCTCCCACCCGACCACCCTCACGGGCGGCGGGTCATCCGGTCAGGTGGCCACCATCGTTCCGTACGGACGATGGAGCCGCCCGATGTGCGCCCCGCGGTAGACCGCGGCGGTGTTCCGGTTTTCTTGGAGCCCCGCCTGTGTCCGTCCGGGGCATTTTTTGTGCCTCGCGGCGGTTGGTCACGTCAATACAGACGTACGCGGCTGTCTGCCAGACAGTCGTGTGGTGCTACCGAGGAGGATCCATCAGCGCCGAGCCCCGCATCAACGACCGGATTCGCGTTCCCGAGGTGCGACTTGTCGGCCCCAGCGGCGAGCAGGTCGGAATTGTTCCGCTTGCCAAGGCCCTGGAGCTCGCCCAGGAGTATGACCTCGACCTGGTCGAGGTCGCGGCGACCGCCCGTCCGCCCGTGTGCAAGCTCATGGACTACGGGAAGTTCAAGTACGAGTCGGCCATGAAGGCCCGTGAGGCGCGCAAGAACCAGGCGCACACGGTCATCAAGGAGATGAAGCTCCGGCCGAAGATCGACCCGCACGACTACGACACCAAAAAGGGTCACGTCGTCCGGTTCCTCAAGCAGGGCGACAAGGTCAAGATCACGATCATGTTCCGTGGTCGTGAGCAGTCCCGGCCGGAACTCGGCTACCGACTGCTCCAGCGCCTCGCTTCGGACGTGGAGGAGCTCGGCTTCGTCGAGTCCAGCCCGAAGCAGGACGGCCGAAACATGATCATGGTTCTCGGTCCGCACAAGAAGAAGACCGAGGCGATGGCCGAAGCCCGCGAGGCCCAGGCGGCCCGTAAGGCGGAGCGCCAGGGTCAGTCGGCCCAGACGGAGGAGTCCGCCGAGGACGAGACCGTCGCAGAGGCGCCCGTCGCCGAAGCCGTGGCCGAGGAGCACCCCGCCGAGGCCTGATTCCGGGACAGCCCGTTCCGGATATCAACCGATACATATGACGCTCCCGAGCGCCGGTCCCCGGACCGGCTGGGAGCGCCACTGACGAGGAGATAACGGCGCTATGCCGAAGAACAAGTCGCACAGCGGTGCCAGCAAGCGCTTCAAGATCACCGGCTCCGGCAAGGTGCTCCGTGAGCGCGCCGGCAAGCGCCACCTGCTCGAGCACAAGTCGTCCAAGAAGACCCGCTCGCTGACGGGCACGGTCGTCCTGGCTCCGGCCGACGCCAAGAAGGTCAAGAAGCTTCTCGGCAAGTGACGTTCCTCCGCCTCCGGTCTCCGGAGGCGGAACGTCGAGACCGGGACCTATTCGATTTCGGGTCGTGTGAGTCCAACCACGGCCCCGCTACAAGGAGTTAACAAGTGGCACGCGTCAAGCGGGCAGTAAACGCCCACAAGAAGCGCCGGGCAATCCTCGAGGCGGCCTCCGGCTACCGCGGTCAGCGTTCGCGCCTGTACCGCAAGGCCAAGGAGCAGGTCACCCACTCGCTGGTCTACAACTACAACGACCGCAAGAAGCGCAAGGGCGACTTCCGTCAGCTGTGGATCCAGCGCATCAACGCCGCTGCCCGCCAGAACGGCATGACGTACAACCGCCTCATCCAGGGTCTGAAGGCCGCCAACATCGAGGTGGACCGCAAGATCCTGGCCGAGCTCGCGGTCAACGACGCCAACGCGTTCGCCGCGCTCGTCGAGGTGGCCCAGAAGGCCCTCCCGAGCGACGTCAACGCCCCGAAGGCCGCGTAAGCGCCTGACGGCTTGTTGAGCCGGACCGGACCCGCAGGCCGATGGCCTGCGGGTCCGTGCGTTCCGGAGACCCCTGGCGGGGCTGCCCCCGCCCCCTCGTAGAGAGACCGCGAGTACATGCCCACCCCCGAGCTGATCTCCCCGCGCTCCCCCCGTGTCGCCGCCGCCCGGCGGCTCGCCCGGCGCAACTTCCGGGGCAAGGAACGCCGGTTCATCGCCGAGGGGCCGCAGGCCGTGCGCGAGGCCGTCGAGCACCGCAGCGACGGCGAGCCCACCCTCGTCGAGCTGTTCACCACCGTCGAGGCCGCCGAGCGGTACGCCGACATCGTGGCCGCCGCCCTGCACGCGGGCGCCCGCGTGCACTACGCCGACGACGAGGTGCTCGCCGAGGTCTCCCAGACCGTCACCCCGCAGGGCCTGGTCGGCGTCTGCCGGTTCCTGGACTCCCCGTTCGAGGAGATCCTCAAGGCCGAGCCGAAGCTGGTCGCCGTGCTCGCGCACGTCCGCGACCCCGGGAACGCCGGCACCGTACTGCGCTGCGCCGACGCGGCCGGCGCCGACGCGGTCGTCCTCACCGACGCCTCCGTCGACCTCTACAACCCCAAGTCCGTGCGCGCGTCGGTCGGTTCGCTCTTCCACCTGCCGGTCGCCGTGGGTGTCCCCGTCGAGCAGGCCGTCCAGGGCCTGCTTGACGCGGGCGTACGCATCCTCGCGGCCGACGGCGCCGGCGAGGAAGACCTCGACGCGGAGCTCGACGCCGGGACCATGGGCGGGCCCACCGCGTGGATCTTCGGCAACGAGGCCTGGGGCCTGCCCGAGGAGACCCGCGCACTCGCGGACGCCGTGGTGCGCGTGCCCATCCACGGCAAGGCCGAAAGCCTCAACCTCGCCACCGCCGCCGCCGTGTGCCTCTACGCCTCCGCTCGTGCGCAGCGTGCTGCCGGAGGGTGCCGCTCCGTCACCTCGTACTAGTAGTGTTGCGGGCTCGGGGGCCCACTCAGCGCTTCGGAGAGGTGGGATAGGGGGATGGCTGTCGGCATGAGCAGCATCGGCAACAGCACCGCGCTGTGCCCGTCCGGCCGTCCTGACGTCCTCGGCTTCGACCCCGACGACCTGCCCGACGGCATCGTCGTCGCCGACGACAAGGGGCAGGTGATCTGCTTCAACGCCGCCGCCGTCAGGATCACGGCGGTCGCGAAGCACGAGGCGCTCGGCTTCCCGCTGGAGCACGCGCTGCCCCTGGAGGACCTCAAGGGCCGCCGCTGGTGGCAGCTCACCGATCCGTACGGCGGCCTCGCCATCCGGGTCGGCCAGCCCGAACGCAATCTGCTGCTGCCCGGCGGCCGCGAAGTGCTGGTCTCCGCACGCTACGTGCGCGAGCACCCGACCGGGCCCGTGCGCCGGGTCGTGGTCAGCCTGCGCTCCACCGAGGCCCGGCGGCGCACCGAACGCTCGCACGCCGAGCTGATCGCCACCGTCGCCCACGAGCTGCGCTCGCCGCTGACCTCCGTGAAGGGCTTCACCGCGACGCTGCTCGCCAAGTGGGAGCGGTTCACGGACGACCAGAAGCGGCTCATGCTGGAGACCGTCGACGCCGACGCCAACCGCGTCACCCGGCTCATCGCCGAACTCCTCGACATCTCGCGCATCGACTCGGGCCGCCTGGAGGTGCGCCGCCAGCCGGTCGACATCCCGGCCGCCGTCGGCCGCCACCTCCAGGCCCATGTCGCCTCCGGACAGTCCCCGGACCGCTTCCTGGTCCGCATCCAGCGGCCGCTGCCCGATCTGTGGGCGGATCCGGACAAGATCGACCAGGTGCTCGGCAATCTGCTGGAAAACGCGGTGCGCCACGGCGAGGGAACCGTCACCATTGAGGTGGCACCAGCGCCCGTCCGTATCGACGAGCACGACGAGAAGGGAACGGCCGTCACCGTGAGCGACGAAGGCCCCGGCATCCCCGAGGAGTCGATGGGCCGTGTCTTCACCCGCTTCTGGCGGGGGAGCAAGCGTGGCGGGACCGGGCTCGGCCTGTACATCGTCAAGGGCATCGTCGAGGCGCACGGCGGCACCATCACGGTGGGCCGCGGCCCCGGCGGCGGCGCTCAGTTCCGATTTATCCTGCCCGTCGCGGCTCCGGCGTATCTCCAGTAGACCGCCCCCGAGCCGCCCACGGGCGCAACCGCATTCCACCACCCCGTTAGACTCGACCTTTGGCGCGTTTGTGTCCGCGCGCTATCGCGGTATCGCTGTCGCGGTCGCGGGGACCCCCGGCCTGGGGGCACCTCCCAGCGTTAGCTGGGGGCCAATCGGAAGCACGGGAAGAGATGTCGGCACCCAATAAGTCGTACGACCCTGTTGAGGTCGAGGCACTGAAACCGGAAGAGATCGAGCGCATGCGGGACGAGGCGCTCGCCGCCTTCGCGGCCGCCGGCGACCTCGACGCGCTCGCCCAGGCGAAGACCGCGCACACCGGTGGTACCTCGCCCCTCTCGCTCGCCAACCGCGAGATCGGCGCGCTGCCGCCGCAGGCCAAGGCCGCGGCCGGCAAGCTCGTGGGCATGGCCCGCGGCGCCGTGAACAAGGCCCTGGCCGCGCGCCAGGCCGAGCTGGAGGACGAGCGGGACGCCCGGGTCCTGGTCGAGGAGGCCGTGGACGTCACGCTGCCCCACGACCGCGTACCGGCCGGCGCCCGCCACCCGCTGACGACGCTCTCCGAGCGCATCGAGGACGTCTTCGTGGCCATGGGCTACGAGGTCGCCGAGGGCCCGCAGGCCGAGGCCGAGTGGTTCACCTTCGACGCGCTCAACATCGGCCCGGACCACCCGGCCCGCACCGAGCACGACACGTTCTTCGTGCAGGGCCCGGACGGATCCGCCAACTCCGGTGTCGTGCTGCGCACCCACACCTCGCCCGTGCAGATCCGCTCGATGCTCGACCGCGAGCCTCCGGTGTACGTGATCTGCCCCGGCCGGGTGTACCGCACCGACGAGCTGGACGCCACGCACAGCCCGGTCTTCCACCAGGTCGAGCTGCTCGCCGTGGACGAGGGCCTCACCATGGCCGACCTCAAGGGCACCCTCGACCACATGGTCAAGGCACTGTTCGGCGAGGACATGAAGACGCGCCTTCGGCCGAACTTCTTCCCCTTCACCGAGCCGTCCGCCGAGATGGACATGGTCTGCTACGTCTGCCGCGGCGAGTCCGTCGGCAACCCGGACCGGCCCTGCCGCACCTGCTCCAGCGAGGGCTGGATCGAGCTCGGCGGCTGCGGCATGGTCAACCCGAAGGTGCTCGCCGCCTGCGGTGTGGACCCCGAGAAGTACAGCGGATTCGCCTTCGGCTTCGGCATCGAACGAATGCTGATGTTCCGCCACAACGTCGAAGACATGCGAGACATGGTCGAGGGTGACGTCCGGTTCACCCGGCCGTTCGGGATGGAGATCTGATGCGGGTCCCGCTTTCCTGGCTGCGGGAGTACGTCGACCTCCCCGCCACCGAGACCGGCCGCGATGTGCAGGCCAAGCTCGTCGACGGCGGCCTTGAGGTCGAGACCGTCGAGCAGCTCGGCGCAGGGCTCAAGGGCCCGCTCGTCGTCGGCAAGGTCCTCACCATCGAGGAGCTGGAGGGCTTCAAGAAGCCCATCCGCTTCTGCACCGTCGACGTCGGCCAGGCCAACGGCACCGGTGAGCCCCAGGAGATCGTCTGCGGCGCCCGCAACTTCGCGGTCGGCGACAAGGTCGTCGTGGTGCTGCCCGGCGCCGTGCTGCCCGGCGACTTCGCGATCGCCGCGCGCAAGACGTACGGCAGGACCTCGCACGGCATGATCTGCTCCAGTGACGAGCTCGGCATGGGCCCGGACACCACCGGCGGCATCATCGTGCTGCCGCCGGAGCACGAGGTCGGCACCGACGCCATCGCGCTGCTCGAACTCGTCGACGAGGTCCTCGACATCGCGGTCACCGCCAACCGCGGCGACTGCCTGTCGATGCGCGGCGTCGCCCGCGAGACCGCCATCGCCTACGGCCTGCCGCTGCGCGACCCGGCGCTCCTCGACGTGCCCGCGCCCAACTCGTACGGCTACCCGGTGAAGGTCGCCGACCCGATCGGCTGCGACCGCTTCACCGCGCGCACCGTGACCGGCCTCGACCCCGAGGCCCGCTCCCCGATCTGGCTGCAGCGCCGCCTGCAGAAGGCCGGGATGCGCCCGATCTCGCTCGCCGTCGACATCACCAACTACGTGATGATCGAGCTCGGCCAGCCGCTGCACGCCTACGACCGCTCCCTGGTCGACGGCCCCGTCGGCGTGCGCCGCGCCGAGCCGGGCGAGCTCCTCACCACCCTCGACGGCACCAGGCGCAAGCTGGACGCCGCCGACCTCGTGATCACCGACAACCGGGGCCCCATCGGCCTCGCCGGGGTGATGGGCGGAGCCAACACCGAGATCGCCGACTCCGTCACGGACCCCGAGACCGGCGAGGTCAAGGGCACCACCGAGGTCGTCATCGAGGCCGCGCACTTCGACGCGGTCGCCATCGCCCGCACCGCGCGCCGCCACAAGCTGTCCTCCGAGGCGTCCAAGCGCTTCGAGCGCGGCGTCGACCCGCAGGCCGCGGCGGCCGCCGCCCAGCGGACCGTCGACCTGCTCGTGCTGCTCGCGGGCGGCACGGCCGAGGCCGGCGTCACCGAGATCGTCTCGCCGTCCGCGCCCCGCACCATCTCCATGCGCGCGGACCACCCGGACCGCGTCGCGGGCATCGAGTACGGCCGCGAGACCGTCGTACGCCGCCTCCAGGAGGTCGGCTGCGACGCGTACGGGCAGGACGAGCTCGTCGTGACCGTGCCGTCCTGGCGCCCCGACCTCACCGAGCCGAACGACCTGGCCGAAGAGGTCATCCGCCTGGAGGGCTACGCCAACCTGCCCTCCACGCTGCCCAAGCCGCCCGCCGGGCGCGGTCTGACGGAGCGTCAGCGCCTGCACCGCAGGGTCGGCCGCGCGCTCGCCGGGGCCGGGTTCACCGAGGCGCCGAGCTACCCGTTCGTCGCCGAGTCGGTCTTCGACCAGCTGGGTCTGGACGCCGGGGACGCGAACCGCAGCGTCGTGAAGCTGGTCAACCCGCTCAGCGACGAGGAGCCGGCGCTGCGCACCACGCTGCTTCCGGGCCTCCTCGCCACGCTGCGCCGCAACGACGGCCGTGGCAGCCACGACCTGGCGCTGTTCGAGACGGGCCTGGTCTTCCACCCGTCGGCGACCCCGGGCGTCGCGGCCCGGCTGCCCGTCGACCGCCGTCCCACCGACGACGAGATCGCCGCCCTCAACGCCGTGCTGCCCGTGCAGCCGCGCCATGTGGGCGCCGTCATCGCCGGTGCGCGCGAGCAGGCCGGCTGGTGGGGCAAGGGCCGCCCGGCCGACTGGGCCGACGCGATCGAGGCCGCCCGGACCGTGGCCCGCGAGGCGGGGCTCGAACTCGCGGTGGAGCAGGGCCAGTACGGCCCCTGGCACCCGGGCCGCTGCGCCGAACTGTACGTGTTCGTCGAGGGCGTGAAGACCCTCGCCGGGTACGCCGGTGAGCTGCACCCGCGCGTCGTCAAGGCGTTCGGGCTGCCCGCCCGCAGCTGCGCGATGGAGCTCGACCTCGACGTCATCGAGCGGGCCTCGGAAGGCACCGTGCAGGCGCCGAGCATCTCCACCTTCCCGGTGGCCACCCAGGACGTGGCGCTCGTCGTCGACGCCCAGGTCCCGGCCGCCGCCGTGGAGAACGCGCTGAGCGCCGGCGCCGGTGAACTCCTCGAGTCCATCCGGCTGTTCGACGTCTACAGCGGCGAGCAGGTCGGCGAGGGCAAGAAGTCGCTGGCCTACGCGCTGCGGTTCCGCGCGGCCGACCGCACCCTGACCGTCGAGGAGGCCACGGCCGCCCGCGACGCGGCGGTGGCCCGCGCGGCCGAGGCCACGGGCGCGGTGCTGCGCGGCGCCTAGCCCGCACGAGCACGCACCGAGAGGGGCGCACCGGGATTCCCGGTGCGCCCCTCTCGTCGTCCAGGAACGAGCCGTTGCCGCCTCACTCGTTCGGGTGGAAGTCCGGTCGGTCTTCGTAAAAGGGTGCGGGCGATCGACAGAATCAATCCGGCCGTGCAGGCCGGTGCGGCTTTCCGACCCTTGCGGGCCGGTGCAATGCAGCGCGCAAAGGCCAGGGGGGCCGACGGCATGATCCGTACACCGGGATGGACCTCGGCCTGCGCGGCCGCACTCCGCTCCCGCCGGGCGCTCGGCGTCGCCCTCGTCCTGCCGTCCTGCTGGCTCCTCCTGGTCATCGCCTGGCAGCTGGCCTGCCCGCTGGCCCGCTCCGACCGCATGGGCCTGCGGATCGCGACGTGCCTCGCCTTCCTGATCGCCGTCGTGTGGCTGGCCAACGGCGTACGGGCCACGGCGGAACGGGAGTTGCGGCGGATCCGGCACATCGCCGAGGTCGCCCAGCGGGTTCTCCTGAGGCCCTTGCCTTCGCGGCTCGACGGCATCGCGCTCGCCGCCGGCCAGCTCTCCGTGAGCCGCGGCGCGTCGATCGGCGGCGACCTCTACGAGGCGATGTCGACCCCGTACGGGGTGCGTGTCGTGATCGGCGACGTACGCGGCCACGGGCTCGGCGCGATCGGCGCGGTCGCCGCCGTCCTCGGCAGCTTCCGCGAGGCCGCCTACGACGAGCCCCAACTGGTCGGCGTACTGCGGAGGTTGGACCGGGCACTCGCCCGGCACCTGCGCGAGCGCTGCCGCGCCGAGCACCCCGCGACCGGTGGCGGCGAGCCGGACAGCCCGCTCGCCGAGGAGTTCGTCACCGTACTGCTCCTGGAGATCCGGCCGGGCGGCGAGGTGTACGCCCTCAACTGCGGTCACCCGTGGCCCCACCGGCTCTGCCGCGGCGCCGAGCCGCTCACGCCCGGCGACCCGCTGCCGCCGCTCGGGCCCTTCCCGCTCCCGGCCGAACTGGCCCCGATGCGCTGCACCCGGCTGCTGCCCGGCGAAGCGCTGTGCCTGCACACCGACGGTGCCGAGGACGCGCGGGACGGGGCAGGACGGTTCTTCGCGCTGCGCGAGGCCCTCGCCCATGCGGCCCGCACCTCGCCGGTGTCCCCGGCGGACGTCGTCGAGCAGGTCCAGCGCGCGCTCCTGCGCCACACCCGCGGACGGCTCTCGGACGACGTGGCCCTCCTGGTGCTGCGCAACGACCGGGTCCGGGTGCCCGCCCAGCCGGCCGGCAGCGAGGCGGCGGGTGTTCACCGCTGACGGTGGGGCGCCGCCACCCTGCCGGGAGTGCCGGGCAGCGCGGACAGGGCGGACGGCGCCGGGAGCGGGCCGCCGCACTGTTCGAGGGGGAGCCGGCGGCCCGGTCGCCTCAGGGAGAGGCGATTTAGAGTCAACCGACTGGGGACTCTCCTGGGCAGAGAGCGCGGCGCATAAATGCGGGTACTCGCTTCACACCCCGTGTGAACCGGGCTCGTCTACGCTGACCTCACCGAGCCAACGGAGGGCCCCATGCAGCCCAATACCCTGCTCGACGCCCTGGTGGACGAGGCGGGGATCTCACACGCCGGGCTGGCCGCCCGGGTGAACCAGGCGGGCCGGGCCAGAGGCCTCGCACTCAGATACGAACACACCGCCGTGGCGCGGTGGTTGAAGGGCCAGCGGCCGCGCGGCCAGGTGCCCGATCTGATCTGCGAGGTGCTCGCGGGCCGGCTGCGCCGCCGGGTCACCCTCGACGACATCGGCCTCGGGGTGCCGGGCGAACCGGTCCCCGCGCACGGCTCGCCGCTCGCCGGTTTCGTCGAGCGGGCCACCGCCCTGTGGCGCTCGGACGAACAGCAGCGCACGCACATACTCGACGCCCCGGCGGTCACCGGCACCCCGGCGGTCATGCCCGTATGGGAGTGGGAGAACCCGCCGGAGGACACCGATGTGTCCCGCAACGGGCAGACCGCGGTGGGCGAGTCGGACATCGAGATGCTGCGCTCGGCGCGCGAGCACTACGAGCTGATGTACCGCAAGGCGGGCGGCATCGCGACCCGCTCGCGCATCGTCGGCTTCCTCAACGCGGAGACCGCCCCCTTACTGCGCGGCGGCTACACGGACGCCACCGGGCGCCAACTGCACCGCGCCACCGGCGGGTTGGTGGCCATCGCCGGAATCTGCGCGTACGACTCCAACGCCCAGGGTCTCGCCCAGCGCTACTTCCACCAGGCGCTGCGGCTCGCGAAGGCCAGTGGGGACAGGGGACTTGGCGCCTACGTCATCGCGCTCCTTGTCAACCAGTCGCTGTTCATGCGGGACTACCGCCAGTCGGTCGCCTTCGCGGAGGCGGCCCTGCGGGCGGCGGGCGGCCGGCTGAGCCCCGCACTCGCGGCCGATCTGCACGCCATGCAGGCCAAGGCGTACGCGCATCTGGGCGACGGGCAGAGCGCGCTGTCCTCGATCATGAGCGCCGAGTCGGCGGCCGGGCGGATCAGGCCGGGCCAGGAGCCGGCCGAGACCGGCTACGTCCAGCCGGGCCTGGTCAATGTCCAGGTGGCCGAGGCCCTGCTCAGCCTCGGCGATCTGACGGCCGCGCGTGAACAGGCCGCCCTCGCGGCCGACGAGCCCTGCCACGACAGGGGCAGAGTGCACCGCCTTGCGATGCTCGCGCAGATCGAGCTGCGGCAGGGCGACGCTGACCGGGCCGTGGCCACCGCGGTCGAAATGGCGGAGCGGGCCCGGGGGATGGAGTCGCAGCGATTGCGTGACCGGCTGCGCGTGGTGCGTGAGCACCTGGTCGAGAGCGGTTGCGCCGGCGCCGACGAAGCCGCCGAGCTGATCGACGGGGCACTTCGCGTTCCCCTGTGACCGTCAGCCTGCTGCGATATTGCCATCTACTTGTCGGAAGGTGGCAGAAACGTGCAGTGGACGAACCTGAGCGAACAAACTGTGTATGAGAATCGCTGGTTTCGGGTCAACCTCGCGGACGTAGAGCTTCCCGACGGGCGACACCTGGACCACTTCCTGATCAGGCTGCGGCCGGTCGCCGTCGCGACCGTCGTCAACGCCGCCAACGAGGTGCTGCTGCTGTGGCGGCACCGCTTCATCACCGACAGCTGGGGCTGGGAACTGGCCGCCGGGGTCGTCGAGGACGGAGAGGACATCGAGGCCGCGGCCGCCCGCGAAATGGAGGAGGAGACCGGCTGGCGGCCAGGTCCGCTCAAACCCCTGCTCACCGTCGAGCCCGCCAACGGGCTGATCGACGCCCGGCACCATCTGTTCTGGTCCGAGTCGGCCGAGTACATCGGCCACCCCGAGGACGACTTCGAGTCGTCCCGCCGCGAGTGGATCCCCCTCAAGCTGGTGCCCGACATGGTCGCCCGGGGGGAGGTCCCGGCCGCCAACATGGCGGCCGGACTCCTGCTCCTGCACCACATGCGGCTCGCCGACGGCTAGCCGCCGCAGCGTCTAGTGACCGAGGGCCTGCCACACGGCGAGCGAGAGTGCGCCGACGGCGGTCAGCACGGTGAGGGCGGGGAGCGGCCACCTCAGATGTTCGAGGGCCGCCACCCGTCCCACCACGTCGGTCAGTTCGCGCTCCGTCTGCTCGCCCCGCTGGGCGAGCAGCGCGAGCTGGCCGTCCAGGCGGGTCATGCCGACGTCCAGGCGGAGTCGTAACTCCGCCAGTTCGTCGACGGTGGTCGAATGTCCCGGGTCGGTGGACACGGCGTGGCTCCTTAGTCCTGTTCCGGACGTGCCATTGATGTGTTGGCTCAGAGTCAACTCGCCGTGTTCCAGGGACGGGAGCGTGTGCGATGGGCATATGCGGGCTCGTTCCGCACACCCGGTGTGCGCGGTACGAGCCCGGCTCATGCCTTTCAGACGTACACCCGCGTATACAGACGTACGCCGTTTTACTCAGGCGTACGAGTAGAAACCGGACCCGGTCTTGCGGCCGAGGCGGCCGGCGTCGACCATCCGCTGGAGCAGCGGGGGAGCGGCGTACAGCGGCTCCTTGAACTCGTCGTACATCGAGTCCGCGACCGAGGCGACCGTGTCCAGGCCGATCAGGTCGGAGAGCTTGAGAGGGCCCATCGGGTGGGCGCAGCCGAGCTCCATGCCGTTGTCGATGTCCTCACGGCTCGCGATGCCCGACTCGAACATCCGGATCGCCGAGAGCAGATACGGGATGAGCAGCGCGTTGACCACGAAGCCCGAGCGGTCCTGGGCACGGATGGCGTGCTTGCCGAGCACCTTCTCGACCAGCACCTGGGCCCGGCTGATCGTGCCCTCGGAGGTGGTGAGCGCGGGAATCAGCTCGACCAGCTTCTGCACCGGGGCCGGGTTGAAGAAGTGGATGCCGATGACCTGGTCGGGGCGCGAGGTGGCGACCGCGAGCTTCACCAGCGGGATGGAGGAGGTGTTGGAGGCCAAGATCGCGTCCGGGCGGGTCACCACCTGGTCGAGGACCTGGAAGATCTCGGTCTTGACCTGCTCGTTCTCCACGACGGCCTCGATCACGAGGTCGCGGTCGGCGAACTCGCCGAGGTCGGTGGTGAAGCTGAGCCGGGCGAGCGTCGCGTCGCGCTCCTCCTCGGTGATCTTGCCGCGCTCGGCTGCCTTCGAGAGGGAGTTGTGCAGCCGGGTGCGGCCGATCTCCAGGGCCTCGCCGGTGGTCTCGGCGACCTTGACGTCCAGGCCGCTGCGGGCGCACACCTCCGCGATGCCCGCGCCCATCTGGCCACAGCCCACAATTCCGACGCGTTCGATGTCGGTCACATCGTGCCTTTCGCTCTACTGCAGTCCCCGGCAGGTCCCCCGTGTGATTCCGGCGCCCGCCTTAAGCCCCTGACGTTACTCCGGACGCGCGCGTGCATGAGGGGCCGGGGCGGGCATGCTCTCCGGTACACCTGGGCCGAGGGACCAATGTGAGGGGTGCGACGTGGGACGAATCACGCGGCGGGGCTTCGTGGCGGGCACGGCCGGAGCGCTGAGCGGGCTGATCACGGCGGGCGGCGCGGTGGCCGCGGACCGGGACGGAACACTGGAACGGGCGGTGCGGACGGTGGCGGCCAGGGGCCGCGGCCGGGACTTCCGCGGGGTGTGGATGGCGTCCGTGGCCAACCGGGACTGGCCCTCCAGACCCGGCCTGACCGCCGCCGCCCAGCGCGCCGAGCTCCTCGCCCATCTGGACAAGGCGGTCGAGCGGCGGCTGAACGCGGTGGTCCTCCAGGTCCGCCCGACCGCCGACGCGCTCTGGCCGTCCCCGTACGAGCCCTGGTCCGAGTGGCTCACCGGGGTCCAGGGCCAGGACCCCGGCTGGGATCCGCTGGGCACCGCCGTGCACGAGGCGCACCGGCGCGGCCTCGAACTGCACGCCTGGTTCAACCCGTACCGGATCGCCAACCACACCGACCTCTCGCGCCTCGTCCCGACGCATCCGGCACGCGTCCACCCCGACTGGGCCGTCCCGTACGGCGGAAAGCTCTACTACAACCCGGGCCTGCCCGAGGTCCGCCGGTTCGTCGAGGACGCCATGCTGGACGCGGTGCGCCGCTACGACATCGACGGCGTGCACTGGGACGACTACTTCTACCCCTACCCCGTGGCGGACCAGACCTTCGACGACGACGAGGCCTACGAGCGGTACGGCGACGGTTTCCCGGACCGGGATGCCTGGCGGCGGAACAACATCGACCTCCTGGTGCGCGAGACGGCCGCCCGGATCAAGAAGATCAACCGCCGACTGGCCTTCGGCATCAGCCCGTTCGCGGTGTGGCGCAACGCGGCGAGCGACGAGCGCGGGTCGGCGACCACGGCCGGCGTCCAGACCTACGACGACCTGTACGCCGACACCCGCACATGGGTGCGCGAGGGCTGGCTCGACTACATCTGCCCGCAGGTGTACTGGAACATCGGATTCGCCGCCGCCGACTACGCCGTCCTGGTGCCCTGGTGGGACGAGGTCGCCCGGGGCACCGGCGTCGACCTGTACATCGGCGAGGCCCTGTACAAGGCGGGCGACCCGGTGCAGCCCGCCGCCTGGCAGGACCCGGCGGAGCTGTCCCGCCATCTGACCCTGGCCGACCGGTACGCCTCGGTGCGTGGCCACTGCTTCTTCGCCGCGAAGGAGGTCACCGAGGACCGCATCGGGGCCATGGCCCGCGTCGTCGCCGACCACTACCGGCGCCGGGCCCGCTGAAGGTTCTCGGCTACTCGTCCTCGGTGATGTGCTGCACCACCGTGTCGGGGCCCGGTGACATCAGGGTTTCGTGCCCGTCCTCGAAGCGCACCCGGAACGGGGGAGTGCCGTCGGGTCCCAGAATTTCGATGACCTCGGCCTGCCGGTCCTGCTGCCCGACTGTCCTGCCGTGTACGAGGAGTCGGTCGCCCACCATTGCTCGCATGCGGCCAGTCTAGGACGGCACGGGCAAGTTGGCAGGGCTCAGGACCGGGCCCGCTGGGTCACCGCGATGCACACCAGAACGCCCACCGCGGCCAGCGGGGCCGCCGGGGACAGGTGCTCACCGAGCAGCAGCACCGACCACAGCAGCGTGAGCAGCGGCTGGGCCAACTGGAGCTGGCTGGCCTTGGGCACGCCGATCGCGGCGAGGCCCCGGTACCAGACGTAGAGCCCGAAGAAGTTGGACCCCGCGGCCAGCCAGAGCAGCCCGGCCACCCCGTGCGCGGTGAGCCGCCAGGGCTCGTACGACAGCGCCACCGCGGCCCCCACTAGGGCGAACGGCAGACACAGCAGCAGCGCCCAGCCGACCACGTGCCAGCCCGGCATGACCGAGGCGAGCCGGCCGCCCTCCACGTACGCCGCCGCGCACACGAGCAGCGCCGCGAACAGGTACACATCCCCGGCGGACAGCGCCCCGCCGCTCTGCTGCACGGTGAACGCGGCCACCACCGCGGCCCCGGCCAGCGCGGCCGCCCAGAACGCGCGCGAGGGCCGCCGCCCGGTGCGCACCGCGCCGAGCGCCGCCGTGGCCAGCGGAAGCAGCCCGATCACCACGGCGGCGTGCGAGGTCGTCGAGGTCTGCAGGGCGATCGTGGTGAGCAGCGGGAACCCGATCAGAGAGCCGCCCGCGACCACCGCGAGCCCCGGCCAGTGCGCCCGGTCGGGGAACGGCACCCGCTGCCCGAGCAGCAGAGCACCCGCGATCAGCGCGGACAGTGCGATGCGCAGCGACACGAGCGTCCAGGGGCCGAAGCTTTCCAGGCCCCAGGCCGTGCCCGGGAAGGTGAGCGAGAAGGAGACCACGCCGAGCGCGGCGAGCATCGCCCCGCGCGGCAGGAGGGAGCCGGAGACGGAACCGGGCCTGTCGTCCGCGTCGACCGCTATCGTCGTCCGGGCAGTAGCGCTATCCTGTGCTGTCATGCATGAGCGTAGCAGTGTGGTCGATCTGGCGAACTCTCTTCGTAATGAGCTGAACCGCTACTCCGTGGGTGGAAAGCTGCCGTCGAGCCGGGCGCTGGTCGAGCGCTACCGGGTCTCCCCGGTCACGGTCTCCCGCGCGCTCGCCCAGCTCGTGGCCGAGGGCCTGGTCGTCACCCGGCCCGGCGCGGGCGCCTACCGCGCCGAGCCGCGCACGGTCACCGCCCGCACCGGCGACACCTCCTGGCAGGAGGTCGCGCTCAGCGCCGACGGCGCCACCGACCCGGCTCCGCGTGCGGTCGACGCCACCGGCGTGCTGGCCACCCTCAACGTTCCGCCGACCGGCGTCATCGACCTCAGCGGCGGCTACCTCGACCCCGGTCTGCGGCCCGAGCGGGCCATGGCCGCCGCCCTCGGCCGGGCCGGCCGGCGCCCCGGCGTCTGGGGCCGCCCGCCCGTCGACGGGCTCACCGAGCTGCGCGAATGGTTCGCCCGGGAGATCGGCGGCACCGTCACCGCCGCCGACGTCCTGGTCACCGCGGGCGGCCAGACCGCCCTGACCACCACCCTGCGCGCGCTCGCCGCGCCCGGCGCACCCGTCCTCGTCGAGTCACCCACCTATCCCGGTCTGCTGGCCATCGCCCGCGCCTCGGGCCTGCGCCCCGTCCCGGTCCCCGTCGACCCGGACGGCATCCGCCCCGAACTCCTCTCCCGCGCCTTCGAAGCCACCGGCGCGCGCGTCGTCATCTGCCAGCCCCTCTTCCAGAACCCGACCGGCGCGCTCCTCTCCCCGGACCGCGGCCGCGAAGTGGTCCGCATCGCCCACTCCTTCGGCGCGTTCGTCGTCGAGGACGACTTCGCCCGCCGGCTCGCCCACCAGGACGCGGGCCCGCTGCCCGCCCCGCTCGCAGCCGACGACCCCGACGGCGTCGTCGTCCATGTCTCATCGCTCACCAAGGCGACCTCGCCGAGCCTCAGGGTCGGTGCGCTCGCCGCCCGCGGGCCCGTACTGGAACGGCTGCGCGCCATCCAGGTCGTCGACTCGTTCTTCGTGCCGCGCCCCCTGCAGGAGACCGCCCTCGAACTCGTCGGCTCCCCGGCCTGGAGCCGCCATCTGCGCGCCGTATCAGCCGAGTTGACCGCGCGCCGGGAAACCCTGGCCGCCGCCGTCCTGCACCACCTCCCCGAACTCTCCCTGCCTCACATCCCCTCCGGCGGCTACCACCTCTGGCTCCGCCTGCCCGATGGCGCCCCGGAGAGCGCCGTCCAGTCCGCGGCCCTGCGCGCGGGTGTCGCCGTCGCCCCCGGCCGCCCCTACTTCAGCGCCGAACCCCCGGCCGGCCACATCCGCCTCGGCTTCGCGGGCGTGACGGGCCGCGCGGAGATCACCGAAGCGGTACGGAGGCTGCGCACGGCCCTGGACGAGGTGCTGAATTAGCGGGCGGCCGGCGCGCCGGTCCCTCGTATCTCTCTCATGGCAACCAGCGTGGCATCCGCCACTGACAATCGGCCCGCCGCCTGCGAGGCTCCCCGCATGAGTGATGCGATCTTCCGCGAGTACGCGATCTTCAGCGACCCGGCGCGCATCGATGCCGCCCGCGTCCACCACTGGCTCTCCACGGACGCGTACTGGGCGCTCGGGCGCAGCCGGGAAAAGCAGGACGCCGCCATCGCCGGATCCCTCAACTTCGGGGTGTATGAAGCGAGTTCGGGCGAGCAGGTGGCCTATGCGCGGGTCGTCACCGACCACGCCACCTTCGCCTGGCTCTGCGATGTGTACGTCGATCCCGCCGTCCGCGGCAAGGGCCTCGGCACCGCGCTTGTGGCCGCCGTGCGGGACCACCTGGAGCCGCACGGCCTGCGCCGCATCCTGCTGGCCACGGCGGACCGCGGACGACGGCGGCTCGATCCTGGCGGTCGCCGAACCCGCCGTCGTCCGGGCAGCGTTGGTCTACGCCCTGAAGGCGCCGCCCGCCGCGTACTGGAACGTCGAGGTCCGCCCGCTGTCGACGGTCACCCTGACCGGAACAGCCCGGCGCTGGCACCTGTGTCTGGAGGCGGGGGCCTGGGCCGGCCCGGCGGCTGCCTGACGCAGAGTTCGGCTCAAGCCGGCCCAGGTCCGGTCAGGTCAGGTCGCGCACGACCCGGGCCGGGTTGCCGACCGCGAGCACGTTCGGCGGCAGGTCCTTGGTGACGACGGCGCCCGCGCCCACCACCGTGTTCGCACCGATTGCCACCCCGGGGCACACGATCACGCCGCCGCCCAGCCACACGTTGTCCCCGATGGTCACGGGCAGCGCCTTCTCCCAGCCCGCCCGCCGCCGCTCGGCGTCCAACTCGTGGGTGGGGGTGAGGAGTTGGACGTTCGGACCGATCTGGACATCGGCGCCGACGGTGATCTGGCCGGTGTCGAGGAAGATCGCGCCGAAGTTCACGAACGTACCGGCGCCGATGGTGATGTTATAGCCGAAGTCGCACTGGAACGGCGCCCTGATGCGTACGGATGCGCCGACCCGGCCGAGCAGCTCCGTGAGGATCTCGTGCCGGTCGGCGGACGGGAGCGTGGTGGCCGCGTTGTAGGCGGCGCACAGCTCGACGCGGCGCTCGGTGTCGGCGCGGAGTTCGGGGTCGTCGGGGATGTACCACTCGCCGGCCAGCATCAGCCGCTTGTTCTCACCCACGGGGTGTCCTCCCTGCTCGGTTGCCGGACACCGTACGGGCCGAGGGCCGGGCGCGCGGAACCCGTGTCACATTCGCCCGGCCCCCGGTGTCAGAGCGGCAGATCCACCCAACCGGGCGGAACGCGGCGGGGGCCCGGCCCTCGCACCGGACAAGCTGGAGCAGCCATGACATCGACGTCCCCCATCCTCGTCACCGGCGGCACGGGCACGCTGGGCGGCCACGTCGTCCCGCTGCTGCGGGCGGCGGGCCGCGACGTACGGGTCCTCACCCGGCAGGAGCGCCCGTCCGCGGACGGCATCGAGTACGTGACCGCCGACCTGCTCAAGGACGAGGGCATCGGGGCGGCGCTCGACGGGGTCGAGACGGTCCTGCACCTCGCGGGCGGCGCCAAGGGCGACGACGAGGCGACCCGCAACCTCGTACGCGCGGCGAAGCGGGCCGGGGTGCGGTACCTGGTCTACATCTCCGTCATCGGTACGGACACGATGCCGTTGGCCTACTTCAGGTCCAAGCTCGGCGCCGAGCGGGCCATCGCCGAATCCGGCATCCCGTACACCACGCTGCGCGCCGCCCAGTTCCACGACCTGACCCTGACGGTCGTGTCGAAGATGGCGAAGCTGCCGGTGGTGCCCTGCCCGGGCGGCCTCCGCTTCCAGCCGGTCGACTCGCGCGAAGTGGCAAGCAGGCTGGTCGAGTTGGCGCTGGGGGACCCGGCCGGGCTTGTGCCGGACCTGGCCGGCCCGAAGGTGTACGCGATGGCCGACCTGGCCCGCGGCTACCTGGCGGCACGCGGCAGCCGCCGCCCGATGCTGCCGATCCGTCTCCCGGGAAAGACGGGCCGCGCGTACCGGGCGGGCGAGAACCTGTCCCTGGACCGGGCGACGGTGGGCAGCCGCACGTGGGAGGCGTTCCTGTCGGAGCGGGTCGGATAGGGCGGGGCGGAATGGGCGCCCCGCCCTTCCGGACGGCCGGTCGCGGTCAGGCCGGCGCCTTGACCGCCGGGTCCACCCCGGCCGGCTCGCGCACCACGACGGGGCGGCGCCGGGCCGGCATCCCGAGCAGCGGGTTGGCGACGCCCCAGGCCGCGCCCTTGCAGACCAGCTCCTTGTAGAGCGCGGCGAACCGCCCCGTCAGGGCCGCCCGGACGGCGCGGTCGTCGGCGGTGACGTACTGGATCAGGCCCTCCTTGCGGCCCAGCGAGATGCACTGGTTGAAGTAGCGCAGCGGCACGCTCGGGAGCTTTCCGCCGGTCAGGTGGGCCGCGATGGCGTCGGCGGCCTGCCACGCCATGGGGGTGCCCGAGGCGCACGACATCCGCAGCGGCTTGTCGCCGGGGCCCATCGCCATGGCCGCGTCACCGATGGCGTACACGTCCGGGTGCGAGACCGACCGCATGGTCCCGTCGACCACGATCTGGCCGGTGTCGGTGACATCGAGCGTGGTGGCTCGCGCGATCGGGTGGACGGCGAAGCCGGTGGTCCACACCGTGACCGAGGCCGGGATGAACGTGCCGTCGGCGATGACCACCTGGCCGTCCTCGACGCCGGTGACATCGACGTTCTCGTACGCGGTGACGCCGAGCCTGCCGAAGACGTCCCGCACGTGACGGCGGCCCTTGGGCGAGAGCCAGTCGCCGAGGCCGCCCCGGGCGGCGAGGGCGACATCGAGGTCCGGGCGCGCCTCGGCGATCTCGGTCGCGGCCTCCAGGCCGGTGAGTCCGCCGCCGACCACGACCACGGACTCCCCGCCTGCCAGACGGGCGAGGCGCTCGCGCAGCCGCAGCGCGCCGGGGCGGCTCGCGATCTGGTGGGCGTGCTCGGCGGCGCCTGGAACGCCCTGGTCGTTCCAGGCACTTCCGAGGGCGTACACGAGGGTGTCGTACGACAGTTGCTGCTCGGCGCCGTCGGCATCGGCGACGGCGACGGTCCTCCGATCGACATCGACCACGGTGACCTGCGCGAACTTCAGCTCGACGCCGGTGCCCGCGAACATCTCGGCGAAGGGCCGGGGCCTGAGGTGCCGGCCGACCGCGAGCTGGTGCATCCGGACGCGCTCGACGAAGTCGGGCTCGGCGTTGACGAGGGTGATGGCGACGTCTTCGCGCCGTAGCCGCTTGGCGAGCCGCCCGGCGGCGATGGCTCCGCTGTATCCGGCTCCGAGGACGATGATGCGGTGCTGCATATCCCTGCTCCTGTCTCGCACGGTTTCGCCCCTTGAACCGGGCAGCCCGCCGTTTCCTGACAGGAGAGCGATGTGAACCAGATCACACCCTGGGCTAGAAGGCTGTGAACAGGGGTTCCCCGTGTTCGGCGGCCGCCCACCGCTCGGTGGCGCGGTTGAGCTTGTCGGGGTTGACCTGGCTGCGGACGGCGGCGATGCCCTCGGCGGTGACCTCCAGGCACATGACGCCGTAGACCCGGCCGTCGACGATCACCACGACGGCGGGGCCACCGTTGGCGGTCGCGGCGTAGACCTCGGCCGTGCCGCCGATCAGGTCGCGCTTGGCCTTGCTGGGCTTGAACAGGCCCCGCAGGAACTTCGCGACCGCGACAGCACCCTCGAACGCCTTCGCGCGAGCCGGGACCCTTCCGCCGCCGTCGCCGACCGCGATGGCCTCCTGGGTGAGCAGCCGAACGAGCGGCTCGGTCCGGCCGCTGGTGGCGGCCGCGAGGAACTCGTCCACGATCCGCCGTGCGGCCGCCTCGTCGATCTCGGTACGGGCCTTGCCCTCGGCGATGTGCTTCTTGGCGCGGTGGAAGATCTGCTGGGCGGCGGCCTCGCTGATGTCGAGGATCTCGGCGATCTCCCGGTGCGAGTACGCGAACGCCTCCCGCAGCACGTACACCGCCCGCTCGTTGGGGGAGAGGCGCTCAAGAAGGGCGAGCACCGCGAACGAGACCGACTCACGCTGCTCGACGGTGTCGGCGGGCCCGAGCATCCGGTCCCCTTCGAGCAACGGCTCGGGAAGCCACTGCCCCACATAGGTCTCGCGCCGCGCGCGGGCCGAAGAGAGCTGGTTGAGGCACAGATTGGTGAGCACCTTCGTCAACCAGGCCTCGGGCACCTCGATCCGCTCGACGTCACCGGCCTGCCACCGCAGAAACGTCTCCTGCACAGCATCCTCGGCCTCGCAGGCGGAGCCGAGCATCCGATAGGCAATGGCCTCCAGGCGCGGCCGGGCCGCCTCGAACCGGTCGACGTCATCCATGGTCAGGGCCATGGGGTGGAGCTTAGCCCGGGTGGGGCGTGCTGGGTTGTCGCGCTCCGCGCAGTGTGCGTCACGTGCGGGTGTGCGGCGATGACCCGGAAGTCCTCAGTCCATCAACTCCGGCGCGAAGTAGTCCCGCAGCCGAGCGATCTTCCCGTCGCGGATGCGGAAGATCTGCACGAGCGAGACCGACACGTCGCCCTCGTCTCCGTCGAAGACCGTGTCGATTTCGGCGATGAACACGTCGGGGTCGGCAGTGGTGTGCAGGACGTATCCGGACTTCTCCAGGTTCGGGGTGCGGCCGTCCTTGCCCTGTTGCTCGTAGTACGCGGCCATCACACCGCGGATCTCCTCGCGACCCACCAACCGCCTGGGGAAGGCGGCGCCGTCGGGCATGAGCGGCGCCTCGAAGACGCCGTCCACGGTGAAGAGCTCGGCGAAGGCATCGGCGTTCCGGGTCATGGCACCGGCGTAGACGCAACTCTGGAAGATCTCTTGAGCTGTTCGGGGCACGACGGACTCCCTGGACTCGGGCAGGCGCGGAAGGCCACATCATCACAATGCTGCGTCCGGGGGGACGGTTTTCGGGAACGGTTACTTTCTGTTGGGTCAACTGCCTTGCACACTGGCCCAGTTGGGGCACTCGTGGGGCGACCCGTTGATTTCGATGACGTGGATGGTTCACGTAGAGGGCGCGGAATTCTCCGAGCCGTCCCGCGGCGGAGCCAGGCAGGATTCCTTCCATGCATCATGTCCTCTGAGGGCTTGCTGCCCATGCCGCCTTGCCTTCCGAGCTGGTCGATCGGCTGGTCGGGGTCGCCGACGCCGAGCTTGCTTCCGCCCTGGCGGGGCGCGCGGACCTCAGCTGGGGGCAGGCGGTCGTGTTGGCCTCACGATTCGGGGAGAGTGCCCAACATCTCGCGCAGGTAGGGAAGTTGAGTGCCGCGGATATTGATCCCACGGCGCAGCCGGAGCCAGGCGAAGGAGAGCACCTTGAGCGCCACACTGGCCAACGGCGGCGACAAACTCCCCGGTGAGCCCTACCCCGGACCGCACCAGCCGCCCACCCCTGATGGGGGCCCCGGAGTTCCCAACCCGCCGAAGGCTGCCTAACCAGTGGCCACCAACGCACACCAGGAACGCCCCAGCCGCACACAGCTGGGGCGTGTCCTCATGTCCCGGGGCGTGCTCTCCTCGGACTGGGCGCCTTCATTCGCTGCCGTTCCACGCGCCGGCTTCCTCCCTGACCTCATCTGGCCATGGGACATGAAGACGGGACAGAGTGTTCCCGTGTCACGCGCGGACGACCCGGAAGCGTGGTACGGATACGCAGACTCAGACGTTCCCGTTGTGACGCAATGGGACGATGGCAAGCACACCGGCAACGACCCCGGAAGCGTGTCCACGTCATCAGCGTCCATGCCGTCCGTCGTGTTCCGGATGCTCGCCGATCTAGACGTGAAGCCCGGTAATCGGGTCTTGGAAATCGGCACCGGGACAGGGTGGAACGCCGCACTACTTGCTCACCGGTTGGGGGCCGAGAACGTCGTCAGCGTCGAGCTTGATTCCAGCGTTGCGGCAGAGGCCCGTACGGCACTCAACCTGTTCGGACTTCCTGTATGTGTGGTGACCCGCGACGGACTCCAGGGCTACAGAGAGGGGGCGCCGTACGACCGGATCATTGCCACATGTGGCCTGCGGTCCATCCCCCATGCATGGGTTGAGCAGTCCCGAGCCGGCGGAATCATCGTGGCTCCGTGGGGGACCCACTACAGCAACGGGGACGCCGTAGCCCGGTTGGTCGTTGCCGACGGCGGAGAGAGCGCGTCGGGACTGTTCACGGGGCCCGTGGAGTTCATGAAGGCACGCACCCAACGTCAACCACTCGTGCCACACGCCGAGTACGTATCGGGCAGCGTTGCCGATGGGGACGAGTCATCGAGCACCGTCACCGAGGAACAGCTCTTGGGCGGTCGATTCAGTGTTGAAGACTTCGTGGTTGGCCTATGCGTCCGGGACTGCGTTCGCGTCACCGCCGATAGGGATGAAGGTACGCGCGCCGTCTGGTTCTACGGACTGACGGACCGCTCTTGGGCGTGCGCGCAGTTCCGGGACAACGCCGCTACCCGCGTGTGGCAGTCAGGGCGTCGCCGGCTGTGGGATGACGTGCAAACCGGGCTCGAATGGTGGACCGCACAAGGGCGTCCCGCCATCGAGCGTTTCGGCCTGACCGTGGACACCGCCGGTGAACACGTCTGGCTGGGTGAGCCGGACAACCCTGTACCGGGAGGTGCAGCCGCGTAGGGCCGGGAGAGTAGCCCTGCCTGTCCGTCTCTCCCCCGTGGCGGGCAGGCGGGGCTACTTCTCGTCTTGGTTGTTGTCCGCACCGACGACGAACGTTCCCTTGCCCTACTCGGTCTGAACGATTCCGCGCTCCCTGAGCACCCGCACCGCTCGGCGGGCGGTCTCACGCGCCACTTTGAACCGCTCGCACAACTCCGCTTCGGATGGAATGCGGTCGCCCGGCCCATAGGTGCCCGCCTTGATGTCCGTGGTGAGCGCTTCCAGCACCCGCAGATAAGGGGCGTGCGGTGCGTGCGGATCACTCGGGCGCTCAGACATGGGGAGAGCGGAGACAACTTCGCCTTACTGCCCTGGACTCACCGGCCCGGACGCCACACCGCCGCGTTCCTTGCCGAACAGCCCGAGCCCACAAGCCAGTCCGTGCCCGCTTCCGTGTGGTGCACACCGTGGCAAGAGCCGAGCGCCGAAACCGTCCGCGAGATCTTCCGCGAGGGTGCCGGGCTGCCGCATGTACAGCGCGAGCGGCGGTGGGCCGCAGCGTTCGCAGAAAACGGCGTCGACTACGACCACCCCACCACCAACATCACTCCCGTTCGGGCGGGGGTGCACGCATGACCCGCGACGGAATCACTGATCCGTCCCCGCTCGGCAACGTGGCGCTCTGCATCGACTGTCACCAGCTCACCAACGCCCCTGCTCCCATCCGATGGATACAGGGCAACAGCGGCCCCGGAACGACGCTTTGGGCCTGCCCAGAGCACGCCGGGAAGTGCTACCCGGCCCCGCAGTGGGACGACCACCGTCCGCCGCACGCAACATGGCCGAACAGGGCGGGTCACGTGAAGGCAATGTGATAGTCAAGAGCGATCTTGCACGCAGCATCAGGGGAGGGGCCGCTATGCAGCGGAAAACGAAGATTTGGATCATCGCGATCGTGGGACTGCTCGCGTTCGGCGGGTTGTTGTCCCTGTTCGAGGACAAGCCCGACAAGGCCGAAGCGGAGCCCAAGCCCACCACGGCACCCGCCAAGCCCGCCGACAAGCCGAGCGAGGCAGCGTCCAAGCCGTCCGGCGTCCCGTCACCCGACGCGGGGCGGCGTGAGGCGCTGATACGAGCACTGCGCACCATCGACGCGGGGCTAGTCGTGAAGGAAGACGGGCCGTGAGCCGAGCGCGGGACGTGTGCTCGGACATCAAGTACGGCGAGGCTGATGCCATGATCCAGAAGAAGGCCAAAGCCCGCTTTGAGGGCGGCACGGTGCCGAGCCTCACGGACGACCAGGCCGCGAACATCGTGACCGCTGTGAAGTCGTCGTTCTGCAACTGACCAACTCCCAGACAGCAAAACGCCCCGTGCGGCCCAAGTGCCGTGCGGGGCTTCTGCATTCTCTGACGTGCGCGCATCCTCAGAACTGGTGGTCAGGCGTGTTGGGTTCGGCGAGGACCGTCCACGGCACGTCGCCCTGGCCCACGTCGGCGGGCGTCGCACCGAGCGCCTTCAGGCGTCTGACCAGCCCCGCCTGATGGGCCGCGGAGGTGGTGGCGAGATCGATGTGGACACGGTTCTTCGTCGTCGTCCTGGGTTCCGGGACGGTCACGACGTCGATGCATACGGCGGCCGGGTCGGGCCAGACGAAGCCGCCGCCGGGTTCGACGTCGGTCACGCCGGGTGTCCTGTCCGGCCGTGCCGCGGGCCGGTTCTGGGATCGGCTGGTTGATCCGTGGGCGGAGACGGGGGATATCCCCACCGTGTTCGGGCTCGCTACCCGGATGGCCCCGTGAATCTTGGACAAGCAGGGTGGACGCGTCCGGATCCACGAGCGAAGGAAACCCTGGATGTTCAGTTTGAAGTCGGTTCGCCGCCGTGGGGCGCGCACCGCCGCCGTCGGCGTTCTCGCAGTCGCGACGTGCGCCACCCTGATGACCGGCAGCGCCGGAGCGATCGTCAACGGGACCGGTCCCACCGAGCACTACCCGTTCATGGCGACGATCCCGGAGTCGGCCCCGAAGCAAGGTCTTTACGACGGCAGTTGCGGGGCGTCGCTGGTCGATCCGCAGTGGGTGCTGACGGCGGCCCACTGTGTGCGGGGCGACGGCATCGAGCTGGACGGCATCGTCCGGATCGGCAGCGAGGCGCGGAAGTCCGGGGGAACCGTCCGGGCGATCGAGCGGATCGTCGTCCACCCCGGCTATGTGAACGGTGACGGGAAGGCCGCCAACCGCGACGACATCGCGCTGGTACGTCTGGACCGCCCGGTCACCGAGAAGCCGATCCGGATCGCGGAACGGCCCGGACGGCCCGGCACCCCGACCCGCATCCTGGGATTCGGCACCACCAGCGACAGCGAGCTGAAGTTCGCGGAGCGGTTGCGCGAGCTCGACACGCGCAGGGGTGCCGACGCCGAATGCGCCCCCGGCTATGCGGACCGGACGCGGCTGTGCACGATCAGCCGCGTGTCCGGGGCGATGGCGTGCTTCGGGGACTCCGGTGGGCCGCAGCTCCAGAAGGGCAGGCACGGACGGTGGGAGCTCGTCGGAGCCACCTCGGGCCCGGGCGCCCCCGGGGTCGCGTGCTCGGCCGGGCCGGGCCTCTACACGAATGTGCCCGCCTACGCGGACTGGATCCGGCAGACCCTCAAGGGCAGGGCCTGATGAAGGCTTGATGCCGCAGACCCGCCGGGCGGCGCGTCGAGCCCGCCGCCGAGGGCCGATGGACCGGCTCCTCGGCGGCGGGCCCTGTTTGACCTTGACACGGTGACAAGCCCTTCACTGCTTGCCAAGGAGGTGGTCTCGATGACGATCACGAGACAGGACACGGATGCGGCCCGAGCGCTCCAGGGGCTGGAGGACGGCCGTTCGTCCGTGCGGCTGCGGGCCGCTCTGGCGGTCGGCACGACGCCCGACCCGCGCTTCGTCGACAGGCTCGTCGAGCGATGCGCGATCGAGCCCGAGTTCCTCGTCCGCGACATGCTGACCTGGGCCCTCACGCGCCACCCGGTGGACATGACCCTGCCCGTGCTGATCCGCGAGGTCCGCTCGAAGCGGGCGCAGGCTCGGAGCCAGGCGCTGCACACGCTGTCCAAGATCGGGGACCGGCAGGCGTGGCCGGCGATCACGCGGGCGCTGTTGTCCGACGCCGACGACGAGGTCGCGCGCAGTGCCTGGCGGGCTGCGGCCATACTCGTACCGGAGGGCGAGGAGGCAGCGTTGGCCGCGGTGTTGGCGACGCAGCTCGGGCGCGGTGGGCGGGAGACGCAGCTGAGTCTCAGCCGGGCACTGGTCGCGCTGGGGGAAGTGATCGTGCCGGCTCTGCTCGCTGCCGCGACGGTCGCCGACCCGTGCGTGCGCGCGCACGCACGCGCCACACAACGGCTGCTGCGCGACCCGGACGCCGGATTCGAGTTCGCGATCGAGGAGGCGAAGCGGGTCGTGGCTCTCGGCGGGTCCGGCCAGGAGGGACGATAAGGCGTGTTGATCGGTGAGGTGGCCCGACGGTCCGGGGTCAGTGCCCGCATGCTCCGGCATTACGAGTCGCTCGGTCTGGTGCGGCCCTCGGGCCGTACCGGCTCCGGCTACCGGGAGTACTCCGAGCAGGACATCCGGCGGATCTTCCACGTCGAGAGCCTGCGGTCGCTGGGTCTTTCGCTGCGCGAGATCGGTCGCGCGCTCGACGACCCCCACTTCACGCCCTCGGCGCTCGTCGACGACCTCATCCGCCGGACCCGCGAACGCATCGCCGCCGAGACCGAGCTGCTCACGCGGCTGCGCCGGATCGATGCCGCCGGCCCCGCCGGGTGGGAGGACGTCCTCCAAGTGGTCGTACTCCTCCAGGCCCTGGGGTCGAAGAACGCCGACGCGCGCCAGCGCGCGGCTCTTGCCTCGGCCGACGAAGTGCCGGTGGAAGCCCTCGTCGAGGCGGCACTGAACGAGACGGACCCTAACGTCTCCGGCGCCCTTCGCTGGGCGCTGGCGCGATCGGGCGACGACGGCCCGGCCCTGCTGGCGCACGGCCTCGGCTCACCGGTGCCCGCGGTGCGCAAACGTGCCGTTCAGTCCCTCGCCGAGATGGCTGAAGGCGAGGCCGACAACCACCTGCGGGATGCCCTCGCGCATCCCGATGCCGTGGTCCGCGGGTACGCGGCTCTGGCGCTCGGAACGCGTGGGGTGATCGACGCGGTCCCGACGCTCATCGACATGATCGCGGAAGGCAGGAACGACACCGACGCCGCCGACGCACTGAGCGTTCTGGCGAGCGACACCGCAACGGCGGACCGGATCGCGACCGGGCTCGTCGACCGCCTCGCCCACGCCACCACGCAAGCGCCCGCACGCGGACGGCTGACCCAGGCGCTCGCGGGCATCCCGGGCACCCGGGCGTCCCACGCCCTCGTGGAGCTGTCGCACGACACGGACCGTGTCGTGGCACTGACCGCGACGTACCTCCTTCAGCTGCGCGACGCCCGGTGACGGATCACCCCCGAGGCCCTATGCGCAGGTCAGACAGGGCTCGCTCAGCCGCTCCGACCACACTGGGACGCCGGGCGCCCCCGAGTCTCATTGCATAAAACTGCAACGCTGCGTATAGTCATGCCATCACCGAGGAGGAACGATGGCGGCGGTACGTGCGGCAGTGGCAGGGGCCAGTGGGTATGCGGGCGGGGAGCTTCTGCGCCTGCTGCTTGGGCATCCTGGGGTCGAGATCGGGGCGCTGACCGCGAACTCCAACGCCGGGCAGCTGCTCGGTTCGCTTCAGCCGCATCTCGTCCCGCTGGCCGGGCGGACGCTCGAACCGACCACCGCCGAGGTGCTCTCCGGGCACGATGTCGTCTTTCTGGCGCTGCCGCACGGGCAGTCCGCGGCCGTGGCCGATCAGCTCGGGCCGGACGTCCTCGTCGTCGACATGGGGGCCGACTTCCGGCTCCGGAACGCCGCCGACTGGGAGAAGTTCTACGGTTCGGCGCACGCCGGGTCCTGGCCCTACGGGTTGCCCGAACTGCCGGGCGCGCGGGCGGCGTTGGAGTCGACGCGGCGGATCGCCGTGCCCGGCTGCTACCCGACCGCCGTCTCCCTCGCGCTCTTCCCCGCGTACCAGAACGGCCTCGTGGAGAGCGACGCCGTGATCGTCGCCGCCACCGGCACCTCCGGCGCGGGCAAGGCGCTCAAGCCGCATCTGCTCGGCAGCGAGGTGATGGGCTCGATGTCCCCGTACGGGGTCGGCGGCGGGCACCGGCACACCCCCGAGATGATCCAGAACCTGAGCGCCGTGGCGGGCCAGGACGTCACCGTGTCCTTCACGCCCACCCTCGCGCCCATGTCCCGCGGCATCCTCGCCACCTGTTCCGCGAAGGCGAAGGACGGCGTCACCGCCGAGGGCGTACGGGCCGCGTACGAGAAGGCCTTCGCGGACGAGCCGTTCGTGCACCTGCTCCCCGCGGGGCAGTGGCCCGCCACCGCCTCCGTGTACGGATCCAACTCCGTTCAGGTGCAGGTGGCGTACGACGAGAGCGCCGGGCGCGTGATCGCCATCAGCGCCATCGACAACCTCACGAAGGGCACCGCCGGCGGCGCGGTGCAGAGCATGAACATCGCCCTCGGACTCGACGAGTCCACCGGCCTTTCGACGATTGGAGTTGCGCCGTGAGCGTGACCGCAGCGCAGGGATTCACGGCGGCGGGCATCGCCGCCGGGATCAAGCAGAACGGCAACCCGGACCTGGCCCTCGTGGTCAACACCGGGCCCCGCCGCGCCGCCGCGGGCGTCTTCACCTCCAACCGCGTCAAGGCTGCCCCGGTCCTGTGGTCCGAGCAGGTGCTCAAGGGCGGCGAGGTGAGCGCCGTCGTCCTCAACTCCGGTGGTGCCAACGCCTGTACGGGACCCAAGGGCTTCCAGGACACCCACGCCACGGCCGAGAAGGTCGCCGAGGTGCTCGACGGGCACAGTGCGGGCGAGGTCGCCGTCGCGTCCACCGGGCTCATCGGCGTGCTGCTCCCGATGGACAAGCTCCTGCCCGGCATCGAGCAGGCGGCCGCCGAACTCTCCGCGCACGGCGGCGAAAAGGCCGCCATCGCCATCAAGACCACCGACACCGTGCACAAGACCAGCGTGGTCACCAAGGACGGCTGGACCGTCGGCGGCATGGCCAAGGGCGCGGGCATGCTCGCCCCCGGGCTCGCCACCATGCTCGTCGTGCTCACCACCGACGCCGACCTCGACGCCGCCACGCTCGACAGGGCGCTGCGCGACGCGACGCGGCAGACGTTCGACCGGGTCGACTCCGACGGCTGCATGTCCACCAACGACACCGTGCTGCTGCTCGCCTCCGGCGCTTCCCAACTTGTCCCGGAATACGGGGACTTCGCCGAGGCCGTACGGGCCGTCTGCGACGATCTCGCGCGGCAGCTCATCGGGGACGCCGAGGGTGCGTCCAAGGACATCCGCATCGAGGTCATCAACGCCGCGAGCGAGGACGACGCCGTCGAGGTCGGACGGTCCATCGCGCGGAACAACCTGCTCAAGTGCGCGATCCACGGCGAGGACCCCAACTGGGGCCGGGTGCTCTCCGCCATCGGCACCACGAAGGCCGCGTTCGACCCCGATCGGCTCAACGTCGCCATCAACGGCGTCTGGGTCTGCAAGAACGGCTCGGTCGGCGAGGACCGCGACCTCGTCGACATGCGCTACCGGGAGGTAAGGATCACCGCCGACCTCGCCGCCGGCGGCAGCGAGCCCGTCGTCATCTGGGCCAACGACCTCACCGCCGACTACGTCCACGAGAACAGTGCGTACAGCTCATGAGCACTCGCAAACACACGGCACTGCCCAAGGCGCAGACCCTCATCGAGGCGCTGCCCTGGCTGACCCGGCACCACGGCAAGACCGTCGTGATCAAGTTCGGCGGCAACGCCATGGTCGACGAGGAGCTGAAGGCCGCCTTCGCCCAGGACGTCGTGTTCCTGCGGCAGTCCGGCCTCAAGCCCGTCGTCGTGCACGGCGGCGGCCCGCAGATCAGCGCCCAGCTCGACAAGCAGGGCCTGGTCAGCGAGTTCAAGGCGGGCCTCAGGGTCACCACGCCCGAGGCCATGGACGTGGTCCGGATGGTGCTCGCCGGGCAGGTGCAGCGCGAGCTCGTCGGGCTGCTCAACCAGCACGGGCCGCTCGCCGTCGGCATGACCGGCGAGGACGCCCACACCATCACCGCCACCCAGCACCGCCCCGAGATCGACGGCGAACTGGTCGACATCGGCCGGGTCGGCCAGATCACCGCGATCGACCCGGGCGCCATCCAGGCGCTCCTGGACGACGGCCGGATCCCGGTCATCTCCTCGATCGCCCGCTCCCAGGACGACGGACATGTCTACAACGTCAATGCTGATACGGCGGCTGCGGCACTCGCTGCGGCGCTGGGCGCCGAGACCCTGATGGTCCTCACCGACGTCGAGGGCCTGTACGAGGACTGGCCCAACAGCGACGACGTCATCAGTAAACTGACGGCCAGTCAGCTGGAGAAGCTCCTTCCCGAACTCTCCAGCGGCATGGTCCCCAAGATGGAGGGCTGCCTGTTCGCGGTGCGCAACGGGGTCAACACCGCCCGCGTGATCGACGGACGGGTCCAGCACTCGATCCTGCTGGAGATCTTCACCGACGAGGGCATCGGCACGATGGTCGTGCCCGACGGACAAGGCGCAACGGACGCACAAGGGGGAGCGCGGTGACCAACCAGGAGCTCGCACAGCGCTGGCAGCACGTCATGACGGACAACTACGGCACGCCGAAGCTCTCGCTCGTACGCGGCGCGGGTGCGACGGTGTGGGACGCGGACGGCACCGAGTACACCGATTTCGTGGGCGGCATCGCGGTCAACGCGCTCGGCCATGCCCACCCGGCCGTCGTGCAGGCCGTGACCCAGCAGATCGCCTCGCTCGGCCACGTCTCGAACCTGTTCGTCGCGGAGCCGCCGGTGGCACTCGCCGAACGCCTCGTCCAGCTCTTCGGGCGCCCGGGACGCGTTTACTTCTGCAACTCTGGTGCTGAGGCCAACGAAGCCGCGTTCAAGATCGGCCGACTGACCGGGCGCACCCACATGGTCGCCACCGACGGCGGCTTCCACGGCCGGACGATGGGCGCGCTCGCGCTCACCGGCCAGCCCGGCAAGCAGGAGCCGTTCCGGCCGCTGCCCGGCGATGTCACCCACGTACCGTACGGAGACGTCGAGGCGCTGCGGGCGGCCGTCACCGAGGAGACCGCCTTCGTCATCATCGAGCCCATCCAGGGCGAGATGGGCGTGGTCGTCCCGCCGGCCGGCTACCTGTCGGCCGCCCGGGAGATCACCCGCGCCACGGGAACGCTGCTCGTCCTGGACGAGGTGCAGACCGGCATCGGACGGACCGGCACCTGGTTCGAGTACCAGCAGCACGAGGGCGTCGACCCGGACATCGTGACGCTGGCCAAGGGCCTCGGCGGCGGTCTTCCGATCGGCGCGGCGGTCGCCTTCGGCGCCGCGGCCGAGCTGCTCAGGCCCGGGATGCACGGCACCACCTTCGGCGGAAACCCGGTCGCCTGCGCCGCCGGACTCGCCGTCATCGACACGCTGTCCGCCGACGGGGCGCTCGACCGGGTCAAGCGGACCGGCGAGAAGCTGCGCGGCGGAATCGAGGCGCTGGGGCACCCGTTGGTCTCCCATGTCCGCGGTGCGGGGCTGCTGCTGGGTATCGTGCTCAACGAGCCCCTCGCGCCCCAGGTGCAGCAGGCGGCTCAGGATGCCGGCTTCCTGGTCAACGCGCCCGCCCCCGATGTCGTACGGCTCATGCCGCCGCTGATCATCGGTGACGCGGAGGCGGACGCGTTCCTCCAGGCCCTGCCCGGCGTTCTCGACACAGTCAACGGGGACGGACGATCCGGAGAATGAGACGACGATGACCGACGAGGCGCAGGACTTCGAGCCGGGCGGCCCCGCCGTACCGCAGACCCGCACCGCCCGCCACCGCCGGATCGTGGACATCCTCAACCGGCAGCCGGTGCGGTCCCAGAGCCAGCTCGCCAAGCTCCTCGCGGACGACGGGCTGAGCGTCACCCAGGCGACGCTCTCCCGCGACCTCGACGAGCTCGGTGCGGTGAAGATCCGCAACACCGGCGGTGAGCTGATCTACGCGGTGCCCAGCGAGGGCGGCTTCCGCACGCCGAAGGCACCCCTTGGCGAATCGGCGAAGGAGGAGCGGATGCGCAGGCTCTCCGCGGAACTCCTCATCTCCGCCGAGGCCTCCGCCAACCTGGTCGTCCTGCGCACCCCGCCCGGCGCCGCCCAGTTCCTCGCCTCGGCCATCGACCAGGCCGAACTGCACGACATCCTCGGCACGATCGCGGGCGACGACACGCTCATGCTGATCAGCCGCGACCCCTCGGGCGGCCAGGCGCTGGCCGACCATCTGCTGCGGCTCGCCCAGAACGACCACCGCTGACGGGGGCCGGGGGCTGCGGCCCCCAACTGCCGCCTGCGCCAGCTGAGTTCAGTAACGGGTGATCGCGGTCGGCCCGCTCGTCGTGCCGATCGCGATGTGCGGGCGCCGCAGGGGATTCACCCACATCAGCACCCGGTCCATCGCCTCGGCGGACACCGACACGCAACCGGCCGTCGCGCCGCGCCCGTTGACGTGCAGGAAGATCCCGGCGCCCCGGCCGCGCACCGGCCGCCGGTAGTTGAAGCCGATGACCAGAGCCCGGGCGTACTGGCTCGCGTACGCCGTCAGATGCTCCGACTCGCTCGCCCGGCAGTCCCGGGGCAGGCCCTCCACCCAGCGGTTGTACCTGCGGGACTCGTTGTCCTGGCACCACCAGGACCGATCTGTCGCGCGCCGGTAGGGATAGTGGGTGCCGTGCGGCGCGGGCGCGATCCCGAAGGCGTACGGCAGCGTGAACAGGCCGGTCGGCGTGGTGTCGGTGCCCTGGACGCGCGATTCGCCCTCGGCCAGGCCCTTCGTGCCGAACCTGGCGGGCGCCGAGCCGGCCGCCACCCAGCGCCCGCCCCGCCGGTCCCACCAGGTGAGCGTGCCCGTGGTGGCCCCGAGCGAGGGCGCCTCGGCCGTGATCAGCTGACTTCCGCCACCGGCGTACGCCATCCGCTCGGGCAGCGGCCGCCCGGGGTGCGCGGGCACGGCGAGCGGGACGAGCAGGGACGCGAGGAGCAGGGCAGTGATGCGCATGCTCCGGACCGTATGCCCGGCCGCCGCGCCCGGCCGCCCGAACCGGCGCGGGTTGCTCCGTACGCGCGATGAGCGCCGCTCGCCGTCACGACCCCGATGCATTGACAGAACATACAGAGCGCTGCATAGTTATGCCTATCGCCGAGATCGCCGCCAGGCGCGACTTCACGTGAGCGTGACCCGTTATACGGCCGCCTCCCCGTTCCTCCGCGGCGGGGAGGCGGTGGCACATCCATCCCTTCTGAGGAGCTTGAGCTGTGAGCAGCAACAACGGTGACGTCCGGCTCTGGGGCGCCCGGTTCGCCGACGGTCCCGCCGAGGCGCTGGCGAACCTGTCCGCGTCGGTCCACTTCGACTGGCGGCTCGCCCCGTACGACCTGGCGGGCTCCCGTGCGCACGCCCGTGTGCTCCACAAGGCGGGCCTGCTCACCGCCGACGAGCTCCAGCGGATGATCGCCGGCCTGGACCGGCTGGAGAGCGACGTCGCCGACGGCTCCTTCGTCGGCACCATCGCCGACGAGGACTGCCACACCGCCCTGGAGCGCGGCCTCCTGGAGCGCCTCGGCCCCGACCTCGGCGGCAAGCTGCGCGCCGGCCGGTCCCGCAACGACCAGATCGCCACGCTCTTCCGGATGTACCTGCGCGACCACGCCCGGATCATCGGCGGCCTGATCGCCGAGCTCCAGGACGCCCTGGTCGGCCTCGCCGAGGCGCACGCTGACGTCGCCATGCCCGGCCGCACGCACCTCCAGCACGCCCAGCCCGTCCTCTTCGCCCACCACATGCTCGCCCACGTCCAGTCGCTGTCCCGGGACGCCGAGCGGCTGCGCCAGTGGGACACCCGTACGGCCGTGTCGCCCTACGGATCGGGCGCGTTGGCGGGCTCCTCGCTCGGCCTCGACCCGGAGGCCGTCGCCGCCGACCTCGGCTTCGAGCGCGGCTCGGTGGGCAACTCCATCGACGGCACGGCCTCGCGGGACTTCGTCGCCGAGTTCGCCTTCATCACCGCGATGATCGGCGTGAACCTGTCGCGGATCGCGGAGGAGATCATCATCTGGAACACGAAGGAGTTCTCCTTCGTGACCCTGCACGACGCCTTCTCGACCGGCTCGTCGATCATGCCGCAGAAGAAGAACCCGGACATCGCCGAGCTGGCGCGGGGCAAGTCGGGCCGCCTGATTGGCAACCTCACCGGTCTGATGGCCACGCTGAAGGCGCTGCCACTCGCGTACAACCGGGACCTCCAGGAGGACAAGGAGCCGGTCTTCGACTCCTGCGACCAGCTGGAGGTGCTGCTGCCCGCCTTCACCGGGATGATGGCCACGCTCACCGTCAACCGGGAGCGGATGGAGGAGCTCGCCCCGGCCGGCTTCTCGCTCGCCACCGACATCGCCGAGTGGCTGGTCAAGCAGGGTGTGCCGTTCCGGGTCGCGCACGAGGTCGCGGGCGGGTGCGTCAAGGAGTGCGAGGCGCACGGCATCGAGCTCGACCAGCTCACCGACGAGCAGTTCGCGAAGATCTCCGAGCACCTGAAGCCCGAGGTGCGTACGGTCCTCAACGTCAAGGGCGCGCTCGCCTCCCGCAGCGGCCGCGGCGGTACGGCGCCCTCGGCCGTGGCCGCCCAACTTGCCGAGGTCAAGGCCGACTTGACGGTTCAGCACGACTGGGCGACCGCGAAGAAGTAGGTCCGTCGGGGCGGCCGCATCGACAGCCCGAGTGAGACGTTCATGTCTCACTCGGGCTATGGTTGTCTCATGACCGTGGATCGAGACCAGGTACTCCGCACCGCTGCCGCCCTCCTCACCCGTAAAGCCACCGCCACCATGGACGAGGTGGCGCGCGCGGCCGGAATCGGCCGGGCCACCCTTCATCGCCACTTCGCCGGACGGGAGGCCCTGGTCAGAGCCCTCGAAGAACTCGGCATCCGGGAGCTGGAGGGCGCCCTGGACAAGGCCCGGCTCGACGAGGGTGCCGCCTCGGACGCGCTGCGCCGCATGGTCGCCGAGGTCGAGCCCGTCGCGGGCCTCCTCGCTTTCCTCGTCACCGAGAACCAGCTCTTCGAGGGCGGGCAGATGAACGCGGGCTGGGCCCGCCTCGACGCCCGCGTCTCCGTGCTCTTCAAGCGCGGCCAGGAGCAGGGCGAGTTCCGCATCGACCTCACCCCGGCCTGGCTCACCGAGGCCCTGTACGGGCTGATCGGCGCGGGCGCCTGGGCCGTGCAGGACGGCCGGGTCGCCGCCAAGGACTTCCAGTACATGATCGCCGAGTTGCTGCTCGGCGGCGTACGGCGGAGCGTGGAGAAGTGACCGCAACCGAACCGCGGGAGCACCACGCCGTCGGCCGGATGGGCCGCTGGCTCGCGCTCGCGGTACTCGTCCTCGCCGTGCTGCTCGTGGCCGTCGACGCCACCGTGCTCGGCCTCGCCACACCCTTCCTCAGCGAGGACCTCAAGCCGTCCGGCACCCAGCTGCTGTGGATCGGCGACGTCTACTCGTTCATCATCGCCGGACTCCTCGTCTCGATGGGCAGCCTCGGCGACCGCATCGGCCGCAAGAAACTGCTGCTCATGGGAGCCGTGGCGTTCGGCGCGGTGTCCGTGCTCAACGCGTACGCATCGAGCCCGGAGATGATGATCCTGGCGCGGGCGCTGCTCGGCGTCGCGGGCGCGACCCTGATGCCGTCCACGCTCGCCCTGATCCGCAACATCTTCCACGACCCCCGGGAGCGCAGCCTCGCCGTGGGCATCTGGGGAGCCGCCGCCTCCGCGGGCGCGGCGGTCGGCCCGGTCGTCGGCGGGTTCCTCCTGGAGAACTTCTGGTGGGGCTCGGTCTTCCTCATCAACCTGCCGGTGATGGCCGTCCTGGTCCTCGTCGGCATCAAGCTGCTCCCCGAGTCGCGCGACCCGAACCCGGGCCCCTGGGACCTCATCAGCGTCGGGCTCTCGCTGGTCGGCATGGTCGCCGTGGTGTACGCCGTGAAGGAGGCCGCGGTCAACGGGTTCCGCTGGGACATCGCGGTGTCGGCCGTGCTCGGCATCGCGGCCCTCGTCTGGTTCGTACGCCGCCAGCGCACCCTGGATTCGCCGCTCCTGGACATCCGGCTCTTCCACCACCGGGGCTTTTCCGGGGCCGTACTGGCCGACCTGCTGACCATCCTCGGGCTGTCGGGGCTGGTGTTCTTCCTCTCCCAGTTCCTCCAGCTGGTCCAGGGGCGCTCGCCGTTGGAGGCCGGGCTCATCGAACTGCCCGCCGCCGTCGGCGCGGTGGGCGCGGGGCTCGCGGCCGGCACGATCGCCCGGCGAGCCTCCGTACGCAGCGCGGTCTCCGGCGGCCTCACGGCGGTCGCCCTCGCCCTGGCCGCCTGCGTGGCGCTCGGCGCGGACACGAGGGTGGTGTCCCTGGGCATCGCCCTGTTCGTGGGCGGGCTCGGCGCGGGCCTCGCCTTCACGGTGACGGCCGACGTCATCCTCTCCAGCGTCCCCAAGGAGCAGGCGGGCGCGGCCTCGGCGGTCTCCGAGACCGCGTACGAACTCGGTGCGGCCCTCGGGATCGCGCTGCTGGGTTCGGTGGTGACCGGTATCTACCGGGGCTTCGAGACCCCGCCGGGCGTCCCCGCGGACGTCGCCACCCAGGCCCACGACTCGCTCGGCGGCGCGGTGGAGGCGGCGGTACACCTCCCACCCGCGCAGGCATCGGCGATGCTGTCCGCGGCGCGGGACGCGTTCACGTCCGGCTTCCAGACGGCGGCGGCGGTGGGGGCGGGGGTGCTTTTCGCCACGGCGGTCGCAGCGTGGTTCCTTCTGCGCGGCCAGAAACTCGCCGACGGGGTCGAGCACTGAGCCACTCGGTGCCGCCGGGGGTGCGCCAGGGGGCTGGTTGTTCGGGTGCGGACCGTGCGTGGTTGCTCGCGCAGTTCCCCGCGCCCCTAGCGGCGCTGCCCCCAACTCCCCGTGGGGGCAAGGGAGTTCAGAGGGCACCCTGGAGGTCGGGCACCCCCGGAAAGCGCGGCTAGGCCGCCTTGGCCTTGGTGGCGTACATGTCGACGTACTCCTGCCCGGACAGCCGCATGACCTCCGCCATCACCGAGTCGGTAACCGCCCGCAGCACGTACCGGTCCCGGTCCATGCCCTCGTAGCGGGAGAACTCCATCGGCTCGCCGAAGCGGACCGTCACCTTGCCGGGGCGCGGCATGCCCGCACCGCCCGGCTGGAGCTTGTCCGTGCCGACCATCGCGAAGGGCACGACGGGCGCGCCCGTCATCAGGGTGAGCCGGGCGACACCGGTGCGGCCCCGGTACAGGCGGCCGTCGGGGGAGCGGGTGCCCTCCGGGTAGATGCCGAACATCTGCCCGTTCTCCAGGACGCGGCGGCCCGTCATCAGCGCGGCCACACCGCCGTTGGCGCCGTCCCGGTCGACCGGGATCATGCCGACCCCGGTGAAGAACCAGGCCATGAGGCGGCCCTTGAGTCCCTTGCCCGTGACGTACTCGTCCTTGCCGATGAAGGACACCTGCCGGTCGCACACGATGGGCAGCACGATCGAGTCGATGAACGTCACGTGGTTTCCGGCGAGGATCACTGGACCGGTGCCCGGGATGTTCTCGGCGCCTTCCACCTGTGGGCGGAACATCAGGCGCATGATCGGTCCGAGCACTGCCTTGATGAGCGCGAAGCGGGACAACGGGCCCTCCGGGGTCGTGTGGGTGGGGGTGGGATGTCTGTGCAGGTGAGGACGATACTCGCGGGCCGACTCTGATCGCACATCGGGTTCATGAAGTGGATACGCACTGTTGACATGTGTTTGCGCCAGGTTCGGCCCGCCTTCGTCCCCGGGTACCCCTAAAGCATCCCGCTTTTCAGCTCGGTCCGCCTACGCTCGTCTCCCCGCTTCGACAGGTGCGGGAGCCATGTAAAACCCCCGTGGGAACAGACGACCGAGGAGTGTTCATGACTGACGGCGAGCGGATGAGCCCCGGACGGCGCACCGTCCTTGGCGCGGCGGGCGCGGCCGTCCTCGGCACCGCGGCCACCGGGCTTGCGGGAGCGCCGGCTTCGGCCGCCCAGCGCCACCGCGGCCCGGCCGCCTACCGCGACCTGCCCGTTCCGTACGTCATCGGACACCGCGGCACCGCCGGATACCGGCCCGAGCACACGCTCGGCTCGTACCAGCACGCCCTCGACCTCGGTGCCCATGTCATCGAGCAGGACCTGGTGCCCACCAAGGACGGCCACCTGGTGTGCCGCCACGAGAACGACATCTCGGCCACGACGAACGTCTTGGACCACCCCGAGTTCGCGTCCCGCAGGACGACCAAGACCGTCGACGGGACAGCCATCACCGGCTGGTTCACCGAGGACTTCACGCTCGCCGAGCTCAAGACGCTGCGCGCCAAGGAGCGCATACCGGGCAACCGCCAGCACAACACCCTGTACGACGGCCGCTGGGACGTACCCACCTTCGAAGAGGTCCTGCGCTGGGCGCAGGAGCAGGGCCGCCGCCTCGGCCGCCGGATCTGGCTGCACTCCGAGACCAAGCACCCCACCTACTTCCGCGGCATCGGACTGCCCCTGGAGGACCGGGTCGCCGCCCTCCTGCGCCGCTACGGCCGCCACCGCGCGGACTCCCCGCAGTTCCTGGAATCCTTCGAGCCCAGCAGCATCCAGCGGCTGGCGCAGCTGGTCGACACACCTTCGGTGGTACTGCTCTCCAACGCCGGCACCAAGCCCTGGGACTTCGTGGTCAGCGGCGATCCGCGCACCGTCGACGACCTGGTCAAGCCCGCCGGCCTGAAGTGGATCGCCTCGTACGCCCAGGGCATCGGGCCCACCCTGGACCTGATCATCCCCAAGGACGCGTCGGGCAGGCTCACCAGGCCCACCACCCTCGTCCGCGACGCGCACGCGCAGGGGCTGATCCTGCACCCGTACACGATGCGCAACGAGAACACCTTCCTGCCCGCCGACTTCCGGCGCGGCACCGACCCCAACGCCTACGGGGACGCTTTCGGCGCATTCAAGACGTACTTCGCGACCGGTATTGACGCGGTGTTCTCCGACAACGCGGACACCGCGCTGCTCGCCGCGGCCGACTTCCGCAAGCACTGACGCCCCAACCCCTTTCACCCACGTACGAGTGAGAAGTGCCCGCCGCGGAAACCGGCTTCCGCGGCGGGTGCGTCCCGCCCGGCATGGATCTCGTCACAGAGCTCAGCCCGCTCGTCGCCGCCGAGGCCGCGGCCGAGGCACCCGGCACCGGAATGGATGCCGCCGACCTCGAACAGGCCGTCTGGCTAAGGCTGTTGGAGCAGCACCCGGCGGACCCCGTGCACTGGGTCCGCACCGCCGTACGGGCCGAGGCGCGCCGCGCCCGCCGGCTGCGGCGCCAGGAGCGGCCGTACGGCAGCGCCCCGGCCGCCGACCCGGACCCCGGGCCCGAACTCGCCGCCATCACGGCCGAGCGGCGCCGCACCCTGCACGCGGCCATCGGCCGTACTCCGGGCAACTGCCCCCGCCTGCTCGCCGCGCTGCTCTCGCCCAAGGACCCCACCTACCGGGAAATCGCAGGGGAGTTGGATATCTCACAGGGCAGTCTGGGGCCGATGCGTTCCCGTTGCCTGGGATGCCTGCGCAGAATGCTGGCGGCGGAGGTTGCCGCTCCTGAACCCGGGGGAAAGGAGCGGTAGACAATCGGGGACCAGTTGAGCGAGAGGCATGCACACATGGGCATGAGCGTGACCATCTCTGCGGCCGGCGCACAGGATGCCGAGCAGATACTGAAGCTGCAGTACCTCTGCTACCAGAGCGAGGCCGAGCTCTACGGCGACTACTCGATCGAACCCCTCACCCAGACCCTGGATGGCCTTCGGGCCGAACTCTCCACGGGATACGCCCTGGTGGCCCGGCTCGGCGACGAGGTCGTCGCCTCGGTGCGGGGCTGTGTCGATGCGTCCGGCACCGGCCACATCGCCAAGCTGATCGTTCATCCCCGGATGCAGGGGCACGGCCTGGGTGGGCGCCTCCTCGACGCGATCGAGGCCCACTGTGCGGCCGAGCTCGCCGCGAAGCGCTTCCAGCTGTTCACGGGGCATCTCAGCGAGTCGAATCTGCGGCTCTACCTCCGGCACGGATACGCGGCTGTCGGCAGGGAGCCGGTGAGCGCGCGGCTTTCCCTCATCACCCTTGAAAAGGATGCGTCGGCTCAGCAGTTCGCTGCGAGCGCCTAGATGTATTGACTCGCAGGGTTGTTGACGCGGGTGATGGGCGGGTGTCCGTCGAGTGCGGTGTGGCAGCGGTGGTGGTTGTAGGTGTGGAGGAAGTCTGTCAGGGCCGCTGTCCGCTCGTCGTTTGAGGTGTAGGGCCGCAGGTAGGCCCACTCGTCCAGCAGGGTGCGGTTGAAGCGTTCGACCTTGCCGTTGGTCTGCGGCCGGTAAGCGCGCGTGAGTTTGCCGGTCGCGCCGAGGTCGGTAAGGACGGCTTTCCAGGCCAGGCCCTTGCGGTAGGCCCACGCATTGTCCGTCAGGACCCGCTCGATGCGGGGGATGCCCTGGCTGTGGAAGAACGCGGCCGCGCGGGTGAGGAAGCCCGCGCAGGTCGCGACCTTCTCGTCAGGGTGGACCTCGCTGTAGGCCAGGCGGGAGTGGTCGTCGACGGCGGAGTGGATGTAGTCGAAGCCCATGGCGGAGCGGGTTGCCCGGCCGGCCTGACGGCCCAGGGTCTTGTGGCCGCCGCCGTCGGGGATCCGGCCGAGTTTCTTGACGTCGACGTGGATCAGCTCGCCTGGGCGGTCGCGTTCGTAGCGGCGGATCACGGTGCCGGTCGGGCGGTCGAGCCAGGAAAGCCGGTTCAGCCGGTGGCGGGTGAGGATCCGGTGCACAGTGGATGCGGGCAGTCCCACGATCGGGCCGATCCGGGCGGGCCCGAGCTTGCGGGTCCGCCGCAGGCCACAGACCCGCTCTTCCAGTGCGGCCGGTGTCCGGTGCGGGGTCGTGGCCGGTCTGCTGGGCCGGTCGGCCAGGCCCGCGTCGCCTTCGGTCTTCCAGCGTCGGACCCATTTGTGGGCTGTGGGCCGGGATATGCCCATCTCGGCCGCCACATGCGCGACAGGACGGCCGGAACGGACACGTTCGACCAGCAGCCGCCTGCCGTGCATGGTCAGGCGGGCATTACGGTGGGACACGAAGACCTCCGTGCGTGGTGTGGAGCCTAGACACCTCCACCACACCGGAGGTCTTCGCCATGATCAAGACCAACCAGCGTTAACAACGCTCGTGATCAATACACCTAGCGCTTGGCGCGCCTCAGCCACAGCATTCCCAGGATCGGGAGGATCACCGGGATGAAGAGGTAGCCCATTCCGTAGTCCGACCACACCGTCGCGTCCGGGAAGGCCGAGGCGTCCGCCAGGGTCCAGGTGCCGACGACCAGGACGAAGAGGAGCTCCGCCGCGCAGCACACAAGGGCTGCCCGGCGGGCCTTCTCGCCGCCGCGGACCAGCGAGTACGTGATGAAGCCGTACACGCAGGCCGCGATCGCGGACAGTACGTACGCCAGCGGGGCCTTGCCGAAGTCCAGGACCGTCTGGACGATCGAGCGGGACGCGGCGGCCACCGTGAACACCCCGTAGAACCAGACGAGCACCCGGCCGGGCCCGGAGCCGAGCTTGTGGTCGGGCGTGGTGTCAGTGGCGGACTCGGTCACGGTCAGCCTCCCCAGATGTCGTAGAGGCGCACTTCGAGGACCGCGAGGACGACCGCGCCGGCCGAGACCGTCACCGAGCCCCACTTGGTCCGCTCGGAGAGCGAGAGGAATCCGGCGGCCGGAACGGCCGCGAACGCGCCCGCCAGATAGGCGATGAAGATCGCGACGCCCTGCTCGGGCTTCTCGCCGCGGCCGAGCTGCACGAGCCCGACCACCAGCTGCGCCAGCGCGAGGACGGTGACCACGGCCATGCCGATGAAGTGCCAGTCCTTGGTGGGCTGGTCCCGGTATGCGGCGAATCCGCACCAGGCTGCGAGGGCGAGGGCCGCGGCGGCGACCGCGACCGTCAGGGCGTCGAGCATGGGGTCGAGGGTATTACGGGCCGAAGGGCCCGATGCGCTCACCCCCACCCCGGTCAAGGGGTGCGAGCGCGTAGCGCTCTCAGGCAGGGCGGTGGTGGGAGACGGGCGGGCGTAGGGTCGGTCGGCATGAAGATCCATGCCGAAGCCCTCCTGTTCGACAACGACGGAACGCTCGTCTCCTCCATGGAGTCCGTCACCCGCTGCTGGACGAGATGGGCCCAGGAGTACGGGATCACCGCCGAGGACTTCGCACGCGTGGAGCTGCACGGGCGCCCGGCCGTCGAGATCGTGGCCGACCTGCTGCCCGCCGACGTCGTACCGCAGGCGCTCGCCCGCATCGAGGAGCTGGAGGTCGAGGACGTCGCCGGGGGAGTGGTGCTGCTGCCCGGCACCGCCGCGCTCCTCGCCTCGCTCCCCGCGGACCGCTGGGCCGTGGTCACCTCGGCCACCCGCAGGCTGGGCGAGGCCCGGCTCACCGAGGCCGGAATCCGGCCCAAGAACCTGATATCCGCCGACGACATCACCCGGGGCAAGCCCGACCCCGAGCCCTTCCTGCTCGCGGCGGCCCGGCTCGGCGTGGATCCGGCGCGCTGCGTGGTGTTCGAGGACGCCCCGGCGGGGCTCGCGGCCGGCCGCGCGGCGGGCATGACGACCGTGGCCTTGGCCACAACGCACCGCGCCGAGGAGCTCGTCGCCGACGTGGTCGTGAAGGATCTCTCGGCGGTGTCCGCGCAGGCCACGGCCGGTGGCGTGGAGATCACCACGGCGGAGTGAGCCTGTCCGTATGACAGTCCAGGGATGTCCGGTATTCGGACATCCCTGATCTGTTTCTGATCGCTTCTGCTTTACTTGCCCACATGACCACGACGAGCAGCCGCACCCTTGCGACCGAGGCGAAGATGACGCCCGGTGCTCGCTGTATGTGTCGAATGTGCGCCTTCTGAGGGCCCCCGCCTGAGCCTCGCGCCCCGAAGCGAGACCATGTCGGCTGCGCCCGGATCCGTACCCACACCCACGGATTCGGCCTGCCCCGCGCACACCGTGCCCCCGGTATCCACCGATGAGGCCGAGCCGCGCCCCGAACACGTTTGCCCCGTGCCCGGCATACCCCGCGCCGCGCACTCGACAGTGACGGAACTCCCTGTGATCACCACAACGGGCCTGACCAAGGTCTACCAGTCGCGCGGACGAGATATCACCGCGCTCGACGGCGTCGACCTGCACGTCCGCGAGGGCGAGGTGTACGGCGTCATCGGCCAGAGCGGCGCCGGCAAGTCCTCCCTCATCCGCTGCGTCAACCTCCTTGAGCGCCCCACCTCCGGCACGGTGACCGTCGACGGCGTCGACCTCACCGCGCTCGCCGGGCGCGGCCGCCGGGCCGGCAAGGACCTGCGCCGGGCGCGCTCCCGCATCGGCATGGTCTTCCAGCACTTCAACCTGCTGTCCTCGCGCACCGTGCAGGACAACATCGAGCTGCCCCTGGAGATCCTCGGCGTCTCCGGCACGGAGCGCTCCCGCAAGGCCCTCGAACTGCTCGACCTGGTCGGCCTCGCCGACAAGGCCAAGGCCTACCCCGCCCAGCTCTCCGGCGGCCAGAAGCAGCGTGTCGGCATCGCCCGGGCGCTGGCCGGCGACCCCAAGGTGCTGCTCTCCGACGAGGCGACCAGCGCGCTCGACCCGGAGACGACGCGCTCGATCCTGCAGCTGCTTCGCGACCTCAACCAGCAGCTCGGCCTCACCGTCCTGCTCATCACGCACGAGATGGACGTCGTCAAGACGATCTGCGACTCGGCCGCGCTGATGAAGAAGGGACGGATCGTCGAGTCCGGCACCGTCAGCGAACTGCTCGCAACCCCCGGCTCCGAGCTCGCCGCCGAACTGTTCCCGGTGACCGGCGAGGCCACCGGCCCCGAGCGCACCGTCATCGACGTCACCTTCCACGGCGAGGCCGCCACCCAGCCGGTCATCTCCCAGCTGGCGCGGACCTACAACATCGACATCTCGATCCTGGGTGCCGCCATGGACACCGTCGCCGGCAAGCAGATCGGCCGGATGCGGATCGAACTGCCCGGCGGATACGAGGAGAACGTCGTCCCGGTCGGCTTCCTGCGCGAGCAGGGCCTCCAGGTGGACGTGGTGGACGACAGCCAGGTGCTCGACCTGGTCGAGGAAGGTGCCAAGTGAGCTGGTCGGAAATGCAGCCGCTTCTGTCGCAGGGAACGTACGACAGCTTCTACATGGTGCTGTGGGCGACCGTCGTCACCATCGGGCTCGGGCTGCCGCTCGGTGTGCTGCTCGTGCTCACCGACAAGGGCGGGCTGCTGCAGAACCGCCCGGTGAACAAGGTCATCGGCGTGATCGTGAACATCGGCCGCTCGCTGCCCTTCATCATCCTGCTGATCGCCCTGATCCCCTTCACCACCTGGGCCGTCGGCACCTTCATCGGGCCCAGCGCCATGATCGTGCCGCTCTCCATCGGCGCCATCCCGTTCTTCGCGCGGCTGGTCGAGACCTCCGTCCGCGAGGTGGACCACGGGCTCGTCGAGGCCGTCCAGTCCATGGGCGGCGGCATCCCCACCATCGTGTGGAAGGTGCTGCTCCCGCAGGCGCTGCCCTCCCTCGTCTCCGCGATCACCACCACCGTGATCACCCTGGTCAGCTACTCCGCGCTGGCCGGCGCGGTCGGCGGCGGCGGCCTCGGCTCGGTCGCCATCACCTACGGCTACCAGCGCTTCGAGACCAACTTCATGCTCATCACGGTGGCCGTCCTGATCGTCATCGTCACCGTGATCCAGCTGCTCGGCGACGGCGTCGTGCGCCTGCTCGCCCGCCGCGGCCGGACCTCCTGAACTTCTCTCCCCAGGGCCCGAACTCCTTGTCCGGGCGTCACACCGCACCACCGGAAAGAGGCACTTTTCGTGCGTAAGAACACCAAGATCACCGCTGCCGCCCTCGCCACCGCCGCGCTCGCCGTCGGCCTCACCGCCTGCGGCTCCTCCTCCGACCCCAAGCCCGCGGGCGCCAAGGCGGACGAGTCCAAGGCGCTGGTCGTCGCCGCGTCCCCGACGCCGCACGCCGACATCCTCAAGTTCGTCAAGGACAACCTGGCGGCCAAGGCCGGACTCAAGCTGGAGGTGAAGGAGTTCACGGACTACGTCCTGCCCAACACCGCCACCGAGCAGGGCCAGGTCGACGCCAACTTCTTCCAGCACAAGCCCTACCTGGACGACTTCAACAAGAAGAACGGCACCCACATCGTGCCCGTCGTCAACGTGGAGCTGGAGCCGCTCGGCCTCTACTCCCACAAGGTCAAGTCGCTCAAGGACATCGCCTCCGGCCAGACGGTCGCCGTCCCCAACGACACCACCAACGAGGGCCGCGCCCTCCAGCTCCTCGCCTCCAACGGCCTGATCACGCTGAAGGACGGCGTGGGCGCCGGCGCCAAGCTCTCCGACATCAAGGACAGCAAGGGCCTGAAGTTCAAGGAGCTGGAGGCCGCCACGCTGCCCCGCGCCCTCGACCAGGTCGACGCCGCGGTCATCAACGGCAACTACGCCATCGAGGCCGACCTGAAGCCGTCCAAGGACGCCCTCGCCCTGGAGAAGGCGGACGGCAACCCGTACGCCAACTTCCTCGCCGTCAAGCAGGGCGACGAGAACGACCCGCGCATCCAGAAGCTCGCGAAGCTCCTGAACTCCGCCGAGGTCAAGAAGTTCATCGAGGACAAGTACGCGGGCTCCGTCGTCCCCGCGTTCGGCCCCGCCAAGTAGCCCTCCCGGCACGGCAGTACGAAGGTCCCGGACACCCCGTCAGGTGTCCGGGACCTTCGTCGCAAACGCCCACCCGGCCATGCACGCCGACGGCCCGATGCTGCATGCTGTGCCTTTACGGTCCTTATAGGTTGACGGGCCACGAAGGTTCCAGGGTCTTCGCGGCCCCCACGGCGGTCCACGGCATGGAGCGGCACATGACTACCCCCCTTCCGGTGTTCCCGGACATCTCCATCAGCACGGACCGCCTGGTGCTGCGCCCCTTCGAGGATGCCGACGGCCCCGCGCTCATCGAGATGATGAACGACGAGCAGGTCGTCGCCTGGACCGCGGTGCCCCACCCCTACACGGCCCGCGACGCCGAGGACTGGGTCCGCCACCTCGCCCCGCGCGAACGTGCTGAGGGCCGAGGAATCGTTCTGGCGGTCACCGAATTCCTCACCCAGCGCCTCGTCGGCATCGTCCACCTCCAGAACACCAACTGGCGCACCCTGGCCACCGAGGTCGGCTACGTCGTGGCGCCCTGGGCGCGCGGCGAGGGCTACGCCACCGAGGCCGTCCTCGCCGCCGCCCAATGGCTGTTCAGGGACCAGCGGTTCGAGCGCCTCGAACTGCGTACGGCCGCCGACAACACCGCCTCCCAGCAGGTCGCCCAGAAGATCGGCTGCATCAGCGAGGGCGTGCTGCGCAACGCCTGGATAGCGCGGACCCAGACGGAGGACGGCGGCTGGGCGGACATCCGCACCGACCTCATCGTGTGGAGCCTGCTCCCCGAGGACCTCGACGGCGTCGCGGACCAGCTCGCGGACGCCGGCTACGCCTCCTTCACCGACTGGAACTGATCCACGGCCACCGGCCGCATCGGAATTCCGGGGCTACCCTCACTGGTACCGGCATCTGCGCCGGACCGCCCCGAGCTGCGACAACACTGGAGACTGACGAAGATGGCCGACCGCGTCACGGTGATCGGCTGGGACGGCTCGCCCCTCACCCCCGCGGCCACCTCCGCGCTCTCCGCGGCCACCCTGGTGGCCGGCGCCGCCCACCACCTCGCACTCCCCGAAGTACCGGTGGGCGCCGAGCGCATCCGGCTCGGCAGCGTGAGCCTGGCAGCCCGCCGCATCGCCGGACACCGCGGCAGCGCGGTCGTCCTCGCCGACGGCGACCCCGGCTTCTTCGGCGTCGTCCGCACCCTCAGGGCCCCCGAGCACGGCCTGGAGGTCGAAGTCGTGCCCGCCGTCTCCGCCGTCGCGGCCGCCTTCGCGCAGGCCGGGATGCCCTGGGACGACGCCCGGGTCGTCGTCGCCCACCCCCGCACCCTGCGCCGCGCCGTCAACGTCTGCCGCGCCCACCCCAAGGTCGCCGTCCTCACCTCGCCCGGCGCCGGACCCGCCGAACTCGCGCTGCTCCTCGACGGCGTCCACCGCACCTTCGTCATCTGCGAGGAGCTAGGCAGCGACCGCGAGCAGGTCACCGTCCTCACCTCCGAGAACGCCGCCGACCACGCCTGGCGCGACCCCAACGTCGTCATCGTCCTCGGCGGCGGCCCCGCGAGCGAGGGCGACGGCTGGCTCGCCGGACCCCCGCCCGGCTACCCGTCCGCGCCGCGCGGCTGGGCGCTGCCCGCCCGGGAGTACGGCGCGGGCCTCGGCCCCGGCGAGTCCACCGAGCTGCGCGCCGCCCAACTCGCCCGGCTCGGCCCGCGCATCGGCGACCTCGTCTGGGACATCGGCTGCGGCAGCGGCGCCCTTTCCGCGGAGGCGGCCCGGTTCGGCGCCGCCGTGATCGCCGTCGACGCCGACGCGGACGCCTGCTCGCGTACGGAAGCCACCGCCCGCCGCTTCGGAGTCCAGGTCCAGGTCGTCCGCGGCCGGGCCCCGCACGTCCTGGAGTCGCTGCCCGAACCCGATGTCGTACGCGTCGGAGGCGGCGGCGCGGGCGTCGTCGAGGCATGCGCCGATCGCAGGCCGGAGCGCATCGTGGCGCACGCGGCCACCCGGGACGAGGCGGAGGCCGTGGGCGCCGCGTTGAGCGCCGGCGGTTACGAGGTCGAGTGCGCGCTCATCCAATCGGTCGACCTCGACACGAGCGCCTGGTCGGAGCGCGAACGCTCGGTCGCCTTCCTGCTCTCCGGAAGGCGGAAAGAGAGATCCCTGTGACCCTTCCGGCGCGCCGCGGGGGGTAGGCTGGCCGATCGTTGTACCGCTCCCGGCCGTTCGGCGTTCCGCTCGCCAAGGGCCGGAAAAGGGGACCGTTTTGGGATCCGATCGCGGTACGGCAGATCCGGGGGACGCGCAACGTGGCGCAGCCCACACGGTCCGTGGCCGAGACTGACCGCCACGGCGGCGAAGGCCCGCGACAATGCATGGTGTCGTTGATGCCTGCGGGCCGTTCGCAACCGCGCGGCGCACACGTTCTGAGCGACGGTGCCTCACGCGTCCAGCGTGTGCGGCCCCGGGCGCAGGCCGAAGGAGCACTACAGATGGGCGAGGGGTACGCATGACTGACACCGGCCAGGTCCCGGGCGAGGGACTGCCGGAGAACGCAGGCATGGTGGAACAGCCGGGCGTCCCCGCTCCCGGTGCCTACACCTTCCTCGATCCCTCCGAGAACGGTGCGGACGACGACGATCTGCTGCTGATGCCGGGCGCCCAGGGCGCCTGGATCGACCCGCAGTCCGCGCCCGCGCCCGCCCCCGTCGTGGCCCAGGCGCCGTCCGTGCCCGGCCAGGCCGAGCCCGGCGCGCACGAGACCGGCGGCCGCGACTCCGGCTCCGTCGACCTCGGCGCCGTACGTGCCGCGGCGGCGCCCCCGCCGCCCCGCCGCCCGCTCCACCTCGGCCCGCAGGTGCCGGACGCCTCCGCCGGAGTCGTACGCTCCCTCGCCGACCGGGGACCGGCCGGCACCCCGGTGAACCCGGCGCCGGTGCGCACCCAGGGGCCGCCGACCACCGGGCCCGAGTATCTGGACATCCCGCGCGAGGAGCCCGCGGCGCAGGTCGCGGGGCCGCAGTACGGGGAGTTCCCGCCGCAGTCCGGTATGGCATGGACGCCTCACCAGCGAACGGCGCCCCACGAGTCACTCAACACACCGATGCCCCCTGCAGAAACGGTCGTGCCGGAGCCGGTCGCCCCGGAGGAGTTCGCGGTCCAGGCGTCGGTTCCGGCCGTTCAGCCGCAGGCCGCCGAGCACGCGGCCCAGCCCGTGGCACAGCCGGTCGCCCAGCCCGCGCTGCTCGTGGACCAGCTCGTCGCCCAGCAGGCCGTTCCGCAGGCGGCCCAGCAGGCGCAGCAGCAGCCCGGACTGCCGCAGCCGGTGGGCCAGTTCGTGCCCGTCGAGGGCTCGGTCCCGACCGGCCCCCACCTCGCGCCCGCGCCGGTGCAGGCCCAGCCCGTACAGGAAGCGTCCGTTCCGCAGGCGCCCCGTGCGCAGGAGGTGCCGCAGCCGGCCCCGGAGCCCGTCGCTCCGGTCGCGCAGCCCGTGGCCCCGGTCGCCGCCCAGCCGGAGCCGGCCGCGCCCGCCGAACCCGCTGCCCCGATCGCCGTCGAGCCTGTGGCCGCCGCGGCCCTGGCAGCCGAGCCGGTCGTCGCGGTGCAGGCCCCGGCCGCGCCGGTCGCCGCCGAACCGGTCGCCGTCGAGTCCGTGGCGGCCGAGCCCGTCGTGGCCGAGCCCGTTCCCGCCGAGCCGGTGGCCGTGGCCGAGCCCGCCGCCGAGGCCCCGCAGCCTGTCGCCGAGCCCGCGCAGCCGGTGGCCGTCGAGCCCGCCGTGCCCGCTCCGGCAGCCGCGCCCGAGGCCCGGCCGGCCGTCGTGGCGCAGGGCCAGGCGACCACGCACGTCGCCGTCCCCGTGCCGCAGGCCGCTCCCGAGGAGCAGGCGGTGACCGTTCCCGAGCCCGTCGCCGAGCCGGTCCAGGCACCCGAGCCCGTGCTCGTACCGCAGCAGGAGCAGCCCCCGGCGGCCGAACCGGCCGAAGCAGCGGCTGTGACGGCTGCCCCGGCCGAGGCTCCCGAAGCCGCCGACGAAGAGCCGCTCGAAGTGATCAGCGCGCCGCAGCCCGCCGCCGTACCGGAAGCCGCCGCGGAGCCGGAAGCCGCCGCCGGGCCGGAGGCGCCCGCCGAGGCCGAGGAGCTCACCGAGGTCTACGAGGACCCGGAGCAGGCGCCCGCCGCCCCTGGCTACGACGACGCCGAGCGCGAGGCCGTGCTCCGCGTCATGCGCGAGCGCCGCGACATCCGCAACGGCTTCCGCGGCGACCCGATCCCGCACGAGGTGCTGCTCCGCGTCCTGGAGGCGGCCCACACCGCGCCCTCCGTCGGGCACTCGCAGCCCTGGGACTTCGTGGTCATCCGGTCCGCCGAGACCCGCCGCACCATGCACGAACTCGCCCAGCGCCAGCGCGAGGCGTACGCCAAGTCGCTGCCCAAGGGCCGGGCCAAGCAGTTCAAGGAACTGAAGATCGAGGCCATCCTCGAAACCCCGGTGAACATCGTCGTCACCGCGGACCCGACCCGCGGCGGCCGCCACACGCTCGGCCGCTACACGCAGCCGCAGATGGCCCCGTACTCCTCGGCGCTCGCCGTCGAGAACCTGTGGCTCGCCGCGCGCGCCGAAGGCCTCGGCGTCGGCTGGGTCTCCTTCTTCGACGAGCGCGAGATGGTCCGCGCCCTCGGCCTGCCCGAGCACCTCGAAGTCGTCGCCTACCTCTGTGTCGGCTACGTCGACGAGTTCCCGGAGGAGCCCGAGCTGATGCAGGCGGGCTGGTCCAAGCGCCGCCCGCTGTCCTGGGTCGTCCACGAGGAGACGTACGGCCGCCGCGCGCTGCCCGGCGAGGACCCGCACGACCTCCTGGAGGAGACCGTCTCCAACATCCGCCCCCTTGACGCGAAGGCGCTCGGCGAGGCCTGGGAGCGGCAGAAGCGGATGACCAAGCCCGCGGGCGCGCTCGGCATGCTGGAGATCATCTCCGCGCAGCTGGCCGGCCTCTCGCGCAAGTGCCCGCCGCCGATCCCGGAGCCGGCCGCCGTCGCGATCTTCGCCGGCGACCACGGCGTGCACGCCCAGGGCGTCACCCCCTGGCCCCAGGAAGTCACCGGCCAGATGGTCGCCAACTTCCTCGGCGGCGGCGCGGTCTGCAACGCCTTCGCCAACCAGGTCGGGGCCGAGGTCTGCGTCATCGACGTGGGCGTCGCCTCCGAACTCCCGGCCACGCCGGGCCTGCTGCCCCGCAAGGTGCGCGCCGGCACGGCCGACATGACGGCCGGCCCCGCGATGACCCGCGAGGAGGCGGTCGCCGCCATCGAGGTCGGCATCGAGACCGCCCGCGACCTGGTGGCGGCCGGCAATAAGGCGCTCCTGACGGGCGAGATGGGCATTGCCAACACCACCGTGTCGGCCGCCCTGATCTCCCTCTACACGGGCGTCGACCCGGCCGAGGTCACCGGCCGCGGCACCGGAATCAACGACGAGACGCACGCCCGCAAGGTCGACGTCGTACGCCGGGCCCTCGAACTGCACCAGCCGGACCCGGCCGACCCCATCGGCGTCCTCGCCGCGGTCGGCGGCCTGGAGCACGCGGCCCTCGTCGGCTTCCTGCTCGGCGGCGCCTCGCTGCGTACGCCGGTGATCCTCGACGGCGTCAGCACCGGAGCCGCCGCCCTGGTCGCTCGGGCGATCGCCCCCGAGGTGCTCTCCGCCTGCATCGCGGGCCACCGCAGCGCCGAGCCCGGCCACGTGGCCGCCCTCAACAAGCTGGGCCTGCGCCCCCTGGTCGACCTGGACCTCCGCCTCGGCGAAGGCACCGGAGCCCTGCTCGCCCTCCCGGTGGTGCAGAGCGCGGCCCGCGCGATGCACGAGGTCGCGACGTTCGACTCGGCGGGCGTCACCGAGAAGTAGCCCGTACGCACGAGCGGGGGCCGGGGTCACTGACCCCGGCCCCCGCTCGTGCCGCACCACCCGCTCGCCCTTAGGCTGTCCGCGGGACCGCGAACCCCCTCCCACCAGCCGCTTCACCGCAGCAGCGGCACACCGCACGTCACTCCGCCCGAGGAGCACCGCCGCCATGGTCGAACACCCCGCGTACCCCGTAGGCCTCCGCCTCACCGGCCGCCGCGTCGTCGTCGTCGGCGGCGGCCAGGTCGCCCAGCGCCGCCTGCCGGCCCTCATCGCCGCCGGGGCCGACGTCACCCTGGTCTCCCCGAGCGCCACCCCCTCCGTCGAGGCCATGGCGGACGCGGGCGAGATCCGCTGGGAGCGGCGCCGCTTCCAGGACGGCGACCTGGCCGACGCCTGGTACGCGCTTGTCGCGACCGCCGACACCGAGGCCAACGACCGCATCTCCGCCGAGGCCGAGCGCTCCCGCGTCTGGTGCGTACGCTCCGACGACGCGAGCGCCGCCACCGCCTGGACCCCGGCCACCGGCCGCTCCGAGGGCGTCACCGTCGCCGTCCTCACCACCGACACCCCGGACCCGCGCCGCTCGGCCGCGATCCGGGACGCCGTCGTCGAGGGCCTGCGCGACGGCACTCTCGTCGCCCCCCAGCAGCGCACCCGGACTCCCGGCGTCGCGCTGGTCGGCGGCGGCCCCGGCGACCCGGACCTGATCACCGTGCGCGGCCGCAGGCTGCTCGCCGAGGCGGACGTGGTCATCGCCGACCGGCTCGGCCCCCGCGACCTCCTCGACGAGCTCCCGCCGCACGTCGAGGTGATCGACGCCGCGAAGATCCCGTACGGCCGCTTCATGGCACAGGAGGCCATCAACAACGCGCTGATCGAGCACGCCAAGGCCGGCAAGGCCGTCGTGCGGCTCAAGGGCGGCGACCCGTACGTCTTCGGGCGCGGCATGGAGGAGCTCCAGGCGCTCGCCGAGGCCGGCATCACCTGCACGGTGGTGCCCGGCATCTCCAGCTCCATCTCGGTGCCGGGCGCGGCCGGGATCCCGGTCACGCACCGGGGCGTGGCGCACGAGTTCACGGTGGTCAGCGGGCATGTGGCGCCGGACGACCCGCGCTCGCTCGTCGATTGGAAGTCGCTGGCGCAGCTGCGCGGCACCCTGGTGATCCTGATGGGCGTCGACAAGATCGGCGCGATCGCGCAGGCACTCGTCACGCACGGCAAGAACCCCGAGACCCCGGTCGCCCTCGTCCAGGAAGGCACCACCGCGGCCCAGCGTCGCGTGGATGCCACCCTGGGAAGCGTCGGCGAGGTGGCCAGGGCCGAGGAAGTGAAGCCCCCCGCCGTGATCGTGATCGGCGACGTGGTGACGGTGAACTCCCGCGCGTGAGCCCACGCCCGTAACCGGCGCCTGAATCTTTCCCCCTCGCCCGTAACCACCGGTAACGGATCTCCGTCCCAGCCGTTGGCACCTCACCCAGGACAAGGCAGTATCACCCTGTGGCCGATCTCATCACCGTCGAAGACCCCGACGACCCCCGCCTGCGCGACTACACGGGCCTGACCGACGTGGAGCTGCGGCGCCGCCGCGAGCCCGCCGAAGGCCTCTTCATCGCCGAGGGCGAGAAGGTCATCAGACGGGCCAAGGACGCCGGCTACGAGATGCGCTCGATGCTGCTCTCGGCCAAGTGGGTCGACGTCATGCGGGACGTCATCGACGAGCTTCCGGCGCCCGTGTACGCGGTCAGCCCGGACCTCGCCGAACGCGTCACCGGCTACCACGTGCACCGGGGGGCGCTCGCCTCGATGCAGCGCAAGCCGCTCCCGTCCGCCGGTGAACTCCTCACCACCGCCCGCCGGGTGGTGGTCATGGAGGCGGTCAACGACCACACCAACATCGGCGCGATCTTCCGCAGCGCCGCCGCACTGGGCATGGACGCGGTCCTGCTCTCGCCGGACTGCGCGGACCCGCTGTACCGGCGCTCGGTGAAGGTGTCGATGGGCGCGGTCTTCTCGGTCCCGTACGCCCGTCTGGAGTCGTGGCCCAAGGGCCTGGAATCGGTCCGCGAGGCGGGCTACAGACTGCTGGCCCTGACCCCCGACGAAAAGGCCTCCAACATCGAGGACGCCGCCCCGCACAGGCTCGACAAGGTGGCCCTGATGCTGGGCGCGGAGGGCGACGGCCTCTCGACCCAGGCCCTGGTGGCCGCGGACGAGTGGGTACGCATCCCGATGGCCCACGGAGTCGACTCCCTGAACGTGGGCGCGGCAGCGGCGGTGGCGTTCTATGCGGTGGCTACGGGGCGGCCGACTGCCTGAGCATGCCTGACTTGGCGTGTGGCCCGCCTGGCGGCCGGTGGCCTGAGCCCGGCCGAGCGGGCGCGTGCAGTTCTGCTGCGGCCCAGCACTCCAAGGGGGCGGGGAACTGTGCGATCAGCCACCGACGGCCCGCAGCGGAAGCGCTCAGAACTGCTTAACCGCAGCAATCCCCAGCAGCACAATCAACGTAACCAGCACAAACACAGTGAGCCGCTGCCGCAGCAGCCGGGGGTTGGCGGGCCGCAGCCCGCCGGAGGTGCGGGCCGCGGGCCGAGTACCCGGCCGCACCCCGGGACGGGAGGCGGCGTTGCTGCGCGGCCCACCGGGACGCGAGCCCCCCGTGCGCGGCGAAGAGCCCGTACGCGGCCCGGGCCGAGCCGCGGAGGACCCTGTGCCACGCCCGGCCTCGGTATAGCGCTGGGTCCGGTCGTCGAGCCGCCCCGTGGGCCGGTCCAGCTCGACCCGCTCGCGCTGAGCCGGCGGCCGGGCCTCCGCGGCCTGCCCGTGCAGCCCGCCCTGGGCCTCCCGCGCGGCGATCTCCTTGAGCCGCATGGAGAGCTGGAGCGTGCTGGGCCGCTCCTCGGGGTCCTTCGCCAGGCAGGCCCGGACCAGCGGGGCCAGTGCGTCCGGCACGCCGCGCAGCTGCGCCTCCTCGTGCACCACGCGGTAGAGCATCACCTCGGAACTGCCGTGTCCGAAGGGCGAGTCGCCCATGGCGGCGTACGCCAGCGTCGCGCCGAGCGAGAAGACGTCGGTGGCCGGAGTGACCGCGGCGCCGCGCACCTGCTCGGGGGCGAGGAAGCCGGGGGAGCCGACGGCCGTGCCGACATGGGTCAGCGTCGAGGCGCCGGTGGCCCACGCGATGCCGAAGTCGATGATCCTGGGCCCCTTCGGGGACAGCAGGATGTTGGACGGCTTGAGGTCCCGGTGGACGACGCCGGCCTCGTGCACCGCGACGAGCCCCTCGGACAGCGCGGCCCCGATCGCGGCGGCCTCGGCGGCCGTCAGCGGACCCTCCTCGGCGACCTTGTCGTGCAGGGAGGGCCCGGGTACGTACTGCGTGGCGAACCAGGGCCGCTCGGCTTCGAGGTCGGCGGCGACGAGCCGGGCGGTGCAACCGCCGCGGATCCGCCGCGCGGCCGAGACCTCACGTGCGAACCGGGACCTGAACTCCTGGTCCTCGGCGAGGTCGGGCCGGATCACCTTCAGCGCCACCCGCTGCCCGCGCCGGTCGGAGCCGAGGTACACGACCCCCATACCGCCCGCGCCGAGACGCCGGTGGAGCCTGAACGAGCCGACGACACGCGGGTCCTCGCGCCGGAGCCGCATCATCGCCATTTTCATCCCCGCTGCCAGTCCTGTTGACGTGGCACAGCTTACGTACCCGCCGCCCGGTGTGCTCATAGGCCGCGCCCTCGCGACCCGGGCGATTGTCAGTGCCGGGTGGGAAACTTGAAGAGTGGTCAGCAACCCGTGGATCCAGGGCCGCTGACCCGTGCGAGATCTCAACGGTCCGTCGCAGAAGGGGGTTTGGATCTATGAAGGGTGACCGCGTGGAGATAGTGGTGGACGCGGGCGACACGACCCGGACGTACGAAGTGGTGGCAAGCCGGGCGGGGCGCAGGGTCGAGACGGCGGTCCGGCGCGGGGTGGTGGAAGTGAGCGAAGTCACGCGCAGCGGCACGGTCGTGCGCACGGCCCGCTTCATGGCGACGCGGGTGCTCGCCCTGGTGGAGCAACCGGTCCCCAGGGAGGACGCGGGGGACGCGGAGGCCCGCGCGCAGAGCCGACCCCTCCGGGAAGACCCCAAGGCGTAGGAGGTCCGTCTCCACCCAGGGGAGTACTCCCGGGGGTGACGGCTCATCCCCTGGGAGGCCAGCAGATAGGTACGAGGGCATGACGTCCGGCGCCGCGCGGATCCCTACTGTTGAAGACAAGCGGCGGGTGGTGCACTCGTCCCCCGAGGTCAGACACCCGCCGCTGTCGACCACATCAATGATCGAACAGGAGAGGACCATGGCGGACACGGCTGCGCGGACGATCATCCGCACGCAGGGACGCAGGGCGTACAGCGCCGCGTTCGGTGCCCGCCGATCCGGCCCGCGCCACCCCTTGGTGGCGACGGTCATGGTCCTTCCCCTGGCGGCCCTGCTCGCAGTCGTCTTCGGCGGCTGGGACGCGGTGGTCACACAGGCGTCGTCCGTGGGCGTGATGCTGGGGCGCTGAGCGGCGCCCCGGACCCGGTAGAGCGGACCGGGTCGGGGACATCCGGCCATTACAGCCCCGTGGGGACGGGGGTGCGGCGGACGGCAGTGAAAGGCGTTGCCCGATCGGCTGGGGAGCCGATCGGACAACGCCTTTTGCATGCCTGGGTGCCGCACCCCGCCCACAGTCGTACGCACCCCGGGGGAGAGGTGACCGCATCCGTCGTCGACGCGCTGGCCGAGGCCGCGAGCCGGGCCCGGCCCTTCCGCGCCTGCGGGGCGGGTCCCGCGCACGAGGCCGTCCTGGCGGACCGGCCCGACGCCCCCGTCGTACGCCACGGGCCGGCGGCGGCCAAGGCGCACGCCGGGCACACCGACCCCGAGGCCTTCGCGGTCCGGCTCGCCGCAGCCGCGCACCCGCTGCTCGACGCCGGTGCCGGCCCTTCGACCCTGATCGACATCGACGACCTCGGACTCGGCGCCCCCACATGGGACTTGGCCCGCCCCGGCGCCTGGTTCGCCGCCGGCCTGCTCGCCCGGGACGCCTGGACACGCTTCCTTGCCGCGTACCACGACGAGGGCGGCCCGGCAGTGCCCCCGGCGGGAGATCTCTGGCCCCAACTGGACATACCCGCACGGGCGTTGACCGTACAGACCGGGGCCATAGGAGTACTACGGGTACCGGCGGCACAAGAGCTTCGGCCACATGCTCTTCTCGTCCTGAACCCCACGAAGAGCGACGGACGACAAAACCCCCGGCCTTCGAGAAGGCCGGGGGTTCCGGGTGGTGCGCGATACTGGGATTGAACCAGTGACCTCTTCCGTGTCAGGGAAGCGCTCTCCCGCTGAGCTAATCGCGCGGGACGGTCCCAAACCCTACGGGACCGGTTACTTCGTGTTACTGCGTGCGCGATACTGGGATTGAACCAGTGACCTCTTCCGTGTCAGGGAAGCGCTCTCCCGCTGAGCTAATCGCGCGGGACGGTCCCAACCTTACAGGACCGGTTACTTCGTGTTACTGCGTGCGCGATACTGGGATTGAACCAGTGACCTCTTCCGTGTCAGGGAAGCGCTCTCCCGCTGAGCTAATCGCGCTTGGAGGTGGAGACGGGATTTGAACCCGTGTAGACGGCTTTGCAGGCCGTTGCCTCGCCTCTCGGCCACTCCACCAGGAGTGCATATGGGGGTTCGGGAAGATCCCCCACATCGAGCGGACGACGAGATTCGAACTCGCGACCCTCACCTTGGCAAGGTGATGCTCTACCAACTGAGCCACGTCCGCTTGTCGTTTCCGTTTCGCTTGCGCGTCCCGGCGACGTGTTGAACTCTAGCGGATTCCGGGGCCAGTACAAAAACGCGTTTGTGCAGCGTGCTGCGTTGCGCCTGGTCCGGACCCCTGTCGGGGTCCGGGCGAGTGTTCGCCTCCGGGTCACTCAGGGGCACCCCACCTGCACCGGCCCTAGACTCGCAACCGTGCACGACCTCGCTCCTCTGGCCCGCTTCGGCCACCTTGTCGCCTCGGACCTGCGTGATGTCACCAGCGACCCCGAGGCCCTCGACTCCTCCGGCTTCTGGGCCGTCTCCGCCGACTTCGAGGGCCGCCTCGTGTGCGCCCGCTTCGCGGACGTCCGCACCCGGCCGGTCCCCGAGCCCGTGCCCGGCGCCTGGCGCGGACCCGCCACCGGTGACTGGACGTCCTCCCTGGACCGCGCCGCGTACACGGCCGGAGTGCGCCGCATCCGCGAGCACATCGCGGCCGGCGAGGTCTACCAGGCGAACCTCTGCCGCGTGCTGACCGCGCCGCTGCCCGACCCGGCGGCGGCCGACGTGGACGCGCTCACCGCACTGCTCGCGCGCGGCAACCCCGCGCCCTATGCAGGAACGATCCGGCTGCCCGCGCACGGGGTGGAGATCGCGACCGCCTCGCCCGAACTGTTCCTGCGCCGTACGGGGCGGGTCGTGGAGTCCGGGCCCATCAAGGGGACCGGGCGGACCGCGGCCGACCTGTTGGAGAAGGACCACGCCGAGAACGTGATGATCGTGGACCTCGTCCGCAACGACATGGGACGGGTCTGCGCCACCGGCTCTGTGACCGTGCCCGCGCTGTGCGCCGTCGAGGAGCACCCCGGCCTCGTCCACCTCGTTTCCACCGTGCGCGGCGAACTGCGCGAGGGCGCGGGGTGGCGCGAGCTGCTCGACGCCACGTTCCCGCCGGGCTCGGTGACCGGGGCGCCCAAGTCCAGCGCGCTGCGGATCATCGACGCGCTGGAGACCGCGCCCCGCGGCCCCTACTGCGGCGGCATCGGCTGGGTCGACGCCGACCGGGGCACCGCCGAGCTCGCCGTCGGCATACGTACCTTCTGGGTCGACCGGCCGCACGGCGTGCTGCGCTTCGGCACCGGGGCGGGCATCACCTGGGGCTCGGACCCCGAGCGGGAGTGGGAGGAGACCGAGCTGAAGGCCTCGCGTCTTCTGACGGTAGCGTCGGGCGCGTATGCCCGCAGCGGGCACAGGGGAAGGACCGCGTAAATGCAGATCTGGGTCAATGGCGCACTGCGGGACGCCGACGCCGCGCAGGTGTCCGTCCTCGACCACGGGCTCACCGTGGGCGACGGCGTCTTCGAGACGGTGAAGGCGACCGGCGGGAGCACCTTCGCGCTCACCCGCCATCTCGACCGGCTGACCCGCTCGGCCCGCGGCCTCGGCCTGCCCGCCCCGGACCTCGACGAGGTGCGGCGCGCCTGCGCGGCCGTCCTGGACGCGAACCCCATGGCGCTCGGCCGGCTGCGGATCACCTACACCGGCGGGCTTTCGCCGCTCGGATCCGACCGGGGCGACGCCGGTCCGACCCTGGTCGTCGCGCTCGGTGAGACCACGCGCAGGCCCGACACCACCGCCGTGATCACCGTCCCGTGGACCCGCAACGAGCACAGCGCGGTGGCGGGCCTGAAGACCACGTCGTACGCCGAGAACGTCGTCGCCCTCGCCAAGGCGCACGGGGCGGGTGCCTCCGAGGCCCTCTTCGCGAACACCGCGGGACAGCTCTGCGAGGGCACCGGCTCCAATGTCTTCGTGGTCGTCGACGGGCGCCTGCACACCCCGCCGCTCGCCTCCGGCTGTCTCGGCGGGATCACCCGCGCGCTGACCGTCGAATGGACCGGCGCGTACGAGACCGAGCTGTCGATGGACGTCCTGGAGAGCGCGGAGGAGATCTTCCTGACCTCCACACTGCGTGACGTGCAGGCCGTACACCGCGTCGACGGACGGCAGTTGGCCGCCGCGCCCGGTCCGGTCACGGCCAAGGCCATGCGGATCTTCGACGAGCGGGCCGGATCGGATCTGGACCCGTAAAGCTGGTGACGGGCGGCGCCGGGGCAGGTACAACGGCCTTGATGACCACCACCATTCGGCCGACCGAGCCGCTCCAGCAGGGCGCCGACGGCGCCAAGTCGCGTACGTACGACGTGTGTGTGAACAGCCGACGCGTCGGACTGATCAAGATCGCCACCGACACCGACTTCGGGCCCCGCATGGGCCGGATCGAAGAACTCCGGATCGACGAGGCGGACCGGGGCCGTGGACGCGGCACCGTTGCGGCCCTCGCCGCCGAGGAGGTGCTGCGCGGCTGGGGCTGCGGCCAGGTCCGCCTCTCCGTCGCGGCCGACGCCGATGCCGCGCTGCAGATGGCCGGCGCCCTCGGCTACGTGGAGCGCAGCCGCAACATGGCCAAGCAACTCCCGCCCACGGAACCGGAGTTGCCCGCCGGGGTGGGCGGCCGGCCGATGAGTGCGGAGGAGTTCGAGGACTGGCAGCGCGACGAAGTCGAGAACTACGCCCGCAGCTGGATCGAGCGGGGCGTGCCCGCGGCGGAGGCCCGGGCCAGGTCCGCGGCGGAGCACCGCACCCTGCTGCCGGACGGCGTCGCCACCGCCGGGGCGCACTTCCTCGTCCTCGAGGACCGGGGGAGCGTGGTCGGGAGCGTGTGGGTGGCCCGGCGCACGGCACCCGAGGAATGCGCGTTCGTCTACGACGTCGGGGTCGCCGAGGAGCACCGCGGCCGTGGCCACGGCCGCTCACTGATGCTGCTCGCGGAGCGGGCGGCGCTGGCCGACGGCCTGGACACCATCGGGTTGCACGTCTTCGCGGACAACACCCCGGCGCTGCGCCTGTACGAGTCCCTTGCCTACCGGGTCACCCATTACAACCTCTGCAAGCAGCTGCTCTGAGCTGCTCGGCTACTCGGCGAGCAGCCGGTCCGCGATCGCCTCGATGCGCTCGCGCAGCCCCTCCTGGCTCTTGCCGCCGTCCAGACGCTCGTCGCCGATGACGTAGGTCGGGGTGCCCGTCACGCCGATCGCCTTGCCCTCGGCCTGGTCGGCGTCGACGATCAGGATGTGCCGACCGTCGATGAGGGCGGTCTCGAACTCGTCGGTGTCCAGGGCGAGTTCACCGGCCGCCTCGATGAGCGCGGGCTCGCCCTGTTCGGCGAGGCGCTCGGTGCGGGCGAGCACGGCCTCCACGTACGGCCAGCCGTGGCCCTGCTCGAAGGCCTCCTCGGCGGCCTGGGCCGCGGCGAAGGCGTGCTTGTGCTTCTCCAGCGGGAAGTGCCGCAGCCTGATGTCGAGGCGGTCGCCGTAGCGGGCGCGCAGCGCGCGGATGTCGTCGAGGGCGCTGCGGCAGTCGGGGCACTGCAGCTCGCACCAGACGTCGAGGACGACGGGGCCTGCGGTGCTCGAGGGGGTGGTGTCGCTCATGAGGTCCAGTCTCCCAGCAACCGGGACCTGGGGAGGATCCCGCCCCGGAGATCTCCCTGAGGTCGCGGCCGACCGTGGCCCCTGGGGCGGGTTCCGGTGCAGGATGGAAGAAGCCATACCCCCCATGCCTGGAGGAACCGGATGCTTGCCGAGACCGTCTGCTCCGCCGTTTCCGCGGCCGGACTGGGCATCGCTGCCGTCACGGCGTACCGCAAGCGCTTCCTCGCGGCTACGCGCATCGCCGGCTACTCGCTCGTCCCGGTCGGCCTCGTCATGACCGGCGTCGTGCAGTGGGTGTCCGGCATCGTCTTCAAGCCGAGCGTGTGGCTGGGCTTCGGGCTGCTCGGGGTCGCCTGGCTGCTGTTCATGACGACCCGGGCCATCGAGCGGCGCGGCGGCGGCACCCGCAAGGAACGCAAGGCCGCCGCGGCCACCGCCCAGCGCGAGGCGGTGGCTCCCGCCGCGTCCGCCCCCTCGCTCGGTGCGGGCCGCACCCCGGCCGCCCAGCCGGCGGCGAAGACGAAGGCCAAGCCCGCCGCGAGCGAGGACTTCAGCGACATCGAGGCCATCCTGAAGAAGCACGGCATCTGACGTTCCCCGGGCGCGCGGGGGCGCGGCGCCCGCGCGCGTCGCTGCCTCCGCGCGTTACAAGATCGGTTCGCGCGTTACAAGATCGGGCGAACTCCCGCTGCTTATGGGCGTGTTGGTATACCCATGCGGTGCGGCTGGGTCATCATCGCCCCGAGATGCTGGACACTTCCCAGGGCCCCACCCCTGCACCGAGCGACAAGCCGAGCGCGCCCGACCCGCAGGCGCGGGGCTGTCTCTTCGCGCTCTCCCAACCACCCCTGATGATCTTCCTGGGGGTGATCGGCTGCCTCCTGCTCATGGCGGCCGTGCACGACCTCTTCCTGCTCTGAGACTGCTCTGAGAGCCGCTTCCCGCAGATGCTCAGCCCGCGGCTTCCTTGCGCCGGGCCCGGTACGCGGCCACGTGCAGCCGGTTTCCGCAGGTGCGGCTGTCGCAGTAGCGGCGGGAGCGGTTGCGGGAGAGGTCCACGAAGGCCCGCCCGCAGTCCGGCGCCTCGCACCTGCGAAGACGTTCCTGCTCGCCGGTCACCACGATGAAGGCGAGCGCCATGCCGCCGTCCGCGGCCAGGTGGTCGGCCACCGAGGCGCCGGGCGCGAAGTAGTGCACGTGCCAGTCGTAGCCGTCGTGGTCGGTCAGCTGAGGGGTGGTGCCGGCCGCCGCGACCAGCTGGTTGACGAGCTCGGCGGCGCTGTGGGCGTCGGGCGCCGCGAAGATCTCGGCGAACCTGCTGCGGACGGCCTGGACGCCGAGGAGGTCACCGTTGGAGAGACGCTCCACACCGCTCACGCTGTGGTCCTGGACGAAGCCGTACAGCGCGTCCACGTCCGCGAGGCGGTCGGTGTCCTCGCTCTCCGGCGCGGTGTTCACCAGATCGACCACCATGTCGAGCGCGATCCGGGTGTCGTGAGGGATCAGCACGATTCGCTCCCTGGCCTGCGGCGGGCGGGCGCCCGTCGATGCTGGCCGACTCTAGCGGCTCGCGCCAGGAGCGCACCGGCGCCGTCCCCCACGACGGCTTTCGTGGGGGACGGCGCCGATCACTGCCGTTATGTGGTTGTCCGCGCGGCGCCGTCGCCCCGAGTCGGACGGCGCCGTGCGGCTCTCTGCCTGGCCTCAGTTGTTCTCGGCCAGGATGTGCGAGAGTTCCGTGTCGAGATCGAAGTGACGGTGCTCGGTGCCGGGCGGCACCGCGGCGTCAGTCCGTTTCAGGAACGACTCCAGGGCCCGCGCCGGGGCTTCGAGCAGGGCTTCTCCTTCCGGCGAGCTCAGGGCGATACAGACGACACCCTGGCCGTGACTGCGTGACGGCCAGACTCTGACGTCGCCGGTTCCGGTGGGCCGGTGCAGGCCCTCGGCGAGGAGGTCGCGAGCGAAGACCCACTCGACGGTTTCCTCGGCTCCGGTGTGGAAGGTGGCGTGCACGGCATAAGGATCGGCCGTGTCATACCGCAGGCCCGCGGGTACAGGCAGTGAGGACTCGCTCGACACAACGAGGCGCAGGTGCAGCTCGCAGCTGACCGTGGTGTTCATAAGCGCCAGGGCCTTTCGCTCAGTGTGCGCTCGGGGATTCGCACGTCGGCGAAATCGACATGCCACCTACGGTGCCGTTGTAAACCCCTCTGACCGTTTTGCAGGCGTTCACGTAGCTCGTACGGCGGACTATTACTTTGCGTTATAGGTCCATTTCGGTGAACCCGTTTCCGGACACCCTTCCGGTAGGTTGGGGTGCATGGATACGGGGAGTGACGAACAGGCCGCCGCGGCCCTCGGCTCGCGGGCGCCGGCGTTCATCAAGGCGTCCAGGCCGCTGCATCTGAGCTGGCAGGTGGGCGTTTTCGTGGTGGGCCTGGCGGTCGTGGCCGCGGGCATCGTGATGCTGCCGCTGCCGGGCCCCGGCTGGCTGGTGATCTTCGGCGGCATGGCGATCTGGGCGACCGAATTCGTATGGGCCCAGCTGGTGCTCCGCTGGACGAGGCGGAAGGTCACGGAGGCCGCGCAGAGGGCGCTCGACCCCAAGGTGCGGCGCCGCAACATCATCCTGACCGCGGTCGGCCTGGTGATCGTCGCCGCCCTCGTCGGCGTCTACGTGTGGAAGTTCGGCATCGTGATGCCGTGGAAGATCAACGAGTGACCGCGCATGGTCAAACGCCCCGCTGACATGCGGTAATGTTTGCGGTGCGCCCGGGCGATTAGCTCAGTGGGAGAGCGCTTCGTTCACACCGAAGAGGTCACTGGTTCGAACCCAGTATCGCCCACCCGGACCGAAGGCCCCGGAGATCATCTCGATCTCCGGGGCCTTCGGCGTTTCCTGCCGGGCCGTCCCGCAGACTGGGGGCATGGACTGGTGCCGCTACCGCTTCCGCAGCGTCTGGGACCTCCCCGTGGCGCCCGCCGCCGTGTACGCGGTCCTGGAGCGCGCCGAGGACTACCCGCGCTGGTGGCCCGAGGTCCGCGAGGTCACCCCCGTCGACGAACGCACCGCCACCGCCCGGCTCCGCTCGCTCGTCCCGTACGACCTGCTGGTCACCGCCCGCGAGAGTCGGCGCGATCCGGAGGGAGGGGTCCTGGAGGTCGCGCTCGGCGGAGACCTCGAAGGGTGGGCGCGCTGGACGCTGTTCGCCCACGACGGCGGAACGCGGGCCGTGTACGAGCAGGAGGTCGAGGTGCGCAAGCCCCTCATGCGGCGGCTCGCGGTGCCGGGCCGCCCGGTGTTCCGGGCCAATCACGCGCTGATGATGAGGTCCGGGAGGCGGGGGCTTCGGCGCCGGCTCGAAATCGGGAAGTCGCGCGGAGCGCGTCCTTGAGGGGCGGCGGCCGGGTGACGGGTGGGCAGTTTGAAAGCTGGGCCCGGGGGACTGTATTGTTCAGTGCGTTCCCGGGCGATTAGCTCAGTGGGAGAGCGCTTCGTTCACACCGAAGAGGTCACTGGTTCGAACCCAGTATCGCCCACCGGGAAAGGCCGGTCCGTCATTGACGGGTCGGCCTTTTTGCTGCCAACGCTCAGGCTGCCGCCGGGAGTTCGGGCCGCAGCGGCCACGCCGTGTCCACCAGCTCCGGGGTGCCCTGCCGGGTGAACCAGGCCTGCAGGCCGCGCGCCTGGGCCGCGTGCCAGGTCGCCTGGAGCGTGTGCAACTCGGTCGGCGTCAGCCGTTCAAGGCGGGCCGCGAACCTGCGCCCCACGGCCCGTACGACCTCCAGGGCGGCCAGCGCGTCGGCGGCCGCGTCGTGCGCGCCCTCCAGTGTCACGCCGTAGTGCTCGCACAGGTCGGTCAGTGTGCGGCGGCCCTTGCGGTAGCGGTCCAGGTGCTTGTCCAGGACCCGGGGATCGAGCACGCGCAGCGGGTTCTGGCCCAGGTAGTGGGACAGAGAGGCCGCGCGATGGCGCTTCAACTCCCGGTCGAGCAGCGTCAGATCGAACGGCGCGTTCATGATGACCAGCGGCCGGCCCGCCGCGCACTGCTCGGCCAGCGACCTCGCGACCTCCTCCATCACGGGGGCCGGCCAGCGCCCGTTCAGCTGGAGGTGCTCATCGGTCAGACCGTGGACCGCGGTGGCGCCCGCCGGGACCGGTACGCCCGGGTTGACCAGCCAGCGGGTCGACCGCGGCCGGGCGTCCGGGCCGTCCTGGATCACCAGCGCGGCCGAAACTATCCGGTCCCCCTCGACGTCCACCCCGGTGGTCTCGGTGTCGAACGCCGCCAGGGGACCCTCGTACCAGCACGTCATGTCTACTCAACTCCTCGCACACTCCCGGCAGATGGCGTGCATCCCCTGCCCGATTCCGTGATACCCGGGCCGTTTGCGACATACGCCGTTTGCGGGGACCCGAGTACGGAGACAACACTGGTGACGGGACTGGAGTCTGACGGGCCGTCACGGGGAAAGTTCGGCACAGTTCCGGAAGGCATACGACAGCCATGGCGCTCGCGCAGCCCGATCCGGCCGCGCCCGGGCACGGTCTGCTGCCCGAGCGGATCGCACCGCTGCGCGGCTCGCTCGCCACCACCGCCTGCATGGAGACCCTCCAGGTGGGCTACCTGCACGCGGTGGCGGCGGCAGCGGGGTGTTCGCTGTCGCAGCCCTTTCCGGACAACGGGATCGACTGGCACGTGAGCCACAGCGCTCCCGGGCACACGGTCGACGACGAAGTGACGATCAAGGTTCAGCTCAAGTGCACGTACCAGATACCGCCGCATCCGCCGGGCGGGGCCTTCTCCTTCACGCTGGACAACGCGCACCTGGTGAAGCTGGCCCGCACGCCCGTGTCGGTGCACAAGATCCTGGTCGTGATGCTGGTGCCGAGGAGTCAGGACGAGTGGCTGCGCGCCGGCCACGACCGCCTGGCGCTGCGGCACTGCTGCTACTGGACCAATCTGGCCGGACACCCGGTGACCGGCCGGCGCAGGACCACGGTGCGAATACCGACCTCGCGGATCTTCGACGACCGCGCGCTCTGCGAGATCATGACGCGGGTCGGGGTGGGAGGGAGGCCCTGATGCGCTGGTCCGACGATGAGCTCGGCGGGAATCTGCCGGGTCCCGGCCAGGTCGATCCGGCAGTGCTCGGGGTGCTGCTGCACCGGCACGGTTGGCAGCGGCGCGGGGGAGCGGCGGGGCGCTACGCGCGCTGGACGCCGCCCGGGGCGAGCGGCTCCGGCATGAGCCTCCTCGTCCCGGAGAGCCGGGCCTACCCCGACAGCGAGGACCTGCTCGGCGAGGCCCTCACCGCGCTCGCCCGCAGCGCCGCGCCCTCCGCACGCGAGGTGCTCGTCTCGCTCGCGGTGCCCAGTGACGAGGTGCGGTGGTGGCGCGAGGTGCCCGAGGGGCCGGCCGGCGCCGCCTCCTGGAGCGAGCAGGAACAACTGCGCGGCGCCGCCCACCGGATGCTGCTCGCGGGCGCGCTCGCCGTGCGCGGACCGGCCGGGTACTACGGGGCCCGCCACCGCAGGCAGGCCCTCGCCTCCCTGGAAGGCGTCCTCGTCGAGCCCGTCCCGGGCGGCGGGCTCACCGCGTTCGTACCGGCGGCATCGGGGCGGCCCGCGGTGGTGTGCCTCTACGCGGCGCTCAACGCGGTGCGGGACGCGGTCGACTACCAGCGCACCACCGGCGGCATGGAGGCCTTCGACGCGGCCGTGCGCGCGGGCGTCAGCAGAGAGCTGACCGAGTCCGTGGTCGCCCTGGTGCGCGGCACCGAAGGGGTGCGCGTCGCCCTCGAATGGGCGCCGGCGGCCGGGGTGCCCGCCGGGTGCGCGGCCCGGCCCGAGCCCGTGGACTTCTCGCCTGGCGACCTGCCCGCCCTGCGCGAGGCCGGCGCCCGCTACCTCAGCGACGAGCCGTCCCTGCCGGTGCGGATCACCGGCGCCGTGGTGCGGCTGCGCCGCTCGGGACCGCGCGGGTCCGGCATCGTACGGCTGCGGGTCCTTGCCGGAGCGGAGGTCCCGCACGTACGGATGGAGCTGGACGAGGAGGCGTACCGCATCGCCGGGCACGCGCATCTGGTCGGGCTGCCGATCCGGGTCGTGGGGCGCCTGGAGAGCCGGGGCGGATTCCGGCGCCTTTCCGGTGCCCGGGAGGTGACCCCCGTACAGGTGGACGACGCCGAGCGGGACCGCCTCATGAAGTCCCTCCAGGAGAACCTCGACTTCTTCGAGGAGGCGTGCGGGGCGGATGCCGACCCGGCGGCCGACTGAGCCGCCGTATCCGTTTCGCGGCGTACCCCACCGGCTCGGTAGGATCGTCTCGCGTACGCGACACGCTGCGCGCCCCCCTACGGCAGGAGAAGTCCGGTGTCAGACGTCCGTGTGATCATCCAACGCGATTCCGAGCGGGAAGAGCGCGTGGTGGCGACGGGCACTACGGCCGCCGAGCTCTTCGCCGGTGAGCGCACCATCGTCGCGGCCCGCGTGGCCGGCGAGCTCAAGGACCTCGCGTACGAGGTGAAGGACGGCGAGGAGGTCGAGCCCGTCGAGATCTCCTCCGAGGACGGCCTCAACATCCTGCGCCACTCCACCGCGCACGTCATGGCCCAGGCCGTCCAGGAGCTCCACCCCGAGGCCAAGCTGGGCATCGGCCCGCCGGTCCGGGACGGCTTCTACTACGACTTCGACGTCGAGAAGCCGTTCACGCCCGAGGACCTCAAGGCCATCGAGAAGAAGATGCAGGAGATCCAGAAGCGCGGCCAGCGCTTCTCCCGCCGCGTCACCACCGATGAGGCCGCCCGCGAGGAGCTCGCCGACGAGCCGTACAAGCTGGAGCTCATCGGCCTGAAGGGCAATGCCGCGCAGGCCGCCGACGGAGCGGACGCGGAGGTCGGCTCCGGCGAGCTGACCATCTACGACAACCTCGACGCCAAGACCGGCGAGCTGTGCTGGAAGGACCTGTGCCGCGGTCCGCACCTGCCGACCACCCGCAACATCCCGGCGTTCAAGCTGATGCGCTCGGGCGGCGCGTACTGGCGCGGCAGCGAGAAGAACCCGATGCTGCAGCGCATCTACGGCACCGCCTGGCCGACCAAGGACGAGCTGAAGGCGCACCTCGACTTCCTCGCCGAGGCCGAGAAGCGCGACCACCGCAAGCTCGGTGCCGAGCTCGACCTGTTCTCCATCCCGGAGGAGCTGGGCTCCGGCCTCGCGGTCTTCCACCCCAAGGGCGGCATCGTCCGGCGGGAGATGGAGGCGTACTCGCGCAAGAAGCACGAGGACGCGGACTACGAGTTCGTGAACACCCCGCACATCTCCAAGGAAGAGCTCTTCGTCACCTCGGGGCACCTGCCGCACTACGGCGACGGCATGTTCCCGCCGGTGGAGTTCGACGGGCAGAACTACCGCCTCAAGGCGATGAACTGCCCCATGCACAACCTGATCTTCAAGGCGCGCGGCCGCTCCTACCGTGAACTCCCGCTGCGGCTCTTCGAGTTCGGCACGGTGTACCGCTACGAGAAGTCCGGTGTGGTGCACGGTCTGACCCGCGCGCGCGGCTTCACCCAGGACGACTCGCACATCTACTGCACCAAGGAGCAGATGCCTCAGGAGCTCGACTCGCTCCTGACCTTCGTGCTCGACCTGCTGCGCGACTACGGCCTGGACGACTTCGAGCTGGAGCTGTCCACCCGCGACCCCGAGTCGGACAAGTTCATCGGCTCCGACGAGGCCTGGGAGGAGGCCACCGACGCCCTGCGCCTGGCGGCCGAGAAGCAGGGCCTCCCGCTGGTCCCCGACCCGGGCGGCGCGGCGTTCTACGGGCCGAAGATCTCGGTGCAGGCCAAGGACGCGATCGGGCGGTCCTGGCAGATGTCGACCATCCAGGTCGACTTCAACCAGCCCGAGCGGTTCGGCCTGGAGTACACCTCGACCGACGGCTCGAAGCAGCAGCCGGTCATGATCCACCGCGCCCTGTTCGGCTCCATCGAGCGCTTCTTCGCCGTGCTCCTGGAGCACTACGCGGGCGCGTTCCCGGCGTGGCTGGCGCCCGTCCAGGCGGTCGGCATCCCGATCGGCGACGCCCACATCCCGTACCTCCAGGAGTTCGCCGCCGAGGCGAAGAAGAAGGGGCTGCGGGTCGAGGTGGACGCGTCCTCGGACCGGATGCAGAAGAAGATCCGCAACCAGCAGAAGCAGAAGGTCCCGTTCATGATCATCGTCGGTGACGAGGACATGGCTGCGGGCACGGTCTCCTTCCGCTACCGCGACGGCTCGCAGGAGAACGGCATTCCGCGCGACGAGGCGATCGCGAAGCTCGTCGACGTGGTGGAGCGTCGCGTGCAGGTGTGAGTGCTCCCCGCGCATGCGGGGGTCGGCCCCCGGGAAGTGATCACTTCCCGGGGGCCTTTCTTGTCCCCGCACGTGAAGTCATATGCTGCATGGCATGACGACTGAGCCGGAACAGCAGATCGGGGTCGGTGTCCAGGACGCGTTCCAGCGTCTGTGGACGCCTCACCGGATGGCATATATCCAGGGTGAGAACAAGCCGACAGGCCCGGACGCAGGCGACGGCTGTCCCTTCTGCTCGATTCCGGCCAAGTCCGACGAGGACGGGCTGATCGTGGCCCGTGGCGAGCATGTGTACGCGGTGCTCAACCTGTACCCGTACAACGGTGGCCACACCATGATCGTCCCGTATCGGCACGTCGCTGACTACACCGAGTTGGACGACCCCGAGACGGCCGAGCTGGCGGACCTCACCAAGCGGGCGATGACCGCACTGCGCACCGCGTCGGGGGCGCACGGGTTCAACATCGGCATGAACCAGGGCACTGTCGCCGGTGCCGGGATCGCCGCCCATCTGCATCAGCACATCGTGCCGCGCTGGGGCGGCGACACCAACTTCATGCCGGTCGTCGGCCACACCAAGGTGCTGCCCCAACTCCTCGCGGACACCCGCAAGATGCTGGCCGACGCCTGGCCGGTGTGACGCCTACGCGTCGTACAGGTCCGCCTTCCTCGGCGCCGGGTCCTGGACCAGGCCACTGAGGATCATCGAGCGGTTGGTGAAGCGGTCGGTGTTCACTCCGTGCTCGTCGAGCACCTTCATGGCGGCGGAGTGCACCACCCGCAGCACGGGGGTGGCGGCCCGCATCGCGTCGTCGGCCATGAAGCGGTGGCGCCAGGGCTTGTCGGCCCAGGCGTGCCGGAGGCCGAACGGCTCGGGCAGCGCTATCTTGCCGCCCAGATAGTCGAGCAGCGGCGGATACCAGGTCAGCGGGGCCCGCGCGGCCAGGCGCACCACTTCGGTGGCGTCGACCAGAGGGAGCGCGATCGTCTTCTTCTCCCAGAACTTGAAGGTCTTGTCGACCTCCTTGGTCTTGGGCGCCGGCTTGGTGGTGAACAGGGCGTGCACCGGGCCGAGCGCGTGCCCGGTCACCTCGATCCGCAGCGTCTCGTGCAGCACGGTGACGGTGACCATCATGGTGATGACCAACTGGCCGTCCCAGAGCGTGAACTGGACGCCCAGATAGTGCCGGTTGCCGCTGGAGAACTGCTGCTCGTTGCAGATGCGCTGTATCTCGTGGGCGCGCACCTGGAAGTTGTCGATGTCCTGGCCGCTGGGCCGGGACACCTCCTTGGCGCCCTCGCCGATGGGTGAGACCACCCAGTTCTTGATGGACGGAGTGGGGAAGCCGCCGGTGTGCAGGGGGCCGCGCTCCAGGAGCTGGAGGCGGTCCTGGATGGCCCGTATGACGTCCCAGCTGCGGAAGCCGTGGATCTCCTTGCCGGCTTCCTTGGGCTCCAGTTCCTCGGCGAGCTGCCAGCTGCCCCAGCGGGTGCCCATGCCCAGTATTCCCTTGGGCCCCGCGTAGAAGACGATGTTGCTCTGGTCCTCGGCGGCCAGCTTGACCAGGGACTGGCGCAGCTGCTCCGCCGAGCCCGCCGCCGAGCTCTTGGGCACCGCCTCGGGGATCTTGGCGCCGATGCCGCCGCCGCCCAGCAGGCTGTCCCAGCGCGAGCGCAGGTCCCGCGCGGTCTTCTCGCAGATCAGCTTCGCCCAGTACCAGCCGACGACCGGGGCCACGATCATCGCGCGCAGGTAGAGGGCGAGGAAACCGTGGAAGGGCAGTTTGATCAGGAAGATCACGGCGAGGATGCCGGCCGCCGCGAGCAGGATGGTGCCGAGCGCGCCGGCCCGCCGGTCCTTGGCCCCGGCCAGCGTGCGGCGCAGCTGGAAGAGGCCGAGCCAGAGCAGCAGGCCGGGCAGGAAGAGCAGCCCGAACACGACCATGACCAGGGTGAGTTTGGTGTCCCGCTCCTTGCGGATGCGGATCGAGGCCAGGCAGTGCTCGACGATGGTTCCGGGCTCGGTGCCGAAGGACTGGATGATGCCCTTGCGGGTGGCGCCGAGCATCCGGGACTGCACGGCGCGCGAGAAGGCCTCGCCGAGGTTGGGTTCGAAGAGCGACAGCTTGCCCTTCTTCACCTCGGACTCGTGCCACTCGCTGTTGGCCTTGAGTATGTCCTCGATCGGGCTGTCCCGGTACGCGGCCGAGGCGAGCGCCTGGGTCGCGGCCGTCTGGCCCGCGGAGCCCTGGAGCGGCACCTGTGGCCTGGGCAAGAAGTCGAAGAATGGCTCTTCCGTCGTCACTGCCGCCCCCATCGCCGCACACCGTCGCTCTGCGACACGTTCCCGACTGCCGTACCCCGCACACCTGCTGAGCTGGGACCACAGCGTATCGGGGTCACAGGCTGCCCGTCAGGGGACGTCGGAATGCCGCCCACCGCAAGGAGATTGCGGTGGGCGGCATTCTGATGCTCTGTCAACTATCGCCCTTCTTCTGCCTGTTCGCGAATTTTGTCGGCGAGCTGGGGCGGCATCGGCTCGTGCCGGGCGTAGCTGCGGCTGAACCGTCCGGTGCCGTGGGACAGGGACCTGAGGTCGAGCGCGTACCGGCCGATCTCGATCTCCGGGATCTCGGCGCGCACCAGCGTGCGGCCCGGGCCCGCCTGTTCGGTGCCGACCACCCGGCCGCGCCGCCCGGACAGGTCGCTCATCACCGGGCCCACGTAGTCGTCGGAGACCAGGACCTGGACCTCGGCGACCGGTTCGAGCAGATGGATACGGGTCTCGGCGGCCGCCTCCCGCAGGGCGAGCGCGCCGGCGGTCTGGAACGCCGCGTCGGAGGAGTCCACCGAGTGCGCCTTGCCGTCCAGGAGCGTGATCCGCACGTCGACCAGCGGATACCCCGCGGCCACGCCCTTGGCTGCCTGGGCTCGTACGCCCTTCTCGACGGACGGGATGAACTGGCGCGGGACCGAGCCGCCGACCACCTTGTCCACGAACTCGATGCCGCTGCCCGGGGGCAGCGGCTCCACGTCGATCTCGCAGATCGCGAACTGGCCGTGGCCGCCGGACTGCTTGACGTGCCGGCCGCGCCCCGCCGCCTTCGCGCCGAAGGTCTCGCGCAGCGACACCTTGTGGGGTACGACGTCGACCTGGACGCCGTACCTGCTGCGCAGCCGCTCCAGGGCGACCTCCTTGTGGGCCTCGCCCAGGCACCACAGGACCAGCTGGTGGGTGTGCGGGTTCTGTTCGAGGCGCATCGTCGGGTCCTCGGCGACAAGGCGCGAGAGGCCCTGCGAGAGCTTGTCCTCGTCGGCCTTGCTGTGCGCCTCGATGGCCAGCGGGAGCAGCGGGTCGGGCATGTCCCACGGGGCCATCAGGAGCGGGTCGTCCTTGCCGGACAGGGTGTCGCCGGTCTCGGCCCGGGACAGCTTGGCCACACACGCGAGGTCGCCCGCGACGCACTTGGTGAGCGTGCGCTGCTGCTTGCCGAAGGGCGAGGACAGCGCGCCGATCCGCTCGTCGACGTCGTGGTCCTCGTGGCCGCGGTCCTCCATGCCGTGGCCGGACACGTGCACCGTCTCGTCGGGGTGCAGGGTGCCGGAGAAGACCCGCACCAGGCTGATCCGGCCCACGTACGGGTCGGACGAGGTCTTGATCACCTCGGCGACCAGCGGGCCCTCGACCGTGCACGGGGGCGTCGGGCGCGGCTTGCCCTGCGGGGTCGTGATCTCGGGGGCCGCCCGCTCCAGGGGGGAGGGGAAGCCGCCGGTGACGAGTTCGAGGAGTTCGATCGTGCCGAGGCCCTGCTTGGCACCCTCGGCGGCGGGCGCGGCGGCCAGGACCGGGTGGAAGGTGCCGCGCGCCACCGCCCGTTCCAGGTCCGCGACCAACGTCTTGAAATCGATGTCCTCGCCGCCGAGGTAGCGGTCCATGAGGGTCTCGTCCTCGCTCTCCGCGATGATCCCCTCGATGAGCCGGTTGCGGGCCGCCTCGATCAGCGGGAGCTGAGCGGCGTCCGGCTGGGTCTCCTTGCGCTCGCCGGACTCGTAGTCGAAGACCCGCTGCGAGAGCAGCCCGGTCAGGCCGGTCACCGGCGCGTGCCCGTCGGGGCCGGCCGGGCCGTGCACCGGGAGGTACAGCGGGAGCACCGCGTCGGGGTCGTCGCCGCCGAAGGCCTCGGCGCAGATCCCGGTCATCGCGTCGAAGTCGGCGCGGGCCGCCTCCAGGTGCGTGACCACGATCGCGCGCGGCATCCCGACGGCCGCGCACTCGTCCCAGACCATCCGGGTCGAGCCGTCCACGCCGTCCGCCGCCGAAACGACGAAAAGGGCCGCGTCCGCCGCTCGCAGACCGGCCCTGAGTTCCCCGACGAAGTCGGCGTATCCGGGGGTGTCCAAGATATTGATCTTGAAGCCGCCCCATTCGACCGGAACCAGCGACAGCTGTACGGAGCGCTGCTGCCGGTGCTCGATCTCGTCGTAGTCGGAGACGGTCCCGCCGTCCTCGACCCGGCCCGCGCGGTTGACGGCCCCCGCCGCCAGCGCGAGCGCTTCCACCAAGGTGGTCTTCCCGGATCCGCTGTGGCCGACCAGCACCACGTTCCGTACGGATGAGGGGTGGTCGGCCGCTGTAGCCCTGCCGGCGGCCCCGGGGTGTGCGTTTGCCTTGTCGCCCATGTCCGTTCCTCCCGGTTTCGTGCGCGGTGAGGTGGTGAGGGGGGCGCGGACACGCGGACTCCGCGTGCGGAGGCGGCATCTGCGACGCCCGCGGTAATTCGAGCTTTCCACTCCGGTCACTGTGCGTCCATACGTCGTACGGGACCGCACGCGGACAGTGGCCCGCCGGTCACGCGGCGGGTGCCCGGCGGTGCGGCCGCGCAGTCGTGGCTACGATGGGTCGGCCGGTGGCCAGCAGGGGCCGCGCGGCCACACCGACCCCTCGGGAAGGCCATGCTGAACAAGTACGCGCGTGCATTCTTCACGCGTGTCCTCACGCCGTTCGCCGCATTTCTGCTCCGCCGTGGAGTCAGCCCCGACGCGGTGACCCTCATCGGTACGGCCGGAGTGATGGCGGGTGCGCTGGTCTTCTTCCCTCGTGGAGAGTTCTTCTGGGGCACCATCGTCATCACCCTCTTCGTCTTCTCCGACCTGGTCGACGGCAACATGGCCCGCCAGGCCGGGATCTCCAGCCGCTGGGGAGCCTTCCTCGACTCGACGCTCGACCGGGTCGCCGACGGCGCGATCTTCGGCGGCTTCGCCCTCTGGTACGCCGGGCAGGGCGACGACAACGCGCTGTGCGCGGTGGCCATCTTCTGCCTGGCCAGCGGCCAGGTGGTGTCGTACACGAAGGCGCGCGGCGAGGCGATCGGGCTGCCGGTCGCGGTCAACGGCCTGGTGGAGCGCGCCGAGCGGCTCGTGATCTCGCTGGTGGCCGCGGGCCTGGCCGGACTGCACAAGTTCGGTGTGCCAGGCATCCAGGTGCTGCTCCCCATCGCGCTGTGGATCGTCGCCGTGGGCAGCCTCGTCACGCTGATCCAGCGCGTGGTGACGGTCCGCCGGGAGTCCGCCGAGGCCGATGCGCAGGCGGCCGGTGAGGCGGGCGCATGAAGGACAGGCTGACCGACGCGCTGTACGGCCTTGGCTGGGCCACCGTCAAAAAGCTGCCGGAACCCGTCGCGAACGGGCTCGGCCGGCGCATCGCGGACCAGGTGTGGAAGCGGCGTGGCAAGAGCGTGCTGCGCCTGGAGTCCAACCTGGCGCGCGTCGTCCCCGACGCCACTGGGGAGCGGCTCGCGGCCCTCTCGCAGGCCGGCATGCGCTCCTACATGCGGTACTGGATGGAGTCCTTCCGGCTGCCGTCGTGGAGCAAGGACCGGATGGCCAGCGGCTTCGTGCCCGAGGACGTCCACCACCTCACAGAGGGTCTCGCCTCCGGGCGCGGAGTCGTCCTCGCCCTGCCCCACATGGGCAACTACGACCTCGCGGGCGCCTGGGTCACCACCAAGCTGGACACCCCGTTCACCACGGTCGCCGAGCGCCTCAAGCCCGAGACGCTGTACGACCGCTTCGTCGCCTACCGCGAGAGCCTCGGCATGGAGGTCCTGCCGCACGTCGGCGGCTCCGCCTTCGGCACGCTGGCCCGGCGGCTGCGCGCGGGCGGCCTGGTCTGCCTGGTCGCCGACCGCGACCTGTCGGCGTCCGGCGTCGAGGTCAAGTTCTTCGGCGAGGCGACCCGGATGCCCGCCGGACCGGCCATGCTGGCCCAGCAGACCGGCGCGCTGCTGCTTCCGGTGACGCTCTGGTACGACGACTCGCCCATCATGAAGGGCCGGGTCCACCCGCCCATCGAGGTGCCCGAGACAGGTGACCGGGCCTCCAGGACGTCCTCGATGACACAGGCGCTGGCCGATGCCTTCGCCACCGGAATCGCCGACCACCCGGAGGACTGGCACATGCTGCAACGGCTGTGGCTCGCCGACCTTGAGGAGCGACGGCCGTGAAGGTCGGCATCGTCTGCCCGTACTCGTGGGACGTCCCCGGCGGCGTCCAGTTCCACATCAGGGACCTCGCCGAGCACCTGATCCGCCTCGGCCACGAGGTCTCGGTCCTCGCCCCCGCCGACGACGAGACCCCGCTGCCGCCCTATGTCGTCTCGGCGGGCCGGGCCGTCCCGGTCCCGTACAACGGCTCGGTGGCGCGGCTCAACTTCGGGTTCCTTTCGGCCGCGCGGGTGCGGCGCTGGCTGCACGACGGCACCTTCGACGTCATCCACATCCATGAGCCGGCCTCGCCCTCGCTCGGCCTGCTCTCGTGCTGGGCGGCGCAGGGCCCCATCGTGGCGACCTTCCACACCTCCAATCCCCGATCGCGCGCGATGATCGCGGCGTACCCGATCCTCCAGCCCGCCCTGGAGAAGATCAGCGCGCGCATCGCGGTCAGCGAGTACGCGCGGCGCACCCTGGTGGAACACCTCGGCGGTGACGCGGTGGTGATTCCCAACGGCGTCGACGTCGACTTCTTCGCGAAGGCCGAGCCGAAGAAGGAGTGGCAGGGCCAGACCCTCGGCTTCATAGGGCGCATCGACGAGCCCCGCAAGGGCCTGCCGGTCCTCATGAAGGCGTTCCCCAAGATCCTCGCGGAGCGCCCGGAGACCCGGCTCCTTGTCGCGGGCCGGGGCGACGAGGAGGAGGCGGTGGCCTCGCTGCCGGCCGAGATGCGCTCCCGGGTCGAGTTCCTGGGCATGGTGAGCGACGAGGACAAGGCGCGGCTGCTGCGCAGCGTGGATCTGTACGTCGCGCCCAACACCGGTGGCGAGAGCTTCGGGATCATCCTGGTCGAGGCGCTGTCGGCGGGCGCCGCGGTCCTCGCCAGCGACCTGGACGCCTTCGCGCAGGTCCTGGACCAGGGCGCGGCGGGCGACCTCTTCGCCAACGAGGACGCCGACGCGCTCGCCGCGGCGGCCGTACGCCTGCTCGCCGACCCGGCTCGCCGCGCGGGCCTGAGCGAACGCGGCTCGGCGCATGTGCGGCGCTTCGACTGGGCGACGGTCGGCGCGGACATCCTCGCGGTGTACGAGACGGTGACGCACGGGGCGGCGGCGGTGGCCACGGACGAACGCACCGGATTCCGGGCGCGGTTCGGGCTGGCCAGGGACTGACTCCGGCCCCGGCCGGGCTCGGCGGAGTGCGCCGGTCAGGCCGGGGTCAGCAGCGGCCACACGTCGGCGGCGGCCGTGGCGCCCCACACCGGGTCGCCGTGGCCGTACCCCGCCACCACGCGGAAGCCGACCCGGCCGTTGCCGCCGGCCCGGATCAGCTCGGCGCCCCGGGGGTGGTCGCCGCGGCCGAGCTCCGTGTTCACCCAGACCACCTCGGCCCGGATCCCCGCCCAGTCGACCGAGTACCCCGTGCCGTCGGCGGCCCACACCGACATCAGGTCGCGGAGCAGCGCGTTCGGCACGAGCCCACTGCCCAGCGCGGCGGTCGCCTCGGCCCACACCTCCAGCGGGCTGTGATCGAGTGCGAACCGGTCGTCCGCCGGACTCGCCCCGAACTCGTACGTCCCCGCGCTGAACCCCTGCCGGTAGATCCAGTTGGTGAGCCCGGGCAGTGAACTCGTGCGGATCAGCGCGAAGTGCGCGAGCCCCGCGTTGGTGAACCGGGCCGCCGGATCGGGCGGCCACGGCACCGGGCTCACCCCGCCGGGATCGGCCACGGCGCGCGCCAACAGCCCTTTCAGGCCAGGGTCGTTGACGTGCGTGCCCTGGTCGATGAGCCCCTGGAGCGCCGTGCGCGACTGTGCGGCGCGTACCGCGAGCTCGCCGGTGTACGGGCCCGTGGTGTCGAGGGCGACCACGCGGCGCAGCCGGTGCGAGGTGTCCGTGGACGCCAGGTCCAGGGCGAGCACGGCCCCGGCCGAATGGCCCACGAACTGGTGGGGGAGCGGAAGCACCCCGGTCACGGCGTCGATCACCGAGCGGGCGTCGCGGGCGTGTGCGGCGAGGCCCCACTCGGCCGTGATGTCGGCGGCCGTCGCCAGGTCCTCGCGCGGGCCGATCCCCACCACGAGCAGGCCCGTGCCGCGCAGGTGGTGGGCGAGGTTGCGGGCGCGCGGCGTGAAGAAGTTCGCGGCGAAATTGAGGCCGCCGCCGGGCAGCAGGAAGGCGATGCCGGTCGGCGGACGGCGGGTGTCGGCCAGCACGTCGACGCCGAGCGGCGCGCCCCGGCCGCCGACCGTGAACCGGGTGTGCGCCCAGCCGTCCCCGTGCTCGACCCGCGCGTCCCGGCCGCCGAGCGCCTCGGCGATCCGCCGTGCCGCGTCGCGCGGGACCGTCGCCCCGGCCGTGCTCCCGGTCACCAACTGGCGTGCGTCCACAGCCCGTTCCCCCTGTCCGTCCGATCCGCCCGTATCAAGGGATCCAGCCTTCCTCACGGCACCGCGCCTTCCAGGAGCGGGCTCGTCCCCTGGGCGGGACGGCCGGCCCCGGGCACCCCGGTAGCCTTGCCGCCCGTGACCGTAACCCTCATCTGGATCGTCGTCGCCCTCGTCGCGATCGGCCTCTATCTCAGCTGGACCGCCGGCCGGCTCGACCGGCTGCACGCCCGCATCGACCTGGCCCGCGCCTCCCTGGACGCCCAGCTGCTGCGCCGCGCCTCGGTCACCCAGGAACTGGCCACGAGCGGGGTGCTCGACCCGGCCGCCTCGATCGTCCTTTACGAGGCCGCGCACGCGGCACGCCAGGCGGAGGAGGAGCACCGGGAGGTCGCCGAGAGCGAGCTCAGCCAGGCGCTGCGGGCGGTCTTCGGGGAGCCCGCGCAGGTGGAGGCCGTACGGGAGGCGCCGGGCGGTGTGGAGGCCGCCGAGGAGCTGGCGCAGGCGGTGCGCAGGGTGCCGATGGCGCGGCGCTTCCACAATGACGCCGTCCGGGCGGCGAGGGCGCTGCGCAGGCACCGTACGGTGCGTTGGTTCCGCCTTGCGGGCCATGCCCCGTTCCCGCTGGCCGTCGAGATGGACGACGAGCCGCCGACGGCCCTGGCCGACCGCCCGGGCACCTGATCCGTAGCCATCGGCGGTGGCTGACCGGGGAAAACGATCCACCGGGTACACATTGGCCCTTGATGTGGACTGGTCCGCCGGGGTTCTCTCGGGGCAGCAGAATCCCTTCTTCACTCAGTGAGGTCGCTCCGTGTCCAGCACGCCTTCCAGCACCCCCCAGTCCGACAGCCCCGCCATCGGCACCGCCCGCGTCAAGCGCGGCATGGCCGAGCAGCTCAAGGGCGGCGTGATCATGGACGTGGTCAACGCCGAGCAGGCGAAGATAGCCGAGGACGCGGGCGCCGTCGCCGTCATGGCCCTGGAGCGGGTTCCGGCCGACATCCGCAAGGACGGCGGCGTGGCCCGGATGTCCGACCCGAACATGATCGAGGAGATCATCGGCGCGGTCTCCATCCCGGTGATGGCCAAGTCCCGCATCGGCCACTTCGTCGAGGCCCAGGTCCTGCAGTCGCTCGGCGTCGACTACATCGACGAGTCCGAGGTCCTCACCCCGGCCGACGAGGTCAACCACAGCGACAAGTTCGCCTTCACGACCCCGTTCGTGTGCGGCGCCACCAACCTGGGCGAGGCCCTGCGCCGCATCGCCGAGGGTGCGGCCATGATCCGCTCCAAGGGCGAGGCCGGCACCGGCAACGTCGTCGAGGCCGTCCGCCACCTGCGCCAGATCAAGAACGAGATCGCCAAGCTGCGCGGCTTCGACAACAACGAGCTGTACGCCGCCGCCAAGGAGCTGCGCGCCCCGTACGAGCTGGTCAAGGAAGTCTCCGAGCTCGGCAAGCTCCCCGTCGTGCTGTTCTCCGCCGGTGGCGTGGCCACTCCCGCCGACGCCGCGCTGATGCGCCAGCTCGGCGCCGAGGGCGTGTTCGTCGGCTCCGGCATCTTCAAGTCGGGCGACCCGGCCAAGCGCGCCGCCGCCATCGTGAAGGCCACCACCTTCTTCGACGACCCGAAGATCATCGCGGACGCCTCCCGCAACCTGGGCGAGGCCATGGTCGGCATCAACTGCGACACGCTGCCCGAGACCGAGCGCTACGCCAACCGCGGCTGGTAATCACTCATGAACACCCCCGTTATCGGTGTCCTGGCCCTCCAGGGCGACGTACGGGAGCACCTCATCGCCCTGGCCGCGGCGGACGCCGTGGCCAGGCCGGTCAGGCGCCCCGAGGAGCTCGCCGAGGTGGACGGCCTGGTCATACCCGGCGGCGAGTCCACCACCATCTCCAAGCTGGCCGCGCTGTTCGGCATGCTGGAGCCGCTGCGCGAGCGGGTCCGCGCGGGCATGCCCGTGTACGGCACCTGTGCCGGGCTGATCATGCTCGCCGACAAGATCCTCGACCCGCGTTCGGGCCAGGAGACCATCGGCGGCATCGAGATGATCGTCCGCCGCAATGCCTTCGGCCGCCAGAACGAGTCGTTCGAGGCGACCGTGGAGGTTTCGGGCGTCGGCCCCGTAGAAGGCGTGTTCATCCGCGCGCCCTGGGTCGAGTCCGTCGGCGCCGAGACCGAGGTGCTCGCCGAGCACGGCGGCCACATCGTCGCGGTACGCCAGGGCAACGCCCTCGCGACCTCGTTCCACCCCGAGCTGACCGGCGACCACCGCATGCACGCCTTGTTCGTGGACATGGTGCGCGCCGCAGGGTGACAAGGTCCCGGTAGGATCTCTGCCGAACGACGCAGAATGGGTTACGCGAAGGAGACAGGCAGATGTCCGGCCACTCTAAATGGGCTACGACGAAGCACAAGAAGGCCGTGATCGATGCCAAGCGCGGCAAGCTCTTCGCGAAGCTGATCAAGAACATCGAGGTCGCGGCCCGCACCGGCGGCGCCGACATCGACGGCAACCCGACGCTCTTCGACGCCGTACAGAAGGCCAAGAAGCAGTCGGTGCCCAACAAGAACATCGACTCCGCGCTCAAGCGCGGTGCCGGTCTCGAGGCGGGCGGTGCCGACTACGAGACGATCATGTACGAGGGTTACGGCCCGAACGGTGTCGCGGTGCTCATCGAGTGCCTCACCGACAACCGCAACCGTGCCGCCTCCGACGTACGTGTCGCGATGACCCGCAACGGCGGCTCCATGGCCGACCCGGGATCCGTCTCGTACCTGTTCAACCGCAAGGGTGTTGTCGTCCTGCCCAAGGGCGAGCTCTCCGAGGACGACGTCCTGGAGACGGTGCTCGAAGCGGGCGCCGAGGAGGTCAACGACCTCGGTGACTCCTTCGAGATCATCTCCGAGGCCACCGACATGGTCGCGGTCCGCACCGCGCTCCAGGAGGCCGGCATCGACTACGACTCGGCCGAGGCCAACTTCGTCCCGACCATGCAGGTCGAGCTGGACGAAGAGGGCGCGCGGAAGATCTTCAAGCTGATCGACGCGCTGGAGGACAGCGACGACGTCCAGAACGTCTTCGCCAACTTCGACGTCTCCGACGAGGTCATGGAGAAGGTCGACGCGTAGCGCTGCCGCGATGTGAGCGGTTCCGGCGGGCCGATGGGACACGTCCCATCGGCCCGCCGCCGTTGTCAGTGGCAGCGGATAGCCTGGCAGCAGGTCAAAGATCACCGAGGGGAGGGGCCGTGCGCGTACTGGGGGTGGACCCCGGGCTGACCCGGTGTGGTGTCGGCGTGGTCGAGGGGGTCGCGGGCCGGCCGCTGACGATGCTCGGAGTCGGCGTCGTACGGACCCCGGCGGACGCCGAGTTGGGCCACCGCCTCGTCGCCATCGAGCGCGGCATCGAGGAGTGGCTCGATGCCCACCGGCCCGAATGCGTCGCCGTGGAGCGGGTGTTCAGCCAGCACAACGTGCGTACGGTGATGGGCACCGCCCAGGCCAGCGCGGTCGCCATGCTGTGCGCGTCCCGGCGCGGCATCCCCGTCGCCCTGCACACGCCCAGCGAGGTCAAGGCCGCCGTCACCGGCAGCGGAAGGGCCGACAAGGCGCAGGTCGGCGCCATGGTGACCCGGCTGCTCCGGCTCGACGCCCCGCCCAAACCGGCCGACGCCGCCGACGCGCTCGCCCTCGCCATCTGCCACATCTGGCGCGCCCCCGCGCTCAACCGGCTCCAACAGGCCCACGCCCAGCACTCCGTACGGAAGGTCACCCGATGATCGCCTTCGTCAGCGGCCCGGTCGCCGCCCTCGCTCCCGACACCGCGGTGGTCGAGGTCGGCGGCATCGGCATGGCCCTCCAGTGCACGCCCAACACCTTGGCCGAACTGCGCATCGGCCAGCACGCCAAACTCGCCACGTCGCTGGTCGTACGGGAGGACTCGCTGACCCTGTACGGCTTCGCGGACGACGACGAGAAGCAGGTCTTCGAGCTGCTCCAGACCGCCAACGGCGTCGGCCCCCGCCTCGCCCAGGCAGTCCTTTCCGTGCACACCCCGGACGCGCTGCGCCGCGCGTTCGCCACCGGTGACGAGAAGGCGCTCACCGCGGTGCCCGGCATCGGCAAGAAGGGCGCCCAGAAGCTCCTCATCGAGCTGAAGGACCGGCTCGGCGCGCCCGTAGGCAACGCCCCGGCGGTCGGCGCGCCGGTCACCTCGGGCTGGCGCGACCAGCTGCACGCGGCCCTCATCGGCCTCGGCTACGCGACCCGGGAGGCGGACGAGGCGGTCGCCGCCGTGGCCCCCCAGGCCGAGGCCTCGGACCGGCCGAACATCGGGGCCCTCCTCAAGGCCGCCCTGCAGACCCTGAACCGCGCCCGCTGAACCAGGGGGTGTCCGGCCCCGACCCACCGGGCACCCCGTAGCACCCGCACCACCCATCGCGACCACGATCCGAGGCACACGTCATGAACTGGGAAGACAGCTCCGACACGGCGGATCTGTCCGCGACGGCCGGCGACCGCCTCGTCGGGGCCGACGCCGACGGCGAGGACACCGCCGTCGAAGCCGCCCTGCGCCCCAAGGACCTGGACGAATTCGTCGGCCAGGAGAAGGTCCGCGAGCAGCTCGACCTGGTCCTGCGCGCGGCCCGCGCCCGCGGCGCCACCGCCGACCACGTCCTGCTCTCGGGCGCCCCCGGCCTCGGCAAGACCACCCTCTCGATGATCATCGCGGCCGAGATGGGCGCCCCGATCCGCATCACCAGCGGCCCCGCCATCCAGCACGCGGGCGACCTCGCCGCGATCCTGTCCTCCCTCCAGGAGGGCGAGGTCCTCTTCCTCGACGAGATCCACCGGATGTCCCGGCCGGCGGAGGAAATGCTCTACATGGCGATGGAGGACTTCAGGGTCGACGTCATCGTCGGCAAGGGCCCCGGCGCCACCGCCATCCCGCTGGAGCTGCCGCCCTTCACCCTGGTCGGCGCCACGACCAGGGCCGGCCTGCTGCCGCCCCCGCTGCGCGACCGGTTCGGCTTCACCGGGCACATGGAGTTCTACGAGCCCTCCGAGCTGGAGCGGGTCATCCACCGCTCGGCCCGCCTGCTCGACGTGGAGATCGACACCGGCGGCGCCGCCGAGATCGCGGGCCGCTCGCGTGGCACCCCCCGCATCGCCAACCGGCTGCTGCGCCGCGTCCGCGACTACGCCCAGGTCAAGGCGGACGGCGTCATCACCCCGGAGATCGCCTCGGTGGCACTCGGCGTGTACGAGGTTGACGCCCGCGGCCTGGACCGCCTGGACCGAGCCGTCCTGCAGGCCCTCCTGAAGCTGTTCGGCGGGGGCCCGGTGGGCCTGTCCACGCTGGCGGTCGCCGTGGGGGAGGAGCGCGAAACGGTGGAGGAGGTGGCCGAGCCCTTCCTGGTCCGCGAGGGCCTGCTCGCCCGTACCCCGCGCGGCCGGGTGGCCACACCCGCCGCCTGGGCCCACCTCGGCCTCGTACCGCCGCAGCAGGGCGGCGGCACGGCAGGAAGCGGACAACAGGGTCTGTTCGGGGCGTGACGGCGCGGAGGGTCGCACCGCGAGGAACCCCGGTGGGATGCTGGGCGTTGTTCCATCTGTGCGGACTCGCTTAGACTCCGCCGATGCCGCCCTTCCAGGTTGGCGTACCCACCCCCGAAGATCAGGCCGCGATCCGTCGCGGTCGTGCGAAGGAAGTTCCCCCCGTGAGTCTCGTGACCCTCCTCCCCTTCATCGTGCTCATCGGGGCCATGTTCCTGATGACGCGGTCGGCGAAGAAGAAGCAGCAAGCGGCCGCGGCCATGCGAGATGAAATGCAGCCCGGCACCGGTGTCCGCACGATCGGGGGCATGTACGCGACCGTCAAGGAAGTCGGTGACGAGACCGTACTTCTGGAGGTGGCGCCCGGCGTCCACGCCGTCTACGCGAAGAACGCCATCGGCGCGGTCCTGGACGACGCGGAGTACAACCGCATCGTGCACGGCGACACCGAGGAGGAGCTCCCGGCGGTGCCGGACGACGCCTCTTCGCTGACCGAGGCCGCCGCCGAGGCCGCCGACACCAAGGACGGCAAGGACGCCAAGATCGACCTGGGCAAGAAGGACGAGGCGGAGGACGCCGCCGAGCCCAAGGACGGCAAGGACGGCAAGGCCGACGGCGGGGCCGACGCGAAGTAGTCACGCACCGGGACCGCACGGCGCCCGACCGGCGCGGGCGGTCCCCGGAGCGCGCCCACTTCCGCGGGGGACGTCCCCACAACACTTCGTGGCCGCCTACGCGCATACCCGGCGCGGGGTGGTTGGACAGGGAGAAACGACAAGGTGGCAGCACCGAACAAGGGCCGAAGGCCGGCGGCGGGGGGTCAGAGCAAGCCGGGCCGTGCCCTGGCCTTCATCCTCATCGCCATGGTCGCGCTCACCGGTGGGATGTTCATTTCCCACAACACCACTCCGAGGCTGGGGATCGACCTCGCGGGCGGTACGAGCATCACGCTCAAGGCCAAGCCCGAGCCTGGCCAGGAGTCGGCGATCAACAAGGCCAACATGGACACGGCGGTCTCCATCATGGAGCGGCGTGTCAACGGTCTCGGTGTGACCGAGTCCGAGGTTCAGACCCAGGGCAGCGACAACATCATTGTCAACATCCCCAAGGGTACGAACTCCGAGCAGGCCCGCCAGCAGGTCGGCCAGACCGCCAAGCTGTACTTCCGGCCGGTCCTGACCGCCCAGCCCACCGCGGCTCCCACCCCGAGCGCTTCCCCGAGCGCCTCGACCAGCGGCAAGCCCACCCCCTCGGGCACCCCCAGTGCCTCCGGCAAGGGCACGCCGTCCGGCTCCCCGAGCGCCTCCGGCTCGCCCAAGGGCCGTGCGCTCTCCGACGCGCTGAAGGCCTCGCCCACGCCCGGCGCGAGCAAGCCGAGCAGCCCCACGCCGAACCCGTCGGCCCCCTCCGGTGACGCGGCGGCCGCCGCCAAGCTCCAGGCCCAGTTCGCCGCGCTCGACTGCTCCACCAAGGAAGCCCGCTCCAAGGCCGGCGAGGGCGCCAAGTCCACCGAGCCGACCGTGGCGTGCGACCAGACCGGCGCGGAGAAGTTCATCCTCGGCCCGGCCGAGGTCGACGGCACGGACGTCTCCAAGGCGCAGGCCGTGATCAACCAGCAGAACGGTCAGTGGATCGTTCAGATGGACTTCACCGGCGGCGGCTCGAAGAAGTTCGCGTCGATCACCGGCAAGCTCTCGAAGCAGCAGTACCCGAACAACCGCTTCGCGATCGCGCTGGACAACCAGGTCGTCTCGGCCCCCACCGTGAGCACCACGCTCAGCGGCTCCGCCGAGATCTCCGGCAACTTCAACCAGCAGACCGCGCAGGACCTGGCCAACGTGCTCTCCTACGGTGCGCTGCCGCTCACCTTCCAGGAGCAGAGCGTCACCACGGTGACCGCGGCCCTCGGCGCCGACCAGCTGCACGCCGGTCTGATCGCCGGTGCCATCGGCCTCGCGCTGGTCATCATCTACCTGGTCGCCTACTACCGCGGCCTCGCGCTGATCGCCATCCTCAGCCTCGTCGTCTCGGCGATCCTGACCTACACGATCATGGCGCTGCTCGGCCCGGGCATCGGCTTCGCGCTGAACCTGCCCGCGGTCTGCGGTGCGATCGTCGCCATCGGTATCACCGCGGACTCGTTCATCGTGTACTTCGAACGCATCCGTGACGAGATCCGCGAGGGCCGCACCCTGCGTCCCGCCGTCGAGCGGGCCTGGCCGCGTGCCCGGCGCACCATCCTGGTCTCCGACTTCGTGTCGTTCCTGGCCGCAGCGGTGCTGTTCATCGTGACCGTCGGCAAGGTCCAGGGCTTCGCGTTCACGCTGGGCCTGACCACCCTGCTCGACGTGGTCGTGGTGTTCCTGTTCACCAAGCCGGTGATGACGATCCTCGCCCGCAGGAAGTTCTTCGCGAGCGGCCACCCCTGGTCCGGTCTGGACCCGAAGCGGCTCGGCGCCAAGCCCCCGCTGCGCCGCGCCCGCCGCACCACCTCCGCCCCTGTCGACAACCCGAAGGAGGCGTGAGATGTCGAAGCTCGGCACTCTCGGCGCCAAGCTGTACCGCGGTGAGGTCGGTTACGACTTCGTCGGCAAGCGGAAGATCTGGTACGGCATCTCGATCCTGATCACCATCACGGCCATCGTCGGCCTGGCGGTACGGGGTCTGACGATGGGCATCGAGTTCCAGGGCGGCGCGGTCTTCACCACGCCCAAGACCTCGGTCTCCGCCTCGCAGGCGGAGGACGCGGCGCAGACCGCGTCCGGGCACGACGCCATCGCCCAGAAGCTCGGTGACGGCACGGTCCGCATCACCATCGGCGGTGTCGACACCGCCAAGTCCGACCAGATCAAGACGCAGCTCGCCAAGGACCTCAAGGTCAACGCGAACGACATCAACGCCGATCTGGTGGGCCCCAGTTGGGGTGAGACGATCGCCAACAAGGCCTGGACCGGCCTGATCGTCTTCATGATCCTGGTGGTGATCTACCTCGCCATCGCCTTCGAGTGGCGCATGGCGCTCGCGGCCCTGGTCGCCCTGATCCACGACCTCACGATCACGGTCGGCATCTACGCCCTGGTCGGCTTCGAGGTCACCCCGGGCACGGTGATCGGTCTGCTCACGATCCTCGGTTACTCCCTCTACGACACCGTCGTCGTCTTCGACGGGCTCAAGGAGGGCCAGAAGGGGATCACCAAGCAGACCCGCGTCACCTACAGCGAGATGGCGAACAAGAGCCTCAACGGCACCCTGGTCCGCTCCATCAACACCACGGTCGTGGCGCTGCTCCCGGTCGCGGGCCTGCTGTTCATCGGTGGCGGCGTCCTCGGCGCCGGCATGCTGAACGACATCTCGCTCTCGCTGTTCGTCGGCCTCGCGGCCGGTGCGTACTCCTCGATCTTCATCGCCACTCCGCTGGTCGCCGATCTGAAGGAGACCATGCCGGAGATGAAGGCCCTCAAGAAGCGGGTGCTCGCCAAGCGCGCGGCGGCCGCCGCCAAGGGCGAGAGCGCGGAGCCGCAGGACGAGGCGCCGTTCGAGGACGCCGAGGACGACGACGCGACGCCCGCCGGTGCGGTCGTCGGCCAGCGCCGCCAGCCGAACCGCAACAACCGGGGGAAGCGCCGATGACCAGCGTCTCCACCGAGACCGCGGGGCTGCTCCTCAGCCGCATCCGTGACGTGCCGGACTATCCCAAGCCGGGCGTGATGTTCAAGGACATCACCCCGCTGCTCGCGGACCCGGAGGCGTTCACGGCCCTCACCGACGCGCTCGCCGCTCTGTGCGTCCGGCACGGCGCGACGAAGATCGTCGGCCTGGAGGCGCGCGGCTTCATCCTGGCGGCCCCCGTCTCGGTCCGCGCCGGGATCGGCTTCATCCCCGTACGCAAGGCGGGCAAGCTCCCGGGAGCGACGCTCAAGCAGGCGTACGAGCTGGAGTACGGCACCGCGGAGATCGAGGTGCACGCCGAGGACCTCAGCGCGGGCGACCGCGTCATGGTCATCGACGACGTGCTCGCCACCGGTGGCACCGCCGAGGCCTCCCTGGAGCTGATCCGCCGGGCCGGAGCCGAGGTCGCGGGTGTCGCGGTTCTGATGGAGCTCAGCTTCCTCAGCGGCCGGGAGCGCTTGCAGAGCGCCCTGCGCGGCGCCCCGCTGGACGCCCTGATCACGGTCTGAGCAGGCAGCAGAACACCGCCGAGGCGGGCCCGGAGGAATCCGGTGCCCGCCTCTGGTGTTTCTTCAGGCAGAGCCGTCACACCGGCCGAGGGCGAGCGGAGGCTCTTGGCTCGATACCATGGGTACTTCCGGGCCTGACCGGGGGACCCGGACCCTCCCCCAGACTCCGTCCGGGGGGACCCCCAGAGGAGCGCTTTTGCCAGACGAGGCCCAGCCACTCTCCGCCGCGCAGCCCGACCAGCAGGCCACACAGCCCGCGGCGGTCCCGGCCACGCCCCCCGAGCCCGCGGCGAAGCCGAAGCCCGCGGCGCCCGAGGGCGCGCCGGCCAAGGCACCGGCCAAAACTCCCGCTCCGGCGCCGGTCGCCAAGCCCGTGGTGCCGGCCGGCTCCGTGTCGCGCTCCGGCGGCGGCTCGTCCAACCGGGTGCGCGCCCGCCTCGCCCGGCTGGGCGTACAGCGCTCCTCCGCGTACAACCCGGTGCTCGAACCGCTGCTGCGGATAGTGCGCAGCAACGACCCCAAGATCGAGACGGCGACGCTGCGCCAGGTCGAGCGCGCCTACCAGGTCGCCGAGCGCTGGCACCGCGGTCAGAAGCGCAAGAGCGGCGACCCGTACATCACGCACCCCCTCGCGGTGACGACGATCCTCGCCGAGCTCGGCATGGATCCGGCCACCCTGATGGCGGGCCTGCTGCACGACACCGTCGAGGACACCGAGTACGGCCTGGACACTCTGCGCCGCGACTTCGGCGACCAGGTGGCGCTGCTCGTCGACGGCGTCACCAAGCTCGACCGGGTGCAGTTCGGCGACGCCGCGCAGGCCGAGACCGTACGCAAGATGGTCGTCGCCATGGCCAAGGACCCCCGCGTCCTGGTCATCAAGCTCGCCGACCGCCTGCACAACATGCGCACCATGCGGTATCTCAAGCGCGAGAAGCAGGAGAAGAAGGCGCGCGAGACCCTGGAGATCTACGCGCCGCTCGCCCACCGCCTGGGCATGAACACGATCAAGTGGGAGCTGGAGGACCTCGCCTTCGCGATCCTCTACCCCAAGATGTACGACGAGATCGTGCGCCTGGTCGCCGAGCGCGCCCCCAAACGCGACGAGTACCTCGCCATAGTGACCGACGAGGTCCAGTCCGACCTGCGCGCGGCCCGCATCAAGGCGACCGTCACCGGCCGCCCGAAGCACTACTACTCCGTCTACCAGAAGATGATCGTCCGCGGCCGTGACTTCGCGGAGATCTACGACCTGGTGGGCATTCGGGTCCTGGTCGACACGGTCCGCGACTGCTACGCGGCCCTCGGCACCGTGCACGCGCGATGGAATCCGGTCCCCGGCCGGTTCAAGGACTACATCGCGATGCCCAAGTTCAACATGTACCAGTCGCTGCACACGACGGTGATCGGCCCCAACGGCAAGCCGGTCGAGCTCCAGATCCGTACGTTCGACATGCACCGCCGCGCCGAGTACGGCATCGCCGCGCACTGGAAGTACAAGCAGGAGGCCGTCGCCGGTGCCTCCAAGGTGCGCACCGACGTGCCCCGCAAGACCGGCAAGGACGACCACCTCAACGACATGGCGTGGCTGCGCCAGCTGCTCGACTGGCAGAAGGAGACCGAGGACCCCAGCGAGTTCCTGGAGTCCCTGCGCTTCGACCTGTCGCGCAACGAGGTCTTCGTCTTCACCCCCAAGGGCGACGTCATCGCGCTCCCGGCCGGCTCGACCCCCGTCGACTTCTCGTACGCCGTCCACACCGAGGTCGGCCACCGGACCATAGGCGCACGGGTCAACGGGCGCCTGGTTCCGCTCGAATCGACCCTGGACAACGGCGACCTGGTGGAGGTCTTCACCTCCAAGGCGGCCGGTGCGGGCCCCTCGCGGGACTGGCTCGGCTTCGTCAAGTCGCCGCGCGCCCGCAACAAGATCCGCGCCTGGTTCTCCAAGGAGCGCCGCGACGAGGCGATCGAGCAGGGCAAGGACGCCATCGCGCGCGCCATGCGCAAGCAGAACCTGCCGATCCAGCGGATCCTGACCGGCGACTCGCTGGTCACCCTCGCCCACGAGATGCGCTACCCCGACATCTCCTCGCTGTACGCGGCGATCGGCGAGGGCCATGTGGCCGCCCAGGGCGTCGTCCAGAAGCTGGTGCAGGCGCTCGGTGGCGAGGAGGCCGCCAACGAGGACATCGCCGAGTCGGCGCCGCCCTCGCGGGGCCGCAGCAAGCGCCGCAAGAACGCGGATCCGGGCGTGGTCGTCAAGGGCGTCGACGACGTCTGGGTCAAGCTCGCCCGCTGCTGCACGCCCGTCCCCGGCGACCCCATCATCGGCTTCGTCACCCGTGGCAGCGGCGTCTCGGTGCACCGGGCGGACTGCGTGAACGTGGACTCGCTGTCCCAGCAGCCCGAGCGGATCCTCGAAGTGGAGTGGGCGCCGACCCAGTCCTCGGTCTTCCTGGTCGCCATCCAGGTCGAGGCCCTGGACCGCTCGCGCCTCCTGTCGGACGTCACCCGTGTCCTGTCCGACCAGCACGTCAACATCCTCTCGGCCGCCGTACAGACCTCCCGCGACCGCGTCGCCACCTCGCGCTTCACCTTCGAGATGGGCGACCCCAAGCACCTCGGTCACGTACTGAAGGCGGTCCGGGGAGTCGAGGGCGTGTACGACGTGTACCGCGTGACCTCGGCGCGCCGGCCGTAGGACAGGACGAAGCCCCCGGAACCGCAGGGTTCCGGGGGCTTCTCCATGCGGTGGCGGACCGATCAGCCGCCGAACTCCTCAAGGCCCTTCAGAGCCTGGTCGAGCAGGGCCTGGCGGCCCTCCAGCTCGCGGGCGAGCTTGTCGGCCTTCGCGTCGTTGCCGGCCGCGCGGGCCGCGTCGATCTGCTTCTGCAGCTTGTCGACGGCGTCCTGGAGCTGGCCCGTGAGGCCCGCGGCACGCGCCCGCGCCTCCGGGTTCGTACGACGCCAGTCGGCCTCCTCGGCCTCCTGGATCGCCCGCTCCACTGCGTGCATCCGGCCCTCGACCTTGGGACGCGCGTCCCGGGGTACGTGGCCGATGGCCTCCCAGCGCTCGTTGACCGAGCGGAACGCGGCGCGGGCCGCCTTCAGGTCGGTCACCGGGAGGATCTTCTCGGCCTCGACGGCCAGCTCCTCCTTGAGCTTGAGGTTCTCGGTCTGCTCGGCGTCACGCTCCGCGAACACCTCGCTGCGCGCCGCGAAGAAGACGTCCTGGGCGCCGCGGAAACGGTTCCACAGCTCGTCCTCGGCCTCGCGCTGGGCGCGGCCCGCCGCCTTCCAGTCCGCCATCAGATCGCGGTAGCGCGCCGCCGTCGCACCCCAGTCCGTGGACCCGGACAGGGCCTCGGCCTCGGCGACCAGCTTCTCCTTGACCTTGCGGGCGTCCTCGCGCTGCGCGTCCAGGGACGCGAAGTGCGCCTTGCGGCGCTTGGAGAACGCCGAGCGGGCGTGCGAGAAGCGGTGCCACAGCTCGTCGTCCGACTTGCGGTCCAGGCGCGGCAGACCCTTCCAGGTGTCCACCAGGGCCCGCAGCCGCTCGCCCGCCGAGCGCCACTGCTCGCTCTGCGCCAGCTCCTCGGCCTCGGCGACCAGCGCCTCCTTGGCGTGCTTGGCCTCGTCGGTCTGCTTGGCCTTCTGGACCTTGCGCTCCTCGCGGCGCGACTCGACGGTCCCCACGAGCTTGTCGAGGCGCCCCCGCAACGCGTCGAGGTCACCGACGGCGTGATGCTCGTCCACCTGCGAGCGCAGATGGTCGATCGCGGTCTGCGCGTCCTTCGCCGACAGGTCGGTGGTCTTCACCCGTCGTTCGAGGAGGCCGATCTCGACTACCAGGCCCTCGTACTTGCGCTCGAAGTAGGCCAGGGCCTCCTCTGGAGAGCCCGCCTGCCACGATCCGACGACCACTTCGCCCTCGGCTGTACGCACATACACGGTGCCCGTCTCGTCGACGCGGCCCCACGGGTCGCTGCTCACAGCGCCTCCTCCACATGATGCCTGCGCGGGGGGTTCGTCCCCCGGGGCATCGTCCACAGTTTCCCGGCGGGTCTCGCCCGCCCTCCACAGCGCGTACGAGCCCGCGCTGCACAACGCCAATCTAGGCGACCGGCCGCCCGGCTGTCCGCACTCAGCGCGGCCGAATTCAGCGGTTCACGCCCGGTGCCGGGCGGCCTGGGCGTCACTCTTTGGTGACGGCGGCCTTCTCGATGCTGACGGCCTTCTTGGGCGCCCCGTCGCCCGAACCGCCCTCGACACCCTCCTTGGCGACGTCCTCGACGGCCTTGAGACCGGCCGCGTCCATCGTGCCGAACGGCGTGTAGCTGGGCGGCAGCTTGGTGTCCTTGTAGACCAGGAAGAACTGGCTGCCGCCGGTGTTCGGCCGGCTGGTATTGGCCATCGCGACCGTGCCCGCCGGGAACGTCACCGTGCCGTCCGCGCCCGCCTTGCCGAGGGCGGTCAGATTCTCGTCGGGGATCGTGTAGCCGGGGCCGCCCTGACCGGTGCCCTGCGGGTCGCCGCACTGGAGCACGTAGATGTTCTGCGTGGTCAGCCGGTGGCACTTGGTGTTGTTGAAGTAGCCCTTGTCGGCGAGGGACTTGAACGAGTTCACGGTGTGCGGGGTCTTGGCCGCGTCCATCGCGATCTTGATCTCGCCGGCGTTGGTCTTCAGCGACATGTCGTACTTGGCCTTCGCGTCGATCGCCATCTTCGGCTCCGGCGACGCGCTGGGCTGCGCGGACGGGCTGTCCGAAGGGGACGCGGTGTCCGACTTCTTGTCGCTGTCGCCGGAGAAGGCGCCCGTGGCGAAGGCCGCGCCGCCCGCCGCCACGACCACCGCGAGGGCGGCCGCGATGACGGTGTTGCGACGCCTGGCCTTGCGCCGCGCTTCCTCCCGGCGCTTCTGCTGCCGCTCGAACTTCTCGCGCGCGAGCTGGCGCCGACGCTGTTCGCTGCTGACCACCGGTCGTCTCCTTGTGCGGTCTCGTGGGGTGCGGGTACGTGCGTACGAGCTGACTGTGACCCGTACCGTATATGGGTTCGCTGTGACCGGAGCAGCGCCGGTAGGCTCTGAGCAGCCGTAATCACCCGCCGCGCAAGAAATCGAGGACGATCGTGCTGATTGCCGGGTTCCCCGCCGGGGCCTGGGGGACCAACTGCTACCTGGTCGCCCCCGCCGCAGGCGAGGAATGCGTGATCATCGACCCCGGCCACCAGGCCGCCCAGGGCGTCGAGGAAACGCTGAAGAAGCATCGGCTCAAGCCCGTCGCCGTCGTCCTCACCCACGGCCACATCGACCACTGCGCCTCGGTCGTCCCGGTCTGCGGAGCCCACGACGTACCCGCCTGGATCCACCCCGAGGACCGCTACATGATGAGCGACCCGGAGAAGGCGCTCGGCCGAGCCTTCGGCGCGCAGCTCATGGGCGAGCTCACGGTGGGGGAGCCGGACGACGTCAAGGAGCTCACCGACGGCGCCCAACTGGCGCTCGCGGGCATGGAGCTCACCGTGTCGCACGCGCCCGGCCATACCAAGGGGTCGGTGACGTTCGGGCTGCCCGAGGCGGAGGACATCCCTCCGATCCTGTTCTCGGGCGACCTGCTCTTCGCCGGCTCCGTCGGACGCACCGACCTGCCCGGCGGCAGCCACGCCGAGCTCCTCGAGTCGCTGGGCCGTGTGTGCCTGCCGCTCGACGACTCGACCGTGGTGCTGTCCGGCCACGGCTCCCAGACGACCATCGGCCAAGAGCGCGCCACCAACCCGTATCTGCGGCAGGTGGCCGCCGGCCAGGGAGAGGGCATCGCCTCTCCCCGACGAGGAATGTGACGAGAAGCCTTCCCATGAGTACTTTCCAGGCCCCCAAGGGCACCTACGACCTGCTCCCGCCGGACTCGGCGCGCTTCCTCGCCGTGCGCGAGGCCATCGCCGCGCCCCTGAAGCGGTCCGGTTACGGCTACATCGAGACCCCCGGCTTCGAGAACGTCGAGCTCTTCGCGCGCGGTGTCGGCGAGTCCACCGACATCGTCACGAAGGAGATGTACGCCTTCACGACCAAGGGCAACGACAAGCTCGCACTGCGCCCCGAGGGCACCGCCTCCGTGCTGCGCGCGGCCCTGGAGGCCAACCTGCACAAGGCGGGCAACCTCCCCGTCAAGCTCTGGTACTCGGGCTCCTACTACCGCTACGAGCGCCCGCAGAAGGGCCGTTACAGGCACTTCTCGCAGGTCGGCGCCGAGGCGATCGGTGCGGAGGACCCGGCGATCGACGCCGAGCTGATCATCCTGGCGAACGACGCGTACCGCTCGCTCGGCCTGCGCAACTTCCGCATCCTGCTGAACTCGCTGGGCGACAAGGAGTGCCGCCCCGTCTACCGCGACGCCCTCCAGGACTTCCTGCGCGGGCTCGACCTGGACGAGGACACGCTGCGCCGGGCCGAGATCAACCCGCTGCGGGTGCTCGACGACAAGCGGGACGCGGTCCAGAAGCAGCTGACGGGTGCCCCGCTCCTGCGCGACTACCTGTGCGATGCCTGCAAGGCGTACCACGAGGAGGTGCGCGAGCTCCTGACGGCGGAGGGCGTCGCGTACGAGGACGACGCGCGGCTGGTGCGCGGCCTCGACTACTACACCCGCACGACGTTCGAGTTCGTCCACGACGGTCTGGGCTCGCAGTCCGCGGTCGGCGGCGGCGGCCGCTACGACGGTCTCTCCGAGATGATCGGCGGCCCCGCGCTGCCGTCGGTGGGCTGGGCGCTGGGCGTCGACCGCACGGTCCTCGCCCTGGAGGCCGAGGGCGTCACCCTCGAACTTCCCTCCACGACCAGCGTGTTCGCGGTCCCGCTGGGCGAGGAGGCGCGGCGCGTGCTGTTCGCGAAGGTCACGGAGCTGCGGCGGGCGGGCATCGCGGCGGACTTCTCCTTCGGTGCGAAGGGCCTGAAGGGAGCGATGAAGTCCGCGAACCGCTCCGGCGCGCGCTTCACCCTGGTCGCGGGCGAGCGGGACCTGGCGGAGGGCGTGGCCCAGCTGAAGGACATGGAATCGGGGGAGCAGGGTCCGGTGGCCCTGGATTCGATCCTGGATGAGGTACGGAAGCGGCTGGGCTGAGGGAGCGGGGTGGGCAGTGGCCCAGCACTGGGGCTGTGCCCACCCTCCCCCCCAGCGGGGGAAACCCAGCCCGTCCGGCGTTTGAGGACGAGCGCCCTTAAGGCGCGAACGGGGTCCGGGGCGAAGCCCGCAGGGGTCCGGGGGCGTAGCCCCCGGCGCCTCTCACTTCAGCCCCTCCCACCCCCGGAAGGCCTGGGGAAGAGGCGGGGTGGGGTCAAAGCAGCCCCAACCCCATCGCCCGCGTTACCGCCGCCGTGCGGTCGTCCACCCCCAACTTCCCGAAGATCCGCACCACATGCGTCTTCACCGTCGACTCCGCGACGAACAACCGCCGCCCGATCTCGGCATTCGTACACCCCTCGGCCACCAGCCGCAGCACGGAAACCTCCCGCTCGGACAGCCGCGGCCGCTCGGGCCGAGCACGGAGCTGGTCGACGAGGCGCCCCGCGACGGAGGGTGCGAGCACCGTCTCGCCCCGCGCGGCAGCCCGCACCGCCTGCGCCAGCTCCCCCCGCGCGAGGTCCTTGAGCAGATACCCCGCCGCCCCCGCCTCCACGGCCCGCAGAATGTCCCGGTCCGTTTCGTACGTCGTCAGGACGATCACCCGGCACGGCAGCCCCGAGGCGGTGAGGCGCTCGATCGACTCGACCCCGTCGCCGCCCGGCATCCGCAGATCCATCAGCACGATGTCCGGCCGCAGCTCCGCGCACAGCGCCTCGGCCTGCGGGCCGTTGGCGGCGTCGGCCACCACCTCCAGGTCGGGTTCGGCCGCGAGCATCCCGCGCAGGCCCTCCCGTACCACCGGATGGTCGTCGGCGAGCAGGATGCGGATCACGGAGAACTCCTCAAGTGCGCTGCGGGGACGGGTAGTTGGACGGTGACCGTGGTGCCCCCGCCCGGCGCGCTGCGGATCTCGGCGGTGCCGCCCACTTCGGCGGCCCGGGCCCGGAGACCGGCAAGGCCGTACCCCGTACGCGGCGCCGAGAGGTCGAAGCCGTCGCCCTCGTCGCGTACGGACACGGTCAACGAGGCCTCACCGTATGCGAGCGTGAGCCGCACCGGCGCCCCGGGGCCCGCGTGCTTGCGGGCGTTGGACAGCGCCTCCTGGCAGGACCGCAGGGCGACCACTTCGAGCCCGGCGGGCAACTCCCTTACTTCGCCCGTCACTTGGAGCGAGGCCGGGGCCTCGTGCCGGTCGGCGAGGCGGCGTACCGCATCGGGCAGAGAGCCGCCGTCGAGGTCCGCGGGGGCGCCGCCGGCGACCAGGGCCCGGGCCTCCGCCAGGTTCTGGCGGGCGGTGGACTCCATGAGGTCGAGATGGCGCCGGGCCAGCGGAACGTCGTGGTCCAGTTCCGTCTGGACGGCCTGTACCAGCATCAGCACGCTGGTGAAGCCCTGCGCGAGGGTGTCGTGGATCTCCCGCGACATCCGCTCCCGCTCGGTGAGCGCGCCGCGCTCCGCCGAGAGCCGGGTCACCTCCTCGCGGGACTCCTCCAGCTCCGCGATCAGGGTGGCCCGTTCCTTGCTCTGCTCGATGATCCGGATGACCCAGACGCCGAAGAAGCCGGAGAAGGCGAGCGTGGCCACCGCGAAGACGGAGTTGAAGAAGACCACCTGGGACTCGGGCCGCCAGATCAGCGCCCAGCCCGCCACGGGCACGACGTTCACGACCGCCATCGTGATCATCGCCTTGCGCACCGGCAGGAGCATGAAGCAGGGCGGCGCGAGCGCGAACGTGATCAGCCTGGTCTCGCCGACCAGGAACGCGGGCGGCAGGAAGATCACCACCGAGGCCACGATGTAGCGCAGGGACTGCCGCTCGTCGGCCCCGTCGCTCAGCATCGCGGGCCGCCCGGCTCGCAGATACCACGGGATCAGGAGCGACATCAGCGCCACCGCGGTGATCCGGTACGGCAGCGAGGGGAGGTCGGCGCCGAGCACGAACACCGCCGTCGCCAGCCACACCACCGCGAAGTAGGCGTCCCACGGCAGGAACGAGCGGTCCCACACATGGGTGTCGCGCGCTCCCGCCGCGGCCGTGAACTCCGTCAGCCGTCGCGGCGGCTCTTCCACCTGAAGGTCAGCAGACACAGGACCAATCCTCCGATGCACCAGGCGCCGAGCACCAGCGCGATCCGTCCGAACTCCCAGTTGCCCGCCTGTTCGAGAACCGCGGCGGACTGTGGCAGGAACACCCCGCGGAAGCCCTGGCACATCCACTTCAGCGGGAAGAACGCGCTGATGTTGAGCAGCCAGTCCGGCAGCGTACCCACCGGAATGTAGACACCGGAGATGAACTGGAGCACCAGGAAGGGCAGCACGACCACCGAGCTCGCGCTTCTGCCCGACTTGGGCAGGCTGCTGATCGCGATGCCGAGCAGGGCGCAGCCGGTGATGCCGAGGACGAAGATCCACGAGAACTCCAGCCACTTCGTCGCCGTCGTCGGCAGATCGAGGTCGAACAGGGTCGCCCCGAAGAGCAGCAGGACGGCCGTCTCGGCGATGCCGGTGGCGAGCACCAGCCAGACCTTGCCGAGGAAGTACGCGGCCGGTGGCATCGGCGTGCCGCGCAGCCGGCGAAGCACCTTCTCGTCCCGCTCGATGGCTATCGAGATGCCGAGCGACTGGAAGCTGACCGACATGATGCCCGCCGCGATCATGCCGGCGGCGTACAGCTGGGAGGCGGTGATCCCGGCGTTCTCGACCTGGCCGCTGAAGATCGACGCGAACAGGGCGAGGAAGACGACCGGGAAGGCGAAGGTGAAGATCACCTGGTCTCGCCGGCGGACGAACTGCTTGATCTCCAGGCCGCCGCGGCGCAGGCCGAGGGACCAGGTGCCGGGCAGCCGGGGAGTTCCCGTACGAGAGGGAACAAGGGTGTCGGCGGTGGTGGTCATCGTGCTTCCTCCTGCTGCGGGTCCAGCTGGCCGGTGAGCCGCAGATAGACGTCCTCAAGGGTGGGCCGGCCGATCCTGAGGCCGGGGATCTCGCCGTCGAAGCGGTGCATCAGCTCGGCGACGGTGCGGGTCGGCGTCTCGGTGCGCAGGGTGCGCGGCGATCCGTCGGCCTCGGTCCACTCGACGGTGGCGCCGGTGCCGAGGCTCTGCCGCAGCGCGGCGGGCTCGCCCTCGGCGACGACCTTGCCGCCCGCGATCACCGCGAGCCGGTCGGCGAGCGCTTCGGCCTCCTCCAGGTAGTGCGTGGTCAGGACGATGGTGGTGCCCTCGCCCGCGAGCAGCCGGATCAGCTCCCAGAACTGGCGCCGGGCCGCCGGGTCGAAGCCGGTCGTGGGCTCGTCCAGGAGCAGCAGCTCGGGGCCGCCGATCACGCCGAGCGCGACATCGAGGCGCCGCCGCTGGCCGCCCGAGAGGCCCTTGATCCGGGCCGACGCCTTCTTCTCCAGGCCGACCAGCGCGATCACCTGCTCCGGGTCGCGCGGCTTCGGGTAGTAGCGGGCGAAGTGGTGCACGGTCTCGCGGACCGTGAGCTCGGCGGGCGCCGACTCGTCCTGCCATACGATGCCGACCCGCGAGCGCCAGGCCCGCCCGGCGCTCGCCGGATCGGCCCCGAGGACCGACACCTCGCCGCCGTCCCTGCTGCGGTGGCCCTGCAGTATCTCCACCGTGGTGCTCTTGCCGGCCCCGTTGGGGCCGAGGATGCCGAAGACCTCTCCGTGCCGGATGCCGAGGTCCAGTCCGTCGACCGCGGTGACCTCGCCGTACTGCTTGCGAAGTCCGCGTACATCAACCGCCAGTTGTGTCATGGCAAAGAGCGTCCCGCTCAGCCGTTGCCCCGGGCACCCTCGTGCGGACCTCCTTATGTCCATCGAACGGTGGACAGCGCGCCTCGTGCGGCAGAATGAGGCGGCGGCAGGACAGGCAACCACGATGACGGGATGACGGAACGGCGCTATGACCACAACACTTGACGACGTCTCCTCCGATTCCGGCCATCAGGAGGTGAGCAGCAAGGGGGCGATCGGCGGCAGCCGCGCCTTCGCCTGGCTGCTCGTGATCACCGGCGTGGCCGGCCTGGTGGCGGCCTGGGTCATCACGCTCGACAAGTTCAAGCTCCTCGAAAACCCGAACTTCGTGCCGGGCTGCAGCCTCAACCCGGTCGTGTCCTGCGGCAACATCATGAAGAGCGAGCAGGCGGCCGCGTTCGGCTTCCCGAACCCGATGCTGGGTCTGGTCGCGTACGGCATCGTCATCTGCGTCGGCATGAGCATCCTGGCCGGCGGCCGGTTCCGCCGCTGGTACTGGCTGACCTTCAACGCGGGCACCCTCTTCGGCGTCGGATTCTGCACCTGGCTCCAGTTCGAGTCGCTGTACCGGATCAACTCGCTGTGCCTGTGGTGCTGCCTGGCGTGGGTCGCCACGATCTTCATGTTCTGGTACGTGACGTCGTTCAACCTCCGCAGGGGCCTGCTGCCCGCGCCGAACTGGGCGAAGAAGTTCCTGTCCGAGTTCACCTGGGTGCTGCCCGCGCTGCACATCGGGATCATCGGCATGCTGATCCTGACCCGCTGGTGGGACTTCTGGACCAGCTGACCGGCATCGCCGCAGCTCGGCGGCGTTGTCAGTGGCGTGCCATAGGCTCGTGGACGTGGAACCCGATCTCTTCACCGCAGCCGCAGAGGACCGCCAGGAGAACGACCCGGCGGGCAGCCCTCTGGCCGTACGGATGCGCCCGCGCGTCCTCGACGAGGTGGTCGGCCAGCAGCACCTCCTGAAGCAGGGCTCGCCGCTGCGGCGCCTGGTGGGGGAGGGCGCCGGCGGCCCGGCCGGACCGTCCTCGGTGATCCTGTGGGGCCCGCCGGGCACGGGCAAGACGACGCTCGCGTACGTCGTGTCGAAGGCCACCAACAAGCGGTTCGTCGAGCTCTCGGCGATCACCGCCGGGGTGAAGGAGGTCCGCGCGGTCATCGACGGCGCGCGCCGCGCCATCGGCGGCTTCGGCAAGGAGACCGTCCTCTTCCTCGACGAGATCCACCGCTTCTCCAAGGCCCAGCAGGACTCGCTGCTCCCCGCGGTCGAGAACCGCTGGGTCACTCTGATCGCGGCGACGACGGAGAACCCGTACTTCTCGGTGATCTCCCCGCTCCTGTCCCGCTCCCTCCTGCTCACCCTCGAACCGCTCACCGACGGCGACCTGAAGGCGCTGGTCCAGCGGGCGCTGACCGAGGAGCGCGGTCTGGGCGGCGCGGTCACCCTCCCCTCGGACGCCGAGGCCCACCTGCTGCGCATCGCGGGCGGCGACGCACGCCGGGTGCTGACCGCCCTGGAGGCGGCGGCAGGCTCCGCGCTCGCCAAGTCGGAGCAGGAGATCACGCTCCAGACGCTTGAGGAGACGGTCGACCGGGCGGCCGTGAAGTACGACAAGGGCGGCGACCAGCACTACGACGTGGCGAGCGCCCTGATCAAGTCCATCCGAGGCTCCGACGTGGACGCGGCGCTGCACTATCTGGCCCGGATGATCGAAGCGGGCGAGGACCCGCGCTTCATCGCCAGGCGCCTGATCATCTCCGCGAGCGAGGACATCGGCCTGGCCGACCCGACCGCCCTGCCCACGGCGGTGGCGGCGGCCCAGGCCGTGACTCTCATCGGCTTCCCCGAGGCGGCCCTGACGCTGAGCCACGCCACGATCGCGCTGGCGCTCGCCCCGAAGTCCAACTCCGCGACGACGGCGATCGCCGCGGCGATGGAGGATGTGCGGTCCGGCCTGGCGGGGCCCGTTCCGCCGCACCTTCGGGACGGCCACTACAAGGGCGCGGCCAAGCTGGGGCACGCGCAGGGCTATGTCTACCCGCACGATGTGCCGGGTGCGATCGCCTCCCAGCAGTACGCGCCGGACGTGGTGGCGGATCGGCGTTACTACGAGCCGACGCGGTATGGGGCGGAGGCGCGGTACGCGGATGTGGTGGAGAGGGTGCGGGAGCGTCTGGGCAGACCCCAGGACTAGCCCCCCACCCCGCCCCTTCCCGAGACCCTCCGGGGGTTTGAAGGACCCTGGGGCTCCGCCCCAGACCCCGTTCGCGCCTGAAGGGCGCTCGTCCTCAATCGCCGGACGGGCTGGGTATGCCAGCACGCGGTGCCGCTAGGGGCGCGGGGAACTGCGCGAGCACCACGCACGGCCCGCACCCGACCAGCCACCTGTTCAGCCCCTCCGGCGTTTGAGGAGCGGGGGCCCGGGGGCAGCGCCCCCGGCAACGAACCTCAAGCTCACTCCCACCTCCCGGAGGGTCTGGGGAAGGGGCGGGGTGGGGGCTAGCTCGCCGCCGCCTCGAAGAGCCGGTGCATGGCTCGGCGCAGGGCCGTGATGTCCTCGACCGGTTCGGGGAAGTCGAAGCGCGCGTCGAAGGTGTGGCCGTCGGCCTGGCCGAAACGTACCCGCAGACCGAACCGGTCGAGCGCCAGCGGGGTGACCCCGACCACCCCCTCCCGCTCCACGAGCCCGCACAGCAGCCGCACCTGCTCGCCGTGGGCGGAGTCGAGATGCTGGAGGAGCTCGGTCTCGTGCCGTACGAGGGGATCGGGCGTGGCCCGGGCGAAGTCCTCGGGGTCCACCGCGCTCGCGCCCCACAGGTCGTCCACATACGCCTCGCCGACTTCTAGGCGGAGCATCATGCGGCCGGGTGCCGCCTGCCCCGGCACCCGGGTCAGCCAGCCGGAGACCCAGGCGCGGCCCCGGATACGGTGGGGGACGGAGACCGGAGCCACGTCCGTGATCTCCAGCACGGCCCGGACCTCGTCGTCTTGGGCGTGCGTGGCGGCCCGTACGGCCGGGGAATCGGCGGGGAGGACAAGGAACAGGTCGCCGTCGGGGCCGACGCTGCGGACGTCGGTCATCAGCTGCTCCGGGCGGGCCGACGCGAGGCCGGGTACGAGCAGTACCGCCGAGCAGGTACTATGTACGAGAGTTCGTGTGCGCTCGGCTGCTGACGGCATCCGCGCGATTTCAAGTCCGCTGGGACGCGGCTGACCACGATCTGATCGGACCTCCGTCACGTGCCCGGCTCCAGGGGAGTCGGGAAAGTCGGCCTCCCGCGCAAGCGGCGTTTGGCCGGCCTTCTTCGTGCTGTCCGTGATGTGACTGGTGTTCCCCGGACGCGACATGCGATCTCCTTGAGTAAGGTGAGCCTAACCTAACCCAACCATGGAGGTTTGGAGAACGTGCCTAACCAGTCGCGTCCCAAGGTCAAGAAGTCTCGTGCGCTCGGCATCGCGCTGACGCCGAAGGCCGTCAAGTACTTCGAGGCCCGCCCCTACCCGCCGGGCGAGCACGGCCGTGGCCGCAAGCAGAACTCGGACTACAAGGTCCGTCTGCTCGAGAAGCAGCGTCTGCGCGCCCAGTACGACATCAGCGAGCGCCAGATGGCGCGTGCCTACGACCGCGCCAAGAAGGCCGAGGGCAAGACGGGCGAGGCGCTGGTCGTCGAGCTCGAGCGTCGCCTCGACGCCCTGGTTCTGCGTTCGGGCATCGCCCGCACCATCTACCAGGCCCGCCAGATGGTCGTGCACGGTCACATCCAGGTCAACGGCGCCAAGGTCGACAAGCCGTCGTTCCGCGTCCGTCCGGACGACGTCGTGACCGTCCGCGAGCGCAGCCGCGAGAAGGTCCCCTTCCAGGTTGCCCGCGAGGGTGGCTACGCCGGCGAGGGCGAGACCCCGCGCTACCTCCAGGTGAACCTGAAGGCCCTGGCCTTCCGCCTGGACCGCGACCCGAACCGCAAGGAAATCCCGGTCATCTGCGACGAGCAGCTCGTCGTCGAGTACTACGCCCGCTGATCCAGGCGTAACACCGGAGCCTCAGCGCTTCAGCCCGCCGTCCCCCCGCTCCGCACGGAGCGGGAGGCGGCGGGCTTTCGCATGTGCGGCCTCCTCCCGCGAGGGCGCCGACTCCCATACCGCGTCGGCCGGTTGACCCATCGCCCGCGCCACCGCCGCGTCCGCGTCGAGCAGCGTGCCGCGCCTGCGGTGCTCCTCGTACGCCGCGTCGCCGAGCCGCTGTCTGGTCCGCTCCTCGCACAGCGCATGCGCCGCGTAGAAGTAGCCCGAGCCGAACAGGGGCAGGCCCACCGAAGGCCAGATCCGCTCGGCGGCCCCCTGCAGGACGGCCGCCTCCGCCGGATCCCCGGTGTCCACCTCGACGAGCGCCAGCATCTCCAGGGTGAGCACCGTGCCCACCAGATCGTGGAAGGCGTGGTTGACCGCGAGGGTCTCCCGGAGCAGCCTGCGCGCGCGGTCCGGATCGCCGCCGTACCAGGCCGCGTACGCCAGGACGTACAGCGCATAGGCGCGGGCCCAGCGCTCGCCGTGGTCCTCGCAGATCTCCACGACCTGCTCGCACTCCGAGACGGCCTCCTCCAGACGGCCCCGGAAGCCCACCGCCATCGCCATCTCGACCCGGCCCATCAGCACGTTGCTGTTGAGCTCCCCGACCTCGTCGTATTCGGTGAGAGCCGCGCGCAGCAGCTCCTCGGCGCGCGGCATGTCGTCGGTGACCAGGGCCAGACAGCCCGTGCGGTGCACGGCGTACGCCGCGGCCACCGGATCGCCGCGCAGCTCGGCCTCCTCGCGGCACTCCTGCAGCGCGGCGATCGCCGCCACCGCGTCGCCCTGCAGCACCGCCACATGGCCGAGCACCCACAGCGCCTTGAGGCGTGAACCGTCGTGCTCGCCCTCGGCGTCCAGGACCTGGGCCAGCCAGTGCCGCCCCTCGGCGAGGCGCCCGCACCCGGCCCAGTAGAACCAGAGCGTGGCCGCGAGGTACTGGGCCAGGTGCGCGTCCTCGGGCGAGGCCAGCGAGAACTCCATCGCCGCGCGCAGATTGGGCAGTTCGCTCTCCACGTGCGAAGCCACCTCGGCCTGGCGGGGGCTGAACCAGTCCAGCTCGCACCAGGTGGCGAGCCCCAGGTACCAGTCGCGGTGGCGCCGGCGCAGCCGGTCCGCGTCGCCTGTCGCCGCCAGCCACTCGGCGCCGTACTCGCGGACCGTGTCGAGCAGCCGGTAGCGGATGCCGAAGGGGCCGTCCTCGGGCGCCACCACCGACTGGTCGAGCAGCTCGCCCAGGACGTCGAGCACCTCCTCCTGCGGCAGATCGGGGCCCACGCAGATGTACTCGACGGCCTCCAGGTCGAATGCCCCGGCGAACACCGAGAGCCGCGCCCACAGCAGCCGCTGCATCGCCGTGCACAGCTCGTGGCTCCAGCCGATGGTCGTCCGCAGCGTCCGGTGGCGGGGGAGCGCCCCGCGCCCGCCCCCGGTGAGCAGCCGGAACCGGTCGTCGAGACGGCGCAGCAACTGCTCGACCGACAGCGTGCCGAGCCGCCCGGCCGCCAGCTCCAGGGCCAGCGGAATCCCGTCGAGGCGGCGGCACAGCTCGGCGGCGGCCATCTCGTGCCCCTCGGCCGGCCGCTCGCCGGCCCGGACGCCGGCCGCGCGCTCCGTGAAGAGCCGCAGCGCGTCCTCGTCGCCCATCGGGGCCAGCGCGAAGACCTGCTCGCCGTCGATCCTGAGCGACAGCCGCCCCGCGGCGAGGACCCGAAGGCCCGGGCAGGCCCGCAGCAGCTCCCGTAAGAGCTCGGCGCAGGAGTCCACCAACTGCTCGAAACCGTCGACCACCAGCAGCAGCCGGCGCTCGGCGAGGTGGTCGAGCAGCAGCCGGCGCGGCGGTCTCGCGGTGTGATCGGTCAGGCCGAGCGCCTCGACGACCGCGTGGTCGAGCAGGCCCGGATCGTTCAGGGCGGACAGCTCGACCAGCCGGACCCCATCGCAGTACCGTTCCTGCTCCGTCGCGGCAGCCGCGGCCCGCAGTGCGAAACGAGTCTTGCCGACCCCGCCGACGCCGGTCACGGTGACCAAGCGCGCCTCGCGGAGCAGTCGGTCCAGGCGTTCCAGTTCTCGGCCTCGCCCGACGAAGCGGTTCAACTCTGCGGGCAGATGGGAGCGCATGGAACACGCAGAGTACTCAAGGGTATGCACTGCGTACAATCGGGTTGCGCTACTCCGTTTGTGACGGCCCGGAATGCGGTACGGGAAGCCATCCCCGGCGCGATAGGGTCGCAGGACTACCTTTTTCGAGGTTTTCGGGTTCCGACGGGTTGCGGGGAGCGGTGCAAGTGTCCGGTGGAGAGGTGGCCGGGATCCTGGTGGCCGTCTTCTGGGCGATCCTGGTGTCCTTCCTCGCGGTCGTTCTCGTGAGGCTGGCCCAGACGCTGAAGGCGACGACCAAGCTGGTCGCGGACGTCACCGACCAGGCCGTCCCGCTGCTCGCGGACGCCTCCACCGCGGTGCGCTCCGCCCAGACCCAGCTGGACCGGGTCGACGCCATCGCATCGGACGTCCAGGAGGTCACCTCCAACGCGTCCGCGCTCTCCACCACCGTCGCCTCCACCTTCGGCGGCCCGCTGGTGAAGGTGGCGGCCTTCGGTTACGGGGTGCGCCGGGCGATCGGCCGCAAGGGCGCCGCCCCGGCCGATGTGCCCGCTCGGGAGAGCCGACGTAACGTGATCGTCGGGCGGACCGTGCCGTCCGCGCGGCGGTCGAAGCGAAAGGGCTGACGCTGCGATGTTCCGCCGTACGTTCTGGTTCACCGCGGGCGCGGCCGCCGGAGTCTGGGCCACCACCAAGGTGAACCGGAAGCTGAAACAGCTCACCCCGGAGAGCCTGGCCGCGCGCACCGCCGACAAGGCGGTCGAAGCCGGCCACCGGCTCAAGGACTTCGCCCTCGACATCAAGTCCGGCATGGCGCAGCGCGAGGCCGAGCTCAACGACGTCCTGGGCATCGGCGAGAGCGAGCCGCCGCGCGAACTTCCCGCGCAGCGCCGCCTCGTCGCCATCGAGACCACACAACAGCAGTACCCCAAGCATTCGTACAACCGGAATGAGGACCACTGATGGAGTCGGCCGAGATTCGCCGCCGCTGGCTGAGCTTCTTCGAGGAGCGCGGGCACACCGTCGTCCCTTCGGCGTCGCTCATCGCGGACGACCCGACTCTGCTGCTCGTCAACGCGGGCATGGTCCCCTTCAAGCCGTACTTCCTCGGTGAGACCAAGCCGCCCGCGCCGCGCGCCACCAGCGTGCAGAAGTGCGTGCGTACGCCGGACATCGAAGAGGTCGGCAAGACCACCCGGCACGGCACGTTCTTCCAGATGTGCGGCAACTTCTCCTTCGGGGACTACTTCAAGGAAGGCGCCATCAAGTACGCCTGGGAGCTGCTCACCAGCTCCGTGGCGGACGGTGGCTACGGCCTGGAGCCCGAGAAGCTCTGGATCACGGTCTACCTCGACGACGACGAGGCCGAGCGCATCTGGCACGAGGTCGTCGGTGTGCCGAAGGAGCGCATCCAGCGCCTGGGCAAGAAGGACAACTTCTGGTCCATGGGCGTGCCCGGACCGTGCGGCCCCTGCTCCGAGATCAACTACGACCGCGGCCCCGAATTCGGCGTCGAGGGCGGCCCGGCCGTCAACGACGAGCGGTACGTGGAGATCTGGAACCTGGTCTTCATGCAGTACGAGCGCGGCGCCGGGGAGAACAAGGAGGACTTCCCGATCCTCGGCGACCTGCCCTCCAAGAACATCGACACCGGCCTCGGTCTCGAACGCCTCGCGATGATCCTGCAGGGCGTGCAGAACATGTACGAGACCGACACCCTGCGCGTCGTCATGGACAAGGCCACCGAGCTGACGGGCGTGCGCTACGGCGACAAGCACGAGTCCGACGTCTCGATGCGTGTCGTCGCCGACCACATCCGTACGTCCGTGATGCTCATCGGCGACGGTGTGACCCCGGGCAACGAGGGCCGCGGCTATGTGCTGCGCCGCATCATGCGCCGCGCCATCCGCAACATGCGCCTCATGGGCGCCACCGGCCCGGTCGTCCAGGACCTGATCGACGTCGTCATCAAGACGATGGGCCAGCAGTACCCGGAGCTCGTCACCGACCGCAAGCGCATCGAGACGGTCGCCCTCGCCGAGGAGGCCGCCTTCCTCAAGGCGCTGCGCGGCGGCACCAACATCCTGGACACCGCCATCACCGAGACCAAGGCCACCGGTGGCACGGTCCTGGCCGGCGACAAGGCGTTCCTGCTCCACGACACCTGGGGCTTCCCGATCGACCTCACCCTGGAGATGGCCGCCGAACAGGGCCTGGCCGTGGACGAGGACGGCTTCCGCCGCCTGATGAAGCAGCAGCGCGACCAGGCCAAGGCCGACGCCCGCGCCAAGAAGACCGGCCACGCCGACCTGTCCGCCTACCGCGAGGTGGCCGACGCCTCCGGCGAGACCGACTTCACCGGCTACAGCTCCACCGAGAACGAGTCGACCATCGTCGGCCTGCTCGTCGACGGCGTGCCCTCGCCCGCCGCCACCGAGGGCGACGAGGTCGAGGTCGTCCTCGACCGCACCCCCTTCTACGCCGAGGGCGGCGGTCAGCTCGCCGACCAGGGCCGGATCAAGCTCGACACCGGCGCGGTCATCGAGATCCGCGATGTGCAGAAGCCGGTGCCCGGCGTCCACGTGCACAAGGGTGTCGTCCAGGTCGGCGAGGTGACGGTCGGCGCGTCCGCGTACGCCGCCATCGACACCAAGCGCCGCCGCGCGATCGCCCGCGCCCACTCCGCTACGCACCTCACCCACCAGGCGCTGCGCGACGCGCTCGGCCCGACGGCCGCCCAGGCCGGCTCCGAGAACTCGCCGGGCCGCTTCCGCTTCGACTTCGGTTCGCCGAACGCCGTTCCCGGCACGGTCCTCACCGACGTCGAGCAGAAGATCAACGACGTGCTCTCGCGCGAACTCGACGTGCAGGCCGAGGTCATGTCGATCGACGAGGCCAAGAAGCAGGGCGCCATCGCCGAGTTCGGCGAGAAGTACGGCGAGCGGGTCCGCGTCGTCACCATCGGCGACTTCTCCAAGGAGCTGTGCGGCGGCACCCACGTCCACAACACCGCCCAGCTGGGCCTGGTGAAGCTGCTCGGCGAGTCGTCCATCGGCTCGGGCGTGCGCCGCATCGAGGCGCTGGTCGGCGTGGACGCGTACAACTTCCTGGCCCGTGAGCACACGGTCGTCGCCCAGCTCCAGGAGCTGGTCAAGGGCCGTCCCGAGGAGCTGCCGGAGAAGATCTCCTCCATGCTCGGCAAGCTGAAGGACGCCGAGAAGGAGATCGAGAAGTTCCGCGCGGAGAAGGTGCTGCAGGCCGCCGCCGGTCTCGTCGACTCCGCCAAGGACGTGCGCGGCACCGCGCTGGTCACCGGTCAGGTGCCGGACGGCACGTCCGCCGACGACCTGCGCAAGCTGGTCCTGGACGTGCGCGGCCGCATCCCGGGTGACCGCCCTGCCGTCGTCGCGCTGTTCACCACGGCCAACGGCCGCCCGGTGACCGTCATCGCCACCAACGAGGCGGCCCGCGAGCGCGGTCTCAAGGCCGGCGAGCTGGTCCGCACCGCCGCCAAGACCCTCGGCGGCGGCGGGGGCGGCAAGCCGGACGTCGCCCAGGGCGGCGGCCAGAACCCGGACGCGATCGGCGACGCGATCGATGCCGTCGAGCGCCAGGTAGCTGAGACCGCCTGATGCGACGAGGACGCCGACTGGCGATCGATGTCGGAGACGCCCGGATCGGGGTCGCCTCGTGCGACCCCGACGGGGTGCTCGCCACGCCGGTGGAGACCGTGCCGGGACGCGATGTCCCGGCCGCCCACCGGCGGTTGCGGCAGCTCGTCGAGGAGTACGAGCCGATCGAGGTGGTCGTCGGACTGCCCCGCTCCCTCAACGGGGGCGAGGGCCCGGCGGCGGCCAAAGTCCGTGTGTTCACCCAGGAGTTGGCGCGCCGCATCGCCCCGGTCGGGGTGCGGCTCGTCGACGAACGGATGACGACGGTCACCGCGAGCCAGGGGCTGCGCGCCTCCGGCGTGAAGTCCAAGAAGGGGCGTTCCGTCATCGATCAGGCAGCCGCCGTGATCATCCTTCAGAACGCGCTTGAAGCCGAACGGGTGTCGGGCAACCCTCCCGGCGAAGGCGTCGAAGTGGTTATCTGATCGCGATACGGTAACGTTCCGGCCGATGCGGAGGCATTCGAACAGTCGCCGCACAGTAAAAGAGGCGGACCGTCCGGATGCCTCGCGGCTCTAGGGGACCGATGACTGAGTATGGCCGGGGCGCAGGCTCCGAACCGTGGCACCCAGAGGATCCCCTCTACGGGGACCAGGGGTGGGGAGCGCAGCAGGCTGCCTCCGGTCAGGCTCCGTACGGCCCCGAGCAGCAGCCGCAGCAGCAGTACCAGCAGCAACCTCAGCAGCAGTACTACCCGCAGCAGCCGCAGGGCCCGTACGCGCCGCAGCCGCAGTACGCCGAGCAGCAGCTCCAGCAGGGCTACGTCGAACAGCCCCAGCAGGGCTACCCGCAGCAGCAGTACGCGGCACAGCCCTCCCAGCCCCAGCATTTCAACGGGGGCGGGGGCGGGGGCGGGGGCTGGGACACCACGGGCCAGCAGGCCGCCATGCCGTACGCGGGCCAGCAGCCCGATCCGTACAACAACGGCTACGCCGGCGAGGGCAACGACCTCTACGGCACCCCCGAGGCGTATCCGCCGCCGCAGCCGCCCGGCCAGCGCCAGGCACCCACCGTGCCCGAGGTGCCGGAGCAGGGCGGTGAGTGGGACGCCGAGCCGCAGGAGGAGAACCACCCGTTCTTCACCGGGGCCGACGATGGCGAACGCGAAGACGACGAGCCGCGCGAGTCCCGCCGCGGCAAGGGAGGCGGCGGTGGCCGCGACCGGCGCGGCAAGACCAAGAAGAAGGGCAAGAGCGGGCGCGCCTGCCTCGTCCTCGCGGTGATCTTCGCCGTCGGCGTCGGTGGCGTCGGCTATGTGGGCTACGACTTCTACCAGAAGAAATTCGGGGCGGCCCCCGACTACGCAGGTGAGGGCACCAGCGAGACCGTCACCGTCGAGATCCCGACGGGCGCGGGCGGCTCCGAGATCGGCCAGCTCCTCAAGCAGGCCGGTGTCGTCAAGAGCATCGACGCCTTCGTCCAGGCCCAGAACGACGATCCCAAGGGCAAGACGATCCAGGCCGGCGCCTACACGTTGAAGAAGGGCATGTCCGCGGCCAACGCGGTCAAGCTCATGCTCAATCCGAGCAGCCGCAACTCCCTCATCATTCCCGAAGGCAAACGCAACTCCTGGGTCTACGGGGAGATCGACACCCGGCTCGGCCTGCCCGCGGGCACGACCAAGGACATCGCGGTCAAGAACGCCGGCAGCATGGGCCTGCCCGACTGGGCCAAGGGCCACAAGAACGTCAAGGACCCGCTGGAAGGATTCCTCTACCCGGCGAGCTACCCGGTCGCCAAGGGCATGAAGCCCGAGGACGTCCTGAAGAAGATGGTCAACCGGGCCAGCTCCGAGTACGGCAAGCAGGACCTGGCCGCCGAGGCCAAGAAGCTCAACCTGGACGGCCCCTGGCAGCTCATCACCGTGGCCAGCCTCGTGCAGGCGGAGGGCAAGACGCACGACGACTTCCGCAAGATGGCCGAGGTCGTCTACAACCGCCTCAAGCCCGACAACACCCAGACCAACCAGAAGCTCCAGTTCGACTCGGCGTACAACTACCTCACGGGCAAGAGCAACATCAAGATCGGTCTCGGCGAGATCAACAGCAACCCGGACCCGTACAACACCTACAAGTGGAAGGGCCTGACCCCCGGGCCGATCGGCAACCCCGGCACCGACGCGCTGGCCGCCGCGCTGGACCCGACGAAGGACGGCTGGATGTACTTCGTCGCCACGGACGGCATGCACAAGACCGAATTCGCCAAGACGCTGGCCGAGTTCAACAAGCTGAAGGAAGAGTTCAATGCCCAGTCCGGCCAGTGAGGGCGCGCGGCGGGCGGCCGTGCTCGGGTCGCCCATCGCACACTCGCTCTCCCCGGTCCTGCACCGGGCCGCGTACGCCGAACTCGGCCTCGGCCACTGGTCCTACGACCGGTTCGAGGTCGACGAGGCGGGCCTTTCCGGCTTCTTCGCGGGGCTCGACACGTCCTGGGCGGGCCTGTCCCTCACGATGCCGCTGAAGCGGGCGGTCATCCCGCTGCTCGACGCGGTGAGCGCGACGGCGGCCTCGGTCGAGGCGGTCAACACCGTCGTCTTCACGGACGACGGCCGCCGCCTCGGCGACAACACCGACATCCCCGGCATCATCGCGGCACTGGGCGAGCGCGGAGTGACCCGGGTCGAGTCCGCCGCCGTCCTCGGCGCGGGCGCGACCGCTTCCTCGGCCCTCGCCGCGCTCGCCCGGATCTGCACGGGGCCGGTCACGGCGTACGTACGCTCCGAGGCCCGGGCCGCCGAGATGCGCGGCTGGGGCGAACGGCTCGGCGTCGACGTCCGCACCGCCGACTGGTCGCGGGCGGCGGACGCCTTCGAGGCGCCGCTCGTCATCGCCACCACCCCGGCCGGCACCACCGACGCCCTGGCCGCGGCCGTCCCCGAGCGGCCCGGCACCCTCTTCGACGTGCTGTACGAGCCCTGGCCGACCGCGCTCGCGGCCGCCTGGTCGGGGCGCGGGGGAGCGGTCGTCGGCGGGCTCGACCTCCTCGTGCACCAGGCGGTGCTCCAGGTCGAGCAGATGACGGGCTGCGACACGGCCCCCCTGGAAGCCATGCGCAAGGCCGGCGAGGCGGCGCTGGCCCAACGCTGAGCCTTCCTTGTGCTTGAGCCTCCCTTGTAAGGAGTGCCCTGCCTACAGGGGCGCGGGGGAACTGCGTGACCAGCCCGGATCCGGCCCGCACTCGGCCACGTCACCGTCCGCTTGCTGGACCGGGGCCCGGCCCACCATCCGGGACGTGGGAGGATCAGTGGTGGCGGGCCAGGGCCGCGCACCCCGGCCGCGCCGCTGTAGTGACCACGACGCGCGAGCAACGAGGAGCACCGTTGAGCAGGTTGCGCTGGCTGACCGCTGGGGAGTCCCACGGACCCGCACTTGTCGCGACGCTGGAGGGTCTTCCCGCCGGCGTGCCGATCACCACCGAGCTGGTGGCGGACCACCTGGCCCGGCGGAGGCTCGGCTATGGGCGCGGCGCCCGCATGAAGTTCGAGCGTGACGAGGTGACCTTCCTCGGCGGTGTGCGGCACGGCCTGTCGATGGGCTCGCCGATCGCGATCATGGTGGGGAACACCGAGTGGCCCAAGTGGGAGCAGGTCATGTCGGCTGATCCCGTGGCCCCGGAGATCCTCGCCGAGCTGGCCCGCAATGCCCCGCTGACCCGCCCGAGGCCCGGCCACGCCGACCTCGCAGGCATGCAGAAGTACGGCTTCGACGAGGCCCGGCCGATCCTGGAGCGCGCCAGCGCCCGGGAGACCGCGGCCCGCGTGGCCCTCGGCGCGGTGGCCCGCTCCTACCTGAAGGAGACGGCCGGCATCGAGATCGTCAGCCACGTGGTGGAGCTGGCCGCGGCCAAGGCCCCGTACGGCGTCTACCCGACCCCCGCCGATGTCGAGAGGCTGGACGCCGACCCGGTGCGCTGCCTGGACGCGGACGCCTCCAAGGCGATGGTCGCCGAGATCGACCAGGCCCACAAGGACGGCGACACCCTCGGCGGGGTCGTCGAGGTGCTCGCCTACGGAGTGCCGGTGGGCCTGGGCTCGCACGTGCACTGGGACCGCCGTCTGGACGCCCGGCTCGCCGCCGCCCTCATGGGCATCCAGGCGATCAAGGGCGTCGAGGTCGGCGACGGCTTCGAGCTGGCCCGGGTGCCCGGCTCCAAGGCGCACGACGAGATCGTGAACACCGCCGAGGGCGTCAGGCGCACCTCCGGCCGCTCCGGCGGTACCGAGGGCGGTCTGACCACCGGTGAACTGCTGCGGGTGCGGGCCGCGATGAAGCCCATCGCCACCGTGCCGCGTGCGCTCGCCACCATTGATGTCGCCACCGGTGAGGCCGCCAAGGCCCATCACCAGCGCTCCGACGTGTGCGCCGTGCCGGCCGCGGGCATCGTCGCCGAGGCCATGGTCGCGCTCGTCCTCGCGGACGCCGTCGCCGAGAAGTTCGGCGGCGACAGCGTGCCGGAGACCCGCCGCAACGTCGAGTCCTACCTCGACCACCTGCAGATCCGGTGAGCAGCGGACCGCTGGTCGTCCTGGTCGGGCCGATGGGCTCGGGCAAATCCACCGTGGGCGCGCTGCTCGCCGAGCGGCTCGGCGCGCCCTACCGGGACACCGACGCCGACATCGTGGCCGCCGAGGGCCGCGCGATCTCCGACATCTTCATCGAGGACGGCGAGCCGCACTTCCGCGCCCTGGAGCGGGAGTCGGTACGCGTCGCGCTCGCCGAGCACACGGGCGTCCTCGCCCTCGGCGGCGGCGCGATCCTGGATGAGGGCACCCGCGCGCTGCTCGCGCCGCACCCCGTCGTCTATCTCTCGATGGACGTCGAGGAGGCGGTCAAGCGCGTCGGCCTGAACACCGCCCGCCCGCTGCTCGCGGTCAACCCGCGGCGGCAGTGGCGCGAGTTGATGGACGCGCGGCGCCATCTCTACACCGAAGTCGCCCGTGCGGTCGTCGCGACCGACGACCGCACCCCCGAAGAGGTCGCCCAGGCGGTCCTCGACGCACTGGAGTTGAAGGACGCATGACGGAGCAGGCACCCACCCGGATCCAGGTCGGCGGCACTGCCGGGACGGATCCATACGAAGTGCTCGTCGGCCGCAACCTGCTGGGCGAACTGGCCGGACTCATCGGCGACCGGGCCGAGCGGGTCGCGATCATCCACCCCGAGGCCCTGGCCGGGACCGGTGACGCGATCCGCGAGGACCTTGCCGCCGAGGGCTACGAGGCCGTCGCCATCCAGGTGCCGAACGCCGAGGAGGCCAAGACCGCCGAGGTCGCCGCCTACTGCTGGAAGGCGCTCGGCCAGTCCGGCTTCACCCGCACCGACGTCGTCATCGGCGTGGGCGGCGGCGCCACCACCGACCTGGCCGGCTTCGTCGCCGCGACCTGGCTGCGCGGGGTGCGCTGGATCTCGGTGCCGACCACCGTGCTCGGCATGGTGGACGCGGCCGTCGGCGGCAAGACCGGCATCAACACCGCCGAGGGCAAGAACCTGGTCGGCTCGTTCCACCCGCCCGTCGGCGTCCTGTGTGACCTGGCCGCGCTCGACTCGCTGCCGGTCAACGACTACGTGTCGGGCATGGCCGAGGTCATCAAGACCGGCTTCATCGCCGACCCGGTCATCCTCGACCTCATCGAGTCCGACCCGGCCGGCGCCCGCACCCCCGAGGGCCCGCACACCGCCGAGCTCATCGAGCGCTCCATCCGGGTCAAGGCCGAAGTGGTCTCCAACGACCTGAAGGAATCGGGCCTGCGCGAGATCCTCAACTACGGCCACACCCTGGCCCACGCCATCGAGAAGAACGAGCGCTACAAGTGGCGGCACGGCGCGGCCGTCTCCGTCGGCATGGTCTTCGCGGCAGAACTCGGCCGTCTGGCGGGCCGGTTGGACGACGCGACCGCCGACCGGCACAGCGCGATCCTGGAGTCCGTCGGCCTGCCGCTCACCTACCGCGGCGACCAGTGGCCCAAGCTCTTGGAGAACATGAAGCTGGACAAGAAGTCCCGCGGCAACCTGCTGCGCTTCATCGTCCTGGACGGCCTCGCCAAGCCGACCGTCCTGGAGGGCCCCGACCCGTCGGTGCTGCTCGCCGCCTACGGCGAGGTCTCCGCATGACCCGGCGAGTGTTCGTCCTCAACGGCCCCAACCTGGGCCGCCTCGGCTCGCGCGAGCCCGACGTGTACGGCGCCACCACCTACGCCGGCCTCGTCGAGGTCTGCGAGGCGCTCGGCAAGGAGCTCGGCTTCGAGGTCTCGGTCCGCGAGACCAACGACGAGGGCGAGCTCATCCGCTGGCTGCACGAGGCTGCGGACGGCCGGATTCCGGTCGTCATCAACCCGGGCGCCTTCACTCACTATTCGTACGGAATGCGCGACGCGGCCGCCCAGCGGACCGCGCCGCTCATCGAGGTCCACATCTCGAACCCGTACGCCCGTGAGCAATTCCGCCACACCTCGGTGATCGCACCCGTCGCCACCGGCACCGTCGCGGGCTTCGGTATCGGCTCCTACCGCCTGGCGCTGCGCGCGCTCGCCGACGAACTGGCCGACGAACTCGGCTGACGGGCACTGTTGCCGCTCCCCGGCCGTTCACACTGTGGCGGCCGGGAGAGGTACGGTTCTGCACCGGGCCGCCCCACACCGACGGGCGCCCGACCAGCGCCAGTTGCCTGTACGAGACGGAGTGGCACCGGATGCAGCACGCAGGGGGGGCTCCACTGCCGCCGCCCCACGCCCCGGGGCAGCCCCCGCACGACTGGGCCCAGCCGATCGAGCCGGAGGCGACGGCTCCGCTGCGCCCCGGCGCGCCCCCGCCCGCACCGGGCGCCCCGCCCTACAAGCCCGGGCCCCCGCCCGGCTCCGGGCCCGCGACCGCCCAGCTCCCGGCCCACCCCCAGTCGCCGCCCGCCCCGGCCCACCACCCCGGAGCCCCGCACACGGCGGGCAGCCAGCAGCCGGCCGGCCAGGGCTGGCACGGGCCCGCCCCGCAGCACGCCTCGGCGCGGCCGCCGTCCCGGGACACCACCGGGCACGTCGCACTGCCGCCCGGCGGGCCGGTACCGATACCGCAGGCGCCCGAGGGGACCGGCGCCACCACGCTCGCGGTGCTCCTCATCGGCCCCGCGGGAGCCGGCAAGACGACCGTGGCCCGGTACTGGGCGCAGCACCGCCGGGTGCCCACCGCGCACATCAGCCTCGACGACGTACGCGAATGGGTGTGCTCGGGGTTCGCCGACCCCCAGTCGGGCTGGAACGACCACTCCGAGGCCCAGTACCGCCTGGCCCGCCGCACCTGCGGCTTCGCCGCGCGCAACTTCCTGGCCAACGGCATCTCCTGCATCCTCGACGACGCGGTCTTCCCCGACCGGCCGGTCGTCGGCCTCGGCGGCTGGAAGCGGCACGTGGGCCCCGGGCTGCTCCCGGTCGTGCTCCTGCCGGGCCTCGAAGTGGTCCTGGAGCGCAACGCGGAGCGCAGCGGCAACCGCCGCCTCTCGGACGAGGAGGTCGCCGGCATCCACGGCCGCATGGCCGGCTGGTACGGCTCGGGCCTGCCGATCATCGACAACTCCCAGTACGACGTGCCCACCACGGCCCGCCTCCTGGACGACGTCCTGGCCAGAACGATCGCGAGCCCGCCGAGCTGGTAACCGGGCCCCCGGTCGGACGCGCAGAATCAGCCAACTCCCGCCCCCGCTCATACGCTCGGGGCATGTCAGAGGTGTTCGCGGTCCGCCGCGGCTGGCTGCGGGACCGCTGCGCGGCCGCAGGCAGCGCGGCCGCCCTGGTCTCCCGCCCGGCCAACGTCCGCTACCTCGCGGGCGGCGCCCCGCCCGGTGCGGTCCTGCTCGTGGGCCCGGCCGAGGACGTACTGCTGTGCCCGCGCACGCCGTCGGGCGACCTGATCGAGGGGCACCTGGACGAGCAGCTCCGGCTCACCGTGCTGCCCGCCCCCGGCGGCGACCCGGCCGTAGCGGCCGCCGACCTCGCCCAGACCAGCGGCGCCGACTCGCTGGCCGTCGAGGAGCACCACCTGTCGGTGGCCCGCCACCGCGCGCTCGGCTCGGTGGCGCCCCGGCTGCTCCTGAGCGACCTGGGCGGCGCCGTCGAGCAGCGCCGCCTGGTCAAGGACGAGGACGAGATCGCCTGTCTGCGCATCGCCGCCGAGATCACCGACCAGGCCCTGGGCGAGCTCCTGGAGTCGATCCTGGTGGGCCGCACCGAGCGCCACCTCGCGCTCGAACTGGAGCGGCGTCTGGTCGACCACGGCGCGGACGGGCCCGCCTTCATGACCTCGGTCGGCACCGGCCCCAACTCCGGCCGGGCCGGCCACCGCCCGGCCGACCGCCGGGTCGAGGAGGGCGACTTCCTCTCGGTCTGCCTGGGTGCCACCTACCGCGGCTACCGCTGCGAGATCGGCCGTACCTTCGTGATCGGCACCACCCCGGCCGACTGGCAGATCGAGCTGTACGACGCCGTTTTCGCAGCCCAGCGGGCCGGCCGGGAGGCCCTCGTACCGGGCGCCGAGTACCGCGCGGTGGACCGCGCAGCCCGCCAGGTGCTGGACTCCGCGGGCCACGCCGAGGCCTTCGGGCCGCTCACCGGACACGGCGTCGGGATCGAAATCGACGAGGAGCCGCAGCTCGCACCTGGAGCCATGGGTAAACTGGAGACTTGCGTGCCGGTCACCGTCGAACCGGGGGTCCACCTCCCGGGCCGGGGCGGCGTCCGGATCGATGACACGCTCGTCGTACGCCCCGAGGCGGACGGCGGCCCCGAGCTACTCACCATCACGACCAAGGAGCTGCTAGCGCTCTAGCACGCGTACGTGCCCCGTGTACGTACCCTCGGTCGTCCACCAGCTTTCAGTCCAGGAGATTCCGCAACCGTGGCTTCCACGAACGACCTCAAGAACGGCCTGGTGCTCAAGCTCGACGGAGGCCAGCTCTGGTCCGTCGTCGAGTTCCAGCACGTCAAGCCCGGCAAGGGCCCGGCCTTCGTGCGCACCAAGCTCAAGAACGTGCTCTCCGGCAAGGTGGTCGACAAGACCTTCAACGCCGGTGTGAAGGTCGAGACGGCCACCATCGACCGCCGCGACATGCAGTTCTCGTACATGGACGGCGAGTACTTCGTCTTCATGGACATGGACACGTACGACCAGCTGATGGTCGACCGCAAGGCTGTCGGCGACGCCGCCAACTTCCTGATCGAGGGCTTCACCGCCTCGGTCGCGCAGCACGAGGGCGAGGTGCTCTACGTCGAGCTCCCCGCCGCCGTCGAGCTGGTCATCCAGCACACCGACCCGGGCGTCCAGGGCGACCGCTCCACCGGCGGCACCAAGCCGGCCACCCTGGAGACCGGTTACGAGATCGGCGTCCCGCTCTTCATCACCACCGGTGAGAAGATCAAGGTCGACACCCGCACCGGCGACTACCTCGGCCGGGTGAACAGCTAACCGTGGCTGCCCGGAACAAGGCCCGCAAGCGCGCCTTCCAGATCCTCTTCGAGGCAGACCAGCGCGGTGAGTCCGTGCAGACGGTCCTCGCGGACTGGGTGCGGCACTCGCGGTCCGACGACCGTCAGCCGCCGGTCGCCGAGTACACGATGCAGCTCGTCGAGGGATACGCGGGTCACGTGGACCGCATCGACGACCTGATCTCCACGTACGCGGTGGGCTGGACGCTCGACCGGATGCCGGTCGTCGACCGGAACATCCTGCGGCTCGGCGCGTACGAGCTCGTCTGGGAGGACGAGACGCCCGACGCGGTCGTCATCGACGAGGCCGTCCAGCTGGCGAAGGAGTTCTCCACGGACGACTCGCCGGCCTTCGTGAACGGGCTGCTCGCCCGTTTCAAGGACCTCAAGCCGAGCCTGCGCCGCGACTAGCCTCCGGCGGGGACGAGGCCCACGAAGGGCCCGCAGCACCACGTGTGCTGCGGGCCCTTCGGCGTGTTCGCGCGACCGCGTACGCAAACGCCGTCGGGCCCGGTGGGAGCGGAGTGCTCCCACCGGGCCCGACGGCACGTTTCTGCTGAAGGGGCGTCAGCCCTCTTCGTGGGCGACCGCGCGGCGCGCGTCGGCGTCCAGGACGCCCCAGCTGATCAGCTGCTCGGTCAGCACCGAGGGCGACTGGTCGTAGATCACGGCGAGGGTGCGCAGGTCGTCCTGGCGGATCGAGAGGACCTTGCCGTTGTAGTCGCCGCGCTGCGACTGGATGGTCGCCGCGTAACGCTGCAGCGGGCCCGCCTTCTCCGGCGGGACGTGCGCGAGGCGCTCAAGGTCGAGAACCAGCTTCGGCGGCGGCTCGGCGGCCCCGCCCGGCGTGGTGCCCGGCAGCAGCTCCTGCACCGGAACGCCGTAGAAGTCCGCCAGCTCGGCAAGGCGCTGTACGGTCACGGCACGGTCGCCGCGCTCGTACGAGCCGACCACGACGGCCTTCCAGCGGCCCTGGGACTTCTCCTCCACACCGTGGAGGGAGAGGCCCTGCTGGGTGCGGATGGCGCGGAGCTTGGCCCCGAGCTGTTTTGCGTATTCGCTGGACATATAGCTCCCCGGACGCTGTGACAACGTGCGGCTCCGCCGCGCGGCTGTAACTCACTGTGAGGTTACGCAGCGTTACTTGGCCGCGTCAAGCCGAATGGTCCACACCCTCGCCCCGGAGGAGTGACAGGCTCCGCGTGGGCCGGGCCCTACAGGTCACGGCGATTCGTCGGGCGCACTCACCCGTTCGGGTGATGACCCGGTGTCGGGCGCCTTCCGCCCCCTGGTACCGTTGGTGACGCAATTCCGACGTCCTTTAAGGTCCGTCCCGTGAGGCGGAGAAGGAGGTCCGTTTCATATGGACACGCAGCACCCGCAGAACCAGCAGGATCCGGCGCACCCCGATGCGGCGCGGCCCGTTCTCGAAGGCCCCGACATCGCCCGCGTCCTGACCCGTATCGCCCACGAGATCGTCGAACGCGCCAAGGGCGCCGACGACGTCGTACTCCTCGGCATTCCGACCCGCGGCGTCTTCCTCGCCGAGCGGCTCGCCGTGAAGCTGGAGGAGATCACCGGGCGCAAGACCCCGGTCGGCTCCCTCGACATCACCATGTACCGCGACGACCTGCGGATGAAGCCCGCCCGTGCGCTCGGCCGCACCGAGATCCCCGGCGACGGCATCGACGGCCGCCTGGTCGTCCTCGTCGACGACGTGCTCTTCTCCGGCCGCACCATCCGCGCCGCCCTCGACGCGCTCGGCGACATCGGCCGCCCCCGCGCCGTCCAGCTCGCGGTCCTCGTCGACCGAGGCCACCGCGAACTCCCGATCCGCGCCGACTACGTCGGCAAGAACCTCCCCACGTCGCTGAGGGAGACGGTCAAGGTCCAGCTCGCCGAGGAGGACGGCCGCGACGCCGTGCTGCTCGGTGTCAAGCAGACCGCCCCGGCCGGCGAGCAGTAGGCCCCACCCGACCTCCGTACGGCCCACCCGGACCCGTACGGCCTGCTTCTGCGCGCCCGCATGCCCAAACCTCCACCACACCTGGAGAACCCCCAGATGATGCGTCACCTCATCTCGGCCGCCGACCTCACCCGCGACGACGCCGTCCTCGTCCTCGACACCGCCGAGGAGATGGCCCGCGTCTCCGACCGGCCGATAAAGAAGCTCCCCGCGCTGCGCGGCCGGACGATCTGCAACCTCTTCTTCGAGGACTCCACCCGCACCCGGATCTCCTTCGAGGCGGCCGAGAAGCGCCTGTCGGCCGATGTCATCAACTTCGCCGCCAAGGGCTCCTCGGTCTCCAAGGGCGAGTCCCTGAAGGACACCGCGCAGACCCTGGAGGCGATGGGCGTCGACGCCGTCGTCATCCGGCACAGCGCGTCCGGCGCCCCCTATCGCCTGGCCACCTCCGGCTGGATCGACGCGCCGGTGATCAACGCAGGCGACGGCACCCACCAGCACCCCACCCAGGCGCTGCTCGACGCGTTCACCATGCGCCGCCGCCTGGTCGGCAAGGACGCGCTCGGCCAGGACCTGGCCGGCAAGCGCATCACCCTCGTCGGCGACGTGCTGCACAGCCGGGTGGCCCGCTCCAACGTCGACCTGCTGCACACGCTGGGCGCCGAGGTCACCCTGGTGGCCCCGCCGACGCTGCTCCCGGTCGGCGTCGAGCACTGGACCTGCGACGTGTCGTACGACCTGGACGCCGTGCTGCCGAAGTCCGACGCGGTGATGATGCTGCGTGTGCAGCGCGAACGCATGAACGCCGCCTTCTTCCCGACCGAGCGCGAGTACTCGCGGCGCTACGGGCTCGACGGCGACCGGATGGCCAAGATGCCGGAGCACGGCATCGTCATGCACCCCGGCCCGATGGTCCGCGGCATGGAGATCACCGCCGAGGTCGCCGACTCCGACCGCTGCACGGTCGTCGAGCAGGTCGCCAACGGCGTCCACACCCGCATGGCGGTCCTGTACCTGCTGCTCGGCGGCAATGAGCCCGCCGTCAGCCACGCCCGTCCCACCGATTCGGAGAACAAGTAACCATGAGCAAGATCCTTATCCGTGGTGCGAAGGTCCTCGGCGGCGACGTCCAGGACGTCCTGATCGACGGCGAGACGATCGCCGCCGTCGGCACCGGCCTGGACGCGGGGGACGCGACCGTCGTCGACGCCGAGGGCCAGATCCTGCTGCCCGGCCTGGTCGACCTGCACACCCACCTGCGCGAGCCCGGCCGCGAGGACTCCGAGACGGTCCTCACCGGCACCCAGGCAGCCGCACGCGGCGGCTACACCTCGGTCTTCGCCATGGCCAACACCTTCCCCGTCGCCGACACCGCGGGCGTCGTCGAGCAGGTCTGGCGGCTCGGCAAGGAGTCCGGCTACTGCGACGTGCAGCCCATCGGCGCCGTCACCGTGGGCCTGGAGGGCAAGAAGCTCTCCGAGCTCGGCGCCATGCACGACTCCGCCGCCGGCGTCACCGTCTTCTCCGACGACGGCAAGTGCGTCGACGACGCCGTGATCATGCGCCGCGCCCTGGAGTACGTGAAGGCCTTCGGCGGCGTCGTCGCGCAGCACGCCCAGGAGCCCCGCCTCACCGAAGGCGCCCAGATGAACGAGGGCGTCGTCTCGGCCGAGCTCGGCCTCGGTGGCTGGCCCGCCGTCGCCGAGGAGTCGATCATCGCCCGCGACGTGCTGCTCGCCGAGCACGTCGGCTCCCGCGTGCACATCTGCCACCTGTCGACCGCCGGCTCCGTCGAGATCGTCCGCTGGGCCAAGTCCCGCGGCATCGACGTGACCGCCGAGGTCACCCCGCACCACCTGCTCCTCACCGACGAGCTGGTGCGCTCGTACAACCCGGTCTACAAGGTCAACCCGCCGCTGCGTACGGAGAAGGACGTCCTGGCGCTGCGCGAGGCGCTCGCCGACGGCACCATCGACATCGTCGCCACCGACCACGCCCCGCACCCGCACGAGGACAAGGACTGCGAGTGGGCCGCGGCCGCCATGGGCATGGTCGGCCTGGAGACCGCGCTCTCCGTCGTCCAGCACACGATGGTCGAGACCGGCCTGCTCGACTGGGCCGGCGTCGCCGACCGCATGTCCCACAAGCCCGCCGAGATCGGCCGGGCGAAGGGCCACGGACGCCCCGTCTCGGCAGGCGAACCCGCCAACCTGACCCTGGTGGATCCGGCATACCGTGGTGAGGTGAACCCCGCGGGCTTCGCCTCCCGCAGCCGCAACACCCCCTACGAGGGCCGCGAGCTGCCCGGACGCATCACCCACACCTTCCTGCGGGGCCGGGCAACGGTCGTGGACGGGAAGCTGGCGTGACGTACGCATCACTGATCAATCTGGCCGCCGAGGAGAAGTCCGCCGAGGTGACCAACTGGGGCGGACGGATCGGCTGGCTCGTCGGTCTCGCGCTCTTCGTGGCGCTCGTCTACTGGCTGATGCGCCAGGGCTGGCAGTGGCGCGGCCGCCTCCAGGCCGACCTGCCCGCCCTCCCCACCGCGCCCGAAGCGCCGGGTGAGGCGAAACTGAAGCTGAGCGGCCGCTACCACGGCTCCACCACCGCCGGGCAGTGGCTCGACCGCATCGTGGCGCACGGCCTGGGCGTACGCAGCAGGGCCGAGCTCACCCTGACGGACGCAGGCCTGGACGTCGTACGCCCCGGGGCGGCCGACTTCTTCGTCCCGGCCGCGCAGCTCTGCGGAGCCCGGCTCGACAAGGGCATCGCGGGCAAGGTCCTCACCGAGGGCGGCCTGCTCGTCGTCACCTGGAGCCACGGCGACAAGCTCATCGACTCGGGCTTCCGCTCCGACCGGGCCGAGCAGCACCCGGCCTGGGTCGAAGCCATCAACTCCATGACCCAGACCTCTGAACAACCCACCGACACGACGGAAGGCGCCGCACGATGACGACCTCCACCCGGGGAGCCGCCAAAGCTCCCGCCGTACTCGTCCTGGAGGACGGCCGTATCTTCCGCGGCCGCGCCTACGGGGCCGTGGGGGAGACCTTCGGCGAGGCCGTGTTCTCCACCGGCATGACCGGCTACCAGGAGACCCTGACCGACCCGTCGTACCACCGCCAGGTCGTCGTGATGACCGCCCCGCACGTCGGCAACACCGGCGTCAACGACGAGGACCCCGAGTCCTCCCGCATCTGGGTGGCCGGCTACGTCGTGCGCGACCCCGCCCGCATCCCGTCCAACTGGCGCTCGCGCCGCTCCCTGGACGACGAGCTCGTCCAGCAGGGCGTCGTCGGGATCTCCGGCATCGACACCCGAGCGCTCACCCGCCACCTGCGCGAGCGCGGCGCCATGCGCGTCGGCATCTTCTCCGGCGAGGCCGTCGCGGACGACGCGGCGCTGCTCGCCCGCGTGAAGGAAGCGCCCCAGATGATCGGGGCGGACCTCTCCGCGGAGGTCGCCACCAAGGAGACCTACGTCGTCCCCGCGATCGGTGAGAAGAAGTTCACCGTCGCCGCCGTCGACCTCGGCATCAAGGGCATGACCCCGCACCGCATGGCCGAGCGCGGCATCGAGGTGCACGTGCTGCCCGCGACCGCCACCGCCGAGGACGTGTACGCGGTCAACCCCGACGGCGTGTTCTTCTCCAACGGCCCGGGCGACCCGGCCACCGCCGACGGCCCCGTCGCCGTCATGCAGGCCGTCCTGGAGCGCAGGACGCCGCTGTTCGGCATCTGCTTCGGCAACCAGATCCTGGGCCGCGCGCTCGGCTTCGGCACGTACAAGCTGAAGTACGGCCACCGCGGCATCAACCAGCCGGTGCAGGACCGCACGACCGGCAAGGTCGAGGTCACCGCGCACAACCACGGCTTCGCCGTCGACGCGCCGCTCGACAAGGTCTCCGAGACGCCCTACGGGCGCGCCGAGGTCTCCCACGTCTGTCTGAACGACCAGGTCGTCGAAGGCCTCCAGCTGCTCGACCAGCCGGCCTTCAGCGTCCAGTACCACCCCGAGGCGGCCGCGGGCCCGCACGACGCCGCGTACCTGTTCGACCGCTTCGTATCTCTGATGGAGGGCCAGCGTGCCTAAGCGCTCCGATATCCAGTCCGTCCTGGTCATCGGCTCCGGTCCGATCGTCATCGGCCAGGCCGCCGAGTTCGACTACTCCGGCACCCAGGCCTGCCGCATCCTCAAGGCCGAGGGCCTCAGGGTCATCCTGGTCAACTCCAACCCGGCCACGATCATGACCGACCCGGAGATCGCCGACGCCACGTACGTCGAGCCGATCACCCCCGAGTTCGTCGAGAAGATCATCGCCAAGGAGCGCCCCGACGCCCTCCTGCCCACCCTCGGCGGCCAGACCGCGCTCAACACCGCGATCTCCATGCACGAGCAGGGCGTCCTGGAGAAGTACGGCGTCGAGCTCATCGGCGCCAACGTCGAGGCCATCAACAAGGGCGAGGACCGCGACCTGTTCAAGGGCGTCGTCGAGGCCGTCAAGGCCAAGATCGGCTACGGCGAGTCCGCCCGCTCGGTCATCTGCCACTCCATGGACGACGTACTCAAGGGCGTCGACGAGCTCGGCGGCTACCCGGTCGTCGTGCGCCCCTCCTTCACCATGGGCGGCGCCGGCTCCGGCTTCGCGCACGACGAGGAGGAGCTGCGCCGCATCGCGGGCCAGGGCCTCACGCTCTCGCCGACCACCGAGGTGCTCCTGGAGGAGTCCATCCTCGGCTGGAAGGAGTACGAGCTGGAGCTCATGCGCGACAAGCACGACAACGTCGTGGTCGTCTGCTCCATCGAGAACTTCGACCCGATGGGCGTGCACACCGGCGACTCGATCACCGTCGCCCCGGCGATGACGCTGACCGACCGCGAGTACCAGCGCCTGCGCGACATCGGCATCGCGATCATCCGCGAGGTCGGCGTCGACACCGGCGGCTGCAACATCCAGTTCGCGATCAACCCGGACGACGGCCGCGTCATCGTCATCGAGATGAACCCGCGCGTCTCGCGGTCCTCCGCGCTCGCGTCGAAGGCCACCGGCTTCCCGATCGCCAAGATCGCGGCCAAGCTCGCCATCGGCTACACGCTCGACGAGGTTCCCAACGACATCACCGAGAAGACGCCGGCGTCCTTCGAGCCGACCCTCGACTACGTCGTCGTGAAGGCCCCGCGCTTCGCCTTCGAGAAGTTCCCCTCCGCCGACTCCACCCTCACCACCACCATGAAGTCGGTGGGCGAGGCCATGGCGATCGGCCGCAACTTCACCGAGGCCCTCCAGAAGGCGCTGCGCTCCCTGGAGAAGAAGGGCTCGCAGTTCGACTTCACGGGCCCGGTCGGCGCCAAGGACGTCCTCCTGGAGGAGGCCAAGCGCCCGACCGACGGCCGGATCAACACCGTCATGTACGCGATCCGGGCCGGCGCCACCCAGGAGGAGGTCTTCGAGTCCACGAAGATCGACCCCTGGTTCGTCGACCAGCTCTTCCTCATCAAGGAGATCGCCGACGAGCTGGCCGCCGCCGACAAGCTCGGCCCCGAGCTGCTCGCCGAGGCCAAGCGGCACGGCTTCTCCGACGCCCAGATCGCCGACATCCGCGGCCTGCGCGAGGACGTCGTCCGCGAGGTCCGGCACGCCCTCGGAGTGCGCCCGGTCTACAAGACGGTCGACACCTGCGCCGCCGAGTTCGCCGCCAAGACCCCGTACTTCTACTCCTCGTACGACGAGGAGAGCGAGGTCGCGCCGCGCACCAAGCCCGCCGTGATCATCCTGGGTTCGGGCCCGAACCGCATCGGCCAGGGCATCGAGTTCGACTACTCCTGCGTCCACGCCTCCTTCGCGCTGAGCGACGCGGGCTACGAGACCGTGATGGTCAACTGCAACCCGGAGACCGTCTCGACGGACTACGACACCTCCGACCGCCTGTACTTCGAGCCGCTCACGCTCGAAGACGTCCTGGAGATCGTCCACGCCGAGACGCTCGCCGGCCCGGTCGCGGGCGTCGTCGTCCAGCTCGGCGGCCAGACCCCGCTCGGCCTGTCGCAGGCGCTCAAGGACAACGGCGTCCCGGTGGTCGGCACCCCGCCCGAGGCCATCCACGCCGCCGAGGACCGCGGCGCGTTCGGCCGCGTGCTCGCCGAGGCCGGCCTGCCCGCGCCCAAGCACGGCACCGCCACCACCTTCGCGGGCGCCAAGGCCATCGCCGACGAGATCGGCTACCCCGTCCTCGTACGCCCCTCGTACGTGCTCGGCGGCCGCGGCATGGAGATCGTGTACGACGAGGAGCGGCTGGCCTCGTACATCGCCGAGTCCACCGAGATCTCGCCGACCCGCCCGGTGCTCGTCGACCGCTTCCTGGACGACGCGATCGAGATCGACGTGGACGCCCTCTACGACGGCACCGAGCTCTACCTCGGCGGCGTCATGGAGCACATCGAGGAGGCCGGCATCCACTCCGGCGACTCGGCGTGCGCGCTGCCCCCGATCACGCTCGGCGGCTTCGACATCAAGCGCCTGCGTGCCTCGACGGAGGCCATCGCCAAGGGAGTCGGCGTCCGCGGACTGATCAACATCCAGTTCGCGATGGCGGGCGACATCCTGTACGTCCTCGAAGCCAACCCGCGCGCCTCGCGCACCGTGCCCTTCACCTCGAAGGCCACCGCGGTGCCGCTCGCGAAGGCCGCCGCCCGCATCTCGCTCGGCGCGACCATCGCCGAGCTGCGCGCCGAGGGCATGCTCCCGAAGGAGGGCGACGGCGGCACGCTGCCGCTGGACGCGCCGATCTCCGTCAAGGAGGCCGTGATGCCGTGGAGCCGCTTCCGCGACGTCCACGGGCGCGGCGTCGACACCGTGCTCGGCCCGGAGATGCGCTCCACCGGTGAAGTCATGGGCATCGACTCGGTGTTCGGCACCGCGTACGCCAAGTCGCAGGCGGGCGCCTACGGTCCGCTGCCGACGAAGGGCCGCGCGTTCATCTCGGTCGCCAACCGGGACAAGCGCACGATGATCTTCCCGGCGCGCGAACTGGTCGCCCACGGCTTCGAGTTGATGGCCACCTCCGGCACCGCCGAGGTCCTGCGCCGCAACGGCATCAACGCCACGGTCGTGCGCAAGCTGAGCGAGGGCGAGGGCCCGAACGGCGAGAAGACGATCGTCCAGCTGATCCACGACGGCGAGGTCGACCTCATCGTCAACACGCCGTACGGCACCGGCGGCCGCCTCGACGGCTACGAGATCCGTACGGCGGCGGTCGCCCGCTCCGTGCCCTGCCTGACCACGGTCCAGGCGCTCGCGGCAGCCGTCCAGGGCATCGACGCGCTCAACCACGGTGACGTGGGCGTCCGTTCGCTCCAGGAACACGCGGAACACCTGACCGCGGCCCGCGACTAGCAGACGGCGAAGAGGGGGACACCGGAAACGGTGTCCCCCTCTTCACGAGCCCCTGAGGACACCGAGAAATATGTACAAGCTCTTCTTCAACCTCGTCTTCAAGCGGATGGACCCGGAGCAGGCCCACTACCTGGCCTTCCGCTGGATCCGCCTCGCGGCCCGCGTTCCCGTCCTGCGCACCTTCGTCGCCGCCGTGCTCGCCCCCCGCCACAAGGAGCTGCGCACCGAGGCGCTCGGCCTGCGCATGCACGGCCCGTTCGGCCTCGCCGCCGGCTTCGACAAGAACGCGGTCGCGATCGACGGCATGTCGATGCTCGGCTTCGACCACATCGAGATCGGCACCGTCACCGGCGAGCCCCAGCCCGGCAACCCGAAGAAGCGCCTGTTCCGCCTCGTGCCGGACCGCGCGCTGATCAACCGCATGGGCTTCAACAACGAGGGCTCGGCGGCGGTGGCCGAGCGCCTGGCGGCGCGCAAGGCCGTGTTCCGTACGACCGTGGGCGTCAACATCGGCAAGACCAAGGTCGTCCCCGAGGCCGAGGCCGCCGCCGACTATGTGAAGTCGACCGAGCGCCTGGCCCGGCACGCCGACTACCTGGTCGTGAACGTCTCCTCGCCGAACACGCCCGGCCTGCGCAACCTCCAGGCCACCGAGTCGCTGCGCCCGCTCCTGACCGCCGTGCGCGAGGCCGCCGACCGCAGCGTCCAGGACCGCCGCGTCCCGCTGCTCGTCAAGATCGCCCCCGATCTCGCCGACGCGGACATCGACGCGGTCGCCGACCTCGCCGTCGAACTCGGCCTGGACGGCATCATCGCCACGAACACCACGATCGCCCGGGACGGGCTCGGCCTGAAGTCCTCTGCCGACCTCGTCAAGGAGACCGGCGGCCTGTCCGGCGCCCCGCTCAAGGAGCGCTCCCTGGAGGTCCTGAGCCGCCTGTACGCCCGCGTCGGCGACCGCCTCGTCCTCATCGGCGTGGGCGGCATCGAGAACGCCGAGGACGCCTGGCAGCGCATCCTGGCCGGCGCCACCCTGGTCCAGGGCTACAGCGCCTTCATCTACGAGGGCCCCTTCTGGGGCCGCGCGATCCACAAGGGCCTCGCGGCCCGGCTCGCCACCTCCCCGTACGCAACGCTCGCCGAGGCCGTCGGCGCCGAGACCCGGAAGAAGGCCGCCGCATGATCCCCTTCGGTACCCGACTGCGCGAGGCGATGGACACCCGCGGCCCGCTCTGCGTGGGCATCGACCCGCACGCGTCCCTGCTCGCGGACTGGGGCCTGAACGACGACATCGCCGGTCTCGAGCGCTTCACCCGCATCACGGTCGAGGCGCTCGCCGACCGGGTGGCCGTCCTCAAGCCGCAGTCCGCGTTCTTCGAGCGGTTCGGCTCGCGCGGCATCGCCGTCCTGGAGAAGGCCGTCGAGGAGGCCCGCGCGGCCGGCACGCTGGTCCTGATGGACGCCAAGCGCGGAGACATCGGCTCCACCATGGCGGCGTACGCGGCCACCTACCTGGACCCGGCGTCCCCGCTCTTCTCGGACGCCGTGACCGTCTCGCCGTACCTCGGCTTCGGCTCGCTGCGCCCGGCGCTCGATCTGGCGGCCAAGTCAGGCTCGGGCGTCTTCGTGCTCGCCCTGACCTCCAACCCGGAGGGCGCCGAGGTCCAGCGCTCGACGGCGGTGGACGGCCGGCCGCTGGCCCAGCTGATGCTGGACCACATGGCCGCAGAGAACGCGGACGCCTCGCCGATGGGCTCGGTGGGCGCGGTGGTCGGCGCGACGCTGGGCGACGCCGGGGTGAACCTCGACATCAACGGCCCGCTGCTCGCCCCCGGCATCGGCGCCCAGGGCGCGACCCCGGCCGACCTCCCCGGCGTCTTCGGCTCCGCCGTGCGCAACGTGGTCCCGAGCGTCAGCCGCGGCGTGCTGCGCCACGGCCCCGACGTGAACGCCCTGCGCGAGGCGGCGGCCCGCTACGCCGACGAGGTCCGCGCGGCGATTCCCCAGGCGTGATCCACCGCGGCGCCCCGGTGTGACATACGTCGCACCGGGGCGCCGCGCTTTCCGGACGTGCGACAACGGCAGCAGGGCCGGTTCGCGGAACGGCGAAACCGCTCGTGCGGAGAGGCCGTGGGGTGTGCGCACACGGAACGTTGACAATTTCCTTACTCAAAACCGGGGTGTTTTGTCCGAAAAGTCCCGGTCGGTTGAGGCTGACCAGGACTTTTCGTCTGTTCTCGCTGACTGGAGCGGCCTTGGCCGCTAGTCTCCGACGAGAGCAGACGAGCACGTGCGCGAGCGCGATGTTCGTTGCTCGCCTGGTGTGGGGCGATTAGGTTCCTCACCGGTCCGTATCCGACAGTTCGACATCCGAGGTGACGTAGGCGTGGCTCTTCCGCCCCTTACCCCTGAACAGCGCGCAGCCGCGCTCGAAAAGGCCGCCGCGGCTCGCCGGGAGCGGGCCGAGGTCAAGAATCGACTCAAGCACTCCGGCGCCTCGCTCCACGAGGTCATCAAGTCGGGCCAGGAGAACGACGTCATCGGGAAGATGAAGGTCTCCGCGCTCCTTGAGTCCCTGCCCGGCGTGGGCAAGGTCCGCGCCAAGCAGATCATGGAGCGGCTCGGGATCTCCGAGAGCCGCCGCGTGCGGGGGCTCGGCTCCAACCAGATCGCGTCCCTTGAGCGCGAGTTCGGCGGCTCCGGGGCCTGACGTCTCGGGCATACCCGAGAAGCTGGAATAATCGCCGCATGGCAGCAACACCCCGGGGGACCACCCCCGTACCCCCGGACGCACGTCCGCGGCTGACCGTGCTCTCCGGCCCCTCCGGGGTCGGCAAGAGCACGGTCGTCGCTCATATGCGCAAGGTCCACCCCGAGGTCTGGCTCTCGGTGTCGGCGACGACCCGCAAGCCGCGCCCCGGTGAGCGGCACGGCGTGCAGTACTTCTTCGTCGACGACGAGGAGTTCGACAAGCTCGTCGCCAACGGCGAACTCCTTGAGTGGGCCGAGTTCGCGGGCAACCGCTACGGAACCCCGCGCACGGCCGTGCTCGAACACCTCGAAGCGGGCGAGCCCGTCCTCCTGGAGATCGACCTCCAGGGCGCCCGGCTCGTACGCGAGTCGATGCCCGAGGCGCAGCTCGTCTTCCTCGCGCCGCCGAGCTGGGACGAGCTGGTCCGCCGGCTCACCGGCCGGGGCACCGAGGCGCCCGAGGTCATCGAGCGCCGCCTGGCCGCCGCGAAGGTCGAACTGGCCGCCGAGGCCGAGTTCGACACCACACTGGTCAACACCTCGGTCGAGGACGTGGCCCGTGAGCTGCTAGCCTTGATGCGAGTTGTTTGATCGAGTCGTATGACGTCATTTACCCGGAACTTTCCGGGTGCCGGCGTCGGCTCATTCGATTCAGCTCACATCTTCGATCCCCATCGGAAGGCAGAGAGTGTCCTCTTCCATTACCGCGCCCGAGGGCATCATCAACCCTCCGATTGATGAGCTCCTCGAGGCCACCGACTCGAAGTACAGCCTGGTGATCTACGCGGCCAAGCGTGCCCGCCAGATCAACGCGTACTACTCGCAGCTCGGTGAGGGTCTGCTCGAGTACGTCGGCCCGCTGGTGGACACCCACGTCCACGAGAAGCCGCTCTCGATCGCGCTGCGCGAGATCAACGCTGGTCTGCTGACCTCCGAGGCCATCGAGGGCCCCGCCCAGTAGGCGACAGAACGTTCCACCACAGGCCCGGCAGCGCGACTGCCGGGCCTGTGGTGTGTCATGGGTACGTACACGCATCAGGCGCGCGGGGAGAGGCGAGTTTTCCGATGGCCAAGCCGAAGGTCGTTCTGGGGGTCAGCGGCGGCATCGCCGCCTACAAGGCGTGCGAGCTGCTGCGCCGGCTGACCGAGTCGGGGCACGACGTACGGGTGGTGCCGACCGCGTCGGCGCTGCACTTCGTCGGGGCCGCCACCTGGTCGGCGCTCTCTGGCCACCCCGTCCCGACCGAGGTCTGGTCCGACGTCCACGAGGTGCCCCACGTCCGCATCGGGCAGGGCGCCGACCTCGTGATCGTGGCCCCGGCCACCGCCGACATGCTGGCCAAGGCCGCCCACGGCCTCGCCGACGACCTGCTGACCAACACCCTGCTCACCGCGCGCTGCCCGGTCGTCTTCGCGCCCGCGATGCACACCGAGATGTGGGAGCACCCCGCGACGCAGGAGAACGTGGCGACGCTGCGCCGCCGGGGCGCGGTCGTCGTCGAGCCCGCCGTCGGCCGGCTCACCGGCGTCGACACGGGCAAGGGGCGGCTGCCCGACCCGGACGAGCTGTTCGAGGTGTGCCGCCGAGTGCTCGCGCGGGGGAGTGCCGAGCGGGATCTGGCCGGGCGGCACGTGGTGATCAGCGCCGGTGGCACGCGCGAGCCGCTCGACCCCGTGCGCTATCTGGGCAACCGTTCCTCGGGCAAGCAGGGGTACGCCCTCGCGCGGACCGCCGTCGCGAGGGGGGCCAGGGTCACCCTGATCGAGGCCAACACCGGGCTGGCGGACCCTGCGGGCGCCGACGTGGTCCGCGTCGGCACCGCCGTACAGCTGCGGGAAGCCGTCCTTAAGGCGGCCGGGGACGCCGACGCCGTGGTCATGGCGGCCGCGGTGGCCGACTTCCGGCCCGATTCATACGCCGCCGGGAAGATCAAGAAGAAGGACGGCGAGGAGCCGGCGCCGCTCACGCTGGTCCGCAATCCGGACATCCTGGCCGAGATCTCCGCCGACCGGGCCCGGCCCGGGCAGCTGGTCGTCGGCTTCGCCGCCGAGACGGACGACGTGCTGGCCAACGGCCGCCTCAAGCTCCGGCGCAAGGGGTGCGACCTGCTCGTCGTCAACGAGGTCGGCGAGCGCAAGACGTTCGGCTCCGAGGAGAACGAGGCCGTGGTCCTCGGCGCCGACGGCTCCGAGACGCCGGTCCCGTACGGCCCGAAGGAAGCCCTCGCCGACACCGTGTGGGATCTGGTGGGCCGGCGTTTCGGACAAACAGGCGCCGTGTCCGCCGACCGCCCGTAGCCCTCCCGAGCCCGCGCGTACGGTCGTCGACGGCCCGAAACGGACGTTCGTACGACCAGATCCGGAGATCTCCGAACTCCACAGATCGAGACACGTGGTCCAACGAGCAGAACCGACCGATAAACTGGTCTCGGAACCGCAGCCGGGCGCAGCTCCCGGCGCGACCGACCATGATCAGCCAGCAGCCGCTGCAACCCCAGGGAGCGTTGTGTCCCGTCGTCTCTTCACCTCGGAGTCTGTGACCGAGGGTCACCCCGACAAGATCGCTGACCAGATCAGCGACACGATCCTCGACGCGCTTCTGCGCGAGGACCCGACCTCCCGCGTCGCCGTGGAGACCCTCATCACCACGGGCCTGGTGCACGTGGCCGGAGAGGTCACGACCAAGGCGTACGCACCGATCGCCCAGCTGGTCCGCGACAAGATCCTGGAGATCGGCTACGACTCGTCGAAGAAGGGCTTCGACGGCGCCTCCTGCGGCGTCTCGGTGTCCATCGGCGCGCAGTCCCCGGACATCGCGCAGGGTGTCGACACCGCCTACGAGAAGCGTGTCGAGGGCGACGAGGACGAGCTCGACAAGCAGGGCGCCGGTGACCAGGGCCTGATGTTCGGCTACGCCACCGACGAGACGCCCGAGCTGATGCCGCTGCCGATCCACATCGCGCACCGTCTCTCGCGCCGCCTGACCGAGGTCCGCAAGAACGGGACCATCCCGTACCTGCGCCCCGACGGCAAGACCCAGGTCACCATCGAGTACGACGGCGACAAGGCCGTCCGCCTCGACACGGTCGTCGTCTCCACGCAGCACGCGAGCGACATCGACCTGGAGTCGCTGCTCGCCCCCGACATCCGTGAGTTCGTCGTCGAGCACGTCCTGAAGCAGCTCGTCGAGGACGGCATCAAGCTGGACACCGACGCCTACCGCCTCCTGGTGAACCCGACCGGCCGCTTCGAGATCGGCGGCCCGATGGGCGACGCGGGTCTGACCGGCCGCAAGATCATCATCGACACGTACGGCGGCATGGCCCGCCACGGCGGCGGCGCCTTCTCCGGCAAGGACCCGTCCAAGGTCGACCGCTCGGCCGCCTACGCCATGCGCTGGGTCGCCAAGAACGTCGTGGCCGCCGGCCTTGCCGCGCGCTGCGAGGTCCAGGTCGCGTACGCGATCGGCAAGGCCGAGCCGGTGGGCCTGTTCGTCGAGACGTTCGGCACCAACACCGTCGACAACGAGAAGATCGAGACCGCGATCACCCAGGTCTTCGACCTGCGCCCGGCCGCGATCATCCGCGACCTCGACCTGCTCCGCCCGATCTACGCCCAGACCGCGGCGTACGGCCACTTCGGCCGCGAGCTCCCCGACTTCACGTGGGAGCGCACGGACCGCGTGGACGCCCTGCGCAAGGCCGCGGGCCTGTAGTCGGCACGGCGTTTCCCACGAGGGCCCCGGACCGGGTTCGGTTCGGGGCCCTCGTGTCTGCACGGGGGCTGTCCGGCGGCCGCCGTTGTCAGTCCGGTCTGGTAGGAATTTGGCTGTGAGCAGCGAGAACGAACGGCAGGGTGGGGGCGCCGAGGGTGCGGGGCCGGAGCAGCTTGCGCTCATACGGGAGACGGTGCGCAAGGCCAAGGTGCCCAAGGCCAAGCCGCGGACGTGGCGGGGGGCGGCGCTCGCCAAGGAGCTGCCGGTCGCCCGGGTCGTGGTGAACAAGGGGGTGCTGCATCTTGATCAGTACTTTGACTACGCCGTGCCCGAAGAGCTCGATGCCGATGCGCAGCCCGGGGTGCGGGTGCGGGTGCGGTTCGGGGCCGGGACGCGCAATGTGCGGGACGGGCGCCGGGAGGGCGGCGGTCTGATCGACGGGTTCCTCGTCGAGCGGCGTGCCGAGTCGGACTACTCGGGACCGCTGGCCGCGCTCGCCGGTGTCGTCTCGCCGGAGCGGGTGCTCAGCGCCGACACGCTGGCGCTCGCCCGGGCCGTCGCCGACCGGTACGCGGGCAGCCTCGCCGATGTGCTGCAGCTCGCCGTCCCGCCCCGCAACGGCAGGGCCGAGGCCAAGCCGTCGCCCGAGCCGCCCCCGCCACCGGCCGAGCCGGAGCCCGGGACGTGGGGGCGGTATCCGCAAGGGCCCGCGTTCCTCAGGGCGTTGGCCGGCGGCGGCGCGCCCCGCGCGGTGTGGACGGCGCTGCCCGGGCCGCACTGGGCACAGGAGATCGCCCGGGCCGTCGGGGCGACGCTCGCCTCGGGGCGCGGCGCCCTCGTCGTCGTGCCGGACGGGCGCAGCGCGGGCCGGGTCGACGCGGCGCTGACCGCGCTGCTCGGCGAGGGCCGGCACGCACTGCTCACCGCCGAGTCGGGCCCCGAGCGGCGCTACCGGCAGTGGCTCGCGGTACGACGCGGCGCGGTGCGAGCCGTGGTCGGCACCCGCGCGGCGATGTTCGCGCCCGTCGAGCGCCTGGGCCTTGTCGTGGTGTGGGAGGACGGGGACTCCAGCCACAGCGACGACAACGCCCCGTTCCCGCATGTCCGCGAGGTGCTCGAACTGCGGGCCGCACACGACAAGTGCGGCTTCCTGCTCGGGAGTACGAGCTGCACGGTCGAGGCCGCCCAGCTGGTGCAGAGCGGCTGGGCCGCGCCCCTGGTCGCCGACCGCGCCGTGGTGCGGGCCGCGGCCCCGCTCGTACGCACCGTCGGCGACGGAGAGCTGGCGCGCGACGAGGCCGCGCGGGCGGCCCGGCTGCCGAGCCTGGCCTGGCAGGCCGTGCGGGAGGGGCTGAAGACCGGCCCCGTCCTCGTGCAGGTCCCGAGGAGGGGGTACGCCCCTCGGCTCGCCTGCGCGCGCTGCCGTACGCCCGCCCGGTGCGGACGGTGCGCCGGCCCGCTGGAGGCGCCGGACGAGCGGGAGTTGAGGTGCACGTGGTGCGGCACGGCCGAGTCCGACTGGCGCTGCGCCGAGTGCGGAGCGAACCGGCTGCGGGCCCAGATCGTGGGCGCGAGGCGGACCGCCGAGGAGCTCGGCCGGGCCTTCCCTGCGGTGCCCGTACGCACCTCGGGGCGCGACCACGTCCTGGACAGCGTGCCCGGCCGGCCCTCGCTCGTGGTGTCCACACCGGGCGCCGAGCCCGTCGCCGAGGGCGGCTACGCGGCCGCGCTGCTCCTCGACGGCTGGGCGATGCTCAGCCGGCCCGACCTCCGGGCGGGCGAGGAGGCGCTGCGCCGCTGGATCTCGGCGGCCTCGCTGGTGCGCGGTCAGAGCGAGGGCGGCACCGTGGTCGTGGTGGCCGAGCCCACACTGCGGCCCGTGCAGGCGCTGGTCCGCTGGGACCCGGTCGGGTACGCCGTGCGGGAACTGGCCGAGCGGGCCGAGCTCGGCTTCCCCCCGGTCTCCCGGATGGCCGAGGCCATCGGGCGGCCCGAGGCGGTCGAGGCCTTCCTCATGGCGGCCCAACTGCCGCCCGACGCCCAGGTGTTGGGGCCTGTCCCACTGCCGGTCGCCGATCCCGGGCAGCCGCGCCGGCCCGGTGATCCGCCGGTGGGGGAGCGGTGGGAGCGGGCCCTGGTGCGGGTCCCGCCGGGCAGCGGCGCGGCCCTGGCCGCCGCCCTCAAGACCGCTCAGGCCGCGCGGCTGGCCCGCGGTGGCGGCGACCCGGTGCGCATCAGGATCGACCCGCCGGACATCGGCTGACGCCCGCACCCGGGTACGCCTCCCTGCCCGGGGCCACATGGGTGTGCCCCCGCGAAATGTACGGACGCGAGGGCACGGAGGGGCGGAAGCGGCTCAGCCGTTGCGGGGGCCGGGGAAGGCGCTGGTGCGGACCTCCTCGCGCAGGGACTGGCTGCTCGCCGTCGGCTGCGGCGGCATCGAACGGGCGGCGGGCACCGCGGGCATGGGCGGCAGCGGAGGCAGCGTGCGGGTCGGCGCCGCCTCGACCGGACGCTCGGTGTCGACCTGGCCCGCGGTCTGGGCGGTCGCCCGGCGGGACCCGTAACGGCGGTGCACCGCCTGCTTGGTGACGCCGAGCGCCGAGCCCACCGCGTCCCAGGAGAAACCGAGGGAGCGGTCGAAGTCCACGGCCGCGGTCACCAGCGTCTCGACGCTGTCCCGCAGCTCCTGGGCGAGCCGTACGGTCGGGGCCGGGGCGCGTCCGTACACGACGAAGCCCGTGGAAGGGCCGGAGCGGCGCGGGCGGTAGACGTTGCCCAGCTGCGCGGTGAGGGTGCGCAGTGCGTCCACCTGCCGGCGGACCCGCTCGATGTCCCGCACCAACAGGTGCAGGCTGGCCCGCGCTTGGGCGTCGTGGGTTGCGTGGTCGGCCATGAGCAAGCCTCTCGAACCGGCGATGAAAGGGATGAGGAAAGCGATCGTGAAGACAATGCTGGTCATGCGTTCTGCTGTTGCTGTGTTGACGTGCTGGCAGTGCTGAAAAGGCGCGGGCCGCAGAAGCGGCCCGGTTCGGTCAATCTCTCTTGACCAACGCGCTACCCGCTGTTGTGGTCACGCTGCGGGGGCGTATGGGCATATGCACAGGGCGCACAAGTCCCCGTACGCCCCTGCCGTACCGCCTGGACGGGCGGGGCGCGCAGTGGCGGACACCTGGGCGTACGCCCCCCGCCCGAGGGCCCATAGACTGAGACGCTGCTCTCGACAAAGCGAGGTAACCCCCAGTGAAGCTCGTCTTCGCAGGCACCCCCGAGGTCGCCGTCCCCGCCCTGGACGCCCTGATCGCATCCGGCCGGCACGAGGTCGCCGCGGTCGTCACCCGGCCCGACGCACCCGCCGGGCGCGGCCGCCGTCTGGTGGCGAGCCCGGTCGCCGAGCGCGCCGAGGAGGCCGGCATCGAGGTCCTGAAGCCCGTGAAGCCGCGGGACGAGCAGTTCCTGGCCCGGCTGCGGGAGATCGCGCCGGACTGCTGCCCGGTCGTCGCGTACGGCGCGCTCCTTCCCAAGGTCGCGCTCGACATCCCGGCGCACGGCTGGGTCAACCTGCACTTCTCGCTGCTGCCCGCCTGGCGCGGGGCCGCGCCCGTCCAGCACGCCGTCATGGCGGGCGACGAGATCACCGGCGCCGCCACCTTCCTGATCGAGGAGGGGCTCGACTCGGGCCCGGTGTACGGCACGGTCACCGAGGAGGTCCGGCCCACGGACACCAGCGGCGACCTGCTCACCCGGCTCGCGTTCGCGGGCTCCGGGCTGCTCGCCGCGACCATGGACGGCATCGAGGACGGCTCCCTGAAGGCCGTTCCGCAGCCGCTCGACGGCATCTCGCTCGCCCCGAAGATCACCGTCGAGATGGCGCACGTCGACTGGGCGGCCCCGGCGCTGCGCGTCGACCGCGTGGTACGCGGCTGCACACCCGCGCCCGGCGCCTGGACCGTGTTCCGCGGCGAGCGCCTCAAGCTGATCCAGGCGGCCCTCGTCACCGACCGCACCGACCTCGCGCCCGGCGAGCCCTCCGTCGCCAAGAACAACGTGTACGTCGGCACCGGCTCGCACGCCGTGGAGCTGCTCTGGGTCCAGCCCCAGGGCAAGAAGCCGATGCGCGGCGCGGACTGGGCCCGCGGGGTCCGCATCGCCCCGGGTGAGCGCCTGGGGGCGGCGGACGTACGCTGAGAGGGTTCGCCCCATCTGATCAGCGGAGCACCTTCCACGTGAACGATTCGCCACGTCGCAGCCCGAACTCCAACGCGAGCAAGGGCGGCAGCCCGAACCCCAACGGGGGCAAGGCCGGCAAGCCGTACCGCCGTCCCAAGAAGGACCCGGTCCGCATCCTCGCCTTCGAGGCCCTGCGGGCCGTCGACGAGCGCGACGCCTACGCCAACCTCGTCCTGCCCCCGCTGCTCCGCAAGGCGCGCGAGGGCGGGAACTTCGACGCCCGCGACGCGGCGCTGGCCACCGAGCTCGTCTACGGGACGCTGCGCCGCCAGGGCACGTACGACGCGATCATCGCGGCCTGCATCGACCGGCCGCTGCGCGAGGTCGACCCGCCGGTGCTCGACGTGCTCGCGCTCGGCGCGCACCAGCTGCTCGGCACCCGGATCCCCACCCACGCCGCGGTTTCCGCGAGCGTGGAGCTGGCGCGCGTCGTGCTGGGCGACGGGCGGGCCAAGTTCGTCAACGCCGTCCTGCGGAAGATCTCGGCGGACGACCTCGACGGCTGGCTGGAGAAGGTCGCGCCCTCCTATGAGGACGACGCCGAGGACCACCTCGCGGTCGTCCACTCGCATCCGCGCTGGGTCGTCTCCGCGCTCTGGGACTCCCTCGGCGGTGGCCGGGCCGGCATCGAGGACCTCCTGGAGGCCGACAACGAGCGGCCCGAGGTGACCCTGGTCGCCCGCCCCGGCCGCTCCACCACCGACGAACTCCTCGACGCGCTCGGCGAGGAGGGCGGCCTGCCCGGCCGCTGGTCGCCGTACGCGGTGCGGATGGCCGAGGGCGGCGAGCCCGGCGCCCTCGACGCCGTACGGGAGGGCCGGGCCGGTGTCCAGGACGAGGGCAGCCAGCTCGTGGCCGCCGCTCTCGCCAACGCCCCCTTGGAGGGCCGGGACGAGCGCTGGCTGGACGGCTGCGCGGGCCCCGGCGGCAAGGCCGCCCTGCTCGCCGCCCTGGCCGCCGGGCGCGGCGCCGCGCTGCTCGCCTCCGAGAAGCAGCCGCACCGCGCCCGCCTGGTCGAGCGCGCGCTGGCCGGCAACCCGGGCCCGTACCAGGTCATCGCGGCCGACGGCACACGCCCGCCGTGGCTGCCCGGGTCCTTCGACCGCGTCCTGGTCGACGTGCCCTGCTCCGGGCTCGGTGCCCTGCGCCGCCGTCCGGAGGCCCGCTGGCGCCGCCGCCCCGAGGACCTGGAAGGCTTCGCTCCGCTCCAGCGCGGGCTGCTGCGCGAGGCCCTGTCGGCGGTCCGGGTCGGCGGTGTCGTCGGGTACGCCACCTGCTCACCGCACCTGGCCGAGACCCGGATCGTCGTCGAGGACGTCCTCAAGGGCCGCGGCGGCGCCGAGCCCGTCGAGGCCGAGTGGATCGACGTACGCCCGCTGATGCCCGGCGTCGCGGGCCTGGGCGACGGACCCGACGTACAGCTGTGGCCGCACCTGCACGGCACGGACGCGATGTACCTCGCGCTCCTGAGGCGCACCGCCTGACCGGACGGGCTCGGATGCGTCCGGGCCCGAACTCGACGCCCCCGTACGGGAGTTGAGCGGATCCCGTTTGCGACGAAAGGGCTCCGGCAGCGTGCCCGGGCAGCCAAAGGACCACGTCCCGCGGCCTTCCGGATCCGCAGGATCGCCCGGTCCGTACGGATCCGGACAGGCTTCGACCGGCACCGTGGCAGGCAAGTTGCCCAGGGCATGGCAGGCTTGGGGCATGGCTCAGATCAACCCCAGCATCCTTTCCGCGGACTTCGCCAGGCTGGCCGACGAGGCAGAGGCCGTCCAAGGCGCCGACTGGCTGCATGTCGATGTGATGGACAACCACTTCGTGCCCAACCTCACGCTGGGGGTGCCCGTCGTGGAATCCCTCAGCCGGGCGACCAAGACGCCGCTGGACTGCCATCTGATGATCGAGGACCCGGACCGCTGGGCCCCGCAGTACGTGGAGGCGGGGGCCGGCTCGGTCACCTTCCACGTGGAGGCGGCGGCGGCTCCGGTCCGGCTTGCCCGGGAGATCCGCGCCAAGGGCGCCCGCGCCTCGATGGCGCTGAAGCCCGCGACGCCGATCGAGCCGTACGAGGACCTGCTTCCCGAGCTCGACATGCTGCTGATCATGACGGTGGAGCCGGGCTTCGGCGGCCAGTCCTTCCTCGACATCATGCTGCCGAAGATCCGCCGGACCCGTGAGCTGATCAGCAAACACGGACTTGAACTCTGGCTCCAGATCGACGGCGGCGTCTCGGCCTCCACGATCGAGCGCTGCGCCGAGGCCGGAGCGGACGTCTTCGTCGCCGGTTCGGCCGTCTACGGGGCCCACGACCCGGCCGAAGCGGTGCGCACCCTGCGCTCCCTGGCTGAACAGGCGACGGCGCTTGCCCCCTGGGCATGCGCACACTGAGCCGCCACTGAGTGAACGGAACCCTTCGGGGCTGATCAAGGACCGTTGGATCTGACAGGATGAACAGCGAGTCCGGTGCGTGAACAGCAGTTGTGAACAGCAGTGAGGAGATCGCGGTGTCTGCAATGTCGGCGGGTCGGTCAGCCCTGCGGATGGGACCCGCGGAGCTGGTGCAGGCGGCGGCCATGGCCCGCCGCTTCTACCTGGAGGGCAAGTCCAAGATCCAGATCGCCGAGGAGTTCGGCGTGAGCCGCTTCAAGGTGGCTCGGGTCCTGGAGACCGCCCTGGAGCGGGATCTCGTACGGATCGAGATCCGTGTCCCCGCCGAACTGGACGCGGAGCGCTCCGATGCCCTGCGCGCCCGGTACGGACTGCGGCACGCGGTCGTCGTCGAGTCGCCGGCCGACGGCGAGGAGACCTCGCCCGACCCGGAGAACCTCGGCGAGACGGCCGCCGACCTGCTCGGCGAGCTCGTCAGCGAGGGTGACGTCCTGGGCCTTGCCTGGGGCCGCTCCACCATCCACATGGCCGCCGCCCTCGACCGGCTGCCGCCCTGCACGGTCGTCCAGCTGACCGGCGTGTACGACGCGGGCACCGCCGAGCGCGGCTCCGTCGAGGCCGTCCGCCGGGCCGCCCAGGTCTCCGGCGGCGAGGCCCACCCCATCTACGCCCCGATGCTGCTGCCCGACCCGGCCACCGCCGCCGCGCTGCGCAACCAGACCGGGATCGCCCGCGCCTTCGAGTACTTCGACAAGGTGACGGTCGCCGCGGTGTCCATCGGCTCGTGGGAGCCGGGCATTTCCACGGTCCACGACATGCTGACCGACGAGGAGCGGGCGCACTACGCCTCGCTCGGCGTCGCCGCCGAGATGTCCGCGCACCTCTTCGACGCGGAGGGCCGCCGGGTCGGCCGCGACCTGGGGGAGCGCTGCATCACCGTCGAGGCGGACCGGCTGCGCCGCATCCCGGAGGTCGTCGCGATCGCCGGGGGCCAGCGCAAGGCCGCGGCGATCGACGCGGTGCTCCGCTCGGGCCTGGTGACCAGCCTGGTCACGGACACGGCCGCGGCCGACTTCCTCCTCAACGAGACCGGGCCCAAGCCGCGGCCCGCGCTCGACCGCGCGGACCCGGACGGAATCTGAGGTACCGGGGGCCTGCGCCCCCGGTACCGCACGTCTCACGTGCCGTAGACCCGCTCGGCGTTGCCCGCCGACACCAGCGCCGCCACCCGCTCCGCGTCCGCGGCCGACCACGCCCCGGACCCGGTCCAGCCGTTCAGGAGCCGGTCCAGGGCCTCCCGGTAGAGCCGCGCCCCCACGACGTACAGCTCCGCGAGCCCGTACGCGTCGGTCGAGAACAGCAGCTTGCCGAACGGGGCCAGTTCGAGGAACTCGGCGAGCACCGCCTGGGCCCGCGCCCCGGTGTGCGTGAGCGAGAGGCCCACGTCCGCGTACACATGCGGGTACACCTGCGCCAGATAGGCCGCGTTCCGGTGGTACGGGTAGCCGTGCAGCAGGATCACCCGGCAGCCCGTCGGGCGCACCGCGCGGATGAAGTCGGTGAGCAGCAGCGGATCGCAGCGGTGCAGCCTGAGGTCGGGATCGCCGAACCCGGTGTGCAGCTGGAGCGGAAGTCCCGTCCCGGCCGCCGACCACAGCAGATGGCGCAGCAGTACGGGCGAGGTGATCCGGCCGGCCCCGGCGGCCAGCCAGCCCGCGGTGGCCGCGCGGAGCTCGGCCGGGCCCGGCGGCTCGGGGGAGAGGTCGAGGCCGTAGCGGTATCCGGCCACCGATTTGAAGCCCGCCGCGGTGCGGGCCGCGGCGCCGATCGCATCGGCGAGGGCCGTCAGGAACTTGTCCGGATCTCTCGCCTCCTCGGCGACGCGCTCCGCGAGAAGTTCCAGGCGTACGATCTCGCGCGCCGTGGCCCCGCTCGCCTCGGCCAGCTCGGCCGGGCTCGTCAGGTCGCCGGGCAGCCCCGTGTCGACCAGGAACGTAGTGATGCCGCTGGCGCTCAGGAGCAACCGGTTTGCCTCCTGGGCGCCCAGTTCGCGGCGGCGGGCCAGATAGCGCTCCGGCGGGCAGTGCGCGTCGAGGCCGAGCAGCGGCGGGCACCAGCGGCGCACCGCGAAGCCGAGCTGGGTGTCGAAGAAGCTGGTGCCGCTTGCGGCCGGGGCGTCGGACTCGGTCAGGAACGCCTCGAAGGCGGCGTCGTCGGGGTCGGAGCGCAGCACGCCGTGACAGTGGTGGTCGACGAGCGGCAGCACTCAGTACCTCCCGCGCGTGGCCTCGGCGATCTCCTGCGGGCTGCGGCCGTCGAAGAGCTTCGTCTCGGCCTGGCGCACCGAGACGATCGCCTCGAAGAGCCGGTCGCCGAGCGCCTCGCGCAGCACCGCCGACTCCGTGAAGTGGCTCAGCGCCTCGGGCAGCGAGGCGGGCAGCCGCTGGGAACCTTCGGCGTTGACGGGGTCGCCCGACACCGGCTCGGGCAGGCGCAGGCCCGCGTCGAGCCCGGCGAGCCCGGCCGCGATCAGCGAGCCCGTCACGAGGTACGGGTTGGCGGCCGGGTCGAACGACTTGACCTCGGCGTTCGCCGCCCCCTCGGCGCCGGGCGGCCCCGCGACGAACCGCAGCGCCGCCTCCCGGTTCTCCGGGCCCCAGCACTGGAAGGCCCCGGCCCAGCGGGACGGCGCGAGGCGCAGATAGCTCGCCGGGGTCGGGGCGCCGATGGCGAGCAGCGCGGGCAGCGCGTCGAGGATCCCGGCGAGGAAGGCCTCGCTGGTCGACGTCATCTGGCAGGGGCCGTCGCCGCCCCGGCACAGGTTGCGGCCGTCCTGCCAGAGGCTCAGGTGGACATGACCTCCGTTGCCGACGCCCTCGGGGTCGACGACCGGCCCGAACCACGGGGTCAGGCCGTGCTGGAGCGACACCGCCCGGATCGTCTCGCGGACCAGCACCGCGAGATCCGCGGCCCCCACGGGGTCCGCCGGGGCGACCGACACCTCGAACTGGCCCGGCGTGTACTCCGGGTGGATCTGGAGCACCTCGACGCCCTGCGCCTCCAGCGCGCCGACCACATCACCCACGTACGCCGAACGCTCGACGACCCGCGCCATCCCGTACGCCGGGCCCGCCAGCGGCGGGTCGACGATCCACTCCGTCTCGAAGCCCATCCGCAGCTCGATGCCGCGCTCGGCGGCCCGCTCGGTCATCCGGCGCGCGAACTGCCGCTGACAGGCGTCGTACGGCTGCCCCGACTGCTCGAAGCGGTCGATCGGCGCCCACGCCCAGCCGGGCTGGGCGGCGAGCACGGTGAGCCGGTCGAGATCGGGGATCAGGCGGAGGTCGCCGTCGGGGCCGCCGATGTGGAGGCTGCTGGTGACCGAGTCGTCCACCAGGTACACGTCGAAGACCGGCGACATGCCCACCCCGTGGGCCGCGACCTGGGCGAGCCGCGTGGTCGGCACGACCTTGACGCGGGTGAGGCCCGCGACGTCCACCCAGGTCAGCGCCACCGTCCGCACCCCCTCGGCGGTCAGCCTGGCGGCCGCGAGCCCCGCCTCCTGCGCCCGCCGTTGTGCCTGCTCCCGCTGTGCCGTGCTGTGACCCTGCTCCACCGGTTCAATCCCTCCCGCCGCGCAGTCCGATGACCGTCGCGACCGTGTCCGCATCCGAGGCCCTCTTGTCCTCGCGATAGCGCACTACCCGTGCGAACCGCAGTGTCACCCCTTCCGGGTACCGCGATGATCTCTGTACGCCGTCGAAGGCCACCTCGACGACGAGTTCCGGCCGCACCCGCACACCCCAGGGCTCCTCGGCCACCGTCAACTCCCGCAGGCGCTCGGTCTGCCAGGCGAGCAGCGCGTCGGTGAGCCCCTTGAACGTCTTGCCCAGCATCGCGAACGTGCCGTCCTCGCGGCGCGCCCCGAGGTGCAGGTTGGACAGCGTGCCAGTGCGCCGGCCGTGCCCCCATTCGGCCGCGAGGACCACCAGGTCCAGCGTGTGCACGGGCTTGACCTTCAGCCACGAGGCGCCGCGCCGGCCCGCCGCGTACGCCGAGTCGAGCGCCTTGAGCACCACGCCCTCGTGTCCGCGCTCCAACGTCGCGGCCTCGAACTCCTCGGCGCCGCGCCGCAGTCGGGGATCGGCCGGATCCGACACCACGAACCGCCGTACGCGCCGAGGCTCGGGCGCGATGCGGGCGAGCTCGGCATGCCGCTCGTGCACGGGCAGGTCGAGCAGATCCCGGCCGTCCACCGACAACAGGTCGAAGAAGACGGGGGAGAGCGGCAGCCGGTCCTGGGCGCCCTCGACATCGAGCCGGGAGCCGACGCGTCCGGCGATGTCCTGGAACGAACGGGGCCGCCCGTCGGGACCGAGGGCGATCACCTCGCCGTCGAGTACGGCCTGTCGTGCCGTCAACTCCCTTGCGGCAGCGACCACTTCGGGCAATCGCTCGGTGATCTCGTCAAGGGTGCGGGTGAAGACCCGTACCGCGTCCCCGTCCTTGTGGACCTGGGCGCGGATGCCGTCGAGCTTCTCCTCGACCGCGCACGGGCCGAGCCGGTCGAGCGCCTCGGCGACGTCCTTCGCGCTCTGCGCGAGCATCGGCAGGACGGGGCGGCCCACGTCGAGCCGGAAGGCGGCGAGCGCGGCCGGGCCCTCGGCGAGCAGCGCCCGGGCCACCGTGCCGAGCGAGCCGCCCAGCATGACCGCGCGCCGCACGTCCGCCGCGGGTGCGCCGGCCGCCGCCGCGAGCCCCTCGACGGCCGCCGCGTCCAGCGCGCCCTGCCGCACCTCGCCGGTGATCAGCGCGAACAGGAAGCGCTGCTCCTCCTCGGTGGCCGCCCCCATGAGCTCCCCGGCCAGCCGTTTGCGCTCCCCCTGGGCGCCCTTCCCGGCGACGGCCGAGATCGCGTCCAGCCGCTCGTCGACCTCGCGCACGGTGAGCCGGGCCGAAGCGGCGGGCGGCGGCCGGTCCTTGAGGGTGTTCCACCCGAGTCCGGTACGCCGCTGGGGCAGCCGCCCGGCAAGATACGTGACGACCAACGGCGCCTCGTCCGGCTCGGTGGCCGAGAACAGCCGGGCAAGGAGCGCGGACTTCTCCGAGCGCGAGGAGGTGGCGGCGATCTCGGCCGAGGTTCTGGCCACGTCGGCGAGCAGCATGGATCCATCGTGACCGGGGACTTCTGGGTACGCATTCGCTCGTACCGCCATTGGATGGGAGCATCAGAGCATGATCAACAGGTTTGCCCGGATCGCCCTCGCCTCGGTCCTCGCGTGCCTCGCCGTGCTGCTCGTCGGCTGCGGAGGCAAGGACAGCGCGAAACCGGCGGGAGCGGGGCCGTCCGTCTCGTCCTCCAAGTCCGGCTCCGCCCCCAAGCCCTCCACGGCCGCCTCGACACCCGCCTGGGCCAAGGGCATGGCCACGGTCCCGGCGGACCGGCTGCCGCCCGAGGCGCGCCAGACCCTCAAGCTCATCGACAGCGGCGGCCCGTTCCCGTACAGCAAGGACGGCGTGGTGTTCGGCAACTTCGAGAAGCTGCTGCCGCAGCAGAAACGCGGCTACTACCACGAGTACACGGTGCAGAACCCGAAGTCCCGGGACCGCGGCGCATGGCGCATCGTCACCGGGCAGGGCAAGGAGTTCTACTGGACCGACGACCACTACAAGAGCTTCAAGGCGGTGCTGCGATGACGGCCGACCCGTTCAGCGGCCTGCTCGCCGGCGCCCGCGCCGAGGGCTGGTCCACGGTGCTGCTCGACCTGACCGGCGTCACCGGAAAGCCCGCCCTGATGGACCGCTTCGCCCGCGCCCTGGACCTTCCCGACTGGTTCGGCCGCAACTGGGACGCGCTGGCCGACTCCCTGGGCGACCTCCCCGCGGGCGGGCGGGGCCTGCTCCTGGTCGTCACCGGCTGGCAGGCATACGCCGAGGCACGCCCCGAGGAGTGGGCCGTCGCCCGGGAAATCCTGGACTCGGCCACGGGTCCGGAGCTCTGCGCGGTGCTGGCGCTCGGAGGATCGCACTAGGCCCGACGTCCCAGCCCTGGACGATCGGCCCGGGCGGCGCAATCGTACGAACATGGGACAATGAACTACGTGCTTTTCCCCTGGCTGAAATGCCTGGGGCCACCTCGAACGACTGGGATGTTCAGCACGTGCGTTTCCTCAACGACATCAAGCCGCCGTACGACCTGACGTACGACGATGTTTTCATGGTGCCGAGCCGCTCCGCGGTGGGCTCCCGCCAGGGCGTCGACCTGGCCTCCCCCGACGGCACGGGCACCACCATCCCGCTCGTCGTCGCCAACATGACCGCGATCGCCGGCCGCCGCATGGCCGAGACCGTGGCCCGCCGTGGCGGCATCGTCGTGATTCCCCAGGACATTCCGATCGAGGTCGTCACCGACGTCATCTCGTGGGTCAAGACGCGTCACCACGTGCTCGACACCCCGATCGTCCTGGCCCCGACCCAGACCGTCGCCGACGCGCTGGCCCTGCTGCCCAAGCGGGCCCACAACGCGGGCGTCGTCGTCGACGCCGACCAGAAGCCGGTCGGTGTCGTCACCGACGCCGACCTGACGGGCGTCGACCGCTTCACCCAGCTGTCCGAGGTCATGTCCAAGGACCTGCTGCTCCTCGACGCGGACATCGACCCGCGCGAGGCCTTCAACAAGCTCGACGGTGCCAACCGCCGCTACGCCCCCGCCGTGGACAAGGACGGCCGCCTCGCCGGCATCCTGACCCGCAAGGGCGCCCTGCGCGCGACCCTCTACACCCCGGCCACCGACGCCAACGGCAAGCTGCGCATCGCCGCCGCCGTCGGCATCAACGGCGACGTGGCCGGCAAGGCCAAGCAGCTCCTGGACGCCGGCGCGGACACCATCGTGGTGGACACCGCGCACGGCCACCAGGAGTCGATGATCGCCGCGATCAAGGCCGTGCGCGGCCTCGACCCGCAGGTCCCGATCGTCGCGGGCAACATCGTCGCCGCCGAGGGCGTGCGCGACCTCATCGAGGCCGGCGCCGACATCATCAAGGTCGGTGTGGGCCCCGGCGCCATGTGCACCACCCGCATGATGACGGGCGTCGGCCGGCCGCAGTTCTCCGCGGTCCTGGAGTGCGCCGCCGAGGCCAAGAAGTTCGGCAAGCACGTGTGGGCCGACGGCGGAGTGCGCCACCCGCGCGACGTCGCCATGGCGCTCGCCGCCGGTGCCTCCAACGTCATGATCGGCTCCTGGTTCGCCGGTACGTACGAGTCCCCGGGCGACCTCCACACCTCCGCCGAAGGTCACCTCTACAAGGAGTCCTTCGGCATGGCCTCCGCCCGCGCCGTCAGGAACCGTACGAGCGACGAGTCCGCCTACGACCGGGCCCGCAAGGCCCTGTTCGAGGAGGGCATCTCCACCTCGCGCATGTTCCTCGACCCGGCCCGCCCGGGCGTCGAGGACCTGATCGACTCGATCATCGCGGGCGTCCGCTCCTCCTGCACGTATGCGGGTGCGTCCTCGCTCGCCGAGTTCGAGGAGAAGGCGGTTGTCGGCATCCAGTCCGCGGCCGGCTACGCCGAGGGGAAGCCGCTGCACGCGAGCTGGAGCTAGTCGCTCGACCCCGGTACGTCCCGGAGCCCCCGCGATTCCGTTCGCGGGGGCTCCGGCACGTGCGGGGCCAGTGCCTTCGCCACCGCCGAGCCGAGGAGCGCATGCCCCTCGTCGTTCGGGTGCAGGCCGTCGGCGAGGTGGTCCGGGGTCAACAGGGCCTGTCCGGACAGTAGTTGGAGGGTGCGGTCGCCCTTCGCGATGAGATGGCGCGTCGCGGTCTCCATGGCCTCCCGCAGCTCCGCCAGCGTCGCGCCCAGGGCGTTCGGGGTCTCTTCCGCTTCCGGGCGCAGGAGCGGGGAGACCAGGAGCAGCGGGGTTTTCGGGTGGCCCCGGCGCACCAGGCGCAGGAACGCCAGAGTTGTCTCGTGCATCAGTGTGGCCGAAAAAGGTATGCGCGACCAGCAGTTGGTGCCGAAGGCGAGCGTGATCACGTCGGCCGGGAGCCGCGCCAGCTGCTCGGCGGTGGGGAGTTCGCCGCGCGCCGCGCCCGCGTAGCCGAGGTTCACCGTGTCCAGGCCGAGCGCGCGGCCCACGACGGCCGGCCAGGCGTGCGCGGGCCGGGTCGACCACCAGCCCTCCGTGATGGAATCCCCGTGCACGAGCCAGCGCGGCCCACGCGGCGCGGGCGTGATCGTGCCGCCGATCGCGCGCACGCCCAGCACCACCGGGGAGCAGCTCTCGGGGGGATGGAGCGTGAACAGGCCGTCGGGGCACGGGAGTTGGATCGAGACGACTCCCTCCTCGGCCGGGGCGGCGGCGGTCTCGTGGACCAGGTGATCGCCCTCCCAGAGCGCGAAGGTGTGGGCGAGCCCGGCCAGCGCGTCGTCCGGCTCCGGCACCCGCGCGCGGTAGCGGATCTCCACCACCGAGGCGCCCCGCGCCGTGAACTCGACCCGCATCCCGATGGGCAGCGCGGCCCGCTCGCCGGTGTCCCACGGCAGCCGCATCGCGTCGTCGGGGTCCGCGCGCACCGGCCGCCCATCGGCGTCCAGCCAGGCCACCCCGCGCAGAAAAGGGCCCGGATCAAGCCAGTGCATGGCCCCCTCGCGCGGCACGTCCAGCTCCATGGGGCGCGACCCTGCAACAGGCCTGACGAAGTGTCAAGGCAGGCCCGTGACCAGAACCACTGGACAGGGCCGTGAACAGGGCCCTGAGCAGGGCTTGCGCACGGATCGAACGTTGATGTGCAACAAACACCCATCCGTCGCTCTTGCGCGCAATGATCAACCGCCGATGCGCAAGGTTGCTGCATTACGACCGGGAAGCGGAAACCCATAAGGTTCTCGCCGTACGTGGAGTGGCGGGGATCGCCTGCTCGGCGGAACCGGCCACGGGAAGGCTCCATGCTGCCCGAAATATCCCCCTGTGCGGGAAGGCCGGACCGTCGCGGTCGCCCGCCGCCAATTGGCAGCGATAAGGAGCCACCTCAGTGTTGGATCACGGCGCAGCGCCACCTTCGACCGATGCCCCCGCCGCCGGGGGCCCGCGCCCCGGTCGCGGTCTGATGCGGCGCAAGCCGGTGGAAACGCTGGTCGCGGAGGGGGGTCAGGGTGAGGGTGGCTCGCTGAAGCGGACGCTCGGCATGTGGCAGCTGACCATGATCAGCATCGGTGCGACGCTCGGCACCGGCATTTTCGTGGTACTCGGAGAGGCCGTCCCCAAGGCTGGACCCGCCGTCACCGTCTCCTTCGTGCTCGCCGGTCTCACGGCGCTCTTCTCCGCCCTGTCCTACGCGGAACTCGCGGGCTCCATCCCGGTCGCGGGCTCTTCGTATTCGTACGCTTACGCAACGCTCGGTGAACTCATCGCCTGGATCTGCGGCTGGTGCCTGATCCTGGAGTACGGCGTCTCGGTGGCGGCGGTCGCCGTCGGCTGGGGGCAGTACCTCAATGAATTCCTGGACGGCACGATCGGCGTCACCATCCCCGACGCGCTGTCCGCGCCGCCCGGCGACGGCGGGATATTCAACCTGCCCGCGCTGATCGTCGTGGTCCTCGCGATGGGCCTGCTGCTCGGCGGCGCCCGCGAGTCGGCCCGCATCAACACCATCATGGTCGGCGTGAAGATCGCCGCCCTGGTGCTGTTCTGCGTGATCGGCTTCATGGGCTTCAAGTCGGGCAACTACTCGAACTTCATGCCGATGGGCACGGCCGGTGTGAGCGGGGCCGCCTCGACGCTGTTCTTCTCGTACATCGGCTTCGACGCGGCCTCCACGGCCGGTGAAGAGGCCAAGAACCCCAAGCGTGACCTGCCCCGCGCGATCATGCTCTCGCTGGTCATCGTCACCGCGCTCTATGTGCTCGTCGCCTTCGTCGCCGTCGGCGCCCGCCCCTGGAAGCAGTTCGAGGGCTCGGAAGCGGCGCTCGCCGGGATCATGAAGGACGTCACCGGTCACTCCTTCTGGGCCACGCTGCTCGCGGCCTGCGCCGTGATCGCCATCGCCAGCGTCGTCCTGACCGTGCTCTACGGCCAGACCCGCATCCTCTTCGCGATGTCCCGCGACGGCCTCGTCCCCAAGGTGTTCGCCAAGGTCAGCCCGCGCAGCGGAACCCCGGTCGCCAACACCGTCGCTGTGTCGCTGTTCTGCGGCGTGCTCGCCGCGGCCGTGCCGCTCGGCAACCTCGCCGACGCCACCAGCATCGGCACGCTCTTCGCCTTCGCACTGGTCAACGTGGCCGTCGTCATCCTGCGCCGGACCCGCCCCGACATGCCGCGCACCTTCCGCGTGCCGCTCGGCTGGGTCGTCCCGATCCTCGGCTTCGGCACCTGCGGCTACCTGATGTGGAACCTGCCCGGAGTCACCTGGGAGTACTTCGGATACTGGATGGCCGCCGGTCTCGTGATCTACTTCGGATACGGCTACCGCCGTTCCAGGCTGGCCACCGCCTCACAGAAGTGATCCACCCGCAGTGCGACTGAATGACCTCGATGAACGCATCGTCCACGCGCTCGCCGAAGACGCCCGGCGCTCCTACGCCGACATCGGCTCCCTGATCGGCCTGTCCGCGCCCGCCGTCAAGCGGCGCGTGGACCGGCTGCGGGCCGAGGGCGCCATCACCGGGTTCACCGTCCGCGTGGACCCGGCGGCCCTCGGCTGGGAGACCGAGGGGTTCATCGAGATCTACTGCCGTCGCAACACCTCGCCCGACGCGATCAAGCGCGGGCTTGAGCGGTACCCCGAGGTCGCGTCCGCCTCCACCGTCACCGGTGAGGCGGACGCGATCGTCCAGGTCTTCGCCTCCGACATGCGGCACTTCGAGCGGGTCCTTGAGCGGATCGCGGGCGAGCCGTATGTGGAGCGGACCAAGTCGGTGCTGGTGCTTTCGCCGCTGTTGCGGCGGTACACGTCGGGCTCGCCCGCGTAGCCCTTCGGGAGGGGCCGGCGCAGCGCACCGGAACCGTCTAGCCCTTGGGCTGCTCGTACACCGGCTGCCACGGCAGCACCTTGAAGTCGCCGGTCCCTTCCTTGACCTTCTCGAAGGGCGCCGAGCTCATGCACTTCGGCAGCTGCTGCGTCTCCGCATCCTTGCCTATCCAGCTGTAGCCGAGCCGGTCGTGCTTGCCCAGGTCATTCACGGTGACGCCGACCCGCTTGCCCTTGAACGGGGTGTCCGAGTCGGTCACGACACCGGTGACCACCGCGACCTTCCCGCCCGTCACCAGGCAGTCCACCTTCGCCTTCGCCCAGCCGGACGTCCCGTTGGGGAAGACGTGCTTGAACGTGAACGTGCCGTACGCCGCCTCCGGGTCCATGTTGTCCTTGGCCGCAAGGTGGGCGTCGAAGCTGAACGTGATGTCGTCCCCGGCCGGCCGGTACAGCTTCGCGGTGCCGGTCAGCGCCGCGGCCTCTCTGGGCGTGTGGCCGTCGGCTCCGTTCCCGGCGGCCGTCGCGCCTCCGGTGACCACGGCTGCGATGAGGAGGGCCACGCCCAGGGCGAGGACACGGGTGCGGGTGGGGGCGAACGCGGTGCGGGGCATGGCAGGACCTTCCGTACGGTCGTGAGATGCGGGCGGCCCGGTCGTTCCGGGCAATGACCAGCCTTCCGCGCCCGGCGGCCCGGCACATCGCACCAGGGAGTGGACCGTTTCCCCCGCGCGGGGGAGGCGCACCTGGGACCTGAGGCGTAAGGGCGGCGTCAACGCGGCGCAACGAATCGCCGGGGATTGGCGATCATGCGCAATGAATCATGCGGCTGCACGCAACGGTGGCGCCTTGTCCGGGCCGAACGGCGGAACGTACCGTCTATTGACCCCACCCCGCACTTCCGCCCCTGCCGAGGACTGCCCATGTCGCCGCTGCGCACCGCCCTGCTCCAGAGCTCCGGCCGTCTCTCGGACGTCGCCGCGAATCTGAAGACGCTGGACGAGGCGGCCGGGCGGGCGGCGGAGACCGGCGCCGGGCTGATCGTCTGCCCCGAGCTCTTCCTCACCGGATACGCCATCGGCGACGACGTGGCGGCGCTCGCCGAGGCGGCCGACGGCCCCTCCGCGCAGGCCGTCGCCGACATCGCGGTACGCCACGGCCTGGCCGTCGTCTACGGCTACCCCGAGCGCGACGGCGACACCGTCTACAACGCGGCCCAGCTCATCGGCCCCGACGGCAGCCGCCTCGCGAACTACCGCAAGACCCACCTCTTCGGCTGCTTCGAGCAGGAGGCGTTCACGCCGGGCGACAAGGCGGTCGTCCAGGCCGAGCTGAACGGCCTCCGCATCGGCATGATGATCTGCTACGACGTGGAGTTCCCGGAGAACGTACGGGCGCACGCCCTGGCCGGCACCGACCTGCTCCTGGTGCCCACCGCGCAGATGCACCCCTTCCAGTTCGTCGCCGAGTCCGTCGTCCCGGTCCGCGCCTTCGAGAACCAGATGTACGTCGCGTACGTCAACCGGACCGGTCCGGAGGGCGAGTTCGAGTTCGTCGGGCTGAGCTGTCTGGCCGGGCCCGACGGCACCGCGCGGGCCCGCGCCGGGCGGGGCACCGAACTGGTCGTCGGCGACGTCGACCCCGAGTTCCTGGCCGCCTCGCGCGCGAACAACCCGTATCTGCGCGACCGCCGCCCCGGCCTCTACGCCTCCCTCGTCTGAGCCCCCCACCCCCTGAGCCCAGGGTCCCCGAGCCCCGGGCCGTGGGGCCCTGCCCCCTCAACTTCCGTACTGTGCAAGGAGTCCGTACCCCATGACGTCCACGGTGCCCACCGCCGTCCAGCACATCGACGAGCAGCCGCCCGTCACGATGTTCGGGCCGGACTTCCCCTACGCGTACGACGACTTCCTCGCGCACCCGGCCGGGCTCGGCCAGATACCCGCGACCGAGCACGGCGCCGAGGTCGCGGTCATCGGCGGCGGCCTCTCCGGCATCGTCGCCGCGTACGAGCTGATGAAGATGGGCCTCAAGCCCGTCGTGTACGAGGCCGACCAGATCGGCGGCCGGCTGCGCACCGTCGGCTTCCCGGGCTGCGACCCGGAGCTCACCGCCGAGATGGGCGCCATGCGGTTCCCCCCGTGCTCCACCGCGCTCCAGCACTACATCGACCTGGTGGGCCTGGAGACCAAGCCCTTCCCCAACCCGCTCGCGCCGGACACCCCCTCGACGGTCGTCGACCTCAAGGGCGAGTCCCACTACGCGACGTCCGTCGACGAGCTGCCGCCCGTGTACCGCGAGGTCATGGACGCGTGGAACGCCTGTCTCGAAGAAGGCGCCGACTTCTCCGACATGAACCAGGCGATCCGCGAGCGCGACATCCCGCGCATCCGCGAGATCTGGGCGAAGCTCGTCGACAAGCTCGACAACCAGACCTTCTACGGCTTCCTCTGCGAGTCGGAGGCCTTCAAGTCCTTCCGGCACCGCGAGATCTTCGGCCAGGTCGGCTTCGGCACCGGCGGCTGGGACACCGACTTCCCGAACTCCATCCTGGAGATCCTGCGGGTCGTCTACACCGAGGCCGACGACCACCACCGCGGCATCGTCGGCGGCTCCCAGCAGCTGCCGCTGCGCCTGTGGGAGCGCGAGCCGGAGAAGCTCGTGCACTGGGCGCCGGGCACCTCCCTCTCCTCGCTGCACGACGGCACGCCCAAGCCCGCCGTGACCCGCCTGCACCGCACCGCGGGCAACCGCATCACGGTGACGGACGCGGACGGCGACATCCGCACCTACCGTGCGGCGATCTTCACCGCCCAGTCCTGGATGCTGCTCTCCAAGATCGCCTGCGACGACTCGCTCTTCCCGATCGACCACTGGACGGCGATCGAGCGCACCCACTACATGGAGTCCTCCAAGCTGTTCGTGCCGGTCGACCGGCCGTTCTGGCTCGACAAGGACGAGGAGACCGGCCGGGACGTCATGTCGATGACGCTCACCGACCGCATGACGCGCGGCACCTACCTGCTCGACAACGGGCCGGACAAGCCCGCCGTCATCTGCCTCTCCTACACCTGGTGCGACGACAGCCTGAAGTGGCTGCCGCTGTCGGCGAGCGAGCGCATGGAGGTCATGCTCAAGTCGCTCGGCGAGATCTACCCGAAGGTCGACATCCGGGGCCACATCATCGGCAATCCGGTGACGGTCTCCTGGGAGAACGAGCCGTACTTCATGGGCGCGTTCAAGGCGAACCTGCCCGGGCACTACCGCTACCAGCGCAGGCTGTTCACCCACTTCATGCAGGACGCGCTGCCCGAGGACAAGCGGGGGATCTTCCTCGCGGGGGACGACATCTCCTGGACGGCGGGGTGGGCCGAGGGCGCGGTGCAGACCGCGCTGAACGCGGTGTGGGGTGTCATGCACCACTTCGGTGGTACGACCGATGCGGGTAACCCCGGGCCGGGGGATGTTTACGACTCGATCGCTCCGGTCGAGCTTCCCGAGGACTAGCCCCCTCGGGGCTGGGGCACCCGGTGGCTCTGCCTCCGGGCCCCGTCGCGCCTTAGGGGCGCTCGTCCTCAAACTGCCCCAAGGCCTTGAGGGCCAGGGGCACACCCACGACGGTCGTTCGGGTGCGGGCACGGCCGTGGCTGGTCGCGCAGTTCCCCGCGCCCCTGGCAGGGCTGATGCAAGCACCCCTGGGAACAAGCGAGTTGGGGCTGAACCCCTGCGGGCTGCAATCCCCCGCCGGCGACCGTCGGGTTGTGCGGCAGCCCCCTCCGCAGGTCTACAGACCCGCCGCCCGGGCCACCCCGTACACCTCCGCCGCCACGTCCTTCAGCTCCTCCGCGTCCCGGGCGGAGCCCTGGAGGTCCAGGAGGAACTCGCCTATGCCGTCCACCGCGTGGGCCGCGACGTCCTCGACGATCTGGGCCGCGCTGCCGGTGAACGGAGGCCTGTCCGCGCCCTCGAACGGCTTGGCCGAATAGCGGGTGTTGACCCGCACGCACACCTCGATCGGCCGTTCACGGCCGCGCTCCTCGGCCAGGTTCTTCAGCCTCGTCCACTCCTCGGTGAGCTGGGCGGCGCCCTGGGCCGCGGGCAGCCAGCCGTCCGCGCGGTCCACCAGGCGGCGCGCCGACCTCGGGCTCATCGCCGGGAGGTAGACCGGGATCGGGCGGGCCGGCTTGGGGCCGACGACCGAGGGGGCGATCGTCGTCAGCTCGCCCTGGTACGCGACCGGATCGGGGCCCCACACCGCCGCGCACACGTCCAGCAGCTCGTCGAGGACCTTGCCGCGCTTCTCGAAGGGCGCCACGCCCGCCGCCGCGTACTCGTCGTGCGACCAGCCCGTGCCGAGCCCGGCGACCACCCTGCCACCGCTCGCCGCGTCCAACGAGGCGAGCGAGCGCGCCAGTTGGAACGGGATGTGCAGCGGGGCGATCAGGACGCTGGTGCCGAGCCGGGCGCGCTCGGTCGCGGCCGCCGCCAGCGTGAGGGTGACCAGCGGGTCGGCGACCGAGCGGTAGATGTCGGGCCAGGGCAGGCCCTCGACGCCGTACAGCCCCTGTGTCGCGGGCTCGGGGAACAACACCCGCTCGAAGACCCAGAGGCTCTCGAAACCGATCTCCTCGGCCGCCCGCGCCACCGCGGGCACATCGCGGCCGATGTCGTACTGCCTCATCTGCGGAAGGCCGAGTCCGAGCCGGATTGCCATGGAGCGCTCCTCAGTCGGGAAGGGAAAGGCCGGGAACCGAACGTCAGTCGTGAACCGAAAGCGGTGTCAGCAGACATCGGGTCACCAGACCCACGCCCGCGTCCAACCGATCTGTGAACTCCTGGGCCAGGGCCGGAAGTTCCCGCAACTGCCACAGGACTTTCGCCGCGGACCAGGAGGCGTCCCGCGCCCGCTCCAGACTCCACGACGCAAGGAGGTGGGTCATCGGATCGGCCACCTCGAACAGGTCGGGGCCCGGCATGAGCTCCTCGCGGATCCGCTCCTCAAGGAGCGTCAGCGTGTCGCCGACCCGGTCGAAGTCCCGCTCCAGGAGGGCGGGTTCGCAGTCGAGCGAGCGGCAGCAGTCCACCACGGCGAGCGTCAGGTCGTGCCCGATGTGCGCGTTGATCCCGGCCAGCGCGAACTGCAGCGGCCGCACGCCCGGATGGCGCCGGTACTGGAACAGCGGACGCCAGCAGTCCGGTGGGAGCCGGCCCGCCGAAGCCGCCTCCACGGCCGCGAGATAGCGCCCGGCGAAGAGCACGTCGAGCGTGGCCGCGGCCGCCGGGTCGGCGAAGCCGCCGTGTGCGATGAGCCGGGAGATCTCCTCGGTCACCGTCAGGTAGACGCGGTTGAAGACCGCGATGCCGTCCCGGGCCGGCAGATCGGCCCGCAGGGCGCGCATCCGCCGGACCACGGGATCCAGCGACGCGGCGAACCGGTGGGTGCGCGCGAGGTGTCCGGTCTGCGTCGATCCCGTCTGCGTCCATACGGTCTGCGTCATGGGGGCAGCGTCCCAGCCCGCCCCCGCGCCGAGCACCGCCGTAAGGGGGCTTGACCGGAACGGATGAACCGGGACACTCCCGGGGCTGCGGGCTACGCGTCCTTCTCGTACGACGACGTGCCCGAATCCAGCAGCGGCTCCTGCTCCTTGAGGTGGGCCGGGGCCAGCGCGCGCAGTACGTGGTAGCCGGTGATGACCACGACCGTGCCGAGTGCGATGCCGCTGAGCTGGAAGTTCTCGGTGAACTTCAGGGTGACGTTGCCGATGCCGATGATGATGCCCGCGGCGGCCGGCACCAGGTTCAGCGGGTTGCGCAGATCGACCTTCGCGTTGATCCAGATCTGCGCGCCGAGCAGGCCGATCATGCCGTACAGGATGACGGTGATGCCGCCGAGCACGCCGCCCGGGATCGCCGCGACGACCGCGCCGAACTTGGGGCACACGCCGAAGAGCAGCGCGAATCCGGCGGCGGCCCAGTAGGCGGCGGTCGAATAGACGCGGGTGGCGGCCATGACGCCGATGTTCTCGGAGTACGTGGTGTTCGGCGGGCCGCCCACGGCGGTCGACAGCATGGAGGCGGCGCCGTCGGCGGCGATCGCGGTGCCCAGCTTGTCGTCGAGGTCGGCGCCGGTCATCTCGCCGACGGCCTTGACGTGGCCCGCGTTCTCGGCGATAAGGGCGATGACGACGGGCAGCGCCACGAGGATCGCCGACCATTCGAAGCTCGGCGCGTGGAAGCCCGGCAGCCCGATCCAGTCGGCCTTGCCCACGCCCGAGAGGTCAAGGCGCCAGTGGTCCACGGCCTCCGTGCCGCCGTGCACCGAGTGGATCTTCCCGAAGACGCGGTCGAGCAGCCAGGACACGCCGTACCCGAAGATCAGCCCGAGGAAGATCGCGATCCGGGACCAGAAGCCGCGCAGGCAGACCACGGCCAGACCGGTGAACAGCATCACCATCAGTGCCGTCCACTGGTCCTGGGGCCAGTACGTGGAGGCGGTGACCGGCGCCAGGTTGAAGCCGATCAGCATGACGACGGCGCCCGTGACGACTGGCGGCATCGCGGCGTGGATGATCCGCGCGCCGAACCGCTGCACCGCGAGGCCCGCGAAGAACAGCACCACTCCCACGACGAAGACCGCGCCGGTCACAGTGGCGCTGGTGCCTCCGGTGGCCCGGATCGCGGCGGCGACGCCGACGAAGGAGAGCGAGCAGCCGAGGTAGCTGGGCACCCGGCCCTTGGTCGCGAGCAGGAAGATGACCGTCGCGATGCCGGACATCATGATCGCGAGGTTGGGGTCGAGACCCATGAGTACGGGTGCGACGAACGAGGCGCCGAACATCGCGACCACGTGCTGCGCGCCGAGGCCGATCGTGCGCGGCCAGGAGAGCCGTTCGTCGGGGCGTACGACGGCTCCTGGAGCGGGGGTCCGCCCGTCGCCGTGCAGGGTCCAGCGCACGCCGAGGCGCATGGGTCGCTCCAGTTCGTCCGAAGGGGTCGGTGACTCGAAAAGTCTCGAAAAGATCAGGCCAAATATTAATGCCGGATCAAGGGCCCCATCGCCAGGGCGGCAGGGCCGAAGGTCCCATCCGTGAATCCGGGTCCGGGGCATTGTCAGCCGGAGCACTGGGCTCTACGCTCACACGGTCTTGTTCGTGAATGTGATTCAGATACATGACCATATCTAGTAAGTCTGCCCGCCATTCGCCCTGACATCCGACTCGATGGGAGTGCTCGATGAGCGGAAGACCCCGCCGTGGGCTCGTCGCCGTGCTGTCCCTCGCGGTGACGTTGGCCTCCGCGCTCATACCCGCTGCCTCGTACGCCGCTCCGGCCGCCGTCAAGGCGCCCCGCACCGTGGTCCTGGACGGGAAGCGGCTCCAGGACACCAAGCGGCGGCTCGATCAAGGCGACACCCAACTGCGCGACGCCGTAGGGAAGTTGACGGCCATCGCCGACGGCTGGCTCACCCAAGGACCCTGGACCGTCGTCGACAAGCCGAAGCCGGCCCCGGGCGGCGACCCGCACGACTACCTCAGCCAGGCTCCCTACTGGTGGCCCTCCCAGCCGAAGACCGCCGACAACCCGTGGGGCTGCCCGTACGTCCAAAAGGACGGTCAGCGCAATCCCGAGGTCGACTCCGGCACCGACCGGCCCGACCTCGGCAAGGTCTTCAACTCGGTCACCAGCCTCAGCCTGGCCTGGTACTACACCGGCAAGACGCAGTACGCCGAGCACGCCTCCGGCATCCTGCGCACCTGGTTCCTCGACCCGGCGACACGGATGAACCCGAACCTGAACCACGGGCAGTTCATCCCCTGCAAGTACGACGGCCGGGCGATCGGCATCATCGACTTCTCGCAGCAGTACTCCAGCGTTCTCGACGCGGTCGCCATCCTCGACACCGGGGCACCCGGCTGGAAGGCGAGCGATCACGCCTCAATGCTCGACTGGAACAAGAAGTTCCTGGACTGGGAGGTGAATTCGGCGTTCGGCAAGGAGGAGTCGGCGGCCCAGAACAACCACGGCACCTTCCAGGACCTCCAGATCGCCGCCCTCGCCCTCGCCACCGGAAACAAGGACCTGGCCCGACGGACCGTCCTCGGCGCCGGGAAGCGGCGGATCGACCCGCAGATCGCGGCCGACGGCAGCCAGCCCCAGGAGCTGGCCAGGACCCGGAGCTGGCACTACTCGACCTTCGACCTCGTCGCCCACACCCGGCTTGCCGCCATCGGCAAGCAGGTCGGCGTCGACCTGTGGGCGTATCGAGGACCGCAGGGGCAGAGCCTGTTCAAGGGCGTGCGCTATCTGCTGCCCGCCGCCGCCGGGGCCGCCGCCTGGCCGCATCCGGAGCTGGAGTTCCACCGGTACGCGGCGAGCGACGTCGTCCGTGCGGCCGCCGATGCCGGGGACAAGGACGCGAAGGCGGCCGTGCCGAAGCTTCAGGCGCCGCCCGGCGGCGACCTGTGGGCCCTGCGCCCCGCCCCCGAACAGCTCGACTCCATCGCAGGCTGATCCCACGCGTGGCGCCGCTTCAGGGCTGACGGACCGGCGCCGCACCCGCCACCTCGCCGGGCCGGGCGCCCGTCCGCAGGACCCGCGCCCCCGCCACCAGGCCGAACGCGAGCACGGTCACCAGGCCGAACGACACCACAAGGGAGGTCAGATCGGCGATCCCGCCGATCGCGGACGGAGCGACCAGACCCGAGGTGTAGGTGATGGTCGCGACGCCCGCTATGGCCTGGCTGGGGTTGGGCCCACTGCGGGCCGCCGCCGCGAACGCGAGCGGAACCACGACCGCCACGCCCAGGCCCATCAGGCCGAACCCGGCCATCGCCACCGCCGGGCCCGGCGCGACCACCACGAGCAGGCCGCCCGCAGTGGCGAGGATGCCTCCGCCGCGCACCGTACGCACGGCTCCGAAGCGGTCCACGCCCCTGTCGCCCGCGAGCCGGGCCGCGGCCATGGCCAGGGTGAACGCCGTGGTGCAGGCCGCGGCCGTGCCTGCCGATGCGTCCAGTACGTCCCGCAGATAGACCGCCGACCAGTCGAGGCTCGCGCCCTCGGCGACCACCGCGCAGAACCCCACCACGCCGATGGCCAGCGCCGATCTGGGCGGCAGCGCGAACCGGGGCGGCGGAGCCTCCTCGGGGGTGCTGCGCAGATCGAGCACGCCCTGGCAGGCGGCCAGGCCGAGCAGGGTCAGCGCGGCGGCGGCCACCGTGTGGTGCAGCCGCGCGTCGGCCCCGAGGTGCGCGGCCAGCGTCCCGGCCGCCGAGCCGATCAGCGCGCCCACACTCCACATGCCGTGCAGCGAGGACATGATCGAGCGGCCGAGCCGGTTCTCGGTCTCGACTCCCAGCGCGTTCATCGCCACGTCCGCCATGCCAGCGCTCGCTCCGTACGCGAAGAGGGCCGCGCACAGCGTGTAGACGTTCGGCGCGAGCGCGGGCAGCGCCAGAGCCAGCGTCCACAGCGCGAGCAGCCCGCGCAGCGCGTTGCGGGCCCCGAACCGGTGGGTGATCGCGCCGGACAGCGGCATCAGCAGGGACGATCCGATCGCCGGGAAGGCGAGGGCGAGGCCGAGCCGGCCCGCGGAGAGACCGGCGTGCTCCTGGATCCAAGGGACCCGGGTGGCGAAGTTGCCCGTCACCGCGCCGTGCACACAGAACACCGCGGCGATCGCGATCCGTGCTCGCCTCAACTGCCGTTGATCCAGAGCCAGTTCGGCTTCCATCGAACCGGGTTCCCCTCCCTCATGGGCGGCTTCCCCGCCGCGCGGTAAACTATCAGGAACCCTGCCTGATAAATGGAATGGGCGGCAACCGACTTTCGGTGATCTGGAAGGATTTCCGGCATGCCCGCATCCCCGAGCACCGCCCGGGCCATCAACGACCGGCTCGCCCTGCGCCTCCTGCAGGACGAGGGCCCGTTGACGGCAGGTCAGCTCAAGAACCTCACCGGACTCTCCCGGCCCACCGTCGCCGACCTCGTCGAACGCCTCCAGAGCTCCGGCCTGGTCCACGTCGTGGGGGAGTCGGGCGCCGAGCGGCGCGGCCCCAACGCGCGCCTGTACGCGATCGTCGCCGACCGGGCCCACCTCGCGGCCCTGGACGTCCGCACGCACAGCGTGTCCCTGGTCGTCGCCGATCTGCTGGGGGCGACGCTGGCCGAGGCGACCCTGCCGATCGAGCCCGACGCCGGGACGGGACCAGCCGTCGAACAGGCCGTGGCCCTCCTGGAACGCACCGCCAAGGAGGCCGGTGCCGAGCGGCTGCACAGCGTCGGGATCGGCGCCCCCGGCCTCATCGACCCGGCGAGCGGCGAGCTGCGCGACAGCAGCGGGCTGCCCGCCTGGCACCGCGAACTCGTCCGCGTGCTGGCCGGGCGCCTGCCCGCCGCCGTGCTCGTTGAGAACGAGACCAACCTGGCCGCCGTGGCCGAGCAGCGGCTCGGCGCGGCCCGCGGGCAGGACACCTTCGTGCTGCTGTGGCTCGGGCAGGGCATCGGTGCGGCCGTGGTTCTGGACGGGAAGCTGCGCAGGGGCGCCTCGGGCGGCGCGGGCGAGATCGGGTTCATGCCGGTGCCCGGCACCGGCGGCCTGCCGTCCGCGACCGGCTGCGACGGCGGCTTCCACGAGCTGGTGCACGCGGGCGCGGTGGCCCGCCTCGCCGCCGCGCACGGGCGGCCCGGCAGCGCGGAAGAGGCCGTACGGGATGCCGACGGGCCCTTCCTGGACGCGCTGGCCGAGCGGCTCGCGATCGGGGCGGCGGGCGTGGTCGCGGTCCTCGACCCCGGCCTGATCGTTCTGGGCGGCGAACTGGGTTACGCGGGCGGGCAGTTGCTCGCCGGCCGCGTCCAGCGCGCCCTTGCCGCCCTGACCCCCCTCGCCACCGAGGTGAGACCGAGCGAGCTCGGCGACGGCGCGGTCCTGAGCGGCGCCCTGCTCACCGCGCGGGATGCCGCCCAGGACGACCTCTTCGCACCGAAAGCATGATGGCGCTTCAGGTTTGGGAGCCCGACGGCGGCCAAGGGCCGGGAGACCGCCGCCGGGCGTATGGGGCGGGAAGCCGGATCAGCAGGCGCCGAGGTCCTGCCAGACTCCCCAGTCACCGGTAGTACCCGGTTCCTCGCCCTTCGTCCACCACTTGGACTTCCAGGTGTGCGACTTGTACGAGACGGTCGTGCCGCCGCCGTACTCCGAACCCGCCGACCAGAGCTGCGCGGCGCACGTGCCGCCCGAAGGCGTGGGCGACGGCGAGGGGCTTGCCGAGCCCGAAGGCGTCGGGGAGGGCGAGGAGGTGCCCGGGTCGCTCACCACAGCACCCCGGGTGTGGTCGCCGGCCAGCGCGTAGGTCTTGCCACCGAAGGTCACCGTCCAGTTCGAGGGGGTGGAAACCGGCAGGTAGTAGACGAAGTCGAGGGTGACCGAGGCGCCCGGAGCCAGTGACTGCCAGCCCGGCATCTTCAGCGAGACGCGGTTGTAGTCGCCCTTCAATCCACCGATGTTGTTCGCCGCCGTGTGGTCGCTGCGCACGATCGTCGTGCCGAAGCCGGACTGGTCCTTGGCGTTGGCCGGGGCCGAAGTGCCGTAGTCGAACTGGAACTCCGTGCCGCCGGGCAGCGTCGCCGTGGTGTTGTTGGTGATCGTCACCTTGGGGCTGATCGGGTAGTTGGAGTCGCCGAGCGGGAACTGCCCGAAGTCCACGCCGATGTTCAGGGCCTGGCTCGGCAGGTCGATGGCGGAGCGCTTGTTGCCGTACGGGGCGGCCGACTTGAACTTGTCGTACATCGCGCCGGTCAGGGTCGAGCCCTGCTCGTACTGGCCCTTGGCCGCGTTCCACCGGTAGTCGCCGGCCAGCTCCCAGACCATGGTGCCGCCGATGCCCTTGTCGACGACGTAGTCGGCCTTGGTGTTGACGGACTGTTCGTCCTCGGTGGACAGGAAGACCTTCTTCCGGTCGTTCCAGAGCCAGGGCGCCACCAGCGTCGCGTCGTACTGGCGGACGTAGCTGCCGGTCAGCTTGGTGTCGGCGGGCAGGCCGTACTTGCTGACGTAGTCGCCGACGATGCCCTTCTCCAGGTTCTTGGCGTGCCACATCGGGTTGGAACCGGCGGGCGCCTCCTTGCCGCCCGCGTCCAGGTCGTGCCAGAGGTTGTCGATGCCGACCGCGCCGTCACCGCAGGCGGTGAGCCCCGAACCGGCTGGGCAATTCGTCGAAGGTGCCTTCCCCCAAAGACCGTTGGTGCCGCCCTGCACATTCTGGAATCCGCGGGTGTAGTACGGCAGGCCCATATTGATGCGCCCGGCCGGCATGGAACCGCGGAAATAGTGATAGGCCCAGTCGGCGTTCAGATAGCCGACTCCGCCGTACTGAGAGGTGGAATAGACGCCGGCGGCCGCGAGTTCCGCGTCCTTTCCGTCGTCGAAGAGCGAGGCGTTCGGGCCGACGTACTGGTTCCAGGCGCCGTGCAAGTCGTACGACATGATGTTGACGTAGTCCAGGTACTGCTGGACCTGGAAGGTCTCCATACCGCGCAGCAGATAGCCGGACGAGGGTGCGGCCACCGACAGCAGGTAGTGCTTTCCATCGGCCGCCCCCGCGCGGTCGAGCTTCTCGCGCAGCGACTTCATCAGGGCCGCATAGCCCTTGACGAGACCGGCCCGGCGGGCATTGGAGATCGTCAGGTCGAGCGGGTTGCCCGCGTCCTTCATCGTCGTCGGGTATTCGTAGTCGATGTCGACGCCGTTGAAGCCGTACTTCTTGATGAAGGCCACCGCAGAGTCGGCGAACGTGTCGACGCCCGCCTGGTTGACGGAGCCGTCCGCGTTGGTGGCCATGGAATAGAAGCCGCCTGAGCCGACGCGCTTGCCGTCGTCACCGAAATAGCCGCCGGTCTCGGCCCAGCCGCCCACGGAGACAAGGGTCTTCACATCGGGGTGCTGCTTCTTGAATTTGTTGAGCAGATTGAAATGGCCCTTGTAGGGGAGCGAGGGGTCCATTTCGGCGCCCGTGACGCCGGGCCAGGTCATTCCGGTCGCGGCGTTCTTCTCGCTGTCCGTGCCGACGGAGATCTTGTTGTCGGAACCGACGTGCGCGAAGGCGTAGTTGATGTGGGTGACCTTGTCCCACGGGATGTCGGAGGCGAGGTAGGCGGGCGTCCCGTCCTGGCCGGTGCGCCAGCCCGTGAAGTAGCCGATCACGCGGCGCTGGTGGTCGGAGCCCATCTTCTCGCGGCCGTCGGTGTCGTACACCGAGCAGTACGGGACGTCGACGCCCGGGGTCTTGTAGAGGCCGTCGGGGCGACAGGCCTCGTTGTCTGTGGCGGCCTGCGAGACGCCGGTGGACAGCGAGCCGAACAGCAGCCCGGCGACCGCGGTGGCGGTCGTGAGCAGCGCAGCCCGTCTGCGGGTGGGGGAGAGCATGAGCAGTTCCTCCTGGGAGGTCGGGCGGAACACAACGAACATGGCGGTGGTCGTGCACGGCCCCGGCGTGCGCACACCGGCGGGCCTCTCCTCGGAGGTGACGCAGAGATTAAAAGGACTAGACCAGTGCGTCAATAGGTATGGACCAAAGGGGATGCTGAGCCGCTGGGGTGCCGCCGGGCCCGCGCTGGAGGGCCGCTCGAATCCGGCCATCCTGTGAGCCAGGCCACATCCCCTCGCTCGCATGGCCTTCGATCAGGCGTGGCACACTGGCCCTGTACCAGCAGCAGCGCACTCCGGGGTCGGTGTAATTCCGAACCGGCGGTTATAGTCCGCGACCCGTCCGCATCCAGCGGCCGGTTGACCAGGTGAAATTCCTGGACCGACGGTGAAAGTCCGGATGGGAGGCAGTGCGCGGCGGGCGGACCGTTCCACGGTCGCGCCGGCCGTCTGTTACCGGTCGCCGTCCAGGGCACCGGTCTCTTTCGGCCGTGGCGTGAGCTGTGCGCGATGGTCTTTCCCCGCTTTCTGTCGTCATCGACAGACCCCGGAGTCCGTGCCCGAAGAGGCAGGAGGACCCGGTGGCCACCGCAGCCGACGCAGACGCCATGCGCCGAGCCATTGAGCTCGCCGCGCGCGGACTCGGCTCCACCAGCCCCAACCCGGTCGTCGGGTGCGTCATCACCGACGCCTCCGGCGCGGTCGTCGGCGAGGGCTTCCACCAGCGGGCCGGCGGCCCGCACGCCGAGGTCCACGCCCTCGAAGCCGCAGGTGAGCGTGCCCGTGGCGGCACCGCGTACGTCAGCCTCGAACCGTGCAACCACACCGGCCGCACCGGCCCCTGCGCCCAGGCGCTCATCACGGCCGGCGTCACCCGCGTCTTCTACGCGGTCGGCGATCCAAACCCCCAGGCCACCGGCGGCGCCGACACCCTGCGCGCGGCCGGCGTCCACGCCGAGCAAGGCCTTCTCGCGGACGAGGCCGAGGCGGTCAACACCGCCTGGCTCACCTCCGTACGGCTCGGCCGCCCGCACGTCACCTGGAAGTACGCGGCGACCCTCGACGGGCGGACCGCCGCCGATGACGGCACCAGCCGCTGGATCACCTCCGCCGCGTCCCGCGCCGACGTCCACCGCCTGCGCGCCGAGTCCGACGCCGTGGTCGTGGGCTCCGGCACCGCCCGCACCGACGACCCGCACCTCGCGGTACGAGGCATCGACGGGACAACTCAGCCCCTGCGTGTGGCAGTCGACACCAACGCCACCGCCGTCAAGCCCGGCGCCCGCATCCTCGACGACGCCGCGCCCACCCTGATCGCGGTGGCCGAGGACGCCGACGCGGCCCATCTGCCCGGGGCGGCGGTCCTGCGGCTGCCGCGCACCGCCACCGGTCTGGACATCCCGGCGCTGCTCGCCGCCCTCCACGCGCGCGGCGTGCGCTCCGTACTCCTCGAAGGCGGCCCCACGCTGGCCGGGGCCTTCGTCGCCGCGGGCGCCGTCGACAGGGTCGTCGGCTACCTCGCACCCGCCCTGCTCGGCGCCGGGCCCACCGCGCTCGCCGGTGCAGGAATCTCCACCATCGCCGAGGCGTTGCGGCTCGACATCACCGAGACCGTGCGCATCGGCCCCGATCTGCGCATCACTGCCACCCCTCTCGCCAAGGAGCGCTGAACGTGTTCACCGGAATCGTCGAAGAGCTGGGCGAAGTCACCGCCATCGAGAACCTCGGTGACGCCTCCCGCTTCCGTCTGCGCGGCCCCGTTGTCACCGAGGGCGCCGGACACGGCGACTCGATCGCCGTCAACGGCGTGTGTCTGACGGTCGTGGAGTTCGGCGACGGCGAGTTCACCGCCGACGTGATGGACGAGACGCTGAAGCGGTCCAGCCTCGGCGCCCTGGAAGTCGGCTCCCGGGTCAACCTGGAGCGGCCCATGGCCGTCGGCGGCCGCCTCGGCGGGCACATCGTCCAGGGCCACGTCGACGGCACCGGCACGGTGCTTTCGCGCACCCCCTCCGAGAACTGGGAGATCGTCAAGATCGCCCTTCCCGGTGACCTCTCCAGGTACGTCGTCGAGAAGGGCTCCATCACCGTGGACGGCGTCAGCCTCACGGTCGTCGAGGCCGCCGCCGACTACTTCACCATCAGCCTCATCCCGACCACCCTCGCGCTGACCACGCTCGGCATCAAGCAGCCCGGCGACCCGGTCAACCTGGAGGTCGACGTCATCGCCAAGTACGTCGAGCGGCTGCTCGGCGCGAGCCACGGGGGGAACGACAAGTGAGCGCAGTGAACTGGCTGAACGGCGAGGCCTTCACGGTCCTCGGTCAGCACATCAGGTGGTCCGACATGATCGGCAACACGATCGGTCTGACAGCCCTCGCGCTCGGCTGGCGCCGGTCCATATGGACCTGGCCCGCCCAGTTCGTGTCGGGCCTCATCCTGTTCGTCGCCTTCGCCGCCGGGCACCTCTCCGGCAGCGCCGGCAAGCAGGTCGTGGTGATGGTCGTGGCCGCCGGCGGCTGGCTCGCCTGGAGCCGGGGCCGCCGGCAGGCCCAGGACGGCTCCATCGCCGTACGGTTCGCCACCTGGCGCGAGCGGGCCTACCTGCTCGGCGGCGCCGCCCTCGGCACGGTCGCCGTCGCGGCCCTCTTCACCGCCTACCCGGCCCTGTCGTGGGACCCGTGGCCCGACGCCTATGTATTCGTCGGCACCATCGTCGCGATGTTCGCCCAGGCCCGGGGCATGGTCGAGTTCTGGTTCGCCTGGCTGCTGGTCGACGTCGTCGGCGTCCCCCTCAACTTCGCCAACGGATACGCCTTCTCCGGCTTCGTCTACGTCATTTACGGCGCGCTCGTCCTGTGGGGCATGCGCGACTGGTGGCTGCGCTCCCGCACGAGCGTCGAGCCCGTCCTGGAAGGAGCGACGGCATGACCACGCACGCACCCACCTGGTACACCACCGACAACCGCGAGGACCTCTCCCTCGACCCCGTCGAGCAGGCCATCCGCGACATCGCGGCCGGCAGGCCCGTGGTCGTCGTCGACGACGAGGACCGCGAGAACGAGGGCGACCTCGTCGTCGCCGCCGAGAAGGCCACCCCGGAGATCGTCGCGTTCATGATGAGCGAGTGCCGCGGCCTGATCTGCGCGCCCATGGAGGGCGAGGACCTCGACCGGCTCGACCTGCCGCAAATGGTCGACCACAACACCGAGTCGATGAAGACCGCCTTCACCGTCTCCGTCGACGCGACCGCCGCCCACGGCGTGAGCACCGGCATCTCCGCCGCCGACCGCGCCACCACGCTGCGCCTGCTCGCCGACGGCCGCTCCGCCTCCGGCGACTTCGTCCGCCCCGGCCACATCTTCCCGCTGCGCGCCAAGCCCGGCGGTGTGCTGGTGCGCAACGGTCACACCGAGGCCGCGGTCGACCTCGCCCGGCTCGCCGGGCTCGCCCCGGCCGGCGCCATCGTCGAGATCGCGGGCGAGGACGGCGTCATGCTGCGCCTGCCGGAGCTCATCCCGTTCGCCCGCAAGCACGGCCTGACGATCATCTCCATCGAGGACCTGATCGCCTACCGGCGCTCCGCCGAGCCGACCGTGCGCCGCGAGGCCGAGGTTCAACTGCCCACCGCTGCCGGGGAGTTCACGGCCTACGGCTACCGCTCCACCGTCGACGGCGTCGAGCACGTGGCCCTGGTCCACGGCGACATCGGCGACGGCGAGGACGTCCTGGTCCGGGTCCACTCCGAGTGCCTGACCGGCGACATCTTCTCCTCGCTGCGCTGCGACTGCGGCCCCCAGCTCCAGGCCTCCATGGAACGCATCACCGAGGCCGGCCGCGGCGTGGTGGTCTACCTGCGCGGCCACGAGGGCCGAGGCATCGGCCTGCTCTCCAAGCTGCGCGCGTACGAACTCCAGGAGCGCGGCCGCGACACGCTCGACGCCAACCTTGAGCTCGGCCTGCCCGCCGACGCCCGCGACTACGCGGCCGGCGCCCAGATCCTCGCCGACCTCGGCGTCCACAGCCTGCGGCTCATGACCAACAACCCCGACAAGATCACCGCGCTGGTACGGCACGGTCTGAAGGTGTCGGGGCGCGAGCCCATGCCCGTCCAGGCGGGCGAGCACAACCTGAGCTACCTGCGCACCAAGCGGGACCGCATGGGGCACGACCTTCCCTGGCTGGACGCGGCATCGACGCCGATGTCCGCCTGCGGCAACCAGTAAGCCAGTAAGCACACCGGAAACACCTGAGGAGAGCACGTGAGTGGCAAGGGCGCACCCGAACTGTCCGTACGCAACTGCGGAGACCTCCGTGTCGCCGTGGTCGCGGCACAGTGGCACGAGAAGGTGATGGACGGACTCGTCGACGGCGCCCTGCGCGCCCTGCACGAACTCGGCATCGACGAGCCGACGCTGCTGCGCGTCCCCGGCAGCTTCGAACTGCCCGTCGTGGCGAAGGTCCTCGCGGGCCGCGGCTACGATGCCGTCGTCGCACTCGGCGTCGTCATCAGGGGCGGTACCCCGCACTTCGAGTACGTGTGCCAGGGTGTCACCAACGGCCTCACCCAGGTCAGTGTCGACACCGGCGTACCCATCGGGTTCGGCGTGCTGACCTGCGACACCGAGGAGCAGGCCCTGGACCGGGCCGGCCTCGAAGGGTCGAACGAGGACAAGGGTCATGAAGCGGTCACCGCCGCCGTGGCCACCGCCGCCACGCTGCGCACGGTCAGCGAACCCTGGCGCTGAGCGACGGGGCCCACCCCTTACTCTAAGAAGCATCATGGCGAACAAACCCTCTAAGAGTTTCGAAGAGCTTTTCACCGAGCTCCAGCTCAAGGCAGCCAATGGCGACCCCTCCACCTCCCGCACCGCGGAGCTGGTGGACAAGGGCGTGCATGCCATCGGCAAGAAGGTCGTCGAGGAGGCCGCCGAAGTCTGGATGGCCGCCGAGTACGAGGGCAAGGAAGCCGCCGCCGAGGAGATCTCGCAGCTGCTGTACCACGTCCAGGTGATGATGGTCGCGCGCGGGATCTCCCTCGACGACGTCTACGCCCACCTCTGAGCACGCCCGCATTCCACACCACCCCGCACAAGAAGGAAGCTGACCTCATGCTGCGCATCGCCGTTCCCAACAAGGGTTCACTGTCCGGACCTGCGTCGGCGATGCTCCATGAGGCCGGCTACCAGATGCGCAAGGAGTCGAAGGAGCTCGTCCTCGTCGACCCCGTCAACGAGGTCGAGTTCTTCTACCTGCGCCCCAAGGACATCGCGATCTACGTGTCCGCGGGCAAGCTCGACATCGGCATCACCGGCCAGGACCTCCTGGTCGACTCGGGCGCCAACGCCGAGGCGATCCTGCCGCTCGGCTTCGCCCGCTCCACCTTCCGCTACGCCACCAAGCCCGGCACCGCGAAGGACATCGCCGACTTCGGCGGCATGACGATCGCCACCTCCTACGAGGGCATCGTCGCCAAGCACCTCGCGGACAACGGAGTCGACGCCTCCGTCGTCCACCTGGACGGCGCCGTCGAGACCGCCATCGAGCTGGGCGTCGCCCAGGTCATCGCGGACGTCGTCGAGACCGGCACCTCGCTGCGCAACGCGGGCCTCGAAGTCATCGGCGAACCGATCATGAAGTCCGAGGCGGTCGTCATCCGCCGCACCGGCGCCGCCCCCGACGACCCGAAGGTGCAGCAGTTCCTGCGCCGCCTCCAGGGCGTCCTGGTGGCCCGCAGCTACGTGATGATGGACTACGACTGCCGCGCCGAGCACCTGGAGCGGGCCGTGGCCCTCACCCCGGGCCTGGAGTCGCCGACGATCTCCCCGCTGCACAACGAGGGCTGGGTCGCCGTCCGCTCGATGGTCCCCGCCAAGGACTCCCAGCGGGTCATGGACGACCTGTACGAGCTGGGCGCCCGCGCGATCCTCACCACGGCCATCCACGCCTGCCGCCTCTGACCGGCCGGCCGAGAACCGCGCCAAGAAGACAGCGCCACAGAAGACAGCGACGAAAGCGAACGACACCGTGTCCGCCCCCGCGCCCCAGCCTCCCGCCCTGCCGGTCACCTTCAGGCCGACCCGCACCCGGGCCGTCCTGCTGACCAGCGCGGCCGCCATGTTCGTCGCCATGACGGTGATGTCGCTGCTCCTGGAGACCCTGAGCGGGGGCGAGCGGGGCAGCTTCATCCTGATGGCCGCACTGTTCGCCGGGGTGCTCGTGCTGCTCAGCCGGCCCAAGGTCGTCGCCGACGACACGGGCGTCACGGTCGTCAACCTCACCGCGAGGCGCCGCCTCGCCTGGGCGGAGATCCTCCGGGTGAACCTCCGCCCCGGCGACCCCTGGGTCTTCCTCGACCTCAGCGACGGCACCAGCCTGCCCGCGCTCGGCATCCAGCCCGGGATCGGGAAGGCACGGGCCATCCGCGACGCCAAGGCGCTGCGCGCGCTCGCCGAAACCCACGGCACGGGCGCCGATTCACCCGGCACGGCTAGCGACAACGGCTGAGCCCCCTGCCCCACCTGGCAGCATCTTGATTACCCTGATGTCGGCGGCGCCGAGCGCGCCCCGCCCCGCACACGGGCCAGCACCATCGGCCGCGGGGCACCAGCGACCCGAGGAGTGACTCCCTCCAGCAATGGACGGATCGTCCGGTAGTACCTGCGCCGCCCCCTCCCAGGAGGCGGCGGCATGACCATCACGCTTGTGCTGCTCTTCGCGGCATTCCTTCTGATCCTCGCCAACGGCTTCTTCGTGGCGGCCGAGTTCGGTCTGGTCACCGTCGACCGGCCGGACGCCGAGCGTGCCGCCGCCGACGGTGACCGCAGAGCCCGCACCGTGGTGCGAGCCCTGCGCGAGCTGTCCTTCCAGCTCTCCGGCACCCAGCTCGGCATCACCATCACCTCGCTCGTCGTGGGCATGCTCGCCGAGCCCGCGCTCGCCGACCTGCTCGACGGGCCGATCGGCGCCACCGGCCTTCCGGCGGGCGCCGTCTCCGGCATCAGCGTCGTCCTCGGCATGCTGCTCGCCGCCGCCGTGCAAATGGTGATCGGCGAGCTCGTACCGAAGAACTGGGCGGTCTCCAAGCCGCTCCAGGTGGCCCGCTTCGTGGCCGGGCCGCAGGACCGCTTCTCGCGGCTCTTCCGCCCGGTCATCGCCCTGCTCAACACCGTCGCCAACCGCCTGGTGCGGGCGCTCGGCGTGGAGCCCGCCGACGAGCTGGCCTCCGCCCGCACCCCCGGCGAACTGGTCTCCCTGGTCAAGCACTCGGCGCGGGCCGGAGCCCTGGAACAGGACACCGCCGACCTCTTCGTACGGACCCTCTCGCTCGGCCACCTGACGGCCGAGAACGTGATGACCCCGCGCGTCAAGGTCAGCGCCCTGCAGACCACCGCCACCGCCGCCGACGTCCTCAACCTCACCCGTGCCACGGGCCTGTCCCGCTTCCCGGTCTACCGGGAGCGGATCGACGAGGTCGTCGGCATGGTCCACCTCAAGGACGCGCTCGCCGTGCGGCCGCCCGAGCGGCTGCGCACCGCGGTCGGCCTGATCGCCGTGCCGCCGCTGCTCGTCCCGGAGACGCTGCCCGTGCAGCAGCTCCTGGAGCGGCTGCGCAGCGAACAGCCGATAGCCGTCGTCGTCGACGAGTATGGGGGCACGGCCGGCGTGGTCACCCTTGAGGACATCATCGAGGAGCTCGTCGGCGAGGTCCGCGACGAGCACGACGGCGCGGACGCCGCCCGGCCCGAACTCGCCGTGGTGGCGGGCGAGGACGGCCGGCCCGCCTGGGAGGCCGACGGCAGCTGCCGCGTCCTCTCACTCGGCCGGATAGGCCTGGACGCGCCCGAGGGCCCGTACGAGACCGTCGCGGGCCTGGTCGCCGATCTGCTCGGCCGGATCCCGGTGCCGGGCGACCGGGTCGAGGTGCCCGGCTGGCGGATCCAGGTCCGCCAGGTCGAGCGGTACCGCGCCGAGCGGGTCCGCTTCGTGCGGGCGGCCGACGCACCCGTGGCGGAGGCGTCCCGATGAGCCTGCTTCAACTTCTGTTCGCACTGCTGCTCGTGCTCGCCAACGGCTTCTTCGTCGGCGCCGAGTTCGCGCTCGTCTCCGTACGCCGCAGCCAGATCGAACCGCTGGCCGCCGCCTCCGCGCGGGCCCGCCAGGTGCTGCACGGCCTGGAGAACCTGCCGCAGATGATGGCCGCGGCCCAATTCGGCATCACGGTCTGCTCGTTGACCCTCGGCGCGGTCGCCGAGCCGACCGTGGCGCGGCTCCTGGAGCCCGTCTTCCACGTGGCCCGGATCCCCGCGGGCCTGGTCCACCCGCTCGGCTATGTCATAGCGCTCGCCCTGGTGGTCTCGCTCCACCTCGTCATCGGCGAGATGGTCCCGAAGAACCTGGCGATGGCGGCGCCGGAGAAGACCGCGCTCTGGTTCAGCCCGGGCCTGGTCGCCTTCGCCCGGGTCTGCAAGCCGGTGACGATCGCGCTCGGCGCCTGCGCGCGGCTCGTCCTGAAACTGTTCCGGGTCGAGCCGAAGGACGAGGTGGAGGCCGTCTTCACCAGCGTCCAGCTCGGCCGCCTCGTCGAGGACTCCGGCCAGGCCGGGCTCCTGGAACCCGAGGCCCAGGAACGCCTGGAGGACGCCCTGGAACTGGGCAGCCGCCCCGTGACGGACGTCCTGCTCGACCGGGCTTCCCTGGTCACGGTCGGCTGCTCGGTGACACCGAGGGAGCTGGAGGAGCTGACGGTACGCACCGGATACTCCCGCTTCCCGGTGTGCGCGGAGGGCGGCGCCTTCATGGGCTTCCTGCACGTCAAGGACGTACTCGACGTGGAGGACAGGGAACGCGCGGTGCCGCAGCAGCTGTGGCGGCCGCTCGCCATCCTGCGGGCCGAACTGCCCCTGGACGACGCCCTCACCGTGATGCGCCGCGCGGCAACCCACCTCGCCCAGGTCGCCGACGGCTCCGGCCGGGTGCTCGGCCTGGTCGCCATGGAGGACGTCCTCGAAAAGCTGGTGGGCGAGGTCCGCGACCCCGCCCACCGCGAGGAGCCCACCCCGCTGGCCCGCCTGGCCGAGCCCCGCGGCGAACAGGCCCAGCAGGCGCTGGCCGGATAGTCAGAGAGGATCCTGCGGGTCGCGGCGAGTGGGGCCGCGACCCGACAGGACCTCCCCGTACGCCTGCATCAGATCGGGCAGGCGCAGGGTGGACAGGTCGTCCCGGGTCGGCGTCGTCGGGTACATCGACAGCCTCAAGTCCCGGTAGGCGCAGCTCTTTTCGTACAGGGTGCGCAGGAAGCGGCCGTTGCCGAGCTCGTCGATCCAGCTCTGGTCGACGACGTGCCCGCTGATCGAGCGCAGCTCCTCAAGGGCCTCCTCGTCCCACGCGTCCCCGTTCTCCCCGGCGAGCACCTCGCCGATCGAGGTGAGTTCGAGGGGGCGGTAGGAGGGGAAGTCGACGCGGGTGGTGAAGCGGGAGGACAGGCCCGGGTTGGTGGCGAGCAGCCGGTCCATGCCCTCGGGGTAGCCGGCGAGGATCACCACGAGGTGGTCGCGGTTGTCCTCGGCGCGTTTGAGCAGCACCTGGAGCGCCTCGTCGCCGTATGCGTCGCCCTTGCTGTAGCCCGAGTTGGAGAGCGAGTACGCCTCGTCCACGAAGAGCACGCCGCCCAGGGCCGAGTCGATCAGCTCGTTGGCCTTGACGGCGGTCTGGCCGAGGAACTCGCCCACCAGGTCCGCTCGTTGGGCCTCCACGAGGTGGTCGCCGCCGAGCAGTCCGAGCGCGTAGAAGACCCGGCCCAGGATGCGCGCTACGGTGGTCTTGCCGGTGCCGCTGGGGCCGGAGAAGACAAAGTGACGTTTCGGCGGCTGGACCGGCAGCCCCTGACTGGTCCTGAGCCGCGCCATGTTGAGCTGTGCGGACAGCGCCTTGACCTGACGCTTGACCGGTTCGAGCCCCACCATCCGCTCCAGCTCGGCGAGTGCCTCGGCCAGCAGCACCGGATCGGTGGGCCCGGCCGGGAACTGCGGGGGGCCGGGCCGTGCCGGAATACCGGGCTTGTGCCGTGCGCCGTCGCGCGCGGCCTCCGGCGGACCGGACAGGGGCGCCTGCGGCTCGCCGCCGAGCCGGAGCTCGCGGCCCTCGGGCTGATCCATGCCGAGGGCGGCCTCGGCCTCCGCCTCGACGGTGTCGCCGAAGCCGGACAGGGCGACCGCGGCCAGGTCAGGGGGTTCCTCCGAGCCGCCGAACCCGTCGTTCTCGGTGATCGCGGTGAGCCGCGCCGAGGTGTCCATGAACGCCGGGTCGACGCGGTGAACCGCCCGGTACAGGGGGAGGGCCGCGGCGGAGCGCCCGGTGCCCTCGTGGGCGCGGGCCAGCCAGTAGCGCAGCTCCTTGCGCTGGGGCTGCTCGCTGCGACAGCGCATCAGCGCGGCCGAGAGCAGCGGCTCGGCCTGGCCGAACATCTCCAGACGGACCCGGGCCATCCCGCCGAACAGGCCGGCTTCGATCCCGAGCAGCGGATCGTCGACCAACGGCTCGGTGTGGCGGACCAGTTGCTCCCAGTCCTTGACGAGATAGGCGCGGCAGGCGTGCAGGAAACGCACCTGTGGATCGGTGTCGACGGGTGGGAGACCGGCCAACGCCCGGTCCAGCTCCGGGACATGGCGCCCGTCCAGCCAGTGCGAGGCATGGGCGAGCAGCAGGTCGCGCGGGCTCTCCAGGACGGGCTGGACCCACCAGCCAAGCCAGTACCAGGAGTTGAGGGTGCGTCGGTGGCCCGCCCGCTGTTCGCCGAAGCGTTCGCGGTGCCGGTACATGCGGAGCAGCGCGGTCGTCGTGTCCACGCGCAGCGCGTGCAGCCCGAGCCAGCCGTCCGCCATCGAGGGATCGAGCCGCACTGCCGTGCGGAACTCCTCCTCGGCCTGCGGGTATGCGCCCATGGTGTACGCATCCACACCGCGCAGCCAGGCGAGATCGGCCGGGGCGTGTGCGCCCGTAGTGCCGAAGTCCATCACGTCCCCCACCACCGTGCCCCGTGCTGAACCGCCCATTCACACAACGGAATTGACGGGAGTTGACCGCACCGAGTGCATCGTACCTGCGGGAAGGCCCACTGCCGAAGGGGGCGTGGGGGAACATCGGTGGTGACGCAGGGTGAGTGAAATGCCCTGCGTGACGGCCCGGTCGAGGGGCAAGAGGCAGAACGAAGCCCCCGATCACGGGGGAACAACCGGGGGCTTCGCGTCCGCGGCGGCTTCGGAAAGCCGCACATTGAGAACGTAAGACCTGTATGGCCCCTGGGTCAAGCGGAGTTGAGGCACTCGGTGGGCTGTTTTGCGACTGTTCAGTCCGGTGGGGTGAGGTCGTCACGGTGGGTGAGGAATCGATCCGTGCGGGGTGCCGAATCGGGCCCCGGGAGCCACTCGTACCCCTCCTGCACCTGGCGTACCAGAGTGTCGGCGAAGGGCCTCGACGGGTCTTCGGCGAAATGGCACATCTCCGCCGCCGTCCAGTCGTCCCAGAAAGCGGAGAGTCCAATTCCGTCGCGGCGCCGGCCCCGCCCCCAGGAGGCCTCGGCGTCCAGTTCCATCCAAATGAGCAGGGCGAGCGAGGGCCGCAGCGCCCGGCGTCCCGCCCCGACGCCCTCGATCAGCACCACGGGTGCGGGCTCCAGGGCGCGCGCAGCCCCGAAACGCCGCAGATGCCAGTCGTACGGGTCGTACGCCGCGGCCTCGCCTCGTGCGAACGGATCGAGCACCTGGCGGCGGAACCGGTCCGTCCAGCCGAAGAACTCCTCGTGCGTGGCCAGATCGTCCAGGTGCAGCACCGGCGCCCCGCCCAGCGCCTGGGCGAGGCGGTCCGCGAACGTGGACTTTCCGGAGCCCGCGTGCCCGTCCACCCCGACCAGCCGCACCGGTCCGCAGGACGGAGGCAACCCCCTTACCTGGGTGGCCAGTTGGGTCACGGCGGTGCCGGGGTGCGGCGTGCTGTGCATGCGTCCTGCCTGGTGGTGCGGGGGCGGCGGTCGATGTCCCCGGGGCGGGGGTTCCGACCGTACCCGGTGCCCGGGAGAGGCGCCCGGCGCCGGGGCCCTCATGGCCGGTTCCCAGAGGCCCCGGCTCCCGCCCAGGTCACGCCAGTGGTGGAGACCAATATTGGCGGCGGGGCGCGTGCCGAATCACTGGCCGAAGGGCATCGGACCCGAGATAGTGGGCCCGCTGTCGTGCACTCGCCGCCCCATCCGTGACCGACCGGGGGTCCCACCATGACCAGCCCAACCTCGCGCAGAACCGTCCTCGCCGCGGCCGTCGCCGTCGCGGCCGGTGCCGTCGTGAGCTCCTCGTCGGGGCCCGCGGCCGCGTCCGGCGGCGCGGCCCGACCGAAGCAGGGCAAGCCGCTCGTGGACAACCAGGCCTGGACCTCGCACGCCGAGTGGCGCTCGGGCGCCGGCAGGGGCGTACGCGTCCGGGACGGCCGCCGCCCCGGCATCGTCATCGACCGGCCCGCCGGAACCACCTCCTACACCGACCCGCACACCAACAGGACCGCCACCTGGGAGTACGCGAGCTGGACCTCCCCGGCCCACCGTTCCACCGTCCCCGCCACCGAGGCCGTCGCCCACTGGAACGCGCACACCCCGGCCGGCACCTGGCTCCAGGTCGAACTGCTCGGCACCTACACGGACGGGTCCGCCACACCCGCGTACGTCATGGGCCGCTGGACGGCGGGCGACGGTGACACCGACATCCGGCGCACCTCCTTGGACGGCCAGAGCGACGGCAAGAGCTCGATCTCGACGGACACCTTCGCCATCGACGCCCCGGCCACCGGCCTTCGCCTCGCCTCCTACCGGCTGCGGGTCACCCTCTACCGCCTCCCGGGCAGCCGGCTCACGCCGACCGTGTGGCGGCTCGGCGCGATGGCCTCCGACATCCCGGACCGGTTCACGGTCGACGCATCGGCCCCCGGCTTCGCGGGCGAGCTGGCGGTGCCGAGCTACTCGCAGGAGATCCACAAGGGCCAGTACCCGCAGTACGACAACGGAGGCGAGGCCTGGTGCAGCCCCACCTCCTCGCAGATGATCATCGAGCACTGGGGACGGAAGCCGAACCCGGCCGACCTCGCCTGGGTCGACCCGTCCTACACCGACCCGCAGGTCTGCCAGGCGGCCCGCCAGACGTACGACTACCAGTACGCGGGCTGCGGCAACTGGCCCTTCAACGCCGCGTACGCCGCCACGTACCGGGACATGAGCTCCGTCGTGACCCGGCTGCGGTCGCTGAACGACGTCGAGACGCTGGTCCGCGCGGGCATCCCGGCCATAACGTCCCAGTCCTTCCTGGCCGCCGAGCTGACCGGCGCGGGGTACGGCACCGCGGGGCACCTGATGACGGTGACCGGCTTCACCGCCGGCGGCGACGTGATCGCCCACGACCCGGCGGCGCCCGATGACGCGGCCGTGCGCCGCGTCTACAAGCGGCGGGAATTCGAGAACGTGTGGCTGCGGACCAAGCGGTACAACGCGAGCGGGAAAGTGGTCTCCGGCACAGGAGGCGTCTGCTATCTCTACTGGCCCGCGTACCCGACGGCCAGCCAGCGCAAGGCGCTCGCGGCCGTCGGCATCCGCTGAGCGGGCCGTCGGCACCCCGGGGCAGTGACGAACGTCTCTACCCCGGGGGGCCCGTCCGATGGCACCGTGGAACGGTCACCGGGGGGGACCGTGCACCGCCACACGACCGAGTGAGTTCCCATGACCCTGCCTGCCACGACCGTCGACGACCCCCGAGCCCTGGCCGAGCTGCGCGCCCGCACGGGCGGCCCCAAGGACGTGGGCCCGAAGATCCTGGAACATGTCCTCGGCTGGACCCTGGTGGTGGTCATCGCGATGCTGGTGACGCAGACGGGCCTGATGTAGCTAATACGTGAGCTCCAGGTCGGCTCTCCAGTGCCGCTCAGGGACGCCGACCAGCCCGTAAAGCAGCCGCACCGGCGACCTCCGGGACAGCAGCACGACCCCCGCCAGCACGGCGAACACGGGGAGCCCAACCGCCCACCCCGTCAGCCGCACCAGCCCGCTCGCGGCAACCGCGCCCAGGAACGGCAGCCCATACACCCCGGCCGCCGCAATGGCCACCGCCAGGACTCGCGGCACCCCGCGGTCCTCGTCCGCCCCCGGCAGCTCCCAGCCCTCCATCAGCCAGCCGATCTCCGTGATCAGCATCGTCCCGATGACGGCGGCCCCGAGGACGAGCAGCGCGAGGAACGTCCCCGACGTCAGGAAGTGCAGCAGATTGTTGATCACGCTGTCCTTGGGCCAGTCCCGCAGCGCCCCGCGGCTCGTCGTGAGCAGCCGCCGGTAGCCGGTCCCGTCCCACCCATGGACCAGCACCGCGAACAGCAGGAAGTGCGCGCCCACGCTCTGCAGATACGCCCAGTAGCCCGCCCCCACCAGCACGAGCGCCTGCGCCACGAGGAACCCGAGCAGGGTTGCCACGACGGTGCCGCCCGCGTAGAAGAGCACGAACCCGGCCCAGATCCCGTGGTGGTCACCGGCCACCTGCATGGTCGCCCACGACGGGTTCTGCCACATCATGAAGAGACCGGTGGGCACCAGGAGTACGGCCGCGAACAGCACGGTCAGCAGAAGGTAGGGGTTGGCGGCGCGGCTGCGGGTGCGTGCCCCCTCGTCGTGCACCGAGCGCTGCCACCACTGGAGCTGGCGGGCCGCCGAGACCGCGAAGGTTGCCCCGGTTCCGTACGCCCAGAAGAGCGCGGCCTGGATCTGGATCACGATGCCCCCAGCGTCAGTCCGTTCGCGACGATGGAATCCGAGGTGACGAGGGCCTGTTCGGCCGTCACATCGGTCATGAAGACGAACGGCGGGACGATCGGCGGCACCGGCAGGGTGTTGGGGTCGAAGGTGATGCAGAGCAGCCCTTCGAGGCAGCCGCTGAACTTGGTGAGATAGAGCGTCACATGACCGCTGAGGTCCAACGAGCGTGCCCCCAGGGCGAGTTCGTCGTGGCCGTCGCGCGTGTTCAGGCGGTAGTCGGTGAGCGATGCCGAGTTCATCTTCAGGACCATGGCCTTGAGCGGGCCGTGCGCGGTGGGCACGGTCGTCACCCCGGCGAGCAGGAAGCCGTTGGGGGAGAAGCGGGTCGTGGTGACGGTCGGCGGCACGGCGGGGGCGGTGACGGAGCCGGGCTGCGGTGCCTGCTCGACGTGCTGTCCCCCGAGTGTGAGGAGGAGGGCGAGCGGCAGGGCCGCGGCGAGCGTGCGCTGGGTGCGGACGTTCGGCACCCGCGTCGCCTCCTCCTTCGGCGTCCAGCCGAACCCCATCGCGCTGCCCGTGATGCCGAGCGCCATCCCGACCAGGAACCCGCCGAGGTTGGTGGCCGCGAAGGAAAGCACCGACAGGATCAGGGCGTTGATCGACACGTAGTGCCGGGTGTGCGGCAGGAACCAGAGGAAGAGCCCGGCCGCGACGAGGGCGAGTCCGATGCCGATCGCGGCGATCCCGCCGAGCCCGAGGCTGACCAGGATCGTCAGCGGCGACAGCGGCACCACGAGCAGTTCGAGCCCGCCGAGGACGAGGAAGAGCCCCGCCCAGAACGGCCGCGTCCGCCGCCAGCCCCGCAATACCCGTCGGGCCTCGGGCAGTGGCAGGCGTTCGTCGAGGGCGGGGAACCGCAGCCGGCCCTCGTCCGGCTCGCCCCAGGAGGCGCGCCGCGGTTCGCCGGTACGGGGCCCCGTCCCCTCACTGGCGCGGGGCCCCGCACCCTGGCCGGTCCGCGCGCCGGGACCGGACCCGGCGCGCGGACCGACGTCGTCGCCCGGCCGAGGAGCTCGCGGATCACCCTGCACCCGGACCGGCGGGCGGGGCGTCGTGGCACCGTCGAGGGGGAGCCTGAGCAGCCCGAGCCGTCTCAGAAGCACTTCTTGCCGCCGATGCTCACATCGACCTTCATCCCCTTCAGCCGGAAGTTGCCGCCGGTCGCCGACCAGGCATGCGACTTCACGCCATTCACCTCGATGTTCCCGGCCTGGAGCCCGAACTTGCCCGGCTCGCCCTGAACTCCCTTGACCGCGTCCAGAGTCGAGGCGTCCCGGCCGATCTGGGCCGTGCCGAACCGGGCGTCGCCGATCAGGTCCTCGCCGTCGATGACCAGATTGCTGGCCGTCACCTCGCCCGCGTCGCCGCCCGCCGTCAGCTTGAACACGACGGTGCCGACGGGCGTGCTGACCTCGGCCGACTGGCAGATGTCGCTGAGCTCGGCGTCGCCGATGCCGAGCAGCGCCACGGGGTGGCCCTTGCCGTCGACGGACTTGTCGGTCTGTACGTACGAGGAGAGCCCGGAACTGGTCAGCTTCCCCGACGCGACCTGGAAACTGGTCCCGGAGACCGCGAACGACGCGGCCAGCGCGCCCTCGGCCATCACATTGGCCATGATCCCCACCGCGACGACCGCCGGCAGGGCGACGACCGCGGTCTTCTTCCAGGCGGTTCTGCCTTCGGCCAACGGCCGCTTGACTGCGCTCACTTGATCCTCCCGTACGACACGTCGTCCAGCGGTGCAGGGGGAGTGCGAATGCAGGTCTGCCATACTGCGGGCATCCTGTGGCAGTTGGAGACTAGGGCCGAATTTGAATAATAGTCAACAGGGCGGTACGACCGAGAGATCCCAGGTCCGCCGTTCCGAACTCATCGCAACGGGCCGGAAGTTGTTCGCCGACACCTCGTACGACGCGCTGTCGATGGACGACATCGCCAAGCACGCCGGGGTCGCCAAGGGCCTGATCTACTACTACTTCAAGTCCAAACGGGGCTACTACCTGGCCATCGTCGAGGACTCCGTCGCGGATCTGGTGTCCCGCGCCGGGAGCGACACCGAGCTGCCCCGCGCCGAACGCGTCCACCGCACCATCGACGGCTACCTCCTGTACGCCCAGCACCACCAGGCCGCGTACCGGACGATCGTCACCGGCGGCGTCGGCTTCGACACCCAGGTGCAGGCCATCCGGGACGCGGTGCGCGAGGAGCTGATCGCCACCATCGCCGAGGGCGCCTACGGCACCCGGGAGATACCGGTGCTCGCCCGGCTCGCTCTGGTCGGCTGGCTGGGCAGCGTGGAGAGCGTCACGCTCGACTGGCTCGCCGCCGTGGATCCGCCCCGCGACACCGTGCGCGAGCTCCTGGTGCGGATGCTGCGGCGCACCCTGGACACCATCGAGGAGTTCGAGCCGTCCTGCCCCTCTCCGGAGCCGGCCTAGACACGCCGAAGGGGCGGGCGGCTCGCGGCCACCCGCCCCTTCAAGCTCCAACTCCCGGGCTAGCCAATCGACTTGATGAGCTCACCGTTGCTGGTGTCCCCGCTCAGCTCCCAGAAGAAGGTGCCGCCGAGTCCCTGGTTGTTCTTGTAGGCCGTCTTCCCGGCGATGGTGGACGGGGTGTCGTAGCTCCACCAGTTGTTGCCGCAGTACGCGTACGCCGTCCCCGCGACCGTCCCGTTGGCGGGGCACTTCGTCTTCAGCACCTTGTAGTCCTCGATGCCCTGCTCGTACGTTCCGGCCGCGGGCCCGGTCGCCGTGCCGCCCGGCTCCTTGTGCGTCACGCCCGTCCAGCCGCGCCCGTAGAACCCGATGCCGAGCAGCAGCTTGCCGGCGGGGATGCCGAGGCCTTTCAGCTTCTGGATGGCCGCATCCGTGTTGAAGCCCTGCGTGGGGATCCCGCTGTACGAGGTCAGCGGGGAGTGCGGGGCGGTCGGGCCTTGCGCCGCCCAGGCGCCGAAGAAGTCGTACGTCATCGGGTTGTACCAGTCGACGTATTGGGCCGCCCCTGCGTAGTCGGTGGCGTCCATCTTGCCGCCCGCCGAGGCGTCGGCGGTGATCGCGGCGGTCACCAGGCGGGAGGTGCCGAACTTCGAACGCAGCGCCGCCAGCACGTTCTTGAAGGCCTCGCGTCCGCTGGTGTCGCAGGACAGACCGCAGGCGTTGGGGTACTCCCAGTCGATGTCGATGCCGTCGAAGAGGTCCGCCCAGCGCGGGTCCTTGACCAGGCCGTAGCACGAATCGGCGAACGCGGCGGGGTTCTTCGCGGCCTCGCCGAACCCGCCCGACCAGGTCCAGCCGCCGAACGACCAGAGGACCTTGAGCCCGGGGTGCTGCTTCTTGAGCTCGCGCAGCTGGTTGAAACTGCCCGCGACCGGCTGGTCCCAGGTGTCGGCGGTGCCGTCCACGCTGGAGGCGGCGTCGTACGTCTTCTGGTAGTCGGCATAGGCGTCGCCGATGGCGCACTTGCCGCCCGTCACGTTGCCGAACGCGTAGTTGATGTGGGTCAGTTTGGCGGCCGAGCCGGATGTCTCGATGTTCTTGACGTGGTAGTTGCGCTGGTAGACGCCCCAGTCGGTGAAGTACCCGACGACCTTGGAACCGGCGGCTGTCCGGGGTGCCTGGGGCGCCTTTTCGGGGGAGGCGGTGGCGCTGCCCGCGCCGGCGAGCAGGGTGACGCCGAGCGCGGCGGTACACGCGGCGGCGATCAGGGCCTTGAACCTGGGACGAGGGGGACGGGGTCCGAGCATCGTGATCTCCTCGTGGGGAGGGGAGAGTGGGGGCCGTGCACGACTGCCGTGACGCGTTGTTTTGACATGGACGCACTAAGGCGGTGAACGGAACGCTAGAAGGACTAGACCAGTGCGGTCAATGGTTCGGACCAATTCCGGAGTGCTCAATTCCAGGGCGGCGCCCGGTGCGGAGCCCGCGCGGAGCCGGCTCGGAGCACGGGTAAATCGTGATCTTGGAGCCAGTGACGGGACGCGTCCGATCGGGCATACTCACAGCGCCACGGCCGCCCGCCTGCTACTTCCGTGACCCGGAAGGGAAGGTATCGGCCGGAGAGCAGAGTCACCGGCGGCGCCGCCACACCCTGCGCGTGCGTCCGCCGAAGCGCCCGACAGGGAGGAGAGCGCCGCCATGCCCGACCGTGCCCCACAGCCGGTGGAACGACAGCTGCCCACCGAAGAGGCCCGGGACCTTGTCGCCCTTGTGCGCGACATCGTCCAGCGGGAGATCGCGCCTCGGGCCGCCGAGCAGGAGGACGCCGGGCGCTTCCCGCGCGAGATCTTCACCCTGCTCTCCGAATCCGGCCTCCTCGGCCTCCCGTACGACTCCGAGTTCGGCGGGGGCGACCAGCCCTACGAGGTCTACCTCCAAGTGCTCGAAGAGCTCGCCTCGGCCCGCCTCACGGTCGGCCTCGGGGTGAGCGTCCACTCGCTCGCCTGCCATGCGCTCGCGGGCTACGGCACCAAGGAGCAGCAGGCCGAGCACCTGCCCGCGATGCTCGGCGGCGGCCTGCTCGGCGCGTACTGCCTCTCGGAGCCCTCGTCGGGATCGGACGCGGCCTCGCTGCGCACCAAGGCCGTACGGGACGGCTCGGACTGGGTCGTCACCGGCACCAAGGCCTGGATCACCCATGGCGGGATCGCCGACTTCTACACCGTCCTCGCCCGCACCGGTGGCGAAGGCGCCCGCGGCATCACGGCCTTCCTCGTCCCCGGCGACGCCGAGGGGCTGAGTGCGGCGGCCCCCGAGAAGAAGATGGGCATGAAGGGCTCGCCCACCGCCCAGCTCCACTTCGACGGCGTACGTGTCCCCGACGCGCGCCGCATCGGCGAGGAGGGCCAGGGCTTCGCGATCGCGCTGTCCGCGCTCGACTCGGGGCGGCTCGGCATCGCGGCCTGCGCGATCGGCGTCGCCCAAGCCGCCCTCGACGAGGCGCTCGCGTACGCCACCGGGCGCGAGCAGTTCGGCCGGCCCATCGCCGACTTCCAGGGCCTGCGGTTCATGCTGGCCGACATGGCGACCCAGATCGAGGCGGGCCGCGCGCTGTACCTGGCCGCCGCGCGGCTCCGCGACGCGGGGCGCCCCTTCTCCCGCCAGGCCGCGATGGCCAAGCTGTTCTGCACGGACGCGGCGATGAAGGTGACCACGGACGCGGTCCAGGTCCTGGGCGGCTACGGCTACACGGCCGACTTCCCGGTCGAGCGCTTCATGCGCGAGGCGAAGGTCCTGCAGATCGTCGAGGGCACGAACCAGATCCAGCGCATGGTCATCGCCCGCCACCTCGCGGGCCCGGAAACCCGCTGATCCCAGGGGCGCGGATGCCGCTGCGGGCCGGATGCCCGCCCGCGCAGTTCCCCGCGCCCCCAGCAGCACGGGGTCTGGGGCGGAGCCCCTGGGGGTTTGCTCCGCCGGGCGGCACCCGCCCGTGACCCCGGACCACCGCACCCGGGGTATGGCGAGGCAGGCCGGGCTGACGTACCGTCAGCTTCCGCCGATCTCACGGAGGTTGCCGATGGACCGCCCCATCCCCCTCGACGAGTACCCCATCCACCAGGCCCCGCTCTCGATGAAGCACGTCGCGACGGGCGACCGCAACGCCTACGACCGCTGCATCTTCCACGTCTTCGACCACCAGGGCCGCGCCCTGCTCATCGCGGGCCTCGGCGTCTACCCCAACACCGGGGTGATCGACGCCTACGCCACCCTGCGCGTGGGCGACCGACAGCACGCCGTCCGGGCCTCCGACGCGCTCACCGACGACCGTATGAACCTCGGCGTCGGTCCGCTGCGGATCACCGTCGACACCCCGTTGCGCCGCCTCGCACTGCACTGCGCTCCCGATCCGGACGACCCGAATTCACTCTCGTACGACATCGTCTGGAACGCGGACTTCCCAGCGCTGTGGGAACCCCATCATGTGCAGCGCCGGGGTGACCGGCTCACGCTGGAGGGGCGGCGGTTCGTGCAGGCGGGCCACTGCACCGGGCTCATCCGCGTCGGTGGCGAGGAGATACCCGTCACGGCGGGGGAGTGGACCGGGACGCGCGACCGGAGTTGGGGGGTGCGGCCGATCCCCGGCGAGGACGCCGGGCGCGGCGACGAGTACCGGCCCGAGGGCTTCCACTGGCTCTGGGCGCCCGCCCGGTTCGACGACCGGTTCGTCATGGTCGTCGCCCAGGAGGACGCCGACGGCTACCGCACCCTCAACGAGGCCGTGCTCGTGCGCGACGGCCACCCCGACGCCCAACTCGGCTGGCCCCAGGCCGACATCACCTACCGCCCCGGCACCCGCCACCCCGAACGCGCCGTCATCCACCTCACCGACCAGTCCCGCAAACCCCTCGAACTCGGCGTCGAGGTCCTCGCCTCCTCCCCGCTCGCGGTCGGCGCCGGCTACCCGCCCGCCGACGGCTGGCAGCACGGCACCTGGCAGGGCCGCGGCTGGACCGACCGGCAGGTCTACGACCTGTCCGACCCGGCCGCCCACCCCATGGCCGCGTACGGCGTAACCGACCACGCCGCCCGCTTCACCCTCGACGGGCAGACCGGGTACGGCATCTTCGAGCACGGCAGCTTCGGCCGCCACGACCCCAGCGGCTTCGCCGACTACACCTCCGTCGCCCCCTGAGAGCCGCCCGTGAAGGGAGCACCGCCATGGCCACCGCGCCACGCCCCCGCACCTCCACCCGCGACCCCGAGGACCTCGGCCGCCGGCTCACCGCCTGGCTGGACGCCCGGCTGCCCGGCGCTCGCGTCACCGACATCAAGGTGCCGTCCTCCAACGGCATGTCGAGCGAGACCCTCCTCTTCGACATCGAGCACCCCGAAACCCCCGTCCGCGCCTGCGCCCTGCGGCTCGCCGCCGACCCGGCCGCCTACACCGTCTTCCCCGTGTACGACATGGGCCGTCAGCACCGCGTCATGCGGCTGGTCGCCGAGCACACCGACGTGCCCGTACCGCGCGTGCGCTGGCTGGAGCAGGACCCGGCCCCGCTCGGCGCGCCGTTCTTCGTGATGGACCGGGTCGAGGGGCTCGTACCGCCGGACGTCATGCCCTATACGTACGAGGGCAATTGGCTGCACGCTGCCACCGACGCCGAACGTGCCCGCCTCCAGGACGCCACCGTCGGCGTCCTCGCCCGGCTGCACGATCAATTCCCTTACCGGGAAGCCGAGTTCCTGCTGCCCGACCGCTTTCCGAAGGGGTCGGCCCTGCGCCGGCACGTCGCCGCCCAACGGGACTACTACGCATGGGTGGTTGACGGAGTGCCGCGCTCGCCCCTCATAGAGGAGGCCTTCGACTGGCTCGACGCGCACTGGCCGAAGGACGAGGGCCCGTCGGTCCTCAACTGGGGCGACGCCCGCATCGGAAACATCATCTACGACGGTTTCGAACCGGCGGCCGTCATCGACTGGGAATTGGCCGCCTGCGGCCCCCGCGAACTCGACCTCGGCTGGACCGTCTATCTGCACCGCTTCTTCCAGGACCTGACGGTGGGTTTCGGCCAGCCGGGCCTCCCCGGCTTCCTGCGCCGCGACGACATCGAGCGCCGCTACGCCGAACTCACCGGCCACACCCCGCGCGACATGGAGTTCCACACCCTGTACGCGGCGCTGCGGCACGCGGTGGTCATGCTCCGGATCGCCTACCGCCAGCTGCACTTCGGCGAGGTCGAACCGCCCGCCGACCCGGACGCACTGATCATGCACCGGGACAGCCTGGAGGCCATGGTGCGCGGTACGTACTGGAGTTGAGCGGTCGTCGGCCGGACGCCCCCCTGCGGCGTCCGGCCCGTACGGAAGCTCTGGATGCTCGGGTCAGGCGGCGCGGCGCATCCCCGGCACGCGCAGCGGGCGCGAGCCCGGGCCGCCGACGTGCGAGAACGGCTGGGTGCGCCAGTCGAGCCCCTGCGGGAGCGTGAGCAGCAGCGCGGTGTCCTGCTCCTGGACGTCGAGCGACTCGTCCGCCGCCTTCGCGTCCGCGGCCGAGCGCCCGGTCCCGGCACACACCGTCAGGACGAACGGGTTCCACTTGCTCGGGCACAGCGCGTGCTCGGGCAGCTCGTCCTCGTCGGCGAGCAGCGCGATCGGCTGGGCGCAGTCCGGGCAGATCACCCGGTACATCTCGAAGGTGTCGTACGCGTCGAGCGCGTCCTCTTCGTCGACCAGGTCGGTGATATCGGCAGGCTCCGGTTCGGTACGTTCACGTTCCGTACGTCCGGTGCGCTGGGAATTCTGCATTGGGACACTCCCCCTCGGGTGGGCCGGCGTTGCGCCGCGGCCGCGACCAAAGCAAGCACTTCCCGCCAAGTCCCGGCGATAACCGCGCGGCCCCCGGCGAGCCGTCCGCAAACCTGTGGCGTTCGTCACATGCCGCCCGCAGGTGCCAATTCCGGCGGCGTCCGACTGTGCCGGAAGCGACCCGGGGCAATAGGTTGATCGGCATGGAGGAGCTGGACCGTCAGATTGTGGATCTGCTCGTCAAGGACGGGCGGATGAGCTACACCGACCTGGGCAAGGCCACCGGCCTGTCCACCTCGGCGGTGCACCAGCGGGTGCGGCGTCTGGAGCAGCGCGGCGTCATCCGCGGATACGCCGCCGTCGTGGACCCCGAGGCGGTGGGCCTGCCGCTGACCGCGTTCATCTCGGTCAAGCCCTTCGACCCCAGCGCCCCCGACGACATCGCCGAGCGCCTGGCGGGCGTACCCGAGCTGGAGGCCTGCCACAGCGTCGCCGGGGACGAGAACTACATCCTCAAGGTGCGCGTGGCGACCCCGCTGGAGCTGGAGCACCTGCTGACCCGCATCCGCACCCTGGCCGGCGTCTCGACCCGTACGACCGTCGTCCTGTCCACCCCGTACGAGGCGCGGCCGCCGCACATCTAGCCCACCCCCGTTCCGGTCCACCCTGTCAGAGCCACGGCCGCCGCATCTCTAGGCTGTCCTCCATGAGTTCCGCGAGTTCCGCACCCGAAGAGACCGCCCACCGCACCGTCCTGCTGCGCGGCGGCGACGTACACAGCCCCGCCGACCCCTTCGCCACCGCGATGGTCGTCGAACGCGGACACGTCGCCTGGGTCGGCTCGGAGGGTGCCGCGGACGCCTTCGCCAGTGGTGTGGACGAGGTCGTCGACCTCGAAGGCGCCCTGGTCACCCCCGCGTTCACCGACGCGCATGTGCACACCACCGCCACCGGCCTCGCCCTGACCGGCCTCGACCTCTCCTCGGCCCGCACGCTCGCCGAAGCCCTCGATGCCGTACGCGCCCACGCCGCCGCCCGCCCCGATGACAAGGTGCTGCTCGGCAACGGCTGGGACGCCGCCCGCTGGCCCGAGCGACGCCACCCCTCGCGCGCCGAACTCGACGCCGCCACCGGCGGCCGCCCCCTCTACCTGCCCCGCATCGACGTCCATTCGGCCGTCGTCACCACCGCCCTGCTCGACCTGGTCCCCGGCGTGCGCGACCTGGCCGGCTTCCGCGACGGCGAGCCCCTCACCGGCGCCGCCCACCACGCCGTGCGGGCCGCGGCCCACGGCGCCATCACCCCGCGCCAGCGCGCCGAGGCCCAACGCGCGGCACGGCGCGAGGCCGCCTCGCTCGGCATCGGCACCCTCCACGAGTGCGGCGGCCCCGACATCTCCGACGAGGACGACTTCACCTCGCTGCTCGCCCTGGCGCGCGACGAAGCAGGACCGCGAGTCTTCGGCTACTGGGCCGAGCGCGTCGCCGGCGCCAAGGACGCCGATCGCATCCGCGAACTCGGCGCGGTCGGCGCCGCGGGCGACCTCTTCGTGGACGGCTCGCTCGGCTCCCACACCGCCTGCCTGCACGCTCCTTACGCCGACGCCCCGCACACCGGGACCGGCCACCTCGACGCGGCCGACGTCGCCGACCATGTGGCCGCCTGCACCGAGGCCGGACTCCAGGCCGGCTTCCACGCCATCGGCGACGCCGCCGTCACCGCGGTCGTCGAGGGCGTGCGGGCCGCCGCCGAGCGGGTCGGCCTCGCCCGGATCCGCGCCGCCCGGCACCGCGTCGAGCACGCCGAGATGCTCACCCCGGAATCGATCGCGGCCTTCGCCGAGCTCGGCCTCACCGCGTCCGTGCAGCCCGCGTTCGACGCGCTGTGGGGCGGCGAGGAGGGCATGTACGCCGAGCGGCTCGGCGTCGAGCGGGCCCGCACGCTCAACCCGTACGCCGCCCTGCTGAAGGCCGGAGTACCGCTGGCCTTCGGCTCCGACTCCCCGGTGACCCCGCTGGACCCGTGGGGGACCGTGCGCGCGGCTGCCTTCCACCGCACCCCCGAGCACCGCATCTCGGCCCGCGCCGCCTTCACCGCCCACACCCGGGGCGGCTGGAGGGCGCTGGGCCGGGACGACGCGGGCGTCCTGGTGCCGGGCGCTCCGGCCGACTACGCCGTCTGGCGCGCCGAGGAACTCGTGGTCCAGGCCCCGGACGACCGGGTGGCCCGCTGGTCCACCGACCCCCGCTCGGGCACCCCGGGCCTGCCCGACCTCACGCCGGGCACCGCACTGCCGGTCTGTCTGCGCACCGTGGTGTTCGGACAAACGGTATTCGCGCGTCCGAACGAGTGACATAGGGACATTTCGCACCGTTGGCGGACGGCCGTCACGGCATCGCCACGACCTGCGGATCTTCGGCACTGACCTGGTGATTCGCAAAAACGCCGCAGCTCAAACGGCTGTTGACAGAAAGCGGCGGAAGGCCGGTAGGTTCGGCCGAGTCCACCACAGGACGTCCGACCGGTTGGGACCTCCACGCAGTCGTCGAACGCCGCTGGGTCATGGGACGGGGTGCCGCACCGGCACACCGCCACTGGGAGCCAGGTTCAGCGCCCGCGCCTCGGGGGCGAGGGAAGGTTTCAGCCGCGAGGGGGTCCCCCCTGCCCCTGCGGGCCCGGGGGAAGGTGCGACCCGGGTGGGGCCCGGACGCTCAGTAGACAACGGCTCTCGGTCGACCCGCAGCCAGCGGGTCCCAGGTCGGCCCGAAGGGCGCCGGGCCCCCGTACCGAGACGCTCCCTCACAGCACTCCCGGCGTCCCTTCACGGCACCGTGTCCCGACATCCGGCATTCCGGCGGATCCCGCCGCCATCCGGGCGCATCCGACACCACGCACCCTCGCGGTACGGGCTGATCACGACTGCTCGCTATGGTGGACCTCAGCGTACGGACAATAAGGGGCAGCAGTGAACGACGGCGGTCAGAGGCGGTACGGCCCGCTGGGCAAGGCCTTGGTGATCATTCCGACCTACAACGAGGCGGAGAACATCAAGCCGATCGTCGCCCGCGTCAGAGCGGCGGTCCCCGAGGCCCACATTCTGGTCGCCGACGACAACAGCCCCGATGGCACGGGCAAGTTCGCGGACGAGATCGCGGCCGAGGACGACCAGGTGCACGTGCTGCACCGCAAGGGCAAGGAAGGCCTCGGCGCGGCCTATCTGGCCGGCTTCCGCTGGGGCATCGAGCACGACTACGGCGTCCTCGTCGAAATGGACGCCGACGGCTCCCACCAGCCCGAGGAGCTGCCCCGGCTGCTCACCGCCCTCAAGGGCGCCGACCTGGTGCTGGGCTCCCGCTGGGTGCCCGGCGGGCGGATCGTGAACTGGCCCAAGTACCGCGAGTTCATCTCGCGCGGCGGCTCCACCTACTCCCGGCTGCTCCTCGGCGTCCCGATCCGCGACGTCACCGGCGGCTACCGGGCCTTCCGGCGCGAGACCCTCGAAGGCCTCGGCCTCGACGAGGTCGCCTCGGCCGGTTACTGCTTCCAGGTCGACCTGGCCCGTCGCGCGGTCGGCGCGGGCTTCCACGTGGTCGAGGTGCCCATCACGTTCGTCGAGCGCGAACGCGGCGACTCCAAGATGAGCAACGACATCCTGGTCGAGGCGCTCTGGCGGGTCACCGCCTGGGGCGTCGGCTCCCGCGCCAACAAGCTCCTGGGCCGCAAGTCCTCCTGAGCGGGGCCCGGGGTGTCATGAGCAGGGCGTACTGATCACCTCCTTACGCCGTCCGGATCGGCTCCCAGGCACACTGGGAGCATGACGACCGGCACTCCGCCTCCGACAGTTCCCAAGCGCTCACGCGCCCGCACCTTCGTACCCCTGGGGATCGCCGCCTGGCTGGTCCTGGAGATCTGGCTGCTCACCGTGGTGGTCGGCGCCGTCGGCGGGCTCACGGTTCTGCTGCTGCTCGTCGGCGGCCTGGTGCTCGGTGGTTACGTGATCAAGCGGGCTGGGCGCCGCGCCTTCCGCAACCTGACGGAGACGTTTCAGCAGCAGCAGTCCGGGGTTGCCCCCGCCGCCAAGCCCGGCAACGAGGGCAACGCGCTGACCATGCTCGGCGGGCTGCTCCTGATCATCCCCGGCTTCCTCTCGGACGCCCTTGGGCTGCTCTGCCTGCTTCCGCCGGTACGGAAGTCCGTGGCCCGCTTCGCCGAGCGCTCGCTGGAGAAGCGGGTGCGGGCGGCCGCTCCCGGCAGCTTCGGCGACGCCTTCCAGCAGGCCCGCATCCACTACCCGGACGGCAAGGTCGTGCAGGGCGAGGTCATCCGCGACGACAGCCCGTCCGCGTACTCGCCGCGCGAGGACCGGGGCCAGCGCCCGCCGCTGACTCCCTGAACGACAGCAGGCACCACGGCAAAAGCTGAGGGCCGGTCACACCAGGTGGTGTGACCGGCCCTCAGCTCTTGTGCGCTGTATCGCCGAATTGCGCGATCAGGCGGACTTGCGGCTGTCGCGCGGATGCACGGCAATGTTCATGGTGCCGGAACGCAGGACCTCCAGCCTCTCGGCCAGGACCTCCTCAAGTTCCTCGCGGGTGCGCCGCTCCATGAGCATGTCCCAGTGCGTACGCGCGGGCTTGCCCTTCTTCTCTTCAGGACCGTCGCCGTCCACCAGGAGTGCGGGGGCCCCACAGACCTTGCACTCCCACTCCGGCGGGATCTCCGCCTCCACCGAGAAGGGCATCTCAAAGCGATGTCCCTTCTCGCATGCGTACTCCACGGCCTGGCGCGGGGCCAGATCGATGCCGCGGTCGGTCTCGTAGCTGGTCACCACGAGGCGCGTGCCGCGAAGAGCTCGCTCACTCATGAATCGTGCCTCCCGGGCTTGTCGCCCACAGGACAGGTGTCACTGTCGTCGTCATCCGGTCAACGTCCGGTCGGCGGTAAAGATTCCCGTTCTGGGTCATGCGTCGCCGTCGTGCCGCCCCTTGTTGTACCCACCAGTGACCGGTTTGTCACATCTGACAGCAGATGTCACCCAGCGTCTTCACTACTTGAGCACGCAGTAACGGTCCGCCTGGCAGGCCAAAGGCGTACACTACCGGCCTTTCACTTCAACGTCTAAATCCGCGCCGGAACCGGGTTCCCGGCGGCCGCCACGGCGGCCCGCACCGGGACCCGGGCGAGCAGCACGAAGCCGACCGCGAAGAAGACCACCAGCGAGATGATCGCATCCCGGTAGCTGCCGGTCAGCTGATACGCGAGACCGAACACCAAGGGCCCCAGCCAGCTCAGGCCCCGGTCGCTCATCTCGTAGGCCGAGAAGTATTCGGCCTCCTTGCCGCTCGGCACCATGTGTGAGAAGAGCGACCTCGAAAGCGCCTGACTGCCGCCGAGCACCGTTCCGATCGCCCCCGCCAGCACGAAGAAGAGCACCGGCTGCCGGGCCGGCAGGAAGAAGCCGACACCGAGGATCACCGCCCACACCGCGAGCGAGCCAAGAATCGTCCGCTTCGCGCCGTACGTCTGGGCAAGGCGCCCCATCCCCAGCGCGCCCGCCACCGCCAGGATCTGCACGAGGAGCACGGCCACGATGAGCGTGTCCTGATCCAGGCCGAGCTCCTCGGACCCGTAGATCGAGGCCTGCGAGATCACCGTCTGCACGCCGTCGTTGTAGATCAGGTACGCCGCCAGGAAGGCGAGGGTCAGCGGGCGGGCCCGCATGTCCCGCAGCGTGGAGATCAGCTGCCGCCAGCCCGCGCCGACCTTCCCCTCGGCCGCCGCCACGTTGGCCGCCTTGCGGTCGCGCAGCCGCCTCAGCGGCACCAGCGTGAACGCGCCCCACCAGATCCCGGCCGAGGCCAGACAGATCCGTACCGCGGTCGACTCGGAGACGCCGAAGCTGTCGTGGCCCGAGTACAGGATGAGGTTGAGGACGAGGACGCCCGCGCCCGAGGTGTAACCGAAGGCCCAGCCCCGCGACGAGACCCTGTCGCGCTCCTCGGGGCCCGCGATCTGCGGCAGATAGGCGTTGTAGAGGACCATCGACACCGAGAGCGAGGCGTTCGCGACGACCAGCAGGACCGCGCCCAGGAGATACCGGTGGCCGTCCAGGAAGAACATCCCCGCCGTCGCGACCGCGCCCGTATAGGCGGCGGCCGCCAGGAGCGGCTTCTTGCGGCCGCGGCGGTCGGCCGCGGCGCCCACGATCGGCATCAGGACCACCGCGAGGACCACCGAGGCGGACACCGCGTACGCGAAGACGGAGCCCGCCCGCACCGGGATGCCCAGCGGATGCACGAACCCGTCGGGGTCCGCCGCCGACTTGGCTATCGACGTCAGATACGGGCCCAGGAACACCGTGAGCACGCTCGTCGAATACACCGAGCAGGCGAAGTCGTAGAAGTACCAGCCGCGTTGCTCACGCTTGCGGTCGGCCGTGCTCACCGGCTGTTCCGCCCGGTCCGTGATCTCAGAGATCTCAGCGCTCAACCCGCGCCCCCTTGCTCGTCCCCGTACGCGAGCGGTGGCTGCCGGGAGGTCAGTGCCAGACTCCCCGGTCGGTCAGTACCGTGCGCAGTGTCTCCAGATGATCGGTCATGATGCCATCCACTCCCAGGTCCAGGAGAGCCCTCATCCGATCGGGATCGTTGATGGTCCACACGTGGACCTGCAGGCCAAGCGCGTGCGCGGTCCGTACGAAGCGCCGGTCCACCACCGGGATGCCGCTCTGGCTCTCGGGAACCTGGGCGCTGACGGCGCCGGTGCGCAGCGGCACGGGGATCCCGTACGAGCGAAGCCGCAGTGCGGCGACCCCCCGCACGCCGTACGAGGTGGCCAGGCGCGGGCCCGCGAGCCGGTGCGCCCTCGCGACCCGGGCCTCCGAGAACGAGCCGACGCAGACCCGGTCCCAGGCGTCGGTGCGGCGGATCAGATCGATCAGCGGGACGAGCGCGGACTCGGCCTTGAGGTCGACGTTCCAGCGGGCCTCGGGGAAGGCTTCGAGGAGCTCCTCGAACAGCGGCAGCGGCTCGCGCCCGGCCACCCTGGCCTGCTCGACCTCGGCCCAGGGCAGCTCCGCGATCTTTCCCCGGGCGTCGGTGACCCGGTCCAGCGTCGCGTCGTGGAAGGCGACCAGGCGCCCGTCGGCCGTGGTGTGCACATCGGTCTCGAAGTACCGGTAGCCGGCCTCGGCGGCCCGCTCGAAGGCGGCCGCGGTGTTCTCGATGCCGTCGGCCGCCCCGCCGCGGTGGGCGAACGGGATCGGCGACGGATGGTCCAGATAGGGGTGGCGTACGCGAGTCACCGGGGAAGTATCGCGCGCCGGGGCGTCGGCTCCGCGACGGGCGTGCTGCGCGCGGGTGGCGGGGGCGTGACCTCGGGAGCCCGCTCCGTCTCCTCCCGCGGCGCCGCTTCGGGGATCGCGAAGACGCGGAGGAAGAACTGGGCGAGCGGCCCGATCGCGAGCGCGTACAGGACCGTGCCGATGCCGAGGGAGCCGCCGAGCAGGAACCCGGTCGCGACCACGACCACCTCAAGTGATGTACGGACCAGTCGAATTGAGCGTCCCGTCGCCTTGTGCAGGCCCGTCATCAGGCCGTCGCGCGGGCCCGGCCCGAAGCGGGCCGAGATGTAGAGGCCGGTCGCCACGCCGTTGCAGACGATCGCGGCGGCCGTCAGCGGAACCTGCGCGAGCAGGCCGTGCACCTCGGGGACGACGGCGAGCGTGGCGTCCATGAAGATGCCGATGGCGAAGACATTGGACACGGTGCCGAGCCCCGGCCGCTGCCGGATCGGGATCCACAGGAGCAGCACCGCGGCCCCGACGATGATCGACACGACGCCGATGGAGAGACCGGTGTGCTCGGCGAGCCCCTGGTGCAGCACCCCCCACGGTTCGAGACCGAGCCCGGCGCGCACGAGCAGCCCCGAGCTGACGCCGTACAAGGCGAGGCCGATGTAGAGCTGCAGCAGCCTCCGCGTGAGGTGCGTGGACAAGGTGGTCCCCCCTGGGTGGATCCTGTGTGGTGGTAGTGGACTGACTCATGACACTCTGTGGCGGGGGAATGGACTCCGCCCATGGCCAATTCGAGGAAGGTGGACTGACTTCATGGCTCAGTGGACCTCGGCGATCGGGCCTGCCCAGCTCGCCCGTCAGCTCCAGGCACAGCAGCCCCGTCCGGTCGGCGCGGGACTGCGCAAGCCGCCCGCCTACCGGGCGCTGGCCGACGGGATCCGGCTGCTCGTCCTCGAAGGCCGTGTTCCGGCCGCCGCCCGGCTGCCCGCCGAGCGCGAACTGGCCGTCGCCCTGTCGGTGAGCCGCACCACGGTCGCCGCCGCCTACGAGGCGCTGCGCGGCGAGGGCTTCCTCGAATCCCGGCGCGGCGCGGGCAGCTGGACCGCCGTGCCCGCCGGGCATCCGCTGCCCGGCCGCGGCCTGGAGCCGCTCCCGCCCGAGTCGCTCGGCTCGATGATCGACCTGGGCTGCGCGGCACTGCCGGCTCCCGAGCCCTGGCTGACCCGCGGCGTACAGGGCGCGCTCGAAGAGCTTCCGCCGTACGCGCACACCCACGGCGACTATCCGGCCGGCCTGCCCGCCCTGCGCCAGATGCTCGCCGACCGCTACACCGCGCGCGGCATCCCCACGATGCCCGAGCAGATCATGGTGACGACGGGCGCGATGGGCGCGATGGACGCCATCTGCCATCTGTTCGCCGGACGCGGTGAACGCATCGCCGTCGAATCACCGTCGTACGCCAACATCCTCCAGCTCATGCGCGAGGCGGGCGCGCGGCTCGTGCCGATCGCCATGGCCGAGGGGCTCACCGGCTGGGACCTGCCGCGCTGGCGCCAGGTGCTGCGGGACGCCGCGCCCCGGCTCGCCTACGTCGTCGCCGACTTCCACAACCCCACGGGTGCCCTCGCCGACGAGGACCAGCGCCGCGAGCTCGTGGACGCAGCCCGCTCGGCCGGCACGGTGCTCGTCGTCGACGAGACGATGAGCGAGCTGTGGCTGGACGAGGACCTCGCCATGCCGCGCCCCGTCTGCGCCTTCGACCCGGCCGGGGCCACGGTGCTCACCGTCGGCTCGGCGAGCAAGGCGTTCTGGGCGGGCATGCGCATCGGCTGGGTGCGGGCCGCCCCCGACATCATCCGCTCGCTGGTCGCCGCCCGCGCGTACGCGGATCTGGGCACGCCGGTCCTGGAGCAGCTCGCCGTCAACTGGCTGATGGCGACGGGAGGTTGGGAGCAGGCGGTCGAGCTCCGCCGCACCCAGGCCCGCGACAACCGCGACGCGCTGGTCACGGCGGTGCGCCGCGAACTTCCCGACTGGGAGTTCCACGTGCCGCGCGGCGGCCTCACGCTGTGGGTCCGCACGGGCGGACTGTCGGGATCCCGCCTCGCGGAGGTCGGCGAACGCGTGGGCGTGCGGGTGCCGTCCGGCCCGCGCTTCGGAGTGGACGGAGCCTTCGAGGGCTACGTACGCCTGCCGTTCACGGTGGGCGGCCCGGTCGCCGAGGAGGCCGCGGTACGGCTGGCCGCGGCGGCACGTCTCGTGGAGACGGGCGGAGGGTCGGGGGGTGCGGAGCCGCCCCGGACGTTCGTGGCGTGAGGGAGGCCTACCCCTCCGTCGGAACTGCTTCCACCGCCGCCTCACGGGCCGGAAGGAGGTCCAGGACCGCCTGGCGATGGGCCTCCGTCGTCGCGTCGTCGTACGGGTCCGGGGTGGCCGGGACCTGGAGGCGCAGAACGGGACCCGTGCCCAGGCGGGCGTAGCCGCGGCCCGGCGGGACGTCGGGGGTGGGGGTGGTGTGCGGGGGTACGCCGAGCACCGCCTCGACCTGGCCGAGCGAGGCCGGGCCCAGAACCACCCGGGCCCGGGTGTGGGAGCGTACGGGCTCGGACAGGTCGTCCAGGGTGTCGAACTGTTCGGCGACCACGACCGTCACCCCGGCGGCCCGGCCGTGCCGAAGCGGGATCTGGAGCAGGTGCTGGGGGTCGGTCCGGCCGTCGGCCGCGGCCAGGTCGGCCAGCACGCTGGGCCGGTCGAGCAGGATCCACAGCGGGCGCTTGGTGTCCTCGGGCGCCGGGTGGCCCGCCTGGCGCGCCCGGTTCGCGGCGATCAGCCGGCGCTCCGTCTCGTGCGAGGCCCATTCCAGGGTGGCGAGCGCCCCGGCGAGCCCGCACTCCACGGCGAGGACGCCCGAGCGGCCCGTAAGGCAGGCGTACTCCCCGGTTCCGCTGCCCTCGACGATCAGCAGATCGCCCTGCTGGAGGACCTGGAGCGCGATGGAGCGGAGCAGGGTCGTGGTGCCCGCGCCGGGCCGGCCGACGGCCAGGAGGTGGGGCTCGGCGGAGCGGGGCCCGGTCCGCCAGATCACCGGAGGGGCGTCGTGGCTCTCCTCGCCCGTGGTCACGGGCACCGTCCGTTGCACCGCGTCCGCGTCGGTGAACCCGAGGACGGTCTCGCCCGGCGAGGTCACGAAGCGCTGGGCCGCGATCGTGGTGGGCAGCGCGCCGAGCACGCTCATGACGAGCTGGTTGCCCTCCTCGTCCCAGGCGAAGTGGTACTCGCGGCCGCGTCCCGACTTGGCGTGCAGAAGCTGTTCGATACGGGCGCGCGAGTCGGCCTCGCCGTCGGTGAAGTACGCCGGATAGCGCACCTGGAGCCGGGTGAGCCTGCCGTCGTCGTCGAATGCGAACTCGCTGAAGGCCGTGTCCCACTCGCCCCCGTGGAAGAAGAGCGGGTCCGGGTCCTCCGGGACGGAGAAGTACGGCACGAGCGCCTCGTAGAGGGCTTGGAGGCGGGCGAGTTCGGACTCGTCGGGACCGGTCTTGACGACCGGCCTCTCGCGGCCCTTCCAGCCGGCCGCGCCCATCACCGTGATCAGGGCGAGGAGCGGCCCGTACGGGATGAGCGCGACGACCAGGACGACGGCGGCCGTCAGGAACAGCGCGGGACCACGCCGTTCCTTGGGGGTGGCAGCCCATTTGGCGTGCAGGGCGGCGGCGATCAGCCGCAGGCCGCGGCTGATCGTGATGAGCGGATGGAGAACGTCGGTGGCGCTGTCGGTGGCCGTGCGCGCGATCTCGCGGCTGCGAACGATGGGTGCGCTGCTGCTCAGAATGCGGGGGAGCGGTCGCCGGGCCACATCGTTCTCCTGGAGTTGTGTCCGCGGCGGTGGCCGCGGCCCTGTCTGCCGTCGTACGCAGGACAGCGGGAGATCAGAACTTGATCCCGCCCAGCATGCTGGCCAGGCTCGCGCCCCCGGCAGTGATGCTCGGGGCGATGGCGGTGCCCGCGAGGTAGAAGCCGAAGAGCGCGCACACGAGCGCGTGCGAGGCCTTGAGTCCGTCTTTCTTGAAGAAGAGGAAGCAGATGATTCCGAGCAGCACCACGCCTGAGATGGACAGGATCATTTGGGGATCTCCTGGTCGAGGGGACGGTCACCATGAGTTCTTCCAGGCTCACAGGAAGTATCTATGCGATAAAAGGTGCAAACGGGTGAAATATTGCCAATTTCACTGGAGTGGCGGATATGAAAAGCGGCCCGGGGCGGCACACTGTGCGGCCGCAGGGACGCGAAACCGTCACTCGCGGTGATCTTTGCCGCCGTAGGGCCACGTCATGTCCCCCCTCGGGCAGTACCCTGTCGATTCACTCGTACGGCTCTGTCGCCGTGCGGGTTTGTTCCGTTGCCCCTAAGGAGTTTTCGATGAGCGAGGAACTCGATCCCGAGGTGGTCGAGCTGGCCGCCAAGATCTTCGAGCTGGCCCGTCAGGGTGACGCCGAGGCGCTCGCCGCGTACGTCGACGCCGGGGTGCCCGCAAACCTCACCAACGACCGCGGCGACTCCCTCGTGATGCTGGCCGCCTACCACGGGCACGCCGAGGCCGTGGCCGCCCTGCTGGCCCGCGGTGCCGAGGCCGACCGCGCCAACGACCGCGGCCAGACCCCGCTCGCCGGCGCCGTCTTCAAGGGCGAGGACGCCGTGATCAAGGCCCTCCTGGCCGGCGGAGCCGATCCTTCCGCCGGGACGCCCTCCGCGGTCGACACCGCCAGGATGTTCGGCAAGACGGACCTGCTCGCCCTGTTCGGGGCCAACTGAGCGTCCACCGAGCGTTTACGGGGGATCCACCGAAGAGCCCGCTGAGAGGGGCGCCGTAAATGTGGTCGCGATGGCGAAATGGCTGGGTCATCATGACGTCGAACCCCTACATCGGGGGCAGGGTCCCTACATCGGGGACCGCGACGAAAGGCAGGAAGATGGTCTACACCAAGCAGAAGACGGCGGGCGACCCCTCATGTTGCTGCGCGGCCTAGGGCAAGGCACGAATCCCCGGTTGCGTCGACAGCTTGATGTGAGGCTATTTCCATGTTCGATCCAGTCATAGCGCCGAGCGGCACGCTGCTCGGTCTGCTGCAGCGGGGCCGCGGCGACGGCACCCTGCACGCGCTGGCCGCCCCGCGCGACGAGGCCCTGGCGGCCCTCAACCACTGCGTACTGAGCGACCCCCGCCACGACTGGCAGGTCGAGAACCGCTCGCTGTACTACGCGCGCCTCTTCCTGGATCTCGACGGCGGGCTCGACCAGATCGAGCGCCACCTCTTCGGCGCCGAGGACATCCTCGACACCGAGGACTCCAGGACCGGGCTCGCCCTCGCCGTTCTCGGTCACCTCGCCTCGTACGGCAGGAACGACGCGCTCGCGCTGCTCCGCCGCTACGCCGCGGCCGGCTCCAACTGGGCCTGGGCCCTGGACGAGCTCGCGCTGCGCGACGACGACGCGGGCCTGCGCGGCCTCGCCACGTCCGTGCTCGGCCGCTTCCCCGCCACCGCGGAGGGCGACGCGGAGCTCGCCGCCACCGTGCGTGACGCCTACGAGCCGCGCCCCTGGCGGCTGTGGGCCGAGGATCCGCGCGAGAGCGTGGGCGCCCGGGTGCGGGCCGCCCAGGAGACCGGTTCCTTCGACCGCTGGCAGCGCCAGATGCGGCCGTCCGGACCCCGCCCCGGATGGAGCGTCCAGGCCGTCTTCGACTGGGCCGACGAAGGCCTGGAACGCGGCGCGGTCCTGCACCTTCCCGCGGCCAGGTGCCTCGGCGCCGTCGCCGGGCCCGAGGACCGGGACGCCATCATCGAGGCGGCCCGCTCAGGCACCGACGGAGCCCGCGGCGCCGCCCTGCACTATCTCGCCGAGTCGCGCGACGCCCGCGTGCTCGACCTGATCGAGCCCGCCGTCTCGGCGGGCTCTCGTATCGCTGCCGAAGCCGCCGTCCACGCCTTCGAGCGGATGTGCGGCCCCGAGGCCGTCGACCGGGCCCGCGGCTGGGTCCAGCGCCCCGACGAACTCGGTGCCTCCGCCGCCAGCGTGCTCGCGTCACGCGGCGAGGCCGGCGACGAGAAGCTGGTGCTCGGCGCCCTCCGCGAGACCGTACGTTCCGAAGGCCCCGACGCGCCGCTCCTGCGGGCACTCGTCGACGGGGCGGGACGGCTCGGCATCTGCTGCGCCGCGCCCGTTCTGCGGCACGTCTACCGCGAGACCGCCTCCTCCCAATTGCGCGGCCGCACCGCCCGCGCGCTCGCCGCCACCGATCCGACGTTCGCCACCGGCTTCGCCGTCGAATGCCTGTGGGACTGCGAGGAGACCACCAGAGAAGTGGCCGCCCAGTACGCCGAGCTCGTCGACGCCCGTGTCGCGGAGCGGCTGCGCAGGCTCGCCGCCGACCCGGCCGAGGAGGCCGAGGTGCAGAGCGCCATCCACGACCGGCTCGGCCCGGACCCCACCGCCGTGTGACCCACGGCAACCGGAGGCAGGTCCGTGCGATCCACGCCCCGGCCTCCGGGTGAGACAACGCTCATGGGACGTTCCCCGGGCGGAAAGATCCAAGTCGGCCGGGCCACTTCCGGCGCGGCGACAACACGGGTATGCGTGTCGTCATCGTCACCGAATCCTTCCCGCCCGACGTCAACGGCGTGGCCCACTGCGCCCTGCAGACCGCCCGGCATCTCGCCGCACGCGGTCACCAACCGCTCGTCATAGCCCCGGCCACGGCCACGGGGGAGGGCTCTGACGTGCCGTGCCCCGTCATACGGGTGCCCTCGCTTCCGCTGCCCGGCTATCCGGAGGTCCGCCTCGCGCTGCCCAGCCGCCGGGTCGCCGCCGCGATCGCGGCCCACCGGGCCGACCTCGTCCACCTGGCGAGCCCCTTCGTCCTCGGCGTACGCGGCATGGCCGCCGCGGCCCGCCTGAACGTTCCCGCCGTCGCCGTCTACCAGACCGATCTGGCCGGGTACGCCCGCACTTACATGGGCACCGGCGAAGGCACTGCCTGGCGGCGCCTGCGCGCCGTGCACTCGGCCGCCGACCGCACCCTCGCACCGTCCACCTCGGCCCTGCGCGACCTGGAGGAGCACGGGGTGCGCCGGGTGCGGCTCTGGCCCCGCGGCGTCGACACCGACCGCTTCCGGCCGGAAAGGCGCGACGCCGCCCTGCGCCGCGAACTCGCCCCGCACGGCGAACTGATCGTCGGCTACGTCGGCCGCCTCGCCCCCGAGAAGCAGGTGGAACTCCTCGCGGACGTCTGCGCCCTGGACGGCGTACGCGTCGTCGTCACCGGGGACGGGCCGAGCGCGCCGGCCCTGCGCGCCGCCCTGCCCGGCGCGGTCTTCCTCGGCCGCCGCACAGGGGACGAACTCGCCCGGATCCACGCCTCGTTGGACGTCTTCGCACACACCGGGCCCCACGAGACGTTCTGCCAGACCGTGCAGGAGGCCATGGCGAGCGGAGTGCCGGTGATCGCGCCCGCGGCGGGCGGCCCGCTCGATCTCGTACGCCACGGACGTACGGGCCTCCTGGTGCCGCCGAGGGATGCCGGAGCCGTCCGCGACGCCGTCCTGAAGCTCGCGGAGCCGGGGCTGCGAGGCGCCTACGGGCAGGCCGGGCGGGCCGCCGTGCGCGGCCGCACCTGGGCCGCCGTCGGCGATCTGCTCCTGGACCACTATGCCGAGGTGCTCGGCGCACGCGCGGCGGTGGCGGCATGAGCGGCCTCAGGATCGTGCGGCTCGCCAACTTCGTCACCCCCGCCTCCGGCGGCCTTCGCACCGCGCTGCGCGAGCTCGGCCGGGGCTATCTGGCGGCCGGGCACGAACCCGTGCTCGTCGTGCCGGGCGGTCGGGCACGGGACGAACTCACCGAGCAGGGGCGGGTGATCACCCTGCCGGGCGTCGTGCTGCCGGGCACCGGCGGCTACCGGGTGCTCGCCGACCGGCGCCGGGTCCGCCGGGTCCTCGACGACCTCGCGCCCGACCGCATCGAGGTGTCCGACCGCACCACCCTGCGCTGGACCGGCGAGTGGGCGCGCCGCGCCCGGGTCCCCTCGGTGATGGTCTCGCACGAGACGGCCGACGGGGTCCTGCGCACCTGGGGCCTGCCCGAAGCCGTGGCCGGCGGCGCCGCCGACCGGCTCAACAGGCGTACGGGCTGGGCGTTTTCGCGGATCGTGTGCACCACGGAATGGGCCGAGCGCGAGTTCGTACGGATCGGCGCGCGCAATGTGGTGCGGGCCCCACTCGGTGTCGATCTCGCGCAGTGCAGGCCCGGGCGGCGCTCGACGGTGCTGCGGGCCCGGCACGCGCGCGGCGCCCGGGTGCTGCTCCTGATGTGCTCACGGCTCTCCGTCGAGAAGCGGCCGGGTCTCGCCCTGGACGCGCTCGCGGCGCTGCGGCGCACGGGCGTGCGGGCGGCGCTTGTGGTCGCGGGGGACGGCCCGCTGGCGGGAAGCCTGGAGCGCCGGGCGGCCGCCGAACGGCTGCCGGTCGAGTTCCTCGGGCACGTCGCCGACCGCGAGACGCTGGCCGACCTTCAGGCCGCGGCTGACATCTGCCTGGCGCCGGGCCCGGCGGAAACGTTCGGACTCTCGGCCCTCGAAGCGCTGGCCTGCGGAACCCCGGTCGTGTGCAGCGCGTCGTCCGCACTGCCCGAGGTCATCGGCGACGCGGGGCTCGCGGCCGGGAGCACGGGTGAGGAATTCGCCGCTGCTGTGCGGGAGTTGCTGGCCAGGCCCGAGCGGCGACGCCGGGCGGACGCGCGGGCGCGGGCCGAACTGTTCGGCTGGGACGCCTCGGTGGTGGCCTTTCTCGCCGCGCACGACGCGCCGGTGGCGGTGCGGTCCGGCGCCGTCCTGGCGACACCGGAGGTGATCGTGTGACCGCCATGGCCTTCGCCGGTGCGGCCGTCGAACTGCCCCTGCGGGGGCTCCGGTTCGCGGCACTCGGCGACTCGCTCACCGAAGGCGTCGGAGATCCGGTGTGCGGCGGCTGGCGCGGCTGGGCGGCGCTGCTCGCCGGTCACCAGCCGGGCTGGGAGTTCCGCAATTTCGCCGCCAGCGGAGCGCTCACCCTGGACGTGCTGGAGCAACAGGCGCCGATGGCAGGGGAGTTCGCGCCCCACCTCGCCTCGGTCGTCGTCGGCGTCAACGACACACTGCGCCGCTCCTTCGACATTCACCGCGTCGCGGTACGCCTCGACGCGGTGTACGGCAGCCTTACCGGGCAGGGAGCGGTGCTGCTCACCGCCTGTCTGCCCGACCCGGGCGCCATGCTGGGGCTGCCGGGGCCGCTCGCCCGCCCGCTCGCCAGGAGACAGCGGGCCGTCAACACCGTGGTGCACGCCCTGTCCGCGCGGTACGGAGCGGTCCATCTGCACCTCGCCGAGCCGGCCTGGGTCGAGGACCGCGCCCTGTGGAGCGCGGACCGGCTGCATCCCGGCGAGCGCGGGCACCGGCTGATCGCGGCCCGCTGCCACACGCTGCTCGCCGAGCGCGGCCTGGCACCGGGCGCACCACCCCCGGTCGAACCGGAACAGCCGCCGCCGAGTGCCGCCGCCTCGCTCTTCTGGCTGGCCACCTCGGGCACCGCCTGGCTGGCCCGCCGCTCCACCGACCTGCTGCCCCAGCTGCTCCGCCTGGCCGGCGAGGAACTGCGCCACACGGCGCGGCTCGATCTGCATGCCGCCGGAGCCCTGACGGCCGCCCTGGCGGCCGTTTCGCCGGGTCAGGGCCGGCCCGCCGGTGCGAACCTCAGCGGCGTACCGGGGGTGGCCTGAGCGGCGGCCGCCAGGTCGGGTTCGGGGACGACGCCGATCACCGGGTAGCCGCCGGTCGTCGGATGGTCGGCGAGGAAGACCACCGGCCGTCCGTCCGGCGGCACCTGCACCGCGCCCAACACCATTCCCTCGCTGGGGAGTTCACCCTCCACGGCGCGCCGCAGCGCGGGCCCCTCGGTACGCAGCCCGATGCGATTGCTCGCCGAGGACACCCGGTAGCGTCCGGCGGCGAGAACGGCCGTGGCGTCCGCCGTGAACCAGTCCGCGCGCGGCCCCGGGCGCATGCGCAGCACCAGTTCCTGCGGCACGCCCGGCGCGGGCGCCTCGTCCACGTGCGGGTATGTGCTTCCCGGGCGGCCCAGCGGCAGCACGGCGCCGTCCCTGAGCAGGGCCGGGCCGAGGCCCGACAGGAGGTCGGTGGAGCGGCTGCCGAGCACCGGCTCGACGGTGATGCCGCCGGCGAACGCCAGGTAGGAACGCACCCCGTGCGTCGCCGCGCCCACCTCGACCACGGCCCCCGGCGGCACCCGCACCGGCGCGCCCCACGCCACCGGCCGGCCGTCCAGCGTGACCGCGCAGGGCGCGCCGGTCACCGCCACGGTGACCGCACAACGAGGGCGTACCGCACACCCGTTGAGGGTCGTTTCGAGGACGGCCGCCCCCATGGCATTGCCGACCAGGCGGTTGGCAAGACGGCTCGCGGGCAGATCGAGCGCGCCCGAACGCGGCACCCCGAGGTGTGCGTGGCCGTGCCTCCCCTCGTCCTGTACGGAGGTCAGCGCTCCGGCCCGTACGACGGACAGGGCCCGGTCGGTCATCGCGCCGCCCGGGGCACGAAGCGGACCCGGGTGCCCGGGGTGAGCAGTGCGGCGGGCTCGCGGTGCGGGTCCCACAGGGCGGCGTCCGTACTGCCGATCAGCTGCCAGCCGCCGGGGGAGGGGCGCGGATAGACACCGGTGTACGGACCCGCGAGGGCCACCGAGCCCGCCGGGACCGAGGTACGCGGGGTGTCCCGGCGCGGCACGGCGTACCGCTCGCCGAGCCCGGTGAGGTAGGCGAAGCCGGGCGCGAACCCGCAGAAGGCGACCCGGAACTCGGCCGAGGAGTGGATGTGTACCGCCTCCTGTTCCGAGACCTGCCACAGGGCCGCGACGTCCGCGAGATCGGGGCCGTCGTAGTGCACGGAGATCTCCACCGTCTCCTGGGCGCCCGCCTCCAAAGGAGGGATGCGCCACGTCGTCAACTGGGTGGCCAGCGCCTGGGGATCGGTGATGCCGTCGAGCAGTACCGTGCGGGCCGCGGGCACGATCTCCCGTACCGCAGGGAGCGTTCCGGCGGCGCGGCGGCGCAGCAGCTCGGCGTGCAGCGCGCCGGCCGCCTCGCCGTTCTCCAGCTCGACAAGGAGAGCGTGCTCCCCGACCGGCAGGGGGCGCAGGGTGCTCATGAGAACGCCGCCACCCGGACGCCCGCCGACTCGAGCGCCGCCCGCACCCGGCGGGCCAGGTCCACCGCGCCCGGCGTGTCGCCGTGCAGGCACAGCGAGCCGGCGCCGACCGGCACCGGCTCGCCGGACTCGGCCACGACCGTGCCGTCCAGGGCCATCGCGACCGCTCGCGCGACCACGGCGTCCGGGTCGCTGACGACCGCGCCGTCCCGCCCGCGCGGCACCAGGGTGGCGTGCGCGGTGTAGGCGCGGTCCGCGAACGCCTCGGTGACGACGCCGAGCCCGGCCCGCTCGGCCGCCGCGAGCAGCCGCGAACCGGGCAGCCCGAGGACGGGGAGCGCCCCGCCCGCCAGGAGTACTCCTTCGACGACGGCGGCCGCCTGTTCCTCGTCGCGCACGACGCGGTTGTAGAGCGCGCCGTGCGGCTTGACGTACGAGACCCGGCTGCCCGCGGCGCGCGCGAAGACCTCCAACGCGCCGATCTGGTAAGCGACTTCGGCCGCCAGCTCATGAGGCGGAACGTCCATGGAGCGGCGGCCGAAGCCCGCCAGGTCGCGGTAGGAGACCTGGGCGCCGATGCGTACGCCGCGCTCCGCCGCCTGGGCGCACACCCGCCGCATGATGGCCGGGTCGCCCGCGTGGAAGCCGCAGGCCACATTGGCACTGGTGACGACGGACAGAAGCTGTTCGTCGTCGGTCAGCCGCCAGTGGCCGAAGCCCTCGCCGAGGTCGGCATTGAGGTCGATCGACGTCGTCGCGGACCGGGTCATGGGCGCGGGATCTCCTGTTCACGAGGGTGCGTGGTCCTGTGGTGCAGTCTGCCCCGGGCGGGGCGGGGGCGCTCGGCCAGTGCGGGTCAGGGCGTCCGGTACCGGTCGTCGCGGATGTCGGTGACGAACATCCGGCCCGGCGCGTGGGTGAGCGCGAACGGCGGGCGGGACGCCATCACCGCCGCCTGCGGGGTGACCCCGCAGGCCCAGAACACCGGCACGTCGCCCGGCATGGCGTCCACCGGGTCCCCGAAGTCGGGCCGGGACAGGTCCGCGATGCCGAGCGCCGCCGGATCGCCCGAGTGCACGGGCGCGCCGTGGACCGCGGGCATCGCCCGTGTCACCCGGCAGGCCGTGCCCACCAGGTGGGACGGGATCGGCCGCATCGACACCACCAGCGGGCCGCTGAGCCGCCCCGCGGGCCGACAGGGCCGGTTCGTCACGTACATCGAGACGTTGCGGCCCTGCTCGATGTGGCGCAACGGCACGCCCTCCGCGGCCAGTTGGGATTCAAACGTGAAGCTGCACCCGATGAGGAACGTCACCAGGTCGTCCCGCCAGAAGGCGGCGGCGTCGGCGGGCTCGGCGACGAGCTCGCCGTCCTCCCACACGCGGTAGCGGGGAACTTCCGAGCGCAAGTCGGCATGGAGGGCGAGCCGCGTCCTGAAGGAGCCGGGCTCCGTGACGTCGAGGAGCGGGCAGGGCTGCGGATTGCGCTCGCAGAACCGCCGTACGTCCTCGGCCCAGTCGGCCGGTACGGAGATCAGGTTCGCCTGGGTGTGTCCGGGCGCCCAGCCCGCGGTCGGCACGTCCGTGCCCGAACGGAACAGGGCGCGGGCCTCGCCCGGGGACGTCAAGGGCTCCATGGCGTTCACGTCAGCTCCTGTCCTCGCGTCTCGGGCAGTCCGAGCAGGGCCAGTACGGCGATGGCGTAGCCGACCGCGCCGAACACCAGGGCGCCGCCGACGCCCCAGCTGCCGGCGAGATAGCCGACCAGGGTGGGGAAGAACGCGCCCACGGCCCGGCCGGTGTTGTACGTGAAGCCCTGGCCGGTGCCGCGCACGGCGGTCGGATACAGCTCGCTGAGGAACGAGCCGAAGCCGCTGAAGATCGCCGACATGCAGAAGCCGAGCGGGAAGCCGAGCACCAGGAGGAGGGTGTTGGCCCCGGACGGAAGGTGTGTGTAGGCGAGGATGCACACGGCCGACAGAACCGCGAACAGGGCGATGTTCTTCTTCCGGCCGAGCCGGTCGGTGAGGTATCCGCCGGTCAGATAGCCGATGAAGGCGCCGGAGATCAGGAAGGCCAGATAGCCGCCGGTGCCGACGACCGTGAGGTGCCGGTCGCTCTTGAGGAAGGTGGGCACCCAGGTGGCGAGCGTGTAGTAGCCGCCCTGGACACCGGCCGAGAGCAGCACCGCGAAGAGGGTCGTGCGCAGCAGCGGGCCCCGGAAGATGGCGGCGAAGGTGGGGCCGCCGCTCGTGGTGCGGGCCGTGGCGAGGCGCTGCTCGGTGGCCTGGGGCGCGTCGCTGACGTTGCGGCGTACGTAGACGAGCAGCAGGGCCGGGAGCGCGCCGGTCCAGAACACCACGCGCCAGGCGGTGTCCGCGTCCACGTACCGGAACACCAGCGTGTACACGACGACGGCGAGCGCCCAGCCGGCCGCCCACGCGCTCTGCACCGCCCCCAGGGTCCGCCCGCGGTGCTCGGCCGAGGCGTACTCGGCGACCAGGATCGCGCCGACCGCCCACTCGCCGCCGAAGCCGAGCCCCTGGAGGGCGCGGAACACCAGCAGCGTCTCGTAGTTGGGCGCGAATCCGCAGAGCACCGTGAAGACCGCGTAGGTGCCGACGGTGATCATCAGTGCCCTGACCCGGCCGATCCGGTCCGCGACCACCCCGGCGAACGCGCCGCCGACGGCGGACACCACCAGCGTCACGGTCGTGAGCAGCCCCGTCTGGCCGGTGTCGAGCCCGAAGTACGCCGAGATCGCGACCATGGTGAGCGGGAGCGTGAAGAAGTCGTACGAGTCGAGGGCGTAGCCCCCGAAGGCGCCTGAGAAGGCGCGGCGGCCGGCGGGGCCGAGCGTGCGCAGCCATCCGAACGGGCCGTTGTCGTGTGGGTGTTGACCGTGCTGCGGCTGTGCCTTGGTCGTGCTCAATGTGCACCTCGCAGGAGGGGACGAGAGGGCTGCCGAGACTGTGCGGGGCCGGAGTGGGTCCGGTTCCTGAGGTTCCTCGGGCGCGCGTCCGGGGTGCGGCCGCCCTGGAACGCGGTACCGGTGTGCGGTGCCGGTCGTGCGGTGTCGGTGTGCGGTTTCCTCAACGTAGGGGATTGTTGAACGATCCGACAAGACTCATGCCGAGATGTTCCTGCATCCTCATGCGCTCACGCCCTCACGATGCTTCTACGATGGGCGCACGCGTCGGCGGGAGCGGCCGGCGGGGAGAGAGGGCGCTGTGGCGACAACGGACTCCGGACCCGGCGGGCTTGCCGAGGACCGCGCGCTGCTCGGCCGCACCAGCACGGCGGAGCGGGTCGCGGACATCCTGCGCAGCCGGATCGCGGCAGGCTTCTTCCCTCCGGGGGAGCGCCTCGCGGAGGACGCCATCGGCAAGGCCCTCGGAGTCTCGCGCAACACCCTGCGCGAGGCCTTCCGGCTGCTCACCCACGAACGGCTCCTGGTCCACGAACTCAACCGCGGGGTCTTCGTCCGGGTGCTCGCCGTCGAGGACGTCGCCGACATCTACCGCACCCGGCGCCTCGTCGAATGCGCCGTCGTCCAGGGGCTCGGCGAGCCGCCCTACCGCCTCGACGGGCTCGACGACGCCGTCTCGGGCGGCGAACGCGCGGCCGAGCAGGGCGACTGGCAGGGCGTCTCCACCGCCAACATCCACTTCCACCGCGAACTCGTGGGCCTCGCGGGCAGCGCCCGCACCGACGAGCTGATGCGCGGCGTGCTCGCCGAACTCCGCCTGGCCTTCCACGTGGTGGACGACCCGCGCCGCCTCCACCAGCCCTACCTCGTACGCAACCGGGAGATCCTCGAAGCGCTGCGCGCGGGGGAGCGGGCGCCGGCCGAGCGGCTGCTCGCCGACTACCTCGACGACTCGCGCGCCCAGCTCGTCGAGGCGTACGGGAAACTGGTCGCGGACGCCCCCGCGTAGCTGCTGCGCAACCGCTGTGAGAGGCCCTCAGAGGCGGGCTGATCTGCGCCGTTTCGACCGTTGTCAGTGCGAGGACCTAATCTGTCCACCGTGACTTCGCCTGCCTCGACGGAACCCGTTCCGCCCCAGCTCAGCGCGGCGGCGCGCCCCGCACCGGGCCCGGCCGCCGACGAGGGGCTCGCGCGGCGGCTGCGCGCGCTGGCGTGCACCGCGCCGCTGCACGACCTCGACGTGCGCAAGGCCAACCTCGCGGGCGAGTACTCGGTGTACGCGATGGCCGAGGTGGCCCTCGCCTCCATCGACCTCGTCACGCTGAACATGGACTTCGACACGGGCGCCGACCACGAGCAGATCGTGGCCCGGCTCGTCCCGCGCGTCGCCGCCCAGGCACCGGCCCGGCCCGCCGCCGAGCACGAGCGGGTGGCCCGCTGGGTCCTGGAGAACCTGATCAACGTGGGCAGCGTGGACCGGGGCTTCCGCGCGGTGTACGGCACGTTCGACCCGGACGGGGTGTACGTCCGCCGGGACTACGACTTCAAGCTCCTCGAAGAGGTCCCCGGCTACGGCGGCGCCGTGTACCTGCGCACCACCGACGAGGCCGTCAACGTCCTGGTGGGCGCCCTCGACACCGACGTCACCAGCGCCCAGATCGCGGCCGAGGTCAAGCTGGAGGTCCTGATCAGCCGTGGCCGCCTGGCCGACGCCCAGCTCGCCGCCGAACAGGCCCGCTACCGCACGGTCCAGTACGCCGAGACGCTGCGGCGCACCCTGGAGGCCACGCGGCGCAACGTGCGCGCGGTCGACTGGCTCAACGCGGTGCCGGACATGATCGCCGAGGCCCTCGACCACGTCGCCGACCGCTACCGGCACGAAAACGCGATCCTCACCAACATCCGCAAGGCCCGCGACGAGGCGGAGGACCCCGAGCACAAGCGCCGCGCCGCCGAGCTCGTCGACATCGTCAAGGACTGCATCCGCCGCCACACCCAGCTCCAGTCCCGCCTCCTGGAGGCGGGCCCGCTGTTCCGTGCCGAACAGGACCGCCAGGCCTTCGCCCGCCCGGCCGCGCGCGCCGGCCTCGACCTGTACGGCCAGCTGGTCGCCCCGCTGCTGCCGCTCCCGGTGGCGGACGCGATCCGGGTCACCGACGCCTTCTTCGCGCGCGGGACCGGCCTGCGCACCCCGGTGTCCGTACGGGTCGGCGACCTTGTGGACATACTGCTCACGCCCCCCGTGGAGCGCGAGCACCTCGGCGCGGAGATGCCCGAGCCGGACCTCATCGCCACCCCCGACGACAGCCGGTTCAGCGAGGAGCAGCTCGCCGCCGCCATGGAACTGCTCGACCTGGAGCACGACGCCCCGCGCCGGCTCTCCGGCCTGCTGGCCGAGGCCCGCCGCCTCGACCCCGAACTGCCGTACCTGGTCGCCCTGCTGGCGGTCCACGCCGCGAGCCCCCCGGTGGGCACGGCATACCGCCAGGGCGAGGAGCGGCTGCTGTTCGCGGTGGACGACGGCACGCAGCTGGACGACCCGGAGTTCGGCGGGGCGGACCTGATCGTGGGGACGGCGCTGCTGGACGCGGTGGGGATGGCGGCGGGCCGGACGGAGGCGGCGTGAGCGGTACCGGCCGGTGGTCCTGGGGCTCCGCCCCAGACCCCGCTCCTCAAACGCCGGAGGGGCTGGATTTGAACCCGCGGCGGGGTCGAGGGGCGCAGCCCCCGCGGGGGTCTGGGGGCGGAGCCCCCGGAAAGAACACCCTTCCTCTTCCACTCAACCCCGGAGGCCACGCGGCTGAGCCGCAGAGTGTCACAGCGGGAAGGGGCGGAGTGGGGAGCAAGCCCGCCGCAGGCGACCAGCACCCCGCACCAGACGTACGCACCAAGGAGACACACCCGTGACCGACCACCACCCCGAGCCCGCGTTCGGCGACGACGCCGAGGCCCCGGCGCCCGCCGCACCCGGCACGGGCGGCGAGCCGCGGGCCACCCCCGCCGCACCCGGCACCGGCGGCGAGCCCAGGGTCACCCCCGCCGACGCCGCCGACGCCGCGCGGCTTGTCGCCTTCGGCCTGCAGCCCAAGCTGCTCCCGGCCAGGGACGCCGAGTACGGCGAGCTGCTGCGCAGGTACCGGGAGGACCCCGCGTTCGCCCGCCTCGCGGACGCCGTCGCAGCCGGCCTCGGCCTGGTCGTCCTGGAGGTGTCGCCCCGCGCCGGCATGGCCGTGACGGCCGCCGAGGACTCGGTCTTCGCCGTCCGCATGGGCGACTACGCGCGCCGGGCCGCCGCCCCCGACTCCGCCGACCGCTTCCTGCACGGCCTGGCCCATCTGGCCGTCGCCGCGATGGCGTTCCCCCGGCCCGAGGACCTCGCCGACGACGGCTACATCGGCCGGATCACGGTCAACGGCGTCGACGCCTTCGTGCGGCAGGCCTGCCGCCGCCTGGAGGAGCGGGCCGAGGAGATGGGCGAGAACACCGACCCCGAAAGCGGCGCCCCGGGCCTGGAGGCCGCCTGGCGGATCTACGCGCGGCGCAGTTCCACCGGCGCCACCAAGGACGCGCGCCGGCTCGCCGGTTCGACCACCGGCATCGTCGCCAAGGCCGTCGCCTTCCTCACCGAATCCGGCTTCCTCCAGCGCACCGGCGACGACGCGGGCGGCGCCTACCGCACCACCGCCCGCTACCAGTTGCAGGTCCGCGACATGGCGGGCAGCGCCGCCCTGTCCGAGCTGATCGAACTCGGCGTGGTCGCGGTCACCGACGGCGGCGCCACCCTGCTCCCGCCGACCGACGCCGACGACCTGGACCTGGTGGCCGACGCCGGGCTTCCGTTCCACTCCTGACCTCGCCTCCCACCCCCACCACCACGAGAGTCCGCCGACATGTACGAGTTGTCCCGGGTCCGCCTCTACTCCATCGGGCCTGCCGGTGCGCGCTACGCCGACACCGTGCTTGACCTGCGAGGAGTCGGCGCACCCGTGCCCAACCCGGCCCCCGCGCAGGCCGAGTTCTTCGAGGACGAGCCGGTCGGCCCGCCGCGCCGCCCGGCGCCCGCGGGCGTGCTCTTCCTGGAGAACGGCGGAGGCAAGTCCGTACTGCTCAAGCTGATCTTCTCGGTGATGCTGCCCGGCCACCGCAACACCCTGGGCGGCGCGAGCTCCGGCGTGCTGCGCAAGTTCCTGCTCGCCGACGACTGCGGGCACGTCGCCCTGGAGTGGCAGCACACCCTCACCGGCGAGCTCGTCGTGGTCGGCAAGGTCAGCGAATGGCGCGGCCGCCAGGTCTCCAACGACCCGCGGAAGTTCGCCGAGGCCTGGTACTCGTTCCGGCCGGGCCCCGGGCTCAGCCTGGACTCACTGCCGGTCGCCGAGTCCAGCGCGATGCGGCCGTCCGTGGAAGGCGCCTCGGGCGCCCAGGGCCGCCGCCGCACCATGAAGGGCTTCCGTGACGCCATCACCGAGGCGACCAAGGCGTACCCGCACCTGGAGGTGTACTGGGAGGAGATCCACGACCGCTGGAACGAACACCTCGGCGACCTGGGTCTTGACCCCGAACTCTTCCGCTACCAGCGGGAGATGAACGCCGACGAGGGTGAGGCCGCGGGCCTGTTCGCGGTCAAGAAGGACTCCGACTTCACCGACCTGCTCCTTCGCGCCGTCACCGACACCCGCGACACCGACGGACTCGCCGACCTGGTCAGCGGCTTCGGCAACAAGCTCGGCCGCCGCGCCGAGCTCACCGCCGAACGCGACTTCACCGCGGGCTCGGTGGACCTCCTGAACCGGATCGTCGAAGCCGCCGAGACGCGCGCCCGGGCCCGTGACATCCATGCCGGGGCCGAGCGCCGCACCCGCACCCTCGCCCGCCGGCTCTCCGCCCGCGCCGCCGCCGAGCGCGGCCGTGCCACCGACCTCGCCCAGCAGGTCACCGCCGCCGCCCACCATGTCACCCTCGCCGAGCAGGCGCGCGGCCGCAGCTCCCTGATTGCCGCCGAACTCGCCTACCGGCACGCCTCGTTGGCGCTCGCCGTCGCAGAGAAGGCGGCCGCCGCGCAGCGCCGCGAGCTGGCCGATGCCCGCACCCTGCACTCCGCCTGGCAGGCCGCCGAGGCGGTCCTGCGCCACCGCGCCGCCGCCGACCGCTCGGCCCGCGTCGCCGCCGCCATCCAGGAGGCCGAACGGGACGCGGCCCCCGCCCTCGCCGCCCGCGCCAAGGCCGCCGCCGATCTCGTACGGGCCCTGCACGCGGCCGCCGAGGACGGCGAGCGCGTCGCGGCCGAGGAGGAAGAGCGCTCCGCCGGCCTCCAGGAAGCGGGCGAGGCCGCCCACCGCGATGCCACCGCCGCCGCGACCGAGGCCCAGCGCGCCCGCAGCGAGGCCGGGCACCTGCGCCAGCGCCTGGCGGAGGTCGAGCAGGAGACCGCCGAGGCCGTACGCGCCGGATGGCTCGACGACAGCGCGCCGGACGCCGACCCGGCCCGTGCCGCGCTCGCCGCCAGCGACGCGGAGAAGACCGCGGTGGCCGGCTGGGACGCGGCCCGCGAAGCCGCCCGCGCCGCCGCCGACCGGGCCCGCGAGGCCGCCTCCGTCGAGGCCCGCGCCGAACTGGCCGCGGCCCGCGCCGAGGACGCCGCCCGCGCCGCCGAGAACGCCTACGACGCCGAGCGCCGGGCCGCCGAATCGCTCGCCGCCGAAGAACGCCTGGCCGAACTGCTCAGCCTGCCCGGAGCCACCGGCGGCGTGCCCGAGCCCCGCAGGCACGACGGCGAAGACGCCCAGAGCCCGCTCAGCGCCGAGGAGTTGGACCGCAGCGCGGATGACCTGCGCGCCCTCCTCGACCAGAACATCGCCTCCGCCGAACGCCAGCTCTTCGAGCTGCGCACGGCCGCCGCCGACGACTCGCGCATCCTCGGCGCCCTCGGCGACGGTGGGCTGCTTCCGCCCAGCCCCGACGTGCTCGCCACCGTCGAGTACCTCGGCGAGCACGGCATTCCCGCGCTGCCCGGCTGGCGCTACCTCGCCCAGGCCGTGGCCCCCGCCGACCACGCCGCCGTGCTCGCCGCCCGCCCCGAGCTCGTCGACGGCGTGGTGATCACCGACCCCGCCTCGCACGCCCGGGCCCGCGAGGCGCTCGCCGGCGCCGCCCTGCTGCCGCGCTCCGCGGTGGCCGTGGGCACAACTGCCGCACTGCTCGCACCCGTTCCGACCGCGGACTCGGGCGGCGACAGCGGCATCTTCCTCGTGCCGCCGAACCCGGCCATGCACGACGAGGGCGCCGCCGACGAGGAGCGCCAGACGCTGCGCGCCCGCGCCACCGCCCGCGACGAGGAGATCCGTACGCTGGCCGCCCGGCTCACCGGGGACCGCTCGCTCGCCGCCCGCATCGGATCCTGGCGCGCCGACTGCCCGCCCGGCATGCTCGCCGAGCTCGCCACCGCCGCCCACGGCGCCCGCGAGGCCGCCAAGGAGGCAGCACAGGAACTGACCGAGGCCCGCACCGTACGGGCCGAGGCGGACGAGGCGGCCGCCGACACCGCGCAGGTACGCGACGAACGCCAAGAGGCAGCCCAGCGCGCCCGGCGCGCGGCCGACGCGCTCGCCGGGCTCGCCTACCGGCTGCGCGAGCGGGCCGGCTGGCAGGTCAAGCTCCGCGAACTCGCCGACGACGCGGCCGAGTCGGAGGCCCGCGCCCAGACGTTCCTGGAGCGCGCCAAGGCCGCCGACGAGGACCGCCGTGCCGCCCAGCGCGCCGCCGACGACGCCCACCGCACCTCCCGCGCGCTGCGCGCCGAGCGCGCCGAGATCGCGGGCGCCCCCGAAACCCTGCCGGAGCCCGACTCGAACGCCCCGCGCGCCGCGCTGCCCGCCCTGCGCGAGGCCTACCGCGCCGCGTCCCAGCTGTACGAGAAGGTCGGCGTCGGCGCCGACCTGCGTGCCGAGCAGGCCCGCGCCGAGAGCGACGAAAGCGCCGCCCTCGCCGAGCTCGACCGCCTCACCAACAAGGTGCGCACCCGCGCCGCCACCCTCCTCGAAGGCACCGACGGCGCCGACGGGCCCTCCCGTCAGGCGGCTGCCGCCCGCGCCGAGTCGCTCGTACAGATGCTGGAGACCCGGGCGTCCACGGCGAGCGAGCAGCTCGGCCGGCTGCGCGGCGAGGCCGAACGCCTGGCACCCTCCGACGGCGAGACGCACACCGAGCTCCCCGAGGACCAGGTGCCCGCCGACGCCGAGCAGGCCCAGGCCCTGCTGCGTACCGCGACCACCGAACTCGCCGCGCGGACCGACGAGTTGGACACCTCCCGCGCGGCCCACGCCGAACTGCTCACCGCCCACCGGGCCGCCGAGGACGCGGCAGGCGGCTTCGACGAGACGGCCGCGCTGCTGCGCGACCTGCTGCGGGACAACAGCCAGGGCCCGGACGAGGACAGTGCCCCCGAGCCGTACCCGGGCAGCCTGGAGGAGGCCCGGCAGTCCGCCGCCGAGACACGCCGCTCGCTGCGCGGCTGCTCCGGCGACCTCTCGGCCGCCGACTCGGCGGTCCGCGAGGCGTCCGACATCCTGGTGCGGCACGCCAACGCCACCCGCTACGAGCAGGTCCGCACCCCGGCCCGCCAGCAGATCCGCGAACTGCCCGCCGCCTCCCTGCCCGAGCACGCCGCCGCCTGGGCCGCCGCCTTCGAACCCAGGCTGCGCGTCCTGACCGACGAGCTGGAGCAGCTGGAGCGAAACCGCGACTCCATCGTCGACCGGCTGCGCGGTCTCGTGGAGTCCGCGCTCACCACGCTCCGCTCCGCCCAGCGCCTCTCCCAGCTCCCCGAAGGCCTCGGCGAATGGTCCGGGCAGGAGTTCCTGCGGATCCGCTTCGACGAGCCCGACCAGGCCACCCTCACCGAACGGCTCGGCGAGGTCATCGACGACGCCACCCGTGCCGCCGTCAAGAAGAACTCCGACCTGCGCAGGGACGGCATGTCCCTGCTGCTGCGCGGAGTGCAGGCGGCCCTTGAGCCGCGCGGCATCTCCGTGGAGATCCTCAAGCCGGACGCGGTGCTGCGCGCCGAGCGCGTGCCCGTCGGGCAGATGGGCGACGTGTTCTCCGGCGGCCAGCTGCTCACCGCCGCCATCGCCCTGTACTGCACGATGGCGGCGCTGCGCAGCAACGACCGCGGGCGGGACAAGCACCGGCACGCCGGGACGCTCTTCCTCGACAACCCGATCGGCCGCGCCAACGCGACGTACCTCCTGGAGCTCCAGCGGGCCGTGTCCGACGCGCTCGGCGTCCAGCTCCTCTACACGACCGGCCTGTTCGACACGACCGCGCTCGCAGAGTTCCCCCTGGTGATCCGGCTGCGCAACGACGCGGACCTCAGGGCGGGTCTGAAGTACATCAGCGTCGAGGAGCACCTGCGGCCCGGCCTGCCCCAGCAGGACACCGCGGGCGAGACCGTGCACGGCGAGATCACCGCGACGCGCATGTTCAAGAAGCCAGCCTGACAAGGGAGTTGAGGCGTCCAACGCGGCGCGGCACGGCCCGGTGGCAGCGGCAGTCGGTGGCGGCCGGGCGGCTCAGGCTCGGGACAGCCGCTGTCCCGAGCCGTCCGCGGACCGTATTCGGGCCGCCCGCTCGGCCGTGCGGGCGGCCCGCCGGGCGCGGCGGCGCTCCTTGCGCAGCTTGCGCGCCGTACTGCTGGGCATCGAGACCACGCCGTTGCGCTGGTTCCACACCTGGCGGGTGACCCAGACGTCGAGCACCCCCCAGGTGGCGAGCACCGTGCTCCCGATGCTGCTCAGCACCATCGGGAAAGCGAGCCACGAACCGGCCAGCGCGCACAGGAAGGCGACCATCGCCTGTATCAGGGTCGCCGCGACGATGATGACCGCGCGCACCGCCGCGATGCGGACCGGGTCGGGCAGCCGCGGTCGCACGGCAGGTTCCTCGACCCACAACGGCTGCTGCTCAACGCTCATGCCCTCATTCCTCCCCACCCGCGGACCCCCGATGCCCCGCAGGCACCCCCCGCACCGGACATCCCGTAACAGACCTCCCGCACAGACAGACGAACGGAACTCCCCGAAGATTCCCGGGATTTGCCCGGAACGCAGAATTCCAGCCATCTGCCACAGTGGTCGAAAAGCCGCCATGACGGGTGTCCCCAGCCGTAGGGCGGGTCGTCATCTCCCGGAATACCAGGACAACTCATGATCACTGTTCGTGACGGCGGCCGAAAATCGTCCGGACGTGCCTTCGAGTTGTCTGTGTGTCAGTAGTAGGCTCACGCCGTTTGTTGACGGTTGATCTGGGGGAGGCCATGCGCTTTCGCGGGAAGTCCATCCGCAGGAAGATCGTGGCGTTGCTGCTCGTGCCGCTCATCTCCCTCACCGCGCTGTGGGGGTTCTCCACCTATCTCACCGGCCGGCAGGCCAACGAGCTGATGGACGTGGCGAACATCGTCAAAAAGGTCGGCTACCCCATCGAGGACACGGTCCGTGTCATCCAGCAGGAGCGCCGCCAGACCCTCGTCTACCTCGCCGACGAACGCCCCTCCGACGCCCTCGCCGCGCTGCGCGGCCGCCGCTCGGCCACCGACACCGCGATGGCCCAAATCCGGGCAGCGGCACAGGACTCGGACGTCCGCGGCGACCTCCAGCCCGTCGCCAAGGCCCGCCTCAAGTCCGTGCTCGACGTCTTCGATTCGACGGCCTCGCTGCGCCAGTCCGTCGACCAGGGCAGCGTCGACCGGCAGCAGGCGCTGGAGTTCTACAACCGCCTCATCGACCCCTGCTACAGCTTCCTCATGAATCTCCACGCCCTGGAGAACGTGGAGATGGACAAGCAGGGCCGGGCCCTCGTCGGCATCACCCGGGCCCGCGAGATGCTCTCGCGCGAGGACGCCCTCGTCGCCTCCTCCCTCATCACCCCGAAGACGACGGCCCCCGAACTGCGCCGGATCTCCGACCTGGTGGCCAACCGGCAGCTGCTCTACGACACCAACCTGGAGATCCTGCCCGCCTCCGAACGCGACGTCTTCGAGCAGTACTGGCGCGGGCCCGACACCGAGGCCCTGCGCACCGCCGAGGCCGCCATCGTCGACGCAGGGCCCGCCAAGGACCCCCGGCACATCGACGCCGCCCGCTGGCAGCAGTCCGTCACCCCCGTCCTCGACCACCTCGCCCAGATGGGCACCGAGGCCGGCAACCGCTACCAGGACCGGGTCGAGCCGGTCGCCTTCAACGTACTGATCAAGGCGGGGCTCGCCGGTGTGCTCGGCTTCCTCGCCCTGCTGATCTCGCTGTTCATGTCCGTACGCATCGGCCGCGAGCTGATCCGCGACCTCACCCGCCTCCGCAAGGAGGCGCACGAGGTCTCCGGCGTGCGGCTGCCGAGCGTGATGCGCCGCCTCGCCGCCGGTGAACAGGTCGACGTCGAGACAGAGGCGCCGCGCCTCGACTACGAACGCGACGAGGTCGGCCAGGTCGGCCAGGCCCTCAACACCCTGCAGCGTGCCGCCGTCGAAGCCGCCGTCAAGCAGGCCGACATGCGCCGCGGCGTCTCCGAGGTCTTCGTCAACCTCGCACGTCGCAACCAGGTGCTCCTGCACCGCCAGTTGACGCTCCTGGACACCATGGAGCGGCGCACCGAGGACACCGACGAGCTCGCCGACCTCTTCCGCCTCGACCACCTCACCACCCGCATGCGCCGGCACGCCGAGGGCCTGGTGATCCTTTCCGGCGCGGCCCCCTCCCGCCAGTGGCGCAAGCCCGTCCAGCTCATGGACGTCGTACGGGCCGCGGTCGCCGAGGTCGAGGACTACGAGCGCATCGAGGTGCGCAGGCTGCCCCGGCTCGGCGTCGGCGGCCCGGCCGTCGCCGACCTCACCCATCTCATCGCCGAACTCCTGGAGAACGCCACGGTGTTCTCGCCCCCGCACACCGCCGTCCAGGTGCACGGTGAGCGGGTCGCCAACGGCTTCACCCTGGAGATCCACGACCGCGGCCTCGGCATGGCCCCGGAGATGCTGCTCGACGCCAACCTGCGGCTCGCCGAGACCCCCGAGTTCGAGCTCTCCGACACCGACCGGCTCGGCCTGTTCGTGGTCAGCCGGCTCGCCCAGCGCCAGAACGTACGCGTCTCCCTCCAGCCCTCTCCGTACGGAGGCACCACCGCGGTCGTGTTCATCCCGGCGACCCTGCTCACCGACGCGCCCGACACCGAGGGCACCGGCTTCCGGCTCGACCGCAAGGCCGCCAAGGGCGACGGCAAGAGCGCGGACGCCCCGCGCCGCGCGCTCTCCCCGCTGCCCGTCGGGATCCCCGGCCAGTCGGTCCTGGACGGCCCGGTCGAACTGGAGCCCCCGCTCGACCCGTTGGGCCTGGAGGCGCCCTCCGTGCTCGAAGCGCCCGCGGGGCTCGACGAGATCGAGGCGTCCCGCGGCGGACTGCTGCGCTCCGCCCGTCGTGCCCCCGATCCGGCCGACGACCGCCAGCAGCACCAGCAGGCCGCCGACGAGGGCGAGGCGCAGGGCCCCGTGCCGCTGCCGCGCCGTCACCGGGTGCCGACCCTGGTCAGTGACAACGGCCGCCGCGTGGACGGCCCCGGGCGCGGCCACCCGGCCTCCGAGCCGGAACCGGCCCCCGAGGGGGGCCGCGCGTCCGGCAACCGGCTGCCCGAGCGCCGTACGCCCCAGCCGCCGCGCTCCTCGACTCCCCAGGTCCCGCAGCGCCTTCGGCCCGCGCCGCGGCCGTCAGGGCTGACGCCCGTGAAGCCCGCGGGCCTCTCCGAGCCGCCCGCGTCGGGGCCCGCCAACCCGGCCGACCTGCCGGGCGCGCCCAGCTCCGCACCGTCCTGGGGCAGCCTCCCCGCAGCGCAGCAGCCCGAGGACGAGACGCCGCTCGGCGAACTGCCCCGCCGGGTCCGCCAGGCCAGCCTGGCACCGCAGCTCAAGGACGCGCCCGACGGCCGGCACCCCGCGCCCGAGCCCGACTACGGGCCCGAGCCGGAGCGCGACGCCGACGAGGTGCGCGACCGCATGGCCGCACTGCAGCGCGGCTGGCAGCGCGGCCGCCGCCAGAACGCCGCATCGGACACCGCGGAGGGACCGTCCGCACCCGCCCGAGGCGACACCGCACGACGAACCACACCGGAGGGGGACGGTCGATGACCGCGCCACAGGACTCAGCCGCAGCACGCAACGCAGGGAGCGGTTCCGGCGAACTCAACTGGCTTCTCGACGAGCTGGTCGACCGCGTCGGCTCCATCCGCAAGGCCCTGGTGCTCTCCAGCGACGGCCTCGCCACCGGAACCTCGCGCGACCTGACCCGCGAGGACGGCGAGCACCTGGCCGCCGTGGCCTCCGGCTTCCACAGCCTCGCCAAGGGCGTCGGCCGGCACTTCGAGGCGGGCAAGGTCCGCCAGACCGTCGTCGAACTCGACGACGCCTTCCTCTTCGTGACGGCCGCCGGCGACGGCAGCTGTCTGGCCGTCCTGTCCGACGCCGACTCCGACGTCGGCCAGGTCGCGTACGAGATGACACTGATGGTCAAGCGGGTCGGCGCCCATCTGACCACCGCACCACGGACCGGCCTGCACACCGGAGGGTGAGTGGGGAACGTCATGAGCGGGGGACGCGATGAGTGACGCAGATCAACGGGCCCAGGAGCAGTCGCAGAGCCACGCGGCGGCCCCCGGGCGGCCGCACCACTGGTTCGACGCCGACGCGGGGCCGGTGGTGCGTCCGTACGCCATGACGCGCGGCCGCACCACCAGCGCCGGCCAGCACCGTCTCGACCTGATCGCCGTGGTCGTCCCGGAACCCGCGGCCGACGACCCGGGCCGCGACCAGACGCTCTCACCGGAGCACGTGGAGATCGTCGAACGATGCGGCGACTCCCCGCAGTCGATCGCCGAACTCGCGGCCGGACTCGACCTTCCCGTCGGGGTGGTCCGGGTCCTGGTCGGCGATCTCGTCGCCGACGCCCTGGTGCACGTAACCCGACCCGTTCCGCCGGCCGAGCTGCCGGACGAGTCCCTTCTCCGCGAGGTGATCAATGGCCTTCGGGCGCTCTAGCCGCAGGAAGCGGCACGTCGATCCGGTGACGCTCAAGATCCTCGTCGCCGGCGGCTTCGGCGTCGGCAAGACCACCCTGGTCGGCGCGGTGAGCGAGATCCGGCCACTGCGCACCGAGGAACGCCTCAGTGAGGCGGGCCGCCCGGTCGACGACCTCGCCGGCGTGGAGGGCAAGAGCACCACCACGGTGGCCATGGACTTCGGGCGCATCACGCTCCGCGAGGACCTGGTGCTCTACCTCTTCGGCACCCCGGGCCAGGACCGGTTCTGGTTCCTGTGGGACGAGCTGGCGCAGGGCGCGCTCGGCGCGGTCGTCCTCGCCGACACCCGACGCCTGGAGGACTGCTTCGCCGGCATCGACTACTTCGAACGGCGCGGCATCCCGTTCACCGTCGCCGTCAACTGCTTCGACGACGCGGCCCGCTACCCCGTCGACACGGTGCGCGCGGCCCTCGATCTCGACCCCGAGGTGCCCCTCCTGATGTGCGACGCGCGGGTCCGTGAGTCGGTCAAGGAGATCCTGGTCGGCGTGGTCGAGCACGCCATGGCGATGTCGGCGAAGTCCCGCCAGCCCGCCACCACTTGAGCCCGCCGCGCCTTTGAAGCGCGCAGCGCGGCCCGTACCCCCACCGACCGGGGTACGGGCCGCGCGTTCGTGGGGGCCTACCGGCCGCCCTCCTCGTGCCAGCCGAGGCTGCGCTCCACCGCCTTGCGCCAGTTGGCGTACTCGCGCTCGCGGACCGGGCCCTCCATACGCGGAGACCATTCCACATCGCGCTGCCAGTGCGCCTTGAGTTCGTCGAGGTCCGACCACACACCGGTGGCAAGACCGGCCGCGTACGCAGCCCCCAGACACGTCGTCTCGGACACCTTGGGGCGGATCACCGGGACCCCGAGCACATCCGCCTGATGCTGCATCAGGAGGTTGTTGGCGGTCATGCCGCCGTCCACCTTGAGCGTGGTGATCTGCACTCCCGAGTCCTGGTACATGGCGTCGACGACCTCGCGGGTCTGCCAACTCGTCGCCTCCAGGACGGCGCGTGCGAGGTGCGCCTTCGTGACGTACCGGGTCAACCCCGTGATGACGCCCCGCGCATCGGAGCGCCAGTAGGGCGCGAAGAGCCCGGAGAAGGCGGGCACGATGTAGGCCCCGCCGTTGTCGTCGACGCTCGCCGCGAGCGTTTCGATCTCGTCGGCGCTGCGGATGATGCCGAGCTGGTCGCGGAACCACTGGACCAGGGCTCCGGTGATCGCGATCGAGCCCTCCAGGCAGTAGACGGGCGCCTGCTCACCGATCTTGTAGCCGACGGTGGTGATCAGCCCGCTCTTCGAGGGGACCGGCCGGGTTCCGGTGTTGAGGAGCAGGAAGCTCCCCGTCCCGTACGTGTTCTTCGCGGTCCCCGTGTCGTAGCAGGCCTGTCCGAAAATCGCCGCTTGCTGGTCGCCGAGCGCAGAGGCGACGGGAACGCCCGCCACTTGGCCGACGGCGGTGCCGTAAACCTCCGCCGAGGACCGGATCTCCGGGAGCATCGCGCGGGGCACGTTCATCGCGGCGAGGATCTCGGGGTCCCATTGCAGGGTCTCCAGGTTCATCAGCATCGTGCGCGAGGCGTTGGTGACATCCGTGACGTGGACTCCGCCCGACGTGCCGCCGGTGAGGTTCCAGATCAGCCAGGAGTCGATGGTGCCGAACGCGATCTCGCCGCGTTCGGCGCGCGTCCGCAGCCCCGGGACGTTGTCGAGCAGCCAGGCCGCCTTGGGCCCCGAGAAGTAGCTCGCAAGGGGCAGCCCGGTGGCCTCGCGGAACCGGTCCTGCCCGTCGGTGGCGCCCAGTTCGTGGCAGAGCGCGGAGGTCCGGGTGTCCTGCCAGACGATCGCGTTGTGCACGGGCTTGCCGGTCGCCCGGTCCCAAAGGACCGTCGTCTCGCGCTGGTTGGTGATGCCGAGCGCGCTGAGCTGCTCGGCGCGCAGCCCGGCCCTGGCGAGCGCGCCCGCCACCACGGCCTGCACCTTGGACCAGATCTCGGTGGCGTCGTGCTCCACCCAGCCGGGCTTGGGGAAGATCTGCCGGTGCTCGCGCTGGTCGACGGCGACGATCGCCCCGTCCTGGTTGAAGATGATGCAGCGGCTGGAGGTGGTCCCCTGGTCGATCGCGGCGACGAACCTGTCCGTCATGGCTACCCCTAGTTCTGAAGGCTGCGGGTCAGAAGGCTGCGTGGTGGATGAGGCCGCCCAGCGCCCCGCCGATCAGCGGCCCGACCACCGGGATCCAGGCGTAACTCCAGTCGGAGGTCCCCTTGTTGGGGATCGGCAGCAGGGCGTGGACGATGCGCGGGCCGAGGTCGCGTGCCGGGTTGATGGCGTACCCCGTGGGGCCACCGAGCGAGAGGCCGATGCCGACCACGAGCAGCGCCACCACAAGCACCGTGACGCCGGACTCGCCGAGCCCCTTGGTGTTGCCGAAGGAGAGCACCGGCAGCACGAGCCCGATGGTCGCGATGATCTCGGTCATCAGATTGGCGACGGGGTTCCTGATCTCGGGAATCGTGGAGAAGATGCCGAGCGTCGGCAGCGCGTCGTCCTTGTCGGCGTTGGCCTGGAACTGCGCGAAGTAGGCGAGATAGGCGAGTACGGCGCCGAGCAGCGCGCCCGTCATCTCGCCGCAGAGATAGATCCACACCTTGTCCCAGCTGCCGGTGTCGATCGCGATGCCGATGGTGACGGCGGGGTTCAGCTGACCGCCCGAGAGCGGTCCGGCCGTGTACGCCCCGGCGAGCACGCCGAAGCCCCAGCCGAAGGAGATGACGACCCAGCCGGCCGCCCTGGCCTTGGAATGCTTGAGGGTGACGGCGGCACACACCCCGGCCCCGAACAGGATCAGGATCGACGTGCCGAGCACTTCACCGACGAATATGTCCCCGTTGCTCATCGCGGCTCCTAGGCCCTCGCCCGGGGTGTGCCCCGGTCTCCGTGCACGGTGCGCGTCTCCCCTGGCGGCAAGGCCGGCCGAGGAGCGAACCCGGACGCCGGCCGGCGTCGCGTCGAGCGTGCCCCTTCGGCAGAATCATCCGTGGCGGCGGCGCCGGACAGCCGCGCGCCTGCTGCGCGGCCGGGAGCCGGAATACGGCGGTGCCGAGAGACAACGGGAAGTTTTCACCGGCCGTGATGGACCGTCAAGGTCGCCGACAGCATGGGCTGTTGGCATACGGAGCGAAGAATACGGGAGGGTACGTTCCGGATGCCCGATACGTATCCAGGTGATCGGGCATGTCGGTTCAGCGCACCGCCACCACCGAGGAGCCGTGTCCGAAAAGGCCCTGGTTCGCGGTGATTCCGACCCGGGCTCCAGCGACCTGCCGGGCTCCCGCCGTGCCCCTCAGCTGCCAGGTGAGCTCGCATACCTGGGCGATGGCCTGGGCGGGCACGGCCTCCCCGAACGACGCCAATCCGCCACTCGCATTGACCGGGATCCGCCCCCCGAGCGCGGTCGCCCCGTCGCGCACGAGCTTGGCCCCCTCGCCGACGTCGCACAGCCCGAGGTCCTCGTACCACTCCAGCTCAAGCGCGGTGGACAGGTCGTACACCTCGGCCAGCGACAGCTCCTCGGGCCCGATGCCCGCCTCCTCGTACGCGGCCCGTGCGATGGACGCCCGGAACGAGCGCGGGGAGGGCTCGACCGCGGCCGCCGAGTCGGTCGCGATGTCGGGCAGATCGAGCACTGCCCTGGGGTAGGTGGGAGTGACCGTGGAGACCGCGCGGATGCGGACCGGGTCGGGGGCGCCGTGCCGACGGGCGAAGTCCATGCTGGTCAGGACCAGCGCCGCGGCGCCGTCCGAGGTGGCGCAGATGTCGAGCAGCCGCAGCGGGTCCGCGACGACGGCCGAGGCGGCGACCTCCTCGGCGGTGACGGCCTTGCGGTAGCGGGCGTTCGGATTGAGCGCGCCCGCCGCCGCGTTCTTCACCTTGACCTGCGCGAAGTCCTCCGCGGTGTCGCCGTGCAGCGCCATGCGGCGGCGGGCGTACAGCCCGAAGTAGGCCGGGTTGGTCGCACCGAGCACCCGGAACCGCAGCCAGTCCGGGTCGTCGTGGCGGTCGCCCCCGGCCGGCGCGAAGAACCCCTTCGGCGCGGCATCGGCCCCCACCACCAGCACCGCGTCCGCCATCCCGGCCAGGATCTGCGCCCGGGCCGTGTCGATCGCCTGCGCACCGGAGGCGCAGGCCGCATACACGCTGGTCACGCGCGCGCCCTGCCAGCCGAGCGCCTGCGCGAAGGTCGCCCCCGCCACGTAGCCGGGGTAGCCGCCGCGCACGGTGTCCGCGCCGACCACGGAGCGCACGTCCGTCCAGTCGATCCCGGCATCGGCGAGCGCGGCCCGGGCCGCGACCGTCCCGTACTCGACGAAACTCCGTCCCCACTTGCCCCACGGATGCATGCCCGCACCCAGGACCGCGATGTCGCCGCTCATTCCGCCACCTCCACGGGCCGCCAGTGCCAGGTCGTCCAGGTGGTCCCCGCATCCTCGTTGAGGACGCCGGGCACCACCTCGACCTCCATCCCGACCGCCAGATCGGCGGTGCTCACCCCGGGTGCGGCCTGGCCGAGCACGACCATGCGCTCGGCCGCCAGCTCGACGGCGACCAGGACATAGGGCTCCCACTCCACATATGGGTCGGACACATACGGTGCGGGCGGCCGGTAGCGGCCGTCGGTGTACGACCACACATGACCCCGCTGGGAGAGTGGTACCTCTTCCAGCTCGCCGCCCTCGCAGCCGGGGTTGTGGCAGAAGGAGTCCTCGCGCGGGAAGAAGACGGAGGAGCAGGCGGCGCACCGGGTGCCGAGCAGCCGGAAGTCCGGCCCCTCCGCGTCCGTGAACCAGCCCGCGACCACAGGCGTGCGCGTGCGTGCGTCTGTCAAGTCCCCTCCCGGCACTCACTTCTGACGGAACGTCAGAAGTGTGCCACGGGCAACCGGAGTTGGGGAGGGGCGGTCGGGGCCGGGTCCTGGCTCAGCGGTTCTCAGCCAGCCACTTGGCGGCGATCTCCCCGAGCTCGCGGTCGCGCCCGGCCAGCATCATCGAGATCATCTGCCGGTCCCCGCGCAGCGACCACCCGGGGTGCCCGAAGGTCGCCGGGTTGTTCCTCTCGATGAACCAGTGCGCGGGCCAGGCCGTCCCGTACCCGATGAGCGGCAGAGCGAGCGCGTACCGCTTCCGCCCGCGCGCGAGCCCGTAGGCGCTGATCGCGAGCCCCGTGAGGGTGCCCGCCAGATGTACCCAGCGGGTGGCGGCCCTGGAGTGCATCGCCACGTAGTAGGGCCAGAACTCCTCGTACGAATCGAACGTGGGCTTCGTCGCGTCGAACGCGGGCTTCGTCGTGTTCGTCATGCGGCAGAACCTAATCGCTCATCGGAGAACCGGATACGGCTCCTTGGCGTCCGAGAAGACAGAGCGGGCGCCCGGGACCCACGGGGGTGGCCCCGGACGCCCGCTCGGCTCTCAAACGGAACCAGGTGCCACAGGCATCCAACCTGGCCGTGACGAGGCGACCGGCCGAACCGGAATTCAGTGCCCGGCCACGGACCGCCATGCCACGGGGAAGTCGAAGTAGGTGTCGGGGAAGGTCTCCGGCCGGTAGGTGAAGTGCCACCACTCCTCGGGCAGATTGACGAAGCCCTGCGCCTCAAGGGTGCTCTTCAAGAACTGCCGATTCGCCCGCTGTGCGCCCTGGATGCGCGGGTCGTCGGTGTGCGCCAGGGTGTCGAAGCAGTCGAAACCGGTCCCCATGTCGACGGAGTTGTCGGGGAAGCGATCATTCTTCGGCGCGTAGCAGGGCACGAGCGGCTGTCCCGGGTGGTACGGCCGGGTGGGCAGAGCGGGCAGCTTCACGATGGTGAGATCCATCGTGCTGCCCCGGCTGTGCCCGGACTTCTCGGCGATGTACCCGTCCGCGAACAGCCTCGACTTGTCGACACGCGGATAGAACTCCGCCTTCATCCGCTCGTCGTCCAGGTCCTTCGCCCAGCGTACGAAGTGGTCGACGGCCCGCTGCGGCCGGTAGCAGTCGTACACCTTCAGGGAGTAGCCCTGCCGCAGCAGCTTCAGCTGCGCCCGGTGCAGCGCCTCGGCGGCCGGCCGGGTCAGGATGCACAGCGGCTGCCGGTAACCGTCGATCGGCTCGCCCACGAAGTCGTGCGGGGTGATGTAGCGCATCTCCTGAATGATCGAGGGATCGATGGAACGCAGCGCCACGAACACCGCGGGCGCCTTCGGCTCCGGCGCCGCCTGTGCGGTGGGGGAGAGGGCGGTGACGGTGAGCAGCGCGGCAGCCCCGGTGGCGAGCCCCCGCAGCATCCGCAACGCCTGCGACGGCCTTCGCCGGGAGGTCCGGGAGGCGGTGTCCTGTCGTTCGGTACGTCGTGTCATGTGCACACCCTCTATCAGGTCAACTGGCGGGTGGGGAAGGCTGGTTGGTTCGGTGCTGTCGGTTTAAGAACGGGCGTCGACTAGAGTCCGCGGGTGACCGCGACCCCGAACCAGCCCCTCAGCGACTCCCACTGCGCCGCGTGCGGAGCACCGTACGCCGCCGTGGACGGCGCCTGGCCCCGCGACTGCACGGCCTGCGGCACGGTCGCCTACCGCAATCCGCTCCCCGTCGCGATCGCGCTCCTGCCGGTTGTCGACGCGCGCGGCACCGGCCTCGTCGTCATCACCCGCACCATCGAGCCGCAGCTGGGCGGCCTGGCCCTGCCCGGCGGCTTCATCGACCTCGGCGAAACCTGGCAGGACGCCGTCGTACGCGAGCTCAAGGAGGAGACCGGCATCGAGGCCCCGGTCGGCGAGGTGCGCCTCGCCGACGCCCTGAGCTCACCCGAACACCTGCTCCTGTTCGGCCTGTTGCCCTCCCGCCCGGCCGAGGTCCTGCCGCCCCCGCAGCCCACCGACGAGACCGAGGGCTGGGAACTGCTGCGTGAACCGGCCGAGTTGACGTTTCCGCTGCACACGCAGGCGGTACGGAAGTGGTTCGCGGGGGAGTACCGCCAGGCGATCCGCGGGAAGTGACGGCGTTCGACCGCGGACCGTCTGTGGCTGGTCGCGCACTTCCCCGTGCCTCTTCGGGGCGCTGGGCACCACCTGTGCGGGCGGCTCAGCGCACCGTCCCCCGCACCCGCACCGGGTACCCGAGCTCGCCGCCCGCCCCGCCGTCGGCCCGCTCCACCACCACCCGGCCATTGGCGACCCGGGCCGAGAAGCGCTCGACCTTCGCGGGCTCCCAGCCGTCCCCCGCGTCCCGCACCACCATGCCGCCCCCGGCACGTCCGGCTGCCGGCGCCCATACCTCAAGCTCCAGGCCGCCCCCGTCGCCCCGCACCGGGATCACCGAACCGGCCCGGGCGAGGACCGGGATCCGGGACAGGGGAGCGCTGAGGAGCACCGTGCCCGGGCCGTCGTGGGCCTCGCCGGTCGTCGTGTCGTACCAGCGCCCGCGCGGCAGCCGCACCGCCCGCCGGTCGGCGCCGGGCTCCAGGACCGGGGCCACGAGCAGCGCATCGCCGAGCAGGAAGGAGTCCTCGCAGTCCCGCAACGCCCGGTCGCCCGGCACGCCCCACCACACCGGGCGCACATACGGCGCCCCGGTCAGCCGCGCCAGGTGGGCCAGCGTCACGAAGTACGGGTGCAGCCGCTGCCGTTCGGCCAGCGCCGCCCGCGCGCTCTCCAGGATCTTCGGGCCGAACTCCCAGGGCTCCCGCCGCCCCGCCCACTTCGCCGCGTGCGTACGGAACAGGGGCAGCCAGGCGCCGAGCTGGAACCAGCGCAGATACAGCTCGGGCGAGGGGCTGCCGGTGAAGCCGCCCACGTCGGGTCCCGAGTACGGCACGCCGCACAGGCCGAGGCCGAGCACCAGGGACAGCGAGGCACGCAGCCCGGGCCAGCCGGTCGCCACATCGCCGGACCAGGTGCCGCCGTAGCGCTGCATCCCGGCCCAGCCCGAGCGCGAGAAGAGGAACGGCCGCTCGTCGGGACGCAGCCGGCGCAGCCCCTCGTACCCGGCGCGGGCCATGGTGAGGCCGTACACATTGTGGGCCTCGCGGTGATCGCCGCCCCGGCCGTCCAGGTCGTGCCGCGCGGACCTGGGCAGCGTCGGATCCCCGAACGGCGCGAAGGCCACCGGCTCGTTCATGTCGTGCCACACCCCGGCGAAACCCTGGTCGAGCCGCTCCTGGTAGAGCCCGCCCCACCAGGAGCGCGCCCTGGGGTCGGTGAAGTCCGGATAGGCGCACTCCCCGGGCCACACCTCGCCGTGCACCTCGTGGCCGTGGGCGTCCTGGACGAAGGCCCCGGCGGCGAGGCCGCTCTCGTACACCGGATTTCCTCGTTCCGCCTTGACCGCCGGGTCGACGATCGAGACCAGCCGCACCCCCTCCTCCGCCAGGTCCTTGGCGAGGCGGGGCACATCCGGGAAGGCGTCGCGGTCGACCGTGAAGACCTGGTGGGCGTCGTAGTGGTCGATGTCCAGGTGCAGCGCGGACAGCGGCAGGCCGCGCTCGGTGTACCCGCCGACGATGCGCCGCACCTCGCCCTCGCTGCCGAACCCCCAGCGCGCGTGCTGGGGGCCGAGCGCCCACGACGGCGGCAGCGCGGGCGCGCCCGTCAGCGCCGTCCAGCCCTGGAGCACCCGGGCCGGGGTGCCCGCCACCACCCAGCAGCGCAGCGGTCCTCCCTCCATGCGCAGCTCGCTCGCGCCCGGCCGGTCGTGCCCGGACCCCGCGCCCTCCTCGCCCTCGCGCAGCACCACCCGCCCGTCCCACGTGCTGTCGTAGAACGCGAGGTGGGTCCCCGCGTCCGCCACGACCAGCTGCACGGGCATCGTGATGTACAGCGGATCGTCACCCGGGCCGAACCCGCCCCCGGGATCGGTGTTCCACAGCCGGTACGCACCGTCCCGCAGCCGGGGCCCGTGCGCCCGCCCGCCCAGGCCGAAGAACCGTGCGTCGGCGGCCACTTCGGACCGCTGCAGCCAGCGGGCAGGTCCGCCGCCGACCGGCTCCCACCAGCGCGGCGGCAGCTCGCGCCGCAGCACGACGCCGCCCGGTGTGCTCACCTCCACCGCGCCGTGCCGGGAGATGACCATGGTCAGCCGCTCGGACACGACCCGCCAGCCGCCGTCCTTGTCCGGTTCGAGGACCGCCCGCGGATCCGGCTCGGGCGCCCGGCCGCTCAGGGCGTACGACGGCTCCGGCCCCGCCCCGTCCCAGCCCCAGAACACCGCGCCGCCCACCGCGACCCGCACCTCCAGCTCGGAACGCGCGAACCGCACCAGACCGCCGCCGGCCCGCGGCTCGGCCACGATCACCGCCCCCGGCACCCGGGCCCGCTCCGGTCCGCGCGCGGGCAGGTCCCGCGCGTCCGCCCGGCGCCGGCGCAGAGCCGAGCGCACCGTCCGCAGCCCCCGCACCGAGCCGACCGCCTTCACCGAGCGCACCAGGTCATCGCCGTTCATGCAGCTCACCCTGCCACCCGGACGGCCCCGCGTGCGGTTCGTTCAACTGCCGTTCACCCGTGGTGGCGCCACATGCCCGGGCATCCGACTATGGGTGGGGGACCCTGGTGCGGAAGACGATCACATGGCATCGTCCCTGTCAGCCGCCTCACGCGCACACCCCTTCGCGTGTGCGCGGGAAACACGCACATCACGCGTTACAGCCCGGGAGCCGACCCATGACCTCAGCAGCGAACCCCGCTCCGCAGCCCGCGCCCCTGTGGCAGCCGGACTCCGACCGCATCGCCGCCGCGCGGATCACCCGCTTCCAGGTCTGGGCGGCCGAGCGCTACGGGGCACCGGCCGAGGGCGGGTACCCGGCTCTCCACCGCTGGTCGGTCGCCGAACTCGACACCTTCTGGCAAGCCGTCGCCGCATGGTTCGACATCCGCTTCTCCTCCCCGTACACAGCTGTCCTTGCTGATCGAACGATGCCCGGCGCGCAGTGGTTCCCGGGGGCCACCCTGAACTACGCGGAACACGCGCTGCGCACCGCCGAGGACCCCGCGCGGGCAGACGACCCGGCCCTGCTGCACGTCGACGAGACCCACTCACCGGTCGAGACCAGCTGGTCCGCACTCAGGGCCCAAGTCGGCTCGCTCGCCGCCCAGTTGCGGGCCCTCGGCGTACGCCCCGGCGACCGGGTCAGCGGTTATCTTCCCAACGTCCCGCAGGCGGTCACCGCGCTGCTCGCCTCGGCCGCCGTCGGCGCCGTCTGGACCTCGTGCGCCCCCGACTTCGGCGCCCGCAGCGTCCTCGACCGCTTCCAGCAGGTCGAGCCGGTCGTCCTGTTCACCGTCGACGGGTACCGCTACGGAGGCAAGGAGCACGACCGCACGGACGTCGTCGCGGAACTGCGCCGCGAACTGCCCACCCTGCGCGCCGTCGTGCACATCCCGCTGCTCGGCACACCCGCCCCCGAAGGCACCCTCGAATGGTCCGCGCTCACCTCGGACGAGGTGGAGCCCGTCTTCGAGCAAGTGCCCTTCGACCACCCCCTGTGGGTGCTCTACTCCTCCGGTACGACGGGCCTGCCCAAGGCGATCGTGCAGTCCCAGGGCGGCATCCTCCTGGAGCACTTCAAGCAGCTCGGACTGCACTGCGACCTCGGCCCCGAGGACCGTTTCTTCTGGTACACCTCCACCGGCTGGATGATGTGGAACTTCCTCGTCTCCGGCCTGCTCACCGGCACCACCGTCGTCCTGTACGACGGCAGCCCCGGCTACCCCGACACGGGCGCCCAGTGGGGCGTGGCCGAGCGCACCGGCGCCACCCTGTTCGGCACGTCGGCCGCCTACGTCATGGCCTGCCGCAAGGCCGAGGTGCATCCGAGCCGCGACTTCGACCTGTCCCGCGTCAAGGGCGTCGCGACCACCGGTTCGCCGCTGCCGCCCGACGGGTTCCGCTGGCTCCACGACGAGGTGCGCGAGGACCTGTGGATCGCCTCGGTCAGCGGCGGCACCGACGTCTGCTCCTGCTTCGCGGGAGCGGTCCCCACGCTGCCCGTGCACATCGGCGAACTCCAGGCCCCCTGCCTCGGGACCGACCTCCAAGCCTGGGACGCGCAGGGCCGGCCCGTCATCGGCGAGGTCGGCGAACTCGTCGTCACCAACCCGATGCCGTCGATGCCGATCCGCTTCTGGAACGACCCCGACGGCAGCCGCTACCGCGACAGCTACTTCGACATGTTCCCGGGCGTATGGCGCCACGGCGACTGGATCACCCTCACCGACCACGGCTCGGTGATCATCCACGGCCGCTCCGACTCGACCCTCAACCGTCAAGGCGTGCGCATGGGTTCGGCCGACATCTATGAAGTCGTCGAGCGCCTCCCGGAGATCCGCGAGTCCCTCGTCATCGGCCTCGAAGAGCCGGACGGCGGCTATTGGATGCCCCTGTTCGTGCACCTCGCCGAGGGCGCGGTCCTGGACGAGGCACTCCGCACGAAGATCAAGCAGGCGATCCGGGAGCAGCTCTCGCCCCGCCATGTCCCCGACGAGATCATCGAGGCGCCGGGCGTCCCGCACACCCTCACGGGCAAGCGCATCGAGGTCCCCGTGAAGCGCCTCCTCCAAGGCACGGCGCTCGACAAGGCTGTCAACCCCGGCTCGGTCGACAATCTCGACCTGTTGCGCTTCTACGAGGACATCGCCCGCAAGCGCGGCTGATCAACCCCCGTAGGTGGCCTCGGACTCGCCGAGAACATCGGCGAAGTCCGAGGCCAGCCGCACCGCGTCCGCGCCGTCCAGGCCGGCCACGGTGATGCGTACGCCGGGAGCCGAGCCCATACGGAAGCGCGCCCCGGCCGCCACCCACCAGCCGCGTGTACGCAACCCGTTGACGACGGCCGACTCGTCGCGCACCGGCACCCACACATTCATTCCGCTCGCCCCGTGCCCCGGAATTCCGCGCTGGGCCAGCTCCTTGACGAATGCCGTACGCCGCTCCCCATAGGTGGCCTCCGCCCGCGTCACCAATAGCTGAGCCGACGGATCGTCCAGCAAGGTCAGCACGGCCGCCTGCAGCAGATGACTCACCCATCCGGAAGTGAGCAGCAGCCGCCCGTCGTGCCGCGCCAGCGTCACCGGATCGCATGCGGCGGCCGCCCACCGCAGGTCCGTGCCCAGGTATTTGGTCACGGTCCGCACCTGCGCCCACCGCGAAAGCCCGCCCTCCGTAAGAGAGTTGAGTTCCGCACCCGCGATCTCGGCGGCATGGTCGTTCTCGATCACCAGCACCTCGGGCGCCTGCCGCAGCACCTCGACCAGCTCGTCGCGCCGCGCCTCGGAGAAGCAGCCCCCGTACGGATTCTGTGCCCGCGGGCTGCACACGACGGCCCGCGCCCCGCCGCGCAGCGCCTCCCGCAGGTCCTTGGGCCGCATGCCCTCGTCGTCCACGGCGACCGCGATCGTCCGCAGCCCCATGGCGTGGAGCAGGTCGAGCAGATGGTGGTACCCGGGATCCTCCATGGCCACAGCGTCCCCGGGCCGCAACTCCGTGGTCAGCAGCCGCGCGATGCAGTCGAGCGCCCCATGGGCGAACGTCACGCACTCGGACGGCACCCCGTCACCCTCGAACCATGCGCGCACCCGCTCCTCCAACTGCGGCAGCCGTGGCGTGGACCGGTGCGAGCGGGGCCCCGTCGACGGCGCGACGAGCCCCGGCAGATCCGGCAGGAAGGCCGAGTCAGGATGCCCGCCCGCCAAGTCCCGCAGCCCTTCGGGGACTTTGGGCGGCCTACGGGAAGCGACGGCCGGCTCTGGGGCCACCACGGTTCCGCCGCGCCCACGGGTCACGACCACACCGCGCCCGCGCAGCTCCTTGTAGGCGGTGGCGACCGTGCCGGGACTTACCGCCAGCTCATCGGCCAGCCTGCGCACCGGAGGGAGCGCGTCACCGGGGCCCAGGCCCCCGTCGGCGACTGCGCGCTCGACGGACGCGGCAATCCCCTTGGCTGTCGTACCAGAGATCGAATATTGTGCTGCCACGTAAGAGATTCTGTACCAATACATAATGTACGTCAAGGGGGAGCAATGAGCTGGAGCCGCCGACGCGCAGCGCTGTGGGAACGCATCCCAGGAGGCCTCGACGGCCGCCGGATGCTGTCGGTCGCCTTCGTCGACAGGACCGGAAGCGGCCTCTGGGAAGCCGTCTCCGTTCTCTACTTCACTTACGTGGCCGGGCTCTCGCTCGCCCAGATCGGCACCCTGGTCGCCGCGTCCGGAGCCGTCGGAATCGCAGGGGCGCCCATCGGCGGCCGCATTGCCGACCGGCTGCCACTGACCCGCGTCCTCGTCGGCCTCCAGTCGCTGCGTGCCGTCGCCGCGTTCGCGCTCCTGACCACCGACAACTTCGTACTGCTGCTCGTGATCGCCTCCGTAGGAAGCTTCGGCGACCGCTCGGCCAACGTCCTGACCAAGCTGTACGCGGCTCGGATCGCGGGCTCCGACCGCGTCCGCTACCAGGCCGTCAGCCGGACCGTCGCCAACGCGGGCTGGGCCGTCGGCGGCCTCGCCGCCGCAGGCGCCCTCGCCATCGGCTCGGTCTCCGCCTACGAATGGCTCCTCGCGGGCAACGCCCTCTCGTTCGTCGGCTCCGCCCTCATCACAGCGCTCTGCGCCGAACCCCAGGCGCCCTCGCGCACGGTCGCCAAGTCCGGCGGCCCGGCGGCGAGGCCGAGCCCGACCAACCCCTGGCGCGACCGCCGCTACCTGGCCTTCGTGGCCAGTGAAACGGTCCTCTTCCTGGACGACGCGGTCTTCAAGGTCGGCCTCCCGCTCTGGACCGTGCACGCCACCGACGCCCCGCACGGACTGGTCCCGCTGCTCATGGTGCTCAACAACGTGATGGTGGTCGGCCTCCAGGTGCCTCTCGCGCGATTCGGCGCCACCACGGCGGCGGCCCGGCGGCTCCTGTTCCCGCTCTCCGTGATCTTCGCGCTCTCGGGCGTGGCCATCGCGGCCTCCGCGGTACACGGCGCCGCACTCGCGACCGCCTTCCTTCTGATCGCGACGGCCGCCTTCACGCTGGCCGAGATCATCCACGCGACGATCTCCTGGGAACTCTCGATCGCCCTCGCGCCCGACGAGGCACAGGGCGCCTACCTCGGGGTGCACGGCCTGGCCCAGTCCGTCCAGCGCAGCGTCGGCCCCCTCGCCGTCACCGCGGCCATCGCGACCGGACCGGTCGGCTGGATCACCTTCGGCACCGTCATCGCGGGAACCTGCCTGGTCCAGCACCGTCTCGCCCGGCCGCGCCTCGGGCGGACGCCGCTGTCAGTGCCGTCGGTTACGGTGAGTGAGCATTGATCAACACCGTGCTCAGGGGGAAACATGGCGCACGCCAATCACATCCGGGCCATCCGGCGCACACTCCGCCGTGAAATGCCGAGCACCGTCGGCCTGATCGCCGACGCGCACGACTTCGCGGCCATGACGAGATACCGATCCTTCGCCTTCGACGACCACACGGCCTACCTCCGCCAGGTCGAAGGCCTGCTTCGCGCACTCGCCGCCCAGGGCGCGCACACCACGGTCGCGCTCTTCGACCCGGACGAGTTCACCGAGTTCTGTACGTCGGAGGGCCTCGACCCGGACACGGCGGACAGCCGCACCCGCTTCACGGCCGAACTGGCGGCGGGCGGCGCCTGCGTGGCGTACGCGGGCCAGCCCATCGACAGCCTGGTTCCGCAACTCATCAACAAGGCCGTCCGCAAAGCGACTTGGGAGTACGCGACGCTGCTCCTGGCCGAGGCGGGGGAGTGCGCCGAATGCGGCCAGGACATCGGGCGCGCGGCATTCGACCGCGCCTCGCACCTCGTCCTGAGCCTGCTGGAAGCGGCCGGCCCGGGCACCCACCACCTGGTGTGCAGCATCCCCGCCCAGGCGGAACAGCTCATCGCCGTCCTCCACGCCGAGCGGGAGGGCTTCGACCCGGTACGGATCGACGAGACGGACGCGGCCGAGTTCGTGACCGTCCTCGCGGCGGGCATCGCCCTGCACAGCGCCGGAGGGCTGGTACTCCGTACGACTGAATCGGGCACCCCCGACCGACTGCACGGCTGGCGCCTGCACCAGGGCCGGCTCGACCCGCTGACCGCGGGCGAGGTCTTCAGCGCCTACTGCACCGACGCGGCGACCGGCGACCCCCTCGCCCCGGAACCCGACGTCGAATACCGCGCCGGATTCCCCGTCGACCAGCCCGACAGCCACCACTGAAGCAACGACGAGAACGACACAGGGGAGGCACGGAAAAGGGGCTCCCCGCCGCACCGCGACGGGAAGCCCCTCTCACACGGGTCTCACGACCACACCGGTCTCACGACCATCCGGTCACTCGCCGGACAGCACCGCCTGAGCGGCCTTGCGCGCATCGTCGGCGGTGTCCGCGGCACGAGCCGCAGACGCCGCCCGCTCGCACTGGGCAAGCGTGTACTTCGCCAGCGTCGCCCGCACATAAGGAATGGACGCCGCACCCATCGACAGGCTGGTCACACCAAGACCCGTCAGGACACAGGCCAGCAGCGGATCGGAGGCAGCCTCGCCACACACACCACAGCTCTTGCCCTCAGCCTTGGCGGCCTCGGCGGACAGCGAGATCAGGTCGAGCAGCGCGGGCTGCCACGGGTCCTGAAGCCGGGACACCGCGCCCACCTGGCGGTCGGCGGCGAAGGCGTACTGCGCAAGGTCGTTGGTGCCGAGCGAAAGGAACTCGACCTCCTGCAGGATCGAGCGGGCCCGGAGCGCGGCGGAGGGAATCTCCACCATCGCGCCGAACTTCGCCTGCAGCCCGGCCTCCCGGCACGCGTCGGCAAACGCCTTGGCGTCGATACGGTCGGCCACCATCGGCGCCATGACCTCGAGGTACACGGGCAGACCCTCGGCGGCCTTGGCCAGCGCGGTCAGCTGCGTACGCAGCACCTCGGGGTGGTCGAGCAGCGAGCGCAGACCACGCACACCGAGCGCCGGGTTGGGCTCGTCGGCCGGGGTCAGGAAGTCGAGCGGCTTGTCGGCGCCCGCGTCCAGAACCCGCACCACGACGCGCCCCTCGGGGAACGCCTCAAGCACCTTGCGGTACGCCTCGACCTGCTTCTCCTCGGACGGCGCCTTGGCGGAGTCGTCGAGGAAGAGGAACTCGGTACGGAACAGACCGACGCCCTCGGCGCCCGCCTCCACCGCGGCCGGTACATCGGCGGGACCGCCGACGTTCGCGAGCAGCGGCACCTTGTGGCCGTCCGAGGTGGCACCCGGACCGGACGAGGCGGACAGCGCGGCCTTGCGCTCGGCGGCGGCCCGCTCCAGCTCGGCCTGCTTCTCCTCGCTCGGGTCGACGAAAATCTCGCCCGTGCTGCCGTCCACGGCGACCAGCGTGCCTTCGGCCAGCTCACCGGCGCCGGGCAGGGCCACGATCGCCGGAACACCGAGCGCCCGCGCCAGGATGGCGCTGTGGCTGGTGGGCCCGCCCTCCTCGGTCACGAACCCGAGCACAAGGGCCGGGTCGAGCAGCGCGGTGTCGGCGGGCGCGAGGTCCCGCGCGATGAGCACGTACGGCTCGTCGCTGTCCGGCACACCCGGCATCGGCACGCCGAGCAGGCGCGCCACGATCCGGTTCCGTACGTCGTCGAGGTCGGCGACGCGTCCCGCCATGTACTCGCCGGCACCCGCGAGCAGCTCGCGGTAGTGCGAGAACGCGTCGTACACCGCGCGTTCGGCGGTGCTGCCGACGACGATGCGCCGGTCGACATCGGCCATCAGCTCCGGGTCCTGGGCGATCATCGCCTGGGCCTCGAGCACGGCCTGCGCCTCACCGCCGGCCAGATTGCCACGCGCCATCAGGTCGGCCGCCACAGCTTCCACGGCCTGGCGAGCGCGCCCCTGTTCGCGCTCGTGCTCCGATGCCGGGATCTGCTTGGCAGGCGGCTCGAGAACCGCCGTGCCCATGTGCCGAACCTCGCCGATCGCCACACCGTGGCTCACGCCGACGCCTCGCAGCGTTGTCTCCATCTCACCCGTCTCCGATAGTCGCGGCGGTCAGCGCCGCCGCCGTTGTTGTCCGTCCGGCGCGCCGTCGCAGCGGCGCGGGCGTCACTGCCAGCCGAACAGCGTGTCGCCGGCCTTCACGTCACCGCTGTCGACTACACCGGAGAGGGAGTCAGTGGTGGCCTCGAGAGCCACGATGGGACAAATGGCGGACTTGCCCGCGGCCTCGACGGCGGCCGGGTCCCAGCGCACGACCTCCTGGCCGCGCGTCACGGTGTCGCCCTTGTTGACGAGGAGCTCGAAGCCCTCGCCGTTGAGCTGAACGGTGTCGATTCCGAGGTGCGTCAGCACACCGTGGCCTTCGGCGTCGACGACGACGAAGGCGTGCGGGTGCAGGGACACAACGACGCCATCCACGGGCGCCACGGCCGCCGACGGCTCACGTACGGGATCAATAGCGGTGCCGGGGCCCACCATCGCGCCGGAGAAGACGGGGTCGGGCACTGCAGCGAGCCCGATGGCCTTTCCAGCAAGTGGGGACGTCACGCTAGTCATGGGGAGCCTCCCAGGGGCGGAGCTTCTAGTGTCGCCGTCACTACCTGTCCTGGACGGCGTACTGTTCAGAAGGGTAAGTCATAAGAAGTCCTAGTTCCGCACGACAGGTGCCGGTTGGCGGACCTAGGTGCACACCGGAAACGATTTGCCTCAACTCCCGGTGGCCTGTACTGTCGTACTCCTGCCTGACCCCATCACAACTCTGTGATTCGGCGGTCGGCGGCGCCTACCAAGTCACGATCCTAACCCGGATTTCCGACTCTGCATGCTTGCGGAGACGGTGGTCAGGAAGACGAAAAAGACTTGCTAGAGTCTGAATCGCCGGAAAGCCGATAAGGCCGGAAAGCGAAATCCCCGCTCCAGCGGGTGGCAGAAACGGGAAATCGGATCTGCTAAGCTGGGAACACGAAATGCCGAAGGGAAGCGCCCGGAGGAAAGCCTGAGAGGGTGAGTACGAAGGAAGCGTCCGTTCCTTGAGAACTCAACAGCGTGCCAAAAGTCAACGCCAGATTGACAACCCCGTATCCGCTCCGGCGGATCGAGGTTCCTTTGAAAAGTCCATCCGTCCCCTTTTGGGGTGTGGGTGGCGACAAACACAGCGAGGACGCTGTGGACGGGCCGCCTTATTCCGGTGGTTCCGTCCCGCTCTTACGTGATGTGTGCACCCGATGACGGGTAAACATTCATGGAGAGTTTGATCCTGGCTCAGGACGAACGCTGGCGGCGTGCTTAACACATGCAAGTCGAACGATGAAGCCCTTCGGGGTGGATTAGTGGCGAACGGGTGAGTAACACGTGGGCAATCTGCCCTTCACTCTGGGACAAGCCCTGGAAACGGGGTCTAATACCGGATAACACCTTCCACCGCATGGTGGGGGGTTGAAAGCTCCGGCGGTGAAGGATGAGCCCGCGGCCTATCAGCTTGTTGGTGGGGTGATGGCCTACCAAGGCGACGACGGGTAGCCGGCCTGAGAGGGCGACCGGCCACACTGGGACTGAGACACGGCCCAGACTCCTACGGGAGGCAGCAGTGGGGAATATTGCACAATGGGCGAAAGCCTGATGCAGCGACGCCGCGTGAGGGATGACGGCCTTCGGGTTGTAAACCTCTTTCAGCAGGGAAGAAGCGCAAGTGACGGTACCTGCAGAAGAAGCGCCGGCTAACTACGTGCCAGCAGCCGCGGTAATACGTAGGGCGCAAGCGTTGTCCGGAATTATTGGGCGTAAAGAGCTCGTAGGCGGCCAGTCGCGTCGGATGTGAAAGCCCGGGGCTTAACCCCGGGTCTGCATTCGATACGGGCTGGCTAGAGTGTGGTAGGGGAGATCGGAATTCCTGGTGTAGCGGTGAAATGCGCAGATATCAGGAGGAACACCGGTGGCGAAGGCGGATCTCTGGGCCATTACTGACGCTGAGGAGCGAAAGCGTGGGGAGCGAACAGGATTAGATACCCTGGTAGTCCACGCCGTAAACGTTGGGAACTAGGTGTTGGCGACATTCCACGTCGTCGGTGCCGCAGCTAACGCATTAAGTTCCCCGCCTGGGGAGTACGGCCGCAAGGCTAAAACTCAAAGGAATTGACGGGGGCCCGCACAAGCAGCGGAGCATGTGGCTTAATTCGACGCAACGCGAAGAACCTTACCAAGGCTTGACATATACCGGAAAACATCAGAGATGGTGTCCCCCTTGTGGTCGGTATACAGGTGGTGCATGGCTGTCGTCAGCTCGTGTCGTGAGATGTTGGGTTAAGTCCCGCAACGAGCGCAACCCTTGTTCTGTGTTGCCAGCATGCCCTTCGGGGTGATGGGGACTCACAGGAGACTGCCGGGGTCAACTCGGAGGAAGGTGGGGACGACGTCAAGTCATCATGCCCCTTATGTCTTGGGCTGCACACGTGCTACAATGGCCGGTACAAAGAGCTGCGATGCCGTGAGGCGGAGCGAATCTCAAAAAGCCGGTCTCAGTTCGGATTGGGGTCTGCAACTCGACCCCATGAAGTCGGAGTTGCTAGTAATCGCAGATCAGCATTGCTGCGGTGAATACGTTCCCGGGCCTTGTACACACCGCCCGTCACGTCACGAAAGTCGGTAACACCCGAAGCCGGTGGCCCAACCCCTTGTGGGAGGGAGCTGTCGAAGGTGGGACTGGCGATTGGGACGAAGTCGTAACAAGGTAGCCGTACCGGAAGGTGCGGCTGGATCACCTCCTTTCTAAGGAGCACAGCACCGTCTGCAGGCAAGTGTCCTGCACGGTCAGCTCATGGGTGGAACGTTGACTATTCGGCGCTCTCGGCCGGTTCGGGCCGCAAGTACTGCTCTTCGGAGCGTGGAACGCGGGTCGGGTACGGACGGGAGGGCCGGGCACGCTGTTGGGTGTCTGAAGGTGCGGCCGTGAAGGTTGTGTCTTCGGTTGCCGGCCCCAGTGCACTCCACTGCAAGGTGGGGGTGATGGGTGGCTGGTCGTTGTTTGAGAACTGCACAGTGGACGCGAGCATCTGTGGCCAAGTTTTTAAGGGCGCACGGTGGATGCCTTGGCACCAGGAACCGATGAAGGACGTGGGAGGCCACGATAGTCCCCGGGGAGCCGTCAACCAGGCTTTGATCCGGGGGTTTCCGAATGGGGAAACCCGGCAGTCGTCATGGGCTGTCACCCGTACCTGAACACATAGGGTATGTGGAGGGAACGAGGGGAAGTGAAACATCTCAGTACCCTCAGGAAGAGAAAACAACCGTGATTCCGGGAGTAGTGGCGAGCGAAACCGGATGAGGCCAAACCGTATGCGTGTGATACCCGGCAGGGGTTGCGCATGCGGGGTTGTGGGATCTCTCTTCTGTCGTCTGCCGGCGACAGGGCGAGTCAGAAACCGTATGGATAGGCGAAGGACATGCGAAAGGTCCGGCGTAGAGGGTAAGACCCCCGTAGCTGAAATTCATGCGGCTCGTTTGAGAGACACCCAAGTAGCACGGGGCCCGAGAAATCCCGTGTGAATCTGGCGGGACCACCCGCTAAGCCTAAATATTCCCTGGTGACCGATAGCGGATAGTACCGTGAGGGAATGGTGAAAAGTACCGCGGGAGCGGAGTGAAATAGTACCTGAAACCGTGTGCCTACAAGCCGTGGGAGCGTCGCGTTGAGTACTTGTACTCAACGTCGTGACTGCGTGCCTTTTGAAGAATGAGCCTGCGAGTTAGCGGTGTGTAGCGAGGTTAACCCGTGTGGGGAAGCCGTAGCGAAAGCGAGTCCGAACAGGGCGTTTGAGTTGCACGCTCTAGACCCGAAGCGGAGTGATCTAGCCATGGGCAGGTTGAAGCGGCTGTAAGAGGTCGTGGAGGACCGAACCCACCAGGGTTGAAAACCTGGGGGATGACCTGTGGTTAGGGGTGAAAGGCCAATCAAACTCCGTGATAGCTGGTTCTCCCCGAAATGCATTTAGGTGCAGCGTCGTGTGTTTCTTGCCGGAGGTAGAGCACTGGATAGGCGATGGGCCCTACCGGGTTACTGACCTTAGCCAAACTCCGAATGCCGGTAAGTGAGAGCGCGGCAGTGAGACTGTGGGGGATAAGCTCCATGGTCGAGAGGGAAACAGCCCAGAGCATCGACTAAGGCCCCTAAGCGTACGCTAAGTGGGAAAGGATGTGGAGTCGCAGAGACAACCAGGAGGTTGGCTTAGAAGCAGCCACCCTTGAAAGAGTGCGTAATAGCTCACTGGTCAAGTGATTCCGCGCCGACAATGTAGCGGGGCTCAAGCGTACCGCCGAAGTCGTGTCAATCCAGCAATAGGGCCAACGCCTGTTGGGTTGGGTAGGGGAGCGTCGTGTGCCGGGTGAAGCTGCAGCGGAAGCTAGTGGTGGACGGTTCACGAGTGAGAATGCAGGCATGAGTAGCGATACACACGTGAGAAACGTGTGCGCCGATTGACTAAGGGTTCCTGGGTCAAGCTGATCTGCCCAGGGTAAGTCGGGACCTAAGGCGAGGCCGACAGGCGTAGTCGATGGACAACCGGTTGATATTCCGGTACCCGCTTTGAAACGCCCAGTATCGAGCCCATTAATGCTAAGGCCGTGAAGCCGTTCCGGACCCTTCGGGGAATGGAAAGTGGTGGAGCCGTCGACCCAAGGTGGTAGTAGGTAAGCGATGGGGTGACGCAGGAAGGTAGTCCAGCCCGGGCGGTGGTTGTCCCGGGGTAAGGGTGTAGGCCGTGCGGTAGGCAAATCCGTCGCACGTTGAGGCTGAGACCTGATGCCGAGCCGATTGTGGTGAAGTGGATGATCCTATGCTGTCGAGAAAAGCCTCTAGCGAGTTTCATGGCGGCCCGTACCCTAAACCGACTCAGGTGGTCAGGTAGAGAATACCGAGGCGTTCGGGTGAACTATGGTTAAGGAACTCGGCAAAATGCCCCCGTAACTTCGGGAGAAGGGGGGCCACAACTGGTGATGAGTCTTGCACTCTGAGCTGGGGGTGGCCGCAGAGACCAGCGAGAAGCGACTGTTTACTAAAAACACAGGTCCGTGCGAAGCCGTAAGGCGATGTATACGGACTGACGCCTGCCCGGTGCTGGAACGTTAAGGGGACCGGTTAGTCACATTTCGGTGTGGCGAAGCTGAGAACTTAAGCGCCAGTAAACGGCGGTGGTAACTATAACCATCCTAAGGTAGCGAAATTCCTTGTCGGGTAAGTTCCGACCTGCACGAATGGCGTAACGACTTCTCGACTGTCTCAACCATAGGCCCGGTGAAATTGCACTACGAGTAAAGATGCTCGTTTCGCGCAGCAGGACGGAAAGACCCCGGGACCTTTACTACAGTTTGATATTGGTGTTCGGTTCGGCTTGTGTAGGATAGGTGGGAGACTGTGAAGCCTTGACGCCAGTCATGGTGGAGTCGTCGTTGAAATACCACTCTGGTCGTGCTGGATGTCTAACCTCGGTCCGTGATCCGGATCAGGGACAGTGTCTGATGGGTAGTTTAACTGGGGCGGTTGCCTCCTAAAGAGTAACGGAGGCGCCCAAAGGTTCCCTCAGCCTGGTTGGCAATCAGGTGTTGAGTGTAAGTGCACAAGGGAGCTTGACTGTGAGACCGACGGGTCGAGCAGGGACGAAAGTCGGGACTAGTGATCCGGCGGTGGCTTGTGGAAGCGCCGTCGCTCAACGGATAAAAGGTACCCCGGGGATAACAGGCTGATCTTCCCCAAGAGTCCATATCGACGGGATGGTTTGGCACCTCGATGTCGGCTCGTCGCATCCTGGGGCTGGAGTCGGTCCCAAGGGTTGGGCTGTTCGCCCATTAAAGCGGTACGCGAGCTGGGTTTAGAACGTCGTGAGACAGTTCGGTCCCTATCCGCTGCGCGCGCAGGAATATTGAGAAGGGCTGTCCCTAGTACGAGAGGACCGGGACGGACGAACCTCTGGTGTGCCAGTTGTCCTGCCAAGGGCATGGCTGGTTGGCTACGTTCGGAAAGGATAACCGCTGAAAGCATCTAAGCGGGAAGCCTGCTTCGAGATGAGTGTTCCCACCCACTTGATGGGGTAAGGCTCCCAGTAGACGACTGGGTTGATAGGCCAGATGTGGAAGCCCGGTAACGGGTGGAGCTGACTGGTACTAATAGGCCGAGGGCTTGTCCTCAGTTGCTCGCGTCCACTGTGTTTGTTCTGAAGCAATGAACAGCCGTGAGAACCCCTGGTTTCGGTGGGTTCCGGTGTTCAACTTCATAGTGTTTCGGTGGTCATAGCGTTAGGGAAACACCCGGTTACATTCCGAACCCGGAAGCTAAGCCTTTCAGCGCCGATGGTACTGCAGGGGGGACCCTGTGGGAGAGTAGGACGCCGCCGAACAAATTGTGGGGAAAGCCCCGCACCAGGTCCGTATACACGGATCACGGTGCGGGGCTTTCTCGCGTTTCAGGGGCATTTGAGGTCGGCGTTTGCGGTCCTGAGAGCCCGTGCCCGTACCCCTGTGCATCCGTCAGCCTGGCTGACGGTAGGGTCAGGGGGCATCGTTGGCACATTTCCCACAGGAGGCCCCCGGGTGGAGGTCCAGGAGACTCGCGTTCAGACGGACCGGGTGCTCACCATCCCCAACATTCTCAGCATGGCGCGCCTCGTCGGCGTACCGCTCTTCCTGTGGCTGATTCTCCGCCCCGTCTTTGGCGGGCCGAACAGCGATGGCTGGGCCCTGCTGGTCTTGGCGCTGAGCGGTGTCAGCGACTACTTGGACGGGAAGCTGGCTCGGCGGTGGAACCAGATCAGCAATCTGGGGCGACTGCTCGACCCGGCCGCCGACCGGTTGTACATCCTTTCCACGCTGGTGGGCCTCACCTGGCGGGAGATCCTGCCGATTTGGTTGACCGCTGCCCTTGTGGCTCGTGAGTTGATGCTTCTGGTGATGGTGGGAATCCTTCGCCGGCACGGCTATCCGCCGCCCCAGGTGAACTTCTTGGGTAAGGCCGCGACGTTCAACTTGATGTACGCCTTCCCGCTGCTCCTGCTCAGTGACGGAAGCGGATGGCTTGCCTCCCTTGCGGCGATTTTCGGATGGGCGTTCGCAGGATGGGGTACAACTCTCTATTGGTGGGCAGGAATCCTGTATGTGGTTCAGGTCCGCCGGTTGGTGAAGGCGGACGTAGCGGCCGATTGAGCTCGGCGACCAGCGGGCCCCGGCGGCGAGTCGGCAGCCGTGTGTGACGCCAGAGGCCTGCCCGTTCGGGCGAAGTCGGCCAAACCGTCGTCTCTTCGAGGAGGACGTTTCCGACATGAAGGCCGTCGTGATGGCTGGTGGCGAGGGCACACGCCTTCGCCCCATGACCTCGAGCATGCCCAAGCCGCTCCTGCCGGTAGTGAACCGGCCGATCATGGAGCATGTGCTGCGGCTGCTCAAGCGGCATGGGCTCAATGAGACTGTCGTGACCGTACAGTTCCTGGCGTCTCTCGTCAGGAACTATTTCGGTGACGGGGAAGAGCTCGGAATGGAGCTCACCTATGCCAACGAGGAGAAGCCTCTCGGTACTGCGGGCAGCGTCAAGAATGCCGAGGCAGCCCTCAAGGACGATGCCTTCCTGGTCATCTCGGGTGATGCCCTCACCGATTTCGACCTGACCGACCTCATCAATTTCCACAAGGAGAAGGGCGCACTCGTCACGGTGTGCCTGACCCGTGTGCCCAATCCCCTCGAATTCGGCATCACCATTGTCGACGAAGAGGGCAAGGTCGAGCGCTTTCTGGAGAAGCCGACGTGGGGGCAGGTTTTCTCCGACACCGTGAATACGGGCATCTACGTGATGGAGCCCGAGGTATTCGACTACGTCGAGGCCGACAAGTCCGTCGACTGGTCCGGTGATGTCTTCCCGCAGCTCATGAAGGAAGGCAAGCCGATCTACGGCTATGTCGCCGAGGGTTACTGGGAGGATGTCGGCACGCACGAGAGCTACGTCAAGGCGCAGGCCGACGTACTCGAAGGCAAGGTCGACGTGGAGATCGACGGCTTCGAGATCTCCCCGGGGGTGTGGGTCGCGGAAGGCGCGGAAGTGCATCCCGACGCCGTGCTTCGCGGACCTCTTTACGTCGGCGACTACGCGAAGGTGGAAGCGGATGTGGAGATCCGCGAGCACACCGTCGTGGGATCGAACGTGGTCGTCAAGAGCGGCGCATTCCTGCACAAGGCCGTCGTCCACGACAACGTCTACATTGGTCAGCACAGCAATCTGCGTGGCTGCGTGATCGGCAAGAACACCGACATCATGCGGGCCGCCCGGATCGAGGACGGCGCCGTCATCGGGGACGAATGCCTTGTCGGCGAGGAATCGATTGTCCAGGGGAATGTCAGGGTCTACCCCTTCAAGACCATCGAGGCCGGCGCTTTCGTCAACACCTCGGTGATCTGGGAGTCGCGGGGCCAGGCCCACCTCTTCGGGGCCCGGGGTGTTTCCGGGATCCTCAATGTCGAGATCACGCCGGAGCTGGCCGTACGCCTCGCGGGTGCGTACGCGACCACGCTCAAGAAGGGGTCGACCGTCACCACGGCGCGTGACCACTCCCGCGGTGCGCGGGCGCTGAAGCGGGCCGTCATCTCGGCGCTGCAGGCCAGTGCCATAGACGTACGGGATCTGGAGAACGTGCCGCTGCCGGTCGCGCGGCAGCAGACCGCGCGGGGCAGCGCCGGCGGGATCATGATCCGTACGTCGCCTGGTGTGCCGGATTCCGTCGACATCATGTTCTTCGACGAGCGGGGCGCCGACCTCTCGCAGGCCGGGCAGCGCAAGCTCGACCGGGTCTACGCACGCCAGGAGTACCGGCGGGCCTTCCCGGGGGAGATCGGCGATCTGCAGTTCCCCTCCAGCGTCTTCGACTCGTACACCGGGTCGCTGCTGCGCACGGCCGACACCACCGGCATCGCGGAGGCCGGGCTCAAGGTTGTCGTGGACGCGTCCAACGGGAGCGCCGGCCTGGTGCTGCCAAGCCTGCTCGGTCGGCTCAAGGTGGACTCGCTGACCATCAATCCGGGTCTGGACGAGTCCCGGCCCACCGAGTCCGCGGAGAGCCGGCGAGCCGGGCTCGTGAGGCTCGGAGAGATCGTCGCGTCGGCGCGAGCCGCGTTCGGGGTGCGGTTCGACCCGGTCGGCGAGCGGCTCTCGCTGGTCGACGAGCGCGGCCGGATCGTCGAGGACGACCGGGCGCTCCTTGTGATGCTGGACCTGGTCGCCGCCGAGCGGCGCAGCGGCCGGGTGGCCCTGCCGGTCACGACGACCAGAATCGCCGAACAGGTCGCGGCATACCACGGCACTCAGGTGGAGTGGACGACCACTTCGCCGGACGATCTGACGAGGGTGGGCCGCGAGGAGTCCACGATCTTCGGCGGCGACGGGCGCGGCGGGTTCATCGTGCCCGAGTTCAGCAGCGTCTTCGACGGTGCTGCCGCGTTCGTGCGGCTCATCGGGCTGGTCGCGCGCACCCAGCTCACGCTGAGCCAGATCGACGCGCGGATACCGCAGGCGCATGTGCTGAAGCGGGACATCCCGACGCCGTGGGCCGTCAAGGGCATGGTGATGCGGCGGGTCGTGGAGGCCGCAGGGGGCCGGTTCGTGGATACGACGGACGGTGTACGGGTCGTGGAGGCCGACGGCCGCTGGGTGATGGTGCTGCCCGATCCGGCCGAGGCCGTCACCCATCTGTGGGCCGAGGGGCCGGACGACGTGTCGGCGCAGGCGCTGCTCGACGAATGGGCCGCGGTGGTCGACAGCGCAGGTCACTGACGTCGTAAGGGTGTGCCGGGCCGGGCTTGGACGTGCGGCCCGGCACACCGGTGGGGCCATTCGGTGGTAGCGGTGCCGACGTGCGACGATGTGCGGCATGCCGCAGCAGCCCCCCGTTCGGAGCACGCCGTCTCCGCCTCCGCGTCCCGACGCGTCGATGTCGCTGCTGACCAATGTCACGGACCACGCGCTGGACGACGGCTATGCGGAGGCCACCGCGCGCCGCAAGGCCGAGGGCGAGGCCGGCATGCCGCGGACGCTCAAGGCCAAGCTCGGTCTCGCGGCCGGTCTGGTGCTCGCCGCCCTGGTGGTGACGGTCGGGGCCGCACAAGCTCGCATCACCGCTCCCGTGGTCGCCAAGGAGCGCCAGGAGCTGATCAACCGGGTCGAGTCGGAGACCAAGGCCGCGGACAAGCTGCAGAGCGATGTCGACGGGCTGCGGACCGAGGTCGGGGACCAGCAGCGCAAGGCACTTGAGAAGCACGGCGGCGACCAGGGCGAACTCGTGGCGCTGCTGTCCGGAGCCACCGAGGTGCACGGCCCGGGCGTGAAACTGGTCGTGGACGACGCCAAGGACACTGCCCAGGGCGACGGCAGCCGGCCGCGCGAGAGCACGACGTTCGCGGACACCGGCCGGGTGCGGGACCGCGACATGCAGCGCGTGGTCAACGGGCTGTGGCAGTCGGGCGCGGAGGCCATCGCCATCAACGGGCAGCGCCTGACATCGTTTTCGGCGATCCGGGCCGCGGGCGACGCCATACTGGTCGACAACAGGCCACTGGTGCCGCCGTACACGGTGCTCGCGGTGGGGGACGGCAAGAAGCTGAGTACCGACTTCCAGGACAGTGCGGACGGTCAGTACCTACATGTGCTGCAGCAGAACTACGGGATCAGGGCCAGCATTTCGGCCGAGGGCGACGTGCGTCTCCCGGCGGCGCCGAGCCTGACCGTACGCACAGCAAAGCCAATGGCCACGGGCGCCGGCAAGGGCGCGGCCGACACAGGGAAGGGCACATCGTGATCGCCGTACTTGGCCTCGTCGTGGGAGTCGTGGTCGGACTTTTCGTCCGGCCCGAGGTGCCTGCGGTGGTCGAGCCGTATCTGCCGATCGCCGTGGTGGCGGCACTCGACGCGGTCTTCGGCGGGCTTCGCGCCATGCTCGACGGCATCTTTGTCGACAAGGTCTTCGTCGTCTCCTTCCTGTCGAACGTGGTGGTCGCGGCGCTGATCGTCTTCCTCGGCGACAAGTTGGGCGTCGGCGCGCAGCTGTCGACCGGCGTGGTCGTGGTGCTCGGCATCCGGATCTTCTCCAACGCGGCCGCCATCCGCCGGCACGTCTTCAGGGCCTGAGGCCGATGAGTGACGTGAAGAACACCGATCAGGGTGACGGCGACGAGGAGCGGCCCGTCGAGACCCCGGACGAACCGGGCGAGGCCAAAGCCCAGATGACGGGGCGCCAACGGCTCGCCGCGGGCCTGTGGCCGCCGCGAGTCAGCAGGGCGCAGCTCATCGTGGCGCTGCTGCTGTTCGTCCTCGGTCTCGGTCTCGCCATCCAGGTCCGCTCGAACAGCGACAACAGCGCGCTGCGCGGCGCTCGCCAGGAGGATCTGGTGCGCATCCTGGATGAACTCGACTCGCGTACGAAGCGTCTTGAGGATGAGAAGCAGCGTCTGGAGGGCCAGCGCACCGAGCTGGAGACCAGCTCGAACCAGGCGGAGGAGGCGCGCAAGCAGACCGTGGAGAAGGAGCAGCAGCTCGGCATCCTGGCCGGCACGGTCGCGGCGCAGGGTCCCGGCATCACGTTGACGATCAGCGACCCGAAGGGCGCTGTCGAGTCCGACAAGGTACTTGACACGGTGCAGGAGCTGCGCGCAGCAGGGGCGGAGGCGATTCAGATCAACGACGTCCGTGTGGTGGCCAATACGTACTTCTCGGACGAGACCGGCGGCATCGGTGTCGACGGCAAGAAGGTCGCCCCGCCGTACGTCTTCAAGGTGATCGGCAAGCCGCAGGATCTGGAGCCGGCGCTGAACATCCCCGGTGGAGTCGTGCAGACTCTGGAGAAGGAGCAGGCCACCGCCACAGTGGCCCGCTCGGAGAAGATCGTTGTGAACGCCTTGCGAGCCGCGAAGCGGCCTGACTACGCTCAGTCGTCCTCGCACTGATGAGAGTGGGCGTGAGACCTGCCGCACAAGGGCAGGAGGTTGCGGGGGGTCGCCGCTCCGTAACAGTGGTGCGTGGTGGAAACTGTTTGGCGGATACGGACGTTGTGAGAATGTCCGGGTCGGCAGGTGTGTTGATTCTGGGTTCGTCCTGCCCCACGGGCGGGTCTATTTCGGTCAAGGGGAATCGCCCGTGAAGTTGTTTGCGAAGTTGTTCGGCAAGAGCGCACGCCAGGACAGCGGCAGCGCCGCCAGGCACCGTGCTCAGCGCCCCGGAGGGGCGGAGGAGCAGGGCGGCGAGCGTCCGCTGTTCCGCGATGAGGTGGCTGGTTCCGGTGGTGACATTCCGGGCGCGTCGTCTGTTGACCCTGCGGGTGCAGGGCGCATAGGTTTCGGGGAACCGTCAACCTCAAGTACGGGTGGAGGGTTTGACTCCGACCCGTACGCCACCAGTGCCCACGCGGTGCCGCCGCGGCAGGAGGATCCGTCGATGTCGGGCATGCCTGTTTGTACGAGGTGCGGGCACAGCAATGCCGCTGCCAGCCGCTTCTGCTCCAACTGCGGTGCCCCGCTGCGGCCGGGTGTCGTTCCGGAGCGTGCCTCCGAGACCACTTCGACCATCTCTATCTCCGGCCTCGAGGCGTACGACTCCGAGGTGACGGGCCAGACGCAGCTGCCGTCGCTCTCTCCGGAGGCACAGGCCGCGGTCGACGCCCTGCCGCAGGGCTCGGCGCTCCTGGTGGTGCGCCGCGGGCCGAACTCGGGAAGCCGCTTCCTCCTGGACGGCGAGCTGACCACGGCGGGCCGTCACCCGCAGAGCGACATCTTCCTGGACGACGTGACTGTCTCGCGCCGCCACGTGGAGTTCCGGCGTGGTCCCGACGGGCGTTTCACCGTCTCCGACGTCGGCAGCCTCAACGGCACGTACGTGAACCGTGAGCGGATCGACTCCGTCGACCTGGCCAATGGCGACGAGGTCCAGATCGGGAAGTACCGGCTGGTCTTCTACGCGAGCCAGCGCGCTCTCTGAGCCGCGGCCGGGGAAAGTTCATGCTGCAGACACCGACGGGCGGTGCCGGATCCGGCACCGCCGCCGCGGGCGGCCGGCTGATGAGTATCGGCGGGGTGCTCAACCAGCTGCGCGACGAATTTCCCGAAGTGACGATCTCGAAGATCCGGTTCCTCGAGTCCGAGGGCCTGGTGGAACCGCGGCGTACGCCGTCGGGGTACCGCAAATTCAGTGACAGGGACGTCGAGCGCCTCGCTCAGGTGCTGCGCATGCAGCGGGACCACTATCTGCCGCTCAAGGTCATCCGCGAGCACCTGGACGCGCTCAGCCGGGGCGAGCGGCCCTCCGTGCCGGCTCCTGGAGGTCCCCGCGAGCTGCTCGACGGCTTCGGCGAGCCGGGGGCGGACCGGCCCACAGCAGCCCGCGTGGGCCGCGCGGAGCTGATAGCCGCCGCCGAGGTGACCGAGGCGGAGCTGGCCGAATGGGAGTCGTACGGCCTGGTCACGCCCGGGCCCGAGGGCGGATTCGACGCGGAGTCGGTGAATGTGGCGCGACTTGTGGCGGATCTGGGGCGATTCGGCCTGGAACCGCGCCACCTGCGCGCCATGAAGGCCGCCGCCGACCGGGAGGCCGGCTTGGTCGAGCAGGTCGTGGCACCGCTTCGGCTGCACCGCAATCCGCAGACCAGGGCCCATGCGGAGGCCACCACGAAGGAGCTCGCGGCGCTGTCCGTGCGGCTCCACGCGGCACTGGTGCAGACCGCCCTGGGTGTCCGGCTTCACTGATCTTGTAGGTGCCCGACTACCCAAACCTGCCGAGCACGTCCTAGGGTTGCTGTGTGAACGAGCTCGACGTCGTGGGTGTCCGGGTGGAAATGCCCTCCAACCAACCGATCGTGCTCCTGCGTGAAGTGGGAGGCGATAGGTACCTCCCCATCTGGATCGGTCCAGGGGAGGCGACCGCGATCGCCTTCGCCCAGCAGGGGATGGCACCGGCGCGGCCGCTGACGCACGATCTTTTCAAGGACGTGCTCGAGGCCGTGGGCCAGGAGCTGACCGAAGTCCGCATCACGGACCTGCGCGAAGGCGTCTTCTACGCGGAGCTGGTCTTTGCCAGTGGTGTGGAGGTGAGCGCCCGGCCGTCCGACGCCATAGCGCTGGCCCTGCGCACCGGAACGCCGATCTACGGCAGTGACGGGGTCCTCGACGACGCGGGAATCGCCATCCCGGACGAGCAGGAGGACGAAGTCGAGAAGTTCCGCGAGTTCCTCGACCAGATCTCGCCCGAGGACTTCGGCACCAACAGCCAGTGAGCACCGGATACGAGTGATCCGGGGGCCGTCCCAGGGGGGGCCGTGCGCGGCGCGTACGCCGGGGGAGTTTCGGCGCATTCGAGTAGCCTTTCCCGCGAGAGAGACACGGGAAACCACTCTCAGGGTGATTATCACTCGGCGTGCCGAGTGTGGCGATCGTTGACGCACCCCGAGTGACTGCCTACCGTCGAGTGGGCAGGTCAAGGACGGAGGGTCGGCGTGAGAATGAGCGGCGACGGTACGGCAGGGGGCGCTCCCGGACGAACTCCGGGGGAGAGCGGGCCGTACCCGCTTCACAGCAGTGCGGCCGACCCGAGTACCGAAACGATCGGATACCGGGGGCCGACCGCGTGCGCGGCGGCGGGGATCACCTACCGACAGCTCGACTACTGGGCCCGTACCGGCCTGGTCGAGCCCAGTGTCCGTCCGGCCTACGGATCCGGCACCCAGCGTCTCTACAGCTTCCGGGACGTAGTCGTCCTGAAGATCGTCAAGCGCTTCCTCGACACCGGTGTCGCGCTCCAGAACATCCGCGCCGCGGTCCAGCACCTGCGTGAGCGCGGCTTCCGCGACCTGGAGCGGATGACGCTGATGAGCGACGGGGCCACGGTGTACGAGTGCTCGTCCCCGGACGAGGTCGTGAACCTGCTCCAGGGCGGCCAGGGCGTCTTCGGGATCGCCGTGGGCGTGGTGTGGCGGGACGTCGAGGCGGCCCTCTCGCAACTGCACGGCGAGCGCGTCGACACCGGCGAGACCCTGGTCGGGCACAACCCGGCCGACGAGCTGGCCAGGCGCCGCAACCGCGCGGTCTGACCCGCCCGGCGGCCGTGCCGGGGCCGATTGTCAGTGGCGTACGGCAGCATCGGTTACGTGAGAGCCGCGCCGACCATCCTGCATCTGGACATGGATGCCTTCTTCGCCGCCGCAGAGCAGGCGTCGAAGCCCAGCCTGCGTGGAAAACCGGTCATCGTGGGCGGCCTCGGCCCGCGCGGGGTGGTCTCGACGGCGTCGTACGAGGCCAGGCGCTTCGGGGTGCGCTCGGCGATGCCGATGGCGCAGGCCCGGCGGCTCTGTCCGAACGCGGCCTATCTGGTGCCGCGCTTCCAGCTGTACCGCACGGTCAGCGAGCAGGTGATGGAGCTGCTCCGCCGACTGTCGCCGCTGGTCGAGCCGCTGAGCCTGGACGAGGCCTTCGTGGACCTGGAAGCCGGCGGGGTGGCCTTCGGGTCGGTCGCCGCGCGGGAGGCCGGTGAGCGGCTGCGCAGGGACATCAGGGCGGTCACGGGGCTGAGCGGGTCGGTCGGGCTCGCCGGATCCAAGATGCTGGCCAAGATCGCCTCCGAGCAGGCGAAGCCGGACGGGCTCCGGCTCATAGAACCCGGCACCGAGCGGGGGCTGCTCGCCCCGATGCCGGTGCGCACCCTGCCGGGCGTGGGCCCGGCCACCGGGGAGCATCTGCGGCGGGCCGGGATGACCACTGTGGCCGACCTCGCCGAGGCGGGGGAGGACGAGCTCGTACGGCTGCTGGGGAAGTCGCACGGGGCGTCGCTGTACCGGATGGCGGCCGGGCACGACGACCGGCCCGTGGTGGCCGAGCGGGACACCAAGTCGGTGTCGGTGGAGGACACCTTCGACGTGGACCTGCACGACCGGGTGCGGATCATGACCGAGGTCGGCCGGCTCGCCGACCGGTGTGTGCAGCGGCTGCGGGCGTCCGGGCACTCGGGCCGCACCATCGTGCTCAAGGTCCGCCGTTACGACTTCTCGACGCTGACGCGTTCCGAGACGCTGCGCGGGCCCACGGACGACCCGGGGGTGGTGCGGGAGGCCGCCGGGCGGCTGCTCGACTCCGTGGACACCACGGGCGGAGTGCGGCTGCTCGGCGTGGGCGTCAGCGGGCTCGCCGATTTCACGCAGGAGGACCTGTTTGCGCAGGCGGCGGAGGAGCGGGCCGCGGAGGAACGGGGCGAGGAGGAGCCCGAGGGCGAGGAGGCCCCGGTGGCCGCCGCGGAGGCTGAGCCGGTCGAGGATCCGGCTCAGCGGCGGTGGCTGGCCGGGCACGACGTGACGCACGCCGAGTACGGGCCGGGATGGGTGCAGGGCAGCGGCGTCGGGCGGGTCACCGTGCGCTTCGAGACGCCGACGTCGCTGGTGCCGGGGCGGGTGCGGACCTTCAGGGTGGACGATCCCGGCCTGGAGCCGTCGGAGCCGCTGCCCCTGGTCGAGACACCGGAGCCACTGCCTCCGGTCGAGGAGACCGAGACCGAGACAGGGACGGGGATGGGGACGGGCGGGAAGGCCGAGACGGAGGCCGGGGCTGGGACCCCGGCCGGTCAGGCGTCTCCGTTGGCAAGGTAGCCGAAGTCGCGGTCGGGGGGCGGCGGGCCGGGGGCGGGGGCCGCGATGTCCAGACCGTAGTGGTGGTAGAGCTGGATCTCCTGTTCCGGGGAGAGATGGCGGCCCACGCCGAAGTCGGGGGCGTCCTTGATGAGGGCGCGCTCGTACGGTACGTGCAGCGCCTCGTCGACCAGGGTGCTCGGTTCGAGCGGGACGAAGGCATCCCGGCTGAACAGGCCGGTCCGCACCGCCGCCCACTCCGGTACGCCGGTCGCGTCGTCGAGGTAGACCTCGTCCACCGTTCCGAGCTTGCGTCCACTGCGGTCGTACGCCTTGCGGCCGATCAGGCTGCGCGGATCGATATCGGTCTGCACGGTCCCTCCAACTGGTCGCAACCGGTCACAACTGCTCCATAAGCACTACGAAAGTGCACATCGTGGGTGTTGGCCACTTGAGCAGTTGAACAAAGATTCGGGCTCGGACCTCGCTGGTAGGCTGGCAAACGGCTGCTGACCCCGTGCGGGAGAGCCCTCCGAAGTGCTCATTGAGTTCTCGGCGGGCGCCGAAGGAGCAACTCCTCCCCGGAATCTCTCAGGCCCACGGACCGCACGGACGAGGTCACTCTGGAAAGCAGGACGGGGGATGCGCGGGCTCTTCGGCCCGGGCGGAACCTTTCCTCACCGACGGTGAAAACCGGGTCGCCCCCATGCGCCCCGGTGAAGCTCTCAGGTTGAGATGACAGAGGGGGAGGCCGTCCGGGTACCCGCGCCGTGGTGCCCCTCGCAGGTCGTGCGACCAGGAGGCCTCCGTAATGACCGCCAACCGCATTCCGCTCAGCCAGCTGGAGCGTGGCATCCCGTTCGAGCAGCGCCACATCGGGCCCGATGCCGAGGCTCAGGCGAAGATGCTTGCGCAGGTCGGCTACGGCTCGCTCGACGAGCTGACCGCCGCCGCCGTTCCCGATGTCATCAAGAGCGCCGGGGCGCTGGGGCTGCCCGAGGCGCGGACCGAGGCCGAGGTGCTCGCCGAGCTGCGTCAGCTCGCGGACCGCAACCAGGTGCTCGCCCCGATGATCGGCCTCGGCTACTACGGCACCTTCACGCCGCCGGTGATCCTGCGCAACGTCATGGAGAACCCGGCCTGGTACACGGCGTACACGCCCTACCAGCCGGAGATCTCGCAGGGCCGCCTGGAGGCGCTGCTCAACTTCCAGACCATGGTCGCCGAGCTGACCGGCCTGCCGACCTCGGGCGCCTCGCTGCTCGACGAGGGCACCGCCGCAGCCGAGGCGCTCGCCCTTTCGCGGCGTGTGGGCAAGGTCAAGGGCGGGGTCTTCCTCGTCGACGCCGACACCCTGCCCCAGACCGTCGCCGTGATCCGGACACGCGCCGAGCCGACCGGTGTCGAGGTCGTCGTCGCCGACCTGAGCGAGGGCATCCCGGCCGAGGTCGCCGAGCGCGGTGTCTTCGGCGTGCTGCTCCAGTACCCGGGCGCCTCCGGCCAGGTCCGCGACCTGAAGCCGGTCATCGACGCGGCCCACGAGCTCGGCGCGATCGTCACCGTCGCCGCCGACCTCCTCGCCCTCACCCTGCTCGCCTCGCCCGGCTCGCTCGGCGCGGACATCGCCGTCGGCACCACCCAGCGCTTCGGGGTCCCGATGGGCTTCGGCGGCCCGCACGCCGGGTTCATGGCCGTCCAGGAGAAGTTCGCCCGCTCCCTGCCCGGCCGGCTCGTCGGTGTCTCCGTCGACGCCGACGGCAACAAGGCGTACCGCCTGGCCCTGCAGACCCGCGAGCAGCACATCCGCCGCGAGAAGGCCACCAGCAACATCTGCACCGCCCAGGTGCTGCTCGCCGTCATGGCCGGGATGTACGCCGTCTACCACGGTCCGGACGGGCTGAAGCAGATCGCGCAGCGCACCCACCGCTACGCCGTCGTGCTCGCCGAGGGCCTGAAGGCCGCCGGTGTCGACGTCGCCCACGGCTCCTACTTCGACACCCTGACGGTGCGCGTTCCGGGCAAGGCCGCAGCGGCCGTCGCCGCCGCCCGCGAGGGCGGGGTCAACCTGCACCTGGTCGACGCGGACACCGTCACCATCGCCTGCGACGAGACCACCACCCGGGCCCAACTGGCCGCCGTCTGGGCCGCGTTCGGGGCCGACGCCGATGTCGAGGCGCTGGATGCCGCGGCCGCCGACACCCTGCCGACCGCCCTGCTGCGCACCGATGACTTCCTGACTCACCCGGTCTTCCACCAGCACCGCTCCGAGACGGCGATGCTGCGCTACCTGCGCAAGCTCGCCGACCGCGACTACGCGCTCGACCGCGGCATGATCCCGCTCGGCTCCTGCACCATGAAGCTGAACGCGACCACCGAGATGGAGCCGGTGACCTGGCCCGAGTTCGGCCAGATGCACCCCTTCGCGCCGGTCGAGCAGGCCGCCGGCTACCTCACGCTCATCCGTGAGCTGGAGGAGCGGCTCGCCGAAGTCACCGGGTACGACGCGGTGTCCATCCAGCCCAACGCCGGTTCGCAGGGCGAGCTCGCGGGTCTGCTGGCGGTCCGCGCCTACCACCGCGCCAACGGCGACACCCAGCGCACCATCTGCCTCATCCCGTCCTCCGCGCACGGCACCAACGCGGCCAGCGCCGTGATGGCCGGCATGAAGGTCGTCGTCGTCAAGACCGCCGACGACGGCGAGGTCGACGCCGACGACCTGCGCGCCAAGATCGAGCAGTACCGCGACGAGCTCTCGGTCCTGATGATCACCTACCCGTCCACGCACGGCGTGTTCGAGGAGCACGTCGCCGACATCTGCGGCCTGGTCCACGAGGCCGGCGGCCAGGTGTACGTCGACGGCGCCAACCTCAACGCCCTGGTCGGGCTCGCCAAGCCGGGCAAGTTCGGCGGCGACGTCTCGCACCTCAACCTGCACAAGACGTTCTGCATCCCGCACGGCGGCGGCGGCCCCGGCGTCGGCCCGGTCGGTGTGCGGGCGCACCTCGCGCCGTACCTGCCGAACCACCCGCTGCAGCCGACCGCCGGTCCGGAGACGGGCGTCGGCCCGATCTCGGCGGCCCCGTGGGGCTCGGCCGGCATCCTGCCGATCTCGTGGGCGTACGTACGTCTCATGGGCGGCGAGGGCCTCAAGCGCGCGACCCAGGTCGCCGTGCTCGCCGCCAACTACATCGCCAAGCGCCTGGAGCCGCACTACCCGGTGCTCTACACGGGCCCCAACGGACTCGTCGCGCACGAGTGCATCGTGGACCTGCGGCCGCTGTCCAAGGCGACCGGCGTCAGCGTCGACGACATCGCCAAGCGCCTGATCGACTACGGCTTCCACGCGCCGACCATGTCGTTCCCGGTGGCCGGCACGCTGATGATCGAGCCCACCGAGTCCGAGTACCTGGCCGAGATCGACCGGTTCTGCGACACGATGATCGCGATCCGCGGCGAGATCGAGAAGGTCGCCTCCGGCGCCTGGCCGGCCGACGACAACCCGCTCGCCAACGCCCCGCACACCGCGGCCGCGCTCGGCGGCGAGTGGAACCACGCCTACAGCCGTGAGGACGCCGTCTTCCCGGCCGGTGTGTCGGCCGCCGACAAGTACTGGCCGCCGGTCCGCCGCATCGACGGAGCCTTCGGCGACCGCAACCTGGTCTGCTCCTGCCCGCCGCTGGACGAGTACGACAACTGACCCGACACATGCGTAAGGGCCGGTTCGGGGGTGTTCCCCGGGCCGGCCCTTGTGTTTCCGTACGGGACGAGTCCGCTGGGGATGCGTCCGTACGAGAGCTGTCCGTACGAGGCCGCGCTAGGCGGCGGTCGCCACCTGCTCGGCCGTGAGCGACCGGTGCGGGGCGATGATCTGCCCGTCCGGCAGCAGCTCACCGGTGTCCTCGAAGAGCAGGACACCGTTGCACAGCAGGCTCCAGCCCTGCTCCGGGTGGTGTGCCACGGGCTTCGCGGCTTCCCGGTCGGCGGAGAAGGCTGTCGGGCAGGCTGGCTGGTGCTGGCACATGGATGCGTTCTTTCGCTGCGTCGTGGTGAGTGTGCTGCGGCTCGATGCTTGGTTGTTCATGGCCGCCCCCCGTAGTAAGTCGGTCGGTCCGATCCCAGTGTTGCCCCACGGGCGTCAATCCGCAGGGATTTCGCGGCAGCGCTTCCTACTGCTTAATGACGTGTCACCCGCACGGACGGTTCAGCTCAACTGGCTTGTCTTTTCGGGTGGTTCGCAGTGGCCCGCCCGGACTAGCCCGTATGGCGGAGACGGCGCGTACGCAGCATAGACACACCGGTGCCCCGCGGCCACACCGGTCGCGGGGCACTTTTTCGCGCGTCGCCGAAGGCGAGGTCAGACGGGCTGGCCGAGCAGCGGTGCGGGGGCCAGACGCAGGGTCAGGACCGGCAGCAGTTCGCTGACCCGCAGCGGGCGGTGGGCGCAGATGCCGGGCGGGGCCGGTGCGAGCGGCACCAGCAGATCGTGCGGTGCGGGCGTGCCCGAGGCACCGTCGGCGGTGGTGGCGCCGTGCAGCCACAGCGTGAGCATGTACAGCTCGGGGACCGAGAGCAGCCGGGGCTGGTAGTGCGTGGTGAGCAGTTCGGCCTGGCGCAGGGCGCGCGCGGTCGAGGCGATGTAGGGGCCCTCGAAGAAGTGCGAGAAGGCCCAGCCGTCCGGAGTGAGCCGGGTGTCCGCGGCGGCGACCGGGCGGTCCGGGTCGCTGATGAGGAAACGCCAGCCGGCCAGGCGGGTGCGCGGGGTCCGGCCGCCCGGGGTGATTCCGTCCAGGACGTGGAGCGGGAGCGGAAGTTCGGGGGTGAGCGGACCTGAGGCGGAGCGGAGGGCCGGCGTGCGGGCCTCGCGGACGGCGGTGGGGGAACCGAGTGCCGCGAGGACGCTGCGCAGGGCGGGCGCGGGAGCCGGGGGGACATGCAGCGGCATGGTGGGTCGCCTCTCACTTCGGAGACACGGTGATGCGTGGGCGGTGCGGACGGCGCTGTCTGCGGTGCGGGGTCAGAGGGGGGCCGACGATGGATGGCCGGGGGCGCCAACTCTCTGCCTCATTTGCAGAGTTTATACGACACGTGTTCACGCAGTGTTTCGGCTAGCTGTCGTCGGTATTGCCCGCAAGTCGGTATCAGGTCCTTCTGTGCGGGCGATTTATCCGAGGAAGTGTCCTGTGTCCGGACCCCACCTGGAAAGGTGCCCCGCCGGGGGTCGGCCGAATCTCGTCGGTGTTTTTTACCATTGTCGCGACGGCGGTAACTGCCCGTTGCAGTATGCCCGCCGAATGTGCCGGATGGGTAGCTTGTGAGGCTACTCTTCCGGCGCTGCCCGCGCAGGCGTTATGGATCAGTAAGGCTGGGCATTATCGACCGTGACGCGAGCGGCCGGTGTCGCTGGCTGCCCATTCGAGGAGGGACCCTTCGATGGGGGAGAAGGTCGTGGCAGGCGGATTCGACCTGTCCGATCGGCACCGCTACCGGGACAAGCTACAGCAGTGCCTGGAGGGGCTCGGGAGGCTCCTGGCCCAGAAGCGGTTCGACCGCCCCAGGAACATGATGGGGCTGGAGCTGGAGCTGAATCTCGCGGGTCGCGACGGTATGCCGCGCATGATGAATGCCGAGGTGCTCGAACGCATCGCGAGCAGGGATTTCCAGACCGAACTCGGAATGTTCAACCTGGAAGTGAACATAGCCCCGCACCGGCTCGGCGGCCGCGTATTCGATCAGCTCGCCGAGGAGTTGAGGACCGGGCTCGGGTATGCCGATCGCAAAGCCGCCGAGGTCGACGCCGACATCATCATGATCGGAATTCTGCCGACCCTGACCCAGGACGATCTCGTGCCCGGGAATCTTTCCGCCGTCGACCGCTACGCCCTGCTCAACGATCAAATAGTGGCGGCCCGCGGAGAGGATTTCACCCTCGACATCCAGGGGGTGGAACGGCTCGTGTGCACCTCCGCGTCGATCACCCCCGAAGCGGCCTGCACCTCCGTGCAGCTGCATCTCCAGGTGACGCCCGCACGGTTCGCCGCGGTGTGGAACGCGGCGCAGGTGGTCGCGGCCGTGCAGATCGTGCTTGGTGCCAACGCGCCCTTCCTGTTCGGCCGGGAGCTGTGGCGCGAGTCGCGGCCGCCGCTCTTCGAGCAGGCCACCGACACCAGACCGGCCGAGCTGCGCGCCCAAGGGGTGCGCCCGCGCACCTGGTTCGGGGAGCGCTGGGTGACGTCCGCGTACGAACTCTTCGAGGAGAACCTGCGCTTCTTCCCGCCGCTGCTGCCCATCTGCGACGAGGAGGAGCCGCTGCGCGTCATCGCGGACGGCGGCGTGCCGCGCCTCAAGGAACTGGTGCTGCACAACGGCACGATCTACCGCTGGAACCGGCCGGTCTACGGGATCGCCGACGGCGTGCCGCACCTCAGGGTGGAGAACCGGGTGCTCCCGGCCGGGCCCACCGTCACCGACGTCCTTGCCAACGCGGCCTTCTACTACGGTCTGGTGCGGGCGCTCGCGGAGGAGTCCCGCCCGGTGTGGACGCGACTGCCCTTCGAGTCGGCCGCCGCCAATTTCGACACGGCGTGCCGGTACGGCATCGACGCCGAGCTGCTCTGGCCGACGCCCCGGCGCGGCGGCGGTCTGGCCCGGGTGCCCGCGGTCAAGCTCGTACGCGATGAGCTGCTGCCCCTGGCGGCGGCCGGCCTCGACGCGTGGGGGGTCGAGCCGGCCGACCGGGACCACTATCTCGGCATCGTCGAGGAGCGGTGCCGGCGCCGCGTGAACGGGGCGTCCTGGCAGGTCGACACCTATCACCGGGCGCTGGCCGCCGGGCTGGGCCGGGACGCGGCCCTCGCGGCGACCACCCGGCGCTACCGGGAGCTGATGCTCGGGGGTGAGCCGGTGCACACCTGGCCGACCGGCTTTCCCGGCCGGTCGACGGGCTAACCGCGGTGCTGGGCCTGGCTCAGGGCCGTGATCGCCTGGAGGATCACGGCCTGGATGTCGGCCGGGTCGTTCACCTGGTATCCGGCGCCGCCGGTCGCCTTCGCGATCTGCTGCACCTCGTCCTTGTCGGCGTCCGGGCCGACCGCGATGGCGATCAGCGGCACCGGCTTCGAGGGGTCGGTGAGCTTCTGCAACTGTGTGACGAGGTCGGCCCGCGAGATGCTGCCCGGGTCCTCGTTGGCGCCGTCGGTCAGCAGCACCACCGCGTTGAACTTGCCGCTCGCGTACGTGGAAGTCGCCTCCTTGTACGCGGCCAGCGTCGTGTCGAAGAGCCCCGTCGCGCCGCCCGGCACCGGCTGCAGCGCGGCGAACGCCGCCGACAGGCTGTCGCGCTGGGTGCGGCCGCCGGCCGTCGGGTCGCCGAGCCGGGCGGTCGGCACCAGGCGGCGGTAGTCGCGTGAGCCGTCGAGGTGCGTGGAGAAGTCCCACAGCCCGATCTCGTCCTCGGGCGTGAACTGCGCAAGCGCCTGGAGCAGCGAGGCCTTGGTGACGTCCATGCGCGAGCGCCCGCCCGAGTCGGGCACCGTGGCCGACATCGAGCCCGAGGCGTCCACCACCGTCGTCAGCCGTGCGCTCTGCACGGTGATCGTCCACATGCCGAGCGTCTCCTGCAGCTCCTGGGCCGACGGCGGGTCGGCGGTGGCGCTCGCGTACGGCTGGGGCGAACTGCCTCCGGCGGCCGAGGCGACCGGGCCGGCGGCGGGCCGGCCCGGTGTACGAAAGCCCTGCCCGGCAAGGGCCCGGACGGACTCGGGGTCGCCGAGGAGCGTCAGGAAACGCATCGCGGCCCGGCTCTCATCGGTGCTCATGCCCGCCTCGCGGACCATCGTGTACGGATAGTCGAGCTGCGCGGCGCCGTCCTTGGGGTAGAAGAGCCGCAGCCCCTGCCCCGCGCCGCGCGAGGCGTTGTACGCGAAGGCCGCCTGCTCCGACAGGACCACCGCCTGGTTGCGGCGCGCATTGCCCGTCTCGGCCGCCGAGTTGTCGCGGGCGAGGGTGTCCGCCAGCTCGCCGTCGCTGTCGGAGACCCGCTGCGAGAGCAGCTTGGCGAGGGCCGCGGTCCGGGTGCTGCCCTCAGGCCCCCGACTCGCCGCCGACCTGCCGATACAGCTCAGTGCGAGCAGCCCGGCGGCGCTGTGTACCGGATCGGCCGAGCCGAGGCGCACCTTGCCGTCCAGGGCGGCCGCATCGGCCAACTCGGCCCAGGTGTACGTCCTTTGAGGCCAGCCGAGCGACTTGGCGGCCTCGGGCACCGCGGCGAAGGCGACGGGCGAGTCGGCGACATGGCCCGCGGTGACGACGGAGGCCGACCCGCTGGCGTCCTTCGCCCGGTCCACCCACAGCGCGGCGTCGGGAATCCACACCGAGAAGTCGGGTTTGGCACCTGAGGTGAACGAAGCCGCGACCTTGTAGGAGTCCTGGGCGGTCACCCGGACGTCCATGCACGAGCCGTCCGAAGTGATCTTCTCCTTGCGGGCCCGGTCCGCGACGGCCTTCACGGCGGGCGCGACATCGGGCGAGGCGACCAGATCCAGCCGCACGGCGGATGCCGTGCACGAGTGGCCGAAGGTGAGCAGCCCGCGCTGTACGGCGATGGCCGTGCCCCCGGCCACGGCCAGGACGAGAGCGGTGGCGAGGGCGACCGTGCGCCGCCGCGCGGAGCTCCTGCCCTCCCCGGTGCTCCCGGTCGCGGCGTCGTCGGGCAAGCTGTGACGTCCCATGGCGGTGGTGCCCCTCCTTGAATCCTGAACAAGGAAAAAAGGGAGACCGCACCATCGCAATGGCGCCAGTCCCCCGGCCTGTCGCGCGCGATCTTCGTAATTTCTTTCGAGACCCTAGCGGGGCGGCGGTGGGGATGGAACGGGATTCGTCAACTGGAGGCAGGTGTGCAGGTGGAGGCCGAGCGCGTGGCTGATTCTCTTCCCGAAGAGGGGACTTCACCGCGGATCCTGCGGTCCGAGACCGTGCTCGTACTCGCGCTTTCGCTCGGCGCGAGCGGGGTGTCGGCGCTGATCAGCTTCATCGGCTCGCTCACCAAGCCGGGCGGCCTCAAGCACCAGGCGGCCAATCTCAACACCTCCTACGCTCCCGGGCGGCCGTGGCTCGATCTCGCCTGGCAGCTCTTCGGCATCGCGACGGCGCTCGTGCCGGTCGCGCTCGTCGCGCACCTGCTCCTTCGCGAGCGGACCGGTGGCCTGCGGGTGATCGGCTTCGACCGGACGCGGCCCTGGTCCGACCTCGGCCGGGGCGTACTGATCGCCGCCGGGATCGGCAGCGCGGGGCTCGCCTTCTATCTGGTGGCGCGGGCGGCGGGCGGCAACCTGACCGTCGTCCCCGAGTCGCTGCCCGACGTGTGGTGGAAGTACCCGGTGCTCGTTCTGTCGGCGCTGCAGAACTCCGTGCTCGAAGAAGTGATCGTCGTCGGGTATCTGCTGCGCAGGCTGGGCCAGTTGGGGTGGACACCGCTGGCGGCCCTTGTCGCGAGCTCCGTCCTGCGCGGCTCCTACCACCTCTACCAGGGCATCGGCGGCTTCATCGGCAACATGGTGATGGGCGTGGTCTTCGTCCTGCTCTACCGGCGCTGGCAGCGCGTCGGGCCGCTGGTGGTGGCGCATTCGCTGCTCGACATCGGCGCCTTCGTCGGGTACGCGCTGCTCGCGGGGAAGGTGAGCTGGCTGCCGACGATGTGAGCGGCCGGGAGTGTGGGTGGTAAGGGGCGTACGTCTATTGCGTACGCCCCTTACGTCGTTTGAAGCGTGTCGTTGGGGCATGCGCCCAGGGCGCGTCTTGAGGCGTGTCCCTAGGGTGCGGTCAGCAGCTCGCCGTCAATGACCGTCACCGCGCGGCCGGTGAGCAGGGTGCGTTCGCCGCGCACCTCCGTACGGACGAGGCCGGAGCGGGCCGAGGCCTGGAGGCCGGTCAGCTCGGCCCGGCCCAGGCGCGCCGACCAGAACGGGGCGAGCGCGGTGTGGGCGCTGCCCGTCACCGGGTCCTCGTCGATGCCGACGTTGGGGAAGAAGCAGCGCGAGACGTAGTCGTACCCGGCGGCGGGATCCGCGGCCGCGGCCGTCGCGATGATGCCGCGCCGGGAGTGCCGCCCCAGCGCGCGGGCGTCGGGCGCCAGGGCGCGTACGGCCGCCTCGTCGGGCAGCTCCACCAGGAGGTCGCCGATGTCGGCCGAGGTGTCGTGGACCGAGACGACCGGGGCGCCGAGCGCCTCGGCGAGGCCGTCCGGGACGGCCTCCTCCTTGAGGGGCGAGGTCGGGAAGTCCAGGGTGATCGTGCCGTCCTCGGCGGCGGTCGCCCTGAGGATGCCGCAGCGCGCGGCGAACCGCACCGTCCCGGACGCGGCGCCCGTGGAGTGCAGGACGTGCGCGGTGGCCAGCGTGGCGTGGCCGCACATGTCGACCTCGGTGGCCGGGGTGAACCAGCGCAGCGCCCAGTCCGCGTCCCCGCCCGGCGGCAGCGGGTGTGCGAAGGCGGTCTCGGCGTGGTTGACCTCGCGGGCCACGTCCTGGAGCCAGCCGTCCGCCGGGAAGGCGTCGAGCAGCAGGACGCCGGCGGGGTTGCCGGCGAAGGGGCGGTCGGTGAAGGCGTCGACGATTCGAATGCGCATGGCGGCACCGTACGGGACGGGAAAACCCGCAGGCCAAGGCCAATTCGCGGTGGCTGGACCGCTTCCGGGGGCGGCCCTTGCTCGGACGGGGGTTGCCAAGCGACTGTCACCGATATATCGTTGACGCATCGCGACAGATCAACGATGGAAGGAAGCGAACCATGCGTTCACATGGATACGGACAGCAAGGACCCGGCCATCGCGGTCGGGGCGACTTCGAGGGGCGGCGTTCCGCCTTCGGGTCCTTCGGCCCCGGCTTCGGCGGGGGACCGTGGGGCGGACCGTTCGGTCCCGGTGGCCGTGGCGGCCGGGGCGGTCCGCGGGGCAGGGCGCGGCGCGGCGATGTCCGCGCGTCGATCCTGGCCCTCCTGAAGGACCGGCCGATGCACGGCTACGAGATGATCCAGGAGATCGGCGAGCGCAGTGGCGGGGCCTGGAAGCCCAGCCCGGGCTCGGTCTACCCCACCCTCCAGCTCTTGGAGGACGAGGGGCTGATCACCAGCGAGAGCGAGGGCGGCAAGAAGCTGTTCACGCTCACCGACGCCGGGCGCACGGAGGCCGAATCGGGAGCCGAGGCTCCCTGGGAGGACGCCGGCCGCGGAGTCGACTGGGAGGCCATGCACGAGATCCGGCAGGCCGGCTTCGGTCTGATGGAGGCGTTCGGCCAGGTCTGGAAGACCGGCTCCGCCGACCAGCGCCAGAAGGCCCTCGCCGTCATCAACGACGCCCGTAAGAAGCTCTATCTGATCCTTGCCGACGAGGACTGAACCTCGCGCAGGGCAAAGCCCAACGCCCCCTCGGTGAATTCGAGGGGGCGTTGCGGCATGTGGTCGGCCGACGAGGCTGCGAGCGGATCACGCGATGCTGTCGTCCGGGCTTTCCGGTCGACGGCATCGCGTTGAGCCGTCGCCCCCGACAGCCATGGGTGACACTTTCACAGTTTGGCCGTTATGTCGGGTATGAACATTCGAAGCTCTGTCCAAGTCCTCGGTGCCCTTGCCGCGGTCGCGCTGCTCGCGATGTCCGCCGCCTCCGCGCAGGCCGACCCCGGACCCGAGTACAGCAAGGTCCTCCGGGTAGGGGGCGTCTGGGACGCCGACTCCGGCCGCTGCGTCGAGGGCCCCCGGTACCTGACGAAGGAAGAGGCGGCGGAATTGGGCCGGGAGATGGCCTACGTCGCCTACACCTCGGCCGACATTCCCAATACCCCGGGGGAGAACGGGTGCCGGTTGGGCAGTTCCGAGTGACGCCGGTGGCCGGTGGATCCGAGAGGTCGTTGCGGCACCTGGGTGCCTGATCGGATCGCAAGTAGCTTGAGCAGGCGCTCGGCCGGGGTGTCCCGGCCGGGCGTTCTGCGTGGTCGGCCGCGGCGCATTCGCCCGCTCAGACGCACAGCCCCCCGAGCTTGCGCAGTGACTCGTTCAGGGCGGCCGTCGCCGAGTCCTTGAGTTTGCCTGCCATGAGCGAGACCGCGGCGCCCGTGAACTCGCCGTCGATGCGGACCGTGGTGGCCGCGCCGTCGGGGATGACCGTGTAGCGGTTGGCGACGTTCACGCCCATCGGGCCCTTGCCCCGGATGCCGAACACCCGGCCGGCCTCGAACTCGTCCACCGTCCATGCCACTTCGGCGGGGAAGCCCATGAGCTTCATGTTCTCCGCGTAGGTCGCGCCCAGCTCCAGCTTCCCGGGGCCGCCCGCGGGGAAGCTGGTGTGCGTGGCGTTCCACTCGCCGTACGAGGAGAAGTCGGTGAGCTGTGCCCAGACCTTCTCGGCCGGAGCCTCGATACGTGCCTCCGCGCTGACCTCGGCCATGCGACCACTCCTTTGTGGGACTGTGACGGGGACGTGCGCGGAACGTAGCCGGAGGCGGGCGAACATTCAATGCTGATGAACCGTCAGATTTCGTCGCGGCCCCGATGCCCTGTGCCGGGAAGCCGCCGTGGGCCCCGCCCCTCCGCTCAGATCTTCAGGGTCTCAAGGGCCCAGATCCGCGCGGAGTCGAACAGGTCCGAGGCGCGTGGGCGCGCGGACTCGTCATGGCAGTGGAACGCGGCCCAGAACAGATCGCCCGGCAGCGCCTCGCGCGGCGCGTACACCCGGTACACGTACTGCAGACCGTCCTGGGCCAGGAGGGCGACCATCCAGCACATCGGCGCTCCCTCGGCGGGTGGTGGGGACGGCTGTGTCATGCGGGAGGGACGAGTCGGGACGGCGGTGCGGTTGCGCCGGGGGCGCGGGGCAGGACGCCATGCGCCGTGGGGTTGCCCTCGTGGGGGAGATTTCCGAGATCTCATCCGTAAGGAGGAGAACCCGGTCATCCGTACCCAACTTTCGCGGGAGAGCGAATGCTCCTCCTCGGGGATGTTCTTCGCGCCATCGGCTGATGAGGTTGAGGGGTGCACAGTCCTACCTCAGGGGCCCCTCACCAGGTCTCGTCCCCCGCAGACATCGAGGCCCGACTCACCGCGGAGCTGGCCTCGGTGGTCGCGGGCGCCCGCAGGCGTGCGCTGCGCGACGGGGACCGGCAGCTGGACACCGCGCATCTGCTGCACTCCCTGATGGAGAGCGACCCCGAGGTGCGGGCCGCGTTCGAGGACGGGCCGCAGGTGGCGCGCGTGCTCGGGTACCTGGTGCAGCGCAGCATCGGGTACGGGCTCCGCTGGCAGGGATCTGTCGAGGACTCGGGGGCGGTGCCGCTGATGACGCAGCCCGGCTGGTCGCCCAGCGCCCTGACGGCGCTGGAGTACGCGCTGCGCCGGGCCGCCGCGCGCGGCGGTGACCGGGTCACCGGACGGGACCTGCTGGCCGCGCTCGCCGCCGACCCGGAGTGCCGGGCGGTCCAGGTGTTCCAGCACGCGGGAGTGGACGCGGCCGCGCTGACCGAGAGCCTGGGAGAGCCGTCGCTGCCGGGCCGGCTCGGCGAGGCCACCCAGCAGGCCTGAACGCCTCCGGAACCGGGCCGAGCCGAGGCCTTGCGCGCGGCCGGAATTCGCTCCCCGTCTCGACAGGTGTCACGCGGATGACGGTCATGACCCGGGCTGCCATGATGTGCCGATGCACGCGTCTCGGGGAAGAAGCGTCGGCCTGGGACTCGCCCTGGTGTCGGCCTTCGCGTTCGGTGGTTCAGGTGTGGCGGCCAAGCCGCTCATCGAGGCGGGCCTCGACCCGCTGCACGTGGTGTGGCTGCGGGTGACCGGGGCCGCGCTCGTCATGCTCCCGGTGGCCTGGCGCCACCGCCGCCTGGTGCTGCGCAAACCCGCGCTGCTCGCCGGGTTCGGACTCCTTGCCGTCGCCGGTGTCCAGGCCTGCTACTTCGCCTCCATATCGCGCATACCCGTCGGTGTAGCCCTCCTCGTCGAATACCTGGCGCCCGCGCTCGTCCTCGGCTGGGTCCGGTTCGTGCAGCGCAGGCCGGTGAGCCGCGGGGCCGCGCTCGGTGTGGTGCTCGCCGTCGGCGGGCTCGCCTGTGTCGTCGAGGTCTGGTCCGGGCTGAGCTTCGACGCGGTCGGACTGCTCCTCGCGCTCGGCGCGGCCTGCTGCCAGGTCGGCTACTTCGTCCTGTCCGACCAGGGCGGCGAGGGCGACGACGCGGCCGACCCGCTCGGCGTCATCGCCTACGGGCTGCTCATCGGCGCGCTCGTACTGACCGTCGTGGCGCGGCCCTGGGACATGAAGTGGTCGGTGCTCGGCGGCAGCGCCGCCATGAACGGCTCCCAGGTGCCCGCCGTGCTGCTCCTTTGCTGGATCGTGCTGATCGCGACCGTCGTCGCGTACGTCACCGGGGTCATCTCGGTGCGCAAGCTCTCGCCGCAGGTGGCCGGAGTGGTCGCCTGCCTGGAGGCCGTGCTCGCGACCCTCTTCGCCTGGGTCCTGCTCGGCGAACACCTCTCGGCGCCGCAGATCATCGGCGGCGCGGTGGTCCTGACCGGCGCGTTCATCGCCCAGTCCGCCGCCCCCAGAGCGGCTTCGGGGCCGGTCGCCTCGGGCGGTCCCGCGCCCGCCGAAGGGGAGTTGTCGGCCGGGCACTCCGCCGCCTAAGGTGACGATCATGCATTCGACCGTACTGCCGCCTCCCGCCGCGTAACGCGGGCGGCCGCACTCCTGACGAAGACCCGGCTCGGGCAGTCCCCGAGCGGCTCGTCGCTGCCCGCGTACTCCACGCCAGCGTCCAGCCAGCTGTCTTCCTCTTCGGAGTACGTACGTGTCGAACTCTTCAACGGGCCTTGCCATGGGCCCCTCCGCCACCCTGCCCGTCGGGCGCGGTCTGCTCTACCTCGCCTTCGCCGGAGTCGCCTGGGGCACCGCGGGCGGCGCCGCGGCCCTGGTCTTCGGAGCCAGTGACCTCGGGCCGCTCGCCCTGTCCTTCTGGCGCTGCACGGGCGGACTGGTCCTGCTGCTCGGTGCGATGGCCCTGCGCCGCCGCCCCGCGGCCAAGGCTGCTGAACCGCGCGGCCGCAGGCTGCTGCGCATCCTCGGCAACGGCATCGGCCTGATGGTCTTCCAGAGCGCCTACTTCGCGGCCGTAGAGGCCACCGGACTCGCGGTCGCGACCGTGGTGACCCTCGGCGCGGGACCCGTCCTGATCGCGCTCGGCGCCCGCGTCGCCCTGGGCGAGCGGATCGGCTGGGCCGGCACCGCTGCCGTGGCCGGGGCGCTCGCCGGACTAGCGGTCCTGTGGATCGGCAACGGCGGCGGCACGGTCCGGCCCGCCGGGGTCGTCCTCGCCCTGGTGTCGGCCGCCGGGTACGCGGCCATCACCCTGCTGACCAGGTGGCTCGGCCGCGACGGCGGCGCCGCCGACCCGTCGGCCACCACGGCCTGGGCCTTCGGTGTCGCGGCGCTGTGCCTGCTTCCGTTCGCGGGCGCGGAGGGTCTGCTTCCGCACACCGTGGAGCCGATGCGCGTGGTGTTCCTGCTCCTTTACGTGGCGGCCGTGCCCACCGCGCTCGCGTACGCGCTCTACTTCGCAGGGGCGGCGGTCGTCCGGGCCGCGACCGTGTCCGTGATCATGCTGCTTGAGCCGGTCAGCGCGGCCGTGATCGCGGTGTCGGTGCTCGGCGAACGCATCACCGCGGCCACCGCGGCGGGCACCACGCTGCTGCTTCTCGCCGTGATCGGGCTCGCGGCGGCCGAGACGAGGCAGGCGGCCAGGTCCCGCCGCGAGCCGGTGGTGCTGTAGCGAGCGGTGGGCCCCCGCCGGACGGGGGCTCACCCACAGGTCAGCGGCGCCGCTCGTGATGCTCGTACGCGGCGGGGTCGCGCGGCCCCCCGCGCTCCCGCAGCGCGGCGGCCGTGCGGTCCTTCACGTACTCCGGCTTGTGGCTGCCGTACTTGAACTTGGCCCGTACGTCCAGGACTTCGAGCCGGATGCCACGCAGCCCGGACAGGAGACGGCCGTACGGGATCTCGCCCGCGGCCGCCGCGGCCGAGCCGCCCTCCGGCTGGAAGTGCGCCAGCTGACGGTTCAGCAGGTCCGCCTTGTCGGCCGGGTCGTCGACCAGGTGGGCCGTGCAGCGCAACTGGACGGCCGCGTAGAAGCTGGTCGGCACGCCGTGCTCCGGCGGCACGTCCTCGGCGGCCGTCCACGGGCCGGGCGCGAAGACGTGGTCGTCGGCGACGCTCAGCAGCACGTGCGGATCGGCTTCGAGCGCGGGCCACAGCGGGTTCGGGCGGGCCAGATGCAGCAGCACCTGGCCGTGCGGCCCGCCGCGCCCCGGCTCGTACAGGAAGTGCGTGGGCTGGAGCGAAGGGGGCTCGCCCGGAAGCCCGTTGACGGCGAGCTGGCCGAAGTCGTGGGCGGCGAGCCAGCGTTGCCACTCGCCGTCGTCCTTCGGCGCGTCCCAGGGGTGGATCAGCATGCGAGCCGCCTCAGAGCGCGGTGAGGTAGCCGGGCACGGGCAGCGCCGGGTCCAGGCCGTCCGCCGGGACGGGGACCCCGTAGCCCCGGGTGAGCGGGAGGACGCCGGACCAGTGGGGGAGCGCGAGGTCCTCGGGGTCGTCGTTCGGGCCGCCGGTGCGGAGCTTCGCCGAGACCTCGTTCAGGTCGAGGCTGATCACCGCGGTCGCGGCCAGCTCCTTCGCGTTGGCCGGGCGCGAGTCGAGGGAGCGGCCCGGGACGGCGTGGTCCACCAGCGCGTCGAGCGCGGCGCGCTTCTCCTCGGGGTCGGTGACCTGATGGGCGAGGCCGTGCACCACCACCGAGCGGTAGTTGATCGAGTGGTGGAAGGCGGACTTGGCCAGGACCAGGCCGTCGACGTGGGTCACGGTCAGGCACACCGGAAGCCCGGGATCGGCCTGGCCGGCCGCGCGCAGCGGGCGCGAACCGGTCGAGCCGTGTATGTAGAGCCGCTCGCCCACCCGGGCGAAGAGCGTCGGCAGCACCACGGGCGCGCCGTCGCGGACGAAGCCCAGGTGACAGACGTACGCCTCGTCGAGGAGGCCGTGCACCAGCTCGCGGTCGTACGAGGCCCGCTCGCGATAGCGGGTCGGTACGGTGCGGTCGGTCGCCTGATAGGCGGCTGCGGTCGCGGTGTCCGACATTGCGTTCTCCATTGCACTAGTGCATAATCTGTTTTGTGCTAGGAGAATATCGGATCGAAGGGCGCCGCGCATCGGAGATTGCCGAGAGCGTGGAGCGCGCGGTGGGTGCCGGAGGGCTCGAACCGGGTCAACTGCTGCCCCCGCTCAGGGAGTTGGCGACCGAGCTCGGCGTGAATCCCAACACCGTCGCGGCCGCCTACCGGCTGCTGCGCGACCGCGGAGTGATCGAGACCGCGGGCCGTCGCGGCAGCCGCGTGCGCCCGAGGCCCGCCAGCACGGCTCGCGACCTCATCCGTGTGGACGTGCCCGAAGGCGTGCGCAACATCGCCGACGGCAACCCGGACGCGACGCTGCTCCCGCCGCTCGGCGAGGCACTGGCCGCCGCCGCCCGCAGCAATGCCGAACGGCCCGGGCGGTACATGTACGGGCAGGAGCCCGTGGACGAGGAGCTCGCGCGCCTCGCCCGCGCGGGGTTCGACGAAGGGGGCGTGCCGGACGGGCCGGTCGGCGTGCTCTCGGGTTCTCTCGACGCCATCGAGCGGGTGCTCACCTCCCACTTGCGCCCCGGCGACGCGGTGGCGATCGAGGACCCCGGCTGGGGCGCGCTGCTCGACCTCGTACCGGCGCTCGGGCTGCGGCCCGAACCCATGGCGCTCGACGACGAGGGCCCGCTGCCCGAAGGGCTCGAACGCGCCCTGGCCGCGGGCGCCAAGGCCGTCGTGATCACCTGCCGGGCGCAGAACCCGACGGGCGCGGCCGTGAGCGCGGCCCGCGCCCGGGCCCTGCGCAAGGTGCTCGCCGGGCACCCCGGGGTGCTGCTCATCGAGGACGACCACGGCCACGGCATGGTCGACCTGCCGCTGCACCCGGTCGCCCCGGTCACCGAGCACTGGGCTTTCGTACGGTCCGTGGCCAAGGCGTACGGGCCGGATCTGCGGCTCGCCGTGCTGACCGGGGACGCCGTCACCCTCGACCGGGTGCGCGGGCGCCAGCGGCTCGGGCCCGGCTGGGTCAGCCGACTGCTCCAGCGGGCCGTCGTCGAGCTGTGGACGTCGGGCGCCGTCGACCCGGCGAAGGTCGCGCGCGCGTACCGCGAACGGCGCGAGGGCCTGCTGTGGGCGCTGCGTGAGCGGGGCGTCGAGGCCCACGGACGCAGCGGCTTCGTGGTGTGGGTGCCGGTGCCCGACGAGACGGGCGCGGTGTCCCGGCTGCTGCACGCGGGCTGGGCGGTGGCGCCCGGCGCCCGCTTCCGGATGGCCTCGCCGCCCGGCGTGCGGCTCACCGTGTCGAGCCTGGCCCTGGACGATATCGGGCCGCTCGCGGACGCGATTGCCTCCGCGATCGGCCCGGGCCCCGGGACGCGCTACGCCTACTGAGCCTTCGGCTTGGCGCGGGCGCGGCTCTGGGTGAGGGCCGCGCCCGCGAGGACGACGGCCGCGCCGACCGGCGTGTTCCAGCTGAGGCTCTCACCGAGGACCGCGACACCGGCGGCCGTGGCGATCACCGGGATGAAGTAGGTGACCATCTGCGCGGTCGTCGAGCCCACCTCGTTGACGAGCCCGTACTGGACGAGCACCGCGAGGCCCGTGCCGAGTGCGCCGAGCGCCGCGACCGCGAGCAGCGGGACGAGTGGGAAGGAGCTCGGGAATCCGGCGAACAGCGGGGTGACCAGGGCCAGTTGGAGGGTGGCGATGCCGAGCTGCGAGCCGATCAGGGACAGGTTGGAATGGCCGCTGCCCGCCAGCGTGCGCCGGACGTAGATCCAGCCGATCGGGTAGCAGAGCGAGGCGAGCAGCGCCATCGCGGTGCCTGTGACGTCCAGGCCGTGGAAGCCCTGCCAGGCGCCGAGCACCGTGAGCACCCCGAGGAAGCCGAGCCCGAGCCCCGCGACGCGGCGGCGGGTCGGCCGGTCCTCGGAGAGCGCCACCATGGACAGCGCCATGCCCCACAGCGGCGAGGTCGCGTTGCAGATGCCGGCCAGCGTCGAGGGGATCGTCAGTTCCGAGTACGCGAAGAGCGAGAACGGCGCGGCGTTGAGGAGCAGCGCCGCCACCGTGAGGTGCAGCCAGGTGCGGCGCCCGCGCGGCAGCCGCTCGCGCTTGACGGCCATCGCCACGGCGAGCACCAGCGTGCCGAAGAGCAGCCGCCCGAAGGTGACCTGGAACGGCGCGTAGCCGTCCGTGCCGACCTTGATCAGCAGAAAGCTGAAGCCCCAGATCAGCGAGAGCGCCGCGAACCGGATGCGCCAGTCCAGGGCGGGGCGGCGCGGGACGGTCGTCGAGGTCGGTGTGGAGGAGGTGGCCCGGGACGGGGCGGTGGTGCTCATGACGACCACAATGCGGCCCAGAACTACGTAGCACAAGCGAGAAAACAAGCAGGTGATCGGTTAGCATCGCTTACATGTTGAATCTGGAGCGCCTGCGCACCCTCGACGCGGTGGCCCGGCACGGCTCGGTGGGCGGCGCGGCCGACACCCTGCACGTGACCACCTCCGCCGTCTCCCAGCAGCTCGCCAAGCTGGAGCGGGAGGCCGGCCAGCCGCTGCTCGCCAAGAACGGGCGCGGCGTGCGGCTCACCGACGCCGGCCGGCTGCTCGCCGAGCACGCCTCGCGCATCCTGTCCCAGGTCCAGGTCGCCCAGGCCGAGTTGGAGGCCCAGCGCGGCCGGGTCGTCGGCGAGCTCAGGATCGCCGGCTTCGCCACCGCCGCCCGGGGGCTCTTCCCTGCCGCGCTCGCCTCGCTGCGCGCCGAGCACCCGCAGCTCGCCGTCCGCTCCGACGAGCTGGAGGCCGACGAGTCGGTGCAGGGCGTGCTGCTCGGCGACCTCGACCTCGCGCTCGTACTCGACTGGTACAACAAGCCGCTGCCGCTGCCCGACGGGCTCGCCAAGCGGGCCGTCCTCGACGACCTCGCGGACGTCGCCCTGTCCGCAGGCCATCCGCTGGCCGGCCGCGAGGTGGTGGACCTGGAGGAGTTCGCCGACGACGAGTGGATCACCTGGCCCGAGGGCGAGTTCTGCAACGAGTGGCTGATGTTCACCCTGCGAGGCAAGGGCATCGAGCCGAAAATCGCCCACGTGGCCCGCGAGCACGCCACCCAACTCGCCCTGGTGGAAGCCGGGTTGGGGGTCAGCATCGCCCCGCGCCTCGGCCGTGGCCCGATCCCCGGCGGAGTGCGGGTGGTCCCGGTGCGCGACGCGATGAGCCGCCATGTGTACGCGGTGTGGCGCGCCGACGCCGACCGCAGGCCCTCGATCCGGGCGGCGGTCGACGCGCTGGTGGCGGCGGGGGAGCGGCCGGCCTGAGGGCTACCGCGCGAAGTCGCCGCCCAGCTTGCGGAAGTCCCACGACACCACCGTGTCCGGCGTCAGCCGCAGCCACGCGTGCCGCCCGTCGTGGACCATCTCCTCCAGGCCGAAGTTCTTCGCCGCGAACAGCCTCTCCACATCGGCGAGTTCAGGACACGGCTCGCCGGTGCGCGGGGCTTCGCCGACGGGGACGACGCTGCCGCTGAGCTCCACCCCGCGCAGTTCCCCGTACTCCGTGCCGTCGTCCACCACCACCGCGACGCGCGGGTCCTTGCCGAGCTGGGTCCAGCGGCGGCTGCGGGTGATCGAGTACAGCCAGAGCGAGCCGCCGTACCAGACGTACCAGAGCGGGGCGACATGCGGCCTTCCGCCGGCCGAGACGGTGGCGACCCGGCAGGTGCGCTGCTCGCCGAGGAAGGCGTCGCGCTCCTCGTCGGTCATCATGATCCGGCGGCCCCGGCGCTGTGTGACGGTCATCTGCGCCATCCCTTTCACGAGTGCGTGCAGGAATTCTGACGGTACGTCAGAAATCATGGCGCGCTCTTCCCTCGTCACGCAATGGCGGTTAGCCTCCCGCGCCATGGCGACGAAGGAACTCCTCGCGGAACAGCTCGACCCGTCCTCCACGGTCCTGATGACCGTGGAGTGCCAGCAGGGCGTGGTCGGCGCGGACAGCGCGCTGCCCGAACTCGCCAAGGAGGCACGGGAGTCGGGGGCGCTGCACAACGTGGCCCGCTTGGTGGCGGGCGCGCACGAGGCGGGCGTCCAGGTGCTGCACGCGGTCGCGGAGCGCCGCCCCGACGGGCGCGGCGCCAACCGCAACGCGCGCCTGTTCCGGGCCGCCGAACGGCTTCCCGTGCAGCAGTACTCGGGTTCGCGGGCGGTGCGGATCGCCGAGCCGATCGAGGTGGCCGACGAGGACATCGTCGTACGCCGCCTGCACGGCCTCTCGCCGGTGGCCGGCACGGACGTGGACCCGCTCCTGCGCAACCTCGGCTGCCGCACCCTGATCGTCACCGGCGTCTCGGCGAACGTGGCGATCCCCAACGCGGTCTTCGACGCGGTCAACCTCGGCTACACGGCGGTGGTCGCGGCCGACGCGATCGCGGGGGTGCCGGCCGACTACACCCCCGCGATGATCCGCAACACCCTCGCCCTGGTCGCCACGGTGGCCACCACCGACGACATCCTGGGCTGCCTCAAGGTGACCCGCCGCGTCACGCGAGCCTGATCGCATCCCCCTGGACGGAGATCGCGGCGGCGGGCAGCGGGGACGGCGCGGGGCCGCCCTTGACGCTGCCGTCCGCGACATCGAACTTGCTGCCGTGGCAAGGGCAGTTGATGGTCCCGCCCGACACCGACGACACGGCGCAGCCCTGATGCGTGCACTTCGCCGAGAACGCCTTGAACTGGCCGGCGGTGGGCTGGGTGACCACGACGCCCTGCGCGGCGAAGATCTTCCCGCCGCCCTGCGGAATGTCCGACGTCTTGCCGAGCACGCCCCCGGCATCCTTGCCGCCGCCGTCCCCGGCGGGCTTCGCCTCGTCCGAGCCGCCGCCCCCGCACGCGGTGAGCGCGGCGGCGAGCCCGGCCGCGCCGACGCACGCGATGACGGTGCGGCGCGCCGGAACCTGCACGGCTGCGGACTGCGATTCGGTGCTCATGCTGACTGTCCTCTCGATGTACGACGCGTAGCTGCGTGAGGGTGTACGGGAGTGGCGCGCGGGGCGTTCAGCGATCCGGCCACTTCTCGGGAAACGGGCGGGCCGGGCCGGGAGGAACGCAGGGAGGAGGGCGGGAGGAACGCAGGGAGGAGGGCGGGAGGAAAAGGGATCGAGCGCCCGATTGCCGCGAAGTAGCCTGTGCCCATGCTCACTGAAGTCACAGCGACCCGGTACGTCACGCCGTTGCGTGAGGGCGGATCGCTTCCGGGCATCGTCGAGGCCGACGATCTCGGAACGTATGTCATGAAGTTCACCGGGGCCGGCCAGGGCCGCAAGACGCTCGTCGCGGAGGTCATCTGCGGGGAGCTCGGCCGGCGGCTCGGGCTGCGCGTCCCGGAACTGGTCACCATCCAGCTCGACCCGGTCATCGGCCTGTCCGAGCCCGACCAGGAGGTGCAGGAGCTGCTCAAGGCGAGCGGCGGCCTCAACCTCGGGATGGACTACCTGCCGGGCTCGCTCGGGTTCGACCCGCTCGCCTACCAGGTGGACGCGGCGGAGGCGGGGAAGGTCGTCTGGTTCGACGCGCTGATCAACAACGTCGACCGGTCGTGGCGCAACCCCAACATGCTGGTGTGGCACGGCGACCTGTGGCTCATCGACCACGGCGCCACGATGATCTGGCACCACAACTGGCCCGGCGCCGCGGCCTCGGCGGCCAAGCCGTACAACGCCTCCGACCACGCGCTCGCCCCGTTCGGCCCCGACATCGCCGCCGCTGCCGCCGAGCTCGCGCCGCTGGTCACCGAAGAGCTCCTGACCGAGGTCGCGGCCCTCGTACCGTGCGAGTGGCTGGTCGACGAGCCCGGGTTCGACACCACCGACGCGTTGCGCCGCGCCTATGTCGAGCCGCTGCTCGCCCGCGCCGCCGACATTCACGAGCGGATCACGTTCGACACGCCGGTGAAGACAAAGGCGCCGCAGCCTCCCGGCTGGCTGACCGACCACATCAAGCCGTGGCCGCACCAAGCCAAGAACACCAAGAACACCAAGAACGCCGAGAGCAGCAAGAAGGACGACGACCGTTGAGCAAGCGCGATGTCTTCGAGTACGCGCTGCTGCGCGTGGTGCCACGCGTCGAGCGCGGTGAATGTTTCAACGCGGGCGTGCTGGTCTACTGCCGCGCCCACTCCTTCGTCGCGGCGCGCACCCATCTGGACGAGGCGAAGCTGAAGGCGCTCGACCCGGCCGCGGACGTGGTGGGCGTACGGGCCGCGCTGCGTGCAGTCGAGGGGGTCTGCGGCGGCGGCGAGGGTGCCGGGCAGGCGGCGGGCGACGACGCGGGCCGGCGCTTCCGCTGGCTGATCGCGCCGCGCTCCACGGTCGTCCAGCCGGGACCGGTGCACACCGGCCTGACCGCGGATCCGGCGGCCGAGGCCGAGCGGCTGCTCGACCTCCTGGTGCGCTGAATTCCGCCCCGGCAGGGGTGTGACATGCGCCGGGGGATCCGTGGCCCGTTGACACCGGGTGCCAGGGCTTCTAGCGTCTCGTCTGCTGAAGCTACTAAGCGGTTGCTCAGTGACTGAGGGCCGCGGATCCCAGGGCGAGGAGAACAGCATGTCCACCACCGAGCAGCGTGTCGCCATCGTGACCGGGGCGGCGCGGGGCATTGGCGCCGCGACCGCCGTCCGGCTTGCGGCCGAGGGCCGGGCCGTCGCCGTACTCGACCTCGACGAGGCGGCCTGCAAGGACACCGTCGACAAGATCACCGCGGCGGGCGGCCGGGCGATCGCTGTCGGCTGCGACGTGTCGGACGGCGCCCAGGTGGAAGCGGCCGTCGAGCGAGTGGCGGCCGAGCTCGGCGCGCCGACCATCCTCGTCAACAACGCGGGCGTGCTGCGCGACAACCTCCTCTTCAAGATGAGCGAGTCGGACTGGGACACCGTGATGAACGTGCACCTCAAGGGCGCGTTCCTGATGGCCAAGGCCTGTCAGAAGCACATGGTGGACGCCAAGTGGGGCCGCATCGTCTCACTCTCCTCGTCCTCCGCGCTCGGCAACCGCGGCCAGGCCAACTACTCCGCCGTCAAGGCCGGTCTGCAGGGCTTCACCAAGACCCTCGCCAAGGAGCTCGGCAAGTTCGGCATCACCGCCAACGCGGTCGCCCCCGGCTTCATCGTCACCGAGATGACCGCGCAGACCGCCGCCCGGGTCGGCATGGGCTTCGAGGAGTTCCAGGCCGCGGCCGCCACCCAGATCCCCGTCCAGCGGGTCGGCTTCCCCGAGGACATCGCCAACGCCATTGCCTTCTTCTCGGGCGATGCCGCAGGGTTCGTCTCCGGCCAGGTCATGTACGTGGCCGGCGGACCGCTCAACTAGGGCCAGGGGCAAGGGACATGACTGAACTTCCTGAACTGTCGGGCAAGGTGGCCCTGGTCACCGGAGCGAGCCGCGGCATCGGCTACGGCATCGCCGAGGCGCTCGTCGCCCGCGGCGACCGCGTGTGCATCACCGGACGCGGTGAGGACGCCCTCAAGGAGGCCGTCGAAAAGCTCGGCTCCGACCGGGTCGTCGCGGTCGCGGGCAAGGCCGCCGACGAGGCCCACCAGGCCGCCGTCGTCGAGCGCACCATGGAGGCCTTCGGCCGGGTCGACTTCCTGGTCAACAACGCCGGCACGAACCCGGTGTTCGGCCCGATCGCCGAGCTCGACCTGAACGTCGCGCGCAAGGTGTACGAGACGAACGTGATCTCCGCGCTCGGCTTCGCCCAGCAGACCTGGAAGGCCTGGCAGAAGGACAACGGCGGCGCGATCGTCAACATCGCCTCCATCGCCGGCGTCTCCGCCTCGCCCTTCATCGGCGCGTACGGCATGAGCAAGGCGGCCATGGTCAACCTGACCCTCCAGTTGGCGCACGAGTTCGCGCCGGTGGTCCGGGTCAACGCGATCGCCCCGGCCGTGATCAAGACCAAGTTCGCCCAGGCGCTCTACGAGGGCCGCGAGGCGGAGGCCGCCGCGGCCTACCCGCTCGGCCGGCTCGGCGTGCCCGCCGACATCGGCGGGGCGGCGGCCTTCCTCACCTCCGAGCAGTCGGACTGGGTCACCGGACAGACGCTGGTCGTCGACGGCGGGCTGTTCCTGAACGCCGGAGTCCACTGACGCGAAAGGTCCGCGAACACTGAGCGGATTTGCTCCTGAATATTCCAAAGTGCCCTGCTGAGACGGTCGGTCGACTCGGCGGGGCACTGCGGTATGGTCTGCCGACCCATGGCCGATCGAGGAGCGTGCACGTGTTCAAACGGACCATCTGCCGGCGCACCATGGCGGCCCTTGCGTCCATATCCCTGCTCGGCGGCTGCGGACTGCTCTCGGGGGGCGGTTCGCAGGCGCAGCAGGAGATAACTGTGGGTACGACGAGCGAACCGAGCACGCTCGACCCGGCCGCGTCCTGGGACGGATCGTGGGAGTTGTACCGGAATGTCTTCCAGACGCTGGTGGCCTTCCCGACCGGCAGCAGCGCCCCGCAGCCCGATGCCGCGCAGTCCTGCGAGTTCCAGGACAAATCGAGCCGCACGTTCACCTGCACATTGCGCAAGGGAATGACCTTCTCCGACGGAGCCACGCTCGACGCGAACGCCGTCAAGTACTCCATCGACCGGATCGTGAAGATCAACGTGAAGGCGGGGCCGAAGGGGCTGCTCAGCAGCCTGGACCACGTCAGCGTCGACAACGACCTGACCGTCACCTTCCACCTCAACAAGCCCGACGCGACCTTCCCCTACGTGCTCGGCGCGCCCGCGATGTCGATCGTGGACCCCAAGGCGTACCCGGCCGACAGGCTCCGCGACGACGGCGGGCTCACCGGTTCGGGCCCGTACACGCTCGACTCGTACAAGGCGGGCGACCGCGCCGTCCTGAAGAAGAACGACAGCTACCAGGGCTTCGCGCAGCCCAAGAACGACGGCGTCACCATCCGCTACTTCCGCGACTCCAAGACCATGGTGGACGCCCTCAAGAACAAGCAGATCGACGTCACCTACCGCGGCATCACCGCCGACGAGGTCGAGGACGTACGCAACGAGAAGGCCGCGGGCAAGCCGCTCGAACTCGTCGAGAACACCGGCAGCGAGATCCGCTTCCTGGTGTTCAACCCCAAGGACCCCGAGGCCGCGAACCCGGCGGTGCGCCGCGCGGTCGCCCAGCTCGTCGACCGCGACGCCCTGGTCGCCAAGGTCTACAAGGGCACCGCCGAGCCGCTGTACTCGATGGTCCCGACCGGCGTGAACGGGCACACCACCAGCTTCTTCGACACCTTCGGCTCGCCCAGCGTCGACAAGGCGAAGCAGATCCTGCGCAAGGCCGGCATCACCGGCCCGGTCCCGCTCACCTTCTGGTACACCACCGACCGCTACGGCTCCTCCATGGCGGCGGAGTTCCAGGAACTCAAGCGGCAGCTCGACGCCTCGGGTCTCTTCAGGATCACGCTCGACAGCCGCCCCTGGAAGACGTACACCGAGGGCTTCCAGGCCGGCGAGTTCCCCGTCTTCGGACGCGGCTGGTTCCCCGACTTCCCCGACCCGGACAACTTCATCGCGCCGTTCGTCGGCAAGGAGAACGCGGTCGGCACGCCGTACGAGCCGCGTGAGATCACCACGCAGCTGATCCCGCAGTCCCGCGAGATCTCCGACCGGGGCGCCGCGAGCAAGCAGTTCGAGCGCGCCCAGGACATCCTCGTCGACGACGTCCGGCTGCTGCCCCTGTGGCAGGGCAAGCTCTACATCGCGGCGAGCGACGACATCGCGGGCGGCGAGCGCGCCATGGACCCGCAGACCGTCATGCAGATGTGGGAGCTGCACCGCAAGACCAGCTGGTAGGGGCGGGCACGGACGGCGTTGTCAGTGGCTCCCGGTAGGTTCGGAAATCCGCACTGAAGGTGCGGTAACCGAATGCCCCACGGAGGTTGTTGACGTGACCGATATCGCCATGCTGCCCGAGTCCTGGCAGGGCGTCCTCGGCGAGGAGCTCCAGAAGCCGTACTTCAAGGAGCTCACCGCGTTCGTCGAGGAGGAGCGGGCGAAGGGCCCCGTCTTCCCGCCCCGCGACGAGGTCTTCGCGGCCCTCGACGCGACGCCGTACGACAAGGTGAAGGTCCTGGTCCTCGGCCAGGACCCGTACCACGGCGAGGGCCAGGGGCACGGCCTGTGCTTCTCGGTGCGGCCCGGCGTCAGGACGCCGCCGTCGCTGCGCAACATCTACAAGGAGATGCGCGACGAGCTCGGCCTGGACATCCCCGACAACGGCTATCTGATGCCGTGGGCCGAGCAGGGCGTGCTTCTGCTCAACGCGGTGCTCACCGTGCGCTCCGGCGAGGCCAACTCGCACAAGGGCAAGGGCTGGGAGAAGTTCACCGACGCGGTGATCCGCGCGGTCGCCTCGCGGCCCGACCCGGCGGTCTTCGTGCTGTGGGGCAACTACGCGCAGAAGAAGCTCCCGCTGATCGACGAGGAGCGCCACGTCGTGGTCAAGGGCGCGCACCCCTCGCCGCTCTCGGCCAAGAAGTTCTTCGGCTCGCACCCGTTCACGCAGATCAACGAGGCGGTCGCGGCCCAGGGCCACGCTCCGATCGACTGGCGCGTGCCGAACCTGGGCTGAAGGGGGGGGCGGCCGAGGGGGATCGTCGGCCGGGCGTGGTGACGGCGTCCGGCTGACAGGCCCGGGCCCCCGCCCGAGCCTGAGGCCCATTGTCAGTGGCGGCGGCTAGGGTCTGTCCGGCGGATCTGGTCGCCCACGATGCGGCTCAGCTCTTCGTCGCCGGTGAGCGGGGGCCTGGTGTGTCCAGCTGCAAGGCGGAGGAGAGCAGCGATGCGGAGCATCGGCAACCGACGACAACGCCGCAGATGGGCGTGCCAGGGCCGCGCGCCCCAGACGAGATCCGCTGGGCAGGGCCTAGCGTCGAAGGCGATCGGCTTTTCGTGACGACGGGTGGAGACAGCGGTGACGGACATGCAGGAAGCCCCGGGGGACATCGTGATGACCCGGATCGGGCAAGCGATGATGCTGCTGCACGGAGGGGACCGCGAGGAGGCCCGCAACCGCTTCGGAGCCCTCTGGGCGGAGCTCGGCGAGGACGGCGACGCGCTGCACCGCTGCACCCTGGCCCACTACATGGCGGACGCCCAGGACGACGCGGGGGACGAACTGGCCTGGGATCTGAGGGCGTTGGCGGCCGCCGACGGCCTGAGCCAGGAGCGTCTCACCGCGCACCACGCCTCGCTCGCGGTGCGGGCCTTCTACCCCTCGCTCCACCTCAACCTCGCCGCCGACTATGTGAAGCTGCACCGCCCGGATGAGGCCCGGCTCCACCTCGACCGGGCCCACGCCTGCCTGGACGCGCTGTCCGACGACGCGTACGGCAACGGCATCCGTGAGGCGCTGCGGCGGCTCGAGAGACAGCTGGACGCCGTGTGACGGGCCGCCGGTTCCGCGCCGGATGACGGTTCGTCAATTGCCGTACGCCTCACGGCAGATGCGGGCCTCCGGGCTGTCCGGTTGCCAGCCGCCGTACCCCTGGCCGAGCGCGCAGATGCCGCCCGACGCGGGAGGTGCGGGAGCCGGCCGGGGGTGCCGCTTCCTGGGGGCGGCGGGGTGGTGCCTGGGCTGCTCGGCCCGGGCGTGGTGGTGATGGCGGGGCACGTCCGGCTGCTCCGCCCTCGGCGGCGGGGGCGCCGAAGGGGAGGGGGCGTCCGGGGGCATGACCGAGTCCAGGGTCTCGCGGGCCGGGGCCTGGACGATCCGCGGCTGCGAGGGACCCCCGCCCTGCTGCCGGGCGGGCGGGGCGGCGGGTGGCTGGGTGGGTGCGGTCCGGGCGTCGACGGAGACACAGCCCGAGACGCATCCGCAGACGGTGAGGGCCGCCACGGCCGTCATGAGCTTCAGCGCGTTCCTGGTTCGGTGCATCTGGCAACTCTGCTGGCTGTGGCGGGAGTCGGGCGATAGTACGGGCCTATAAATGGCCCGCACGAGTGACCCGGCCGCCTCCGTGTTTCCCCGGGCTCAGTCGCCCGTCGAGCCGTCGACCGCCTCGCGGATCAGGTCGGCGTGGCCGTTGTGGCGGGCGTACTCCTCGATCATGTGGGTGTAGATCCAGCGGAGGTTGAAGTGCCGGCCGCCCCGGGCGGTGCCGACGCTGAGATCGTCCAGGTCGTGCTTCGCCGCATGCGAGCGGGCGATCGCGACCTCGCGCTGCCACGTGGCCAGGGCGTCCGCGTACGTGTCGTCGGGGCCGAAGTGGAAGTCGCTGTCCGGGTCCTCCTCGGTCATGTACACCATGGAGTCGGGCTCGCCGCCGAACACCGTGGTGAACCACCAGCGTTCGACCTCGGTCAGATGGCGCAGCAGGCCGAGCAGGGTGAGCGTCGAGCTCGGCACGGCGGCCTGCTTGAGCTGCTCGTCGGTGAGCCCGGAACACTTCCAGACCAGCGTCTCGCGGTGGTACTCCAGCCAGCCGTCGAGCATGGCCCGCTCGGTGGCATCCAGTGCGGGCTCGTTGCGCTCGGCCGTCTCGGCCGGCGGTACTTCGGAGGTCGTCATGGCGCCCATCCTCACCGACCTCCTCGCCCCACGGCCAACGGTTATCGGAGCGGCGGTCCGGCCAGCATCCCGCGGAGCAGCTCGGCGAAGCCGCGCCGGATCTCCGGCTCGGACGGCACCTCGGCATGGTAGGAACCGGCGGCGCAGGAGAACATCAGACCCTCGCTGAACGAGATCAGGGAGAGCGCGTGGCGTTCGGGTGCGCTCGATCCCGCAGCCTTCATCAGCGCCACCAGAGGTGCCCTGAACTGCCGCCCGGCCGCGTCGTAGTACGCGCGCAGCTCCGGACGCCGGGTCGCCTCCAGGGCCAACTCGTAGCGGGAGACGAGGAGTTCGCGGTGCCCGGTGAGGTAGCGGTGCAGAGACAGGGCCAGCGCGCCGGCCAGCTCGTCGAGATCGCTCCCGGGCGCCGGCATCTCGGCCGGGACGAGCACCTTGGCCTCCCGTTCGGCCTGCCGCCTGACCGCTGCTTCGAGCAGTGCCTGACGGGTCCTGGCCTGGTTGGAGGTCGAGCCCTGCGGCAGCCCCGCCCGCTCGTCGACGGCCCGGTGCGTCAGCCCGCGCATGCCGCGCTCGGTGAGCAGGGCGAGCGCGGCGTCGGCGATGAGTTCGGCACGGGAGGTGTCCGGGGTGCGTGCGGCCATGGGGCCAAATCTATCCCGTGCACTACGGCTGTAGTAACGTGGACTTCTTACTACAGGTGTAGTCAACAGGGGGCGTCATGGACGTGTACAGCGGCAGCGGGGCACCTCGCGCGGTGGTCGTCGGCGGCGGAATCGGCGGTCTCACCGCCGCCGTGGCCCTGATCCGGCGCGGCTGGCGGGTCACCGTTCTGGAGCGGGCGGCGGAGCTGAAGCCGGCCGGCGCGGGCATCGCGCTCGCTCCCAACGCCCAGCGGGCCCTCGACGTCATCGGCCTGGGCGACGGCATCCGGGCGCTCGCCGCCTGGCAGGGGGAGGGCGGGCTGCGCACACCGGGCGGCCGGTGGCTCTCGCGCACCGACCCACAGGCCGCGGCCGAGGCCTTCGGCGGCCCGATGGTCCTGCTGCACCGGGCGACCCTGATCGACGCCCTCTCGGCTGCGCTCCCCGAAGGGGCCGTGCGCACCGGCGAGTCGGCGGAACTGGTCGACCGCGGGGCGGCCGACCGCCCTGCGGTGGTCCGCACCGCCGAGGGGGACATCGAGGCGGACCTGGTCGTCGGCGCCGACGGCATCCATTCCGCTCTGCGCAAAGCCCTGTTCCCCGCCCACCCCGGCACCGCCTACTCCGGATTCACCACCTGGCGCGTCGTGGTGCCCGACCCCGGCCGGCCCTTCGCGCCGCACGAGACCTGGGGGCCCGGCCGCCTCTGGGGCACCCAGCCCCTCAAGGACGGCCGCCTCTACGCGTACGCGGCGGCGAGGACCCTGCAGGGCGGGCGCGCCGCCGACGGTGAACTGGCCGAATTGCGGCGGCTGTTCGGCACTTGGCACGACCCGATCCCGGCCGTCCTGGACGCGGCCGAGGGCGGACCGGTGCTGCGCAACGACGTCCACTGGATCTCTGCGGCGCTGCCCGCCTACCACCGCGGCCGGGTCGCCCTCGTCGGCGACGCCGCCCACGCCATGGCGCCGACGCTCGGCCAGGGCGGCAACCAGGCCATCGAGGACGCCATCGTGCTCGCCCACCACGCGGACCCGCACGGCGACCTCGCCACGGGCCTCGCCCGCTACAGCGCCGAGCGGCTGCCCCGCACCATGGGCATCGTCCGCAAAGCGGACCGGACCGCACGGCTCAACATGCTGCGCAACCCGGTCGTCATCGCCCTCCGCAACGCCTTGATCAGCGCGGTCTCCGCGCTCGGCCCCGGCTTCGCGCTCCGCTCCTTCACGGACATCGCCACCTGGCAGCCGCCCCTGCGCACGTATGCTGACCAGGCAAGGAAGCAGGACACCCCTCGGCAGAAGGAGACCCCGTGAAGGTCGCATGCATCGGACTCGGGGACATCGCGCAGAAGGCCTATCTGCCGGTCCTGACCATGCTGCCGGGCACGGAGCTGCATCTGCAGACCCGCACCCCGGCCACCCTCGCCGCAGTGGCCGGCAGCCATCGCATACCGGCCGCGCAGCGCCACACCGACCTCGACTCGCTGCTCGCGCAGGACCTCGACGCCGCGTTCGTGCACGCGCCGACCGCGGTGCATCCCGAGATCGTGGCCCGGCTGCTCGAAGCGGGCGTGCCGACCTACGTCGACAAGCCGCTGGCGTACGAACTCGCCGAGTCCGAGCGGCTCGTGGCGCTCGCCGAGGAGCGCGGCGTCAGCCTCGCCGTCGGCTTCAACCGGCGGCTCGCGCCCGGCTACGCCCAGTGCGCCGACCACCCGCGCGAGCTCATCCTCATGCAGAAGAACCGCGTCGGTCTCCCCGAGGACCCGCGCACCCTGGTGCTCGACGACTTCATCCATGTCGTGGACACGCTGCGCTTCCTGCTGCCGGGACCGATCGAGCACACCGTCGTACGGGCCCGAGTGCGCGAGGGGCTGATGGAGCACGTGGTCCTCCAGCTCTCCGGCGACGGGTTCACCGCGATCGGCACCATGAACCGGATGAACGGGTCCACCGAGGAGATCCTGGAGGTCTCCGGGCAGGACACCAAGCGCCAGGTCCTCAACCTCGCCGAGGTCGTGGACCACAAGGGCCAGCCGACCGTGCGCCGCCGCGGCGACTGGGTGCCCGTCGCCCGCCAGCGCGGCATCGAGCAGTCCGTCCTCGCCTTCCTCGACGCCGTACGGGCGGGCAAGACGCTCAGCGCGCAGGACGCGCTGGCGACGCATGAGCTGTGCGAGAGGGTGGTGCGGGAGGCCCTGGAGCAGGCCTCCTGAGCGCACGCACGCCCTCGGCCGCGCAGAACAGGGCGAGCGCCGCGAGCGCCGAGTACACCGCCCAGTCGCCGAACCGCACATAGGGCGTCGTACCGGTGGCGAGCGGCACGTCGTACACCGCGGAGGTGCTGGCGGACGTGCCGATCCACCGGCCGATCCGCCCGCCGTCGGGGCCGTAGACCGCGCTGATGCCGGTCAGCGTCGCATGGACCATCGGACGGCCCGTCTCGGCGGCGCGCAGCGCGGCCAGCGAGGCGTGCTGGGCCGGCGCCCAGGTGCCCTGGAAGGTCGAGGTCGAGGACTGCGCGATGAGCAACTGGGCGCCCATGCGCACCAGATGACGGCTCATGTCGGGGAACGCGGACTCGAAGCACACCAGCGGCCCCACCCGCACCGCGTCCGGCAGCGTCATCACGACGGGCGTCGTGCCGCGCTGCCGGTCCTCGCCCGCCGCCTTGCCCACCGAGGTCGCCCAGCCGAGCAGCGAACGCGCCGGGATGTACTCGCCGAACGGCACGAGCCGCATCTTGTCGTAGCGCTGCCCGGTCGGGCCCTCCGGCCCGACGACCACCGAGCTCTTGAAGATCCCCGGCTTGTCGGACCTGCGCGCATCCACATTCACCAGGATGTCCGCGTTCAGGTCCTTGGACAGCGCCGCGATCCGCGCGGCCAGATCCGGCCGGGCCGCCAGATCCTGCCCGACGCTGCTCTCGCCCCACACGACGAGGTCCACGTGCTGCCCGGCCAGCGCACGGGTCAGCGCCTCGCTGCGGGCGAACCGGGCGTCGCCGTTCTCGATCACACCGGGCTGCACCACGGCGACCCTGATCTGTCCGTCCCGCTGCATGTGCGGAGCCCACATCCACACGGCCCCCGTGGTGAGGGCGCACACCACAAGGACGGAGACCATGGCGATACGGACATGGGGGAGCGCCACACAGAGCGTGACGGCGGTGTTGACCGCCACCACCAGCAGGCTCACCAGCCACACCCCGCCCACCGACATCAGCCGAAGCGCCGGAGCGACCTCCCACTGGCTCGCGCCGAGCAGCCCCCACGGCCCGCCGAGCCCCTGCCACGACCGGACGAGCTCCACCATCAGCCAGCCCGACGGCACCACCGCGACGGCGGCCAGCGCGCGCGGGACGGAGGGCCTGCCCCCCAGCGACGAGCGCACCAGGACGCCCCACGGCGCCCAGAGCAGCCCGAGCAGAGCGGCCAGGACCACGATGAAGACGTTGAGGCTCGGCAGCAGCCAGTGATGCACCGCGAGCATGAACCCGATGCCGCCGAGCCACCCGTCGAGCGCGGCCCGCCGGACGCTGCCCGCGGAACGGATCAGCAGCAGCCAGGGCACGAGGGCGACGTAGGCGAACCACCACAGCGAAGGCGCCGGGAAGGCCAGCGAGGGCAGCGCCCCGGCGAGCAGCGCGGCCGCGCCGCGCCACCGGGCGCCGCTCGGACGCGGTGTGTGACGGCCGACCGGAATCCGCATGCAGCGCCTCCTTGCCCGCCCCCGTGATCAGTTGGGTTCTCCTGCCAGTGTGCAGGTCAGGGGCCGCCGCGGACAGACGGCCCGGCGCCCGGCGCGTCCGGCCCGCGCGCTCAGCCCCCGGCGAGCGCCCCCGACATCCGCCGCCACTTCTCGTGCACGGTCACCGACCGCAGCCGCCAGCCCGCGTCGGTACGGACCAGCGAGAAGGTGTAGCGCCCACCGGACTCGAAGTCGGGCGCGGGCGGGCTGCCGTCGCCGTTGGCGCCCAAGCACATCGGGTTGAGGTAATCGGCGCGCAGTTCGGCCCGGTCTCCCGGGTAGCCGCCGAGATCCTGCAGGGTCACCAGGCGGTTGGTGATCAGGTGCTGGCGGACCGGGAAGAGCCGCATGGTCTCGGCGAGCCAGCGGGCCACCTCCTCGGCCGGGCCCTCGATGCCGCCCGCCGGACGGTAGTCCGCGCGGCCGTCGGCGGCGAACAGGGCGCGGTAGGCGGTCCAGTCCCCGTCGTCGACGGCCGCGGCATATCCGGTGATGAGTTCGTCGATGGCCAAACGGTCGAGCAGGGTCCCGAGGTCCACGCGCTGCGTCATCGGCTCAGTCTGTGCCAGCGGGCCCGGAACGCCAAGAGCCCTGCACTTGTGGCTGGTTGGCGCCCCGTGCTACCGCTGGCGCCATGACTGATGAGACGGCTCCGGCGGTACGCAGCGAACGGCACGGCCCGGTCACGACGGTGATCCTTTCGCGGCCTGGCGTGCGCAACGCGGTGGACGGCCCGACCGCGAAGGCCCTGGCCGACGCCTTCCACGCCTTCGAGGCCGACGAGCGGGCCGCGGTGGCGGTGCTCTGGGGCGAGGGCGGCACGTTCTGCGCGGGCGCCGACCTCAAGGCGATCGGCACCGAGCGCGGCAACAGGGTCACGGAGGACGGCGACGGCCCGATGGGCCCCACCCGCCTCAGGCTCTCCAAGCCGGTGATCGCGGCCGTCGCCGGGCACGCGGTGGCCGGCGGCCTGGAACTCGCGCTGTGGTGCGATCTGCGCGTGATGGAGCAGGACGCCGTGTTCGGGGTCTTCTGCCGCCGCTGGGGCGTGCCCCTGATCGACGGAGGGACGGTACGGCTGCCGCGGCTCATCGGGGCGGGCCGCGCCATGGACCTCGTCCTCACCGGGCGGCCGGTGGACTCGGCCGAGGCGCACGCCATCGGCCTCGCCGACCGGGTCGTCCCGAGCGGCACCGCCCGCGCCGCGGCGGAACGGCTGGCCGCCGAGATCGCCGCCTTCCCGCAGACGTGCCTGCGCCACGACCGGATGTCGCTGCTCGAACAGGAGGGCCTCGGCGAAGCGGAAGCCCTGCTGGGCGAGGTGCGCCACGGCGCCCACGCGCTAGGGGAGGCGGCCGAGGGGGCGGCCAGGTTCGCGGCGGGGGCCGGCCGGCACGGAGCGTTCGAGGGCCGGGTCTGAGCGCTTCTACGGCTGGCGGATGTACGGCGTCGTCACCGTCAGCGGGGTGAAGCCGAGCCGCTGCAGGATGGGGCGGCTCTGGTCGGAGGCGTCGACCTGGAGATAGCGGTAGCCGCGCTCGGCGGCGATCCGGGTGCGGTAGGCGATCAGGGCACGGTAGATCCCCTTGCCGCGCCACTCGGGCAGGGTGCCGCCGCCCCAGAGGCTGGCGAACTCCGTGCCGGGGTGGAAGTCCATGCGGGCCGCGCTCACCGGCACGTCCCCGGCCATGGCGACGACCGCCTTGACGGACTCGGGGGCCTCGGCGAACTGGGCGAGGAGGCGCGCGCGGAACCGGGCGCCGTCGTTGCCGAAGGCCCGCTCGTGGACGTACGTCATGAGGTCCACCCCGGCCGCGTCGGTCACAGGGCGCAGGGTGATGCCGTCGGCGGGTTCGACGTCGAGGGGGAGGTCCGCGACCCGGGCGACCATGACGGTCTCCTCGGGCTCGGCCTCGAATCCGGCCGCGAGCAGGCGTCGGCCGAGGTCGGCGGGGCAGTCATGGGCGTACAGCTTCCACTCGCACTCGTTGCCGAGCGAGGCGAAGTGGCGGGCCTGTGCCGCGATCTCCGCGTCCGCGTTCGCCGCGGTCAGGTCCGACCAGAGGATGCCGTTCCACACATGGCCGGGACCCACCTGCCGTACGACATCGCCGGTCCGCTCGATGATCGCGCCGGGGCCGTCGGGGAGGGCCTTCTCGCGCATCTGCCGGTCGAAAACCGCGAGCAACTCGTCATCGGTGCCGAAAGTACTGGTGTCCATCCGGCCACTCCAACACCGTGAGAAGGGCCGGAGCAACTGGAAATCGGGCGACTCGGGCCCGCCGACGCGACGACGCTCCCGCCGCGACCGGGGCGCTTCAGCCCACCGCCGCGGCCCACTCGGCGAGCAGCCGCTCGTACTCCTCCGCGGGCCAGTGCTCGTCCGCGCCGTCGACGAGCGCACGGATGGCGTCGTTGGCGGCATCCGCGTCGGTCGGCGCGGGGCCGGGCCGCTCGGGGGAGGTAGACATGCGACCAGGCTACGGGCCCGGTCGGACAACCGCCCCCGGCAAATGCGCCGAACCTCAGGTGGGAGCGGTGCGGGGTGGTCAAGATCACAGGGTCCGGGACGTTTGGCTCGCCCGAAGTCAGGCCGCCTGGGCAGCGTCTCCGCGTACGGCCGCGGCCCACTCGACCAGGAGCCAGTGGTAGCGCTCCTCCTCTTCGGGCGAGAGGCGTCCGTCGGACCGCTCCCACAGCGAGCGGATCTCCGCGTTCACCACGTCGGCAGGGCGAAGGGAGCGGCGGTCGAAAGTCGGGGGCATGGGGGCAACCCTACGGCCATGAGGTGACCCACCGCCACGGAGTGGGAACTCTCAGCCAACATGTGGCAGTCGAGTGAGGTGGGAAGCCCGGAACGAGGCGGTTTCCAGGGGGCGAGATCCGGACACCCGGCCTGCCGGCGGGGCAACTGCCCGGTGCGCTCCGGGCGTTGTCCGGCCCTCGGGCGGACGCCGCCGCCTATCCTCGCGGCATGGAGCAGAGCGAGGTTCTCAAGCGAGTGATCGGCATCCTCACCGAGGCCGGGGACTACCGCCGCCGCATCGAGCAGGACGACGAACGGGGCGCCGGGGACACGGACATCGGCATCGTCACCGCTCTGCTCAACGAGACGATGCCACACATCGAGATCCCGGCCGACGCCACCCCGCAGGAGATGGCCACCCTCGTGGCACGGGAGGTCGGCGGCGCCATCCGCCAGCTCGTGGCCGCGTTCAGCCTCGCGTTCGTGGCCCTCGCCCAGGTCCACGACTCCGGCGAGCAGGACGTAACCTCGGCCGACGTGCTCCAGGACCTGGCACTGCGCGCGGAGGAAATCAAGGGCGGCGGGCCGGGGGAGTCGGCGGACTGAGATCGCCGACTCCGGTACCACTCAAGCGAGTCAGAGTCCGCCGCCCGCGTCCGGGCTGAGGGTGCCGACGGCGATCAGGACGAACAGGGCGATGCCGAGCACGATGCGGTAGACCACGAAGGGCATGAAGCTCTTGTTGGAGATGAAGGCCATGAACCACGCGATGACCGCATAGCCCACGCCGAAGGCGATGACCGCGGCGAAGAGCGTGGGAAGCATTGGGGCCTGACCCGGACCGCCCGCGTCCTTCAGCTCGAAGACCCCCGAGGCAAGCACGGCAGGGATCGCGAGCAGGAAGGAATAACGGGCCGCCGCCTCGCGGGTGTAGCCCATGAGGAGGCCGCCGCTGATGGTGGCGCCGGAGCGCGAGACGCCCGGAATCAGCGCCATGGCCTGGCAGATACCGTAGATCAGGCCGTCCTTGGTGCTGAGTTCGTGCAGCGACTTGCGCTCCTTGGCGGCCCGGTGACGGCCGCCCGACTCGTCGCGGGCCGCGAGCCGGTCGGCGATGCCGAGCACGACACCCATCACGACCAGGGTGGTGGCGATGACCCGCAGATCGCGGAAGGAGGTGTCGATCTGGTGCTTCAGGACGATGCCGAGCACCCCGATCGGGATCGAGCCGACGATCACGAGCCAGCCCATCCGTGCGTCGTGGTCACTGCGCAGGGAGCGGTCGGTGAGCGAGCGGAACCAGGTCGAGACGATCCGCGCGATGTCCGTACGGAAGTAGATGAGGACGGCCGTCTCGGTGCCGATCTGCGTGATCGCCGTGAACGCCGGACCCGGGTCCTGCCAGCCCGCGAAGGCCGCGGTCAGCCGCAGATGCGCGCTGGAGGAGACGGGCAGGAACTCCGTAAGCCCCTGGACGAGCCCGAGTATGAACGATTCGAACCAAGACATGGGTTACTGCGCCATCCAAGAGGGTCGGGGGCCACGGCCGGTCGGCACGACGGGGACCGGCCGGAGCGCCGGTGCGGCACGGCCGTATCGGCGATCTTGCGCGGATCGAGGGGCACGGTAACGGCCGTGGGTTAACGGACGGTTGACGCAGTGAGGCCTGGGGGAAGCGCGGTCGGTACGGCGCAAGGGGCTGCCCACGAGGGGGGGCGGACGCCGGCTCCGCTTCTGAGCGGTCCTGGCGAAGTCCGGCGCGGCATGCGTGCCCCGAAAGGGGCGCGGAGCTGCGACATTGTGCGGCTCCGCGGCGATGGGGGTCCCCCTGTTCGAGCGAAGCCGAGAACTTGGGGGAACGACCAGCCCCCCCACCGGCCCGCGGATGAAGCACTCCCCTTCCTGCGGAGCGCCTACCGCCGCCGCAGCCCGTGCCGCTTGCGCCAGGCCACCGCGGCGGCCGCGGCCCCGCTCAGCACGATGAACGCCATCGCGATCAGGAAGGCGGGCGAGGTCGGCGACGAGGCGCTGCTGCCCGCGACGACGTACGCGAGGGTGTTGGGCACCGAGCCGAGGCCCGTCGCGAGCAGGAACGGCGCCCACCCCATGCGTGAGACCGCCGCGCAGTAGTTGGCACCGGCGAAGGGCACGCCGGGGAACAGCCGGATCACCATCATCGAGCGGAACCCGTGCCGCGACAGCTGGCCGTCCGCCGCCTTCAGCCAGCGCCCGCGCAACAGGGGCCGCAGCGCGTCCTGCCCGAGCACCCGGCCGAGCCCGAACGAGATGCCCGCGCCGAGCACCGTGCCCACCAGCGAGGACGCGAATCCGGCCCAGGTGGTGAAGAGCGCCCCGGCGGCCAGATTGAGGATGGGGCGCGGCACGAACGCTGCCGTGCACAGCCCGTACGCCACCGCGAAAAGGACCACCGCACCGGCCCCGCCCACCTGCGGCGGCCAGCCGTCGGCGAGCAGCCGCTGCGGCTGGAGGACCAGCACCGCGCTTCCGGCGGCCGCGAGTACCACGACGAGCAGCACGAGCCGAGCCCACGGCGAGAGCACTGCTCTCGTACAGCGGGCGGCGAGGCCGGGGGACGGGCGGACGGCGGGCTCCAGCATCCGGGGAGACTAACCGACGCGGACGGTTGCCCGTCGTAAGAGCCGGTGTCCGCACCCCGCCCGGGCCTGCGACGAGCCCCCCCCGCACTCTCCCCGTACCGTGATCCCATGACGCCTCGCGTGCCCCGCAGTCCGCTCGCCGACGACGTACTCGGACGGCTCGTCCGGGTCTATCCCGGGGGCGGGGACACGCACCGGGCCGCCGAGATGGTCGCGTACATGAAGGGCATCGCCCCCTTCCTCGGCATCCGCACCCCTGAGCGGCGCGCGCTGTCGCGCACGGTGCTCGACGGGCTCCCGCGGCCCACCGAGGCGGACTGCGCCGCCGTCGCGCTGCGGTGCTGGGAGCTGGCCGAGCGCGAGTACCACTACTTCGCGGTCGACTACCTGCGGCGCCACGTCCGGGTCTGCTCGTCCGGGTTCCTGCCGGTCGCCCGGCACCTCGTCGCCACCACCTCCTGGTGGGACACCGTCGACCACCTCGCGGTCCATGTCGTCGGCCGGCTCGTCGCCGCGGACGACGAGCTGGCCGCCGTGATGGACGAGTGGATCGACGACGACCTCTGGATCGCCCGCACCGCCCTGCTCCACCAGCTCACCTACAAGGACCGCACCGACCCCGACCGCCTCTTCGACCACTGCCTGCGCCGCGGCACGCACCCGGACTTCTTCATCCGCAAGGCCATCGGCTGGAGCCTGCGCGAGTACGCCAAGACCGATCCGGGCGCGGTCCGCGCCAACGCGTGCGCCGAGCGCGGACGCCTGTCGCCGCTGTCCGTGCGCGAGGCGCTGAAGAACGTGTAGGCGGCGACCGGCGCCCCAACTCCCGCCCGCCGAAAACCATTCGACGTACCGTCGCCCACCAGGGATGATCGGCGACATGTCCAGGCACGCCTTCCCCGCAGCGCCGTCCGCAGTCGCGGACGCGCCGAAGGCTGCCGTCTTCACCGCGGCCGACGCAATCACGGCCGCAGCGCCCCTCGGCGGCGCCCGAAGCTGACCCTTCCCGGATAGTCCGGCGGACCCCGCACGGGGAGGGTCGGCCGGATTCAGGGGTCCCAGCACGCTCAGCGACCACGCGAGGGACATTCAGCCATGCCCAAGACGGCATACGTACGCACCAAGCCCCACCTCAACATCGGCACCATGGGTCACGTCGACCACGGCAAGACGACCCTGACCGCAGCCATCACCAAAGTGCTCGCCGAGCGCGGCAGCGGCACGTTCGTGCCGTTCGACCGGATCGACCGGGCCCCGGAGGAGGCCGCCCGCGGCATCACCATCAACATCGCGCACGTCGAGTACGAGACCGACACCCGCCACTACGCGCACGTCGACATGCCGGGCCACGCCGACTACGTCAAGAACATGGTCACCGGCGCCGCCCAGCTCGACGGGGCGATCCTCGTGGTCTCCGCGCTCGACGGGATCATGCCGCAGACCGCCGAACACGTCCTGCTCGCCCGCCAAGTGGGCGTGAACCACATCGTGGTCGCGCTCAACAAGGCGGACGCGGGGGACGAGGAGCTCACCGACCTGGTCGAGCTGGAGGTCCGCGAGCTGCTCTCCGCGCACGGATACGGAGGAGACTCCGTACCCGTCGTCCGGGTCTCCGGGCTCAAGGCCCTGGAGGGCGAGACGCGTTGGACCGAGGCGATCGGCGCGCTGCTCGACGCCGTGGACACCTATGTGCCCATGCCCGAGCGCTACGTGGACGCACCGTTCCTCCTGCCGGTCGAGAACGTGCTCACCATCACCGGGCGCGGCACCGTCGTCACCGGCGCCGTCGAGCGCGGCACGGTGCGGGTCGGCGACCGGGTCCAGGTCCTGGGCGCGGACGTCGAGTCGGTGGTCACGGGCCTGGAGACGTTCGGCAAGCCCATGGAGTCGGCGCAGGCCGGCGACAACGTCGCGCTGCTCCTGCGCGGGGTGCCACGCGACGCGGTCCGCCGCGGCCACGTGGTCGCCGAGCCCGGCAGCGTCTCGCCGAGCCGGAGGTTCACCGCCCAGGTGTACGTCCTCTCCACGCGCGAGGGCGGTCGCTCCACGCCGATCGCGACGGGCTACCGGCCGCAGTTCTACATCCGCACGGCGGACGTGGTCGGCGACGTCGACCTCGGCGAGCTCGCGGTGGCCCGGCCCGGCGACACGGTAACCATGACCGTCGAGCTCGGCCGGGACACGCCCCTTGAGCCGGGCCTCGGCTTCGCCATCCGCGAGGGCGGCCGCACCGTCGGCGCCGGAACGGTGAGCTCGGTCCTGTGACCAGCGGGCCCGCCTTCCCCAACACCCCGGGGGAGGCGGGCCTTTGGCGTACCGGCACACTGCGATCATGACGGACACTGCACTGGTACTCGGTTCGGGCGGGCTCACCGGAGTGGGCTGGGAGATCGGCATCCTGCACGGACTCGCCGAGGCGGGCGTGGACCTGACCGACGCCGATCTCGTCGTAGGAAGCTCGGCGGGCGCGGTCGTCGGCGTGAACACGAGCGCGCGACGCATAGGCCTCCCCGAGCTCTACGAGCGTCAACTCGCCGACCCCCAGGGGGAGATCGCGGGGCGCCTCGGCGCGGGCAAGATCTTCCGCTATGCGCGGGCCGTGATCGGCTCCCGTACGCCCGAGGACTACGGCGCGAAGATGGGCAGGATGGCGCTTGCCGCGGACACCCCGAGCGAGGCCGACCGGCGTGCGGTCATCGCCGCGCGGCTGCTCACGCACGAGTGGCCCGAGCGGGCGCTGAAGGTCACCGCGGTCGCCGCCGACACCGGCGAGTTGAGGGTCTTCGACAAGGGCAGCGGCGTCCCGCTCGTCGACGCGGTCGCCGCGAGCTGCGCGGTCCCGCTGGTCTGGCCGCCGGTCACCATCGACGGGCGCAAGTGGATCGACGGCGGCCTGCACTCCACGGCCAACACCCACCTCGCGGCCGGCTGCCGCCGCGTCGTGATCATCGCGCCCAGCCCGGCCGGCGGCGGCCCGCTCGATTCCCCCGCGGCCCAGGCCGCGAAGCTGACCGCGGCGGGCGCGAAGGCCGTGCTGATCACCCCGGGCGGCGCGGCCAGGAAGGCCTTCGGGCGCAGCAGCCTCGACCCGGCACGGCGCGCCCCGGCCGCCCGGGCCGGCCTCGCCCAGGCGGCCGCCCACGTCGACGCCGTCAAGGCACTCTGGGCCTGACGCGCACCGCCCGGCGACCCGCACCCGGCCGCCGGGCGCACACCCAGGAGATTCGAACTCCTGACATCCGCCCCGCAAAGGCACAATGGGACCGTGAACGACGACCCGCGCAACGACGGCCCGCGCGCCGAACCGATACCCGTCGTCCGGGAGGTCGACTGGGGCACCGCCAAGCTGCTGCCCGACGTCGACCGGCGGCGCGCCTGGCTGCTGACGGTGAACGGCGCCCCGCAGTCGTACGTGGACCTCGACGACCCCACGTACATCGAGTTCGAGTACGTGCGCCGGCTCGCCCATGTCGTGGACTGCGCGGCCGACGAAGGCGCCCCGCTGGACGTGCTGCACCTCGGCGGCGGGGCGCTCACCCTGCCCCGCTATGTCGCGGCGACCCGGCCCGGCTCGCGGCAGGACGTGGTGGACGCCGACCGCGCGCTCGTCCAACTCGTCCGCGAACACCTGCCACTGCCTCCGGATGCCGGGATCAGCCTGCACGCGGCGGACGCGAGAGCCTGGGCCGGGAGCGCGCCGGCCGCCTCGGCCGACCTGCTCGTCGCGGACGTCTTCGGCGGCTCGCGGGTGCCCGCGCACCTCACCTCGATCGAGTACGCGCGCGTCGCCGAGCGGGTACTCAAGCCCGGCGGCATCTACGCCGCCAACCTCGCGGACGGCGCGCCCTTCGCGTTCCTGCGCTCCCAACTGGCCACGTTCCGGGCGGTGTTCGCGGAGGTCGCGCTGATCGCCGAGCCGTCGGTGCTGCGCGGGCGGCGCTTCGGGAACGCGGTACTGCTCGCCTCGGCCCGCCCCCTCGACGTCGCGGCGCTGGCCCGGCGCACGGCGGGGGACGCCTTCCCGGCCCGGGTCGAGCACGGCGACTCGCTGCGCCGCTTCATCGGGGACGCGCAGCCCGTCGGCGACGCGGACGCGCAGCCCTCACCCGAGCCGCCCGACGGCGCCTTCAGCATCGGCTGACACCCCGGCCCCGCCCGCGGCCACCGGCTCGGTGCGCCGGGTCAGGCGGCGTACGCCGGGCACGCACAGGACCGCCGCGGTGAGCAGCACGATCAGCGCCGAGCAGCCCCACAGCGCGGACGTGCGGCCGACCGCGCTCTGCGCGGGCCCGGCGAGCGCGGTGGCCAGGGGCACCATGGCGATCGAGCCCAGCCAGTCGTAGGCGGAGACGCGCGAGAGCTTCTCCTCCGGGATCTCCTGGTTGAGCGCGGTCATCCACGAGACGCCGAAGACCTCGATCGACACGCCCGTCACGAGCATGACCGCCGCGAGCGCGCCCACCGGCAGCGGCACCGCGAGCGCCGCCGAGGGCAGGGCCAGCGGGAAGACGCACAGGCTGCCCGCGAGCAGCAGCCGGCTCGGCTTCCAGCGCATCATCAGGAGCGCGCCGCAGAACGTACCGAGGCCGAACGCGGCGAGCGCGAGCCCCCACGGGCCCGGCCCGCCGAGCTCGTCGCGGGCCACCAGCGGCCCGTACACCGCCTCGGCCGCCGCGACCACGGCGTTGACGACCGCGAACTGCACCACGATCGACCACAGCCACGGCCGCGACATGAACTCCCGCCAGCCCTCGCGGAGATCGGAGATCATGCCGTCGCCCGCCTCGCGCGGCGGGATGTGGCTCACGTCGAGGAAGGCCCGCAGCGCGCCCGCCACCGCGAAGGCCGCCGCGTCGATCGCGAGCACCCAGCCCGCGCCGAACACGGCGATCAGCGCGCCGCCGAGGGCTGCCCCGCCGATGCCCGCGCCGTGCATCGCCATCCGGTAGAACGCGAAGGCGCGGCCCGCCTCCGCGCCGCTCACGCTGGACATGAGCATGCCCTCGGAGGCGGGGCCGAAGAACGCCTGGCCCACTCCGCCGAGCCCGGTGAGCGCCATCATCTGCCAGAGCTTCGGGTCGCCGGTCAGGACGAGGAGCGCGAAGGCGCCCTGGGAAAGGAAGTTGAGGGTGTTGGCGGCGACCATCACCCGGTGGCGTGGAAGCCGGTCCGCCAGCGCGCCGCCGACCAGCAGGAACAGGACGAGCGGCACGGTGCGGGCCGCCGCGACCAGGCCCACGTCGCCACCGCTGCCGCCGGACTGGAGCACCGCGAACGCCGCCGCGATCAGCGCACCCTGGCTGCCCAGGTTCGTCACGACCGCTGCGGCGGTCAGCAGGGTGTAGTTGCGGCCCGCCCACGAGGGGCGGCGCACAGGCGAAGGGGTGGCGGCGGAAGTCACTCAGGGACTATCGCCGCCGCCACCCCGTGGCGACAAACGGTTTGCGGCCTCGCCCGCGGCACGAGCCCGGTCCCTTTCAGGGCCGGATCGCGTATGCGGTGCGCGTCAGGAACCGGACTCGGTGACCGGCACGAGCCGGATGGTGCTGAGGATCTTCTGGATGGTGTCCTCGTCGACCGCGCCGGGCACGCCGGTGTTGGCGATGAAGCTCCAGGCCGCGAGGTCGCCCTTGGCGGTCTTGAAGCCGAACAGCACGGACTGGCCCTCGGTGGTGCACTTGTCCGTCTTCTTCACGCCGGTCGTCTTGGCCCGGACCACGCTGCCCTGGAGGCCCGACTTGGTCGTGAAGGGGACCGGCTTCTCGGAGGTGATGTGGTTCTTGTCCGGCTGGGTGTAGGCGTAGTACAGCCAGTCGTCGGCCTGCTCGGCCGCCTCGTCGGTCGACTTGGCGCCGTTCGCGCCCTTGGTGCCGATCTGGGCGAGAGCGGTGTTCACATCACGGCCGCTGCCGTTCTTGGCGGTGCACCACTTCGACTTGTAGTACGCGGGGGAGGACATCATCATGCCGCCGAACCCGTTGGGGTCCGCCTTGTCGGACCAGCCCACGCTCATGCCGGGGCTGTCGACCTCCCAGTCCGGCGGCACGTCGAAGGCGTCGCCCTTGGTGGGGTTCACCACGACCTTCCAGCCCGCGATCACCGGCTGGACCTGTGCGCCCGCGCCACGCGGGTTCGGGGCCGGGGAGGACGGCGCCGCCGGCGACGAGGCCGAGGGCGACTGCTTGTCCTTGCCGTCGGCCTTGGTGTCGCTCTTGCCGTCGTCCTTGAGGACCACCACGCCGGTCACGGCGGCGGCCACGACCACGGCGGTGGCCGCGATGATGGCGATGAGGGTGGTCTTCTTCTTGTCGTTGTTCTCCGGCGGCTGCGGCGGCCCGGGCGGGCTGCCCACCGGGTACTGCGGCACCGTCGGCTGCTGGTACGGGTTCGGCGTCTGGTAACCCTGCGGCGGGTACCCCGGCGGCTGCGTGGGCTGCTGCCCCGGCTGCGCATAGGGGTTCGGCTGCTGGTACCCCGGCTGCTGGTACGGGTTCTGATTCGGATCCTGCGGGTTCTGCTCGCCCCCGGGCGGCTGCTGTCCTGGCCACATGGCCAGTAACCATAGAGGTGCACTCCCGCTCCTGCTACGGCCGCCCCCGCCAGGGGATGGTCAATGACGGCTACCCATGGGTAACATCGGCCCATGAGCGCTGATCAGATGTCCGTGGGCGAGATGCTCGCCGCGACCGTTCCCATGGCCCGCACCCTCAACCTGAAGTTCCTGGAGACCACCCCCGAGCGCGCCGTGGTGGAGCTGCCGGACCAGTCCGAGTACCACAACCACGTGGGCGGGCCGCACGCCGGAGCGATGTTCACGCTCGCCGAGTCCGCCAGCGGCGCCATCGTCATCGCCGCGTTCGGCGACCAGATGAACCGTGCCGTGCCGCTCGCCGTCAAGGCCGAGATCGGCTACAAGAAGCTCGCCATGGGCGTCGTCACCGCGACCGCGACGCTGGGCCGCCCGATCGCCGACGTGGTGGCCGAACTCGACGCGGGGCAGCGCCCCGAGTTCCCCGTCGTCATCGAGATCCAGCGCGCGGACGGCGCCGTGACCGGCGAGATGACCGTCGTGTGGACCCTGCGCCCCAACTCCTGATCACTCGGTAGCGCAGGCTACGGAACCCGAAGGCGTCCCGGCTCCGGCCGGGGCGCCTTTTCCATGTCCTGACGGCTGCCCCGTTCGCCCTCATTGACTCTTCCACCGGACGGTCCTACGTTTCCCGGCGCCTCGTGGCGCCTGACGGGTTGTCAACTCGGTCGTGACGCATAGTGCGTTCACAGGTCGAACGCCGGCCCGCCGCCTGCTGTGCCGCGGTCCACCACGTCGTGCCCGCACACAAAGGAGTGACGGTCCATGTCCGACACCGTTTCCCGAAGGTCAGCACTGCGTCTGCTCGGCGGCGCCGTCACGGTCGCGGCAGCCGCGGCCGGCACCCTCGCCGCCCCCGCCCGCGCGCTCCCCGCAACCCCGGCCTCCCGCCGGGTGGAAGCGCTGATCGCCCGCCTCACCCCGGACGAGAAGGTCGGCCTCCTGCACGGCGCCGACGACCCCGGCAAACTGGGTCAGGCCGGCTACGTCCCCGGTGTGCCCCGGCTCGCGATCCCCCCGCTCAGGCTCGCCGACGGACCGGCCGGCGTCCGCGTCACCGCGCACGCGACCGCACTGCCGGCCCCGGTCATGCTCGCCTCCGCCTTCGATCCCGCGCTCGCCCGTGAGTACGGCGAGGTCATCGGCCGCGAGGGCCGCGCGCTTGGCCAGGACGTCCTCCTGTCGCCCATGGTCAACCTGATCAGGACCCCGTACGCCGGACGCAACTACGAGACCTTCTCCGAGGACCCGCTGCTCGGCGCGGATCTGGTCGCCGAGGAGATCCGCGGCATCCAGAGCCAGGGCCTCATCGCCACCGTCAAGCACTTCGCCCTGAACAACCAGGAGAAGGACCGCATGTCCATCGACGTGCGGATCGCCGAACAGCCCCTGCGAGAACTCGAACTCCGCGGCTTCGAAGCGGCCGTCGCCGCCGGAGCGGGCGCCGTGATGGGCGCGTACAACAAGGTCAACGGGACCTTCGCCTGCGAGAACAAGCCAATTCTCGGCGACATCCTGCGCGACGGCTGGGGCTTCGACGGCTGGGTCATGACCGACTGGTTCGCCGCCCACAGCACGGTCGCCGCCCTCACCGCCGGGCTCGACATGGAGATGCCGAGCGGCAACTTCTTCGCCGACGCACTGAAGAAGGCCGTGCTCGACGGCAGTGTCTCCGAGGCGCTCGTCGAGCGCTCCGTGCGCCGCATCCTGTCCGTCATGGACCGGTTCGGGCTGCTCGACGGGAGCGCTCCCGCCCGGCCCGGCCGCGACCCGCGGGCCGGTGCGCGCACCGCGCTCAAGGTCGCCAAGGCCGGCGCCACCCTGCTCCACAACCGCCACGCCACCCTCCCCCTCACCGGCCGCACCGCCCGCGGCATCGCCGTGATCGGGCCCACCGGAACCATCCCGTTCGTCAGCGGCGGCGGCAGCGCCCACGTCGTGCCCGACCACGCGCAGAGCCCCCTCGACGCCCTCAGAGCTCGGGCCGGAGAAGGCGCCCACATCGACTACGCCCTCGGCGAGGACCTCTTCGGCAAGCCCCTCCCCGGCACCTCCGAGGGCGCCGACTTCGAGGGCCAGGGCGTCGCCCCGGGCGCCACCTGGACGTACGACGGAACGCTCACCGTGGCCGAAGCCGACGAGTGGACCTTCTACGTCCACTACTCCGGCGACCGCCCCAAGGTGCTCCTCGACGGCACCGAACTCTTCCCGCCCGCGCCCGGCCTCGGTGAGCTCTTCACCGGCGGACTCGTCGGCGCCGCACCCGACGGGCTCACCGTCCGCCGCAGCACCCTGAACCTCACCGCCGGGACGCACCGGCTCACCATCACCGCCAAGGGCCGAGACAAGGGCCAGCTCTTCCGGCTCCGCCGCACCACCGGAGCCACCCGCGCAGCCGACGTGGCCGAAGCGGTGCGCGCCGCCCGCGCGGCCGAGAGCGTCGTCCTTTTCGCGTACGAGGACGCCACCGAGGGCGCCGACCGCACCTCCCTCGCGCTGCCCGGCCACCAGGGCGAGCTGATCGAAGCGGTCGCCGCCGCCAACTCCCGCACCACCGTGGTGCTCAACACCTCGTCGTGCACCACCATGCCCTGGCTGGACCGCGTCGGCGCCGTACTGCAGATGTACTACCCGGGCCAGGAAGGCGCCGAGGCCACCGCGGCCGTCCTGTTCGGGGACTGCGACCCGGGCGGCCGGCTCACCCAGACCTTCCCCGTCTCCGACGACCGGCACCCGATGGCCGGGAACCCGCGCCGCTATCCCGGCGTGGACGGCACCGAGGAGTACTCCGAGGGCATCCACCTCGGCTACCGCTGGTACGACGCCGAGGGAGTGGAGCCGCTCTTCCCCTTCGGGCACGGCCTCTCGTACACCACCTTCGAGTACGCGGACCTGAGCGTGCGGCCCGACGGCGACGGGCTCGCGGTCGGCTTCACCGTCCGCAACACCGGCCGCCGCACCGGCACCACGGTCGCCCAGGTCTACCTCGGCCCCTCGCCCGACCTCCGCCTCGACCAGGCGCGCCGCGCCCTGGCCGGCTACCGCCGCCTGGAACTGGAGCCCGCAGGAGAGCAGCGGGTGACCGTACGGATCTCCGCCCGCTCGCTGTCCTCGTGGGACCCGGAGCGGCACGGCTGGGTGCTCGGCACCGGAACGCGCGAGGTGAGCGTGGGCGTCTCGGCGCGCGAACAGCGGCTCGTCGGCCATGGCCTGGTCCGATCGCGCGCAGCGGCCGGCCGGCCTTGACCGGGTAGGCTTCCCGGCGTGCGCCAGGGGGGCGCACGCCGGGCTCCGGTCCGGAGCGAGCGGGAGGAAGCGGCGTTGCACATCCAGGAGTGGCTGGAGAACATCCCCGCCGTCAGCGTCTATCTTCTGGTGGCGCTGGTCATCGGGGTCGAAAGCCTCGGGATCCCGCTGCCCGGCGAGATCGTCCTGGTCAGCTCGGCACTGCTCGCCTCCCAACAGGGACACATCAACCCGGTCGTGCTGGGTGCCTGCGCCACGGCGGGTGCGGTGATCGGCGACTCGATCGGCTACGCCATCGGCCGCAAGGGCGGCCGGCCGCTGCTCGCCTGGCTCGGCCGCAAGTTCCCCAAGCACTTCAGCGAGGGCCATGTCGCCATGGCGGAACGGTCCTTCCAGAAGTGGGGCATGTGGGCCGTCTTCTTCGGCCGCTTCATCGCCCTGCTCCGCATCTTCGCGGGCCCGCTCGCGGGCGTACTGCACATGCCGTACTGGAAGTTCCTCATCGCCAACGTGCTCGGTGGGATCTGCTGGGCGGGCGGTACGACGGCCGTCATCTACTACCTCGGCATCGTCGCCGAGTCCTGGCTGAAGAACTTCTCGTACCTGGGGCTTGTCGCCGCGCTGCTCATCGGCGTCGTGTCGATGCTGGTGGTCAAGAACCGGGCGAAGAAGTCGATGGCAGAGGCCGAGGCGGAGCAGTCCGCGGCGGAGAACGTTCCGGCCGCGGACTGAGCTCCCGCGGGTTGTCGGTCGGGTGCGGGCCGCCTCTGGGTGGTCGCGCCCACGCACCCTTCGGGGTTCGGCAGCGCCCAGTCGCGGCTCTCAGGGGGTGCGGTCTCGCAGCAGGGCCTTCACGGCCCTGCCGAACACCGCCCGCCCAGCCCTCTCCGCCAACCCGTCCAACGCGCGCGGGAGTCCGCGTACCCGTAGGTCCTCCCGCCAGATCACGTACGACCCCGGCGCTGCCTCACCCACCTCGATCTCGGCCCAGCCCGTGACGGCGCGGCCGCGCTTCTCCAGGCGGCACACACCCGGGCCGGCCCCGGACGGCGGCTGCCAGCGGGTGATCTCCATCGGGTCGTCGAAGCCCAGGGGGCCGAGGCCGGTGCGGGCCACGAAGAGCGTGCCGGTGCCGGTCGGTGGCGGGGTCCGCACGATGATCCGGGTCAGCGGGACGCTGTCGCCGTGCCGTTCCCAGTCGGTGAGCCGCCGCCACGCCTCGGCGGGCGTGAGATGCGTGCGGCGGTCGATCCGGAAGAGTGCCATCGCGCGATCGTAAGCGGCCCCCCGATCGCGCAGGCCCAGGCGCGGTCGCTTAGCGTGACACCCGGCGCGATGGAATCCGTACAGGGTCCGTACAAGGAGTGGCGCATGGCAGAGCAGGCGTTGGTCGTGGCAGTGGGCGGAAAGACGCCCGAGATCGCCCCGACCGCATTCACCGCACCCACCTCCGTGGTGCTCGGCGAGGTCACCCTCGGGGCGGGCGCGAGCGTCTGGTACCACGCGGTCCTGCGGGCCGACTGCGGGCCGATCGTGATCGGCGCCGAGAGCAACATCCAGGACAACTGCACCGTGCACGTGGACCCGGGCTTCCCTGTCACCGTCGGCGAGCGGGTCACCGTCGGGCACAACGCGGTGCTGCACGGCTGCACCGTCGAGGACGACGTGCTGGTCGGCATGGGTGCCACCGTCCTCAACGGGGCCCGGATCGGCGCCGGTTCGCTGATCGCGGCGCACGCCCTGGTGCCGCAGGGCATGGTCGTGCCGCCCGGCTCCCTGGTCGCGGGCGTGCCCGCCAAGGTGCGTCGCGAGCTGACCGAGGAGGAGCGCGAGGGGATCAAGGTCAACGCCCTGATGTACCTGGGCCTGGCCGAGGACCACCGCAAGGCGCACGGCGACTGAGCCCGCGCTGAGCGGAAGATCACAGGCGTCGGCCCTGATCGGCTGGGTCGGCGATGAGTACCGTGTGCGGGTGCCCAAGAACAGAAACACGTTCTCATCGCTGACCGCCTGGCGGCGCAGGCTCGCCTCCCGCGCGGTCCACGGCGGTTGGGGCCTGATCAAGGAGGCCGGCGCGGTCACCGCCGAACACCCGGGGAAGCTGCGCTTCCGCCGGATCGGCGCCGGAACCCGCCTCGCCTTCCCGCAGGGCACCGTGTTCGGCGAGCCCTGGATCGAACTGGGCGACCACTGCATCATCGCCGAACAGGTCACCCTGACCGCCGGGATGATGCCCGGCCTCGACCTCGGCGCCGATCCGATACTGACCCTGGGCAACGGGGTCGTGCTCGGCCGGGGCAGCCATGTCATCGCCGATACGACGGTCACCATCGGCTCGGACACGTACTGCGGCCCGTACGTCTACATCACCTCGACCAATCACAGCTACGACGATCCGCACCAGCCCGTGGGCAAGCAGTGGCCGCGCATGGAGCCGGTGGAGATCGGCCCCGGCTGCTGGCTCGGCACGGGCGCCGTGGTGCTGCCCGGCGCCCGGCTCGGCCGCAACGTGGTCGTGGCGGCGGGCGCGGTCGTGCGCGGTGAAGTGCCCGACCACGCGGTGGTGGCCGGGGCGCCCGCGAGGATCGTCCGCACCTGGGACGAGGAGCACGGCTGGCAGCCGCCGCTGCGCACGCCCGCACCGGTGCCCATCCCGGAGGGCGTCACCCCTCAACAGCTGCTCGCCATCGCGGAGTTGACCTCCGAAGAGGCCTGATCAGCCGGTCGCGAGCAGTACGGTGCCGACCAGGGCCAGACCCGCGCCGGCCGCCTGCACCACGCGCAGCCGCTCCTTGAGGACCCCGCGCGCCGCGAGCGCGGTCACCACGGGGTAGAGCGAGGCGAGCACGGCCGCCACGGTGACGGGGCCCTGCTGTGCGGCGATCGAGTACGTCCCGTTGGCGGCCACGTCGGCCAGGCCCACGAAGGCCAGCGCGGGCAGCGAGAGCCGGACCAGGCGAAGGCCGCCGCCCTCGGGCAGGGCGCGGGCGCCGCGCCGTACCGAGACGTACAGGGCGCTGCCGCCCACGGCGACATTGGTGACGCGCTGCACGAAGAGCGCGAGGAAGAGCCCGGTCACGGTCGTGGACGCCTCGGAGATCAGCGCCATCACGGCGCCGAAGCCGAAGGCCGCGAGCAGCGTGAGCAGGATGGCCTGGCGGCGCACCGCGGCGCCGCGGAACTCCGGGCCGCCCGCGAGCAGGATGCCCACCACGGCCACCGCGATGCCGGCGAACTGAAGAATGCCGGGGCGTTCGCCGAGCACGAGCCCGACGCCGACCGGCACCGCCACGCCCAGCGAGCCGAGGGGCGAGACGACGCCCATGGGGCCGAGCGCGAGGGCCTTGTAGAAGCTGAGCATGGCGACCGGGCCGACGGCTCCCGCCGCGACCGCGAACCAGAGCTGTGGGCCGGCCTCGTGCCAGCCGCCGGTCGCGACGACGACCGCTCCGAGAACGACCACGGCCACCGACTGTGAGGCGACCACGACGGTCAGTGCGGGTATGCGCCGGGTGAGCAGCCCGCCGCCGAAGTCGGCCAGGCCCCACAGGAGGCTGGTGGCCAGGGCGAACAGTGCTGTCATCGGGGGCCTCGCAGTACAGTGCAGTGACACAGGGGATTCAGTGGGGTGTACTCCACCGTAGTGCAGCATATTGAACCCTGTCATCAAAAATATTGGACGGCCTCTCTGGGGCCCACCTCATGGACGGAAACGTGTCGGACCTCGAACTGCTGACCCAGTCACTGGCCCGCAACGTCAAGCGCTGGCGCACCGAGCGCGGCTTCACGCTGGACGCGCTCGCGACCCGCGCCGGGGTCAGCCGCGGCATGCTCATCCAGATCGAGCAGGCCCGGACGAATCCCAGCGTGGGCACCGTGGTGAAGATCGGTGACGCGCTCGGCGTGAGCATCACCACCCTGCTCGACTACGAGGGCGGGCCCAAGGTCCGCGTCGTCCCGCCCGAACAGATCGTCCGGCTCTGGTCAACGGAGCGGGGCAGCTACAGCGCGCTGCTCGCCGGGACCGAGGCGCCCGGCCCGCTGGAGATGTGGGAGTGGCATCTGATGCCGGGGGATGCCAGCGCGTCGGACCCGCATCCGGCCGGCACGATCGAGCTGCTGCATGTGACGCAAGGCACGCTGAACCTCGTGGTGGACGGCGTCGACTACCCCGTCCCGGTCGGCCATTCGGCATCGTTCGAGGCCAACGCGCCGCACACATACGGGAATCGGGGTGCCGAGCCCGTCGTGATGACGATGGCGATCTCGGTTCCCTTTGATCGTTGAGCCGCTCAACCCTCTTGCTGGTACGGCCGGTTGGCTTCATGGCCGTACGCTTGTAAGAGCTGCGGATGGGGGAGAACCGAGCCCGAACGTGAGCCGGTGCGTGCTCCCCGGGTGCGTGCCGTGATCGGTTCTGGACGATTTTGGCCTTGTATCTGGTGTTCAGGGCCGAGTCGGGTGGAGGCTGACTATCGTCACTCTCGCGACTGAGGGGGCGACGAAAGCGGAGTTCATCTCGGACGAAACCACTCGTGCGGGTGGTTTTGGCGCCAACGCCGAACCTGGGCACGGGCCAACGCAGTTGTGGTGTCCCGGGGAGGCGGCAGTGGTCGGACCAGTCGCTCGTGGCGCATGAGCGCACATGGGCACGGCGTGCGGCCGAATTGCACGACCTGCGAAAAGCCCATGCAATGTTCTATGAGCCGTGTTCTGCGCAGTGATCCAGAAAGACCTTGCTGCGCCAACGGCGCTACGATCCGAAAGGCGCTCACGTGGAAGCTCTCGTCTCGGCGGCCGAACGGCCCGGCCCCGCCCCCCACAGGCCGGCCAGCAGGCGGCTGCCGCTGGTGAAGCGGGCAGCGGCGCAGAGCGCCGGGAAGGCCCCGGCGAGCCTGACCAGGGTGATGACAGCAGGCGGGAGTTCCGGCGTTCCCGGTACGTCCGCCTTCCAGTCGGCGCTCTGACGGGCGGAACGACTCACCCCATGGACCGGCCGATTCAGCCTGCCTTGTCCCAGTTTGTGCTGAAGATGCACAGCCGCTGCGATCTGGCATGCGATCACTGTTACGTCTATGAACACGCGGACACGAGCTGGCGCGGGCGGCCCCGGGCCGTCTCCGAGGAGATCCTGGCGCAAGTGGCGGACCGGATCGCCGAGCACGCCAGGCGTCACCAACTCCCCACGGTCCACGTCGTTCTGCACGGCGGCGAGCCCCTGCTCGCCGGACCCGACCGGATCCGGCGCGCCGCCGAGGAACTCCAGCGGGCGCTGCACTCGGTGAGCGCGCTCGATCTGCGCATGCACACCAACGGTGTGCTCCTCGACGAGAAGTTCTGCCAGCTCTTCCTCGAACTCGGCATCAAGGTCGGGGTATCCCTCGACGGCGACAAGGTCTCCAACGACCGCCACCGCCGCTATGCCGACGGCCGCAGCAGCCACGCCAAGGTCATCCGCGCTGTGGAGCTGCTCAACCGCCCGCGCTACCGGCGCCTGTTCGCCGGGCTGCTCTGCACCATCGACGTCGAGAACGACCCGGTCGCCGTCTACGAGGCCCTCGTCGCGCTCTCGCCGCCCCGCATCGACTTCCTTCTCCCGCACGCCACGTGGGACACCCCGCCGCCCCGCCCCGGCGGCGCGGCCACGCCCTACGCGGACTGGCTCGACGCGATCTACCGGCGCTGGGACGCGGCGGGCCGGCCCGTTCCGGTCCGCATCTTCGACTCCGTCCTTCGCACCCTGCGCGGCGGGAGCAGCCTCACGGAATCGCTCGGGCTAGCCCCGGCCGACCTCGTCGTGATCGAGACCGACGGCACCTTCGAGCAGGCCGACAGCCTCAAGACGTCGTACGACGGGGCCCCGGCCACCGGCATGGACGTCTTCACGCACTCGCTCGACGACGTGCTCCGGCACCCCGGCATGCTGGCCCGCCAGCAGGGCATCGAGCAGCTCTGCGCGCAGTGCCGGAGCTGCCCCGTCGTCCAGTCCTGCGGGGGCGGCCTCTATGCCCACCGCTATCGCACCGGCAGCGACTTCGACAACCCTTCCGTGTTCTGCCCCGACCTGCTGGCACTGGTCACCACCATCCGAGACCGGGAGGCGGCCGTGCCCGCACCAACACCCACCCCCGTCGAACTGCCCCTGGAACAGGGCGACTTCGACGCCCTGGCCGCGGGCTTCGGCGGCGCGGACACCGTCACCCGCCTCGCGGCGGCCCAGCTGGAGATCAACCAGGAGCTCCTCGCCGCCGTCAGCGAACACATCGCCCTCTCCGACCGTGAAGGCGCCAGGGCCTGGGAGCTCCTGACAGACCTGGACGCCGAGGCGCCCGCCGAACTCGACGGCGTCCTCGCCCACCCCTACACCCGGCCGTGGGCCCTGAGCGTGCTCGAAGGCAAGGCGGCGCCCGCGGGCGGCCTCGCGGAGATCGCGGCCGCCACGGTGCTGCGGGCCCGGCTCGGCCACAGCGTCACCGTGCCGCTGCGCGGCGGCGCCCTGCGGCTTCCCGGGCTCGGCACGGTACGGCTCGACGGCGGGGCCGAGGACGCCGTAGTGACCGCGGGCGCCGACGGGTTCACCGTGCGGGCCGGCTCCCGGCGGCTCGACATCGGCTGGCACGAAGGCCTGGACGGGCCGACCCCGCGCTGGCACCCCGTACGCCTCTTCGAGGGCGAGGGCTGGAGCGTGGCCATCGAGGACACCGACCCGCTGCGGGACTGCCACAAGTGGCCCGTCTCCGGGCGGCTCGCGGCCGACGAGGCCAAGCTGTGGGCCGAGGACCTGACCGGCGCCTGGTCCCTGATCCGGCGCGAACTGCCCGCCTACGCCGACGGCGTGGCCGCGGGACTGCGCCTGATCACCCCGCTGCACGCACAGGAGCGCAGCAACGTCAGCGCAGCCTGCAAGGAGGCCTGGGGCGCGATCGGGGCCGCCAGGCCCGCCTCGCCCGACCAGCTCGCCCTGCTGATCGTCCACGAGTTCCAGCACGTGAAGCTCGCCGCGGTCCTGGACGCCGTCGACCTGTACGACACGGCCGACCGGAACCTGTACTACGCCCCCTGGCGCGACGATCCGCGGCCGATCGGCGGGCTGCTCCAGGGAACGTACGCCCATATCGCGGTGACCGACTTCTGGCGGGTGCGCCGGCGGACCGCGGAGGGGACCTCCGAACGCGGCGCGGCCGAGGCGCAGTTCGCCCGTTGGCGGCAGCAGACGGCGGAGGCCGTCGAGGAGCTGCTCGGCTCGGGAACCCTCACCGACCTGGGACAACGCTTCGTCGCCAGCATGGGCCACACGGTGCGCGGCTGGCTGGACGAACCCGTCTCGGGGGCGGCTCTCACCGCCGCGGTCGGCTCCGCGAAGCGCCATCGGGCCGAGTGGAAGGCCCGCGTCGAAGCCCCGCACTGAGTGAATTCCCCCTCGAATTGAGCGAATTCTCCCGCTAATTGATTGATCCACTCGCTGAGCTGCGCATGATTTCGGTCATGATCTGATCGGAACCCCGCGAGTGGATCAACCATTGGGTTTGTTCGTTCTGTTCCGCCGGAGAATCCTCCGTTCCTACACTGAGGACCCATCCACTTGGACCGGGGGAGACAGTGGTGCACGTATCAGTGGGGGCCGGGGGAGACGAGCAGAAGCCGTACTTCTTCCTCAGCTACGCGCACACGCCGAAGAGCGACCCCAAGGAGCGGAACCCCAACCTCTGGGTGGAGCGGTTCTTCCGGGACCTCTGTGCCCATGTGATGCAGCTGACGTCCCTGCCGGCCGGCAGCGCCGGCTTCATGGACCAGCAGATGCAGCCCGGCGAGGGATGGCAGGAACGGCTCTCGGAGGCTTTGGCGTTCTGCAAGGTGTTCGTGCCGCTCTATTCGCCGCGCTATTTCCTCAGCGAACAGTGCGGCCGGGAGTGGTTCGCCTTCTCCAGCCGGGCCGCCGCCCAGACCCGTAACAGCCACAACAACAGCAACCCCGTCACCGGGATCGTGCCCGCGCTGTGGGTGCCGGTGCCGACCAGGCAGCTGCCGCAGCCCGCCGAGCGGCTCCAGTTCAATCACGCCACCTTCGGCGACGAGTACGCCGACGAGGGCTTCTACGGGCTCATCAAGCTCAACTACCTGCGCGACCAGTACGAACGCGCCGTCTATCAGCTCGCCAAACGCATCGTGAGCGTGGCCCAGCAGATCCGTCTCGAACCGGGCGACCCCCACCAGGACTACGCGAAGGTGCCGGCCGCCTTCGGTCCGGCCGGCGAGCCCGCCCGTGAACTGGAGGTCTCCGTCCTGGCCTGCTCGCGCGCCACCCTCCCGACCGGACGCAGCCCGGACTGCTACGGATCCGAGGCCCTCGACTGGAACCCGTACCATCCGGCCTCCTCCAGGCCGCTCGCCGACCACACCGTCGACGTCGTACGCGGCCTGGACTACACCGTGCACCTCAGCGACTTCGAGGCCGAGCCCCAGCGGCTCCTCGACTCCGACCCGCCCACCGGGCCAGGTCTGCTGCTGCTCGACCGCTGGGCCCTGGACGCCCGGCGCCGCCGCGACCTGATGACCCAGCTGTGTGCCACGCCCCGGCCGTGGATCAGCGTCATGGTCCCCGGGAACGAGGCCGACCCCCAGACCGGCGCGCGTGACGAGGAGTTGGCGCGGCAGACCGACGCCGCGCTCGCCACCCGCGTCGACGAGAGCGACGGACACCGCACACCGAGCGCCGGACTGCCCACACTGGAAGCCTTCAGCAAGGCGATCCCGGGGGCCGTGAAGGCGGCGGTCAGACACTACGAGGCCAACGCGCCGACCTATCCACCGCCCGGAAGCGGTGGGCCGATGCCCCGGGTGCTTCCACGCGGCATCGGCTACGGCGTCAGTGGCCCCGGTGGCCGCGGTCAGAGCACGGACCAGGACAAGAACAACGGTGATAAGGCGGAGGGCTCATCAGATGACTGAGAACCGCAACGGGACCGTCGTCACGTTCTATTCGTACAAGGGCGGCACCGGAAGGACCATGGCGCTGGCCAACTGCGCATGGATCCTGGCGGCCAACGGATACCGGGTACTGGCGGTCGACTGGGACCTGGAGGCGCCGGGCCTGCACCGGTTCTTCCACCCCTTCCTCGACCTCGCCGACCTGGAGGCGACCCCGGGCCTGATCAACCTGATCACCGACTACCAGGACGAGGCCCGTCGCCCCGCCGACCGCGACCCCGACTGGCACCGCGACTACGCCCGGGTCCGCCCCCACGCCACCTCCCTGAACTGGAACTTCCCGCAGGGCGGCAGCCTGGACTTCCTCTCGGCCGGGCGGCGCAACCGCGACTACCCGTCCATCGTGGGCAAGATGGACTGGGACGACTTCCACGAGCGGTTCGGCGGCGGCCAGTTCTTCGACGCCATGCGCGACGATATGCAGCGCCACTACGACTACACCCTGATCGACAGCCGTACGGGCCTCAGCGACATCGCCGACATCTGCACCGTCCAGATGCCCGAAGTCCTCGTCGTCTGCTTCACGTTGAGCGACCAGAGCATCGACGGCGCCTCGGCGGTGGCCCGCGACATCGAGGAGCGCTACCACGAGCGGGGCATCCGCATCCTGCCCGTCCCGATGCGCATCGACGACGGCGAGAAGGAGAAGGCGGACGCCGGACGGGCCCTCGCCCGCGAGAGCTTCCCCGGCTTTCCCAGCGGCCTCAGCACCGAGGAACTCGGCAACTACTGGGGCACGGTGGAAGTTCCCTACCGCCCCTTCTACGCCTACGAAGAGATCCTGGCCACCTTCGGCGACGCGCCCAACGTCAGCAGCTCCATGCTCAGCGCCTGCGAACGGCTGACCTCCGTCCTCACCGGGGGCGTGGTGAACGCGCTGCCGCCCATCGACGAGGCCGACCGGCTCACCCATGTCGCCGCCTACACCCGGCGCAGGCCCATGCCGCCGTCCAATGTGGTCCTCACCTATGTTGCCGAGGATCAGATGTGGGCGGACTGGCTGGTGCACGTGCTGACGATCGGTGGCTTCCAGGTCGTGCCGATCGATGTGCGCACGCCCCAAGCGGCCGCGGTGGAAGCCGAGTTCACCTCCGGTGTCGGATACCGCGTCATCCCCGTGGTCTCGCAGGCCTACCTCAACACCGAGCGCGCCCGCAGCTTCTGGGAGACCGGCGCCGGGCTCGACGCCGCCGGCGGGCGGCGCCAGATACTGCCGGTGCGCGTCGGTGACGTGCGGCTCAGCCCGCCGCTCAGCAGCCGCGGCCTCATCGACCTCGTACGCCTCGACGAGAACGACGCGGGGGCCGCCGTGCTGCACGCGCTCGACCGGGCCGAGGCGGTCACCGCGCTGACGGCCGGGCCTGCCGGTCCCCGCTATCCGGGCAGCGTGCCCAAGATCTGGAACGTACGGCCCCGGCACGCCTGGTTCACCGGCCGCACCTCCGTCCTGGAGAAGCTGCGCGACCAGCTGCGCGGCGACAGCCGTTCCGCCCAGCGCTTCCCGCAGGTCCTGTACGGGCTCGGCGGCGTCGGCAAGACACAGGTGGCCCGTGAGTACGCGCACCGGTTCCGCGCCGACTACGACCTGGTGTGGTGGATCGAGGCCGAACAGCCCGACCGGGTGGTGTCCTCGCTGGCCGAGCTGGCCGCCGAGATGGACCTCAGGGCCGGTGACGTCGTGGCCGAGGCGGCCAGTGCGGCCATGCAGGCGCTGCGGCGGGGCGCGCCCTACTCCCGCTGGCTGCTGATCTTCGACAACGTCGAGGACCTGGACCGGGCGCTGAAGCTCCTCCCGGAGGAGACCGAGCCGATCTCCGGCGAGACGTACGGCCACATCCTCGCCACCTGCCGCAACAAGCCCGCCTCGACGCAGGTGGAGGCCATCGAGGTGGAGGTCTTCACCCGCGCCGAGAGCGTCGAGCACCTGTGCCGCCGGGTCACCAAACTCCCCGCCGCCGACGCCGAACGCGTCGCCGACGCGGTGGGCGACCTGCCGCTCGCGGTCGAGGTCGCGGCCGCCTGGCTCGCCGAGACCGCGACGCCGGTCGACGCCTATGTGGAACAGCTCAAGGAGCAGAGCACCAAGGTCCTCTCGCTCGGCAAGCCCGAGGACTACTCGGAGCAGATCGGCGCGACCTGGAACATCTCGATCAGCCGGCTGCGCGACGAATCCAAGGCCGCGGTACGCCTGTTGGAGCTCTGCTCGTTCTTCTCCGCCGAGCCCATCTCGATGAGGCTGATCGGCAGCGACTCGATGTTCGAGTCCCTTCTGCCGTACGACCCCGATCTGCGCGAGCGGTACATGCTGGGCAAGGTCATCCAGACCCTGAACCGGTTCGCGCTCGCCAAGGTCGACCCGGCGGACAGCAGCATCCAGGTGCACCGGCTCGTCCAGGCCGCGGTGCGGGCCGGCCTCACCGATGAGCAGGTGGACACCGCCAAGCACGAGGTCCACCGCATCCTCGCCGAAGCCCGCCCGGTCGAGGGCGTCGACCGCGACAACCCCGTCAACGACCCGAAGAGCTGGCCCAGTTTCGAGCTGATCTGGCCGCACCTGAGCGCCTCCGGTATCGCCGACTGCGACGAGGAGAAGGTCCGCCAGCTCATGGTCGACCGCATCCGCTATCTGCTCAAGCGCGGTGAGCTGGAGAGCGCCCGGGTGCTCGGCACCCAGCTCAACAAGGTCTGGACGCGCGAGCTCGGCGAGAACGACCTCCAGACCCTCAACATCCGCTTCGAGCTCGCCAACGCGCTGCGCGCCCAGGGCAAGTACCAGGAGGCCCGGGCGATGGACGAGGACACCCTCGCCCGCCAGATCAGCGTCCTGCACAAGGACCACCCGAACGACGACCACCCCAGCATCCTCATCACCACCGGCAGCCTTGCCGCCGACCTGCGCGCGCTCGGCAGGTTCGACGAAGCCCTCACCCGCGACCTCAGGATCTACCACGGGCTGCGGCAGATCTTCGGCGAGAACCACCCGCGCACCCTGATCGCCGCCAACAACCTCGCCATCGACTACCGGCTCAGCGGCGACAGCGAGGCGGCCCGCAGGCTGGACGAGGAGACGGTCGAGCGGCGCAGCGCTTTACTGGGCGACGACCATCCCTTCACCCTCACCACCAAGGGCCACCTCGCGCGTGACCTGCGCGAGAGCGGCGACTACGGAGCCTCGGTGCAGCTGCTGCGGGAAGTGGTGGCGGCGTTCGAGCGGGTCCTCAACGCCGATGTGCCCGAGGCGCTGCGCACCGCCAAGAGCCTCGCGGTGTCCCTGCGCAAGGCGGGCCACCCGCACGAGGCGAAACGCCTGACCGAGGAAACGTACAACCGCTACCGCGGCCGGTACGGGACCAAGGCGCCGGACGCGCTGGCCTGCTGCCTCAACCTGGCCGCCGACTTCTCGGCGACCGGCGACAAGCAGGCCGCCCTCGACCTCGCCGTCCAGGCTCTTGAGGGATACCAGAGCACGCTGGGCGAGGAGCACCCCTTCACCCTGGCCTGCCGCAACAACGTCTACATCTACCAGCGCGGGCTCGGCGCGGCCGAGGAGGCGGTGCGGGGCGGCGAGGACGTACGAGCGGCCCTTGAGGAAGTCCTGGGCGCACGCCATCCGTTCACGCTCTGCGCGGCGATCAACCTGGCCAACGCGTACGGCGACATGGGCCGCCCCGACCTCGCCGAACGCTGGGAACGGACCGCGCTCAAGGGCCTGTTGGAGCGGTTCGGACCCACCCATCCCGATGTGCTCGCCTGTCGCTCCAACCTGGCGATCACCCTGCGTTCGGCCGGCCGTGAGGAGGAGGCTCAGCGGCTGCGGGCCTCCATCCTGGAACCGGCCGCGAAGCAGCTGGGCGTGGACCACCCGATCGCCGAGGCGGCCCGCGCCTGGCGCCGGATCAACCGGGACCTGGAGCCGCAGCCGGTGTGAGCGGTACGGGGAGTGCGCGGGCCCGCGCACTCCCCGGTTCATGCCCGCATGCTCACCGGGTGGCCCAGCTCAGCACGCGGGTGAGCGCCCGCAGCGCGCCGAAGTGTGCCGCTCCGCGCTCGACGATCATCTGCGCGCCGGGAATCCGTTCGGCCAGCCAGCGCGTGTGCTGCACGGGTGCGAACACGTCCTGCTCGCCGTGCCACAGCAGGACCGGCGCGTGGATGTCCTCCAGGCGGAAGTCCCAGCCGGTGCTGAACGCCATCACGTCGTCCACCCAGCCGTCGGCCGAACTCCGCAGCCCCTCCTCGAAGTTGCGCTCCAGCATCACCCGGATGCCCGCGTCGGCGACGATGCCCCGGTCGGGCTTGGGCAGCCCGTGCCGCATGTCGTTGACCGAACGGCGCGGATCGGCCCTGATCGTGATCGACCGCATCTCCAGGGACGTCGTCAACTGCCCTTTCCCGGCGGCCGCGTTGATGTATTCGCGCACATTGGACTCGGTCATCCCCTCGAACCAGTCGAGCCCCTGCGCATCGCGCGGCGCGAGCCCCACCAAGGCCGCGGCCCGTGCCGTACGGTCGGGGAGCAGCGCCGCACAGGCCAGTGCGTGCGGGGCACCGCCCGATCGTCCTACGACGGCGAACTCGCCGATGTCCAGCGCGTCGGCGATCGCCTCCACATCGGCCGCCGCATGCGCGACCCGGCGCCCCGGCAGCCGGTCGGAATCGCCGTAGCCCGGCCGGTCGAACGTGATGAGGCGGACGCCGAGGCGGTAGAGCACCGCACTGCGAGGCGCCGGGCCGAGCCGGCTCCCCGGGGTGCCGTGCAACAGGAACACCGGCCTGCCCCGCGGGTTCCCGTAGTTCTCGACCGCCAAGTCGCGCCCGTCCCTGGTACGAATCAGCTCCCCCAACTGGTGCCTCCCCGTAGGTCTGGTAGGCGACAGTATGAGCGTGTGCCATTCAGTGGTACATACCCGCACTCGTCGAATGCGCGGCCGGATTTCCGCCCCGCTCAGCCGAGCCGGGGGATCTCGATCGCCGGGCACCGGTCCATGACCATGTCGAGCCCGGCGGCACGGGTGCGGTCGTACGCGTCCCCGTCGACGACCCCGAGCTGGAACCAGACGGCCTTGGCGCCGATGGCCACGGCCTGATCGGCGACGCCCCCGGCGAGCTCGCTGTTGACGAACACGTCGACGACGTCGACCGGGAACGGAATGGCGTCGAGCGAGGCGTACCCCTGCTCGCCGTGCACGGTCTCGGCCTTGGGGTGCACGGGCACGATCCGCTTGCCGTAGCGCTGGAGGACGTCCGCGACTCCGTACGCGGCCCGGCGCTGGTTGCTGGAAAGACCGACGACGGCCCAGGTGTCGCCGGTGGCGGTGAGGATCTTGCGAATGGTGTCCTGCTCGGCCTGCACGGGGCGCTCCTGGCTGTGGTGGTGATGTGTCCACTCACAACGCGGTGGGGCGGCGGGCTCATTCCATCGTGGCATTGTCCGCGAGCGCGGCATCAGCACTCCGGTGAGCCCGCCACCCCCGCCGCGCCGCCCCGTACTCGCGCAGCAGGACCCGCGCGACCCCCGGCAGCGACGGTCGGGCCGGAGTCTTGAGGAGGGCGGGGCCCTTGTGGGTGGCTGAGGTGATGGTGAGGGCGTCCAGGGCCAGCAGGGCGCGTACCAAAGGGCGTGCAGTGGGGGCGGCGAGTGTGGTCAAGGGGTGGCTTGCGGTCAGGGTGGTGCGGGTTTGGCCGAGCACGTAAGCGATCAGCTGCCGGGTGCCGTGCAGATCCCTGGCCTGCTCCAGGTCCTCGCGGGTGACTCCGAACCGGTCGAGCGTTTCGCGCGGGATCGTGAGCCGGCCGTCCGCGAGGTCCTCCGCCAGGTCGTTGACGAAGTCGAGGCGCTGGCCCGCGTCGATGTACGTACGGCACGCCGCCCGGAACTCCGTCGCGTCCCCTTCGGGCGCGAGCAGGCAGGCGACCAGCATGAACGCGGGCAGCGAGTACGCGTCGATGTAGGCCTGGTGGTCGGCCTCCGTGGCGAATCCCGCGAAGTCGAGGTCGGCGCGGGCGGTGCTCAGATGCTGCTCGACGTGGCCGGGCAGGTGGGGGTGGGCCGCGATGGTGTGGAGCAGGGGGCGGATCACAGGGTGTGCGCTCTCGCCGCGGACGAGGGCTTCGCGCACTTGTCGCTCCCAGTCCGCGTAGGCCTCGGCCCGGCCATCGACCGGCCCGCTGTCGAGGAGGTTGTCGCCGTGGTGCATGAAGGCCGTGGTGGCGACCACGTGCGGGAACAATGGCGCGGGCAGCAGCAGCCGGGCGGCCAGGTAGGCGCTGCGCTTGAAGCGGGCGGCCAGCTCGCGCTGGCGCGTGTAGTCGTCACGCAGCCCGGGCTCGCAGATGCCCGCGGCGTCGAGTGCTCTGCTCCACGCGCTCATCGATGACCTCTCCCGGGATGCGGATGCGGGTCCCAGTGGATCACGGCGGGGCGACCGGGTGCCCGTCAGCCCGTCATGAAGGTGTGCGTCGTCCCGAACGACCCGGCGACCTTGACGTCCACCACCAGGCGCGGACGGGTGGCGACCACCGTGACGGACGGGTCGGCGTGCAGGACGCGGCGGGCCGGGCCGTCGATGGTGACGCGTACGGTGTCCTGGGTCTGGGTGGGGTCCGAGAGGGTGAAGGTCCACCCGTGTGCGGTGCGGCCCCACATCATCGCCGCGGGACCGGAGACACGGACCGGCTCGACGGCCCCGGCGGCGAAGAACGTCGCCGCCGTCAACTGCCCGTCCAGGCATGCCGATTGCACCAGCGCCGTGTTGGCGAGGACGTTCCAGCGCCCGCACGCCCGGCGGGTCCGGTCCGCCGAGGCGCCCGGCAGCACCGCGTACGCGTAGCTCGCGCCGGCCGGGTGAGGTCCGTGGTCCAGGACGATTTTCTGGTAGCGGCGGGTGCAAGGGGTGGGCGTGCCATGGGTGTTGGCGCCGGTGTCGATGCCGAGCCAGCTGCCGGTGCGGTCCTCGCGCAGCAGCGTGACCGGCTGTCGGCCGGGCCCGTCGAGCAGGACGTATCCCGCCGTGCCCGCCAGATGCAGCCAGCGCGCCCCGGTCACGGCCCGGATCGTGCCGAGCGGCGAGGTGTCGGGCCTGCCGTCGACGAGGAGCCGGGCGGCGCCCCGCTCGCCCAGGTTCCGGTTCTCGATGGCCGTCCGCACCGGGGCGCCCGAGGCGTCGGTGATCGCGGCGCCGAGACAGATCACCGCGTCCGGGGTGAAGAACCACGACTTCCGGGCGGACAGGGTGCCGTCCTGAGAGACGAAGTCGAGGCCGTGCGCGCCGTGTTGGGCGTCGAAGCGCACCCCGCTCGCGTACGACGTGGTGGTGCGCGGAGGGTCGGCGAGGAGCGGGGGCGGGGGTGCGTCCCGCTCGGTGGTGCCGGGCAGCAGGGTGGCGTCCACGGTCGGCCAGTACGCGTCGCTGTAATGGCCCTGCTGCCCGGGCAGGAAGGTGTAGAGGACGCCGTCGCCGGTGTACCAGCCATGCAGGTTCATGCCGTTGACGGATTCGTACCGGCAGATCCGCTTCGACCCGACACCGAGGGAGGCCGACCAGCCGCGCGTGCTGTGGACCATGCGGTCCATCTGCGGGAACACCCGATGCGCGTACGGCGCAGCGGATCCGGGTCGCGGCGCGGGGAGCTGTTCGGCGAACTCCACCTCGGGCACCCCGACGGGCTGCAGCCCGCCCGAGAACCGCACCAGGTCCGCGACGTCGAGGTACGGTGCCCACGCGCCCTCGGCGATCCACCGCGCGGCGAGGCCGGCGAGCCGGGACCCGGCGGGCTCGGCGGCGGTCCTGGCGAGCAGTACCACGGCGGCGATGAACTGGTGCCCCGCGTCGTGCCCGGTCTCGCCCTGCCGGGACAGCATCCGGCCCCGGACCGGCTCCATCATCGACCCGGCGAACAGGAACGGCGCGTACACATCCGAGACCGCCTGCTCGAACATCTCTCTTACGGAGAGGGGGAGTTGGGAGGCCGTCCCTGCGGTGACATACGTCAGTGCGGCGATCGCGCTCAGCAGCACCAGGCCGTAGTGGCCCGGGTAGGGCACCACCTCGTGCTGGATGAAGGAGCCGTCGGTGCGGTAGCCGTCGCCCTCGGTGGACCGGCGGGTGAGGTCCGCTGCCCCCTGCCCCGCGACGTCGGTCACCGCCGCGAGGCCTGCGGCCACCCGGCCGGCGTCGCCCGACAGTGCTCCGGAGACTACGGTGATCAGCGCCTTGTCCGCCCGGTTGGCGCCGGTCTCCACCAACCTGGCCGTCGCGGTACGCCGGTTGGGGTCGGCGACGAAGCGCAGCACGGGGCGCAGGACCCGTTCCCGGTCGGCGGCGGGCAGTCGGTCCCCGAGCGCCACGACGGTCTGGAGCAGCCAGTAGGGCACGCCTATCTCGTACGAGTACCAGTTGCCGACCTCGGCCGTGTGCTCGTTGTACTGCGTGCGGTAGAGCGTGTCGAGCGCTGTCACGATGCGCTCGGGCAGCTCCGGGCGGGCGGAGAGGGCGGAGCCCGGCGTCGCCCAGTCCACCGCGATCGTCCGCAGGCGGTAGTACATGGTGGGGAAGTAGGTGCTGCCGGGGCCTGTCGGCAGATCCGCCCAGAGCTGCTCGCGGGTCACATCCATGGCCGAGTCGTAGCGGAGCGCCACTTCGTCCAGGGCGGCTACGGCCCGGTCGCGCTTCGGTGACACCCGGCCCGTGCCGACCTGGAGCACGCGGTACGCGGCCACGATCCGCGCGTGGTCCGGGGCGTCCGACGCGCCCCCGGGCGCGGCCGTCGCGGGCTCGCCGAGCCGGAAGGAGACCGCGGCGGTCGTAGCGGCGGTTGCTCCGAGACGCAGCACGTCTCTGCGATCCAGCGACATCGCTCGTCCTCACGTCAGGGTGCGCGGGCGGTGGGGGAGGGGCACGATCTCGTTAGCTTGTTTAGCTACATGAACGTCGCTCAAGTACGGGAACTCTGCGAGCGGCTCAAGGTAGTCCGGGGGCGCATGGGAGTCAACGCCCTCGCGTTCGCCGCTCGTTGGGCCGGGCCGGGCGCCGGTCCCCCAACCCGCACCCGGCGCCTGCGTCGCGAAAAACCCGGTGCCGTCTCCCCGGGTCCCTCCCTACACTCGCTCTGCGTGCCGCCGCCGAGGCGCCGCGCTCTGCTGTTGAGCAGACGAGTGCACACGAGTGCGCGAGCGAACGAGCGAAGAGAAGGGGAGCCGGGTCATGCGTACGTACCGCACCGCGGCCTTTGTTCCCCCGTCCCGGTACGACGTGATTTTGGTGTCTCGCATCGCTCGGTGACGGCTGCGCGGCCTTCACCGGATTTTTGTGACGTAACGTCAGACCCCTTTGCCCTCAGTGCTGTTGTGCCGTGTCCTCACGGCTGTACCGACCGGGGTCGTCGTCCTGAATCGCGCTGCCAGCTTGCCCAGTCTGTCCCTGGGCTCCTCAGCGAAAGCACTCGAAAGGCCTCAGGCCATGCGCACCAACACGCGACCTCCCGCCGCGACGTCCCTCTCCGCCGTCCGCAACCTCGGCATCCTCGCCCACGTCGACGCGGGCAAGACCACCGTCACCGAACGGATCCTGTTCGCGACCGGTGCCGTCCACAAGCGGGGCGAGGTGCACGACGGGACGACCGTCACCGACTTCGACGCGCAGGAGCGCGACCGCGGCATCACCATCTTCGCGGCGGCCGTGAGCTGCCGATGGGACGGGCATCGCATCAACCTCATCGACACCCCGGGCCACGTCGACTTCGCGGACGAGGTCGAGCGGTCCCTGCGGGTGCTCGACGGGGCCGTCGCGGTGTTCGACGCCGTCGCCGGAGTCGAGCCGCAGAGCGAGTCGGTCTGGCGGCAGGCCGACCGGCACGGTGTGCCGCGCATCGCCTTCGTGAACAAGCTGGACCGGGCGGGCGCCGACCTCGACAAGGCGGTCGCCTCGATCCGGCAGCGGCTCGGCGCCGTACCCCTGGTCGTCCAGCTGCCCATCGGGCGCGAGGACGGGTTCACCGGCGTCGTCGACCTGGTGCGGATGCGCGCACTGCGGTGGCACGACGACACCTGCGCGAGCGGGCCCGTCGACGGGGCACTGCTCGACGAGGCGACACGAAGGCGCCGCCTCCTTGAGGAGACGGTGGCGGAACTCCATCCGGACGCGTTGGAGGAGTTCTGCGCGGCTTCGGCGCTGACCGAGCAGACCCTGGTCCGCGTGCTGCGCGAGCTGACCCTGAGCGGGGACGCCGTGGTGGTGCTGTGCGGCTCGGCCTACCGCAACCGCGGGATCGAGCCCCTGCTGGACGCGGTGCTCGCGTACCTGCCCTCGCCCGCCGACATGCCGCCCGTACGCGGCACCGTCGACGGCGTCGAGCAGGAGCGGGCGCCCGATCCGGCGGAGCCGTTCGCGGCGCTGGCCTTCAAGGTGGCGGCCACCGCGCGCGGGCGCCTGACCTATCTGCGGGTCTACTCGGGCACCCTGCTCAAGGGCGACTCCGTACGCGACGCGGCGACCGGCCGCGTCGAACGCGTCGGCCGGATCCTGCGCGTCCAGGCCGACCGGCACGAGGACAGGGAGGAAGCGATGGCGGGTGACATCGTCGCCGTGGTGGGTCTCAAGTCGGCCCGGCCCGGCGCGACGCTGTGCGCGCCGGACGCGCCCGTGCTCCTGGAGCCGCCCTCGGTGGCCGAACCGGTGGTGTCGGTCGCGGTCGAGGCCAGGCGCAGCACCGACACCGGCCGGCTCGCCGCGGCGCTGGCGCGCCTCGCCGAGGAGGACCCGTCGCTGGTCGTGCGGTCCGACGCGGAGACCGGCCAGACCGTCCTGTCCGGCATGGGCGAGCTGCATCTGGAGGTCGCGGTGGAGAAGATCCGTCGCGACCAGGGAGTGGAGGTCACGGTCGGCCGGCCCCAGGTCTCGTACCGCGAAACCGTCGTGCGGGGCGTGACCGGTCTCGTGTACCGGCATGCCAAACAGGACGGCGGGGCCGGGCAGTTCGCGCAGGTCGTCCTCGATGTGGAGCCCATGGAAGGGGTGGGATTCGAGTTCCGGTCGACGGTGGTCGGCGGCCGGGTGCCGCAGGAGTACGCGCGCGCCGTGGAGGCGGGCTGCCGCGACGCCCTCGCCGAGGGTCCGCTCGGCGGCCACCCGGTCACGGGCCTGCGGGTCACGCTCACCGACGGGGCGACCCACTCCAAGGACTCCTCGGAGATGGCGTTCCGCACGGCCGGTCGCTTCGCTCTGCGCGAGGCGCTGCGGGCGAGCGTGATGGGGCTCCTCGAACCGGTCGTCGAGGTCACGGTGACCGTTCCCGAGGACGGTGTCGGAGGCGTCCTGGGTGACCTCGCGGCGCGCCGCGGCCAGGTGTCGGCGTCCACCGCCGGGAACGGTTCCGCGGTGATCACGGCGGCGGTCCCGCTGGCCGAGTTCTTCGGGTACGCCTCCCGGCTGCGCGGCCGGACCCAGGGCCGGGGCACCTTCACGACCCGGCCCGCGGCGCTCGCGCCGGTACCGGCCGCGGTCGCCGACGCGCTCCTGACCCGGTAGCCGCCGTTGCCTGTTCCGCCCCGGTCGGCCGGGGCGGAACAGGCGCATAGGGTGGGCGGATGCAGGAGCAGTACCGCACCATCGCCCGAGAAGGCGTGCACGAGAGCGAGATCAACAGGTCGCGCTTCATCTGCGCGCTCGCGCCCGCCGCGACCGAACAGGAAGCGCAGACGTTCGTCGCCCGCATCCGCAAGGAGCACCCGACGGCCACCCACAACTGCTTCGCGTACGTCATCGGAGCCGACGCCTCCGTACAGAAGGCCAGCGACGACGGCGAACCCGGCGGGACCGCCGGAGTGCCGATGCTCCAGATGCTGACCCGGCGCGAGGTGCGGTACGTCGTTGCCGTGGTCACCCGTTACTACGGCGGGGTCAAGCTCGGCGCGGGCGGTCTGATCAGGGCGTACGGCGGTGTCGTAGGCGAAGCCCTGGACGCGCTCGGCACGATCGTGCGCCAGCGGTTCCGCCTCGCCAGCGTCACCGTCGACCACCAGCGCGCCGGCAAGCTGGAGAACGACCTCAGGGCGACCGGCCGCGCGGTGCGCGAGGTGCGGTACGCGGAGGCCGTGACCATCGAGATCGGGCTCCCCGAGGCCGACGTCGAGGGCTTCCGCGCCTGGCTCGCCGACGCCACCGCCGGCACCGCCACGCTGGAGCTGGGCGGGGAGGCGTACGGGGATGCGTGAGACCGGCGGCAGCCGGAGGGGAGAGCTGAGGCGGGCGGAACGGCCGGATGTCCCGGTTACCGCCCGTGTTGTCAGACCCCACCGTTACCCTCGGGGATCATGAGATTCCTGCACACCTCGGACTGGCACCTGGGCCGGTCCTTCCACCGGGTCGACCTGCTCGACGCCCAGGCGGCGTTCGTCGACCACGTGGTGGCGACGGTACGTGACCGAGGTGTGGACGCGGTGCTCGTGGCGGGGGACGTGTACGACAGGGCGGTGCCGCCGCTCGCCGCCGTCGACCTCTTCGACCGGGCCCTGCACAGCCTCGCCGACCTCGGCGTGCCCACCGTGATGATCTCCGGCAACCACGACTCGGCGCGCAGGCTCGGCGTCGGGGCCGGCCTCATCGAGCGGGCCGGGATCCATCTGCGGACCGACCCGGCGGGCTGCGGCACACCGGTCATGATCGGCGACGTGGCCTGCTACGGCCTGCCCTACCTGGAGCCTGCCCTGGTCAGGGACGAACTGGCGGCGCCGAAGGCCGGGCACGAGGCGGTGCTCGCCGCGGCCATGGAGCGCGTACGGGCCGACCTCGCGACCCGCCCCGAGGGCACCCGCTCCATCGTGCTCGCGCACGCCTTCGTGACCGGGGGCGAGCCGAGCGACAGCGAGCGCGACATCACCGTAGGAGGAGTCGCCGCCGTGCCCGCCGGGGTCTTCGACGGCGTCGACTATGTGGCCCTCGGCCACCTCCACGGCAGCCAGGCGATCACCGATCGGGTCCGCTACTCGGGCTCGCCGCTCGCCTACTCCTTCTCGGAGGCCGCCCACCGCAAGTCCATGTGGCTGGTGGACCTCGCCGCCGACGGAACGATCACGGCCGAACGCATCGACTGCCCGGTGCCCCGCCCCCTCGCCCGCATCCGGGGGCACCTCGACGAACTCCTCGAAGACCCGGCGCTGACCCGCCACGAACAGGCATGGGTGGAGGCCACGTTGACCGACGCGCAGCGCCCCGCCGACGCCATGGCCAGGATCAGCACGCGCTTCCCGCACACCTTGAGCCTCGCCTTCGACCCCGAGCGGGCCGACGGCGACCCGCACGCCTCGTACGCGCAGCGCCTCAGCGGCCGCAGCGACCAGCAGATCGCGGAGGACTTCGTGGCGCATGTACGCGGCGGCAGCGGCCCGGACGACCGGGAACGCACCGTGCTGCAAGGGGCGTTCGACGCCGTGCGCGTGGACGACGGCGTGCGCGAGGTGGCCCGGTGAGGCTGCACCGCATGCGTGTCACGGCCTTCGGCCCCTTCGCGCGCAGCCAGGAGGTCGACTTCGACGCGCTGTCCGCCGCGGGACTGTTCCTGCTGCACGGACCGACCGGCGCGGGCAAGACCTCGGTGCTCGACGCGGTCTGCTTCGCCCTGTACGGAGCGGTTCCCGGCGCCCGCCAGAGCCCCGGCACCCCCCTGCGCAGCGACCACGCCGCGCCGGACGTCTTCACCGAGGTACTGCTCGAACTGACCGTGGGCGGACGGCGGTTGGAGATCACCCGGCGCCCGCAGCAGGAACGGCCCAAGAAGAAGGGCATCGGCTTCACCACCGAGAAGGCGCAGACCTGGCTGCGGGAGTACGACCCGGCCGACCGCGTCTGGCAGGCGCTGAGCCGCTCGCACCAGGAGATCGGCGAGGAGCTCGGCCGGCTCATCGGGATGAGCCGGGAGCAGTTCTGCCAGGTCGTGCTGTTGCCGCAGGGGGAGTTCGCCAAATTCCTGAGGTCGGACGCGGAAGCGCGCGGACGACTCCTCGGCAGGCTCTTCGACACCCGCCGGTTCGCCGCCGTGGAGGACCGCCTCGCCGAGCTGCGCAAGACGGCTGAGCGTCAAGTCAAGGACGGCGACGACCAGTTGCTCGCCATCGCACAGCGGATGGCGCAGGCCGCGGGCGACAGCGCGGACGCACGCGCATGGCCGCTGCCCGACGCCCGGCCCGGGGATCCCGGCCTGGCCTCGGCCGTCCTGCAATGGGCGGCCGTCGCGCGCGGCGGGGCGCACGAACGCCTCGACATCGCTTCGGCCGCCGTGACCGCCGCCGAAAGCAGGCAGGCCGCCGCCCGCCGCGTCGCCGAAGAGGCCCGGCAGCTGGCCGCCCTCCAGGAGCGGTACGCCGAAGCGGCCCGCAGAGCCGAGGAGCTGGCGGCCCGCCAACCCGAACAGGACGCGCTGCGGGCCCGCCTGGACACGGCCCGCAAGGCGGAGCTGGTCTCGCCCGCCCTCGAATGGTGGGAGCAGGCCCAGCGCGCACACCGCACGGCCACCGCCGAACGGGACCGCTCCCGCGCCCGGCTGCACCCGGAACTCGCCGACGCCGGAGCCGATCAACTCGCCGCCCTGGAGCGGAGGATGCGCCAGGATCTCGGCGCCCTGGAGTCCGCCCGCCGGGCCGAGCGCCGCAGTGCGGAGATCGACGAAGAGCGCAGCCGCCTCGACCGGCAGGCCCGCGCCGACGAGGACGTCCTCACCGACACCGCGGCATGGCTCGCGGGCTGGGAGGCCGCCCGGCTCGGCCACCAGAAGCGGATCGACGCCGCCCACGAAGCCGCGACCCGTGCTGAACAGCTCGCCGGCCAGCTCGAACCGGCGCGGCGGCGGCTCGCGGCCGCCCGCGAACGCGATGCGCTGCAGGTTCGCCTGGCCGAGGCCGACCGGACTCACACCGCCACCCGCGAGGCCGCCAACGCCGCCCATGAGCACTGGCTCGCGCTGCGCGAGGAGCGGCTGCGCGGCATCGCGGCGGAGCTGGCGGCGCGGCTGCGCGCGGGGGAGCCGTGCGCGGTGTGCGGCTCGGCCGACCACCCCGCGCCAGCCCGCCCCGGCACCGGCCAGATCGACCGCGGGACCGAGGACGCCGCGCAGCAGGCATACCGGGATGCCGACCGGGCTCGCGCGGAAGCAGAGGCCGCCCTGTCCTTGGTGCGGGAGGAGCTCGCCGGTGCGCGGGCCGAGGCGGGCGCGGCGGGCGTGGCCGAACTGGCCGATGCGGCAGGGGAGTTGCACCGTGCACACGGTGCGGCGCGGGGCGCGGCGGCCGGGTTGCACGAGGCTCGGCTGGCGCTGGCCTCGGCGGAGGGGGAGTACGAGCGGCGCCTGACCGTCCAGCGCACGGCCCAGCAGAACATGGCCGCCCGGACCGCGAGCCGCGAGGCCCTGGATCGCGAACAGGCCGCCCTGGAGCGTGAGTTGAGCGAGGTACGGGCTGGTGCGGCCAGTGTCGCCGAACAGGCCGGGCTGCTCGAACACCGGACGGCCATCCTCGCCGAGGCCGTGGAGGCGGTGCGCGCCGTCGAGGACAGCGCCGAGCGGCTCAAGGAGGCCGACGGCCGGCTCTCGGAGGCGGCGTTCCGGGCCGGGTTCGACACCCCGGCCGCGGCATCGGCCGCCCTGATCGACGAGCGGGGCCAGCGCGACATCCAGCACCGGCTCGACGATTGGCAGCACCAGCGGGCGACGGTCACCGCGCGCCTCGCGGAGCCGGAGACGGCCGCGGCCGGTCTTGCCGAGCCGGCCCGCACCGAGCAGGCGGAGGCCGAGTCCGCGGCGGCCGAACGGACCCTGCGGGACGCGGCGTCGGCCCTCTCGGCGGCCCGGGCCCGCTGTGCGGAACTGCACGAGCTGAGCGGCCGGGCCACCGAGGAGACCCGCAGGATCGGCCCGCTGCGCGAGGAGTACGAGCGGGTGGCCCGCCTCGCCGGACTCACCGCGGGCACCTCCGCCGACAACGAGCGCAAGATGCGCCTGGAGTCGTACGTGCTGGCCGCCCGCCTCGAACAGGTCGCGGCAGCGGCGACGGCCCGGCTCCAGCGGATGTCGGGCGGGCGGTACACGCTGGTCCACTCCGACGCGAGGGGCGGCAGGGGGCGCTCGGGGCTCGGGCTGCACGTGGTCGATGCCTGGACGGGCCGCGAGCGCGACACCGCGACGCTGTCGGGCGGCGAGACGTTCTTCGCCTCCCTCGCGCTGGCCCTCGGCCTGGCCGACGTCGTCACCGACGAGGCGGGTGGGGCGGGTCTCGACACGCTGTTCATCGACGAGGGGTTCGGCAGCCTCGACGACCAGACGCTGGACGAGGTGCTGGACGTCCTGGACTCGCTGCGGGAGCGGGACCGCAGCGTGGGCATCGTGAGCCACGTGGGCGACCTGCGGCGCCGCATCCCGGCGCAGCTGGAGGTGGTGAAGGACCGCGCGGGGTCGTCGGTCCGGCTGAGGGGGGTGGCCGCCGGGGCTCCGCCCCGGACCCCGTAGTCCACCCCACCGGCTCCGCCGCGTGGCCTCCGGCATCCTGCCAGGGGCACGGGGAACTGCGCGACCAGCCACGCACCGTCCGCGGCCGACATACTCCGCCGGAGGCTTTCGGGAAGGGGCGGGGTGGGGCTTCCCGGGGTCTGGGGCGGAGCCCCAGCGCGCACCCGGCCCCCAGCTCAGCGGCCGATCGCCCGCCGCGGGAGCGGGGACGAATACACCACGCTCGTCGTCACCGACCCCAACGCCCCGATCTTCCCCGAGATCTCCTCCAGGTGGCTCATCGACCGCGCCCCCACCTTGATCACAAAGCAGTCGTCCCCCGTCACATGGTGCGCCTCCATGATCTCCGGCGTCGCGTCCACCAGATCGTGGAACGGCTTGTAATGGCCGTTCGGATAGCGAAGCCGCACAAAGGCGAGGATCGGCCGGCCGAGGCGTTCCTGGTCGACGACGGCCGTGTAGCCCGCGATCACCCCGGCCTCTTCGAGGCGACGTACCCGCTCGGTGACGGCGCTCGCCGACATGGAGACGGTCCGGGCCAGCTCGGCGAACGTGGCCCGGCCTTCCTGCTGGAGGGCTTCCAGAATGCGCCAGTCGGTGGCGTCCGGGGAATACGCGGTCATGCCGCACAGACAACCGTGAAATCCTCGGCGGATCAAGAGATGTTCCGGGGATCGGACCTTCCCGGAGTTGATCATCGGGCCATAGATTTTCAGCCATGACGACACAGCTCACCGCCCCCGCCAACCCCGTCCTGCGCGTGGCCCCGGCCGCCCCCGCCGACGCCGCCGCCTACTTCCGCGCCAGTCTGGTCTTCCACGCCGACGTCTCCGACGTGGCCTCCGGACTCGCCGTCGAGGGCGACCCCGGATTCGTGGTCCTGGACTCCCGCTCCACCGCGTCCTGGGACCAGGGTCACGTGCCCGGCGCCGTCCACCTGCCGACCGCGCTGATCGCCGAGCAGGCCGAGCAGCTCCTGGACAAGTCCGTGCCGGTCGTCACGTACTGCTGGGGCCCGGGCTGCAACGGTGCCGCCCGCGCGGCCCTCGCGCTCGCCGAACTCGGCTTCCAGGTCAAGGAGATGCTCGGCGGATTCGAGTACTGGGTCCGCGAGGGCTTCGAGTTCGAGACGTGGGAGGGCCGCGAGAGGCGTGCCGCCGACCCGCTGACCGCGCCGGTCGACTCCGAGGACTGCGGTTGCTGAACCCGGAGGGCAGCGAGGGGGCGGGGCGGCCCGGTCACCGGAGCGCCCCGCCGGTGCCTCAGAGCTTGGACAGCTCGTCGACCAGGTCGTCGAGACCGAGCGAGCCCTGGGAGAGGGCCGCCATGTGCCAGGCCTTCGGGTCGAAGGCGTCGCCGTGCCGGGCCCGGGCGTTCTCGCGGCCGAGCAGCCAGGCGCGCTCGCCCAGCTTGTAGCCGATCGCCTGCCCCGGCATCGACAGATAGCGGATCAGCTCGCTCTGGACGAAGTCCGCCGGACGGCTGCTGTGGCTGCTGAAGAACTCGTGTGCCAGCTCCGGCGTCCAGCGCTCACCCGGGTGGAACGGCGAGTCCGCGGGAATCTCCAGCTCCAGGTGCATGCCGATGTCGATGATCACCCGGCAGGCGCGCATCATCTGCGCGTCCAGGTAGCCGAGCCGCCGCTCGGGGTCGGTGAGGAAGCCCAGCTCGTCCATCAGGCGCTCCGCGTACAGCGCCCAGCCCTCGGCGTTGGCGCTGACGTGGCCGACGGTGGCCTGGTAGCGGGAGAGCTGGTCGGCGACGTGCACCCACTGCGCGATCTGCAGATGGTGGCCCGGCACGCCCTCGTGGTACCAGGTCGACACCAGGTCGTACACCGGGAAGCGGGTCTCACCCATGGTGGGCAGCCAGGTGCGGCCGGGCCGCGAGAAGTCCTCGGAGGGGCCCGTGTAGTAGGGGGCCGCGGCGCCGCCGGGCGGTGCGATGCGGGACTCCACCTTCCGTACCCGCTCGGCGAGTTCGAAGTGGGTGCCGTCCAGTGCTTCGATGGCCTCGTCCATCAGGGACTGCAGCCAGTCGCGGACCTCGTCGACGCCCTCGATGTGCGCGCCGTGCTCGTCGAGGTGCGCCAGCGCCTCCCAAGGGCCGGCGCCAGGGAGGATCTTGGCGGCCTCGGTCTGCATCTCGCCGAGCAGCCGGTGGTACTCGGACCAGCCGTACGCGTACGCCTCGTCCAGGTCGAGGGCGGTGCCGTTGTAGTACTGCGACCAGCGCTGGTACCGCTCGCGGCCCACCGTGTCGGCGGATCCCTCGATGGCCGGCGCGTACACGTCGCGCAGCCAGTCGCGCAGCGCGGCCAGGGCGGCGGACGCCCCGCCCGCCGCCGCGTCGAGCTCGGCGCGCAGCGACTCGGGGCCCGGGGCCGCGAATCCCTCGAAGAAGCCGGTCTTCACCCACTCGCCGAGCTGGCCGATGACGGTGTCGGTGGCGCGCGGGCCACCGAACAGCTTGCGTTCCAGGCCGAGTTCGAGCGAGGCGCGGTAGCCCTCGATGGCGGCGGGCACCGCGCGAAGCCGGGAGGCCACCGCCCGCCAGTCCTCCTCGGTCTCGGTCGGCGTCATGGTGAACGCCATCCGGACACTGTGGGCCGGCGAGTGCAGATTGCTGACCGCGCGCAGGCCCTCGTCCGCTTCGTGGACGGCGAGTTCGGAGGTCAGCCGCTCCCGCAGCAGCCGGCCGCAGCGGCGCTCGGCGTCGCTGTCGGCGCCAGGCTGCCGCTCGGCCTCGTCGAGGCGGGCGAGCGTGGTGCGCGCCAGGTCGGCCACGGCCGACTGTCCTGCGGGGGAGAAGTCGGGCAGGAGGGCGTGGCTCGCCCTGACGCCCAGATAGCTCCCGGTGATCGGGTCGAGTTCGATGAGTGCGTCGACATAGGCGTCGGCGACCTGGCGGGGCAGCGCGCTGCTGGAAGTGACTGACATGCGGACATCCTCTCCAAGTGAGGGCTCCGCGTCACCACCAATCCTGCCGGAACGCCTGACCGGGTCGCCGGAACCGGACTGCTCAGCGCTGTTCGAAGCCCCCGAGACGGCCGACGGAGCTCATCGGGGCCGTCTTGTCGAGGCGGGCGGTGACCACCAGGGTGCCCTCCTCGACCTGGTAGTCCAGGGGCAGCCCGAGCCCCCGCATGGCCGCGACCATGCCGGTGTTGGACGCCTGGGTGACGGCGTACACGCTGTCGCAGCGGGCCTCCATGGCGAGGTCGGCCAGGCGGCGCAGCAGTTCGGAGCCGATGCCGCGGCGCTGCCAGGAGTCCTCGACGAGCACGGCCACCTCGGTTTCGTCGCCGTCCCACAGGAGGTGGCCGAGCGCGACCAGGCGTCCGGAGGCGGTCTGCACGGCGAGGGTGCGGCCGTAGCGCGGGCTGAGGAGGTGTCCGAGGTAGCGGTCGGCGTCGGCGACGGGGCCGTGGTAGCGCAGGCCGAGGGTGCGGTCCGAGCACCGCTCGTGCATGGCCTTGGCGGCCTCGATGTCGCTCTGGTCGGCGCGCCGTACGGTGATCTCGTTGCCCTCGGGCAGAGTCAGGACGTCCTCGCTGCGCGGCACGCGCGGGCCGAGCCGGGCATCCAGCTCCACGAGCGCCCGCGCGCGGGCGAACTCGGTGGGGGTGAAGGGGAGATGGGGCCGCTCGATGGTGATCGCCCCGCCGTTCGGGTCGCGCAGCCGCATGGTCGTCGACTCCAGTACGCCCTCGACCGGGGCCGTCTCACCGGTGGGGCGGCCGGTCAGGGAGACCGCGGGCAGAGAGTGGATGGTGCAGCGGCCGAGCAACTGGCGCAGCGCGAGCGGGAGTTCGGCCGCGTCGAGTGCGGTGCGGGTGGCCAGGCCGAGGACGCGGGTCGGGGCGTCCACGAGGTCGTGGGCGTCGGCCCGCTCGGTCCAGGTGTCGTGGCCGCCCGCCGCGGAGACCGCCCGGGCCAGTTCGGCGGCCGACAGCTCGGCAGGCGTACGCAGCAGGAACTCGTCCACCGTGCCGTCCGCGAGCGGATGCGTCTGGAGCGTGAGGATGTCCACGCGGTGCCCGGCGAGCGCGGTGCACAGCGTGGCGAGGCTGCCGGGCTCGTCCCGTACGGTCGTCCGCATCCGCCAGAGCGCCGTCCCGCGGGGCGCGCTGCCGCTCCCCGCGTCGCCCTCGGTCGCCGGGCCGTCGGTATCGCCCGTATCGCCGGTATCCGGGAGCGGCGGCGCATGGCTGTGGCGGCGTGCCCACCAGGTGTGGAACGCCGCCGTGGCGATCAGTGCCACGGCCGAGGCGATCAGCAGGAACGGTCCGTCGGGGCCGTGCGCGACCAGGTTCGCGAGTCCGTCGGCGACGGCCACGGCCGTGAACAGCGCGGCGAGTTCGACGAGGTCCCGCCGCCAGTGGTGACGGCGGCGGGCCTGCTTGTTGGACAGCTGTCCTTGCATATCAGTCATGGCATCACTGTGACTCAGTGCTGTTGCGTGATCACGAACGCTTTGTGACTGACAGGTTAAGTGTGCTTCTGATGCTCTTTTGGCTGTTTTCTACCGGGCGTGGCCTGGAGTGTTCGCCTCCGCGACCCGGCCTGCCCGTCACCGGCTCTCGGATCACTGACCTACGAGCCCGGGCCGCAGCACCTGGGTGAAGAATACCGAACCGCCCTGCGCCCGCAGCCGTACGGTCAGCTCGCCGGAGCCGCCGTCGATCTCGACCTCGCCGAAGTTCGGCGGGGCCTCCATGGGGGAGGCGTTGGCCTTGGTGGGGGCCTGCACGAAGACCTGCTGGGGGCCGAACGTGCCGTCCACCTTGTCCGGCGGGAAGCCGCCCGCGGCGAGCGGCCCGGACACGAACTCCCAGAACGGGGCGAAGTCCTTGAACGCCGCGCGCGACGGGTCGTAGTGCTCGGCGGCGGTGTAGTGCACGTCCGCGGTGAGCCACAGCGTGCCGGTGATCCGCTGGTGCTTGATGAACCGCAGCAGCTCGGCGATCTGCAGCTCGCGCCCGAGCGGCGCGCCGGGGTCGCCCTGGGAAACGGCCTCGAAGTCGGTCGCGCCGTCCACGACGACGAGGCTGAGCGGCATGTCCGCGGCGATGACCTTCCACACCGCGCGCGATCTCGCCAACTCCCGCTTCAGCCATTGGAGTTGCTCCGCGCCGAGGATGCCGACCCGGTCGTCGGGCTGCCGGCCGGGCGAGTTGGCGTCGCGGTACGTCCGCATGTCGAGCACGAACACATCGAGGAGCGGTCCGTGCCGCAGCACGCGCTGTACCCGTCCCGCGCGGTCGCCGGCCCCCAGCGTCGAGATCGGGAAGTACTCGCTGAACGCCCGCCGCGAACGGGCCGCGAGCACGTCGAGGTTCTTCTCCGTGTAGCGCGCGTCGTCCAGAATCTGGCCCGGGTACCAGTTGTTCCGAACCTCATGGTCGTCCCACTGCACGATGGACGGCACCTGGGCGTTGAACGCGCGGACGTTCTCGTCGAGCAGGTTGTAGCGGAAGTTGCCCCGGTATTCGGCGAGGGTCTCGGCGACCTTGGACTTCTCCTCGGTGGTGATGTTGCGCCAGACCCGGCCGTCGGGCAGCGTCACGCTCGGCAGGATCACGTTGTCGGCGTAGATGTTGTCGCCGCTGCACAGGAAGAAGTCCGGGTCCAGGCGTCGCATTTCGTCGTACACGCGGTATCCGCCGATGTCCGGGTTGATGCCCCAGCCCTGCCCCGCGATGTCCCCGGACCACAGGAACCGCACGTCGTCGCGCCGGCTGCCGGGCGCGGTGCGGAAGGTGCCGCAGACCGGCTGCCCCGTGCGCCGCGGGTCGTCGGGGTCGGCCAGGGTGACCCGGTAGTGGATCTGCTCGCCGGCCGGAAGCCCGCGCAGCGACGTCGTACCGGTGAAGTCCGTACCCGGCCCGAGCAGCGGCCCCTGCCATCTGCGGGCGCGCCGGAAGGACTCCGTCGCGGACGTCTCCACGACCATCCGGGCCGGGCGGTCGGAGCGCGCCCAGATGAGCCCGGACGAGGCGGTGATGTCACCGGCCTGCACACCCCAGGAGGCGCTCGGCCGGCCGGAGCGGGCGAACGCGGGCGCCGCGGCGAGCCCGGTCGGCAGGGCGAGACCCGCCGACGCGGCGAGCGAACCCTTCAGTACGGTACGGCGGTTGGGCATGGGTGTCGCCTCCTGGGGAGGTTGGTCGCTGGGCCCTGCCATGCCTACTGCCCGGCTGCGGCGCGGGCGCGAACTCCGGGTGAACAACCGGCCTAGGGCCCGGGGACCGGGACCAAGGAACGATCGACCCGGCGATCTTCGTTGACTAGGTTGCGAGTACGGGACGCCGACGGGGCGGACCAGGGAAAGAGGAGGACCGGATGCCCATCGGCGGCCGTTCACACATCCGTATCGCCAGGCCGTCCCTCGACCTTGCGGCGGCCGAGCGCTTCTGGGTCGGGGGTCTTGGCCTGAAGGTCGTCTACCGAGCCGAGGCGGACGGGCACGACCTCCTGATGCTCGGCCGGCCGGACGCCGACTGGCACTTGGAACTGGTCCGCGAGGCGGGCCGCCCGGTCGAGCCCCGGCCCACCGAGGAGGATCTCCTCGTCATCTACCTCGACGAGGAGGTCCCCGCGGAACTCGTCGACCGTCTGGTGGAGTACGGCGGCATACGCGTCCAGTCGCCGAACCCGTACTGGAACGAATGGGGCGTGACCATCGCCGACCCGGACGGGTACCGGCTCGTGCTCTGCAAGCGCGGCTGGTCCAACGCCTGACCGCCCAGCCCCGGAGGGCGACTTCGTCGAGGCCTGAACCCGACCTGGAATCAGGCGAGTTGGGCCGCCGGTCGGGACGGAACCTCGCCGACCGGGCGGCTGCCGTCCAGGATGACCCGGGTGACCAGGGCCGGGTCGTCGTTCATGGGGACGTGGCCGCAGCCGGGCAGCCGCACGAGCCGGGCGCCCGGGATGGTGTGCTTGGCGCGGACGCCCTGGCGGCGCAGGAGCAGCCGGTCCCCGCTGCCCCAGGCGACGGTCACGGGCACCCCGGGCACGTCGTCGGTGAACAGGACGTCCTGCCCGGCGGCCAGGGTCTGCTCGAAGCCGGGCGCGGCGCGCAGCGCCAGCGTCTCGGCGACGACGGCTTCCGGCGAACGGCGGCCGGGCCGGGCATAAATGGTGCTGGTCAGTGCGGTGCGCCCGGCGGCGGTGCGGGACATCCGCTCGATGACCGGGACCGGCAGCGCCTTCGCCACCAGCCGCATCGTCCGCAGCATATTGAACGCGTACTGCCGCTCGGACGGCGTCCAGAAGCCCGCCGGGGAGAGCGCCGTCACGGACCGTACGAGCTTCTCGCGCCCCAGCTCCAGGGCGAGCAGGCCGCCCAGGGAATTCCCCGCGACGTGCGGCCGCTCGATGCCGAGGGCCTCGCACAGCGCGCCGAGGATCGGGACGACGGTGGAGAGGTCGTAGGCGGCGCCCTCCGGCAGCGCGGGCGAGGCGCCGAAGCCCGGCAGGTCGATCGCGATCACGTCGCGGTCGGCGGCGAGCAGATCGAAGACCGGATCCCAGGCCTGCAAGTGATGGCCGATCCCGTGGAGCAGCAGAAGCGGCTCGCCCTTGCCCTCGCGCCGGTAGGTGACCGAGGTGGAGCGGCTCCCCAGGGGAGTGTCGATCGTGAACGAGATCTCTGCGGTCATGGGGGCTGCTCCCTGTTCTGGGATCCACGCTTAGACGTCCTGTCAGCAACAACTACCGCTCGGTAGCTTGGAGTTCAAGAGGCATATCGGACATCTCGGTGGCCCGGTGACTTTTCCCGGAGCCCGGCCGATGCCTCGGGGACCCTTGCGCAGGGGGGCATCACCGGGACGCGAACGTCGTGTGAACGCTCTGCGGCAACCCTCGTGCGCGCTCCGTAACGGAACGAGGATTGGTCTTGACCAAGGGGGTGGGCCGCCCTATGGTCGCAGAGTTAGTGCAGGAACCTTTAATAAACAAGGGCACGGAAAGCCGCCGCGGACACGGCGATTGCGGAGGATCAGGGTGGGGACCACGCAGCTGGAATCGGTGCCGGAGCCGAAGTACTGGCACCTCAGGACGGTACTCAGCGAGGCGCTCGACTCGGACTTCGCGGTGGGTGAGATCCTGCCCAACGAGCGTGATCTCGCGGCCCGGTTCGGCGTCGCGCGCGCCACGCTCCGCCAGGCACTGGAACAGCTCGAACTGGAAGGCCGGCTCCAGCGCCGCCGCGGCGTCGGCACCACCGTCGCCCCGCCGCGCACGGCCGTCTCGGTCGCCACCGCCCAGCACGACTGGCCCGGTGCGCCCGGCGACGCCTGGCAGACCGCGGACGCCACGGCCGCCGTGCCGCCCGCCGCGGTCGCCCGCCTCTTCGACACCGCCGCCGGCGAGGAGATGCACACCGTCCGCCGGACCCGGGTCGCCCACGGGCAGGCCGTCGCCGCCGAGCTCCTCTATGTTCCGGTCGACTCGGTACCCGAGCTCTCCGCGATCGACGTGCCCTCGGGGCCGGCCCGCGGCCGCGCCGTCCTGCGCGAACTGCAGCGCCTGGAACTCGAAGGCCAGGACCGCGCCGTCGAACTCGGCTCGGCACGCGCCGACGACGCCAAGGAACTCGACCGGCTGCCCGGCGCCCCCGTCCTCGTCGTGACCACCCGGTACTTCGCCGGAGGCCGCACCGCTGCCGTCTCCGTCGCCACCTACCGAGCGGACACCTGCCGCCTCACGTTCGGCGACTCGGTCGACGTGGAGATCAACCACCCCGACCAGCAGCGCCAGGCCTCCTGACCCCGGTCCGGCGCTCGATGCGAGGTGCCTCGGGACGGTCACCCGGACCTGGGGCGCCTCAGCGCCGCGCCGTCACCGTTCCTTCGACGGCGAACAGCTCTTCCTCCACGTGGTCGAGGGCGAGCCGCAGCGCGCCGGTCGCCACCACTGCCTCGCCCAGCATCGAGAGCACCACCCGGGGCGGCCGCAGACAGTAACGCGCCAACTCTCTGCGCAGCGGCTCCAGTACGCCGTCGATGCCGGCCGCCCAGCCGCCCACGACGACCAGCTCCGGATCGAGGGCGAGCACCAGCGCGGCCACATCGTGCACCAGCCGCCGAAGGAACCGCTCCACCGCGGCCTGGGCCCGCGCATCGCCCTGCCGGGCCAGCGCGAACACATCGGCGACGGCCTGTTCGTCCAGCGGGTGCAGCGGCTCGTCCGTCGTCGAGAGCAGTTTCTCGGGGGTGACATCGCGGCCGAGCAGATGCAGCGCGCCGATCTCGCCCGCCGCGCCGCCGAAGCCCCGGTGCAGCCGGCCGCCGATCAGCGAACCCGCCCCCGGACTCAGGCCGGCCATGACGAAGACGATGTCGTCGGAGTCGGCCGCCGCACCCTTCCAGTGCTCGGCGACGGCCGCGGCGTTGGCGTCGTTCTCGACCAGTACGGGACAGCGGAAGGAACGCCGCAGCCGCTCGCCCAGCGGCAGGCCCGTCCACCCGGGCAGCGCGGTGCCGAGCCGCACGGTGCCGTCGGCCTCGACGATGCCCGGGCTGCCGACGCCGACCGCACGCAGCGAACTGCGCGCCACACCGGCCCGGCGCAGCACATCGGCGACGGTCATCCGGACCCGTTCGAGGCGCTCGTCGGCCGAGGCGGTCTCGGGCACCTCGCGGGAACCCGCGCCGAAGATCCGGCCGTCCAGACCGGAGAGGAGAGCGGCCACCCGGTGCGGGCCGATCTCTATGCCGAGCAGATGCCCCGCCTCGGCCCGGAACCGGAACCGCCGCGCGGGCCGGCCCTGACGCCGCGCCTCGCCCTCCTCGGGGGCCGACTCGACGACGAGCCCGGCCTCCATCAGGCCGTCGACCACGCCCTCGACCGTCGGCCGGGACAGACCCGTGATCCGGGTCAGATCGGTCAGCGTGGGAGATTCCGCACCCCTGAGGGCGTGCAGCACCACCGCGGAATTGATCCTCCGCAGCAGAGAGGGGTCCCCGCCGGTCAGCCGCCCCAACGTGTGTCCTCCCAGCTCGTGCGCGTGTCTGCCGGATCGTACTCGCTGGTCAGGTGTACGGCGAGCGGCGGCCGGTAACGGAGGCGCATCAGCTCGGGGCCACGAAACCGGACTCGTACGCGGCGATGACCGCCTGCGTGCGGTCCCGGGCTCCCAACTTCGCCAGCACCGCGCTGACATGCGTTTTCACGGTCTCCGTGCCGACGACGAGCTTGGCGGCGATCTCCGCGTTGGAAAGTCCGCGCGCCATGAGACGCAGCACCGCGGCCTCCCGGTCGGTGAGCGCCGCCTCGGCGAGCGCCGTGCGCGCCGCGCCGTTGCCGTACTCGGCGGCGAGCGCGCGCACCGCCGCCGGGAACAGCAGCGAGTCGCCCTCCGCCACGAGCCGGATCGCGTTGACGATCTCGGCGGGGCGGGCCCGCTTCAGCAGGAAGCCGTCGGCTCCGGCCCGCAGAGCCTCGTACACGTACTCATCGTTCTCGAAGGTCGTCACGACCAGGATCTTCGGCGGGTCCTCGACCGTGCGCAGCACCGCCCGGGTCGCCTCTATGCCGTCCAGGAGCGGCATCCGCACATCCATCGCGACCACGTCCGGCCGCAGCTGCCGCACCAACGGGATCACGGCCGCGCCGTCGGCAGCCTCGCCCACCACCTCGATGTCGGGCTGTGCTTCGAGCACGGCCCGCAGACCCGCGCGGACCAGGGGTTCGTCGTCGACCAGAAGTACGGTTACCGGCATCCGGCCAGCCTAGCCGCAGGCCAGAGGGGGCCTGGGGGCCTGTGGACAACGCCGGATCAGCTGCCGGGCCATCGGCGCCGGGCGCAGGGCCGCACCTCCGGCCCTGTCCCAGACCAAGCCGTACCTCCAGCCCGGTGTCAGACCAAGCCATGCCTCCGGCCCGGTGTCAGATCAAGGTGTCCAGCGGCAGCCGCACCCGCACCCGCCACTCGCCTTCATGCGCCCCCGACTCCGCCTCCCCTCCGAGCAGCGCGGCCCGCTCCCGCATCCCGCGCAGGCCGCTGCCTCCCTTTCCGCCGGGCGCCGCCCCCGTCAGCGGGTTGGTCACATCCATCTCAAGTCGCCTGCCCAGCACGGCCATGCGGATCCGCACGGGTACGGGACCCGAGTGCCGCAGCACATTGGTGAGTGCCTCCTGCAGGATGCGGTACCCCTCCCTCGACACCGGACCGGGCACCTGCTCCAGCGGGCCGGAGAACTCCGCGTCGACCGCGGCGCCCGAGCCACGGGCCGAATCTATGAGCCGGTCGGCCTCCAGGAGCGTGGGGCGCTGACTGGCCGGCAGGCCCGTCTCGCGCAGGACGAGCAGCACCCGCTCCAGGTCCTCCAGGGCGGCCCGGCCGGTCTCCTCGATCGCCGCCAGCGCCCGGTCGGTGAAGGCGGGATCCCCGGCCGCGCGGGCCGCGCCCGCCTGTACCACGGCGACGGTCAGCGCATGGCCGATGGAGTCGTGGATCTCGCGGGCTATGCGGTTGCGCTCCAGGAGCAGCTCGGTCCGCTCTTCGAGCGCGGTGAGTCGCTCCGTGGCCGAGGGCCCGAGCAGCTTGCGGGCGATGAAGGTGATCAGGTTCCCGGCCAGCACCAGACAGGCCAGCATGACTATGAGCGGCACCAGCGCGAGCGGCACGAGCCAGCCGTGGGGCGGCAGCCAGGGCGCCATCCCTCCGAAGACCAACGGCGGCCCGCCGAACCCCCGCGCGACCAGGTCCACGGACAGCGCCGGAAGCCAGACGGTGCCCGCGATCGTCACGCCGGACAGCATCAGCCGCGCCTCCAGCCAGAGCACCGTCCGCCAGCGGTCGCGCCACGTGGCCGACGGCGCGGCCGCGATGGAGGCGTCGGGCCTGCCGCGCTCGCCAGGAGTGAGCAGGAGCTGCGCCTGAATGCCCTCTTCGAGACGCACCGCCGGTATCAGCCCGAGCGGCACGACGAGCAGCCCGAGGACCCACACCCGGTGGTCGATGAAGAGCCAGATCGCCACGAACGCGGTCGGGATCAGCAGATGCAGCCAGCGTGTGTAGGTGCCCGGGCGGGCCAGCGGGCGAAGTGAGCGGTGCATTCGCCCATCGTCCCAGCGCGGTGATCGATCCGGCTCCCCCGTGCGGGGGAGAAGCTCCCCACTGCCGGGGGAGGCGGCTGACCTGCGTGGACGGCGACGCTTGGGGCATGACAAGGATCGACGTCCAAGAGCTCCGCAAGGAGTACGGCACCACGCGAGCCGTGGACCGGCTCACCTTCGCGGTCGAGCCCGGCCGGGTGACCGGCTTCCTCGGCCCCAACGGCGCGGGCAAGTCCACCACCCTGCGCATCCTGCTCGGCCTCGACCGGCCGACGTCCGGCACCGCACTGATCGGCGGCCGCCGGTACGCGGACCTGACGGAGCCGTTGCGCGCGGTCGGCGCCCTGCTCGACGCGCAGGCCGCGCACGGCTCCCGCACGGCCCGCAGCCATCTGCTGGCCCTCGCGGCGAGCAACCGCATACCGGTGAGGCGCGTGGCCGAGGTCCTTGAGGAAGCCGGGCTCGCGGGGGTCGCGGGCCGCCGGATCAAGACGTTCTCGCTCGGGATGCGGCAGCGGCTCGGGATCGCGGCCGCCCTCCTCGGTGACCCGGCTGTGGTGATCCTGGACGAGCCGTCCAACGGCCTGGACCCCGAAGGGATCATCTGGACAAGGGAGCTGATGCGCGGCCTCGCACGGGAGGGGAGGACGGTGCTCGTCTCCAGCCACCTGATGAACGAGACCGCCTCGTTCGCCGACCACCTGGTCGTCCTCGGCCGTGGCCGGCTCCTCGCCGACACCCCGATGCAGGACTTCATCGACTCCCGGATCCGGCCCAGGGTCCGGCTGCGCACCACCGAAGGCGCCCGGCTGCGGACTCTCCTGCTGGGCAAGGGCTTCGACCCGGTCCAGGGAGAGGGCGGAGTCTGGACGGTGGAGGGCGCACGCGTCGACGAGATCGGCCCGATCGCAGCACACGAGGGCATCCCCATTCTCGAACTCGCCAATGAAGAAGGCACGTTGGAGGAGGCGTACCTCGATCTGACCGCCGACCAGGCGGAGTACGCATCCTCTCGCGCCCCGCAGACCCAGGAGGCCTAGGCCATGTCGTTCCCCGCGGTACTCCACACCGAGTGGATCAAGGTCCGTTCGCTGCGCTCCCTGATGGGTTCCCTGCTGACCGTCCCCGTGGCGACGGCGGGCCTCTCCCTCCTCATCTGCGCCGCGCTCGGCCGCCCGCAGCCCGGCAGCACGGACTTCGACCCGGTGCTGTTCTCCTACTACGGCCTGAATTTCGGGCAGTTGGCAGCGGTCATTTTCAGCGTCATAGCCATGGCGGGTGAATACAAGAACGCGGGGATCCGGATATCCCTGGCGGCCGTGCCCAACAGGACGCTGTTCTACGGCGCCAAGCTGGCGGTGATCGGCGGATGCGTCCTCGCGGTCGGCCTGGTGGCCAGCCTGATCAGCTTCCTCGGCGGCCAGGCGCTGATGGACCGGGGCTTCGGCATAGGCATCGCGGATCCGGGCGCGCTGCGCGCGGTCGTCGGCTGCGCCCTCTATCTGGCCCTGGTCAGCCTGCTCTCGGCAGGGGTCGCCGCCCTGCTGCGCAGTGTCACCGGCGCGCTGAGCGTGCTCGTGCCGCTGTTCCTGATCCTCCCGTTCGTGGTGGGAGACGTGTCGCAGGGCGGCGGCGCGGCCGACTTCCTGCCGGACCGGGCGGGCCGGCAGATCCTGCTCCAGGCCCCGGCGGGGACGCTCGGGCCGTGGAGCGGGATGGCCGTCCTGGCGGCCTGGACGGCGCTCGCGACAGCCGTCGGCTGGTGGGCGCTGCGGCGCCGCGACGCCTGACCGGATGGCAGCCGTCCAGCGGCTGACGGCACGCCAATTGTCAGTGCCGGGCGGTTTACTGACGACATGACCACCGCTCTGTATCTCCAGCACATCGACCGGCTGCGCTCCCGGGCATTCCCCGCGGAGCGCAGCCGAAGCGGCGCGGAAGTGAGCGGCCCGGGATACCACTCCGCATGCCTGAGCGCCGACGAGGAGGAATGGGAGGACCTGACGGACCGACTGGAAAAACGCGCCCAATGCGTCGCCGACCACGACGCCCTGGTGGCCGAGCTCACCCGACGCTGGGAGGAACCGCAGTGGATAAGCCTATGGAGTGCCCAGGCCCGGCTGGTCGCGGGCGAGGCGATACCGGAGCCCTGGGCGGAGTTCGCCATCGGCTTCGACTTCCTGAACCTGTGGCGGATCGAGGGCAGATGGATAGCCGTGGGCCTCGACCTGGAGGCGGAGGGCCCGGGCTGGGACCTGAGCGTGACGGTGACGGAGGTGGACCCGCCCTAGCGAGCAGGGTGCCAGCCTCTTTGCCGGGAGGCGCACCCCGAAGGGGGCGCGGGGAACTGCGTGACCAGCCGCGGACGGCCCGCACCCGAAGTGCCGTACCGCAGTGAGGGGCCTAGCCGAGGCTCCCCGCCGCAGCCACACGCAACTTCCCGTACTCCTCGGCCATCGTCTGAGCAGTCCAGTGCGCGTTCAGCCCGCTGGGATTGGGCAGTGCCCACACCCGGGTCGTGCCGATCGTGTGCTCCTGCGGGCCGATCCTGGCCCGGCGGTCACCGAAAGCCGTGCGGTACGCGGTGACGCCCACAACCGCCAGCCAGTCGGGCCGGAGCCGATCGACCTTCGCCGCCAGCAGGCGTCCGCCCTCGCGGAACTCCTCGGCGTCGAGTTCGTCGGCCCGAGCCGTGGCCCGGGCCACCACATTGGTGATGCCGAGACCGTACGAGAGGAGCTCGCCCTGCTCGGAGGGCTTCAACTGCCTGGGGGTGAAGCCGGACAGGTGCAGTACCGGCCAGAAGCGGTTGCCCGGGCGGGCGAAGTGGTGGCCGGTGGCGCCCGACATCAGGCTCGGGTTGATGCCGCAGAACAGCACGGACAGACCGCCCGCGATCACGTCGGGGATGACGGTGTCGCGGGCGGCCTGGAGTTCCTCGGGGCTCAGCACGGGTGCGGGATCAGAGGATCGAGCCCGGGGCGTAACCGGCGGCCGAGGGGTGCTGCTTGACGATCTCCTCGATGCGGGAGACCACGGCGGTGACCTGGTCGCCGGCCGCACCGGTGAAGGACAGCTTGTCGGCCATCAGGTCGTCGAGCTGGGCGCGGTCGAGCGGCATGCGCTCGTCGGCGGCCAGCTTGTCGAGGAGTTCGTTGCGCTCGGCACCCTGCTCGCGCATCGCGAGGGCGGAGGCGACGGCGTGCTCCTTGATGACCTCGTGCGCGGCCTCGCGGCCCACCCCGGCGCGGACGGCGGCCATGAGGACCTTCGTCGTGGCCAGGAAGGGCAGGTAGCGGTCCAGCTCGCGGGCGACGACGGCGGGGAACGCGCCGAACTCGTCGAGCACCGTCAGGAAGGTTTCGAGCAGACCGTCGAAGGCGAAGAACGCGTCGGGCAGCGCGACCCGGCGGACCACCGAGCAGGAGACGTCGCCCTCGTTCCACTGGTCGCCCGCCAGCTCGCCCGTCATCGAGGCGTAGCCGCGCAGGATGACCATCAGGCCGTTCACGCGCTCGCAGGAGCGGGTGTTCATCTTGTGCGGCATCGCGGACGAGCCGACCTGGCCGGGCTTGAAGCCCTCGGTGACCAGCTCGTGCCCGGCCATCAGGCGGATCGTCTTGGCGACCGAGGACGGCGCGGCGGCCAGCTGCACCAGCGCCGTCACCACGTCGTAGTCGAGGGAGCGCGGGTAGACCTGGCCGACCGAGGTGAAGGCGTGGGCGAAGCCGAGGTGGCTCGCGATGCGCTGCTCCAGGTCGGCCAGCTTCGAGGCGTCTCCGCCGAGCAGGTCGAGCATGTCCTGAGCGGTGCCGACCGGGCCCTTGATGCCGCGCAGCGGGTAGCGGGCGAGGAGGTCTTCCAGGCGGCCGTACGCCACGAGCAGCTCGTCGGCCGCGGTCGCGAAACGCTTGCCCAGCGTCGTGGCCTGCGCGGCCACGTTGTGCGAGCGCCCGGCCATGACCAGCTCGGCGTACTCGCCGGACAGCCTGCCGAGGCGCGCGAGGACCGCCACCGTGCGGTCCCGCATCAGTTCGAGGGAGAGCCGGATCTGGAGCTGCTCGACGTTCTCGGTGAGGTCGCGCGAGGTCATGCCCTTGTGGACCTGCTCGTGGCCGGCCAGCGCGTTGAACTCCTCGATGCGGGCCTTCACATCGTGCCGGGTGACCTTCTCGCGCTCGGCGATGGAGGCGAGGTCGACCTGGTCGATGACGCGCTCGTAGTCGGCGAGTGCGGCCTCGGGCACCTCGATCCCCAGGTCCTTCTGGGCACGCAGCACAGCGAGCCACAGCTGGCGCTCCAGCTTGACCTTCTGCTCGGGGGACCAGAGGACGGCGAGCTCCGCGGAGGCGTAGCGGCCGGCCAGAACGTTCGGGATGCGAGGCTTCGCAGACACAGCAGTCACGTGTCCAGAGTCTACTGGCGATTTCTGCAGGCCAGCGCCCCACCCCGGTTTGTGCCTTGCTACGAAGCGCTCCGCGGGAAGGGGGAGTGCTTCATCCGCGGGCCGGTGGGGGCTGGTCGCTCCCCCAAGTTCTGCTCTCGGCTTCGCTCGGTCGGCTCGCGTGACGGCCGCTCTCACCGGTCCGAGACGTCGCCGAGCTCGAACCCGAGGGCCTCGGCCGCGGCGGCCGGGGTGGGCTGGGCCCAGCGGTCGGCCATCGCCTCCCGCGAGGACAGCGAGCGCAGCTCCGCGCGGTCCAGGTACAGCGTGCCGTCGAGATGGTCGGTCTCGTGCTGGACGATGCGGGCGGGCCAGCCGGTGAACACCTCGTCCACCGTGCGGCCCTGCTCGTCGAGCGCACGCAGCCGTACGTTCGCGTGCCGGGCCACGACCGCGCCCCAGCCCGGCACGCTCAGGCAGCCCTCGAAGAATGCGGCCCGGCCGGGCCCGACGGGCTCGTACGACGGATTGACCAGGACCCGGAACGGCTGCGGGATGCGGCCACGGGCCTGCCTGATCTCCTCGGAGACCTCCGCCGCGTCCTCGATGACCGCGAGCCGCAGCGGCAGGCCCACCTGAGGTGCCGCGAGGCCGACGCCCGGGGCCGCGAGCATCGTCTCGCGCATCGCCTCGATCAGCCGGGCGAGGCGCTTGCGGTCCAGGCGGTCGTCCACCGGTTCGGCGGGCCGGCGCAGCACGGGGTCGCCGGCGGCGACGATCGGCAAGGGGCCGGAGCCGGCGAGCAGTTGGTCGACGAGGTCGATGAGCGCGGGGGACGACATGCCCCCAGCATGCCAAGAACGATCACTCGACGCGTACCCGGGATCATGTCCGCCTTGTGAACAATCCGGCCGTCCGGGAATGCGTGACCGGAATCGGATCTTTCCCATAAGGGCGCACCCGACGTCGCCCCATGCCGAGATCCCGACATTCCGAGCGAGGAGATCATGCCCGACGCGTCCGTCCGCACCGAGACCCCGGCGCACCCGCTGGACAACCCCGCGTACGCCTCGCTGACCGGGCCGCACGCGCGGTTCGCCGAGGCCCGCGGCAGGGTGCTGCGCTACGAGACCGACGTATCGCCCTGGCTGGGGCTGCCCGAGGACCCGGACGCCGACGACTGGGCGGACCTGGCCGCGCTCGCCGGGCCCGGCGCGGAAGTGGCGCTCCCGGGGGTGCGGGTCGCGCTGCCCGAGGGCTGGGAGATCACCTTCGACCTGGAGGGCGTCCAGCTCGTCGACGAGACGGTGGACGCCCGCCCCGACGAGGAGGCGGTACGGCTCGGAGCGGACGACGTGCCCGAGATGCTCGCCCTCGTGGAGCGCACCCGGCCCGGGCCGTTCCTGCCCCGCACCGTGGAGCTCGGCACCTACCTCGGCATCCGCCGCGAGGGCCGGCTGATCGCGATGGCCGGGGAGCGGCTGCACCCGCCGGGCTGGACCGAGATCAGCGCGGTGTGCACCGACGACGCGTTCCGTGGCCAGGGCCTCGGCTCCCGCCTGGTCCGCGCGGTCGCGTTCGGCATCAGGGAGCGCGGCGAAACCCCGTTCCTGCACACCGCGGCCACCAACACCACCGCCATCAGGCTGTACGAGTCGCTGGGCTTCCGGCTCCGCCGTACCACCCGGTTCCTCGCGGCCCGGGTGCCGGAGCCGAGCACGGCAGGGTGACGGGCCGACGGGTCTTCGCGCTCCCGGTGGCGCCAGGCATGAGCCGCCGAACCCACAACTCCGGTCCTGGGAAGCCCAGTTGATGATGGGTCAGTCCTCGACCCGGACCCACCCCGACACCGGCCCCGCAGCAGCCGCGTTCCCCGGCGTGACCCAGAACGCCTGCCCCCGCGCGGCGTCGAAGTGGGCGCCGCTGCGGCCGTCGCCGGAGGAGCGGCCGGTGACGCGGCGCCCGATCCAGGGCACCAGGTGCCGGCGGGCGAAGCTCAGGTCGGCCGTCCGGCTCGCGACCCAGCCGGGGCGGATGGCGGGCGGCAGGGGCGAGCGCCAGTCGTCCCCGGCCTCCAGGCCCAGCGTCTGCCAGACCGCCTCGGCCACCCTGCGGTGCCCGTCCTCCGTCAGATGCAGCCGGTCCACGTCCCACAGCCGCTGATCGCCGAGCACCGGCGCGCCGTACAGGTCGACGACCAACGCGCCGTGCCGCTCGGCCAGTTCGTCGACGTACGAGAAAAGCTCTTCCATGCGTGGGCGGAAGCGGTCGAGGACCGGGCCGTTGCGGCCCGGGCTGCGCATCAGGACGAGGTGCTTGCAGGCGGGGGCGAGCTGTTCGACCGCCTCCGTGAGGAGTCCGCGCACCCGGCCCATGTCGCACTTGGGGCGCAGGGTGTCGTTGAGGCCGCCGACCAGGGTGATGACGTCCGGGCGCAGCGCGGCCGCCGCGGCCACCTGCTCCTCGACGATCTGCCCGATGAGCTTGCCGCGCACGGCCAGGTTCGCGTACCGGAAGCCGGGTGTGCGGGCCGCGAGGCGGGTGGCGAGCACGTCGGCCCAGCCGCGGTAGGAGCCGTCGGGAAGCCGGTCGGACATGCCCTCCGTGAAGGAGTCCCCGATCGCGGCAAAGCTGGTGTATGAGGCATTCATCTCCATGGCGGAGCGATCGTACCGCGCGGTAGCCATGGCGGCCCGGGGGCACCGAATCCCTCGTGGGGACCGTGATCACAAGGAGGCCGACCAGGCCCTTTCGGCGGAGCCCGTTCCGCGGTATGCCAGGAGCACATCAACTTTTTGGAACCCGGCCGGAACCGGCCGTCGAGAGAGCGAGCGTCGATGTTGTTCACCGCGGCCTTCTGGAAGGCCACCGCCGAGCGTGCCATCCGCACCTTCGCCCAGGCGCTCGCCGCCGTCCTGACGGCCGGCGCGACCAACCTCCTCGACGTCCACTGGACCGCGGCCTTCGCGACCGCGGGCATGGCAGCGGTGCTCGCCGTCCTGATGGCGGTCGGCTCCTCGCAGCTGGGGCAGCCGGGCCCGGGCCTCACCGAGACCACGAACCCGACCCCTGCCGCCAAGCCCGTTCAGTGACCGGCTAGGCCGCGGCCGCAGGCGGGCCCACGAGCTCCCGCAGCACGTCCTCCATCGTGACCAGGCCCGCCAGCTTGCCCTCCTCGCCGAGGACCGCCGCCAGGTGCGTACGGCTGCGCCGCATCGCGGTCAGCACGTCGTCGAGGGGGGTCGCGGCGCGCACCCGGGCGATCGGGCGCAGCGCCGCGACGGGGAAGGCCACCTCGCGCGGCGCCGCGTCCAGGGCGTCCTTGACGTGCAGATAGCCCAGGATGCGGCTCTCCTCGTCGACGACCGGGAAGCGCGAGAAGCCGGAGCTCGCGGCGAGCCGCTCCAGCTCCTCCGGGGTGGTGCCCACCGCGGCCCGTACCACCTTGTCCAGCGGCACGACCACGTCCCGAACGGGCCGTCGTCCCAGCTCAAGGGCGTCGTGCAGGCGCTCGGCCGCCCGGTCGTCGAGGAGCCCGGCATCGCCCGCGTCGGTCACCAGGCGGGCCAGTTCGTCGTCCGAGAAGGTCGACGTGACATGGCCCTTGACGTCCACCCTGAGCAGTTTCAGGACGGTGTTGGCGAAGGCGTTGATCGCGAAGATCGCCGGGCGCAGCGCCCGCGCCAGCGTCACCAGCGGCGGGCCGAGCAGCAGCGCGGTGCGCGCGGGCTCGGCCAGCGCGATGTTCTTCGGCACCATCTCGCCGAGCAGCATGTGCAGATACGTGGCGACCGCGAGGGCGAGCACGAACGACACCGGGTGGATCAGCCCGTCCGGCACGCCCACCGCGTCGAAGACCGGCTCGACCAGGTGCGCGATGGCCGGTTCGGCGACCACACCGAGCACCAGGGTGCACAGCGTGATGCCGAGCTGCGCCGCGGCCATCAGGGCCGAGACGTGTTCCAGGCCCCAGATGACGCTGCGGGCGCGGCGGTTGCCGTTTTCGGCGAGCGGTTCGATCTGGCTGCGGCGCACCGAGATCAGGGCGAACTCGGCGCCGACGAAGAAGGCGTTGACGACCAGGGTCGCCAGCCCGATCAGAATCTGGATCGCGATGATCATCGGCCGGCCTCCTCGTCGTCCTCGGGGTTGAGGGGTGCGTGCAGCAGGACGCGGGCCGCGCGCCGGCCGGACGCGTCGACGACGTCCATGCGCCAGCCGGCCAGGTCCACACGGTCGCCGACCGTCGGAATCCGGCCGAGTTCGGTCGCCACCAGACCGGCGAGGGTCTCGTACGGTCCGTCCGGCACACGCAGGCCGATGGCGGCGAGCTGGTCGTCGCGGGCGGCGCCGTCGGCGGAGTACAGGGTGCGGCCGTCGGCGTCCTGCCCGGCGGGGGCGAGGTCGGGGGTCTCGTGCGGATCGTGCTCGTCGCGGACCTCGCCGACGACCTCCTCCACGATGTCCTCCAGGGTGACGACGCCCGCGGTGCCGCCGTACTCGTCGATGACGACGGCCATGGTGCGCTTGCCGTACAGCTGGTCGAGGAGCCGGTCCACGGTGAGCGTCTCGGGGACGAGCAGCGGCTCGCGCAGCAACGACGTCACCGGGTACAGGCGCCTGCGTTCGGCCGGCACCGCGAGGACGTCCTTGATGTGCGCGATGCCCACGACCGAGTCGAGGCTGCCCCGGTACACGGGGAAGCGGGACAGGCCCGTGGCGCGGGTCGCGTTCGCGACGTCCTCTGCGGTGGCCTGGATGTCGAGCGCGGTGACCTGCACGCGGGGCGTCATCACGTTCTCCGCGTTGAGCTCGGCGAGGCTGAGGGTCCGCACGAACAGTTCGGCGGTGTCCGCCTCCAGGGCGCCCTCCTTGGCCGAGTGCCGGGCGAGGGCGACCAGCTCCTGCGGGCTGCGCGCGGAGGCCAGCTCCTCGGCGGGCTCCAGGCCGAAGCGGCGCACCAGGTGGTTGGCCGTGGTGTTGAGGTGGCTGATCAGGGGGCGGAAGGCCGCGCTGAACGCGCGCTGCGGGGCCGAGACGACCTTCGCGACGGCGAGCGGCGAGGAGATCGCCCAGTTCTTGGGGACCAGCTCGCCGACGACCATCAGGAACACGGTGGAGAGCACCATGCCGAGCACCAGGGCCACCGAGCTCGCGGTCGTCGTGGACAGGCCGAGCGCTTCGAGCGGGCCGGTCAGGAGCTTGGCGATCGACGGCTTGGCGATCATGCCGATGACGAGGCCTGTCACGGTGATGCCGAGCTGGGCGCCGGACAGCTGGAAGGTGAGGCTCCGGACGGCCTTCAGCGCGCTGGAGGCACCTCGTTCGCCGCGCTCGACGGCCCGCTCCAGATCGCTGCGCTCGGCGGTGGTGAGGGAGAACTCGGCCGCGACGAAGACCGCGCAGACCAGCGAGAGCAGTACGGCCGCCAGAAGGAGGAGCACTTCGGTCATCGGGTCACCTCCGTCCCATGATCGGCCAGGCGGAGGCGGTGCGCGCGGTGTCGCGCGGCGGTGCTGGTACTGGGAGGCTCGCCCATGGGCGGACGCTCACACCTTTCAGTCGAGGGGTAGAGGTCCCCCCATGGTAAAGCACTGGCAAAGAGAAGCGGGCCCGGCCGGTCAGCCCAGCGGCTTCACCCAGCGGCGCCACTGCTCCTCGGGCCGTTAGCCCGCGGCTTGCCAGGCGTGCTGGGCGAGCTCGTTGCGGACGAGCACCATGGCGTCCGCGCGACGCCCGCCGAGCGCGACGAACCGGTCCTCGGCCGCGGCGAGCAGCGCCCCGCCGATGCCCTTGCGGCGGTGGTCCGGGTGGACGGCGAGGCGGTAGAGATGGCAGCGCCAGCCGTCGAAGCCCGCGATCACCGTGCCGACGAGATCGCCGCCGGACTCCGCCAGGATCAGCGTCTCGGGGTCACGGGCGACGAGGCGTTCGACGCCCTCGCGGTCGTCGCTGATGCTGGTGCCCTCGGCGGCCGTCTTCCAGAAGGCAAGGACCGCGTCCAGGTCCTCGGGCCCGGCGGCCCGGATGCGCAATTCGTTCATGGTGTTCATCCCACCACCGGGCCGTGATCCGTGGCGAACCGTTTTGCCATACGGATGCCGATCGACGCGGGTGCCCGCTCACTCGCCGCGCAGCTCCTCGATCACCGCCCCGAACTCCTCCATGTACGAGTCGAGGACCGTGAGGTAGGAGAAGCCGTAGCGCTCCCGCTGGGCGCGCAGCTGGTCGGCCATCTGCCGCACCGTGCCGATGAGCAGCATCGGCAGGTCGAGCATCTCGCCCTCGGTCAGATAGGGAAGGCGGTGCAGAGCTTCGCGCACCGAGGCCCGCCGGTCCCGGGTCACGGACACCCACTGGATCAGCAGGTTGAGCTCGGCCGGAGTCTCGCGCCCGGCGGCCAGCCTCCGGTAGGTGGCGACCCGCTCCGCCAGGTCGTCGGCGTTCATGACGGTGAGCGTCCCGTCGACGGGCGAGGTCCGCGCCCCGGTGAACGCGGCGATGTCCGCGTGCTCGGCGGTCAGCCGCAGCATCCGGTCGCCCTTGGCGCCGATGAGCAGCGGAGGCCGGGGCCGCTGCACGAGCTGCGCCGCGTGAGCCTCGTCGCCCAGCAGGCGCTCCAACTCCCTTACCGTACGGGCGAGATGGTCGACCCGGCCGCCCGGCGTGCGCCAGGCGACCCCGGCCCGCTCGTGCTCCTCCCGTACGTATCCGGTGCCGAGCCCGACCTCCAGGCGGCCGTCGGTCAGCGCGTCCACCGTGGCGATCTCGCGGGCGAGGAGCGCCGGCGTCCAGAACGCGGCGTTGAGCACGAAGGGCCCGACCCGGGGCCGCTCGGTGGCGTACGCGGCGGCCACCACGGAGGGGAACGGCGCGGGCATGCCGAGGTGGTCGGCCACCTGGATCACGTCGTAGCCCAGTTCCTCGGCCCGGCGGCAGCGCTTGCGCCACTCCCCGCCCACCGCCGGGGTCACCATGTTCACAGCGAAACGGAACGGACGGGTCATCAACTCTCCTCCATCTTCGGGGAGTTACTCGTGTGCGATGGCGGCGAGCACATTCATCCGCGAGGCCCGCAGCGCGGGCAGCAGCGCCGCCACCAGACCGACGACCGCCGAGCCCACCGCGACCGCGACGATCGTCGACCACGGCACCGCGAACGCGGTGAGGCCCTGGAGTGCGAGCACCCGCTGCACCGCCACCCCCCACACCATGCCCAGGGCGAGCCCGAGCAGTGCGCCGAAGACGGCGATCACGACGGATTCCAGCCGGATCATCCGCCTCAGCTGCACCCGCGAGAGCCCGATCGCCCGCAGCAGCCCGATCTCCCTGGTCCGCTCGACCACGGACAGGGCAAGGGTGTTGACCACGCCGAGCACCGCGATCACGATGGCCAGGCCGAGCAGCGCGTACACCAGGTAGAGCAGCACCGCGATCTGGTCGTGCACCAGCTTCTTGTAGTCGCTCTGGTCCCGTACCTGGACCTGGGGATACGAGTTCAGTGTGGTCTTCAGTGCGGCGCGCAGCTGGTCGGCGGGTGTGCCGCTCGCCGCGTTCACATACACGGCGGCGTCCTGGCCGCCGGGCACATACCGCTCCAGCGTGGGCAGGCCCATGAAGAAGGCGCCCTCGGTCCCGAATCCGCCGCTTCCCTGGTTCATGTCGGTCAGTGCCGCCACGGTCAGGCGTGCCTGCTGCCCGGAGGAGAACAGCACGGGCAGCGAGTCGCCGATCCGCACGTCGTGGTCCTGGGCGTACGTCTTGTCCATCGCGAGGCCGTCGGCGGCGAGCGCCTGCGCGGTGCCGCCGCTCGCGTACGTCAGATGGGCCACGTCGTCGAGCCGCTGGTCGTAGCCGGACGCCGTCGTGTCGGTCTTCTTGCCGTCCGGCAGGGTGACCCGCACGGGTGCGAACCGCTGGCGCACCACCGTGCCCACGCCCCGCGTCGCCCGGATCCGCTCGGTGATCTCCTGCGGGAACGGCTGGAAGTTGGCGTTCTGGACGACGAAGTCCGCGCCGAGGACCCGGTCGATCTGCTGGTCGAAGGACTTGGACATCGAGGTGCTGGCGACCGAGAGCCCGGTGACCAGGGCAATGCCGACCATGAGGGCGGAGGCGGTCGCTCCGGTACGCCGCGGGTTGCGCAGGGCGTTGCGCTGGCTCATCCGGCCCACCGGGCCGAACACCTTGGGGAACGCCCCGCCGAGCACCCGGATCACCGGCCGCACCAGAAGCGGACCCGCGACGACGGTCGCGATCAGAGTGAGCACGAGCCCAAGTCCCAGCAGGGACGAGGCGGTTGATGCCTTGGTGCTGGCCGCGCAGCCCGCCAGAGCCGCCGCTCCGGCCGCGCCGAGCAGCGCGCCCACCACGGCCCGTACCCGCAACGGCCGCCCGGCGCCCGCCACTTCGGCATCGACGAGTGCGGCCATGGGGGAGACCTTGGCCGCCCGGCGAGCAGGCAGATAGGCGGCGACGAACGTCACGCCGACACCCACCGCGTAAGCGGCCACCGGGGTAGGCCAGTTGAACACCATCTCGGCGGCGCTCAGGTTCATCCCGAACAGACTCATCAGGGCGATGAGCCCGACGGCGAGCCCGACGCCCGCGGCGAGACCGAGCGTCGATCCGACCAGGCCGAGAAGGAGCGCCTCCAGGAGCACCGAGCGGCGCACCTGCCCGCGGTCCGCACCCAGTGCCCGCAACAGGCCCAGTTCCCTGGTGCGCTGGGCGATCAGCATCGAGAACGTGTTGACGATCAGGAAGATCCCGACGAGCACCGCGATGCCCGCGAAGCCCAGCATCAGATACTTGATGACATCGAGGAACCCGCCGAGCCGCGCGGCGTCGGACGTCGCCTGCTCGGCCGCCGTCTTCAGCTCGTACCGTCCGCCGAGCCGGTCCGCGATGCGCTGCTTCAGTACGTCGTCACTGACGCCCGGGGCCGCGTCGACCGAGATGCCGGTCGCCGCGTCCGCGTTGCCGAGCAGCCGGGTCTGGGCGGTCGGGGTGTCCAGGAAGACCAGCGCCGCGCCCGGGTTGGTGGTGGTGAACGTGGCGATCCCGACCACGCCCACCTTGAACGAACCGGGCCCGGCCAGCACCGTCAGGGTGTCGCCGATCCGCACCTTCTTCTTGTCCGCGGTGTCCTTGTCGAGCAGCGCCTCGTGGGGCCCGCTCGGTTCATGACCACTCGTCAGCTTCACCGGACTGCGCTTGGTGACATACCAGTTGGTGGCGATCGTGGGCCCGCCGGTGGTCGGCCCCACGGCCTTGTCATGGGCATCGACGATGGTGATGTTGGAGACGGCCGCGTCGATGCGGGCCGCCGCGACGCCGTCGACGTGGGCGAGCTGGGCGGCGAGTGCGGCCGGCACGGTGGGTGTCTCGCCGGACGGCAGCGCGGTGTCGATCTGCTTCTTCGGGGAGACGGTCACATCGGCCGACGTCGAGGCGAAGAGCCGGTCGAAGGTGCGCGCCACGGTGTCCGAGAAGATCAGCGAACCGGCCACGAAGGCCACCGAGAGCACCACCGCGAGAGCGGACAGGAGGAGCCGTCCCTTGTGCGCGAGGAAACCGCGCAGGGTCGCCTTCAGCACGGCCGGTCAGCTCTTCCGCAGCACGTCGTCGGGGGCGCCCGGGTTCGGCCGGGCGCCCGAGAAGAGCCGCATCCGCTCCAGGACGGCCTCCGCGGTGGGCCGCTCCATCCGGTCCACGATCCGGCCGTCGCCCAGGAAGAGGACCAGATCGGCGTGGCCTGCGGCGCCCGGGTCGTGGGTCACCATCACCACGGTCTGCTCCAGGCTGTCCACCGCCTCCCGCAGGAACGCCAGGACCTCCGCGCCGGCCCGCGAGTCCAGGTTGCCGGTCGGCTCGTCCGTGAAGATCAGCTCAGGCCGGGACGCGAGGGCCCGCGCACACGCGACCCGTTGCTGCTGGCCCCCCGACAACTGCGCCGGACGGTGCCCCAGCCGGTCGCGCAGGCCCAGCGTGTCGATGACCCGGTCCACCCAGGCCCTGTCCGGGGTACGGCCCGCGATGTCCATCGGCAGCGTGATGTTCTCGGCGGCCGTGAGCGTGGGCAGCAGGTTGAACGACTGGAACATGAAGCCGATCCGGTCCCGCCTGAGCCGGGTCAGCTCCCGCTCCCTGAGCCCGGTGATCTCGGTGTCCCCGAGCCACACCTGCCCCGCCGACACGGTGTCGAGCCCGGCCAGACAGTGCATCAGCGTCGACTTCCCCGAGCCCGAAGGACCCATCACCGCGGTGAAGGCGCCCCACATGATGTCCACGTCGACCGAGTCCAGGGCGAGCACCGTGGTCTCGCCGCTGCCGTACGCCTTGGTGAGTCCGCGCGCCCGCGCGGCGACCGGCGCCGCGGGCTCCGTGCCGTACGCGTGTGCCGTTGCAGGTGTGGACAAGGCCGCCTCCCCGATTGTGGCGTCATGGCCGCTCCAACTCCCGTACCGCATAAGAGAGTAGAGGCCGGGGCCGAGCCGTCGCCATCCGTCGAGGGGCCCGGTGTGGGGAGGCGGATGTAAGGGCCACGCGCCACGCCGGATGCGGGTCCCTATTCGTCCGGGCCGAGTGCGGGGCGCCGCGCCACCCCGAGCACACACGGCGAGGACGGCGATGCGACGCCCTTGGCGGGCACCCGCAGATGGCGGTAGCCGACGATCTCGAAGCCCGCCGCCTCGATTGCGCCCAGCGGATCGCGCGCCGTGTGGCAGCCGCCGAACAGCAGCGGCCACACCGTGCGGTCCAGGGCGCGCTGCACCGTCGCGAGCACCCGGCCGTCCGCCCGGCCGTGCTCGAAGAACCGCAGCTCGCCGCCCGGGCGCAGCACCCGGCGGATCTCACCGAGCGCCCTGGAGAGGTCCCGCACCGAACAGAGCACCAGCGAGGCGACCGCCGCGTCGAAGGCCTCGCTCTTCACCGGAAGGGCCTCCGCCGCACCCGGCACCACGTCCACCGGAACCTCCGCCCGGAGCGCCGCTCGGACCGCCAACTGCCGTAGCGTGCGCTCCGGTTCGATGGCCACCACCTCGGACACGGCCGCCGGATAGTGCGCGAAGTTGAGCCCGTTGCCGGCGCCGATCTCGATGACGCGCCCCGAGAGCCCGCCGAGCAGTTCGCGGCGGTGCTCGGTGATCCCGGCTCTCACGTCGATCGCCTCGCTGTAGCGCGCGTAGAAGCGGGCGAACACGGGGTGGTGCACGGCATCCGGGGCGATCTTGGTGCGCTGCGCCATGTCGGACCTCCTGAGCCTGCGGGCAGCCGTCCGGTGACCGGCATCCTGCGGGCAGCCGGTTACCGCCATTGTCCCCGCGCCGCGCCCGCTCACCCGTTCGCGGACTCCACGAAGCAGAACTCGTTGCCCTCGGGGTCGCGCATCACCTGGAAGGTCCCCTGGGCGTCGGTCACCGTCGCACCCACGGGATGCGCCCCGCGCCGCACGGCCGCCGCCCGCGCGCGGCGCACGTCCTCGACCGCGAGGTCCAGGTGCAGCCGGTTCTTGCCCGCCTTCTCCTCGGGTACGCGCTGGAAGGCGAGCCTGGGCGCGCCCGGCGGATCGACGTGCGCCCACGAGGAGTCCCGCACCACCGGACGCCCGCCGAGCAGCCCGGCCCAGAAGCGGGCGAGCCGCCCCGGGTCGGCGCAGTCCACGACGAGCTGCCCGAGGCGGGCCCGTAACACAGCCATCAGATACTCCAAACGCCGCCGAGCGCCGGGGCGAGCCAACCGGCCGCTCGGGTACGGAAGTCGGCGGGCGCCAGCCGTCCGGCGCCCTCGGGCACGGTGCCGAGCAAGGGTGCCCCGGCCGCCTCGGGAAGGTCCGCGAGATTGCATCGCGAGGCCAGATCCGGCTCGGCCGGCCAGCTGCCCACGACGACCCCGGCGCATTCGAGATCCCGGGTCCGCAGGGCCTCGGCGGTCAGGGCCGTCGAGTTCAGTGTGCCCAGTCCGGCGGGCGTCACCACCAGGACGGGGGCACCGAGCAGCCGGGCCGCGTCCGCGAGCGTGCCGCCCTCGTCGTCGAAGCGGACCAGGAGCCCGCCCGCGCCCTCGACCAGGACGAGATCGTGCTCGGTGGCCAGTTTCGCCGCGGCCTCGGCCACCTCCTCGGGACCCACCGGCGTCATCCCGGCCCGGCGGGCCGAGGTGTTCGGAGCCAACGGCTCGGGGAACCGGGCCAGTTCGACCCCGGTCACCGCCTCGCCGGCAAGGCGCCGCACCTCGAAGACGTCACCGGGCTCGCCCGGCGCGACCCCCGTCTGGGCGGGTTTGAGCACGGCCACCGAACGGCCGGCGGCGAGCGCCACGGCGGCGACGGCCGCCGTGGTGATCGTCTTGCCGATCTCGGTGCCCGTACCGCTCACGACCAGAATCGCCATCTCAGCCCTCCCGCGCCGCCGCGCACACCGCACGGCAGATGCGCGCCAGATCGTCGTCGCCCGTCACATAGGGCGGCATCGTGTAGATCAGATCCCGGAACGGCCGCAGCCACACGCCCTCGCGCACGGCCGCCGCGGTCGCGGCCTGCATGTCCACGTCGTGGTCCAGCTGGACGACGCCGATGGCGCCGAGCACCCGGACGTCCCGTACGCCCTCGATCGAGCGGGCCGCGGCGAGCCCGTCGAGCAGGCCCGTCTCGATGCGTTTGATCTCGCCCTGCCAGTCCTGGCCGAGCAGCAGGTCGATCGAGGCGAGCGCCACCGAGGCGGCGAGCGGATTGCCCATGAACGTCGGGCCGTGGGCGAGCACCGGGACCTCGCCCGAGGAGATGCCCTCGGCGACCCGGCTCGTGCAGAGCGTCGCCGCCATCGACAGATAGCCGCCGGTCAGCGCCTTGCCGACGCACATGACGTCGGGCGAGAGCGCCGCGTGGCCGGCCGCGAACAGCGCGCCGGTTCGGCCGAAGCCGGAGGCGATCTCGTCGAAGACGAGCAGCACACCGTGCGCGTCGCAGGCCTCGCGCAGCACCCGCAGATATTCGGGCGAGTGGAAGCGCATGCCGCCCGCGCCCTGCACCACCGGCTCCACGATCACCGCGGCCAGCTCGTCGGCGTGCCGCGCGATCGCCTCGCGCAGCTCACCGGCGTACGACTCCTCGAACTCCGCGGGCGGAGCGCCGACGAAGATCTGGCGGGGCAGCGCGCCCTGCCACAGCTCGTGCATCCCGCCCTCGGGGTCGCACACCGACATCGGCTGCCAGGTGTCGCCGTGGTAGCCGCCGCGCCAGGTGAGCAGGCGCTGCTTGCGCGGCTGCCCGACCGAGCGCCAGTACTGCAGGCACATCTTCACGGCGACCTCGACCGCGACCGAACCCGAGTCGCTGAGGAAGACGTGCTGGAGCGGCTCGGGGGTGATCTCGACGAGCCGGGTGGCGAGTCGGACGGCGGGCTCGTGGGTGAGCCCGCCGAACATGACATGGCTCATCCGGTCGAGCTGGCCGCGTGCCGCCTCGTTGAGCACCGGGTGGTTGTAGCCGTGCACGGCCGACCACCACGACGACATCCCGTCGATCAACTCGCGCTGCCCGTGAGCCGGTTCGGCCAGACGCAGCCGTACGCCCGACGCCGACTCGACGAGGAGCGGCTCCTGCCGGCCCGGCATCGGGCCGTACGGATGCCAGACGTGCCGGCGGTCCAGATCGAGCAGATCGGTGGGGGAGTACTCAGGCATTGGGCGCGAGATCCGTCCCCGCGCCGCGGCGGCGCACGGCCACCAGATCGGTGCGCGCCTGGTCCGCGGGCGCCTGCTCGGGAACGGCGTGGCCACCGCAGGGCCCGCAGCCGCCGCCCTCGTGGGAGCCGCAGCCGCTCTCCTCGTGCGAACCGCATGCGCTCGCGCCCGAACCGCAGCCGGCCGCGGCGACCGCGTCCGCGCGGTGCTCGGGGAGGGTCGTGGTGCCCGCGCCCTCCACCTCGAACCCGGCGTCCGCGATCATGTCGAGGTCGGCCTGCCCGGCCTGGCCCTCGCTGGTGAGGTAGTCGCCGAGGAAGATCGAGTTGACCAGGTGCAGCGCGAGCGGCTGCATCGAGCGCAGATGCACCTCACGGCCGCCGGCGAGCCGCACCTCGACGTCCGGGCACACGAACCGGGTCATGGCCAGGATCCGCAGGCAGCGCTGCGGGGTGAGGTTCCACTCCTTGCCGAGGGGGGTGCCCTCGAACGGGATGAGGAAGTTGACCGGCACCGAGTCCGGGTCGAGGTCGCGCAGCGCGAAGACCACGTCGACCAGGTCCTCGTCGGACTCGCCCATGCCCGCGATCAGACCGGAGCAGGCCGAAAGCCCCGCGTCGTGCGCCTTGGTCACGGTGTCCACGCGGTCCTGATAGGTGTGCGTGGTCGTAATGTCCCCGTACGTCCCCTCGGACGTGTTCAGGTTGTGGTTGTACGCGTCGGCCCCGGCGGCGCGCAGCCGCTCGGCCTGGCCGTCCGAGAGGAGACCGAGGCAGGCGCACACCTCGACGCCCTCGTTCTGCTCCTTGATCGTCTCGATCGTCTCGGAGACCCGGGCGATGTCGCGGTCCGTGGGGCCGCGGCCGCTGGCCACCAGGCAGACCCGCTTCGCGCCGCCCGCGACGCCCGCGGCCGCGGCCTTGGACGCCTCGTCGGGCTTGAGCCACGTGTACTTCAGGATGTCGGCCTTGGAGCCGAGCCGCTGGGAGCAGTACGAACAGTCCTCGGGGCACAGGCCCGACTTCAGGTTGACCAGATAGTTCAGCTTCACCCGGCGTCCGAACCACTGGCGGCGCACCTTGCCGGCCGCGGCCACCACATCGAGCAGTTCGTCGTCGGAGGTCGCCAGTACGGCGAGTGCCTCTTCGCGGGTCGGCAGTTCGCGCCGCAACCCCTTGTCCACCAGCGTGTTCAGCAGGTCCATGGCGCCGATCTTCGCGCACGGCACCGCCTGCGGCCAAGGTAGGGATCCCACAACACGGCCCGTTTGAGGTGTGTGTATCGCCACACCCTGACCTGGCATGGCACCGGCTAGGGTCTGTCGGCAGCCTACAAAAAGGGACTCCACCATGCCGCGAGCGCCGTTCGACTGGATCGACGGAGAATCGGAGCGCCGCGAGCGCGCCGGTCTGGTCCGCACCCTGCGGCCCCGCGCCGCCGACCAGGACCTCCTGGACCTGGCGAGCAACGACTACCTGGGGCTCACCCGGCATCCCGCGGTCACGGCCGGCGCCGCCGAGGCCGCCCACCGCTGGGGCGCCGGCGCCACCGGCTCCCGCCTGGTCACCGGGACCACCGCGCTGCACACGGAACTGGAGCGCGAGCTCGCCGCGTTCTGCGGCTTCGAGTCGGCCCTGGTCTTCTCCTCCGGGTACGCGGCGAACCTCGCGGCGCTCACCGCGCTCGGCCCGCACGGCTCCCTGATCGTCTCCGACGCGGGCAACCACGCCTCGATCGTCGACGGCTGCCGGCTCGCCCGCGCCCGTACCGAGGTCGTTCCGCATGCCGAACCGGAGGCCGTCCGCAAGGCCCTGGACGCGCACGGCGGGCCCGGGCTCGTCGTGTCCGACTCGGTGTTCTCGGTGGACGGCGATGCCGCGCCGCTCGCCCAACTCGCCGTTTCCTGCCGGGAGTTCGGGGCCGCCCTGGTCGTGGACGACGCGCACGGGCTCGGGGTGCTCGGCGAGGGCGGGCGCGGCGCGCTGCACGCGGCCGGGCTCGCGGGCGCGGACGACGTGGTCGCCACGGTGACCCTGTCCAAGTCGCTCGGCAGCCAGGGCGGCGCGGTCCTCGGCCCGGCCCGGGTCATCCGCCATCTGGTGAATGCGGCCCGCACCTTCATCTTCGACACCGGGCTGGCCCCGGCATCGGTCGGCGGGGCGCTCGCGGCGCTGCGACTGCTGGGTACGCAACCGGAGTTGGCCGGCCGGGCCCGCGCCGTCGCCGCCGAACTGCACGGCCGGCTCACCGCCGCCGGACACCTGGCGGTACGGCCCGACGCCGCGGTCGTCTCCGTGCGGGCGCCCTCGCCGGAGGCCGCGGTGGCCTGGGCCGCCGACTGCCGTGAAGCCGGGCTCGTGGTCGGCTGCTTCCGGCCGCCGTCGGTGCCGGACGGCATCTCGCGGATCCGGCTGACCGCACGGGCGGACCTGACGGAGCGACAGATCGACAGGGCGGTGGGCGCGATCCTGAAGACCGCGCCCACCGCCTGACGGGCTGTCAAGTCAGCTCTGACAGGTACGAGATGAAGGGTTTCCAGGCTCGGGCGCCGAAGAGCAGCGCGGGCCCGTCGATCCGCTGGGAGTCGCGCACGGCAAGCAGTTCGCCATTGAGCCGGGCCGTCTCGACGCAGTTGTTCATGCCCACGCTGCGGCTGCTGCGCCGCCACGTGGCACTCGTGAGGGAAGTGCTGGAAGGAACGTGCGCAGGGCGTGCGGACATCTTGCCTCCCCACTCGCGACGAACTAGCCCGGTCCTTCCCGGGCTGTCCGGGCGATGAGATCCAACGAGTCCTCGGAGGAAAGCGCGAGTGCCTGAACGGTCAGGAACGCGGCACTGTACGCCTCAAGGTCTTCTCTCCGTTCGAGGTAGAGGCTACTCGTCAAATGGTCGATAACAACCACATCCAGATCCGAAATGGCCGGAAATGAAAAGATAATGAAAGGGCCCGTGAGGCCGACATAGCCGCCGTAATGGAAAGGGATGACCTGTAACCGCACGTGCGGCAGTGCGGCGAGCTCCAGCAAATGCCGTAACTGCTCCCGCATGGCCGCCGGGCCGCCCACTGTGCGGCGCAATACCGCCTCGTCGAGCACCGCGCTGAGCACCAGTGGCGGATCGCCGCGCAGCACCTCCTGGCGGGCGATTCGCACCTCCACGAGGGAATCCACCTTGTCCGGCGGCAGCCCGCCGAGCGCGGCCCGCGTGACTGCCCGCGCATACGCCGGCGTCTGCAAAAGGCCCGGCACCACCGACGTCTCCAAGGTGCGCGCCGTGCGTGCCTGCGACTCCAGACTGATGAAGTCGCGGTACTGCGTCGGCAGCAGACCCCGGTACGCATGCGCCCAGTCCACCCGGGCGCCGCCCGCCGAATCGGCCAACGCTTCCAAAAGCGCGCGAAGTTGGGGGTCGCGCACCCCGTATGCTTCGAGCAGCCGGGCCACGTCCGCGGGCTTCACGCCACTGCGGCCGGTTTCGATCCGGCTCACCTTCGACTGGTGCCAGCCGACAAGACCGGCCGCTTCCCCGCTCGTGAGCCCCGTTCGGTCGCGCAGCTTGCGCAACTCCTCGCCGAGCTTGCGTCTGCGCACCGCCGGTCCGTGCCCCATGGCCGCCTCCTTCGTCTCCGGCGATGGGTAAGTGTGAGCCCAAATACGGTCTACCGTCGTAGAGTTCACTGCTTTGAGCGACAGATATATGCATATCTTGGTGGATCGCACCCGAGCCCGGCACGATGAGTGGCACTCTGGCGCGAAGCACAATCCGAGGCCGATGTCGTCTTCGCGAGCGCTCAACCGCTACGAGTCCTCAAGCCGGCCCGGGTGGGAAAGGGACAGCGTCGCCATGGCAGACCACCTCGAAGCAACCGTCACCCTGCCGAGCGATCCCGCCTCGGTCTCCGCGGCACGGCGGTATGTCGCCGGGGTCCTCACCGATTGGGGTCTGCCTTCCGACGCCGAGGCCGCCGACACGGTCCGTCTCATCGTCTCCGAGCTCGCCACCAACGCCGTGCAGCACACCTTCGGCCAGTCGCCCACCTTCACCGTGGACGTCCAGCTGGAGCGCGAGGAGGAGCTGCGGATCGGGGTCACCGACAGCCACCCGCGCTGGCCGAAACGATTGCCCGCCGCCGTTCAGCAGGACAACGGCCGGGGCATGGTGATCATCCGCTGGCTCGCGGCCGAGTGCGGCGGCCGCCTCTCGGTCGCACCCACCGCGGACGGCGGCAAGACGGTCTGGATCGCCCTGCCGTGGACGGCGCCGGTCCAGAGCGGCTAGGGACGCGCCGAGGGCGTACGAGGGCGCCCCGGTACGCGGGACACGCACCGGGACGCCCGGTCTGACGGAGTGTCAGCCCACTCGCCCGTACCAGACGCTGCGGCTCCAGATCCGCTCCAGGCGGACCACCGTGCCGGCCTTGGGGGAGTGCCAGATCTTGCCGTCCCCGGCGTAGATCCCCACGTGGTACACATGGCCTCCCGAGTGGAAGAACACCAGGTCCCCGGCCTTGCGGGCGGAGACGGAGACGTGCCGGGCGTGGTTGTACTGCTGCTCGGCGGTGCGCGGCAGTTTGTGGCCCGCCTGCTTGAACGAGTACAGCGTGAGCCCCGAGCAGTCGAACCGGTGCGGGCCCGTGGCGCCGAACTGGTAGGGCGAACCCTTCTTCGACGCGGCCACGTGGAGCGCCTTGGTGGCCACGGCGGCGGCGTTGGCCTCGTGCGTGGCGCCCGGCACCAGCGTCGTCGCGCCCATCACGGCGAGGGTGAGGGCACAGACGGCGCCGAGGCGGACCGCCAGGGACGAGACGTGTGTATGCGCGGTCATGCGCAACCCTTCGTCAAACCGCCTGCGAAGGATGACCTGTCGGGTTCGGGCTGGCGAAGACGCCCGGCCGCGCAAGCGGCTTCACCCCGAGGGACGGCCGGGGTCCGGCCCTCCCGAAGTACTCGGGTCCTCCACTCCTGCCGGTCCACTCCTGTCGACCAGTCGTCCGGAGCGGCGGCAGGACTCGGCGTCCGCCCGGACCGCCCCGCCGCGGTGGCGGGGGCTTGTCGTCCCTGGGATCTTCACGCACCGACTGTCATATTTTCGGACCGAAACGGCTTTGTGTGAGGGTGCTCACGGCTGTCCCGTTCGGGTGGACAGGGGCCGTTCGGCGTTCCTCCGAATGGGGCTGACGAGCCTTGTACCAGCACCGGAAGGATCGATTCAGCAGATTGTCCACAGCCATAAGCAGCTCATAAGGGCCGACGAAAGTAGCCGCCGGTGGGCCGAACGGGGGTAGCCCGTCTGGTGCGTTTCATCGGCCCCGTGAGCGCGTCGGGTATCCCTCGCGGTGCCGGGTGCACTCAAGTCGTCGTCTGCGGGGGCACCACGAGCCGCCCCGCGCGGCGCTCGCCGTCCAGGACCCGCAGCGCCCGCGTCAGGGTCCGGGCGTGTACATGGACCTCCCCGCGCTGGTGCATCAGCGTCAGGGCCTCCTTCAGCGCGGCCGCCCGGCCGACCAGCGCCTGGGCGGCCCTGAGGGCGGCGTACGTGTCATGGCCGTGCGCCGGATTGATCCGGCCGAGCAGATCGACCACCGCGAGATAGGAGTCGATGAACTCGCCCTCGGCGCGCGTCAGCGCGGGCAGCGGCGGGAGTTCCGGTGGCAGCACGGCGGTTCACCTCCCGCGCAGCGACGTCTTGCGGCTTTCGAGCACGTGGTCGGCGAGCCCGTACGCCACCGCGCCCGCCGCGTCGAAGACCACGTCCCGCTCGATGTCGGCGGCCACCTGCTCGGCGCTCTTCCCGGTGTGCTGGGCGAGCAGCTCGGTCAGCAGCGCGCGGCCGCGCAGGATCTCGGCCGCCTGGATCTCCAGATCGGACGGCTGCCCCTGCACCGGCTCCTCGATGGCCGGCTGCTGGAGGAGCACCCGGGCGCCGGGCTGCACCAGGCGCTTGCCGGGCGTGCCGGCCGCGAGCAGCACAGCGGCCACCGAGCTCACCTGGCCCAGGCAGAACGTCTGCACATCGCAGGTGACGAACTGCATCGTGTCGTGGATCGCGGCCATCGCGGTGAGCGAGCCGCCGGGGGAGTTGATGTAGAGCGAGATGTCCCGGTCCGGATCGGCGTGTTCCAGGTGCATGAACTGGGCCATCACATCGTTGGCCGAAGCGTCGTCGACCGGGGTGCCGAGAAAGACGATCCGCTCCTCGAACAGCTTGGAGTACGGATCGAGCGTGCGGATGCCGGAGGTGGTGCGCTCCTGGAATTCGGGCAGCACGTAGCGGGCGGCAGGGCGGTGGTTCATGACATACCTCTCCTCGACCGGAGGCTTCGAAGGCCTCTGTAAAAAATGTACAGGACGTACAGGGTGTGAGTAGGGCACAGTCTGGAAATCTCGGAGAAGTGGCAGGTCAGAGGGAGGTTCGCTGTCGGCGAGCGGGCGGTTCTGGCCGCCGAGGGGTGCGGGCCTTGGCTCAATAGGCCCTCTCCCGGCGATCTCCGCGGGTCACTAGCGTGCGTCGGCGCGGGGGTCACCTGGGGAGAGGGCTCACTGAAGTGTTCTATTTCGCATTCCGTCTCGTGGTGCTGGTGCCGCTGCTGCGGTGGCTGTTCCGCCCGTGTGTCGAAGGGGCCGGGCGGGTACCCGAGGCAGGTGCGGTGATCCTCGCGGGGAATCACCAGTCGTTCACCGACCAGTTCCTCCTTGGCGTCACGCTCAGGCGTCGGCTCACGTTTCTCGCCAAGCAGGAGTACTTCACCGCTCCGGGCCTGAAGGGGCGGGCGACCGCGGCATTCTTCCGCGCCCTCGGCCAGATCCCGGTCGACCGCTCCGGCAAGGACGCGGCACAGTCGGCGCTCGACACCGCGCTCCAAGTCCTGGACGGCGGAGGGGTGTTGGGGGTCTTCCCCGAGGGGACGCGGTCCCATGACGGGCGTCTGTACAAGGGCAAGGTCGGGGTCGCGGCGATGGCGTTGCGGTCCGGCGCCCCGGTCGTCCCGGTCGCGATGATCGGCACGTTCGAGGCGCAGCCGAAGGGCCGCCGGCTGCCCCGGCGCGTGCCGATCACCCTCCGCTTCGGCGAGCCGCTGGACTTCTCGCGCTACGCCGGGATGGAGGACGAGCGCCTGGTGCTGCGGGCCGTGACGGACGAGATCATGTACGCGGTGCAGAAGCTGTCCGAGCAGGAGTACGTGGACGTGTACGCGGCCGAGGCCAGGACGGCGTGGGAAGCGGGCGCCGCGGCCGCCTGATCCGTCGCCCGTCGTCCGACGGCGCCCCGGCCGGTACGCACCGTCCGGCCGGGGCCTTGCGGAGCTGGCTCTTCGCACCCTTCTGACCTGCGCGACTGCCGTTTCCCACGGATCCGACGGCGCGGGTTGGCGGAGTCTAAGCTGGGTGCATGGCCTACGAGATTCCGGTGACGCAAGCCCGCGCAGAGCTCGCGGAGCTGATCAACCGCGTTGTGTACGGCGGTGAGCGGGTCGTGGTGACGCGCCACGGGAAGCCGCTCGTCGCCCTGGTCTCCGCCGCCGACCTGGCGAAACTGGAGGCCGAGCCGGAGCCGCAGCAGGAGGAGCAGGTGACGAGGACGTTCTCGCTCGGAAGCCCCCTGCCGACGTCCGCCCCCGCGGAGCCCCGGCGCTTCGGGATCGCCGCGGAACACCGGGGTCCGCACATCGGTGACTGACGGGTGAGCACGCGAGCCACGGTGAGAGTGCCCTATACACGGACCTGCCCTGCCGCGGCGCCCCTTCGATGATCATGTGTTCTTAAAGCCCCAGTTAACGTGCCGGAAAAACTTGCGCTCTAACGTGCAATGCCTGGCCAAGGGGCCCGGAGATGGCGCTCAACAGGATGTTGAAGTCGGATACGGTTCCGCTGCGTTCGGGCGGAAAGCACCTGTCCGGTCGGTCTCCGCCCTCGACGCCAGCTGGGTCCGTCCATGGCTGTCCGTGGACGGAAGGGCACGACTGTGAGGTGGGAAGCGTGCAACTGACGCCGCACGAGCAGGAACGGCTGCTCATCCATGTGGCCGCGGATGTGGCCGAGAGGCGCAGAGCCCGCGGGGTGAAGCTGAACCATCCCGAGTCCGTCGCGCTCATCACCTCGCACATCCTCGAAGGCGCCCGCGACGGCCGCACTGTCGCCGAACTCATGGCGTCCGGGCGGAAGTTGCTCTCCCGGGACGAGGTCATGCCGGGTATCCCGGAGATGATCCACGACGTCCAGGTCGAGGCGACCTTCCCCGACGGCACCAAGCTCGTCACCGTCCACGAACCGATCGCCTGACGGGGGAGCGCCGCCGTGATTCCCGGAGAGATCCTCTTCGCCGAGGACCCCATCGTGCTGAACGAGGGCCGCGAGGTCGTGCGGATGACCGTCCTCAACGCCGCCGACCGGCCCGTCCAGGTCGGCTCCCACTACCACTTCGCCGAGGCCAACCCCGGCCTCGACTTCGACCGTACGGTTGCCCGGGGCAAGCGACTCAACATCGCCGCGGGCACCGCCGTCCGCTTCGAACCCGGTATTCCCGTCGACGTAGAACTCGTCCCCCTGGCCGGCCGGCGCACCGTGCCGGGTCTGCGCGGCGAGACCGGAGGTTCCCTCGATGACTGACCTCGACCGTGCCGTCTACGCCGACCTGTTCGGCCCCACCGCCGGCGACCGCATCCGGCTCGCCGACACCGATCTCCTGGTCGAGATCGAGGAGGACCGCTCGGGCGGGCCCGGGCGCTCGGGCGACGAGGCCGTGTTCGGCGGCGGCAAGGTGATCCGCGAGTCCATGGGGCAGGCGCGGACCACGCGAGCCGAAGGCGCGCCCGACACCGTTGTCACCGGGGTCGTGATCATCGACCACTGGGGCATCGTGAAAGCCGACATCGGCATCCGCGACGGGCGGATCACCGGCATCGGCAAGGCCGGCAACCCGGACACCATGGACGGCGTCCACCCCGACCTCGTCATCGGCCCCGAGACCGAGATCATCGCGGGCAACGGGAAGATCCTCACCGCGGGAGCCGTCGACACCCACGTCCACTTCATCTCGCCCACCCTCATCGACCAGGCGCTCTCCTCGGGCATCACCACACTGGTCGGCGGCGGCACGGGACCCGCCGAGGGAACCAAAGCCACCACCATCACGCCGGGCCCCTGGCATCTGGCCCGCATGTTCGCCGCCCTGGAGAACGCGCCCGTCAACATCGGGCTGCTCGGCAAGGGCAACACCATGTCGCGCGAGGCCATGCACTCCCAGCTGCGCGGCGGGGCCCTCGGATTCAAGATCCACGAGGACTGGGGCGCCACCCCCGCCGTCATCGACGCCTGCCTGAGCGTCTGCGACGAGACCGGGGCCCAACTCGCCATCCACACCGACACGTTGAACGAGGCGGGCTTCGTAGGCGACACCCTGGCCGCCATCGCGGGCCGCTCGATCCACGCGTACCACACCGAAGGAGCGGGCGGTGGGCACGCGCCCGACATCATCACCGTTGTCTCTCAGCCCAACGTGCTGCCCAGCTCCACCAACCCGACCCGGCCGCACACCGTCAACACCATCGAGGAACACCTCGACATGCTGATGGTCTGTCACCACCTCAACCCGTCGGTGCCCGAGGACCTGGCGTTCGCCGAGTCCCGTATCCGCCCCTCGACGATCGCGGCCGAGGACTTCCTGCACGACCTCGGCGCCATCTCGATCATCTCCTCGGACTCCCAGGCGATGGGCCGCATAGGCGAAGTCGTGCTGCGTACGTGGCAGACGGCGCACGTCATGAAGGTGCGGCGGGGCGCGCTGGCCGGGGACGGGCGGGCCGACAACCACCGGGTGCGGCGCTATGTCGCCAAGTACACGATCAACCCGGCCGTCGCCCAGGGCCTCGACCACGAGATCGGATCGGTCGAGAGCGGCAAGCTCGCCGACCTGGTGCTGTGGGAGCCCGCATTCTTCGGGGTCAAGCCGCAGCTCGTCATCAAGGGCGGCCAGATCGCATACGCGCAGATGGGCGACGCGAACGCGTCGATCCCCACCCCGCAGCCGATCCTGCCGCGCCCCATGTTCGGCGCGTACGGCAAGGCGCCCGCCGCGAACTCCCTCAACTTCGTGTCCCGGGCCGCGCTGGAGGACGACCTTCCCGAGCGGCTCGGCCTGGACAAGCGGTTCGTGGCCATCAAGAACACCCGCCGGGTGGGCAAGGCGGACATGCGCGAGAACGACGCGCTGCCGGATGTCAGGGTCGACCCGGACACGTTCACGGTGACCATCGACGGTGATGTGGTGGACCCTGCCCCGGCTGTCGAACTGCCCATGGCTCAGCGGTACTTCCTCTTCTGACGGGTTGTCATCTCATGAGCCGTGCAGCCCTGCTCGTCCTCGCCGACGGCCGTTTCCCCGCCGGTGGCCACGCCCACTCCGGCGGCGCCGAACCGGCCGTCAAGGCGGGACGCATCCGTAACGCCGCCGACCTCGCGGAATTCTGCCGGGGGAGGCTGCACACCGCGGGCCTCACCTCCGCCGCGCTCGCCGCGGCGGCGGCCACGGGTCTCGACCCGCTCGCCCTGGACGAGGCCGCCGACGCCCGCACCCCGTCCCCCGCCCTGCGGGCCACCGCCCGCAAACTGGGCCGCCAGATGATGCGGGCGGCCCGGGCGACCTGGCCGTCCGCCGAACTCGACGCGCTGGCGGCCGCTCGGCCGCGCGGCGCCCACCAGCCGATCGTGCTCGGCCTCGCTGCCCGGGCGGCGGGTCTCGGCCCCGAGGACGCGGCGCACTGCGTGGCGTACGAGGTGGTCAGCGGGCCTGCCACGGCCGTTGTACGGCTGCTGAGCCTCGACCCGTTCGATGCGACGGCCGTCCTTGCCCGGCTCGCGCCGGAGCTTGACGCCGTGGCTCGGCGAGCCGCTCTCGCCGCGACGGAGGCGGTGGTGGACGGGCTCGACGCGCTGCCCGCCGTCTCCGCTCCGCTGCTGGACATCATGGCCGAGGCGCATGCGGCTTGGCCGGTGCGGCTGTTCGCGTCGTAGGGAGGTGCGGCCTCGCTGCCCGGGGGCTCCGCCCCCAGACCCCCGATCGCGCCGTGAGGGCGCTCGTCCTCAATCTCCCCCAAGGCCTTAAGGGCCAGGGGGGACCCCCATGACGGGCTGAGGGGGTTGAGCCCGCCCCCACTCGTCCGAACCCCGAACATCTCCCAGCACACCACCCTTGGAGCCCCCCCATGCACCTCAACCACGCCCACGAAGGCCCCGCTGCCATCAGCGCCGACGCCCATCGGCCCGACGGGACCCGGCGGGCCCTGCGCGTCGGGCTCGGCGGGCCCGTCGGGTCCGGGAAGACCGCTACCGTGGCCGCGCTCTGCCGGGCGCTGCGCGACCAGCTCTCCATCGCCGTCGTCACCAACGACATCTACACCCGCGAGGACGCCGCCTTCCTGCTGCGCAACGCCGTGCTGCCGCCCGAGCGGATCCAGGCCGTCGAGACCGGGGCTTGCCCGCACACCGCCATCCGCGACGACATCTCCGCCAACCTCGAAGCCGTCGAGGACCTGGAGGACGCGGTCGGGCCGCTCGATCTGATCCTCGTCGAGTCCGGCGGCGACAACCTCACCGCCACCTTCTCCAAGGGGCTCGTCGACGCCCAGATCTTCGTCATCGATGTGGCGGGCGGGGACGACATTCCGCGCAAGGGCGGGCCGGGGGTCACCACCGCCGACCTGCTCGTGGTCAACAAGACCGATCTCGCGCCCCATGTCGGGTCCGACCTCGGGCGCATGGCTCGCGACGCCAAGGAGCAGCGGGCCGAACTCCCCGTTGTCTTCCAGTCGTTGAGGTCCGACGAGGGTGTCGACCAGGTCGCCGACTGGGTGCGGGAGCAGCTCGCGGCATGGGCGGCCTGACCCTCGGCGCGCCGGGTCTGCGCGCTGTCGCCCGTATGGTCGCGACCCCCGAAGGGCTGCCCGTCCTGGAAGGGGAGGGGCCGCTGGCACTGCGCCGTACCCGGGCGCGCGGCCCGTACCACCGGGTCACCGTCGTGGGCGCGATGAGCGCCCCGCTCGGCGGCGACCGGATCGCCGTCGAGGCGGAGGTGCGCGAAGGGGCGCGGCTCGACGTCGATTCGGCCGCGGCCACCATCGCGCTGCCCGGCCGCGACGGCGAGCGGGCGCACTACGACGTGCGCCTCACCGTCGGCGAGGGCGCGGAACTGCGCTGGCTCCCCGAGCAGCTGATCTCGGCGCACGGCAGCGACCTCGCGATGCGCACCCGAATCCACCTGGCGCCCGGCGCCCGCCTCGTGTTCCGCGAGGAACAGGTGCTCGGCCGTCACGGCGAGGCCCCCGGCACCCTCGCCACCCGGCTCACCGTGCACCGCGCGGGCCACCCGCTCCTCGACCAGGAGCTGGCGTACGGGCCGGGCGCGCCCGGTGGCTGGGACGGGGGAGCGGTGCTCGGCGGGCACCGGGCGGCAGGCCAACTGCTCGTTGTGGCACCGGAGTTCGCCGACCGGCCCGCCGAGTCCAGGATGCTCGGCGAGAGCGCCGTGCTCACCCCGCTAGCAGGGCCCGGCTTCCTCGTCACGGCAGTGGCCCCGGACGCCCGGCTGCTGCGCCGCACCCTCGACGACGTACTGCACACGCACCTCGCGACACGCTGACCGCTCAGCGGAACACCACGCACCGGCTATCGGTTCGGTAAAAAAACACCTGTACGGCCTGTGCACAGTGGGCTCACAGACGAAAGGATCCCCCAACAGGCCCAAATGGCGCGCTGAGACTGACAGCGCACTTCAGCAGGGGGAGGTACCACTTGAGACGCACCGCAGTGCTCGGCTCGGCCGGCACACTGATCGCGGGCACGCTGATGGTGGGCGCGATAGCGGCTCCGGTCGCCAACGCCGACAACCGCGACCACGGCTGGTCCGAGGCGCGCGGCGTGCAGGTCGCCGCCGACAGGGCGGCCAAGCAGGGCATTAAATGGACGGACTGCCCGGCCGACTGGGCGATCGCCAAGCCCATCCAGTGCGGCTATGTGAGCGTGCCGCTCGACTACGCGCGGCCCAACGGCAAGCAGATCAAGCTCGCCGTCGACCGCATCGGCAACACCGGCACCAAGGCCGAGCGCCAGGGTGCCCTCATCTACAACCCGGGCGGCCCCGGCGGCTCCGGCATGCGATTCCCCACCCGGGTGACCGCCAAGAACCCGCTGTGGACCAACACCTCGAAGGCGTACGACTTCGTGGGCTTCGACCCGCGCGGCGTGGGCCACTCGACGCCGATCTCCTGCATGGACCCGCAGGAGTACGTCAAGTCGCCGAAGGCCGACCCGGTGCCGAGCAGCGAGGCCGACAAGCGCGCCCAGCGCAAGCTCGCCGCCGAGTACGCGGACGGCTGTGCGGAGCGCAGCGGCTGGATGCTGCCGTACATGACCACCCCGAACACCGCCCGCGACCTGGACGTCATCCGCGCCGCGCTCGGTGAGAAGAAGCTCAACTACCTGGGCGTCTCCTACGGCACCTACCTGGGCGCGGTCTACGGCACGCTGTTCCCCTCGCACGTCCGCCGCATGATCGTGGACAGCGTGGTCAACCCGGACCAGGACAACATCTGGTACCAGGCCAACCTGGAGCAGGACGTCGCCTTCCAGGCCCGCTGGGACGAATGGGAGGACTGGGTCGCCAAGTACGACGCCAAGTTCCACCTCGGCACCACCCGGGCCCAGGTCCAGGCCCACTGGCTGAAGCTGCGCGCCGACGCCAAGAAGAGCCCGCTCGACGGCAAGGTCGGCCCGGCCGAGCTGCTCGGGTACTTCCAGAAGGCCCCGTACTACGACTCCTACTGGGTGCCGGTCGCCAAGGCGCTCAGCGCCTACGCGGCGGGTGACATCAAGCCGGTCGTTGCGGCCTCCGCTCCCGACATGTCGGACATCGCGGGCAACATCGCCTCCGAGAACGGCAACGCGGTCTACACCGCCGTCGAGTGCGCGGACGCCAAGTGGCCCACCAGCTGGCGCAAGTGGGACCGCGACAACACCAAGCTGAACAAGGACTACCCGTTCCTGACCTGGTCGAATGCCTGGATGAACCTGCCGTGTGCCACCTGGCCCACCAAGCAGCAGAATCCGATCGAGGTCAAGACGGGCCAGGGCCTCCCGCAGGTCCTGATCGTGCAGTCCACCAATGACGCCGCCACCCCGTTCCAGGGCGCCGTCGAACTGCACAAGGCCTTCAAGGGCTCGCGTCTCATCATCGAGAAGGGCGCCGGTTCACACGGCGTGACCGGTCTCGTCAACCCGTGCATCAACTCGCGCGTGGACGACTACCTGCTCACCGGCAAGACCGACAAGGCGGACTACACCTGCACCCCGCACGCAACTCCCGTGCCGTAGGCGTTCGTTGAGCAGAGGGGGGCGGCACGGAGATTCTCCGGCCGCCCCCTTCTTTCGGCGTGCGTGAGTCTTTCGGTGGGTGCGAGTTCGTCACCCGCGCCCGGCCAGCCAGGCGTCCTCGGCCGCGTAGTCGAACAGGCCCACAGCCGCGTAGTTCCTGGCCATCTTCGGGAACGCCTCGCTCCACTCCCGGCCCTTCAGCCGCCCGGCCAGCCACTCCACCGTGGCGGGCAGCGACTCCGCGTACCCGGTCACCGGCCGGTAGCCCAGCTCCCGCTCGGCCGCACCCATGTCGTACACGATCGGATGCGGGGTGCTCCACGGCGTGATGCCGACCGTGCCCTGCGGCGCGGGGCCGTCCACCAGGACGAGCTCGCTGCTCACGCCGAGGATCTCGTCGACGGCCGCGCTGATCTCGGCGACCGTCGGGGCCTCGCCGTCCGCCGCGTTCAGCACCCGGTCGCCGGGCCTGCTCGCGGCAAGCCGGATCAGCTCCGCGATGTTCGAGACGTGCGCCGGATGGAACCGGCTCTCCCCGTTGTACGCGAGCACCCGCACCGGCCGCCCGTCCAACGCCCGCTTCACGAAGTGCAGTTCACGCGGGGTCTGGCAGTAGGGACCGTGGATCGCCCCCGCGCGCAGCAGCGTCGAGGGGAGCGCGGAGTTGAGCAGCTCCTGCTCCAGGGCCACCTTTCGGGTGCTGTACGTCGCCTCGCCGGGCGCCACGGTGGCAAGCGACTCCGGGATCGGCACCGGGTAGCACGGCGACCCGTCGGGCTCGCCCTGGGTGTCGAAACTGCGGCCCTTGCCGTCCTCGTACACCGCGCCGCTGGAGATCACCACCGCGGACCCGATCCGGTCGCCGAGACCGGCCAGCTGCCGCGCGTGATCCTGTCCGTACGCGACCATGTCGACCAGGACGTCGACACCGCCCCCGAGTGCGGAGGCGAGAGCCGCGTCGTCCTCGCGGTCGAGCCGCACCCGCTGTACGTTGCCGGGCCAGCCGGCGTCCCCGCCGCCTCCGCGTGACGCGGCCCGCACCTCCCAGCCGTCCTCGGCGAGCGCGCGCACGGCGGCCCGCCCGATCTGTCCGGTAGCTCCGACGACGAACGCGGTTCCCTTTGCCATGGCCCGGACGCTACGCCCGCGCCGATCAAGGCGGCCAGAGCGTTTCGCCCTGCGCGGATCCGCCCACGGCCGAGCGATCGCGGGAACTCCCGCTCAGCTGATGATGCCCCGGAACCTGCGCGACTCCTCCGCCTTCACATCGGCCGCGTACCGGTCCACGTACTCCTGGCCCGACAACGCCATGACCTTGTACATGATCTCGTCGGTGACCGCCCGCAGGATGGCCTTCTCGCCCTCCATCCCCTCGTACCGCGAGAAGTCCAGCGGCTCGCCGAAGCGGATCGAAACTCGCTTGATCTTCGGTAGAACCTGGCCGGGCGGCTGGATCTCGAACGTGCCCACCATCGCGCACGGGATCACCGGCACTCCGCCCCGGATGGCCATGACCGCGACGCCGACCTTGCCCTTGTACAGCTTGCCGTCGTGCGAGCGGGTGCCCTCCGGGTAGATGCCGAGCAACTCGTCCTTGGCGAGCACCGCGAGCCCCTCCCGGATCGCGGCCTGGCCCGCCTCCTTGCCGGACCGGTCCACCGGGATCTGCCCGATGGCCCGGAAGAACGCGGCGGTCAGCCGGCCCTTGATGCCGGGCCCGGTGAAGTACTCCTGCTTGGCGAGGAAGGTGATGCGCCGCTTCAGCATCACCGGCATCAGGAAATGGTCGGAGAAGGAGAGGTGGTTCCCCGCGACGATCGCCGCGCCCTCCTCGGGAATGTGCTCAAGACCCTCCAGCCGCGGCCGGAACAGCAGTCTCAACAGGGGCCCCAGGACTGCGTATTTGAGGATGTAGTAGAGCACCCGCAAGCTCCTCACCATGCAGAAGGGTGGCCAGTGTAGGGGGAGGGCCGGGCCGCTGTAACCACTGTCGACCGGCCCGGCGGCGGATCGATCAATCGATCATTCGTGGCCGTGTACGCCGACCCCGATCCGGATACCGACCAGGAGTCGTTCGGCTACTCGGCCAGGATGAACGACAGCTGCACCCGACTGCGCGCCGTGGCCGAGGCGTACAGCCAACCCGGCACCGGACCCACCGGCGACAGCGCCCTCGCCGATGCGGCGGGCGGCGACCGGGGTGCGTCGAGACCGGACGTGAACTGGGTGGGCGGCGCCACCGACGGCCGGCGGGCCGCGATCGGCCCGTACCTCAAGGGGCTGGGCAGCACCCTGCTCGCGAAGAAGTCCTGGTTCTGCCTCGACGACGCCATCGTGTGCCTGGACGCGGGCATCTCGTGCAAGGACGGCACCGTGGTCGAGTCGACCGTCGACAACCGCAACCCGGGGCCGAGCGGAGGCGCCGCCCTCACCGTCGACGGCACCGTGCAGCCGCTCGCCCACCCCTGGTCCGCGACTCTGACCGGCGTCTCCTGGGCCCACCTCGCGGGCCACGGCGGCTCTGTCTTCCCCGGGCGACCTGCGGGCCAGGCGCGAGGAGCGTACCGGCCGCTGGAGCGACATCAACAAGGGCAGCTCGACGACGCCGATCGCCGCCGCTACCTCACCCTGTGGCGACCACGGCACGAACCCGGCCGGCGCCGGATACGCCTACGTACTGCTGCCGGGTGCGTCCGCCGACCGCACCGCAGCCCGCGCCGCCGACACCGGCCGGCTGGGCGTGCGCGTGAACACCGACAACCAGCAGGGCGTCCACGTGCTCTCGCTCGGCTTCACCGGGGTCACCTTCTGGTTCGGCGGGACCGTCGGCGCGCTCACCGCCAGTGCGCCGTGCGCGGGGATGATCAGTGAGCGGAGTGACGGCACCGCGGTGATCTGCGTCAGCGACCCCATGCGGATGCAGACCTCGCTGACCCTGACCTGGCGACGGGCCGTGGCCTCGGTGGCCTCCCGCCCTGCCACCGTCACCGGCGCCACAACGGGCTCGTCCCTGCCCCTCGCGCCTTCGGCGACCTCAGCGACACCGGGGGAGCCGCCCAGAAGACCACAGTCGGGCTGGGCTGACCGCGCGGGGTTCTGGCACGAGCGCTCAGCTCAGGTGCTGCGCGACGTCGCGGCCGTCCCGATCGCGGTGAGCCCGAGCACCACCCAGCCGAACCACAGCCAGCCGCTGCTGCCGAGCGCCACCGTGTACGCCGTGATCACCACCAGCATCACGAGGGTGAGCACCATCATCGACTTCGTCGAACGGGGCATAGCATCCCCTTCCTCCCGGCGGGCGCCGTGAAGACCATGGTCTCCCCGGGAGGGGTCGCCGCGCTACTGCCCGCGCGTGTTCAGCGAGGCGAGATAGGCGTTGTAGGCCTGAAGTTCCCTGTCGCCGTTGCGCTCGGCGGCCCGGTCCGTGCGGCGTGCGTGGCGCTTCTCGGTGGCGTACCACTGGAAGACGAGCGCGATCAGGACGAGCACCGAGGGGATCTCGCTGAACGCCCAGGCGATGCCGCCGCCCGCCTGCTGATCGGTCAGCGCGTCGATCCCGAGCGAGGCCGGCGGGTTCTTGTACGTGCCGATCATGGGCTCGCTGGCCATCATCAGGGCGATGCCGAAGAAGGCGTGGAAGGGCATCCCGGCGAAGAGCTCCAGCATCCGCATCACATAGCCGGGCCGGTGCGGGCCCGGGTCCACGCCCATGATCGGCCAGAAGAAGACCAGGCCGACCGCGAGGAAGTGGACCATCATCGCGATGTGCCCCGTCTTGGACTCCATCAGGAAGTCGAAGAGCGGCGTGAAATAGAGCCCGTACAGGCTCGCGATGAACAGCGGGATGGTGAACGCCGGGTGCGTGATGATCTTCATGTACCGGCTGTGCAGCAGCATCAGGAGCAGCTCGCGCGGGCCCTTGCGGCCGCGCGGGGCAACAGGCAGCGCACGCAGCGCGAGCGTGACCGGGGCGCCGAGCAGCAGCAGGATGGGCGACAGCATGCTGATCACCATGTGCTGCACCATGTGCACGCTGAACATGACCATGCCGTAGTCGTTGAGCTTGGTGCACATGACGAGCCCGATGGTCAGGACGCCCACGGTCCAGAAGATCATCCGGCTGACCGGCCAGCTGTCACCGCGCCGCTTGAGCCGGACCACACCCCACGCGTACAGGCCGAGCCCGAGCAGGCAGCCGATGAGGAAGAAGGGGTCCGCCGACCATTCGAGCCCCCGTGCCAGCGTGAACGGCGGCAGGTCCATGTTCATGTCCATGCCGTGCCCGCTGTGATCCATCCGCTGACTCCTGATTCGTACCGGTTGTCCCGCACCAGACTAGAACCGCCCCCGGCCGGTGATGCGGCCGGGGGCGGTTCATTGCGTACAAAACAATCCGGAGGCGACCGGAAGTCCGAGAACGACTAGAGGACGCACTCCGCTTCGGCGTACCGCTCGGCCGGGACGGTCTTCAGGGTGGCCGTCGCCTCGGCGAGGGGGACCATCACGATGTCGGTGCCGCGCAGTGCGGTCAGCATCCCGAACTCGCCGCGGTGGGCGGCCTCGACCGCGTGCCAGCCGAAGCGGGTGGCGAGCACCCTGTCGTACGCGGTGGGCGTGCCGCCGCGCTGGACGTGGCCGAGGATGACCGGCCGGGCCTCCTTGCCCAGGCGCTGCTCCAGCTCGATGGAGAGCTGGCGGGCCACGCCCGCGAAGCGCTCGTGGCCGTAGACGTCGGTGCCGCCCACGTCGAACTGCATCGAGCCCTCGCGCGGCTTCGCGCCCTCGGCGACGACGACGATCGCGAACTTCTTGCCCGCCGAGAAGCGCCGGCCGACCAGCTCGGTCAGCTCGTCGATGTCGAAGGGGCGCTCGGGCACGACGATGGCGTGCGCACCGGCGGCCATGCCCGAGTGCAGCGCGATCCAGCCGGTGTGGCGGCCCATGACCTCGACGATCAGCACGCGCTGGTGCGATTCGGCGGTGGTCTTCAGACGGTCGAGGGCCTCGGTCGCCACGCCCACGGCGGTGTCGAAGCCGAAGGTGACATCGGTGGAGGCGATGTCGTTGTCGATGGTCTTGGGCACGCCGACGATCGGCAGACCCGCCTCGGAGAGCAGGGTCGCGGCCTTGAGGGTGCCCTCGCCGCCGATCGGGATGATCGCGTCGAGGCCGAGCTCGGCGACATGTCCCTTGGCGCGCTCGACGCCGTCGCGCAGATGCGCCGGCTGCACGCGGGAGGAGCCGAGAATGGTGCCGCCACGGGCGAGGATGCCGCCGACCGCGTCGAGGTCGAGCTTGCGGTAGTCGGCTTCGAGCAGGCCCTTCCAGCCGTCGTGGAAGCCGATGACCTCGTCGCCGTGGTCGACCACCGCGCGGTGCACGACGGATCGGATGACGGCGTTCAGGCCGGGGCAGTCGCCGCCGGAGGTGAGCACACCAATTCGCATTGCCCGGAGAACCTTTGCAACGTGGGCCGACGACCGGACCACGTCGTCCGGTTGGATCCCCGTCACCCTACCGGCGCAGGGTGACGGGGGCCGAATCGGAGGTCCGACTGATGGACGTGGTACGAACGTACGAACCGCCCAGCAGTCGGACCGAGTTGCCCGAGGTGTCCGCTCTTGCCTGTTTGGCGCGTTACGCGGGCTGGGTCGCCGACGCGATGCGCTCGGCACGCAGCGCCTCGTACCAGCGGTCGTCGGTCGGCGGCAGCGCGTTCACGTCGAGCGCCAGCTTCAGGAGCATGTCCGCGATCTGCGGATTGCGCGCGAGGACCGGGCCGTGCATGTACGTACCGAAGACGGTGTCGTTGTACGCGCCCTCGGTGCCGTCGCCCGTGCCGTTGCCCTTGCCCAGGCGGACCCGGGCGAACGGGCGGGCGGTCGGCCCGAGGTGGGTGACGCCCTGGTGGTTCTCGAAGCCGGTGAGCTGAGGCAGCCCGAGCCGCTCGTCGATGTCGCCGAGGACGTCGCCGACGCAGCGCTCGCCCTCGCCGCGCGTCGAGATCACGTCGAGCAGGCCGAGGCCCGGCTCGCGCTCGCCGAGGTCGTTGATGAACTCGTGGCCCAGGATCTGGTACCCGGCGCAGACCGAGAAGATGATCGCGCCGTTGGAGGCGGCGCGGCTCAACCCGGTGTCGCGGCGCAGCCGCTCGGCGGCGAGCCGCTGCGGCCGGTCCTCGCCGCCGCCGATGAGGTAGATGTCACCGGAGGTCGGGATCGGCTGGTCGCTGCGGACGTCGAGCCGGTGCACTTCCAGGCCGCGCTGGCGCGCCCGGCGCTCCACGACCAGGGCGTTGCCCTGGTCGCCGTAGGTGCTCAGCAGGTCGGGGTAGACCCACACGAGGCGCAGGCTGTTGTCTGCCATGTCGCTTGCTTGCTCCTTGCTGGGGTCAGTTGCCGACGACGCGGCGGACGTCCTGGAACGCGGTGTAGTTGGCGATGAGCTCGATCCGCCCGGGCGGCGCCAACTGGGTGCACTCCTCCAGGCTTTCGCAGACCCGGAAGTCCAGGTTCGCGACCTCAAGGCGCACCGCCAGGTCCAGCTTGCGGTCGCCGATCACGAAGATCGGGTGGCCGGCGAGCCGGGTGTAGTCGACGTCCCACAGCCAGGAGGTGTCCGTGCCGTCAGCGCCGCGGGCGTTGACGGACAGGATGACCGGCGTGGGCGGCGGGTCGATGAGGGAAAACGTTTCGAGCCAGCCCGCCGGGTTCTTCGCGAGCAGCAGCCGCAGCTCACGCCCCTGGAAGTTGACCACGTCGTATCGTCCCGCCACCGCCTGCACCTGGTACATGCGCTCCAGGGCGACCTGCGGCGGCACCCCGAACACGGCGGCGACCGCGGCGGAGGTCGCGGCGTTCGCCTTGTTGGCGCGGCCGGGCAGCTGGAGGTGGATCGGCCAGGCCGAGCCGTGCGGGTCCAGTACGTAGTCGCCGTTGAGCACCCAACTGGGCGCCGGGCGGCGGAAACCGCACTCGCCGCAGAACCAGTCGTCGCCGGGCCGCTGCATCACACCGCCGCAGGCGGGGCACGACCAGGCGTCGTCCTTCCACTCCTGACCGGCCGCCACCCACACCACATTGGGCGAGGAGGACGCCGCCCACACGACCAGCGGGTCGTCCGCGTTGGCGATCACCACGGCCTTGGAGCCGGACAGGCCCTCGCGCCACTTCTCGGCGAGCATGCGGGTCTCCGCGGCGCGGTCCAGCTGGTCGCGCGAGAGGTTGAGCAGCGCGATCGCCTTGGGCGTCACATCGCGCGCGACACCCGCCAGATACTTCTCGTCGACCTCGATCACGCCGTACTTGGCGTCCGAACCGCCCGCCAGCGCCGACGTGATGCCGGCCGGCATGTTGGCGCCGAGCGCGTTCGACACCACCGGGCCGCTGGCCCGCAGTGCCTCGGCGATCAGCCGGGTCGTGGTCGTCTTGCCGTTCGTCGCCGACACCAGGACGACGTCCAGATGAGTGGCGAGCCGCCCGAGCAGATCGGGGTCGAGCTTGAGCGCGACGCGCCCGCCGATCACCGATCCACTGCCCCGGCCCGCCGCGCGCGACACCGCCGCGGCGGCCTTGCCCGCGGTCACCGCCAGCTTGGCTCGCGGTGACAGGGGCCCGGCACCTCCAACGTGTCCTGACATCGTCCTTGATCCTCCTTGCGCCTGGGTCGGGTGTCAGCCTATCGAGATCCGGTCGGCGGCCCGAACCGCGCCACCATCCGGAATGGCCTCCACCCCTCGGAACGTACTCTTGCGCCCATGCGCCACCGCCCCATTCCCGGCAGTTCCGGCTCCGTACGAGAGATGAGTCTCCTCGGCGACCGGTTCCTCCACGCCCCCTGCGAACCCGTCACGGACTTCGGTCCCGAGCTGCACCGGCTCGTCGAGGACATGTTCGCCACGATGTACGCGGCCGACGGCGTCGGCCTGGCGGCGAACCAGATCGGCGTCGCCCGGCGGGTGTTCGTGTACGACTGCCCCGACGACGAGGACGTGCGGCATCTGGGGTACGTCGTCAACCCCCGCCTCGTGGAGGCCGACGGCATCGAGGTGCGCGGCGCCGAGGGCTGCCTCTCCCTGCCGGGTCTTGAGGCGCCGACCTCGCGCTTCGACCGCGCGGTGGTGGAGGGCGTCGACCTCTCCGGCGCGCCGGTCCGCATCGAAGGCACCGGGTTCTTCGCGAGGTGCCTGCAGCACGAGTGCGACCACTTGGAGGGGGCGGTGTACGCGGACCGGGTCACGGGGTGGCGTAGGTCCCTGCTGCGGCGGGCGATCCGCAAGGCGCCGTGGGGCGCACGGGCGGACTGGCCCCACCCCGCCCCTTCCCTAAACCCTCCGGGGGTGTGATGCCCGGCTGCGGACCGTGCGTGGCTGGTCGCTCCCCCAAGTTCTCGGCTTCTCCCCCCTGGCCCTTAAGGCCTTGGGGGAGTTCGAGGACGAGCGCCCTTCAGGCGCGAACGGGGTCTGGGGCGGAGCCCCAGGGGTCTTCCACCCCCGGAGGCCACGCGGCGGAGCCGCACAATGTCACAGCGGGAAGGGGCGGGGTGGGGGATCAGAAGCCCGGCCCGCCCACCCTGTCGCCGGCGGCAGCCAGCCGGCCCCACAGGAGGTCCGCCAGGGCCTGGACCAACTCCGCGCGGGAGCACGGGCGTTCGCCCAGCCACCAGTCGCCCGCCGCATGCATCATGCCGACGATCCCGTGCCCCCACACCCGCGCGAGCACCTCACTGCCCGGCCCGAGATCGATCCGCTCGGCGATCACCACACCGAGATCCTCGCCCATGCGGCGAAGCAGCGGCGCGGAGTGCCGGCCCACGTCGAAGCCCTGCTCGGACTCCGGCGCCGGGGTGTCCTCGGCGGGGTGCATCAGGAACCGGTACACCTGAGGCCGCGCCTCGATGGCCGTCAGATAGGTCTCCAGGGTCGCCTCGACCCGTTCACGCCGCTCGGCCGGCGCGTCGAGCGCGGCCCGCAGCGCGGAGAGCAGGGCGTCGGTGTGGCGCTTGGCGAGCGCCCGGTAGAGCCCTCCCTTGTCGCCGAAGTGCCGGTAGAGGATGGGCTTGGTGATGCCCGCCTCCGCCGCGATCGCGTTCATGGAGGCCTTCGGGCCGTCCCGGAGCACCACCCGGTCCGCCGCCTCCAGCAGTTCGCGCCGCCGGCGCTCCGCCGCCGTTCGCTGCTGTTCGGCCTGATGTGTGGTCTCCATGGGTTCTTCTCCCCGCCCGTACTGCATGCTCCGTGGGTTCCATCTTTCGGAAGCCTTGCGCAACGTAACACCCCGCCCGGCGGCGGCGCTGGGCGGCCGGTCGTCGGTTGACAGGGGCTACCCGTCGGTAACAGACTTCGGTTACCGCAAGTAACGCATGGAGTGGTGGAGGGGACATGGCCGAGTTCACGATGGATCTCAGCGACGACCAGAAGCAGGTCCGTGACTGGCTGCACGGGTTCGCCAAGGATGTGATCCGTCCCGCGGCCGCCGAGTGGGACGAGCGCGAGGAGACCCCCTGGCCGGTGATCCAGGAGGCGGCCAAGGTCGGAATCTACTCCCTCGACTTCTATGCGCAGCAGTTCTTCGACCCGAGCGGCCTCGGCATCCCGGTCGCCATGGAGGAGCTGTTCTGGGGCGATGCGGGCATAGCGCTCTCCATCGTCGGCACGGGCCTGGCCGCTGTCGGCGTCCTCGCCAACGGCACCGAGGAGCAGATCGGCACCTGGATCCCGCAGATGTACGGCGACGTGACCGACGTCAAGGTCGCCGCCTTCTGCTCCTCCGAGCCGGACGCGGGCTCCGACGTCGCCTCGATGCGCACCCGGGCCGTGTACGACGCGGCCAAGGACGAGTGGGTCCTGAACGGCACCAAGACCTGGGCGACCAACGGCGGCATCGCCAATGTCCACGTCGTCGTCGCGGTCGTCGACGCCGAGCTCGGCTCCAAGGGCCACGCCTCCTTCATCGTGCCGCCCGACACCCCGGGTCTGACGCAGGGTCAGAAGTTCAAGAAGCACGGCATCCGCGCCTCGCACACCGCCGAGGTGGTGCTGGAGGACGTGCGCGTGCCGGGCCACTGCCTGCTCGGCGGCAAGGAGAAGCTCGACGAGCGGCTCGCGCGGGCCCGCGAGAAGGCCAAGGCTGGTGGCGGGGAGCGTGTGAAGAACGCCGCGATGGCCACCTTCGAGGCCTCCCGCCCGGCCGTCGGCGCGATGGCGGTCGGCACCGCACGGGCCGCGTACGACTACGCGCTCGAATACGCCAAGACCCGTGAGCAGTTCGGCCGCCCGATCATCGACAACCAGGGCATCGCCTTCCAGCTCGCCGACATGCGCACCCAGATCGACGCGGCCCGCCTGCTGGTGTGGCGCGCGTCCTGGATGGCGACGACGGGCAAGAAGTTCGAGTCGGCCGAGGGCTCGATGTCCAAGCTGTACGCCAGCGAGACGGCCAAGAAGGTCACCGCCCAGGCGATCCAGATCCTCGGCGGCAACGGCTTCACCCGCGAGTACCCGGTGGAGCGCATGCACCGGGACGCGGCCATCTACACCATTTTTGAAGGTACGAGCGAGATCCAGCGGCTCGTCATCGCCCGCACCCTCTCCGGCATGCCGATCCGCTAGCGGTCGGCGCGCGGCTCGAAGATCCGGTCGAGGTGATAGCCCAGGGTGGCCGTCACCTCGGCCGCGCCGCGTCGGCCGTGCAGCATGTCCCCGCCGAGCCCCACGGCACCCGACACCAGTAGATCGGCCTCGTGGCGCGCGTCGAGCCCGGGCCGGCACGCGCCGCTCTCCTGTGCCTGCCCGATGATCCACGCGACCAGATCCTCCAGTGGATGCTCGGCGCTCAGGAACACCGCCGCGAGCGCGGGATCGGTGAGGCTGCGGGAGTAGTACGCGGAGAGGACGCGCAGCCCGAAGCGCCGCTCCTCGTCGAGCGGCAGGAACTCCTCAAGAGTCGCGTTGAGCAGCGCGCGCGGATCGCCCGGGTCGTAGTCGATGCGCTCGCGGGCCCGCCGTTCGTTGTCCGAATGCAGCAACTTCAGTGCGCCGACGAGGAGTTGGTGCTTGTTGCCGAAGTGGTGCTGGACCGAGCGCAGCGAGACGCCCGCCTCGGCCGCGATCTCCCGCATGCTCGCCTCGTGCAGCCCCCGCCCGGCCGCGATGCGCCACACCGCCCCGGCGATCTCCCGCCGCCGCCCCTCCAGCTCTGCGGGCTCCTGAGGCTCGGGCTCGGGCAGCGGCGGCCGCTTGCGGGCGCGGTACGCCCGGGCCTGACAGCTCCGCGAGCAGTAGCGGGCCGGACGCCCGCGTCCCGCCGGCCCGAGACCCGTACCGCACACCTCGCAGCAGGCTTCCTTTTCGTCACGCACATTACTGACTATAGGCGAGGAAATGGTGTGACGTAACGCGTCTCTGGCCAGGAATTACGCGCATCGGCGCTGGTACGTTCGTATCAATGACCGGGTGAGTTCGGAGCGGGAGAGTTCGCATGAAGTACGACGTGTTGCAGATCGTGGGGGCGGCGCTGATGGTCGTCTTCGCGCAGGGTGCCATCCGCATCCTGGTGGACCACGACAACAGCGGATTCCTCGGATGGGTGCCGGGCGGCTTCCCGGCCCAGCTGCTCGCCCACCTGGCCCTGGTCGCGATCGGCGTCCTGGTCGGCGGGCACGCCCACGCCCGGGCGAAGGCGCTGGGTCGGCGGGAGCGCGGCTGACCCCGGACACGCGAAAGGCGCTCCGCCCTTGAAAAAGGGGGGAGCGCCCTGGGCGCCAACTGCCGGGTCAGGCAGGGAGGTTGGCCTCGATCAGGGCGACGACCTCGGGTGCGTCCGGCTCCGTGCGGGGGCGGATCCGGGCGGCCACCTCGCCCTGCGGGGAGAGCAGGAACTTCTCGAAGTTCCACTGGATGTCGCCGGCCTCGCCGTCGGCGTCCGCGGTCTTCGTCAGCTCCGCGTACAGCGGGTGCCGGCCCTCGCCGTTCACGTCGGTCTTCTCCAGGAGCGGGAAGGTCACGCCGTACGTCGCCGAGCAGAACGTGCCGATCTCCTCGGCGGTGCCGGGCTCCTGGCCGCCGAACTGGTTGCACGGCACGCCGAGCACGGTCAGGCCGCGGTCGCCGTACTCCTTCTGGAGGCGCTCAAGGCCCGCGTACTGCGGGGTCAGACCGCACTTGGACGCCACGTTCACCAGGAGCACGGCGCGGCCCTCGTAGTCGGCGAGGGAAGTCGGCTCGCCGGTCAGGGTGCGCAGCGGGATGTCGTACAGGCTCATCGGTAACTCCTTCTGGAAAAAGGTGAGTTGATCAGTCGGCGGTGGGAGTGAGGGGGCGGAACAGGCCCTCCTGGACCACCGACACCAGCAGTTCGCCCGCACGGTTGTAGATCCGGCCGCGGGCCAGGCCCCGGCCGCCCGTCGAGACCGGGGACTCCTGGTCGTACAGGAACCACTCGTCGGCGCGGAACGGGCGGTGGAACCACATCGCGTGGTCGAGCGAGGCCATGTCGAAGCCGCGCGGCCCCCACAGCGGCTCGACCGGGATGCGCACCGCGTCCAGAAGCGTCATGTCGCTCGCGTACGTCAGCGCGCAGGTGTGCACCAGCGGGTCGTCACCCAGCGGGCCGACCGCCCGCATCCAGACCGCGCTGCGCGGATCCGCGCCCTTGATCTCCTCGGCTGTCCAGCGCAGCCGGTCCACGTACCGGATGTCGAACGGCTGGCGGCGAGCCATCCGCTCCAGCGCCTCGGGAAGGGCCCCCAGGTGCTCGCGGATCTCCTCGGCGACCGTGGGCAGCGACTCCGGCTCGGGGAAATCGAGGCGCGGCGGGAGCTGGTGCTCGATGCTGCCGTGCTCGGGGCGGTGGAAGGACGCGGTGAGGTTGAAGATCGTGCGGCCCTGCTGGACGGCCGTGACCCGCCGGGTGGTGAAGGAGCGCCCGTCGCGCACCCGCTCCACCTGGTAGACGATCGGCACGCCGGGGCGGCCCGGACGCAGGAAGTACGCGTGCAGCGAGTGCACCGGGCGCTCGCCGTCCGTCGTGCGCCCGGCCGCGACCAGGGCCTGGCCCGCGACCTGCCCGCCGAAGACCCGCTGGAGGGACTCCTCGGGGCTGCGGCCACGGAAGATGTCGACCTCGATCCGCTCCAGGTCGAGCAGATCGACGAGTCTCTCCGCCGGATTGGTCATGTCGTCGCAGTCCTCTCGAAGAAGCGGCGCGGTCAGAGCTCGCCGACGTCGGTGACGCGCACCACCGCGCGGCCCTCTTCGTCGGAAGCCGCCAGATCGACCTCCGCGCTGATGCCCCAGCCATGGTCGCCGTTCGGGTCGGCGAACGTCTGGCGGACGCGCCACAGCCCGTGCGCCGTGTCCTCCTCGATCGCGAGCAGCTTGGGCCCACGCGCGTCGGGACCCGTGCCGAGGTCGTCGTACTCGTCCCAGTACTTGTCCATCGCCTCGCCCCACGCGTCCGCGTCCCAGCCGGACTCCGCGTCCAGCTCGCCCAGCGCGTCGACGTTGTCCAGGGCGGCCAGCTCGACCCGGCGGAACATGGCGTTGCGTACGAGCACGCGGAAGGCGCGGGCGTTGGCCGTGACCGGCTTGACCTCGTCGGCCTTCTCCTGGGCCTCCTCGGCGGTCTGGATCTCCGGGTTGGCGAGCTGCTCCCACTCGTCCAGGAGCGAGGAGTCCACCTGGCGCACCATCTCGCCGAGCCAGGCGATCAGGTCCTCCAGATCCTCGGTCTTGAGGTCGTCCGGGATGGTGTGGTCGAGCGCCTTGTACGCGCTCGCCAGATAGCGCAGCACGATGCCCTCGGTGCGCGCCAGCTCGTACCAGGAGGTGAACTCCGTGAAGGTGAGCGCCCGTTCGTACATGTCACGGATGACGGACTTCGGCGAGACCGGGTGGTCGCCGACCCACGGGTGCGACTTCTTGTAGACGTTGTACGCGTGCCACAGAAGCTCTTCCAGCGGCTTCGGGTACGAGATGTCCTGGAGCCGCTCCATGCGCTCCTCGTACTCGACGCCGTCCGCCTTCATCTGCCCGACGGCCTCGCCGCGCGCCTTGTTCTGCATCGCGGCGAGGATCTGCCGCGGGTCGTCCAGGGTCGACTCGACGACCGAGACCATGTCGAGCGCGTACGACGGCGACTCCGGGTCCAGGAGGTCGAAGGCGGCGAGTGCGAACGTCGACAGGGGCTGGTTCAGCGCGAAGTCCTGCTGGAGGTCGACGGTGAGCCGGATCGTGCGGCCCTCGGCGTCGGGGGTGTCGAGCTGCTCCACCACGCCGCCGTCGAGCAGCGAGCGGTAGATCGCGATGGCCCGGCGGATGTGCCGCAGCTGCGCCTTGCGCGGCTCGTGGTTGTCCTCCAGGAGGTGCCGCATCGCCTCGAAGGCGTTGCCCGGCCGGGCGATCACGGAGAGCAGCATGATGTTGGTGACCCGGAAGCGGGAGGTCAGCGGCTCGGGATCGGAGCCGATCAGCTTCTCGAAGGTGGTGTCCGACCAGGCCACGAAGCCCTCGGGGGCCTTCTTGCGGACCACCTTGCGGCGCTTCTTCGGGTCGTCGCCGGCCTTGGCGAGCGCCTTCTCGTTCTCGATGACGTGCTCGGGCGCCTGGGCCACCACGAACCCGGCGGTGTCGAACCCTGCCCGCCCGGCGCGGCCCGCGATCTGGTGGAACTCACGGGCGCGCAGGGTGCGTACGCGGTTGCCGTCGTACTTGGTGAGCGCGGTGAACAGGACCGTGCGGATCGGCACGTTGACGCCCACACCGAGGGTGTCCGTGCCGCAGATGACCTTCAACAGGCCCGCCTGCGCGAGCTTCTCGACCAGGCGGCGGTACTTGGGCAGCATGCCCGCGTGGTGCACACCGATGCCGTGCCGGACGTAACGGGACAGGTTCTGGCCGAACTTGGTGGTGAAGCGGAAGTTGCCGATCAGGTCGGCGATCTTGTCCTTCTCCTCGCGCGTACACATGTTGATCGACATGAGCGACTGCGCCCGCTCGACCGCCTGCGCCTGCGTGAAGTGCACGATGTACACCGGCGACTGCCGGGTTTCGAGCAGCTCGGTCAGCGTCTCGGTGATGGGCGTCGTCACGTACTCGTACGAGAGCGGCACGGGCCGGGTCGCCGAGCGGACCACTGCTGTCTCGCGGCCGGTGCGGCGGGTGAGGTCCTTCTCGAACATCGTGACGTCGCCGAGGGTGGCCGACATCAGGACGAACTGCGCCTGGGGGAGTTCCAGGATCGGGATCTGCCAGGCCCAGCCGCGGTCGGCCTCGGCGTAGAAGTGGAACTCGTCCATCACGACCTGGCCGATGTCGGCGTGCTTGCCGTCGCGCAGCGCGATCGAGGCGAGCACCTCGGCGGTGCAGCAGATGACGGGCGCGTCCGCGTTCACGGAGGCGTCGCCGGTCAGCATGCCGACGTTCTCGGTGCCGAAGAGCTTGCACAGGTCGAAGAACTTCTCCGAGACCAGCGCCTTGATCGGCGCGGTGTAGAAGGTGACCTCGTCCCGGGCGAGCGCCGCGAAGTGCGCACCCGCCGCCACCAGGCTCTTTCCGGAGCCGGTCGGGGTGGAAAGGATCACGTTGGCCCCGGACACGACCTCGATCAGCGCCTCCTCCTGGGCCGGGTACAGGTTGATGCCCCGATCCTCGGCCCAGGCGGAAAAGGCCTCGAAAAGGGCATCGGGGTCGGCACTCGGCGGCAGCTGATCGATAAGGGTCACGACCCCATCTTGCCTGGCGCGGGGCCGGAAGCGGGAACCGGCCGTCGGCATGAAGATCATCGCAGGTAGGCTGCCAGCTCGGCCCGTCCCCGGACGGGCCGTCAACTGACGCACGGAACAAGAGGAATGGGGCGGGGTACGGCCATGATGGGACCAGCTCACTCACTGTCGGGGGCCGCGGCCTGGCTCGGGGTGGGCGCGGCAGCGGCCGCCGCCGGACACGCCATGCCGTGGCCGGTGCTCGTCGTGGGCGCCCTGATCACGGCGGGTGCGGCCCTCGCACCCGACCTCGACCACAAGTCGGCGACCATCTCGCGCGCCTTCGGGCCGGTGTCGCGCGGCCTCTGCGGCATCGTCGACGAGCTGTCGCACGCCGTCTACAAGGCGACCCGCGGCCCTGGCGACCCGCGCCGCAACGGCGGCCACCGCACCCTGACCCACACCTGGCTGTGGGCCGTCCTGATAGGGGCGGGCGCCTCCGCGGCGGCGGTGTTCGGCGGGCGCTGGGCGGTCCTCGCGATCCTCTTCGTGCACCTCGTCCTCGCGGTGGAAGGCCTGCTGTGGCGGGCCGCCCGGGTCTCCAGCGACGTGCTGGTGTGGGCGCTCGGGGCGACCAGTGCGTGGATCCTGGCCGACGTCCTCGACCAGCCGGGCAACGGCTCGGACTGGCTGTTCAGCGGCCCCGGCCAGGAGTACCTGTGGCTGGGTCTGCCGATCGTGCTAGGCGCCCTCGTGCACGACATCGGCGACGCCCTGACGGTCTCGGGCTGCCCGATCCTGTGGCCGATCCCGTTGGGCCGCAAGCGCTGGCACCCCATCGGCCCGCCGAAGGGCATGCGCTTCCGGGCCGGCAGCTGGGTGGAGCTGAAGGTTTTGATGCCGGCATTCATGGTGCTGGGCGGGATAGGGGCGGCGGGCGCGCTGAACTTCATTTGACGGCCTTGCTCCGCCTCCGGCGAGGTTCGCCCCTCCCCGCCCCTTCCCGCTGTGACACTCTGCGGCTCCGCCGCGTGGCCGCCGGGGGTGGGGAAAGGGGAAGCCGGTTTCCTGGGGCTCCGCCCCAGACCCCGTATCGCGCCTGAAGGGCGCTCGTCCTCTAACTCCCCCAAGGCCTTAAGGGCCAGGGGGGACCCCCATGACAGGCTGAAATGCCCGGTGCGGGCCAGCACCAACGCTGCCAGGGGCGCGGGGAACTGCGCGCCCGGCCACGGACGGTCTGCGCTCAACGATGAACCGGGGCCTGGGGTCGCCGAGCGTTAGGCCCGGGGGCCTGTAGTGCTGCTTGGGGGCGCGGGGAACTGCGCGATCAGCCACAGACAATCTGCACCCAACAATGAACCGGGGCCCGGAGGCGCCGAGGGTTAGGCGCGGGGGCGTGCGGTGCTGCTTAGGGGCGCGGGGAACTGCGCGATAAGGCACACGCTCGCCCGCACTCAACGACAAACCGGGGCCAGGGGCCCAGCACCGGAGTGCTGGGCCCCCGTCGCCCCGCAGGGTCATCCGTGCCAGGACCGCCACAGCGCCGCGTACGCGCCGTCCGCCGCGACCAGCTCGTCGTGGCTGCCCAGCTCGCTGATCCGGCCGCGCTCGACCACCGCGATGACGTCCGCGTCGTGCGCGGTGTGCAGCCGGTGGGCGATCGCCACCACCGTGCGGCCGTCCAGGACGCGGGCCAGCGAGCGTTCCAGGTGGCGGGCCGCCCGCGGGTCCAGGAGCGAGGTCGCCTCGTCCAGGACCAGCGTGTGCGGGTCCGCAAGGACCAGCCGGGCCAGTGCGATCTGCTGGGCCTGCGCCGGAGTGAGCGACAGGCCGCCCGAGCCGACCTCCGTACCGAGGCCGTCGTCGAGCGCCCGCGCCCAGCCGTCCGCGTCGACCGCCCCGAGCGCCGCCCACAGCTCGGCGTCGTCGGCGCCCGTGCGGGCGAGCAGCAGGTTGTCCCGCAGCGAGCCCACGAACACGTGGTGCTCCTGGTTGACCAGCGCGACATGCTCGCGCACCCGCTCGGCCGGCATCCGCGACAGCTCGGCCTCGCCAAGGGTGACGCGGCCCTCGCGCGGCGAGTAGATCCCGGCCAGCAGCCGGCCGAGCGTCGACTTGCCCGCTCCGGACGGCCCGACCAGGGCGACCCGCGTGCCCGGGGCCACCGACAGCGATACCTCGTGCAGCACGTCCACACCCTCGCGGTAGCCGAAGCGGACCTCGTCCGCCTCGACGTGCCGCCCGTCGGGGCGCACCCCGGCGTCACCCGCGTCGGGCTCGATGTCCCGCACGCCGACCAGGCGCCCGATCGACACCTGGGCCACCTGGAGCTCGTCGTACCAGCGCAGGATGAGCCCGACCGGCTCGACCAGCATCTGGGCGAGCAGCGCGCCCGTGGTGAGCTGGCCCACCGTGATCCAGTCCTTGAGGACGAACACCCCGCCGATCGTCAGTACCGACACCATGATCGTCATGTGACTGACGCTGACTACGGGGAAGAGCACCGAGCGCAGCCACAGCGTGTACCGCTCCCAGGCCGTCCACTCCTTGACCCGCTGGTCCGAGAGCGCGATCCGGCGGGCGCCGAGGCGGTGCGCCTCGACCGTGCGGCCCGCGTCGACCGTCTCGGTCAGCGCGGAGGCGACCGCCGCGTAGCCGGCGGCCTCCGAGCGGTAGGCCGCGGGCGCCCGCCGGAAGTACCAGCGGCAGCCCACGACCAGGACCGGCAGCGCGATCAGCACCGCGAGGGCCAGCGGCGGGGCCGTGATCCCGAGCGCGCCGAGCAGCAGCGCCGCCCACACCACGCCGATCGCCAGCTGCGGCACGGCCTCACGCATCGCGTTGGCCAGCCGGTCGATGTCCGTGGTGATCCGGGACAACAGGTCGCCCGTACCGGCCCGTTCGAGGACGCTCGGCGGCAGCCCGACCGACCGCACCAGGAAGTCCTCGCGCAGATCGGCCAGCATCTCCTCGCCGAGCATCCCGCCGCGCAGCCGCACCATCCGCACGAACACCGTCTGGATGATCAGCGCGGCCGCGAACAGGGCTGCCACGCGGCCGAGGTGAAGGTCGCGGGATCCCTTCGACAGGTCCTCCACGACACCGCCGAGCAGGTACGGGCCGACCATCGACGCGATCACGGCGACGGCGTTGACCCCGATCAGGACCGAGAACGCCCTGCGGTGGCGCCGCATGAGTTCCTTGACGTACGAACGCACCGTCGCCGGGGTGCCCACCGGCAGGGTGGTGGCCGACTGCGGGGCCGCCGGGTCGTACTCCGGTGCTGCCACGCCGATCATGCCGACTCCTCCACTTTCTCCATCGCCCGTGACGTCGCCTGCGACATCGTCTTCGACTCTTCCTCGTCCGTCTCGCGGGTGACGACCGCGCGGTAGCGGGCGTCGGTGTGCACCAGTTCGCGGTGCACACCCACCGACGCGACCTCGCCGTCGTGCACGAACACGATCCGCTCGGCCAGGTCGAGCAGCAGCGGTGACGACGTGAACACGACCGTCGTACGCCCCGCACGCAGTCGCTTGATGCCGTCCGCGACCCGCGCCTCGGTGTGCGAGTCGACCGCCGAGGTCGGCTCGTCGAGCACCAGGACCTCGGGGTCGGCCACCAACGACCGTGCCAGGGCGAGGCGTTGACGCTGCCCGCCCGAGAGCGACCGGCCGCGCTCGGTGATCCGGGTGCCCATCGGGTCCTGCCCGTCGTCGACCGACGCCTGTGCGAGCGCCTCCAGTACGTCACCGCACTGCGCCGCCGCCAGCGCGTCCGCCGCCTCGACCTGCCCGGACGAGGGCACGTCGAGCAGCTCGCGCAGCGTGCCCGAGAGCAGCACCGGGTCCTTGTCCTGGACCAGGACGACGGTGCGGGCGTCGTCCAGCGCGAGCCCGTCGAGCGCGACCCCGCCGAGCAGCACCGACGGCAGCTCGTCCGGCTCCGCGGCATGTCCGCCGAGCCGGTCCGCGAGCCGTCCGGCCGCGTCCGGGTCGCCGCACACCACGGCCGTGAACCGGCCCTCGGGTGCCAGCAGCCCGGTCGCCGGGTCGTACAGGTCACCGGACGGCAGAGCCCGCTCCGGCCCGGACGGCACCCCCGTGTCCGTCCCCGCCGGGTCGGTGACCCGCTGGATCGCGAGCACCCGCGCCGCCCGCTTCGCGGAGGGCCGCGAGAACGAGTACGCCATCGCGATCTCCTCGAAGTGCTGCAACGGGTACAGCATCAGCGTCACCGCGCTGTACACGGTGACCAGTTCACCCACCGCGATCCGTCCGTCGAGCGCCAGATGCGCGCCGTACAGGACGACGGTGATGAGCAGCAGGCCGGGCAGGAGCACCTGGACCGCCGAGATCAGCGACCACATGCGGGCGCTGCGCACCGCGGCTCGGCGGACCTCCTGCGAAGCCTCGCGGTAGCGGCCGAGGAACAGTTCCTCGCCGCCGATGCCGCGCAGCACGCGCAGCCCGGCGACCGTGTCGGACGCCAACTCCGTTGCCCGGCCCGCCTTTTCGCGCTGGATGTCCGCACGCCTGGTGGCGCGTGGCAGCAGCGGCAGGACGGCCAGGGCCAGTACGGGCACGCCGATCGCGACGACGATGCCGAGCGCGGGCTGGTAGATCAGCAGCCCGACGCAGATGATCACGAGTGCGGCGGCGGCCGCCGCGAAGCGCGAAAGCGCCTCCACGAACCATCCGATCTTCTCGACGTCACCCGTCGACACCGCCACCACTTCGCCCGCCGCGACCCGGCGCGTGAGCACCGAGCCGAGCTCGGCGGTCTTGCGCGCGAGCAGCTGCTGCACCCGGGCGGCCGCGGTGATCCAGTTGGTCACCGCGGTGCGGTGCAGCATCATCTCGCCTACCGCGATGGCCACGCCGAGCAGCACATTGAGCGCCGCGGCCAGCGCGAGCCGGTTGCCCGAGCGGTCGACGGCCGCCTGTACGGCGAGGCCGACGGTCAGCGGCAGTCCGGCGATGCCGCACTGGTGCAGCAGTCCCCAGGCGAGGGACTTGAGCTGGCCGCCGATCTGATTGCGGCCCAGCCAGTAGAGGAAGCGGGGACCCGAGCGGACGTCCGGTTCGCCTGGATCCGTAAAGGGAAGATCGCGAATCTGCATGACGTCCCGGGATTCCTTGCATCGAGTGGCTGGAGCCGTGCAAGGTTCGCCCTTTCCACTTGCGCATTTCAATCGATTTTTCCGCGTTGGGGCCCAGAACCCGCCATGGTCCGCCCCTCGGGTCTGGCGTCCCGGCCGCGCTCGCGCTTCACTCCTGACCCATGAGACGACGAAGGATCATGTCCATGCTCGGCGGCCTCACCCTGGCCGCCGGTCTGGTGCTCGGCGCGGGCCCGGCCGCCGCTGCCGACACCCCGCCCGCCGAGTTCGGCACCGACTGGCACGACCCGCTGACCGCGGCGCCGCCGGTGGCCACCCCCCACACCAAGTCCTGCCAAGTCGCCCTGGCACAAGCCCAGTTCCGCGACTACACGCCCTACAAGGGGAGTTACGCGCCTCCCAAGGGCTGCGGCGACCGCTGGAGCAAGGTGGTGCTGCGCCTCGACGGCAAGGTCAAGGGGCGCCAGTACGACCGCCTCGGCTATCTCCACGTCGGCGGCGTGGAAGTGCTGCGCACCTCGACGCCGGAGCCCTCGGTGGACGGCATCGCCTGGAACGTCGAGAAGGACGTCACGCGCTACAGCGACACCTTCCGTGCCGCGCAGCCCGTCGAGATGCTGATCGGCAACACCGTCGACGACACCTACACCGGCGTCATCGACGTCGAGGTGACGCTCACCTTCTACGCCGCCGAGGGCCGCACCGCGCCCGCCGCGACCCCCGACAAGGTGCTCCCGCTGGACACCCCGCAGGTCACCACCCCGCGCAACGCCGAACGCGTCGTCGCCGAGGTGTACGCGACCGGCTCGGGCGGCGGCTGCGAGGAGTTCTGGTACCTCGCGGTCCCCGACCCCGCCGCCTACTCCTGCAAGGCGCAGGCCGGCCCGAACCGGGAGGTGCAGGTCAGGGTCGACGGCCAACTCGCCGGAATAGCCGCCCCGTTCCCCACCGTATGGACGGGCGGCTGGTCCAACCCCTTCCTCTGGTACGTCGTCCCGGCGCCCCGCGCCTTCGACGTGAAGCCCGTCGAGTACGACCTGACGCCGTACGCGGCGCTGCTCAACGACGGCCGCCCGCACCAGGTCGAGGTGTCGGTCGCCGGGGTCCCCGCAGGGCAGTCGGGCTGGTCCACGCCCAGGAACCTGCTCGTCTGGCAGGACAAGGGCAGCAAGGTCGTGACGGGCGCGCTGACCCGGCACGACGAGACGACACCGGTCAACTCGACCACATACAAGCCGGGTTCGCCGGAACTGCGCCTCGACGCGAGCAGCAGCCACCGGCTCACCACGGCCGGCTACCTCAACACCTCGCACGGCCGCGTCACCACGACGGTGGCCCGATCGGTGTCGGCCGACTCGGTGCACCGCTGGACCGAGGGCGAGAACACCGATGCCCTGAAGGGGAGTTGGCACGACGACGAGAGCGTGACGACGGACGGCCGGGGCCCCGCCGTGACCGCCCGGAACAACCGGACCTACACGATGGACGGCACGACGACCATCGCCGCGGACAACCGGCTGCGCACCGTCATCACCCTCGGCGACCGCGCGGACGCCCTCACCCTGCGCGGCGCGCGCCCCACTGCCTTCTCGCACCTCGACGACACCTATCAGGGTGACGCGTCCTGGACGATGAACGTGCCGCGCGAGCAGCGCCATGCGGTCGGCACCTCCGCCGAGCGCTACCGCCTGTACGGCTCGGACGGCTGCTACGACCGCAGCCTGAAGACGGCCCAGGGCGCCCTGACCGAGGACGTCCGGCACTGCTGAACCGTCGCTGCCCCCGGCCCGCGCAGGCCGGGGGCACCCCGTCTCACACCTCGGCAGGCTTCTCGGAGTCCATCCCGGGGCGGGACTTCTTCCACTCGCCGCGCGTGAAGTCGGGAATCTGCTGCGGCATGCCGCGCTGCTTGATCGACAGATTGCTCAGCGGGACCGGCGAGGTCCACGTCGCCGCGTCGTACACGTCGAAGTCGGGCACGAGCCCCAGGCGCATGCACTGCATGAGGCGGAACACCAGCATGTAGTCCATCCCGCCGTGCCCGCCCGGCGGATTGGCGTGCTCCTTCCACAGCCAGTGGTCCCACTCGGCGTACTTCGAGAAGTCGCCCCACTCGTCGTTCTTGTGGTCCGGCTCGATGTAGATCCGCTCGGGGTAGTCCTCGAAGAGCCCCTTGGTGCCGCCGAGGCTGTTGATCCGGCTGTACGGATGCGGCGTCGACACGTCGTGCTCCAGGCGGATCACCCGGCCCTTGGCGGTCTGCACGAGGCTGATCGTGCGATCGCTCTCGATGTATGTCTCCTTCCAACTCGGGTCTCCCGCAGGCATGTTGGCGGCCCTGTACTGGGCCAGGCCGAGCGAGGGCGAGCCGACGCTGACGATGCTGACCGCGCGGTCGCCCCGGTTGAGGTCCATGTAGTTGGCGACCGGGCCGAAGCCGTGGTTGGGGTAGAGGTCGCCGCGCAGCCGGGTGTGCCAGAGCCTGCGCCACGGGCCCTCGTAGTACGCGGGGTCGAACATCAGGCCCCGCAGATCGTGGTTGTACGCGCCCGCGCCGTGCAGCAGATCCCCGAACTTCCCCGCGTGCGCCATGCGCAGCACCCGCATCTCGTTGCGGCCGTAACAGCAGTTCTCCAGCTGCATGCAGTGCCTACGGGTGCGCTCGGAGAGGTTCACCAGGTCCCACAGCTGGTCCAGCTGGAGCGCGACGGGACACTCCACGCCGACGTGAACCCCGTTCAGGAGCGCCGACTTGGCGATCTCGAAGTGCGAGTCCCAAGGGGTTGCGACATGCGCGAAGTCGATGTCGCCTCGCTGGAGCAGCTGCTCGTAGTCGTGGTCGCCGTGCACGTACACGGCCGGCGCGGGCTGCCCGGCGGCCGTGACCTTGGCAGCGGCCCGCTCGGCCTTCGCCTTCACCGGATCGCACAACGCCACCACCTTGACACCGGGCACGGCGAGGTAGAGGTCGATCATCGCCCCGCCCCGATTGCCGAGCCCGATCAGCGCGACCCGCACGGCCGAACGCCGCTGGAAGGGCACCCCGATCATGGTCCCGCCCTGGCGCCGGGGTTCCTGCGCGTAAACCTCCTCCGCTCCTGCGGGCGCAGCCCCGAAAGCGAGCCCGGCGCTGGCTGCTCCCGCAGACCACAGAACAGCCCGCCGACTGAGATCGTGCTGCTCCGGTACCGCGTCGTTCATCGAACCTCCAGGTGATCGACGAGACTTGCATGGGCAGCCATTTGTGCGCCCTTTACCGAACTCAGGTAAGGACTTTGAAGGGTGGGACAGGCGGTGCGCAAGAGCGCGGGGTGCGCGTGTCGCCACCGGTGCGTGTGCAGGGAACTGGGTTCAGATGGGCGCGGGGGGCCCTACAAGGGGCGCGGGGAACTGCGCGACCAGCCACGCACGGTCCGCAGTGAAAGGCCTACACGCAGACGTACCTCCGCCTGAGGCGCCGGGGGGCCTGCTTAGGGGCGCGAGGCTCTGACATCGTGCGGCTCCGCCGCGTGGGCGCGCTCAGCCAGAGACGACCCGCAGTCGAAGCCCCGCCGCGCCTAGCGACGCCGAAGGCACTCCGGCCCCGGCCGAGTCGCCCGCTCAAGCTCCAGAATCACGGAGTAATACCGCCGCCCCGTACCCCGCTCCAGCCCCACCTCACACATCCGGTTGGCCGACAGATGCGCCTCGTAGGGGCGTGAGCGAACCTCCGCCGCCTCCCGGGCCGTGGCCGAAGCCGTCAGCTCCGGATGCAGCATCCCCCGGTCCCCCGCAAACCCGCAGCACCCCGCATCGTCCGGCACCACGACCTCCTCCGCACAGGCCGAGGCGACGGCCCTCAATGACGCCTCGTCGCCCAAGTGCCGCATGGAGCACGTCGGATGCAGGACGGCAGACCGCGCCGTGCGCAGAATCGTGAGGCGCGGAAGCAGCTCCTCCGCGGCCCACACCACGGAGTCGACCACCTTCAGCTCGCCGTGCAACTCCCGGTTGTCGTCGGTGAGATACGGCACCACCTCGTGCGCGATGCCGAGCGTGCACGACGACGCGTCGACGACCAGGGGGAGCCGGCCCCCGGCGGTCCAGCCCCACGCGGCCTCGACGATGCGGTTGGCCATGACCGCGTTGCCCTCGACGTACCCCTTGGAGTGCCAGATCGTGGCGCAGCAGGTGCCCGCGATGTCGTCCGGGATCCACACCGGCCGCCCGGCGCGCTCGGACACGGCCACCAGGGCCTGGGGGAGCGAGGGCCCGCGGAAGCCCTCGGGTTCGCCGAAGAGGCGGTTGACGCAGGCCGGGTAGTACACGGCCGAGGCGCCGACCCGCTCGGTGCGGGGGAGCGAGGCAGGGGCCGCGCCCGGGATCTGGGGCAGCCACTTTGGTACGAGATCGGGGCGTACGGCCCGGCGGGCGAGGCCGGTCGCCCGCTCCAGAAGCCGGTCGCCGACCTTGTCCGCCGCCGCGACGCCAAGCCGCGCGGAGGCCTCTACCACCTTGAAATGGCGGGCGGCGAACGCCGCGACCCGCTCCTCGCGCGGGCTGTGCCGCCGGTGCCGGAACTCCTTCATCAGGGCGCCGGTGTCGATGCCGACCGGACAGTCGAGGGCGCAGGTGGAGTCGCCTGCACAGGTGTCGACGGCGTCATAGCCGTACGAGTCGAGCAGCCCGGCCGCTACCGGCGAGCCGTCCGGCTGGCGCGTCAACTCCCTTCGCAGCACGATCCGTTGACGCGGTGTGGTGGTCAGGTCGCGGCTGGGGCAGGTCGGCTCGCAGAAGCCGCACTCGATGCACGGATCGGCGATCAGCTCCACCTTCGGGATGGTCTTGAGCCCCCGAAGGTGCGCCTGAGGGTCGCGGTCGAGCACGATGCGCGGCGCCAGCACCCCGTCGGGATCGATGACTTGCTTGGTGCGCCACATCAGCTCGGTCGCCTTCGGCCCCCACTCCAGCTCCAGGAACGGCGCGATGTTGCGGCCCGTGGCGTGCTCGGCCTTGAGCGACCCGTCGAAGCGCTCCACCGTGAGGCGGCAGAACTCGTCCATGAACGCCGCGTACCGCTCGACGTCGGACGGCTTCGACGCGTCGAAGGCGAGCAGGAAGTGCAGGTTCCCGTGCGCGGCATGACCGGCGACGGCCGCGTCGAAACCGTGCCGGGCCTGGAGTTCGAGCAGCGCCGCACAGGCCCCGGAGAGGCTGGACGGCGGTACCGCGAAGTCCTCCGTGATCAGCGTCGTACCGGAGGGGCGGGAGCCGCCGACCGCGGTCACGAATGCCTTGCGGGCCTTCCAGTACCCGGCGATCGTGCGCGCGTCCCGGGTGAGTTCGTTGGTCACCGAGGCGACGGGCGCGACGAGTTCGAGTCCGGCCATCGCCTCGGTGGCCGCCCGCTCGTACGCCTCCTGGGCCGCCTCGTGGGGTGCCCGGAACTCCACGAGGAGCGCGGTGGTGTCCTTGGGCAGCCCGGCCCAGTCGGCGGGTACGCCCTTGACGCTGACGGAGGCCCGCAGCGTATTGCCGTCCATCAGCTCCACGGCGACCGCGCCCGCCTCGTTGAACAGCGGCACGGCCGCCGCCGCGGCGGGCAGCGAGGGGAAGAAGAGCAGCGCCGTGGACACCAGGCGGTCCAGCGGCAGCGTGTCGAAGACGACCTCCGAGATGAAGCCGAAGGTGCCCTCGGAGCCGACCATGAGCCCGCGCAGGATCTCGACCGGCGTCGACCCGTCGAGGAACGCGTCCAGGCGGTACCCGTTGGTGTTCTTGATCTCGTACTTGGCGCGGATCCGGGCGGTCAGCTCCGGGTCCGCCTCGATCTCCCTCTTGAGCGCCAACAGGCCTTCGCAGAGCCGGGGTTCGGCATGCGCGAGGTCCTCGTCGGCCGCCGGATCGCCGGTGTCGACGACCGTGCCGCTGGGCAGCACGAAGGTGAGCGAGGAGACCGTGCGGTAGGAGTTGCGGGTGGTGCCCGCCGTCATGCCCGAGGCGTTGTTGGCGACGACCCCGCCGACCGTGCAGGCGATCGCACTCGCCGGATCGGGCCCGAGCATGCGGCCGTGCCGGGCGAGCGCGGCATTGGCGCGGACGACGGTGGTCCCCGGAAGGATCCGCGCCCGCCGCCCGTCGTCGAGCACCTCGATCCCCACCCAGTGCCGGCGCACGTCGACCAGGATGTCCTCGCCCTGCGCCTGCCCGTTCAGGCTGGTGCCCGCCGCCCGGAAGACGACTTCGCGGCCCCTGCCGTGCGCGTACGACAGGACCGCGGAGACGTCGTCGATGTCCTCGGCGACGACGACGGCCTGCGGGACGAAGCGGTACGGGCTGGCGTCCGAGGCGTACCGTACGAGGTCGGAGACCTTCCAGCACACTTTTTCCGCCCCGAGCAGCGCGATCAGCTCCGAGCGCAGCGGCTCCGGGGTGCCGCCCGCCAGGCGGTCGGGGACCCGGTCGGGCGACGGCTCGCGGCGTCCTCGCGGGCGGAGGCTTCGCGGATCTGGCTCAAGGAGTGGCATGGCCACGGCCTCCTCGGGTCCGTCAGCAGCGGCGCTCCGGGGATCCGTCCACCAGAGCCGTCAGGAGTCCGCCGAGCACCTCGCGCTGGTCGGCGGTCAATGGAGCCAGGATCTCCTCTGCGGCGCCCCGGCGCGCGCTGCGCAGGGCGCGCAGCGTAGCGCGGCCCGTGTCCGTGAGCTCGATGCGGATCACCCGGCGGTTGGTCGGATCCGGCACCCGGCGCACGTTCCCGCTCTCCTCCAGCGCGTCGACCAGCGTGGTCACGGCGCGCGGGACCACTTCGAGGCGCGCGGCCAGATCGGCCATGCGCGGCGGCTCGTTCCAGTGCGCGACCGTGCGCAGCAGCCGGGACTGCGCGGGCGTGATGCCGACCGGCTCCAGGTGCTGCTTCTGGATCCGGTGCAGTCGGCGGGTCAGCCGCAGCAACTGCTCGGCCAGCAGGCCGTCGGCGTCGGGGGCCCGGGAAATGTGTGGCTGCATACGGGAACAATAACAGGACCCCGTTCATTGTGAGTATAGGTAACAATGAGCTATGCTCCCGAAGTCATCGCCGTTCCGCCTTCGGGCGGACGCCCTCACACCCTGTCGAAGGAGCCCATGCGCCCCGAACAATCCACCTGGACACCCCCGCCCCGCGGCACCGGGCCGCAAGAGCCGGCCCAGGTCCGCCGCATCCTCGGCCTGTTCCGCCCCTACCGCGGCAGGCTCGCGATCGTCGGGCTGCTCGTCGCCGCGTCCTCGCTCGTCTCGGTCGCCTCGCCGTTCCTGCTGCGCGAGATCCTCGACGTCGCCATCCCGCAGAACCGCACGGGCCTGCTGAGCCTGCTCGCCCTCGGCATGATCGCCACCGCCGTCGTGAACAGCGTGTTCGGCGTGCTGCAGACGCTCATCAGCACCACCGTCGGCCAGCGCGTCATGCACGACCTGCGCACGGCGGTCTACGCCCAGCTCCAGCGGATGCCGCTCGCCTTCTTCACCCGGACCCGCACCGGCGAGGTGCAGTCCCGCATCGCCAACGACATCGGCGGCATGCAGGCGACCGTCACCTCCACCGCGACCTCGCTGGTCTCCAACCTGACGGCCGTCGTCGCCTCCGTCGTCGCGATGCTGGCGCTCGACTGGCGCCTGACCATCGTGTCGCTGCTCCTGCTGCCGGTGTTCGTGTGGATCAGCCGCAGGGTCGGCCGCGAACGCAAGAAGATCACCACCCAGCGTCAGAAGCAGATGGCCGCCATGGCCGCCGAGGTCACCGAATCGCTGTCGGTGAGCGGCATCCTGCTCGGCCGCACCATGGGCCGGGCCGACTCGCTGACCAAGTCCTTCGCCGCCGAGTCCGAGCGCCTCGTCGACCTCGAAGTCCGCTCCAACATGGCCGGCCGCTGGCGCATGTCCACCATCGGCATCGTCATGGCCGCCATGCCCGCCGTCATCTACTGGGCGGCCGGCATAGCCCTGGAGACCGGTGGCCCCACCGTCTCCATCGGCACCCTCGTCGCCTTCGTCTCGCTCCAGCAGGGCCTGTTCCGGCCCGCCGTGAGCCTGCTGTCCACGGGCGTCCAGATGCAGACCTCGCTCGCCCTCTTCCAGCGGATCTTCGAATACCTCGACCTGCCGGTGGACATCACCGAGCCCGACGAGCCGGTACGCCTGACCAAGGCGCGCGGCGCCGTCCGCTTCGAAGGCGTCGACTTCCACTACGACGACAAGCAGGAGCGGCCCACCCTCTCCGGCATCGACCTGACCGTGCCCGCGGGCGGCAGCCTCGCCGTGGTCGGCCCCACCGGCTCCGGCAAATCCACGCTCAGCTACCTGGTGCCGCGCCTGTACGACGTGACCGGCGGACGCGTCACCCTCGACGGCGTCGACGTGCGTGAGCTGGACTTCGACAGCCTGGCCCGCTCGGTCGGCGTCGTCTCCCAGGAGACGTACCTCTTCCACGCCTCGGTCGCCGAGAACCTCCGCTTCGCCAAGCCGGAAGCCACCGATGAGGAACTGCAGGAGGCCGCCCGCGCCGCCCAGATCCACGACCACATCGCCTCGCTGCCCGACGGCTACGACACCCTGGTCGGCGAGCGAGGCTACCGGTTCTCCGGCGGTGAGAAACAGCGCCTGGCCATCGCCCGTACGATCCTGCGCGACCCGCCCGTCCTCATCCTCGACGAGGCGACCAGCGCACTCGACACCCGTACCGAACATGCCGTCCAGCAGGCCATCGACGCGCTCTCCGCGGGTCGCACCACCATCACCATCGCCCACCGTCTGTCCACCGTGCGCGACGCGGACCAGATCGTCGTCCTCGACGGCGGCCTGATAGCCGAGCGCGGCACCCATGAGGAACTGCTCGGCCAGGACGGCAGATACGCGGCCCTGGTCCGCAGGGACGCCGAGCTGGCCCAGGTCACAGGCTGAGCCCCGGTGTCCCCGCACACGGCGGCGCCGCCGCTCCCGTGGGACGGGGAGCGACGGCGCCGGGCGTGACGATCGTCAGACGAGCCAGCCGATGAAGTGGAGGACGCCGGCGAGCAGGCCAGTAATGAGGTTCATGGTGGTGCTTTCTCCTGGTGCGGTGGGCATCGGGCAGATGCCGTTGTGGGACTGCGCAATGCCGGTCTGCAGCCCGTCGCTTGCGCCCCTCAAGCATCCGTCGCCACAAGGGAGTTGAGCAACGAATGCCGTGACGATCACGCATACCGGCGAACAACCGATCCCCTGTTCGTGTGTTCCCCAGGGCTGGGCGCGTTGCGTGTCGACTACCGGCGAATGTCTGATTTGCCTTATATCTGGGGGTAGCGTGCCGCCATGAGTGAGACCTCGTACCGTCGACGGGCCGGGCTGTCCCGGCGTGGCCGACTGTTCCTCCTGCTGGCGCTCGCGCTGCTCGTGGTGAACGCCGTGGTGCTCTTCCTGCTGCTGCGGGAGACCGACGCCCCGGTCCGGACGCTGGTCGTGCCGGAGGGATGGCGGGCGAGCCAGGTGTACGCGGCCGTCGACAAGCGCCTCGATCTGCCGCCCGGCACCACGAAAGCGGCCGCCGCCAAGGCGCACCTCAGGCTTCCGGCCGAGGCCAAGGGGAACCCCGAGGGCTATCTGTACCCGGCGACGTACCCGATCGCGGACGACACGACCCCGGGCGGACTGCTCGCCTACATGGTCGAGACCGCCAACAAGCAGTTCGGGCAGGATCGGACCGCCGTGGGCGCCCGGCACGGCAGGCTGACGGCGTATCAGATGGTGACCATCGCCGGAATTGTGCAGGCCGAGGCCGAAACCCCGGCCGACATGGGCAAGGTCTCGCGCGTCATCCGCAACCGCCTGGCCCTCGGCATGCCGCTCCAGATGGACTCGACGCTGAACTACGCGCTCAACCGCTCGACGCTGACCACCACCGCGGACGAGGCCAGGACCGACAGCCCGTACAACACCTACCGGCACAAGGGCCTGCCGCCGACGCCCATCGGAAACCCGGGCCGACACGCGATGAGCGCCGCCCTGAACCCGACCCCGGGCAACTGGCTCTACTTCGTGACGGTGGCCCCCGGCGACACCCGCTTCACCGACAGCTATGCCCAACAGGAGCTGAACGTGAGGGAGTTCAACGAAAACCAGAAGAAGGCAGCAAAGGCCGGCTGAGCCGGTCGGCGCCCCCCGGCGAGCCGGCTACACCCCGACCGGATTCCGTTCGAGCAGCCGCTTGATCTCGCGCACCGCCGCTCGCCCGGCCCGGTTCGCGCCGATCGTCGACGCTGAGGGCCCGTATCCGACCAGGTGGACACGCTCGTCCCGGGCCGCCCTGGTCCCCTCGATGCGGATGCCGCCGCCCGGCTCGCGCAGCCGCAGCGGGGCGAGATGGTCGACGACCGGACGGAAACCGGTCGCCCAGAGGATGACGTCGGCCTCGAAGGTCCGCCCGTCGTTCCAGGCCACCCCGTGCTCGGTGATCCGGTCGAACATCGGCAGCCGGTCCAGGACACCTTTGGCCCGCGCCGCCCGGACGGCGTCGTTCAGCGGCAGCCCCGTCACCGAGACCACGCTCCTCGGCGGCAGCCCGAGCCGCACCCGCTCCTCGACCATCGCCACGGCCTCGCGCCCGGCCTCCTCGTCGAACGGGCCCTCGCGGAACACCGGCGGCCGGCGCGTCACCCACGTCGTGTCCGCCGCGACCTCGGCGATCTCCATCAGATGCTGGGTGCCCGAGGCCCCGCCGCCGACCACGACGACCCGCTGCCCCGCGAAAGCGTCGGGCCCCGGATAGTTCGCGGTGTGCAACTGCCGCCCCCGGAACATCTCCTGCCCCGGATAGCGCGGCCAGAACGGCCGGTCCCAGGTCCCGGTGGCATTGATCAGCGAACGCGCCGCATAGCCGCCCTCCGAGGAGGTCTCGACGAGCAGCCGCCCGCCTTCGCCCTCCCGTACGGCGCTGACATCGACGGGCCGGTGCACCCGCAGATCGAAGGCGTCCTCGTACGCGCCGAAGTACCCGCCGATGACCTCCGAGGAGGGGCGGTCCGCGGCGGCCCCCGTCAGCTCCATGCCGGGCAGCGCGTGCATGCCGTGCACCTTGGCGTAGGTGAGCGAGGGCCAGCGGAACTGCCAGGCGCCGCCCGGTCGCGGCGCGTGGTCGAGCACCACGAAGTCGCGGTCGGGCTCCAGGCCCGCCCGCCGCAGGTGGTAGGCGCCGGACAGACCCGCCTGCCCGGCGCCTATGACCACCACGTCCACGTCTCGCACCCCGAAGTCGTTCACGGTTCTACCAACCGTGCGGGGTGCGGGGATCTTCCCGGGACGGCCCGCTCAGCGCCCGCCGCCCACCAGGAGCGGCGCCCCGCCCGGCGCGGAGGCCGGGCGCCCGTTCGCTGCGGGCACCCCGAGCAGCGGCGAGGCCGGGATCCTCGGCAGCAGACCGCGCGCGGCGAGCTCGGGCGTCACGCCCTCGCCGAACCAGTACGCCTCCTCCAGATGCGGGTAGCCGGAGAGCACGAAGTGCTCGATGCCGAGGTCGTGGTACTCCTCGATGCGGTCGGCCACCTCCGCATGGCTGCCGACCAGCGCGGTGCCCGCGCCGCCCCGCACCAGACCCACGCCCGCCCACAGATTCGGCGAGATCTCAAGGTCGGCCCGTGAGCCGCCGTGCAGGGCGAGCATCCGCTGCTGGCCCACCGACTCGCTCTTCCCGAGTGCCTGTTGGGCCGCCGCGATCGTCTCGGCGTCGAGGTCGCCGAGCAGCCGGTCGGCCGTCGCCCACGCCTCGCGAGACGAATCCCGCGAGATGGTGTGCAGCCGGATGCCGAACCGGACGCTGCGCCCCCGCTCCTCCGCGAGCCCCCGGATCCAGTCGATCTTCTGCTTCACCTGCGTGGGCGGCTCGCCCCAGGTCAGATACACGTCCGCGTGATCGGCGGCCACCGGTCCGGCCGCCGCCGACGAGCCGCCGAAGAAGATCTCCGGCAGCGGGTCCGGCGGCAGCGCGGTCAGCCCGCCCTCCACCTGGTAGTGCTCGCCGTCGAAGTCGTACGGCTGCCCGCGCCAGACACCCCGTACGACCGAAAGGAACTCCGAGGTCCGCGCATAGCGCCGGTCGTGGTCCAGATGGTCGCCGAAGCGGCGCTGCTCGGTCGAGTCGCCGCCGGTCACCACGTTGAGCAGCAGCCGGCCGCGCGTGATGCGCTGATAGGTGGCCGCCATCTGCGCGGCGAGGACGGGGGAGATGACGCCGGGCCGGAAGGCGACCAGGAACTTCAGCCGCTCGGTGTGCTGGGCGAGCGCGGCCGTCGTCAGCCAGGCGTCCTCGCACCAGGTCCCCGTCGGCGTCAGGACCGCCTCGAACCCCAACTGCTCGGCCGCTTTGGCGATTTGGGCCAGATACTCGATGTCGGGCGCGCGCACCCCGGTGACCGGAGTGATCCGCGAGCGTTTGATGCCGCCGTCGGTGTAGGCGTGCCGGTCGACCAGGGTCCGGCCGTCACCGCCGGTGGGCAGGAACCAGTGCAGATGGACGGTCATCAGGAGGAGGCCTTTCCGCACGAGCGGGGCGCGGTGGTGGAGGCGGGCAGGGAGCCGTTGAAGCGGGTGTCGACGTAGTCCTTGAAGGAGAACCGGCGCGGGATCAGCCTCAGATCGGCGAAGGTGTCGGCGATCTGCTGTTCCGAGGCGATCGCGGCATCGTCCACGGCCACCGCGACGCGCGTGCCGTTGCTGCGCTTCACCGAGTCGAGCGCCACGGAGTAGGGGAGCCCGGTCTCCTTCGACCAGACCTTGGCCCAGGCCTCGGGGTGCTTGAACACCCAGTCCTGGGCGCGGTTGAGGCGCTGGACGTAGTCCCCGATGGCCTTCGCCTTCGCGGGGTCGCCCAGCGCGGCGGGCGCCGCGACCTGGAACCCGAGGCCGTTGACGACCCCCTCGCCGGTCGCGAGCACACGCCCCTTCTTCGAGCCGAGGACCTGCGAGGTGTACGGGTCCCACACCGCCCAGGCGTCGACCTTGCCGCGGTTGAACGCGGCTAGGGCGTCGGCGGGCTGGAGGTAGCTGAGCTCGACGTCGCCGATGCCGAGCCCGGCCTTCTTCAGCGTGGCCAGCAACTGGTAGTGGGCGGAACTGCCCTGGGCCACGGCGATCGACTTGCCCCTGAGGTCGGAGGGCTGTTTCAGCGGGGAGTCCTCGGGCACGAGGATCGCCTCGCCGGCGGACGAGCCGTGGCTGGCCGCCACCACCTTGATCTTCGAGTCGGCACCCGCGGCGAACACCGGCGGCGTGTTGCCGACCGCGCCGATGTCGACGGCCTTGGCGTTGACCGCTTCGAGCAGGGGCGGGCCCGAGGTGAACGTGGACCACTTGATCTTGTAGTCGAGGTGGTCGAGCTCACCGGCCGCCTTCAGGATGGCCTCGGAACCGCCTTTCTGGTCACCGACGTTGAGCGTGACCGCGCCGGAGCCGGAGTTCGTCTTGGTGTCGGCGGCCGAGTTCCCGCCGCAGGCGGCGACGAGCAGGGTGAGCGGCAGGAGCAGGACGGGCAGGGTGTGGCGTCGCATGAGTACGTGCTTCCTTCACAGGGGGGCAGCGGGGGGTTCAGAGGGAGGGGGCGGCGGGCTGCTCCACGCCCAGTTCGGTGAGGAGCCGGGACCGCAGCCCGTCGAATCCGGGCGCGCCGACCGCGCGGGGCCGGTCGAGACCGACAGATGCGTCATGGGCGATGACGCCGTCCCGCATGACGAGCACGCGGTCGGCCAGCAGCAGCGCCTCGTCCACGTCGTGCGTGACGAGCAGCACCGCGCAGCCGCGCCGCTGCCACAGCTCGGCGACCAACTGCTGTGCCTTGATCCGGGTCAGCGCGTCCAGCGCGCCGAACGGTTCGTCGAGCAGCAGCAGATCGGGCTCCCGCACCAGCGCGCGGGCGAGCGAGGCTCGCTGGGCCTCGCCGCCGGACAGCGTCTTGGGCCAGGCTCCGGACCGGTGCCCGAGCCCCACCTCCTCCAACGCGCTGTCCGCGACGGCCCGTTGGGGCTTGCCGGGAAGCCCGAGGAGTACGTTGCGCCACACCCGCTTCCATGGCATCAGCCGAGGCGCCTGGAAGGCGACGGCTCGCCGCTTGGGCACGAGCACCGTGCCCTCGATCTCCCGGTCGAGCCCGGCCAGTACCCGCAGCAGCGTCGACTTGCCGCAGCCGCTGCGTCCGAGCAGTGCGGTGAACTCGCCTTCCCGCAGGGTGAGTTCGAGCCCGTCGATGACGGCCCGCCCGTCGAAGGACCGGGTCAGCCCCTCGACCCGTACGGCATCGGCGGTGGCTGTGGTGGTCACTGGCCCGTGAAGGTCGGTCGCCATTGGAGCAGCAGCCTTTCGAGAGTGCGGACGACGGCGTCGGCGAGCAGGCCGAGGAAGGCGTACACGACCAGGCAGACGACGATGACGTCGGTGCGGAAGAACTCGCGGGCCTGGTTCATCAGGAAGCCGATCCCGGCGTCCGCGTTGATCGACTCGCCGAACACCAGGGCCAGCCAGGCGGTGGCGAGCGAGTAGCGAAGCCCGGTCATCGCGCCGGGCAGGGCGCCCGGCAGCACCACATGGCGCACCAGACCCCAGCGTCCGAGGCCCAATGCCTGCCCCGCTTCGAAGAGTTGGGCGTCCACGCCGCGGATCCCGGCGTACACGTTGAGATACAGATGGAAGGCCACGCCGAGCGCGATGAGAGCCACCTTCGGTGCCTCGCCGATGCCGAGCCAGATGATGAACAGCGGGATCAGGCCCACCCAGGGCACGGTGCGCAGCATCTGCACGGTGGCGTCGATCAGGTCCTCGCCGAGCCGGGAGAGCCCGGAGAGCAGGGCCAGCGCGATTCCGGCCGCGCCGCCGATGAGCAGGCCGACGGCCACTCGCTGGAGCGAGATGGCCATCGCCGACGGCAGTGTTCCGTCCCTGATCAAGTCGGCCCCGGCGCGGGCGACGGTGCCGGGCGAAGCGAGGGTGTCGGGGCTCAACACCCCAGTGGCGCTGAGGACTTGCCACAGAACGAGGAGCGTCAGTGGCCCTACGGCCCGGCGCAGCCAGCGCGGCACGGAGCGCAGTCGGCCGCCCCGGGAAGCGGCGGGAACGACCGGTTCGAGGGCGGGACCGGACGGTGGGGCCAGGGCGGCCCCACCGGATGTGGCCGAAATAGCCGGCGGAGCATGGTCGACGGTCAAGGGGACTCCATGGTGGGGAGACGGCGCAGTGGGTGGGCCTCGGGCAGCGGCGGCTGCCACCACGGCGCGGACCTGCGCGGACGCAGGATTCCGACGGGTGGTGGTACGGGGCGCGACCGTCCGGCCGCACGCGTCGGCGGGCGACGGCGAGGCTCGGAAAGGTCCGGCAAGGCTCCGGAAAAGTGGAAGGCGTACGACGTCACCGGTCGCGACAGGCCGGGGAAGAAAGCGATTCAGCAGCCGTGACCGGCGGAAAGAAACGTCAGCACCGGCCGAGAGGGTGCCCGTCGCCTGAAAGGACGTCAGCAGCCGCGACAACAGGCGGCGGACGCCACCCGCAGCAGGTCGATGTGACCGCGCGTGGTGAGCAGGGCTGTACGCAACATGGCGTGAACGTAGCGACCCGTTCCGGACGGGGTCAACGGTGTCTCGCTCCTCGGACGCGCGATCTTGCCCGTTGGGCACGGCCCCGGTGCGCCGCCCGCGCGTACCCGGCGCCTGGGCGGGAAGATGGGGAGCATGTCCGACGCCTTCACCACCCGCATCCTGAACATCACGACCGGCTCCCGCGAGACGGTCACCGATCTGACCCAGGACTGCGAGGAGTTCCTGACGCGGAGCGCGGCAGGCCGCGACGGCCTGCTGAATGTCTTCGTCCCGCACGCCACGGCCGGCGTGGCCGTCCTGGAGACCGGCGCGGGCAGCGACGACGACCTCCTCGCCGCGCTGCACACGCTGCTCCCCGCCGACGACCGCTGGCAGCACCGGCACGGCAGCCCCGGCCACGGCCGCGACCACGTCCTGCCCGCGCTTGTGCCGCCGCATGCCACGCTGCCGGTGATCGGCGGGCGGCTGGCGCTCGGCACCTGGCAGTCGGTGTGCCTGGTGGACACGAACAAGGACAATCCGAACCGGCAGGTGCGGCTGAGTTTTCTCGGCTGAGTCGGTGAAAGGCACTTCAACAGTAGGTGAGTTGAGGGGTGTGGCATCATGGCCGCGTTGTCTGCCCGGGGATTCGGCAGCCTGAATCCCCGGCACCGCTGAAATCGGCATTGCAACGGCCTGCATCTCCAGCGTGGAAGGCGTGGAAGGCTAAAGGATGAAGGTGTCTGGCTCTGCGTTACCGTCGCCGGAGGACCGTCGGCTCAGGCGCCGTCTCAAAAAGGTTCGTCAAACCTGTGAGGCGCTGCTCGCGGACTGGGGCATGGAGCACGGCTGCGGCATCGACGAACTGCACCGCTATCTCAGCACACAGAATCAGCGGCCCATCCATCTCATTCCGATGCCCTTCCCGGAACGTCATCTCTTCGGCCTGTGGCTGAAACTCGACGACTTCGACATCATCGCTTACGAGAAGGCTGCCTCCCCGTCACACAAAGAGCACATCATTGCCCATGAACTGTCTCATATCGCCTTCGAGCACCGAGGTTCCGTGGAATTCGACCACAGTGATACGAGTCAGTTGTTCACCGATGTCGAACCGGCGGTGGTCCAGAGCATGTTGATGCGTTCCCGCTACAGCGACGACGAGGAGCAGGAGGCCGAGACGATGGCCTCGCTGATCCTGGCCCGCGCCACCAAGAGGTGGCTGGAACCCGCCTGGGGCGTGCCGGAGGAGGCCGCGGAGATCGTCGCGCGCATCGAGAACGGCGTCGGCAATCCGGACCAGTCATGAATACCGTCAACCTGGTCCTCACCTGGGTCTGTTCACTCGGCGGCCTCGCCGCCTTCGCATACCGGCTGCCGGATCTGCTGCGCAGAAAGCACGATGTCGCCCTGTGGGCGCTGTGCGTCTACTTCCTGTGTTCCGGGATCAGTTTCCTGGTCGACCTGGACGCGCTGCGGGTGCACATCTCCGACTTGTTCGGCCTGCCCAACATCACCTCGCTGATTGTCCAGGTGGCCGTCGTCGTCCTCACCGCGGCTCAGCAGGTCGTCCTCGTGTACTGGTCCTCACCGCCCGAAGAGGCCCGGCACCGGGCCACGCGCCGGGTCGTGTTCTTCGGCGCCGCGCTGTGTGCCCTGGTGGTGGCCTCGCTCGCGGTCAGCCCGGTCGCCAGCGCGAAAACGGCGACGTCGACGATCCTTCTCAGTATTCAGGACGGCCGCTACGCGCTGTACATGTCGTTCTATCTCGTCATCTGCGGCATCGGGCAATTCGAGACGGTCCGGCTCTCGCTGCGATTCACCAAGATGGCCAACCGGCAATGGCTCAAAGTCGGTATGCGCACCGTGACCGTCGGCGCGAGCCTGATCCTGGTCTACTGCGTCACCCGCAGCATTCAGATCGCCGGCACCAGGCTGCACTTCGACGCCTCGGCCCTCGACCCCATCCAGTGGTCGTGCGGCACCATCGGCGCCCTGCTCCAGATCACCGGCTGGACCATTCCGTCCTGGGGCATCCACCTCACCCGCGCCGCGGGCTGGCTGCGCAGCTACCGCTCGTACCTGAGGCTGCGGCCGCTGTGGTGGGCGCTGTACCAGGCCTCGCCGGACATCGCGCTCGACCCGCCCAGGTCCTGGGCCCGCGACCTGGTCCCGCCGCGCGATCCGCACTACAGCCTCTACCGGCGCGTCATCGAGATACGCGACGGACAGCTGATGCTGCGCACCTCGCTCTCACTGGCCGACTTCTCCCGGGTCGCCCGTTCCCTCGGCCTCCCCGAAGACCCCACCTCGCCGCTCGGCGAGGCGCTCCAGGTGCGGGCCGTCCTGAACCGCCCGGCCGAGGAACGGGACGAGCAGGCCGACGCCGCCGACATTCCCGCCAGGCCGCCGTACGACGACTTCCGCGACGAGGTGGAGTGGCTGACCCAGGTCGCGTCCTCGTTCACCGCCCTCACCCAGGGCCGGGCCGTGCGCGCGGCCGACAGAATCCCCTCATGACACAGGCGGGCCCACCACGATGCGGCGGAATCGGCCGTGAGCACCTGACTCCCTTCGCGCTGCGGGCAGTTGAGCGCCTCGTGGCCCTCGACGCCGAGCACGGCGCGACGGCCGCGGTGCCCGCCGTGCGCGAGCTCCTGCACGGCGTCCCGGAGCTGTCGGCCGACCCCGTCGCCCTGCGCGACGAGGACAGCGACCTGCTCGCCGCCCTCGCCGAACTCTGCGAAGTGATCGGCTGGATCCTCTTCGACGCGGGCCTGAACCGCACGGCCCACCGCATGAACGTCCGCGCCCTGGCACTCGCGGAACTCTGCGGCGACCGCGGGATCGCCCGCCTGGTGCTGCTCAACGACAGCATGCTGCACGCCCGCGCCGGACGCCCGAGGGCCGCCCTGGAGTCCGCCGCCCGCGTGTCCGGACCCCGCCCGCTGCCGACCCTGGTCGGCACGCTCGTGCTGGTCCGCCGGGCGCACGCGACCGCCATGCTGGGCGGCCACCGGGACGCCGACGAGCTCATCTCGCGCGCCCGGAGCCGGTTCCTGGACGGCGCCTCGGCCCAGGACCCGCCCTGGGCCTGGTGGATCGACCAGGCCGAACTCACCGGCCACCACGGCTGGGTGCTCGCCAGGCTGCAGGACTGGGACCGCGCCATCCCGCTGCTGCACGAGGCCGCCACCGCCCCCGGCCCCTCCTACCGCCACCTCTTCACCGCCGAACTCCTCGCCGCCCTCGCCGGCGCCGGTGCCTGGCGCGACGCCGAGGACCTCGTCGCGGACCTCGCTCCGCGCGCCGCGGGCATCGGCTCCGTACGGACGACCGAGACCCTCGCCCGCACCGCCGCCCGCTTGCGCGGCTGCCCGGCGGCGCCCGTGAACCTGCGGGACGCGGCGGCCTTCCTGCTCGCGTCCGTCGCCTCGCACTCCGACGGCCAGGACTGTCCTTCCCGATAGGACCACCTGGCACCGCCAGGAAAGCACCCCACTTCACACAGACAGGGACAACATGCTCCAGATCCGGGTGTCCACGCCCGCGGCCGCCGCATTCGTGGCGGTCGTTCTCCTCTTCGCCACCGGAGGACCGGTGTCCGAAGTCGCCTACGGCACGGCCGCCACCGCGTCGGCACAAACGCAGACGGCCGCCTCCGGCAGCCCGTATCTGGCGACCCATCTCTACTTCGGCACAGGCCGCCACAACGGAGAACCACCCATAACCGACGACCAGTTCATGAAGTTCGTCGCCGACGTGATCACCCCTCGCTTCCCGTCCGGGCTGACCATCCAGCAGGGCCGAGGCCAGTGGCGCGACAGGACCGGCTCCATCAACCGCGAGATCAGTTACGAGCTGACCGTGCTCTATCCGTCCCGAGAGGCCCGCACGCACAACCTCGACATCGAGCACATCCGCAACCTGTACTGCTCGATGTACGGCCTGGAGTCGGTGGGCCGCGCCGATGTGAAGGCCCAGGCCGACTTCTGAGCCGGACCGGACCCGCTGCCCGGCGCGCGGTGCTCACAGTCTGAGCCGCCGTACGACGAAGAGCATCGCGCCGAGCAGCACCAGAACCGTCCCCACGACCAGCGAGTCGAGATCGGTGACGCCGGCGATCGCGAGCCGGCGCCCGCCCGCGGCGCCGTCGCGGGGCGCGACGGTGACGGGCCGGGCGCCGGCCGCCCGGTCCGCGCCGGTCGCGGGTGGCGGGGGCGGCGAAGGCGCCGGCGACGGGGAAGCCGTCGCGCAGTTCAGTACGCCGCTCACCTCCTGGCGGAAGCCGCCCGGGCCGAGCACGGTGAAGCGGTAGCTCTGGCGGTCGGCGACCGGAACCAGAATGGTCCGCGACCGGCCCGGATCCACGGTGGCCGAGACGCCGGCCAGGCGGAAGGTGAACGGCGCGTCACCCCCGTTGCTCGCCGTGACGTCCACGCCGCCCCTGGCGCAGTCGTCCACCGCGGCGACGGACGGCGCGGGCCCCTGCGCGGGCAGCGCCGCCGTGGTGCCCGCGACCGCGCTCACGGTCGCGAGCAGCACGGCCCAGCGGGCCGCACCGCACTTCGTTGCGTGCCTCACGAAAGGCCCTTCGGGCTGAGAGCAAGGACGTCCCTCCATACGGAAACGGCCGGCCCGACGTTCAACAGGCGCCAGCAGAAGGCCCGTTGAGGCACCCATGCCTCACAGACCCGGCGCGCCCCACACCGGGAACCAGCGGGACAGATCGCTCTCGATGTGCAGGTCGTCCGCGACGACCGCTCTGATCCGCAGCTCCAGCGCGTTGTCCCGCTTCTCCCCGGGCAGCGGCGCGAAGGGGTAGAAGGAGCCCCGCTTGTAGAGGTACACCAACGCGAGTGTCCGGCCCTCCGCGTTGCCGAACCCGACCAGGGAGCACAGGAGTTGAGGGCCGAAGCCCGATCCTTCGAGCGCGGTGTTCACGGCGTGCAGATCGCCGACGAGCGAGGCCAGGTCGTCGGGGCCCCGGCGGGAGAGGAGCCACGAGTAGCCGTAGGAGTCGCGGCTGAACTCGATCGAGGACGGATCCCGTTCGGTGTCCGCGTTCAGCAGATCCGTCATGTCCTGCCGGATCCGGGCGAACGCCGGGCCCTCCACCGTCGTGAAGCACACCGAGCCCCGCCCGGTCGGCGTGAACTCGGCGGCCGCCTGGAGAGTGACGGCCGCCGACGGCAGGCCGAACAGCCGGTCCAGGTCCGGGGCCGCCGGCCGGGTGCGGCCGAGCAGGATGTCCAGGAAGCCCATGCGCTCCGTCCTCGGTCAGGGGTGACAGGTGCCCCGGTCAGGCCGGACGGCCCAGCTCCGCGGAGATCTTCGCCAGTCCGTCGAGACGCTGCTCAAGGGTCGGGTGGGTGTTGAAGAGGCGGGAGAGGCTGTCGCCCTTGCCGAAGGCCGGGATGAAGTAGAACGCGTTGAACGCGCTCGCCGTCCGCAGGTCCTTGCTGGGGATGCGGGCGATGTCCCCGTCGAGCTTGGTCAGCGCCGATGCGAGGGCCGAGGGGCGCCCGGTGAGCAGCGCCCCGGCTCGGTCGGCGGCCAGTTCCCGGTAGCGGGACAGCGCCCGGATGAGGAGGAAGCTGATCGAGTACACCGCCGCCGAGACCGCCATCACGCCCAGCAGTACGACCATGGTGTTCTGGTCGCGCCGCCCGCGGCCCCCGTACATCTGGGAGTAGAAGGCGAAGCGGACGATGAGCCCCGCGATCACGCCCAGGAACGAGGCGACGGTGATCACCGCGACATCGCGGTGCGCGACGTGCGACAGCTCGTGGGCCAGGACGCCCTCCAGCTCGTCGGGCTCCAGGCGGCGCATCAGCCCGGTCGTGACACAGAGCACCGCGTGATCGGCGTTGCGGCCGGTGGCGAACGCGTTGGGCAGGTCGGTGTCGGAGACCGCGACCTGAGGCCTCGGCATGTCCGCGGTCGCGCAGAGCCGGTCCACGATGCCGTGCAGCTGCGGCTGTTCCTCGCGGGTCACGACGCGGCCGTGCATCGCGTACAGGGCGATCCGGTCGGAGAACCAGTACTGCGACACGAGGACGGCCGCCGCCACCACGACGACCACAAGGGTCGACTTCAGCAGGACCAGGAGGGCCCCGACGAACGCCACGTACAGCAGGCCGAGCAGAAACAGGGTGACCAGCATGCGGGCGGTCAGCTGCCGGTCGGGCTCGAAGCGACTGTGCACGGCCGTCACACCCTCCCCGGAGCGGTACGGCCCGTCCGGGTGCGAGCCCGCGCGGCCGGGGCCGGGGGCCGGAGGAGGGGCGGCACATTCCTCTTGATCATGGCGTTCTCCAGGACCGGTGAAGTGGTGCTCACTCTCCACCATGCCACCGCGCCGGGCGTTCAGCGCAGCTGCCGCCGGACCAGTTCGTGCAGGCGTCCGTGGGGGTCGGCGAGGAGCTCGGCGGGCGGGCCCTGCTGCACGATCCGGCCCTGCGACATGACGATCACGCGGTCGGCGTCGAGCACCGTCGAGAGCCGGTGGGCGATCACGACACGGGTGGCCCGAAGGCTCCGGGTGCTCTCGATGACGATGCGCTGGGTCTCGTTGTCCAGCGCGCTGGTGGCCTCGTCGAAGAAGAGGACGCGGGGGCGCCGGACAAGGGCCTGGGCGATCATGAGCCGCTGGCGCTGGCCGCCCGAGATGGCACCGCCGCCGGAGATCATGGTGTGCAGCCCCATCGGCATCCGCTTGATGTCCTCGGCGAGGCCCGCCATCGCGGCCGCCTCCCACGCCTCCTCCTGCGTGAACACCTCCGCCCCGCAGATGCAGTCCAGGATCGATCCGGTGAGCGGCTGGGCGTTCTGCAGCACGACCCCGCACTGGCGGCGCACGGCCGCCCGGTCGAGGGCCGCCAGATCCTGGCCGTCGTACAGCACGCTGCCCGACACCGGGTCGTCGAAGCCGATGAGCAGCCGCAGCAGCGTCGACTTGCCGCAGCCGCTCGGGCCGACGACCGCCACGAACTCACCCGGCGCCACCCTCAGGGACACGTCGTCCAGGACCAGCGGCCCGTCGTCGGTGTAGCGGAAGGACAGGCCCCGCGCCTCGATCTCGCCGGACAGCGCGCCGGGCTGGGTGCTGGCCCCGCGCACCTCGGGCGCCGCGTCGAGCACCGGCTTGATCTGCTCGAACATGGGCAGCACGGCGGCCGCCGAGATGAACGCGCCGGTGAGCTGCGTGACCGCGGTGAGCAGCATCGTCACGGCGGTGTTGAAGGTCAGGAACGCGCTGGCCGAGAGGGAGCCGCGGGCGGGTCCCGCGAGCAGCACGAACAGGAGCAGTGAACACAGCGGCAGATAGACGGCGTTGAGGACCGTCGTCAGGTTCTTGATCCGGCCCGCCCGCTTCTGCAGCTCCCGACTGCGCGCGAACTCGCCCGCCCACGCCCCGTACGCGAAGCTCTCCGCCGCGGCGACCCGCAGCTTGGGAAGCCCGCGCAGGGTCTGGAACGCCTGGTTGTTGAGCTTGTTGCCGAGCTCGACCAGACGGCGCTGCCAGCGCAGCTCCCACATGCCCATGGTGAGGAACACCGCGGCGATGACGATCAGCATCGCGATCGCCACCAGCGCGAGCGGCACGCTGAAGCACAGCAGCAGCACCAGGTTCATCGCCCCGACGGTGCCGGCCTGTACGGCGACCGGGCCGATGCCCGACAGGACCCGCCGGATCGCGCTGACCCCCATCGCCGCACTCGCCAGCTCACCGGTGGAGCGCTCGGCGAAGAACTTCGTCGGCAGCCTCAACAGCCGGTCCCACACGGCGGGTTGCAGGGTGCTCTCGATCCGCCCCTCCATGCGCAGGATGGTGAGGTTCTGGAGCAGCATGAACGCGGCCGACACGACGCCGGAGACGATCACGGCGAGCGACACCTGCACGATGAGGCTGCTCTCGGCACGCGGCACATAGACGCCGAGCACCTGCCCGGTCGCGATCGGTACAAGGGCGCCGAGCGCCACCGTCACCAGACCGGCCAGCAGCAGATTGCGTACGTCGGCGCGGGTGCCGCGCAGGCTGAACCGCAGCAGCTCCCACTTGCCGGGCGCCTTCTCCGGCAGCGGCCGGTAGAACATGACGGCCCGCTGCTCGAACTCCTCCGCGTTGTCGGCGTCGACCCGGGTGCGCCGGCCGGACACCGGGTGCACCGCCTCGTAGCCGCCGCGCCGCCACAGCAGGGCGACCGCGGTGCCGCTGGTGCGGTGGCCGACCAGCGGGCCGGAGTCCTCGCGCCACCAGCGCCCGTCGAGCCGCACCGGCCGGGTGCGGATCCGGGAGGCGACCGCCACCTGCTCGACCGCGTCGATCCGGTCGCTGACCGCGCCGCCGAGCGCCGGGTCCGCGAGCGTGATCCCGGCCGCGCCCGCGACGAGGCGGCACGCCGCGTACGTGGCGTCATCGCTCGAACCCGCTGTGCGCGACGGTGCCTTGCGGGTGCGTCCGATCGAGGTGAGCAGCGCCCGGTCGGCCTCCTCGCGGACGGCCTCGCCCGCCTTGATGCCGGCCGCGGTGCGGTCCTCGTGGGCGCGCTCCAGGCGCTCGATCCAGCGGTCGAGGGCGGAGAGCAGCCGGTACTGCCGGTTGACCATGCCCTGCCACAGGGCGCCGTCGACCAGCAGGTCACCGGCCGCCTCCGCGCTGAACGCCGCCCCGTACTGCACGCTGCCCGGCGACACCGGAAGCCACAGGATGTCGTCGTCGGCCACCGCTTCGTCCAGAGCGGTCCGGCCGTCCAACGGGGCCTCGAACAGGACGCGTTGACCCCGACCGGCTCCGAGCGAGAAGGCGTGCTCCAGGAGGCTGAGCGCCGTGTCCCCGGTGTCGTACTGGCTGAGGTGCTGCCCCTCGTACCCGCCGGCGTCCGGGTACCGGTACAGCTCGCGCAGCGGGATGCGGCGCAGCACGCACTCCCGCAGCGGGCGGCCGACCAGGGTGTGCTGCGGGCCCTCGACCGGGCCGAGGAGCAGGGTGCCCGGTTCGAGCCGGCCGAGGAAGTGCCAGTGGCCCTGGGCCACCGCGTCGACCGCGAACAGGTCCAGGGCGCCACTCACCACGAGCCACAGGACCTGCGGCCCGTCGAGGGAGAAGCTGCGCAGACCGGCGCAGTCGATGTGCTGCCCGAGCCCGCCGAGCGCGCCGACGACAGGGTCGGCGCCGGGCTCGGCGAGGGGGTGTACGGAGGTCACCTCAGTGCTCCCTGACCAGCTCGGCGTACGGTCCCGCGGCGGCGACCAGATCCTCGTGCCGGCCGCGCTCCACGACGGTCCCGTGGTCGAGCACCACGATCTCGTCGCTGTCGCGGACCGTGCTGAGGCGGTGGGCGATGACGACGCAGGCGCAGCCGCGGCGGCGCAGATTGTCGATGATGACGTGCTCGGTCTCGGCGTCCAGAGCGCTGGTGACCTCGTCCAGGACGAGGATGCTCGGCCGCCGCACCAGCGCCCGCGCGATCTCCAGACGCTGGCGCTGACCGCCGGAGAAGTTGCGCCCGTCCTGCTCGACGCGGCTGTGGATGCCGCCCGCCCGGCGCGCGACGACCTCGTACAGGGCCGCGTCCTTGAGGGCCGCCACGACGGCGTCGTCCGGGATCGAGGGGTCCCACAGCGCGACGTTGTCGCGGACGGTGCCCTCGAAGAGGAAGACGTCCTGGTCGACGAAGGACACGGAGGCGGCCAGCGCCCCGCGCGGGATGTCCTCCAGACGCTGCCCGTCGATACGGATCGTGCCCTCCCAGGGCGCGTAAAGGCCCGAAATCAGCCGGGACACCGTGGACTTGCCGCTTCCGGAGCCGCCCACGAGGGCCACCTGCTGCCCCGGGCCGACGGCCAGCGAGAACCCGGTGAGCAGGGGCTTGTCGAGCGGGCTGTAGCCGAAGGTGATGTCTTCGAGCGTCACATGGCCCTTGAGGCGGCGCGTGTTCGCGGCCGGCTCGGGGCGGGTGTGCAGCGCGTCGACGGGGAAGTTCTCGACGTCCTTGAGCCGGGCCACGTCGGCCGCGAAGTCCTGGATGCGGCCCGCTACGCCGTTGAGCCGGGTGACCGGTGCGGTGAAGCGGGTCACCAGGGCCTGGAACGCGACGAGCAGACCGATCGAGATGTGTCCCTCCACCGCCCGCAGCCCGCCGATCCACAGGATCAGCGCACTGTTGAGGGTGGCGAGCAAGGGGGCGACGACACCGAGCCAGGCGCTGGGCACACCCAGGCGCTGCTGCTCCTCCAGCGTCGTTGCGTGCTGGCCCGCCCAACGCCGGAAGTACCCGTTCTCGCCGCCCGTGGCCTTCATCGTCTCGATCAGCTGGAGCCCGGTGTACGAGGTGTTGGTGAGCCGCGCGCTGTCGGCGCGCAGCTTCTGCGTGCGCGTTGCCCGAAGGCGTACGACGATGCGCATCGCCACCACGTTGAGCAGTGCGATGCCCACCCCGATGACGGTCAGCTGCGGATCGTAGGTCCACAGCAGAAAGGCGTAGAGCAGCACGACGACGCCGTCCACGGCCGCCGCGGTCAGATCGCGCGCCAGCGTCTCGGCGACCGCGTCGTTGGACTGGAGCCGCTGCACGAGGTCGGCGGGGCTGCGCTGCGCGAAGAACGTGACCGGGAGCCGCAGCAGATGCCGGAAGAAGCGGGCACTGCTGAGCGTGGAGGAGATGATGCGCCCGCGCAGCAGATTCGCCTGCTGGAGCCAGGTCAGCACCACGGTGAGCGCCACCATGGTGCCCATCGCCGCGAACAGGACGCCCAGCAGCGATGTTTGACGGCCTATCAGAAACAGATCGATATACGTACGGCTCAGGGCGGGCAGCGTCGCGCCGACCGCCACGAGCAGCAGGCTGGCGAGCAGCGAGGCCAGCATGGTGCCCGTGGTGCCGCGAAGCCGCGCGGGCAGCGCGCCCATGACGCCGGGCCTGCGGCCGCCGCGCCGGAAGTCGGGGCCGGGTTCCAGGACGAGGACGACACCGGTGAAGCTGGTGTCGAAGTCCTCCGTCGGTACGAACCGGCGTCCCTTGTCCGGGTCGTTGATGTGCACGCCCCGCCGGCCCAGGCGCCGCCCCATGCCGTCGTACACGACGTAGTGGTTGAACTCCCAGAACAGGACGGCGGGCCCCTGCACTTCGGCGAGCGCGGCCGGCTCCATCTGCATGCCCTTGGCCGTGAGCCCGTAACTGCGGGCCGCCTTCAGGACGTTGCTGGCCCGCGAGCCGTCGCGCGAGACGCCGCACGCGATGCGCAGCTCCTCCAGCGGAACGTGGCGGCCGTGGTGGGCGAGCACCATGGCGAGGGAGGCGGCACCGCACTCCAGGGCCTCCATCTGGAGGACGGTGGGGCTGCGCACGGTCTTCGTCCGCCCGGCCCTGGGCGCCTGCCGACCGCGTGAACGGCGGCTAGCCCCCGGGGAGTTGGAGGAGCGTCGGCGTCCGTGGCCGGTGGGCGGGAGCTGCGGGGCGGTGGGGGATGTGTGGGGTGCGGTCACGGGAGCAGCCAATCGATGGGACGCCGGTCGGCCAGGTGGACGGTGCCGGTGGCCAGGGTCATGGAGTCGACGGCGAACGGCGGGCCCCCGGCCGACGACCAGCGGTAGCCGGACTTCGTGCCGGGCGCGGCATCGAGCAACACCTGAACCCCGACGGGCCTGCCGTGCTGCGAGAACTGCTCGGCGAGCTGGGCGTCGCCGAGGAACGCGGCGATCTGCTGCTGTGTCTGCGGCGCCCTGCCGACCGCGGCCACCCGGCCGCGCAGCACCCCGTACTGTTCGGCGGGCACGGACTGCACGGTGAGGTCGACCAAGGCGCCTTCGGGCACGCTCGCCACGCTGTCGCCGGGCAGGTACAGCATCACCATCAACGGGTCGTCGGCGCCGCCGGTCCGCTCCACGCTCGCCACGTTCGCGCCGGTGGCGACGACCGAGCCGATGGTGGCGGAGAGGCTGGTGAGGCGTCCCGCGGCGATCGCGCGGACGGTCCGGTCGCCTTGCGCGGTACGCACCTTGAGGAGCGGTGCGTCGGCCGCGAGGGCCTGGCCCTCCTTGGCGAACACACCGGTGATCTGGCCCGCGACCGGGCTCTGCAGGACATAGCTGCCCTGCGCGTGGGTGAGGATGCCGGGGGCGTCGATCGTGGAGGAAACGGAACCCGTCACGGCCCAGAAACAGGCTGCGGCCATGACCACCACAGTGACAAAAAGGACGAGCCTGCCCTGCGGGCGCGCAAAACGCACCGGCAGGTCGAGTTCCTCCGGTGACTGCAGTTTGGAAAGGGCCTGTTGGCGAAACTGCAAGAAACTCTTTCCTTAACCGTGAACCATCCGCAAATTATCCGCAAAGCCCCGGAACCGAGGAGGTTCCGGGGCTCACGCGCGATCTCAGAGACCGGCGACGAGGCCCTGGGCCAGGCCGGTGACGGGGGCGGTGTTCACGCCGGTGACCGAGCCGACGAGGCCCGTGACGGAGCCGACGATGCCGGAGACCGGGAGGACCGAGTCGGCGGTGCCGGTCACGTTGCCGAGCGCGGTGCCGACGAGGCCGCCGGACACGTTGTCGAGGTCGGCGTCGGAGATCTCAAGGGTCTCAACCTGGGGAGCGTTGTTCATGGTGGGTACTGCCTTTCATGGGGACATTTCCTATCGGGAACTCCTTGCCGGGGCTCCCGCAGTGGCCAGGATCAAAACACGCCGACAGCTTTCACAGCCAATCGCCGTGGGACCGATCAGGGGTTGGTGACCACGGTGAATTGCGGTCACGTGCAGGTGTGTTCATGATTTGGGGTCAGATTCTTCACGAGCTTCACGAGATGAATTCCTGGCGCCCTGTGTTCACTTTTCTCAAGTGGGACACTCCCGCCCCAAAGCCGCTGTCGCCGGTCCGGACCCGAGGCCGGTCCGTGACCTCGGTGACGGGGTTGCGCATTGGATGTGCAGGTTTTCGGAAGGCATCCCTCCGTTTGCCTCTGGGGTACGTGGCCGGCGCCGGACGCCTCTGTGCTTCGTGATCCATAGGGGGATGGTTCGGGACATCTGCCTTCCAGGTGGGCGAGTTGGGGTGGGCCGGCCGCGACTGTGCAGCCGCAGGGCAAGTCCGCCAGGATCAGTCGGCCCCGCTGGGGGCGGCACGGGAGACGTGGCGCGGTGCTCACCCGCCAGAACTGGTCACCTGGCCAGGAGGTGAAGTGGGGGTGAACACCGCAGAGCATCCGCTCGGGCCGCAGCTCGCCCGGCGTGGACCGGCCACGAAACTCATCAACGGGTGGCTGGGGGTGGTCCTCCGGGTGAAGTGTGCGCGAGGATGGCGTTATGACCGCGGCTCATCGCGCCATGGACCAGTTGCAATCATGGCCGAACCTGGTAAGTGGCCCACCCCGGTGCGCAGTTGGGGAGGCACTTTTCACGGCGGAATACGAAGTGGTGCATTTCCATTCCGGATTCGCGGCCGACCTGCATCTCACCCACACGGCGATCGAGCGACTGCGTCCCGAGCTGCGGCACAGCACGGCGATCCGGCTGAAGCCGGGGTCGGCGTGGGTGACCATCCTGCTCGACTGCGACTCGGATGTGGACCTGCTGCTCACGCTGGTCAGCGTCGCCCTCAAGGCCCACACCGACAGCCCGCCGAACCCCCTTCCCTCCCCGTGCACGTGGTACCGCCCCGCGGTTCCGCTCCAGCGGGTAGGGGAGCAGACCGTCCTGGAGCTCCCGGCCGCGGGCATGTTCCCTGCCGCGCGGCGGGCGGTGGGGCGATTCTTGCCGCATGGGCCCCGGGCGGTCTGAGGGCTGCGGTGGCGTAGTTCCCCGCGCCCCCAGACCTCCCTTCGGCCCCGGACCGTGCGTGGCTGCTCGCTTCCCTGGCAGGGCCCGGGGCTGAACCCCGTTCAGTTGAACGCTCGTTGGCGGGGCCTTCGGCGTGGAGCTGCTCGAACTCGTCGCCGAGGAGCGGGCGGTGACCTTCCGCCCCCTCGACGAGCACGGTCACCTCGACCTCGGCCACATCCTCGCCCAGGCCGGGCCCACGACCCGCATCTACTGCTGCGGGCCCGAGCCGCTCCTGGTCGCCGTCGAGGAGAAGTGCGCCGAACTCGGCCTGCGCGACCGCCTGCACGTCGAGCGGTTCTCCGCCGTCGAGGTCGCGGCCCCGCAGGGTGGCGAGCTCGGCTTCGAGGTGGAGTGCCGCCGCTCGGGCCGCACCATCCATTCGTCTGGTGCTCGACATCTGATCCGCGAGCGCGCCCATGAGCCCCGCCCGACGGACGCCGGGCGGGGCTCATGGGCTGAGTGCACGGGCTCGGCACCGGCCGTCATCGGGCCGTCAACGACCCTGCATCGCCTTGATGTTGTCGCCGAACGTCCAGTTCTTCGAACCGTCCCAGTTGATGGACCACGTCATCAGGCCCTTGAGCGCACCGCCGTAGGTGTTCCACGCCTGGGACACCTGACTCGTCGTCATATAGCCGCCACCCGCGCCGGGTTGAGCGGGCAGACCCGGCACCTGCTTGTCGTACGGGACTTTGATCGTGGTGCCCTGGACGACGAGGCCCTTGTCGAGACAGCTGGTCTGCGCGGTGAACCCGGCGACCGTGCCCGCCTCGTACGAATCACCGGAGCAGCCGTACATGCTGCCGTTGTAGTACTGCATGTTGAGCCACCACAGCCGGCCGTTGTCCGCGTACTTCTTCACGATGGGCAGGTACGCGCCCCAGATCGAGCCGTACGTCACGCTGCCCCCGGTGACGTACGCCGTCTCCGGAGCCATCGTCAGGCCGAAGTTCGGCGGCATCTGGGCGAGCACGCCGTCGATGATGCGGATGAGGTTGGCCTGCGAGGCCGACAGGGTGCTGATGTCTCCGCTGCCCACCAGGCCGGTCTCGATGTCGATGTCGATGCCGTCGAAGTTGTACTGCTTGAGGAGGGGCACGATGGTCGCCACGAACCGGTCGGCCACGGCGCTCGAACTGAGGTCGATACCGGCCGCAGCCCCGCCGATGGACATGAGGACCGTCTGGCCGGACGCCTTCGCCTGACACATTTCGGCGGGCGTCGGCACCTTGACCGTGGAGTCCATGCCGTCCTCCCACAGCACGGTGCCGTCCGAACGGATCACGGGGAAGGCCGCGTTGATGACGTTGTAGCCATGGCCGCCGATGCGGGAATCGGTCACCGGGATCCAGCCCAGCGGTGGATGAACGCCGTTGGCGGCGCCGTCCCAGTTCTCCCAGTACCCCTGGAGCACCTTGCCCGAGGGTCTCGACTTGACCGCGCAGGTGTCGGCCCGAGTCGCGCTCGGCGCCGCGGCCACCGGGGCCTGCGCGGCGAGAGCCAGCACCAGGCCTGCTCCCAGCAGACGTAACGTACGACCGATCATGCTGTGCTCCTTGCCTCCGGGAGCGGCCGCGTGGGGGCCCGGCGGCTCCCGGACCGTGGGGGGACCTGAGGAGGTGCGAGGGGGTGGCGCCCCACACCGTAGATTGGTCCAGACCTGCCGTCAATCGTGTCGGAGATTCCGGATCCTCGACCTGATGGCCCATCGGACGTATTGATCTGCTTGGCCGTCAAATCCCTTGTGCACGGCGGGAGTTGGAGATCAGGATCCCGTGGCCATCCAGTCGTACGCCCGCTCCGCGCCGAACTCCCGCTGGCCGCCGGGGAAGAGCAGTCCCGCCGTCGCGAACGCCGGGTCGTCGGCGCTCTGTGGCAGGTAGGGGACGGCGATGCAGCGCATCCCGGCGGCATGCGCGGCCGCCGCTCCGGGCGGGGCGTCCTCCAGGACCACGCAGTCGGCGGGTGCGGCACCGAGGCGTCGGGCGGCCTCCAGGAAGACGTCCGGCTCGGGCTTGCCGTGCTCGACCTCCTCGGCCGACACCACGAGCTCCATGAAGGAATCGAGGCCGGTGCCCGCGAGGACCGCGTCGATCGCCGAACGCGAGGAACCCGAGGCCACCGCCATCCGTACGCCCTCCGCGTGCAGCCGCTCCACGAACTTGCGCATCTCGGGGAAGACCTCGGTGCAGGCGCGGGCCAGCTCCAGATAGGCCGCGTTCTTCGCCGCCAGCATCTCCTCGACCGGCCCGGTCAGCGCGTGCTGCCGCTCCAGGATCTCCAGGGTCTCGCGGGTTCCGATGCCGATGAAGCGGGCGTGCTGCTCCCAGGTGAAATCGGGGAGGCCGTAGCGCGCGAGCACCTGGCGCGCGGCTTCGTAGTAGTTCGGCTCGCTGTCCACGAGTGTGCCGTCGAGATCGAAGATGACCGAAGTGGCGCGTGATGTGCTCATGTGTCCCAGCATGCCAAGGAGCGGAGGCGTTCCGCCTCGGTCACTCGGCGGAGGCCTTCGACGTGACTCACGGGGAGCGCCTCGCCGGGAGCGCCTCACCCCGCTCACTTCGCGGAGGCGCGTCCCACCGACTCGACCAGCGGGAGCAGCCGGTGCGCCACCCGCTCGCGCAGCGCCACTTCCGTACGCGTGCGGACGACGCCCGGGAGCTGGATGAGGCGCTGGATGACGTCTTCGAGGTGGGCGTTGTCGCGGGCCGCGACCCGGGTCAGGAGATCGCCTCCGCCGGTGATCGAGAACGCCTCGATGATCTCGGGCACCGCGGCGAGCGCGTCGCCGACCTCGTCGAGGTGGCCCTGGGTCACCTCGATGTGGACGAAGGCGAGCACCGGGTGGCCGAGGGCCGCGGGGGAGAGCGCGGGGCCGGTGCCGGTGATCACGCCGTCCCGCTCCATCCGGTCGAGCCGGGCCTGGAGCGTGCCGCGGGCGACGCCGAGGATGCGCGCGTACTCACGGATGCTGGTGCGCGGCTGCTCGATGAGCAACCGCAGGATCCGGGTGTCGAGTGTGTCCACCGTCATGTCCCGTTGGCTCCCTTCTGGTCCTATCGGCAGGGCTTTGACTGTACCAATGGCGCAGTGATATTGAGCTCGGTTGAGCCAGTGTCACTCCGGATGTTTTCCTCTGGAGGTAGATGGCGCCGCGCAGCGCGCGGGAACGGTGACGACGCCGGTCCTGGCCCAGCGGCGCCTTTGTCATGCCTGAAGCGAATGTGCACGTAAAGGGGGCGCGGCGACCGTCGTGAAGAGGATGTTTGTGGCTCCGGACCCGGGGCTTTTGCGACTGCGTGTCTCGCTGCGGGCAGTTCTCGGCGTGAGCCTGTCGGTCACCGCGGCGGAACTCTGCGGGCTCTCCCTGCCCGCGTCCATCACCGCGGGCCTCGCCTCGCTGCTCGCGCTGTTCACGGTCGGCGATGCCACGGTCCGCTCCCAGGCGGTCACCACCGCGCTGCTCCCCGCCGTCGGATTCCCGGTGCTCGCCCTGGCGGCCGCGCTGCACGGCACCCCGCTGCTGCGCGACGCCTGCTGGCTCGCGGTGATCTTCGCCGGGGTGTACGCGCGGCGCTGGGGCCCGCGCGGACAGGCGCTCGGGATCTTCGCCTTCATGATGTTCTTCACGACCCAGTTCCTGCACGCGGTTCCCTCTCAACTGCCCGAACTCTACGGGGCAGTTGCACTCGCGATCGCGGCCTCGGCGGGGGTCAGGTTCGGGCTGTGGTGCATCGAGCGGCGCACCATCCCGCCCGCGGCGCCGGCCCCGCTCACCGGGCGCGGACTCGCCCACCCCACCACCCGCCAGGCCTTCCAGGCGACGGTGGCCTGCGGGATCGCGCTCGGCGTGGGCCAGGTGCTCTCCGAGGCCCGCTGGTACTGGGCCGTCGGCGCCGCCTGGTGGATCTTCGTGAACACCGCGTCACGCGGCGAGACCCTGGTACGCGGCTTCCGCCGGGTCCTCGGCACGGTCACCGGCATCGTCGCCGGGCTGCTCATCGCGATCCCGCTGGACGGGGCGCCGGCCCCGACCGCGGCGCTGGTCGCGGTGTGCGTCTTCGGCATCTTCTACACGGCCGCGCCCAGCTACAGCTGGATGATGTTCTTCGTCACCGTCATGGCGGGGCTGCTCTACGGACTGCTCGGCGTCCTGCATCCCGGGCTGCTCGTGCTGCGCGTCCAGGAGACGGCGGTGGGCGCGCTCGGCGCGGTCGTCGGCGTCGCCCTGGTGCTGCCGGTCAGTACGCACGCCGCCACCGACGCGTGGATCCAGCGGGCCCTGCACTGCGTACGCCGCTGCACCGCGGCGGCCGCGCACCGGCTCGCCGGGGACGAGAGCGCCGACCCCGCGTCCCGCGCCGCCGAACTGGAACTCCTGCTCGGCCGCGTACGCCACTCTCTGGGCCCGCTGGTCCACCCGCTCAGCCCGTTCCGTGCCCGCAGGGCCCGCGCCCACCAGGTCCTCGTCCTGCTCGACGACTGCGCCCGCGAGGTGCGGGGCCTGGCCGCGGTGGCCGCCGACCCGGCCGCCTCGCACGACGCCCGCCTCACCGCGGCGTGCCAGCGCGTGGAGGCGGCGGTGGCGACCCTGGTCTCCCCGTCGCCGGACCCGTCCCCGTGGACCGCCCTCACCGCGCTGCCGGCCCCCCACCACCACCCCGGCGCGGAGGCCGCTCTCACCCACCTGCACGGCCTGGAGCGAGCGCTGGGGGAGCTGGCCGCACCGCTGAGGTCCTCGCCCCGGGCGGCCTTGGCTGTGGCCTGAGCGGAGGCGGGCCTCGTCTTTTCCTCGGCCCCGGCACGGAGATCCCGTTCTTCGCGGGCTGAGCGCACCCCCAGCTGGTCTAGACCCCCTGCTACGGTCGCCGGAGCACGCGGTGTGCGGGTCGGTCACGGCGAGAGGGGCTGCAGGGTGGGCACGGACAGGGTCGCGCGGGCATTCATCGGGTCGTTCACCACGGCGGGCGGGCGCGGGGTGACCGCCGTCGCCGTGGACGAGGAGACCGGGGCGCTCACCCCGCTCGGGTCCTCGGACGCCCTCGTCAATCCTTCGTTCCTGGTTCCGGCTGAGGGCGGGGCCGTCCTGTATGCCGTCGGGGAGAACGCGGACGGGACGGCTGCCGCCTTCGACGTCAGTGGAGACGTTCCGCGGCTGCTCGGTGAGCCCGTGCCCGTACGCGGCGCCGGGCCCACCCATCTCGCCCTCGCCGCCGGGCACCTCGTCACCGCCAACTACCAATCCGGCAGCGTCACCGCGCTCCCGGTCCGCCCCGACGGCAGCCTGGGCCCGGCCGCATCCGTTCTCGCGCACCACGGCTCCGGCCCGCACCCCGACCGCCAGCGAGAGCCGCACGCCCACCAGGTGCTGGCCGACCCGAGCGGCCGCTGGGTCGTCAGCGTGGACCTCGGCACCGACTCCGTACGCGTCTGTGCGCTCGACCCCGAGACCGGCGCCCTGCGCCTGCACTCCGAGACCGCCCTGCGGCCCGGCACCGGCCCCCGCCACCTCGCCTTCCACCCCGCAGGCCGCCACGCGTACGTCCTCAACGAGCTCACGCCGACGCTCACCGTGTGCCGCTGGGACGTGGAGCGCGGCACCCTCGAACCCCTCCACGAGGAGCCCGTCGTCGAGGACGGGGTGACTACGACTACCTACCCCTCGGAGGTTGTCGTCGCGCTCGACGGGCGCCACGCATGGGCGGCCAACCGCGGGCACGACTCGATCGCCGTTCTCGCCCTTGACGCAACGGGCGAGAAGGCCCGCCTCGTCACCACCGTGGACTGCGGCGGGCAGTGGCCGCGCGATCTCACCCTGGACCCGTCCGGACGCCGTCTGTACGCCGCCAACGAGCGCTCCGGCGACGTGACCTGGTTCGACGTCGACCCGGCCACCGGCATCCCCGCCCGGGCCGGCTCCATCGAGGCGCCCGCCGCCTCGTGTGTCGTCTTCCGCTGACCGGGTAACGCGGCGGGGCCCGCACCGGTTGTCCGGTGCGGGCCCCGCCCTTCGCGTTGTGCGGACGGTCAGTGGACCGGCGATCCCTGCGGCTGCGGGGTGATGCCCAGCGCGGCCGCGTACTGCGACAGGACCAGCTTGCCGATCGCCGGGTAGGCACCGAGCGCCTCGGCGATCGCGCACTCGGCCTCCTTGGCGGCCGCGTCGAGCAGCCCCTCGGCCACCTCCGGGCCGATCAGGTACGGGGCGACGGCGAGCTGCACCGAACCCGAGCCGCGCAGCTGTGCGGCCATCGCCGCGATCGCGCCCTCCTGGTCGAGGGCGGCGGCCATCACCGGAACGGCGAGGCGCGCGGCGAGCAGCATGCCGGTGATCCCGGCGGCCTGCACAGCCTCCTCGCCGCCCACCGTCGCCAGGATGATCCCGTCGGCGGCGGTCGCGACCGTGAAGAGCCGGGCGCGGTCGGCGCGGGCCAGACCGGCCTCGGAGAGCCGCACGTGCAGGCCCTCGGCGAGCAGCGGGTGCGGGCCGAGCACATCGGTCAGCTCGGCGGCGGCGCGGCTGTCCATGATCGCCTGACGTATCCGGCGGATCAGGGCGCTGTCGGGGCCCGCGAGCAGCGGGACGACCACGGCGGCCGGGCCCTCGGGCTCGGCGACCTCGCGGCCCGCGGCACGCGCCTGCTCGACGCGCGCGCTGCGCTCGGCGGCGGTGTGGGCGAGAACGGCGTCGAGCGTGGGGTACTCGGCGGATTCGGCTTCGGTGCTGTCCAGGTAGCCGATGCGGGCGTGCAGGCCGGGCAGCTCGGAGCGGGCGATGCTGATGACCTCGTCGGCGAGGCTGCGCACAGCCGGGCCGGGAACGCCGGGAACGGCGAGAACGAGCGCGGGCGCGCCCTCCGGAGCAACCACCGGTTCCGGGCGGCGGTGCCGGCCGGACTGGCGGGGTCGCGGCATTCGTACGGGCAGGCCGGATGCTGGCCCAGTGGGGGTGCTCATGGCGTCGCATGCTACTGGTTTTGCGTGGGCGGCTGTTCGGGGAGGGGACAGCTGAGCGGTATCTGTCCCGTTTTTCCCGGAGAGTGACATAAAGATCAACTATCCTGATCTGTCTCGGCACTCAGCCACTCGCACCCACGCGCCGTCACTCGGTCGCAACCCACAACATGCGCGGGTCCCGCGGCAGTCGCAGCTCCCCGCACGCGAGGCCCGCCGCGATGAGCAGTGAGCCGGCGAGCGGATCCCCGGCCGCCTCGACCGTTCTCGCATACGGCAGTTGGCGGTGGAACTCCTCCCTCAGCGGTACGAGAAGGGGCTCGCCCAGTTTGAACAGGCCGCCGGTGAGCGCCACTTGGGGCTCCTCGCCGGTGCCCGCCGGGCAGACCGCGGCGGCCGCCTCGACGATGTGCCGGGCCGCCTCCCGCAGAATGCCCGCGGCCACCGGGTCAGCCCCGGCGCAGCCCGCCACCTCGGGTGCGAACGAGGCGAGCACCGCGGGCCGGTCGCTCCGTGGATACAGCAGCCCCGGCAGCTCGCCGGGCGCACCGAACACCGCCGTGAGGCGGTCGAGCAGCGCCGCCGAACCGCCCCGCCGCCCGTCGTGGGCGCGCAGCGCCGCCTCCAGGCCGGCCCGGCCGATCCAGGCGCCGCTGCCGCAGTCGCCGACCAGATGCCCCCAGCCGTCGGCCCGCCGCCACCCTGTGAGATCCGTGCCGAGCGCGATCATCCCGGTCCCCGCGGCGACCACCGCCCCGGCCCGCCGGCCGAGCGCGCCCGCGTACGCGGTGACCGCGTCGGCGGCCAGGGCGAGCGTGCGCACGCCGAGCGAACGGGCCAGGGCGCCGGGCAGCTCGGCCCGCAGCTCCTCCCCGAGCGTGACCATCCCGGCCGCGCCGATCGCCACCGCCGCGATCCTGCCCGCGCCGGTGCGTACCATCAACTCCTCGACAGCCGGGAGCAGTTGACCGATGAGGTGCCCGGCGTCGATCCCGCCGGGACCGGTCCGTACCGGCTCCCTGGAGGTGATGACCTCGGCCGGGGAGCCCGGCTCGGTGCGGCGCAGCGCGAACCGGACGCCGGATCCCCCCGAGTCGACCCCGAGCACCCAGGGCGCGCCGCCGTCCGTCACGGCAGGCGCCAGTCGATGGGCTGGGCGCCCTGCCGCTGGAGAAGTTCGTTCGTACGGCTGAAGGGCCGCGAGCCGAAGAAGCCGCGGTCCGCCGACATGGGGGAGGGGTGTGCGGACTCGATCGCCGGGAGGTCGCCGAGCAGCGGACGCAGATTGCGGGCGTCCCGGCCCCACAGCACCGACACCAGCGGGGTGCCGCGCGCGACCAGCGCCCGGATGGCCTGTTCGGTGACCTCCTCCCAGCCCTTGCCCCGGTGGGCGGCGGGCTTGCGGGGTGCTGTCGTGAGCGCCCTGTTGAGCAGCAGCACCCCCTGCCGCGTCCAGGGCGTCAGGTCGCCGTTGGACGGCCTCGGCGCGCCCAGGTCGGAGTTCAGCTCGCGGAAGATGTTCTCCAGACTGCCCGGCAGCGGCCGCACTTCGGGTGCCACCGAGAACGACAGGCCCACCGCGTGCCCCGGCGTCGGATAAGGGTCCTGGCCGACGATCAGCACCCGCACCTCGTGGAACGGCTGCTGAAATGCCCGCAGCACATTCGGTCCTGACGGCAGATAAGTCCTCCCTGCCGCGATCTCCTCCCGGAGGAAGTCGCCCATCGCGGCGACCCTTCCGGCCACGGGTTCCAGTGCGTCCGCCCAGCCGGGCTCGACGATCTCTTTCAACGGTCGTGCTGCCACGGCGGTCACTCTACTGGCGCAGCACCCGCCGCACTCCCGCCCCCGTCCAACCTCAATCGATCACCGCCGCCCGTACGCACAGCACGTCCGGCAGGTGCGAGGCGAGCAGGCTCCAGCTGTCGCCGTCGTCGGCGCTCGCGTACACCTCGCCGTTGCGGTTGCCGAAGTACACCCCGGCCGGGTCGGCGTCGTCCGTGCACAGCGCGTCGCGCAGCACCGTGCCGTAGTGGGCGTCCTGCGGCAGGCCCTCCGAGAGCGGCTCCCAGTTCTTGCCCGCGTCCTCGGTGCGGAAGACCCGGCACTTGTTGTCCGCCGGGACCCGGTCGGAGTCGGCCGTGATCGGGAAGACGTAGGCGGTGCCGGAGCGGCGCGGGTGGGTGGCGGCGGCGAAGCCGAAGGTGGAGGGCAGGCCCGCGCCGATGTCCGTCCACTGCTCACCGGCGTTGTCGCTGCGGTAGACGCCCCAGTGGTTCTGCAGATAGAGGCGGTCCGGGTCGGCCGGGTCCTGGGCGATCTTGTGGACGCACTGGCCGAACTCCGGGTTCGGGTCCGGCAGGAACACTGCCGAGACGCCCTTGTTCGCGGGGGCCCAGCTCTCCCCGCCGTCCTGGGTGCGGAACACTCCCGCCGTGGACACGGCGACGGTGAGCGCCCGGGTGTCGCGCGGGTCCGTGACGATGGTGTGCAGTCCCTCGCCCCCGCCGCCCGGCACCCACCGCGAGCGCGTCGGATGCTCCCACAGGGGCCGTACGAGCTCGAAGCTCTCGCCGCCGTCCTCCGAGCGGAACAGCGCGGCCGGCTCCGTCCCCGCGTACACCACACCCGGCGCCTCCGGCCCCGCCGGGCGCAGCTGCCACACCCGCTCCAGCGAAGCACCCGTGAACTCCGGGAATTTCACCGCCGGTTGCTTCGGCTCCGTCCAGGTGTGGCCCAGGTCGTCGGAGTGGAACACCGACGGTCCCCAGTGCGCGCTGTCCCCGCCGACCAGGAGCCGGGGCGACGGCTCGTACCGGGTGTCGACGGCGACGGAGTACACCGCCTGGGCGTTGAAGTGCGGCCCCTCGAAGTCCCAGGTCCCGCCGCGCCTGCGGCCGACGAAGAGCCCCTTGCGCGTACCCACCGTGAGCAATACCTCGGTCATGCCCGTCCCTCCAAAACGCCGTTGTTCCGGATAGTGGCCAGTGTGCACCCGGCCACTGACAACGGCCTCCAAGACGGGAAAGAAGCAGCTCAGACGGGTTCCGTCACCGCTTCCACGAGGCACGGCAGAAATTGCTCGGCAAGGGCGCCCGGCGCCAGGACATCCGGCTCCACGTAACTCTGACCGAGCGCCCCCTCACGCAGCGCGACCACGGCCCGAACGAGTTCCGCCAGATCCCCGCGCGGCCGGAGCCCGGCCCTCGCAAGCAGGGCGCCGAGCAGTGCCGCCGCTTCCTCGCGCAGCCGCGCGTCGTGATCGGCGAGCCGGGCGGCCGCCTCCGGATTGCGGATCGCGTACAGGGTGAACTCGGTGGTCACCAGGAACCAGGTGCGCTCATCCGGCTCGACGTGCGAGAGCAGCGCGGCGATCCGCGTCACCGACAGATCGCGGTCGTCCGTCTCGTCGGCCAGCCTGGTGATCCGCTCCAGCTCGCGCGCCGCGTGCGCGTCGAAGAGGGCGAAGAACAGCTCCTCCTTGGAGGAGAAGTTCGAGTAGAAGGCGCCCCGGGTGTAGCCCGCACGACGGCAGACGTCCTCGATCCTGGCCGCCCCGAAGCCGGACTCGGCGAACACCTCCAGCGCGGCGTCGAGCAGCCGGGCCAGCGTCTGCGGCCGCCGCTTCGTCGTTCCCTTGGGCACTCGTCACTCCCGGACCCTTGACAGCGCGTACGCACTCGGAAAGCATCCGAACGCGTATCGGATACGTGAATGTATCCGATACGGGCTCCCCGGCAACTCCCTTCAGCCCACCCGCAACTCCCTCCAGGAGGAACGCACATGAGTGACGAAGGCGCGGCTCCGGCCTCCGCCGAGGTGATCGTGGGCGCGGCGGGCCCCATGCCCGAAGGGGCCACCATTCCCATGCCGCCCGTCTTCGAGGACGTCGAGGAGGAGCGCTGCTACCGCAAGGAGCAACTCGCAGCCGGATTCCGGCTGTTCGGCCGCTTCGGCTTCTCCGAGGGTGTCGCCGGGCACATCACCGTCCGCGACCCGGAGCACCCCGACCGGTTCTGGGTGAACCCGTTCGGCATGAGCTTCGGCCGGATCAAGGCGTCCGACCTGATCCTCGTCGATCACGAGGGCAACCTCGTGCGCGGCACCCGCCCGGTGAACCGCGCCGCGTTCGTCATCCACGCCGCCGTCCACCAGGCCCGCCCCGACGCGATCGCCGCCGCACACTCGCACTCCCTGCACGGCAAGGCGTTCTCCTCCCTCGGCATCCCGCTCGACCCCATCACCCAGGACGCCTGCGCCTTCTTCGAGGACCACGGCCTCTACAGCGACTACCGGGGCGTCGTCAGCGACGCCGAGGAGGGCAAGCGGATCGCGGCGGCGCTCGGCGCGTACAAGGCGGTGATCCTCCAGAACCACGGGCTGCTCACCGTCGGCCACTCCGTCGCCGAGGCGGTGTGGTGGTTCATCACCATGGAGCGCTCCTGCCAGGCCCAGCTCCTCGCCATGGCCGCCGGCGCCCCCAGGCACATCGACCGCGACACCGCCCTGCACACCCGCGGCCAGCTCGGCGGCCACTTCGCGGGCTGGTTCCAGGCCCAGCCGCTCTACGAGCAGATCGCAGACTCCGAACCGGATCACGTCAACTAGCCCGCTGTCCAGGGGATTTAGGGCCGGACGCGGACACGCCGCGGGGTGCCTGTCGCATCGCGTTCCACGGCGACAGCGCGACGAAGGGTCCGTTCACCGGAGTGAGTGAGACCTTTCAAATCCCTTGAAATATAGGGCAGTCGAGTGTCAGACCGAGCGCTGGTACTGGTCCGGCACGTGCATATAGCCGCCCAGTTCGCGGGCCGCCTGGCGGGCCCAGGACGGGTTGCGCAGGAGCTCGCGGCCCAGCAGGATCGCGTCCGCCTCGCCGTTCGCGAGGATCTTCTCGGCCTGCTGAGGCTCGGTGATCAGGCCGACGGCCGCGACCGCGAGCGGGCTCTCGTTGTGCACGCGCTCGGCGAACGGCACCTGGTAGCCGGGCCCGGTCGGGATGCGTACGCCCGAGGCGTTGCCGCCGGTCGACACGTCCAGGAGGTCCACGCCGTGCTCCCTCAGCAGCGTGGCCAGGCGCACGGTCTCGTCGGCGCTCCAGCCGCCCTCCTCCAGCCAGTCGGTGGCGGAGATGCGGAAGAAGAGCGGCAGCTCCTCGGGCCACACCGCCCGTACGGCGTCGGTGACTTCGAGGGCGAAGCGGGTGCGGTTCTCGAACGAGCCGCCGTACCCGTCGGTGCGCTTGTTGGAGTGCGGGGAGAGGAACTGGCCGATCAGGTAGCCGTGCGCACCGTGGATCTCCACGACCTTGAACCCGGCGTCGAGGGCCCGGCGGGCCGCGTCGGCGAACTGGCCGACGACGTCATGGATTTGACCGGCCGTCAGCTCGGTGGGAACGGCGTGGCGCTCGTCCCAGGCCACCGGGCTCGGGCCGACGGGCTGCCAGCCCTCCTCGCTGTCCGGGCTCAGCGGCGCGCCGCCCAGCCAGGGGCGGTCCGTGGAGGCCTTGCGGCCGGCGTGCCCGATCTGGATGCCGGGGACGGTGCCCTGGCTCTCCAGGAAGGCGGTGATCCGGCGCAGCGCCTCGACCTGGATGTCGTTCCAGATGCCGAGGTCCGCGGGCGAGATCCGGCCCTCGGGGCTGACGGCCGTGGCCTCGACCAGGATCAAGCCGGTGCCGCCGGCGGCGCGGGCCGCGTAGTGGGCGAAGTGCCAGTCGTGGGCCACGCCCGCGTTCGGCCCGAAGACCTCGGCCGAGTACTGGCACATGGGCGCCATCCAGACCCGGTTCGGGACGGTCACGGACCGCAGGGTGTAGGGCTCGAAGAGGGCACTCGCAGCAGACACGGCAGACTCCAGTCGACATGGCCCGGGGTGCCGGTGAGGCGCCGGGAACGCTTCGTACGATAGCTCTCGTAGTACGTGATATGTCAAACTATGATGAGTCTCGTACAATGGCGTCCGTGACCACCCCGACGAACACCCGTGAACTCGCCCACCCGGCGCGCGACGAGATCCGTCTGGAGTGCGTCCTGCACGCGCTGTCCGACCCGATGCGGATGCGGGTGGTCCGGGTACTCGCCGCGACCGGGGACGAGCTCTCCTGCTCGCACTTCGTGCTGCCCGTCACCAAGTCGACGACCACCCACCACTTCCGCGTACTGCGCGAGGCCGGCGTGATCGAGCAGGTCTACCGGGGCACCGCCAAGATGAACGGCCTGCGCCGCGCCGACCTCGACGCCCTCTTCCCCGGCCTGCTCGACAGCATCCTGGACGCGGCGGGACGCGAGGCCGAGCGGCTCGGCGACGCCGCCTGAGCAGCCCCGGAGGCGTCTTCTCCGTTCCGGCGCGGTCTCAGCCCCTGCCCAGCGCCGCCGTCAGCAGCCCGTCCCAGTCGGGGATCTTCACCGAGCGGCGCCCGAGCGACTCGCCGAGCTCGGCCTCGGCCCGTTCGATCGCCAGCCAGCCCTGCCAGGTCACCGGGCGAAGGCCCAACTCCCGCAGCGCATCGAGGGGTTCGGCCGCCACCGGGCGCTCGGCGAGGCGCGGGGCGTCCTGGAGGAGCGAGGCCACCGTCTCCTTCGCGCACGGGCGGTTGGTGCCGATCACGCCTGTCGGGCCGCGCTTGATCCAGCCCGCCACGTACTCGCCCGGCGACGTAGTCCCCTCGCGCAGCACCCGGCCCGCCGCGTGCGGCACCGTCCCCGTCGCCGGGTCGAACGGCAGCCCCTGCGGCGGCACCCCGCGGTAGCCGACTGCCCGCAGCACCAGCTGCGCCTCGATGTCCTCGTACGTGCCGGTGCCGAGCACCCCGCCCGAGCCGTCCGGCGCCGTCCGCTCGAAGCGCACCGCGCCCACCCTGCCGTCCCGCTCCAGAAGCTCCACGGGCCGCAGATAGAACCGCAGATGAAGGTGGCGGACTCCGGGTCGCTGCCCGGACCCGACCCAGCCGCGCAGCACCTCCACATTGCGCCGGACCGCCCCCGGCAGCGCGGACGGATCGACGAATTCCGGGTCCCGGGCCAGCTCGGATGCGTCCACCGTCACATCCGCGCCCGGCAGCGCGCCGAGCTCCCGCAGCTCCTTGGTGGTGAAGCGGGCCTGCGAGGGGCCGCGCCGGGCCGCCATGTGGACCTCGCGCACCCGGCTGACGGCGAGCGCGCCGAGCGCGGACTGCGGCACATCGGTCGGCCGCAGCTCGTCCGCGCCGCGCGCCAGCATGCGCGCGACGTCCACCGCCACATTGCCCGCGCCGATCACCACGGCCGAACGGGCGCCCAGGACAAAGGCGCCCGGGTCGCTGTCGGGGTGCGCGCTGTACCAGGACACGAACTCGGTCGCGGAGAAACTGCCCGGCAGGTCCTCGCCCGGAATCCCCAGGTGCCGGTCGGACTTGGCGCCGACGCAGTACACCACCGCGTGGTAGAGCCGCAGCAGCAGCTCCGGCGGGACGCCGCCCGGACCCACCTCGACATGCCCCAGAAAACGGATCCGACTGTCCTCCAGGACCGTACGGAGATTGTTCTGCAGCGACTTGATCTTCTCGTGGTCCGGGGCGACCCCGTAGCGGACCAGGCCGTACGGGCACGGCAGCCGGTCCAGGACGTCCACATGGACCTCCCCGGCCGCGCTCTGCTCCACCAGGCTCTGGGCGGTGTAGACCCCGCTCGGCCCGGATCCGACGACGGCGATGCGCAGCATGGCGGGTGCTCCTTGGGAGAAAGAACCGCAGAAGACCGCAGAGGACCTTCAGGATGGCACCGCCGTGCGCATGGCGGATAGACATCCGCCGCCGGTCAGGGGGTCTGTCCGGGCGGCACCCCCAGCTCCCAGTCGAGCCCGTACCGCTGGAACAGCTCGGCCCGCAGCGTGACCGCGTCCATCGGGGCGCCCGGCATCAGCGCGGCGAAGACGGCGCCCATCAGGTTGGCGCGCAGCAGCGGGTAGTCGGAGTCCACGTCCCTTGAGCCGTACCGCCCGACGGTGTCCCGCAGGAGGGCCGCCAGGCGCTGTTGTTCGGGGCACTGCACGAAGCCCGTGGCCTGCAGGATCCCCGCCATGTGCGCCCGCATGAGGACCGGCTGCGTATGGGTGAGCCCGAGGATCGCGTCGATGGCGCGGGCAAGCCGCTCACGCCCGTCGGCGCTCTGCGGCTCGCGCTCCAGGCCCGCCTCAAGCGTCAGATGCATGAGGCGGTGCACCGCCGACTGGACCAGCTGGCGCTTGCCCGGGAAGTAGTACGACACCAGGCCGCGGGCCGAACCGGCCCGGTCCGCGATGTCGCCGAGGGTCGTCGACTCATAGCCACGTTCCGCCACCAGCTCCACAGTGGCTTGCAGCAGCCGCTCGCGAGAACGTCTGCGCAATTCTTCATTGACCGATGCGCTGCGCGGGGACATGCTGTAACTCCTGCGTTGACTGGCTTGGAGCCAATATACTCAGGCTGTCGCGAGGAGGTACCCCTTCACCGGGGCCTGACCTGCGGCGTCGGCTGCTCGTTCGGGGTGACGCGGGGGATCACCCCGAACGGGTGGCCCCCTTGCCCCGGGCCCTTTCCCGTCACTCCTGCCGGCTACTCAGCGGCCTTCCCCGGCGAGCGCGAGCACCGGGAGCAGCGCCTCCGGGCGCTCGTCCACCGGCAGATGGTCGACGAAGTGCACCGCGCAGCCGAGCGCCGCGGCGCCGCCGTCAGCCCGCCGGTCGTCGCCCACCATCAGGACCTCGCCCGGCTCCTGCCCGAGCGCCTCGCAGGCCGCCCTGAACAGCCGCTCGTCCGGCTTCTGCACCTCGTGCTCGAAGGACAGGACGTACGCGTCCACGAAGTCGTCCAGGCCGTGCGCGCGGAAGACCGGCCGCAGATCCCACCCGATGTTGCTGACCACGCCGATCTTGATGCCGCGCTGCCGCAGCCCGCCGAGGACCTGCTTCGTATCGGGGTACGGGCGCCAGGCGTCCGGGGTCTTGTGGCGGTCGTAGAGCAGGTCGTACAGGCGCGGATCGGGCAGCTCCACCTGCCGCGCGAGACCGGTGTACGTCTCCCGGTGGAGTTCGACGCTCCGGTCGCGTACGGCCCACAGGTCGGCCAGATGGTCGGGCAGCCGCAGCGGGTTGGCGCCGCCGGGCAGCGCGCCGGCCTCCTCCAACTCCCTTGCGCAGCGGGCGAATTCGGCGTCCGGCAGAGTCGTGCCGGAGGCGTCGAGGACAGCGGAGAGCCAGTCGTGGACCGGCTCGACGCGGAAGAGGGTGCCGGAGAAATCGAAGAGAACGCCCTTGATCGTCATGCCCGCGATCCTCGCGTGCTCATCCCCGCCGGTTCAAGGCCCACCGCTGGTGGGCCGCCGCGCTCAGCGTGACGATCGCCACTCCCGTCAGCCAGCCGCCCGCCACGTCCGAGAACCAGTGCACCCCCAGGAACAGCCGGGTGAACCCCACGCCGAGTGCCGAGACCGCTCCGATCACCAGCACGGCCGTACGGGTCCGGCGCCCGGCGCCGTGCAGCGCGAGCAGCCACCCGAGCAGTCCGAAGGCGACCGTCACGCTCAGCGCGTGGCCGGAGGGGAACGCGGCATACCCGGCGGAGTCCACCGGGTCGGGCCACCGCGGCCGGTCCCGGTCCACGGCCGCCTTCAGCCCCTGCTGCACGGCCGTACCGAGGCCGCTCGTCGCCGCGACCCACACCGGAAGCAGCCGCTCGCCGCGCCACAGCAGGACCCCGACAACCACCGCGAGCAGGGCCCGCATGGTCCAGGGGTCCCACACCCAGTCGCTCAGGACCCGGTTGACGTGAGTGAGCCCCGGGTCGGCCACGGCCCGGCGGTGCAGCCCGTCGGCGACCGCCCGGTCCAGTGCCATCAGCGGGCCCCACTCGGCCACCACCAGAACCAGCAGGACTCCGGCGAGCAGGGCACAGACGAGGCCGGCGCGGAGCGGCGTGGCCGGGCGCGGGCGGGCCTCGGCGGGAGCGAGCGGCATGCGGAAGATCCAAGCCGATCCGGCCCGGCTATGGCTAGCCCAAGGCGTGCAGGCCCGGTACGAGGGCCACGACGAGCGGCACCGCCGGTACGAGTGCGGCGTACGCGGTCAGCCGCAGGCGGTGGCTCGCGGGGAGCCTCGGGGCCGCCGACAGGAGCCGGTGCACGCGCTGGGGGAGCTGGCCGTCCGGGGCGGGGCAGGGGCCGAACACCCCGCGGTGCTCGTTGAGTTCGACCAGCGCGAGCGCGATCGTGAGGCGGCCGAAGCGGCGGGACGCCACGTCGTCGGCGGCCAGTTCCACCAGGCGGTGCATCTCGTCGCGGAACGCGGCGAACACCGGCACCTGCGGGAACCCCCGGGCGAGCGCTCCCGAACAGTGCAGCAGCCAGTCGTGCCGGGCCCGCGCGTGCCCGAGCTCATGGGCGAGCACCGCATCGAGCTGACGGCCCTTCAGGCGCTGAAGTGCCGCGGTGGTGATGACCAGTTGGGGCATCTGGCCCGGCAGCCACCAGGCGTCCGGCCGGGCCGCCTCCAGGACCACCAGACGCTCGCCCGTGGGCTCCTCGCCGGGCAGCAGCGGCGAGCGGAGCCGCAGCTCCGCCCGGCGACGGCGACGGCGCGCCCAGCTGTCCCTGACCTCCCGGGTGAGCATCGCGCCGGTCCAGGCGCCGCCGAGGAAGAGCACCACCGCGAGCGCCGCCGACCAGGGACCGTACGGTCCGAGCGCGTACGCCTCGACGACGGCGCGGGGCGCGGACGCGAAGACCTGGCCGCGCACGGTCTGCCAGGCGGACGCGGCACTGAAGACCATCGCGAGCCCGAAGCAGAGCAGGACCGCCGCCACCACGCACTGCCACACCCACAGCGCCACCACGGGCTCGCGCTCGGCCCAGTCGGCGCGGGCGAGAAGTCGCGGAGCGGCGACGGCGGACACCAGGCCGAGCAGCAGCAGCGCGAGGGAGACCGTCATGGTCTCAGCCTATGAGCGGGGCCGCCGTCATAGGTATGGCCGCGGGCGCCAAGTGACGCACGCCACGATGGGGCCGTCTTCCGGGGAGCCTCGACGCCGCGACGTCGCCCTGGCCGGCGCCTCAGACCGTCACCAGCATCGCGAACATGGCGATGCCCATCGACAGGCGGCAGGCCAGCGCCAGTTCGGGCCGCGCGCTCCAGGAGACGGCCGCCACGGGCCTGCCCCCGCCGGCCGTGGGCAGCAGCCGCACCCCCGTCGACAGGACATAGCCCGCGAAGTACAGCAGCAGCGCCCCGGTCAGCAGCGGAACCCCGCCCGCCGCATGCCCCTCGTGCCCGGCGTGCGCCCCGCCCCCGGGGCCCGGCGTCATCGCGAGCGCCATGTAGACCATCGCCAGCGAGCCCACCGCATGGTGCAGATGGTGTGCCCCGCCCCGCGCCAGCCACAGCGCCCGCAGCGCGGCGCCGCCGAAGATCACCGCGTACCCCGTCAGCACCCACGGCGGCGGCGACAGGAACGCGGCCGGCACGGCCATCGCGGCCATCCCGAACCCCATCACCGCCTCGCCGCCCGCCGCCTTGCGGGCAAATGCGGAGCCGCTGCGCATCCGCAGCAGACAGTACGAGCCCGTCGCCGCGCACAGCGCGACGAGCAGCCAGCCGGGCAGCACCGGACCGTGCACGGCGTACCTCCCCGCTCGATGGATCGCCCTGCCGACAGGTCGATGCCCGGCCGCGGGGCCGCATACGCGGGCGCAGGGACACACAAGGGGAGCGCGCGGGAGATCTTCGCCGGTCAGGACCGGTCGGAAGAGGCTCGCAGGATCCAGCGGGGCGTCAGGGGCGGAAGCGCAGCGGGTGGTCGGCCGGGACCTCCACGACCGCGATGCGGACCCCGTCCGGGTCCTCGATCCACATCTCGATCAGTCCCCACGGCTCGCGCACCGGAGGCCGCACGACCGTCACCCCGCGCCCCGCGAGTTCCTCGTGCGCCTGCGCCGCATCCGCCACCTGGAGCCACAGCTGGAGGCCCGGCGCCGGCGGGTGCTCGGCGCGGCCGGACACCTCCAGGAAGCCGCCGCCCAGGAAGTACACCGTGCCGCGCTCCGGCCCCGTACCGAACTCGCGGTAGACGGCGAGCCCCAGCTGCTCGCCGTAGAAGGCACGGGAACGCTCGGGGTCGGTGGGGCGCAGAAGGGTCCGGCTGCTCAGTACGTGCACCATGACTGGGACCCTAGTGGCCGGGTTACGCTCGGGAGGCCGCCGCAGCGCAATCGACGAGCAGGGAGACGCACGATGGACACCGCAAGGCGTGTCGCCGGAGAGCTGAGCTACCGGGATGCCACCGAAGCCGACGTCGAGGCGCTGGTGCCGCTCATCGAGTCGGCCTACCGCGGCGACTCCAGCCGGGCCGGCTGGACCACCGAGGCCGACATCCTGCAGGGCCAGCGCACCGACCCCGAAGGCGTCCGCGCGGTCATCACGAGTCCCGGCAGCAAGCTGCTCACCGTGGAGCGGGACGGGGTGCTGATCGCCTGCTGCCAGCTCGAACACCGCGGTGACGTCGCCTACTTCGGTATGTTCGCGGTCTCTCCCGCGCTCCAGGGCGCGGGCCTCGGCAAGCAGATCATCGCCGAGGCGGAGCGCACCGTCCGCGCCGAGTGGGGCGCGAGCGAGATGCACATGACCGTGATCTCGGTACGGGAGGAGCTCATCGCCTTCTACGAGCGGCGCGGCTACCGCCGTACGGGAAGGATGACGCCCTTCCCGTACGGCGACGAGCGCTTCGGCGTGCCGCAGCGCGACGACCTCGAATTCGAGCTGCTCGTCAAGAAGTTGGGCTGAGCGCTACGCGGTGAAGCGGCCGGTGCGGCGGATCTCCGGGTAGTCGGTCGTCGCGCCGTCCAGCTGAAGCGCACGTACGAGGCGCAGATGGTCCTGGGTGTTGACGGTCCAGCCGATCACCTTGAGCCCGGCCGCATGGGCCTGCTCGACCGTCTCCAGGGTGAGCCGGTGGATGCTCAGCACCAGGGTCTTCGCGCCGACGGCCCGGGCTCGGTCGATGAGGTCGGGGCCCCAGCTGTCGTCGACGAGCCCGGTACGCACCCCGGGCACGAGGGAGGCGATCTCGGCGAGCGCCTCGTCGTGGAACGACAGGACCTCCACCCGGCTCACCAGATCGCGCCGCTGGATCACCTCGGCGAGCGCGCGGGCCGCGGCGACGTCCTTGATCTCTGCCTGGACCGGGGTCTTCACCGCGTCGAGCACTTCCTCGAACACGGGGATGCGTTCGCCCTGGCCCGCGTCCAGCTCCCGCAGCTCGGCCAGGGTCATCTCGGCGATGGGGCCCTTTCCGTCCGTGGTGCGGTCGACCTCGGCGTCGTGCATGACGACGAGGGCGCCGTCCTTGCTGAGGTGCAGATCGAGTTCGATGACGTCCATGCCCGCGCGTTCTGCGTGGACGAAGGAACGCAGGGTGTTCTCCGGCTCGACACCCATGACCCCGCGATGACCGATGGTGAGGAACGTCAAGACAGGCCTCGCTTCCGTCGACGGCGGTATTGGCGCGTGCGGCAGTCCCGTGCGCACGCGGCAGCCGCAGCCTAACGGCCCGCCACCGCAACGGACCCCGCCTCGCGCGGGGCATCGGCGTCCTGCGACCGGGTTGACGCGATCCCGAGGATGAGGCCGGTGATGACGGCTGCGACAAGCACTGCGCGGGTACTCACGGGGGCGGCTCCGGGGTGAGGGTGACGGGCGGAAGGTTTCCGTCCTACCTGTGCGCACCCCGCGCGGGCCAACCCGTGTCACCCGCCCGTGGGCGATTCCTCCCGCCCTTGACGCGACTCCCGCCGGCGTCTCGTCCGGGGCCGGGCCGGCCGTCGTGACTGTCCGGTTCTCCACCCTGCGGCGGTGCCGGCCGGGTCGCGATCACGGCAGCACCGCAGCCATAGCCGTGCCATTGCGTTAACACGGGAAGAAGAGCGGTGTGACAGGGGGATGGCAGGATAATTTATTGGGATACCTCTTGAGCGGGGGAAGCGAACGCGGATACGGTGTCTTAACGCGAGGTTCTCCTGTGGAGGAAGTGACATGACGGAAATTCTTGTGCAGGACCCGGCCGTGGGGGGCGCAGTATCCGACCGGCGGGTGGTCGACCACCCCGCATGGACCGCGCTCAAGAATGCCGTCGAGGAGATCCGGCCCTGGCAGTCCAAGGACGGCTCCATCGACTTCGACGCCGAGGGCGCCCCGCTCCGCGCCGTCGTCGAGGCCACCCTCGACCAGGTCATAGCCGCGGTCGAGCAGCTCTCCCCGTTCCTGCCGCACGACGAGGCCTACCACCGCGCCCTCGTCGCCGACCTGCGCAAGTGGGCCGACAGCGCCTTCGACGTGCCGGACTTCCTGGACTCGCTGCTGCAGTTCCACCCGGCCGCCGACCGCGCCGACGGACTGCAGCGCCTGGTCGTCTTCCCCATGTACACGCAGAACGGCAACCCCGACCGCAATCTCGAAGCGGTCGTGCTGCGCATGGTGTGGCCCGATTGGCTCGCCGAGCTGGAAGCCGCGCGCTACGACAACCCGCTGTTCTGCGGCATCACCTTCGAGGACTTCACCTCGGGCTACGACACCCACTCGGCGGTCCTCTTCCCCGAGACCATCGCCGTGCGCGAGGCCCCCGAGCGCTTCACCTGGGGCGGCATCTTCTGTGACCGCGAGGCGGCCCGCTTCCGTGCCGTGACCGAGGCCTCCGTGCGCATCCTCGGGCTCGAACTCCCCGAGGACATCCGGGAGATGGTGGCCGACCAGGAGCGCTGCGAGCAGGCCTTCGTGCTCTGGGACATGGTCCACGACCGCACCCACAGCCATGGCGACCTGCCGTTCGACCCCTTCATGATCAAGCAGCGCCAGCCGTTCTGGATGTACGGCCTCGAAGAGCTGCGCTGCGACCTCACCGCCTTCAAGGAGGCAGTGAAGCTGGATGCCGAGGGCAACCGGCACGGTCGCGATGTCCAGTACGCCGTGCTCTTCGACCGGATGTTCCGCTTCCCGGTCTCCGGCGACCGCGTCCGCAACTACGACGGGCTCGGCGGCCAGCTCCTCTTCGCCTACCTGCACAAGCACGACGTGGTGCGCTGGACCGACAACAAGCTGCACATCGACTGGGACCGCGCCCCGCAGGTCACCAACCAGCTGTGCGCCGAGATCGAGAAGCTCTACCGCGACGGCATCGACCGGCCGAAGCTGGTGCACTGGTTCGCCGCGTACGAGCTGGTCTCCACCTACCTCGCCCCGCACCCGGGATCGCGCTGGGCCAAGGGTCCCGACGCCCTGGATCTGTCCCAGCCGCCGCGCAAGCTCGTCGACGACGTGCTTCCGGACGAGTTTCCGCTCAGCATGTTCTATGAGGCGCTCTCCAAGAAGCTGAAGGACGTGATCGCCTCCACCAAGGGGATCACCGCCGCTTCCGCCTCGACCGGGGCTGCCGCGTGAGCTCTCGTACGGAAGGGGCGAGGAAAATGAACAACGGACCTCTCAACGGTGCAGTCGTCGCCGTGGCCGGAGCCGCGGGCCCGGCCGGCCGGGCCGCGCTGCTGCGGCTCGCCGAGGCGGGCGCGGTCGTCGTCGGCTCCGACCAGGACGCGGCGCGCCTGGCCGAAGCAGTGGACGCGGCGCGGTACGCCCACGGCGGGGCCACCGTCACCGGGGACACCGTCGACCTCCTCGACCTCCAGGCCACCCGGGACTGGGCCGACCGCATCCAGAAGGACTTCGGGCGGATCGACGGCATGGTCCACCTCGTCGGCGGCTGGCGCGGCAGCACCTCCTTCCCGGAGACCGACCTGGCCGACTGGGACTTCCTGGAGAAGCTCCTCATCAAGACCGTCCAGCACACCTCGCTGGCTTTCCACGACGCGCTGCTGCGCAGCGACCGGGGCCGTTTCGTCCTGGTCAGCCAGTCCGGTGCGCACAAGCCCACCGCGAACAACGCCGCGTACAACGCGGGCAAGGCCGCCGCCGAAGCCTGGACGCTGGCGCTCGGCGATGCCTTCCGCAAGGCAGGGGGCGAGGACGGGCCGAGCGCCGCTGCTGCGATCCTGGTGATCAAGGCACTGGTGCACGACGCGATGCGCGCCGAGCGACCCAATGCGAAGTTCGCGGGCTTCACCGACGTCAAGGAACTGGCCGACGCCATCGCCGGAGTCTGGGACCGGCCCGCCCAGGAAGTGAACGGACAGCGCCTGTGGCTGACCCCCAAGCCGTGAGGACCGACGCGCGACAGCACCACGACCCGGCGGTGCGCGGCTTCGCCAGCGACAACTACGCCGGCGCGCACCCCGAGGTCCTCGCGGCCCTCGCGCTCGCCAACGGCGGTCACCAGATCGCGTACGGCGAGGACGACTACACCGACCACCTCCAGCGCGTCATGCACAGCCACTTCGGCGCGGGCGCCGAGGCCTTCCCGGTCTTCAACGGGACCGGGGCCAACGTCACCGCGCTCCAGGCGCTGACCGACCGCTGGGGCGCGGTGGTGTGCGCCGAGACCGCCCACATCAACGTCGACGAGGGCGGCGCTCCCGAGCGCATGGCCGGGCTCAAGCTGCTCACCGTGGCGACGCCCGACGGCAAGCTGACGCCCGAGCTCATCGACCGGCAGGCCTGGGGCTGGGAGGACGAGCACCGGGCGATGCCGCAGGTCGTCTCGATCACCCAGAACACCGAGCTGGGCACGGTCTACACGCCCGACGAGATCAGGGCGATCTGCGAGCACGCCCACGAGCGCGGCATGAAGGTCCACCTCGACGGGGCCCGCATATCCAACGCGGCCGCCTCGCTGAACGTGCCCATGCGTACGTTCACCAACGCGGTCGGGGTCGACGTCCTGTCGTTCGGCGGTACCAAGAACGGGATGCTGTTCGGCGAGGCGATCGTCGTCCTCACCCCGGACGCCGTCCAGCAGATGAAGCACATCCGCAAGATGTCCATGCAGCTGGCCTCCAAGATGCGCTTCGTCTCGGTGCAGTTGGAGGCGCTGCTCGCCAAGGACCTGTGGCTGCGCAACGCCCGGCACGCCAACGCGATGGCTCAGCGCCTCGCGGAGGGCGTGCGCCAGGTCCACGGCGTGGAGATCCTCCACGAGGTGCAGGCCAACGCCGTCTTCGCGCGTCTGCCGCACGACGTGAGCGAGCGCCTCCAGAAGCGCTACCGCTTCTACTTCTGGGACGAGAACGCCGGCGACGTCCGCTGGATGTGCTCCTTCGACACCACCGAGGACGATGTCGACGGCTTCCTGGCGGCGCTGAAGGAAGAGATGGCCCGCTAACCGACACACATCTGAGTACCTATGCGGTCGGCCGTAAAGTCATTGACTTACGGCCGGCCGCATTCGTACGCTCGCGCGTCATGGAACTCATCCAGCGCAATCCTCAACTCGCCGCCTACCTCGTTGCGGATGACGTCGTCGACCATCGGCACCCCTTGGTCCGTGAGACGGCCGCCCGGCTCGCATCCGGTACCACCGATGCATACTCATACGCCAAAGCCGCCTATGAGTTCGTCCGGGACGAGATCCCGCACTCCCAGGACTCCGGCGACCTGCGGGTGACCTGGCGGGCCTCCGACGTCCTGGCGGAGCGCACCGGCATCTGCTGCGCCAAGTCGCACGCCCTGGCCGCACTGCTGCGCGCCGAAGCGATCCCGGCCGCCCTCTGCTACCAGCGGCTCGCCGACGACGACGGCTCCAACCCCTTCGTGCACGGCCTGGTCGCCGTCCGGCTGCCCGGCCGGAAGACGTGGGCGCGGATCGACGCGCGCGGCAACAAGCCGGGGGTCGACGCCCAGTTCTCGCTCGACGAGGAACGCCTCGCGTGGAAGGCCCGGCCGGAGTTTAATGAAGTGGACTATCCAGTGCTTTACGATGTACCCCATGCGGCGGTCATCAAGGCGCTCAAAGCCGCGCCCGACCGGCCGTCGCTGTGGCCGATCTATCCGACCGAACTGTGAGGCACCACCGATCATGACGCTCGAACTCACCGTGTCCGACGATGTCGCGGCCATCGCGCCCGGCTTCACCCACGTCGCCGTCGAGGCGTCCGGACTCGTCAACGCGCCCAGCGACGAGGCGAGTTCGGCGCTGCTCGACGACGCCGCGCGCCGGCTCGCCGAGCGCCTTGCGGGCCGGGCCCCGCACGAGGACCCGCACATGGCGGCCTGGCGCGCCGCCTACACCGCCTTCGGCTCCAAGCCGAACCGCACCCGCAACTCGGCCGAGGCGCTCGCCAAGCGGGCCCTGGCCGACGGTGGCCTTCCGCGCATCAACCGGCTCGTCGACGTGTACAACGCGATCAGCGTCGCCCACCTCGTCCCGGTCGGCGGCGAGGACACCGATCACATCAAGGGGTCGATGCGTCTGGTGCGGGCCACCGGCGAGGAGCCGTTCCACACGGTCGCGGGCGGCGAGGCGGCCGTCGAGCACCCGGACGCGGGCGAAGTGGTGTGGCGCGACGACGAGGGCGTCACCTGCCGCCGCTGGAACTGGCGTCAGGGGCTGCGGACCAGGCTCACCGAGGAGTCGGTGAACGCGCTCTTCCTGCTTGAGGGCATGGCGCCGCACTGCGACCTGGTCCCGGCCGGCGCCGAACTGGCCGAACTCCTGGAGAAGTTCAGCCCCGGGGCGCGGATCACCGTCCACCCCCCGGTCGCCGTATCCGGACAGAAGTGACGATTCAGCCCGCGGCCTCGGCGGCCTTCACCTGCTCGGGCGTCGGCGCCGTACCGCCCAGGTGCGCCGGCACCCACCAGGTGTCGCTCGCGTCCTTCGGGCGTACCGGATAGGCACGCTGGGCGGCTTCGAGCAGCTCCTGGCAGCGCTCGCGCAGCCGCCGCGTGATGGCGCCCGCGAACTGGTCGGCGGGCGCCTCCACGGGCTCGCCGACACGGATCGTGACGGGGATGTGGCTGCGCTTGAAGTTGCGCGGCCGCCCCTTGGTCCACACCCGCTGGGTGCCCCACAGTGCCATCGGGATCAGCGGAACCCCGGCCTCCTGGGCGAGCCGTGCCGCACCCGACTTGAAGCTCTTCAGCGTGAAGGACTGCGAGATCGTCGCCTCCGGGAACACACCGATCACCTCACCGGAACGCAGCGAAGCCAGGGCGTGCTGGTAGGCGTCCTCGCCCTGCTTGCGGTCCACCGGGATGTGCTTCATGCCGCGCATCAGCGGCCCGGAGATCTTGTGCCGGAACACCGACTCCTTGGCCATGAAGCGCACGAGCCGCTTCTGCGGCAGCGCCGCGAGCCCCGTGAAGATGAAGTCGAGATAGCTGATGTGATTGCTGACGAGCACCGCCCCGCCCGTGCGCGGGATGTTCTCCGAACCCTGGGTGTCGATCTTCAGGTCGAGCGCCTTGAACATCGTGCGTGCGGCGCCGATGACCGGCCGATAGACGAGTTCTGCCATCTGAGGGGAGACCCTTCGTGTGCCCGGGGAGGGTGCTCCCGGAGAAATAAGTTACGCAGCCGTAGGTTTTAGGCTTTGGGCAGATGGTGCCCGATGCGCGCCGAGCTGGCCAGTCCTGGCGCTGTGCGCAGGGGAGATTCTCGTCACGTCTTCGCAGGTCGGGGCCCGGGGAATCATTGCGGACCGATACGCGCTGCAACCGTACGACAGGGCAGGTAGTGGTGGCGTGAAGACGTGGGCGGGGGCGGTTGTGGGAGGCGGAGTGGTGGACGACGGCGGGCGCAGGCTCGGCGAGGCCGAGCTGGGGCACGGGCTCGGGCGGCGGGCGACGCTGGTGCAGTTCTCCAGCGCCTTCTGCCAGCCCTGCCGGGCGACCCGGCGCACTCTGGCCGAGGTGGCCGCGATGGTGGACGGTGTGGCGCACGTGGAGATCGACGCCGAGGAGCGGCTCGCTCTCGTACGGGACCTGGAGATCGCGCGCACCCCGACCGTGCTCGTGCTCGACGCGGCGGGCCGCATCGTGCGCCGGGCGGCCGGACAGCCGCGCCGCGCCGACGTCATCGCGGCGCTCGGGCAGGCGGTGTGAGGTGCACGGCTTCCTTCCTGCCCAGGCCCGCAGTGAGGGATCTCCCATATCCCGGCAGGCACTTGACTGCGACCGCGCCGAATCGTCAGTCTGACGATGTGCCGACAGACCTCCTTCTCTACGGACGCGCCCATGTGGACCTCGCCCGCAACGCGAGTGCGCGCTGTCCGGGCTGCTGAACATCCGCAGCCCTCGTCGCACCCACTGCAGAAGGACAATTCCATGACGGCCTCGCCCGAGCTCGGTACCGCTCAGACCGCCTCTCCCGAACTGTTCAAGTCGGTCTTCCGCCAGCACGCCGCGGGCGTCGCGGTGATCACCGCCCAGCGTGGCGGCCGGCCCGTCGGCTTCACCGCCACCTCGCTCAACTCCGTTGCCGCGGAGCCCCCGTTGATCTCGTTCGGGATCGGCACCGGGTCCTCCAGCTGGCCCGTCGTCGCCGAGGCGGACCACATCGGCGTGCACATACTCGGCGAGCATCAGCAGGACCTGGCGGCCACCTTCGCCCGCAGCGGCGCCGACCGGTTCGGCCCGGCCACCGACTGGCGCACCGGCCCCGAGGGCGTGCCCGTCCTCGACGGCGTCCTTGCCTGGCTGGTGTGCAAGGTGGTGGCCCGCATTCCGGCCGGGGACCACCGCATCGTGCTCGGCCAGGCGGTCGCCGGCGACCCCGCGGGCGGCGGCCGCCCGCTGCTCTACCACCAGGGCCGCTTCAACGCGCTGCGCGACTGAAAGTTCCTCACCGGTTCGATTACTCAGCGTTGGCAAGGTCACAGTTCAAAGCGCTTGCTTACTGGGAACAAGCTGGGTGTACTGGCGAGTAATATTTCGTTCGGAGCGCCGGTCGCCCCGACCGGAAACCGCCCCATCAGGCGCCTATGCTGCGTGCAACAAGGCAGCCCAGAAATGACGATGCAGTAGGAGAGCCGGCGTGAGCTTGAGGATCGTTGTCTGTGTGAAGTACGTGCCCGACGCCACCGGCGACCGGCACTTCGCCGATGACCTGACCGTCGACCGCGACGACGTCGACGGCCTCCTTTCGGAGCTCGACGAGTACGCGGTCGAGCAGGCACTGCAGATCGCCGACGAGGCGGACGACGCGGAGATCACCGTGCTGACCGTCGGCCCCGAGGACGCCAAGGACGCGCTGCGCAAGGCGCTTTCGATGGGCGCCGACAAGGCCGTCCACGTCGAGGACGACGACCTGCACGGCACCGATGTGATCGGCACCTCGCTGGTCCTCGCCAAGGCCGTCGAGAAGACCGGCTACGACCTGGTCATCTGCGGCATGGCGTCGACCGACGGCACCATGGGTGTCCTGCCGGCGCTGCTCGCGGAGCGCCTCGGCGTCCCGCAGGTCACGCTGCTCTCCGAGGTCTCCGTCGAGGACGGCACGGTCAAGGGCCGTCGCGACGGCGACACCGCTTCCGAGCAGCTCGAAGCGTCGCTGCCGGCCGTCGTGTCGGTGACGGACCAGTCGGGCGAGGCCCGCTACCCGTCCTTCAAGGGCATCATGGCCGCCAAGAAGAAGCCGGTGGAGTCCCTGGACCTGGGTGACCTGGACATCGACGCCGACGAGGTCGGCCTCGAAGGCTCCTGGACCGCGGTCGACTCCGCGGCCGAGCGTCCGGCCCGCACGGCCGGCACGATCGTCAAGGACGAGGGTGAGGGCGGCAAGCAGCTCGCCGCCTTCCTTGCGGAGCAGAAGTTCATCTAAGTGCCCCGCCGGTCCGGGAACTTTCCGGGCCGCACCGCGCTTAAGGCTCGCCGAGCCCTCAACTGCCCGTCTTTTCTTCGCACTTGCAGGAGATTGAAGTCCCATGGCTGAAGTTCTGGTCTACGTCGACCACGTGGACGGTGCCGTCCGCAAGCCCACCCTCGAACTGCTGACGCTGGCCCGCCGCATCGGCGAGCCCGTCGCCGTCGCCCTCGGCGCGGGCGCCGGGAACACCGCCGCCGCGCTCGCCGAGCACGGCGCGGTCAAGGTCCTCACCGCGGATGCCCCCGAGTTCGCCGAGTACCTCGTCGTACCGAAGGTGGACGCCCTCCAGGCCGCGTACGACGCCGTTTCCCCGGCCGCCGTGCTCGTCCCGTCCTCCGCCGAGGGCAAGGAGATCGCGGCCCGCCTCGCGGTCCGCATCGGCTCCGGCATCATCACCGACGCCGTCGACCTGGAGGCCGGTGACGAGGGTCCGGTGGCCACGCAGTCCGCGTTCGCCGCCTCCTTCACCACCAAGTCCCGCGTCTCCAAGGGCACCCCGGTCATCACGGTCAAGCCGAACTCGGCCGCCGTGGAGGCCGCCCCGGCCGCGGGCGCCGTCGAGGCCCTGTCGGTCACCTTCTCCGCGCTGGCCACCGGCACCAAGGTCACCTCGCGCACCCCGCGCGAGTCGACCGGCCGCCCCGAGCTGACCGAGGCCGCGATCGTGGTCTCCGGCGGCCGCGGCGTCAACGGCGCCGAGAACTTCGGGATCATCGAGGCCCTCGCCGACTCGCTCGGCGCGGCCGTCGGCGCCTCGCGCGCCGCGGTGGACGCGGGCTGGTACCCGCACTCCAACCAGGTCGGCCAGACCGGCAAGTCCGTCTCGCCGCAGCTCTACATCGCCAACGGCATCTCCGGCGCCATCCAGCACCGGGCCGGCATGCAGACCTCGAAGACCATCGTGGCCGTCAACAAGGACGCCGAGGCCCCGATCTTCGACCTGGTCGACTACGGCGTGGTCGGCGACCTGTTCCAGGTCGTCCCGCAGCTGACCGAAGAGGTCAACTCCCGCAAGGGCTGACCTGCGGGTTCTTCCGGTCCCGGGGCCGCGTGGTGATCTTCACCGCGCGGCCCCGGGCCGTTTCGGACAACCATTGACGCAGGAGAGGCTGCCTATTAACTTCGCTATACGGATTGTTGATTCCGTGAAGCGGAAAAGTTTCGACCGTGTGGAGGGTGCAGGATGGGTCAGCAGGAGCAGGTGGCAACGAGCCTCGCCGGCGTCGTCAGCGAGGAGATCAGTGCCTCCCTCGTGGCGGTGGACGAGGAGCTCGCCCGCCGTTACCCGGGCGACCCCGGCACCCGCCAGCCCGTGCACACCGTCTACGTACCCGGTGACGTCTTCGACGCGGGCACCATCCGCGCTTGGGGCGACCAGGCGCTGGCCGCCCTCGACGAGCACGCCCCCGACGCCGCGTCCTTCGCCAAGGTGCTCGGCATCGCCGACGAGCTCGCGGCCCCGGTGTACGACCGGGTGCGCGCCAAGCTGACCCGCGAGCCCATCGAAGACCTCCGCGTCGACTTCGAGGACGGCTACGGCCCGCGCCCCGACGCCGAGGAGGACGCCGACGCCGCGCGCGCCGCCCGCCTCATCGCCGAGGCTTTCCGGAACGGCACCGCGGCCCCGTACATGGGCATCCGCATGAAGTGCATGGAAGCCGCAGTGCGCGACCGCGGCATCCGCACCACCGACGTCTTCCTCACCACCCTCATGCAGCACGGCGGCCTGCCCGACGGCCTCGTACTCACCCTGCCGAAGGTGACCTACCCCGAGCAGGTCACCGCCTTCGTACGGCTGCTCAGCGCCTTCGAGAAGGCGCACGGCCTGCCCGAGGGCCGGCTCGGCTTCGAGATCCAGATCGAGACCAGCCAGTCCATCCTGGCCGCCGACGGCACCGCCGCCGTGGCCAAGATGATCGACGCCGCCCAGGGCCGCGCCACCGGACTGCACTACGGCACGTTCGACTACAGCGCCTGCGTCGGCGTCTCCGCCGCCTACCAGGCCAGCGACCACCCCGCCGCCGACCACGCCAAGGCCGTCATGCAGGTCGCCGCCGCGGGCACCGGCGTACGCGTCTCGGACGGCTCGACCAATGTGCTGCCCGTCGGCTCGACCGAGCACGTCCACGAGGCCTGGCGCCTGCACTACGGCCTCACCCGCCGCGCCCTGGCCCGCGCCTACTACCAGGGCTGGGACATGCACCCCGGCCACATGCCGACCCGTTACGCGGCCGTGTACGCCTTCTACCGCGAGGGCCTGGAGCAGGCCGCCGGACGCCTCGCCGCGTACGTCGCCAAGACCGAGGGCGACGTCATGGACGAGCCGGCCACCGCCAAGGCGCTCAGCGGCTACCTGCTGCGCGGCCTGGACTGCGGCGCCCTCGACAACGCCGAGGTGGCCCGCCTGACCGGCCTGACCCGCGCCGACCTCGACGCGTTCGCCTCGCCCCGCCGCGGCACCCTCACCGTCACCGCCCCGTAGCCCGACCGGGACCGGACGGGCCCTGGAACTGTCACCGCTGCCCCGTACTCTGTACGCGACCACAATCGCCACAGAGGGACGGGGCAGCGGTGTCTACGGGGGAGAGCCAACTACTGGCGGGCCGGTACCGGGTCGTCGAGCGGCTCGGCCGCGGCGGCATGGGCGTCGTGTGGCGTGCCCACGACGAGGTGCTCGCCCGCGAGGTCGCCGTCAAGGAACTGCGTACGTTCAGCGACGCCTCCGCGCCCGAACTGGGCGATCTGTGCCTGCGCATGCAGCGCGAGGCGCGAGCGGCGGCGCGGGTGCGCCACCCCTCGGTCGTCGCCGTCCACGACGTCACCGAGCACGAGGGCCGCCCCGTCATCGTCATGGAGCTGGTCGACGGCCCCTCGCTCGACGACGTCCTGGGCGAACGCGGAGTCCTGGAGCCCGCCGAGGCCGCCGCCATCGGCGCCCAGGTCCTCGAAGCTCTGGCCGCGGCCCACCGGGCGGGTGTGCTGCACCGCGACGTGAAGCCCGGCAACGTGCTGCTCGACGCCTCGGGCCGGGTGGTCCTCACCGACTTCGGCATCGCCGCCATGGACGACCCGGGCGACGGCTCCCGAACTCCCCTGACTCGCAGCGGCGAACTGGTCGGCTCCCTGGACTACCTGGCGCCCGAGCGGGCCCAGGGCCAGGAGCCCGGCCCCGCGTCCGACGTCTGGGCGCTCGGTGCAACGCTGTACGCCGCCGTCGAGGGCGCGGCCCCCTTCCGCCGCACCTCCACCTGGTCGACCCTGAACGCGATCGTGGTCGAGCCGCTGCCCGAGGCCCGCCGAGCCGGGCCGCTCGGGCCGGTGCTGCAGCGCCTCATGGACAAGGACCCGGCGCGGCGGCCCGACGCCCGGACCGCGGCCCGGCTGCTCGCGGAGGTCGCGGCTGCCGCGGGCTCGGGGGAGACCGGGCCGACTGCGGTGCATACCTCCCAGCCGGCTGCCTCGCCGCCGCGCTCGGCGACCGTACGTGACGTGCTGCCGCACCGGCCGGAGGGATTCGGGCCGGTCACGCCCGTGCCGGAGCAGCCCCAGGGGTTCGGGCCAGTCGTCACCCGCGTTCCGGAACCCGCCCCGGAGCCGCGGCCCTCCGTCGGGCGGAGCCGGGGCAAGGTCCTGGTCGCGGCCGGGGCGGCCGCCGTGCTGCTCGTCGGCGGCGGGGTCGCGTACGCGCTCCTCGATCACGGGGACGCGACCGGCGGTCAGCAGGCCGTGGGGGCGGCGAACAGCGCGACGCCGGGAACGGGCACGGCGGACGACCGGCTCGGCTCCGCGGGCCTGAACACATCCAGTCCCTCCGCGGGAGCCACGCCCAACTCACCCTCGTCCGCGCCGAGTTCGAGCCCGAAGCCGTCCGCCAAGGGCGACGCCGGGAAGAGCGGCGACGCGAAGGGCGACGCGAGCAAGGCGCCCGACCCGAAGAAGCCCACCCCGAGCGCCCCCGGCACGGGCAGCACCTCGGGCGGCGCCGCGCCCCCGGCAGGCAGCTGTCAGCCGATCACCGGCGGCAAGTTCAACTGCCAGGTGTGGCGCACCGCGAAGTCCATCCGGCCCGACGGCGGCGCGGCGGGCGTGCTCAACGCGGGCACCAACTACTTCTACTGCCAGACGAACCTGGGCCGGCGCGAGACGTACGGGAAGTGGACCAACACCTGGTGGGCCAGGACCGACGACGACAGCGGTAACACCAATGTCTACGTCAGCGTCGTCTACCTCAAGGGCGGCGACAACGACCAGCCGGTGCCGGGCCTGAAGACCTGCTGAACCGACCCGGCCGGGGCCGGGCTTCAAGACCTGCCGACGCTCAGCGGGATGTGCCGGTCCGCCGGCTACGCGTCCACGGGCGGCGGGATCTCGCCCGAGCCGCGCTGGATCAGGACGGTGGGCAGTTCGACGCGGGTGGGCGTCTCGTCGGCGCCGTCGAGCCGCCGGAAGAGCAGCTCCGCCGCCGTACGGCCGAGGGTGGCGGCGTCCTGCGAGATGACCGTGATGCCGAGCAGGTCGGCCAGTTCGATGTCGTCGAAGCCGACCAGAGCCACCGGGCGCTCGCGGCCCGCCAGGACGCGTACCGCCGTGACCGTCACCCGGTTGTTGCCCGCGAACAGCGCGGTGACCGCGTCCGGGCCCGCCAGCATCGACTCGGCGGCCGCGCGTACGCGCTCGGGGGAGGTCGAGCCAAGCGACACCCACGATTCGTCGACCGGCAGATCCGCGTCCGCCATCGCCGCGTGGTAGCCGCGCAGTCGCTCGGTGGCCGTGTGGATGCGGGGCTGGTCGCCGATGAAGCCGATCCGCCGGTGACCCTGAGCGATGAGGTGGGCCACGCCCGCGCGGGCGCCGCCGAAGCTGTCGGACAGGACCACATCGGCGTCGATCCGACCGGCCGGGCGGTCCACGAACACCGTCGCCACGCCCGCCTTTATCTCCGGTTCGAGATAGCGGTGGTCGGACCCGGCGGGGATCACGATGAGCCCGTCGACCCGGCGGGCGCAGAACGCGAGGACCAACTCCTGCTCGCGGTCCGCGTCCTCGGCGCTGGAGCCGTTGATGAGCAGCGCCCCGTGCTCCCGCGCGACCTCCTCCACGGCCCGGCTGAGCGGCCCGTAGAACGGGTCCGCGAGGTCTTCGAGGACCAGGCCGATCGAGGCGGTACGGCCCTTGCGCAGCACCCGCGCACTGTCGTTGCGGCGAAAGCCCAGCGCCTCGATGGCCTCCTGCACCCGGCGCTCGGTGTCCGGGGTCACCCCGGGCTCGCCGTTGACCACCCGGGACACCGTCTTGAGGCCGACACCGGCACGCGCGGCGACATCCTTCATCGTCGGACGGTTGCCGTAGCGGGGCTCGTGGTGGCGGGCATTCTCGGCCACAGTGCACAGTCCTGTCGTCGTCGGGAGCCGTCCGGCGCGGTCGAGTGCCATAACGGTGTGTGTGGCGTCGAGCATAGGCCCTGGACAACGTTGTCACATGCATGGAGACTCTCATCTTGACCTGCCGTTACCCGCCCCTCACCAGGAGATCCGACCTCGATGCACACCGACCTCGTGGCCGCGCTCGACATCGGCGGCACCAAGATCGCCGGAGCCCTGGTGGACGCCGACGGCCGGCTGCTCGTCCGCGCCCAGCGGCCGACTCCCGCCCATGAGGACGGCGACACGGTGATGCGGGCGGCCGAGGCGGTCCTCGCCGAGCTGGCCGGATCCCCGCTGTGGGAGCGTACGAGCGCGGTCGGCATCGGCAGCGCCGGGCCCGTGGACGCGTCGGCGGGCACGGTCAGCCCCGTCAACATCCCCGGATGGCGCGGCTTTCCGCTGGTCGAGCGGGTGCGCGCGGCCACCGGCGGCCTCGACGTCGAGCTCGTCGGCGACGGCGTCGCGATGACCGCCGCCGAACACTGGCTCGGCGCGGCCCGCGGCCACGACAACGCGCTGTGCATGGTCGTGTCGACCGGCGTCGGCGGCGGGCTCGTTCTCGGAGGCAAACTGCACCCCGGCCCCACCGGCAACGCGGGCCACATCGGCCACATCAGCGTCGACCTCGACGGCGACGCCTGCCCGTGCGGGGCGCGCGGCTGCGTGGAACGGATCGCCAGCGGCCCCAACATCGCGCGCCGAGCCCTGGAGAACGGCTGGCGCCCCGGCCCCGACGGCGACACCTCGGCCGCCGCCGTCGCCGCGGCCGCACGGTGCGGCGACCCGGTCGCCGTCGCCTCCTTCGAGCGTGCGGCCCAGGCCCTGGCGGCGGGCATCGCCGCGACAGCGACGCTGGTCGAGATCGAGATCGCGGTGATAGGCGGGGGAGTGGCCGGCGCGGGAGATGTCCTCTTCACCCCGCTGCGCCGGGCCCTGCGCGACTACGCCACGCTCTCCTTCGTCCAGCGCCTCACCGTCGCGCCCGCGCTGATGGGCACGGACGCGGGTCTGGTGGGGGCAGCGGCGGCCGCTTCCGCGCGATGGTCGGACACGGCGGCGTTGCTGAAGTGACTGCTCCGACGTTTCTGCCGGCGGAGCCAAAAAGGGGCAAGGTGGGACGACTTCACGCTCCCGTCAACCGGTCGGCAGCGGCGAGCGTTTCCGGTAGGGCTTGTTGAAGTCTGTTGGGTGAGAAGCGGTAACGGTTGCTCGGCTTTGCGTCAAAACCCTTGACGACGCCCTGACTTGGGGGTGTGATCCAAGCCTCGCGTTGGGTTGTGTTGGGTTGCACCCCGGAGGAGGGGGACATGGCGCAGTCATCGTTCAACGGTCCTGTTAGGCCCAAAAGCGTGGCAGGACATCGGATGTCCCGGCGGAGTCTTCTGCGTGGTGCGGCGATCGGAGCCGGGGCGGTCGCGCTGCCCTCGCTGCTCGCGGCGTGCGGCAGCGGGCCCGGCGGGGACACCAAGACGATCCGGATGGGCTCGAATTCCTCGGACGCCGTCCCCAAGAAGGCATTCGCCGACGCGTTCGCGGCGTACGAGAAGCAGTCCAAGGAAGGCCGCAAGATCAAGGTCAACACCGTTGACCACAACACCTTCCAGGAGAACATCAACCGCTATCTGCAGGGCAAGCCGGACGACGTCTTCATGTGGTTCGCGGGCTACCGCATGCAGTTCTTCGCACAGAAGGGCCTGCTGTACGACATCAGTGACCTCTGGTCGGGCTTCCAGGGCTTCTCCGACGCGCTCAAGGCGCAGTCGACCGGCGCGGACGGCAAGCAGTACTTCGTGCCGTACTACTACTACCCGTGGGCGGTCTTCCACCGCGCGAGCGTCTTCAAGCAGCACGGGTACACGGCGCCCAAGACCTTCGACCAGTACGTCGAGCTGGCCCGGCAGATGCAGAAGGACAAGCTCGATCCGATCGCGTTCTGCGACAAGGACGGCTGGCCCGCCATGGGCACGTTCGACTATCTCAATATGCGCACCAACGGTTACGACTTCCACAAGTCGCTGATGGCTGGCAAGGAGGCGTGGACCGACAAGCGCGTCAAGGACGTCTTCGACAGCTGGCGCCGCATCCTTCCGTACTGCCAGCAGGGCGCCAACGGGCGCACCTGGCAGGAGGCCGCGCAGAGCCTCCAGAAGAAGCAGTCGGGCATGGCGGTGTTCGGACTGCCGCACGTGGGCCAGCAGTTCCCGAAGGAGGACCAGGGCGACATCGCGTTCTTCCCGTTCCCCGAGATCAACCCGCAGTACGGCCAGGACGCGGTCGAGGCCCCCATCGACGGCTTCCTGCTCGCCAAGAACGCCAAGGAGCTGAAGAACAAGCAGTCCATGGAGAGCGCCAAGGACCTGCTCAAGTGGCTCGCCACCCCCCAGGCGGAGGACGTCTACCTCGCGGGCGACCCGAACAACATCGCCGTCAACTCCGGGGCGGACACCGCGAAGTACAGCCCCCTGCAGAAGAAGGCGGTCGAGCTGGTTTCCGGGGCCAAGCAGATCTCGCAGTTCCTGGACCGCGACACCCGTCCCGACTTCGCCTCCACGGTGATGATCCCGGCCATCCAGAAGTTCATCGGCAACCCGAAGGACGTCGACGGCCTCGTCAACGACATCGAGCGGCAGAAGAAGTCCATCTTCGCCACCGAGGGCTGAGAGCCCGGGCCCGAGAGCCCAGCGCTCCTCCAACTGACCGACATTTGCTTCGACTTGGAGTACTCAGCCGTGGCGCTCATCACCGCGCGGCGCGGAGGACGGCGGGGCCCCGGGCGGTTCACCGCCCGCGACCTCGTCGTCCTCGGCGTGCTGCTTGGCCTGCCCGTCCTGCTCGACATCGCCATCGTGTGGGGCCCGACCCTCGCCTCCGTCGTCCTGTCCTTCACCAGCTGGGACGGCATCGGCGACATCAAGTGGGTCGGCACGCGGAACTACACCGACCTGTTCACCAACTACCCGCCGTTCTGGCCGGCGGTCCGGCACAACCTGATGTGGCTGGGCGTACTCGGCTTCGTGGCAACGCCGTTCGGGCTGCTGCTCGCCGTGCTCATCGACAGGGGCGTGCGGTTCAGCCGCTTCTACCAGTCGACGCTGTACATGCCGGTCGTCCTCTCGCTGGCCGTCGTCGGGTTCATCGCCCAACTGGTCTTCTCCCGCGACCAGGGAGCGCTCAACGCCGTGCTCGGCAACAGGAGCGACCCGACCGACTGGCTCGGCGACCCGAACCTGAACATCTGGATGATCCTGCTGGCCGCGGCCTGGCGGCACACCGGCTACGTGATGATCCTCTACCTGGCGGGGCTGAAAGCCGTCGACCCCTCGCTCAAGGAGGCCGCGGCCATCGACGGCGCCGACGAGCGCCAGATCTTCTTCCGGGTCGTCTTCCCGACGCTCCGCCCGGTCAACGTCATCGTCGGCGTCATCACGGTCATCGAGTCGCTGCGCGCCTTCGACATCGTGTACGCCGTCAACCACGGGCGCAACGGCCTCGAAGTGCTCTCGGTGCTCGTCACCGACAACATCATCGGCGAGGCCAGCCGCATCGGCTTCGGCTCGGCGATCGCCGTGGTGCTGCTGACCGTCTCCCTCGGGTTCGTCATCACGTACCTGGTCCAGGAGATCCGAGGGGAGAAGAACCGATGACCACGCACACCGCGCCCGCGCCCCAGACTGCCGCCCCGGCGACGGCCCCCGCCGCCCGCCGGCGCCGGGTACGCCCGAGCCGCCTGGGGGTGCACGCGTTCCTGATGGCGGTCTCGCTCGCCTTCCTCGCACCGCTGCTGCTCGCCGTGTACGCGTCGCTGCGCCCGTACGAGGAGACCTCGCGCGACGGATACTTCTCGCTCCCCAAGCACCTCTCCTTCGCCTACTACAAGCAGGCGTTCACCGACTCGGGCATGACGAAGTACTTCGTCAACACCCTGATCATCGCGGTGCCGGGCGTGATCCTCGTCCTGTTCTTCGCCGCGTTCGTGGCCTTCGCCGTCTCACGCCTCAAACTCCGCGGCGGCATCGTCCTGTTGATGCTGTTCACGGCGGGCAACCTGCTGCCCCAGCAGGTGATCGTCACGCCCCTGTACGTCGTGTTCAACCGCATCCCGCTGCCGTACTGGATGTCCGACTCGATGACCCTGTTCGACTCGTACTGGGCCGTCATCGCCGTCCAGGTCGGCTTCCAGATCGGGTTCTGCGTCTTCGTGCTCGCGAATTTCATGCGCACCCTGCCGCAGGAGATCCTGGAGGCGGCGATCGTCGACGGCGCGGGGGTGTGGACGCAGTACTGGCGCATCACCCTGCCCCTGTGCCGCCCGGCTCTCGCGGCGCTGGCAACGCTCCAATTCACCTGGATGTACAACGACTTCCTGTGGGCCCTGGTCTTCATGTCCGACGGCGACAAACTCCCCATCACCTCGGCGCTGAACAACCTGAGGGGCCAATTCTTCACGGACTACAACCTGCTGGCGGCGGGCTCGGTGATCGTCGCGCTCCCGACCCTGATCGTGTTCCTGCTGCTGCAACGCCACTTCATCGCGGGGCTGACGTTGGGATCCAGCAAGGGATAGAGCCCAGTTGACGGTTCGTCAGGGTGGCGGCCCGGCCGGGAAGCCGGTCGGGCTCGTCGTCCCCACGACCGGCCGTCCAGGCCGGCTCAAGCAGCAATCCAGCGCCCCTCAAGGCGTACGCCAGAAGGTCTGCGGCCTCAAGCAGATACGCGCCTGCTACCGCCCGGCCGTCGCACGGGCCGTCGCAGCCCGGCCCTGGAGTCCGCCATGACCGTCGAACTGCACGTCGCCACCGCTCTCCTGCACGACATCGACTCGGCGCGCAACCCGCTGCCCGGCCGTGAGGTCGCCCGGCGGACGAGTCCCGTGAACCCCACCGTCACCATCCTCGATCTGGAGACGGCCGACGCGCCCGAGGGGGCCGCGCTCATGGACCCCATTTTCCAGCGCACCGGGTTCCACGACATACGCATCACCGAGATCCGCTGGTACGACCGGGACGGCTACTTCATCGCGCCCAGCATCCCGCTCGCGGCCTGAGCGCTGATCGAAATTCCCTCGCCCCGCCGGTCGGGATCGGTCAAGCTGCAGGTGACAGCACCCTTCCCTGGAGCAAGCAGTGATCGACCTCGACCGTCTTGTCCCGCCCGCAGGCCTCGCCGCCGCCATCGACGCCGGCCATGTCGTCCGCAAGGTGCACCCCGAACTGCCGCTCTCCATCTACTCGTACACGAGGGCGTGCCAGTACGCGCAGGCGTGGGACGAGGTGACCACGCGCTGCCGCGGGCTCGTGGTCGACGACCTGAGCGGGACGGTCGTCGCGCACTGCCTGCCCAAGTTCTTCAACGTCGGCGAGCACACCCACGGCCGCCCCTACGCGCCGCCGCTGCCCGACGAGCCGTTCGAGGTGTACGACAAGGTCGACGGCTCGCTCGGCATCGCCTTCCACTACGAGGGCCGCTGGCGGGTCGCCTCCCGGGGCTCGTTCACCTCGGAACAGGCCGCCTGGGCGACCGCCTGGCTGCAGGGGCGGGACACGACGGCGCTGCGGCCCGGCGTCACCTACCTCGCGGAGATCCTCTACCCCGAGAACCGGATCGTCGTCGACTATGGCAGCCGCCGCGACCTCGTGCTCCTCGCCGCGTACGACGCGACGGGCGAGGAGATCGGTCTTTCCCGGGCCGCCGAGGACTGGGCGCCGGTCGGCTCGGTGGCGCGCACGTGGCCCGCGATGCCGCTCGCCGAACTTCTCGCGCGCGCCGAGTCCAACGTCCACGCCGACGGCCGCGAGGCCACCGGCACGGACGCCGAGGGCTATGTCCTGCGGTACGCCTCAGGCCTCCGGGTCAAGGCCAAGATCAGCGAGTACGTGCGGCTGCACAAGGTGCTCACCGGCATCACCGAGCGGGACATCTGGCGCTTCCTCGGCATCCGCCGGTTCGCCGGCGAGGACCCCAAGCGGGTCGCCCAGGCGCTGGGCTGCGCGCCCGGCGAGATCGCGGAACTCACCGCGGACGGCGCCGACCCGCTGGAAGCTATGCTTCAGCAGGTCCCCGACGAGTTCGACACCTGGGTGCAGAGTGTGGCGGCGCGCCTGGACGGGCAGGCCGCCGAACTGGCCCGTCTCGCCGCCGAGCACTTCGGCGAGATCGCCCGACTCGGCCAGGACCGGGGCGCGTTCGCCCGCGCCGCCCAGCAGATCCAGGACCGCACCGTACGCGTGGCCGTGTTCCAGCTGCTCGACGGCCGCGGCATCGACCTCATGATCTGGCGGTCCGTCAAGCCGACGGCCGCCGACCCGTTCACGAACGACGAAGAAAGCTGAACTGTTCCATGCCCACCGTGCACGTCATGACCGGACTGCCCGCCTCTGGCAAGACCACCGCCGCCCGCAAGCTCGTGGCGGACTCCGACGGCCAGTGCCGCCGCGTCAACCTCGACGACCTGCGCGGCATGTTCGACAACGCGGGCGAAGGGCGGGAGCGGTCGTACACCGCCGAGCAGAGCGTCCTCGCGGTCCAGGACGCCGCCGTGCGCGAGACGATCGCCGCCGGATTCGACGTCGTGGTCGACAACACGCATCTGACCCCGAACATCCCCAAGCGCCTCAAGGCCGCCGTTGCGGGCCGGGCCCGGTTCGTCGTGCACGACTTCACGGACGTGCCCGTCGAGGAGTGCCTGCGCCGCGACGCGGCCCGCGCCAACCCCGTCGGCGAGGACATCATCCGCCTGCTCGCCGACAAGCACGCCAAGGCCGTCCGCAACGGGTGGCGGCTCACCGACGCCTGGATGAACGACACCGTCGTCCTCGCCGAGGTCGAGCCGTACACCCCGGACGAGACCCTGCCCAGCGCGGTGATGTGCGACATCGACGGCACGCTCGCGATCAACCTCAACCGCAACCCGTACGACTTCGCACGCTGCGAGCAGGACGGCCTCAACGGGTCCGTCCGCGACGCGCTGACCGGCTTCCGGCAGGCACACGGGGACAGGATCGTGCTGCTCTCGGGCCGGGGCGAGGAGTTCCGGCCGCAGACCGAGGCCTGGCTCGCCGCGCACGACGTGCCGTACGACGAGCTGTGGATGCGGCCGGCCGGCGACGGGCGGCGCGACGACCTGGTGAAGGCCGAGCTGTTCGACGCGCATGTCCGTCACCGGTTCAACGTTCGTGTGAGCCTCGACGACCGCGACCGGGTCGTTGCCGTCTGGCGGCGCATGGGCCTGCCCACCTGGCAGGTCAACTACGGTGACTTCTGAGGGAGTTCGCCCTCAGGCCGCATCGTGGAAGACGAGGCCGAGGGTGCGGCGGTGGCCGGTGCGTACGGTGCTGACGCCGTGCCGCACCGGCGCCGCCGACCAGCCGCGCCGGGAGGCCACCGGCCGGTCCCGGGTGGTGAAGACCAGCCCGTGGCCCTGCGGAATCAGGGTCGCGGTGCCCCGCGACTGGGCCCGCGGCCGCTGCTCCACGAGCAGGAACTCGCCTCCGGTGTAGTCGGTGCCGGGCGCGTCCAGGCCGACGACGACCTGGAGCGGGAAGACCGCCTCGCCGAACACGTCGCGGTGCAGGGCGTTCCAGTTACCGGGTCCGTACCGCAGCAGGATCTGCGCGCATCTGGCCTGCCCGGCCTCGTGGCACCGGGCCAGCCACTCCTCAAGGGTGTCCGGCCACGGTGCGGGCCGGCCAAGCCGCTCGGCCCAGTCGCGGGCGATGGGCAGAAGGAGTGGGTAGAAGGCCGCGCGCAGTTCACGCACCACATCCGGCAGCGGCTCGGCGAAGTAGTGGTACTGCCCGGATCCGAAGCGGTAGCGCGCCATGTCGACCGTCGCCCGGAACCGGTCGGCCCGGTCGTACGCGTCGGCCAGTGACCGGCACTGGGCCGCGGTGAGGAGCCGGTGGGTCGGCGCGCAGCCGTACTCGTCGAGTTCCTCGACGATCTTCGGCCAGTCGCCCGCGCTCACGCGGTCGGCCGTGCGGGTGGTTGACATGGGGACCCTCCGGTGTGCGGGGCACAGGGTTCGTGCCCGGACGGTGCAACACATCAAGGGTCACGCCGTTCGCCCGCGCCGACCGGCGGAATTCGGACGTGGCGCTGAGGGCGGGCGCCGCGGCGTCAGCCGACCGGTTCCGGCACCGGGCGGGTGACGACGACCAGGAAGGCGTCGCTCTCCAGGTCCATCACGACCTCGGCCGCGAGCCCTTCGTTCCTGCGGTCGCGTGCGAACTCCTCGGCCGGCCAGTGGCCGCGCGGGCCGCCCGCGGGAAAACGTTCCAGTACCGTACGACGCATTTCGTCGCACCCCCTTGTCGTCTCTTCTGGCACCCGCACAACGACGTCTCGGCCGTCGGCGTTACGGCCCCCCGTGGCCGGTGCTCGTACACCAAGACGCCGCACAGGGCCCGAAGGTCGCGCCCCGCAGGCAACGGCCCGGCCACAGTTGGGTACGCGATCAAGGACGGCCACAGCCGGGGCGCGGGTTTCCGTGGCAGGGTGTTGCGGGCAGTCCACTGGGGGCTACCGAAGAGGGGGAACCGTGATCGTCTGGGTCAACGGTGCGTTCGGCGCGGGCAAGACCAGCACCGCGCGCGAGCTGATCGACCTGATCCCGAACAGCACGTTCTACGACCCCGAGGTGATCGGCGGGGCACTGCGGCACCTGCTGCCGCAGAAGATGCTCGACCAGGTGACCGACTACCAGGACCTGCCGATCTGGCGGCGTCTGGTGGTGGACGGCGCGGCCGCGCTGCACGCCGAGGTCGGCGGTGTGCTCGTGGTGCCGATGACCCTGCTGAGGCAGGAGTACCGGGACGAGATCTTCGGTGGGCTCGCGGCCCGCCGCATCCCTGTACGCCATGTGGTCCTCACTCAGGAGGAAACGATCCTGCGGGCGCGTATCGCGGCCCGGGTGGAGTTCCCCGACGACCCCGAGGCCGACGAGCAGCGCGTGCGCAAATGGGCGTACGAGCACATCGAGCCCTTCCGGCGGGCGCTCGGCTGGATCGCCGCCGACGCGTACACCGTCGACAACAGCGCGCTCACCCCGCGCGAGAGCGCCGAGCGAATAGCCGACGCGGTCCGCTCCGGAGCGGCCCGCGTGTGCGAGATCGTGCAGACCCCCGAGCCCACCGCCGAGACGCTCGCCGCCGGGGTGCTGCTCTTCGACGACCAGGACCGGGTGCTCCTGGTCGACCCCACCTACAAGCCCGGCTGGGAGTTTCCCGGTGGTGTCGTCGAGCGCGGCGAGGCCCCGGCCAGGGCCGGCGTCCGCGAGGTCGAGGAGGAACTCGGCGTCCACCTCGACCGCGTACCGAGGCTGTTGGTGGTCGACTGGGAACCGCCCAGGCCCCCCGGGTTCGGCGGCCTGCGGATGCTCTTCGACGGCGGCCGGCTCGACAGCGCGCGGGCCGGGCAGGTGCTGCTGCCCGGCGCCGAACTGCGCGGCTGGCGCTTCGTCAGCGAGCAGGAGGCCGCGCAGCTGCTGCCGCCCGCCCGCTTCGAGCGGCTGCGCTGGGCGCTGCGGGCGAGGGAACGGTCAACCGTGCTCAACCTGGAGGCCGGAGTCCCGGTCGGCTGAGGCCTGCATGACCGCCGCCGCGTTCTCGGCCAGCGGGTCGCCGTGCCCGAAACAGACGGTGTCCGCGCCGAGACCGGCAAGTCGGCGGAACGAGGCGAGCGCCCGCTCCCGGTCGGTGTTGAACACGCCCACCATCACCCGGCCGACCCCGGCCACACTGTCGCCCGTGAACAGCACGCCGTGGCGCGGCAGATGGACCGACATCGAGCCGTCGGTGTGACCGGGGGAGTGGACGACGACCGCGCCGTCGCCGAAGCCCAGCGCCTCCCCGTCGCCCACCTCGCGATCCACCCGGGTACGCTCTGGGCGATGTCCGCCGAGCGCGAACCTCAAAGGGAAAGGCTCAACTCCGCTTGGATTCCGCGTAGTTGACCAGGAAGTGCGCTTCCGCGACCGACAGGCGCTCCAGCTCCTCGGGCGACACGCTCTCGTTCACCGCGTGGATCTGTGCCTCCGGCTCGCTGAGGCCGATCAGCAGGATCTCGGCCTGCGGGTACAGCGCCGCCAGGGTGTTGCACAGCGGGATCGAGCCGCCCATGCCCGAGGACTGCATCTCCTCGCCCGGGTAGGCCACCGCCATCGCCTCGGCCATCGAGGTGTAGGCCGGGCTGTTGATGTCCGCGCGGAACGGCTGGCCCTGGCCGACCTGCTCGAAGCTGACCCGGGCGTTCCACGGGACGTGCTTCTCGATGTGCGCGTAGAGGAGCTTGGTCGCCTCGGCCGCGTCCTGGCCGGGCGGCACCCGCAGGCTGATCTGGGCGCGGGCGCTCGCCGGGATCGACGGCGTGGCGCCGGCCACCGGGTGGCAGTCGATGCCGATGACCGTGACGGCCGGGCGGGCCCAGATGCGGTCGGCGACCGTGCCGGTGCCGGGCAGCGACACCCCGTCGAGGACCTTGGCGTCCTGGCGGAACTCCGCCTCCGGGTACTGCAGCCCGTCCCACTCGGAGTCCGCGGCCAGGCCCTCGACGACCGTCTGGCCGTGCTCGTCCCGCAGCGAGTCCAGTACGCGGATGAGCGCGGCCAGCGCGTCCGGGGCGGCGCCGCCGAACTGACCCGAGTGCAGATTGCCCTCAAGGGTGTCGATCTGGACGCGGATCATGGTCATGCCGCGCAGCGTCGCCGTCACCGTGGGCAGGCCGACCCGGAAGTTGCCGGTGTCGCCGATGACGATCGCGTCGGCGACGAGCAGCTCGGGGTGCGCCTCGGCGTACTGCTCAAGGCCGCCGGTGCCCTGCTCCTCCGAACCCTCCACGATCACCTTGACGGAGACGGGCACGCCGCCGTTCGCCTTCAGGGCCCGCAGCGCGAGCAGGTGCATGATGAACCCGCCCTTGCAGTCCGCGGCGCCGCGCCCGTACCAGCGGCCGTCGCGCTCGGTCAGCTCGAACGGGGGCGTCACCCACGCGGACTCGTCCAGCTTGGGCTGCACGTCGTAGTGCGCGTAGAGCAGCACCGTCGGCGCGCCCGCCGGGCCGGGCAGCAGCCCGTACACCGACTGCGAACCGTCCGGGGTGTCGAGCAGGGCGACGTCCTGGAAGCCCTCGGTGCGCAGCGCGTCGGCCACCCAGTTCGCGGCGGCCTCGCACTCGCTCTTCGGCGCCACCGCCTCGTCCGCCACCGATTGGAACGCGACCAGCTCCGTGAGCTCCGTCTTGGCGCGGGGCATCAGCGACGCGACGGTCTCGGCGATCGGATGGGCGGTCATGGGCACGCTCCTCGTGGGTGCGACGTTGTATGTACAGATACGCAGGTGCACGTGTGTGTACAGCGAAGGTATGGCCGATCCTCCCACAACGGGCCAGGACGGGAGGGCGGGGCTACTGCCCCGTAGGATGCGGTCGTCAGCAGGGGCCACTGGTCGGACGGGGAGCAAAGGCACATCGTGAGCAGCGAGAACGCAGACGCCGGGACGGACGGACCGCTGGAGGAGCAGCAGGGCGAGACCGCCGCCGAAGCGGTGACCGGACCGGGTGCGGGGCCCGTCTGGGATGTCGTCGTGGTCGGCGCCGGCCCCGCGGGAGCCTCGGCCGCGTACGCGGCGGCGGCCGCCGGGCGCAAGGTGCTGCTCCTGGAGAAGGCCGAGCTGCCCCGCTACAAGACGTGCGGCGGCGGCATCATCGGCCCCTCGCGCGACGCCCTGCCGCCCGGATTCGAGCTGCCGCTCCAGGACCGGGTGCACGCGGTCACCTTCTCCCTCAACGGGAAGCTGACGCGCACCCGACGCTCCAAGAAGATGCTGTTCGGCCTGATCAACCGGCCGGAGTTCGACGCGGGCCTGGTAGCCATCGCCGAGAAGGAGGGCGCCGTGATCCGTACCGGCGTCACCGTCTCCAAGGTCGAGCAGCACGGCTCGGCCGTCCCCGACCGGCGCACCGTCGCCGTGGTCCTCTCCGACGGGGAGACCGTGCTGGCCCGCGCCGTCGTCGGCGCCGACGGCAGCGCCAGCCGCATAGGGGCCCACGTCGGCGTGAAGACCGAGCAGGTCGACCTCGGCCTCGAAGCCGAGATCCCGGTGCCGCCGAGCGTCGCCGAGGACTGGGCCGGGCGGGTGCTCATCGACTGGGGGCCGATGCCCGGCAGTTACGGCTGGGTCTTCCCCAAGGGCGACACCCTGACCGTCGGCGTGATCTCGACGCGCGGCGAAGGCGCCGCCACCAAGCGCTATCTGGAGGACTTCATCGCCCGGCTCGGCCTCGCGGGCTTCGAACCGGCCGTCTCCTCCGGGCACTTGACGCGCTGCCGCAGCGACGACTCGCCGCTGTCCCGCGGCCGCGTCCTGGTCTGCGGTGACGCGGCGGGCCTCCTTGAGCCGTGGACGCGGGAGGGCATCTCCTTCGCGCTCCGCTCGGGCCGCCTCGCCGGCGAGTGGGCGGTGCGCATCGCCGAGTCGCAGGATGCCGTCGACGCGCGCCGCCAGGCGCTGAACTACGCGTTCGCCATCAAGGCCGGGCTCGGCGTCGAGATGGGGGTCGGCCGCCGGATGCTCAGCCTCTTCGAGAAGCGCCCGCTGCTGCTGCACGCCGCGATCACCGGATTCCGGCCCGCGTGGAAGGCCTTCGCCGACATCACCCGCGGCGCCACCACCCTGGCCGGTCTGGTGCGCACGCACCCGATGGCCCGGCGGGCCCTGGACGCCGTCGACCGCTGACCGGCACGGGCCGGGGCCGTCCGCCCCGGCCCGGTCGGCCTCAGCGAATGCCCGCGAGCGCGCTCGCCGCGGCCGCCGGGTTGGTCTCGGCCTTCAGATAGCCGTGGGCGAGCAGCCACTTGACGTTGAGCGACTGGCCCTGGCCCGGGTCGAGCAGCGCCGGGTCCAGCTTGACCTGCCGGCCACCACCGGGCTGGTCGAACCAGGGCGCGATCCGGCCCTGCCACACGGTGAACGACTTCACGACCTCGTAGGCGTGATAGGCACACGGGTAGGCGGCCTCGCGGGTGATCAGGCTCTGCGGGGGCAGCGCCCGCTCGCTGTAGCGGGCCCCCGCCGGGGCGAGGAAGGAGCCGTACTCGGAGCCGAACCGGTCCAGGTCCTCGCCGACGCGCAGCGCGACCGCGTGCTTGTCCGGGGTGCCGTCGGGGCGGTTGGCGAACCCGTCGTTCGGCGGATACTTCCAGGACCCGGCGGTCGTGTCCCAGAACGTGGCCAGGAACGTCTGCGGGGTGAGGTGCCCGGTGCGGTGGTAGCCGAGGACCAGCGGCCCCACCGGCCCGTTCCAGGGGCGGGGCAGGTACTGCGGGCCGAGCCGTTCGTCGCCCTGGTACGTGCCGGAGCACGCGGCCGGATGCTGGGCCGTGAGGGCCGGCGCCGCACCGCCGTCCGTGGCCGCCTGCGCGGTACCGGTGCCTATCAGCGCGGTGGCGGCGAGGGCCGCGAACGCCGTACCGACGAGAACGCGCAGTCTGCGCAGGGGTTTCACCGAGATCCTCCTCAGAGATGATGAGTCATCACATCTACTGGGAAGGAAGTGACTTGTGGGTCCCCGGTCGCAAGTTCGGCCGAATAGAGGCCGGTCGGGGGCCGGATCGGGACCGTTGCGCACGGCCCCGGCGACCCCATCCGGCGGAGCACCCCAACGACACGGCTCCGGGCTCTTGACGCCTGGCGGCAGAAGGCGCTTTCATCCAGCCAGTGGCCCGGACCGTGGCTTGGTCCGGCACCGCGAGAGGTGCGCCCAGCCGACAAGGCCCCGACCGGGGTCCTGGGACCGGCCCGAGTCGCCAGGATCCGACCCCGGGTCCGAGGCGGGGACGTACCCGCGAGGGATGGAGCGGATCATGCCCGCCGGCCCGGATCACTCCACCGCCCCTTCGTCCCACAGAGCGCCGGACCGCCGCGCGCTGCTGCGGGCCGGAGCGGGCTGCGCGGTGGCTGCCGTCGCCGCACCGGCCCTCGCGGCCTGCGGCTCCGCCGAGGGCGTCGCCGCGGACGGCACCGTGACGGTCGAGCTCTGGCACGGCCAGACCGACACCTCGAAGAAGGCGATCGAGGCCCTGGTGGCCGAGTTCAACCGCACCCACGCCAAGATCCATGTCGATACGGGTGGCGGGGCGACTTCGGACGTGATGCTCCAGAAGGTGACGGCCGCCCTTGCCTCGGGCTCCTACCCGGACATCGCCTACGTCTTCGGCTCGGACATCGCGAGCATCGCCCGCAGCCCCCGCGTCGTCGACCTCACCACGGCCATGCGCGGTGGGCCCGTGCCCTGGACCGACTACTGGCCCTCGCTGCGGGACGCGGTGACCGTCAACGGCAAGGTGCGCGCCGCGCCCTCCCTCGTCGACTCCATGGCGGTCGTCTGCAACAAGACCCTGTTCAGGCGGGCGGGCCTTCCGCTGCCCCAACCCGGCTGGAAATGGGACGACTTCATCGACACCGCCCACAAACTCACCGACGCCTCCAAAGGCGTCTTCGGCACCGGCTGGCCCGGCGTCGGCGACGAGGACACCACCTGGCGGCTGTGGCCGATGGTGTGGGACCTCGGCGGGGAGATCATCGGGCCGGGCGGCAAGAGCATCGGCTTCGCCGACCAGGGCCGCCGCGCCCTGGAGACCATCGCCTCGCTCGTCTCGGGCAAGAGCGTCTACATAGACCCCAAGCCGGGCAGCGCCCAGATGTACCAGGTCTTCCTGTCCGGACGCATGGGCATGGTGATGGGTGGCCCCTGGACGCTGGCGGACATCATCACCGCGAAGGTCGACTACACGGTGGTGCCGCTGCCCTCCTTCAGCGGCCGGCCGGTCACCATCTCGGGCCCCGACACCTGGACCGTCTTCGACAACGGCTCCGCACGCTCGAAGGCCGCCGTCGAATTCGTCCAGTGGCTCATCGCGCCCGAGCAGGACGTCAAGTGGGACATGGGAGGGGGAAGCCTGCCGCTCAGCGCGGAGAGCGCACGCCTGCCCACGTGGGCCGAGCACTCCGCGAAGACCGTGGGGCTCCCGGTGTTCACCAAGGCCCTGGAGTCGGCGCGAGTGCGGCCCGTGCACCCGGCGTATCCGCAGATCTCGCAGGCGTTCGGCGAGGCCGTCGTCGCGATCCTGCTGGGGCGTTCCTCCCCGGACAAGGCCATGCGCCAGTGCGTCGAGAAGGCCGACGCCGCCCTGCTGATCCCGCGCTGAAGCCGACCCCGTGACCAGAAGGGTCTGAGAGATGAGAAGTACTGGGCCGCGGACTCCCCGCCCGCTCACGCTCGACCCGACCCCGGCCGCCCGCGCCGCCAGGCGCCGCCGGGCGCGCGGCGAGACCGCCACCGCCTGGGCCTTCATCAGCCCGGCCGTCCTGGTGATCCTCGGACTCAGCGTCGTACCGCTGCTGTGGTCGCTGCTGCTCTCGTTCCGCGCGGACGACCTGGTCACGCCGGGCCGCTGGGTCGGGCTCGACAACTACCACGCCCTCAGCAAGGACCCGGCGTTCCGCACCGCCGTGAAGAACACCCTGATCTACGCGGGCGTCTACGTACCGCTGAGCCTGGCCGGCGGGCTCGCGCTCGCCCTCGCGCTGAACCGGCGCATCCGGCTCGTCGGGCTGTACCGCACGCTGGTCTTCATCCCGTTCGTGATCTCCGCCACCGCCCAGGGCGTGCTGTTCTCGTTCATCTTCGACCCCGAGTTCGGCGTTGCCAACGCCCTCCTGCACCACATCGGCGTCTCCCCGCAGGGCTTCCTCTCCGACCCCGGCCAGGCGCTCTACGTCCTGCTGCTCATCTCGCTGTGGAGCGGCATCGGCTTCTGCGTCATCGTCTACCTCGCCGCCCTCCAGGACGTGCCCGCCGAACTCGTCGAATCGGCGCGCCTCGACGGGGCGAACCGGGCGCAGGTGCTGCGCCACGTCACCCTGCCCTCGCTCACCCCGGTCACGGTGTTCCTGGTCCTGTGGCAGTTCATCATCGCCCTCCAGGTCTTCGACCTCGTGTACGTCACCACCAAGGGCGGCCCCCTCGGCGCCACCACCGTCATCGTCTACTTCGTCTGGGAGCAGGCCTTCCAGAACTTCACCGCCGGATACGGCGCCGCGGCCGCCTACGTCCTCGCGATCGGCCTGGTCGCGGCGGCCATCGTGCTGCGCCTGTACCGGCGCCACCGGGAACGTACGGGAGCAACTCCCGTACGGGGAGCGGGCGTTGCTCAACCGGAAGGAGCGGGCCGATGACCGCGCCCACGATGGCCCAGGGGGCGGCCGCCTCCGTCAGCGCCCCCGCCAGCCGCGCCACACGGCGCCGCCGGCTGCCGTTCAGCCCCTGGCACCTGCTCCTCGCGCCGCTCTCGATCGGCTTCGCGCTGCCGCTGGTGTGGCTGATCCTCAGCTCCGTGATGAGCGACGCGGAGATCAACCGGTTCCCGCCCGCGCTGTGGCCGCACGGCATTCACCTCGGCGGGTACCGCTACGTCCTCGGCAACGCGATGTTCCCGCGCTGGTTCCTCAACTCGTGCATCGTCGCGTCGGTGGCCGTCACCTCGAACCTCGTGCTCGGGGCGCTCGGCGGCTACGCCTTCGCGCGGATGCGGTTCGCCGGGTCGCGGCTGCTGCTCGGGCTGATGCTCGCGACGATGGCCGTGCCGTTCCAGCTGACCATGATCCCGACGTTCCTGGTGATGAAGTGGCTCGGGCTCATCGACACGCTCGGCGCGCTGATCGTGCCCTCCCTGGTCACACCGTTCGCGGTGTTCCTGTTCCGGCAGTTCTTCCTGTCCCTGCCCAGGGAACTGGAGGAGGCGGCCTGGATCGACGGCTGCTCGCGACTGCGGGTGCTCGTCTCGATCGTGGCACCGCTGGCCCGCCCGGCGCTGGCCACGGTGGCGGTGCTCACCTTCCTGGCCACCTGGAACGACCTCTCCTGGCCGCTCATCGCCATCAACCACGACGCGCACTACACCCTGCAACTGGGCCTCACCACCTTCCAGGGCCAGCACCACACCAAGTGGTCCGCGGTCATGGCGGGCAACGTGGTCACGGTCCTTCCGGTCCTCCTCGCGTTCCTGTTCGCGCAGAAGACCTTCATCCAGTCGCTGACGTCGAGCGGGCTGAAGGGGTGAGGGAGCGCGCCATGACCGAGACCAGGATCGCCTTCATCGGCGCGGGCAGCGTGGAATTCACCCAGGGCCTGCTCGCCGACCTGTTCGCCTTCCCCGAGTTCGCCCGTGCCCGCATCGCGCTCCACGACATCGACCCCGAACGCCTCGCCACCAGCGAGGCGGCGGCCCACCACATCGCGGCCGAGCTCGGCGCGGCGCCGCTCGTCAGCGCCCACCCGGAGCGGCGCGCGGCGCTCGACGGCGCCGACTTCGTCATCAACACCGTCCAGATCGGCATGAACCAAGCCACCCGCACGGACTTCGACATCCCGGCCCGCTACGGGCTGCGCCAGACCATCGGCGACACCCTCGGCATCGGCGGCATCTTCCGCGCCCTGCGCACCTTCCCGCTGCTGCGTTCGCTCGCCGCCGACATGGCCGAACTCTGCCCGCACGCCCACCTGCTGAACTACACCAACCCGATGGCCATGAACCTGCTCTATCTGCACCGGGTGGCCCCCGCGCTGCGGGCGGTGGGCCTGTGCCACTCCGTGTACTGGACGATGCACGACCTGTCCGAGCTGACAGGCACACCCTTCGAGGAGGTCTCCTACCTCGCCGCCGGGGTCAACCACCAGTCCTGGGTGCTGCGTTTCGAACGCGCCGGCCAGGATCTGTATCCGCTCCTCGACGAGGCCATCACCAAGAACCCCGAACTGCTTCGCCGGGTACGGGTCGACATGTACCGCAGACTCGGCCACTACCCGACCGAAACCAGCGAGCACTCCTCGGAGTACGTGCCCTGGTATCTGCACCACGACGCGGAGATCGACCGGCTGCGTCTGCCGGTCGGCGTCTACCTCGACATCGTCGAGGGCAACCTCGCCACCTACGCCCGCACCCGCGACGCGCTGGCCTCGGGGCGGCCGCTGCCGGTGGAGGGGACCATGGAGTACGCCCCGCAGATCATCCACAGCATCGTCACCGGCACACCGCGCACCGTCTACGGCAACGTCCCCAACCACGGCCTGATCGACAACCTGCCCGCCGACTCGGTCGTCGAAGTCCCGTGCCTGGTCGACGCGTTGGGGGTGCAGCCCACCAGGATCGGCGCTCTGCCGCCGCAGTGCGCGGCGCTCAACCGCGCCTATATCTCGGTGAACGACCTGGTGGTGCGGGCCGCCGTGCTGGGTGAGCCGCGCCATATCCGGCATGCCGCGATGAGTGATCCGGCGACCGCCGCGACGTTGCCCGTCGAGCGGATCTGGGACCTGTGCGACGACCTCGTACGGGCCCACGAGCCCCTGCTGCAACCGGAGTTGAGGGTCTTGCTCGGGCATTGAGTGCCGGGCGGTGAGTTCCGGGCGCCGGGTTCCGGACGCGAGGGCCTGGGGGAGGGGCCGGGAGGAAAGGGCGGGATCACTGGGTCATGGTGATGCGGAAGACGGGGTGGTCGGGGGCGATCCGGCGGAGCTCCTCGTCGCTGGAGTCGGGGCCGACGCCGTTGAAGAAGACGCCGACCTCGGCCTTCCAGCGCTTGAGGTAGGCGCGCAGGAGGGCGGGCTTGTCGTCGTCGGAGACCTCGACCGCGGTGAACGCCTCGGCCTTCTTGCCGAGGTGCAGCTCGCCGCCGCCGGCCGCCCGCATGTTGTGCGTCCACTGGACGTGCCCGCGCGGAGCCACCAGGTACTGCCCGCCCTCGTAGGTCATCAGGTTGACCGGGGTGCGCCGCCACTCGCCGCTCTTGCGGCCGCGGACGGCGAGGACCCGGGAGCCCCAGACGCTGAGCCCGCGCCGGGTCAGCCAGGCGACGGACCGGTTGAGGACGTTGACCGTGAACCAGCCGGGCTTCTTGACGTGTGCGGATGCGGACATGGTGTGTCTCCCCTGGGGGTGAGTGGGCGGGCGGTTCGCCGGCGAGCGGATCGTGGGCGAGAGCGGTGCTCTCGTTCGTGAGCAGTGTGCACCGAAGCGGAGCTCCAAAGCAAGAGCGGTGCTCTCATAAATGTGCGGCGATCCGATTCCAGTGCGGCAGTCGCGTTCTTGGCCACTGCTCTCGTGGCTGGCAGACTGGGGTCATGAGCACCGTCCAGGGAGCCCGCGCACGGGCACGTATCGAAGTCACCGCGGCCATCAAGGACGAGGCCAGAAAGCAGCTGGCCGAGGAAGGCGCGACGAAGCTCTCGCTCCGTGCCGTCGCCCGCGAGCTCGGCATGGTCTCCTCGGCCCTCTACCGGTACTTCCCCAGCCGAGACGACCTGCTGACCGCCCTGATCATCGACGCCTACGACGCCGTCGGCGAAGCAGCGGAGCACGCCCTCGCCAAGCAGCGCAAGGCCGCATCGCCCGCCGCCCGCTGGACCGCCGTCTGCCGGGCCGTGCGCGCCTGGGCCCTGGCCCACCCCCACGAGTTCACCCTGATCTACGGGTCGTCCGTCCCCGGCTACACGGCCCCCCAGGAGACCGTCGGCCCCGCAGCCCGCGTCGGGCTCGTCCTCGTCTCCATCGCCCGCGATGCCCACCAGGGCAAGGGCATCGCCCCGCCGCCGCTCGCCGCGCCGCTGCGCGCCGAGGCCGAGCGGATGGCCGCCGACTTCGCCCCCGACCTGCCTCCGGCGGTGGCTGTCGCCCTGGTCGCGGCCTGGGCGCAGCTCTTCGGCCTCATCCTGTTCGAGGTGTTCGGCCAGTTCCAGCGGGTCGTCGAGGACCGTGAGCCGTTCTTCACGCACGCCGCCGAGCAGCTGGCTCGTTCGGTGGGTCTGGTGCTGCCCGGATAGCCCGGCACTCCCTGCGCGGCCCGCATACTCGGCGCGCAGCCCGGTACTCCCTGCGGAGTACGTGTGATCACCTCGCACGGCTGACGCCCCGGCCGCCGGGGCCGGTCTAGCGTGGCCGGTATGGAAGAGCAGCAGTCACCGCGCGCCGCCGGCCGCGGCGGTCCGCCCTGGCGTCAGGAGGGGCCGCCGCCCTTCGTGCGGCGCTGGGTGCAGGGGCCCGACGACGAGGACCGGCCCGGTCCCCGGCTGCCGTGGCTGTCGACGGCCGCGCTCACCGTGTTCGTCCTGGTCGGCTCCCACTTCGCCGAGCACTCCCGGGCGGGTCGGGCCCCGCTCGACACCTTCGCCCATGTGCTCCTCGTCGCCGGTTGCGCGGTGCTCCTGATCCGCCGGCGCCACCCCGTCCTCGCGGTCTTCGCCGCCTCGGTGGCCGCCATGGTCTACCTCGGTGCCGGATATCCCTACGGCCCGGTCTTCCTGCCCGTCATGGTCGGCTGCTTCGCCGCGGTCATCGCCGGATACCGCCGTCAGGCCTGGGGCGCGATCGCCATGCTCTGGCTGGGGCACCTGCTCGTCGCGCACTGGCTCTACCGCTGGCTGCCGCCGGCGGGCGACTCCGCCGCGCCCTGGGGGCAGGAAGTGGGCGTGGCCGCCTGGGCGGTGGCGATCGTCGCGGTCGCCGAGCTCGTGCGCGTACGAAGGGAGCAGTGGGCCAGGGAGCGCGCCGGGCGGGCCGCGGCGGCGAAACGGCGGGCCGACGAGGAGCGGCTGCGGATCGCCCGTGAACTGCACGACGTGCTCGCCCACAGCATCTCCGTCATCAACGTCCAGGCAGGCGTCGGCCTGGCCCTGCTCGACTCCGACCCCGAGCAGGCCCGCACCGCGCTGACCACCATCAAGTCCGCGAGCAAGGAGGCGCTCGGCGAGGTGCGCCAGGTCCTGGAGACGCTGCGCGCGCCGGGCGAGGCGCCACGCTCCCCGGCCCCCGGCCTGGACCGGCTCCCCGAACTCGTCGAGCAGGCCGCGAGCGCCGGACTCACCGTCGAGACCACGACCACCGGCAAGCCCGAGGCCCTTCCGCCCGGCACCGATCTGGCAGCCTTCCGCATCGTGCAGGAGGCTCTCACCAACGTCGTACGCCACTCCGCCGCGCGCATCGCGCGGGTGGCGGTCGGCTACGAACCCGGCGCCCTGGTGCTGTGCGTCGACGACGACGGACCGCCGTCCGGCGGGGACGCCGGCGGCAGTGGCAACGGCTTGATCGGCATGCGGGAGCGGGCCGCCGCGCTCGGTGGCACCATCGACGCGGGGCCGGTCCCGTCCGGAGGCTTCCGCGTGACCGCCCGGCTGCCGCTGGCCGCCCACCCGAAGGAGACCCCTTGATCCGCGTACTGCTCGCCGACGACCAGCTCCTGGTGCGCGCCGGGTTCCGGGCGCTGCTCGGTGCCCAGGCCGACATCGAGGTGGTGGGGGAGGCCGCCGACGGAGAGGAGGCGCTGGGCCTGGTGTGCCAACTGCGGCCGGACATCGTCCTGATGGACATCCGGATGCCCCGGCTCGACGGCCTCGCCACCACCCGCCGGATCACGTCCGACCCGGATCTGGCCGCCGTGAAGGTGGTCATGCTCACCACCTTCGAGCTCGACGAGTACGTCTTCGAGGCGATCCGCGCCGGTGCCTCCGGCTTCCTGGTGAAGGACACCGAGCCGGAGGAACTGCTGCGCGCGGTCCGGGCCGTGGTCGACGGCGACGCGCTGCTCTCGCCCGGGGTGACCCGGCGGCTGATCGCCGAGTTCGCCGCGCGCTCCAAGGAGCCGGCCGTCGCCGACACCCTGGCCGAACTCACCGAGCGTGAGCGGGAGGTGATGGCTCTGGTCGGCATCGGGCTGTCCAACGAGGAGATCGCCCGCCGCCTCGTCGTCAGCCCGCTGACCGCGAAGACCCATGTCAGCCGGGCGATGGTGAAGCTCGGCGCCCGTGACCGGGCCCAACTGGTCGTTCTGGCCTACGAGTCGGGTCTGGTGCGCCCCGGCTGGCTGGGCTGACGCGGGCCACGGCCGGCCCCGTACGGAAAGCGCCACAGGACGTGCACGGTCCGCCAGACGAAGACGACGAGGGCGCAGCCACCGCCGATCAGCAGCAGCACCCGCCGCAGGGCGTGCGGGAGTTCGAGGGCGTAGCCGGAGCCGCCGATCGCGCCGAACACCACGCCGGCCGCGAACAGGGCACTGACCAGCGCGTATCCGATCTCGATCGTGATGGCGTCCCGCTCGGCCCCACTCCGTGTCCCCATGCGCGAAGTCTCACAGCAGGGGCGGCCGGTGGGCAACCATCACCCACCGGCCGCCCCTCCCCCCGGTGCTTGCGTGGCCGAGATTACCTGTGCGCGCATTGAATGCGAGTGCATTTAATGCCGATGCAACAAAAGTGCCCGGCTCTGCTACCGTGCCGACATGGCAGCTGAGAAGACCGAGCGCCTGCTCGTGGCGGAATGGCGGGAGCTCCTCGCGCTTCACGCGCGCACCACGTGCGAACTGGACCGTGAGCTCCATGCGTACGGGCTCGGCGCGAGCGACTTCGAGGTCCTGGACGTCCTGGCCGAGGGGCGCGAGGAGGAGCCGCGCTGCGCGTTCCGCGTGCAGGAGCTGGCTTCGCGCATTCACCTCAGCCAGAGCGCGCTGTCCCGCCTGGTCGGCCGCCTGGAGAAGGACGGCCTGGTCACGCGGGGGATGTGCAGCGAGGACCGGCGCGGGGTGAGTGTGGCGATCACCGAGTCCGGCCGGTCCCGCCACGCCGAGGTGCTGCCGCTCCAGCGCGCGGTGCTCGCCCGGATGCTGGGGGGCCGGGCCGCACGGTAGGTCTTGGACCGCCGTGACGTGAACTGCCTTGCCGGGATGGCGAGTTGAGGCTTCGGCTCAGGCCTGCGACGCCGTCGCGTGCCGTGCGGTGTAGCCGATCAGTGCGGCGCCCGCGGCCAGGACCGCGACCGTGGTCAGGGCGACCGGCAGCGACGACCACTCGGCGAGCAGCCCGATCGCGGGCGGCCCGAGCAGCATGCCGCCGTAGCCGAGCGTGGAGGCCGCGGCCACCCCGCCGGGCCCGGCGAGCGCTCCCGCCCTCGCGACGGCGACCGGGAAGATGTTGGCGAGGCCCAGGCCCATCACGGCGAAGCCGGCAAGGGCGAGCCATACCGTCGAAGCGAGCGCGCCCAGCAGCATTCCGGCACTGGCCGTGAGCCCGCCCGCGACCAGCGTGCGGGTCTGGCCGAGCCGTTCGAGCAGCGCGGTGCCCGAGAGTCGGCCGGCCGTCATGGCCAGGGCGAACAGCGAGTAGCCCACGGCCGCGACGCCGGGTGCGGCGGACAGGTCCTGCTCCAGGTGCAGCGCGCCCCAGTCCGCCATCGCGCCCTCGCCGTAGGCCGTGCAGAGCGCGATCACGCCGAAGAGCAGCACCAGGCGCCGGGCCCGTCCGTCGAGCCGGCGCCCCTGGGTGTGGGGCGTGCTCGCGTGCACCGGCGCCGGATGGCGAAGCAGCACCCGCCCGGCCGGCGCGGTCACCACGAGGCCGCCCCCGGTCAGGGCCAGCAGGTGCGCGGTGGGGGAGAGGGTGGATGCGACCAGCGCGCCGACGCCCGCGCCGACCATTCCGCCGAGGCTGAACGCAGCGTGGAAACTCGGCATCACCGGGCGGCGCAGCGCCGCGACCAGGTCCACGGCCGCGCTGTTCATCGCCACGTTGATGCCGCCGTACGCCGCTCCGAACACCAGCAGCACCAGGCCGAGCGCGAGTGCGGAGTGGGTCTGTGGCGGCAGCGCGATGGCCAGCGCCATCAGAGCGCCGCAGACGACGGTCACCGGATGGCTGCCGAACCGGCGGCACAGCCGGCCGGTCAGCACCATCGTCACCACCGCCCCGGCCGAGACGCCGAGCAGGGCGAGCCCCAGCTCGCCCGCGGAGGCCCCGGTCTGCTGCTTGATCGCGGGAATGCGGACCACCCAGCCGGCGAAGAGGAAGCCGTCGAGGGCGAAGAACACGGTCAGGGCGGTGCGGAGGCGGGACAGGGAGGGTGCGGCGGTGTGTTCACCAGGTCCCCCCGGAGCGGCCGTCCGGACTTTGTTTAGTAGCGGCACAAACTCAGGATAGGGGTGGTGGGGCGGGTGCATCAACCGGTTGGGGGCGGCGCGTTCCCCTTCGGGGGTGGGGGGGGGCTTCGACTGCGGGCCGTGTGTGGCTGATCGCCAGTTCCCCGCGCCCCTAGAGGGGGTGCGGTTCGGGCATCCCAGGGCGCGACCCGGACCCGCCGCCCCTTGGTCTGCGGACCGTAGGTGGTGCTCGCGCAGTTCCCCGCGCCCCTGGCAGGGTTGGTGCTGGCCCGCACCGGGGCATTTCAGCCTGTCATGCGGGTCCCCCCTGGCCCTTAAGGCCTTGGGGGAGTTTGAGGACGAGCGCCCTTGAGGCGCGAACGGGGTCTGGGGCGGAGCCCCAGGAGACCCGGCTTCCCCTTTTCAACCCCCGGAGGGTTTCGGGGAGGGGCAGGGTGGGGCCATCCCCGGGGTCTGGGGCGGAGTCCCACGGGTGGCCGCCCGGCCGCGGCGCCGGGCCCATCGCCCGGCCAACTGCCGGAAGAACCGGTTCCGTCGGGATCATGGGAGACTCGCCCCCATGAACGGCAAGGCGACGACCACCCGGACCAGGCTGGAGAGGGGCCGCAGCGCGCTCGGACCCGCGCTGGAGCTGGTGCATACCGGCCGCGCGCCGACCCGCGCCGTGCTCACCGCCGAGCTGGGCGTCACCCGTGCCACCGCCGGCGCGGTCGCCGCCGAGCTCGAAGCCCTCGGCCTGATCCAGGTCGACTCCCGGCCCGCCGCGGCCGGCTCCCAGGGCCGCCCCTCGCACCGGCTCGCCGTCAGCAACACCGGGCCCGTCGCGCTCGCCGCGCAGGTGCACGCCGACGGCTACCGGGCCGCGCTCGTCGGCCTCGGCGGCGAGATCGTCGCCACCGACCCCGGCTGTGTGATCGTCTCGGCGGATCCGGCCCAGGTGCTCGGTGAGGTCGTCGACGCGGGCGCGGCCCTCCTCAAGGGCACCGGTCGCCGCTGCGTGGGAGCGGGCCTCGCGGTCCCCTCGGCCGTCGCCGAACCGGAGGGCACCGCGCTCAACCCGCTGCACCTGGCCTGGCCCGCCGGCTCCCCGGTGCGCGAGATCTTCGCCGAACGGGTCCGGGCGGCCGGCATCACGGGCCCCGCTTTCACCGGCAACGACGTCAACCTCGCCGCGCTCGCCGAGCACCGGCACGGCGCGGGCCGCGGCGCTCAGCACCTGCTCTGCGTCGCCACCGGCCATCGCGGCGTCGGCGGCGCCCTCGTCCTCGACGGACGTCTGCACAGCGGGAGTTCGGGCCTGGCCCTGGAGGTCGGCCACCTCACCGTCAACCCGGACGGCCGCCCCTGCTACTGCGGCAGCCGCGGCTGCCTCGACGTCGAGGCCGACCCGCTCGCCTTCCTCACGGCGGCGGGCCGCACGCCCGGGCCCGAGGTGTCGCTCCTCGAACAGTCACGGGCCCTGCTGCGCCACGAGTACGCGGACGTAACGATCCGGCACGCCGCCGAGGAGCTCATCGACCGGCTCGGCCTCGGCCTCGCCGGACTCGTCAACATCCTCAACCCCGACCGGATCATCCTCGGCGGCCTGCACAAGGCGCTCCTGGAGGCGGACCCGGACCGGCTGCGGGCCGTCGTGGCCGACCGCAGCCTGTGGGGCCAGAGCGGCGGCGTCCCGATCCTCGCCTGCTCCCTCGACCACAACAGCCTGGTCGGCGCGGCCGAGCTGGCCTGGCAGCCGGTGCTCGACGACCCGCTCGGCGCGCTCACTCACCAGGCGTAGACCCGCGCCGGATTGGCGACGAGGATCTCCTCCAACAGCCCCTTTCCCAGGGCGAGTTCGAGCCTGGGACGCACCCGGCGCAGCAGATACGGCATGCCCGGGGTGTCCGGGGTCACGGTGTCCCCGCCCAGCAGCAGCCGGTCGGCGAACCCCGCGTCCGCGAGCGCCCGCAGCGCGTCCGGCATCCTCCAGTCGGTGGCGTGGTTGGCCCGCGAAGGCCCGTCGAAGGCGAGGTTGGCCCCCGCTTCGGCGGCCAGGCGGTGCACGGCGAAATCGGGTGAGCGGTTGAGGTGCCCGAGGATCACCGACTCGGGTGGCACCTCCGACTCCCCGCACAGCAGGTCGAGTACGTCGAGCACGCCCGTGCCCAGCTCCAGGTGGACGGCGATCGGCGCGCCCGTGCGGTGGTGCGCCTCGGCGGCCGCCCGCATGGTGAGTGCCGCGTGCTCGTCGAGCCCGTGGAAGCCGCCCGCCACCTTGATCAGGCCCGCCCGGACCCCGGTGTCACCGATGCCCTCGGTCAGCTCGCCCACGAAGAGCTCGGCCAGCCGGTCACGTACCGAATCGAGCAACTCACCGGAATAGTGGGCGGCTTGGTGCAGTCCGGTGGCGGCGACGATGTGCACCCCCGACTCTCTTGACAGCGCGGGCAGTTCGGCGATGCGGCGCCCCATGCCGTACGGCGTCCACTGCACCACCGTGCCGCCGCCGAGCGCGCCGAACGCGGCGAGCCGGGCCGCCGCGTCCCCGACGTCGTCCAGCTCCTGGCCCGGCAACCGCGGGCTGCGGATGAAGAGATGGTCGTGCGAGTCGACGACGCCGAGCCGGTCGGCCGGCACCTCGCCGAGCACCGTGTGCACCGCGCTCACCACTGCCGCCCCGATCGCAGCCCCGTGCGCCCGGGCTCCGACAGATGAAGCACCTGGAACCGGTCGCCTTCGGCCGGGGGGTCGGGCTGCTCCCAGAGGGTGAACCGCACCAGCTCCCAGCGGCTCGGATCGATGGCTGCAGCGCTCGCCACCACCCCGGGCTCCAGCGTCCGAGCGACCTCGTTCGCCACGAACCGCGCCGGTTCGACGCCTTCCGGTACGGGCACGCGCAGGCGGGTCGCCGTGATCGGCACCGCCCCGGACGCGGGCCCCTCCGCGTACGACAGACCCGTCCAGTGCCGTACCTCCGGACGCCCGAAGTCGTCGACGATCCCCTGGAATCCGGGACCCCACAGGAAGGAGTTCATGCCCTCGGGAGTGGCCCAAAGGTAGAACGGGGCATAGGAGTTGACCGGCGATCCGGCGCCGCGCTCGCGCATCAGATAGGCCTTGAGGCCGAGCCCGGGGAAGCCGTCCAGGAGGTGGCCCCGGGTGGCGACGCGCTTGCGGATGATCTCCATGTCGTAGTCGGCGGGCAGCGTGATCTCGTACTGCATGGCGTGCATCGCGTACTCCTCAGGAAGCGGGGCCGGTCACAGCCGGGTACGTGTCGGCTCCGACGTGGCGGTCCCACTCGACGGTCGTGCCGTCGACGGCCGCCTCGACGACCGCGAGATGCGTCATGAACGTGCGAGGCCCGGCGCCGTGCCAGTGCCACTCGTCCGGCTCGATCCAGACCGTGTCGCCCGCCCGGATAGGCTCGATCTCACCGCCCCGGCGCTGCACCAGACCCGTGCCTTCGGTCACGTGCAGGACCTGACCGTGCGGGTGGCGGTGCCACGCGGTGCGGGCGCCAGGAGCGAAGTGGACGCTGAACATCCTTATCGGGGACGGGGGTTGGGGCACCGCGATCTCGTCGAGCCAGACCGTGCCGGTGAAGTTCTCGGCCGGTCCGGGCCGGGTGTCGGGGCGCTGACGGGTGATGTGCACGTACGACCGTTCCTTCGCTGGGGGTTGGCGGCAGTCACTGGGTTCTGCCGGCAGGGGCGAGCAGTGAGAGCAGTCCGCGTACGCCCGCGTCGAAGGCGTCGGTCGAGCCGGAGGCGCGGGCCAGGACGTAGCCTCCCTGGACGGTGGCCACCACGGCCGCGGCGATCTCCCGCGGCACCAGGGGAGCGCTGAACTCGCCCTGGTCCAGGCCCTCTTGGACGATTCCCGCGAGCCGTCCGCGCAGCCAGTCGAGCGTCTCGTCGACCGGCGCGCGCAGCTCGGCGCTGGCGATGATCTCGGGGTCCATCGTGAGCCGCCCGACCGGGCAGCCGCGCAGCACATCGCGCTCGCGCAGCAGATACGCCGAGATCCGCTCGTACGCCGTGCCGCCGCCCCCGAACGTGGCCTCGGCGGCACGGCGCATCTCCTCGGCGGTACGCCGGATCGCGGCGAGGGCCAGATCGGGCTTGCCCGCGAAGTGGTGGTACATGCTGCCCTGCCCCGCGCCCGCCTGCTGCTGGATGGCCTTGGGGCTGGTGCCTACGTAACCCCGCTCCCACAACAGCTCGCGGGTGGCTTCGATCAGACGCTCCGGAGTGCTCATGAAGCCACTGTACATACCAGTAGGTACAGAATCCAGAGCAGTCGACGGAACCCGATCTACTCCCCATGGGGTACGCCGACTGCCGCTGGCCGTACGACGACTCGGACCCCCTGCGGCGGGAGGCTCGAAGCACCGAGAAAACCACCCCACCGAGGGAGCTGACCGAGATGAACACGCTGGCCTACGCAGGACCCGGACCCTGGATCTTCTTCGTCCCGCTGGTCTGGGCAGCCGTGATCTTCACCGTCGTCACGGTGCTGCGCCGCACCGGCCGGTGGGGCCGCCGCGGACCGTGGCGCCCGCCCCTGGACGACCGCTCGCCCATCGCCGTCCTCGGCCGCCGTTTCGCGGCCGGCGAGATCGACGAGGAGGAGTACTGGCGCCGGATCTCCGTCCTGGAGGAGCACTTCGGACGGACGAACCTGACCCCTGGGGGCAAGGACGGTGCGGCATGAGCACCGCCGTCCGCACCGTCGACGCCGTGAAGGTGTACGGCGCCGGCGACACCGACCTGAGCGCGCTCGACGACCGGATGCCCGATCCCGCCGCGGAGCGCGTGCTCGACCGGATGCGTTTGCTCTCGCAGAGCGAGGACGGCGTCAACTCCCTTGGGGGGAACGGGACTTGGACGCATCGCTGCGCCTCAGTGGCTGGGTGCTCGTCAAGGCGTCCGACTCGGCCGGCACCAGCGCCTTCGCGCTGCCGCCTCTCCAGTTGACGGTGGTCGCCCTCGTCGGCCTGCTGGCCGGGGCGGTGGCGGGCTTGCGGCCCGCGCGCCGCGCGGCGCGACTCGACGTACTCCGTGCGATCGCGACCGAATGGCGCCCGACGGCGTTCCGCCCGGTCAGCCCGCGATGGGCGACCGGGCGGCGGTCCGTCCGCGCACCGCGCGCGAGGGCCGCGTTTCCGTGAAAGGAGTGCCGGACGTCGCCGCGTACAGCGGGTACGGCGGCAGGGCCACGGCGGGGGAGGGCGCGGCGAGCGTGAACCACACGGCCTTGCCGGACTCGCCTTCCGGGCGTACCCCCCAGCTGTCGCTGACCGCCGCTATCAGGGCGAGACCGCGGCCGTTGGTGGCGAGCGCGTCGGCGTCCCGCAGGGCGGGCAGCGTCGGATCGTGGTCATGGACGGAGATGGTCAGCCGGTCGAGCAGCAGCTCGATCTGCACGGTGCACATCTTGTCCGGCTCGGCATGCCGGTGGACATTGGTGAGCAACTCGGTGACTCCGAGCGCCGCCTCGTCTATCAACGGGTCCAGATGCCAGTAGCGCAACTGCGCCGATACGATTCTGCGGACCTGTCCGATCCGCGACGGCAGGGCTTGGAGCTCCACCGTGCACTGCCTGCTTGGCTGGCTGATCACGGTTGCGACTCCCCGAATGAGGTCCGGAAGTTGCTGTCTGGTCCGGCGGCCTGCCCAGATCGTCACCGCCGGTAAACCCTCGGTGATGTGACACCAGCGTGGCCCAGGGGTTCGCACTGCGCAACTCCGTCCCCGGGCCCCACGCGTTTCAGCCGTGCGCGCCGTGCGTCGTCTGCCGTATGGCCTGCAGGAATCGCTGGGTCAGATCGGGGCCGCGCGAACGGCCCGGCTCCTCGCCCATCGTCAAGCGGTAACGGGTGCCGTTCAGCCGCGCCACCGTGCGGTCCTCCTTGGCCAGCCAGGGCAGCCGGGGGCGCGCCGCGCTGACCGAATCGACGGGCGCGCTGTCGATCTCCCGCCCGTTGCTGGTGAGCAGGGCGAGCCGGCCGTCCTTGATCAGCACCTGGCCCGCTCGCGTCAGCGAACGGGTCCACCGCTCGATCCGTACGCCCTTCGCACTGAACTCGGGTTCCGCCATGACCGTCCGGCCCCCTTCGCATCGTTCCTGGTGGGCAGTCTGCACAACGACGAGCCTACGCACCAGGGCGCGCGGAGGATCGGGTCCGGGCCAGTGCCGTCCAGCGGCCACCAGGCGCCCCACAAGCCACTCCTATGGATCCTCAAAGGGGACGTTTGTGCAGGTGAGAGGGGTATTGTCAAGCGTGGGGGCGGCACACAGACACGACGAGGAGTGGCATGGAAACCATCAATGTGGACCGCAGCGATCCGGAGTACCGCGCCTGGCTGAAGGAGGCCGTGCGCAAGGTCCAGGCCGATGCCAACCGCTCCGCCGACACCCATCTCCTGCGCTTTCCCCTTCCCGAGGCCTGGGGCATCGATCTCTACCTCAAGGACGAGTCGACGCACCCCACCGGCAGTCTCAAGCACCGCCTCGCCCGCTCGCTGTTCCTGTACGGCCTGTGCAATGGCTGGATCCGGCCGGGCAAGCCCGTCATCGAGGCGTCCAGCGGCTCCACCGCCGTCTCCGAGGCATATTTCGCCAAGCTGATCGGCGTCCCGTTCATCGCCGTGATGCCCCGCACCACCAGCCCGGAGAAGTGCCGCCTGATCGAATTCCACGGCGGCCAGTGTCACTTCGTCGACGACTCGATGAAGATGTACGAGGAGTCCGCGCTGCTCGCCGCCGAGACCGGCGGCCACTACATGGACCAGTTCACCTACGCGGAGCGGGCCACCGACTGGCGCGGCAACAACAACATCGCCGAATCGATCTACCAGCAGCTCAAGTTGGAGCGCTACCCCGAGCCCGCCTGGATCGTCGCCACGGCCGGCACCGGCGGCACCTCGGCCACCATCGCGCGCTATGTGCACTACATGCAGCACGACACGATGATCTGCGTCCCCGACCCGGAGAACTCCTGCTTCTTCGACGGCTGGACCCAGGGCGACCCGCTCGCCTCCAGCGACTGCGGCTCGCGCATCGAGGGCATCGGCCGGCCCCGTATGGAGCCGAGCTTCGTGCCCGGCGCCATCGACCGGATGATGAAGGTCCCGGACGCGGCGAGCGTCGCGGCCGTACGCGCCCTGGAGAAGGCGATCGGCCGCAAGGCGGGCGGCTCCACCGGCACCGGGCTGTGGAGCGCGCTGCGGATCGTCGCGGAGATGGTCGCCGAGGGCCGCACCGGCAGCATCGTCACCCTGCTCTGCGACCCGGGCGACCGCTACCTCGACAAGTACTACTCGGACAGCTGGCTCGCCGAGCAGGGCCTCGACATCACCCCGTACGCCGAGACGCTCGACAGCTTCCTGGAGACCGGGGTCTGGCCGGCCCGCTGAGCTGTCCGGAACGGGACCTTCTGCCCGTGCGGGCCCCCGCGCCGCGTGCCAGGGTGACGACATGGACACGCGCCCGGTAGTTGTCGCCGTAGACGGATCCGATCACAGTCTGCGAGCCCTGGAATGGGCCATTCCGACCGCCCGCAGACTGGCCGCCGACCTCGTCATCGCGCATGTCCTGCCCGACGCCACACAGCTCTGGGCGGCCCGCCGGTCCACCCTCGGCCCGGGCCCGGCACTGAACGACCCGGTCACCGACCGGGTGCGCGCCGCGCTCTCGGGCCGCGACGGACTGCCCTCGGTGCGGTTCGACTCGCTGGAGGGCGAAGTGGCGGACGCACTGCACGCCTTGGGCGCCGAGGCCCGGATGCTGGTGATGGGCTCGCGCGGCCGCGGTGGCTTCGCCAGCCTGCTGCTCGGCTCCAACAGCCTGGCCGTCGCCACCCGGGCGCCCTGCCCCGTGGTGGTCGTGCCGCCGCTGGCCCGCACGGGCGAGGACGAGCGGACGACGGGCCGGGTCGTGCTCGGGCTCAACCTCGGCGACACCGTGGACGAAGTGATCGACTTCGCCTTCGTCGAGGCCCGGGCGCGGAACGTGCTGCTCCAGGTGCTCTACGCCTACCCGGCGCCGCCCCCGGCCGCCCTGATGGTCGCGGGCGAGTTCCCGCCGGGGAGGCTGGACGCAGATCAGTACGAACCGGCCGAGCGGGACGTGAAGCGCGACCAGGCCGAGCGGCTGCGCCCCTTCGAGGAGCGCTTCCCCGACGTCGAGGTGGACGCCGTGATCGCGCCCGCCGACGCGGCGGGCCACCTCGTCGACGCCTCGGCCTCCGCCGCGCTGATCGTGGTCGGCCGCCACCGCCGCCGCCTGAAGCCGGGCTCCCTCCTGATGGGCTCCGTGGCTCATGCGGTGCTGCACCACGCGGAGTGCCCGGTGGCGGTGGTGCCGGCGCGCGAGGGGAACTGAGCGGGGCTCTGTTTCGGTCCCCCCAACTGCCGCCCGCCGACGCCGCGTTGAGCCCGCCGCAGCGTTGACCCGCAGTTTGCCCCCGACGGTAACTTTGCTGTCTACGGTGGGAAAGATCCACTGAACGGCACGGGGAACACGGGGAGCTGTCATGCCATCTGTACTGATCGTCGGCGGGGGACTGGTGGGCCTGACCGCTGCCCTGTGCCTGGAGTGCCACGGGGTCGACTACGTCCTCGTGGAGCGCAACACCGAGCCGACGGTGCTGCCCCGCTCACGCGGTATGCACACCCGCGCCGTGGAGATCTTCCGGCAGATCGGCGTCGAGGAAGCCGTACAGGCCGCGAGCGCGTCCGCCCTCAAAATGGGCAGGTTCGGCGGCGCGCGACGGGGGCGGAGCATCGCCGGCTCCGAGGCGCTCGACCTGCGCCACGTCTTCGCCACCGGCGCCATGGTCGGCGCCGACGAAAGCCCCTCCGCCTTCTGCTTCTGCCCCCAGGTACTCCTCGAACCGGTCCTGCGCGAACTGGCCGAACAGCGCGGCGGCGACATCCGCTTCGGCACCGAGCTGACCGCGTTCACCCAGGACGACGACCGCGTCACGGCCACCGTCACGGACCGGGCCACCGGCCACACCAGCACCGTGTACGCCGACTACCTCCTGGCGGCCGACGGCGCGGGCAGCCCGATCCGCACCACCCTCGGCATCACCAGCACCACCCGCCCCGCCACCCACCACTACCTCAACCTCTACTTCCGCGCCGACCTCACCGAGCTGGTGCGCGACCGCACCTTCAGCCAGTGCGAGATCACCGGTCCCGAGGTGTCGGGCCTGTTCCTGGCCAAGAACAACACCGATGAATGGTCCTTCCACCTCGCCTACGACCCCGAGCGCGAGAGCCCGCGCGACTACCCCGACGAGCGGTGCGTCGCCCTGCTGCGCACCGCCATCGGCGCGGACGACCCCGATCTCCGCGTCGACCTGCTCGCCCGCGCCGCCTGGGACACCGGTACGGCGGTCGCCGACGCCTACCGCGGAGGCCGGGTCTTCCTGGCCGGCGACGCGGCCCACCGGCACGCCCCCTGGGGCGGCTTCGGCGCCAACACGGGCATCGCCGACGTACACAACCTGGCATGGAAGCTGGCCGCCGTCCTGCGCGCACAAGCGCCGGCCGCACTTCTGGACACGTACGAGCCCGAGCGGCGCCCGCGCGGCCTGCTCGTCGCCGAACAGGCCTGGCTGCGCACCGAGTTCCTCGCCCGGTACGGCATCCGCACCCCGCAGAACGGCGAGGCGCTGGACCGCCAGCTGGGCACCGGGGAGATCATGACCCGCTACCGGTATGCGTCCGCCGCCGTCCACGGTGCCCCGGCCGGGGACACGGTCGACCTGCTCGCGGGCCAGACCGGCACCCGCGTCCCGCACCTCTGGCTCGACCGCGACGGCAGCCGCCTGTCCACCCTCGACCTGTGCGGCCCGGGCTTCACGCTGCTCACCGGTGGGGACGCGGAAGCGGACGCGGCCTGGGCCGACGCGGCCAAGACGCTCCCTGTGACGGTGCATCACATACGAAGCGTGGACGCCGACCCGGCGTCGGGAGAAGGGGGCCTGCGCGACGGCGAGGGCGCGTGGACCGGCCTGGTCGGTCTGCCCCCGCAGGGCGCGCTGCTCGTCCGTCCGGACGGATTCGTAGCCGCACGCTCCGACGGGGGGCTCACCCCGGACGTCCTGGACGACATCTGGCGATCCGTCACCGGCCACTGAATCCGGGGCAGTTGATGGAGTTGGTCAGGCCTTCGGTGTGGCCGTCAGCCGACGGTCCAGGTTGCGCATCGCGCTCTTGAAGGACTGGCCGATACCCGGTCGTGCCGCCCGCATCGCCAGGCGGAACAGCGCCGGGCCGTCGCTCGCCATCGTCCACCGCACGGTGGTCCCGGAGCCGGCCGGAGCGAGCCGCCAGTCCTCCAACAGGGCTGCAACGCCGGGGGTGTTGGTCTCGTCGATCCGGTAGGCATAGCGCTCGCCCGGGACCCTCGCCATGATCGTCTCGCGGAAGAACACCCCGCCCCGCAGCCTGATCTCGCGCCCGGCCCCGCCGTCCAGGGGCCGGGCCGCGGCGACGGAGGAGAACCAGGCGGGCGTGTCGGACACCTCCTCGGCGAGCGCGCGGTAGACGGCTGCGGGCTCTGCCGCGAGGTGGGCCGTGAAGGCCGGCCGCACCGGCGCCGACTCGGCGAAGTCGAGTTCCACGGACCTGAGTCGGCGAGCCATGACGCGTACCTCCTGGCGGTCGGGAGGGCGAGAACCCTCGCGGGCGGACCCGCGCCGGATCCGTACGAGCCCGGCGCGGGAAAGCCCGCACACCATAACTGGCGGACCGTCAGATGTCTGCGGGGTCGCCGTTCTCGCCGCCGTTGTCGGGGATTTCCCCCGCCACCACGAGATCCCGCAGGTGCTCGGTCATCTCCTCGCGGGACCGGTCCGACAGGCCCGAGTCCGTCACGAGCGAGTCGACCTGGTCGAGCGAGGCGAACGAACTGAGCCCCACCGTGCCCCACTTGGTGTGGTCCGCGATCACCACGACCCGCCGCGCCGAGTGCACGAACCGGCGATTGGTCTCCGCCTCCGCGAGGTTGGGCGTGGAGAGACCGGCCTCCGTCGAGATGCCGTGCACCCCGATGAACAGCACGTCGAAGTGGAGCGAACGGATCGCCGCGTCGGCTACCGGCCCCACCAGCGTGTCGGAGAGCGTACGCACCCCGCCCGTCAGGACCACGGTCGCGGCCCCCGGGCGCGGCCCGGACCCCGCGGACGAGCGCTGCGCGGCATGGAACACATCGGCGACCTGCACCGAGTTGGTCACCACCGTCAGCTCCGGAACGTCCACCAGCTGCTGTGCGAGCGCGTACGCCGTCGTGCCGCCGGCCAGCGCGATCGCGCTGCCGGGCACGGCCATCCTGGCCGCCTCCCGCGCGATGTCCTGCTTGGCGCTCAGCTCCAGGGTCGACTTCGCCTCGAAGCCCGGCTCGTGCGCCGTGGCCTCCGCGACGGGCACGGCCCCGCCGTGCACCTTCTCGATCACGCCCTGGCGCGCCAGCGCGTCCAGATCCCGGCGGACCGTCATGTCCGAGACGTTGAGTTTCCGGGTGAGCTCGTTGACCCGGACTCCGCCACGCCGTCTGACCTCATCGAGGATCAGCGCACGACGCTGCTCCGCGAGCAGATTCTGGTGGTCGCTCACTGCCGGGCCGGCCCCTTCCACATCGTCGAACACACTCGCCGGGCACATCTGCACCCCCGGCTACGGACACCCCATCCTGTCACGGGGAGATTCCGTGAGAGCACTGCGCCGGGGCACCCGGATCCGAGATCCTGAATGTCCGTGCCATTCGCGCCGCCGATCCTGCCATCACGAGAGCGAGTCGCAGAAGTGTCCCGTGCCACACCCGCCGCCCAGGCCGGTGCCCCAGCAGTCGAGAGCGGCGGGCCCGCCCTCGAACTGCTGGTCCACGGAGTCGGGGGCACCACACCGCAGAAAATGCTCGACGACCCCCGCACCGTGTGCGTCACCGGCGACGACACCGCGGCCATCTACCGCCGCGCCGAGGACACCGATGCCGAAGCGCACCCCGAGCGCTACCGCGACCGCCCCGTGCCCGAGGCGTACGTCTGGTGCAATCTGACCTCCGGCAACAGCGCCCGCGCCCTGTGGCTGCTCCTGCTGCCGTTCATGGTGATCAACCTCGCGCACTGGATGCGGCCGCCCGCCAAGGAGCCGCACTGGGCGATCCGGCTGTACGGGGTCCTGGTGCGGCTCGTCGCGCTCAGCCTCACCGTGCTCCTCGTGGCCGCCGCCTGCGAGGTCGCGCTCGATCTCACCGCCTGGCAGTGCGCGGGCTCGGCCGGCTGCTCGCGCTCCTGGTACTGGCTGGGCTTCACCTCCGTCGCCCACCACGGCTGGTGGTCCCAGCCGGGCCGCCGCCTCGCCCTCGCGGCGCTCGCGCCCGCGGGCCTGACCTTCCTGCTCTGGTACCTCTCCAACCGCACCTGGAGCGCGTACGAATCCCAGCAGCCGCTGAACGCGGAGCCCGCCGACGACCCCGTCGAGGCCGTCAAGCCCGCCTTCAGCAGGCCCGGATTCTGGTACGGCAGGCGCCTGGTGGCCCGGCTGCGCGCCGCTCACACCGCCGCCGGGTTCCTGACCACCGCCGCGGGCGTCACGGCCGCCGCGGCGCGATATGACCGCACCGCCACGAGCGCCGTCTTCGAGACGCTGGGCCTGCTCCTGGAGTCAACCCTCGCTGTGGCAGGGGTAGTTGTGGTGTGGGTGGTGTGCCGCAGGGGACGTACCGAAACACATCTCGACGAGCAGCTCGACCGGGCCGTCACCGCCTGGCTGCCCGTCTCTTCGCTGGCCCTGCTCGCGCTCGCCATGGTGTACGCGGCCTGGGACCGCGCCGACTGGGCCTCCTCCGGCACCCTGCCCGGCGACCGCTCCTTCGGCTTCCTCGCCTTCGCCCAGGGCGTGTTGATCGTCGCCCTGGCTGCCGTGGCCTGGCACCTGCGACGCCGGGCCCCCGGGGAACGCACCGCCCTGTGGGGACTCGGCGGCCCCGCCGTCGCCATGCTCGCCTGCGCGCTCGGCGGCGTGATGACGGGCGGTGTGGCCCAGCGCGTCGCCGACTGGGTGGACCACGGCGCCCTCCACCGGGCGTCCTTCAACGGGCCGCCCGCGCTGCTGACGTGGCAGTCCTCGGTGATCCCCGCCCTGCTGGCCCTGCTGGTCCCCGTCGTGCTGTTCTTCGCCGTACGCACCTGGTGCACCGCCCGCGCCGACGCCCCGCGCGTCATGGCCGACTACCCCACCGAGCAGCCCGACACCGCCCGCACCCGCCAGATCTCCAGAGCGCGCGCGATGGCCGGGCTCACCGACCACGCCCCCGTCTTCCTCGGCATCGTGTCCGGCGCGTCCCTGCTGCTCGGCGCCGCGGCCCTGGTCGGCGCGTGGTGGACCGGCGAAGTACCGGAGCAGGCGGCCGACAGCGCGGCCACGCCCATCGCCTTCGCCGCCGACGCCGCCCAGTCGCTCGGCTCCTGGTGCACCGGCTTCGGCTTCCTGCTCTTCGTCACCTGGGGCCGGCGCGCCTACAAGGACGCGGCGGCCCGCCGCACCGTCGGCATCCTGTGGGACGTCGGCACCTTCTGGCCGCGCGCCGCACACCCCTTCGCGCCGCCCTGCTACGCCGAGCGGGCCGTGCCCGACCTCGCCTGGCGGATGAACACCTGGACCGAGCGGACCGGCGGCCGCCTCGTGATCTCCGGCCACTCGCAGGGCAGCGTGCTCGCCGCGGCCGCCGTCTGGCAACTGCCTTCCGCCACCCGGCGCCGGGTCGCCCTGCTCACCTACGGCTGCCCCGTCGAGCGGCTCTACGGACGCTGGTTCCCCACCTACTTCGGCCCCGCCCCGCTCCAGGCTCTCCACCAGGAGGTGCACTGCTGGCGGAACCTGTGGCGCGCCACCGACCCCATCGGCGGACCCGTTCTGACCGGCGGCGACGTCGACAAGGGCCCACTGCTCGACCCGCTCGCCTACGGCCGCACCCGCGAACACCCGCTGCCCGCGCCGATACTGGGCCACGCCGACTACCAGGCCGACCCCGCTTTCGGGCGCGAACGGGCGCTGCTCCTGGCCGAGCTGGCGAGCGGCGTGCCGAACCAGCGGGTGGATCAGGGCAGTTCGGGCAGATCGTCCGGGTAGAGCAGGGTCAGGTCGTCGGTGCTGGCCTCGGCCAGCTGGGCGACCCGGCCCGCATGCCGCTCCACCATCGACTCGAACGTCTGGCGCGCGGTGCGCCCGTTGCCGAACGCGGCGCCTCTGGGCAGTGCCGTGAAGTACTTCAGGAGGCACTCCGCCGTGCCGGAACCGAGCCGGTACTCGTGCTCGTCGGCCTGCTGCTCCACGATGCGGAGCAGCTCCTCGGGGGAGTAGTCCGAGAACCTGATGGTCCGTGAGAACCGGGACGCCACACCGGGGTTGACGCTCAGGAAGCGCTCCATCTCGGCCGTGTACCCGGCGACGATGACCACCACCGCGTCGCGGTGGTCCTCCATCAGCTTCACCAGCGTGTCGATGGCCTCACGCCCGAAGTCCCGTCCCGAATCCTCGGGGGACAGGGCGTACGCCTCGTCGATGAACAGCACCCCGCCGCGCGCCCGGTCGAAGGCCTCCTGGGTGCGGATCGCGGTCGACCCGATGTGCTCGCCGACCAGGTCGACGCGCGACACCTCGACGAGATGGCCGCGCTCCAGGACGCCGAGGGAGGCCAGGATCTCCCCGTACAGGCGCGCCACCGTGGTCTTTCCGGTGCCGGGGGAGCCGGTGAAGACCAGATGGCGGCGGACCGAGGCCGCCTTGAGGCCGGCCTGCTGCCGCTTGCGCCCGACCTCGATCATGTCGGTGAGCGCCCGCACCTCACGCTTGACGCTCTCCAGCCCCACCAAGGTGTCCAGCTCGCCGAGTACCGCCCCCGAAGTGCGCGCGGGCTCGGTCACCGGCTCCGCCGCCGGGGGCTCGACGGGGCGCGGGCCCGGGACGGCCGAGAGCAGCCCCATGGTCTGCGTCGCGCTCAGCACCGCGGGCGGCTCGGCCGAGCCCGCCTTGGCGCCGCTCTCGTCGCTGGTGCAGTCCTCGACGACCGCGCCGTCCTCCGAGAACTCATAACCCCCGCGAGCACACCGCTCGGTGCGGCAGCGCGTCAGCGTCGTACGGCAGCCGTCGATGACATGGAAGCCGAAGCCGCCGCTGCTGGTCACCCGGCAGCCGTGGAAGGTGCCCCGGCCCTCGGCGGAGACGTAGAACCCGGCCTCGGCGGGCGAGGTGACCGTGACGCGCTCGATGCGCGGATCGGCGCCCTTGGTGACGATGACGCCGGTCTGCGCGCCGTCGATGGTGCAGCCCGCGAGCGTGCCGCCGCTGCCGTGGTCACGGAACCAGGCTCCGGTCGACGCCTCCCTGATCCGGCAGTCGTCGAGCTGCGCGGTCGCGCCGTCGCTCACCGACACCGCCGTGTTGCGGACCTGGGTGAGGTCACTGTCGACGACATCGGCGCGCGAGCCCCGGTCGAGCACGAAGATCGCGTCCGGTACGTCATGGACGCGGCAGCCCTCCAGGACCGCGGTCGCGCCGTCGCTGACCCACACCGCCGGATAGTCGCCCGTACTGTCGTGGATCTCGCACTGGCCGGCGTCCACCCGCGTGCCCGGGTCCCACACCGACAGGCCGTTGCGCCCGAAGCGGCGGACCTTGGTGCGGGTCAGCGTGAGCACGGAGCGCGAGCGCAGATCGACCGCGTTCTCCGGGATGTCGTGGATGTCGCAGTCGGCGAGCGTGAGCACCGCGTCCGTGTCCAGGGTGATGCCGTCGGCCGAAGTCCGGTGCACCGTGCAGTCGGTGAGGTGGGCCGAGGCGCGCGAGGCGATCTGCACCCCGGCGCCCTTGATCTCGTACACCTCGCAGCCGAGTGCCTCTAGACCGCTGCCCTCGCCGCTGACGGCGAGCCCGGCGCCACTGGAGTGGTGCACCCGGCAGCGTTCGAGGCGGGGGTGCCCGCCGCTGTGCACCGAGACGCCGGACTGCCCGGCCGCGACGACCTCGCACTCCTCGAACACCCCGCCCGCACCGTCGAAGACGCCGATCCCGACGCCGCCCGGGTTGTCCACCGTGCACCGCCGCACCGTGGGCCGTGCCCCGCCGCGGACCTCGATGCCCACCGCGGATCGCGTCACCACCCGCAGGTCGACGAGCTCGGGCGCACCGTCCTCCACGAGCAGCGCGGGCGCCGCCGCGTCCTGGCCCTCCAGATACAGGTCCCGCACGGTCGCCGAGGCGCGCACCGTCAGCGCCACACCGTCGGCCGGCGCGATCCGGACCGAGCCGACCGCACCCTCGGGGCCGCGCAGCGTCACGGAGCGGTGCAGCACCAGGTTCTCCCGGTAGGTGCCCGGGGCGACGGTCAGGACGTCGCCGTCGCCCGCGGCCTCCAGGGCCGCGGCCAGAGAGGCGTACTCACCCGTGCGGCGGCGCCACCTCGACGTGCCCGTGTGCGTCACCTGGACCGTACCCTGAGCCATGGCGCTGCCGTGCCCCCACCTCGTGCATGCGACCTCGCACACACCTCGACCGTGACCTGGTTTGTGCGACTGATGGTCCACCGTAGCGCGCGCGGGGCCGGTGAGTTGACCGGTCAGCTGCCTGCGCCGGTGCGGCCCCAGTCCGGACCGTACCGGGCCCACGCCCGGTCCAGTCGCTCATACCGCCGGCGTATCAGCCGCCATACGATCAACCGGCGTACGCCCTCGACGAGTCCGGCGGCCGCCGCGGCCGCGCAGATCCCAGAGAACACGGCATGTGTGTCGGCCGCGGACAGCGCCATCGGACGGGGCGCCGGGCGCCCGTGGTCGTCGGTCCATATCCGGAAGGTGGCGCCGGGAGCGGGCGCCTTGAGCGGCGAGGCCAGCGTGCCGGTGTGTGAACTGCCGTCGTACGCCGTCCAGTTGGCGACCACCCGGGTGCGGGTGGTGCGGCCCGCCGAACCGTCGGGCTCGGCCACCGGGGTGCGCTGCTCGGCCCGGCGCACCACCACCGCCGAGGTCACATGCCGGTGCCGGCGCTGCTCGGTGACGGCCTGGCGCAGGCTCGTATCCGTGAGGAAACCGCAGAGCGCCCCCACCGCCGGTGCGGCGAACACCACGAGCACCAGGGCCACGAGCGCCAGCCACGCCTCCGCGAAGTCGGTGCGGCGGCGCAGCGGATTGCGCCGCCAGCGCCACACTCCCGTAATGGCTCGCACGGGCCACGCACCCCCTTCCGCTTCGTGCCGCCCCGGCGGGCCGGCCTGCGCGCGGGTGGCACGAACAGGGATCTGATCCACCCGGCTTGTCCAGTCCAACGCGTCTGCTACCCACAGGAGTTCCCGCGTGGCGCAGAGCTATGCGAGCACCTTCAGCGCGTCACCGATGCGGATGATGCCGGTGTCCTCCGGGATCACCAGGACGCCGAACGCCAGCGAGCTGCCGATCCGGCGGTGCCGGGCCAGGGTGCGCAGCGGCTCCTTGCCGCGCTCCGCGGTGGCCTGGTCGGTGGTGGTGATGACACAGCGCCCGCAGGGCTTCGCCACCCGGAAGGTGACCTCGCCGATCGATATCCGTGACCAGGTGTCCTCGGCCCATGCCTCGGTCCCTTCGAGGACCACATTGGGCCGGAACCGGTTCATCGGCAGGGGGCCCTCGGCGGGATGGCCGCCCTGCGCGATCAGCGAGTTGAGGGCGTCGAGCGAGGCGCGCGTGGCGATCAGGAGCGGGTATCCGTCGGCGAAGCTGACCGTCTCGCCGTTCGGCGCGTACTTGGGGTTGATGGTTCTGCGGCGCGCCGGGTCGTCGAGGTGCATGAGCCGCACCTCGGTGCCCAGATAGGCGCTGAACCACGCGTGGGCCTCGTCGGCGGCGGTCACCGCCTTGAACTTGTTGCCGAAGAGCGTGACGCCGACGGCGGCCATCGGCTCCGGCGGCTCGACGACCAGATCGTCGCGCCCCGGCGCGGAAAGCCGCACACCTCCGCCCGGCAGTGTGGCGGCACTGCTCATGGCGAGGCCCGGCCGCTCGCGTTGAGTGACGGCCGTGCCCTCCGCGTCCACCAGCATCCAGCGACGGTCCCCGGCGAGCCCCCATGGCTCGACCGCCGCTTCTGCTGTGTCGTATCCCCCGACCGACTTGACGGGATGAATGTGCATCCCGTGGACAACCGCATCAAGCCCGTTGCTCATAAACACATTCTGCCAGCCGCCTCGGACAAGTGTCCGGGCGGCCGGTCCCGCCCTTGATCAGTACCCGGTGCCCTGATAGGGCCGGTTGTACGGATCCTCGTACGGCGCGGGCGCCGGCCGGGGCGCGGCTGGCCGCATGGCCTCGTACCCGGTGCCCATCGGCCGTTGCGGCATGGCTTGCTGCCCCTGGTAGCCGCGCGGGGCCGAGGTCTGCTGCGGGATGTACGGGGCGGGCGCGTGCTGCAGCGGCGTCGGCTGCGGCATCTGCTGCTGGTACCCGTACGACGAGGCGTAGGAGGGGCTCTGCTGCGAAGGGGCGGCCGGCAGCGCGGGCAGCGCCGACGGAAGCGCCGGCAGGTAACTGCTGCCGGTGTCATAGAGGGAAGGCACTCGGATCGGGGCGATCTGAGGCGTACCCCGTTCTGCGACGAGGGAGTCGTAGATGGGGGTGTCCGGGAAGAACGGCGCGGAGTAGTAACCGCCGCCATAGGTGGAGCGGGGGGAGGTCATGGCACATAAGTTAAGCCCACGATGTGGTCGTTGGGGAGCCCCAATCCTAGGGTCATCCGTTTTACGCTGGTTTTGTCTGCTTGACCTGCCGAAACGTCGTTGACGAGGCTCTGACGGCGAGGGCTAATACGAGGCGTCCTGATTGACGAGAAGTGACGGAACGGCCACGAAGGGCGACGTCTGAACTGTGCTGTCAAGCAGGGACCCTCGACCCTGAGCGCCTTGCGTCACCAGGTGATTGACGACCGGTTAACGCAGGGCGGCCGCCATGACGGCGGCTGGCCTGCGCGCTCCTGCTCCTGAGCTTCGTTCATATCCCCGAGAGATGTGGACGCCAGGTCATGGGGTTGTTTTGACCTCCAACCGATTTCCGCCGGGGCGACCTCCGGAGTGTCGCACTTGGGCGCCATGGGGGGCAACGCGGACCTTCGGCCCGGGGCGTCCCCAACATGACCGGTTCGGCCAATATCCCTTCAAACGGGTGTAGTTAGCATGGGGATATTGGGATGCCGTGCAGAGATGGCAGGGGACGGATAGTGGGAGGAACATGCGGCCGCGCGTGGATGAGATGCTCGACTACTGCACTCTTGAGGTCGCGATGACCATCTGCGGGGGTATGTGGAAGCTCAGTATCATGAAATATCTGTTCGGCGGGACGTTACGTTCTGGTGAATTGAACCGGGTCATGCCGGATATCACTCCGCGGATGCTCACCCGGCAGCTGCGCGATCTGGAGGAGGACGGGCTCGTCCGGTGGACCGTCTACCAGGAGATCCCGCACCGGGTGGAGTACTCGCTGACCGAGATCGGCATGAGCCTGCGTGGCCTGGTGGGCCAGTTGGAGGAGTGGGGCAACTACTACCGCGAGCAGGTCCGCAGCACCGCTCCGGACGTTCCGGACTCCTCGGCGGCGTGATCCCCGCCCGGCCCCGGCGTGGTCACAGTGTCCTCCGGCCTCACGGCCGGGGGAGCCGACCAGCAGCCCGTATGCGGCCGTCTCGCTGAGGGGGCGTACGCCGTTCCGCGAGATGGCCGCTGCCCGGGGCGGCGGTCTCAGGCCGTCGACTCCCGCTCCGCCGGGGCGTGCTGCGGGGTGGCCGGCGCGGCCCCGGGCTTCGCGGGGCGCAGGAGTGCGGCGGCCAGGGCGGCGAGGATCGGCAGGACGGCTGCCACCGTCGCGGTGCTGACCGAGAAGCCCGTATCGAAGGCGTGCTGGGCGCCGCTGCGCAGGGCCTCCCCCGTGCTGCCGGCGAGCCGGCCCGCCAGGTCCATGGCCGCGCTCAACGACCCTGAGGCGGTGCCCGGTTGACTGCCCGTCAGGCCCGATACCGGCTTCAGGCTCGCACCGTACGCGACCGTCGTGACGATGCCCATCGCCGCGACGCCGAGCCCGGCGCCCAGCGAGAAGCCGACCTCCTGGACGGCGCCGGCCTCCGCGGCCCGCTCGGGAGGGGCCGCGCTCATCATCGAGTCCGCGCCCAGCGTCATGACGGTGCCCGCGCCGAGGCCGACCGCGACCGGGGCCGGGACGTTCCCGGCGGCCCCGAACACCGACAGCGCGATCAGGGCGAGGGCGAGCGCCGTCACGCCCGCCGTCACGCCCCACCGGTTGCCGACGGCCCGCCGAAAGGCGCGGGGCAAGGACCCCGCCGGCCGCGCTGGCCACCGCCACCGGCACGAGCGTCAGACCCGCGGTCAACGGCGAGTAGCCGTTGACCAGTTGGAGCTGCTGGGTGAGCAGGAACAGCAGGCCCGTATAGGCGCCGTAGCACAGCAGGATCGAGACGGTGGAGACCGAGAAGCGGCGGTCGGCGAACAGCCTCATGTCAAGGAGGGGGTTCGGGATGCGGCGTTGGCGCAGGGTGAAGGCGACAAGCAGCGCCACGCCCAGGACGCCCACTCCCACGGTGACCGGCGAGACACTGTCGGGCTGGCCGATGTGCTGCAGCGCGTACACGGCTCCCGCCAGGCCGAGGATCGAGATCAGCGCGCTGGGGGCGTCGAAACGGCTCGGAGAGGCGTTGCGCGACTCGGGGACGAGGACCGAGCCGGCCAGCAGCGCGAGTGCCGCGATCGGTACGTTGACGAGGAACACCGAGCCCCAGAAGAACCGCTCCACCAGGGCGCCGCCGAGCACCGGCCCGAGCGCCGCGCCCGTGCTGGAGCCAGCCACCCACAGCCCGTACGCCAGCGACCGCTCGCGGGCGACCGGGAAGACGACCCGGATGACGACCACCGTGCTCGACAGCATCATCGAATAGCCGAGTCCCTGGACGGCCCTGGCCGCGATGAGCTGTCCCGGCGCCGAGGAGAGCGCCGCCACGAGTGAGGCGAGGGCGAAGACGCTCACCCCGGTCATGAGGATCCGTTTGCGCCCGATCCGGTCTCCCAGCGTGGAGCACACCACCAGCGTCGCCGCGACGGTGAGCGCGTAGCCATCCATGATCCACAGCAGTTCGGAGCTGGACGGCAGTAATTCCCGGCCCGCCGTGGGCAGTGCGACGTTGAGGATGGTGAGGTCCATGCCTCCCATGAGCATTCCGGCCGGCAGCACGACAAGGACCGCCCAGCGGCGGGGATCCGACTTTTCTTCTGTCATGAGTTCATCGTGCAGATCGTCCGGAGGGCAGGACAAGTACGGTATTTCTTGTCCCTGGGGACAAATTGTGGACCGCCTCTGACCGGGGTCTCCGGCGAAAATGGAGCAAACTCCGGAGCGGCAATCTCCGGCGGTTCGGGACTGCCGCTGAGGGATTTCCGCGAACTGCGTCTTCCCGGTGCCTCGGAGCGCGCGCAGGGGGACTCGGAGCCCGGCCTCCTGCACCGAGCGGTAGCAGTACGCGGCGCGGGCCACGGTCAGCAATGCGCAGCCCTCCCGTGCGGCCGGCCCGGCGGCGTGACAGGCCGCCAGGACCTCCGGCCCGTCGATGTGCGGCGCGGTGGACGCCGCGTACAGGCGCCCGGCCTCGACCGCCGAGCCCGGATCGTCCGAACCGGTCTCCAGACCGCTGAGTCGGCAGAAGGCGACCAGCTTGTCGCCCAGGAATCCGTGGCGTTCCTCGCATGCCTCGTCCCAGTGGTCGCGCATGCCCGCCGCCACCGCCACGGCGACGACCGGCGAAAGCAGCCGCTGGCTCCCGCCGAGCGCGGCCTCCCGTGCGACCGCGGCACCCGGGCCGTGGCCGGAGACGATCCGGTACAGGGCGAAGGAGTCCATCACCTCGGCCGGCCGCGGAGCCGGCCGGGGCGGTCGACGAGGTGCTCTTCGGGCTGGGGGAGCCCGATACCTGTCAAGGGCAAGGCCATCCGGGGTTACCGGCCGGTGGCCGGGTGAGGTGCCGGGTGGCCGATCGGGCACTAGGTTGACGGTGCAGAAATCTTTCGGTACCGCGGCGAGTGATGGGGGAGAGCATGTCCATGCTTAAAGGAGCCAATGTTCCGGTGCCTGCGCACTCGGTACGCGTCGAACTGGCCTGGCGGTCGGGACCCGGTGTCCCCGACGTGGATGCCTCGGCCCTTCTGCTGGCCGGGGGGCGGGTCCGCTCGGACGCCGACTTCGTCTTCTACAACCAGCCGACCCACTCCTCGGGTGCCGTACGCCACGAAGGCAAGCGGTCCGGTCCCGACGCGGTGACGGACACCCTGGTCATCGACCTCGCGCAAGTCGAACCGGCCGTCGAGCGCATCGTGCTCGCCGCCTCCGCCGACGGCGGAACCTTCGGCCGCGTCCCGGGTCTCGGCATCCGCGTCCTGGACGCGGCCACCGGCGCGGAGCTCGCGCGCTTCGACAGCAAGGACGCCACCGTCGAGACCGCGTTCATCCTCGGCGAGCTATACCGCCGCCAGGGCGCCTGGAAGTTCCGCGCCGTCGGCCAGGGTTACGACAGCGGACTCGAAGGCCTGGCAACGGACTTCGGGATCACCGTCGACAAGCCGCAGCAGCCGCCCGCCGCGTCACCCGTGCAGGCGCCCTTCACCCCGGCGCCGCCTCCCGCGCAGGCCGCATACACCCCGCCCCCGCCGCCCGTGTGGCCCGAGCCGGCTGCTCAGATTCAGGCGCCTCCGACCGCTCCGCCGTTGACGCCTCCGTCACCCGTGCGCCTCTCCAAAGTCACCCTCACGAAGGACGCACCCAGGGTTTCGCTCGCCAAACAGGGCGGCACTTCGGGCGCGATGCGGGTGAACCTCAACTGGCAGAGCCGCAAGCAATTCAGCGGCTGGGGCGCCAAGTTGGGCCGCGCCGCCGCCAACCACTCCGATCTCGACCTCGACCTGTGCGCCCTGTACGAGCTCGCCGACGGCCGCAAGGGCGTCGTCCAGGCCCTGGGCAACGCCTTCGGCGCGCTCCATCAGCCCCCGTACATCCACCTCGACGGCGACGACCGCACCGGCGCCGTCGAATCGGGCGAGAACCTCACCGTCAATCTCGACCAGAAGGACAAGTTCCGCCGCCTGCTGATCTTCGTCACCATCTATGAGGGCGCCCGCAGCTTCGCCGACCTGCACGCCACGGTGACCCTCCAGCCGCAGTTCGGCGCGCCGATCGAGTTCTTCCTCGACGAATGCACCGTCCCCTCCACGGTCTGCGCGCTCGCCCTGATCACCAACAACAACGGCGACCTGGTCGTCCAGCGCGAGGCCCGCTACCTGGTGCCCGCGCGCGGCGTCAGCCCGCAGCGCACCATCGACCAGGCCTACGGCTGGGGCATGAACTGGACGCCCGGCCGCAAGTAGCCCCGCGTCACCGCTGCTCGGGTGCGGCCTCCGGCCGGGCGTAGGTGCGGCCCTTCCAGGCCGCACCCCGCCCCCGGTAGTGCTGCACCGCCGAGTCGACCGTCATCAGCAGGTAGAGCAGCGCCGTGAACGGCAGCGTCGGGGCCAGTGCGAGCGGCTGGCGGTAGTGGCGGAGCATCGGCAGATACGTTCCGGTCATCACCAGCCAGGCAAGACCGCCCGCCCACGCGGCCCCGGCACTCCCGGTCGCCAGGCCCGCGACGAAGGTGACCGGCGGCGCCAGATAGACCAGCGCCAGACCCGCGACGGTGCCGAGCAGCACCAGCGGGTTGTGCCGCAACTGCGCGTACGCACTGCGCGAGACCATGCGCCACAGGTCGGCCAGGCGCGGATAGGGGCGCACACTGTCGACCCGGTCCGCGAGGCCCAGCCAGACCCGTCCGCCGGACCTGCGCACCGCCCGCGCCACGGACACGTCGTCGATCACCGCCTGGCGCACCGCGTCCGGAATCCCGGCCCGGGCCGCGGCCTGAGTACGCAGGAGCACGCAACCACCGGCCGCTGCCGTGGCACGCGGCCTGCGGGCGTTGATCCAGCGGAACGGATACAGCTGGGCGAAGAAGTACACGAACGCCGGGACGATCAGCCGCTCCCAGCCGCTCGCCACCCGCAGCCGGGCCATCTGCGACACCAGGTCGAAGCCGCCGCCGCGGGCCGCGGCGACCAGCTCCCGCAGGCTGTCCGGCGCATGCGCGATGTCGGCGTCGGTGAGCAGCAGGTACTCCGGCTCACGCGCCCGCGCGAGCGCGATGCCGTGGCGCAGCGCCCACAGCTTGCCGGTCCAGCCCGCCTCCGGCTCACCCGGAGACACCACGGACAACGGCAGACCCCCGTGCCGCTCGGCGAGGGAACGGGCGAGCTCGCCGGTTCCGTCCGAGCTCCCGTCGTCCACCAGGAAGATCTCAGCGCGGCCGGGATAGTCCTGCGCGAGCAGCGAGGGAAGGCTCGAAGGCAGCACCTCCGCCTCGTCGCGGGCCGGCACCACCACCGCGACATCCGGCCAATGTTCGAGCGGTACGCGGGGCGGCAGCCGCTGGTCGGTGCGCCAGAAGAAGCCCTGCCCGAGCAGCAGCCAGAGCCAGACGACCAGGGACACCAGGGCGATCCATACAAGGGCGCTCATCCGCCGCAGTCTGCCCCACATCCCGTGCTCCACACGGGACCTCGGCCGTTTCCGCCGGGGCTCGTCGACTATGGTGACCGGGTGAAGATCGCGCTCATGGACTCCGGAATCGGCCTGCTCGCCGCGGCCGCGGCGGTACGCCGGCTACGGCCCGACGCCGAACTCGTGATCTCGAACGACCCGGACGGCATGCCCTGGGGCCCGCGCACGCCCGAAGGCGTCGCCGAGCGCGCCCTCGCCGTGGCCAGGGCCGCCGCGGCCCTGGAGCCGGACGCCCTGATCATCGCCTGCAACACCGCGTCCGTGCACGCCCTGCCCGCGATCCGCGCCGCCCTGGAACCGGAGATCCCGGTGATCGGCACCGTCCCCGCGATCAAGCCCGCCGCGGCCGGCCGCGAGCCCTTCGCGATCTGGGCGACCCCGGCCACCACCGGCAGCCCGTACCAGCGCGGACTGATCCGCGAATTCGCCGACGGCGTCCCCGTTACGGAGGTGCCCTGCCACGGCCTCGCCGAGGCCGTGGAGCACGCCGACGACGCCGCGATCGACCGGGCCGTCGCCGTGGCCGCCGCCCTCACGCCGCCCGAGGTAGGGACCGTCGTCCTGGGCTGCACCCATTACGAGCTGGTCGCCGAACGCATCCGTATGGCCCTGCGCCCCGACGGCGGCCCGCTCACCTTCTTCGGCAGCGCCGAGGCCGTGGCCGCCCAGGGCCTGCGCCGGGCCGGGATCATGCCCGCACCTGAAGCCCCCCAGGTCGGAGGCCTCACCGTGCTGCTCAGCGGCCGCACCGGCACCCTGCCCGACGCCGCCCTCGCCTACCCCGAAGGCCGCCTGCTCCAGGCCGTCAGCCCCGCTCACTGAGCGCTGGGCGGTGCCACGGCAGCGGAACCTGAGTACGCTGCTACACATGAGGGAACCGTCCCCGGAGTACCCCACGCCCCCCGAGTCCCAGCACGGATCCGGTGCCGCCGAGCAGGCGCCAGAGGTCTGGACCGGCCGGGCGACCAACCGCGTCCAGTGGCTGCTCGCGGCAGGCGGCGCGGCCTGCATCGCGCTCGGCGTCGAGCTGGCCGTCGACTCGACCTGGACCTCCGGCATCGCGCCGCTCCTGATGTCCGTGGTCGGCTGCCTGGCGGCCGGGCTCCTCGTGCTCTTCGGGACCCTCGCCTTCGTCCACGTGTCGGTCAAGGTCGACGGGGACTGCCTGGAAGTGCGCTGCGGCCACATCGGGCTGCCGCGTCGCACCATCCCCCTCGACCACGTCGTCACGGCCGACTTCGTGCCCCGCGTCACCCCGCGCCAGTGGGGCGGCTGGGGCTACCGCTGGCGCCCCGAGATCGGCACCGCCGTCGTCGTGCGCCGAGGTGAGGGCGTGGCGCTCAAGCTCGGCGACGGCCGCGTCTTCACCGTCACCGTCGACGACGCCGAAGCGGCGGTACGTGTCATCCGCGACCGGCTGAGGCTGCTCGGCACCACCAAGCCCGCCGAGGCCTGACCTTCCGCCCGGTGCCCTGAGACCGGACTCCCCGGTACACAGCCACCCGCCGTAGACTCCGCCGGGTGAGCACCACCGAAACCCCCACAACCGAGCCGGAACAGCTCGGACCGCAGCCTGCCGCACCCTCGCGGCTGCGGGGACTGCTGAACCGTCTCGCCCGGCCCGCCGTGGCCGCGCTGGCTGGGGTGCTCCTGTACCTGAGCTTCCCGCCGAGGCCCCTGTGGTGGCTGGCGCTGCCCGCGTTCGCCGTCCTCGGCTGGCTCCTGCGCGGCCGCAGCTGGAAGGCGGGCCTCGGCCTCGGCTACCTCTTCGGCCTCGGCTTCCTGCTCCCGCTCCTCGTGTGGACCGGTGTGGAGGTAGGCCCCGGGCCCTGGCTGGGGCTCGCCGCGATCGAGGCGCTGTTCATCGGGGCGGCCGGAGCGGGTATGGCGGTGGTCTCCAGGCTTCCGCTGTGGCCTGTGTGGTCCGCCACCATGTGGGTCGCCGCCGAGGCGGCCCGCGCCCGCGCACCCTTCGGCGGCTTCCCCTGGGGCAAGGTCGCCTTCGGACAGGCCGACGGGACCTTCCTGCCCCTCGCCGCCCTGGGCGGCACACCCGTACTCGGCTTCGCCGTGGTGCTGTGCGGGTTCGGCCTGTACGCATGCGTACGGCAAGCGCTGCGGCTCCGGAACACCGGCAGCGTCCGCAAGGGAGCGGCGGCCGCCGCACTGCTCACGGTCGTCGTGCCGGTCGCGGCGTCCTACGGCGCCCGTGGCCTGGTCAGCGACTCGGCGGAGGACGGCACCGCGACCGTCGCCGTGATCCAGGGCAACGTGCCCCGCCTCGGCCTCGACTTCAACTCCCAGCGCCGGGCCGTGCTCGACTACCACGTACGCGAGACCCTGCGGCTCGCCGACCGGGTCAAGGCCGGCAAGGAGCCACAGCCCGACTTCGTGCTGTGGCCGGAGAACTCCTCCGACGTCGACCCCTTCGTGGACGACGAGGCCCGCGCCGTCATCGACCAGGCCGCCAAGGCCATAGGCGCACCCATCTCGGTCGGCGCGGTCGTCGGCGGCTACGGCGCGAAGCTCTACAACGAGCAGGTCCAGTGGGATCCCAAGCGGGGCCCCGTCGCGACGTACGACAAGCGGCAGATCCAGCCCTTCGGCGAGTACATCCCGCTGCGCGGACTCATCAACACCTTCACCCCCGGCTACACCTCCATGGTCCGCGAGGACTTCAACCGCGGCACCAAGCCGGGCCTGTTCACCATGGCCGGCACCAAGGTCGGCATCGCCACCTGTTACGAGGCCGCCTTCGACTGGGCGGTGCGCGACACCGTCACCGCGGGCGCCCAGCTGATCTCCGTGCCGAGCAACAACGCCACCTTCGACCGCAGCGAGATGACCTACCAGCAGCTTGCCATGTCCCGGGTGCGGGCGGTCGAGCACAGCAGGACCGTCACGGTTCCGGTCACCAGCGGGGTCAGCGCCGTGATCATGCCCGACGGCAAGGTCGTCCAGAAGACCGCCATGTTCACCCCTGCCTCACTGGTCGCCAAGGTGCCGCTGCGCTCCTCGCAGACGCCCGCGACCAAGCTGGGCACGCTGCCCGAGTGGGCGCTCGTCGCGGCCGCCGCCGCGGGCCTGGCCTGGGCGATCACCCGGTCCGTGCGGGGGCGCCGCGGCACCGAGAGCTGACTGGCCAGATCCGGACGGCCGTTAGGGTCGGGGCATGGCAACTCCTGACTTCATTCAAGACATCCGGGCCCTCGCCGGGCACCAGCTGCTCCTGCTGCCGGGAGTGAGCGCGATCGTCTTCGACGACGAGGGCCGGGTCCTGCTCGGCCGCCGGGCGGACAACGGCAAGTGGTCGACGATCGGCGGCATCCCGGAGCCGGGGGAGGAGCCCGCCCACACTGCCGTGCGCGAGGTGTACGAGGAGACCGGCGTACGGTGCGTCGCCGAGCGGGTGGTGCTCGTGGAGGCCGGGAAGAGCACCATCACCTACCCCAACGGCGACCAGTGCCAGTTCATGGACATCACCTTCCGCTGCCGGGCCACCGGCGGAGAGGCCCGCGTCAACGACGAGGAGTCCCTCGAAGTGGGCTGGTTCGCCATGGACGCACTCCCGAAGCTCAGCGAGTTCGCTCTGTTCCGCATCAAGCAGGCGCAGTCGGACAGCCCCACATGGTTCCAACCCAGCACTGGGCTCTGAAGTATGTGTGCTGACCACATGGGTGGGTGAGTGCGGCCTGCCTAGGGTCGAGACCATGACCGCGCCCCTCGTCCCCGCGCCCCTCCCGCACTCCGTCACCGTCGACCTGGGCGGACGTACCGCGCTCGTCACCGGCGCCGCCGGCGGCATCGGCCGGGCCTGCGCCCTGCGGCTCGCCGCGGCCGGGGCCAAGGTCAGGGCGGTTGACCGGGACGCGGCAGGCCTCGAAGGACTCACCGCTCAGGGAGCCGGACTCGGCGGCACCGTGGAACCCGTCGTCCTCGACCTGACCGACCTCGACGCCGCCGAACAGGCCGCCGCCGGAACCGACATCCTGGTGAACAACGCCGGGCTCCAACTGGTGCGCCCCATCGAGGAGTTTCCGCCCGAGGTCTTCCACACCGTCCTCACCGTGATGCTGGAAGCCCCGTTCCGGCTGATCCGGGGCGCGCTGCCACACATGTACGGGCAGGGATGGGGCCGCATCGTCAACCTGTCGTCGGTGCACGGCCTGCGGGCCTCCGCCTACAAGTCGGCCTATGTGTCCGCCAAACATGGCCTCGAAGGCCTCTCCAAGACCGCAGCCCTGGAAGGCGCTCCACACGGGGTCACCTCCAACTGCGTCAACCCCGGATATGTGCGTACGCCCCTGGTGGAGCAGCAGATCGCCGACCAGGCTGCGGCACACGGCATCTCCGAGGAACATGTGCTCACCGAGGTGCTCCTCAAGGACGCGGCACTCAAGCGGCTCGTCGAACCGCACGAGGTCGCCGAAGCGGTCGCCTATCTCTGCACTCCGCAGGCTTCCTTCATCACCGGTACCTCACTCGCCCTGGACGGCGGCTGGACCGCGCACTGAGCGCGGGCGCCTGCCCGTTCTCCTGCTTGTTCTGCACCCCTCAAGAGTTGTCCACAGGCCTGGCGAGGCCGCCCGTCCGGCAGGTATCCCTGTGACCATGTCCCACGATCAAGCGCATCCCAACGACCACCCCGAAGCCCCCTACCTGGCACTCCTCGCCCGGGGCGCGCCCGCCGAGGCGTACGACCGTCCGGCGCTCCTCGCCCGGGCCGACGGCGCGCCACCCGAGGCGCTCGCCGGCCTGGACGCCGCGAAACAACTCGCCCTGCGCGTACGGGCCGACCTCGAAGGGCGCAGACGCCGCGAGGCCGAGCTGTCCGCCCTGTTCGAGACCGCCCACGACCTCGCCGGTCTGCGCGACCTGGACGCCGTACTGCGCGCCATCGTGCAGCGGGCCCGCTCGCTGCTGGGCACGGAGGTCGCCTACCTCAGCCTCAACGACCCCACGGCGGGCGACACTTACATGCGGGTCACCGAAGGCTCTGTGGCAGCCCGCTTCCAGCAGCTTCGCCTCGGCATGGGCGAGGGGCTCGGCGGGCTCGTCGCGCAGACCGCCCGCCCCTACGTCACCTCCAGCTACTTCGACGACGAACGCTTCCAGCACACCAGCACCATCGACACCGGAGTACGCGACGAGGGGCTCGTCGCCATCCTCGGGGTGCCGCTGATGCTCGGCAGCACCGTCATCGGGGTGCTCTTCGCGGCCGACCGGCACCCGCGGGTCTTCGCACGCGAGGAGATCGCCCTGCTCGGTTCCTTCGCCGCGCACGCCGCCGTGGCCATCGACACCGCCAACCTGCTGGCCGAAACCCGGTCCGCGCTCGCCGAATTGGAGAAGGCCAACGAGACCATCCGGGACCACAGCGCGGTCCTCGAACGGGCATCGGAGGTCCACGACCGGCTCACCGAACTGGTGCTGTGCGGCGGCGGAGTCCACGACGTGGCCGACGCGGTGTCCGAAGTACTCGACGGTACGGTCGAGTTCGCCGACGCCGACTCGGCACCCACCGCGGTCCTGCGCCTCAGCGGCACCGACGGCCACGCGATCCGCCACGGCGAGGACTGGCTCGCCGGAGTCTCGGCAGGAGGCGAACTTTTGGGCGCGCTGGTCCTGCACGGCCAGCCGGGCCTCGTCCCCGTCGACCGGCGCACCCTGGAGCGGGCCGCCCTGGTCACCTCGCTCCTGCTGCTCGCCCGGCGCTCGGCAGGCGAGGCCGAACAGCGTGTACGGGGCGAGCTGTTGGACGACCTCCTGGACGCGCCGGGCCGAGACCCCCGGCTGCTGCGCGAACGCGCCGCACGGCTGCGGGCCGACCTCGACGCCCCGCACGTGGTGCTCGCCGCCCGCATCGACGGCCTCGACCCGGGCACCGCCGCCCGCCGCGCCGCGGACCGCCGGCGCATCGGCTCCGCCGCCGCATATCTGGCCGCGACCCGGCACGGCCTGGCCTCGACCCGCGACGGCGGTACGGTGCTGCTCCTTCCGCTGGGCCCGGGAGACACCCCGGCCGAGGTCGCCCGGCAGACGGCGAAACAGCTGAGCACCGCGCTCCACGAGCCCGTCACGGTCGGCGCGTCCGCCGCCGTCGCGGCCCCCGCCGTGACACCCGCCGCGGTCGCCACCGCGTACGCCGAGGCTCGCCGCTGCCTGGAGGCGCTGCGGCTGCTCGGCCGCTCCGGTGAAGGGGCCGCGGCCCAGGACCTCGGATTCCTGGGGCTGCTGCTCGCGGACACCCGGGACATCGGCGGGTTCGTCGACCGGACGATCGGCGAGGTCGTGGCGTACGACAGGAAACGCAGAAGCGACCTGGTCCGAACCCTCGACGCGTACTTCGCGAACGGCATGAGCCCGGCCCGCACCAAGGAGCATCTGCACGTCCATGTGAACACGGTGGCCCAGCGTCTCGATCGGATCGGCCGTCTCCTGGGCCCCGACTGGCAGACGCCCGCCCGCGCCCTGGAAATCCAACTGGCCCTGCGCCTCCATGTGGCGGCGCCGGCCATAACGCCGTGAAGGGTGGGGCGGCACCACACTGCCACCCCACCCAACTCCCGCCCACCCTCAGGCAGTTCGGGCATCCGCTCCACGTGTGGAGGTGGCGGGAACACTCTGTGCGGCGTTGTCCATGCGCTCCAGATCCCGCTCCCGGGTCTCCTGCGCACACCCGACGGCGACCGCGGTGAGCAGCACGGCCGCGATGACGTACAGGGCGATCGGCGTCGACGTACCGTAGTCGGAGAGCAGGGCCGTCGCGATCAACGGTGCGGGCGCACCGGCCGCCACGGAGGAGAACTGCGCGCCGATCGACGCCCCCGAATAACGCATCCGGGTCGCGAACATCTCCGAGAAGAACGCCGCCTGCGGCGCGTACATCGCCCCGTGGAAGACGAGGCCGACGGTGACGGCGAGGATCAGGTTTCCGAAGCTGCCGGTGTCGATCAGCGCGAAGAACGGGAACATCCAGGCGCCGACACCGAGGGCCCCGATCAGATACACCGGCCTGCGCCCGATCCGGTCCGAAAGGGCGCCCCACGCCGGGATCACCACGAAGTGCACGGCGGAGGCGATGAGTACGGAGTTGAGCGCGGTCTGCTTGGCCATCCCGGCCGAGGTGGTCGCGTACACCAGGATGAAAGCGGTGATCACGTAGTAGCTGATGTTCTCCGCCATCCGGGCCCCCATGGCGACCAGGACGTCGCGCCAGTGGTCCCGCAGCACTGCGACGAGCGGCAGCCTTTCGGTGACGCTGTCCGCCTTGCGGGCCTCGGCCTGGGCCAACGCGGCCTTGAACACCGGCGATTCATCGACCGACAGCCGGATCCACAGGCCGACGAGGACGAGCACACCGGACAGCAGGAACGGTATGCGCCAGCCCCATGCCGTGAACGCGTCGTCGCTCAGCAGCGCGGTGAGTGACGAGAGCACCCCGGCGGCCAGCAACTGCCCGGCGGGGGCGCCGGTTTGGGGCCACGAGGACCAGAACCCGCGCCGCCGGGCGTCCCCGTGCTCCGACACGAGCAGCACGGCCCCGCCCCACTCACCCCCCAGCGCGAACCCCTGCACCAGCCGCAACGCCGTCAGCAGCACGGGAGCGGTGGCCCCCACCGTGGCGTGGGTGGGCAGAAGGCCGATCCCGAAGGTTGCCCCGCCCATCATGAGCAGGCTCACCACGAGCAGCTTCTTACGGCCCAGCCGGTCCCCGAAGTGCCCGAACACGAGCGCCCCGAGCGGCCGCGCCGCGAACCCCACGGCGTACGTGAGGAAGGACAGCAGCGTGCCGACGAGCGGCGCGGACTCCGGGAAGAACAGCTTGTTGAACACGAGCGCGGCGGCCGACCCGTACAGGAAGAAGTCGTACCACTCGATGGTGGTGCCGATGAGGCTGGCGGCGACGATGCGCTTGAGGTTGGTGGCGGGCGGGGGAGCGGTTGCAGAGGCGGCCATGGATACCACTTCCGGGCGGTGGGCGGGGACGATACGTGTTGCCACACCGTAGGAATGCGCTGGTCAGCCGGATATGTGGTGGGGCACCACACTTCGGTGGGCCGAGTGTGCGGTCGGGCTCTACGACACCGGGCCACGGGCCTCGGGTCGCGGCGTTGGCGCCCCATCCCTCGGCAGCGATTTGGGTGGATGGCTGCGCAGGACGAGGGCTGAGCTCGGCTGCCCCCGCTGGACCATCGAGAATTACCGCAGGACAAGCCCGCCAGGTGCGGGGGCCACGAATGGAAGGACGGTGGGCGGTGGTCGCGTACGTCGTCATCCCCGGGATCGGCGGTTCGGACGAGCGGCACTGGCAGAGCCGGTGGGAGAAGCGGTGAGGGGACTCGGCGGTGCGGATCGCGCCGGCCTCATGGAGCCGGCCGGAGCTCCCCGACTGGGTCGCCGCGGTCCAGACCGCCTACGAGATCGCCTCGCGGCGCGAGCGCCAGGTGGCGTTGGTCGCCCACAGTCTGGGCTGCTGGGCGGCCGCGCAGTGGCTGGCCCGGGCGCGGCCCGACGGGGTGGTGGCGTTCCTGGCCGCCCCTCCGGACCTCCGAGGAGCAGCCTTCCCACGCCAGGCCGCACCCACTTTTCTGGACCTGTCCGCCCGCCCCTTGCCATGCCCGAGCGTGCTGGTGGCCAGCGACGACGATCCGTATTGCGAACCGAAGACGGCCACCTCGCTCGCGCGTGACTGGCAGGCGCAGCACCATCCGATGGAAAACTGCGGCCACATCAACGCGGACAGCGGTCTCGGCGATTGGCCGACCGGCCTGGAACTCCTTCGCAGGCTGGTCGACCACTGAGACGGCCGAACTGAAGGTGCGCCACAGCCCTGCGCCGCGCGAGGTGCAGGGCATGTCCGCGCCAGGTTGGATCAGGCGGCCGGCTCGCGGAAGTAGTGCCCCTTCTCCAGATCTTCCATCAGCCGCGGCTGAGTGGGCTCCCACCCCAGCAGCTCGCGGGTCAGTGTGCTGGAGGCCGGGAAGTCGGCTGCGAGGAAGTCCGCGAGCCAGGTGAAGTGTCCGGGCGCGTCCTCCGGGGAGATGGACACCACCGGCAAGTTGAGGTGACGGCCTATGACCTCGGCGATGTCGCGGATCGGTACGCCCTCGTCCGCCACGCTGTGCAGCGCCGACCCCGCGGGGGCCTTTTCCAGGGCGAGGCGGAACAGGTGCGCGGAGTCGAGGCGGTGGACGGCGGGCCAGCGGTTGGCGCCGTCGCCTATGTAGGCGGAGACCCCCTTCGCACGGGCTGTACCTACCAGCGTTGCCAGGAAGCCCGGGTCTCCTTCGCCGTGGTTGATCGGCAGCCGCACGATGGAGGACCGGATACCTCGGGAAGCCAGGGAGAGCGCCAACTCGCCGGTGGCCGACCGCGTGTCCGGACCGCCCTCGGCGGCCACCAACGGATCGGCGACGTGCCGGTCCTCCTCGGTCGCCACCCGGCCGAGTGCCCTCGGCGTGCCGGAGGCGACGACGAACGGCCGACCGGACCCCGCCAGCGCCCCGCCGAGCACCTCGACGGCACGCCGATCCGCGTCGGCGGCGCCCCGGAAGTCGCCCGAGAAGGCGATGTCGTGCTTGAACGCGAGGTGGATCACGCCGTCCGACGCGGCGGCCGCCTCGTGCAGGCCGTCGAGATCGTCAAGCGTGCCGCGACGGACCTCGGCGCCGGCCTTGGCGAGGGCGGCGGCCGAAGCGTCCGAGCGGGCGAGGCCGACCACCTGGTGGCCCGCGCCGATGAGTTCGGACGTGATAGGGGAGCCGATCCAGCCGGACGCACCTGTAACGAAAACACGCATGAGAAAACCTCCAGGTAAACCGACCGCCCGTGCCGAGGGGTGCCCCCGGCGCGAGCCATGTCAGTGACTGTCATCAAACCGTACACCTGATGTCTGTCACTGTCATCACGTAAGATCGTGGGCATGGGTCGATGGGAACCGAACGCGCGCGGCAGGCTGGAACAGGCCGCACTGGAGCTCTATGGCGAGCGCGGGTTCGAGCAGGCCACGGTGGCGGAGATCGCCAAGAGGGCGGGGCTCACGGAGCGGACGTTCTTCCGGCACTTCGCCGACAAGCGCGAGGTGCTGTTCCCGGGCGCGAGCCCGCTGGAGGAGCTGTTTGCCAAGCACCTCGCCGACGCCCCCGAGTCCGCGGCGCCGATCGACGCGATGGCGGCGGCCCTCGACGCCATCACCGTGATGTTCGCGGACCGCCGGGAGATCGCCCAGCAGCGGCAGGCCGTCATCGCCGCCAATGCGGAGCTCCAGGAACGCGAGTTGGTCAAACTCGCGTCGTTGTCCGCGGCACTCGCCGACACGTTGCGCCGACGTGGAGTCGGGGAGCCGGCCGCGAGTCTGACCGCCGAGGCGGGCGTCGCCGTCTTCAAGGTCGCGTTCGGTCGCTGGATCAGCGAATCCAACGAGCGAGACCTCGGGCACCTCATACGTGAGTCCCTCGACGAGCTCAAAGCGGTGACCGCGGCCAAGTGACCCCGTGGCGGTCGGCCCCCTGGCGGTTGGCTTCACGGCGGTCGGTCCCATGGTGGTTGGTCCGACGGCTTCCGGGTGAACGGCGGGCGGGCTGATCTCAGCGGCCACAGACCCGGAGCGATCGGAACCGTCATCCATGAGGGGCGCCCACAGATCTGCCATCGGCACCGTGTCCCACAGCAGCGCGCTCCAACTGGCCGACACCCGGCGGGCGTTGAGGCACTACCGGGCCGGGGTCTGGCGATGCGTAGAGGGCGGGACCGGATCAGTGGTCTTCGCGGTGGTGCTCGCCGCCGCCGTACGCCACCCTCCGGGTGTGCTCGTCAGCATCCTCGTCGCGCTGGGCGTGGCCGTGTTCGCGATCGGCATCGGGGCACTTTCCGTCGCCGGACGGATGCGGCGGGCGCTGGCGTCGGCGCCCTGGACGGCGTACCGCGCGGTCGTGGTGCCCCGGTCCCGGCAGACGATCGCCGTGATCCTGCGCCGATCCTGGGCGCGAGGAACTGCGTCCGCTGGCCGCGGTCGTGACCCGTATGCGCCACGATGCCGTCGGACCCGGGCCCGACGGCGTGCTGTGGTGCTGCGGTGTCCCTGGCTCGCCCGGGGTGTCGACGCGGCCCGGCAGTGGGGGACTGGTGTGGACGACGCCCATACGCACCGCCCGCCTGCGGGACAGGCTGGCCGGGGCCGCCATGGCCGAGGGCGTACTGACGGAGCCGGCCCCTGCTCCGGCTCCGACGGCGGACCCTGGGGCACCCCCGGCCCGGCCGGGGTGACGGATCGGTCTGTTCCGGGGGTGGTGGCGGCCGGTGCGGCGCTGTTCGCATTCGGGGCGTACGCGCAGACGTCCTCCCGGGGCGCCCCGCTCGTCGATCTGACCGTGCTGTCCGAGCGTCCCGACGGCAGCTGCACCGTCAGCTGGACGGATCCCCTGGACTTCGGCCTCCGCACCGGCCCGTTCCACTGAGGCCGGAACCGGGACCCGTGCCTCAAGTCCCGTGAAACAGACGGCAGTTCCGGCCAGAACGGCTTCGAGGTCGGTCGGGTCGCCGCCCGCGGACTGCGGAAGGGGCGGCCGCCCTATGGAGCCCGCCGACCAAGCCGCCTCAGGCCTTGGACTCCTGCTGGATCTTGACCAGGTTGCCGGAGGGGTCGCGGAAGCCGCAGTCGCGCGGGCCCCACGGCTGGTCGATGGGCTCCTGGAGCACCTCGGCGCCCGAGGCCCGTACCTTCTCGAAGGTCGTGTCGAGATCGTCCGTCCTGAAGACCCACATCGGCAGGACCCCCTTGGTGAGCAGCTCCTGCATGGCATCGCCGTCGGCCTGGGAACGGCCGGCGTGCGGCTCCGAAAGGACGATCTCGAGCCCCGGCTGGGTCGGGCTGCCGAGGGTGACCCAGCGGAATCCGCCGGACGCGACGTCGTTGCGCACTTCGAGGCCGAGTGCGTCGCGGTAGAAGCCGAGCGACTCGTCCACGTCGTTGACGGTGATGTGGCAGTACTGGAGTGCGATGGTCATGCCGTCAACGTTAGGCGGCGGCGTTGTCGCCCGCTTCTCGAATCCTGCTCGGTGCGCTCGGAGGATTTCTGGTCGGCCGGGTGCGCACCTTCGCCACGCACGCGGGCATCGCCGCGACCGCGTCGTGCCCCCGGCCGCGGTATGCGCTCGGCGTCTCGCCGACCACCTCGGTGAACCGAGAGCTGAACGAACCCAGCGACGTACAGCCGACCGCCATGCACGCGTCCGTCACACTCATGCCCTCACGCAACAGCGCCATCGCCCGCTCGATCCGGCGGGTCATGAGATAGCTGTACGGGGTCTCGCCGTAGGCGGCCCGGAACTGCCGCGAGAAGTGTGCCGGCGACATGAGCGCGTGCTGGGCCATGGTCGGCACGTCGAGGGGCTTGGCGTACTCGCGGTCGATGAGATCCCGTGCTCGGCGCAGGTGCACGAGGTTGGCGAGCTCTTCCGGCGTCATGACATCGACGCTACCACCGGGCACTGACAGGGCGGCTGACCCGCAGGGACGTGTGCCGCCCAGCGCATGTGCGCGGCACACGCACACCCCCACAGGCCGTCCTCACGCACACCCCCACAAGCCGTCCTCAGGTGGTGCGCGGCGCCGCGATCAACGCTCAGCGCTGCGGGTCCGACAGCGCCGAGGGAGGAGCCTCGCGCTGATGCGGGAACGCGGATCCAGATCCGGACGCCGACGCCGACGCCGACGCCGACCCGGACACCGGCACGGAAGCGGACTCGGACAGGTCCTGCTGGAGGGAGACGGTCCGGGTCGGGGCGGGGATCGAGATGCCCTCCGCCCGGTACCGCCGGTGCAGCCGCTTGATGAACTCGTGCTTGATCCGGTACTGGTCGCTGAACTCGCCCACTCCCAGGATGACCGTGAAGTTGATCCTGGAGTCGGCGAACGTATGGAAGCGGACCGCGGCCTCGTGACCGGGCAGCGCACCCGTGATGTCCGCCATCACGCCGTCCACGACCTCCAGGGTGACCCGCTCGACGTGCTCCAAGTCGCTGTCGTAGCCGACCCCCACCTGCACCAGGACCGTCAACTCCTGTTCCGGGCGCGCGTAGTTGGTCATGTTCGTGCGGGCGAGGCGGCCATTGGGGATGATCACGAGGTTGTTCGACAGGTTGCGCACCACCGTGTTGCGCCAGTTGATGTCGACGACATAGCCCTCCTCGCCGCTGCTGAGCCGGATGTAGTCACCGGGCTGCACCGTCTTCGACGCCAGGATGTGCACTCCCGCGAAGAGGTTGGCGAGGGTGTCCTGGAGAGCCAGGGCGACCGCGAGGCCGCCCACTCCGAGGGCAGTGAGCAGCGGCGCTATGGAGACGCCCACGGTTTCGAGGGCGACCAGGACGCCCATCGCGACGACCACGACCCGTGTGATGTTGACGAAGATCGTGGCCGAGCCGGCCACCCCGGTCCGGGACTGCGCCAGGGACTGGACGAGCCCCGCGACGACCCGGGCCGCTGTGAGGGTGATGACGAGGATGAGCAGGGCGGTCAGCGAGTGGTTGACGATGCCCGCGACCCGTGTGGTGAGGGGCAGCGCCGAGGCCGCCACCGCCGTGCCCGCGACCGTGGCCGCCCAGGGTGCGATGGTGCGCAGCGCGTCGACGATGATGTCGTCCCCGGTCCACTGCGTTCTTCGGGCCTGCTTGCCCAGCCATCTCAGCAGTACGCGCAGGAGCAGCCCGGCCGCTATGCCCGCGGCCATCGCTATGGACGCCACCACCCAGTCGTGCAGCACGAGGCCCCGGTTCAACGGACACACTCCGGGCGGCAAGGGGCCGGGAGTTGAGCGAGGGGCGCCGTCGATCGCCGTATGTGATGTGTCGTCACTTTGTCACCTTGTCGCCTGTCAGACCGTGCTGCCTGGAGCCTCGTTCGGGCGGTACGCACACGGAACGGGCTGCCATCCTGCCCCATGGGCAGAGCGTCCTCGCAGGTGGGCCGGTGTCGGGCCGCCTCGGCCGGGGGATTGCCCGGGTTGCGCGACGTAACCGGTATGCAGGCTTGGGCACTTCGGGCTGACGGGACGTCATCACATCGGGTGCCGCCGACGTCGGAGGCTGTCGCGCCTAGCGGAGACCGGAGAGCTTGAAGACCGTGCGGGCCGTCTCGCGGTCGACCCGGGCGGCCATCTGGCGCAGGGCCATCTCGCCGCAGCGAAGGACGTCCTGGTCGAGGCTGGTGCGGGCGTCCCGGTCGAGGACGTGCCACATGGGGGGATTGGCGACGAGCACCTTCGGGTCGAGCTCGGCCCGGTGGCCTTCGGTGTCCCGCAGCACCAGACGCTGGGCGACGCCGTCGGACCAGCGCACCGACACCAGGCGGTCGGTGCGGACCTCGGCCCGCCGCAGCAGCCCCCGTGAGACCAGGCGGCCCGGCCCGACCGACACCCGGGCGGGCCACAGCACGACGAACAGCAGGGCGGCGAGAACGGCCCACAGCACGGCGCGCACGACGCCGAGGGTGCCGGCTCCGGCGTCGATGGCCAGGAGCAGGCCGAGCAGCACTCCCGCGCAGCCCACCGCCGAGCGGGCCTCGCCGGCCCACGTGGTGTCGTACACCACTGCTTCGGCTCCGCGCTGGGGTGCGGTGCCGCGTCCCGCCACATTGCGGGTGGTCTGTCGTCCCATGGGGCAGGACGCTATGGGTCCGCACCACATAGGGCGCCACACCTTGACGGACCGCTGATGTGCCGCCCGCCGGAATTGACGCGGGCCTTACGCCGGGCCGCCGCACGAAGCCGGAGCAGGCGCTTTTCCGGACGTCCGGACGGCGGCATCCTGGAGGTATCAAACGCCGTGAACGACGGTATACCTACCGGTAAGAAACTTGTCCGCTTCGGCGGGCGTCGGGCTGTGGCCGGGCGCCATGGACGAGCGTGGACAGTTCTCTTTCCAGGACGGCAGGAGCCCCTCGCGGGCAGGGCCTGTCCCGGCGCGGGAGGCCGCGTCCCGTCCTCATCCCTGTGAACCCGAATCCTTTGTGCGAACCCAGCCGGTTCCCCCTTTCGCGACCCCTCGGGGGCCGTGGAAGCGATCACCCGAGGAGTGAGGCAATGAGCGAGAGGTGCGAGGGAATCGTCCAGTACTTCGACCGTGAGAAGGGCTACGGATTCGTCGTGCCGATGGGGCGGCGCGACGCCATCTATGTGCGGCGGGAGGACATCGAGGGGGAGACCCGGACGCTCTCCGAGGGCCAGCAGGTCTCCTTCGTCATAGAGCTGGGCCGGGGCCGCTTCGAGGCGCGTGCCGTACGGCCGTGAACCGAGAGCCCCCGCTGTCCGCCGCACCCTGCTGACCCGGGGCTCGGGCCGGGCCCCCGTCGTGACCCGGGGCGATCACGAGATATCTTGATGTCGAGCAATGTTGCAGACGTGGAGCGGAGCACCCGGTGACTGACTCGACCATCATCTACACCCACACTGACGAGGCGCCGGCCCTGGCGACGCATTCGTTCCTGCCCGTGATCCAGGCGTACGCCTCGACCGCCGGTGTCACTGTGGAGACCCGTGACATCTCCCTCGCGGGGCGCATCATCGCGAGCTTCCCCGAGTTCCTTGAGGAGAGTCAGCGGATCGACGACGCCCTCGCCGAGCTCGGCGAGCTGGCGAAGACGCCCGGCGCGAACATCATCAAGCTGCCGAACGTGTCGGCCTCCATCCCGCAGCTCAAGGCCGCCGTCGCCGAGCTGCAGGGCCAGGGCTACGCGCTGCCGGACTACCCGGACGACCCGCAGAGCGACCAGGACAAGGACGTCCGCGCGCGCTACGACAAGATCAAGGGCAGCGCCGTCAACCCGGTCCTGCGCGAGGGCAACTCCGACCGCCGCGCCCCCGCGTCGGTCAAGAACTACGCCAAGGCCCACCCGCACCGCATGGGCAAGTGGACCTCCGACTCGAAGACGAACGTCGCCACCATGGGCGGAGACGACTTCCGGTCCACCGAGAAGTCCGCGGTCGTCGCCGAGGCCGGCTCGCTGCGCATCGAGCTCGCCGCCGCGGACGGCACCACCACCGTGCTGCGCGAGTCCGTACCTGTCCTCGCGGGCGAGGTCGTCGACGCCTCCGTGATGCGCGTGGCCCAGCTGCGCGAGTTCCTCGCCGCGCAGATCGCCCGCGCCAAGGCCGAGGGCGTGCTGTTCTCGGTGCACCTCAAGGCCACGATGATGAAGGTCTCCGACCCGATCGTCTTCGGCCACGTGGTGCGCGCCTTCTTCCCGAAGACGTTCGACAAGTACGGTGACGTGCTCGCCGCCGCCGGTCTGTCCCCGAACGACGGCCTCGGCGCCATCCTCAAGGGCCTCGACGGCGTGCCGCACATCGGCGCCGAGATCAAGGCGGCCTTCGAGGCCGAGCTCACCGAGGGCCCGGCCCTCGCGATGGTCGACTCGGACCGCGGCATCACCAACCTGCACGTACCGTCCGACGTCATCGTCGACGCCTCGATGCCGGCCATGATCCGTACCTCCGGCCACATGTGGGGCCCGGACGGTGCCGAGGCCGACACCCTCGCGGTGCTGCCGGACAGCAGCTACTCCGGCGTGTACCAGGTCGTCATCGACGACTGCCGCGCGCACGGCGCCTTCGACCCGGCCACGATGGGCTCCGTGCCCAACGTCGGCCTGATGGCGCAGAAGGCCGAGGAGTACGGCAGTCACGACAAGACCTTCGAGATCCCGGCCGCGGGCACCGTCCGCCTCGTGGACGCCGCGGGCAACGTGGTCCTGGAGCAGGAGGTCGCCGAGGGCGACATCTTCCGCGCCTGCCAGACCAAGGACCTGCCCATCCAGGACTGGGTCAAGCTCGCCGTCACCCGCGCCCGCGCCACCGGCGACCCGGCCGTGTTCTGGCTCGACGAGGGCCGCGCGCACGACGCCGTCCTCATCGAGAAGGTCCGCACCTACCTCGCCGAGCACGACACCGAGGGCCTGCGGATCGAGATCATGTCGCCGGTCGAGGCGACCGCGTTCTCCCTGGAGCGCATCCGCCGCGGCGAGAACACCATCTCGGTCACCGGCAACGTGCTGCGCGACTACCTGACCGACCTGTTCCCGATCCTGGAGCTGGGCACCAGCGCCAAGATGCTCTCGGTGGTCCCGCTGATGAACGGCGGCGGCCTCTTCGAGACGGGCGCCGGCGGCTCGGCCCCCAAGCACGTCCAGCAGTTGGTCAAGGAGAACTACCTGCGCTGGGACAGCCTGGGCGAGTTCCTCGCGCTCGCGGTCAGCTTCGAGCACCTCGCGACGACCACGGGCAACGCGCGCGCCCAGATCCTCGCCGACACCCTCGACCGCGCCACCGGCACCTTCCTCAACGAGGACAAGTCGCCGAGCCGCAAGCTGGGCGGCATCGACAACCGCGGCAGCCACTTCTACCTCGCTCTGTACTGGGCGCAGGAGCTGGCCAAGCAGACCGAGGACGCGCAGCTCGCGGGGGCGTTCGTGGCCCTGGCCAAGACGCTGACCGAGCAGGAGTCGACCATCGTCGACGAGCTCATCGCGGTGCAGGGCTCGCCGGTCGACATCGGCGGCTACTACCAGCCGGACGCCGCCAAGGCCTCCGCGGTCATGCGCCCGTCGGCCACCCTGAACCAGGCCATCGCGAGCCTGTCCTGACCCAACTCCCCTGCGGGGGACGCCAGTTGAGCACACCGCCGCCCCGGCCGGATCCCTTCCGGCCGGGGCGGTCGTGTTGTGCGGCCCTCACGCGCCGGGTGGGCGCAGGCTCTCCAGGTGGGCGTGCAGCACGCTCGCGGAGGTCTCGGGCGCGAGCACGTCCGGGTGCAGGGCCGCGCCCAGGCCGAGCCCGTCGACGAGCGCGGCGAGCCGCTCGGTTTCCTGATCGAGGTCGAGCCCGGGGCGCACGGCCCCCGATTCGTCGAGGCGTACCAGGACCCGGCGGACCAGGCTCCGGGCGCCGACCGCCGCTTCCTGGGCGAGGCCGTCGAGCGCCGGGTTGGTGCGGGCGGCGGTGACGAAGTCGATGAAGACGGTGACCTCCGCGCGGCGGCGCTCGTCCAGCGGGAGCAGTTCGCACAGCAGGTCGGCGGCGAGCCTGCGCTGCTCGGCCGCCGCGTGCTCGGCGAGGGTGCCGATCTCCTCCACCCGGCGCAGCAGCCGGCCGCCGACCCGCTCCAGCATCGAGCGCATCGCGAACTCCATCAGCTCCTGCTGACTGGCGAAGTAGTGCCGCAGGGAGCCGATGTTGAGTCCGGCCTCGTCCGCGACGACGCGCAGCGAGGCCCGCTGCAGCCCTTCGCGTACGACCACTCGGAAAAGGGCGTCGACGACCTCGCGGCGGCGGGCTTCGGGATCCACGTACTTGGGCATGGCCTCTTTTTATCACGCTCGTGATAAATTGGCTTCTATCACAAGCGTGATACAACGTGTCCGACCGGAGGTCCCCCATGGAGACGTATCTCAACCTCATGCTCATCAGGTTCGCGCTGATCGCGGGCGCGGTCGTGGTGCTGGCCCTGTTGGCGTTCGCCGGGGCGCTCGTGCTCAAGCGCCGCGGCCGTCTCGGCGAGGCCCGGCGCCTTGCCGAGCCCGCGGCGCGGGCGGCCCTGCGCGCGGCCGCCCGGCGCCTTGAGGGCGGATCCGGCTCCGCCCGGCGCCCGGGCGGCCGGCGGTGAACGCCTTCGCGGCCGGCTCCGACGGCCTGGCTCACCATCTGCTCATGGACTTCGCCATCAAGGGCGTGATCGTGGTCGTCGCGGTGGTCATTCTGGTGCTCGGCATGGTGCTGATCTGGCGCCGGGCCGGACGCCGTCGGGAATGACGCGGCGTCAGGAATCCGGGATCCGGCGCCCAACTGTGCGGAATCATCTGCCAGTCGAAGGCGGGCTCAGTGCCCGCCCCCGTCTCCCGCATCCCCCGCCCCATGGCTGTCCGTGTGGTGGTCCGGGTGGACCTCCGGGGCCTCCTCGGTTCTGCGGTGGGTTTCGGAGATGATGCCGGTCACCGCTACCGCCACCAGGCAGGCGGAGATGATGGCCTCGGCCCACAGGAACGCCGCGTAGTCGAGCAGGCAGCCGACCGGAGGGCTGCCCGGGGCCGCGTTGCGGAAGCCGGCCAGAGCGAACAGGGTGGCCGCCATCCAGGCCATCGCCGGCCATACGAGCCCCCGGTGCTGGTCGATGATCACCCAGCTGGCGCCGAGCACCGCGAGGGCGAGCCCCCACATGATGAACATCATGAACCAGGCCCAGATGAAGGTGGCCCGCGAGCGGCCGACCCGGATCTCGAACGACGCGAACCCGTGGTCCTGGCTGCGGCTGACGATCGTCGGCTTGAAGAACGCGTCGACGTCGCGCAGCGAGACGGCGACCGGCACCTCCTTGCCCGCCGCCTCGGCGGCGAAGCCGATGGAGGTCGAGTACCGGTCGAAGGGGTAGTCCGAGACGGAACCGCCGTCCAGGCTCACCTTCACGTCCTGGTACGAGACCTGCCGGCCGGCCTTGAAGTCGAGGCTGCCCCGGATCAGTGACGACGTCTCCACCCTCAGGTCGACCGCCGGGGTGTACGGATCGCCCTGCTCGCGCAACGTGCCCTCGGGGAGCACCAGGACCCGCAGTGTCAGCTCCCGGGCGACCGGGTCGACCTTCTGGATGCTGGTGTCGACGTGCACGCCGTTGGCCGCCCGCTGGTCGCCCAGCGTGTGCTCCTGCTGGCGCACATCACGCTCGTTGAAGTACAGCAACACCCCCACGACGGCGGCCAGCAGGATCACGAGGAGCGAAATGAGGTGACGTACGAAATATTTGCCCGGTCTAAAACGTGCCATAGGCGAATGAATACACCCCAGGGCGCGGTGGTCCGGGGGACGCGGGGCCGGGCGCGTTCACCCGGCCCCGCCCGAGCGATCACACGTGGCGCGGCAGCCGGACCGTCAGCGAGTAGAGGCGGGTGATCTGCGCCGGGTTCTCGTTGTCGTCGCTGACCAGGAGCAGCCGCAGCCGGCCGTCCCAGGTGCGGCCGGTGACGGCCAGGCCCTCGATGTTGTCGAGCAGCGGGTTGGGCTGCGGCTGCTTGGCCGTCGCGCCGAGCGAGGGGCAGGCGGCGAGGTCGGCGAGCAGCGTCTTGCGCATGACCTTGGCCTTGCCCGGCAGGTTCTCGACCCTGCTCACCTCGCTCGCGCCGCGCGGGTCGGCGAGGAAGAGGCGTACCGAATTGCCGACGCCCGCGGTGAAGCCGCGCTCCAGCACGAGCAGCCGGCCGTCACCCGTGGCGGTGATCTCGGACACGCCCGCGTTCGGCTCGACGGGGTAGGCGTACTGCCCGGCGAGCCCGAACTCGCCCTTCGCGCCGCCCCGGTGCCAGGTCTGGAACCGTACGAGCGAATGGCCGGCCGCGTCCTTGCCGTCACCTGACAGAGGGGCCTCCATGGAGGCGATCAGGGTGTGGCCGCCGGGCTGCAGGGCGAGGCCCTCGAACGTCGCGTTGGTGACGGCGCGTCCGGCAGGGGCGACCCGCAGCGCGTCGGGGACGGGCAGGCGGCCGAGGAGCTTGCCGTCGCGGTCGTAGTGGCGTACGGACGGCTCGACCTCGGAGGTGATCAGACGGGTGCCGTCGCGCTCGACGACCACAGCCTCCGAGTCGAGCTGCCTGCCCTGTTCGTCGGCGAGCGGCACGACCCGGACGGGAGCGGCCACCGGGCCCCTGCCCACCTTCAGGTTGAACAGCTGCGAACGGTCGGACAGCGCCGCGACGGTGCCGTCGGTGTCCACGGCCAGACCGGACAGATTGCCGACGACCGTGCCCTGAAACAGCGTTTTGTCCAGGCCGTCGTAGAAGCCGTCGATGGCCGTGGACGCGGAGCAGGCGTGCGGAGCGCGCGCGGGCGCCCTTTCTGCGGCGGTCGCATCGGTGACGGCCACGGATGCGGCGACGGCCAGCGAAGCGGTCGCGGCGGTGACGGCGGTGCGCAGACGCACGGGGTTCCTCCCAAGTCGGATGCGGCGGTACCGACACCGTAGGTCGGCTTGTGTGACGGGCGAGTTGAGTTCCGCCATCCTGCGCGGGAACGCCGGACTGCCGGTCGACTCAGGGACCGGAACGGACATTCCGCCCTCGCACGCTCACCGGGGGAGGGCCGGTCACGGCCGCAAACTGCTCGTGAGCTGCGCCCCTGGCGGATCGGGAGGGCCGCCGGGCCACTTATCCTGAGCCACTCAGCCCGTACCCGGTGTCCTGGCCGCACAACTTGTCCTTGGAGTCCGCCTTGAGGGTAAATCTCCGTTCCCGAGTCACCATGTGGCTCGGGCGCACCTACCTTGCCAGGATCCAGAAACGCGGTATCGGCCCGGGCGCGATCTCGCTGCTGCCCGACGCGCTGCTCATGCCGCTGCGCCGGGACGGACTCGACCCGGTGCCCGAGCTCACCGCACGGCAGGCCGAGGAGCCGGTCAGCAAGGTCCCGCTGCCCTTCGGAATGGACGCCTGGGTCGTCACCGGCCACGACGCCGTCAAGGCCGTGCTCGGCTCCACCGACGGGTTCAGCAACGACTTCACCCACCTCGCGGGCAACGCGGGCGTCGTCGAGGAGCAGCACCCCGGCGGGCTCGGGTTCAGCGATCCGCCGGTGCACACCCGGCTGCGCCGCATCCTGACGCCCGAGTTCACCATGCGACGCCTGCGCCGGCTGACCCCGCGCATCGACGCCCTCGTCGAGGAGCGGCTCGACGCGATGGAGGCCGCGGACGGGCCCGTCGACCTGGTGGAGGCGTTCGCGCTGCCCATCCCCTCGCTGACCATCTGCGAACTGCTCGGCGTGCCCTACGAGGACCGGAACGACTTCCAGCAGCTCGCCATGGAGCGCTTCGACCTGTTCGGCGGGGCCACCGCCCCGTTCGGCGCGATGTCCGCCTCCATGTCCTACTTCCGGGACGTCGTCAAGAAGCAGCGCGAGAACCCGGGCGACGGCCTCCTCGGCATGATCGTCAAGGAGCACGGCGACAGCGTCGGCGACGACGAACTCGCGGGCCTCGCAGACGGCGTGCTCACCGGTGGATTCGAGACCACCGCGAGCATGCTGGCGCTCGGCTCCCTCGTACTGCTCCAGGACCCGGACGCGTTCGCGCGAATAGCGCACGACGAGGCGGCGGCCGCGACCTTCGTCGAGGAGGCGCTGCGCTACCTCACCGTCGTCCAGCTGGCCTTCCCGCGCTTCGCCCGCGAGGACGTCGAGATCGCGGGCGTGCTCATCCCCAAGGGCGACATGGTCCTCTGCTCACTCAGCGGCGCCAACCGCGACCCCGCGTTCACCCAGGACGGCGGCCGCTTCGACGCCCACCGCAAGGCGAGCGGCCATCTCGCCTTCGGCTACGGCATCCACCGCTGCATCGGCGCGGAACTGGCCCGCATGGAACTGCGCGCCGCCTTCCCCGCCCTGGTCCGCCGCTTCCCCGAGATGCGCCTGGCCGTACCGGCGGAGGAACTCGCCTTCCGCAAGCTGTCGATCGTGTACGGGGTCGAGTCGCTGCCGGTACGGCTGCGGGGCTGACGGCGCGCGCCCGGGCCGGAGCCCGGGCGGCGCGACCGGTTCAGCCGACCGTGAGCGCGGTGTCGTCGATCACGAACGACGTCTGGAGCTTGGAGCCCTCGGTGGCGGTGAACCTGAGGGTCACCGTCTGCCCCGCGTAGGCCCCGAGGTCGAAGGTGCGCAGGGCGTAGCCGCTGGCCGCGTTCACGTTGGAGTACGTGGCGAGGGTGCCCAGAACCGTCCCGCTGCCGTTCAGCACCTGCACCTTGAGGGTGTCGTACGCCGTGCTCGACGTCTCGGCCGTGTCGATGTGCAGCTGGAAGGCGAGCGAGGCCGCGCAGCCCGCCGGGATCGTCACCGTCTGGGCCAGGGTGTCGGTGTGCGCGCTGCCCTTGCCGCCGAGCCAGGCCTTGTAAGCGCCGGTGCGGGCGGGCTCGCCGCTGCTGGTGTTGATGACGCCGCTGGTGGCCGTCCAGCCCGAACTCCCGGATTCGAAGCCGGGGTTGGCGAACAGCTGGGCCGCGGTGCACGGCGTGGGGTCGCCGCCGCTGCCGGCCGCGCCCGAGAGCCATTCGGTGGCGTTCAGCGCGAGCGCGGCATCGGTGCCCGCCGGGTCGTTCCAGCCGTCGTACAGGGTGTTGCCCGGCTGGCCGGTGCCGTCGTCGATGGGCGAGCTGTCGCCCCAGAACGCGACCCGGCCGCTGCCGAAGGTGCTGGTGGCGAAGAAGGCGCCGGTGTTGCCGGAGGAGCCGGTGCGGTAGACCAGGCCCTTGGCGGCCGGGTTGTCGGACGGCTTGAGGGTGACGGTGGTGCCGTTGCGGATGATGCTGCCGGTCACCTTTCCGAAAGAGCCGTTCAGGACCGGGTCGGCCGAGTCGCTGATGGCGCGCGGATTGTCGGTGCCGATGTTGAGCGAGTCCACGGAGAAGCCGAACGGATCCGTGCTGTCCACGCTGTTGTCGGACATCAGGTCGTTGATGACCTCCACCGCGTCCGCGCCGTCGTTGTTGCGGTCGGAGCCGGTGTGGTCGGATATGAGAAACAGGCCGCCGCCGTTCTTCACAAACTGCATCACCGCGGTCTTCTCCGCCGCGCTGAGCAGCACGTTCGGCTCCGGCATCACGAACGTGTCGAAGTTCTTCAGATCCGTCGCCGACGACGTGCCGTACGTGATCGTGCCGCCCGAAGGCAGCGTCTTCAGGGCATAGTTGCCGGTCTTCTGGAGCGCCACGCCCCACGAGGACAGCGCGCCCGTCCAGTCGTCCTCGGCCTGGGGGGAGGCGTTCTCGCCGAGCGGGTCCGGCTGGCTGGTGCTGATGATCCAGTCGGCGTTGCCGGCCGTCTCCGCCTTGGAGTTGTCGAACAGCACCCGGTGCTGGGTGGCGGCCACAGCCGTGTGGGTGGGCGGGGTGGCCGCCTGGGCGACGGCGCCACCTGCGACGACCAGCGCACCGAGCGCGGTCAGCACACCGGCGGTCTTACGTCGGGCGGGAGCGGAACTTCTGGCTCCGAGCATCCTGCGTACCTCCATGAGGGGTGGGGGCGAGGTGGTGGGGACACCAAGTCTGCGCGCGTAGAACGGCGTTGTGCGGACGCCCGTACGGCGCGCGGTTGAACCGTACATGGCAGAAAGGTGCGAGGGCAGGGCTTGTCCGTGGCGAAATCTGCTGGTAATCGAGCATGTGACTCTGGTTCTACGCTCGTTCCCGGGAATGCGGCCGCGCAGCGCGTGCGTTGACGCGGTGCGGGCGCGATCGGGGAGGTTGTCGATGGCTACTGGCACAAGGCTGCGCCCGGTGGGCGACCAGGACGTGCGACTGCGCCACCGCGTGGTCCACGGGTACCGCCGGGCGTACCGCACCGCGGGGGAAGGGCCGCCCGTCGTGCTGATCCACGGCATCGGCGACTCCTCGGCCACCTGGGCCGAGCTGATCCCCGGCCTCGCCCGCCGCTACACCGTCCTCGCCCCCGACCTGCTCGGCCACGGCGCCTCCGACAAACCACGCGCCGACTACTCGGTGGCCGCCTACGCCAACGGCGTCCGCGATCTGCTCGGCGTCCTCGGCATCGAGCGGGCCACCCTCGTCGGGCACTCACTCGGCGGCGGGGTTGCCATGCAATTCGCCTATCAATACCCGGAGTTGACCGAACGGCTCGTCCTGGTCGGGGCCGGGGGAGTGGGCCGCGAGGTCAACCCGGTGCTGCGCGCAGCGGCCCTGCCCGGCGCCGAGCTGGTGCTCGCGCTGCTCTCCCGGCCCGCGATGCGCCGGCCGGCCCGGCTCGTCATCGAGCTGATGCGGCTGCTCGACAGCGACCTCGGCCAGGACGCCCCGGACCTCCTCGGCCTGGTGGACGCGCTGCCCGACGCCCGCTCCCGCAGCGTCTTCGTCCGCACCCTGCGCTCGGTCGTCGACTGGCGCGGCCAGGTCGTCACCATGCTGGACCGCTGCTATCTGACCCAGGGCATGCCCACGATGCTGATCTGGGGCTCGCGCGACGGCGTCGTCCCGGAAGCGCACGCCCACCGAGCGCACGCGGCCATGCCGGGCAGCCGGCTCGAAATCTTCGAAGGGGCCGGGCACTTCCCCTTCCACGCCGACCCGGCCCGCTTCCTGGCCCTGGTCGAGGACTTCATCGAAACGACTCCGGGGGCGGAGTGGAGCGCGGAGCGCTGGGGCGAGCTGTTGCGGGGCGGGCGGTTCGGCACGCCGGTGGCCGAGGTCGACTCTGCGTACGAGGTGGTTGTGGAGCGGGGTTGAGCACCCCCCGAGGTGCGGTTTCTTCGGCTGCGGGCCGGCCGCGGCTGGTCGCGCAGTTCCCGGCACCCCTCAGAGCGCTGCTATGGAACGCGTTGATGCCGCGCCGGCACTCTCATGGACCCAGGGGTTACTTCTTCAGCACCGCCTCCATCACCGCCTTCGCGATCGGGGCGCCCAGCTTGCCGCCCGCGATGTCGGAGCGCTGGATGTCCATGTCCGACGGGTCGACGAACACGGCCACGGCCACCGGCGAGGTGCCGTCGCTCTGCTTGGCGTACGAGACGAACCAGGCGTACGGGCGCTGCTCGCGCACATCGGCGCCGTGCTGGGCGGTACCGGTCTTGCCGCCGACGGTGACGCCCTCCATCTTCACCTTCTTCGCCGTGCCCTCGCTCGCGGTGAACTCCATCATCTCCTGCACCTTCTTCGCAGTGCCCTCGGAGACGGCCTGGTCGAGCACCTCGGGCTTGGCCTTCTCCAGGGTGGCGAGGTCGGGGCCGCGCAGTTCGTCGACCATGTACGGCTTCATGACCTTGCCGTTGTTGGCGATGCCCGCGGTCACCATCGCCATCTGGAGCGGGGTGCTGGTCAGGCTGCCCTGGCCCATGCCGGTCAGCGCGGTCTGCGGCTTGTCCAGCTTGTCGGGGTAGCCGCTCTTCGCGGTACGGACCGGAACGAACTGCTCCTGGTTGAAGCCGAACTTCTCCGCCGTCTCGCGCATCTTGTCCTTGCCGGTCTTCAGCGCGGTGTCCAGGAACACGTTGTTGCAGGACCACTGCATGCCGGTCTTCAGGGAGACCTTGTCGCACAGCGAGTTGTCCACGTCGTTGCCGACCTGGGTGGAGCTGAGCGGCAGGGTGTAAGGGGCCGGAGCGTCCGGCATGGGGGCGTTGATGTCCGTCACGACACCGTGCTCGATGGCGGCGGCCGCGGTGAGGATCTTGAAGGTCGAGCCGGGCGGGTACACCTCGCGGATCGCCCGGTTGTTGAGCGGCTTGCTCTTGTCGGCGTCGAGCTTCTTGAACTCCTCGCCCTCCTTCGACGAGATCCCGGCGAAGACCGAGGGATCGTACGAAGGCGTGCTCACCATCGCGAGGATCTTGCCGGAGCGCGGGTCGAGGGCGACCACCGCGCCCTTCGCCTTGAGGTCCGTCAGCCCCTTGTACGCGGCCTTCTGCGCGGTCGGGTCGATGGTGGTGATCACATCGCCGCCGCGCGGGGTCTCCCCGGTGAACAGGGACTTGGCCCGGTCGAAGAACAGGCGGTCGTCCTTGCCGTTCATCACCTTCGCGTGCACGCCCTCCAGGAAGGTCGCACCCTGCGCCTGGGAGAGATAGCCGGTGACCGGCGCGTACATCGGGCCGTCCTTGTAGGTCCGCTTGTACTTGAAGTCGGAACCCGGGGTCTGAACCGACCCCGTGATCGGCTGCCCGCCGACGACGATGTCGCCGCGCGGCTGCGAGAACGCGTCGATCTGCACCCGCCGGTTGTGCGAGTCGTTGGCCAGGGTGTCGCTCTTCACGAACTGGACCCACGTCGCGCGGATGAGCAGGGCGAGCACCATCACCCCGCAGAAGACGGCTATGTGCCGCAGCGGCTTGTTCATCACGCTCCCAGAGACGTACCGAATGTGGTTGAACCGGACATGTAGTGATCAGCAGAACAGGTACGGCACCTCGGTGTCCAAGAGCGTTGAGTGCGTCCAGGTCATAGTGATCCGGCTATCGGTGCAGGTCACGAGCGTATGACGGGGGATTCTCGGCGGTATGGCTGTTACGGAAGGGTCATAGAACGGTCATCGTGCGCACCGGGGCGGGCCGGATCACGGGCGTCTTCGAGCCGGGCAATGCCCGACGCCGCGTTGCGTGCAATTCACCCGGAGCACATATGGCGATCCCATACTCACTGCGCGGAAGCCCATGCGGACACCACATGAGGGATTCGACTGTGCACCACGTCGCGGAGAACGCCACACCCATGCTCTCGATATCCACCGCACCCACTGCCACCGGTTCCTACGTCACTTCCATCGCGGACTCCGAGGAGCAGATCCGGGCCGCCCAGCGGCTGCGGTACCGCGTCTTCGGCGAGGAGATGGGCGCCACCCTCACCACCCCGCTGCCCGGCCACGACATCGACGCCTTCGACGCGTACGCCGACCACCTGATCGTCACCGGCACCTCGACCGGCGAAGTGGTCGGGACCTACCGGCTGCTGCCTCCCGGGCGGACCCGACGCTCTTACAGCGAGGGCGAGTTCGACCTCGGGGCGCTCGATGCGCTGCGTCCCTCGATGGTCGAGGCGGGGCGCTCCTGTGTGCACCCGGACCACCGTTCCGGCGCCGTCATCAACCTGATGTGGTCGGCGCTCGCCCGCTACGTGCTGCTTTCGGGCCACCGCTATCTGGCGGGCTGCGCGTCCGTGCCGCTGGCCGACGGGGGCGCTGCCGCCTCCAGCGCCTGGCTGCTCGGCAACGCCAAGCACTCCTCGCCGCCCGAGCTGCGGGTGCACCCCCACCGCCCCTGGCTGCCCGCAGGGCCGGCGGAAGGCCGCCCCAGCCATGCCGATCTGCCGCCGCTCCTGCGCGGCTACTTCCGGCTCGGCGCCTGGATGTGTGGGGCGCCCACATTCGACCCCGAGTTCAATGTGGCCGACTTCTTCGTGCTGCTCGACATGGACCGGCTCAGCGACCGCTATCGCCGCTATTTCCTGGGGGACACGCGATGAACCCCTGGTCGGTGGAGGGGCCCTGCACCCCCGACTGTGTGGGCGAGACGGCGCCGCGGGTGCCGCTGACCGAGACGGCCCGCCGGTACGCGGCGCTCACCCACACCCTGATCCGCACCGTGGCGATGGGGGAGCGGCTCGCCGACCCCCACACCCTGCGCACCCAGGCCCGCGCCGTCCTCGACGCCCTGGGCGTACGGCTCGAATCCGGGCCGCCCCCGCGCGAGCACACCGGGGGCGCGCTGCTCGTCGCCAACCACATCTCCTGGCTCGATGTCGTGGCACTCCTCGCCGTCGAGCCGGTCACCGTCCTCGCCAAACGGGAAGTGGGCCAGTGGCCGGTGGTCGGCACGCTCGCCCGCCGGATCGGCACCCACTTCATCGACCGGGGAGCGGTACGTGAACTCCCGCACACTGTCGACGAGTTGGCGGCCACCCTGCGATCGGGCCGGTCCGCGCTCGTCTTCCCGCAGGCGACGACCTGGTGCACCGTGTCGGGCGGCCGGTTCCGGCGGGCCGCGTTCCAGGCGGCCGTCGACGCGGGCGCGCCGGTGCGGCCGATGACCGTCGACTACTTCCAGGACGGCGCGCCCAGCACCGCCGCGGCCTTCCTCGGTGGCGACGACTTCACGACCTCCCTGCGCCGGGTCGCCGCCGCCCGCGGCCTGAGCGTGCGGGTCACCGCGCACCCGGAGCTGCGCGGCACCGACCGCCGAACCCTGGCCGCCGAGGCCCGCGCGGCGGTCTGCGGCACTCGTCCACCCGCCCACACCGAGTCGTACGTACCCGCTTGAAAGGCCCCGGGGCCCTCTAAGCTGGGCAGCCATGTTCGCACCCCAGGGCCCCACCGTCCGTGAGCTCGCCGTCCAGGCGCTGTCGTCCGTCGAGCACGGCTACGACCTCCTTGCCCCGAAGTTCGACCTCACCCCGTTCCGCACGCCCGAGGTGATCCTCGCCTCCGTAGCAGGCGTACTCGACGGCCTCGGCCCCTTCGGCCGGGGCCTCGACCTGTGCTGCGGCACCGGCGCGGGCCTCGACGTGCTCGGCAAGGTGTGCCGGGACGGGGTCACCGGAGTCGACATCAGCGCCGGGATGCTGGCGGTCGCCGCCCGCGCGCACCCGGAGGCCACCTTGCTGCGGGCCGACGTGCGGGCGCTGCCACTGACTGACGGGTTCGATCTGGCCGTCAGCTTCGGGGCGTTCGGGCACTTCCTGCCCAAGGAGCGGCCGGACCTGTTCGCCGAGGCGTACGCCGCGCTGCGCCCGGGCGGACGGTTCGCGTTCCCGGTGATGGCCCCGTTCCGGCCCGGCACCCCGGGCCACCTCGCCCTGCTCGGCTTCGACACGGCGATGCGGGTGCGCAACGCGCTGTGGCGCCCCCCGTTCGTCATGTACTACCGCGGGTTCCGCCTCTCGGACGTACGGCAGGAACTCGCGGCCGTCGGCTTCGGTGTCGAGCTGTACGCCCTGGAGGAGCTGGGCCGCCGCCGGGACGGCAGCCCCCGCGCCCGGCTCGTGGTGGCCACGAAGTAGGGGAAGGAGCCTCGCCCGCACGGACGAGGCCCCTCCGTCTTCCGGATGGCAAGCCTCAACTGCCTTCAGATACAGGTGAGTTGAGGTGCGGCCCAGTCCGCGTGATCGTAGTCGACCCCGTCGCCGGCGTCCGTCACGACCAGCTTCAGCTCGTATCCGCCGGTCACGTCCGCGCTGATCGCCTTCGCCGTGTCCGCGCCGGTGACCTTGCCGCTGTCGGCGGCGAGCGTCCCGTCCCGGTACACCTGGAAGTCGACCGAGCCCTTCGCGCCCACCTCGTCGTCCACGCCGACGCTCGCCTTGAACGCGGTACAGGTGCCGCCGAGGTAGTACGTCACCGTGGACGCCGCGTGGGTGCCGAGGCCCTTGGCGTACGTGGTGCCGCCAATCGTCAGCGTCCTGCCGTCGCCCGCGGCCTGTTCGCCGTTGCTGCGATCGCGTTCGACCGGGCCCCAGCCGCCGGCCGCCGAGGTCCAGGCCAGGTCGCTGAGCGCGTGGGCGCCCGCCGACGGCCCCCGGCCGCAGGCCAGTTGGGGGTTCGCCCAGTCGGCGTGGTCGTAGGTGATGCCGTCGCCGCCGTCGGTGACCACGAGCCGCAGCTTGGCGGCGCCGCCGAGATCCGCCGTCAGGTGCTTGGGCGGGTCGCTCGCGGTGCGCACGCCGCTGTCGACGACGAGCGTGTTGTCGCGGTAGATCCGGAAGGCGACCGAACCGCCCGCCGTGGACTCGTCGTCCACGCCGACGTCGACCCCCAGCGAGCGGCAGCCGCCGCCCAGGTAGTACGTGATGTCGGACGCGGCGTGCGTGCCGAGGCCCTTGGGGTAGGCAGTGCCGTTGATGGTGAGGGTTCTGCCGTCGCCCGCGGCCTGTTCGCCGTTGCTGCGGTCGCGCTCGACCGGGCCCCAGCCGTTCACGGCCGACGTCCAGGGCAGGTCGCTGAGCTGGTTGAGCCCGGTCGGCGGCGGCACCGGGGTGCCCGGCGTCACCCGGTACATCACCGTGCCGTGCGCGGGCACCGACGCGCTGATGGAGCCGGTGGTGCTCCTCGCCTGCTTGGACCACAGGTCCTTGAGTGCGTACGAGGACGCGCCGCCGATGCCGATCGCGTCGACCGTCGTGGAGACGGTCCGGGCCGACGCGTTCTCGTTGGTCAGAGTGACCGAACGGCCGCCGTCCGCAAGGGGTTTGGACATCACGACCAGGCCGCCGGAGCTCGACACCACCGTGCCCTGCTTGCCGAGCGGGTCCTGGTCGACCGCGATGACGTCGGTGTTCTTGAGGATGGCGAGGGTGGCCGCGCTCGGGTTGCGCAGATCGCTGCCTATGAGCAGCGGCGCCGCCATCTGCGACCACAGGCTGAAGTGCGTGCGGTATTCGGTGTCCGTCATGCCGCCGTTGCCGACCTCCAGCATGTCCGGGTCGTTCCAGCCGCCGGGACCGGCATAGGGGGCGAGCGGCTGGTTCTGGTGGGCGATGCCGATCATGCTCGACCAGGAGTCGCTGATGTCGCCCGTGGTGCGCCAGGAGTTGCCGGTGCCGGACGCCCAGTTCCAGGGCTGGTTGGAGCCCCACTCGCAGATGCTGTAGAGGATGGGCCGGCCGGTGGCCTTGAGCGCGTCGCCCATCGCCTTGTAACGCTGCTTGGCGTCGGCGCCGGTGTTGTTGCAGTTGTCGTACTTGAGGTAGTCGACGCCCCACGACGCCCACAGGTCGGCATCCTGCTGCTCGTGGCCAAGCCCGCCGGGGAAGCCCTGGGTGTCGCAGGTCTTGGTGCCCGCGCTGGAGTAGAGCCCGAACTTGAGGCCCTTGGCGTGCACATAGTCCGCGACCGCCTTGATGCCGTGCGGGAAGCGCACCGGGTCGGGGACGAGGTTGCCGGAGGCGTCCCGGTTGGGCAGCGCCCAGCAGTCGTCGATGTTGACATAGGTGTAGCCGACGTCTTTCAGGCCCTGCGCGACGAAGGCGTCCGCGATGCCTTCGACCATCGACTCGTTGAACTCGGCACGGCAGTGCGTGGAGTTCCAGTTGTTGAACCCCATCTGCGGGGTACGTGCCAGACCGTTGTCCACGGCCGCGGCCGGTGGTGCGGCCGTGACCTCCACGGCGACCGTCACACCGCCCGCGACGAGGGCGAGGGCGCCCAGCGTGGCGGTCAGGCATTGTCTGAAGTTGTGCAGTTCGGTAGTCAAGTGCGGCTCCGGTGAGGGTAATTGGCGCACAAACGAACGGCGTCGAACGAAAGCAACCACATCTCAGCGGTCGGACAAGTGCATGTCAAGAGAAGGGGAGAGGGAGTCGCGAAAGGGTCCCCCGCGCTCGGCGGGTCCCGCGCGGGCGCGCGGGCGGGTTGGTAGGAACACGGGGCGAAGACGTCGGGACGCGGCCGTGGCGGGGACCGTCGGGGCAGATGGTCGTAGCCTCTCCGGGGCGCGGGTGCGCCGGGGGACGGCGGAATCGTCAGGACATGCGGTCGCAGCCGGGCCGCTGGCGAGGAGAGAGTGTGAAGCGCACAGGCCTGGTGGCCGCCCTGGTGGCCCTCGCGGCGGCCGCCGTCGTCCTCGCGCTCGCCGTCGGCGCCTGGTGGTGGCTCGCCGCAGGACCGCTGCTCGCGGTGGCCGCGAGCGGGGTGTCATGTCGCGGCAGCCCCACCGCCGCGGGTGGGCGGTGGGGCTCCGTCGCGACCGGCGGGTGGCTCATTCCCCCACCCCGCCCCTTCCCGAAACCCGCCGGGGGTTGTGAAGGGGGAAGCCAGGTTTCCTGGGGCTCCGCCCCAGACCCCATATCGCGCCTCAAGGGCGCTCGTCCTCAAACGCCGGACAGGCTGAAATGCCTCGGTGCTGACCAGGGTCGATGCCGCTAAGGGGCGCGGGAACCGCGCGACCAGCCACGCACGGTCCGCAGGCCGAAGGGGCGTTGGAGGTTCGGGCCGGCCCGTCAGGGGATCGTGGTCAGCAGTTCGGTACGTGATCCTCCGCTTCGATGCGTGAGGTCACCGTGCCCCACACCGGCCCGTCGCCGTGACGGTGGGCCGGGGTCGCGGCGGCGGTGACCGCCATGGCGACGCTGCCCGCGCAAAGGCCGCAGGTGAGCAGGCCCCGGCCCTGGCTCGACGGGTGCGTCCCGTGTGCATGAGCGACTCCCTTCGTCGTCCCCTCCATCACACACCCGGTCCACGCGGGATGCGACCCGAGCGGCCGCCCCTCAAGGTCCATGGCCCCGTACCACTGGGGTACGGGGCCATGGGATGCGCGCCGGGAGCGTCAGGCCGATTCCTGGAGGCTCAGCAGTGACGTCACCAGCTCGTCCACCTCCTCCGGGGTGTTGTACAGCGCGAAGGACGCGCGGGCCGCCGACTCCAGGCCGTAGTGGGCGAGCGATGGCTGCGCGCAGTGGTGGCCGGCCCGGATCGCGATGCCGTCGCGGTCCAGCCAGGAGGCGATCGCCGCCGGGTCGTGACCCGCCATCGTGAACGTGAGTACCGCGATCCGGCCGGGCGCCGACCCCAGGATCTCCAGACCCGGCACCATCCCCATCGCCTGCTGCGCGTACGCCGTGAGCCCGTCCTCGTACGCCGCCACGGCGGCCCGGTCGAAGGACGTGAACCAGTTCAGCGCGGCGAGCAGCCCGACCACCCCCGCGATGTTGCCGGTGCCGGCCTCCATGAGGTGCGGGGCCGGGGCGAAGGTGGTGTGCTCGAAGGACACCGAGTCGATCATGTTGCCGCCGCCCTGCCAGGGCCGCAGGCCCGCGAGGACCTCCGGCTTGACGTAGAGCGCGCCGATGCCTGTCGGGGCGTACAGCTTGTGCCCCGAGAAGGCGTAGAAGTCGGCGTCCAGGTCCGTCACGTCGACGGGCAGGTGGGCCACTGCCTGCGCGCCGTCGACCAGCACCTTCGCCCCGTAGCGGTGCGCGAGCGCGGTCATCTCGCGCACCGGCGGAACCGTGCCGAGGACGTTCGAGGCCTGGCTGATCGCGACGAGCTGGGTGCGCGAGGAGAGCAGGTCGGCGTAGGCGTTCTGGTCGATCTGCCCGTCCGGGAGGAGCGGGACCGGGACGACCCGTGCCCGGGTCTCCTTGGCGATCAACTGCCAAGGGACGATGTCCGAATGGTGCTCCAGGACCGGTACGAGGATGTCGTCGCCGGGGCCCAGGTTCGCCCGTCCCCAGCTCTGCGCGACCAGGTTGATCGCCTCCGTCGTGCCCCGTACGAACACGATGGAGTCGGGGGACGGCGCTCCCAGGAAGTCCGCGACGGCCGCCCGGCCCGCCTCGTACATCTCGGTGGCCTCGCGGGCCATGGTGTGTGCGCCCCGGTGGATGTTGGAGTTCGACGCGCTGTAGTAGCCGGCGAGGGCCTCGATGACCTGGCGGGGTTTCTGGGTGGTGGCCGCGTTGTCGAGCCAGACCAGCGGGTGCCCGTTGACCGTGCGGTGCAGGATCGGGAAGTCCTTGCGCGCCGACTCCGGTGTGAAGGCGCCGGGTCGGCGGCCCGGCAGAGCGGTCCGTTCCGTGACGTCAGGAGTAGTCATGGTAGTTGGACACCTCGACGTTCTGCAGCACGGCGATCGCGTCCTCCACCAGGACGGCCGTGTTGAAGTACGCGGTCATCAGATACGAGGTGATGCCCTTCTGGTCGACGCCCATGTTCCGCATGGACAGGCCGGGTTCGATCTCGTCGGGCACCCCGGCCGGGCGCAGTCCGACCACGCCCTGTTCGGCCTCGCCCGTGCGCATGAGCAGGATCTCCGTGGTGCCCACGCTGCCGCCGCCGGAGAACCTCATCTTGTCGGAGGGCAGCAGCGGCACCCCGCGCCAGGTGATCAGCGGGCTGCCGAACCGGGTGTCGGTCACCGGCGGCACACCCCGCCGGGTGCACTCGCGGCCGAACGCGGCTATCGCCTTCGGGTGTGCGACGAAGAACCCCGGCTGCTTCCACACCTTGGTGAGCAGCTCGTCGAGGTCGTCGGGGGTCGGCGAACCGGTCCGGGCCTGCACGCGCTGACCCGCGGATACGTTGTTGAGGAGGCCGAACTCGGGGTGGTTGAGCAGGGCCGCCTCCTGCCGCTCGCGCAGCGCCTGCACCGTCAGGTTGGACTGGGCGCGGGTCTGGTCGATCGGCCCGTTGTAGAGGTCCGCGACCCGGGTGTGGACGCGCAACACTGTCTGGGCCAGCGTCATGTGGTACTCGCGCGGCGCGTCCTCGTAGTCGACGTACGTGCCGGGCAGATCGATCTCGCCGACGTGCCCGGAGCTGAGGTCGATGGGTGCCTCCGAGCCCGGCTTGACGCCCTCGCCGGAGGTGAACGCGTCCATCGCGGTGCGCAACTGCTCGCTGCGGTCGGCGAGTTGGGTCAGCGTGGCGCGGTCGGCGCACAGTGCGGTGCCGGGGGTGAGCGCCTTGACGCGGTACGGCATCGGCTCGCCGCGGGTCCACGCGTCGAGGTCGAAGAACTGGCCGTCGCCCGCCACTTCGAGCAGCGCGTCCTCGCCGTACCGGCCGGTGACGCGCTTCTCGGCGCGGCCCTGCACCAGGATCCACAGGCGGTCGGCCGGGTCGCCCTCCTGCATGAGGACCTGGCCCGCGTCGAACGTCACCGGCGTGAAGGCGCCCGCGAGTTCGCCGAGCAGCGCGTCCTCGCAGGCGGATAAGTAGGGCAGCTCGCGCAGGTCGCCCGGGATGACGCGCGGGGTGCCGTCCTCGTCGTACGTGCTGATCCGGTCGTCGCCCAGGACGAACGAGCGGCGGCGGTTGACCCGGTAGACGCCGGATTCGACATCCACCCAGGGCAGGGCGCGCAGCAGATAGCGCGGGGTGATCCCGCGCATTTGCGGAACGGTCTTGGTGGCGGTGGCGAGTTGGCGCGCCGTGTCCGGGCTGAGACTCATCCGCTGGTTATTCACGGGAACGTTCACCGGTACCTCCTCGATGGGGCTGGACGAGGACCGATCGTCTTCCTGGAATTCCGGCGCCACAAGGGGCATGTGCCAACGGCAGGCCGGAAATGGCGGTGCACGGACCGCGAAAGGCCGCACCGGCGCAGGTCGGGGCGGGTTCGGCTCACCGCATAAGAGACTCAATTCAAACTGGTCGTACCTGCTATTAGATCCTGAAAGCCCTGCTTATGGGAATGCTGAATCCGGTCGAATTCCGGGGCCCGCGGCGTGAATTCACCGGAGATAACGATCAGCGGGCCGCGCGCTCCTCCACCGAGGTGCGCCAGCCCGCTCTTTCGGTGGGTGTCTCCGGTTCAGCGGCGGGGGCGCGGTGACCGCCGCGGGCGAAGAATCCGGCGAGCGGCAGGGTGGCCGCGCCCACCGTGACGGCGTCCGGGCCGAGCCGCCCGAGCTCGATGGTGACGCGCTCGGCCGGATGGCGCAGGGCGTAGGCGGTGGCATGGCGGCGCACCGACTCCAGGATGTGGGGGCCGAGTTGGAGCCCTGCCCAGCCGCCGATGAGGATGCGCTCCGGGTTGTAGAGGTTGATCAGGTCGGACAGGCCCGCGCCCAGATACTCGGCGGTCTCCTCAAGGACCGCGAGAGCGGCCGGGCTGGCGGTGACGGACTCGTCCTCGGGATGCGCGGCCGCGAGCAGCGCCGTCAAGGCCGTCTCCTCGGCGGTGCCGGGCGGCAGTTCGGCTCCTGCCTCGCGCCAGCGCTCGATCAGCGCCTCGGCCCCCGCGTACGCCTCCAGGCAGCCGAGCGCCCCGCACCGGCAGCGCCGGCCGCGGACATGCACGGTGGTGTGCCCCCACTCGGCGGCGCTGCTGTGCGCACCCCCGTAGATCGCGCCGCCCGTCACGATGCAGGCGCCGACGCCGGAGCCGAACAGGACGATCGCCGCGTCGGACGCGCCCCGGCCGCCGCCGAACCACATCTCGGCCTGCCCGAGCGTCTTCGCGCCGTTCTCGATGAAATACCGTGTGCTGGGCGGCAGTTGGAGGGAGTCGCGCAGCAGGGACTCCAGCGGCACCGCGTCCCAGCCGATCGTCTGACCGTGTACCACGGCCCCGTCGGGGGAGGTTCGGTCGACGATGCCCGGCACGCCGACGCCCACGCCGAGCAGCCGCTCCGGATCGAGCCCGCTCTCGCCCAGCACGGCGGCCACGCCTTCGCGGATGCGGCCGACGATGTGCCCGACGTCGTAACCGCCCGCGTCCAACGCCAGTTCCACCTGGGCGAGTTCACGCAGTACGAGGTCGAACAGCTCGACCCTGACCCGGGTCTCACCTACATCCACGCCGATGAGATGGCCGCTGGCCGGGGCGACCCGCAGCAGGGTGCGCGGCCTTCCGCCGTCGGAGTCCACCACTCCGGCGTCCTCCAGGAGGCCGTCGGCCACGAGCTCGGCGACGACATTGCTGATGGAACCCGAGCTCAGCCCGGTGGCGGGGCCGAGCGCCTGGCGGCTCGTCGGGCCGTCGAAGTACAGCCGTCGCAGTACCGCGCCGCGGTTGTCCCGGCGCAGGTCGCGGACGGTCCTTCTGCTCGGTGTGGCCATGTGGCTCCCTCCCTGCGTGCAACATACCGGCGCGGGAGCCTGTGGCGCGTCCTCGCCCCCGTGTCTTAACTCATGACCTGAATTAAGTCGTGAGGTCAATGCCGGTGAGCTCAGCGCGGCCAACTGTCGTTCTGCTGGGGCTGGTTGACGGGGGATGGAGGTTCGCCGCCCGCGTGCGCGACGAGGCGTTCGAGGAAGGCTTGCTGGCCCTGGACGAGCAGGGCGGCCGCGGCGTCGGGGGACAGCCAGGCGAAGCGGTCCATCTCGGGGAACTCGCGCACCGTGCCCGACCCCCGCGGCCACTCCATGGTGAACGTGCCCGGCACCGCGTCGGCCGGATCCAGGTCCGCCTCGACCGCCCACACCGTCACGGTCTTGCCGCCGCGTTGGACGATCTCGCCCAGCGGTACGAGCGGGCCCTCGGGCGGCGGCAGCCCGAGCTCCTCCTCGAACTCGCGCCGGGCCGCGGCCTCCGGGGCCTCCCCGGCGTCGTACTCGCCCTTGGGGACCGACCAGGCGCCCGCGTCCCGCCCGGCGAAGAACGGCCCGCCCATGTGCCCCACGAGTACCTCCAGGCCGTCCTCCACCCTGCGGTACAGGAGGAGCCCGGCGCTGCGTTTTCCGCCCATGCCGCCAGTCTGCGGGTCCGCCGCGCGCGGCGCCACGGGACGGCGGTGCTGGTGTGCCTCGGGTTGATATGTCCCGCCGCACCGACCCCGGTCTGCCTCGGCCTCGCCGCGGTGTTCCTCCTCGCGTTCCTGCGCGGCGAGGCGACCTCGTCCGCGGTCCTCGTCGAGCCCGTCCTGCGCCGCACCCGCTCGCTGCGCACCGGGGCCGCGGCGACGGCGCTGTACATGGCGAGCGTGGGCTCGGAGTTCTACCTCCTGACCCTGCTCCTCCAGTCCCTGAAGGGGTACACCCCGCTGGAGGCGGGCCTCGCCTTCCTGCCGCTGGCCGTCCTGGTCGCCGCGGGCAGCACGGCCGCCGGCCGGGCCGTGCGCCGCGCCGGCCCGGCGGCCGTCCTCGTCGCCGGATTCGCCCTGGCGGCCGCCGGACTGCTCTGGCTCTCACTCGCCCTGACCGGCGACTCGTACGCCGCCGACCTGCTGCCCGGTCTGCTCCTGAGCGGATTCGGCCACGGCGCCATCTACACCTCGATGTTCATCATCGGCACCCACGAGGTGCCCGCCGCCCACCAGGGCACGGCCGGCGCCCTGTTGACCACGTCCCAGTATCTGTCGGGCGCGGTCACCGTCGCCGTCCTGACCCTCACCCTCGGACCGGCCCCGGACCACGGAAGGTTCCGGACCGCCTTCCTGCTCACCACGGCGGCCGCGGCGGCGGGCGGGGTGCTGGCCGCCTGGCGGAGGCCTGCCCCGCAGCCCGCAGGCGGCACGGCGAAGTGCGCGAGCAACCACGTACGGTCCGCGGGCTGACGGGCGCAGCCCGTGGGGGCCGCCGGCAAGAAAACTCAGGCCGGCACGCGGGCGCCCCGTAGGACCGCTGCCCCCGTCGCGTAGTGGACGTACTCGCGCACCAGCCGGAACCCGGCCGTCCAGGCCAGCAGCCGGCTCGCCCGGTTGTAGCGGGAGCAGGTCCAGCTCGCGGTGCGGCCGCGCGCCGCGATGTCGCGGCTCAGCGCGACCACGCAGCCGAGAGCGAGCTGCCGGCGGCGCTGGTCCGGGGCGGTGACCACCGCGATGTCCTCGTACGTACCGCCCCGGAAGTAGGTGCAGGCGACGGCCAGCAGGCTGTTCTGGTGGAAGGCGCCCCAGGCGTGTCCGGAACGGCTGAGTCCCGACGGGCCGCCCCAACTGGCGTGGATCCAGGCCGAGTCGGGGGCGAGCCGCACGAGCGCGGGCGCGTCGGCCGAGGTCAACTGACGGATCGTCACACCGCGCGGCGGGCGCGGGGCTGTGGCCTGCTCCCGCTGCACGTACACCATGCGCTCCCACGGCACGACGCGGTCGAAGGAGGCGCCGAGGACCGGCAGGAAGCGGCCGGGCGCCTCGATGTAGCGGTGCGCGAGCGGCGCGAGGCCCGCCGGATCGAGCGCCCCCGGATCGCCGCGCAGCAGTACATGGCCCGCGCAGTCGAGGGCGATCGTGCGCGGCTGTACCGCGCGGTCGGCCCACCCGTGTCCGTTCCCGGTGGTCAGTACGTGCTCGGCCAGGGCCGCGGGGCCCGGCTCGGCGGCGCACAACCAGCGGGTGTGGGCGGTGAGTTGGTGCGGACGGAGTTCGATCACGACGGGCTCCCTTCGGAGGCGCGGGTCAGGCCTGGTGGCCGGCGAGGAGTGGGGCGGTCTTGTTCCGGCGTCACGAGGAGGCGACCGTCCACGACGGCCTTCCGGGGAGCGCCGTTCACTCCGCCAACTCCCTGGTGTCCAGCGGCCGTCGCCAAGCGACGAGCCGGTGCACGGCCGCCAGTTCGTGCTCCAAGGGGGACGGCGGCACGGCGAGGACCGGGCACGTGGCATGGGCGAGGCAGTATCGGGCCACCGACGGGCGCAGCGCACGGCGGAGCACGCCGCGGGTGCCGGTGCCCAGGACCAGGAGGTGCTCGGGCTGCTGCGCCGCCTCCACCAGAACGGCGCCCGGCGTGCCCCGCACGACCATCGCTTCGAGCGGCACCGGTGGGCCGGCCGGGCCGAAGGCCGTGTCGAGGGCCTGGACGAGCTGTTGGCCCGCCATCTCGCGGCACTCGGCGAGCAGCCCCGGGTCGGGGGACCCGCGGTGGCCGAGCTCGCCGCCGGGAGGCGCCCAGGCGAGGACCGCCACCAGCGTGCCCCCGCCGAGCTCGGCCTCCCGCGCCGCGCGGTGCAGCGCCGTCAGACTGCCCAGCGAGCCGCTGACCCCGGCCACCACCCGTCGCCCACCGGCCCTGTCCATGACGTCCACCTCGTACTCGTATCGCCTTCCGCTCCTCTGCGGAGCATCCGTCGAGCAAAGCTCCTGGACGCCCCGATCGCAGGGCGCGTTGGCGCTTTCCTGACGAGCGCGCGGAAGAACCTGACGGGCTCATGACGCCGGGGCCGGCGCCGTGTCAGCATCCCGTCAGTACAAGGCCCCTGCCCGTCAGCATCGCGTCATGGCGCGGGCCGGCCGGGGCCCGCGGGCGTAGCGTCGCCGATGTGCCCCGGCCCGCCTCCCCGTGCCGGGGCCGCACCGACCACCGCGAGGATCCTCCAGGAGGAATCCCATGGCAAAGACCGACTGCGGCGACGACCCGGAGCCCTGCGAACGCACCCCGGCCGGGCCGCTCTTCGTGCCCGTCCGGCCGGGGCCCGCAGGGTGTGCGGCCCGGATGTTCCGCACCCCGCTCGGCGACCGCACCGCCGTCGGATTCACCACCCGGGACCGGCTGGCCGCCACGCTCGGCCCCGACCAGGCCTGGATCAGGCTTGCCGAGCCCGCGCTGCGGGCGCTCGCCGCACCGCTCGGAGTCACCACCGTCACCGTGGATCCCCAGCTCTCCGCACCCGCCGTCACCCGCACCACCCGGTCCTGGAGGGTCCGCGACGTGAGCGTGACCGGAGCCGCCGTCGTCGCCGACGCGCTCGCCCTGTGGATCGGCTGAGAAGGAGTACGCAGCCCATGACCATCATGAACATGCCGACCGGCCTGACGCCCGCGGACGACCTGTCGGTGTGGCCCGCCTCGACCGCCCGGGTCGGCCACGGCGGCCTCGCGGTGGGCGCCGTCCCGCTCACCGAGATCGCCGAACGCTTCGGCACCCCCGCCTATGTTCTCGACGAGGGCGAGGTGCGCGAGCGCTGCCGTACCTATCGCAGCGCGTTCCCCGAGGCCGAAGTCCTCTACGCGGCCAAGGCGTTCCTGTGCCGGGCCATGGCCCACTGGGTCGACGAGGAAGGGCTCGGCCTCGACGTGTGCTCGGCCGGCGAGCTCGAACTCGCCGTCACCGCCGGGTTCCCGGCCGAACGGATCGTGCTGCACGGCAATGCCAAGTCCCCGCACGACATCGAGGCCGCGCTGCGCCTCGGCGTCGGACGCATCGTCATCGACAGCCCGTCCGAGATCGCCCGGCTCGCCGCGGCCGTCGGGCCGCACGGCCACCAGAAGGTGATGGTCCGGGTGGTGCCCGGGATCAGCGCGGGCGGCCACGACAAGATCCGTACCGGTACGGACGACCAGAAGTTCGGTCTCTCCCTCACCGACGGCCACGCCCAGCACGCCATCGCCCGCATCCTCGGCCAGCCCCAGCTCGAACTGACCGGTCTGCACTGCCACTTGGGCTCGCAGATCACCACCGTCAAGCCCTATCTGTCGGCGGTGCGCCGCATGGTCGGCCTGATGGCCCGGCTCCGGGACGTCCACGGGATCGTGCTGCCCGAGCTCGACATGGGCGGCGGACACGGCGTCGCCTACCGGCCCGGCGAGGACGGGCTCGACATCACGACGCTGGCCCGCCGGATGCGCGCCGAGCTGGCCGAGAGCTGCGCGGCGGCCGGGCTCACCGTGCCCCGGCTGCTCGTCGAACCGGGCCGCGCGGTCGTCGGCCCCGCGGGCGTCGCCCTCTACCGCGTGCTCGCCGTCAAACGCACCGGCGACAACCTCTTCGTCGCCGTTGACGGAGGCATGAGCGACAACCCGCGGCCCGCCCTGTACGGAGTGCGCTACGCGCCCCGGCTGATCGGACGGGCCGCAACCGCCAAGACCTGCAAGGCGACCGTCGTCGGCCGGCACTGCGAGGCGGGCGACGTCCTCGCCTCCGCGGTGGACCTGCCCGGCGACATCCACCCCGGCGACCTGCTCGCCGTGCCGGTGGCGGGCGCCTACCAGCTGTCCATGGCGTCCGGCTACAACATGGTGGGCCGCCCGCCGGTGGTCGCCGTCGCCGACGGGCACGCCCGGCTCCTGATGCGCCGCGAGTCCCTGGAGGACTTCCGCAGCCGCGACGTCGGGCTGTGAGCCGCCCTCACGGGGCCACGCGCGAGGAGGGGCGGCGGCCGAGGAGTTCGGCCAGGCCCCGCCGGGTCGCCGCGAGCACGATCCGGTCCTCGGGCCGCAGTACGTAGCCGGGCGGCAGCTGCCACACCAGGTCGCCCGGGGCGCCCCCGCCCCGGCGGCGGGCGGCGCCCAGGTCGGGGACGCGGTCGGCGGGCGAGGACGTGTCGAGCGCGAGCACCCGCCAGGCGCCCTCGCGGAACGCCTCCTCGACGGTACGGCCCTCCAACTGAGGGTGGCCCGCCACGTCGACGGCCGCGAAGAGCAGCACCTTGCGCTCGACCGGTATGGCGCCAAGGATCTGACGGCCCATCATGGCACCGGCGAAGGCGGGCGCCGCCAGGTGCGAGACGCTGCGGCTGCGGGTCATGGCCTGCGGGTGGGCGGCGCGCAGCGTGCGGTAGACGGCGGTCGCGAAGTCGTCGTCGTACAGCCGCATCACGACGCGGAGGTCGGGCTTCACCGAGCGGGCGTACAGGGCAGCTTCGAGGTTGGTGGTGTCCGAACTGGTCAGCGCGAGCAGGGCGTGCGCCCGGTGGATGCGGGCCGACTCCAGGATGCCCTCCTGGGTGACGTCGCCGATGACGGTGGGCACCCTCAGGCGCCGGGCGAGCGCGATGCCGCGGGCCTGAGGGTCGGACTCCACGCACACCACGGGGATGTCGAGCTCGCGAAGCCGGACCAGGACCCGGGCGCCGATCTTTCCCATGCCGAGCAGCACCACGTGCCCGGACAGGCCACGCGACGGGCGGGGCAGCGCGGAGGCGCTGCGGAAGGTGCCGAGTCCTTCCAGGACGGCGGCGATCAGGACCGGCAGCAACAGCAACCCGGTCAGACCCGAGAGGAGTTGGAGGATCTGGCGGCCCACGGGCTGGTCGATCGCCGGGTCGTCAATGGCGAAGATGTCGAGCAGGGTCAGATAGGCGGCGTGCAGCGGATCGTCGCCGGTGGTGAGCCAGGTCGCGATGGCAAGCGCGACCACGGAGGCGACGATTCCGGCGAGCGACCAGCGCAGCCTGCGCGAGAACAGCCGGCCCAGCGGCGCGCCGAGATCGGTGAGGCGGCCCGGGGGCTGTGCGGGGCCGGTGTAGGTGACGGTCTCCAGGACGACCCGGCCGCGCCGGTCGGCCTCGTCCATCGACCGTTCGTCGGGCAGCAGCCGGGGCCCTTCCGAGCCACTGCGGTCCGAACCCTCCGCGCCCGCCGGGTCGTTGGTGGTCGACGAGAGCAGGGCCAGCGTGCACAGGCCGGGGTCGGTGACCTCGCCGCGGCGCGGCGGCGGGCGCTGTCCGGCCCGCAGCAGCACCCCGTCGGCGCGCACGACCTTGGTGGTGCCCGCGAGGGCGGTGGCGGCGAGTGCGGGCGCCGCGGTGTCGGCGTCGGACAGCACGGTGGTGGAGGCCTCGGACGCGGCCGCGCCGGGATCCGGGGCGGCGAGAGCCGCGGCCTGGTCGAGCAACTCCTGGAGGTACTGGCCGAGTTTGCGGTTGTAGAGGCGGATGACGAGCCGGACGCGCGGGTTCAGACGCCGGGCGATCAGGGCGGCCCGGATGTTCGTCTCGTCGTCGCCGTGCACCAGCGCGAGCGCCTCGGCCCCCTCGATGCCGGCTTCGAGAAGCGCCCCGTCGTTCGGCTCGACCGCCTCGACGAGCCGGGAGTCGCCCGCCCGGTCGGAGCCGGGCACGGGGGTGCGGAGCATCGCGGACGACATGCGGCCGAACAGCGCCGATGCCCTGGTACGGCCGCCGGTGGGGAGCCGGGTCGAGCGGGTCCCGTTGTCCGGCGGCACGAGGAGGACCACGCGCTCCCCGTACACCTCGCGCAGTTCACCGGCGAGCCGGTGGGCGAGCGCGTCGTCCCCGCTGACGACCATGTGTCCGACGGGCGGCCCCGCCCAAGGCTGCGACGGCAGCGGCTGCTGAGGAAGTGAAGGCACACCCCAGACCTTGCCCCATCAGGTGGCGCCGCGTCGACGGGCAGCCGGGCGTGGCGCCCGAACGTCCCCGTGGGCGGCGGACGTTGTGAACAAGGCGTGCAGAAGGACGGCGGCGAGCGTTCCGGCGACAACCCCGCTGCCGGCGACCGTGCGGACCCAGCCCGGGAATCCGTCGTAGAGCCCGGGGACGAGCAGGGGCAGCAGGCCTGCCGCGAGTGCGAGCGCGGCCACCAGGGAGTTCGAGCGCTCGCCGAGTTCCGCGCGGGCCAGCATCTCGACGCCCATGACGGCGATGACCGCGTACACGACGAGGGCCGAGCCGCCGACGACCGCGGCCGGCAGCCCCGCCACGAGACGCGAGAGGGGGGAGAGCAGCCCGGCCAGGACCAGCAGGCCGCCCGCGCCTGCCGTGACGTACCGGCTGCGCACCCCGGTGAGGCGGCCGATCCCGATGTTCTCGGCGCTGGTCACCATCAGTGACGTACCGAAGAGGCCGCCGACGAGCGAGACCAGGGCGTCGGCGCGGGCCACCCTCGGCACGTCGCGGCCCGGGTCGGGCACGCGCCCCGCGGTCTCGCTGCTCAGCACGCTCTGGCCGGTGATCTCAGCCAGCGTGGTGAGGCCGAACACGAGCAGCGGAAGGGCCGCCACCGGGTCGAACTCCGGTGTGCCATAGGGGAAGAGACCGGGCAGCGAGAAGCCGGAGCCCGCGGCCGGGGCGACCGCGCCGAGCCCCGTCGTCACCGCGACGAGCGTGCCCACCGCCATGCCGATGAGGACGGCCGTACGCCGCCACACCCCACGCAGCACGAGATGGGCCAGGACCGTCGCCGCCACGGTGGCTGCGGCCAGGGCGACCGCCCGCGGCGGCGCCGTGCCGCCGGGGCCCGTGACGAGCTGGGCGGCGACCCGGATCATGGAGATCCCGATCAGGAGCACGGTCACGCCCATCACCAGCGGCGGGAAGAGCCGCACCACGCGGGCGTACAGCGGCAGCACGGCGAGGAGCAGCGCCGCCGCGAGCAGCACCGAGCCGCTCGCCACCGCGGGGCCGTGATCGCGGGCGATCTGGAGGAACAGCGCGGCCGCTGCTCCGCCGGGCAGCATCACGAACGGCAGCCGGGCCCCGAAGGACCGGACGCCGAGCGACTGGAGCAGCGACCCGGCGCCGCACAGGACCAGGACCGCACTGAGCAGTGAGGCGGTCCGCTCGGGCGGCAGACGCAGGGCCGCCGCCGTAAGGAAGACGGTGGAGACGGGGGCCGCGACCATGGCGAGCACATGCTGCACGGCGAGCGGGGCGAGGCGTCCCAGCGGGACGCGCTCGTCGACGGGCGACGTCATGGGCGCGCCCCCAGCCAGGGCAGCTCCTCAGCCGCGTAGCGGTAGGCGCGGAACACCGCGTTCGGCTCGGCCGGGAAGAGCCGCCGCACCTCGGACTCCTCATAGCCGCCGAACTGCGGAACGATGAACTCCCAGCACACATAGCCCTGTTGGGTGACTTCGAAGAGGCGGCCCGCAGGGGAGTCGGTGACGAGTGTGTTGCCGTTGGGAAGCCGCTGTGCCGAACCCATGAACGGCGCGAAGAACGATTCGCGGGCCGGGTCGTGGTACTCCCACACGACGTTGCCGCCGGGGCGCCCGATCTCGATGACGCGCGAGTACGGCACGTCGTGGCCCGGCCGGAAGGCGCCGTTGTCGAAGACGAGGACGTTGCCGTCGGCCAGTTCGGTGGGATGGTGCTGCTGGGAGACCGTGCCCGGGTCGGTGCGCCACAGGATCTCGCCGGTGTCCCGGCCGATGACGACCACCGCGGACACACTGCGCAGACTGGCCAGGATGTTCCCGTCGGCGAGCGGGGCGACGCTGTTGATGAGCGGCCAGTGCTCGCGCGCGTAGTCGGGGTGCAGGGCGTACTCGGCGCGGTCGAGGTGGTCGGCGGCCCGCCAGGACCACAGCTCGCTGCCGTCGGGCGCGACCTCCCTGATGGTGTCGGCCCACACCGTTCCTCCGGCGGCCTCGGAACCGGCCACCCCGCCGAGGACCCCGGCCGCCTCGGCGCCGCGCAGCGGTTCGAGCCCGGTGTAGAGGATCCGGCCGTCGTCGAGGTGGTGGGCGTCGTGGTGCTGGAGGGGATCGCGGTGCTCGCGCACGACCGTGCCGTCCGGCGTGGCTTCCAGCATCACGCCGCCCCGGTACTTGTGCCACATCGGGAACAGCGCGTCCTGGCCCGGCAGTACGCCGTTGTAGGCGAGGTTCCCGTTGCCGAGGATCCGGGCGTGCCGCCCCGGCCGGTAGGGGAGGTGCCAGGTGTGGACGGCCTCGCCGCGCAGGTCCACCAGATACACCTCGCCGCCCCCGGTGAGCGGCGCGTACAGCGTGAATCCCGGGCAGGCCGCCTCCGGGTCGAGCGCGATGAGACCGGTGCCGCGCCGGCGGCGCTGGTTCTGGTCGACGACGGTCGGACGAGCGGTCACGACGACACTCCTTCAAAGTTTCTTTGATGTCCTCAAACAGCTTCGAAGGTAGAGGTGTGGTGTGTCGGCGATGTGACGGGCGTACGAAACCGTCCCGCGCGGTGCGTAAGGTGATCCCCACGGAGGGCGGAGCGGATGAACGACACAGGTGGGACGGGTGCGGGGCCACGCCTGGGCGGCGCGGTGCGCCGTCGGCGCCGGGCACTGGACCTCACGCTCGCGGCCGTCGCGGAACGCAGCGGCCTGTCCGTGCCGTTCCTCAGCCAGATCGAGAACGAACGGGCCCGCCCCAGCATGCGCTCCCTGCAGCGCATGGCGGACGCCCTGAACACGACAGCCGTGGCACTGCTCGCCGCTGCCGACGCGACGGACCGCACGGTCGACGTCGTACGCGCCGGCGACGACGCGGGCCTCTCACCCGATGCCGGGGTGCGCCCGCTGGTGCGGGGCCGCCATCAGATGCACGCCCTGGAGTTCACCGGCGAGCGGGCGGCGGACCGTGAGTTCCTGCACCACAACGACGAGTTGATGTATGTCGCGGACGGCGCGGCCGAGGTCGAGGCGGAGGGGCGCGGCTACACCCTGGAGAAGGGCGACACGCTCTATCTCACCGGCGGGGTGCGCCACCGCTGGCGCGCGACGCTGCCCGGCACCCGGGTCCTCGTCGTCGCCGTCTCCGACCACATCGAGGGGGCGCGAGGCTGAGGTACCGTCAACTCCGGCTTTCGGCCAGGCTGTTGTAGCGCAGCAGGTACTCCGCGAACCGGTCCAGGTCCTGCGGTGCCCAGTCGGCGAGCCGGTCGTGGAAGGCCTGGCGGCGCAGCTCGGCCGCCTCCGCGAGCTTGGCGGTGCCCGCCGGGGTCAGCTGGAGCACCTGGATGCGGTGGTCGTCGGGGTCGCTGATGCGCTCGACGAAGCCGAGCTTTTCGAGCCCCGCGATCTGGCGGCTGATCGTCGACTTGTCGAGCATGTAGTAGGCGGCCAGATCGGTCGCCCGGCAGCCCTGCTGGTCCTCCAGATGGGAGAGCAGGGTGAATGAGACGAGCGAGAGCTCCGGGTGCATCCGGGCGGCGGCGGCCCGGGCGCGCCGGGCGAACGCGGTCAGCTCACGCTGGATGGTGATGACCGACTGGTCTCGGCTGAGCACGACTGATCCCCTTTCGTCTCCACGGGTCGGTTGTAGAATACAACGCCCCGATGGGTGCGGGGAACGACGCCGCGCCGGATGTGTCGCCTCACTTCCCGGGCCGCCCCTCGCCCGGGGGCTCCTCGCCCAGGGTGTCGAGCGCCTCGGTCAGCCAGCCGATCCAGAACGTCTCCAGCTCGATGCCGCCGCGCAGCACCAGATGCCGCAGCCGGTCCTGCTCGCTGTCCCGCTCCGGCGGGAAGTCCTTCGCCTCGATCCCGTGATACGTCGTCAACTGGGCGTGGTGCAGGGCGAGATGGCGCTCCAGCTCGGCCCGCAGGCCGCCCGTGCCGATCACCGCCGCCGCCCGCATCCGCAGCAGCAGCGGGTCCCGCATCGGCTTCGGGTCCTGGCCGGCCGCCGCCCACTGGGCGAGCTCGGCCCGGCCCGCGGGCAGCACCTCGTACTCCTTCTTCTGCCCGCGGGCCGGGGCGGCGGACGGCAGCGCGCGGATGAACCCGGACTGCTCCAGCTTTCCCAGCTCGCGATAGATCTGCTGATGCGTGGCCGACCAGAAGTAGCCGATCGACTTGTCGAAGCGGCGGGTCAGCTCAAGCCCCGATGAGGGCTTTTCGAGCAGTGCGGTCAGGATCGCGTGCGGGAGAGACATGACCGCATCCTAGGTTCGGCCCGCTCGCCTCAGAGCGTCGCGGCCAGCCGGGTGCCCTGGTCGATGGCGCGTTTGGCGTCCAGCTCGGCGGCCACGTCGGCGCCGCCGATCAGGTGCACCGTCGCCCCGGCCGCGCCGAGCTCCTCGTACAGGCCGCGCCGCGACTCCTGGCCCGCGCACAGCACGACCGTGTCGACGGGCAGCACGGTGGACTCGCCGTCCACGGTGATGTGCAGGCCCTCGTCGTCGATCCGGTCGTAGCGCACGCCCGGGACCATCGTCACGCCGCGGTGCTTGAGCTCGGTGCGGTGGATCCAGCCCGTCGTCTTGCCGAGCCCCGCGCCGACCTTCGTCGTCTTGCGCTGGAGCAGGTGCACCTGGCGCGGCGGCTTGGGGCGCTCGGCCTTGCGCAGCCCGCCGCGCTCGCCGTAGGTGGTGTCGACGCCCCACTGCCGGAAGTACGTCTCGGCGTCCAGGCTCGCCGCGTCGCCTGAGTCGGTGAGGAACTCGGCGACGTCGAAGCCGATGCCGCCCGCGCCGACGACCGCGACCCGCTCGCCGACCGGCGCCCCGTCGCGCAGCACGTCGAGGTAGGTGACGACGCTCGGGTGGTCCGAGCCCGGGATCTCGGGGGTGCGCGGGGTGACACCGGTCGCGATCACGATCTCGTCGTACGAGCCGTCGCCCAGGTCCCCTGCGCTGACCTCGGTGTTCAACTTGACGTCCACGCCGTGCAGTTCGAGCTGCTTACGGAAGTAGCGGAGGGTCTCGTCGAACTCCTCCTTGCCGGGTACGCGCTTGGCGATGTTCAGCTGGCCGCCGATCCGGTCGGAGGCGTCGAAGAGGGTGACGGCGTGCCCGCGCCCGGCCGCCGCGACGGCGAAGGCGAGCCCGGCCGGGCCCGCGCCGACCACGGCGAGGCGCTTGCGCAGCTTGGTGGGGGACAGGACCAGCTCGGTCTCGTGGCAGGCGCGCGGGTTGACCAGGCAGGAGGTGATCTTCCCGCTGAAGGTGTGGTCCAGGCAGGCCTGGTTGCAGCCGATGCACGTGTTGATGGTCTCGGCGCGGCCCGCGCTCGCCTTGGCGACGAACTCCGGGTCGGCGAGGAAGGGCCGCGCCATCGACACCATGTCCGCCCGCCCCTCGGCGAGCAACTGCTCGGCGACTTCGGGGGTGTTGATGCGGTTGCTGGTGATCAGCGGGATCGACACCGACCCCATGAGCTTCTTCGTCACCCACGTGTACGCGCCCCGGGGCACCGAGGTGGCGATCGTCGGGATGCGTGCCTCGTGCCAGCCGATGCCGGTGTTGATGATCGTCGCCCCGGCCGCCTCGATGGCCCGCGCGAGGGTGATGACCTCCTCCAGCGTCGAGCCGCCGGGCACCAGGTCCAGCATGGAGAGGCGGTAGATGAGGATGAAGTCGGCGCCCAGGCGCTCGCGCGTGCGGCGCACGATCTCGACCGGGAAGCGCATCCGGTTCTCGTACGAGCCGCCCCAGCGGTCGGTGCGCCGGTTGGTCGCTCCGGCGACGAACTCGTTGATGAGGTAGCCCTCGGAGCCCATGATCTCGACGCCGTCGTACCCGGCCGACTTCGCGAGCTCGGCGGCCCGCACGAAGTCCTCGACGGTCTGCTCGACCTGGTCGTCGCTCAGCTCATGCGGCACGAACGGGCTGATCGGCGCCTGGAGCGCGCTCGGCGCGACCAGGTCCTGGTGGTAGGCGTACCGGCCGAAGTGCAGGATCTGCATCGCGATCCGGCCGCCCTCGCGGTGCACCGCGTCGGTGACGGTCCGGTGCTGGGCGGCCTCGGCCTCGTTGGTCAGCTTCGCGCCGCCCGGGTAGGGCCGGCCCGCGTCGTTGGGCGCGATGCCGCCGGTGACCATGAGGCCGACCCCGCCGCGGGCCCGCTCGGCGTAGAACGCGGCCATCCGCTCGAAGCCGTTCTCGGCCTCTTCGAGCCCGATGTGCATCGAGCCCATCAGCACCCGGTTGGGCAGGGTGGTGAACCCGAGGTCGAGGGGGCTCAGCAGATGGGGGTACGCGGTCATGGGGGCGCCTCCGGGTGGGGTGTCGTCGCCTCCAGTTGTAGACCAGCGAACCCGGGTTATGCAACAAGTTGCATAACACTGAGGTGGCGCTCACACCCAGGGCGGCGGCCCCTCGGGGGCCAGCCGGTGCACGTCGAAAAGCACGGCGGCCTCCACACCCAGGGCCGGGCCCGCCGCGCACGCGATCCAGGTCAGGAAGGGGCGCGGGTCGAAGGCGGCCGCATCCGCGCCGAGCCCCTTGGTGTACTCGGCGTGCGCCGCGAGGGAGGCGATGCCGCGCTCCAGCGGGTTGCCGGTCACCTCCACCCCGTGCGTGGGCCGCTCCGCGCCCGCGAACGCGACGAAACGCACCCCGGACCACGGTTGGAGTCCCTCATCGGCCAGTTCCGGGAAGACCCACCGGTTCCCGGCGTCCCGCGCCGCGTCCAGCGCCGCGAGCCCGACCGCCCGGTGGTCGGCCTGGTTGACCAGCCCGCCGACCATCCGGACCGTGTACGCGCCCGAAACGATCACGTCCGGCCGGAACCGGCGGATGGCCCGCGTGATGTCGCGCCGCAGCGCGATCCCGTACTCCACCACCCCGTCCCGGTGGTCGAGGAACTCCACATCGCTGACCCCGACCTCGCGCGCCCCGGCCCGCTCCTCGGCCTCGCGCAGCGGCGCGGCCCGGTCCGGATGCATCCCGTCGATCCCCGCCTCCCCGCGCGTCGCCAGGACGTAGCCGACCTGTTTGCCCTGCGCGGTCCAGCGGGCGACCGCGGACGCGGTGCCGTACTCGATGTCGTCCGGATGCGCCGCGACGGCCAGCGCACGGGCCCAGTCCTCCGGCAGCGGGGCAAGCGGCGGCCCGCCGGTGCCGCCCAAGTCGTTGAAGGCACTCATGCCCTCATGATGGCTCCGGGCGGAGGTGTGCGACAGCCGGACGACGTGCCCGGTCCGGCCCGGGCGAGCCGGTCGTCCGGTGTGGTGGAGGGGGACGTCCGGCCCGCCGCACCCCGCCCCTCACACCTTCCGGTAGCCGTACGCCTCCGCGGCCGCCGCCTCCACCGCGTCCAGGTTCGCTCCCGCCGACGCGCTGACCACCGCGGCCACCGCGCCCTCCACGAAAGGGGCGTCCAACAGTCTTGTCCCGGAAGGGAGTTCGTCGCCCTCGGCCAGCAGGGCCTTGACCGTGAGGACCGCGCTGCCCAGGTCCACCAGGACGGCCACGCCGGCGCCGCGGTCCACGGACCCGGCCGCGCGCACGATGAGTTCCTCGCTGGTGCCCAGGCCCCCGTCGGGCAGGCCGCCCGCAGGCGCGACGGGGGCGGTGGGGCCGCCGCCCGCGAGGCCCTCGGCCAGTTCGGCGACGGACGCCGCGACCGCCGCGCTGTGCGAGACGAGCACCACCCCGACCAGCGGGTCAGGCCCGCTCACGCGGCGGCCTCCGCCAGCGCGCCGATCAGCAGTGCCGACGACGTGGCCCCCGGATCCTGATGCCCCACCGACCGCTCCCCGAGATAGCTGGCCCGTCCCTTGCGGGCCCGCAGCGGTACGGTCGCGAGCGCCCCGGCGTCGGCCGCCTCGGCCGCCGCCGCGAAGGACTCGCCGAGCGCCTCGACCGCGGGCAGCAGCGCGTCCAGCATCGTCTTGTCCCCGGCCGCGGCCCCGCCCAGCTGTGCGACCGCCGCGACCCCGGCGCCGAGCGCCCCGGCCAACTGCTCCCTGGTGACCTCTGCGGCATCCCCGAGCGACTTGCCGGTGCGGCGAAGGAGCGTTCCGTACAGCGGGCCCGAAGCGCCTCCGACCGTGGAGATCAACTGCCGCCCGGCGAGGGCGAGTACGGCCCCCGGAGTGCCGGGCGCCTCCTTGTCGAGCAGCGCCGTCACGGCGGTGAAGCCGCGCTGCAGGTTCGTCCCGTGGTCGGCGTCGCCGATCGCCGAGTCGAGATCGGTCAGCCGGGGCGCCTCCCGGTCCACCGCGGCGGCGGTGGCGGTCATCCAGCGGTGCATGAACGCGGCGTCGAGCACAGGCACTCCTTCGGGCATCGGCTCAGCAACCCCACCGCAGTGCGGCCGTGTCGACCGGGGCGTCCCACAACCGCAGCAGCTCCTCGTCGACCTGACAGAGCGTCACCGAGCAGCCCGCCATGTTGAGCGAGGTCACATAGTTCCCCACGAGCGTACGGGCCACCGGCACGCCCCGCTCGGCGAGCACCCGGTGCACCTCGGCGTTGAATCCGTACAGTTCGAGCAGGGGAGTGGCGCCCATCCCGTTGACGAGGAGCAGTACGGGGCTCGACGGCCGCAGGTCCTCCAGGACGACGTCCACGGCGTAGTCCGCGATCTCCCGCGACGTCATCATCGCCCGCCTCTCGCGCCCCGGCTCGCCGTGAATGCCGACGCCCAACTCCAGCTCGCCCGCCGGGAGTTCGAAGGTCGGGCTGCCCTTGGCGGGAGTGGAGCAGGCGGTCAGGGCCACCCCGAAACTGCGCGAGCTCCCATTCACCCGCCGGGCGATCGCCTCGACCCGTTCCAAGTTCTGGCCCTCCGCGGCGGCCGCCCCGGCGATCTTCTCGACGAACAGCGTCGCGCCGGTGCCGCGCCGCCCCGCCGTGTAGAGGCTGTCGGTCACCGCGACGTCGTCGTCCACGAGGACCTTGGCGACCGTCACCCCCTCGTCCTCGGCGAGCTCGGCCGCCATGTCGAAGTTGAGTACGTCGCCGGTGTAGTTCTTGACGACGAACAGCACCCCGGCGCCGCCGTCCACGGCCGCCGCGGCCCGCACCATCTGATCCGGCACCGGCGAGGTGAACACCTCCCCGGGGCACGCGGCGGACAGCATCCCCGGCCCCACGAATCCCGCGTGCAACGGCTCGTGCCCGGACCCGCCGCCCGAGACGAGGCCAACCTGCCCGGCCACGGGCGCGTCACGCCGCAGCACCACCCGGTTCTCGACGTCGACCGTGAGCGCGGGATGCGCGGCGGCGATGCCGCGCAGCGCATCCGCCACGACGGTCTCGGGCACGTTGATGAGCATGTTCACCATGACCTCCAGGGCGAGGCGTGCGGAGTGTGACGGCCTCCAGTATCACGCGCCGCCCGCCGGTCACGGGAAAGGACGTGCCATCGGACCGGCTGTTACGCGAGCTGTCGCGCCGTGCTCTCGATGAGGTCCGGGCGGTCGGTGATGATGCCGTCGACCCCCATCTTCATCAGCCGGGTGGCGGCGGGCGCGTTGTCGACCGTCCAGGTGTTGATGCGCATCGGCCTCCGGTGCGCCCCCTTCATGCAGTGCACGGCATTGACGTACGCCGAAGTCACCGTGTGCTGCTCGGCGTTGATCTCGTCGGTGAACGTGGCGTACTGCTTGAGCTCGGAGACCGGCGGATTGCCCAGGAAGCCGGTGTGGACCTCCGGGCGCAGCCGGTGCGTGGTCCGCAGCGCGGGGACGCTGAAGCTCTGCACGACCAGGCGCCCGGAGAGGTGACGCAGGTCGAGCCAGTCGGCCCGGTCCAGGACCTCCAGGGTCTGCCGCTCGATGCCCGGGTACAGCTCGGGCTGCTTCAGTTCGAGCAGGAGGCCCTGGCCGGTGTCGTCGAGCAGGTCCAGATACTCCTCCAGGGTGGGGATGCGTTCGCCCCGGAAGTCAGGGCCGAACCAACTGCCCGCGTCGAGCTGCTTGATCTCGGCGAGCGAGAACGAACTCACCGACCAGGGCGCCCGGTCGGGGTAGCGCTGCTCGACGTCGGTGGTGCGGGCCAGCGTCGTGTCGTGGATGACGACGAGCGCGCCGTCGCGGGTGCGCTGGACGTCGTTCTCCACCCAGTGGACGCCGAGGTCGGCGGCCTGCTGTACGGAGCTGAGGGTGTTCTCCGGGGCGTAGGCCGAAGCCCCCCGGTGCCCGAAGACGATGACGCGCCCTGCACGGCCGGCCGACGCGGCTTGGACGGGCAGGGCGAGGGCGAGGACCCCGCAGAGCGCGCTGACGACGGTGAACACAGCGGTGCGGTGCTGCATGTGCGCATTCCTCACGACGGCTCGGATCACTGTCCGCCGAGGGTGCCAGCCCGCCGCCCTCCGCGGCCCCGTTGCCATGAGGAGGTGACCAAGAAACGGGGAGGCGTTCCCCGGTGCGGGTGGCTTCCGTTCGACCAGGAGGCCCAAGTGCGAGCACCTGACCGGGCTGCCGCCGAACGATCCGGCTGACCCCGCCGCTCCACGAGGCCCACTTCAACCGCGCCGACCTGCTGCGCGAACTCGGCCGGCAGGCGCACCTCGCCGCGTACGGCCCGGACGGAACCTCCCCGTACGCCATGGAGATCCAGTTGCGCACCGCCGACCCTAGTTGACGGACAACTCGCCTTCCTCATCCCAGAGTTGGAGGTCCCGCGCTGCCACGAGGGCGCCGACGCGTCGCAGAAGGTCCGCGGCCGGAAGGGCGTCCGGGCGGCGGCCGTCGCGCAGCCGCAGGGCGACCTCGCCGGACGCGGCCTCCCGGGCGCCGATCACCGCCTGGTACGGGACGAGCCGCGCGGCCCTGATCCGGGCGCCGAGAGAGCCCTGCTCCGGTCCGGCGAGCTCGGCTCGCAGGCCTTCGGCGACGGCCCGCTCCACGAGCTCGGCCGCCCGGCCCATCTCGGCGTCGGAAACCGGCACGACCACCAGCTGGACGGGCGCCAGCCAGGCCGGGAAGGCGCTGCCGTGAAGCTCGATGAGATGGGCGACGGCACGTTCCATGCTGCCGATGATGCTGCGGTGGACCATCACAGGCCGGTGCTTGGCGCCGTCCGGCCCGATGTAGTGCAGATCGAACCGCTCGGGCTGGTGGAAGTCGACCTGCACGGTCGACAGGGTGGCCTCGCGGCCCGCCACGTCGGCGATCTGCACATCGATCTTCGGGCCGTAGAACGCGGCCTCGCCCTCGACGGCCTCGTACGGCACACCACTGGCGTCGAGCACCTCGGTCAGCAGGGCGGCGGCCCGCTCCCACATGCCGGCGTCCGCCACATACTTGCCGCCCGCGCCGGGCAGCGAGAGGCGGTAGCGGGCCGGGCGGATGCCCAGCGCCGCGTACGCGCGGCCGATCAGGTCGAGCGCGGCCCGCGCCTCCTCGGCGGCCTGCTCCAGGGTGCAGAAGATGTGCGCGTCGTTCAGGTGGATCGCCCGCACCCGGGTCAGACCGCCGAGCACACCGGAGAGCTCCGAGCGGTACATGCCGCCAAACTCGGCCATGCGCAGCGGGAGTTCGCGGTAGCTGTGGGCGCGTGAGCGGTAGATCAGGGCGTGGTGGGGGCACAGGCTCGGGCGCAGCACGACCTGCTCCGCGCCCAGGTCCATCGGCGGGAACATGTCCTCGCTGTAGTGCGACCAGTGCCCGGAAATCTCGTACAGCTCGCGCTTGCCGAGCACCGGCGAGTACACGTGCCGGTATCCGGCCCGCCGCTCGGTCTCGCGGATGTACTCCTCCAAGGCGTGCCGCACGGCCGCGCCGTCCGGCAGCCAGTACGGCAGTCCGGCCCCCATCAGCGGGTCGGTGTCGAACAGATCGAGCTCGCGGCCGAGTTTGCGGTGGTCGTGCACGGGGGGCTCCTCGCGGTCTTCATGGGACGAGTGACCGCACGGAAAACCCCGGGGCCACTCGCCCCGGGGCTTCTTGACGTACACAGCTGTCAGCGCGCCGGGACACTCTCCGGCGTCGTCGTCCACTGCACAGCCGCACGCTTCTTCATGCCGGTGAAGCTAACAGCCCCGGCGAGGCGCGCGCCTCCCTTTTTTGCGATGCCGCTGCTTTTGCGATGCCGCTACGGCAGCGGGATGGACACCCCGTTCCGGCGGCCCGTCACGGAGTCCACCATGTACAGGTGCAGCAGACCGTGTTCGTAGGGGTTGTACGGCTCGTAGCGCTGGAAGGAGAAGTTGCCGTTCGCGTCCGTGGTGTCCTGGCTCCACTGGCGGGTCCTCGGTGCCTTCTCCCAGCCCTCCACATAGGTGCGTACGACGGCGTGGGGCGTCCAGGTGGTGCCGTCGATGTAGTACGTGCTGCCCGTCTGCCATCGCGTCGTGCGTACGTGGGGGCTCGGCTCGGCCGGCTGACGGTAGGCCGTGGCCGACGGCTGGGCGGCGGCCGTCGGCGCGGCGAGCGCGGTCAGAAGCATCAGCGAGGCGAGCAGAAGTCTTTTCACGGAGGGTTCCTCCTGTGCGGAACGGGTCGACAGGGCAGCTCGCGCCGCGAACAGGGCTTCCGGCGCACGTCGTGGATCTTCCGGCACCCGGGTCGGGCGGGGGAAGGCGCGACACGGCGGCGCACGGTGGTGAACAGAGATCCGGACCCGCACGACGACCGCTACGGAGGCATCCGATGACGACCCGCCCCGAATTCGCCCCGCTGCGCCGCCTGATCGTGCTGCGGCACGCCAAGTCGGCCTGGCCCGACGGCGTCGCCGACCACGAGCGGCCGCTCGCGGCCCGCGGCCGCCGGGACGCGCCGGCCGCCGGGCTGCTCCTGTCCGACATGGACTGCCTGCCCGACCTCGTCCTGTGCTCGACCGCCCTCCGCGCCCGCCAGACCTGCGAGCTGGCCGTCGCCCAGTGGGGCAGCCCGCCACCCGTACGGTACGAGCCGGGGCTGTACGCGGCCGATGTGCCCGGGCTGCTCGGCGTCGTGCGTCAAGTCCCGGACGGAGTGGGCGAGTTGCTCGTGATCGGGCACAACCCAGGCCTTGAGGATCTGGTCCTGACCTTGGCGGGGGAGGGCCGGGGCGACGCCCTCGACCGGCTCGGGGCGAAGTTCCCCACGTCGGCCGTCGCCGTCCTCGCCTGGCACGGCCACACCTGGCGGGACCTGGAGCAGGGCGCGGCCGTCCTCACCGACGTGGCCGTCCCGCGCGGCAGGAAGCCCTGACCCACCGGCCCGGCCGGGTCACTCCTTGCCCTCGTAACGGCGCTCGAAGCGGGCGATCCGCCCCTCCGTGTCCACCGTCCGGGCCTTGCCGGTGTAGAAGGGGTGGCTCTCCGCGGAGATCTCCACGTCGATGACCGGGTAGGTGTTGCCGTCGTCCCAGTCGATCGTCTCCTCGCTCGACGCGGTCGACCGGGTCAGGAAGGCGAACCCGGCGGCTTTGTCACGGAAGACCACCGGCTGGTACGAAGGCTGCTTGTCACGCTGCATGGGGGGCTCCGGGGTCTCGGTCGGCGGGTTTCAGTCGCCCTGTTCGATGCGGGCGGGGGCCTCGAAGCCTTCGAGGTCGTCGAGATCGTCCTCGTCGACGATGTGCATGGCCGCCTCTTCGGCGGAGGAGGCCGCGCCGTCGATGCCCACGTCGGTGGCGAGCATGCGGGTCTCGTCGTCCGGGTGCGCTCCCTCGTCGGGGGCCACGAGCCGTCCGGCGCGGGCGCCGCCGACCTCGATGTCGCGCGGCTCGCCGTCGGTGTCCCAGGTGTCGCCCATGCCGTCGGTGTCGGACACCTCGGGTACCTCGTCGGCCAGGCGCCTCTCCAGGCTCTCGCCGTGCAGCCGCTCGGCCGCCGTCACCCCGTCGCGCTCCACGGCCCAGGGCCGTTCCGGTGGCGAGTAGCCCACGTCGAGGGGATCGGCGGGGCCGTCGTCGAGGAGCGTGTCCTCGGCGCTCAGGATGCCCTCGTCGTCCTGTACCTCGGAGCCGTCGGGCTGATAGACGTCGTCCCCCCACGCCTCGCTGTCGACCACGGCTACCTCCTGGGTTGCGACCAGTGGCTCGCACGCCGCTCGGTCCGATCCGGCAGCCGCCTCCAGTCTCGGCCTGCCCGGCTCCTACCCACCACCGCACGCAAGCCACCCGGGTGACCACAAGGCCGGTTTGAACGCGTTCAATTCGGTGCGCTAGGGTCGCGCCCATATCGAGGGGGCGCAATGAAGATAGTGATTCCCGGCGGAACCGGGCAGGTCGGAGCCATCCTGGACCGGGCGCTGACCGCCGCGGGCCACGACGTCGTCATCCTGACCCGGCGGCCGCGCCGCGAGCGTGAGGTGGGCTGGGACGGCGAGAAGCCCGGCGCGTGGGCCGAGGTCGTCGACGGCAGCGACGTGGTGATCAACCTGGCGGGCCGCAGCGTGAGCTGCCGCTACACCGAGGCAAACCTGCGGGCCATGATGGAATCGCGTGTGCGCTCCGCCCAGGTCGTGGGCGAGGCGATCGGCGCCGCCGCGCGGCCCCCGAAGGTATGGCTCCAGATGAGTACCGCGACCGTGTACGCCCACCGCTTCGACGCGGCCAACGACGAGGCGACCGGGATCGTGGGCGGCACCGAGCCGGACGTACCCGACTACTGGGGGTTCAGCGTCGAGATCGCCAAGGCGTGGGAGGCGGCCCAGGAAGAGGCCCGGACGCCGGACACCCGCAAGGTCGCCCTGCGCTCCGCGATGGTGATGAGCCCCGACCGCGAGGGCGTCTTCGACGTGCTCCTGAAGATGACCAGGCTCGGCCTCGGCGGGCCGGTCGCGGGCGGCAGGCAGTACGTGTCCTGGATCCACGACCAGGACTTCGTGCGGGCGGTCGAGTTCCTCGTCGCACGCGACGACTTCACCGGCCCCGTGAACCTGGCCGCCCCCGCCCCGCTCCCGCAGCGGGCCTTCATGCGCGCCCTGCGCGGCGCCTGGGGCGTCCCGGTGGGGCTGCCCGCCACGAAGTGGATGGCCGAGCTCGGTGCGTTCGCGCTCCGCTCGGATACGGAGTTGCTGCTGAAAAGCCGGCGGGTGGTGCCGGGGCGCCTCCTGGAGGCGGGGTTCACCTTTGAGCATGCGCAGTGGGCGGGGGCGGCCTCGGATTTGGTGCGGCGGGTACGAAGCGAGCGCCGGGGCTCCAACTAGCTTGTCCCGCCCGGCACTCGGTCGAGCTTCTTCGCGAATCCCGCCAGGACCAGCACCCACGCCGCAAAGGCGATCCACAGCAGCGCCACGCCCAGCGTGTGCAGCCAGGCGATCCCCGTGGTGGCCGAGACGGACAGCGAGGCGACCGCCGTCATGCCGAGGGGGAACACCGTGGACCAGCGGCGGATGTCGTAGCGAGGCCGCGGCCACCGCGCCTCGGCGAGCAGCAGTACGGCGCATGCGGCGAGATTGAGGCCGAGCAGGACGAGGGCGCTCGTCCGCAGGGCCGTGTGCGCGGTGCCGGTCCACAGCGGGGACGCGGACAGTTTCGATGCGGCGAGCGCCGAGATCGCGAGGGCGCCGCCGCCGATCCACTGGTCGCCGGCCCCGTCCCGTATCTGCCGGAAGTCGAACCGGACCAGCGCACAGGCGTAGAGGAAAAGGCCGAGCCCGAGCGCGACCAGCGCGGCCCATCTCAGCCAGTCGCCCTCGCCCGCGAGCGACAGCGTCGCGGCAAGGACCGCCAAGCCCTGGGTCGCCACACACACCAGGAAGGCCACCCCCGGCATCCGCCGTTGCCAGTGGCGTACGACCGCGATCAGGAGCCCCGGCCAGATCACCGCACCCAGCGCCAGCAGGGCCGCGGCCGGGCCCTGCCAGCCCAGCGCCGAGAGGCGGGTGCCGAGCACCGTGGTGGCGGCGACGGCGGTGAGCGCGGGCGGTGTGTCCGCCTCGCTCGCCCAGCGGGGCCGGTTGCCGAGCAGCCGCGAGACGAAGTCGCACGCGAGCAGCAGCCACAGCAGCGCGGCGACGACGAGTCCCACCCGGGAGAGCGCCTCGTGGCCGGTCAGGTGCAGCCCGATCGAGATGATCGCCGTGGCCATGACGGCCGCGCCGGCCGCCGGAGGCAGCTCGGCCCACCATGGGTCGACCTGGCGTTTCATGGCCCCATCTCAGCGCGGCCGGGCCCCGGTCGCGACCGGGGTGGCTTCCCCGAGGAAATGCTTGTAGAGTACAACTCATTGGAGTTGTAAAAGCCAACCATCGGGTTCGCGGCCAGTCCGGCCGTGGGCCCGATCAGAAGGGTCCTGTCATGTCCGGAGGCCACAAGGCTGGACGGGTCGCCGCGCCGGGCGACGTGCGTACCGCGTCGTCGAACCCCGCACTGCGGCACGTCCTCACGCATCTGATCACCCCGCTGCTGATGTGCCTCGGCATGGGACTCGCCTACCTGGGGGCGTTCGCCACCCCCGAGCCGCACCACCTGCCGGTCGCGGTCGTCGGGGCGGGCCCCGAGGCAAAGGTGTTCGCGCAGACGGTGAAGGACAAGGCGGGCGACAAGCTCGACGTCCGCACCGTCGCCGACCGGGCCACCGCCGTCGACCAGCTGAGGCACCGGGACATCACCGGCGCCTACGTCCTGAACGCGAAGGCTCCCGAGCTGATCGTCGCCTCGGCCGGCTCCGACATGAGCGCCACCGCCGTCACGAAGGTCTTCACCCCGGTGGCGAGCGCCCAAGGAGTGCCCCTCAAGGTCACCGACGTCGTACCGCCGGTCTCCGACGACCCGACAGGATCGGGCATCTTCTTCCTGCTCATCGCCGTGAGCATCGGCTCGTACGCCTCCGTCGCGGCGCTCGGCGCGGCCGGAGCCGGGCTCTCGCTGAAGGTGCGGGCGGCGCTGGTGACCGGGGTCTCCTTCGTGGTCTCGGTGATCGGCGCGGCCTTCGCGGGACCGCTGTTCCACCTGGTCGACCACGGCCTGTGGGGCGTGTGGGCGATGTCCTGGCTGTACTCGGCGGGCATCCTCTTCCTCGGCGCCGGGCTCCACACCTTCCTCAAGCGCTGGACCACGCTCGCCGTGATGGTGCTCTTCGTGATGCTCAACTTCACCAGCTCCGGCGGTCTGTTCCGGCCCGAGCTGCAGAACGGCTTCTTCGGCAGTCTGCACGCGTTCTGGAACGGCGCGGGGCTCGTCGAGGGCATCCGCAACCTGGTCTACTTCGGCGGCCACGGCCTCGACCGCAATGTGTGGGTGCTCGCCGCCTGGCTGGTCCTCGGCCTCGCCGTGATGGCGGTCGCGGGGCTGGCCGAACGCCGCCGGGCCCGGGCCGCTGCCTCGCCGGTCACCGCAGAAGTGGCGCCGTCCGGCGCAGTGACAGCGGCCCTTGCCGAAGAGGCCGACGAGGCCGAAGAGGAAGTCGAGGAGGCCGTCGGCGTCTGACGCCGCGCACCTCGGCATCGGACACAGGTTCTCAGGGCGGCCCGGGCGATCGGGCCGCCCTTTGCGTCGGTCGCGAAATCGGTGGGCTGTTGACAGGGTTGGGCTGTTGACAGCATGGGGCAGGCGACACCTATGGAGGCATCCATGCCGGGAAAGCGCACGATGCGGGTCCGCCGGGTCTACGACCCGCCCGAGGGCGACGACGGCGTACGCGTCCTGGTGGACCGGCTGTGGCCCAGGGGCCTGTCCAAGGAACGCGCGGCCGTCGACGAGTGGCCCAAGGAGCTCACCCCCTCGACGGAACTGCGCCGCTGGTACCACGAGGACCGCACGCGCCATGCCGAGTTCCAGGAGCGGTACGAGGCCGAACTGGCCGAGCCCGAACCGGCCCAGGCGCTCGACCGGCTGCGCGGCCTCGCCAAGAGTGACACCGTCACCCTGGTCACCGCCGTGAAGGACATCGACCACAGCCATGTGCCGACGCTGGTGGCGGCCCTGGAGCGGGGCCGCCCGTCCGGGTGAGTCCGGCGGGCGGCCCGGTGCCATCCGGGCTAGGGTCGGTCCGGCGGATCTGGTCGCCTGCGATGCGGCTCAGCTCTTCCGTCCTGGTGAGCGGGGGCCTGGTGCGTCCAGCTGCAAGGCGGAGGAGGGCGGCGACGCGGAGCGTCGGCAACCGACGACAACGCCGCAGATGGGCGTGCCAGGCCCCCGCGTCCCAGACAAGATCCGCCGGACCGACCCTAGGCAGGGGGCATGTCACCGATGTCCCGGATGGGTGCGATCGACCGCCGCTGGTTCGAGCGGGTGGCCACCGCGAAGCTGGCCGGCGCCGAGCAGGTGCTGCCCGCGCTCAGCCATGCCGCCAACCACGGGCGGCTGTGGTTCGCCGCGGCAGCCGCGCTCTCGGTGGCCGGCGGTCCCATGGCCCGCCGGGCCGCCCGGCGAGGGATCGGCGCCCTGGCGCTGGCCTCGCTCACCACCAACACCGTCGCCAAGTACGCGACCCGGCGCCGGCGCCCGGTCATCGACACCGTGCCGCTGGTGCGGCGCCTCGCGAAGCTGCCGCGCAGCACCTCGTTCCCCTCCGGGCACTCCGCGTCGGCCGCCGCCTTCGCCACCGGCGTGGCCCTGGAATCCACCCGGTACGGGGCGCTGCTCGCCCCCGTCGCCGCGGCCGTGGCGTTCTCCCGCGTCTACGTCGGCGTCCACTACCCCGGCGACGTACTGGCCGGCTGCGCGCTCGGCATGGCCGCGGCCGCCGTCACCTGCTACTGGTGGCCGCCCCGGCCGCAGCCCGTACACCCCCTGCACACCCGCGCCGCGGCGCCCGCGCTGCACCAGGGGCAGGGTCTCGTCGTGGTCGTCAACGGCGGCTCCGGCAAAGGCGTCCCGGGCCGCCTGCCCGCGCCGGAACACCTGCGCCTGCTGCTGCCCGAGGCCGAGATCGTCGAACGTGGGCCCGGCGACGACCTGGGCGCACTCCTCGACGAAGCCGTCGCCCGGGCGGGCGAGCTCTCCGGAGTGCTCGGCGTGTGCGGCGGCGACGGCACCGTGAACGCGGCCTGCGAACGTGCCGCCCGAGCCGGGCTCGCCCTCGCGGTGTTCCCCGGCGGCACCCTCAACCACTTCGCGCTCGACGCGGGCGTCGCCGCCTTCGAGGACACCGTGTACGCCGTCGAACACGGCGAGGCGATCCGCGTCGACCTGGCCCGGGCGCGCGACGACGCGGGCGGGGACGTCGCCGCCTTCCTCAACACGTTCAGCATCGGCCTCTACCCCGACCTGGTCCGCATGCGTGAAGCCATGGAGGACCGGATCGGCAAGTGGCCGGCCGCCGCCATCGCCCTCGTCCGGGTGCTGCGCACCGCCACCCCCGTACGCCTGCGCATCGACGGCCGCCCGCGGGCGCTCTGGCTGCTGTTCGCGGGCAACGGCCACTACCAGCCCGACGGGCTCGCCCCCTCGCACCGGCCCCGCCTCGACGAGGGCCTCATCGACCTGCGCACCGTCGACGCCGAGGTGCCGCTCGCCCGCACCCGCCTCGCCGTCTCCGCTCTCGCGGGCGCCCTGCGCCGCTCGCACGTCTACCGCGCCGAACGCGTACGGTCGGTGCGGCTCACCGGCCTCGACGAGGTCAACACCCTCGCGTACGACGGCGAGACCGCGGCCGCGCCGGACGCCCTGCTCCTCGACAAAGCGGACCGGGCGCTCGTCGTCTACAGCCCCGCCGAACCCCAGGACGAGATCGCCCAGCGGGCCCGCACCGCGACGGCCGCCATCGCCGCCGCGGGGGCGAAGTCGGTGTCTTGATTCCGCTCAACTGCCTTGCCGTGCAAGGGAGTTCGTGGAATCCGGTGTTGGATCCTCCGGCCCCGGCAGGTGCGGGTGAGGAGCCAGGCCAGGGCGGGGAAGGCGATCAGCGGGGCGAGCGCGGTCCCCGGCGAGGTCGCGTCCGCCGCGGCCCCGATCAGCGGGCCGGCCACCCGCCCACACTCACCGTCAGGCCGAGCGTGACCCCGCCCGCCGTGCCGATCCGGGTCGGCAGATAGTCCTGACCCAGCGTCGCCTGCCAGGAGAACGGCATATACAGCGCGGCCGAGGTCAGCGCGACGAACACGTAGAACGCCGGGCCGGGTACGAACACGACCCCGGCGCGGCGGGCACCGCGGCCGCGTACGACCCGTTCACCACCCGCACCCGGTCCCAGCGCGCCGCGAGCCTGCCACTCGCGACCGTGCCGATCGCGCCACCGGCGTACAGCACGAACAGGGCGGCGGAGCCCGCGAGTTGATCGCCGCTCACGCGCTGGCGGGCGTACAGGGCGCCGAAGGCGCTCAGGCCCACGAAGACCAGGGAGCGGCAGATCACGGCCAGGCACAGCTTCGGAACGAGACCCCCACCCTGTCCCGCTTCCGATAAATTGCCAAGCGATGCCGAAGATCCGCCACACGCCCGTCGCCCCCACCCGTGCCCAGCAGATGGCCCCGGGGGACAGCATCGACGCGCACCGGCACGACGACCACCAGATCGTCTACGCCGGCCACGGAGTCCTCGCCGTCACGACCGAGGCCGGGACGTGGGTGGCCCCCGCCACGCGCGCGATCTGGGTGCCGGCCGGGACCGTGCACTCCCACCGGGCGCACGGCAGGCTCGAACTGCACCTCATGGGCATCGCCGCCCACGAGAACCCGCTGGGCCTGGACGCCCCCACCGTGCTGATGGTCGGCCCGCTCCTTCGCGAGCTGCTTCTGGCCCACACCCGCTCGCCCGACGACGAAAGCCCCGAGGGCAAGCGGCTGCGGGCCGTGCTGCTCGACCAGCTGCGCGCCTCGCCGCAGGAGCCCGTCCATCTGCCCGCGCCCGGCGACCCCCGCCTGGTCGCGGTGTGCGCGCTGCTCGAAGCCGACCCCGCCGAGCGGCGCGGGCTCGCCGAACTCGGCGCCGAAGTGGGCGCGAGCGAGCGCACCCTCACCCGGTTGTTCCGCGCGGACCTCGGCATGACGTTCCCGCAGTGGCGCACCCAGCTCCGCCTCTACCGCGCCCTGCAACTCCTCGCCGAGGACACCCCGGTGACCGTCGTGGCCCACCGCTGCGGCTGGTCCTCCACCAGCGCGTTCATCGATGTGTTCCGCCGCGCCTTCGGCCACACACCGGGTGCGCACAGCCGCTTGCGTTAGAGCGTGCTCCAACTCGTAGCGTCTTGCACATGAACAGCGCAGAGAACGCCAAGAACGCCGTTGACGCCCGGACCGCCCAGGCCATCGAGACCGCCGGGGAGCGGTACGAGCGCGGGCTCGCCGTGCTGCGGATCGTCGGCGGCCAGGAGAACCCGGCCGTTCTGGACAGCCTGGCCGACATCGCCCCCGCCCTCGGCCACATGACCGTCGCCTTCGGATACGGCGACGTCCTGTCCCGCCCCGGACTCACCCTGCGCCAGCGGCAGATCGCCACCGTCGGCGCGCTGGCCGCCATGGGCAACGCGGCTCCCCAGCTTCGCTTCCACATCGACGGCGCGCTCAACGTCGGAGTGAGCCCGGCCGAGATCGTGGAGATCCTGATCCACACCGCCGTGTACGCGGGCTTCCCCGCCGCGCTCAACGGCATCGGCGCCGCCCGCGAGGTCTTCGAGGCCCGTCCCGACGCCGCCGCCACCCCCGTCGACACCGAGCCGCTGCCGGGCGACCGGTACGAGCGCGGGCTCGCCAAGCTGACCGAGGTCGACGGGCACGCCGGCGACCAGGTCGTCGCCTCGCTGCGGGACATCGCGCCCGATCTGGCGCGCTACATCATCGAGTTCGCCTTCGGGGACATCTACTCCCGCTCCGCGCTCGACCTGAAGTCGCGCGAACTGGCCACCATCGCCATGTGCACCGCCCTCGGCACGGCCGCGCCCCAGCTGCGCGTCCACATCCACGGCTTCCTCAACGTGGGCGGCACCCGCGAGGAGGTCGTCGAGGTCATCACGCAGATGGCCGGGTACGCGGGCTTCCCCGCGGCGATCAACGGCATCACGGCGGCGCGGGAGGTGTTCCAGGAGCGGGGTGCCTCCGGCGGTGAGGCGACGGGGCAGGCCGGCTGAGCACTCTGCAACAGCGCGGGTTGCGGAACTGCGGACCTTCGACCACGGGTCGTCGGGGGCTGGTCGCGCAGTTCCCCGCGCCCCTTGGGGCGCCGCAGGGTGGCCGACGCAGCAGGTGCCGTGGTCGCCCACCCTGGATACGCTCGGATTGCGAGCAGAAGGCGTAGGCCACGTTCCCGACCACCGCCCGCCCCGGACCGAATGCCGGAGGGTGTGACCCATGACGAGCCCGAGCCCGAGTCCCGCCGCGCGGCCCCCGATGAGCCCCGAGGAGCGGGCGCGGCACGGACGAGCCGCCCGTAAGCGGCTCTCCCGCTCCGCGCACGGCCGGTGGATCCCGGGCGCCGACCGGCCCGACCCCCTCGCGGTGCTGGGGGAGCAGGACCGGACGCGGGTGCCCGAACTGGTGCCGATCCGGTACGGGCGGATGGCCGAGAGCCCGTTCCGCTTCCTGCGCGGGTCGCCCGCAGTGATGGCCGCCGACCTCGCCGCGCAGGAGGACACCGGCCTGACCGTCCAACTCTGCGGCGACGCCCACCTGTTGAACTTCGGCGTGTTCGCCTCCCCGGAGCGTGCCCTCCTGTTCGACGTCAACGACTTCGACGAGACGTGCCCCGGCCCCTTCGAATGGGACGTCAAGCGCCTCGCCGCCAGCGTCGCCGTCGCCGCTCGCGAGAACGGGCTCCCGGACGCCGACGTCCGTGTCTCGGCGCTGGCCGCGGCGGAGGCGTACCGCCGTGGCATACGCAGGCTCGCCGCCCGGGGCGAGCTGGACGTCTGGTACGAGCACATCGACACCCGGGACATCGTGCGCCTGGTCCGCCGCACCGGCAACCACAAGGCGGCCGAGGCGGGCCTGGCCGAGGCGCGCGGGCGCACCGGCCTGCGGGCGCTCGCCAAACTCACCGAGATCCGCGACGGCCGGCGCCGCATCATCGAGGACCCGCCGCTGCTCGACCCGGTCGCCGTCCCCGATCTGGTGGCCCTGCGCAAGATCTTCAGCGACTACCGTTCGTCGCTCGCCGAGGAGCGGCGCATCCTGCTGGACCGGTACCGGTTCGTGGACGCGGCCCGCAAGGTCGTCGGGGTGGGCAGTGTGGGCACCCGCTGCTACGTCGTGCTCCTGGAGGGCCGGGACGCGGCCGACCCGCTGTTCCTGCAGATCAAGGAGGCCGAGCGGTCGGTACTCGAACCGCATCTGCCCGGCGCGGCCCACGCCCACCACGGGCACCGGGTGGTCGCCGGACAGCGCCTGATGCAGGCCGCCGGTGACATCTTCCTCGGCTGGATGACCGGGCCGCAGGGGCGGCACTTCTACTGGCGCCAGCTCCGTGACACGAAGGGCTCCGTCGACCTCGACGGGATGCCCGCGCACCTTCTGGGCGCGTACGCGGGCCTGTGCGGGACGGCCCTGGCGCGGGCCCACGCGCGGTCCGGCGACCGCATCGCGATCGCCGCCTACCTCGGCGGTTCCGACGCCTTCGAGCGGGCCGTCGCCACGTTCGCGGTGCGCTACGCCGAGCAGAACGCCGCCGATCACGCCGCCCTGGTGGCGGCCGTCGCCGACGGCACGATCGAGGCCGTCACCGGCGTCTGACGCCGACCGGGCTCAGGGGGGGGAGCCGCCGGGTCCCCGTGCCGCCGTGCTGCCGACCCGGTCGAGCCGCCGACCCCGCCGAGCCACGCGGCCTTCGGGCGTGAACCACGGCTGGAAGATCCCATCAAGCGATCAACTACCCGTCCCTGCACGGGAGTTCACCGCCCGCGGCCCTCGGCGGAGCCGCCGCGAACGGCCTCCCCGTCCCGGCCGTCGGGCGCAGCCCGAACCCGTCGGCATCGGGGAGTGCTACTCTGCCATCAGCACGTGTGTACGCCCCTTCTTCGCGGCGTCCGTGCTTGTTTCCTCCCGGTGCCGCCTCCGGCGCGGCGCCCGCTGTTCCCCTCCCGGCCGTCATACGGCCCGGACTTCTCCTGCGCCCCGTCGCGCGAAGGGACCCTCCTGTGCTCAGTACGCTCGAACACCCCACAGCCATCCACCACGACCACCCCATCGAAGCCCCGCTCGCCGGCGTCCTCGACCTCGCCGGCGGGCACGGCCGAATCCGGACCGCCGGGTACGCCCCGGCTCCGGGCGACGTGAAAGTCCCGCCCGCCCTCATCCGCCAACTCGCCCTGCGGGGCGGTGACTTCATCGAATGCGAGGGGCCGACGCCCGAGCGCGTCGTACGGGTCAACGGCCGGCCCGTCGAGGCGCTGCGCCACCGGCCGCACTTCGCCGATCTCACCCCCCTGCACCCGCGTGAGCGGCTGCGCCTGGAAACCCGGGCCGACCGGCTCGCCGGCCGCGTCGTCGACCTCGTAGCACCCGTCGGCAAGGGGCAGCGCGGCCTGATCGTCGCCCCGCCGAAGACCGGAAAGACCGTTCTGCTCAAGGAGTTGGCCCAGGCGGTCGCCCACAACCACCCCGAGTGCCACCTCATGGTGGTCCTGGTCGACGAACGGCCCGAAGAGGTCACTGACATGCGGCGCTCGGTCCACGGCGAGGTGCTCGCCTCCACCTTCGACCGGCCGCCGAAGGAGCACATCGCGCTCGCCGAACTCGCCATCGAGCGCGCCAAGCGCCTGGTCGAGCAGGGCCGCGACGTCGTCGTACTCCTCGACTCGCTCACCCGGCTGTGCCGCGCCCACAACAACGCGGCCGGACCCGGCGGACGTACCCTCAGCGGCGGAGTCGACGCCGCCGCGCTGCACGGCCCCAAGCGGCTGTTCGGTGCCGCGCGGCTCACCGAGGAGGCCGGCTCCCTCACGATCCTCGCGACCGCCCTCGTGGAGACCGGATCGCGAGGCGACGACTACTTCTTCGAGGAGCTCAAGTCCACCGGCAACATGGAGCTGCGGCTCGCCCGACCCCTCGCCGACAAGCGGCTCTTCCCGGCCGTCGACGTCACGCCCTCCGGTACGCGGCGCGAGGAACTCCTCCTGAATCCGGGGGAGTTGAGCGCCGTACGCGGTCTGCGCCGGGCGCTGCACCATCAGGACGCACACGGCGCGCTCGAAGCGCTGCTCGACAAACTCCGGCAGACCCCCGACAACGCCGCCTTCCTGCGGCAGGTCCGGCTCACCGCCTGAAGCGCCCCGGACGGCGGGCGGGAACTCCACCGGCGACGCCATGGCGACGAGCCCGCGCTGTGGAGACGAGCTCGGCCGGATCCGCCCGGGCACGCTTCATCGCCCGGCGACGCGCCCCGCGAGGCCGTCGCTCACCGGGCGGGTTTCAGGGAAGCATCTTGTCGAGGGCGGCGGGACCCTCCGCGGCCAGCTTGCGCTCGGCCCAGGCCAGATTCTGCGGGGTAACGTCCCGCCCGGACGCGAGTACGAGGTCCTCGGCGGTGACCTCGCCCCCGGATCCCGTGTGCAGCAGGGCATCGGGGGTCACGCGCTCGTGCGGGCCGGAATCGGACTGATCGTTCATGCCGCCTCCTACGTCTCTCCGGTAATGCACCATTCTCGCCCCCGCCTACCCGGACCGCATCCGGCCCACACGGCCCCGTACGCACCACGGCGCGGCAGCCCTCGCAGTCGGCTCAGGGAGCCGCGTAGACCCGGCCCGCGTACGACGAGAACGCCTCCGCGGTGAGCTTCCGGGCCAGGTCCGCCTCGGTGATCATGCCGACCGGCGTGCCGTCCTCGACCACCACGATCCGGCGGATCCGCGCCTCGCCCATCGCCTTGACCGCCAGAGCGGCGTCCGCGCCGGCGTCCACGGTGTGTACGCCGCCCTCGGCGAGGTCGCCGGCGGTCACCTTCGAGGCGTCCTTGCCCGCCGCCAGCGCCTTCACGACGATGTCCCGGTCGGTCACGATGCCGGCCAGCTCGCCGTCGCTGCCCTTGACCGCCAGCGCGCCGATCTTGTGGTCGCGCATCAACTGGGCGGCCCGGTCGAGGGTCTCGGACGCGGGGACGCAGCGTACGTCCGCGGTCATCAGGTCACGGGCAGTGGTCACTGGGGCCTCCGGTGAAGGGGTGCGGGAATCGACGGACACGCCTCGGCCATGCTCACCGGGAAACGCGGGCCCGGGCGACTGCTCGGCGCCGATCGGGTGTCGTACACCCGGTGTCCAGCGGGCGGCGCGTACGAGAGGGTTCCAGATTCTTGGAACACGTTCTACTGTGTGCGCCGCCGTACCGCGACCGTCCTGGAGGGGCCGTGCACCTCGAATACACGCCTGAGCAGCAGCAGTTGCGCACCGAGCTGCGGACCTACTTCGCCGACCTGGTGCCGGACAACGTCTACGCCCGGTACGCCGACCCGGCCGCGCAGAAGCGCTTCTACCGCGAGACCGTGCGGCGGCTCGGCGGGGACGGCTGGCTGGGGGTGGGCTGGCCCAAGGAGTACGGCGGGCGCGGGCTGAGCCCGATGGAGCAGTTCATCTTCTTCGACGAGGCCGCCCAGGCAGGGGTCCCGCTGCCGCTGATGGCGCTGAACACCGTAGGCCCGACGATCATGCAGTTCGGCACGGACGAGCAGAAGGCGTACTTCCTGCCGAAGATCCTCTCCGGCGAGATCGACTTCGCGATCGGCTACAGCGAGCCGGACGCGGGGACGGACCTCGCGGCGCTGAAGACGCGGGCGGTGCGCGAGGGCGACGCGACCACCGGCACCTACACAGTGAACGGGCAGAAGATCTGGACGACCAACGGGGACACAGCCGACTGGGTGTGGCTGGCCGTCCGCACCGACCCGGACGCCCCCGCGCACAAGGGCATCACCATGCTCCTGGTCCCGACCACCGACCCCGGCTACAGCTGCACCCTGATCAACACGCTCGCCTCGCACGACACCACGGCCAGCTACTACGAGAACATCCGGGTCCCCGTGTCGCGCCGGGTCGGCGAGGAGAACAAGGGCTGGCGACTGATCACCAACCAGCTGAACCACGAGCGGGTCACCCTGGCCGCCCACGGCACGATGGCGATCCGCGCCCTGCACGACGTCCAGCGCTGGGCGGCCGACACGAAACTCGCCGACGGCCGCCGTGTCGTCGACCTCGGCTGGGTCCGCAAGAACCTGGCCCGCACACACGCCCGCCTGGACGCGATGAAGCTGCTCAACTGGCAGATGGTCAACGCCGTCCAGGAAGGCACCCTCACCCCCCAGGACGCCTCCGCCGTGAAGGTGTACGGCTCGGAGGCCCGCCGGGACGCGTACGCCTCCTTGATGGAGATCGTGGCAGCGGCCGCCCCCATGAAGGAGGGCTCGGCGGGAACGGTCCTCCACGGCGAACTGGAACGCGGCTACCGCTCCGCGGTGATCTTCACGTTCGGGGGCGGAAACAACGAGATCCAGCGGGAGATCATCGCTTGGATCGGGCTGGGAATGCCTCGGGTGCGGCGGTAGCGTGCCCGTATCCCCTCGCCGAAGTACCAACTAACCTTCAGGTGTCACAGGCACGCCCGGCGCAGAGCGCACTCCCACCGGAGGTGGCGGATGGCGGACGCCGATGTGGGCTACTTCGGCCCCGAATCGGTCACCTGGCAGCTGCACAGCGATCCCATGATGTGGATCGCGGGGGTGCGGGCGCTCTACCTCCAGGCGCTGCACCCGCGCGCCGTGCGGGGGGTCATGCAGAACTCCGACTTCCGCAAGGACGCCTGGGGGCGGCTGATGCGTACCGCCAACTTCGTCGGGACGCTCTCGTACGGCACGAAGGAGGCGGCCGAGCAGGCCGGCGCCCGGGTCCGGCATATCCACGCCCTGCTCAAGGCGGACGACCCCGTGACGGGGGAACGGTTCGGGATCGACGACCCCGAGCTTCTTCTGTGGGTGCACTGTGCTGAGATCGACAGCTATCTCAGTGTCGGCCGGCGCTCGGGGTTCTGGCTGAGTGACGCCCAGGCCGACCGGTACGTCGGCGAACACCGGGTGGACGCCCGCCTGGTGGGGCTCGACCCGGCCGGCGTGCCCGGCACCGTCGCCGAGCTCGCCGCCTATTTCGACTCCGTACGGCCAAAGCTCGCGGTCACCGCCGACGCGCGGGACGTCGACGACTTTCTGCGCCGGCCGCCCACCCGCCCCCTCCTGATCCCGGCGCGTGAGCTCCTCTGGCGGCGCGTGGCCAGCCTCGCCTACGCCTCCCTGCCCCCGTACGCCCATGAGCTCTACGGGCGGCCCGCCCCTGCTGAGCGCACCGTGGACCGTCGGCTGACCTTCACCGGAACGGTGTTGCGCAGCATCCCGGCGACCGTGCGCTGGCAGCTTCCGCCCCGGCACATCCTGAAGGCGGTGGCCCGGCTCGGCCCCGGGTCCCGACCGGCCCCGTACACACTCCGCAGACAGGCCGCCATACTGGACGGGCCGGGGAGGGCGCATGGTCAGTGACGGGGGCGGCGGCATCAGATGGCGGACACCAGGCTGATCCACGGCCGCTACCGGCTGCTCGACCTGATCGGGCGCGGCGGCATGGGCGAGGTGTGGCGGGCCCGCGACGAATCGCTGGAGCGGCGCGTCGCGGTAAAACTGCTGAAGCCCCCGGCGCCGGGCCACGAGGAGTCGTTCACCCGGGTGCTGAGGGAGCGCTTCCGGCGCGAGGGCCGGGTCGCCGCCGCGCTCCAGCACCGGGGCGTGACCGTCGTCCACGACTTCGGGGAGTACGAGGGCGGGCTCTACCTCGTCATGGAGCTGCTGGAAGGGCGCAACCTCAGCCAGCTCCTGGACGACAACAAGCAGCATCCGCTGCCGGTGCCGGACGTCGTGGACATCGCCGAACAGGTCGCCGCGGCCCTCGCCTACACGCATCAACAGGGCATCGTCCACCGGGACCTGAAGCCCGCCAACATCATGCGGCTCGACGACGGCACCGTGAAGATCTGCGACTTCGGCATCGCCCGGCTCGGCGCCGACATCGGCTTCACCAGCCGGCTCACCGGCACCGGCATCGCCATGGGCACCCCGCACTACATGTCGCCGGAGCAGATCGGCGGCACCGAGGTCGACCACCGCAGCGACCTCTACTCGCTCGGCTGCGTGCTGTACGAGCTGTGCACCGGCGCGCCGCCGTTCGACCTGGACGACGCCTGGGCGGTGCTCGTCGGCCACCGCGACACCCCGCCCCGGCCGCCGCGCGAGCACCGCGCCGAACTTCCCGCGTTCCTCGAACGGGCCGTCCTCGCCCTGCTGGCCAAGGAGCCCGACCAACGCCCCGATGACGCAGGGGAGTTGGGGCGCATGCTCACCGCGGGCCGAGGCGCGCCGCGCCCCCTCGCCGACCCCGTACCGCTGCCCCCGCGCCACGCGCCCCGGCTGCCGTCCTGGACGAAGGGGATGACCACCGGCCACAAGGCGACCCGCACGTTCACCCCGGTCACCCCGCCCGACCCCACCGCGGGCCTCACCGGCGAATGGACCGCCCCGCGCGCCCCCGCCCCGCGGGAGCCGGACCGGCCGACCCCGCCGCCGGACGTCCTCGCCGACCTGAACCGCCGCCACGACGCGGCGCTCGAACTCGGCCGGTCCGGCCGCTGGGCGGAGGCGGGTGAGGCACAGCGGGCGGTCGCCGCCGAGCGCGCCCGTGTCCTGGGGCCCGAGCACCCCGACACGCTCTCCAGCCGTTACGAAGTGGGCTTCGCGCTCAGCCGGACGGGCCGCGCGGCCGAGGCGCTGCGCGCATTCGGCACGGTCGCCGACGGCAGAGCCCGCTCGCTCGGGCCCGACCACCCCGACACCCTCGACGCGCGCCAGGAGACCGCGTACGTCCTCGGGCGCCTTGGCCGCCACTTCGAGGCGCACCGGACATACGTCACGGTCCTGGCGGCCCGCGAGCGCACCCAGGGGGCGGAAGCCCCGGACGCCCTGCGCTGCCGGCACAACCTCGCCGTCAACCTCGGCAGGCTCGGCCGACTGGAGGACTCCTGCACGCTGGCCCAGGACGTGGCCGCCGCGCGGACCCGGGTGCTCGGCGCGGGACACCCCGACACGCTGGTCACGCGGTACGAAGTGGCGTACGCGCTCGGCCTGTTGGGGCGCTGGATAGAGGCGCTCGCCACCTACCGCGAGGTGGCCCGGGGACGGGCCGCGGCGCTCGGGTCCGACCATCCGGACACCCTCGCGGCCCGCTACGAGATCGGCATCGGCCTCGGCCGGCTCGGGCGCAGCCCCGAGGCCTTGGAGCTGTACCGCGACCTCGTCGAGGACCGGCTGCGGGTCGGCGGCCCCGAGGACCCCGAGACGCTGCGCGCCCGGCACGGCCTCGGCGTCAACCTCGGGCGGCTCGCCCGCTGGGAGGAGGCCCTCCAGGAGGCGCGCGAGGTGTGCGCCCTGCGCGAGCGGGTGCTCGGGTCCGACCACCCCGACACCCTGATCAGCCGCCGCGAGATCGCCGTGGGCCTGGGCTGGCTGGGGCGCTGGCCCAAGGCGCTCGACGTCTACCGCCACATCGCCGAAACCCGCGAGCGCACCCTGGGCGCAGCCCACCCGGACACGCTGGCCGCCCGCAACGACGAGGCCCAGTGCCTGGAACAACTGGGCCGGGCGGCGGAGGCGGTGGAGCTGTACCGCAGGGTGGCGGCACGGCGGCAAGGGGGCGGGCGCTGAGCCCGGGCGGATCGGGGTTCTTGCACCCCACGCGGCGAGGACGGATGGCGAGGCCGTCCGGCCCGTCCGGCCCGGGACGGGTTCCCCCGCCGATCATCCCGTGTTACCAAGAGGCATGCCCGCACGCACCGCGTTCGCCCGTGACCTGTACGACGCCGTCATCGTCGGGGGCGGCCACAACGGTCTGGTCGCCGCCGCCTACCTGGCCCGCGCCGGAAAGTCCGTCCTCGTCCTCGAACGGCTCGGCCGCACCGGCGGCGCCGCCGTCTCGACCCGCCCCTTCGCGGGCGTGGACGCCCGGCTCTCGCGCTACTCCTACCTGGTCTCCCTCCTGCCGAAGAAGATCGTCGACGACCTGGGGCTCGACTTCGCGGTCCGCAAGCGGACGATCTCCTCGTACACGCCGACCGTCCGCGACGGGCGCCCCGGCGGCCTCCTGGTCGGCGGCGGCCCGGACCGTACCGCCGCCTCGTTCCGTCAACTGACCGGATCCGACGCCGAGTTCACGGCCTGGCAGGCCTTCTACGAGACCACGCGACAGGTCGCCGAACGGGTCTTCCCCACCCTCACCGAGCCGCTGCCCACCGCGGCCGCGCTGCGTGAGCGGGTCGCGGACGACGAAGCGTGGCGGATGCTCTTCGAGGAGCCCATCGGCGTCGCCGTGGAGGACCGCTTCACCGACGACCTCGTCCGCGGCGTCGTCCTCACCGACGCCCTGATCGGCACGTTCGCCGACGCCCACGACCCCTCGCTCGCCCAGAACCGCTGCTTCCTCTACCACGTGATCGGGCAGGGCACCGGCGACTGGGACGTCCCGGTCGGCGGCATGGGCGCCCTCACCGACGCGCTGGCCCGGGCCGCGCGGGCGGCCGGGGCGGAGATCGCCACCGGGCACGAGGTGACCGCGATCCGCACCGACGGCACCGAGGCCGAGATCGCCTACGCCACCGCCGAGGCGTCCGGCACGGTGGCCGCCCGCCACGTCCTGGTGAACGCCTCGCCGCAAGCGCTGGCCGAGCTCCTCGGCGACACCCCGCCCGAGTCCGCGGAGGGTGCCCAGCTGAAGGTCAACATGCTGCTCAAGCGGCTGCCCCGGCTCCGCGACACCTCCGTCGACCCGCGCGAGGCCTTCGCCGGAACCTTCCACATCGCCGAGGGATACGGCCAGTTGGCGACCGCGTACGCCGAGGCGGCGCGTGGCGAGCTGCCGTCCGCCCCGCCCTCGGAGATCTACTGCCACTCGCTGACCGACCCCTCGATCCTGGGCCCCGAACTCGCGGCCCAGGGCTACCAGACCCTCACCCTGTTCGGCCTGCACACCCCGGCCCGCCTGTTCGCCGACGACAACGACAAGGCCCGCGAACAACTGCTCGCCGCGACCCTCGCCCAACTGGACGCCCACCTCGACGAACCCCTCGCCGACTGCCTGGCCCCGGACGCCGACGGCCGACCCTGCATCGAGGCCAAGACCCCCCTCGACCTGGAGCGCGACCTTCGGCTGCCCGGCGGCAACATCTTCCACCGGGCCCTCGCGTTCCCCTACGCCGACGACTCGACGGGCCGCTGGGGCGTCGAAACCGGCCTCGCGAACGTGCTGCTCTGCGGGGCCGGCGCCGTACGCGGCGGCGGCGTGAGCGGCATCCCGGGCCACAACGCGGCGATGGCGGTGCTGGGTCAGTAGGGCGCCGGTCCCCTGATGAATCCGCTCAGTCGGGAGACTTCTCCCAGCCCGATGCCTCGATCCGCGCGGCGTCGTCCCCCCGCGCCTCGTCGAAAAGCACCCGCCGCTCCTCGGTGACCCGCAGCCCGTCGACGTACACCCCTCGGCCGACGTACAGCCGGCCCGTCGTGTACCGCCAGCGCAGCCGCACGGGCCGGCCGCGCCAGGCGGCGAGGTCCGCCGTGGCCTCGTGCCAGACCCGCCCGGACCACCCCGTCACCGCCCCGGCCGGGTGCTCCACGGCCCCTTCCCCCGGGCGTACGGTCGTGAACGGCACGGGCCGCCAGGTCGACCCCGCGTCCGCCGAGGCTTCGAGGGCGGCCGTGCCCACGCCCGGCTCGGTGTCCCACCACAGGGCGCAGCTCAGCCGGGCCCGGCCGGAGGGGAGGGGCAGCTCGGGGAGCGTGAGCATGGCGCTCGTGCCGCGCGCCATGCCCGCGAACCAGGACGTGCCGCCGTGCGCGGGGCGGACCGCCACGGCCCGCGCCAGGGCGTTGCCCGCGGCCACGCGCGGCGCGGACCCGGACCGCCACGTACGCACCGGATGAACGGAGTTGGCGAGCAGGACGAGGAACGTGTCGGTGCTCGGGTCGATGACGATGCTCGTGCCGGTGAACCCGGTGTGCCCCGCGCTGCGCGGCGTCGCCATGGCGCCCATGTACCAGTGCTGGTAGAGCTCGAAGCCGAGCCCGTGCTCATGGCCGGGGAAGGCCGTGTTGAAGTCCCGGAACAGCAGGTCCACGGAGGCGGGCGTCAGGATCCGGGTCCGGCCGTAGGCGCCGCCGTTCAAGAGCGTACGGGCGAGGACCGCGAGGTCCCAGGCGCAGGAGAAGACCCCGGCGTGGCCCGCGACACCGCCGAGGCAGTACGCGTTCTCGTCGTGCACCTCGCCCCATACCAGGCCCCGGTCGATCCCGGACCACGGCTTGCGGGCGTCCTCGGTCGCGGCGATCTTCGGCTTCCAGGAGGCGGGCGGGTTGTAGCGGGTGCGGTGCATCCCGAGTGGAGCAGTGATCTCGTCGTGGAGCAGTGCATCCAGCGGGCGACCGGTGATCCTCTCCAGGACCCGTTGCAGGGAGATCAGATTGAGGTCGGAGTAGAGGTAGGTGCTGCCGGGCGGGCTCGCCGGGGCCTCGTTCCAGATGAGCTCCAGTTTCTCCTCGTACGTCGGCGCCCCGTAGAGCGGGAGCCAGTCGCGGAACCCCGAGGTGTGGGTGAGCAACTGCCGTACGGTGACGGCCTGTTTGCCCGCCGCCCCGAACTCCGGCAGGTACGAGGCGACCGTCCGGTCGAGGTCCAGCGCGCCGCGCTCGATCTGCTGGACGGCGAGCAGCGAGGTGAACAGCTTGGAGAGCGAGGCGAGGTCGTACACCGTGTCCTCGGCCGTCGCGATCCGCCGCTCGGGCGGCAACTCCACCGCCCGGTCGCTCTTCTCGTCGTACGCCGCGTAGCGCACCGCGCTGCCGATCGGGTGGTGCAGCGCCACCGTGCCGCCCCTCCCCGCGAGCAGCACGGCCCCGGCGTACCAGGGGTGCTCGGGGGAGGATTCGAGGAACTTCTCCGCGTCCTCGACCAGGCGGTCCAAGTGGTCGGGCAGCAGCCCGGCCTCCTCGGCGGATCCGCGGTGCAGTGTCCTGCCGCGCCCCGCCGCGATCGCCTCACCGCCCGGCAACGAGCCCACCACCAGCGCACCTCCCAGGGCCATGGCCGCACCGGCCAGCCGTCGCCTGCTCACGCCCCGGACTTCCTCAGCCACCGGCACGCACCCCTTCCCGCCGCGCCTTCGGCGACGCGGACTCCGGCGTTCTGAAAGTATCTTTCGCGATCACGCCGAACGACAGAAACTTTCTTCCATGGGCTCGCCCGTGTCAATGAGGCGGTGAGCCGCCGCAGTGCACGGCAAAGAATCTGACGCAGCATCAGAAAATCTCTTCCCTCGTCGCCCCGGCTGCGGCATTCTGCGCCCCATGCAGACGGAGCTGAGCAAGAGACTGGGAGTCGAGCACGCCGTCTTCGGCTTCACGCCGTTCCCGGCGGTGGCCGCGGCCATCACGCGGGCCGGCGGATTCGGTGTGCTCGGCGCGGTCCGCTACACGGCGCCCGACGACCTCGCGCGCGACCTCGACTGGATGCAGGACCACACCGACGGGCTGCCGTACGGGCTCGACGTGGTGATGCCCGCCAAGAAGGTCGGAGGGGTCGGCGAGGCCGAGATCGAGGCCATGATCCCCGAGGGGCACCGCCAGTTCGTGCGGGAGACCCTCGCCAAGCACGGGGTGCCCGAGCTCGCCGAGGGCGAGGCGTCCGGCTGGCGCATCACCGGCTGGATGGAGCAGGTGGCCCGCAACCAGCTCGACGTCGCCTTCGACTACCCGATCAAGCTGCTCGCCAACGCGCTCGGTTCACCGCCCGCCGATGTCGTCCAACGCGCCCACGACCAGGGGGTGCTCGTCGCCGCGCTCGCGGGCAGCGCCCGGCACGCCCGACACCACGCGGACGCCGGCATCGACATCGTCGTCGCCCAGGGCTACGAGGCCGGCGGGCACACCGGGGAGATCGCCACCATGGTGCTGGTCCCCGAAGTCGTCGACGCCGTCGGCCCGTTGCCGGTCCTCGCGGCCGGGGGCATAGGCAGCGGCGAGCAGATCGCCGCCGGGCTCGCGCTCGGCGCCCAGGGTGTCTGGCTCGGCTCGCTCTGGCTCACCACCACCGAGGCCGAACTCCACTCCCGCGCGCTGACCCGGAAGCTCCTCGCGGCCGGCTCCGGTGACACCGTCCGCTCCCGCGCGCTCACCGGAAAGCCCGCCCGCCAGCTGCGTACCGAATGGACCGACGCCTGGGACGACCCGGCCGGACCCGGCACCCTGCCCATGCCGCTCCAGGGCCTGCTCGTCGCCGAGGCCGTGTCCCGCATCCAGAAGTACGAGGTGGAGCCGCTGCTCGGCACGCCCGTCGGCCAGATCGTCGGGAGGATGACCGCCGAACGCAGCGTCCGGGAAACCTTCGACGAGCTCACGCGCGGCTTCGAGCGCGCCATCGACCGCATCAACCGCATCGCCGGGAGGGACGCCCGATGAACCAGCCGCCCAACGGCTTCTGGGCCCAGGCCGCCGCCGACCCCGACCGCCCGGTCCTCGTCGCACCGGACGGCGAGGAGTGGACCGCGGGCCGTCTGCACGGCGCCGTCAACCAGCTCGTGCACGGACTGCGGGCGGCGGGCCTGGAGCGCGGTGACGCCTTCGCGGTGGTGCTGCCCAACGGGGTCGAGTTCTTCACGGCCTATCTCGCCGCCTCCCAGGGCGGGTTCTACCTCGTGCCGGTCAACCACCATCTCGTCGGCCCGGAGATCGCCTGGATCGTCGCCGACTCGGGCGCCAAGGTCCTCGTCGCGCACGAGCGGTTCGCCGCCGCGGCCACCGCCGCGGCCGACGAGGCCGAGCTGCCCGCCTCGCACCGCTACGCCGTCGGCACGATCGCGGGCTTCGCGCCGTACGCCCAACTCCTGGACGGACAGCCCGAGTCGGTGCCCGGTGACCGCACACTCGGCTGGGTCATGAACTACACCTCCGGCACCACCGGACGCCCGCGCGGCATCCGGCGCCCGTTGCCCGGAAAGCCGCCCGAGGAGACGTACCTCGGAGGCTTCCTCGCCATCTTCGGCATCAAGCCGTTCGACGACAACGTCCATCTGGTGTGCTCGCCGCTCTACCACACGGCCGTCCTCCAATTCGCGGGCGCCTCCCTGCACATCGGGCACCGCATCGTCCTCATGGACAAGTGGACGCCCGAGGACATGCTGCGCCTCATCGACGCACACGCCTGCACGCACACCCATATGGTGCCGACCCAGTTCCACCGGCTGCTCTCGCTGCCCGGCGAGGTGAAGGCGCGGTACGACGTCTCGTCGATGCGGCACGCCATCCATGGCGCCGCGCCCTGCCCCGACCACGTCAAACGCGCCATGATCGACTGGTGGGGGAGCTGTGTCGAGGAGTACTACGCGGCCAGCGAGGGCGGCGGCGCCTTCGCCACCGCCGAGGACTGGCTGAAGAAGCCCGGCACGGTCGGCAAGGCCTGGCCCATCAGCGAGCTGGCGGTCTTCGACGACAACCAAGTGCGGCTGCCCGCAGGGGAGTTGGGCACGGTGTACATGAAGATGTCGACCGGCGGCTTCAGCTACCACAAGGACGAGGGCAAGACGAAGAAGAACCGCATCGGCGACTTCTTCACCGTCGGCGACCTCGGCTACCTCGACGAGGACGGCTACCTCTTCCTCCGCGACCGCAAGATCGACATGATCATCTCGGGCGGCGTCAACATCTACCCGGCCGAGATCGAGGCCGCCCTCCTGACCCACCCGGCCGTCGCCGACGCCGCCGCCTTCGGCATTCCGCACGCCGACTGGGGCGAGGAGGTGAAGGCCGTCGTCGAAGTCGCCGAGGGGCACGAGGCGGGCGACGCCCTCGCGACCGGCATACTCGCCCACTGTGCACGCCAGTTGGCCGGATACAAGCGCCCCAAGACCGTCGACTTCATCGAGACGATGCCGCGCGACCCGAACGGCAAGCTCTACAAGCGCCGGCTGCGCGAACCGTACTGGGAGGGCCACGAGCGCGCGATGTGACCCGGCGGACATCTGCCCGGCCCCGCTGGCGCCCCGGCCCGCCGTCGAGTTGAATGACGCGGCAGCCGCCGGGGCGCTGGCCGGCGGCACCGCACGGGGAGGTGGCACACGTCATGACGGAGCACGCCGAGGAGTTCGAGGACCACCGGCAGGTGCTGCTCGGGCTCGCCTACCGCCTGCTCGGTTCCGTGTGGGACGCCGAGGACGTCGTCCAGGACGCCTATCTGCGCTGGAGCCGGGTCGACCGCGACGGGATCAGGGACGCGCGCGGCTTCCTCATCACCGTCGTCTCCCGGCTCGCCATCGACCAGCTGCGCTCCGCGCGGGTGACCCGCGAGGCCTACGTCGGGCCGTGGCTCCCCGAGCCCGTCGCCACCGACGTGCTCGGCCCGCTGGACACGGCCGAGCTGCGCGACACCGTCGCCTACGCCACCGTCCACCTCATGGAACGCCTCTCGCCGCCGGAGCGCGCCGTGTTCGTGCTGCGCGAGGCCTTCCAGCTGCCGTACGAGGAGATCGCGGGCGTCGTCGACGCGAGCGTCGCCAACTGCCGCCAGATGTACAGCAGGGCCGGCCGCCACCTCGCCGCCGGCCGGGACCGCTTCCCGCTCTCCGACGACGAACACGCCAAGCTGCTCAGCCGCTTCCTCGACGCGGCCGCGGGCGGCGACCTGAGCGCGCTCGCCGAACTGCTCGCCGAGGACGTCGTGGCCTGGAGCGACGGCGGCGGCAAGGTCAGGGCCGCGCTGCGTCCGGTCATGGGCCGGGGGAAGGTGCTCGCCTTCCTCACCGGCCTGCTCAACCGGTACCCGCTGGAGAGCTTCGAGCTCGTCGACATCAACGGCGGCCCGGCCCTGTCGATCACCGCGGATGGCCAGCGCCAGATCGGCCTGATCGCCTTCCGCGACGGACTCATCGGCACCATCTACTCGATCCGCAACCCCGACAAGCTCACCCATCTGACGTCCTAGGAACGCTGTTCGGCGGGGAATGGGGCCCATATCTTGACCCCGCCGGGCGGGCCGCCCAGGATCCAGCCATGGAAGAGGTACGCAGCAGCACCGTCGACGGCATCGTGCGCCGCAGCGCCCGCCGCACCCCCGACCGCACCGCCGTCCGGTACGCGGACCGCGCCTGGAGCTATGCCGAACTGGACGCGGCCGTCTCCACCGCGGCCGCCGTCCTCGCCTCCCGGGGGCTGAGCAAGGGCGACCGGGTCGCCGCCTACGGCCACAACTCGGACGCGTACCTCATCGCGTTCCTCGCCTGCGCCCGCGCCGGGTTCATCCATGTGCCGGTCAACCAGCACCTCACCGGCGCGGACCTGGCCTACATCCTGGAGCAGTCCGGCGCCGCCCTCGTCCTCGCCGACCCCGCGCTCGGTGACCGGGTGCCCGACGGCTTCCCGGTGCTTGCCCTGCGCGACGGCGAAGGCTCGCTCCTCGCGGCCCTGGCCGAGCCGCTCCCGTACGAGCCCGACGGCGAGCGGCGCGATGTGGTCCAGCTGCTCTACACCTCCGGCACCACCGCGCTGCCCAAGGGCGCGATGATGACCCACCGGGCCCTCGTCCACGAGTACGTCTCCGCCATCACGGCGCTCGACCTGCGCGAGAGCGACCGGCCCGTGCACTCGCTGCCGCTCTACCACTCGGCGCAGATGCACGTCTTCCTGCTGCCCTACCTCGCGGTGGGAGCGGAGAACACCATCCTGGACGCGCCGGACGCGGGCCGGATCTTCGACCTGGTGGAGGCGGGCCGCGCCGACTCGCTGTTCGCGCCGCCCACGGTGTGGATCGGCCTCGCGGGTCATCCGGAGTTCGCCACGCGCGACCTGAGCGGTCTGCGCAAGGCGTACTACGGGGCGTCGATCATGCCGGTGCCGGTCCTGGAGCGGCTGCGCGAACGGCTGCCGGGGCTCGCCTTCTACAACTGCTTCGGGCAGAGCGAGATCGGCCCGCTCGCCACCGTGCTCGGGCCCGAGGAGCACGAGGGGCGGATGGACTCGTGCGGGCGGCCCGTGCTGTTCGTCGAGGCGAAGGTCGTCGACGAGAGCGGCAAGGAGGTGCCCGACGGCACGGCGGGCGAAGTGGTCTACCGCTCCCCGCAGTTGTGCGGGGGCTACTGGGACAAGCCCGCAGAGACCGAGGAGGCCTTCCGCGACGGCTGGTTCCACTCCGGCGATCTCGCGGTGCGCGACAGCGAGGGCTACTTCACCGTCGTCGACCGGGTCAAGGACGTCATCAACTCCGGCGGCGTACTCATCGCCTCGCGCCAGGTCGAGGACGCGCTGTACGCCCACCCGGCGGTCGCCGAGGCCGCGGTCGTGGGCCTGCCCGACGAGCGCTGGATCGAGGCGGTCACCGCGTTCGTCGTACGGCGCGACGAGGTGGACGAGGCCCAACTCATCGACCACGCACGGGAGTTGCTCGCCCATTTCAAGGCCCCCAAGCGGGTCCTGTTCGTCGACGAGCTGCCGAGGAACGCGAGCGGGAAGATCCTGAAGCGGGAGCTGCGCGAGCGGTTCGCGTGAACACCCGGTGGCCGGGGCGGGTTCAGTGTCTTCCCGGCCGCAGGTCGACGATCCGCTTGAACTTGCCCACCGAGCGCTCGATGGTCTCGGGGTCGACGATCTCCACCGCCACGGACACGCCGATCCCGTCCTTGACCGCCGCGACGATCGAACGCGCCGCGGCGTCGCGCTGCTCCGGCGGCGTGTCCGCCCGGGCCTCCACCCGCACCGTCAGCGCGTCGAGCCGGCCCTCACGGGTCAGCCGCAGCTGGAAGTGCGGGGCGAGGCCGGGCGTACGCAGCACGATCTCCTCGATCTGGGTGGGGAAGAGGTTCACCCCGCGCAGGATGACCAGGTCGTCGCTGCGCCCGGTCACCTTCTCCATCCGCCGGAACACCCGGGCCGTGCCGGGCAGCAGCCGCGTCAGGTCCCGGGTCCGGTAGCGGATCACCGGCATCGCTTCCTTGGTGAGCGAGGTGAAGACGAGCTCGCCCCGCTCCCCGTCCGGGAGGACCTCGCCGGTGAGCGGGTCCACGATCTCGGGGTAGAAGTGGTCCTCCCAGATGTGCAGCCCGTCCTTGGTCTCCACGCACTCCTGCGCGACGCCCGGGCCCATGACCTCCGAAAGCCCGTAGATGTCGACCGCGTCGATCGCGAACCGCTCCTCGATCTCGCGGCGCATCTCCTCGGTCCACGGCTCGGCCCCGAAGATGCCGACCCTGAGCGAGGTCGTACGGGGGTCGACGCCCTGGCGCTCGAACTCGTCGAGCAGCGTCAGCATGTAGGACGGGGTCACCATGATGATCTCGGGGCGGAAGTCCTGGATGAGCTGTACCTGACGGGCCGTCATGCCACCGGAGGCGGGAATCACCGTACAGCCCAGCCGCTCGGCCCCGTAGTGCGCGCCGAGGCCGCCGGTGAACAGGCCGTATCCGTACGCCACATGGACCTTGTGGCCGGGCCGGCCGCCCGCCGCGCGGATCGAGCGGGCCACCACGTCCGCCCAGGTGTCCAGGTCCCGCTGGGTGTAGCCGACGACGGTCGGCCGGCCCGTCGTGCCGCTGGAGGCGTGGATGCGGCGGATGTCGGTCTCCGGGACCGCGAACATCCCGAACGGGTAGTGGTCGCGAAGATCGGACTTGGCGGTGAACGGGAAACGGGCGAGGTCCGCGAGCGAGCGGCAGTCCTCCGGGTGGACGCCGGCCTTGTCGAACGCCTCCCGATAGAACCCGACGTGGTCGTACGCATGCCGCAGCGAGGCCCGCAACCGGTCGAGCTGCAAGGCTTCGAGCTCCGGTCGGCCCATCCGCTCCGCCTCGTCCGGCTCCGCTGCCATCGTTGCGCTCCCGTCCTCGCTCCGCCCCCGAGAGGGCGACGAAATCGGACGACCGATCATTCGGTCGACCCGTGTCGGATCAGTAATTCAGCAGCCCGAGGGGTGCGTCAAGGTCTGTGGACAACTCGATGGGCGGTCCGTTCGTGCTGTCGGCGAAACCCATTGCCTTGATCATCGGGGTGCTGTGAGGATCGGCCGCATGCCGATGTTCACGACCTACGACGGAACGCGACTCGCCTACCACCTGCGCGGCGAGGGCGAACCGCTGCTCTGCATACCGGGCGGCGCGATGCGTGCCTCGGAGTACCTCGGGGACCTCGGCGGGCTCACCGCCCACCGACAGCTGGTCCTGCTCGACCTGCGCGGCACGGGGGACTCGGCGGTGCCCGGTGACCCGGCGTCGTACCGCTGCGACCGCCAGGTGGCCGACGTCGAGGCGCTGCGCGCGCACCTCGGCCTCGACCGGATCGATCTGCTCGGGCACTCCGCCGGCGGGAACCTTGCGACGCTGTACGCGGCCGCTCACCCTGAACGCATCGGCAGCCTCGTGCTGATCACGCCGTCCCCGTGGGCCCTCGGCATGCCGCCCACGCCCGAGGAGCGGCTCGCCGCGGCGCGGCTGCGCAGGGACGAGCCGTGGTTCGAGGAGGCGTACGCGTCCTATGCGGCGGCGCTGGCGGGACGCGAGCCGCAGACGGACTTTGATGCGCTCCTCTACGGCCGGTGGGACGCCGAGGCCAGGGCTCACGCCGCTGAGGGGGAGCGGCAGTACAACGAAGAGGCGGCGGGCATCTACGGCAGCGACGGCGCGTTCGAGCCTGCTGCCACCCGCGCGGCCCTGGCCCGGCTCGACGCCCCCGTACTGCTGCTGGCCGGTGAGCTCGACGGCGGGCCCTGCCCCGACCTCGCGGCCAGGGCCGCAGCCTGCTTCGCCGACGGCGACCTCCAGGTGCAGCCGGGCGCCGGGCACTATCCGTGGATCGACGACGCCGAAGCCTTCGTCCGTACCGTCGCCGCCTTCCTCGACCCGGCCGCGCGCGCGGTCACCGTCGACGGCGTCCGGCTCGCCTACCGCGTGCGGGGTGCCGAGTCGGCGCCGCCCGTCGTTCTCGTGCACGGCCGCGGCGGCGACAGCCGGGACTGGGCCCGGATCGCCGAACGGCTCGCGGTCACCCGCCGGGTGTACGCCGTCGACCTGCGGGGCCACGGCCTGAGCGACTGGCCGGGCGGCTATTCCTTCGAGGCGTTCCGCGACGATCTGCGGGGCTTCATCATCGAACTGGGCCTGGCCGGCACCGACGTGGTCGGTCACTCCATGGGTGGCGCTGCCGCCGCGCTGCTCGCCGAGGACGAGCCGGGTCTGATCGGCCGCCTCGTCCTGGAGGAGGCCCCGCCGTTCTTCCCCCTGGACCCGCCGCGCGGACCTGCCGAACGTCCCGCAGGGCGGCTCGGCTTCGACTGGCCCGTCATCGCGGCGACCGACGCCCAGCTGAACGACCCCGACCCCGCCTGGCGCGGCCGGTTCGCCGCGATCGCGGTGCCCACGCTGGTCGTCGCGGGCGGCCCGGCAAGCCACATCGACCAGAAGAAGCTGGCCTGGATGGCCTCGCGGATACCGGGCGCCCGCCTGGTCACCATCGACGCGGGCCACCTCGTGCACACCGAGCGCCCCGATGAATTCCTGGGCGCTCTCGGGGAGTTCGGCATCGGGTGAGCGGCCCGCCTCCTCAGTCGGCGTCCGCCTCCTCAGTCGGCGTCCGCCTCCTCAGTCGGCGTCCGCCTCCGCCGCCACCGTCCGGGCCCAGCGGTAGTCCGCCTTGCCGCTGGGGGAGCGCTGGATGCTGGGGGTGATCACCAGCTGGCGCGGCACCTTGTAGCCCGCGAGCCTGGTGCGGCAGTGGGTCTGGATCGCTTCGAGCGTGGGCTCGTGCGCGCCGTCGCGGACCTGCACCACCGCCGCCACATGGCTGCCCCACTTCGCGTCGGGCACCCCCGCCACCAGCGCGTCGTACACATCCGGATGCGACTTGAGGGCCTGCTCGACCTCCTCCGGGTAGACCTTCTCGCCGCCCGTGTTGATGCACTGCGAGCCGCGCCCGAGGACCGTGACGATGCCGTCCTCGTCGACGGTCGCCATGTCGCCAAGGAGCACCCACCGCTCCGTGCCCTTCTGGAAGAAGGTCTCCGCGGTCTTCGCCGGGTCGTTGTAGTAGCCCAGCGGAACGTGCCCGCGCTGGGCGAGCCGCCCCGGCTCGCCGACCGCGACCGGCTCGTGCGTCGCGGGATCCACCACCTGCGTACGCTCGTTGACCTCCAGGCGGAAGCCCTTCTCCGGGCCCGAGTCGTCGGTCGCCTTGCCGTTGGAACCGGATTCGGACGAGCCGAAGTTGTTCAGGATCAGCGCGTTCGGAACCAGCGCCTGCAGCTGGTCGCGCACCGTCTCCGACATGATCGCGCCGGACGAGGAAATACTGAACAGGGACGACAGGTCGGTGCCCTTGAGCGGGCCGTGCAGCGCGTCGACGAGGGGCCGCAGCATCGCGTCGCCCACCAGGGACACGCTGGTGACCTTCTCCTTCTCGATCGTACGGAGCACTTCCTCGGGCACGTACTTGCGGTGGATGGCCACCCGCTGGCCGTAGTTGAAGGCGACGAACGAGGTCAGTGTCGAGGTGCCGTGCATGAGGGGAGGGGCGGGGAAGAAGGTCAGTCCCTCGCCGCTCTTCGCGACCCGCTCGGCCAGTTCCTCGGGCCGCTTCACCGGCTCGCCCGCGGGCTCGCCGCCGAACAGCCCCGCGAAGAACAGGTCCTCCTGACGCCACATCACCCCCTTGGGCATGCCCGTGGTGCCGCCGGTGTAGATGATGAACAGGTCGTCCGCTGAGCGCGGCCCGAAGCCCCGCTCGGGGGAGCCGGCCGCTTCGGCCTCGGCGAACGCGACCGCGGTGAGGTCCGGTGCGTCGCCCGGGACGGGCCCCACCCGGACCAGGTGCCGCAGCTTCTCCGTCTGCGGCAGCGCCCCCGCCACCCGCTGAGTGAACTCGGCGTCGAAGACCAGCGCCGCGAGGTCGGCGTCCCGGTAGAGGTAGACCAACTCCTCCGCCACATAACGGTAGTTGACGTTGACCGGGACCAGGCGGGCCTTGAGGGCGGCCAGCACCGTCTGGAGGTACTCGACGCCGTTGTAGAGGTGCAGGCCCAGGTGTTCGCCGGGCCTGAGGCCCGCGTCGATCAGATGGTGCGCGAGCCGGTTCGCCGCCGTGTCCAGCTGGCGGTACGTCAGCCTGCGCTCGGCGCCCGTTCCGGGATGGTCGATGTACACGAGCGCCTCGCGGTCCGGGACCACGTCGACGACGGACTCGAACAGGTCGGCAAGGTTGTACTCCACCATTCCTCCTGACACCGGCCCCGACTGGTTCGGGGGTCATCAGAGCAAAGCCGTGCACAACTGGGAAGAGGTGCCGCAGAAGAAATCTGACTGACTGTCAGAAAACTATTGAACTGGCACCGCCCCTACTGCAACCTGTTCTAGGTCTTGAGACGGGAGGACGGCAATGGGTGGTACGGAACACCTCACCGTGCAGCGCGAGGGCGCCACACTGGTGCTCACCTTGAACCGGCCGGAAGCGAAGAACGCGCTCTCGCTGCCGCTGCTGGTGGGCCTGTACGACGGCTGGCTGGAGGCCGACGCGGACGACTCGATCCGCTCGGTCGTCCTCACCGGCGCCGGCGGCGACTTCTGCGCCGGCATGGACCTCAAGGCCCTCGCGGGCCAGGGCATGGAGGGCGACCAGTACCGGGACCGGCTCAAGGCCGACCCCGATCTGCACTGGAAGGCGATGCTGCGCCACCACCGGCCCCGCAAACCCGTGATCGCGGCGGTCGAGGGGTACTGCGTGGCGGGCGGCACCGAGATCCTCCAGGGCACGGACATCAGGGTCGCCGGGGCCGGGGCGACGTTCGGGCTCTTCGAGGTGAAGCGCGGGCTCTTCCCCATCGGGGGCTCGACCGTCCGGCTCCAGCGGCAGATTCCGCGGACGCACGCGCTGGAGATGCTGCTCACGGGGCGGCCGTACGGGGCGGAGGAGGCGGCTCGGATCGGGCTGATCGGGCGGGTCGTGCCGGACGGCACGGCGCTGGACGCGGCGCTCTCGATCGCTGCGCAGATCAATGCGTGTGGGCCGTTGGCTGTCGAGGCGGTCAAGGCGTGTGTCTACGACACGGCGTCGATGAGTGAGGTCGATGGGCTCAAGGCCGAACTGGAGCGGGGGTGGCCTATTTTCGCCACGGCCGATGCGAAGGAGGGGGCTCGGGCTTTTGCGGAGAAGCGGGCGCCGGTGTATCGGCGGGCCTGAGTTCTCCCCGCCCCGCCCCTTCCCGAGACCCTCCGGGGGAGTTCGTTCGGCTGCCGGCCGGTGGTCGTTCCTGGGGCTCCGCCCCAGACCCCGCGGGGGCTCCCCCCCTGCACCCCCGTTCGTGTCTGAACGGCGCTCGTCCTCAAACTCCCCCAAGGCCTTAAAGGCCAGGGGGGACTCCCATGACGGGCTGGGAGTGGGCTGATGTCCGTGTGCGCCCGACGGGCTGGTGCGGTTCAAGGCGGTGTTGCCCGACGGCTGGAAGTGAGCTCATGCCGTCTTGCCGGACGGCCGCGAGTCGCACCGGTGTCTGCCGAATGTTGCCCAGGAGCAAAGGAGTTCGCCCCATGACAGGTTCTGCTGCGCCCGACGTACTGCGCGCGCCCCTCGTCGTCGAGTTTCCGTTTACCCGGTCGCTCGGGCCGGTTCAGAGTGCCTTTCTCACCGGGCTGCGCGAGCGCGTCGTGCTCGGGGTGCGGGGCGGGGACGGGCGCGTGCTCGTGCCGCCCGTCGAGTACGACCCCGTCACCGCCGAGGAGATCCGCGATCTCGTCGAGGTCGCGCCCACCGGGACCGTCACCACCTGGGCCTGGAACCCGTCCCCCCGCCGCGACCAGCCCCTCGACCGGCCCTTCGCCTGGGTGCTTGTGAAGTTGGACGGGGCTGATACCTCGCTCCTCCATGCCTTGGACGCGTCCGGGCCCGAAGCCGTCCATACCGGGATGCGCGTCCGGATCCGGTGGGCCGAGGAGCGTACCGGCGCCATCACCGATATCGCCTGCTTTGAACCGCATGAGGGTGGGGAGAGTCATCAACTCACGGCTCACAGCGGTGAGTTCAATGATGCCGTCACCGGGATCGTCGCTCCCGCCCGGCTCGACTACACCTACAGTCCCGGCCGCGCCCAGTCCGCCTACATCAACGCGCTGTCCGCCCGCAAGACCGTCGGGGAGCGCTGCCCGTCCTGCCGGAAGGTGTACGTCCCGCCGCGCGGCGCCTGCCCCACCTGCGGGGTGGCCACCGAGGAGCGGGTCGAGGTCGGGCCTGCCGGGACCGTCACCACGTACTGCATCGTCAATATCAAGGCGCGGAACCTCGATATCGAGGTGCCTTACGTCTATGCGCACATCGCGCTCGACGGTGCCGGGCTCGCTCTCCACGGGCGGATCGGCGGCATTCCGTACGACCAGGTCCGGATGGGGCTGCGGGTCGAGCCCGTGTGGACCGAGGGCGGCCGCTATCCCGACCACTACCGGCCCACCGGCGAACCCGACGCCGACTACGAGACGTACAAGGAGCTGATCTGATGGCGCCCACCTCTCCCGCCCGGGACGTGGCGATCGTCGCCTTCGCCCAGAGCGACCACCGGCGCCGCACGGACGAGCTGTCCGAGGTCGAGCTGCTCATGCCGGTGCTGCACCAGGTGTTGGATGCGACCGGCCTCAAGACCAGTGATATTGGGTTCACCTGCTCCGGGTCGAGCGACTATCTCGCCGGGCGCGCCTTCTCGTTCACCATGGCTCTCGACGGGGTCGGCGCCTGGCCGCCGATCTCCGAGTCCCATGTGGAGATGGACGGCGCCTGGGCGCTCTACGAGGCCTGGGTGAAGATCCTCACCGGGGAGGCCGACACCGCGCTCGTCTACGGGTACGGCAAGTCCTCGCCCGGCGAGGTGCGCGACGTGCTGACCCGGCAGCTCGACCCCTACTACGTGGCTCCGCTCTGGCCCGACTCGGTGTCGCTGGCCGCCCTCCAGGCCCAGGCTCTCATCGACGCGGGCCACACGGACGAGCCGGCGCTCGCCGCTGTCGCCGCCCGTAGTCGTGCTGCGGCTTCCGCCAACTCCCACGCCCAGGTGCGGGGTTCGCGTCCGCAGGGGGAGTACGTCGTACGTCCGTTGCGGACCGGGGACTGCCCGCCTGTCGGCGACGGTGCGGCTGCCGTGATGCTCGCCGCGGGGGAGCGGGCTCGTGAGCTGTGTGCCCGGCCCGCTTGGATCCGGGGCATGGATCACCGCATCGAGGCGCACAGTCTCGGCGTGCGCGACCTCACCGACTCGCCGTCCACGCGGCTCGCCGCCGAACGCGCCGGAGTCTTCGAACGGCCCGTCGACACGGCCGAGTTGCACGCGCCGTTCACCTCGCAGGAGGTCGTGCTGCGCAAGGCGCTCAGGCTGGGCGACGAGGTCGCCGTCAACCCGTCCGGGGGTGCGCTCGCCGCGAACCCCGTGATGGCCGCCGGTCTCGTCCGGCTCGGCGAGGCCGCCGCCCGCATCCACCGCGGCGAGTCCGACCGGGCCCTCGCGCACGCCACGTCCGGACCCTGCCTGCAGCAGAACCTGGTCGCCGTCCTGGAGGGGGAGTCATGAGCAAGGAACCCGTGGCCGTCGTCGGCGTCGGCCAGACCAAGCACGTGGCCGCCCGGCACGACGTCTCGATCGCCGGACTCGTCCGCGAGGCGGCCGGGCGGGCCCTGGAAGACGCCGAGTTGACCTGGTCCGACATCGACGCCGTCGTCATCGGCAAGGCGCCCGACTTCTTCGAGGGCGTGATGATGCCGGAGCTCTACCTCGCCGACGCACTCGGCGCCGTCGGCAAGCCCATGCTCCGGGTGCACACGGCGGGCTCGGTCGGCGGATCGACCGCGCTCGTGGCCTCCAACCTGGTCGCCGCCCGCGTGCACAGGACCGTGCTGACCCTCGCCTTCGAGAAGCAGTCCGAGTCCAACGCGATGTGGGGCCTGTCGCTGCCCGTGCCGTTCACCCAGCCGCTGCTCGCCGGGGCCGGCGGCTTCTTCGCGCCGCACGTACGGGCCTACATGCGGCGAACCGGCGCCCCCGACACGGTGGGCTCCCTCGTCGCGTACAAGGACCGGCGCAACGCGCTGAAGAACCCGTACGCGCACCTCCACGAGCACGACATCACCCTGGAGAAGGTCCAGGCCTCGCCGATGCTGTGGGACCCGATCCGCTACTCCGAGACCTGCCCGTCCTCCGACGGGGCCTGCGCGATGATCCTCACCGACCGCGCGGGCGCCGCCCGTTCGCCCCGGCCCGCGGCCTGGGTGCACGGCGGCGCCATGCGCAGCGAGCCGACCCTGTTCGCGGGCAAGGACTTCGTGTCGCCCCGGGCGGGCAAGGACTGCGCGGCCGACGTGTACCGGCAGGCCGGCATCGCCGACCCGCGCCGCGAGATCGACGCCGTCGAGATGTACGTGCCGTTCTCCTGGTACGAGCCGATGTGGCTGGAGAACCTCGGCTTCGCCGCCGAAGGCGAGGGCTGGAAACTCACCGAGGCCGGCGTCACCGAACTCGACGGCGACCTGCCCGTGAACCCGTCGGGCGGCGTCCTGTCCACCAACCCCATCGGCGCCTCCGGCATGATCCGCTTCGCCGAGGCGGCCCTCCAGGTGCGCGGCCGGGCGGGTGAGCACCAGGTGGAGGGGGCTCGCAAGGCGCTGGGACACGCCTACGGCGGCGGCTCCCAGTTCTTCTCCATGTGGCTCGTCGGCGCCGAACCGCCCACCGGCTGAGGGCCGTACGCGACGGACGGGCCCCGGTACTCCTTCCGTGGCCTGTCCGTCACAGCGGGCGATCGCTAGTCTGGCCCCGGACGACAGAACCGGGGAGGAGCACGGACGTGGACACCACCACCCAGCACACCTTGCAGAACCTTGCGGGGCACACCCGTTCCGGCTGGGACAAGCCGGAGCTCGATCTCAGCAAGGCCGAGTGGCAGTCGAGCAGTCAGGGGGCGGGGGACGTCCAGATCGCCTTCGTCGAGGGCTTCATCGCGATGCGCAACAGCGGCAGCCCGGGCAGCCCGTCGCTGATCTTCAGCCCCGCCGAATGGCGAGCCTTCATGATCAACGCCCGGGACGGGGAGTTCGACCTCACGTAGAGATTCTCCTTGCCTGGAGGTCCAGGAGGCCAGGAGATTTCGGAGGTCCTGGAGATTCCGGCGCTTCCGGAGATGCCGCAGTTCCCGGAGTGGAGGAGTGCGCGCGGCCGGCCGTCGTCCATGCGGCCACGGTTCCGGGCGCGCGCCCCCAGGAGCAGGCCGACGCGGCCGCGCCGACCTACGACTACGTGGTCGGCCGGATCACCCTCAGCGCCCAGTCCGCGATCGAGGCCGTCGGCCTCACCGCCGCCGTCGCCACCGATCCCGCCGCGCACGGCATCAGCTGCAATGTGGTCGCCGGCTACCACCACGACCTCCTCTTCGTACCGTACGAGCGTGCCGAAGAGGCCGTCGAAGTTCTCAACGACCTCTCCCTGCACGCAAGTTGAGCCCTCACCCGCTCAGCCCTCGACGGCCTGCTCGGGGAACAGCCGGGCCCAGGGCCGCTGCCTTCCCTCGCTGACGGCGGCGATGCCCGCCTCTCCGTACCGGGCGGTCTCCAGGGACCAGGCCAGATTGCCGCTCATCAGGGCACGCATGCCGTCGACGTAGTCGTCCACCTGAGTCCGCGCCCGCTCGGGCAGCGTGGTCTTGTCGAGCCGGACGCCGAGCTCGGCGGTCAGCTCCTGGAAGCGGGTGATACGGGAGTTGGCCGTGGCGGCCACCCGCCGCACGGCCTGCTCGACGGTGCACATCTCCTGACGGAGCAGGATGATGACGCTGTTGTTGACGTCACCCGCGGCCAGCTCCTTGTCCACGGACACCATGTCGTTGACGAAGATCACCACATCGGCCGTGATCTCCCGCATCTCGGCCAGCAGCTCGCCCTCGTGTATTTCCCTGGGCAGCGTGTAGCCGCCGCAGCGCTCCACGAGGTCCAGACAGGGCTGCACGCCTATGGAGTCCCGCCGGCCGCGCAGGAACCCCGGTAGCGACAGGGTGCCGTGGCGGGTCCGGTTGAGAGCCTCCCAGTGATACGCCGTCAGATACTCCCGCCAGTGAGCGCGGAAGCGGTCCTGCCACAGCAACGGGGTGCCGGCGGTCACCCGCTGCCACAGATCGCGGAAGCTTTCGGCCAGCCGGTTCGTCGCCTCGCCCGGCACCGGCGGCTCGTCGCCCATGGTGCGGAGCACCGTGTCGATCTGGCGGAGCACCACGTCGGGCCGCTTCCCGAGCGGGCCGTCGAACTGGTCGTCGAAGACGAAGAACCAGGCGTTGAGGTCCGTCGCCAGTGCGAGATGCGCGTCCGAGGCATCCGGATAGAAGTACGCCATCAGGCGTTCCAGGCCCATCGCGTCGTACTCGGCCGTCGCCTGCTCGCCCGCCAGCATGCCGAACTGATGCAACCAGTCGAGCGTGTGCTTCCGGGCGAGATCGTGCCGGGGGTGGCGGCGAGGCGGGAAGGGAATGTCGACGAGACCGGTCCGCGTCCGGGCCGACCGGACTCTGCCAGTGCTGCCCATGCGGCACCGCCTCCTCAATGCTCGGCACGTCTTTCCATCATCAACGGGGCAATGGCCAGGGAGAAGTCGCTTTGCGCCGGAGCCCGACAGCGCGCGAGGGGCGTGCGAGACGGTCGTTGGCGCCCCTCGTTGACATTCCGATCCCAACCGTCCACGGATTCAGCCAACTTAAAGGGTCAAGAAGGAGACGGAAGTCGGTTATTCATGTCACGGTACGTGTCCGGGGCGTAGGCTCGGTGCTACTGCCAGAAGGGGACCGCTGTGGCGGAGACGAGGGGCCGGGGCGGAGTTCCGCGCCGGATGCTCTTTGAGCGCGACGAAGAACTGCTGCTGTTCGACAGCATGTTGAACGACCTGTGCGGCCGTGCCGGTGAGGGGAGCGCGCCCAACGGCGGCCTGCTCGCCATCGCCGGATCGGCAGGCCTGGGCAAGACCACACTGGTGGCCGAGGTGCGCCGCAAAGCCGCGGCCCGCGGCTGCACACTGCTGGCTGCCCGAGGCAGCGAGCAGGAAGAAGGCGTGGCCTTCCACGTCGTACGCCAGCTCGTGCAGCCGGTGCTTGCCGCATCGAGCGAGGCCGAGCACCGCAAAATACTGGGGAGTTGGTACGACATCGTCGCGCCCGCGGTCGGTCTGGTCGCGGGACAGAGCGGGGTCGCACCCGATCCGCAGGGCGTCCGGGACGGCCTCGACTGGCTCGTCACCCGCTTCGCCGTCCAGTACGCGCCCGTGGTGCTCGTCGTGGACGACGCACACTGGGCGGACGAGGAGACGCTCGCCTGGCTGAGCTCGTTCGCGCTGCGCGCCTCGGACCTGCCGCTCCTGATCGTCGTCGCCTACCGGCCCGAGGAACTGCCGCGCCACGCCTCCGAGTTCCGTCGGCTCGCCATGCGGCACGGCTCACGTCCGCTCGACCTCGCGCCGTTCAGCGCGGCCGCCGTCAGTGACCTCGTGCGCGACGTGCTCGGCGAGGGCGGCGACGAACTGTTCGCGCGCGAATGCTGGGCGCTGACCGCGGGCAACCCCTACGAAGCAGTCGAACTCGTCGCGAGGATCCGCGACCGCGGCATGAAACCGCAGTACGTGAACGCCATCGAACTGCGCGAGCTGGCCTCCGCCGTACGCGGCAGCGGCCTCATCGAGCGCCTCGAACGGCTGGGCCCCTCCGCGGTGCGGCTCACCTGGGCCGTCGCCGTGCTCGGCACCGACGTCGACCGCGAAATGGCGGCAGGGGTGGCCGGACTCGGCGCCGAGGAGATGGCCGACGCCGTCGACAAGCTGCGCGAGGCCCGCATCCTCGCCGCCCGGCAGGACGGCTCCAGCGGGCTCGACTTCTTCCACCCGCTCGTCGGCACCGCCGTCTACCGGGCCATCCCGGCGGCCATGCGCGTCGCGATGCACGGACAGGCGGCGTTCGCCGTCAGCGAGGCCGGACTCGGCCCGACGGCCGCGGCCCGGCACATCCTGGAGATGCACCCCGAGAACGACCGGTGGGCGGTGCGCCAGCTGCGCTCCGCCGCCCGCGAGTACCTGCGCGCAGGCGCACCGGACGCCGCGAGGCGCTGTCTGGCCCGCGCCCTGCGCGAACCGCCCGCCCTGGAAGACCGCGCGGAGGTGCTCTTCGAGCTGGGCTGCTCGGCGCTGTTGAGCGAGCCCGCCACGACCGTCAACCACCTCAAGGCGGCCCTCGAAGAGCCCGAACTCGCCCCGGAACTGCGCGAAGCCGTCACCTACCGCCTCGCCCAGGCACTCGCCCACACCGACCGTATGAGTGAGGCCGCGGCCGTCGTCGCCGCCGAGGCCAAGCACTCCACCAACGCCCGCACCCGGTTGAGGATGCAGGCCGAGACGTTCCAGTGGAACGCGTTCCGCGCCGACGAGGAGGACTCCCCGGCCCGCTCGCGCAGCCTCGCCCGGCTCGCCGACCACCTCACCGGCCGCGGCAAGGCCGAGCGGTACATCCTGGGCCTGCGCGCCTGGGACGCCATGGTGCGCGGCGAACCCGCCGAGACCGCCCTGCGCTACGCCGAGGAAGCGCTGGAGGGCGGGCTGCCCTGGACCGACGACAACTGGGGCTTCGAGGTCCCGGTCCTGGTCGCGCTCGTCTTCATGTACTGCGACCAGCCCGGCCGCGCCGACGAGCTGTTCAACCAGGGCATCGCCGACTGCGAACGCAAGGGCTGGCGCGGCGCCCACCTGTCCTTCGGCCTGACGCTGCTCGGCTACATCAAGTTCCACCGCGGCCGGCTCGCCGAGGCCGAGGACCTGGTGCACAGCGGACTGCGGATCGCCGACCGGGTCGGCCAGCAGATCCCCGCCCAGTGGTTCGCGCTCGGCATCCTCATCGAGATCCTGCTCGCCCGCGGCCGCATCCAGGAGGCCCAGGAACTCTCCGACACCTACAACTACGGCCAGGTCGTCCCGGGCGCCGTCGTCTATCCCGACTCCGAGACCGTCTACAGCGAGCTCCTGATCGCCCGGGGGCTGCGCACCGACGCCGAGGAACGGCTGCGGGCGGTCGGCCGCAGGCTCGAACCGCGCGGCATGCGCAACCCCATGTGGTGCCCGTGGCGGCCGCTCCTCGCCCAGACGATCGCCCACACCGATCCCGGCGAGGCCGCCGACATCGCGCAGGAGGCGGTGGACAGCGCCCGCCGCTTCGGCACCCCGGGCGCCATCGGCCGCGCCCTGCACGCGGCCGCCAAGGTGGCCTCCGGCGCCGACAGCCTGGCTTTGATGGCCGAGGCCGTCCGCCAGCTCGAACGGTCCCCGGCCGCGTACGAGCTCGCCCAGGCCCTGGTCGACCACGGCGCGATGCTCAGTCGCGCCGGGCTGCCCCAGGACGCCGCCGACCTGCTGATGCGCGGCCTGGAGAATGCGGCGCTCTGCGGTGCCGACGCCCTGGCGGCGCGGGCCCGCGAGGAGCTCGCCGCCTCCGGGCTGCGTCCGCTCCAGCTGCGCACCGTCGACTCCGACTCGCTCACCTCGCAGGAGAAGGCGGTGGCCGAGCGGGCGGCGCAGGGCTGGGAGAACCGCCGGATCGCGGAGGAGCTGAGCATCAAGGAGCGCACGGTGGAGCTCCTGCTGTCCGGCGCCTTCCGCAAGCTCGGCACCGACCGCAGCGGCTTGGCCGGCCTGCTGCCCCACCAGACCCGAGGCAACGGCATCCGAGGAGTGCCACCCGGTCGTTGAGGAGGCCACCCCGGACGGCCCCGGCCCCCGAGCCACCCGCTGGCAGGGGAGCCGGGGCCGCGCCGTGCGGACGCCCCGCCCGCAACGGCTCGCCGACCCGCCCAGGCCCCCGGGCCCGGCTCCGCCGGACCGCCCGGGGCACGTACCATTGACGGCATGTCCTTCCTCCGCCGCCGCAGCGCCGCCACTCCCGCGGGCCCGGACTTCGATGTCCTGGCCATGGACCCGGGAGACTGGCCCGGCAACCTGGGCGCCGGCCTGCTGCCCGCGCCCGACGGCAGCTGCCAGGGTGTCTTCCTGCGCTACGACCTGTTCGGCGGGCGCGGCCCCGCGATGATCATCGGCAATCTGCCGGAGGGCTCCCCGGCCCGCGAGATGGCCGAGGGCCAGGTCCCCTTCGAGGTCGCCCAGCTGCTCGTGGCGCTGGAGAACGACGAGCCGATCGAGGTCGTCGGCACCGAGGACATGCCGGTGATGCAGGGCGACAACCTCCTCATCGTGCGCCGCCTCAAGCTCTCCGAAAGCCGTATCTCCTGCGTGCAGTTCGACCGCAGCGACAACGTCCTCGTCACGATCGCCAGCTGGGACCGGCCGATCACCGACGACCTGTACGCCCTCCTGAAGCCGCTGCCCGCGGAGCTCTTCCAGCAGAGCTGAGCGACACACCGCGCGCTCTGCCCCACAGCCCGGCACCTTCCGCCCGAGGTGCCGGGCTGCTGCGTGTCCCCGGCCGTGAACCGGCCCTGCGCCACCGCCTGTTGACCGGTCCGCGCCACCAGCAGGTCAGACGCCCTGCCAGAGGTCTGGGCCACTGATACAAGTCAGGCCGCCCGAGAGGTACTTGACGCGCTGTCATGCCGGGTCACACAGTGTCCCCGCGTATCCACGCGCCGCACGGCGAGAGAGCCCATGCACCTCCCGGCAAGAAGGGTTGTCCATGACGTCCAAGCAGAGGATCAGACTTGCGCTCGCGACCGCGACGGCCGGAGCCCTGGGCCTCGCCCTGGCCCCCGCCTCCCCGGCGAGCGCGGCCTCGGGCGGCACCGAATGCCCCCGCGTCCTGAAGTGCGACTGGGTTCCGGCGGCCTACCAGCAGACCGGCGACCCGGCCAACAAGGAGGACTACGGCAACTACGACCTCTCCGACCGGCCGGGCACCAACAAGATCAAGTACATCGTCCTGCACGACACCGAGGAAACCTTCGCCACCACCCTCAAGATCTTCCAGGACCCGAAACGGGCCGCCTCGGCCCACTATGTCGTGCGCTCCAGCGACGGCCACGTCACCCAGATGGTGAAGACCAAGGACGTCGCCTGGCAGGCCGGCAACTGGTACATCAACTCCGACTCCATCGGCATCGAGCAGGAGGGCTACGCCACCGAGGGCGCCACCTGGTTCACCCCCGAGATGTACCGCTCGACGGCGGCCCTGGTGCGCTACCTCGCCGCCAAGTACGACATTCCGCTCGACCGCCAACACATCCTCGGCCACGACAACGTGCCGCCCACCACCCAGTCCGGCACCGCCGCCATGCACTGGGACCCGGGCCCGTACTGGGACTGGAACCACTTCATGACCCTGCTCGGGAGACCCACCGAGCCCACCGGCCGCCCGGGCAGCCAACTGGTCACCATCAACCCGGAGTTCAAGAGGAACCTCCAGGCCGTCCGCGACTGCGAGAAGAACATCGACCTGCCCGTGCAGCCCTCCAGCGCGGTCCCGCTGCACACCGAACCCTCCACCACCGCCCCGCTGTTCGCCGACCCGGGCCTGCACCCGCCCGGTCAGCCCGGCACGAACTGCGCGGGCGACTGGGGCAGCAAGGTCAGCGCCACCCAGCAGGCCGTGGTCGCCGACCGCAGGCCCGGCTGGACCGCGATCTGGTGGTACGGCCAGAAGGCCTGGTTCCAGAGCCCCGGGCACACCCGGACCACCACCCCGACCGCCGGCTACGTCGTACGCCCCAAGCCGGGCCTGACCGATGTGCCGGTCTACGGAACCGCCTACCCGGTGGCCGGCGACTACCCGGCGGACTTCGCGAAGCCACGCGTGAGCGTCCCGCTCGGCTACACCATCAAGGCCGGACAGTCCTACCCCGGCGGCGAACCGACACAGGCGGGCTACTACTACGCCCCCACCATCGACTCGTCGTACCCCTACGACCACACGTACTTCCCCGGCAGCACCCGCTTCGTGACGGTGCAGATCGGCCACCGGATCGCCTTCGTGAAGGCCTCGGACGTCGACGTCGTCCGGGTGCGCTGACACACGACAGCGCGCTGCGCGCCCAGTGTGTCGGCACCGGACGCGCAGCACGCTTCCCCCTCTGCCCGGCGGTCAGCGCGTGCCGACCGCCGCCCGCACGGCCCGCCGCGCCAGCGCGCAGTCGTCGTGCAGCCTGCGCAGCAGCAGCCGCTGCTGCTCCCCGGCGGACAGCGAACCCGGCGGGGGGGTCTGTGCCGGGCCGGCCGGTGCGGCGTCCCGCATGGTGCGCTGTACCGCCGTCTCGTACGTCCTGATCTCGCGGGTCAGTACGAGCATCAGGTTCACCAGGAACGCGTCCCGCGACGCGGGGCCCGCCGCCTGCGCCGCCTGGCTGATCCGCCGCCGCTCCATCGGGGCGTCGCTGAGGACCGACCACAGCGTCGCCAGGTCGTACCCGGGCAGGTACCAGCCCGCGTGCTCCCAATCGACCAGGACCGGGCCCGCCGGTGACAGCAGGATGTTGGACAGCAGCGCGTCACCGTGCGAGAACTGCCAGTCGACCCGGCCGGACAGAGCCAGACCGTGCACCAGTTTCTGAAGGTCACTCAGATCACGGTCGGTGAACAGCCCGAGCTCGTGGTAGCGGGCGATCCTCGGCGCGTAGTCCAGCGGCCTGCCGAACATCTCGGCGGGCGGCCGCCAGGCGTTGATGCGCCCGATCGCGCCGAGGGCGGCCCTGACGTCGGCACGCGGCGGAGCCTCGACCGGGTGTCGCTGCAGGGCCGCCGCCCGGCCCGGCATCCGCTCGATCACCAGGGTGCAGTTGTCGGGGTCGGCGGCGATCAGCCGCGGCACCCGCACCGGTGGGCGGTGCCGGACAAAGGCGCGATACGCAGCTATTTCGTGCCGGAACCGCTCGGCCCACGCGGGGGAGTGGTCCAGTAAACACTTGGCGACGGCCGTCGTGCGCCCTGTCGTGCCGACGATCAGCACCGAGCGTCCGCTGTGCCTCATCACCTGTACCGGATGGAACTCCGGGCAGATGCGCTGCACCGAGGAGATCGCGATGCGCAGCTGGGCGCCCTGGGGGCCGGACAAGTCGATTCTCCCGCTGAGCGGCTGCGTGCCCGCCCCGGTCCGGCGCGGCGTCCGGCCCGCACCGTAGGCCGACCCGGCGTGGGTGGGATCGAGGTACGGTCCGCCACCCGCCCCGAGGGGACGGTGCGGCCGGGGCGGCGCGGACACGGAGGACGATGCTGTGTACATGGGGTGACAGATCCCTTCGTGTGCCGACGAGTTGCGTGCGCTACCCGTCCCGGTGGCCGAGCCGCACCCTGGGGAATGGGGTCCGGCCCCCGGGTCGGGGTGGCGCTCTCTTACCTGACACCCGGCCGCGGGTGGCACACCATCTGGCGTGCCCTGGCGAACCGTGGCGAATACTCGCGCCGCATCTGACAGGGGGATTACTGTCAACTCAGCCGAGAACCTGGGGGCTTGACGTGAGCGGACAACCCAACACCCGCCTGAACGACCTGTTCGGCCTCGCCGGCTGGTCCAAGGGTGAACTCGCGAGAATGGTGAACCGGCAGGCGGCGGCCATGGGCCACCCCCAACTGGCCACCGACACCTCACGGGTGCGGCGTTGGATCGACATGGGGGAGACCCCGCGCGATCCGGTGCCCAGGGTGCTGGCGGCGCTGTTCACCGAGCGGCTCGGCCGTGTCGTGACCATCGAGGACCTCGGGTTCGACCGGCACGGGCGCGCTGGAAAGCGGAACGACGTCAGGAACACGAAGAATCCGGACGGCCTTCCGTGGGCGCCCGAACGGACGGCAGCGGTCCTCACCGAATTCACGGGAATGGACCTCATGCTCAACCGACGCGGTCTGGTGGGCGCGGGCGCCGCGCTCGCCACCGGCTCCGTACTCAGCAGCGCCATGCACGACTGGCTGCACACCGACCCCGTACTCTCGGCCGACGCCCCCCGCCTCGACGACCCTCTGCACGCCGATCCCGCCGGGTTCGACCGCTACGAGGCCGCCCCCATCGGATCGCAGGAGATCGACGCCCTGGAGCGTTCGGTCGAAGTGTTCCGTGCCTGGGACGCCTCCCGCGGCGGCGGGCTCCAGCGCAAAGCGGTGGTGGGCCAGCTCAACGAGGTGGGCGGCATGCTCGCCTACCGCCACCCCGACCATCTCCAGCGGCGCCTGTGGGGCGTCGCCGCCAACCTGGCCGTCCTCGCGGGCTGGATGTCCCACGACATCGGCCTCGAACCGACCGCGCAGAAGTACTTCGTCATCGCCGCGCACGCGGCCCGCGAGGGCGGCGACCGCCCGCGCGCCGGCGAGGCCCTCTCGCGGGCCGCCCGCCAGATGGTCCACCTGGGCCGTCCCGGCGAAGCCCTCGACCTCATGAAGCTCGCCAAGTCCGGTTCGGGCGAGGAGACCCTGCCGCGCACCAAGGCGATGCTGCACACCATCGAGGCCTGGGCCCAGGCGTCCATGGGGCGCGGCCAGGCGATGCGCCGCACCCTCGGCGAGGCGGAGGAGCTCTTCGTCTCCGACAAGGGCGATGTGCCGCCGCCCAGTTGGATGCAGATGTTCGACGAGGCGGATCTGCACGGCATGGAGGCCCTGGCCTTCCGCACGCTCGCCGAGCACGATCCGGCGGCGGCCACCATCGCGCAGCACCACGCCAAGCAGGCACTGGAGTTGCGGGTGGGCGGCCGTCAGCGCTCGAAGATCTTCGACTACATCTCCCTGGCCTCGGCCTGCTTCATCGCCGACGACCCGGAACAGGCGGACCGCTATGCCCGCCTGGCGCTGGTGTCGATGGGGGAGACCTCCTCGCACCGCACCTGGGACCGGCTGCGTGAGATGTACCGGCTCACGGGCCAGTACGCGAGCTACGCCAAGATCCAGGATCTGCGGGAGGAGATCGAGCTGGCGCTGCCCCAGGCGCCGGCCAAGCGGAGCCGGATCGCGGACATCTAGAAGGGGGTTGTACGCCGGACACGTACAACCCCCGGGCCCCCTCGGGCCGTTTCTCCGCCGCCTGTGAGTCAGGACCCGATGCGGGCCACCAGCACACAGGCGTCGTCCTCGCGCTCGTGCTCGCCGAACTCCTCGACGATCATCCGCACGCAGTCCTGGGCTGTGCGGCCGCCGTCGAAGAGCGGGGCGAGTTCGAGCAGCCGGCGCGGTTCCGACGCCTCGGACGCGCTTCGCCGGGTCAGCCCGTCGGTGCCGAGGACGAGCAGGTCGCCCGCCCGGAGTGTGACCTCGGCCTGGCCGTAGGACGCCCCGTGGGTGGCGCCGAGCAGGACCCCCTCCGGTGCGCTCAGCGCCCGTCCCGTCCCGTCGCGGAACAGCAGCGGGGCGGGGTGGCCCGCCTGGGACCAGGTGAGCCTGCGCTCGGCGGGTTCGTAACGACAGCAGACCGCGCTGCCCAGGGCGGGCTGCACGGTCGTCTCCAGGAGCTGGTTGAGGTGGCCCATCAAGGGGCCGGGGCCGATGCCCGCGACGGCCATCCCGCGCAGCGCGCCGAGCAGCATCGCCATGGCGCCGGTCGCCGTCACCCCGTGACCCGTGAGGTCGCCGACGGTCAGTAAAGAGGTGCCGTCGGGGAGTTCGAGCGCGTCGTACCAGTCGCCGCCGATGAGGGCGCTGGAGGAGGACGGCAGATAGTGCGCCGCGATGTCGAGTGCGCCGGGGCCGCCCTGCGGGAGCCGCAGAGAGCCGCGCCACGGTGGGAGTACGGCTTCCTGCAGCTCGACCGCGAGCCGGTGCTCGGTCTGGGCGATGTGGCGTTGGCGCTGCAGACAGTCGCGGCTCTCCCGCACGGCTCGCTGACTGCGCCGCAGCTCGCTCACGTCGCGCAGGACGGCCCACATCGAAGCGGTGCAGCCGTCGGCGTCGAGCACCGGTTCGCCCATCATGTGGAGCGTGCGGACCCGGCCGTCGGTCCGTACGATCCGGAACTCCCCGTCGATCGGCCGGCCGTCCACCAGGGCGCCCGTCACCATCGAGGTGAGCAGGGCCTGGTCGTCGGCGAACACCATGGTGGGCAGTTCGTCGAGGGACATGCCGCCGCTCTCGGGGGGGCGGCCGAAGATCTGGAAGAGCTCATCGGACCAGCTCACCGCGTCGGTCAGCAGGTCCCATTCGGCGCTGCCGACCCGGCTGAGCAGGGTGCCGGTGCCCGGGTCGTCGCTGAACGCGCTCTCGACGGCGAGGGCTGCCGCGTCCTCCTCCTCGGCGCTCAAGCCCTCGCGCAACTGGTCCAAGTGCGAGCCGAGGTCGTCGAGTTGGTGCACCGCCAGATCGCACAGGGCGCGCTGCCAGCGGCCCTGCGGGTCGTCGTCGTCCACGAGCGCGTCGCGGCGCACCGCGTCCACACCCCCGCGCAGCCGGCGGGTCTGCGTGATCAGTGCGTCGACCGTGCCCCGCTCGGGCGGTTGGGGCGCGGGACGGTCCGCGAACAGATGGGACGGCATGACGTTCTCCGATGCGGCCGCGGTAGAGCCTGGTCTGATGAAGTGGACCGGTAACGACTGTTGCACAGGGAGCGATGCCCCGTAAGGGATTTGGCAACACTCGATACGGTGGTGCTTTTGGCATATGCCAAAGGCGAGCGGTTTCGCCTGTCGTGAGCAGGGGTTGCCGCCGGGCATATGCGGATGGGGCGATCGGCCGGCCTTCTCGCGCTCCGGCGGCCGGGGCGCCCCACGCCCGTGCCGGGACCCCTGTCGCGGAGGAACGCGAACGCCTCGGTGGCCCCGGAAGCCGCAGAAGGGACCAGGAGGAACTTTTCGCCGGACCGGGCGGCAGAAGTTGTCGTGATCGCGGAACTCATCGGCGCATTCTCGTCTCCTTAGAAGGACGGAGGCGGCAGGCACCCGGACCCGACCCCGTGGCAAGTCCACGACAAGAGTCCACTACGGTCCCTGTGAGTACACCGGCCCGCGCATGCCGCGGGCCTCACGGGAGGAAGAGCATGAAGATCGACTGGGACCGGCGCACCTGTGCGCGCCGCGGCCATGTGACGTACGCGCCGCAGGAGGACGTGCTGCGCGACCGGTTGCGGGCCGACACCGGTCTCGGCGAGGCCTGGCGCTGTCTGCGCTGCGGTGACTTCGCCCTGGGCGCGCCGCACGGTTCCGGTCCGGCCGACGAGGCGCCGCTGGTGCCGCGTGGCAAGGTCCTGCGCGATCTGTTCATCCTGCGCTTCCTGGCCGTCGAGCGGGCCGTGCGCGGCGTGTTCATCGTCCTTGTGGCGTTCGCGGTGTGGAAGTTCAGCAACAGCCAGGACTCGGTGCGCCGGTTCTTCGACGAGTACCTGGACGTGTTCCGGCCGGTCTTCCGCCACTTCCACTACGACCTCGACCACTCGCCGGTCGTCGGCACCATCCAGAAGACCTTCGACTACAAGCACTCCACCCTGGTGATCGTCGCGGTGGCGCTGCTCGTGTACGCGCTGATCGAGATCGTCGAGGGCGTCGGCCTGTGGCGGGCCAAGCGGTGGGCCGAGTACCTCACCGTCGTCGCCACGGCGATGTTCCTGCCCCTGGAGATCTACGAGCTCACCGAGAAGATCAGCTGGGTGAAGATCGCCACCCTGACGGTCAACATCCTCGCGGTCCTCTACATCCTGCTCGCCAAGCGCCTGTTCGGCCTGCGGGGCGGGCTCGCCGCGTTCGAGGCCGAGCGCCACAGCGCCTCGCTCATCGAGGTCGAGACGACGGCGGGCGTCGCGGCGCACACCTGAGGCGTACCGATCTCGCGTCCGGTGCAGATACAGCCGGTACAGACAAAGACAGCGTGCGGCGGGTCCGCCGCACCGAGCTTCCCTGGGGGATGACCACCATGAACGAATCGCACTCCACGACGGCTTCGAGGACCGGCCGGGGCCCGCTGCGCCGCGCCGCCGTGCTGCTCGCCCTGCTGCTCGGCACCGCCCTGGTGGCGGGACCGGTCACGGCCGAGGCCGCACCCCGGACCACGGTCGTGGCCTCGACGGCCCAACAGGCCACCTCCGCAGGGGACGTGGCGCAGCCGGTCCGGGCGGCGGCACAAACCGGGCGTCACACCGTCGCGGGCAAGTCGACCGTCCTCGCGTCGAAGAAGTCCAAGTCCAAGAAAAAGAAGAGCGGCTTCTTCAAGAAGCTCGGGATCTTCCTGCTGATCCTGGTGATCCTCTTCATCGCGTTCGTCGTGTTCGTGATCTGGTTCATCGTGAGCCGGATCCGCAGGCGCCGCGACCGGCACTGACCGCTCAGTCGCCGGGCCGCCGCTGACGCATCCGCTGCCCGACCGTTCCGCCGTCGGTCTCCCACCAGGGCCGTACGAGCTCGGCGTCCTCCGGCCGTCCCTCCACCGGGGCGGCCGGAGCCAGTTCCGCGTCCAGGCGGCGGTCGAGCACCACGCGCTGGGCGCGGTCGGCGCGGGACCACTGCACCAGGATCGCGAGCAGGAACGGCAGCGACACCAGCTCGGCGATGGTGATCATCGCGCCGCCGCCGAGCTGCTGGTCGCGGTGGACGTCGGGCGCCCAGGCGGGTGCGTGGTGGAGGTACCAGGCGCCCGCGATCAGGGTGCTGTGGGTCATCACCACGATGCCGGGCACCGCGTCGATCAGGCCGTCGACGAAGACGAGCGCGGCCCGCACCGGGTGGCTGCACCAGGCGGGCAGGGCTTCCTCGCGGGTGAGCACCGGCAGCACGAACAGGCTCCCGGCGAGCAGCAGCTGGAGGTACATCAGCTCGTGCAGCGGGCCGTGGCGCAGTGCGGTCTCGAAGTACGGCGTGAAGTAGATGCACAGCTCGGAGGCGAGTACCAGGAGGGTGCTGACCAGCGGGAAGGTGAGGAACCGGACCAGGCGGCCGGTCATCGCGGCCTTCAGGCGCGCTGCCCCGCGCTCGGGCAGCGCGAGCACCCCGAGCCGCAGCGGGTCGCCGAGCGCCAGGCCGAGCGGCGCGATCAGGTCGAGCAGGACGTTCTGCACGGCGGCCGGCCAGAACAGCTCGGTGTCGTACACCGCGAGCGCCGACATCGTGGCGACGGCCAGGCTGCCGAGACCCAGGAGCGCGAAGGCCAGGACGCGGGGCAGCGGCCAGCGCTCGCCCCGGCGGCGCAGCCGCAGCACGCCCCAGCCGTACAGGCCGCCCAGGACGACGATCAGGAGGAGCGCCGCCGCGTCCGGCTCCCACACCGACAGCAGCCGCCCCGTCGTCAGCTCGGGCAGGCCGCCCGCCGCCTCGCTCAGCGTCATACCGGACATCCGGCTCGATCTCCTCACCGGCCCGTGACGTACGACGGGCCGCCAACACGCTAGCCCCGCCGCCCGAGGGCCCTCGCACCGGGCCCCCGGGCGCCTCGGCCGAAGGTATGGATTCGGCCGAAGAATACGTAGACGTCATAGGTGCCCGAGGCATGTAGTGGAGATCGGCAAGACGGAACCCTTCGCTTGCGAGGTCTACATGACAGGCAGCAACACCAGCGTCAACACGGACCACACCGCCACCGACACCGGCAGCGTCGCCTTCCCGCAGGACCGCAGCTGCCCCTACCACCCGCCCACCGCATATCAGCCGCTGCGCGACGAGCGTCCGCTCGCCCGCGTTCAGCTCTACGACGGCCGCACCGTGTGGATGGTCACCGGGCTCGCCGAGGCACGCGCCCTGCTCGCCGACCCGCGGCTCTCCTCCAACCGCGAGAACCTGGCCTTCCCGTCGCCGACGGCCCGCTTCGCCGGGATCAGCAGGCGCCGCACCGCACTGCTCGGCATCGACGACCCCGAGCACGCGACGCAGCGCCGGATGCTCATCCCCAGCTTCACTCTCAAGCGCACGGCCTCGCTGCGGCCGCAGATCCAGCGGACCGTGGACGAGCTGCTCGACCGGATGATCGAGCAGGGGGCGCCCGCCGACCTGGTCAGCGCCTTCGCGCTGCCCGTGCCGTCGATGGTCATCTGTGCGCTGCTCGGCGTCCCCTACGAGGATCACGAGTTCTTCGAGGGCCAGTCCCGCAAGCTCCTTCGCGGACCGGAGACCGCCGACGTCGAGGCCGCCCGCGACGCGCTGGAGGACTACTTCGTCCGGCTGATCGACCGCAAACAGAAGGAACGCGGCGACGGACTGCTCGACGATCTCATCGAGCAGCGCCTGAACGAAGGGACCCTTGACCACCAGGAACTGGTCGATTTCGCCACCATCCTGCTGGTCGCGGGCCACGAGACCACCGCCAACATGATCTCGCTGGGTACGTTCACGCTGCTCCAGCACCCGGAACAGCTGGCCGAGCTGCGCTCCGAGGCGGCGCTCATGCCGGCCGCGGTCGAGGAACTCCTGCGCTATCTGTCGATCGCCGACGGGATGCTCAGGGTGGCCCTCGACGACATCGAGATCGACGGCCGGACCATCCACGCCGACGACGGCGTCGTCTTCTCGACGTCGATCATCAACCGGGACAACGCCAGCTACGAGGCCCCGGATCAGCTGGACTGGCACCGCACCAGCCGCCACCACGTCGCGTTCGGCTACGGCATCCACCAGTGCCTCGGCCAGAACCTGGCGCGGGCGGAGATGGAGATCGCGCTGCGCTCCCTCTTCGACCGGCTGCCCGGGCTCCGCCTGGCGGTGCCCGCCGACGAGATCCCGTTCAAGCCGGGCGACACCATCCAGGGCATGGTCGAACTCCCCGTCGCCTGGTAGCGCGGCAGGGGCCGACGGAAAGGAGCCGCACATGCGGATCGGCATCGACAAGGACGTCTGTATCGGCGCGGGGCAGTGCGCGCTGACCGCCCCGAGCGTCTTCACCCAGGACGACGACGGGTTCAGCGCACTGCTGCCCGGCCGCGAGGACGGCGGCGGCGACCCCCTGGTCCGCGAAGCCGCCCGGGCCTGCCCGGTGCAGGCCATCACCCTTCACGACTAGCGAAACATCCGGTTTCGGTCACTCCGAGCCGGTGATCATCCGCTGCACAGCCGGCGCATACAGATCCGCCAGCTGCTCGGGCGTGGCGCGTTCCCCGGCGCCCGGCCGGTGCAGACTGAGGGTCGCGCCCAGGCCGAGCAGCAGACCGGCGATCAACTCGGCCCTCAACTCGCTGTCCCCGCCGCGCAGTTGACCGGCCAGCCGGGACGTGACCTGCTCGCGGAACCGCTCCCGCAGCAGTGTCCGTTCATCCACGTTCCCCAGTGAGAACACCGCGCGAAGCAGCGGATCCCCCTGATCCTCGCGCCGCATCCGCACCATCGTCAGGACCATGTGCCGCCCCAGCACCTCAAGGGGAGCCGCGAACAGCGCGTCGGCTGCGGGCCCGAAGTCCGCGACCGTGTGGAAGAGCCGCTCCTTGCTGCCGAACCGCTTGACGATGAGCGAGGCGCTGACCCCCGCGTCGGCGGCGATCGAACGCATCGTGACCTCCGCGTACGGGCGCAGCGTGAACGCCCGGCGCGCCGCCCGCAGGATCGCGTCCCTGCCCGTCTCCGTGTCGCCGCCGGTGGCCGGCTGCCCCGTCATGCGCTCTCCTCGGCCGTCGTACGTCCCGTCGCGCCCTCGGCACGGTCCGCCCCGACGGTACCGGGGGCGGAGGCGGTGCGGCTCGGCAGGAACAGCGTGGCGGCGAGGGCGGCGAGGGCCGCGCCGGCGGCGATCAGGAACACCAGGAGATAGGCGTGCAGCGTCGGGGAGGTGTGCCCGCCGGCCTCGAAGGTGACGTTCGCCAGGACCGCGGCCACCACCGCGCTGCAACAGGTCTGGCCGACCGAGCGCATCAGGGTGTTGAGCCCGTTGGCGGCGCCCGTCTCGCTCACCGGGACCGCGCGCATCACCAGGGCGGGCAGCGCTGAGTAGGCGATCGCGGTGCCGCAGGACACCACCGTCGCCCCCGCGATGATCAGGGGCAGGCTGTGGCTGGTGAAGAACCGCAGCCCGTAGCCCACCGCCATGACGGCGGCCGCAAGCGCGAGCGCCGCCTTCGGGCCGTACTTCGCCGAGATCTTGGCCGACACCGGGGACAGCGCCACCATCGCGAGGCCGCCCGGCAGCAGGCAGAGCCCGCTGACCACGATGGACGCGCCGAGCCCGTACCCCGTGGCCTTCGGCTCCTGCACCATCTGCGCGGTGACCAGCGAGTTGGCGTAGAAGGCGAAGCCGATGAGCAGGGCCGCCACATTGGTGAGCAGCACCGAGGGCCGCGCCGAGACCCGCAGGTCGACCAGGGGCGAGCGGGTGCGCAGCTCGTACGCGCCCCACAGCGGCCAGATCGCCACGGCCGCGCCGAGCAGCGCGAGGGTGCGCGGCGAGGTCCAGCCCCAGTCGGCGCCCTGGGTGATGGCGAGCAGCACCGCGACAAGCCCCGCCGAGAGGCCGAGCGTGCCCACGGCGTCGAACCGGCCGCGCGAGCGCAGCGGCGACTCCGGCACGCACCACAGGACCAGGGCGATGTCGAGCACGCCGAGCGCGGCCGACGCCCAGAACATGGTGTGCCAGTCGAAGTGCTCGACGACCAGTGCGGCGACCGGCAGCCCCACGGCCGCGCCGATGCCCAGCGTCGAACTCATCAGGGCCACCGACGAGAGCACCTTCGCGGGCGGCAGCTCGTCCCGCATGATGCTGATGCCCAGCGGAATCACCGCGAGCGCCGCCCCTTGCAGGGCGCGGCCCGCGATCAGGACCCCGATGTGCGAGCTCGTCGCGCACATCACCGAGCCCGCCGTGAGCACCCCGAGCGAGACGAGCAGCAGCCGCCGCTTGCCGTACATGTCGCCGGCCCGGCCGAGCACCGGCGTGAAGACCGCCCCGGTGAGCAGGGTGACCGTGACCAGCCAGCTCGCCGCGGCCGGGGTGCTACCGGTCAGCGCGGGCACATGCGGAAGCAGCGGCACCACCAGCGTCTGCATGACGGCCACGACCACACCGCAGAACGCGAGGACCCCGACGAAGAAGCGGGGGCGCGGCGGGTCGGCGGCCGCGGGTATCGCTGGGGGCATGACTCTCCGTACGGCTGGAATGCGGGCAGGGGTGTGCGGGGGTGCACGTCTGTTCACCCCCAGGGTAAACGCTTGTGCACCCCCCGTTGCCCGCTCCGGCGGTTTCTCCTCGGGGGTCAGCCGCTCGCCGAGGTGATCCGACCCCGCGCCGCCGGCTCCGGCAGCGGCACGCCCGCACACGTCGTGTCCTTCGCCGGCAGCGTGCCGTCGAGGAGGTAGTTCTCGACGTAGGCGTCGGCGCAGGCGTTGCCGGTCTGGAACTGGCCGTGGTCGCCGTCGTCCACGGTGATCAGGCGGGAGCCCGCAAGCCCGCGATGGGCTCGCAGCGCGCCCTCGTAGTAAGTCGCCGGATCATGCGTCGAGTTGAGCATCAGCACGGGCGGCAGCCCCTTGCCGGTCACCTTGATGTGCGGCGCCTTCGACCGCGGCCAGTTCGCGCAGATCGCGGCGAACGTCAACTCCCGCGCCCCGGCGAGGGGGTTGACGCGCGTCGCCTCGGCGCTCTTGTCCACCCAGTAGCGGCTGTCGCGCTTCCACGGGGTGTCGCCGCAGGTGACCGAGAAGAAGTCGGCGAGGTAGTTGGCGCCCATGAGGTGCCGCAGTTGCTCGGCGACTTTCTTCTTCGCGTCCGCCGGCGCGCTGCCGGGGTGTTCGAGCAGGCCCATCAGCGAGGCGAAGTCCCGGAACCTGTCGCTCGTGTTGTACATCGCGTTCGTCGCGGCGGCATCCAGGTGGTTGGGCGTGACCACGGTGCCGTCGAGGTCGAGCGGGTGGTCGTGCAGCGCGGCCCGCAGCCGCTCGTAGGACGCCTCGGTCTCGGCAGGCGTGCGGCCCTGGTGGTACGTCGCGTCGTTCTTCGCCAGCCACGGCAGGAAGTCCTGCTCGAACCGGCGCTGGAAACCCATCGGCTGCCCCACCAGGAACGACTCCCAGCTGCCGGTGAAGTCGACATTGCTGTCGAGGACGACCCGCTCCACCCGGCGCGGGAACTCGGTGGCGTAGTACGCCCCGAGGAAGGTGGCGTAGGACGGCCCGTAGTAGGACACCTTGTCCACGCCGAGCAGCGACCGGTACAGATCCATGTCGTGCACGGCCTGGTCGGTGGTGATGTACGGCAGCAGGCCGCCCGAATTGCGCTCGCAGTCCGCGACGAAGTCACGAGCCCTGGTGAACGTGGCCCGCAGTGCCTGCGGTGAACGGTCGCGCAGATCCCCGCTGTTGAAGAGGCCGTCGACCTTGTCCTGGTCCGAGCAGATCACGTTGGTGCTCGCCCCGACCCCACGCTGGTCGAAGCTGACGACGTCGTACGCCGCCGAGAGCTTCGGGCTGAGCTTGGTGAGGGTGGCCGGGCGCTGGTAGCCCGAGGCGCCGGGCCCGCCCGCCGCCATCATGAGCACGCCCTGCCGCTTGGCGGGGCCGGTCGCCCGGTGCCGGGACACCTGGATGCCGAGGCTCGGTCCGGCGTCGGGGTGGTACCAGTCCCGGGGTACGGACATCGTGGCGCACTCCAGCGCGCCGGACACGCACGGCTGCCAGTCGAGCTGCTGGAGACGGTAGCGGTCGGGCACGGTGCTCTTGGCCGCGGCGCTCGCCACACCGGCCGGCAGGGCCGCCGCGGCGAGCAGCCCGCACGCGGCGGCCGCGGCCCACCGGGCCGGCTTACTGAACAACTGCATGTGTTTCTCTCCCCGTTGGGATCGCTCCCCTTGCGGTGAATCGGTCTACTGGATCGTCCACCGCCCAGGCTCCCTGCCGCGATCTGGCCACCACCCGGATCGGGGGTGGCACGGATGCCACCCCCGAGGTGGTTCAGGGACCCGCCGGCGGGAACGGCACGGCGGACAGGACCGGCAGTAGCTCTCTCTCCTCGTAGGCCAGGTGGGCGGTCAACTCCTTTGTCATGGCGTCCAGTTGAGCGCGGAAGCCGAAGGGGTCGGCCGTGCTGAGCGTGTCGAGCAGGGCGACGAGGTCACCCTGGATGCGGGCCACCGTCCGGTGCTCCTCGCGCAGCCGCTCCAGGGCGTTGCGCAGCGCGGGGTGGTACTGCGCGAGGCCCGGGAACATGTGGTTGTCCTCGGCGGTGTGGTGGAATTCCAGTGCCTGGCAGAACGCCAGGCAGTGCTGGCGCAGTTGGAGGCCGAGCCCCGGTGCCGGGGCGTCGCCCGGGCCCTCGTGCGCGGCCCGCGCCGCGAAGTACGCGTCGGCCTCGGCGGCGACGTGCCGCAGCTGGGTGCGCAGCCAGGTGTGCACCTCCAGGAGCTTGTCGGCCAGGTTGTCGACCTTGCGCGGCGCCTCGGGTCCTGGCTCGGGCCGTTCCAGAACCACGACCGGCAGGGTCCGTTCGGTCCCGGCCTGGTAGTCCCCGTATCCGGGCGCCACGTGCACCACCCGCGCGAACAGCCGCTCGCGGCGCGCCCCTTCGGCGGGTACGGCGATCGCTTCGAACTGCTCGGTGCCGAGTTCCACCCGCACCGTGGGGTGGGCCAGCAGGTTGTGGTACCAGTCGGGGTGGCTCGGCGCGCCGAGGTTGGAGCCGACGACCATCAGGAGGCCACCGTCCCGGACGAAACTCAGGGGCACGGTGTGCGGGGCGCCGCTCGTCGCGCCGGTGGTGGTCAGCAGGAGCAGGTCGCCGCCCTCGAAGGGGCCGCCGACCTTTCCCGCGTTGGCCCGGAACTCCTCGATGACGCGCTGGTTGAAGGACATGGTCATGCGGTGTGGGATCTCCAGAGAATCAGGATGTGCGGATGCTCGCGATGGGCGCGGCAACGCCGTCCCCGGTACGCGCGGCGGCGGACGGCCGCCGAAAGACCGGCGCCCGTCACGGAAGGCGAGGCGTACCCGGGTCGTCGCACGGTGTGCGGGGCACCGCTCGGGACGGGTGGACGGCGTGCGCGGAGGCTGCCGTCAGGCGGGGGATGCGGAGTGTGAACTCATGACACGGTCCCTCGAAAAGGGTGTTCGCCCGACTGCCGGCCGGCCCACTGCTCTTTGACCGGCGTCACGCGACACGCGGGCCATTACAGCCAGCCGCGCCGCACGGTGTCAACCCGGCGGCCCAGGTACGGCCTTCGGCCGCATCACGCCTCGGCGAGCGTGTTCCAGAACATCGACTCGTACGTCTGGAGCAGCCGTCCATAGTGCGCCCCGCTGCCGACGCCCTCGCCGTGTTCGTCGTCCGAGCCGGCGGCGACGGCCGCGACGGCCTGCTGTTCCAGCTCGGGGGCCGGGCCCGCGAAGAAGTCGAAGAACCCGCACGCCTGGTCGGTGAACCCGTACCGGGTGCGCAGCGCCGCGGCCACCCGCGCGCAATAGCCGCCCCACGCCGCGAAGTTGGCGGTGAGCGCGAGGGCCACGCTCGGCGGTTCGCCGTTCAGGGCCAGCCACGCCACATACGCCGGATAGGCCTGGCAACCGGCCTTCGGCTCGTACTGGCCGATGGCCTGCGGGGTGAGCCCGCAGGCGCTCTCGTACGCGCCGAGCCGTTCGAGCGCCAGCGCCTCGCCCACGGCGAGCGAGCCGAAGAACTCCGCGCACGCCGTGCCCTTGCCCGAGCGTTCGGCGAGGAGTTCGAAGGCACGCCGGTCGGAGGCGATGATGTGGCGCTGCTCCAGGGCGAGCCCGGCGAGCGCGGACAGTGGTGCGGTGCCGGCCTCGATGAGCGGCACGAGCCGGTTGTCGTCCGCCGCGGGGGCGAGCGCGGCCGACGTCGCCGCGATGATGTCCTTGGCCGTACGCGTCTGACGAGTCATCAGGGACCCTCTTCGCAGGAATGCCGGTGCGGTCCCGCCCAGCGTCTCACGCGGCCCCGCCTTCGCGCGCTCACCAGGTGACGGGCAGCCGGCGAAGCCCGCACACCCGGCTGCCCGTCGTCCAGGTCAGCTCCTCGGCCGGGACGGCGAGCGCGAGCCCCGGCAGGCGTCGTACGACCGCTTCGAGGGCGGTCTGGACCTCGACGCGGGCGAGATGCGCGCCGAGGCAGAAGTGCGGGCCGTGGCCGAAGGAGAGGTGCCTGTTGTCGGCGCGGCGGATGTCAAGCCGGCCGGGCTCGGCGAACCGTACGGGGTCCTGATTGGCGGCCACCATCGGGGCGAGCACCGCCCGGCCCCGGGCCACCGCGGCGCCCGAGGGCAGCGTCACATCCGCCGTCGCCACCCGCAGCAGCGCGCCGTGTCCGGGAATCTGCAGGCGCAGGATCTCCTCCACCGCGTCCGGCAGCAGTCCCGGATCGGCCCGCAGCGCGGCGAACTCGGCCGGGTTCCGCAGCAGGGTGAGGACGCCGCGCGCGATGACATGGGCGGTGGTCTCGTGGCCCGCGACGATCAGCCCCCGCACCATCCGCCCGAGCTCCGCCTCGCTGAGCCGGTCACCCTCGTCGCGCGCCTCGATCAGCGCGTCGATGAGGTCACCGCCCGGCGCACCGCGATGCTCGGCCACCAGGCCTTCGACGTAGGCCCCGAACTCGGCGGCGGCCCGTCTGCGTTCCCCGGCCCCGCCCGGCGTCAGCGAAAGGAGTGTGTCCGACCAGGCCCGGAAGAGCCCGCTGTCCTTCGCGGGCACCCCGAGCAGCCGGCAGATCACCTCGACGGGCAGCGCGAACGCGTACGAGGCAAGGAGGTCGGCCGGCGGCCCCGCCGCCACGATGCCGTCCAGGAGTTCCTCGGCGACGGCCTGTACGGCCGGGCGCCGGGCCTCGGCGCGGCGCGGTGTGAAGGCGCCCTGCACGATGCGCCGCAGCCGCGCGTGCTCGGGGCCGTCCATGCTGGTCAGCGCGTGCGGATCGTCGCCCAACGCCTCGCCGGGCAGCATCCGGGGCGCGCCCGGATACCGGAGGTTGCGCGAGAAGGACGCGCCCGCGAGCACCTCGCGGACGTCGTCGTACGCCGTGGCGAGCAGCACCTCGTCGCCGCTGGGCAGCGTGACCGGGGCGAGCGGACATTCCGCGCGCCGCCGCCGGTACTCCTCGGGGCAGCCGCCCAGCGGACCGGGCGGGAAGGGGAACGATCCGCTGTCGTGCGGGGGTTTCGGCGCCTCGGCCATGACGGCGGCTCCTCTCGGCCTGCCGCCGATTCCTGTCGGACGGCTCCGTCGAGCATCGCATCTGACGTACCGTCACGTCAGCGGCCGGGCGCCAGAGAAGTTGCCCGAGCCAACGATTCAGGCCAGGCGGTCCTCAGGCGGGCACGGAGGCGGACCGGCGCCTTCGACGGCGGTCCCGGGTTCTGTCGCGCTGCGGCCACAGCAGTACGTACGCCGTGGAGACGACCACGAACGCGAGCCGGATCAGCCCCCGCGCGGCATCGTCCGGCACCACGAACACGCTCCCGTACAGCGTCAGAAGCGCGAGCCAGCTCCACCACGGGACCAGCCGGCGCTGCCCGATGACGTCCCAGAGCAGGGTCCCGAGCAGGACCGACGCCGTGTAGTACGTGTAGACGCTCGGGTCCAGGACGATGCGCGCGTTCGCGCCGAGCAGCACCACCGCGGCCCACCGCCCCCGCCACACCGCGATCGCGCCAAGGAGCAGGCCGAGGGCCGCCTGGGCGGGGCGGTCCCAGCCGGGCGTCTCGGCGTCGGCGACCCCGAGCCAGCGCAGCGCGGACGCGGGCTGGTTGGGTATCGCGAAACCGGCGGCCGACATCGAGTGCGGGTTGTTGAGGAAGAACGGCGCCCAGGCGACGGCGACCACCGCCGCGCACCACAGCCCCGCGCGCAGCCACTGGTGGCGCGGCAGCGCGAAGAGCAGCGCGGCGAACGTCACCGCGGTGGGCTTGGAGTCCATCGCGAGGGCGAGCCACACGCCGGTGCCCACCGCGCTGTTGCGGGTCACCGAGCGGACGGCGAGCGCGGTGAAGAACAGCGCGAGTACGTCGTCGAGGTGGCCGAAGCGCACCGACACCTCGATCCACATCGGGATGAAGGCGAGACCGGCGATCAGCACGCGCTGCCGCAGCCGCTGGTGGTTGGTGCCGGTCCCCAGGAAGTACCAGGCGGCGCTGCGCCCGGCGATCACCACGATCACCAGGCCGAGCACCGACATCAGGAGCGCGGCCAGGAACTGGCCGGTCCGCTCGGGGAACGGGTTGAAGAGCCCCGCCGTCAGGAAGCTGACCGGGCCCATCTGGAGTTCGGGGTGGTGGGCGTAGAGGTTGAGGCCGCCGGTTCCGTCACCGGAAGGGCCCTGGAAGATGAGCTGGCCGCCCGCCCGCAGATAGTGCCAGGAGAAGCCGCCGTTGGGCTCCACCACGGCGAACCACAGCGCGGTCCATGCGGAGAGCAGGATCAGATGCATCCTCTGACTGATGGCCGGCACGTGCGTTTCAGCTCCTGTTTCCCTGCCCGTTACGAATGGCGTTCCGTGGAGCACGGGAGGCCCCGGGGAAAGATGTCATGCGGCCCGAGTGCGTTCTCACAGCGGGTCCATATGTGCTCGTCGCCACATCCTGCCGGGCCCCCACGGTGTGGTGTACGGGCCTGGCCATTACCTCTCACTGAGAGATAAAATGGGGACATGGCTGTCGAAGAGGCCGAGCCGTTCGACGACTCCTTCGCCGATGTGCTCGCCGGAGTCCAGCGGCTCGTCCGACGGCGACTGCGCCGCGGCCTGACCGTGCCCCGGCTGCGCGGCGCCCACATCGAGCTGCTCAGGCTCGTCGCGTCCCAGCCGGGTATCGGTGTTTCGGCCGCCGCCAAGGAGCTGTACCTCGCGGGCAACTCGGTCTCCACGCTGGTCAATCAGCTGGTGAAGGACGGGTACATGCGGCGCGAGACCGACCCGGGGGACCGCCGCTCGGCCCGGCTGTACGCGACGCCCGCCGCGGTCGAGCGGCTGCGCGACTGGCAGCGGCGCCGCGCCGCGCTCGTACGGGACCAGGTGGCGCGCCTGGACGCGGCCGACCGGGCCGCGCTCGCCGCGGCCCTGCCCGCCCTGCGCCGGCTCGCCGAGAACCTGCACGAGGAACCGGAGGGGTCATGAGCGACGACGACGCGGTGATGTGCGCGGGGCTTGAGTACGCGTTCGGCGAGACCAGGGCGGTCGACGGGCTCGACCTGTCCGTCACCACGGGCGAGGTCTTCGGCCTGCTCGGCCCGAACGGCGCGGGCAAGACCACCGCGATCCGCTGCATCACCACCCTCCTTCCGGTGCCGGCGGGCCGCATACGGGTCTTCGGGCACGACGCGGCCAAGGAGCGGATGGAGGTGCGCCGGCTGCTCGGCTACGTACCGCAGCAGCTGTCCGCCGACGCGGGCCTGACCGGGCGCGAGAACGTGGCCCTGTTCGCCCGGGTCTTCGACGTCCCGCGCAAGGAACGCGCCCGCCGCGTCGCGCAGGCCCTGTACGCGGTCGACCTCACCGAGGCCGCCGACCGCATGGCCCGCACCTACTCGGGCGGCATGATCCGCCGCCTCGAACTCGCCCAGGCGCTGGTCAGCGCGCCCCGTCTGCTCATGCTGGACGAGCCGACGATCGGCCTCGACCCGATCGCCCGCACCAGCGTGTGGGAGCACATCGACGCGGTGCGCCGGGCCACCGGCATGACCGTGCTCGTGACCACCCACCACATGGACGAGGCCGACCAGTACTGCGACCGCCTCGCCCTGATGCACCGCGGCAGAATACGCGCCCTGGGCACGCCCCAGGGGCTGAAGTCCGAGCTGCGCGAGCGCCGCGGGCCCGACGGTCCGCCGCCCACCCTGGAGGACGTCTTCCGCGATGTCGCCGGCCGTGGGCTCGACAGCGAGGGAGGTGACTTCCGCGATGTCCGCAGCACCCGCCGCACCGCAGCCCGCCTCGGCTGAGCCCCTCGACACCGCGGGCGCCCTCGATCTGCTCCTCGTCCCGCCGCGGCCCCGCACCGGCTGGCGCGTACTGCCCGCCCGGGTCGGCGCCCTGTGCGCGGTCGAACTGCAAAAGCTCCGGCACGACCGCGCCGAGCTCTACACCCGGGCCGTGCAGCCCGCGCTGTGGCTGCTCATCTTCGGCGAGACCTTCACCCGCATCAAGGCGATCCCGACCGGCGGCATCCCGTACATCGACTATCTGGCGCCCGGCATCATCGCCCAGTCCGCCATGTTCATCGCCATCTTCTACGGGATCATGATCATCTGGGAGCGGGACTCGGGCATCCTCACCAAGCTCCTCGTCACCCCGACCCCGCGCTCCGCGCTGATCACCGGCAAGGCCTTCGCGGCCGGGGTGAAGGCGCTCATCCAGGCGGTCGTGGTGATCGTGATCGCGGCCCTGCTCGGGGTGGCCCTCACGTGGAACCCGCTGAAGCTGATCGGCGTCGGTGTCGCCGTCGTCCTCGGTTCCGCGTTCTTCTCCTGCCTGTCGATGTCGATCGCCGGGATCGTGCTGACCCGCGACCGCCTGATGGGCATCGGCCAGGCCATCACGATGCCGCTGTTCTTCGGCTCCAGCGCCCTGTACCCGGTGTCGGTCATGCCGGGCTGGCTCCAGGCCGTCAGCAGGGCGAACCCGCTGAGCTACCAGGTCGACGCCCTGCGCGGACTGCTGCTCGGCACCCCGACCCATCTCGGCCTCGACTACGGGGTGCTGCTGCTCGCGGCCGCCCTCGGCATCCTGGCCGCCTCCTCGCTGCTCGGCAGGCTGGCCCGCTGAGCCCGACCTCGCCGATGATCTAGGCGTGGGGCCGCCGGCCGGTCTGACGCGAGCGACCGGCGGCCCGCCGGGGGCGGGGTCAGGCCGCCGTGTCGTACGTGTAATAGCGGGTGTGGTCGAGGAGATCCGCCGGGGTCACGTCGTTCCACGGGCGCATCGTGTCGTGCAGGTCCACCACGTTCCGCGTGCCCGCCGTCGGCAGATAGGGCGAGCCCGGGTGCATGGCCTGCCACTGCGACCAGAGCTTGTCCACGAACGCGTGGTGCATCCAGAACACCGGGTCGTTGGGCGAGGCCCCCGTCCCCATCTGCCCGCCGACCCACACGTGGACGCGGTTGTGCAGATTGACCCCGCGCCAGCCTTCGAGGTGGTTGCGGAAGCCGTCGGACGCGCTGTTCCACGGCGCCATGTCGTACGTCGCCATGGCAAGGACGCTGTCGACCTCGGCCCGGGTCGGCAGCTGGGCGACGTTCGCCCCGAGCGCCCGGCGCAGGTAAGTGCGGCCGTCCACCCGGACGTTGAGGGGCCAGCCGCCCGCGCTCTGCGCGAACGGCCCGTCCATCACCTGGCCGTCCCGGCTGCGCCCGGTGCCGCCGAGGAAGTCGGGAGCCCACAGCGAGGAACTCGGGGTGCGGTCAACCGTCCAGTCCCAGTACGGCACGGTGACCGAAGCGTCGACCGACTGCAGGGCCTGCTCGAACTCGATGAGGAATCTGCGGTGCCAGGGCAGGAACGACGGCGAACGGTGGCCGACCCGGTCACCCGTGTCGGTGTCGCTCATGATGAAGGCATTGTGCGTGGTGACGAAGGCGTCGTACTTCCCGTTGCGCTTCAGCTGAAGCAGCGCGTCGACGAGGCGGCGCTTCTCGGCGGCGGTGAGATGCGCCTGATTCTTGCGAACGGCCATGGCTGTGCTCCTGGTTGGGCTGGGGTGCGGGAGGGGCGTGTGGACCGGGCAGGCCCTGCGGGCCGTGCCGCAGTCGGCTCAGGTGAGCGGGACGAGGGCGGCGCCCTGGAGCTCCACCACGGCGGCGCGGGCGACCGCGCGGGGTGTGGGAGACGGCTGGTAGTGGTTCACGACGCTGATCCACGTCCCGTCGGCGTTCTGCATCACATGCAGTTCCTGGCCGTCTATCCGCACGGCGTACCCGCCGCCGTGGTGCATGTGCCCGGCGCCGGGCACGCCCTGTATCCGGCGCCCCTGGAACACCTCGTCGAAGGCCTCGGGCGTGCCGTGCCCCTCATGGCCGGTCTGCGCCGAGCTCGTGGAGGCGTGTGCGGTGCCGGCCAGGGCGAGCCCGGCGAGAGTGCCGGCGGTGACGCCGATGGCCTGGCGGCGGGTGGGTCGGGACGGCCGGGACGGTCGAGACATAGGAATCCCCATGGATGCGCGGTGGGTTGGCGAGTGGTTCAGTGCCATCCCTACCGGCCAGGGCCGCGGATCAAGAAGTCCGGCCGAATTGGTTGGCCGCTATACGGACATGTCCCGATTCGAAGTGCAGTGTTCAACAAGGAGGTTCTTGCTGAACACCGGTCACCAGGCCGCCGGACGTGAAGATTCTTTCTGGAATATGCCGAGTATGTGAAAATCTTGTTGCTTTGATGTCCTGGATGTGGCTGCCCTCACGCGCGGAAGGTGACCGAAAAAGCCCGCCCGTGTCCGGTCGCCTGAACCGGCCACGGGCGGTCACCGCCGGTGGTGGGCTGCCGCCCCCGCCCGTGCGGGTTCCGTCAGCCCACCCCGCGGGGCAGGGCCAGCGACTGGACCTGGGGAAGAGAGGTCCAGTCGTTGGAGGCGACGCTGGCGTGGGCGGCGGCGAGCCGGGCCACCCGTGCCTGTGCGTCCGCCGGTGACGGGTTCTTGTCGTCGAGGGCCGGGGCGACGTTCTGGGCGTCGGTCATGACGACGAAGTAGTGGTGTGCGTCGTACCAGTTGGTGTCGATCGAGCCGTTCGTATACGTCGCCGCATCGCCGTCGAAGACGACGAACCACGGGCGGATCGAGGCCTCGGCATAGCGTGAACGGGGGTCGCCCGCCTGGGCGTTGTGGACCGCCGGGAAGATCTGGGCCTGTCCCGTGCGCCCTGCCGCGGCCAGGTCGCGCAGATGGCGGGCGTACTCGACGTCCGTCCACAGGCTGTCGGTGGGGTTGCCCTCCTCGACCGTGCCCGGGATCACTTCGAGCATCACTTTGCCCGCGAGCGCCTGGCGGGTCGGCCAGTTGCCCGCGCCCGCGGCCTCGTCGAGCGTGGCGTACTGGCCGCCGCCCGGCTTGGCGAGCAGGTCCGCCGGACGGAACACCGCCGAGCCGAGGTGAGCGCTGATCGTCTGGTCGAGCTTGGCGGGGCTCATGCCGTACGTGGCCTGGAAGCCCGCCTTCATCTCCAGCTTGATGACCAGCGGCGGGTGCCCGGGGTGGGCCGCCAGCCAGACCCGTACGTCGTCCAGGCAGCTCTCCAGGTTCTTGTTGGCGCCGCCGGTGTAGAGCTGGGCGGGGGTGCTCGCGTTCACGCAGTTGTTGCTGTTGCCCAGCGGGTTGGAGTGGCTGACCTTCCACTCCTTGGTGATGAAGTCGTCCCACACATCGAGCTCGATCATCGACGTGCCGGTGTCGAGAGCCTGTGCCAAGTAGGGGAAGGCGGCCGGGTCGTAGGTGTTGTGCAGGCCGGAGACGGTGGCCCCGGACAGCGGCAGGGTCTCGGGCCCCGCCGCTGAAGCGCTGCCGCCGGCACTCGCAGAGGCGAGGGCGAGGCAGGCGGCGAGCGCGACGGGCAGGGCTGTCCGCAGCCGGGGCGTGAATCGTCTGGGCCGGGCTTCCGACACGGGTCCTCCTAGTGGGGGTGACTCTCCGTCAGGACAGTGCCATCGTCGAGTGAAGCGACGAAGACATGTCAAGTAACGCGAGTTGGATTCCTCCTGTCACCCCTTGCGGCGGCTCCGGCCGCCCAGAGGTCGGACCCCGCCTCGGGGGCGGCCGCCTAGAAGTTGAACACGGCCTCCGAACCGGCCGCCTTCATGCAGGAGTTGCCGTAGGTCTGTACGTGGCTGACGCGCTTGCCGTTCCAGATGCCGTCCGCGCGTACGGTGACCGGGTTCCACAGCTTGGTACAGATGCGTGGGGCGCCGCTCGCGGAGAGGGCGGTGAAGTCGCCCTGTGCGCGCCTGAGTTCGGCACAGGCGGCGGCCGGCGCGGGGTGCGTGCCCGACGGCGTCGGGGCGCAGCTGAGGGTGACCGCACGCTGGACGGAGACGCCCTCGTCGCCAGTCCCGGGCTCGACGCTGATCACGAGCGCGGACGGCGGGTACAGGCTCATCGGCTTCATGGCGTCGGCCGGGGCCGCTGCCGCGCTGCCGAGTCCGGTACCGACAAGTCCGTTGGCCAGCAAGGCGACGGCTACGGCACTGACTGCTGCGATCTTCCGCATTTCGAACACTCCTGGGGGTTGGTTTCCGAAGAACGAACAGGAGTCTCTCCCGCGACGGAGAGCTCCGCGCAACACACCGGAAACATTCGGTCACGCGAAGTAACCCGCCGGGGTCGCATCGACGCAGGACATCGCACAGGTGTGCAGGTCGCCGAGCTCGCCAACGTCGGCCAAAAGAAAGGCGTGTTGGCGGATCCCTGGTCGATTTCAAGGCAACTGGAGGATCGATTCTGGGAATCTTAGGCTGGATTGTGAGGTGGTCAGCATGTCGCTCTGTGCTGGGCGGGTGGGGGAGGGGCGGCAGGACACCCCCTAGGATCCGGGGCATGGAGCTTCGACAGCTGCGGTACTTCGTCGCGGTGGTGGAGGAGGCCAACTTCACCCGGGCTGCCGCCCGTCTGCATGTGGCGCAACCCGGAATCAGCGCGCAGATCCGGCAGTTGGAGCGGGAACTCGGCCAGCCCCTGCTCGACCGCGCCGGGCGCTCGGTCACCACCACCGAGGCGGGCGAGGCGGTCCTGCCGTACGCGCGGGCCGCGCTCGCCGCCGTCGACGCGGTGCGGCACACCGTGGACGAGTTCACTGGCCTGCTGCGCGGTCACGTCACCATCGGTGTCGTCTCCGGCGCCGCCATCGAGGAGTTCGACGTGGCGGCCCTTCTGGCCGACTTCCACGACGCCCACCCCGACGTCGAGATCACGCTCACCGAGGACACCTCCGAGCGGATGCTCGCCGCGCTGCTCGCGGGGCGGCTCGACATCGCCCTGGTCGGGATCGCGCAGGACGCGCTCCCGCCCGGCGTCGCACTCGACGTGGTCGTCGACGAGCCCCTGGTGGCCGCCGTGGCCCCCGGCGACCCGCTCCTCGCACCCGGCCGCAGGGAGGTCCGCCTCCCCGAGCTGGCGGGCCGCCCCCTCATCAGCCTGCCGCGCGGCACCGGCCTTCGCGCGGTCCTCGACCAGGCCTGCGCCGAGGCCGGAATCCGGCCCCGCATCGCCTTCGAGGCCGCCTCCCCGCAGCTCCTGGCCCGGCTCGCCGTACGCGGCCTCGGGGTCGCCGTCCTCCCTGCCCCGCCGCCCGGCGCGGAGTTCGCCGCGGGCCTGCGGACCCTGCGCATCGTCGAGCCGGAGCCGCGCGGCCGCATCGTGCTGACCTGGCGCACCCAGGGCCCGGCGGGACCCGCGGGCCGGGCCCTGCTGGCCCGGCTGCGTACCGCTCTCGCCGGGCCCGGCCCGTCCTGAGGGAAGCCCGGTGAGCGCTCACTTCGCCGGACGCTCTCTGCGACGCCTGACCGTGCGGCGGCGCATCAACAGGAGAAATGTTCCGGCGATGGCGAGGCTCCCGGCCACGGAGCCCGTCACCGGCCAGACCGACTCGTCGTCGTCCGCCCCGCTGTGCGGCTTCGCCGCCGCCACGTGAGTGATCTGCGCCTGACGCCGGACCGACTTGGTGGGCCGTGCAGGTTCCAGCGTGCCCACCGCGTCGACGCTGTCCCAGGCCTTGAAGCCCCAGTCGAGCAGGGTGCGGGCCTCCTCGTAGACCGCGAACCCGCCGCCTGCCTGCGGATTCATGACGGTCACCAGCAAGGTGCGCTCGCCCTGCTTGGCGGCGGCGATCAGGGTGTTGCCCGCATGGGACGTGTAGCCGTTCTTGACCCCGATGATCCCCGGGTACCGGTCGATCCCGTCGGCGCCCGAGAGCAGCCGGTTGGTGTTCACGATGCCGTACGAGCCGCCCGCGCCGGGGAACTGCGCCGACGCGGTCGAGCAGTACTCGGCGAAGTCCGGCCGCGCCAGGCCCGCCCGGGCGAACACCGCCAGGTCGAACGCCGAGGAGACCTGGCCCGGGCTGTCGTAGCCGTCGGGCGAGACGACCTCGGTGTCCAGGGCACCGAGCCGCCGGGCCTGCGCCTGCATCTGGACCGCGGTCTCCTCCCAGCCGCCGTTCAGCGCGGCCAGCACGTGCACGGCGTCGTTGCCCGAGCTGAGGAATACCCCGCGCCACAGGTCGGACACCTGGTAGGTGTGGCCGGGCTCGACACCCACCAGGCTGCTGCCCGGGCCGATGCCCGCGAGGTCCTGGTCGGAGACCGTGTGCCGGTCCTCGGCGCGCAGATGGGGGAGCGCGGTGACCGCGAACAGCGTCTTGAGGGTGCTGGCCGGCGGCAGTTTGCGATGGGCGTCCCGGGCGGCGAGGACCTTCCCCGTGCGGGCGTCCGCGACCACGTACGACAGGGCGGACACGTCACTCGGAAAGGCGGGTGCGTCCCGCCGCGGACGTACGTGCTCGCCCGTGGGCGGGCCCGGCTGGGGCGTGGAGGCGGAGCTGGCGGGTGTCGGAGCGAGGCAGCACAGACCGATGGCGGCAGTGGCGGTGAGCGCAGCCATGGAGCGGAATCCGGATCTGATGACCATTCGGCCACCGTAGGAACACAACGGACATCACGCAGGTCGGCTTGTGCCGTCCGGCCTACACGGCAGGCATCCGGCGGCGGCGAGCCCGGGGTCCGGCCGCACGACCGTGCCGAAGTCGCGGTCGCTGGACGCGGTGAGCCTGCGGACCAGGTCGGCGAGGGCCGACAGCTCCCCGGGCGACAGCGGGCCGACGGCCTCCCGGACGCTGTCGGCGGAGGCCGGGCCGCTGCGGGGCTGCGGCAGCAGGGGTTCGTGCTCGATGGGGTGGAGCCCGTGGGACGGGCCCGGCGAGGCGCTGTCCGTCAGGGCCTCGGTCTGCTCCCGCCAGTGCCGGGCGTCGTGCGGCTCGCTGTACTGCAGATGGTGCAGATACAGGCAGTGCGCCGCGGTGGGGGAGCCGGCGCCGGCCGCGAACTGCCACCAGAACCGGGCGGCTTCCGCCCGGTCGGTGAGGTGCAGCAGACAGGCGAAGGCGAGCGCGCCGTACGGCTCGATCGTCGTGCCGTCGTCCACGAGCAGGCCCATCGCCGCCACGGCCGCCCTGTCGCGCAGCACCTGCGCGGACAGGGTGCGCAGCCGCTGCTCGGCCCGCACGTGCCGGGCCACCGCGGTGGGGAGCCAGGCGCCGGGGCCCCGGGCCGCACCGCGCAGGACCCGCCCCGCGATGCGCTCCAGGGCGGCCCGCGCGTCGAAGTCGTCGTACTCCTCGCACGGCACGGCGGCACCGAGCAGGACGCGGTCGATGTGGTCCGTGCTCATCTACGCCTCCTCGCCGTCGGTGAACCAGGCGAGCCGCAGATCGCGCGCGAGGCGTCTGCGGGCGCCGCGCAGATGGGAGCGGACCGTCGGGTACGAGATGCCCATCACCTCGGCGACCTCGCGCTGCGGGTAGCCGAGCACGTAGTGCAGCACGACCGCGTCGTAGTGGCGCTCGGGCAGCCGGGCGATCGCCGCGTACAGGCCGAGGCCGGACTCCAGCGTCTCCATCTCCGAGCGCAGCGCGTCGCGCGCGGCGGCGAACGAGGCGGTCTGCACCAGCGCCCGGTCGCGGGCGAGCACACGCAGCCGATCGGTGACCGCATCCTGGAGCGCCGCCCACGCGTACGCCTGCACGCCGGGCCGGCGCAGCACGTGCGGCCACTGGACGGCGAGCCGGACGAAGACGTCCTCGACGGCCTGCTCGGCGAGCGCCCGGCTGCCCAACTGCAGGTGTGCGTACCGCAGATAGGCGCGGTGATGGGTCGAGTAGAAGGCGACGAAGCCCGCCGGCAGGGCGGCGGCCAGGTCCTCGCGCACGGCCTGTCGGCTCCACGGGTCGGGGGACTGACGGATCATCGGCGTCCTTGCCGGGGCTGCTCCGCGGGGCGCGCGGCGCGGCGGCTGCGCAGCTCGGCGAGTTCGGCGGCGCCTCCCCGCACGCCCGCGCCGAGGATGCGCCGGGACAGGGTGCGCAGGTCCGCCGCGAAGACGCGCAGGGCGGTCGCTCCCGCGAGTACCTGAAGGGTCAATTCGATGTGCACCGGCCCGGGTTCCTTCCGGTCGGGGGCGGCACCGGAACGCAGGGGTCCGGTGCCGGAGAGCACCTTCGCTCCCATCTACAGCAAAGCGATTCGATGCCCCGAATGTGCACGGCGGCCGCAGGATTCTCAGCAATCCGATGCATATGCCGCACCGTGCGCCCCTTGTGGCCACATCTGTTCACCGAGGCCTGATTCCTTTGTTCAAGGAACAGCAATGGTCTAGTCCAAGTCGTTGACGTGTTCCGGCCACCGCCCAATTCTGGGAGCCCCTCCCACCCCCAGGAGACCCCGACATGAAGCCACTTCGTGCTCTCCTCTGCGGCGCCGCCAGCGCCGCACTGGCAGCGGCCGGGCTCACCGCCTTCGTCACCGGTCATGCCTCGGGCGCGACCGCGGACGCGGCCGGGCTCGGCGGCCGCTGGTACGCGGCCGCGCCCTATCTGATGCCGCTGGACAACAACCCGCCCGACACCTCCGCCATCATGGACGCCACCGGCCTCAAGGCCTTCCAGCTCGCGTTCGTCCTCGCCCCCAACGGGGGTGGCTGCAGCTCGACTTGGGGCGGCACGGCGCCCGTCTCCTCCGACACCGCGGTCGCCGGAGTCATCTCCTCGATCCGCGCCAAGGGCGGCGACGTCTCGGCCTCCGTCGGCGGCTACGGCGGCACCAAGCTCGGCCAGAGCTGCTCGGACGCGGCCTCCACCGCGGCCGCGTACCAGCAGGTCATCACCAAGTACCAGCTCAAGGCGATCGACTTCGACCTCGAAGAGCCGGAGTACGAGAACACCACCGCCATCTCGCACGAGATCGGCGCCGCCAAGATCCTCCAGCAGAACAACCCCGGCCTGTACGTGTCGGTGACCACCGCCGGAACCGCGGACGGCACCGGCTGGTTCGGCAAGCAGATGCTGAACGAGGCCAAGACGCAGGGCTTTGTGCCCGACAACTTCTCGATCATGCCGTTCGACGGCGGGTTCAGCGGCGCCGCCGCCCAGACGAGCGCGCTGACCAACTTCAACTCCGTCCTCCAGTCGACGTTCGGCTGGGACGCGGCGACCGCCTACGCCCACGAGGGCTTCTCCGGGATGAACGGCCGCAGCGACTCGGGCGAGTACTTCTCGCAGACCGACTTCCAGACGGTGCTCGACTACGCCACCGGCCACGGCATGGCCCGCTTCACCTTCTGGTCCCTCAACCGGGACCGGCAGTGCAGCCCGCCCGACAACAACGGCACGACGTCGGGCACGTGCAGCAGCGTTCCGCAGGCGTCCTGGGACTTCGCCAAGTACTCGGTGAAGTTCGCCGGAGCCACCCCGCCCAACTCGCCCCCGCCGTCCTCCGCGCCGCCCTCCTCGCCGGGCGGCACCTGCGCCGTGGCGGCCTGGAGCTCGGGCGCGGTCTACACGCAGGGCAACGAGGTCTCCCACAACGGCCACAAGTGGAAGGCCAAGTGGTGGACCCAGAACGAGGAGCCCGGGACCACGGGGGAGTGGGGGGTCTGGCAGGACGAGGGCACCTGCTGAACCTCCCGCGGCCCGAGTTTCCCCGACATGACGGCTCCGGCCGGCGCGCTGCACCACGCCGGCCGGAGCCGTTCCCGTGCCCGGGGCCGAGAGGCATCACCCGCCCCGGAAGTTTTTCGGGACGAGCGGCAACCCCCGTGGCCGCCGCACGTCGTCAGGGGTGAAGGCGCAATCAGCGCGCCGCCTTGCCGACCGTGGAGATGCACAACGTGACCGTCCCCCAGCACCGTCCCGACCGCCCCGCCTCCCGCAGCCCCCGCCGTCTCGCCGGCGCCGCCGCGGCGACCGGCCTGCTCCTCGCCCTCGCCGCCCCCGCGCTCGCCGCCCCCGCGCTCGCCGCCCCCGCGCTCGCCGGCCCGGCGTACGCGGACGGGCCGGGCACCCAGCCGAAGCGCCCCGCCCCGGCCGAGATGGCCGAACCGGACGCCGCCCCCGCCTCGCCGGTCAAGCGCGCGGGCGAGGGCAAGCAGCCGGCCCAGCCGTCGGCCGCACGACCCGAGGCCGCACCCCCGACCGCCAAACCGAAGAGCCCGGCGACGCCCGGCGTGGAGGCGCCCGGCACGGAGGCCGAGCCCGCCGCACCGGCCGCCGCCCCCGCTCCCTCGGACCGGAAGGAGCTGGCCCATACTGGTTCGTCCACGGCCAACGCCGTGATGGGCGCCGGAGCCGGCGCGCTGATCCTCGCGGGCGCCGGCACCGTCTACGCCGTACGGCGGCGGCAACAGCACTGAGACCCAGGCTCTGAGGCACCCCACGGCCCCGCCCACGACCAGGGCGGGGCCACGCCCGCGTACCGAGGAACTGATGGAGCACATCGCCGCACTGCATCCGGCCCCCTTCGCCCCGAGCCGACTCGCGCCCTGGTGGCGCGGACTGCTGCGCCGGGGCCGCACCGCACCCGACGACAGACGGGCGGAAGCGTTCGGCCGGAGCCGGCTCGGCGACGCCCGCCGTCCCGGGGCGGCGCCGCCGACCGTCAGCGAGCTCTACCACGCGCACCGCCTCAAGATGGTGCATCTCGCCGTCATGCTGGTGGACGACCGGGCGAGTGCCGAGGACGTCGTGCAGGACGCGTTCACCGCGCTGTACCGGCGCCACGGCGAGCGCATCGACGAGGTCGACAACGCGCTCGCCTATCTGCGCACCGCCGTCGTCAACGCCTCGCGCTCCGTGCTGCGCCGACGCCGCACGGCCCGCGGCTACACCCCGCCCCACATACCCGACGCACCCTCCGCGGAGGAACGCGTCGTCCTCGACGAGGAACACCGTGAAGTGCTCGCCGCACTGGGGCAGTTGACGGTACGCCGCCGCGAGGTGCTCGTCCTGCGGTACTGGAGCGACCTCACGGAGGCGGAGATCGCGACCACCCTCGGCATCAGCCGGGGCGCGGTGAAGTCCATCGCGAGCCGGGCCCTCGACTCGCTGGAGAAGATCCTGGAGGCACGGGCATGAGCGGCCACTGGAGCGGGCCCGAAACCCCCGAGCGTCCGGTCGAGAGGCGGCTGCGCGGGGCGCTCGCCGCCCGCGCGGACGGCATCACCCTCGCGGATCTGCGGCCCGCCGACCCACCGGGACCGCATCTGCACCGCACCCCGCTGGCCCGGCTGCGGCTGCGCCGGTTCGCCCTGCCGCTGGCCGGGCTCGCCACGGCCGCCGCCGTGGTGGTCGGCTACGTCACGCTGACCTCCGGCCACGACGAACAGCGCCCGCTGCCAGCCGACTCGCCGGGTCCGGTCCAGCCTCCGCCGACGCCTGCCCCGTCCAAGACGCCCGGCCCTGTGCCGTCGCCGCCGCCCACCCGCTCCCCGTCCGTCGACCGCTCGAAGTCGCGGAGCGAGGCGCCGCCCGCCCCGAACCCGTCGAAGCCCGCGGCGGGCCCGGTGACAGGGGCGCCGTCACGCGGCACCGCACCCCGAGGGCCCGAGCCGCCGGCCGCGACCCCGGCCCGCTGAAGCCGGCCGGTCAGCCGCGGCGACCGCCGGTCCGCCGCCGACGTACCAGCACCGCGGGCACCGCACCCATGAGGGAGAGGGCACCCGGTGCGAGGGCGGCCGCCGTGTTGATGCCGGACTGGTCGAAGGTGTCGGGGACGGGCAGGGTCGCCCAGCGGGAGACCGGCCAGGCGACCACGAAGGCGCGGCCCACGGCATCGTCGACCGGGACGAACCCGTGGGTCTTGTCGCTCTGGTGGTAGCGGGAGTCCGCGGAGTGCTGCCGGTTGTCGCCCATCACCCACATCTTCCCCTTGGGCACGGTCACCTTGAACTGGCCGCCCTCGGTGTCGACCGAGCACGGCGTGCCGCTGGGATTGACGTACGGCTCGACGAGCGCCTTGCCGTTGACCTTCAAGGGACCGGTGCCCTTGCACTCCACGGTGTCGCCGCCGACCCCGATGACCCGCTTGATCAGGTCGTGTTCGTTGGCCGAGGGCATGACCCCGACGAACGACAGGACCCTCTGGACGACGTTCGGCTCCGAAGTCGGCTCTCCGGCAAGCCAGTTGGCGGGATCCTGGAAGACGACGACCTCGCCGCGCGCGGGCTCCGCGCCGAACCAGGGCGTCAGCTTGTCGACGAGGACGCGGTCGCCGACCTGCAGCGTGTTCTCCATGGACTCGGACGGGATGGAGAACGCCTGCACCAGAAACGTCTTGATGAGGAGCGCGAGCACCAGCGCGACAACGATGAGGATCGGCAGCTCCTTCCAGAAGGAGCGGTGTTTCCCCGCTTTCGCGCGGCGCGGTCCGTCCGGCTCCTCGCCCTCGGTCTGTGGGCTCCCGTCCGCGCCGATCGCTGAATTCCCCACGCCCGCTCCTCCGTTCGTACCGAGGCCCATGCGCCGGGCGGCGTGGGTCCACGACCTGACCAACGAACGGTAGTTCCGGGCGGCTGGGATCACCGTGGTCTGCGGCGGGTGTTCGGCCGCATTCCTGCATCCGAAGGACCCCGGGTACGCGAGAGCCCCCGCCGGACGGCAGGGGCTCCGCGGTGTGAGAAGGGGTGGGTCAGGCCGAGGGCTCGGGGCCCTGCATGTGATCACTGATCCACTGGATGAGCCCGCCGTTGGCCATGTTCGGCACATACGTCTTGGCGTTGTGATCGCCGCCCTGGATGACGCTGAGCTTCGTCTTGACCGGGCCCTTGTTGCCGAACTTCTTGATGAACTCCTCGATCTTCGGCTTGGCCTGCGCGTCGGAGCCCACGGTGCCGACCTGGAAGGCCAGATAGACGTCCGGGTGCTTCGCGTCGATCAGCTTCTGGGCGAGCAGGTTCGGGTTGTTCTCCGCCTTCTCCTTGTCGTGCCCGGCCCACAGGCGGGAGTCGGGGACGATGTCGGGCCCGGAGGCGATGACCGCCTTGAACTGGTCCGGCTTCTGCAGCACGCTCTTGAGGCCCGCGAAGCCGCCGGTGGAGGAGCCCATGAAGGCCCAGCCGTCACGCGACTTGACCGTACGGAAGTTGGCCTTGATGAGGTCGGGCACGTCCTCGGTGAGCCAGGTGCCCATCTTCGGCTCACCCGGGATGTCGCTCGCGTCCCAGTACAGGCCGCCCGTGTCCGGGTGGGGGTTCAGGACCGGCATCGCGAGGATGAACGGGAGGCTCTTGCGCTCCTGGGACCACTTGGAGATGCTCGCCTCCAGCTTGAGGTCCGTGCCCATCCAGTAGTTGCTCGGGTAACCGGCGCCGCCGGGCAGCGCGACCATCACGGGGAAGCCGCTCTGGGCGTACTGCGGGTCCTTGTACTGGGGCGGTACCCAGACCCAGACCTTGCCCTTGAAGCCGGACTTCTTGCCTTCGAGGGTCGTCACGGCGATCTTGCTGCCGTCCTCGGGCACCGTGCCGGACACGGTGAACTTGGCCTCCGGACCGGTCGGCATGAGCACCTTGGAGTTGGCTGCCTTCCCCGATCCACCGCCCGGCTTGTCGCCGCCCGCGCCGCCGTCCTGCCCGAAGCTGATCGCGTCGCCCTTGTCCGAAAAGACGTCGAAGTAGTTCAGGACGGGCCACGCGATCAGGCCGAGCACGACGAGCGAGACCACGCCGAGTATCCAGCGCTTGGCGCGGCTGGCCCGGCGGTGGCCCCGAGACTGGTAGGCCCCGTTGCGGGGGTTGGTCATTGCGATCGCTCCGGATGGTTCTGTCGCCCAAGGGCATGCCTGTGTCGTTCACCAGACGGGATGGGCAAGAGTGGCCAATGGGTTCCGGATTAATCTTACAAATCTTGTGAAAGTGATCGGCCCGTCAACGGCGGGTGCGGAGCGTTCCCGCCGCACCCGGCCCGGCACCGCCCGACCGGGCGCCTCGATTCAGGGTCGCAGGCCGTGGCGTACCCAGGCGTTGGGTTCCACATAGCTGACGCGGTCGTGACGGGTGTCACAGTGCGCCGGGACCAGGGCGGCCGGCACCTCGACCTCGCCGTCCCGGTCGAAGGGAAGGCCGGTCCACCGGCGCCACTCGGCCGCCGTCCCGGTCACCGTCATCGACGCGGCGGCCGCCTTCTCGATGGTGCCGCCGGCCCTGACATGGACCCGCAGCCAAGGATCGGCGGGCAGCCCGTCGTCCCTGACCTGACGCATGTACTCGGCCATGGGCACCCGCGGCTGGAGGTGCTTGGCCGTGGGGCGCACCGGCGCCACCAGCGCGCCGAGCCCCTGGCGCCGCACGGCGTCGCCCATCGCGGCCAGCATGCGATGGGACAGGCCGCGCCCGAGACGGCCGACGTCGATCGTGATCTCCAGCGCGCTCGCCGTCGTCACCGGACGCCCGCGCCGGAGGTCGTCGAAGGCCCAGGCGAGCACCTGGTCCCAGCCCCGGTCCGGCATCTCCTCGCGGCCGTCGAGCGCCGCGTTGAAGGGGACGCTGTATCCGCGGGCGATCAGCCGGTCGCCCTCGGTCGCCACCACGCAGTACTGCGGGAACTCCTCGGGCACCCGGCCGAGCAGGGCGTAGCCGACCAGGTCCCGGGCTATGAACTCGGGCCATGTGTCGCTGATGTCGTAGAGCCGGCCGGCCAGCTCGGGCCGCTCGGCGAGGGTGCTGATCTCGATGTTGTCGCTGTGCGTCACGGAACGGGACCCTGCCAGAGGCTCGTCGTTCCGGCCAGCGCTTTTGGACCCGGCTGATCCTCGGCCGATGTCACGGCCGTACGCAGGCCGGCGTCACGGCCGTACGCACCGGACCCGTACCGTCATGTCGAGATGGCGCCCAGCCATGCCGCGGGACGCCGTCACCCCGAACGCGGTGCGGTCGACGCGGGTCGTGGCGACGGCCGTGAACACCGCCGCCGACGAGGCGGACTCCTCTATGGACAGGCTCAGCGGGCGGGCGATGCCGCACACGGTGAGCGTGCCGGGCACGGTCGTGCCGTCGACGCGGTCCGCGGTGAAGATGATCAGCGGGTGGCGGTCGGCGTCCAGGAAGCGCGGCGAGCGCACGACGGTGTCGCGCTGCCGGCTGCCGGTGCTGAAGCTCGCCGTGTCGATCTCGACGCGGACGCCCGACGCGTCGAGCGGCTCGGCGATGTCGACGGTCCCCGACCGGATCGCGAAGCTGCCGCTCACCGGAAGGAGCCCGAACACGTGCCGGGTCCGGAAGGTGACGGTCGAGTCGGCCGGGTCGATCGCGTAGCGCCCGAGACCGGGGGCCGCGGTGGTCCTGCCCTGATGCGTTTCCATGGGTCGATTCCACCGCCGAGCGGGTGCCGGGCGGCAGGGCGGGCGGTCGGGTTCCGGGGCGACGAAAGAAGGGCCGCCCGGGGCGGCATGCGACTTTCGTAGGGTGTGCCCGGACCGGAAGGTCTGCTGTCGCGATCCCCCGCCCGGGGATGACCTACCGTAAGCCGCATGAGTGACGGACCGTGGCACCGTCGGCATCCGCTCGCCGTGGATGCGGCGCTCGCCTCCTGCTTCGCCCTGGGCGACATCGCTCTCACGCTGACCGGCGCGACCTGGTGGCCCGAGCGGCCGGGTGCCCTCGCGTGGACGCTCCTCGGCCTGCAGGCGCTCGCCGGCCTCTCGCTGGTGGCCCGCCGCCGGGCCCCGCTGACGGTGGTGGCGGTCCTCGGCGCCTTCACCCTCGCCGTGACCCTGCTGATCTCGCCCGCGCACGCGCTGACGCCCGCGAACCCGGACAACGTATGGGCACCGTTCTCGACGGCCCTCGCGGCGTACGGGCCGGTCTTCTACGGCAAGAACGCCCGCAACCGGCGTACCGCGTTCCTCGCGCTCGGCATCTTCACGCTGATCGTGGCCAGGGCCTGGGAGCCGTCCCTCACGGTCATCACCATCGGCCTGCTGCGCACGGCCGTCGGCCCGCTGCTCGCCCTGTACTTCGACGCGCGAAGGCGCCTGGTGTGCGCCCTGACCGAGCGCGCCGAGCGGGCCGAGCGGGAGCGCTATCTGCTCGCCGAGCGGGCGTGCGCCGAGGAACGCGCCCGTCTCGCCGGTGAGATGCACGACGTGGTGACCCACCGGGTCAGCCTCATGGTGCTCCAGGCGGGCGCGCTGCGCGTGACCGCCTGCGACGAGGCGACCCGGCGCGCTGCCGAGGAACTGCGGGCGGCCGGCTGCCAGGCCCTGGAGGAACTGCGGGACCTGGTCGGCATTCTGCGCACCGCACCGGAGGACGACCCTACCCCTTCGCTCGACGGGTTCGCGGCGCTGGTCGCCGAGTCGACGGCGGCGGGCGTGCCCGTCGAACTGGCCGAGCGGGGCGACCGGTCGCTGGCCTCACCGGTGGTCGGCCGCACCGCGTACCGCACCGTGCGCGAGGCGCTGACCAATGTGCACAAGCACGCCCCCGGGGCGCGTGTCACCGTCGAGGTGGAGTACGACGAGAGGCGGGTACGGGTCGCCGTGCGCAACACCCGGCCAAGCGGCGGGCCCAACAGCGAGCTGGCACGCACCGGTTCGGGCCTCGGCATCGCCGGACTGCGCCAACGGATAGAACTCGTGCACGGAAGCCTGCGGGCCGGACCCGAACCGGACGGCGGGTTCTGCGTCGAGGCCGTGCTTCCCGCCTTCGTACCGACAGCGGAATCGGTGGTGTGATCTGTGGTCCGAGTGGTTGTGGTGGACGACGAGCCGATGGTGTGCGGATTCCTCCGGACGATCCTCGGCTCGGCCGCCGACATCGAGGTCGTCGCCGAGGCGCACGACGGGGCGGCGGGCGTGGAAGCGGTGCTGAGCCACCGGCCCGATGTCGTCCTCATGGATCTGCGCATGCCGGGCATGGACGGGATCGCCGCCATCGAGCAATTGGCCCGGCGCGCCGACGCGCCGCCCATCGTGGTGCTCACGACGTTCGACGCCGACCAGTACGTCCTGCGGGCCTTGCGCGCCGGGGCCTCGGGGTTCCTGGTGAAGTCCACCCCGCCGGAGGATCTCATCGGGCTCGTCCGGGTGGCCGCCGAGGGGCACACCGTCCTCTCGCCCGCCGCCGCCCGGCGGCTGATCGCGGCCTCGACCGACGGCCTGTCGGCCCGCGACCGGGCGCGCGAACGCGTCGCGCAGCTGACCGAGCGCGAGGCCGAGGTCCTGGTGGGTCTGGGGGAGGGGCTCTCCAACGCGCAGATCGCGGCACGGCTCTATCTGTCGGAGGCGACCGTCAAAGGCTATGTGTCGCGCATGCTCGACAAACTGGAATGCGCCAATCGCACCCAGGCCGGGCTGCTCGCCCAGGAGGCGGGCGTGGTCGCACCGTAGAAGTTCCGGTCCAACTTCCCTGATATGCACGGCAGTTGGACCGTCGAAGTGTCCGGCCCGCGGAAGCCCGTACGGGCCCGTCGGCGGCCGCGGGCGCCCCGATCCCGGACACGCCGGGGCAATGCCGGGCTCGGTGCGGGCGGCGGCGGATGCTTGTTTCTGCTCGTTCGATGGGAGCCATTGACAGATACGAGCATCAGTACTGCACTGGCGGGTGCCCTCCGGCAGGCTCGTGCCGGCGGGATCGGCACCTTCCCCTGCCCTTCGACGCATCCCGCCCGGGCCCCGACCGGCCGGGCCAGGAAGGAATCTGTCGTGCCGTCACTTCCCACGCGCCGCCGCAGAGCCGCCGCTCTGCTGGCCGCGCTCCTGGCCGTCCCGCTGACCGCGACCGGGGCCCTGGCCTCCCCGGCCCCCGCGAAGCCCGCGGCCGCCCCCGCCCAGAGCCGGCCGCTCGCGGCCACCCCGCCGATGGGCTGGAACAACTGGGCGCACTACATGTGCGACATCAGCGAACAGACCGTCGTGCACAACGCCGACGCCCTGGTCTCCAAGGGCCTCGCCGCCAAGGGCTACAACACGCTGACCGTGGACGACTGCTGGATGACCAAGAGCCGGGGCAGCGCGGGCGAACTCGTCGCGGACCCGGTGCGGTTCCCGCACGGCATGGCCTGGCTCGGCGACTACCTGCACGCCCGCGGCCTCCGGTTCGGGATCTACGAGGACGCCGGCTCCAGCACGTGCGGCGGCTACCCCGGCAGCGGACAGCCCCAGGGCGGCGGCCCCGACCACTTCGCCCAGGACGCCGCCACCTTCGCCTCCTGGGGCGTCGACTACCTCAAGCTCGACGGCTGCAACCTGTATGCGGCCCCCGGCCAGACGAAGGAACAGGCCTACCGCCAGGCGTACGACGCCGAGGCCGCGGCCCTGGCGGACGTCGGCCGCGACATCGTCTTCTCCGAATCGGCGCCCGCCTACTTCCAGACCGGCGAATGGGGCAACCCCGACTGGTTCTCCGTGCTCTCGTGGGTCGGTAAGGACGGCCAGCTCTGGCGCGAGGGCTACGACATCGCGACGTACGACCCGGACAAGCCCGGCACGAGCCGCTGGTCGAGCGTGCTGACCAACTACGGCTACAACCGCTGGATCGGCCGCTACGCCGGGCCGGGCAACTGGAACGACCCCGACTTCGTGCTCGCCGGGGCGCCCGGCCTGACCGCCGACGAATCGCGCAGCCAGGTGGCGCTCTGGTCGATGATGGCCGCCCCGCTGATCCTCTCCTCCGATGTGGCCGCCCTCAGCCCGGCCGGACTCGCGGCCCTGGGCAACACCGCCCTCGTCGCCATCGACCAGGACAGCCTCGGACGGCAGGCCGGGGTGGTCGCCACCAACGGCACCACCGACGTGCTGGCCCGACCGCTGGCGAACGGCGACCGGGCCGTCGCCGTGCTCAACCGGTCCTCATCCGCGCGGACCGTCTCCACCACGCTCGCCTCGATCGGCCTGCCCGGCTGCGAGGTGAGCGCCAAGGACCTCTGGAGCGGGGCGAGTTCGACCACGTCCTCCGCGCTGACCGCGACCGTGCCCGCGCACGGCACCGCGATCTGGCGGCTCACCCCGGACGGCGGCTGCGCCCCCGCCGTGCCCACCGGCCAGGTCACCGGCAACGGCGCCAACTGCATGGACGTGTCCAACAGCGGCACCGCCAACGGCACTCCGGTGATCCTGTATCCCTGTACCGGCAACGCCAACCAGCGCTGGACCCTGTCCGGCGACGACACCGTACGGGCCCTCGGCAAGTGCCTGACCGGGAGCGGCAGCAACGCCGGGAGCGCCGCCACCCTCTCGGCCTGCACCGGATCGGATGCCCAGCGGTGGACCGCCGACCAGGACGGCGCCCTGGTCAACGCCGGATCCGGGCTCTGCCTCGACGTCTACGGAGGCGGCACGGCGAGCGGCACCAAGCTCGACACCTGGACCTGCGGCGACCACCAGGCCAACCAGACCTGGGCGCTGCCCGTGTGACGGACGGCGTCAGGCCGTGGCGGCGAGCTCCTGCCGCACGCTGATCGCATCGAGGCGGATCGTGACCGCCGCGGTGTCCTCGGCGCCCAGCGACAGGAGCTTCGCCCTGTCCGCGCCCACGCTCACCTCGACCCGGAAGGCGACGACGTACAGGTGGCCGCCGGTCTCCTCGTCCTGGAGCGCGAAGAGCAGGTGGTAGAAGTAGCGGGTGCCGTCCGCGGCGTCCTGGAAGGCGAGGTGTGCCGCCCCCTCCTGCTCGCCGAGGCCGAGGAACACCTGGGCCAGCGCGGCGTCGGCCCGGTCCCAGAACGCCGGGTTCTCGAACGGCTCGACCAGCGCCTGGCGCACCGCCTGCTTCAGCGTGAGGACCATGACCTGCACCGGAGCGGTCTCCTGAAGACCGAAACCGGGGATGATCTTGACGACGGAGCTGTTCGGCAGCGCCCGCGCGGCCGACCGTACGGCCCCGAAGTCGAAGTCCCCGGCCGCCGGAGCGATCGCCTCCTGGAGCGCGGCCTCGGCGGCCCGCGCCTGGTCGAGCGCGTCCGGACCGACTTCGACGACCGCCTTGAAGGCGGCCCTTGTGCTGCTGGCCCGGTCAACCATGGCTGCTCCCGCGGGGGTTGGAAGTGATCAATTGTCGACGCGCCAGTATGCACAAGCGGCCCCGGACCGGCAGTTCGGTCTCATATTCCGTACGTGAAGTGACCCGTGGGCGTTCGTGATTCACCAAGCGTGACCGTATGTGACTGCGTGCACGTCTCTGACCTGCGCAGACCACGGAAAGTGAGGCCCGTCACTTCGGGTGATTTTTTCGGCATGTTCCCCGCATGCCGGGGCAGGGGCGGAGATGGCCCTGTCCCAGCACCCCATCGGAGGACCCGAACCATGCCCGAGCTTTTCATCGACGGCCAGTGGACCGCCGCCGTCGACGGGCGGACCCGTGAGATCCGGTGTCCGGCCGACGGCACCCTGGTCGCCACCGTCGACGAGTCGGGTCCCAAGGACACCGCCGCCGCCATCGCCGCGGCCCGTGCCGCCTTCGACCACGGCCCGTGGCCGAGGACGGCACCGGCCGAGCGCGGTGCGCTCCTGCAGCGCGTCGCCGACCTGCTCGTGCGGGACAAGGAACTCCTCGCGCGGGCCGAGTCCCTCGACACCGGCAAGCGGCTCGTCGAGTCCCGCTACGACATGGACGACATCGCGAACTGCTTCCGCTACTTCGCCGCCCTCGTCGTCGCGCAGGGCGCGGGCCGCGTCGTCGACACCGGGAACCCGGTCGTCGACAGCCGCGTGGTCCAGGAGCCGGTGGGTGTCTGCGGGCTGATCACGCCGTGGAACTACCCGCTGCTCCAGACCGCCTGGAAGGTCGCCCCGGCGATCGGCGCGGGCAACACCTTCGTTCTGAAGCCCAGCGAGCTGACCCCGCACACCGCGATCCACCTCATGAAGCTCCTCGACGAGGCGGGCCTCCCGGCGGGCGTCGCCAACCTGGTGCTCGGTGCGGGCGCCGAGGCGGGCGCGCCGCTCGCCGAGCATCCCGACGTCGACCTCGTCTCCTTCACCGGCGGGCTCGTGACCGGCCGCCGCATCATGGCCGCCGCCGCCCCCACCGTGAAGAAGACCGCGCTCGAACTCGGCGGCAAGAACCCCAACGTCGTCTTCGCCGATGTGGCGAAGGACGACGCGAGCTTCGACGCCGCCGTGGACAACGCGCTGACCGCCGTGTTCCTGCACTCCGGGCAGGTCTGCTCGGCCGGCACCCGGCTCCTGGTCGAGGACGCGCTGCACGACCGCTTCGTGGACGAGCTCGTGCGCCGCGCCCGGCTGATCCGGCTCGGCGGCCCCTTCGACGAGCGGGCCGAGACCGGACCGCTCATCTCCGCCGCCCACCGCGACAAGGTCGAGGCCTATGTCGCCGCGGGCATCGCCGAGGGCGCCCTGCTGCGCTGCGGCGGCGAGCGGCCCGACTCCCCTGATCTGGAAGGCGGTCACTACTACCCGCCGACCATCCTCGACGAGTGCCGGGCGGGCATGAGCGTGGTGCGGGACGAGTCCTTCGGGCCGGTCCTGACCGTCGAGCGCTTCACCGGCGAGGACGAGGCCGTGCGCCTGGCCAACGACACCATCTACGGCCTGGCCGGCGCGGTATGGACCACCGACGAGTCCAGGGCCCGCCGCGTCGCGGCCGGCCTTCGGCTCGGCACCGTATGGATCAACGACTTCCACCCGTACGTCCCGCAGGCCGAATGGGGCGGCTACAAGCAGTCCGGGACGGGACGGGAGCTCGGGCCCGCGGGCCTGGCCGAGTACCAGGAGACCAAGCACATCTGGCGCAACACGGCCCCCGGACCCCAGCGGTGGTTCGAGAGCTGAGCCGCCGACCCTGACCGGCCGCTCCCCGCGGACGGCCGGTCACCGCCCCGTGCCCCTCCTGCACCCCTGCCTACTTGGAGTCTGGTCATGAGCATGACGAAGGATGACGCCGAACTCCGGGAGTTCGGCTACAGACCCGAACTCAAACGCACCCTCGGCAACTTCCACACCTTCGCCGCAGGTATCAGCTACATCTCGATCCTCACCGGCACTTTCCAGCTGTTCTACTTCGGCTTCGGCTTCGGCGGCCCCGCCTACTGGTGGTCCTGGCCGCTGGTCTTCGTCGGCCAGCTGATGGTCGCGCTGTGCTTCGCCGAACTCGCTGCCAAGTACCCGGTGGCCGGCTCGGTCTACAACTGGGCCAAGAAGCTCGGCGGCCCGCACGTCGGCTGGCTGGCCGGCTGGATGATGCTGGTCGCCTCGATCGTGTCGATCGCCGCGGTGGCGCTCGCCTACCAGGCGACCCTGCCGCAGATCTCCAAGGTCTTCCAGATCGTCGGCGACGGCACCGGCACTTACGACGTCGCCACGAACGCCGTGATCCTCGCCGCGGCGCTGATCCTCTTCACCACCCTGGTCAACGCCTTCGGCGTCAAACTGATGGCCCGCATCAACACGGCGGGCGTCTTCCTCGAACTCGTCGCCACCGTCGTCCTGATCGTCCTGTTCGCCGTCCACGTCGTCCGCGGCCCCTCCGTCGTGCTCGACACCCACGGCCACGGAGGCAGCGGCAGCTTCGGCTACATGGGCGCCTTCCTCACCGCCGCGCTCGCCTCCGCGTACGTGATGTACGGCTTCGACACCGCAGCCTCGCTCGGCGAGGAGTCCGTCGACCCGTCCCGCAACGCGCCGCGCGCGATCCTGCGGGCCCTGCTCGCCTCGTTCGTGCTCGGCGGTCTGATCCTGATCCTCGCCCTGATGAGCGTCAGCAGCCTCGACGGCAAGGGCATCACCACCGACGGCCTCCAGTACGTCGTGCTCGACGTGCTCGGCGACACCGGCGGCAAGCTGATGCTCTGGTGCGTCCTGATCGCGGTCACCGTGTGCGCGCTCGCCGTGCACACCGCCGCCATCCGCCTCGCGTTCGCGATGTCCCGGGACAACAACCTGCCCGCCGCGTCCCTGATGGCGAAGGTCAGCCCCCGCTTCAAGACCCCGGTGCTGCCCGCCGTCGTCATCGGCGTACTCGCCCTGGTGATCCTCCTGGTGAACATCCGTCAGCCGCAGATCTTCTCGGTGGTCACCAGCATCGGCATCATCATGATCTACGTCGCGTACCTCCTGGTCACCACGCCGATGCTCATCGCCCGGCTGCGCGGCAAGTGGACCCCGGCCGGCGACGGCAAGTTCACGCTCGGCCGCTGGGGTCTGCCGGTGAACATCGTCGGTGTGGTGTGGGGCGGCTTCATGACCGTCAACCTCGCCTGGCCGCGCGCCGAGGTCTACAACGCCACCGCCCCCTACCACTGGTACCTGCGCTGGGGCGCCTTCCTCTTCGTCGGAGCCGTCCTGCTCGGCGGCTTCGCCTACTACTGGTTCGTCCAGCGCCACCGCACCGGCGTCCTCGCGAGCCATGCCGCATCGGAATCCGAAAGTGAGTCAGACACCCATGTCCATACCTCCCACTGAATCCCCCGTCCGCACCGAGGAGTTCGACTACGTCGTCGTCGGCGGCGGCACGGCGGGCAACGTGGTCGCGGCCCGGCTCAGCGAGGACCCCTCGGTCACGGTGTGCGTCCTGGAGGCAGGTCCCTCCGACGTCGGCGACGACAATGTCCTCAAGCTCGACCGCTGGATGGGCCTGCTCGAATCCGGCTACGACTGGGACTACCCCGTCGAGCCGCAGTCCCACGGCAACAGCTTCATGCGGCACGCCCGCGCCAAGGTGCTCGGCGGCTGCTCCTCGCACAACTCCTGCATCGCCTTCTGGGCACCCGCAGAGGATCTCAACGCCTGGGAGGCGGCGGGCTGTTCGGGCTGGGGAGCGGCCGACATCTTCCCGCTGTACCAGCGCCTGGAGACCAACGACGCCCCCGGTGACCACCACGGGCGCAGCGGCCCGGTGAAGATCCGCAACGTCAAGTCGGCCGACCCGTGCGGCGCGGCCCTCCTTGAGGCGTGCGCCCAGCAGGGCATCCCCACCACGCAGTTCAACGACGGCAGGACCGTGATCCGCGGAGCCAACTGGTTCCAGATCAACTCGGACGAGAACAACATCCGCCAGTCGTCCTCGGTGGCCTACCTCCACCCGGTGATGGACCAGCGGCCCAACCTCGTCGTGCGCACCGGGGTGCGCGCCAAGAAGCTCGTCATCGACGAGAACCGCCGCTGCACCGGCGCCGAGTACCTCGACCCGGACCTCATCCACACCCGTACGGTCACCGCCCGGCGCGAGGTCATCGTGTCCTGCGGCTCGATCGACACCCCGAAGCTGCTCATGCTGTCCGGCATCGGCCCCGCGGCCCACCTGCGCGAGGTCGGCGTGGACGTCCTCGTCGACGCCCCCGGCGTCGGCGAGAACCTCCAGGACCACCCCGAGGGCGTCATCATGTGGGAGGCCAAGCAGCCCATGACGACGGCCTCCACCCAGTGGTGGGAGATCGGCATCTTCGCGGACACCGAGCCCGGCCTGGAGCGCCCGGACCTGATGTTCCACTACGGCCAGGTGCCGTTCGACATGAACACCGCCCGGTACGGCTACCCCACCACCGAGAACGCGTTCTGCCTCACCCCCAACGTGACGCAGGCCAAGTCGCGCGGCACCGTGCGCCTGCGCACCCGCGACTACCGCGACAAGCCGATGGTCGACCCCCGCTACTTCACGCACGAGCACGACGAGCGGGTCATGACGTACGGCCTGAAGCTGGCCCGCGAGATCGCGGCGCAGCCCGCGCTCAGCGGCTGGGCGGGCGCCGAGCTCGCCCCGGGCCCCGACGTGCGGACGGACGACGAGCTGCTCGACTACATCCGCAAGACCCACAACACCGTCTACCACCCTGCCTCGACGGTGAAGATGGGCGCCGACGACGACGCGATGGCGCCCGTGGACGCCCGGCTGCGCGTCAAGGGCATCGACGGGCTGCGGGTCTGCGACGGCTCGGTCATGCCGGAGCTCGTCACGGTCAACCCGTGCATCACCACGATGGCGATCGGCGAGAAGTGCGCCGACCTCCTGAAGGCCGACGCGCGCTGACGCCCGCCGACCGGTTCCGAGCCTCCCGCGCAGGGGCCCGGAACCGGTCCTAGGCCGGTGGCAGCAGTGGCCCGCAGTCCCACTGCTGGAAGATCAGCCGGGTCTCCACCCGGGCCACCTCCGGCCGCGAGGTGAACTCGTCCAGGACGAGCCGCTGGAGATCCGCGGTGTCGGCGACGGTCACGTGGACCAGGTAGTCGTCGGGGCCCGTCAGATGGAACAGCGACCGCGATTCCGGCAGCGCCCTGACCCGCTCCACGAACGGACCGATCAGATCGCGCCGGTGCGGACGCACCTGCACGGACAGCAGCGCCTGGAGCCCCCGGCCCAGCTTGGCCGGATCCACCCGCAGCTGATAGCCCAGGATCACCCCGGTCCGCCGCAGCCGCGCGACACGGTCCAGGCAGGTGGAGGGCGCCACACCGACCTCGGCGGCGAGATCGCGGTAGGTCGTGCGGGCATCGTTCTGCAGAAGGCGCAGAATGTGCAGATCCACCGGGTCCAGTACGACGGATTCGGCCATGGCCCGAACGTAACACGGGGTACGGCTCCCGGGGCCCGGTGACTGTTCACAGTGGGCCCATGGACGCCGACACCACCCCCGTGGACGCCACAGCCGTGGACACCCTCGCCGTGCACGCGGGCCGCGAAGACCTCGCCGCCCTCGGCCTGCACGCCCCGCCGATCGACCTGTCGACCACCTACCCCTCGTACGACAGCAGGGGCGAAGCGGCCCGTATCGACGCCTTCGCCGCGACCGGCGAGGCCCCCGAGGGCCCGCCGGTCTACGGCCGGCTCGGCAACCCCACCGTCGCCCGCTTCGAGGCGGCCCTGGCACGCCTGGAGGACACCGAGGCGGCCGTCGCCTTCGCCAGCGGAATGGCGGCCCTGTCCGCCGTGCTGCTCGCCCAGCACGCCACGGGCCTGCGCCACGTCGTCGCCGTACGCCCCCTGTACGGCTGCAGCGATCACCTCCTGACCGCCGGGCTCCTCGGCAGCGAGGTCACCTGGACCGACCCGGCGGGCGCCGCGGACGCGATCCGTCCCGACACCGCCCTGGTCATGGTGGAGAGCCCGGCCAACCCGACCCTTGCCGAGGTCGACCTGGAGGCGCTCGCCGAGGCCTGCGGCACGGTGCCGCTGCTCGTCGACAACACCTTCGCGACCCCGGTGCTCCAGCGCCCCGCACACAGCGGCGCCCGCCTCGTGCTGCACAGCGCGACCAAGTACCTCGGAGGCCACGGCGACGTGCTCGGCGGAGTCGTCGCGTGCGACGAGGCCTTCGCCCGCCGGCTGCGCCAGATCCGCTTCGCCACCGGCGGCGTCCTGCACCCCCTCGCCGGCTACCTGCTGCTGAGGGGCCTCGCGACCCTGCCCGTCCGGGTGCGCGCGGCCTCGGCGACCGCCGCCGAACTCGTGGCACGCCTGGCCGCCGACCCCCGCGTGCTGCGCGTCCACTACCCGAAGGTGGGCGGCGCCATGGTGGCCTTCGAGACGCTCACCGACCCGCACGACGTGATCGCCCGGGTACGCCTGATCACCCCGGCCGTCAGCCTCGGCAGCGTCGACTCCCTCATCCAGCACCCGGCGTCGATCAGCCACCGCATCGTCCCCGAGGGCGACCGCGCCTCCTGTGGCGTCAGCGACCGACTGCTGCGCATGTCGGTCGGTCTGGAGGACGTCGAGGACCTGTGGCGCGACCTCGACCAGGCGCTCGGCTCCGCACTCTCAACTCGGCCTGTGTGTAAGAGAGTTCACGCCACTGAAGAGGTTCAGCTCGCCGACGCCTGAGCGGACGGGACGCAGGGACCTCAGCGGGACGTCTTGTTCCGGGTGAACTCGTCCTTGCCTCCGCCGTCCCAACTGACCTCCAGGGTCGAGCCGTTGAGCTTGGCCGTGCCCTTGGTGCGGGCCGTGTTGCCGTCCGGGCACTTGAGCAGCAGCGTCGCCGAACCGGCGGCGCTGTTCGCCGTTCCGCTGCACAGGTGCTCGCCGAGCACGGACGCGTTCTTGCCCTTGACTACGAGGGCGACGGGCTTGCCCTGGGTCACGGCGACCCAGTCGCCGTCGATACCGCCGCCTGCCGCGGGCGGGGTGCCATGTCCCGTGCCCTGAGCGGGAGTCGAGGAACCCGGCCCGGCGGGCGTCCTGGCGGGCGAGCTGCCCGCCGCCGGCCCCTTGCCCGACGACGGCCTGTCGGAGGCCTTGTCCGAGCCGCCGCTGCTGCACCCCGAGGTGAGAAGGACACCGGCGAGCCCCATGGAGGCGAGGCCGGTGGTACGCAAGAACCTGTGCACTGCTGATCGTCCCCCTGCGAACGCGACTTCCGGACGCGTCAAGCTACCAGCCACCCGTCCCGCGTACCGGAACTTCTTCCGTACCTGAACTCTTGACGGGCCTGCCGGGGACTCATAACTTCACGCCTTGAAGAAAGACGTGAACCCCTCGCGTCACTTGTGACGCCCTCCCGCATCTCGTAACCCCTCCCGTACACCCCCCACTTACTCCGTGCACCCCGCGGTACAGGATGGACGTATGAGAACTTCCGGATCCCCCACCCGGCCCCCGCACCCCAGAACCCGGACCACCCCGCTGCTCGCCCTCGGCGCCCTGCTCGCCTCCCTCGTCTCCGCGACCGCCCTCACCCCCACCGCGCAGGCCGCGGCCCTGCCGACGGGCTGGGTCACGGTGACCGCCAAGCACAGCGGCAAGTGCGTGGACGCGGCCGCGGCGGGCACCGCCGACGGCACCGCGGTCCAGCAGTACGCCTGCAACGCGGGCACCGCACAGCAGTGGCGGTTCCAGGCCACCGGCGATGGCTATGTGCGCGTCGACAACCGCAGTGACGCGAGCAAGGCGTGGGACGTCACGGACGTCTCGGCCGCCGACTCCGCCCCGGTCCAGCTGTGGTCGTACGGCGGCGGCGCCAACCAGCAGTGGCTGCCGGTCCAAGAGGCGGGCGGCACCTACCACTTCGTCAACCGCAACAGCGGCAAATGCCTCGACGTGCCGGGCGCCTCGACGGCGGACGGCGCCCGCATGCAGCAGTACGCCTGCAACGGAACCGCGGCCCAGTCCTTCAGCCTGGACGCCCCGGGCGACCCCCAACCGCCCGCCGGTACACCGGACTTCGGGCCGAACGTCACGGTCTTCGACCCGTCGATGTCCGCCTCCACCATCCAGGGCCGGCTCAACCAGGTCTTCGCCCAGCAGGAGAAGAACCAGTTCGGCGCCCAGCGCTACGCCCTGCTCTTCAAACCCGGCACGTACTCCGCCGACGCCAACGTCGGCTTCTACACGCAGGTCGCCGGGCTCGGCCTCTCGCCCGACGACGTCACCATCAACGGCGCTGTGCACGCCGAAGCCGACTGGTTCCAGGGCAACGCCACCCAGAACTTCTGGCGCTCCGCCGAGAACCTGTCCGTCAACCCCACCGGCGGCGGCGACCGTTGGGCCGTGTCACAGGCGGCGCCCTACCGCCGCATGCACGTACGCGGCGACCTCCAGCTCGACGACGGCGGCTGGTCCAGCGGCGGGTTCATCGCCGACTCGAAGATCGACGGACAGGTGCGCTCCGGCTCGCAGCAGCAGTGGCTCTCGCGCAACACCCAGTGGGGCAGCTGGAGCGGCGCCAACTGGAACATGGTGTTCGTCGGCGACGTCAACGCCCCCGCCAATACCTTCCCCAACCCGCCCTACACCACCGTCGCCCAGTCACCCGTGACCCGCGAGAAGCCCTTCCTGTACGTCGACGGCGCGGGCGCGTACAAGGTGTTCGTGCCCGCCCCGCGGACCAACACCCAGGGCACGACCTGGGCGGGCGGCAACCAGCCCGGCAGCTCGCTGGGGATCGACACCTTCTTCATGGTGAAGCCGGGCGCCACCGCCGGTGACATGAACCAAGCCCTCGCACAGGGCAAGAACCTGCTGTTCACACCCGGTGTCTACCACCTCGACCAGACCCTGGACGTCACCCGGCCCGACACCGTCGTGCTCGGCCTGGGACTTGCCACCCTCGTCCCCGACAACGGCATCACCGCGATGGACGTGGCCGACGTGGACGGCGTGAACGTGGCCGGTCTCCTCATCGACGCGGGCGCCACCAACTCGGCGACCCTGATGCGGGTCGGCCCGAGCGGCGCGACCGCCCGGCACAGCACGGACCCGACCTCGCTGCACGACGTGTTCTTCCGCATCGGCGGCGCCGGTGTCGGCAAGGCGACCCAGAGCCTCGTCGTCAACAGCTCGGACGTCATCGGCGACCACATGTGGCTGTGGCGGGCCGACCACGGCAGCGGCGTCGGCTGGACCAGCAACACCGCCGCCAACGGGCTGACCGTCAACGGGAACAACGTCACCATGTACGGCCTGTTCGTCGAGCACTACCAGCAGCACCAAGTCATCTGGAACGGCCAAGGCGGCCGCACCTACTTCTTCCAGAACGAGATGCCGTACGACCCGCCCGGCCAGGGCTCCTGGATGAACGGCTCGACGCGCGGCTACGACGCGTACAAGGTCGCGAGCAATGTGACCAGCCACGAAGCCTGGGGGCTCGGCAGCTACTGCTACTTCAGCGCCGACCCCTCGGTGGTCGCCGACCGGGCCTTCGAGGCACCCACCGCGTCCGGGGTCCGCTTCCACGACATGGTGACGGTCTCCCTCGGGGGCACCGGAACCATCGGCCATGTCATCAACAACAGCGGAGGACCCTCCAACTCCGCGAGCAATGTGGCCAACCTGGTCTCGGGACCGTGAGGAACCCGATCAGGCGTCGAGGGTGATCCGGACGGCCACCGTGCCGCTCGTGCCGCGCCGCAGCCGGCTGGCGAGCAGGGTGAGCCGTCCGAGCACCCCGTACTTGCGGCGCAGCAGCGCCCGGCAGGCGTCGGTGGCGGCCGCGTCGCCGATCACCGCGGTCGCCGGGTGCTGCTCTCCCGTGGGGTTGCCGCGCACGTCGCAGGGCCCGGCAAGGATCTCGGGCCGGTTGCGGATGCGCTTGACCTTCCACGAGTCGGCGACCGTCCAGATCACCAGGGCGTCGCCGTCCCGGACGACCCACACCGGGGTGGCGACGGCGGTGCCGTCCTTCTTGTAGGTCGTGACGAGGAGGTACTTGCCGGCGCCGAGCCGGTCCAGCACATCGGCACTCATGACGCCATCCTTGAGTTCGCGAAGCGGGTGGGAGGCCTTTGTAGCAGGTGAGTGCCCACCGCGGCGGGTCGAGTTCCGGCCGGGAACCCCAGCGGCCGGGGCCGGCCGGCGGGTCGGTCGGGCGTCGCTGTCCACCCGGGTCCCGACGACAGGCACGAGGCCGCGCACGCCGACGCCAAGGCGCTCTACGGCTTCGAACCGTCCCCGTCAGGCATCTTTGGACGGGGCCGACCTGACGTCCCCGTGCCCCGGGCCATCCGCACCGGGGCACGGCGCGGAATTGGGGCGATGGGGGAGGCAAGCCTTTGTGATGATGAAGGCAAACGTCCCCTGACGACAGGAGCGGATCGTTGGCCACCAGCTCGGATCACCAGAGCGGCCCCAGCCCCTCACCGCTGAACCAACTCCTCTTCAGCCACGTCTACTCGGCTGCGGTCCGGGCCGTGGCCGTACACCGCATCGCGGACCACCTGGCCGAAACTCCCCGCACGGCCGACGATCTCGCCGAGCGTGCCGGCCTGCACGCCGATTCCCTGCGGCGCGTCCTGCGTCTGCTGGCGATGCACGGGCTCTTCACCCAGGACGAGAAGGGCACGTTCGGGCTGACCGAGGCGGGCCAGGCGCTGCGTACGGATGTGCCCGGCTCGCAGCACGCGCTGGCTCTGTTGATCACCGACGAGATGTTCCGCCGGGCCGCCGACGGACTTCCGGACACGGTGCGGACCGGCACGACACCCTTCGAGGCCGCCTACAAGGTCCCGTTCTTCACCCACCTGGCAGGCTCGCCCGCCGCTCAGCAGCTCTTCGACACCGGGATGAACGTCATGTCCGGCCGGGGCGACGAGCTCATCGCGGGAAGCTATCCGTTTCCCGGCAGCGGCACCGTGGTCGACGTCGGCGGTGGCCGGGGCGGATTCCTGCGCGCGGTGCTCAGCGGCGAACCCGGCCTGACAGGCGTGCTCTTCGACCAGCCGGACACCGTGGCCGACCACGTGCTCGACACCGAGGAGGTACGGGGACGCTGGAGCGTCGCGGGCGGCGACTTCTTCTCGGAGGTACCGGCCGGCGGCGACGTGTACCTGCTCAAGCGCGTCCTGCACGACTGGAGCGACGAGGACTGCCTGCGCATTCTGGGCTCGATCCGCCGGGTCGCCGCCCCGGGCAAGCGGCTCCTCGTGGTCGACACGGTCCTGCCCGACAACGGGGACCCGCACCCGGGCGTGGAGGTGGACATCGTCATGCTCATGCTGGTGAGCGGAAGGGAGCGTACGGCCAAGGAGTTCGAAGGCCTCTTCTCCCGGGCCGGATTCAAGCTGAACCGCATCCTGCCGACCCCGTCACCGGCGTCGCTCATCGAGGCGGAAGCGGTGTGAGGATGCCCGGCTGACCGCCCGGTCCTCAGAAACCCGACGCCACGTTGCGTACGCAGAGGGCGACGACGCCGATGACCGCGAGGATGATCAGCCAGGACGCGAAGCCGGTGTGCCGACTCCTGCGCGCCGGCTTGCGGGACCGCTTGGCAGCCTCGGCCTTCTTCGGTCTGCCCGGTCTTGGCTGCCCGTTCCGGTGCGCGGGCCCCGCCGCGGTCTCGGCGAGCAGCCTCCGGCAGACGGCGGCGAGTTCACTCGTGCCGACCGTGAGGCTGGCCACCGCCTCCGAGCGCGCCGGGGCGGTGGTGCCCCCGTCGAGGATCCGGCCCGCGCGGATCAGCACCTGGTCCTGGCCGCCGGTGGGGGAGAGGCTGATCCAGCGCTCCACGTGTGCCCCGCGGATGACCACACTGCCCGACCGCTCGCGGTACAAGGTGTGCTCCCGCCACAGCAGTTCCGCCAACTCGCTTGCTGTGTCCCGCAGTTGTGCGCTCACGCTTCCCCCGTCGTCCCTGGACAATCGAACAAGCATGGCACTCTAGCGGCAGCCGGTGCGCCTCGCGAACCGGCCCCGCCTCACCCGGCCGGTTCGACTTCGAGGTAGTGGTGGCGGCGCGGCCCGCGGTACTCCAGCGCCACCCACCCCAGCGGCCGCAGCGCTCCGGCGCAGCGCCGGAGCGACTCGTTCGCCGCGTACTCGGCACCGCTGCCGGGCGGGCCGAGCCACTCGACACGGACGGCGGCGGCTCCTTCGGCGGCGCTGACGCGGTAGCCGGTGGCGTACCGCTTGCCCTCCTCGTCGACGGCGGACGGTTCGATGCCCGCCGCCTCCAGGGCGAGCGCGACCGCCCGCACCGGCTGGAGCCGCTCCCACTGCGCGGGGCCCGAGGCGTTCATGACCCGGCGGATGTGCAGCAGCCCCTCGAACGCGGCGCGCACCGCCGCATCCCGGCCCGCGTCCGGGGACGGTACGGGCCCGTCCCCGGCGGCCGCCTCGAACGGTCCCGCCATCCGCCCACCTCCCTGAACTCCCAGCATGCTGGCCGCCGTCCCCCGGTGTCGAGCCGGGATCACCGCCCGCCGGCGACCCTGAGGACCGTGCCGGAGGTGTACGAGGCGTCGGGGGACAGCAGCCACGCGACGGCGGCGGCGATTTCGGAGGGCTCGCCGGGGCGGCCGAGCGGGATGGCCGACGCCATCCTGGCCGGCCGGTCGGGGTCGCCCATCGTGGCGTGCATGTCGGTGTCGATGAGGCCCGGCGCGACGGCATTGACCCGGATGCGGTCCTGGCCGAGTTCCTTGGACAGGCCGATGGTCAGCGCGTCGGTGGCCGCCTTGGACGCGGCGTAGTGGACGTAGTCGCCCGGGCTGCCCAGCGTGGCCGCCGCGGACGAGATGTTGACGATGGCGCCCCCGCCGTTCGCCGCCATGTCGCGGGCGGCCCGTCGGCAGCAGAGCAGATAACCGAGGACGTTCACGTCGATCACCTGGCGCAGGACCTCGGTGCGGGTGTCGGCCAGGCGGCCGAGCGGGCCGCTCACTCCGGCGTTGTTGACCAGGCCGGTCACCGGACCGAGTTCGGCCGCCGCGATGTCGAACAGCCGCTCCACGTCCGCCTCTTGAGAGGTGTCGACCCGCACGGTGACGCAGCGGGCCCCCGCCGCACGCACCGCCTGGGCGACCTCCTGCGCGGCCGAGGCGTTGCTGACGTACCCGAGCGCCAGGTCGTGCCCGTCCGTCGCGAGGCGGACGCAGGTCGCCGCCCCGATTCCCCGACTGCCGCCTGTGACGATGGTGACCGGACGTGACACGTGCTGCCTCCCGCGCTTGCTGGTGTGTTGTCTGTTTCGACAGCTCATCGGCGCAGGCTATGCCGACCGGTGTGTGGCCCGCACACGACTATTCGCGCACACCATGGGGGTGGGCACATGGCGCACGAGCCCTCGGTACTCAGCCCTCGGCGCAGGCCGCCTCGTCCGTGCCCGTTGCCATCGGGCCCTGTGCGGCGTCGAGGCCCTCGGTGAGGGTGGCGAGGAGCGTGCGCAGCGTGTGGAAGTCCTCCGGAGGGAGGTTGACGGCTCGCGCGATGTGGTGCGGCACGGCCAGCGCGCGTTCCCGCAGCGCCGTGCCCTGTTCCGTGAGGCGGATGGTGACGGAACGCTCGTCCGCCCGGCTGCGGTGGCGCTCCACGAAGCCCGCCGATTCGAGGCGCTTGAGCAGCGGCGACAGCGTCCCCGAGTCGAGCCTCAGCTTCTCGCCGATCATCTTGACCGGCAGCTCCCCGTGCTCCCAGAGCGTCAGCATCACCAGGTACTGCGGATAGGTGATCCCCAGGTCCTTCAGGAGCGTGCGGTAGACGCCGTTGAAGGCGCGTGAGGCCGCGTGCAGCGAGAAGCAGAGCTGGAGGTCGAGCCGCAGATAGTCCTCGTCGTGCGGGCGGGCGGAGGGTGTGGTCACCATAGGGCCAGGCTAACATGCGCGCTATTTAGTTGTGCACAACTTAATTGTGTGCTTCAGTTGGTCCTGGGCAGCCGAGGCTTCCCCGTACGGAGCCGCATCGACTCCGTACGGACGGACACGAGAGGAACCGATCCCCATGGACGCGCTCTACACCGCAGTGGCGACCGCCAACGGCCGCGAAGGCCGCACCGTCAGCTCCGACGGCCAGCTCGACCTGCCGCTCGCCTTCCCGCCGGCCCTCGGGGGCAACGGCCAGGGCACCAACCCGGAGCAGCTCTTCGCCGCCGGTTACGCGGCCTGCTTCGCCAGCGCGATGGGCTCCGTCGCCCGCCAGCTGAAGCTCGACGTCAAGGACGTCTCGGTGACCGCCGAGGTCGGCATCGGCAAGGACCCCGCCGACGGCGGCTTCGGCATCGGCGTCGTCATGCGCGTCGAGCTCCCCGAGCACCTGGAGGGCGAGAGCGGCGCCAAGCTCGTCGAGCTGACCCACGCGGCCTGCCCGTACTCGAAGGCGACCCGCGGCAACATCCCGTTCGAGATCGTCATCGAGTAGTGGCCCGCGCGCCGCGGTCAGGCGCGCTCGGCCAGCAGGCCGCGGTACCACGCGAGGGCGGCGTCGAGGGTGTCGCCCATCGGGATCGGCGCGGTGCGGAACGCGGCCTCGAAGGCGTCCGAGCTCACGATCTGCGGCTCGGTGTGCTGGTAGAACATCTCGGCGTACGCGTCCATGAAGACCTGGTCGAACGGGCCGAAGGGGCGCGGCTCGTCGAGCGTGACGACCTTCAGCGGGCGGCCGACCCGGTCCTCGATCATCCCGAGCACCTCGCGGGTGGTCAGGGCCGAGGCCGTCGGGAGGTGCCAGACCCGGCCGTCGCCGTGCGGGCTCTCGCCGAGCGTGGCGAGCCCGGCGGCCACCGCGCGGATGTCGGTGTAGCTGTGCGGCAGGTCGATGTCGCCGAGCGTCAGCACTTCACCGCCGGTCAGGGCCCCGGGGAAGACGGCGGCGCCGAGCGTCGAGTTGAGCACACCGGGGCCGACGAAGTCGGCGGACCGGCCGAGCACCACCGAAGCGCGCGCCTCGCGGTGTGCGGCCAGGTACTTCTCGTCGAGCTCGGCGCGCATCCGGCCCTTGAGGGCGGTGGCGCGCCAGGGGGTGTCCTCGGTCATGACCTCGCCGTGCGTCTCGCCGTACGGGTAGAGCGTGTCGAGCACCACCAGGCGCGCGCCCTCCGCCTCCACGGCGCCCAGGACGGCCTCCTGGATGCGGGGCATGACCTCGACCTGGAGCTGGTAGGCGACGTTGACGCAGTGGTAGACGACCCCGGCTCCGCGTATGGCCGCGGCGGCCCCCTCGGCCGACGCGACGTCGCCCTTCAGCCGGTCGACTCCCGCTATGTCGGGGCCGGTTCCGGACCGGTCGACGAGGCGGACCGGGTGGCCGCGGTGCGCGAGCTCGGTGGCCACCGCCGTGCCGGCCGGGCCCGAGCCGAGAACTACGTGGAGGTTGCTCTCCGTGTGCGACATGTCGATTCCCCTCATGGCCGGGACGGCGTCAGCTCCCGGCGTTGTTATGTGCAGTGCCGTTAGTTAGAGACTGTAACTCTGGCGTGTTCTTATGGCAATCAGGAGGGGATGTTTGTCATGGGCGCACTGTTTCAGGGCAGCGCTGCAAGGGGCGCGGGGAACTGCGCGACCAGCCCCCGTCGGCCCGCGGAAGAAGAACTCCCCTTGCCGCGGAGCCCTACGTCGCCGGTGCCCCCGGCGACGTAGGGCTGTCGGCCGCCGCCGTGAGCCGCGCGGACAGCGGGGCGGCGATGTCCTCCAGGGACTTGCCCTCCGCGTCGATCGCGAGGAACGCGGCCACCACCCCGGCCGCCGTCATCAGCGCCGCGCCGATGCCGAAGGCGATGACCGCGTCGCCGACCACCCCGCTGGACGTCAGCGCCGAGAACACCAGTGGCCCCGAGATGCCGCCCGCGGCCGTACCGAGCGCGTAGAAGAACGCGATCGCCATCGCCCGGGTCTCCATCGGGAAGATCTCGCTCACCGTGAGGTACGCGGAACTGGCACCCGCTGACGCGAAGAACAGCACCACACACCAACACACCGTCATCGTTGTGGCGTTGAGCCACCCCTGGGCGAAGAACCACGCGGTGACGAAGAGCAGCACGCCCGACAGTACATACGTACCGGCGATCATCCTGCGGCGGCCGACCGTGTCGAAGAGCTTGCCGAGCAGCAGCGGGCCCAGGAAGTTGCCGAAGGCGATCGCGGCGAAGAAGTAGCCGGTGGTCCCGCTGGAGACGTCGAAGAACTTCACCAGGATCGAGCTGAACCCGAACGTGATCGCGTTGTAGAGGAAGGCCTGCCCGATGAACAGGGCGAAGCCGAGCACGGCCCGCTTGGGGTAGGCCTTGAACAGGGTGCGCGCGATCTCGACGAAGCCCACGCTCTCGCGCTGCTCGATGGTGATCGACCGCCCCGGCGGCGGAAGCCGCTCGCCGGTCTGCTCCTCCACCTCGTGCTCCACGTCGTCGAGCAACTGCTCCGCACCCTCCTCGCGGCCATGGATGAACATCCACCGCGGGCTCTCCGGTACGTGGCGCCGCACCAGCAGGATGACGAGACCGAGCACCACACCCAGGGCGAAGGTGAGCCGCCAGCCGACGTTCTTCGGCAGGATGCCGGTGTTCAGCGCGACGACGGACAGCAGCGCCCCGCCCATCGCGCCGAGCCAGTAGCTCCCGTTGATGACGAGGTCCACCCGGCCCCGGTACCTGCTCGGGATCAGCTCGTCGATGGCGGAGTTGATGGCCGCGTACTCGCCGCCGATGCCGAACCCGGTCAGGAAGCGGAACAGGAAGAACCACCACGCCGAGAAGGACAGTGCGGTCATCGCGGTGGCGGCGAGATACACCGCGAGGGTGACCAGGAACAGCTCGTGATGGTCCGCGGACCCGGGCCCCGCACCGCGCTGCTCATGAACTGCCTCCTGCCGCCGCGAGCCGAAGCACCTGCCGGACGCGAGTACCCGGCGCTCACCGGGCATACTCCCCGCAATCGCCCGCACCCAGTCGGACCCGAACAGGTGGCGCGCCCCGCGGCGGCAGCGGCTCTCAGGCGGAGGGCGCCGGATCCGCGTCCGGGGTCAACTCCAGTGCTGCGAAGGTGTGTTGGGCCCACATTCGGCGGGAGATCTCCTGTGGGTACGGCACGGTGTGCGGCTCGGCTGTGAAGACCCGGGTCAGCCGGTCGTCGGTGCGGTAACGGGCCCAGCCCGGGTCGCCGTGCGCCGCGAACGCGGTCCATGCGCTGCCCATCGCGTCCGAGACGGCCACGGCCTCGGCCGGCGGCTCCTCGCCGAGCACCATCGTGGCGATCCCGCCGCGCAGCGTGCCGAACACCAGCGGCACATCGAGCCCGTGACAGGCGCCGAGCACACCGCCCAACGCCGGTGCTCCCCACGCCAGTTCATAGGCGTACGTGGTGCCGCCGCCCACCGTGTGCGCCTCGGCCAGATGGAGGCTCGGCATCCGGAACAGCCAGTCCGACATGACCAGTTCCTGCATGGTGGTCGGGTCGGCATCGGGGTGGCCGGCCCGGTAGGCCGCCACGCCCTCGCGGCCGGGCGCGAACCTCGCCAGGGTGGTGTCGGCCTCCTCCTGGGTGATCTTGCCGTGGCGGCCCGACATCACCGTGAACAGCCGTGCCTCGTCCCGGTTGTGACCCGCGATCAGCTCGATGTCGCGGCTGTGTCCGGCGCGCAGCGCCTCCCAGGGCGAACACGGCAACACCTCGCCGTCGACCACCGGCGAGAACGGGAGGTGGGCGTGGGCGACCAGTCCCCAACGCGCCCCGTACTGCGAGATCTTGCCGAGCACCGCGTCCGCCGCGTCCCGCAGCGCCTTGGGCGACACCGGAGCCAGCGCGTCCAGGGTGGCGGGCAGACCCAGCTCGGCGGCCACACCGGCGCCGATGTCCGCGGCGAGCGCCGGGCTGAACACCGAACCCGGGACGCTCTGCGCCACGGCCCGGTGGAAGAGCCCGGCCGCCCTCGGCATCGCGAGCAGCGCGGCGATCGCGCCCGCCCCCGCCGACTCGCCGAAGACCGTCACCCGGTCCGGGTCGCCGCCGAACCCCGCGATGTTGTCCCGCACCCACTCCAGGGCGGCGACCTGGTCGAGCAGTGCCCGGTTGGGCACCGCGCCCTCGAAGTGGCCGTACCCCTCGGCGCCCACCCGGTGGTTGAACGTCACGACGACCGTGCCCCGGCGGGCCAGCGCCGTCCCGTCGTAAGTGAGCCCGTCGGAGGTGCCGACCAGGTAGGCCCCGCCGTATATCCACACCATGACCGGCAGCCGGGCCGACCCGCTCGGGTCCGGCGACCAGACGTTCACCGTCAGCCAGTCGTCCGAGCCGTCCGGGCTCTCGGGCCCGGAGCCGAACCCGAGGGCGAGGGACTGCGGGGGAGTGGGGCCGAACGAGAGCGCCTCGCGTACGCCGTCCCACGGCAGGGCGGGCACCGGCGGGGCCAGGTGCAGCGGGCCGACGGGCGGCTGGGCGAACGGGATGCCGCGGAAGACGGCCATGCCGTCCGCGATGCGTCCGCGGACGGTTCCGGAGGTCGTGCGGATCTCGGGTGCTCGCGTGGGTGCGGTCATGCGATGTCCCTTCTCGGCAGCGGGACTCCACGATACGGAGCCGAGAAGGGGAGGGGGCGGCGAGAGGGGTGCCGCCCCGGAAACGTTGTGTGGTCCAACTCACCGTAATTCATTGGTGGTTGGTGACATGGAATGTAGGGGTGGCGGGCGGAGTACGGCCCGCCCGCCGTGGTCCGGCTACGGCACCTCGCGCAGGTACAGCGCCCCGCAGGTGTGACAGAAGGGGTGGGCGCGGTCCGTACCCCAGGCGTCGTCGGGCAGTTCTTCGGCGCCCTCGGGCAAGTCGCGTCCGCACATGACCTGTTCCTCGTCGCCGCGGACCATGTGCCATTCCTTGAGGGTGCCGTCGGGGAGTCGTTCGGCAACGATGCGATGGCGCACTGGTGGCTCCTCATCCGTGTCGGGCCGCGCCCGGCCGCCCGGCCGCGGACGCCGGGTACGCCCCGGCCATTCGACACTGTCACCGGTACCACGCCGACGCATGCGGAACACCCGCCGAAGGTGACACGGCGGCTCTCATCGCACGGCGTGTTCCAGGAGCGTCTCGGCCATGGCGCGGGCCCGGCGGGCCGGGTCGGGCCCGGGGGCGAGGGCCGCGACGGCCGTGGCGCCCTCGACGAGGATCATCAGCTGGGTGCCCAGCGCGTCCGGGACCCCCGCGGCGGCCGCCAGCTCGTTCAGGATCCGCTGGAGCTCGGCCTTGTGGCGGCGGGCCACATCATTCACGGCGGCCGGTGTGTCGCCGAGCTCTCCGAGCGCGTTGAGGAAGGCGCAGCCCCGGAACGAGGGCTCGCCGAACCACTCGGCCAGCCAGTCGAAGACCGCGAGCACCTGCTCGCGCGGCTCCCCATGTGCGGCCGCCACATGGCGGCGCAGACCGGCCGTCCAGCGCTGGTCGTGCCGGTCCAGATAGGCGGCGACGAGCGCCTCCTTCGCGGGAAAGACCCGGTACAGCCGCTTCAACGGCACCTGGGACTCGGCGCGGATGCGGTCCATCCCGACCGCCTGCACCCCGTAGGTGTAGAACAGCGCGTCGGCCGCATCGAGCAGCCGCACCCTCGCCTCGTCGTCATCCATCACGCCACCCGTTTCCCTCATGACCCCATTATGACTTGCGTGGAGAACGTCCGTTCTCTATCGTGCGAAACAAGGGTGAGAACGAACGTTCTCGCCCGTCGTCAAGCCTCTTGGCGCTGCTCATTCGCCGAGTCGATCGGAGCTGCTGTGACTGCCGACGTACGCCCGCCCGTGCCCCCGTTCACCGAGGAGAGCGCCCGCGCCAAGGTGCGGGCCGCCGAGGACGCCTGGAACTCCCGGGACCCCGAGCGGGTCGCCCTCGCCTACACCGAGGACTCGGTGTGGCGCAATCGCGACCGGTTCCTGACCGGCCGCGAGGAGATCCGCGGGTTCCTCGCCGACAAGTGGCAGCGCGAGCTGGACTACCGGCTCCGCAAGGAACTGTGGGCGTACACCGGCAACCGCATCTCGGTGCGGTTCGAGTACGAGTGTCGCGACGCGCAGGGCCAGTGGTGGCGCAGCCACGGCAACGAGCAGTGGGAGTTCGACGACGCCGGTCTGATGCGCCGCCGCGAGGCCAGCATCAACGACGTGCCGATCGACGAGGCGGACCGCCGCCTGCGCTGAGCCGGTGGCTACGCCCAGTCGATGCCCAGCTGGGCGAGTGCGCTGCGCTGGGTGTGGCTGAGCCCGGCGCGCCGGCTCTTGGTGTTCGAGTACCAGATGCCGAGCTTCACGACGGTGCCGTCCGGCAGCGTCTCCTCGTGCCCCCGGGGAATGGTGGTGCGGGCTTCGCGCCGGACGTACTGCCCGAGCGCCGCGAGGCCGCGCGTGAAGGCGGCCGACATCTTGGCCGTGCCGGATTGCGCGTCCGGGCGGGGCGGCTTCGCGGGCCTCAGACCCAGCGCGGACAGCCGGTCCCGCTGAGGCTTGGACAGGGCGCGCCAGTACTGGCGCTGCCGCTCGGCCCAGCGACCGAGGTCGTCGCCGTCGAAGGTCACCCCGGGCCGGATGTCGGGGAGGGAGCCGTCGGCGGCGACGAGGTCGCGCAGTACGGCGTACTGCCGCTGCCAGTCCAGCGGCCAGGGGCAGTTCCAGTCGGGGTCGATCGCGGCGAGTTGCGCGGCCCGGCGCCCCGCCCGCTCCGGGTCCTTGCCGAGCCCGCCCGTCCTGCGCAGATTGGCCAGGTGCTGCCCGACCGGCTCGTCCAGCCAGACGGCGTCCTGTCGCGGGGCCAGATGGTTGTGGGCGCGATGGAAGGCGCGGAACGCCGCGAGCTTGCTCTCCCACGCCTCGTCGCCCGGCTCCCACACCATCCCCGCCTCGTCGAGCCGGAGCCTGCGGTGCTCGTCGAGTTCGCCGGTCCGCAGCGCCCGCCGCTGCTGCGCGACCCACCGGCCGAGCGGGAACCGGGTGACACCCAGGGCCACTTCGGTGTCGTACGGGACGGACACCAGCCCGGTGCGGTGCTGCTCGGCGCGCCAGCGGCGCAGCGCGCCAAGACCCTCCAGCCACACCAGGGACTCGGGGCGGTAGACGCGGGTGCGCAGGAACGCGGCGACGGTGGCCGGGTCGCGCGGCGTCGAAAAGTGCAGAAGCGGGTTCTCGGCGTCGTCGAGGGAGTCGACGATGCGGCCCCGGCTGTCCCGGCGCAGGTGCGGATGGCGGCCGCTGTCGGAGGCGCGGGTCAGCGCATGCGAGGCCAGCTGCTCGACGAGCCGTTCGTCGTGGGAGCGCAGCCCCTGCAGGACCGCCACGAGCGGCGCGTAACTCGCCGAGGCGATCATGTCTTCCGGGTCCTCGTCGCGGCCGAGGAAGACGGGCACCAGGATCCGGGCGGTCTTGGTGGTGCCGTCCGGGTTGGGGCGCAGCGCGCGGCCGATGTTCTGGACGATCTCGACCTGGGAGCCCCGGGTGTCGGCGAAGCAGATGGCCTCCACACCGCGTGCGCCGACGATGTCCACGCCCTCGCCGAGCACCCGCACACTCGCGAGGAACGCGCGGTGCACGCGGCGTCCCTGGGCATCGGTGCCGTCCGCGAACTGCCGCAGCACATCCCGCCGTTCCGACACCAGATGGTCCCCGCACAGCCACTCGGCCCACACCCGGTCCGCCGGGACATGGCGGTCCGGTTCGAGCTCGTACGGCTCGGCCTGCGACGGCGGAAGCTTCGCGGCCCGGCGCCGCGCCCTCGTGCCGACCTCGCTCGTGTACAGCTCGGCGGCTGTCTCCGGAAGCCGGGCGGCGAAGGCCTTGGCCTCCTCGACCCGGTGGTGGAACGTCATCACGGTGTGCAGGTCGTGCGCCGCCGCGTGTTCCAGGAGCGCGGTCTGCAGCAGGGCCAGGCGCCGCCCCCGCCGCTCCTCTTCGGAAGCCCGGGCGCGCGGCGGCGCCGGGTCGCGGATCTCCAGTACGTCGATCTCGAAGCCGGCCAGGATGCCGCGCTCGACGGCCTCGGCCAGCCCGAGCTGCACGATCTGCCGCCCATAGGTGGCCGAGTCCGCCGTCATGCCGGCGATCTCCAGCTCCCGGCCGTCCCTTCCGTGCGGAGGCCGGGGCGCCGCGAGGACGCGCGGGGTGGCCGTCAGATACAGCCTCTGGCCGGCCGGGATGCGGGCCTGGTCGTGGACGGCCGCCCAGGGGCGCCCGGTGTCGCCTGCCGTGCGGTGGGCCTCGTCGACCACGGCGAGGTCGAACGGGTCGAGCCGCTGTCCGAACATCAACTCTCCGCCCGCCAGGGCCAGTTCGAGCGGTCCCGGCACCTTCTCCACGCCGGGCAGGGCCCCTTCCCCGGGGTTGTCCCGCTCCACCAGGGAGGCGTACGTGGCGAGTACGACGGCGGGACCCCGGCCGGCCCACAGGGCCAGCTGGATGGGATGGGTGGTGCAGCGCACCCCCAGCCCGTCCAGGACCTCGTCCGTCTCCAGGGAGCACACCGCGACCATGGGGGAGCGGTGGCCCACGGCACGCCAGGCCCGCGCGGTCTGCACCAGCAGGTCGAGGGTGGGTACGAGCACCAGGATCCGGCCGTGCGGGAACATCTCCAGCGCGGCCGACGCGGCGGTGTAGGTCTTGCCGCTGCCCGTGGCCGACACGACGGTAGCCCGGGCTCCGCTCCTGGGCACGTCGGTGCGCGCCGGGAACCCGAACTCGGCGAGGATCCGCGCCTTCGCGTCCACCTGGTGCTCACGGAGCCTGATCACGCACGCCCACCGTTCCTCATCGCTGCCTGCGGCCGCTTGGACCGCCCGGAGAAGGAAAACACTAAGCCCCGCGCCGGTGGCCGAGAGTGGCTCGTCCGTTCGGTGCAGTGCGCGCGATCAAGATCGTTCCCCCGGATGATTTGCCCGGACCGGGCCCCTTGCGACAGTTGATGCCCAGTTCGCCCACCCGAAGGGGAGACACCATGTCCTTAACCCGCCCGGACCGGCGTCGTCGCGCACGCGTCGCCGGAACCACCGCCGCACTCGCGGCGGCTCTCCTCGCGACGGTCGTGCCGGCCCAGGCCGCGCCCGCCCCCACCGCCCCCGGCGCGGTGGCCCCCGCTTCGACCGGCCTGGACCGCAAGGCGCTCGGCAAGGCGCTGGACGCGGTGCACGCGGCGGGCATGTACGGCGCGAACACGGAGGTCAGAGACGGGAGTCAGGAGTGGCAGGGCGCCACCGGGCTCGCCGACGTCGCCGCGGGCCGCCCCATGCGGCCCCAGCTCCAGCACCGCGTGGGCAGCGTCACCAAGGCGTTCACCTCGGTCGCCGTCCTCCAGCAGGTCGCCAAGGGCCGCATCGACCTCGACGCCCCGATCGGCCGCTACCTCCCCGACACCGTCCCCGGCGAGCGCGGCCGGGCCATCACGGTCCGGATGCTGCTCAACCACACCAGCGGCATCGGCGACTACATTCCGGGCGCCTTCCCCTCGCTCGTGCAGGGGTCGACCAAGAGCCTGGACGACAACCGCTTCCGCCACTTCCGGCCCGAAGAACTGGCCCGCCTCGGCGTCGAGGCCGAGCCCACCGGCAAGCCCGGCGAGAAGTGGTCGTACTCCAACACCAACTACATCATCGCCGGGATGCTGATCCAGAAGGTCACGGGCGAGGACGCCGAGGCCTACATCACCCGCAACGTCATCCAGAAGGCGGGGCTGCGCAACACCTACTTCCCGCGCTCCCCCTACATATCCGGACCACACCCCAAGATGTACGAGTCGTTCTACGGTCTGATCGACCCGCCGCGCGACTACAGCGTGTACGACATGTCGTGGGGCGGGACCGCGGGGGCCCTCGTCTCGACGACGGGCGACCTCGACGACTTCTACCGCCAACTGCTGCGCGGCCGGCTCCTGCCCGCCGCACAGCTCCACGAGATGCAGACCACGGTGCCGGTGCTCGGCGAGGACGGCAAGGTCGCGATGAACTACGGCCTCGGCGTGGCCGCCGTCGACCTCCCGTGCGGCCGGTTCTGGGGGCACGACGGGGCAGTGTTCGGGGCCGGGACGTCCGTCCTGTCCAGCCCGGACGGCAAGCGCCAGATGGCCACCGCCTACAACCTGATGAAGTATCAGAAAGTGGGCAAGGACGGAAAGCTGGAGCCGAGCCCGATCGACGCGGCGTTCAACGGCTTCTACCTCCAGGCGCTGTGCGGCAAGGACGCGGGGGACCGGACGGGCAAGCCCGCCGCCCCGGCCGTGCCGCTCCCGCGCACCCAGGATCTCGCCCCGGCGATGGCTCCGCGCCCCTGACCGACTGCCCGACCCGCCTCTGCGGTCCCTGCTTCGGACCGCAGGGGCCAGTGGGCGCTAGCCGAACGACAGGGCCGCGTTCACCAGGGCGTTCGGCTTCGGGTTCTCCACCCGGTTGTTGAGCATGAACAGCCGTCCGCCCGCCCACCCGAGGAGTGGTGAGAAGAAGCTGCGCTGGGCCTCGGCGGCGGCTTGCGGGCTCTGCAGGAACACCTGCGGGGCGCCGCCCGTCGGGGCCAACGTCGCGACCGCCGCGCCCAGTTGGGGCCCGGCGTCCAGGTAGACCACCACCTTGCCGTTCTCGACGGCGAGCGGGCGCACCTTGCGGGCCCGGGGCGGATTCGCGCGCCACTTCTCCTTGCCGGTGTTCAGGTCGACGGCGACGACCTGGTTGCCGTCGGCGTCCTTGATCAGATCCGTGTCCTTGCCGTCGGCGGCGACGTACAGCGTCTGCGCGTCCGCCACCGCGCCGTAGCAGTCCTGGAGCCGGTCGGAGCTCTGGCCGTACCCGATGCACCTGCTGGGCATCTGGAACTTCGGCTCGGTCTGGGAGCGGGGCCTGCCGTCCGGGGTGAAGGCGAGGATCTTCCAGGTCTTGCCCCCGCGGAGGAGCGCGGTGACGACCAGCGGGTCCACCGAGAGGACCTGGCCGATGCGCCAGCTCTTGTCGTACTGGTAGCTCCACTTGGGCTTGCCCGTCGCCGGGTCGAGCTCCTGGAGCAGATCGCCCGGCTGGTCCTTGAAGTCGTTCGGGTTGAAGCAGTACCCGGCGCTGATCAGCCGGCCGCCGCCGGCGAACCCCTGGGGGCTGCAACCGCCCTGACCCTTCAGGTCGTAGAGCTTGTGCCCGTCGGTGACGGAGAAGCCGGTCGCGCCGCCCGGCCAGGCGACTGCGACGGTGTCGCCGGAGATCGCCACGTTCAGGGTGAGCGTGGAGCTGGTTGGCGTGTCCTCGGCCCTGACCGCCTTCCAGCCCGCCTTGCCCGTGGCCAGGTCGATCTGCTGGAGGATCTTGCAGTGGGCGCCCTTGGCGTTGCTCTCCAGGAGGCCGACGACCAGCTTGTTCTGGGCGGACGGCGCGTGCGGCACCCCGCACAACGGGGTGTCGAAGGTGACCTTCCACCGCTCCTTCCCGTCGGCCACCCCGTAGCCGGTGACCTCCTTGTACATCGCCTTGACCATCACATCGCCGACCCGCCACGGGCCGTACTGCCAGGCGCCGTCCTTGACCAACGGGGTCTTGTTCTCGTTGAGCCAGACGTGCGCCTCGCCCGCCTTGATGCCCGCGTTGGGGTCGTAGTCGCCCCCGCCGTCCCCCGTGCCCTTGCCGTCGCCCTGGTCGACGGAGGGCGAACCGGAGGGGGTGGGGGACGGACCGGACTCGGCGACGGGCTTCCCGCCGTCACCGCCGGTGGTCGCGAAGTACACCCCGCCACCGATCACCAGGAGGCCCGCCACCACTGCGGCCACGATCGACCCCCGCCTACCCCTGAACGGGTTGCGGCCGGGCGAAGGCGGAACCATCGGCTGCTGCGGCGGCCCGAAGGCGCCCAACTGCGGCTGTACGTACGGATTTCCCGGCACGGGACCCTGCCCCGGAAGCGGCGGGTTCCCCTGTCCGTAGCCGGGCCGGACCGGTGGCGGCTGCCGCTGCTCCGAGGCGGGTGGCAGCAGGCCGGCTCCCGGCCACTGGAAGTCGTCCGGCCGGTGCGGGTCCATGTGCCCATCGGGGTCCGGCAGTTCTCCGGAATTACGAGCAGTCATACATTCAGTGTGACGGGTGGGGCGAATTCTGTGGAGTGTGGCAGGTGTGTTCGCCGCCTGGCCGGATTCGAACCGGCCGTGTTCCCAAGTGCCGTCGTCGTCCCCAATGCTCTGCCGGGGAAGCGGCGACGGAGCGAGAGGGGACGGGCACCATGACCGAGACTCAGCGGACCGGCTCGGCAGCGGGCGGCGGGGTGGGAGTGGCGGACACTGCCGCCGCGGAGGGAATGGTCCAGTTCGACGACCTCTACGATCAGCCCGATCCCCGGGCCTACTTCAGGGTGCTCGGCCCGCTCGAATACCGCACGCCGGGCCACGCACAGGACATCTTCCGGCGGCTGCGGTCCGCCCTCGACGCGGCCACCCCGGCCGGCGGACCGCCGCTGACCGTGCTCGACCTGTGCTGTTCGTACGGCATCAACGCGGCTCTGCTCAACCACGACGTGACGCTGGACGAGCTGTGCGAGCGCTACACCTCGCACGAGGCCGCCTCGATGAACACGGCCCAACTCGCCGAGTGGGACCTGGAGTTCTTCGAAGCGCGGAGCCGCAGCGACCGGGTCCGTGTCGTCGGGCTCGACATCGCCCCGCGCGCCGTCGCCTACGGGCGTGCCGTCGGGCTGCTCGCGGACGGGTTCGCCGAGAACCTGGAGGACGCCCCGCCCAGCCGGGCCCTGCGCCGCGCGGTGCGGGAGGCCCGGCTGATCACGGTGACGGGCGGCACCAGCTTCCTGTCGCAGCGCACCTTCCGGCCACTGCTCTTGGCGGCGCGCGGACCGGTGTGGGTCGCCTCGTTCGTGCTGCGCACCACCTCGTACGCGGAGATCGCCGGATGCCTCGCGGCCTTCGGCCTCGCCACCGAGCGGGCCGCGCCCACCTTCCCCCAGCGCCGCTTCACCGACGAACGCGAACGGCGCTATGCCGTCGACGCGGTGACCGCGGCCGGCCACGAACCCAAGGGCAGGGAGTCCGACGGCTACTTCCACACGGCCCTGCACCTGTCGCGTCCCACCAGCGACGTGGTGATGACACCGCTCGACACCCTGGTGCCGTAGAAGGCGCACCGGACAGGGGCGGACATACCGCTGCCGCCCCGCACTGCGCGGGGCGGCAGCGACGTGCTCGGTCAGTTGCCGGACGGGGCGTTCGCCGCGGTGACGTTGACGGCGGCCCAGGCCTTGTCCACCGTCTTGTACTCGGTGCTGCTCGCGCCGTAGAGGTCGGCGGCCGCGCTCAGCGTGGCGGTGCGGGCGTCGTGGAAGTCGGTCGTGGAGACCATGTAGCGGGTGAGCGCCCGGTAGAAGATCTGCGTCGCCTTGTCCCGGCCGATGCCGGCCACCGTCGAGCCGTCGTAGGTCGGCGAGTCGTAGGCGACGCCGTTGATGGTCTTCTTGCCGCTGCCCTCGGCCAGCAGGTAGTAGGCGTGCGAGGAGACGCCCGAGCCCGCGTGGACCTCGGTGTCGTACGACGCCGTCGACCAGTAGTCGACCGTGCCTTCGAGCTTGTCGAGGGACGGCTTGTCCAGGCGGCGCAGGAACTTCTGCTGCAGGCCGAGCTTCTCGCCCATCAGGTAGTTGGGCGGGTTGTTCGGGTTGTTGGTGGCGAACTCGACGTTGCTGCCGAAGATGTCGGCGAGCGACTCGTTCAGCGAGCCGGGCTCGCCGAACTGGTTGTCGTTGGCGTCGACACGGGTCGGCTGGAGGTTCGCCGTCGCGTCCACGACACCGTGGGTGAGCTCGTGGCCGGTGACGTCGAGGACGACGAGGGGCTGCGCGAAGGTCTGCCCGTCACCGTCGCCGTACAGCATGCAGCCGCAGTCGGAGGACCAGAAGGCGTTGCCGACCTTGCTGCCGAAGTGGACCAGGGCGTGCGCGCCGGCCCCGTCGTTCTTGATCCCGTCGCGGCCGAACGTCTTCTTGTAGAAGTCGAGGGTGCTGGTGATGCCGTACTGCGCGTCGACGGCGGCCGTGGAGCGGTCGCTCGCCCTGCCCGTGCCCCAGCGGTTGGTGGTGCTGGTGAACGCCTTGCCGCTGGTGAACTGCTCCAGCTCCTTGTTGCCGGCGTCGCGGGTCTCGGTCTGGCCGCGGCTCGGGTCCTTGAGCGTGAAGGCGCTCTTGGCGGTTTGCGTGGTGGTCAGCGACACGCTGCCGACGAACAGGGACGAGCCGGTGCCGGTCGCCTGTGCGGGGAAACCGGTCGCGGCGGACGAGGCGAGCGGGGCCGGGGAGGCCGTGCCGAGCGCGGGGCTGAGCTTCTGGCCGCTCTTGCGGAGCTTGGCCTGGACGCTGGGCGACAGGAACGAATCGCTGGCCGGGGTGTTGCTGAGGACCGTGCCGGTGGCCGCGTCGACGACGACGGTGCGGCTGCCGGACTCGGTGGTGGAGCTGTCCTTCACCTGGATCTGGTAGGCGAGCGCCGAGCGGCCGGCGCGGGCGTCGACCACGAGCTGGGCGGCGCCGGCGGTGCCCTTCGCGGTGGCGGCGGCCTTCGCCTGGGCCTGCCCCGCCGTCACCTTGGCGCTGGTGGTGGCAACGTCGACCTGGTGGCGCAGCGCCCGGGTCACACCGGTGTAGCCGGATCTCGCGTCGAGGTGGATGACGAGGTCGCCGCCGAGGACCGGGAGTCCGCGGTGCGAGCGTATGAAGCGGACGTGCTGCTTGCCGTCCGCGTCGACCAGGACGTCGGTGGCCTGAAGTGTGTCGTCCTTGCCGACCCCGGTGGCCGAGGAGTGGGCGACGGCTGCGGTGCGGGCCGCGTCGATCACCGGCTGGAAACCGGCGCTCGCGGCGGGGGCGGTGACCCCCTGGGTGGTCGGGGCGGCGAAGGCCGTGGCCCCGCCGCCCGCCGTGATGGTGACGGCCGTGGTGACGGCCAGGGCTATCGCCAGGCTGCGTATGTGGGGTGTACGCACGGTGGGGGTCCTTAGAGGTGCGGGGGCGGTCGGCTCAACAACCACCCGTACGCACGGTGCTGTTGTGCACCGCGGGGACCGTGTGGTCCCGGCCGAAACCCTGCTATGCCTGGCATGAACATGTAAAGAGGGATGATCGAGTTCTGTGCTCCCGGAACCCAGATTTAACAATTGCCCCGGAGTTCGATGGCCGGAAGGTGTCCAACTCCCCCCCTCACCGGCCCAGATGCATGATCGCGCCGAGGGGTTGCCCGGCCCGCGCAAGGTTTGGGTGATGGTCCAGGTACGGAGTTCGCGTTGCCCAACGAACCCGGCTCGTACGTCTGTTGCCGACCGCAAACCGACGAAGTTCGTCCTTTTCAGGCGTACGCCCCGTCCGCCACGGAAAGGTAGGTCCCGTGCCAACGGACGACGAAACGGCCGACGGATTCGCGGCGGAGCTGCGGCGCCTGCGAGGCCTGCGCAAGGTGTCCCTCACCGGACTCGCCCGCTCGATCCACTACAGCAAGGGATATCTCAGCAAGATCGAGAACGGCAGCAAGCCGCCCACCCTCGACGTCGCCCGCCGCTGCGACGATGCGCTCGGCGCACAGGGCGAACTCGTGCGCCTGCTGCCCAAACCGGCGGCCGTCCCCGCGCCGCGCACCGCGCACGGCGGCCCCGCCGAGACGGCCCTGTGTCCCTACCGGGGGCTCGCCGCCTACGGGCCGCAGGACGCCGAATGGTTCTACGGCCGCGAGAGTGCGACCGCCGAACTGACCGGGCGGCTCGCCGAGCGGATGGGCCGCGGACCGCTCGCCGTGGTCGCCCCCTCGGGCGCCGGGAAGTCCTCGCTCCTCCAGGCCGGACTGCTGCCCGCGCTGCGCCGCGGCGCCCTGCCCGTGCCCGGCTCCGACGACTGGCCGGTCGTGGTGTGCACCCCAACGGCCCATCCCCTCAAGGAACTTCTGCGCTGCGCGGCCGAGGTGCTCGGGGCGGCGGGCGCGGAGATCACCCCCGAGGCCCTCGCCGAGCGGCCGCGCACCCTGCTCGACGCCTCCGCCGCGCACGGCCGGGGCCCCGGCCTGGTCCTGGTGGTCGACCAGTTCGAGGAGACCTTCACGCTCTGCGAGAACGACCGCGAGCGCCGCGACTTCGTCGCCGTCCTGCATGCCCTGGCCACCGCCCGCGACCTCGACAGCGCCACAGCCCGCGCCGCCGTCGTGGTCGGCCTGCGCGCCGACTTCTGCGGCCGCTGCCTGGACCACCCCCACCTCGTGGAGGTCTTCACACACGGCCTCTTCGCGCTCGGCCCGATGTCCGCCACCCAACTGCGCCAGGCCATCACAGGACCCGCCGAACGCGCCGGGCTCACCCTCGAACCCGGCCTGGTGGAACTGTTGTTGAGGGATCTGGGCACCGACTCGGCGGCCTCCGCCGGCTCGCTCCCGCTGCTCGCGCACGCGCTGCTCGTCACCTGGCAGCAGCGCACCAGCCGCACCCTGACCGTGGCCGGCTACGAGACGACCGGCGGCATCCACGGCGCGGTCGCCCGCACCGCCGAGTCGGTGTACGCCCGGCTCGACCCGGCCGAACAACTGACGGCCCGCCAGCTCCTCGTCCGCCTCGTACACGTGGCGGACGACAGCGCAGGGACCCGAAAGCCGGTCGAACGCGACCTCCTGATACGGCAGTTGACCGACCCCGAGTCCGGCGCCCGCGCCCTCGACGCGTTCGTGCGCGCCCGGCTCGTCACCGCGGGCAGCGAGGCGGTGGAGATCACCCACGAGGCGCTCCTGCACGCCTGGCCGCGGCTGCGCGGCTGGATCGACGCCGACCGGGCGGGCCTGGTGATGCGCCAGGAGGTCTCCGACGCCGCGACCCAGTGGGTGCGAGCCGGCCGCGACCCGAGCCTGCTCTACCGGGGCACCCGCCTCGCCGCGGTGCGCGACCGGGCACAGCAGGCCTCCGGCCGGACCCAACTGGGGCCGGTGGAAAGGGAGTTCATCGACGCCTGCGAAGCCGAGGAAGGGCGCGGAGAGCGCACGGCCCGACGCCAGACCCGGATCCGCCGCGCCCTGCTCGTCACCCTCGCCGGGCTCCTCGCGGTCGCGGTGACGGCCGGAGCCCTCGCCTTCCAGCAGCGTCAACGGGCCCTGGACCAGAGCCGCACCGCCCAGTCCCAGGCATTGGCCGTGCGGTCCGGGGCGCTCGCCGCCGGGCAGCCGGAGGCCTCCATGCTGCTCGCCGCCGACGCCTACCGCACCGACCGCACCCCGCAGGCACGCGGAGCCCTGCTCAGCACCCAGGCGACGTACTTCGACGGGCGGCTGCGCGGCCACTCGGGTCCGGTCAACTCGGTCGCGTTCAGCCCCGACGGCGCGACCCTCGCGACGGCCAGCTCGGACGCGAGCGTGCGGCTCTGGGACACCGCGAGCCGCCGGGTGACCGCCACCCTGACCGGCCACACCGGAGCGGTCACCTCGGTCGCCTACTCCGCCGACGGCACACGCCTGGCGACCGCGGGCGCGGACGGCACCGTCCGGCTCTGGGACACGGCCACCCATCGTATGACCGCGACGCTGCCGGGACACCAAGGGGCCGTCCGCTCCGTGGCGTTCAGCCCCGACGGCCACACCCTGGTGTCGGGCGGATCCGACCGCACCGTACGCCTGTGGAACGTGCCCGACGGCACCGCACGCGCCGTCCTCACCGGGCACTCCGACTGGGTGATGGCCGTGGCCTTCGCCCCCGACGGGCACACCGTGGCCTCGGCGTCCGCCGATCGCACCGTACGGCTATGGGATGTGACGGACGGTCAGCCGCCGGCGGTCCTCACCGGCCACAGCGACCAGGTGCTGGGCGTGGCGTTCAGCCCCGACGGCCACACCCTGGCATCCGGCGGCGCCGACCGCACCGTACGGCTGTGGAACCTGCCCGACAAAACCCTGCGCAGCGTCCTGACCGGGCACAGCGACGACGTCAACGCCGTCGCCTTCACAAGGACCGGCGACACCGTCATCAGCGCCGGCGGCGACGGCACCGTCAAACTGTGGGACGCCGTGAACCACCGGGTGGTCGCCACCCTGTCCGGCCACACCGACTACGTTCTCGCGGTCGCCGCCGGGCCCGACGACCGCCTCGCCACCGCCGGGTTCGACCAGTCCGTGGTGCTGTGGGACCCGGGCCGCTCCGCGCTCACCGCACGGCCGTTCACCGAGGCGTGGCAGTCGGCGTTCTCGCCCGACGGCAGCCTCCTGGCCTCGGCGGAGGCGGACCGCACCGTCCGCATCTGGGACGTCGCCCACCACCGGCTGCGCGCCACCCTGACCGGTCACGACGGCTCGGTGTTCGCCGTGGCCTTCTCGCCCGACGGCCGCCTGGTCGCCTCCGCGGGCGCCGACCGCACGGTCCGACTCTGGGACGCGGCGACCGGACGCCCCGAGGCGACGCTCACCGGTCACGACGGCTCGGTGTTCGCGCTCGCGTTCTCGCCCGACGGCCGCCTGCTCGCCTCGGCGAGCGCCGACCGCACCGCCACGCTCTGGGACGTCGCGACCCGCAAGCCGTACGCCACGCTGCACGGCCACGAGGACTTCGTCAACGCCGTCGCGTTCAGCCCGGACGGCCGCACCCTGGCCACCGGCAGCGACGACCTCACCGTCCGGCTGTGGGACGTGAACGACCCTGGCCACGGGCCGCGTTCCGTCCTTCGTGGCCACACCGGCTCGGTGCGCTCGGTCGCGTTCTCACCCGACGGCCGCACCCTGGCCAGCGGTGCCAACGACGGGACCGTGCGCCTGTGGGATGCCGCCCACGGCACGGCGGCCGACACCCTCGCCGGGCACAGCGGGTCGGTGCGCGCGGTCGCGTTCAGCCCCGACGGCAGGACCCTCGCGAGCAGCGGCAGCGACCAGACCGTACGCCTGTGGAACCCCGACCGCGCCGAACAGATCGCCACCCTCAGCGGACACACCGGCGCCGTCTGGGGCGTCACCTTCGACCCCGGCCTGCCCGGCACGCTGGCGAGCAGCAGCAACGACGGAACCGTGCGCCTGTGGAACACCGACGTTCCCCGCCAACAGGCCAAGGTGTGCCGCCTGTTGGGCGACACGGGACCCGAACGCTGGGCCCACCTGCTGCCCGACCTGCCCTATCGACCCCTCTGCCCGTCGGCCGACTGACCCGCGGAACCAGGGTGTTTCCCAGGTGTTTCCCGTTTCCCGTCGGCACGGGAGACGGCCACCACCTCGACAGCACCCCTTCGCACGGCACAGTCTCGAACCACCGCGGCAGATGATCCGGCTCCGCACAGGAGCATCTGCCGCGTGCCAGGCACCGGCCCGGCGCACGCACCACACGTACGGCACGTACGACGAAACGGGGAAACGGACATGCACCATACGCTGGTCAGAGCGCGGCGGACTCTCGTCGCCGCGGGCATCGTGGCGGCCTTCGCCATCGTGCCGACCGCCCAACTCTCGGCAGCAGCACCCCAGTTGAAGCAGGCTGCCGCAGCCGCCGGAGGCTGCGACGTGCTCGCTCCCGGCGCCTCCGCCGCTGCCGAGGCGGCGGTCCGGGCGGCCTGCTCCCAGCTCGGCATCTGGTACACGTGGGGCGGCGGCCACGGGCCGCAGCCCGGCGCCACCTACGGGCAGGTCGACCCCACGGACCCGGCCAGCAACCACGACCCGGAGCGGCTCGGCTTCGACTGCTCGGGCCTGGTCCGCTACGCCTACGCCCAGGCGACCGGGCAGGACATCCTGGCCGGCAACTCCAACAGCCAGTACCACTCCTCGCACGCCACCGCCCGCTTCAGTGCGGCGCAGGGCACCGGGCCGCTGCTGCCCGGCGATCTGATGGCCTGGGGCGGCGACAACTCCATCCACCACATCGCCGTCTACCTCGGCGCGGGCAAGATGGTCGAGGCCCGCCAGTCCGGCACCCATGTGATGGTCAGCGACGTACGGCTCGGCGGCGACTACAACGGCGCTGTGCGCATCGGCGCGGGCCCGGGACAGAACGGCACCTTCTCCACGTGGGGCACCGACGTGTGGACGCACGCCGGACCGTCCACGACGAGCGCCCGGGTCAACAAGTTCACGGGCCCGACCCGTGTGAAGGTCGGCTGCCAGAAGCACGCCCAGCTCGTCGAGGCCGAGGGCTACCGCAACGACGCCTGGTCCTACCTGCCCGACTACAAGGCATGGATCACCAACATCTACATCCAGGGATCCGCCTGGCTCGACGGCGTCCCCACCTGCGCCTGAACAGCCCGGCCCACCACAGGCACCACACCCGCAAGGAGTTCACCGTGAACGTACGCAAGAAGACCGCCCTGTTCCTCTCCGCCACCGCACTGACCGCCGGCCTCACCGCGACCGGGCTGCCGGCCGCCGTCGCCGCACCCGCCAAGCCCGCCGCCGAGTGCGGGGTCCGCTCCGACGGCCGGCTGTACTGCGGCAACGCGGTCGGCGCGAAGGGCTACGCCGACCGCTCCTACCGCTCGGCCACCCGCGGCACCCTGGACACCGGGTTCAACTGGTTCGTGTGCTGGGGCCACGGCGACCCGCACCAGGGCGGCAACGACATCTGGTACTGGACGCAGCTCGACAACGGCGCCTGGGGCAACGTCCCGGCCGTCAGCGTGAGGACCGGCCAGGACCCCGCTCCCGGCCTGCGCGAGTGCTGATCGCGGCACCGCTCTGATGCCCCGGGCCGCCCGTCGAATCCCCCGACGGGCGGCCCGGCCAACTTGATGTGAGGTAAAGGAAGTTGATGGTGTGTCAGGGGATGCCGTGTGGCCGGTCACGGGAAGAGCAGTGAATCCCGCGGCCCGATCCCCTGTGCTGTCGCGAACAGCGAGCCAAGGCCCGCGTCGAAGCGGGCGGTGTACGAGACGTCGTCCTCGAAGCCGCCGCCCCGCTCCGCGCCGCCGAGCACCCCGATCACCGTGCTCTCGCCGTGCGGCGCCGAGACCACCCACGGGCTGCCGGACACCCCGGTCGAGAAGCCCGTGCACCGGGCCTGCCGGAAGTCGCTGTAGGCGGGCCGTGCGTCCGCCGTGCAGGTGTGCTGGCCCGGCCTGTCGTGCGGATAGCCGATGAGGGTGACCCGGCCGAGGCCCGGGGAGAGCCGCTCCGGGTGCGGAGGCACGCGGAACCCGGAGCCGACCGCCTCCTGGACGCTTCTGCCGCCGACCCGGGCCACCCGCACGAAGGCCCAGTCGTACGGCCAGTTCTCGGCGCCCTCGCGGGCCCCGGCGAACCGCGGGTCCGGCAGCGCGGCGAGGACCGGCCACTCGCCCTGCGGGGTGAGCCCGTCGTGATAGCCGGGCGCGAACGTGGCCCCGTCCAGCGGAAGGCAGTGCGCCGCCGTCACCAGCAGATCGCCGTGCCTGCTGTCCACGACGGCGGCCGTGCAGGTGTGCTGGCCCCCGGGCCACAGGAAGACCCCCACGGCCGGGTACGAGCAGGCCGACCGCAGGTCGTGCGGGGCCGGGCGGAGCTGCTCCGCGGCGCAGGCCGCCGACTGTTCCGGGCGGGCCGGGTGGAACCCCGCACCGTCGACCCCGGTGCCGGCGGGGGCGCCGCCCCGGTAGTGCGCGGCGGCAGCGCCGGGCGGTCCTGCCGGGGTCCCGGCGGGCCGGGCCGAGGAGGCGACGGCGCTGCTCGCCTCGTCGTCCCGGGCCGGGCAGATCGTCAACGTGCAGGTGAGCACCGTGATCAGAACCGCCCCCCGGAGGACGCCGAGCACCGCCCTGAACCGGCCGCCACCGTGCACATTTCTTCTCATAAGCACTCTGGTGAGGCTAGGGCCCGGGCACGGCGACGAGCCGCGCCGACACGACCGCCAACCGGGCACAAAACGTTCGGGTGGCGTCTCAGCCCGCGCCGAGAGCCTGCGAGCGGGCGAGGGCTGAGAGAAGCTGGGAGGGTGGTCGCGGGGCCCCGCCCGCAGGAGGTGTCCATGGATCCCGTGTCGGCGCTGAGGCGGATCGCCTTCCTGCTCGAACGCAGCCAGGGCGCCACCTACCGCGTACAGGCCTTCCGTACCGCCGCCGCGGCGGTCAAGGAGCTGGCGCCGGAGGAGGTCGCGCAGCGCGCGGCGGTGGCCGGAAGCCTGGAGTCGGTCAAGGGGATCGGCCCGAAGACCGCACAGGTGGTGCGCGAGGCACTCGCCGACCAGGTGCCGGGCTACCTCCAGCGCCTGGAGTCGGAACTGGAGGCCGCGGCGCCGCTCGCCGTGGGCGGCGAAGATCTGCGGGCCGCGCTCCGCGGCGACTGCCATATGCACTCCGACTGGTCGGACGGCGGCAGCACCATCGACGACATGGGCCGTACGGCGGCGGAGCTCGGCCATGAATGGGCCGTGCTCACCGACCACTCGCCCCGGCTGACCGTCGCGAACGGACTGACCGCCGAGCGGCTGCGCAGCCAGCTGGAGGTGGTGGCCGAACTCAACGAGCGCTGGGCGCCGTTCAGGCTCCTCACCGGCATCGAGTGCGACATCCTCGACGACGGCTCCCTCGACCAGGAGGACGAACTGCTCGACCGGCTCGACGTCGTGGTCGTCTCCGTCCACTCCAAGCTCCGCATGGACGCCGCCGCGATGACCCGGCGCATGGTGGCGGCCGTCAGCAACCCCCTGGCCGATGTGCTGGGGCACTGCACCGGACGTCTGGTCACCGGGCGCGGGCGGCCCGAGTCCGAGTTCGACGCGGACGCGGTCTTCGCCGCCTGCGCCGAGAGCGGCACCGCCGTGGAGATCAACAGCCGCCCGGAACGGCTGGATCCACCGCGCCGCCTTCTGACCCGGGCCGTCGGCGCGGGCGTCCTGTTCGCCATCGACACCGACTCCCACGCCCCGGGCCAGCTCGACTGGCAGATCTACGGCTGCGCGCGGGCCGAGGAATGCGGCGTGCCGCCGGAGCGGGTCATCACGACCTGGACGATGGAGGATCTGCTGACCTGGACCCGCAGCCGCGAGGTCCCGGCGGGGGTGGCCGACCGGGCCTGAGCAGGAAGTCCCGGGCATCCGGTCGGCCGTCACGCGAGGGAAGACATGCGAGGGCGCGCATGCGGGGCGCGGACCTGCGGAAGCCGGGGCTTCACCCGCGCTGGGTGAAGCCCCGGCTTCCGTGCGGGACGGGGTCAGCCGCGGTCGACCCCGGCGTCGCGCATCGCCTGCTCGATCCGCTCCTGCTCATCGTGGGTCTTCTGCACGCTGGACTCGTCAAGGATCTGGTCCCTGGCTTGTGATGCCTTCGTCTTGGCCTGCTCGGCGGCCTGCCGCGCCTCGTCCTGCAACTTCTCGGCCTTGCCCATGGAGATTCGCTCCTGCGTGTAGGGGTGGGGATCGAACCCATTCACCGTGACATGCACCGTCACCGGGCGCACCCCGAAGCATTACGCAGCGTGATGGTCGGCGGCGTACTGCCAGAAGTCACGCATCAGGGTGACCGGCGTCGGCCCGGTCATCTCCACCTGGCTCAGCAGGATGGTGACCGTGCCGGTGGACGGAACGACGTAGGCCGTGGTGCCGGTGCCGCCGACCCAGCCGTAGCGCCCCGGCACGTTCCACGGCTCGATGGGCTCGATGTCGACCGAGCCGCCGAATCCCCAGCCCTGGCCCTGCAGGAACAACGCGCCGGCGGCGCGCTGGGCGGGGGTCAGATGGTCGGTGGTCATCTGTCGTACGGCTTCGGGAGAAAGCAGCCGGCGTCCCTCCACGGTCCCGCCGCCGAGCAGCAGCCTGGCGAAGGCGTGCAGGTCGTCGACGGTCGAGACGAGTCCGCCCGCGCCGGACGGGAACGCGGGCGGGGTGCTCCACTGCCCGTCGGGGGCGTCGACGAGCTCCAGGCCGCCCTGCGGAAGGGGCCGGTAGCAGGTGGTGAACCGGTCCAGATCGCGGGCCGGCACCGAGAACCCGGTGTCGGTCATGCCGAGCGGTCCGAAGAGGCGCTCCGCCAGGAACTCGGGCAGCGTACGCCCGGAAACCCTGGCGATCAGGACGCCCTGGAGGTCGGAGCAGAGGTTGTACAGCCACGCCTCGCCGGGCTGGTGCAGCATCGGAATGCGGGCGAGCCGCGCGAGCCACTCGTCCGGCGCGGGCACCGACTGCGGGCGCGGGGGCGCCTGGTGGAGCTCGCTGAACAGCGGCGCGACGGCGGGCAGCGAGAAGTCGGAGGGGAAGCCGTATCCGGCGCGGAAGGTCAGCAGATCGGCCACTGTGATCGCCCGCTCGGCGGGGACGACGTCGTCGACGGGGGAGGAGGGCGTGCGGACGACCATGGGCGAGGCCAGCTCCGGCAGCCACCGGGCGATCGGGTCGTCCAGCGCGATCCGGCCGTCGTCGACCAGCATCATGACCGCCGCGGCGGTGACGGGTTTGCCGATCGAGGCGATACGGAAGATCGAGTCCCTGGCCATCGGGGAAGCGCCGCTTGCGTCGAGGGAGCCGGCCACCGCGCACTCCACGCGGTCACCACGGGCCACCAGGCCCACCGCGCCCGGCACCGTGCCGTCGTGGACGTACGTATCGAGGATCTTGCGCAACGCGCTCATGAGCCCACCTTCTGAACATCCGGCTCTCCTGGAGTCCGGTTCTCGAAGTCCGTCGCAAAGGAGACTCCCGCCGGGCCGAGGAATCATCGCGCTCACCACACCTCACTTGGCCACGTGACGCTCATCGCCGTGCGCTGTTCCGTGCACCCCGCGCCACCGCCGATCACACGAAGTAGCCCCGCCGGGCGGGCGAATCGGTGCGATCCTGATATCGGGACATTTCTCCCCGAGGAGGCATCTCATGCGTAAGGTCGCCGACTGTCGGGACTACCCGAGCGAATCGAATTGCAGCCTGACGATTTCCGGGACGGAAGAGGAAGTCGTCCGGGCGGCCGCCGAGCACGCCGCATCGGTGCACGGCCACACGGACTCCCCAGAACTCCGCGAAGAGGTAAGGAAGATGCTGAAGGACGAGGCAACCGTCTAGCGCCCGCCCCGGCAACCCGGACCAGGACCGACCACCGCTGAAGCTCGCTGGGCTCACAACCCAGAGGTCGCAGGTTCACATCCTGTCCCCCGCTGTGAAAATTTCGGTCCCCGGCACCACCCTGTGTGCCGGGGGCCGAAGTGCGTGAGATGGCTGCCCGCGGGTATGTCTGCCCGACCCACCAAACTGTGGAAACCCTGTGAGCCGGGCTCGCCGGGGTGGGTGTGCGCGGGGGCGTATGCGCTGGGCGGACCGAGGGTGTGCCGATGTCCGGGTTCTGTTACGCGGTCAACTACCCGCTTCGACCGGTGCGGATGAGGTCCAGAGTGTGGGTGTCCGGCAGCGAGAAGCGCCGGACATTCGCACCGCCGGACGGTTGTGCAGCACGCTGCCCACCGTCCTGAACTGGGGGTTTTCATGTCCGCACGTTCCATATCCCGGGTCTGCGCCGTCCTCGCCGCCGGGGCCGCGCTGGCCGGCGCCACGGCTCTGCCCGCCACCGCCGCCGCACCGCGCTCGCCGATCGCCTTCGGCACCATCCAGTACGACAGCCCCGGCAAGGACGACGGCTCGCAGCGCAGCCTCAACGCCGAGTGGGTCACCGTCACCAACACCGGCCGCACCTCGGTCAACCTCAAGGGGTGGACACTCAGCGACCGCAGCCACCACGTGTACACCTTCGGGGGCTTCGCCCTGGGCGGCCACACCTCCGTACGCGTGCACACCGGGATCGGCCGCAACACCCGTACCGACGTGTACCAGAACCGTCGCGCCTATGTGTGGAACAACGCGGGGGACACCGCCACGCTGCGCGACAACCGCAACCACATCGTCGCCACCAAGTCCTGGGGCCGTCACTGATCCCGTCATGCACCAACCGGTCCGCGCATAGCGGAGGTTGATGATGGCCGGCACCTCGGGAGGGGAGTGCCGGCCTCGTCATTCGTCGAGGGCCTTCGGTGTGGACGATTTCTGGTGTGGGGGAGGGCGGTGGGATGATGGCGCGATGTCTGATCGTGTTGTTGTTGCCGCTTGTGATGGGGCGTCGAAGGGCAATCCCGGTCCTGCCGGATGGGCCTGGGTGATCGCGGATGCCGAGGGGCGGCCGGAGCGTTGGGGCGCGGGTCCGCTCGGCACCGCCACCAACAACGTCGGCGAGCTCACCGCCCTGGAGCGACTCCTCGAAGCAGTCGAACCCGGCACCCCCATGCAGGTGCGCATGGACTCCCAGTACGCCATGAAGGCGGTCACACAGTGGCTGCCCGGCTGGAAGCGCAACGGGTGGAAGACCGCGGCGGGCAAGCCGGTCGCCAACCGTGAGCTCGTCGAGCGCATCGACGAGTTGCTGACCGAACGGGACGTGGAGTTCGTATATGTGCCCGCCCACCAGGTGGGCGGAGACCCGCTGAACGCCATCGCCGACCAGGCCGCCAGCGACGCGGCCGCCACCCAGCGCGCCGCCGGCACGGCCCACGGCGACCAGGAGATGCCGGTGCCCGCACCGGCTCGCACCGGCACGACGCGGGCCAGGCCCGCCACCGCCCGGAAGGCACCCTCCGCGGCCAAGTCGGCCGCCTCGGGAGCCGGTTCGGGCAAGCCGCGGACCATCAAGGCGAAGTTCCCCGGACGCTGCCCGTGCGGGCAGCCCTATGCCGCGGGCACTCCCATCATGAAGCGCGAGCAGGGCTGGGGCCACCCGGACTGCAGCCCTGTGGTGTGAGGCACGGGGCTGCCATGTCACCTGTCCGGTCGGTGACCGCACGGTGCCGGACGAGCCGGCACCGTGCGCCGGTCAGTCGGTGGCCACGGGGGTGACGGTGTCCTCCCCCTTCTTGACGTCGCTGTCCGCGGGCTCCGCGGACGTGCTGGTGTCGCCGCCCTCGGGAGCCGTGTAGAAGACGGACCGGTTCTGCCGGGTGCGCTGCGCCTGACCCTTGGCCACGAGGTTTTCGAGGGTGTTGCGCACCACGGTGCCGGCGATGTTGCGGCCCGGGTGAGCGTCGGTGAGACCGGCCGTGATCTCGGCCGCCGAGCGCGGCTCACCGCTCGTGGCGAGGTGGGCCGCGACGAGCTCCCGCAGCGTGGGAGCACCACCGGACGCCTTGGCCTTGGCGGCGGGCCGCGCCTGCTTCTTGGCCGCGCGACCTGCGGACTTGGATGCCGAACGCGCCTGAGGGATGCGCGGGGCGGACGCCCCGGCGGCCTTCTTGGACGCCTTGCCCGGCGCGGGCACGGCGGGGGTGCCGATCGCCTGCTGCATGGAGGAGAGCAGGGCGTGGTTGTTCTCCAGGACGCTCAACTGCTCCTGGAGCGCACTGATCTGGCCGGCGATGTGTTCGCGTTCGGCGACGTTGCTGTCGAGATCGCTCTGGATCTGGGCAGCGTACTGGGACTGGAGCATGGTGCTGTCCGGCACGAGTCGTTCCTCCGGGGGCGTGTGCGTACGTGATTGCTGCCGGATGTTACGCGCCTCCTCTGTGTAGGGGCACCCACTTGACAGTAGATGAGACCGCTCAGGGTGAAGGAAACCCGTGGGCAACCGCTCCGTGGGGCACGCCGAGTGATGTCCCACCCTGAGGATGGGGGCCGCTCCCGCCCCGGCGGGTTGAAGGGGGCGGCCTCCCAACCGGACCACCTGACGAGGGTGTCACTCAGGTGTCGTGTACCGGAGTTCGCGCTCGCCCAGGGTGCGCCGCACACATGCCGCGACCACATGACTCAGGCTTCCGGTATGGGCGAGCAGCTCGCGCTGAATGCGGGCGCCGTTGCCGCGGGCGAGAAGTTCCGCGGTCGCCTTGTGGGCCCACGCGTAATCCCCGGTGTCTTCGAGCGCCTCCCGTACATGGTCGAACAGGGCCCGCGCGACGACGGGTGCGGGGGCCGGTCGCATGGTCAGCGGGTGCAGCAGGTTGTCGTCGAGCCCGGAGCGCGCGGCCCGCCACGCGGCGAGCCGCAGCAGTTGCACCCCGTGACCCAGTGGTGGCCGCCCCTTGCGCCAGTCCCGGGCTGCGGTCTCCACCAGCGCGCGGGCCAGACAGGCCACGAGCAGCGCGGTGGTGGCCTCCAGGCACACATCCGCCACCCGGATCTCCACCGTGGGGTAGCGGTGGGAGAGCCGGGCGTCGAAATAGATCATGCCGCGGTCGTGCACCACACCGCTCGTCACCATGTCGTCGACCTGGGCGTGGTAGCGCTCGGCCGAGCCGAAGACACCTGTCGGCCCGGACATGGGCCACCGGCCCCACACCCTGCTGCGGTAGCTGCTGTAGAGGGTGTCGTTGCCGTGCCAGTACGGCGAGTTCCCGCTCAGTGCGGTCAGGACGGGCAGCCACGGCTGGATCCGGTCCACGACGGCGACGCCCTCGTCGTCCGATGCGACCGACACATGCACGTGGCATCCGCAGGTGAGCTGTTCCTGGGTCGTGAGGCCGAACTGTTCCTCCATCCACCGGTAGCGGCGGCCCGCGTTGACGGCCGGCCGGACGGGCAGGGGAGACGTCGCGAGGGCGGCGACCGCCGCTCCGGCTTCGGCCGCGTGCCGGGCCGCCTCGTGGCGCCAGCGCACGATCTCCGCGCCGAGTTCTTCCATGTCCGTCTGCGGCCGGGTGCCGAACTCCAGCTGCTGACCCTGCAGTTCACGTTCGAAAGTGCCCTCGGCCGGGCCGCCTCCGTCGGCGGCGCACTGGGCAAGCCGGGCCAGCACCTCCGAGGACAGGGCACACGGCTGCCCGCTGCCCGGGTCGACCAGGAGCAGTTCCTCTTCCACGCCTACGGTGCGCAAAATGACGCTCCCATCCTGTCCGGGCGCCCGTCGGGCGGCACGGAAAACGGCCGGGGGCACCAGCATGCACGGCCGGTGCCGCCCCCGGGTGCCGCGAGGGGGCCCTCTTTCGGACACACCCGGAAGGACCGCGCACCGCCGGCCGCAGCGCCGCCAGGGAGGCTCCGCCGTCACCCGGGTCACAGCCGCCCTGCCCGGCCTGACACGCCACCGACCGGGGGGAATCCCCGGCGCCCGGGCGCCCGGGCGGTATTTCTTGGGGCGCGGGCACCACACATGAACGTCGCACACCACGCGAACGTACGTACCGACGTAGGAGATCTGCCGATGCGCGTAAGTCTTGTTGCCGCCGGGGCCGCTGTCGCCGCCGGAGTCCTTCTCTGCGCCGCCTCCGGCCCGGCCGGAGCCGCCACCTCGGGCAGCGTGAGCGCCGATCCGACCGGGACGGTCTCCAGTGACGGCACCGTCATCCTCTCGGGCACCTACCGGTGCTCCGCCCCGGGACCCGGCCCGATCTTCGTGGCGAGTTCGGTGCGCAGCGGCGGCGTACAGCACGGCATCGGCGGCACGGCCGCGAGGTGCGACGGCGCCGAACACACCTGGGTCAACCGCGAGACGCCGCACGGGACGCCGGTGAAGCCCGGGCCGGCCGACATCGAGGCGACCCTGGTGCAGTTGAACACCCGCAGCGGCCTGCCGCTGCCCGTCATCCTCGCCACCGACTGGCACGGCATCGACCTGCGCCCCGCCAAGGACTGACGAAGCGCCCATGGCGTTCCGGCACCCCCTGACGTCTGAAATCGCTTCTGGTTGCCTCCGCAAGTGTGCGGGCGGTGAGTTTCGGACATACCCGCATTCATGGGGTGCGGGGGTGCACTGTCCCTTCAAATCCCTCGTCCAAGGGCGGGAAAAGACCTCTGCCGGCAGGGCCCAACATCTGTAATTCATCCGGCCGTTGCCCTGATCTGGCCGTTGATTTTCTTGATCCACGACCGGAGTGGCGCAAGAAACGACCGAAAGTGTCCTGTTTGTTTTGACTCCTGATCGGCCTGCGGTGAAGGTCTCGTGCATGTCCCCTTCGTCCCGGGCCGCTCCCAGTGGCCTGCTCCGTATGCGCGATTTCCGATTTCTGCTCGCCGGAGCCGCGGCCGGGCAGGTCGGCGCCCAAGTCACCCTGGTGGCACTGCCCCTGGTGGCCGTGCTCGAACTCAAGGCGCCCGCCTTCCAGGTGGGACTGCTCACCGCCGCCGAGACCGCCGCGTTCCTGCTCATCGGACTGCCCGCGGGGGCCTGGGTCGACCGGATGCGCAAGCTGACGCTGATGATCCGCGCCGACGTCGTCCGCTCCCTGGCCATGGCCAGCGTCCCGCTCGCCGCGGTGGCGGACGTGCTGACCATGGCCCAGCTGTACGTCGTCGCCCTGGTCGTGGGCGTCGCGACCGTCTTCTTCGACGTGGCCCACCAGAGCTATCTGCCCCAACTCCTGCCCAGGGAGCACCTGGTGGCGGGCAACGGGGCCCTGGAGACGGTACGTTCCTCGGCGCAGGTGGCCGGGCCCGGGCTCGGCGGCGGGCTCGTCCAGCTCGTCGGGGCACACCTCGCGATCGTGGCCGATGCCATCGGCTACGCCATCTCCGCCCTGTTCCTGCTGGCCATCCGCCGCCCCGAGGCCAAGCCCGAACCCGTCCCCGGCGCATCCCTGCGCAAGGAAGTCGCGGAAGGCCTGCGCTTCGTGCTCGGCCACCCGCTGCTGCGCGTCATCGCGGGCACCACGGCGCTCGGCAACTTCTTCACCGCGATGCTCATGGCCACCCAGACCATCTTCCTGGTCCGGGTCCTCGACCTGCCTCCGGCCGCGATCGGCGTGATGCTCTCGGCATCGGCCGTGGGCGGACTCGCCGGAGCGCTCTGCGCGGGCCGCCTTGCCGGACGCTTCGGCCAGGCCCGCATCATCTGGCTCTCCGCCCTGGCCACCGGCCCGTTCGCGCTGCTGTGGCCGCTGTCCGGCAAGGGCCTGGCCGCCGCGCTCTTCGCGGTCGCCTCCGGCGTGGTCTTCTTCGGCGCCGTGGTCTACAACGTCGCGCAGGTGAGCTTCCGGCAAACCCTGTGCCCCCCACGCCTGTTGGGGCGTATGAACGCCACCCTGCGCTTCATGATGTGGGGCACCCTGCCGCTCGGCGCGCTCGCCGGCGGCACCGTCGCGGACGCGTCCGGCGCGCGCACCGCGCTGTGGATCTGCGCGGTCGGCTTCCTCGTCGTCCCGCTGCCGCTGCTGCTCTCCCCACTGCGCCGGATGCGCGACCTCCCCGAGACCGCGCACCCCGAAACCGGGGACGACGACCGGCAGGACGCGGCGCCGGGCCACGACGAGAGCGTCCCCGTCGCCTGACACCCCGGCAACTCCCCTTGACTGCACGTCAGTTCAAGACCGCCGGTCCCCGCCCCGAGAGTTCCCAACCCCGAGAGAGGATCACGTGCTCCCCAGCATCACGGGCCAGTATCTGGCCCGCTACCAGCGCCTCGGCGCAGGTGACCCGGCGGCCGGACTGCTGCCCGTCACCGGGGCCCAGCGGCGCTTCCTGCTCGTGCGCTCCCTGGATCCCGCGGGCCGCGCCGACATCGTCCCGATGTTCTTCGCCTTCCCGCGCGGCACCGTCGATGCGGCACGGCTGCGCGCCGCCGCGAACCGTCTGGCCGCCCGCCACCCCGTACTCCGCTCCCGGCCGTGCGTCGTACGCGGCACACCCGCACTGCGGCCCGAACCGGCCGACGTACCGCTGGAGCACGTCGCGCGCGCACCCGGCGAGGACGCCGAGGACGCGCTGCGCCGGACGCTTGCCGGCTGGCCCGCCGACGGCCCGCCGCTGCGGCTGTTCCTCGCCCACGGCGGCCCGCACGGCGAGGAGGAGCTCCTCGCCGTCGTCGTGGACCACACCGCCTGCGACGGCCAGTCGCTCGCCCGCATCGTCGAGGAACTCGGCGACGCCTACCGCGACCGCCTCGGCCCCGACGACCTGTCGCCCGACGAGGTGGCCGCCGAACTCGCCGCCTACCGGGACGCCGTCCTGCGCCAGCTCGATGCCGAGGACCGCGCCGCATCGCCCCGCGCGCTCACGTACTGGGGAGAACGGCTGCATGCCGTCCGCGAGCAGGCCCCGCTGCCCGGCACGCGGCCCATATCCGCCGAACTACCCACCGGCGCCGTCGAGTCGAGGCTCCCGTCGCCCGCCGGAGGCGTCCCCTTCCCGGCGCTGCTGGATGCCTGCCGGGAGGCGGCCGGAGCCCTCTTCGGGACGGGGCCCGTGGCGCCCGTCGGCTACCCGTGGGGCGGCCGCCCGGCCGGCGCCGAGCCCGTCCTCGGCTGCTTCCTCAACACCGTGGTCTTCCCGGCCGACACGGGCGGCGCCACGGCGCCGGAGGTGACCGCCACCGACTGGTGGGACGACCTCGACCGCGCCGACACCCCCTTCGACGAGGTCGTGCGGGCGGCCCGGGCGGGCGGATCCGCCTGGTCCGGCCGGCTCGACGGCCTGCTCACCGTGGACGACGCCCGCAACCGGACCCCGCTGAGGCTCGGCGGGACGGCGGGCCGCGAGGTGCACATCGGCGGCCGGCAGGTCCGCGCCCCCTTCGCCGTCTCCGCCACCCAGGGACCCGAACTCCACCTCCGCATGGTGTGGGACCGCTCGGTCCTCGACGACGCCGCGGCCGAAGACGCCTTCGCGGCCCTGTGCGGAGCACTCCCCGCCGAGGCCCCGGCCCACTGAGCCCGGCCCGGCCCGTCTCCCGCGCGGACACCGTCGTACGACCGCGTACCTCCTGAACCTCCCTCCTGAACCTCCAGCATCCGGCCGCGCCGCGCGATCCGCGGACCGGCCGGCGCGCCGCCGCGCGGGCGCACGAACGCGCCCCGCGCCACCCGACCCGACAACCCAAGGGATCGCCCATGCTCCCCCTCTCCTCCTCGCAGGAGATCGTCTGGCTGCACGAAGAAGTGCAGCCGGGCAGCCGCGCCTACAACTTCACCGCCTCCCTCGACCTGTGGGGCGCCCTCGACGTCGAGGCCCTGCGCAGCGGCCTCGCCGCCACGCTCGCCCGCCACCCCGGGCTGCGGCTCGAACTCGTCCCCGTGGCCGGCGCGATGCCCAGCCAGCAGGTGGCCGACGTCTGCCTGCCGCGGCTGCGCACCGTGGACGTCACCTGGGAGGCCGACCCCGAGGCCGCCTTCGACAAGCTCCTTCGCATCGAGGCGGAGACCCCCCTCGACACCACACAGGCGCCCCTGTTGCGCTGGACCCTGGTCAAGCTCGCCGAGGACCAGCACCGGCTCATCCACGTGGAACACCACCTGATCCACGACGGGCACTCGTTCGCGATCCTCCTGGGCGACGTCTTCACCGTCTACCGGGCCCACGTCAAGGGCGAGACGGTCGAGTTGGGGACCCCCAGCTCGTACGCCGACCATGTGCGCGCCCGCGCCGACGACGTACGGGCGAAGGAGCTGAGCGCGAGCCTGGAGTACTGGTCCGACACGCTGCGCGACGCCTCGTTCGACATGCCGCTGCCGGGTCTCACCAAGCCCGGCGCGCGGCGCCGCCACCACGGCGGCCAGCTGCGCCAGTCGATCGGCGCGGACCTCGCCGAGCGGCTGCGCGCCCACACCCGCGAGCGCGGACTGACCCCGTTCGCCACCCTGCTAGGCCTGTTCGCCGAACTGTTGCGGCGCCACAGCGGACGCAGCCACATGGTGGTGGGAACCGCTGTGGGCAACCGGCCGCGCGGCTTCGAGGACGCCGTCGGCATGTTCGTCAACACCATCCCGCTGCGGCTGAACCTGGACGCGGGCGCACCGGCCGAGGACGCCATGGACGAGGTGACCGACACCCTCATCCGCGCGCTCCCGCACCAGGAGGTGCCGGTCCAGGAACTCACCCGCGCGCTCGGCCTGCACACCTCGGGCGCAGACAACCCGCTGTTCAGCGTCATGTTCAGCGCCCACGACGCGGCCCTGCCCGAAATCGACGTGCCCGGCCTCGACATCACCCTGTTCGAGGGATTCAACACCGGCACCACCCGCTTCGACCTCGATGTGGTGCTGCTCCCCGACGACCGGCGCGGCGTCAGCCCGCGCCACGGCGCGGCCGGCATGACCCTCGTCTGGGACTACGACGCCGACCTGTTCGGCGAGGACGTGGCGAAGCTGCTCGCCGAGCGCTTCCTCGACCTGCTGCGCGCCTACCTCGACGCACCCGCCACCGCCCTCGCCGACCTCGCACTGCCCTCAACTCGCTTGGAATCAGCGCCTGTTGCTGCCGTGGCGCCGGACCGCGACCCGCTCGACCCGGCCGCCGGCCAGGACCCGTCCCTGCCCGCCCTCCTCATCGGCGCCCGCCGCCTCACGTACGGGGACCTCGACGCGCAGGTCACCGCCCTCGCCGAGCGGATGCTGGCGGCCGGAGTAACGGCTGGCCAGCCCGTCGCCGCGGTGCTGCCCCGCGGCGCCGACTCCGTCGTGACGCTGCTCGCCTGCCTGCGCACCGGCGCGGTGTACTGCCCGCTGTCGCCGTCCGACCCCGCCGCCCGCCTCAAGCTGCTGCTCGAACGACTCGGCCCGGCGCTCGTCCTCACCGCCAAGAACAGCCCCGTACGCATCCCCGACGGCCTGCCCAGCGCCGAAGTCGATGCCGTGACCCTTCCGCCCGCCCGTGCGGCGCAGGCCGTGCCGAACGCGGCGTACATCATCCACACCTCCGGCTCCACCGGCATCCCCAAGCCCGTCGCCGTCGGGCGGGACGCGCTGGTCAACCATCTGACCGGCGCGGCCGAGCGGTTCGCTCTGGCGGCCGGCGACCGGGTGCTCCTGTTCGCCCAGCCGTCCTTCGACGTCGCCCTCGAAGAGGTGCTGCCCTCGCTGTACGCGGGCGCCTGCCTGGTCGTACCCGAGCAGGACGTGCCGACCGGAACCGAGCTCGCGGAGCTGCTCTCCGCCGCCCGGGTCACCGTGGCCAACCTGCCCACCAGCTACTTCCTCGCCACCCGCGAAGACCTGCTGCCGGTCCTCCAGGCAGGCCGCTGGACGCCGCGCTTGCTCGTCCTCGGCGGCGAACGCATCCCGGCCGACGTGATGCGCACCTTCTTCGACGCCATCGGCACCGAGCTCTCCGTGCTCAACGTGTACGGCGTGACCGAAGCCGCGATCAGTTCCACCGTCCACGAGATCACCCGGGACAGCCTCGTCGAAGGCGCCGAGATCCCGCTCGGCACCGAGCTGCCCGGCGAGCGGATCCACGTCCTGGACGAGGGCCTGCGACCGCTGCCCGCCGGCGCCGTCGGCGAACTCGCCATCGCCGGGGCCGGGCTGGCCGAGGGCTACGTCGGCAACCCGCAGGCCACCACGGCCCGCTTCGTCACCGTCGAGGCCCTCGGCGGCGAACGCGTCTACCTCACCGGAGACCTCGGCTACCGCGGCCAGGACGGACTCCTTCGCTTCCTGGGCCGCCGCGACAACCAGATCAAACTGCGCGGCTACCGCATCGAACTCGAAGAGGTCGAGGCAGCCGCCTCCGCCGCGCTCGGCGGCCGGTCCTGCGCCGTCGTCCTCGACAAGGAATCCAGTGGCGGCCCCCGCCTGGTCGCGTTCCGCGAACGCGCCGACGAGGCCGAGGAGTGGGACGAGCAGGCGCTGCACGCCGAGCTCAGCACCCGCCTCCCCGGCGCGCTCGTGCCCGGCCGCTGGGTGCTCCTCGACACCATGCCGACGCTCGCCGGAGGCAAGCCGAACCGGGTGGCCCTGGCCCGCATCGCCGCCGAACCGGCCCCGGCCGCACCCGTCGAGGAAGCCGCCCCGATGACGGACCCGGCGCTGTCGGACGACCCGGCCGTCGTGCTGCTCGCGGAGGGCTGGCGCGAGGTGCTCGGGCACGACCGCTTCGAGGAGAGCTCGCACTTCTTCCGCATCGGCGGCCACTCGCTGCTCGCCGCGCAGCTGGCGGCCTGGCTGGAACCGCACCTGGGCGAGCGTCCCTCGCTGCGTCTGCTCTTCCAGCACCCGGTCCTCGCCGACCAGGCCCGCGCCCTCGCCGAGACCGCCACCCCCGCCCTCACCACGCCGAAGGAGTCGTGATGACCGAGCAGTTGATGAATCGTCAGGAATCGGACCGTACGAACGCCACCCTGAGCGTGCTGCACGGCGCGCCCCTTCTCGGGTCCACAGAGTCCGGGGTGTTGTCGCGCTACGAGGAGTGGGTGCGCCGCTCCCCAGGGGCCCCCGCGGTGATCGACGGGGAGTGCAGGTGGACCTACGCGCAGGTCGACGAGGCGGCCGAGGCGGTCGCGAAGACCCTGGCCGGCCGGGTCCGGCCCGGCGACCTCGTGGGGGTCTGCCTGGACCGCTCCGCGGCCCTGGTGATCACCGCGGTCGCGCTTGCCCGGATCGGCGCGGTCTACCTGCCGCTCGGCCCGCGCCCGGGCGAGCGCCGCATCGCCGCGGTCACCGAGGACACAGGCGTCGTCTGCCTCATCGGGGATCCAGAGATTCTGGCGAAGCGTCAGGGAGCCGTCGAACACGTCGAGTTGCCGCTGTCGGGCGAAGGCGCCAACGCCGCCTCCTCGGTCGTGGCCGCCTTCGGCCCGGTCGCACCGGATGCCCGGACCGCGCCCCCCGAGGCCCTGTACGCCGTGCTCACCTCCGGCTCCACCGGCCGCCCCAAGGCTGTCGCCGTCGCCGAACCCGCCCTTGCCGCGCTCCTGGACTGGTACCGCGCCGAGACCGGGCTCGCCCCCGGCGACCGCCAGTCCCTGCTGATCGGCGTCGCCTTCGACCCGCACCTCCTCGAACTGTGGGGCGGCCTCACCTCCGGCGCGGCCCTCATACCCGCGCCCGACGACGTCCGCTGGGACCCGGCCGCGCTCACCGACTGGTGGCGCGAGGCCGAGGTCACGGTCGCCGTGTCGGCCACCCCCATGATCGAACCCCTCCTGGACCGGCCCTGGCCACAGGATCTGAAGCTCCGTCACCTCATGGTCGGCGGCGACCGGATGCGCCGCCGACCCGGCCCCGACGTGACCGCCACCCTCCACAACGCCTACGGCCCGGCCGAGGCCACCGTCATCACCACCACCCACGCCATGCGGGCCGACGACCCGGACGTGCACTCCGCCGCCGCCCCTCCCATCGGCACCCCGATCGCGGGCGCCACCGTGGCCGTCACCGACGCCGACGGCACCGTCCTGGCCCGCGGCGAGGACGGCGAACTGCGCATCGGCGGCACCTGCCTGGCCCTCGGCTACCTCGACCCGGAGCTGACCGCGCGCCGCTTCACCGCCCCGCTGCCGGAGCTGCCGGGCGTGGACCGCATGTACCGCACCGGCGACCGGGTGCGCATGCTCGACGACGGCCGGCTCGTCTTCCTCGGCCGCCTCGACGACCAGGTCAAGATCAGCGGAGTGCGCATCGAACCGGCCGAGGTCGAGGCCGCCTTCGAGCACGACGCGGCCGTCCGCAGCGCCGTCGTCACCACGCCCCGCGACACCGAGGGCCGCGCCCGGCTCGTGGCGTACATCCTGCCCGCCCCCGGCGCCGCGCCCGCCGCCGACGAAATACTCGCCGGCGTACGCGCCTGGCTGCCCGAGCAGGCGGTGCCCTCGACGGTGCGCATCGTGGACGCCTTCCCGCTGGACGCCAACGGCAAGGTGGACCGGCCGGCTCTCCTCAAGCACGCCGAAGAGGCACCCGCGGCCGCCGCGACCGACGCCGCCCTGCCGGACGGCGCGACCGCCGACGAGCGGCTCGTCCTCGCCTCGGTGCGCGACCTGCTCGGCCGCCCCGAGACCACCCTGGAGGAGAACTTCACCGACGCCGGAGGCACCTCCCTGCTCGCCGCCCGCCTCCTCGAAGCCCTGGAGAAGGCGACCCACGTACGGCTCCGCGCACCGGAGTTGCTGCGCCAGCCCGACCTCCGGGCCATCGCCGCCGTCATCGACAAGCGCCGCAGGGCGAGGTCCTGACGTGACGAACCCCGAGACCCTCCTCGACGACCGGAAGGAAACGACCGTGACCGTGGCCCGGACCGGCCTGCCCGCCCTGGTGGCGCGGCACGCCGAACGCACCCCGCACGCCCTCGCGGTGGCGGACGGCGACACCACCTTGACTTACGCCCAACTGGCGGGCGCAGCACGCCGGTTGGCGACCTATCTCCACGAGCAGGGCGTATGTCCCGGCGACTTCGTGGCGCTCCTCATGCCGCGCTCGGCCAGGACCGTCGTCGCCCAGCTGGCCCTGTGGTGGGCGGGCGCGGCCTGCGTACCGCTCGACCCGGCACATCCCCGGCCCCGTACCGCGGCCATGCTCGAAGACTCGGGCGCAACGCTCACCGTCGGCGAGAGCAAGCTGCTCGAAGCGGCCGGCACACCGGGCGCCACCCTGGCCCTGCCCGGCGACGAGCAACTGGCCGGCGCCGGGACAGCCGGCGAGGGACCGGGTCCGGACGACACCGCGTTCGTCATGTTCACCTCCGGCTCCACCGGCCGCCCCAAGGGCGTCGCGATCCGCCACGGCGCCATCGCCGAGCTCGTCACCGACCCCGACTACGTCACCGTCACCGCGCGCGACCGGGTGCTCCTCCACTCCCCGGCGACGTTCGACGGCTCCACCTTCGAGGTGTGGTCGGCGCTCGCCAACGGCGCGGCCGTCGTGGTGTGCACCACCGAGCGGCCCTCCTTCGAGGACCTGGCCAAGGAGGTGGAGCGGCACGGCGTCACCGTCGCGTTCTTCACCACGGCCCTCTTCCACCAGCTCTCCGCGCGCCGCTCCCGCGTCTTCTCCCTGCTGCGCACCGTGGTCGTGGGCGGCGAGGCGATGGCCGCCCAGCACGCCCGCGCGGTCCTGCGCGCGTTCCCCTGGGTCGAGCTCGTCAACGGCTACGGCCCCACCGAGGCCACCACCTTCGCCACCACCCACCGCGTCAGCGACACCGACTGCGACGGGCCGGTGCCGATCGGCCGCCCCACGGCCGGCGCAACGGCCCACATCCTCGACGAGGCGTTCCTGCCCGTCACCGACGGGGCCCGCGGCGAACTGTGGATCGGCGGCAGCCGCCTGGCTCACGGATACACCCGGCAGCCCGAACTGACCGCCGAGCGCTTCGTCGACCACCCCACCCTCGGCCGCCTCTACCGCACGGGCGACCTCGTCTCGGCCCGCCCCGACGGCGTCCTCGACTACCACGGCCGCACCGACGACCAGGTCAAGGTGCGCGGCTTCCGCATCGAACCGGGCGAGATCGAGCACGCCCTGCGCGAGCAGTCGGAGGTGGACGACGCGGCCGTCACCGTACGCCGCCCCACCCCCGACGACGCACGCCTCGCCGCCTTCGTGGTGGCCGCGCCGGGCCCGGTACCCCGCCCCGACGCACTCCTGGCCCGCCTCGCCGCCATCCTGCCCGCCCACCTGGTCCCGGCGGAGCTCACCGTCGTCGACCGGCTGCCGCTCACCACCTCCGGCAAGGTGGACCGCCGGGCGCTCGCGGACCTCGCCACGGCCGCCGAGACCATCGGCGCCGCCGAGCCGCTCACCCCGCTCCAGCAGGCCGTCGCCGAGGTGTGGAGCCGATCGCTGGGCTGCGAAGTCACCCGTCCCGACGCCGACTTCCTCGACCTGGGCGGCCACTCCCTGCTCGCCCTCGTCGTGGCCGAAGAGCTGCGCGAAGACCTCGGCGTCGAACTGTCGCTGCCCGACTTCTTCACCACCCCCACGGTCGCCGGACACGCCGCCCTGGTCGAGCGCGCCCTGCTCGCCGCCCACACCGATCTGCACCCCGACGCGCCCGAGGACACCGATGGCCACTGACACCTCCGCCGCCCTCCAGGAAGAGCTGCTGCGCAGGGCCCGCGCCCGCGCCGGCGGCCGTTCCGCGGCCCCGGCGCCCGCACCGGCCCGCGCCACCGGCCCCGCGCCGCTCACCCACGCCCAGCGCCGCATGTGGCTGATGGAACGGCTCGGGCAGAACGGCGCCCAGTACAGCGTGCCGTTCGCGACCCGGCTGCACGGCCCCCTCGACCTGGACGCCCTCGGCGGCGCGCTCACCGAGCTGGTACGCCGCCACGAAATCCTGCGCACCCGCTACGGCCGCAACGGCGAAGAGCCCTACCAGGAGGCGCTGCCCGCCCCCGAGGCGGTCACGGTGAAGGTGGTCGAGTCGCCGGGCGACGGTGACGACCTCCTGACCGAAGAGGCCCGCCGCCCCTTCGACCTGGCAGTGGACACGGTCCCGCGCGCCCTCGTCCTGCGCCACGGACCCGAGGACCACACCGTCCTCCTGACGTTCCATCACATAGCCATTGACGGCGGCTCGTTGGAAACCGTCGCCGACGAACTCGCCGCGCTGTACGAAGCCGCGGTGGACGGCCGCCCCCGCACGCTGCCCGAGCCGCCGCAGTACGCGGACTTCGCGCGCCGCGAGCACACCGACGCGGCCCGCTTCGACGACGGTCTCGCCCACTGGACCCGCCGTCTCGCCGGAGCCACTCCGCCCCGGCTGCCCCGGCCTGCCGTCCTGCCCGCCGACGCGGCCGAACACCCCGCCGCCACCCGCACCACCGAGCTCGGCGAACAGGTGCTGCCCGCGCTGCGCGAGCTGGGCCGCGAGCGCCGGGCCACGGTGTTCACGGTGGGCCTGGCCGCAGCGTTCGCCGCGCTGCACCGCCTCACCGGCGAGCTCGACCTCGTCATCGGCTGCGCCGCCACACACCGCGAGGGCCACGCGATGCGCGGCCTGGTGGGCCTGTGCGTCAACACCCTTCCGGTACGCGTCGACCTGTCCGGCGACCCCGCGTTCGCCACCCTCGTCGAGCGCGTACGCGACGCGCTGCTCGAAGCACAGCAGCACCGCGAGGTGCCGTTCGACCTGATCCTGGAGCGGCTCGGCGCCGCGGCCCGGGGCGACGACGGCACCGCCCTGGTGCGCGTCACCTCGGACGTCGTCGGCGAGCAGACCGCCCTGCGCCTTCCGGGACTTGAGGCACGGGCCGTCGAAGTCGGCGTGGGCGAGGCCAAGTTCGACCTCACCTTCGGCCTGCTCGACGAGGACACCCCCGCGAGCCTGGTCCAGTACGGCCGCGCCGCACTCGACGAGGAGGCGGGCTCGGCCCTGGCCGCGTCCTTCGCCGAACTCCTGACCGCCGTCGCGGCCGACCCCCACCTCCCGCTCTCCCGGCTGCCCGGCCGGCTCGCCCAGCCGCAGACCGCCGCGGGCCACCCCGCCGAAGTCCGGCTGCGGGCCCACCCCGAGATCGCCGACGCACACGTACCGGACCCGGCGGGCGGCCCCCTGCTCGCCTACGCGGTACTGCGCCGCACCGGAGGCCCCTCGCCCGCCAAGCTCCGCGCCCATCTGCGCGGCGTGCTGGGGCGCGAACTGGTCCCGGCCGCAGTGGTGTTGCTCGACGCGATGCCGCGCACGGCCGACGGCGCGGTGGATGCGGGAAGGCTTCCCGCAGGCCCGCGTCCCGCGCTGCCGAAGAGCCCTCACCTCGAAGCGGTGACGGAGGCGTTCGCGGTCCTCCTCGACCGGCGGCCAGGACCGGACGACGACTTCTTCGCGCTCGGCGGGCATTCGCTGGCCGCCGTCCAACTCGCCGAACGCCTGCGGTCCGCCCTCACCCTGCCGCTCATCGGCCTCGACATCATGCAGACCCGTACGCCACGGGCCATCGCGGCACTGCTCGACGCGCGCGCGGCGGAGCGGGCGACGGCCGTCGCTTCCGCCACCACGACCGCGCGCCCGCGCCGGGCACGCGAGGGCACGGTCCTGGTGACCGGCGGCACGGGGGGCGTGGGCGCCTTCGTCCTGCGCGAACTGGCCGCACAGGGACGGCCGGTGCTCGCGCTGGCCCGCCCCGAGTCCGCGCACCTGGTCGGGGGCGACGGCATCGAGGTGATCGAGGGCGACCTCGGCGACCTGGACAGCCTGCGTGCCGCCGTCGAAAGCGCCGACGCGGTGATCCACGCCGCGTGCACCTTCACCCGCCCCGAGGTGGACGTGGCGGCGATGGAGGCGATGGTCGACGCCTGGCGCGGCGGCCCGTTCGTCTTCGTCAGCAGCGTGGACGCCTATGGGCAGCCCGCGAGCGGACAGGTCGCCGAGGAGTCGCCGTCGCACGCGCCGTTGAGCGCGTACGGACAGGCGAAGCTCGACTGCGAGCGGATCCTGTTGAAGGCGGCCGGCACACAGGGGCGCGGCGGCGCGAGCGCCGTGCGCTCGCCCATCGTGTGGGGAGCCCATGACCGGCTCCGCGACCAACTGCGCTGGGGCGCGACGGGGTTGCTGTACCAGGGGGCCCTGGCCGGCCGCCCCATCGGCCTGCCGGCCGCCGGTGCCGGCGGGCACGACTGGTACGGGGCGCCCTGGGTGCACGCGGCCGCCCTGGCCCGTGCCGTGACCGCGTGCCTCGACGCGCCGGTCCACGGCGTGGCCAACGCGGTGAGCGGGCACGTGGCCTGGTCCGATCTGACTGCCGAGCTGGTGACGCTGCTCGGCAGCGACAGCACCGTCACGTTCGACGACGAGGTGCACCGCGACCTCGACCACCGCTGGCACTACCGCGCGGACCGCCTCGCGACGGCTCTGCGCCCGGCGGCAGGCGAGGACCTGCATGCGGTGCTCGCCTCGATGATCAAGGGCATGGAGTTGTAAGCAGCCTGATTTGTACGGCAGTTGAAGCGCCCTCAGCACTTGAGTACGCCTGTACTCGGGTACTGCGGGCGCCGCTGTCGGTCCGGGGAAGGCACTGCGTCCCCCGGGCGGGGTCACGCTACCGGCGGCAGGTGAAGATGCCCCAGCTCAGATGGCCCTCGCGGCAGGCATCCACCCACAGGGGCAGATTCTCCAGGAGGCTCTCCACGTAAGCCGGGCTGATGACGTCACGCAGCTCCGTGGCGCGACTCCGGGTCTCCTCGGTGAGCCGGAGGTAGTGGGTGAGCAGCTGGTCGCTGCGGTCGTCGAACTCGACGTGTTTCAGGCCGAGTTCGGCCAGCTGCCGAAGATAGAACGACGGCGTGGCGAACTCCTCCACACCGAGGCGGGCCACCACCGGGCGCAGCGCCTCGGGTGGCGCGGAATCGGCGGCCATGAGGTCGGTGAAGACCAACGCGCCCTGGGGCTTGAGGACCCGGACGGCCTCGCTGAGCAGCCGCTCGCGGTCCCCGCTGTGACAGAAGGCCTCCTGCGACCACACCACGTCGAATCGCTCGGCCGGGAAGGGAATGTCCTGGAAGGAACCGGCGACCACCTCGATGAGCCCGTCGAGCCCGCGCTCGGCATTGGTCTTGCGGTGCCGGTCGTTCTGCCCCTCACTGATGTTGAGCGCGACGACCCGGCAGCCGAACTCACCCGCCAGATGGCGGGCCGGGCCGCCGTATCCGGATCCCAGATCCAGCACGGTGCAGGCGGGAGTCAGCTGGTCGGCGATCTTCGCCGCAGCCGTCTCGACCGTGCGCCGGGAGGCATCGGCGACCGGCTCCCGCTCATGGGCGTAGATCCCGGTGTGAATGTCCTCGCCGCCCCAGACCTTGGCGTAGAAGGCGTCGACGTCGCTCGTGTCGTAATAGCGGCGTGCCGACTCGGCGGCACCGGCCGTGCTCTCATGACTCATCGCTGCTGTCCTTGCTGTTGCTCGTGCGCTTGCGCATGCTCGTGCTCGTGCGTTTCCGAGTGCTGAAAGTGACGTTAACCGGACCTTCCGCAGAGATCAGGAGGGCCAATTCGGCCACGCGGCCGGGGCGTTGAGACGGGCCGGCCGACGCGCCGGGCCATGTGGCTCAACCACATGGGTCGGGCACCTATGGCGCGCGGCCACATGGCGGCCAAGCGCGTGTGGGCTGCGCATATGGCTCGCGTACGCCGCCAGGCATTCGGCTGCGTACAGTTGTCGGCCGACCGTAGGTCGGCCGCACATGTGTGACCGACCCTGTTTCACCCGCCAGGAGTTCAGGTGTTTTTCCCGCGCGCCCGTCAGTCCACCCACGCCACCGGCCGACCGACGGCCTGGAGGGCCGCCACGGCCGGCGCCCTCGTGCTTCCACTGGCGCTGCTCGCGCTGGAGATCCGGGCCGGCTCGACGGCACAGGCCCGTACGCATGAGCCGCTGAACGGCGGGCAGGGCATCGCGGCCGAGGCCGTCGCGCACGGCACCAAGGCTCCGCTCGCGGCAACCGTCTCGGAGGGGCAGGTCAAGGAGGTCGCCCCGGGCGGTGTCATCACCTACCCGAGTGTCACCAGCTGCCTCACGGTGACGGTACGGCTGCGCGGCGGCGGCCTGGTGGGTGCGCACGCCAGTCTGTTCCAGGTGCCGGGTGAGCTGCGCTCCGACGAGATACTGCCCGCCCTGAAGGCCCTCGTCGGCGGCCGTCCGGTGGCTTCGATCGAGGTCAAGGGGGCGGTCGGCGCCTGGCATCCGAGCTACTTCACGAAGTCGATCGAGAGCTACGGCGACGGGGAGCAGGTCCCGGTCCCGAGCGGCCAGGACGTCGCCGGGATCGCCCGCGCCGTGGCCGATGGGCTCGGCCGTGCCCGCCACATCGTGACGGTTCAGGACGTGCCGGACGGCGACCAGATCGTCCGCTGACCCACGCTGTCGGCCGGCTCCGGTGACCCCGTCCCCTTGGCCCGTGCCGCCAACCCGCTGTGTCGGGCCGCGTCGTACAGCTCTGCTGTACCGCTGGTCAGGTGCCGGTGCCGGTGCCGGTGTGGGAGCGGGCGGGGGACTCGGCGTGGCCGGCGGCCTCGGCTGCGCCGGGGGCGCTGTCATGAGGGTAGGCAGCTGCCTCGCACAGCACCTCCACCCGCTGCACGAGGTTGTTGCCGAAGCCGCCCCGGTTCCAACTCTGCGTCAGCGGTTGGGAGTTGCCCTCGGCGTCGGTGGCCCGGACGCTGAGGACATGGGTGCCGGGTATCGCCGTCCAGGGTGCCTGCCAGCGCCGCCAGGCCCAGTCGCGGCCGTGCGGCGACCCGTCGAGTTCGGCGTCGTACCAGCCGCGTCCGCCGTCCGTGCTCACCTCGACCCGTACGATCGGGGCCAGGCCGGACCAGGCGCGGCCTTCCAGGAACTGCGGCCCCGGCCGCACCACGCGCGTACGGGACATGAAGTCCGGGAAGCCCGGCGGGACCATCAGCGCGCGCGGGGCGATCCGGGTCACCGGCTCGCCCGGATCGTCCGCCGACTGCCGGTAGCGGTAGGCCACCTGCTGCTGGAACCCCGCGAACTCCGTGCCGATGACGGTGATGTCGCGCAGCCACTTCACGTGCGCCATGCCGTACCACCCGGGAACCACGAGCCGCAGTGGATATCCGTGCTGCGGCGGCAGGGGAGCGCCGTTCATCGCATAGGCCACGACGACCTCGGACTCGCGGCCCGTGGCCACCTCCAGCGGCAGGCTGCGCCGGTAGTCCTGTTCGACGCCGCGCTCCAGGCCGTGGTCGGCGCCGGTGAAGACCACATCGACGGAGCCCGGTGCCACACCGCATTCGGCGAGGAGGGTGCGCAGCGGCACCCCCGTCCACTCGGCGGTGCCGACCCCTTCGACGAGCCAGGGCTGGCTCACGGGCCTCGGCGTGAGCCGGGCCCGGCCGTTGCCCGCACATTCCATCGTCACCCGGTGTGTGACAGGCGGGAAGGACCGCAGCGCCGCCATGTCGAGCGTGAGGGGGGTACGGACCCGGCCACATAGGGTGAGCACCCATGTGTCGGCGTCCGCGGCCGGGATGTCGTAGTGGACCAGCACATAGTGCAGCCCCGGCGGTGTGAGGTCGTACCGCAGGGACTCCAGGGGCATGCCGTGATTGCGGGTCGCGAGCGCCAGTTCCTCGGGGCTGATGCCCTCGGCCGGCTCGGCGAGGCGCCCCGGTGGACTGATGGCACCGATGCGACCGTCCATGCATCCATGGTGCGCCCGGGGACCGGACCCCGGCATCCCGCATGACACCGGGCCAGCGGCCACGGGGTCGCAGAGCCACCGATTGCGGGTCCGCGCGTCCGGCGGGACGCTTGAAGGGTCAGCCCTGTGGCGTCCGATCGCGCGTGCGGCCCGAGAGGTGCCGGGGCCCCGGCGCGCGCGTGTCACCACCGGCAGCCCAGCAGGGGAAGTGCCGGGCGGACACGGCCCCTGCCGTGCCCTCTTCAAGGAGATCGTCATGGACGGCACGACGCTGGAGGCGATGCGGACCGTGCTGCGCGGCCCGGTCATCGGCCCGAACGACCCCGAGTACGACGAGTCCCGCTCGATCTACAACGCGATGATCGATCGGAGACCGGCCGCTGTCGTGCGCTGCACGGACGCCGCGGACGTCATCGACGCGGTCGACTTCGTGCGGGACCACGGCCTCGAACTGGCGGTACGCGGCGGCGGACACAGCGGCGCCGGACTGTGCCTGGTGGACGACGGCGTCACCATCGACCTGTCGCCCATGCGCTGGGCGCGCGTCGACCCCGTGACCGAGACCGCACAGGTCGGCGGCGGCAGCGTGCTCGGCGACCTCGACCACGCGGCCCACGGATTCGGCCTCGCCACCCCCGCCGGCATCATGTCGACGACGGGCATCGCGGGCCTCACCCTCGGCGGCGGCCACGGCCACCTGACCCGCAAGTACGGCCTGACCGCGGACAACCTGCTCGCCGCCGACGTGGTGCTCGCCGACGGCACCTTCGTCACCGCCACCGAGCGGGACAACCCCGACCTGTTCTGGGCGCTGCGCGGCGGCGGAGGCAACTTCGGCATCGTCACCTCCTTCACCTTCCGGCTGCACCCCGTGCACACGGTGGTGCTCGGGGTGACCCTGTGGACGCTGGACCGGATCGGCGACGTGCTGCGCTGGTACCGCGACTTCCTGCCACAGGCGCCCAACGACCTCAACGGCTTCTTCGCCGCGCTCGTCGTCCCGCCGGGGCCGCCGTTCCCCGAGGAGATCCACGGCCACAAGATGTGCGGCGTGGTGTGGTGCTGGACGGGCGACCCGGATGCCGCCGACAAGACCTTCGAGCCGGTGAACGAGCCGGGCCCGCCGACGTTCCACTTCACGAGCCCCATGCCGTACCCCATGCTGCAGGCCATGTTCGACGAGCTGATCCCCAAGGGGCTGCAGTGGTACTGGCGCGGCGACTTCTTCGACCGGATCACGGACGGCGCCATCGACGTGCACGCCAAGTACGCGGAAGGCCTGCCCACCGATCTGTCGACGATGCACCTCTACCCGGTCGACGGCGCCGCCCACCGCGTCGCCCAGAAGGACACCGCCTGGGCCTACCGGGACGCCATGTGGTCCGGGGTCATCGGCGGCATCGACCCCGACCCGGCCAACGCGGAAGTCGTCCGGCAGTGGTGTGTCGACTACTGGGGCGAGCTACACCCACACTCGATGGGTGGTTCCTATGTGAACTTCATCGGTGCAGGGGAGGGCGGGGACCGGGTGAAGGCCACATACCGCGACCACTACGACCGCCTGGCCTCGATCAAGCGGCTGTACGACCCGCACAACCTGTTCCACGCCAACCAGAACATCGAGCCCGCCGCATAGCAGCGGGCGGACGGGCGGACCGGGACGGCGCGGTCAGCGCAGTGTCGTCGGGGGCAGGAACTCGCGGGGCGCCTCACGGTGCCACCACGCTCCCGTCGTACGCAGTTCCTGCCAGGTGGTGAAGCGGTAGCGCCACATGCGGGCACGGATGAACACCGGCGGGTCATCGGGAAAGGGGTTGTACCGCAGCAGGCGCAGCGTGTTGCGGTCGTTGACCAGAAGCCGTTCGACGAATCCGCCGAACCAGGAGTATCCGTACGACGGCGAGAGCGCGAGAAACCAGAGAAGCCAGTCGAGCCGCAGATGATAGGGCGCGAACTGGCGCGGAAGGCGGCGTACATCTCCCGGCTTCCCGTGGAATTCGTATTCCCGCCAGACGGTTTGCGAGGTGATCTCCTCGTCCGCCGTCCCCTCGACGACGACCTCGTGCCGGATCCGCGTGATGCTGCCGAACGCCCCATAGGAATTCACCAGATGCAGTGGCTCGTACGTCGTGTTCATCCGCTGCTGATGAGAGAGGAGATTGCGGGCGGGCCGATAGCTGAGCGCCAGTACGAGTACGGCGACGAGAAGGACCACGGTCTCGTACCAGAGCGGGGCATCCGGCAGCGAAGGCGGTTCGGCGATGAGGGAGCCGTCCAGGGCGGAGGCGGCGAGGACGATGGTCAGCCAGTTCAGCCAGGCGAAATTGCCGGAGAGGACCAGCCACAGCTGGGTGCAGATGATGAGGCAGGCGGCGATGCTCGCCACCGGCTGCGGGGTGAACAGAGCGACGGGGACGACGAGTTGGACGAAGTGGTTGGCAGCCACCTCGGCGCGGTGGAGCGGCCCCGGCAGATGGTGGAAGAACCAGCTCAGCGGGCCGGGCATCGGCTGGGTCTCGTGGTGGTAGTACAGGCAGGTCAGATCGCGCCAGCACGGATCGCCCCGCATCTTGATCAGCCCGGCGCCGAACTCGACGCGGAACAGCACCCAGCGCAGCAGCCACAGCAGCACCACCGGCGGCGCGACCTCGTCATTGCCCAGGAACACGGCGAGAAAACCGGCCTCCAGGAGCAGCGACTCCCAGCCGAAGCCGTACCAGGTCTGGCCGACGTTGACGATCGACAGATACAGCGCCCACAGCACCGCCCACCACACCATCGCCGCCCAGAGCGGCACTGCATCGGCCGCCCCCGCCACCACGGCCCCGGCAAGCAGCGCACCCGTCCACGCACACGAGGCGAACAGCCGGTCGGAATACCGCAGTTGGAACAGGCTGGGCGCGCTGCGGAACGGCACGCGCCGGACGAAGTCGGGCACGGGCAGCATTCCGCGTTCCCCGATGAGCGCCCGGAACTGCAGAGCCGCCGCCAGGAACGCCACCCCATAGACGGCCGCGAGGGAGCGCTGGAATACGAGCCGGCCGAGCCAGTATGCCGACGACGAGAACCACTCCACGGTGGGGGCGCCTCCTGGTGCGAGTGGGCAGCGGGGAGATTATGCGCCCTCTTCGTAGCGGGGATCGAGGTGCCACGTCGAGGCGGTGGACGACCGCTTCACCCGCTCGCGCCAGAACCGTGATCATCGGACCAGAGTGGTTCCTACAGGGCGCGGCACAGCAGGGCGGCCGGCGCCGGGGAGGCTCCGAGGCGCTCGGTGAAGGCGATTCCGGCCGCGTATTCCCCCGCGTCGCACTGCCCCTTGTAGCGGCCGTACGCGAATTCCCCGCCGGGGGAGCCTGCCGGGCGGTTGTCGCCCCGGTCGAACCAGACGGTGCGGCCGGCCGTCCCGAGACCGTCGCGGGCGGGGACGCACAGAGCCGAGGCCATCGCCTCGCCGCGCACGCCGTAGCCGGTCAGGAACTGCCCGGCCGGGCACTCCAGCTTCGTATAGCCACCGGCCCAGTCGCCGTGGGTGACGTACCGCTCGTCGCGCACCACGGTGTATGTGCCGCTCGCCGCGCTCAGGTCGCCCGTACCCGCGTCGGTGCACAGCCCGCGGCCGGCGCCGTGAGCCAGGCCGATGAGCCGCTGGCCGTCGGGGCAGACGCCCTTGCGGGCCCCCGGGTCCCAGTCGCCGACGGCCGCGATGCGCAGCGAACGGACGGCGTCCGCATGGTCGAGGTCCAGCATGTTCCAACGGGCCGGTGTCGCGATCCGGCCGGTGCGGGAAGGGGAGTTGAGCAGGGTCGCCCAGCCCGCCGTGCGCCAGTCCGTCCCGTCGAGGAGCCCGGAGCGGTGCCCGTCGGTGTCGTACCGCAGCAGGGCGAAGTCGTCGCCCTGGCCGGCCGGTCCGCGCAGGCCGACCAGCGGCCAGTACCCGAAGTCCGCGTCGTTCGCGGCGAGGTAGTCCGTGAAATCGGCGAACCAGGCGCGCGCCCGGGGGTCCGTCTCCGATGCGCCGGTGCCGAATTCGCTGACCCACAGCGGCGCCGTGTAGTGCCGGCCCTCGTCGGTGACGAAGAACGCCTCCTGGCGCAGTACGTCGTACAGCTCGGCGCGGGACAGGTCCTGGTAGCGCGGGTCGTGGGTCTCTCCGGTGCCGTACGCACCGGAGTGATGGGGGCCGGTGAAGCCGTAGAAGTGCGCCGAGTACACCAGCTTCGCGGACCGCAGCAGGGTGTGCGAGAGGGTGCGGGCGGGGGTGAGGGTGGGGCGGCCGTGGGGGAGGCCGTCGGCCGGGATGCCGGTCCAGTTGATTCCCTCGATGACGACCAGCAGATCCGGGTCGGCCGTGGTGAGGATGCGGTCGGCCGCCTGCTGCGCGGCGGTGAACCAGTCGTGGTCGTCGCCGTTGCCCCAGTTGGGGTCGTCCAGGATGTTGCGCCGCACCTCGTTGTACAGGTCGGCTCCGACCACCCGCTTGTTGTCCCGGTAGCGGCCCGCCATGAACGCCCAGTCGTCCACCCACTGGGCGGTCGACTGCGAGGTGTTCCAGCGTTCGTTGCCGTCGAGGCCGCAGCACCAGCGCGCCGTGTTGGTGTGGTTGTTGAGGATGACGGCGAAGCCGTCCCGGGTGAGGGCGGACACGACGGCGTCGTACACCTGGAGCGGGGTGCTGCCGCGGAGCTGTGGATTGGCGGCGACCGCGGCGTCCGGGACGGGGGTGGTGTTGTGGATGAGCGCGTTGGAGAAGGGGAGCCGCACACTGTTGATGCCCAGGCGGTGGAAGTCGGCCAGCAGGGTGGCGAGCGGCACCCGGTCGATGCCGACGGGCATGTTGTACGAGTCCTCGCCGGCATGGTGGCTGGCGGGGTCGTCGATGTTGCCGGAGCCGGACCAACTGCCTTGTGCGCCACCCCAGTTGGCGGACTTGAGCTTGAAGCGGGCCCCGGTCGCGTCGACGATGTAGCGGCCCCGGGCGGAGAGCGGCCCGGTCCAGGACTCGGCGAGCGGCTCGGTCCGCTGCGCCGGGCCCGAGGTGGCCGTCGTCGCGGGGCTCCCCTGTGGGGCCGCACCCGCGGGGGTGGCGACGAGCAGACCGGCGAGCGCGGCAAGGGCCAGGGCGCAGCGCGGCAGTAGCCGAAGCATCCGTACTCCGTCTCAAGTGACCGTCCAGGAAGCCGGGTTGGGGCGGTCGGCGGACATCGGATATGGCCGGCTGACAGCAGCATGGAGCGCTGTTACCGTCGGGTACAACGGGCTGCGTGGTAAAGGAATCACCAAGAGAGCCCCGCCGCCGCCCACGGGGAGGGCGGCGGCGGGGTGTCCGGCCGGACCGTCAGACGTTGACGCCGTAGTCGGAGGCGATGCCGGCGAGGCCGGATGCGTAACCCTGGCCGACGGCGCGGAACTTCCACTCGGCGCCGTGCCGGTAGAGCTCGCCGAAGACCATCGCGGTCTCGGTCGAGGCGTCCTCGCTCAGGTCGTAGCGAGCCAGTTCGGCACCGCCCGCCTGGTTGATCACGCGGATGTAGGCGTTGCGCACCTGGCCGAAGCTCTGGCCGCGGGCCTGTGCGTCGTGGATCGAGACCGGGAAGACGATCTTCGAGACCGGGCCGGGGACCGCGGTGAGGTCGATGTTGATCGTCTCGTCGTCGCCCTCGCCCTCACCGGTGAGGTTGTCGCCGGTGTGCTGGACCGAACCGTCGGGGCTGGTCAGGTTGTTGTAGAAGACGAAGTGGCTGTCGGAGAGCACCTTGCCGCTCTCGTTGCACAGCAGTGCGCTCGCGTCGAGGTCGTGGTCCGTGCCGGTGGTCGTCCGCACGTCCCAGCCCAGGCCGACCGTGACGGCCGTCAGCCCGGGGGCTTCCTTGCTCAGCGAGACATTGCCGCCCTTGGCCAGGCTCACGCCCATGTTTTTTCCTCCGTGGTTGTGCCGGTTGAGTCCTTCGAGTACAACGCCCGGAACGGAGCTACGGTTCCATGATTGCGCAATCCCTGAAATGTGGATCATCGCCGGCGGTTCGCTGTCGCTATGCGCTCGCGCAGGTGGGGCAGGATCCCGCGCTCAAGCAGGGCCTGCCGCCAGAGTTCGTACGCTCGGGCGGCCTCGGAATCCGGTGCCGGCCGGGCCTGTGCCGCGGGGCGGTTGCGGGCGGCGGTGATCAGGAGCGCCGCCAGGCCCGGCAGTGCGCAGATCGCGGCGAGGCCCGCGAACATCCGGCCCGCGTTGTGCAACCCCCGCACCAAGTGGGCGTGGAAGCCCACCAGATGCAGGGCGTACCCGATGAGGAGCAGCAGGACCGCGGCCAGGGCTGACAGTGCCGGTGCCAGAACGGCCAGGACGGCGAGCGCGCCGCCGCGCTCGGGCTCCGGCACGTCGTCGAGCGGCTCCGGAGGCGCCTCGGCCCGGACATCGGTCGTGGACGCCGCCCGGAGGAAGGCCCGGTACTCCGGGGCCGCGACCGCCGCGATGACGGCGCACTCGCCAAGGGCCTCGGTGCGCAGTCGATCCGCATCGACGGCGTGTCCCGCGGAGCGGAGCAGTCCCTTGATCTCCCGTGATGTGAGGGCGAGTTGGAGGAGGCGCGCGAACTCCTCCGCGTCCAGCCCGTCGCCGAAGCCCTGCTCGCGCAGCCCGTCGTCGGAACGGCCCATGTCTCCCCCCGATGATGTGTCCCTGGTGAGGGATCGGCTGGTGGCGTGTCGTGTGCGCGGTGTGCACGCGGCGCCGCCGGAACCGAGGTGTTGTGCCCGTCGCGTGACGGACCTCACCATAGTTCAATTATTGCGCAAGCTTTAAAGTAACTGCATGAATGTGGGGACGGGTGCAGTGGACGCAGGGGCGGAGATGCGCAGGGAAGTCGCCGTGCTGGCGGGAGGCCCCGCGGACGGGCTGCGCATGTACGTCAAGGGCCGTCCGTCGGTGGTGCAGGTGACGTACCCCTGTGCATGGGAGTCGCCGGTACCGGGGGTGCGTGCCGAGGCGGTGTACGTGTACCGCCGCGACCACCGCAGCCGTGAAGAGCCCCTGCGTTACGGATTCGACGGCGCCAGCCCCTGAGTGGGCACGCCAGTACTATTAGGCGGGGGCGGTTCATCCCCTTCGGGGTGGGCCGGAAGCACTGGGAGCGCGCGCATGGCAGGCGGTCGGGGCGGTCAAGAGGGGCCGGGGGGACGGGGTGGGACCGAGGTGAGTGGGCGGCAGCGCAAGCACAGAGGGGTACGGCTGGGCCTGAGCATCACGCTGGCCCTGCTCGTCCTGGCGGCGGCAGGTGTGGGCTGGGCCTATCTGCGGCTCGACGGGAACATCGACACGTTCAGCGCGGACGGGATCTCCGGCGACCGCCCGCCGGCCTCGACCCAGGGCACGAACGTCCTGGTCATCGGCACGGACGCGCGCATCGGCGGCAACGATGAACTCGGCGGCGGCGACAAGAGCGACATTGGGCGCTCCGACACGGCTTTCCTGCTGCATGTGTACGCCGACCACAAGCATGCCGTCGCCGTCTCCATACCGCGCGACACCCTGGTCGAGATCCCACCGTGCAAACTGCCCGACGGCAGTTGGACCAAGCCGCGGACCAACACCATGTTCAACGCCGCCTACTCGGTGGGCGAGAGCGCCAAGGGCAACCCCGCCTGTACCCAGAACACCGTGGAGAAGCTGACCGGGCTGCGCGTCGACCACACCATGGTCGTCGACTTCAAGGGGTTCGCGAAGATGACCGAAGCCGTCGGCGGCGTCCAGGTCTGTCTGCCCCAGGACATCTACCAACGGGACCTCAACCCCAACCGCACCACCCGTGGCGACCAGATCTTCACCAAGGGCCCGCAGGCCGTCTCCGGCCAGAAGGCCCTGGACTACGTACGCATCCGCCACGGCATCGGCGACGGCTCCGACATAGGCCGCATACAGCGCCAGCAGGCCTTCGTCGCCTCGCTCATCAAGAAGGTCAAGAGCGACGGCCTGACCCCCACCAACCTGTTTCCGCTCGCGGACGCCGCCACACAGTCCCTCACCGTGGACCCCGGCCTCGGCTCCGCCGACAAGCTGATCTCGTTCGCCATGTCGCTGCGCGACATGGATCTGCACAACACGAAGTTCATCACCCTGCCGTGGCGCTACCAGGGCGAACGGGTCGCCATCGTCCACCCCGACGCCGAAGCACTGTGGGCCGCGCTCAAGGCGGACCGCACTCTCGACGGGCAGGACGCGGGCAATCACCAGAGCGAGCAGGTCGGCGCGACGTCCCCCTCGCCGAGCGGCAGCGCGGCGGCCCTGGGTACGGGCATCTCCGTCGCCGTCTACGACGGCACCACCGTCACCGGTCTCGCCGCCCGCGCCGCGGACGCGCTCAAGCAGCACGGCTTCACCGTCACCGGAACCACCCCGGCCATGGTCCGTACGCAGACCAAGACGGTCATCGAGTACGGACCCGGCCAGCGGGACCAGGCCGAGAAGGTCGCCCAGGTCCTCCCCGGCGCGGAAGTGACCTCGGCCGCGGCGCCCGGGATCAACGTCATCCTCGGCCGGACCTACGCGGACCCCCCGCAGCCCACCGCATCGTCAGGGACCGCCGCATCACCCGCGCCCACCGCCCTGCCCACCGGCGTGGCCGGGACCGCCCGCTCGGCCGACGACGACGTCTGCTCCAACCTCTCGTACGGCTGAAGCGGTGCGGTAGTCCCCAAGCAGGCCTGCACGGAAGGTGTTTGACGCTACGTCGTATGTACTCGTCTGCGTCACCGCGGCAGAGTCACCCGGAAGACGGTGCGGCCCGGGCGGCTGGTGACGTCGACGGTTCCCTCGTGGGCCTGGACGACCGCGAGCACGATGGCCAGGCCGAGCCCGGAGCCCGCCGATACGGCGCGGTTGTGGCCGGCCCGCGTGAAGCGCTGGAACACCTCGGGCAGCAGGTCCTTCGGGATACCGGGCCCGGTGTCCGTCACGCTCAACTCCCTTGCTCCCACGCCGGTTTCGCCCAGACGCAGGGTGATCTCGGTGCCTGGAGGGGTGTGGGTGCGGGCGTTGGTGAGGAGGTTGGCGATGACCTGGTGGAGGCGGTGTTCGTCGCCGGTCACCGTGACGGGCTCCTCCGGCAGGTCGAGCAGCCAGCGGTGACCGGGGGCGGCGGCCCGCGCGTCGCCGATCGCGTCCAGCGCCAGCCGGGTCAGGTCGACCGGCTCGCGCGCGAGGGGGCGGCCCGCGTCCAGGCGAGCGAGCAGCAGCAGGTCGTCGACCAGGCCGGTCATACGCTGCGTCTCGGACTGGATCCGCTCAAGCGCGTGCCGCACCTCGCCCGGTACGGGGCCGCGGTGGCGCAGGGCCAGTTCGGCGTGGGCGCGCACGGTGGCGACCGGGGTGCGGAGCTCATGGCTGGCGTCGGCGGCGAAGTGGCGCAGCCGCTCCTCGCCGGCCTGCCGCTGGGCCAGCGCGTCCCCGACGTGGCCCAGCATGCGGTTGAGCGCGCTGCCCACCTGGCCGACCTCCGTACGCGGGTCGGTGTCGGGAACCGGGGCGGGCATCGCGATCTCCCCACTGGCCAGGGGGAGTTGGGTGACCTCGGTCGCGGTGGCCGCCATCCTGCGCAGGGGCCGCAGCGAGAGCCGCACCCACAGTGCTCCGGCGATTCCGGTGGCCGCGAGGGTGGCACCGAACACGACGGCTTCGACGACCTCCAGGCGGTGGAGGGTCTCCTCCACCGGCTCCAGCGGGAGCCCCGTGATCAGCACGTCGCCGTCGTCGCCCGACACCGCGACGACGCGGTAGTGGCGCAGCGCCGACAGCCGGATGTCGTGGCCCCGCCCGTCGAGCGGCACGGCCGCGAGCGCGGCGCGGTCCGCCACTGTGAGCGCCACGGCGGCGTCCGTCTGGGCGTGCACCACGGCGGCCTGAGTGGTCTCGCCGCGCAGCAGCCGGGCGCCGAACGTGCCGTTCGACTGGCCGCGGGTGTCCGGCTTGTTGTCGGCGTCCGGCGTCTCGTCGTGTTCGAGACTGGCCGCGAACCGGCCGCCGGACGCGCTGAGCTGCTGGTCGAGGCGGCTGACCAGGAACCCTTCGAGGGCGAGCACGGACGTCACCCCGACCGCGAGACACGCCAGCGCCAGGAGCAGGACGAGCCCGGCCGTGAGGCGGGCCCGCAGCGTGCGGGGGAGACCGAGCCGCCCCGCCAGGCGTCGCTGCTTGATCAGGCGCGGGAGAGCAGGCCGCTTCATGAGGGATCGGGCTTCAGCACGTAGCCGACGCCGCGCACCGTGTGGATCAGCGGCACCCGGCCCGCGTCGATCTTCTTGCGCAGATAGCTGATGTACAGCTCGACGATGTGCGCGCGGCCGCCGAAGTCGTACGACCAGACCCGGTCCAGGATCTGGTCCTTGGACAGCACCCGGCGCGGATTGCGCATGAGGAAGCGCAGCAGCTCGAACTCGGTGCGGGACAGGTCCACGAGCCGGCCCGCCCGGCTGACCTCCATCGCATCCTCGTCCATCACGAGATCGCCGACCACCAGGCGGTTCCCGCCGGGCTCGCGTGCCATGCCCGCCCGGCGCAGCAGCCCGCGCAGCCGGGCCAGTACCTCCTCCAGACTGAACGGCTTGGTGACGTAGTCGTCGCCGCCCGCCGTGATGCCCGCGATGCGGTCCTCGACGGAATCGCGCGCGGTCAGGAACAGGACACAGACGGCCGGCAGGTCGGCCCGCATCTCGCGCAGCACGTGCAGCCCGTCCAGGTCGGGCAGCATCCAGTCCAGGACCACCGCGTCGGGACGGAAGGCGGCCGCAGTGCTGAGAGCGCTCGCGCCGTCGGAGGCCGAGCGGACGTCCCAGCCCTCCGAGCGCAGGGCGCCGGACAGCACCTCCGTCAGATCGGGCTCGTCGTCCACGACGAGGATCCGGACCGGACTGCCGTCGGACCTGCGGAGCACAGCACGTGGTGAAGGGTTTTCCATGGTGCTTCCAGCATCCCTCCGGCGGCCCGCCGACGGAGCAACGCAGAGCTCTGAGTTTCCTCTGAATCACCTGTGGATCCGGCTCCGGGGTCCCCTTTCAGAGGGAACTCAGAAGTACCGGTGTGAGGCTGGCCGCGCACCGCCCACATGGTGCCGGACCACATGGTCCGCCGCCCGGAAAGGGGGCCGGATGGCCGCCAGCATGTACGACAGCCGACCCGTCGCGCGCGTCCCGCACGCCGCACCGCGCGGCACCGCCTGGATACCCGTCGCCGCCCAGACCCTCATCTGGAGCGGCGCCGCAGGGGTCCTCGGTCTGTGGTGGAGCGACACCACATCGGTCGTCGGCATGGGTGGATGGCTGACCGACGGGGGCCGCATCACCGGCCTCCTCGCCGGATACGCCTGCGCGGTCCTGCTCGCCCTCATGGCCCGTATCCCCGTCCTCGACCGGAGTGTGGGCACCGACCGCCTGGCCCGCTGGCACGCCATGGGCGGCCGCTACACCCTCTCGCTCGCCCTCACCCACACCCTGCTGGTCATCTGGGGTTACGCGGTGACCTCGCACGCGAACGTGGTGCACCAGACCACCACCCTCGTACTGCACTATCCGGACCTGCTGAAGGGCACCGCCGGATTCCTGCTCCTTGTGGGCACCGGCATCGTGTCCGCGCGCGCCGCCCGCCGCAGACTGCGCTACGAGACCTGGCACTACCTCCACTTCGCGACGTACCTCGCGGTCTTCCTCGTCTTCGGGCACCAGCTCTCCAACGGCGCCGACTTCGTCGGCAACCGGCCGGCCCAGCTCGCCTGGTACGCGATGTACCTCAGCATCGCCGCACTGCTCCTGTGGTACCGCTTCGTCGTCCCCGTCCGCCGCGGAATGCGCCACCGCCTGCGCGTCGCCGAGGTCCGCGGCGAAGCCCCCGGCGTCGTGTCCGTCCACCTCACCGGCGAGCACCTCGACGAACTCGGCGCGGAACCGGGGCAGTTCTTCCGCTGGCGCTTCCTCGCCCCGGGCCTGTGGTGGGCCGCCAACCCGTACTCGCTCTCCGCCCCGGCCGACCACCGCCACCTGCGCATCACCGTGAAGGCCGTCGGCACCCACAGCGCCTCCCTCGCCACACTGGCCCCCGGCACCCGTGTGTGGGCCGAAGGCCCCTACGGGGGCTTCACCGCGGCCCGCCGCACCACGACCAGGACGCTGCTGCTGGGAGGCGGCGTCGGCATCACCCCGCTGCGCACGCTCCTGGAGACCCTGCCCGGCGACATCACCCTCATCTACCGAGCCCGCCGCCCCGAGGACCTCGCGCTGCGCGGAGAACTCGACGCCCTTGCCGCAGCCCGCGGCGCCCGCATCCTGTACTCGGTCGACGAACCGGCCACCCACTGCCTGCCGCTGACGGCTGCGGCACTGCTCCAGTACGTGCCCGACCTGAGGGACCGGGACGTGTACCTCTGCGGTCCGCCCGGCATGACCGACGCGGCGCTGGGAGCCCTCCGCGGCGCGGGCGTGCACCGCCGCCGCATCCACCACGAGTCCTTCGCGTTCTGATGCGCGACCCGAGCCAGAGGAGATCCGCCGTGCGCCGAGTCGCCGTCACCACCCTGTCGACCGCCGCGGGCGTGGTCCTGTTGCTTTCCCTCAAGCCCCACCAGAGCCATCCGCCCGCCGTGTCGGCACCCCGGCCGACCACGTCGACACCGGCGACGGCAGCCACCGGCCCCCGTACCGGCGACTTCACCGGGGACGCCATCGACACCCGGTACGGGCCGGTCCAGGTGTCGGTCACCCTCGACAAGGGGCGACTCACCGCCGTCCACGTCCTCCAGGTCCCCAGCGAGAGCGGGCGCGACCAGGAGATCGCCGCACGCTCCGTGCCCCGCCTGAACGAGGAGGCGCTCGGCGCGCAGAACGCCCGGATCGACGCCGTATCGGGCGCGAGCTACACCAGCGAGGGCTACATCCAGTCCCTGCAGAGCGCATTGGACAAGGCCGGTGAATGACATGGCCCGGGCGGCAGCGGGGCCGCACTCGACCGGTCCGGCCGAAGGAGTGCACCCGCCCCGCGCGGCCGACGGCCTTCGCCATGCCGAACACGTCATGGGCACCGTCTTCTCCTTCGACATACGTGACCGGCCCACCCCCGAAGTCCGCGACGCCCTGGCCGAAGCCGTCACCTGGCTGCACCACGTGGACGCCGTCTTCTCCACCTACCGGCCCGACAGTGCGATCAGCCGTATGGCGCGGGGCCACATAGGCATGAGCGACTGCCCGCCCGAGGTGGCCGACGTGCTCACCCTCTGCGAGGGGACCGCCGCCACGACGGACGGCTGGTTCAGCCACACCCCCGGCGGCCGACTCGACCCCTCCGGGCTGGTCAAGGGCTGGGCCACCGAACTTGCCTCGCAGATCCTGTACGACGCCGGGGCCCGGAACACGTGCGTCAACGGCGGCGGCGACCTCCAGCTCAGGGGAGAACCGACCCCCGGCAGCGCATGGCGCATCGGCATCGCACACCCCTTGCGCCCCGGCCATCTCCTGACCGTCGTCACCGGCCGAGACCTCGCCGTCGCCACCTCCGGCACCGCCGAACGCGGCCACCACATCCTCGACCCACACACCGGGCTGCCCGCCACGGGACTCGCATCGGTCACCGTCACCGGGCGCCACCTCACCGAGGTCGATGCATACGCCACCGCCCTCTTCGCCATGGGGGACGCGCCCACCCGGACCTGGACCCGGACCCACAGCGCATACGAGACGCTGCTGGTGACCACGGCGGGCGATGTGTGGCAGAGCGAGCGCTTCCCCGCTGTCTGACGCGACAACTCACCTACACATCACGGTGGTTGATGTGTGGTGAAGACATGGCGTCGCAACCCACTGGTTCGCTTCGACTCGTCCGGCAGCGACGGGAACAGGATGGCTATGCAAGCGTGAGCAGCACTTGGTCGATGTCCTGGCCGCGGGCGAACGCGAAACCCCGGCCGTACCCCGTGACGACGAAGCCGCACTTTTCCAGTACACGGATCGAGCCGGTGTTGTCGGCCGCCGCGTGCGCGAACAGCGGGCGGCCGCTTTCGAGGCCGACCAACTGCGCCAGGGCCGCGGTGGCAATGCCGCGGCCCCAGTGCGCCCGGTCGATCCAGTACGTGACTTCGCGCTCGTCCGGCGGACCGTAGAGGGCGGCATAGCCGACCACCACACCGTCGGCCAGCACAGTGCGCATCGTGACCGACGCATCGCCACGAACCCGCGCCCAATGGGCGTCGAACCGCTTCCGGTCGTAGTTGTAGTCCCGGGTGACTGCGGCGACCTGCTGCGCCTTTGGGTCCGAGAGCTGTTCCCAGAAGGCGGGCAGGTCGCTGTCGCGCACCTCGCGCAGGGTGATCGCCACGGTCGTCAGGAGGCGGGCCCGGCCGGCGGGGCACCCGTGGTCGCGGCCTGGTACAGGGCCTTGGTGGCGGCGCCGAAATACGCGCTGTAGGAGACCTGCGGGGTGTTCCCGCCGGTGTGGTAGCCGCCGATGACCCCGATCACCGCCCAGCCGCCCGGCCACGGGACCAGCATCGGGCCGCCACTGGTCCCGCCCACGAAGCCGTCGCAGGCGATGCGATCGAAGGTGCCCGGGTCGGCCGGGTCGTCGCTGACCCACTTGGTGGTCCAGCTCAGACACTCCAGCGGCTTCTGCGCGCCGCCGGGGTAGCCGATCATCCGCACCGGGGCGTGCGAGTACCCCGACTCGACGAGCAGCTGGACCGCGCCGGCCGCGTCCTGGAGACGCTTCCCGTCCTGGTTGGGCTCTGTGACCGCGAACCCGAAGTCGTAGGCGGCGCCCGCGTGTTCACCCCGGTCGTAGTACTCCTGAGAGACGTACACACCGTTGTCCTTGACGGGGAAGATGCCGAACGGCGTGAGCCCGTCGTGGTACTGCGGCACGAAGGCCAGATGGCGCTTGGGGGATCTACCGGAGTACCCCTTCAGGCAGTGCCCGGCGCTGAGGACCAGATTGTGGCCCGGGCTGCGCACCACCGATCCGCTGCACGTACGCCCCGTACCCGAGGCGTCCGTCCAGAAGAACGTTCCTGCCTGCGGAATGCCGTCGAAGCTCTTGCTCGGCGGGATGAACTCGCCGGGCCGGGGCCCGTCCACGGTGGGCGATGTGGTGCCGGCCGATGTGGTGCCGGCCCACGGGGCGCCACCCCGTTCTGCGTAGTCGGGCAGTGCGGCCGTCATGCGGGCCGGCGTCCAGTAGGCGCTCAGCTCGGCCGCGTCCGGGTCGGGTGGGGTCGGGGCGCCCGCCGCGAACGCTGCCGGGCCGACCCCGGCGGACAGCAGCAGGGCGGCCGTGATCGCGGTGGCCTGTCGGATGATCCTGTTCCTACGCACCATCAGTACCCCTCGGTCCAGACACATATGACGGCTCACCATACGGCTGGCGCGGTTGCGGGCAGAAGTGCCCGAAGTGGCCCGGGCGCGGCGAGTCGGTGACGTGGCGGCCCCACCCACCGCGAACGGGTGGTATGGCATTCGGCCACATGGGTCGTCATTCGGGCAGCGGGCCGAACGCCTGCCGTGCGGCGCGCCGCCACCGGTTGGCCGGCAGCGTGGGACGCAGCACGGCGAACGCACCGCAGTACTTGGTGAACACGGCGGGCCGCACCCGGTGGGCGTGCAACAGCCGGTCCGCCTCGGTGAGATGCTCCGCGGACTTCGTCTCGACCAGTACGAGACCACTGTCGCAGCGCACCATGCGGTTCGTCCGCAGATCGACGCACACCAGCCCGGCATCACACGTGATGCGCTGCCCGTCGGCCACGAAGGTCGACCGGAGATAGTCGGTGGAGAGGGAGGGCCGCAGCGCCGTGGGCGCGTCGATCGCGTAGGCGTGTCTCAGTGTGTCGGCGAGGAACGCCTGCTGCGCGGTGCCGAGCGGGGTGTCCGTGCCGGTCAGGGGGCAGCGGTGTTTGACGGTATCGCCGCGGGCGCCCTTGAGTTTGATCTCGAACTGCCGCTCTCCGCTGTCCTCGTAGACGCGTTCACGGATCTTGAAGCGGAGGCGGCGGCCCTGGCGGTGGTCGTGGAAGGAGCGCAGCCCCGGGGTGTCGTAGTAGACCGAGTGGTAGCGGAAGGCGCGGCGGCCGTCGATGGCCAGCGCCCGGAACGGCCCACCGGGACGGCGGGCTTCGGTGAGCCGGCCGACCACCCGCAGGAACGTGTCGGCAGGCACCAGATAGCTGCGGTCGAACCGGGTGAGCAGCGAGGAGCGCTCATTCAGCTCGGCCAGCGAGATCGGGTCCGCCTCGTACGCGGCCTCGTTGATGGCCCGTACGGATTCCGCGGTCGGCAGAGCCGCCGTCTGGATGGTCATACGGCGTCCAGCGCGGGCGCGGTCGGGCGCAGGGCCTCGACAGAACCGGTCTGCTGCCCGGCCGGCCTCGGTTCGGGCTCGCGGTAGCGGACGTCGACGACCATCAGATCCCGTACGAAGTCGATCTCCATCACCGTCCAGTGCAGGGGCTCGCCCAGGCGACGCGCGAGGTCGGCCCGCAGGGCGGCGGGGTCGGTGTGGACGGTGTCGAGCGTTATGACGGTGCGCCGGGCGCGGGCGAACAGGCGCGGGTGGTCCGCCGCGTAGACGACCAGGAGCAGAACGGCGCTGAGCGCCGCGGCCAGGGCGAACCCGAGGTGCGGCAGACCACAGATGAGGCCGAGGACCAGGGTGGTGAAGTAGTAGGCCACTTCCTCGTGTTGGACCGCGTCGGAGCGCAGCCGGATGATCGAGAGGACTCCGAAGAGACCGAAGCCGAGTGCCATTCCGCCGCTGCCGCCCACTTCGGCGAGCGCCGCCACGATGGTGAACAGGGCGACGTTCAGGGCGAGATACGCCGGTACGAGATCGCGCCGCCGGTGCCTCGGATAGTAGATCGCGAACGTGAGCAGGCAGATGGCCGTGAGGTCGAGCCCCAGATGGGCAGCGAGGTGACGTAGCGAATCCATGGCTCCGCTTCCTGTGTGCGTACGAGTCCGTACATGTGTGGACGGGAAGAGAACCCAGACTCTAGGAGGCCACAGGATGAACGTTCGCCAACTTGTCAGTAAATCCAACGGATCATTGATGAATTCGAGTGATCATTGGCCAATATGGCATCGCGGCTGTCCCGTTCGCCCCTCTTGCGGGCCTCCAGCCACGGGTGGTTCCTCTCCCTGTTCGGGACCTTGGGGATCCGCCCCGTGACCACCCGCACCAGGCGCCATAGGCAGATCGCTATGGCCCCGTTCCGGGGATGGCTCTTGGACGGAGGCGGCCTGTGCCTGTTCTGCTGGGGCCATGCGAGACAACACGACACGCTCTGCCTCCATCCGCCGGTCACGTATGCGTTCCCGTACGAAGTGGCCCGCCGCACTGCTCGCCCTCGCGGTCCTCACGACCGGTACCGCGTCCACGGTGCAGGCGGCCGAGGCGCAGGACCGGACCACCACGCAAACCCCGTCGGCGCCGGCGCCGTTCCATGTGGGCGGCACACATGACGTCGCGGACGAGCTGAGCCGCCTTGAGGCGACACGCCACGTAAGGATCGGTGCGTACGCCCTCGACACCGCCACCGGGCGGACCGTCAGCTACCGGGGCAACGAGAAGTTCCCGTCCCTGTCCACCTTCAAGGCCATGGTGGGTGCCGCCGTCCTCGACAAGGCCCGGCGCTCGGAGCCGGGGTTGATGGACAAGGCCGTCCACTGGAAGAAGAGCGACGAGGTCCCGAACTCTCCTGCCACCGAAGGCAAGGCGGACAAGGGGATGACGGTGGCCGAACTCTGCCGTGCGGCCATCACCCGGAGCGACAACACAGCGGGCAACCTGCTGCTCGGCCAGATTGGTGGCCCCCAGGGGCTGACCCACTACTACCGTTCCCTCGGTGACCCGGTCTCCCGACTGGACCGCTGGGAGCCCGAGTTGAACGACTGGAAGCCCGGCGAGCGGCGCGACACCACGACGCCCGCCGCCATGGGCCGCAACCTCGCCAAGACCTCCCTCGGCAGCGCCCTGGTGCCCGCGGACCGGGACCGGTTGAACAGCTGGCTCCACGCCACCGTCACCGGCGACGAGCGCATCCGGGCCGGGCTGCCCAAGGACTGGACCGTCGGCGACAAGACCGGCACAAGCGACGCCTACGGATCCGCCAACGACATCGCCGTGGCTTGGCCGAAGTCCGGTCACCCGGTGATCATCGCGATCTACACCAACCACACGACCGCCGACGCCGCCGCGGACAACGCGGTGGTCGCGAGCACGGCTTCGACGCTGGTACGTGGCCTCGGTGTGCAGCAGACCGGCTAAGGGATCAACTGCCGTGTGTGGCAGCCCTGTTGCTAATGGCTGACCACACTTCCCGAGCCATGCCATGCGGATCCAGAGTGGCGTCGACCACCAGGTCACAGGCGTGGCGCACCGGCTCGACGTGGCGCGTGTGGGCGTCGCGGCGGTGCTCGACGTAGTTCCGCAGGAGCACGTCGAGGGGGAATCCCTCGCTCAGGCATTTGCGCCGGATCTTGCGTGCCAGGCGCAGGTCGGCCGGCAGGTCGACGAACACATCGAAGCGGGCGTGCGCGGTCCCCGGGACTATGTGGTGGGCAAACATGCCGTCGACGATGACGTATGCAGCGGTTGCCAGGGCCGCGTCGGCGTCGCGGCCGAGGCGATCGGTGTCCATCGAGCGGGGATCGCCGACGTCCAGGCGCGGAATCCCCGCATCGTCGGGTGCCCATATCCCGCGTTCCGGGGTGGTGAAGTAGTAGTCATCACCGTGCAGGACCTGTACGGGAGTGCGGGGCGCGGTCTCCACCAGTGCCGCGGCCAACGTCGTCTTGCCCGCGCCCGCTCCGCCGGTCAATGTGAGCAGCATCCGACTCCCCGCTCGTTACGACGGCCGGTCGTATCCCGGCCCTCCCCGTTCGTCACGACGTCACGCCGGCCGATGATCGCACGAGGGGCACGTGTGGGGTGGGCGGCGAGCACGACCCCCGCCGGTGGCCGCACACCGAACCGCCTTCCGGCGCGTCCCGGCGTGCCGCTGACGCACGGTTCTGCCAGGGTCGGCCTGGTACGCACCCCCGTGGCGCGGTGCCCTACACACGTGGCACCCTTCGCACAAGGAAGTGAGAGCAAGGCATGGAGAAGTTCTCCCTGGAAGCAATCGCCCGCGCTCAGCTGAAGGCGGCCCGGGACGCCGGGGCCGGGCGCAGCGCGTCCACGGTCATCGGCGGGCACGAGCGGGTACTGCGGCAGACGGTCATGGCCCTGACCGCGGGGAACACGCTCGGCGAACACGGGCTCGGGGGAGAGGCCACACTCCTGGTGTGGTCCGGCCGGATCCGGCTCGTCGCCGGGGACGATACCTGGGAGGGCCGGGACGGCGACCTGCTGGCCGTGCCCGGCACGGCGCACACCGTCGAAGCGCTGGAGGACTCGACGTTCCTGCTGACCGTGGCGATGACCTGACACGACGCAATCCGCTCCCTATGTGCGCCTCCCCTATACGTCCCGATACACGTCCGATACGGGTCCTGGTACGCGCGCACTCCTGCGCGTCACCGGCGTACCAGAACCGCATGGGTGACGGCCGCTGAGCTGGTCAGTTCCGCGACACGGTAGCCGTCGACCCCGTCGCCCAGATGGTCGAGGAGGCGCTCGCCGCGGCCTGCGAGCATGGGTGCGATGGCCAGGTGCAGCTCGTCGACGAGCTGGGCGCGGAGGTACTGCTGGACGGTGTCCGGGCCGCCGCCGATACGTACGTCCTTGCCCGCCGCGGCGTCGAACGCCCGCTCAAGCACGGTCTCGACGGGCTCGTCGCTGAAGTGGAAAGTGGTTCCGCCCTCCATGGGCAGCGACGGCCGCAGGTGGTGGGTGCGTACGAACACGTCGTGGTGGTAGGGCGGATTGTCGCCCCACCAGCCCGTCCACGACTCGTCCTGCCAAGGGCCGCGCAGGGGGCCGAACATGTTGCGCCCCATGATGGTGGCGCCGATGTTCTCCTCGCTGCGCGCTACGAAGTCGACGTCGATCCCGGTCCTGCCTTCGGCGCGGTCCCGCATCGCGGCGAACATCCACGCGTGCAGGCCGTCCACGCCGTCGCCGAAGGGCGCGTCGAGGCGCTGGTCGGTACCGGCGGCGAAGCCGTCGAGGGTGATGGTGAGGTTGTGTGCGCGCAGCTTGGGCACGGCGTTCTCTCCTTGGTCGGACGGGGCGAGGGGAGCCGGCACGAGGTGCGCGGCGGTTGCCTCAGATGACTCCTGCTCCCACCCGTGCGTCGAATGGGACAGGGCCGATTCGACACGTCCCCCGGGAATTCTCCGAAGACCTTGTCGGCGTGGCCACCGGATCGGCCCCGATACTCGGGATCCGGTGCCCGGATCCGGTGCTCGGGCCCGATGCCGAATCGCTCTCGTCTGGAGTCGCCGCATGACCGAGCCCGCCTACCTGGCCGCCATCCGGGAGTCGTACGACAACGTCGCCGACGTCTATGTCGAGCGTGTCATCACCCCTGCGGAGCTGGACCCGCTGTCACGCGGCCACACACCGCCCGAGCGGTTGCCGTCGGTGTTCGCAGAGTTCCACCGCACCCTCGCGCCCGGCGGCCACCTCATGTGGGGGGACTACATAGGTAACGATGTGCACATGTGCCCGACGCAGGCCTTCGACCGTCCGGTGTCGTACGAGTCCCACTACCTGCCGCTGGACCGCACGGCCGAGCTGTTGCGGGAGGCCGGTCGTCACGGCGCGCATGGAGCAGGAGCCGGACGGCCGGGTGAAGAGAGGCCATGCCTGCCTTCTGGCCCGCAAGGCGGAAGCCTAATTCTTGAGGTGGTGGGGTGGCGCGGTTCTAGCCCGCCACCCCACCAGGTCGTGCAGGAGCTCCTTCGGGTGGTCACCCGGTGCTCCCTCCCCATGTTCAGCGTGCGGCAGCAGCCAAAGCGGGCTCGAAGTGATCGTTGGTCCGACAGCCCAGGTTCTCGTACGTGTTGACCTTGGTGTCCGGATCGGTCTTCAGGAGGCGGTACTTGCAGGCCTCCTTGATGTAACTCCCCTTGATCCCACCGGGGAAGTCGATCTCCTTGTTCCACAGGTACGGGGACTGATACCCGTTGAGGTGGGCCGTGGCGTTGACGTCGATGCCGCCCGGAGCCTCGATCTCGTAGACCCATCCCGTCTTCGCCGCACCGTACGTGGCGAACTTCTCCGCCACCCACTTCTCGCAACTCGTGCTGACGTGCGCGGTGTTCTGGCCGCCGCCCTTGACGATGTACTCGGCGAGCGGGGTGACCGTCTCGCCTCGCGGGGTGAAGCCGTCGTCGAAGAGCTGCTGCACATTGTCCCGGGTGTCGCCCCGCCAGAGCGTGTTGGCGTCGTCGCGCCACTGCCGGTTCTCGTCCGCCGCGGCATGCCGGACGGCCGGGGCGATGGACGGGGACGTGGTGGTGCGCCACCGGTCCGACGGGTGGAACCGGCCGACCGGCCCGCAGGGTCCGGTGTCGGGGGCCTGCGTCCGTGCCGTCGTGGCGCGGCGGACGGTCGCATCGGCGGGAGCGGCGACGGTCAGCGAGGCGGCAGCCAGGGACGTGGCGGCGAGGACGCGCAGAGCGGTCTTCAATATGATGGAACAGCCCATCTGTTGATGAACAGGACGGGCCCTTTGTAACGGGCGCGGATCATGAAGCGGGGGGGAATGGGCGCAGCGGTCACCCCACGCGGGAAACAGTCATACCGATCACGCGCGGCCCGGCCGCCCCCTGACGTAGGGGTTTGGTCCGGGCTCCATTACGGGGTGGCCCTCACCGCTCCCCGAGGCCGCGTCGGCCTGGCTTCGTTCGTGGGGGCGATGGATGGGCGGCGGGCGGGGTGGACCCTGGATTTGGCCGGACGAGGGGGGCGTATGGGGCACCGCAATGGTGCGGCGCCCCATAGTCCCGGCCACCACTCGTCACCAGGACCACACAGCGACAGAGAAGGGACCATCATGAACGCCGCCCGGAGTTCGCACTCCGCCTCTGCGGCCGCAGCCGTATCCGACCCCGTTTCCGTGGAACGCCTGGACCATCCGCGCAGCCTGGCGGCCTTCCGCACTACGAAGCTTCTCGTCGGGGGATACCTCGGCATCAGCGTGCTCGCGCTGGTGGCCATCGTGATCCTCCGCAACGACTCCGCGGACGTGAACTCGGCCGTATGGGTGCGCGGAACCATCGTCGTCGCCAGCGCGTTGGTCACGTACCGGTGTGCCATCCGTGCGGCCCGCGGCTCGCGCCCGGCGTATCGCCGGCTCAGGGTCATCACCGGCGCCATGGTCGTGGCCATTGCGGCGATCATCGCGCTGCCGGGTACATTCCCGGTGTGGATGAAGGCCGAACAGGCGGTCTGCGGCGTCCTGCTGACAGCCGTCGCGGCCCTGGTCAACGGCAAGTACCTGCGGTCGTTGTTCGCCGCGAAGCAGGCGTGGCGAAGCGCGCCGAGGTGACCGGATGCGGTGCCTGCGAGGTGAGCAGGGCCAACTGCGCGGGGCGAAAACCTGCAAGGGGCGCGGGCTTTCGCCCCGAGCGTGATCGGTTGTGGCCGGGGGAGGCGATGGTGAAGCGTGCGGGGATGACCCTGGCCATCGCTCACCTCAGCGATCCGCACATCACATCCGGCGCGCCGGCCGGTGCCCCGGCCGAGGCCCTGAGCCGTGCGCTCAGCCGTGTCCTCACGCTCGATCCGCAGCCGGACGCCGCGATCATCACGGGCGATCTCGTCGACCGGGGCCGCCCCGAGGAGTACGCGGTACTGCGGGAAGCCGTCGGAGGATTCCCCTTGCCGCTGCATCTCGTCGCGGGCAACCACGATGACCCCGAGGCCCTGCGGAATGCCTTCGGCGGCACCGCATTTCTGGGCCACACATACGACACGCACTATGTGGTGGACCATCCCGCGTTCACTGTCGTCGTTCTGGACTCGAAGGTGCCGGGATCACCCGGTGGCTGCCTGGGGACGGCCCAACTGGCCTGGCTGGACAAGGCACTTGCTAGTCGTCCCGACATTCCGGCGCTCGTTTGCCTGCACCATCCGCCGATCCCGGTCGGGATCCCTTTCCTGGACGGGATGCGGCTGGCCGACGGCGACGCTCTGGCCGAAGTGGTCGGACGGCATCCGCAGGTCGCGCGGGTCCTCACGGGCCATGTACACCGGTCCGTCACCGCCGCCTTCGCGGGCAGCACCTTGGCCGTGGCCCCCAGTACCTACCTCCAGAGCGGCCTCGCCCTGCGCGGCGAGATCCCCGGCTACCGTGCCGAACCCACCTCTTTCCTGCTCCATATGTGTGCCGGACCCATGTGGGTCACCCACACCGTCCCCGTCGGCCATGCGGCCGCCCCAGTGGCCACATGGTCCTCCGGCCGATGACAGGACGGTCACATGGTCGTCCGGCCCATGGGCCGGAATCGCGGCCCTGATCCCGTGAAGCGGCGGCGTCAGGTGGTGAAACCCACATGAACGTGGTCGTGGTGGGTGTCGTCGGAGAAGAACTGGTTCGCCGTGGCGCCGCCCGTCAACTGCACGGGGCCGCCGACGTTGTACGAACCGGCTGCCGCCGCGTCCCGCATGAAGGTGGTGATCAGGGTGCGGGAGGTCGCCGGATCTACGACGGTGTGGCCGTCGATGCGCCATACGTCGAAGGCCCGGCCGAGCGGATGGTCGCTGGGGCGATCGGTGCCGAACACGTCCAGCGGATGCCCGGAGCGTACGACGCTGACCGACAGCCGGTAGGTGCCCGCCAGTTGGAGCATCGCGCGCAGCACACTGTCGTGCACGGCGCCGCTGCGAATGTCGGCGGCGGAGGCGGGCGGCAGCTCGATCCGGGACTGGGCGAGCACCTCCCGTGCCGACGGAGCCAGCGGCTTGGCCGGGCCGGGTGCCGCCGGGTGCAGGCCGGTGACACGCCAGCCGGCCGAGCCACGGCTGAGCCGTACGTCGACCGTGGTGCCGCCGGGCCCGACGGTCGTACCGGTCAGGGTGGGCTGATCGCACACCACCAGAACGCTCGCCGTGTAGGACAGGATCCCGCCGTACTGGGCGTCGATCACCCGGACGACCGCAGCATCCGCCGTCGGCATCAACGACCCTGCCTGGGCCGCCAGTTGAGACGCCGATGAGGCAGGGATGCCCAGGGCCGCGGCCCGGTCCGCCGCCGCTTGCTCGCCGCCCTGCCCGGCAGGCCACGTACCCAGTGCCTCGACGAGCTCGACGGCGGCGAGCTTGGCCGCCGGCTCGATCTCCCCGGGCCCCGGCCGCCACGGGACGGCCCGGGGCAGCCCGGAGCCGGGGCTCTCGGAGGCGGAGGGCGATCCGGACACGGGCGAGGCGGCTGCGGACGGCGTACGCGAGCCGGTGGCAGGTGAAGCGGTGGAGGCAGCCGACGACGTCTTCGCCCCGCCCGAGCACGCGACGGCACTCGCACACCAGGCCGCCGTGCCAAGCAGCACCGAACGACGGGCGAGGGTGCCGGGCGGATGCCGGCAGGGCGGGGGAGGCAGGACCATGACCGGCTCCTCGGGCGCGCGGCGTACGGAAATGCCGCCAGTATCCGCCCGCGCGCCGCTGCGGCGGTGCGCCTCGCCGGGCAGCCGACCGGATCCGTGTCGGCGGGCCGAGTGTCCCGGAGCGCCGCCTGGCGACGGGGCCCTGGCAGGCAGTGCCGGCCGCGCAGGTCATGATGGGAGCCGCAGTGCTGAGGACAGTGCTGATCGCAGTACCGACCGGAGTACTGCTCGGAACACGAGGAGTGCCATGGCCCGCAGGGTCCACCAGCCGCTGGAGAACCAGGAGTTCGACTTCATCCTCGGCATGGCCGACGGCCCCGTGCTCGCGTACTTCTGCGGGACCTGGCCGAAGGCCGTCAAGGCGTGCAAGGAGATGGACGAGGTGGTGAGCGAGGCCGCGGAGGCGTACGCGGGGCGCCTGACCGCCGTCAAGGTCGACATGACGCGGTGCCCCGGGCCCGTACGGCGGTACGCAGTCACCGGAGCGCCCACCGTCGTCCTGATCAAGGGCGGGGAGGCGGCGGCCACGGAAGCCGGTCCGATGGACGGGCCCGCGTTGAAGGCATTCCTGGACAACAACCTCTGAGAAGCCCGGGGCGGCCCGGCTCAGGCCCTGGTGGCGACCGTCACCACGAGCGGCGGCAGCCTGCGCTCGGCCGCCCAGTCGCGGCTGTGCGCATGCTCCGGATCGGCGACGCCTTCCGCCTCGTCCGGCGTCGGGTGGCGCTGTGCGGTGGTGGTGAACCCCGCGCGTTCCAGGAGGCCGGAGATCGCGGCGGGGGGCCAGGCATGGTTCGGCATGGTCTGCCAGGTGCCGTCGGTGCGGCGCAGACGTACGGTCATGGGCTGGCCGGGGTGGTAGGTGACGCCGGGCTCGCCGACCCGCAAGGAGGCGTACTCGATGCCGCTGCCCGCGGGGTCCGTGGTCAGCAGGACGAGCGGGGCTCCGGGCCGCAGCAGCCGGTGGATCTCGCCGAACACGCCGAGGACGGTCTGCTCGTCCGGCAGTGACGCGAGGACGTGGTTGCACATCGCGGCGTCCGCACAGGCATCGGGCAACTCGTCCGCCCGGCCGTCCGTGACCAGGTGGTACTCGGCCCCGGGAGTGTCCTGTTGGCGGGCCAGGACGAGCATCTCCGGTGAGGCGTCCACGCCGATGATCCGCATACCGAGCCGCCGGGCGGCCCGGTCGGCGACACGCCCCGGCCCGCAGCCGAAGTCCAGCAGCGCCCCGCCCGCCGGGCAGTTCTCGGCCAGCGCCCGGAACACGAAGGGATAGCCGACCAGCCAGTCGGTCGCCGCGTCCACCGCAGCGAAAGCCCGCGCGCCCTCGCGCCCGGACCAGGCCCGCTCGCCTGCTGGTTCCTGCGGCATGGCCTGGTCCCGCCTCTCGGATGCGTACGCTGCACAGGTTCCCCATCATCGGGCTCCTATGGGTGGGCCGCACCCCGCTGGGCGGGCGGACGGAGCCGTTCGATGGCCACCATCGCGGCGTCGTCGTCCAGGGTCCCGGTGGGAGTGTGGGCGAGGAGGTCGTCGCGGAGGTGGCTCAACAGGGCGCGCGGCCCGGTGCCGTTCCAGGCCGCCGCGCGTTCCGTGAGCGGGTAGAACGCGCCCGCCTCGTCGCGGGCTTCGAGGACACCGTCGGTGTAGAGCAGCAAGATGTCGCCGGGCTCGAACGGGAAGCCCTGCGCGGCGAGTTGGGACTCTGCGAGGCCGGACAGGCCCAGCGGCGGCGCCGGCTGGTCCACCTCCAGGGGGATCACGCGACCGCCGCGCAGGAGGAGCGGCGGGGGATGGCCGCAGTTCACGAGCTGGAGGGCCTGGCCGAGGTCGGGGATGTCGAGCACGGCAGCGGTGATGAACGCCTCACCGAGGTCGTCGCCGAAGTCGTCGGAGGGGGAGGGGGAGTGCGGGGCGCCGTCATGGTCCGGGTCGGGGGCACGGCCGGCGGTGTCGTCGAGGCCGGCCCCGGGGGCTTGGTCCAGGTCCGGCGCGACCGCCCGTTCGAGGTAGTCGACAAGGCCCGGAAGGTCGGCCTCCTGGTGGGCGGCGGCCCGGAACGCGCCGAGGACGAGAGCCGCGTCGCCGACCGCCTCAAGGCCCTTGCCCCGTACGTCGCCGATGATGAGCCGGGTGCCGTGGGCGGTCCGGGCAGCCGCGTACAGGTCGCCGCCGATCTGCGCGTCCGCCGCCGCGGCCAGGTACACGCTCGCGACGCGCAGCGGACCGAGGCGCTCGCGCAGGGGCCGCAGCACGACCTGCTGAGCGGCCTCGGCGACCGAGCGCAACTGCACCAGCTCCTTCTCGTGCACCTCGCGCAGATGGGCGAACAGCGTCACGAACACCGAGATCAGGAGCAGCGTGATGATCTGGAAGGTGTGGTTGAGGTCGGTGACACTGCTGCGCACCGCCGCGACGACCACCTGCGCCAGAACGGCGACCGCGCCGATGAACCCCGTGGCCCGGGGGCCCCGGAAGGAAGCCGTGACGGCCGGGGCCGCGGCCAGGAACGGGCCGAGGTGCACGTCGGGCGGAGCCAGCACGTCGCCCACCGTGACGAGCGCGATCATCGCGAACGGCACGGCAAGGAGTGCGTGGCGCGTCGCCAGGGAGGGGCGGCCGGCCGCGCGCAGTGCCTGAAGATCCATCACTCCTGAATACACTGCACCGCCACCCACACATAGCACGCCTGGCCGAGTGTGTTCCGACCACACTGCCCCAGAGGTGCCCCGAGTCCACGAAGGGACTGCCCCCGGAGCAGACTGATCCCTGACAGACCGTGGAGGAGCGCCCGAGGCGCGCACCGACCGGGGCTGTCGGACCGTAGAAGCGAAAAGGGAGAAGGTGCAGCCACATGGACAGCGGCATGGGCATGGACAGCTCACATGACTCGCGCTGGGTCTCCGCCCCGGCGACCCACCGCGAGGCGGTGATGACGGAGACCGCCAGGTTCGTGGCGGTCGTCGAGGGAGCGGACCTGGCGACGCCGGTGCCGAGCTGCCCCGGCTGGACGCTCGTCGACCTGATCAGGCACACCGGAAGCGTGCAGCGCATGTTCTCCGGGCTGCTGCGTCAGCGCGTCCAGGAACGGCCTCTCACCCGCGATACGGACCTGGACCTGCCGGCCGACGACGCCGGATACCCCGGCTGGCTGACGGCCGGCTCGCAGGTGGCGGACCGAGCCTTCGCCGACACCGACCCGGACGCCCCGATGTGGGTGTGGGGTGCCGATCCCCATGCCCGGTTCTGGATGCGGCGGATGCTGTTCGAGACATTGGTGCACCGCGTCGACGCGGAACTCGCCGTCGGCCTGCGACCCGTCATCGACCCCGCTCTCGCGGCCGACGGGGTGGACGAGTTCCTGGTCAACCTGCCGTTCGCCGCGTCCTTCGCGCCCAAGACCGCGCACCTGCGCGGCCAGGACGAGACCATTCGCTTCCGCTGCACCGACCGGGCCGGCGACTGGCTGATCCGCCTGCGTCCCGACGGCTTCGGGCTCGTGCCCGCGGACGCCGAGGCCACGACGAACGCCGAGGCAACGAACCCGGCGGATGCCGCCGTCGAGGGGGCCGCGGCGGATCTGCTGCTGTTCATGTACGGACGCCTCGACCGGACCTCGGACGCCTTCGAGATCTCCGGGGACGACGAGCTGCTCGCGCGCTGGGTCGCCAACTCCGAGTTCTGAGGGGGCCGACGGGGGATGTCGGTTCACTGGTTGCGGTGTTCGTTCCATACCGGAGTGGAAAGGAGTGGCTCGTGCCGACATGGGGGCTGATCGCCGAGATGACGGTGGGTACCGGGGATCGCAAGCATGTGGAGGCGTACGTGCTGACACATGTGGAGGGCTCGTACGACGAGGCCCTCGCGGAGCTGGAGGGCCGGGCCCGGCGCTTCACGCCCGAGCACCCGCGCAATCCGAAGCGGCGCAGGCTCTTCCGGAACGGCGACGGGCTCGTGCTCGTCATCGACGGCTCCTGGCAGTCCTACAGCGCCCGGTTCACCGTCGCGGAGCTGCTGGAGGACTCCGCCGCGCCGACGCCGAAGCGGGAGCGCGAACCGCAACCGGAACCCGCCGACGCGGTGCCGCCCCGGATACCCCCGATGCCGTCCGCTGCGCCGACGCGGTACGCGGACGGTGTCCCGGTGAAGCCCACATGGCTGGGCCGCTCGGATCTGCCCTGACCGATGACTTGACGGCTCGATCTGATACCCCGACCTGATGCCTCACCTGTCATGTGTCAACTCGGCCCGCAGTCAAGGGAATTGGACGTCATGGGCGCCCCCCGTCGGGGCTCGGGCCACGAGACCTTCCCTATGTGGTGGACCCACACCACGAGCACCATCAGGACGGCCGCCGCACCCCCCATCGTCATGACCGTCGACGGCGAGGCGTGGTCGACCACGATGCCGCCGACCAGCGCCCCGGTGGAGAACGTGGCCTGGAACGACGAGGTGAACAGCACGGTGGACGCCTCCGGCGCCTCGGGGGAGGCCTTCGAGAACCAGGTCTGCGAGCAGACCGGCACGGCCCCGTAGCCGACGCCCCACACGATCAGCAGAGCCACCGCGCCCAGATCCCACCGCCCGAGTACCGGGAACAGCAGGGTGGCTCCGGCGATCAGCGCGGCGGCCGCCGCGAAGGTGGCCCGGGGATGACGGGCGACGGACGACCCGCCGAGGAAGTTGCCGACGATGCCGGCCACTCCGTAGATGAGCAGAAAGACCGTGATGCGGCCGGAGCCCACATGTGCCACCCGCTCCAGGAACGGCGCCACATAGGTGTAGGTGCCGAAGTGTGCGAGGACGACGAGGAACGTAATCGCCAGCGCGAACCGGGTGTTGACGCTCCGGAACATGCCGCCGAGGACATGCAACCGGGTCGTCTGTGCGGCAGGGAGCGGAGGGAGCACCAGGAGCAACAGCACGAGCACTCCCACCGTGAAGAGCCCCATGACGAGGAACGCCGTCCGCCAGCCCGCGAGGTCGCCGATCAATGTGCCCAGCGGCACCCCGACAACCGAGCCGAGGGGAACCGCCGCGAAGATCACCGAGGTCGCCCGGGCCGCCGACTCCGCCGGCACCAGACGGCCGGCCAGACCGGCACCGATGGACCAGAACCCACCGATGGTGACCCCGACCATGACGCGGGAGACCAGGACCATCCAGTAGCTCGACGCCACTGCCGCAAGGAAGTTGGCCAGCGCCAGCAGGAGGACGAGCGCGCCCAGCATCAGCCGACGGTCGATGCGCCCGGTCGCGACGGTGACCAGTGGCGCCGCAAGCGCGGCCAGGAAACCCGGCATGGTCATCATCAGGCCGGCCATGCCGTCCGAGATGGTGAAGCTCGACCCGATCGACGTCAGCAGGCCGATGGGCAGGATCTCGGTGGTGACGATCGAAAAGATACCCAACATCACCGACAGCACGGCCAGCCAGGACAAGAGCGCCGATCGAGCCGATGGTGCGGAGACTTCGCCGGAAGTGACGATCGCTGTGGAGGACATGGGTCCCGTCCTGTGTGTGGGGGCGCACCACATGGCGTGGCCAGGGGTGGGTGTGGCCACTACTTCAACAGGAAGGGAGGGCTGCTTCTGGCGGATCTGCGACACCATCAGCAGGGGAGCAGGGTGATGTCGTGTTCTCGCGAGGCGCGCGCACCTACTCAGTGACCGTAGGGTCTGGTCGACGGCGCCGTGGGCGCACATCGAGACCATGGAGGGTGTGGATGTACGCGATATCCCTGGGAGAGGACGGCGCCGAGCTGTGCCCGCTCGAACCCTGGCAGGCCGAGGAGTTCCTGAACCATGTGGAGCGCGGGCGGGAGTTCATCGGGCGGTACAACGGCCTGCCCGACGCCGTGACGGACCTGGAGTCGAGCCGGGCGTTCCTTCAGACGTACGCGGACAGGGCGGCGGCCGACACCGGGCGGCTCTACGGCATCCGGACCGACGGCAAGCTGGTCGGCGCCGTGCTGTTCCGGAGGCTGGACACCGCGCAGGGCATCGCCGAGGCGGGCTGCTGGCTGGAGCCGTCGGCCGTGGGCAGGGGCCTGGTGACCCGGGCCGTGCGGGCGATCATCGACTGGGCCGTCGGGGAGCGCGGCATCCACCGCGTGGAGTGGTGGGTGGCGGCAGCCAATGCACCCAGCATCGCGGTGGCGCGGCGTCTCGGCATGACGAAGGACGGCGTGCTGCGGGAGAGCTACCTGTACCGGGGCACACGGCACGACGAAGAGATCTGGTCCGTGCTCGCGCCGGAGTGGCGGGCGGCCGAGCGAGCGCGCTGACCGGCATGGCACAGCCGTTGGTGTCGCCAACCCACATACGCAGAAGCCCAGTTGTGCGGCGAGCCGGAGATTCGTCGGCCGCGTGGGAACACCGCCGGATCCGTCACCCGGTCGAGGAACAAGGCGGATCCGGCGGCCAGGTGTGGCCAGGTGTGGTCAGCTATGGCTAGTTGTGGCCGAACTTCCGCGGCTGCTTGTGGGAGACCTCTGGCGTCGAGGGCGTCGCTTCCGGCGCGGTGGGGGTCTTCGCCTGCTCCTTGACCTCGGAGGTGGTGCTCCGGTCATGGCCGCCGGTGCGTGCTCCCCGGTTCTGGCGGGTCTGCTTCTTGCTCATGGTGGTCGCCCCCTGATGGGCAGGTCGGAGGTAGAGCCACCTCCACGCTCGCACGCACCCCGGTAGATCGCATGTCGGGTGTGGGCCGACCCCATCCTGCCGGGTCCTTCGGCTCAGGGCGCGTTGACGCGGGCGGGCTTCACCTCCGTACGCCTGTGACGTCAAGTAGCCATACGCATACGGTGAGTTGCACCAGTGGGCCGCTCCAGGGTGCGGCCCGCAGTGACGGAAGGGGTATGCGCATGGTGCGACGCATGACGATGGCGCTCGGCGCGTTCGCGGCGGCCGCAGCACTCGCGCTGGCGGCACCGAACACCGCATACGCGGCTGCCGGAGTACTCGTCATCGACGGTGTGGCCCATGAGGACCCAAGCGGCTGCTACCCGCTCGGAGACTTCGCGCCGCCGATGGTGTCCAACTACACGGACGCGATCGTCGAGGTGCACTCCGGGCCCGACTGCACCGGACAGGTCACCTGGTTGATCTATCCCGGTGAGACCTACCACCCCAACGGAAGCCGGAGCGTGTTCGTCCTCTGAACCCGGCGTCTTCTCGGGCCGCGCCCCGGCGTGGCCCGAGACCGGCCCGAGAACATGTCAGCGCATTCCGAAAGTGCGCCGGTACGCCTCGGGCGGCAGACCTGTGACGCGGGCGAAGTGGCGGCGCAGGGTGGCGGACGTCCCCATACCCGTGCGCGCCGCAATGTGCTCGACACTGTCGTCGCCCGACTCGAGGAGTTCCTGCGCCAGCCGTACGCGCTGACTCAGCAGCCAGCGCAGGGGCGAGGTCCCGGTGACGGCATGGAAGTGCCGGGCCAGGTTGCGGCTGCTCATGGCCGCCTGCCGGGCCAGGTCCTCCACCGTGAGCGGCTGGTCGAGCCGGTCGAGAGCCCACGGCAGCAGGTCGGCGAGCGGGTGGTCGCGCCCGTGGGTCACCGGCGCGGGGATGAACTGCGCCTGGCCGCCGTCGCGGTGCGGTGGTACGACCAGGTGGCGGGCCAGCGCGTTGGCGACCGTCGCGCCGTGGTCGGTGCGGACGATGTGCAGGCACAAGTCCATGCCCGCGGCCTTGCCCGCCGAGGTGAGGACACCGTCCTCGTCGGTGAACAGCACCCCGGCGTCGACCGTCACCTTCGGATACCGCGCGGCGAGCAGGTCGGCGTGGGCCCAGTGCGTGGTCGCGCGGCGACCGTCCAGGAGCCCCGCCGCGGCCAGGACGAACGCCCCGGTGCACAGCGAGACGATGCGGGCGCCGGCGGCGTGCGCGGCGCGGACGGCGTCGATCAGCTCGCCCGGCGGGTCGCCCTCGATGTCGTCCTGCGCCGGGACGATCACCGTGTGCGAGGAGGCGAGGGCGTCCAGGCCGTGGGTGGTGTCGGCGCGCAGCCAGCCCCCGACGCGGGCCTGCCGCGAGCCGCACACGCGGAACGAGTACCAGGGGTCGACCAACTCGGAGTGGTCGGTGCCGAACACCTCGCATGCAGCCGCGGCCTCGAACAGCATGCTCCCCTCGGCGACGGCGAGCGCCACGGTCCAGCCGCCCGAAGTCGCTGATGCAGCCGTGTCCGAAACCGTCGTGTCCGAAACCGTCGTGTCCGCAGCAGTCACGCCAGAAGCAGTCATGTCCGAAACTGTACGCCCCTCGTCATTCCGGCCGCTGGTGGATGTGGGTCCGGGGCCCGCACTATGGCGTCACACCACATACCACCTGCAGAAATTCGGGAGCCAGCGATGAGTTCTGCCCTTTCCCCCATGTCTGTTCCGCACACTGCCGACTGGCCCGACGAGCGGCCTGTCGCCGTCATGGGTGCCGCCGGCCACACGGGCCGCTTCGTCGTGAAGGAGCTCCTGAACCGAGGTGCGAGAGTTGTGCTCGTCGGCCGTGACCGGGCGAAGCTCGACGGGCTCGGAGAGCTCGCCCCCGACGTTCCGGTGCGCGTCGCGTCGACAGCGGACGCGGCCTCCCTCGACCGCGCCCTGGAGGGCACATCCGCGGTCGTCAACTGTGCGGGGCCGTTCCTCGCGACCGCGCTCCCCGTGGCACAGGCGGCACTGCGCGCCCGCATTCCGTACCTGGACGTCGCCGCCGAACAGGCCGTCACGGCCGCGCTGTTCGACACCTACGACGAGCGGGCCAGGCAGGCAGGCATCGTCCTCGCACCCTCGGTCGCCTTCTACGGCGCGGTCGGTGACCTACTGGCCACCGCGGCCCTGGGCGACTGGACGGAGGCGGACGAAGTGGTCCTCGCGTACGCCCTCGACAGCTGGCTGCCCACCCTCGGCAGCCGGCTGACCGGAAAGAGCAACGCGGGGCAGCAACTCGCTTACACGGATGGCAAGTTGAGCCCCTTCGATTACACGCCGCAGGAATTCCCCTGGGAGTTTCCCGAGCCGTTCGGAACGCAGGACGCCGCTCCGTTCGCGACGGCCGACCAGGTGACCATCTCGCGCCATGTGCGCACACCAGAGGTGCGTGCCGTCATGAACCTCGCGCCACTGCGGGACGTACGGGATGCCACCACCCCCGAGCCCGTGCCCGCCGACAGCAGCGGGCGCTCGGCCCAGACCTTCCTCGTCGAGGCGGCCGTCCGCAGGGGCGGCGAGACGCGCCGGGCGGTCGCGGGCGGCCGTGACATCTACGCGGTCACGGCGCCGCTCGTCGTCGAGGCCCTCGCGCGCATCCTCGACGGGCGCTTCCGCGCCACGGGCGTGGTCGCCGCAGGGGAGGCCTTCGAAGCGGCGGACTTCCTGCGCGCGCTCACGCCCGAACACTTCACGCGGCTCGACCTGCCGGAGCCGGTGTAGGCCCCGGAGTCACCTTCGCGGTACGTATGTCCTGCGCGGCGGGGCGCCGTCGTCCATGAGGGCCTCCATGACGAGGCGGACGCCCCGAGCCAGGCGGCCCAGCTGGTCGAGCTCCATCGCGTACATACGGATGGTGTTCTCGATGACCGCCGGAGCCACGCCCAGGGTGGGCAGTTCGGCGCGGCTGGTCTGGAGGGCGACGCGCACCGCGCGTATCTCGTGCTGCACCTGGATCTGGGCGTGCCGTGCGAGCAGGACGTGGTGGCGGATGAGGGGTGAATAGCCGGCGTAGCGGGCCGGCAGCAGGTCGCGCAGCCAACGGGTGGCGGTGCGTTCCCAGTCACGACTCCCCGGCGATTTGACCTGGCAGGGCCAGTCCGGGCTGAGCGTGGTGGTGGGGGCCGTAGGGGACATTCTCGTCGCTTCCGAAGATTGTCGAACTCTGATCGAGAGAGGGGGGCGGCCCCGGCTCAGGGGTTAGCCGAGGCCGCCACGGGCGTTCCACCGGATCCAACAGCCTGGATCGGACATCCAGCGCGACGTGAGGAGGAGGGGGAGAGCGTCACGCTGGTTGTTCGTTCTCAGAGGGACTGGGTGGGGTCGCTCTCCTTGGCAGGAAGAGATCGGTGGCCGCCACGGCTCAGTAAACATATATACCGTTGAGTACACAAGGGTATGAAAAAATTCATGCGCCTTGAGGTTGTGAAGATCTTGCGCGGTGACCTGGGCGAATCGGGCCCGTGGGGAAGAAACGGAAGGGGTCGGGCCCGGTCCCGGCGAGCCGGGCAGTCCCTAGAGGAAGAAGCCGTGCTTGTCGGCGGCCTGCTCGTACTCCTCGAGCCGCGCCTGCGTCCGCTCGGGATCGGCGTCGGCCATCGCCTGGAGGATGGCCGCGGCGAGCACGTTCGGAGCCGCGTACGAGTCGAACACCAGCCGTGAGCCGGTGCCCGCGGTCAGTGCCACATCGGCCTCGTCGACGAGCGGGCCCAGCGTGGTGTCCGTGACCAGCGCGATTCGGAGCCCGGCGCTGCGGGCCGCCCGCATCGCGGAGAGGGTCTCCTTGGCGTGTCGGGGCATCGCGAAGGCCAGCACCCAGGTCCCGCCCGCCGAGCGGGACTGCAGCAGCGCGTCGTAGGCGACGCTGCCGCCGCGCGTCACGACCCGCACATCGGGGTGGATGCGCCGGGCCGCGTACGCGAAGTACTCCGCGAGGGACACGGAGATCCTGAGGCCGAGGACGGTCAGCGGCACCGAGAGGGCCAGCTCGCGGCCGATCTCCAGGACCTGGGTGGTGTTGGCGACCAGGCGCCGCACGTGCTCCAGGTTCTCGATTTCGGCGTCCACCGCCGCCTGGAGCTCGTTGTGACGGCTCTCCTCGCGGCCCTCCGGAGTACCCGCGACCGCGCTCAGGGCGATCGGCTGGAGCACCTCCCGCAGCGCGGGATAGCCGCTGTAGCCGAGGGACGAGGCGAAGCGGGTCACGGACGGCTGGCTCACGCCGACCCGTTCCGCGAGCTCGGTGATCGAGAGGAAGGCCGCGTCGGTGAGGTGGTCGATGAGGTACTGGGCGATGCGTCGCTGCCCGGGGGAGAGGCGGTGGCCGTCGAAGAGCGCGCGGACCCGGGCCGCCGGGGCGCGCTCATGGTCCGAGGGCTCCCCGCTCGGCGTGATCGCGGCCGACTGGGCGCGTACCTGCTGCCCCGATGACACCGGCGGGCCTCCTTCTCGTGCCATGTGTGCTCAAAACATAGCTCACCCTTGTGGCGGACCAGCCCAAATTCCACCACTGACCTGGCTACTTCGGTGAAGCACACACTTGTGGAAGCCCGAGCGAATGTGGTGAACAGTGTGGGCGCACACCGGGGTGGGGAGTGCCGCGAGTAAACCCGGTGGGGGTATCGTCGGGCCGGAGCGCAGGAGTCGTACGAGCGAGAGAAGGCAGGGGACCCCGTGGACCGCAGACGGACGCGCAGGGCGGGACTGTCCCGGCTGCTCGTGCTCTGTGCCGTCCTGTTCGGCCTCTTCTCCATGCACGGGGCTCCGGCGAACGCCGCAGCGGGCTGCCACGGCGAGATGGCCATGCCGGCGCCCATGGCCGCGCCCATGGGTACGGGCCATGCGGACATGCGGGCGGATGTGCGGGCGGACCCGCGGGGCGAGCGTCACGCCGCCCCTGTCGCCACGGGGATGAACGGTGAACTCTGTGTGTCCACCCCCGCTCGGGAGCGGCTGCCGCTGGCCGCGGCCGGTCTCCTCGCCGTGCTCGCCCCGGTGGTCCTCGTCGCATGGGGACTGCGCCGTACGGGCCTGTTCGTCGCGGCGCGGCGTGGACCGCCGCTCAGCGGCAGAGGTCTGCTCCTTCAGGTGTGCGTCGCGCGGACGTGACAGGCGCTGCCCGGCCCGGCCCCAGGTCGGCCCGGCGAACTGCCCTGCCCGTTTACGCGCGCCCCAGCACGGGGTAGCCCACCTGGAAAGAACCCTTGATGTCCATTTCCCTCTCCTCCGCTGCCCGTCGCCGCACCCTCGCGGCCGCCGGCACCGTCGCCGCCCTCGCCTTGGCGCTGGCGGCCTGCGGCTCCTCGGGGAGCTCCAAGCCCGACGGTTCGGCCATGCCCGGGATGAACCACGGGCCCAGCAACGCCGCCTCCTCCGGCACCTCGTCCCCGGGCGGCGCCTTCAACGACGCGGACGTGACGTTCGCCCAGCAGATGATCCCGCACCACCAGCAGGCCATCGAGATGGCCCGGCTTGCCGACGGCCGCGCCGCCGACTCCGAGGTCAAGAGCCTGGCCTCCGCCATCGAGAAGGCCCAGGACCCGGAGATCAACACGATGAAGGGCTGGCTGAAGTCCTGGGGCAAGCCGCTCCCTTCGGCGTCGTCCTCGGCCTCGTCGTCGATGGGGGACATGCCGGGTATGAACCACGGTTCGTCCGGCATGGCCGGGATGATGTCCGACCAGGACATGAGTGACCTCAAGTCCGCCAAGGGCAAGGACTTCGACAAGAAGTTCGCCCAGCTGATGATCGGCCACCACCAGGGCGCGGTCACCATGGCCAAGGACGAGCAGAAGAACGGCGGCAACTCCGACGCGAAGCGGCTCGCGGGCAACGTCATCGCGGCCCAGAACGCGGAGATCGAGCAGATGAACAAGATCGTCAACCGGCTCAAGTAGCGGCGGCTGACGGGCGACAGTTGTCAGTTTTCCGTCATCAGCTGACAGATTTCAGATGACAGGTAACAGTCGTCTGACAGCGGCCAGCAGATGACAGGGAACGGGTTCCGGGCCTTCGCCTCGGCGAAGACCCGGAACCCAACCCCCTCTCCATCCGCCCCCTCCCCGCGGAAGGCACGCCCATGGATGCCGTACTGCACGCCCTGCGCATCACCGGCTCCATGACCTGGGAGATCACCTGGGCCCTGGTCCTCGGCTTCGCCCTGTCCGCGGTCGTGCAGGCGGTGGTGCGCAGGTCCACCGTCGTCGCGCTGCTCGGCGACGACCGGCCGCGCACCCTGGCTCTTGCGGCCGTGCTCGGCGCGGCCTCGTCCTCCTGCTCGTACGCCGCCGTCGCGCTCGCCCGCTCGCTGTTCCGCAAGGGTGCTCACTTCACCGCGGCGATGGCCTTCGAGATCGCCTCGACCAACCTCGTCGTCGAACTCGGCGTGATTCTGGCCCTGTTGATGGGATGGCAGTTCACGGCGGCCGAATTCGTCGGCGGCCCCCTCATGATTGTGCTGCTCGCGGTGCTGTTCCGGCTCTTCCTCCGCGAGGGGCTGCTGAGCCGGGCCCGCGAACAGGCCGAGCGCGGTCTGGCCGGCTCGATGGAGGGGCATGCCGCGATGGACATGTCCGTACAGAAGGAGGGCTCGTTCGCCGGGCGGCTGTTCTCGGCCGAGGGGTTCACCTCCACCGCGCACGTCTTCGTCATGGAGTGGGCGGCGATCCTGCGCGATCTCGTCGTCGGTCTGGTCATCGCGGGCGCGATCGCCGCGTGGGTGCCGGACTCCTTCTGGCGTACGTTCTTCTTCGACGGGAATCCGCCGGCGGCCAAGCTCTGGGGGCCGCTGATCGGCCCGCTCGTCGCCATCGCCTCGTTCGTCTGCTCCATCGGCAATGTGCCGCTGGCGGTGGTCCTCTGGAAGGGCGGGATCAGCTTCGGCGGAGTGGTCGCGTTCATCTTCGCGGACCTGTTGATCCTGCCGATCCTCACCATCTACCGCAGGTACTACGGCGCCCGCATGGCCGCCTTCCTCCTCGGCACGTTCTATCTGGCGATGGTCGTCGCCGGGTATGTCGTGGAGTTCGCCTTCGGTGGCCTCGGCCTCGTGCCCGACCGGAGTTCGGCCACCATCCCCATGGCGGGCGTCACCTGGAACTACACAACCTGGCTCAACATCGTGTTCCTCGTACTGGCGGCCGCCCTGGTCGTACGTTTCTTCCGGACCGGAGGGATGGGGATGCTCAGGATGATGGGCGGGGCGCCCGGCGACTAGTCGGCCTCGTCCGGCGGGCTCGCGGCCGGGCTCAGGATCAGCGGCAGGTAGATGTCGTCCACGATGTCCACGATGACCTCGTCCTCCACGGGCGCGCCGAACAGCAGGAACTGGTTGCGCAGCAGATCCGTCGCGACCGTGGACCGCCGGGAGGTGAGGACCCACGGCTCGACCTCGCCGCGCTCGACGGCCCGCTCCAGGATGACGTGGACCGCCAACGGGCGGACGGTGTGGATCCGCTCCCGGATCAGTTCGGCCAGCTCGGGATCGCGCGTCATCTCTCCGAGGAGCCCGCGCATGATCCCGCCGAGCGGGCTGGACATCGTGGCCGCCATCTGCCGCAGCAGAGCCAGCGCGTCGCCGCGGACTCCGCCGGTGTCGGGCAGGTCGACTTCGGAAATCTTGCCCAACTTGCATGCGTCCAGGACCAGTTGGGCCCGGCTCGGCCAGCGGCGGTAGACGGCCGCCTTGCCCGTGCGGGCCCGTGCGGCGACCCGCTCCATGGTCAGCGCGGAGTAGCCGACCTCGGTGAGCTCGTCCAAGGTGGCCCGCAAAATGGCGCTTTCCAGTTCCTCGCCGCGGCGGCGAGGCCCTTTGCGGTGGTCAGCGGGTGGTTCGGTGACCGGGTCGGTGCTGTTGGGCACCCATGCCTCCCGGGTGTGTCCGATAGGAGCCGTTGCGTTCTCTAAGGGGGACAGCTTAGCCTCGTGGTTAGAGAACTGTCCGTTCTTTAATGTCTGAGGTTTCGAGGGATTCGATGACCGACATGACCGAGACCGCCGCAGCGATCCAGACGCGCGAGGCCCCCGCTTTCCCGGCCGACCGCACGTGCCCCTACCACCTGCCCGAGACGTACCGCCAGTTACGCGACGAGCCCGATGCGCTGAACGCCGTGACCCTCTTCGACGGCCGACGGGCCTGGGTGGCCACCAAGCACGAGACGGCGCGCAAGCTGCTCGCCGACCCCCGCCTTTCCTCGGACCGCACCCGCAACGAATTTCCCGCCACGTCGCCGCGCTTCGAGGCCATCAGGGAGGGAACCCCGGCCTTCATCGGCCTGGACCCGCCGGAACACGGGCCGCGCCGGCGGATGACGATCAGCGAGTTCACCGTCAAGCGAATCAAGGGCATGCGGCCCGACGTCGAGCGCATCGTGCACGGTTTCCTCGACCGGATGATCGCCGGGGGCCCGCCTGCCGACCTGGTCAGCCAGTTCGCGCTGCCCGTTCCGTCCATGGTGATCTGCGAGTTGCTCGGCGTGCCGTACGCCGACCACGACTTCTTCCAGGACGCGAGCAGGCGCCTTGTCCAGGCGCCGGACGCGGCCGGTGCCCTCGCAGCGCGCGCAGACTTCACGCGCTACCTGGACGGGCTGATCACCACGATGCAGGCCAAGCCCGGCCCCGGCCTGCTGAACAACCTGGTGACACGCCAGTTGGCGGCCGGTGAGATAGACCGCGAGGAACTGATCTCGACCGCGCTGCTGCTGCTCGTCGCCGGCCACGAGACCACGGCCTCGATGACCTCCCTCAGCGTGATCACCCTGCTCGAACACCCCGACCAGCTCGCGGCCCTGCGTGCCGACCCCACCCTGCTGCCCGGCGCGGTCGAGGAACTGCTGCGCTACCTCGCCATCGCCGACATCGCGGGCGGCCGCGTGGCCACGGCCGACATCGAGATCGACGGCCAGCTCATCCGCGCGGGGGAGGGTGTGATTGTCTCCAACTCCATTGCCAATCGCGACAGTTCAGTGTTCGAGAACCCGGACGTCTTCGATGTGAACCGCTCGGCACGCCATCACCTGTCCTTCGGGTACGGGGTGCACCAGTGCCTCGGCCAGAACCTGGCCCGCCTCGAACTCGAAGTCATCCTCACCGCGCTGTTCGAGCGCATTCCGACCCTGCGCCTGGGCGTGCCCGTGGATCAGCTGGCGCTGCGCCCGGGCACGACGATCCAGGGCGTCAACGAACTCCCGGTCACCTGGTGACCGGGGAGAAGGGAGGACCCGTGCGGGTGTCCGCCGACCGGGACGTCTGCGTCGGCGCCGGACTGTGTGCGCTGACCGCGCCCGGCGTCTTCGATCAGGACGACGACGGTCTCGTGGATGTGATCACGCCCGATCCCGATCACGCCCAGCAGCCCGCGGCCCGCCAGGCCGGCAACCTCTGTCCGTCCGGCGCCGTCCGGATCAGCGAATAGTTTCCGACTCCGTCCGGACCGGGCCGCTCGAACGGCTCCGCGCGCCGCAACGCCAAGGAACGGCTGGGCATCGACATCGAGCCAATGCCCGGCGGACACCTCCTCGCGCTGAGCCGCCCCGCAGAGCTCGCCGGCCTCATCTGCCGCTGGAACACAGCCAGTTGACGGCCGGTTGACGGTCTACTACGTCTCGCTGTCCGGCGCGGACCAGAGATGGTCGAGGGTGTCGACCACCAGGCGGCACACGGTGTCCGGGTCCGCGCCGGCCAGCGGCTCGCGCGCCACGACCGTCCGCATGAGCCCGATGCCGAGCAGCCAGGCCATGGCCAGATCCGCGCGCAGGGCACCGTCCTTGGCCCCGGAGAGCGCGGCCAGCGCGCTCTGATACTGCTCGCCCAGTTCCCGCAGCGTCCCGGTCGCCTCGTCGCCGCGGCCTATGGAGCGCAGATAGACCTCCAGGGACCGGTCGGCCGTCCCCGACGCGCTGCTGGTCAGCATCGAACGCAGCGCGGTCTCGAAGAGTTCCTCGGGCGGTGTGGCGCGCAGCTGTTCCAGGCCACCCTGCGCGACGACCTCCGTGAGCAGCCCCTGCTTGGACCCGAAGTACCGGAACAGCAACGCCTGGTTGGCGCCCGCCCGTTCGGCGATCTCGCGGACCGTGGCCCCTTCGTATCCCCGTTCCGCGAACAGGTCCCGGGCGGCGTCGAGCAGCCGGCGGCGGGTGGCTCCGGCGTCACGGCGGCGCTCACCGGCGGGCGATCCGGGAACAGCCGATTCGGCAGTCGAGCCGGTAGCAGTCGATTTGGGAGAATCCGAGTCGGGGGCTTCGCGCATGGGGCAGGTCCTCTCAGACGGCCCATCAGGATAACGGCCACAATGCGCCGTTGACCGCCCACTGGACCCGCCCCTACCGTTGTAAGCAGCTGCTTACATCCGGGAGGCCGCAGTGACGACAGCCGACACGACACCCCTCGCCTATCCCTTCAACACCTCCGACGGACTCCAGCTCGCCGAGGAGTACGAGCGCGTACGCGAACTGCCGGGTCTGTTACGCGTGCAGCTGCCGTACGGCGAGTCCGCCTGGCTCGTCACCCGCTATGCGGACGCCCGGCTCGTCCTCGGGGACCAGCGCTTCAGCCGGGCCGAGGGCGCCTCGCACGACGAGCCCCGGCAGTCCGAGGGGCGCAACGACAGCGGCATTCTCGGCATGGACCCGCCGGACCACACCCGGCTGCGCTCCCTGGTGGCGCGCGCCTTCACCGTCCGCCAGGTCGAGAAGCTCCGCCCGCAGGTCCGCGAACTCACCGCGAGCCTGCTGGACGACATGGAGGCGGCCGGTCCGCCCGCCGACCTGGTGGACGCCTATGCGCTGCCGCTGCCGGTCGCGGTGATCTGCCGCATGCTCGGCGTGCCCACCGAGGACCGCCCACGCTTCCGGGTGTGGAGCGACGCGGCCCTGTCCACCAGCTCCCTCACCGCCGCCGAGTTCGAGGCCAACCGCGAGGAACTCCGCGCCTACATGGGCGAGTTGATCGAGCGGCACCGCCGCGATCCGCAGGACGATCTGATGACCGCGCTCATCGAGGCCCGCGACGGCGGCGACCGCCTGACCGAGCTCGAACTCGTCGACCTGTGCGTGGCGGTTCTGGTGGCCGGCCACGAGACCACCGCGTCCCAGATCCCCAACTTCACCCTGACGTTGCTGGACCACCCCGACCAGCTGGCGCAGCTCAGGGCCCGGCCCGAACTCATCGCGGGCGCGGTGGAGGAACTGCTGCGCTTCGTACCGCTGGGCAGCGGGGCCGGCCAGGCCCGGTACGCCACCGAGGACGTCGAGGTCGGCGGCACCCTGGTGCGGGCCGGCACCCCCGTCCTGGTCGCGATGGGCGCCGCCAACCGCGACGCGCTCCGCTTCACCGCCCCCGGTGTGCTCGACATCGCCCGCGAGGGCAACCAGCACCTGGGTTTCGGCCACGGAGTCCACCACTGCCTGGGTGCCCCGTTGGCCCGCCTCGAACTCCAGGAAGCCCTGAGTGCCCTCATCACCCGCTTCCCCGGGCTGAAACTGGCCGGCGACGTGACCTGGAAGTCCGAGATGCTGGTCCGTGGCCCGCGCGTCATGCCGGTCGCGTGGTGACCGCCATGACCTGGACCGTACGCGTGGACCCGCAGCTCTGCCTGGCCTCGGGCATGTGCGCCGGAGCCGCCCCGGACGTGTTCGCGCTGGACGGCGAGCACGCGCGCGTGCTGCCGGACGGGATCGAGCCGGACGAACGCATCCTCGACGTCGCCGACGCCTGCCCCGCCCAGGCGATCACGGTGCACGACGGGAGCGCCGTCATTGGGCCCCGCCGCGACTGACCGACGCCGCGACTGACGATGCCGCGGTGAACGGGTGCCCGGGCGCGGGCGACTACTCGAAGCGTGAGGTGTCGCCGGCTCCCCGGCGCACGATCTCCATCTCTCCGCCCGAGAAGTCGATGACGGTCGTCGGCTCGGTGCCGCAGTCCCCGGAGTCGAGGACCGCGTCCACCACGTGGTCGAGGCGCTCCTTGATCTCCCAGCCCTGCGTCATCGGCTCGTCCTCGTCGGGCAGGAGCAGCGTGCTGGACAGCAGCGGTTCGCCGAGGTCGGCGAGCAGGGCCTGAGCGACGGCGTGGTCGGGGATCCGCACCCCGACCGTCTTCTTCTTCGGGTGCAGCAGCTGGCGCGGCACCTCCCTCGTCGCGGGCAGGATGAAGGTGTAACTGCCGGGCGTCGCCGCCTTGATGGCACGGAACACGTCGTTGTCGATCTGCACGAACTGACCCAGCTGCGCAAAGTTCTGGCACACCAGGGTGAAGTGGTGGCGGTCGTCCAGCTCGCGGATCGACCGGATCCGGTTGATGCCGTCTCGACTGCCCAGCTGGCACCCCAGCGCGTAGCAGGAGTCCGTCGGGTACGCGACGAGCGCGCCGGAACGGATGCTGTCCGCCACGCTGCTGATGGTGCGCCGCTGGGGGTTCTCGGGGTGCACGTCAAAGTACTTTGCCATCCGCCGAGTCTAAGGTCCGGGCGCCTGGGGGCCGGAGCGCCCGGTTCCGGCGGTTTCCAGGTGTCGGCGCGGGGCCGCGCCCCCAACGCGGTCCCGCGCCGAGGGTCATCCCGGCGTGCCGCCCCGGAGGCCGAGTACGAGGTCGCGGGGGAGGCCGTGGGTGTCGTGGAGGTAGCTGTAGTGGTCCTCGGTGAGCGGGCCGGAGTAGCGGGGCTGGGACAGGACGCGGCGGCCTCGTTCGAGAAGCCGGGTGAAGCGCCGCTCCTCGTCGGCCAGTACGTCGCGGACCGGGCCGGTGTTCCCGCGCTGCCCGAAGTGGTCCAGCGTGTGCCGGACCAGGTCCTCGGGCAGATCGCCGAGCGTGCGGGACGGATCGACCCGCCACAGGGTGGTGAGCACCCGCCGGATCAGCCGCCGCAGGACATATCCGCGCCCGGTGTTGGACGGCAGGACACCGTCGCCGATCACGACGATGCTCGACCGCAGATGGTCGCAGACCAGCCGCAGCGACTGCTCTTCCAGCCGCCAGAGCGAAGGCAGCGAGCCCAGCCACGGCTCGAACAGGTCGGTCTCGAAGACCGATCCCTTGCCCTGGAGGAAGGAGACGAGCCGTTCGAGGCCGAGCCCGGTGTCGACGTTCGGCCGGGGCAACACGTCGAGGGTGCCGTCGTCGCGGCGGCGACAGCGCATCATCACGTGGTTCCATACCTCCACCCATCGCTTGTCTCCGGTCGGTGTGGACCGCGGTGGTGTCTCTCCCGTCCAGATGAAGATCTCCGAGTCCGGACCGCAGGGACCGGTGGGGCCGTTGGACCACCAGTTCTCCTCAGTGGTCAGCTCGACCGGCACCCCGAGCTCCTGCCACAGGTGCAGCGATTCGGTGTCGGGGCCCGAGTGCTCGTCGCCGCCGAAGACCGTGGCGTACAGCAGTCCCGGATCGATACCGAAGCCGTTGACCAGCAGGTCGTGGCCCCAGCCGAGGCTGTGCGAGCTTCCGTAGTCGCCGAGGGACCAGGTGCCGAGCATCTCGAAGACCGTCAGGTGGATGTTGTCTCCGACCTCCTCCAGGTCGGTGGTGCGAAGGCAGCGCTGGACGTTGACCAGGCGCCGGCCGAGCGGGTGGGGCCGGCCCTCCAGGTAGGGGGTGAGCGGATGCATGCCGGAGGTGGTGAACAGCACGGGGTCACCGGGCGGCGGCAGCAGGGACGACCCCGTGATGCGCCGGTGGCCCCGGTCCTCGAAGTACTCGACGAAGGTGTGGATGACACGCTCGGTGTTCATGGTGTTCATGGCTGCGGTTCCTTGGCTGTGGGGCAGCCGGAAAGGGACCGCGGACATGGGACGCGACAGAGATCCAGCAGCAGGAATCCAGGACTGGGATTCCGGACCATGAATCCGACGATCCACCGGCGGGCCGTTTCCGGTCGCCGGGGGAGTGGGGAATGAGGTCAGGCGGCGGCAACCGGCGAGCTGGTCGCTCGCGCGGTGGCGCTGTCGATACGGCTGATGACCTTCATGCCGTCCACGGTAACGGGCAGGTGGCCGGCTTGCACACGTATTCCTTTCGGGGCGGTGGAGCGGTCGCTGTTGTGGTCAAAGGCCGCGGTCAGCGGCGCTTGGTGGCACCCGGCCCCGCCACGGGGCCGGGCCGGCGGGCTGCGAGGGGCTACTTCACGAACCGCACCTCGGGGAAGCGGGCGGAGGGGCCGTCGAGCAGGTGCCGGTTCTGCCCGCGCAGCCATCGGTCGAAGAAGGCCGTGATGTAGGCCTCCTGCGCGGCCACCGAACGCTCCGGTTCGACCGTGCCTATGGTGGCGGCGACGGTCTGCGCGGAAAGCCCCAACTGGCGTGCCAGTTGCGGTATTTCGGACTGCATGTCGGTGTAGCTCGCATGCTCGGCGCCGGTGAGCGTCAAGTCCCTGAGCCACCCCTTGCTGTGCTGCCACACCGCGTCCCAGGATGCGACCGTGTGGTGGTCGTTGCCCTCCTTGCCCATCAGCAGCAGGGGCCGGTCGACGCCGTCCGTCCCGACGGAGGACGGGTTGGCCGGGTCGTCGTCGCGCTGGGTGTAGCCCATGACGCCGTCCAGGTTGGCCGCGGCCTTGATCCTGGGATCGTCGTGCATGGTCTGCGCGGCCGTGAACCCGCCCGCCGACTGCCCGAACATCCCCACGGCGTTCAGGTCGAGCGCGCCCCGCAGCCGGCCGGGCAGCCGTCCCAGCTGGTCCAGTACGAACCGGGTGTCGGCGACCCGTACCGCCACGGTCTTCTTCAGCAGCGCGGTGACCTGTGCCTTTCCCGCCTTGTCGGCCTTCTCGAACTCCTGGGGCAGTACCGTCTTCTCCACCCGCCCGCCCGGGAACTCGACCGCGGAGGCGTCATAGGTGTGGTCGATCATCACCACCACGTAGCCGCGCGAGGCGAGCTCGTCGCACAGGGTGGTGCCCAGGGTGCGGGGGTCCCCGACGCCCGGCGAATAGAGCACCACCGGGAAGCCCTGCGCGCTGTGCCATGCGACCGGTGCTTCCGTATGGGCGTGGCTTCGGGTGGCCGCCCAGTCCGCCCGGCCCTTGGGTATGTCCGTGAGATTGTTCAGCGCATCGAACCCCGCTGCCTCACCCGGCAGCATCTGCGGAGCCCGCGCATGCCCGGACACGTCCCGCGCCGGGTAGCGGATGCTGACCATCAGTTCGCGGTGCGGTTGCGAGCCCACCCAGGGGTCGGGGCGGCCGCGGTCGGTGAGGTGCAGGGAGGTCGTGCCGACCGGATACGCACCCGTCGGCGCGGGCAGCGACATCCGCGCCGGGGCCGACGGGCCCGGCGGTGCGGCGGGCGCCGCGACGGCCGCGGAAGCGCACGTCAGGCACGCGGCGACAGCCAGCGCGGCGGTGGACAGGAATACTCTGCGGGAAGACGAAGTGGTCATGGATCAAGGCTGGCGCAGCCGCCCCCTTCCCACCATCGTGGAGCCCCCCGCTTCGGGGGTTCGGATTTTCCGAACCCCCGTGACCTTCCCGGTCCTTGGCGCCTACCTCATACCCGCACCACGATCTTCCCGGTGTGGGTGTTGGACTCCATCAGCCGGTGCGCGTCGGCAATGCGTTCCAGGCCGTCGAAGGTCTCGGCGATCACGGGTTCCAGCGCGCCGCTCGTCAGGCCCGAGCCGATGAAGGCGGCGGCACGGCGGCGGAATCCCGGGTCACGGGTGAGCGCACCATTGGCGTACGTGTGGACGGTGAGCGGCCAGTTCATCGACAGCTCGATAGGGCGCCGGTCCAGCCAGCCGTACAGGACCGCCGTTCCACCCGGCGTCAGGGCGTCGCCGAGGGCCGCGAAGCCCGGGCCGCCCACCGCGTCGAAGACCATCCGGGCGCCCGTGCCGCCCGTGATCCGCTTGACCTCCTCCACCAGGTCCTCGGTGTCCGTGGTGATCACATGGGCCGCGCCTAGCTCCACCAGCCCCCGGCGCTTGGCCTCGCCGCGCGTGGCGGCGATGGGGATCGCTCCCAGTCGCAGGGCCGTTTGGACAGCGGCCGTACCGACACCACTGGACGCCCCCGTGATCACCACATGGTCGCCGGGGGCGAGCCCGCCGGTCTACACCATGCCGCCGTACGCGGTTGTGTAGGTCAGCCACATAGCAGCGGAGGCCACCGCGTCCACACCGTCCGGGCTGCGCACCACGGACTCCTCGGGCAGGACGATGTGTTCGGCATACACACCGTGGACGCCGAAGTCGAAGTTGGCCGCGGACATCACCGCGTCGCCCGGTGCGAACGCGGTCACCTTCTCGCCGACCGACTCGACCACCCCGGCCGCCTCGTAGCCGAGCCGGGAGCCGGGCAGCGTCGGCGGGTAGTAGTAGGAGCCCGCGCGGAACAGGGCTTCGGCCCGGTTCAGGCCGATCGCCTCCACCCGGATGAGGACCTCGCCGGGCCCGGGCTGCGCCAACGGCACGTCCTCGACACTCAGCACCTCGGGCCCGCCCGTCTCATGGAAGAGCACGGCTCGGGTGAACGTCCTCTCATCAAGCGTCATGGGTGCAGGGGGAGTTGGCGCATGGGTCTCTGGGCTGCTCGCTGCGTTGTTGGTAGTCATGGGAATGACCGTACGGACGGGGTGAGAGACGATCCATATCCAAGAACCTCCCGTTCATGTCCGATCGTCTTCCACTCGTCTCCGGCTGCTGCGCTAGGGTGCCGTGATGGACGTACTGAGTGATGCGATCGCCGCCATGCGCACCGGGCGCCCGCATTCGTCGCGCACCGTCAAGCGAGGGCCCTGGGGTGTGCGGTTTCCCTCCTCCGACGGTGCCGGATTCCATGTGGTGCTCCAGGGCTCGGCCTGGCTGCTGCCGCCCGACGGCGGCGAGCCCGTGCGGCTCGGGGTCGGCGATGTCGTCTTCCTCGCCCACGGATACGGCCACGCCCTCGCCGACCATCCCGAAACACCCCTGGAGGAAGCCGAGTTGGAGCCGGACGGCTCCTGGCCGAGGCTGCGTCACCGCGGGCCGGTCCGGGGCGACGACACGCTCATGCTGTGCGGCGCCTACCGGTTGGACAAGGCGCGGGCCCACCCGCTGCTCACCGACCTTCCCCCTTACATCCACCTCCCGGCCCGCCTCGGTGCCCACGACCGGCTGCGGGCGGCCGTCGACCTGCTCGGAGCCGAACTGGCCGACCCCCAGCCCGGATCCGATGCCATCGTGCTCGCACTCCTCGACACCCTGTTGCTGTATTTGCTGCGCAGTTGGTGGCTGGCCGAGCGTCCCGAGGGGCCGACCGGGTGGGCGGCCGCCCTGAACGACCCGGCCATCACGGCCGCGCTGCAGGCCATGCACAGCGACCCGGCCAGGCCCTGGACCGTCCAGGAACTCGGCACACGCGCTTCGCTCTCCCGCGCCGCCTTCGCCCGCCGGTTCACGGCGCTCGTGGGCCGGCCCCCGCTCGCCTATCTGACCTGGTGGCGTATGACGACGGCGGGCCGACTGCTGCGGGCGAGCGACGCCCCGCTGGGAGCGGTGGCCGAACAGACCGGGTACGCCTCGGAGTTCGCCTTCGCGAAAGCATTCAAGCGGGAGTACGGCGTGGCGCCCGGCCGGTACCGCAAGCAGGCGAGCACGGCCTGATCCATCAGTGGTGGCAAGGCCGGCCCGGCGAGTGAGGGGGCTCACCTGGTGGGGGGAGTGCCAGGGAACCGCCGTCCCACTCGCCGGGCGCCTTCCCGGTGGCGGCGCAGGCTGCCTGGAACTCCCGCGACGGCTGCCCTGCCAGTGATGGTGCGCACCGGGAGCGGGTGGTGGTGCGTTCGGGGCCGAGCGGCCGGGACCGCTCTTGCTGCCAGGAAGACCGGTCTCTCGTTTCTGCCCTCACCATCGCAGCGGGCAGGGGCCGTGTACAGGTCGATTCTGGACGGGGATGGACGGCGCTCCGTCTGCCCGGGATCCTCAACTCACGCCATCTGTACGGCTGTTGAGCGTGTCGTACGAGCTGCGTTCGCGGCGTGGACGTGCGAAGCCTCCTGGGCGGGTCAAGCCTTCTCGGTGTCCTGGGCGGCCCGCTCGGCCGCCTCGACCTGGGCGGCGAACTCCTTGGCGGACAGGCGTTGCAGGGTGCCGTCGTGGCGCCGGGCCAGCTCGTCGGCGGGCTGCTGTGAGGACTCGTGCAGATCGACGACCAGCATGGCCATGCCGTCCTCGACCCTGCTGCTCAGCACGATGAGGCCGGCTCCGTCCTCCAGCAGCTGACGGTTCTCCGCCGCGTTGGCCAGCGTGGCTCCCGCCGCGCTGCCCAGCAGTACGCCGATCGGTCCGCCGAGCAGCCCCACCAGGCCGCCGACCAGACCGCCGCCCACTGTGGGCACCCCGGCGCCGCGCACATGGTTGTCCGGTACGTCGAGCAACCCCTCGGCCGAGCGCTCCAGAATGGCCGCCTGGCGCAGCCCCGGCAGTGACACGGCCTCCGCGAAGGCCGACCGGCAGCGCGCCGGATCGGTGAACGAGACCAGCAGAACATGGTGGGTGTCCGCCATGGCGGGTGTACTCCCTCGTCGTGTGACGCGCGGCTGTCGGCACTCCCAGTGGAACGCCCGCCCGACGGCCCCGCCAGGTGGGCACGGCCGTCGGAGAACCGGGCCGCTCACCGCGGGGCCGTCGAGCGCTCGCGGGGGCCGTGCCGCTACTTGCCCGGGTGCGCCAGGATCAGCTCGGTGTTGTGGTCGGCGGAGGAGCCGAGCTTGGCGGCCGGGGTGGCGTACGGGTCGTTGTACGACAGCTCGCGGTACAGGGCCGCCAGGCCCCGGTCGGAGGTGTCCGCGAAGTCCGTCGTATAGGGCGCGGCGGATTCGATGAGGGTGGTGAACAGCGACAGGGTGCCGTCGCCGTTGTCGGCTATCTCGATGATCCGGGCGTGCTGCGGGTAGTCGACGTGGGACGCGGTGTTGATCTCCCAGAAGGCACGCTCGGGGACCGCGTGGCCGTGCGGGGTGATGCGGTTCTCGTGGGTGTGGCCGTTGACCCAGGCCACCACGTTCGGATAGCGCTGGAGCAGCGAGACCAGGGCATTGCCGTCATGGCGCCCCTCGAAGGGGTGGTACGGGTCGGGCAGCAGGTTGCCCATCGTGGTGCTGGTGTGGTGGCTGAACAGGACGATGAGCGAGTCGCTCGACCCGCCGCGCACCACGTGCCCGTCGGTGTCGTACCAGCGGCTGCTGTGCGACTTCAGCACCGACTCGAGCCAGTTGAGCTGAGCCGTGCCGAGTGAACCGTCCGCGAAACCGGCCCTGTTGGTGGTGTCCAGGCTGATGCCGAGCACGCCGGCCGCGAGCGGGAACGTGTAGTACAGGTGCCCGCTGCTCGCCGCGTCCGAGGTGAAGCCGTGGCCGACCGGCCCGGCGCCGGTGTACGCCGGGTTCAGGTGCGCCTTGGCGAACTCGGCCGGGGTGAAGGGGCGACGGCGCTCGTCGGGGGTGACCTTGCGTATCGCACCGCCGTTGCCGAGCAGCTTCCCCAGCAGGATCACGGCTTGGGCCGGGTCGTGCCGCAGGGCGTACGCGAGCTTGGCCGCGGTGGCGTCGTCGCAGCCCTCGATCTTCCGGTCCCCGGTGTACAGGTCGCCCAGAAGGCCGAGGTCGGGCAGGCTGCCCTCGATGCTGTCGTCGTGGTTGCCGACGGTCGTGTACCAGGGCACGCTCAGGCCCGGAGCGTTGAAGGGGCGGCCCGCGCCCGACAGGAAGCCGGGGATCTGCGGGAGTCCCTTGGCCTTGTAGGTGTCCTGGAAGGACGACTCCGGGTTCCAGTAGTCCGCGTTGCCCGAGTTCTGCACGCCCTCGTAGCGCGAGGGGTCGCCGCTGCTCGGGGTGATCCGGCCGCCGCTCATGACGGACAAGTACCAGTCGAGCTCGATGAGTTCATGGTTGTCGGTGTTGTCGCCGGTGGCCATCACCATGCCGAACGGCAGCCCCGTGTACGGGCCTTGGCGCACCGAGTTGACCCGCTCGACCAGCGACGAGGCACCCCGCACCGTCAGGGCTTCCTGCGGGCGGTGCGCGCTGTCGTTGTACTGGGCCAGGTACTCGAACCGCACCGGCGACTCGGTGTCCGCCAGGTGCAGGTCGGTGAACTGGACGAAGGAGGCGAGCCCGGTCCGGCGGTCGTCCCGGCCCGAACCCGCCGCGGCCAGCTCGCCGCGGACCACGAGCGGCCAGCCCGGGCCGGCCACGAGGCGCTTGTACGAGCCGCTGCCCACCGGTATCGCGGCCTGCTCCAGCGTGGTTCCGCCGACCCGTACCGCCCGCGCGGCCGTGGCCGCCAGCGCCCGGTCCTGCGCCGTCGCCGACCACAGAGCGGCCCCTGCGGCAACGGCGGACATCCTGGAAACGAACTGACGGCGGTTCATCCCGCGCATGGGTATCCCCCTGGTGGCACTGGCAGTTGAGGGCACGGCAGCTTTCGGCCACGACCGTGCGGCCACACACTACTGGCGGGTAGCTGTATGTACAGGTGCTGGGAGGAAACTTGAGGGAAACAAATCGGGGAGCGTGCGTCTGGAGCGGCACGCGGGCCGCACCCTGGAGCTCACCACATGGCGCGCACTACGCCGCGCAGCCCGTGCCCGCTACGGGCGTAGACCATCGCCGACCATGGGCGGGGCCCGCTGCCGTCACCTCCCCGCTTCGTCCAGGAGTATCCGGGCCAGCTCGGCCGGCCGGGAGAACATGGGCCAGTGGCCGGTGTCCATTTCGGCCAACCGCCAATGCCTGCTGGTGAGCAGCGCGGCCACGCCGTCGCTCGGCTCGGCTCCGTCGAGCAGGCACTTGATGTACGTCGCCGGGAGTTCGCCGAGCGGGCGGGTCAGCACGGCGGGCTCGGTCAGCGTGGCGCCCGGGTGCGGCGTCGAGCCGTCGACGATCCGGGTGATCTGCTCCGTGCTCAGCCCCTGGCCCTCGAAGTCCGGCTCGGTGAGCGGCGCCCAGAAGCCGCCGTTCTCGGCTATGGATGCCTCCACCGCGGCCTGCCAGTCCAGACCGCCGGACACGAACGAGCTGCCGTCGGCCGGGACGTTGGAGTCGACGAAGACGACCCGCGCCAAGCGGTCACCGATCCGCTCGGCGGCCTGACCGACCGGAATGCCCGAATAGCTGTGCCCGACCAGTACGACATCGCGCAGATCGAGGCGCTCGACCTCGCCGACGATGTCCTGGACATGGGTCTGCTGCCCAGCCGGCACACCCTGCTTCTCGGCGAGGCCGGACAGCGTCAGCGGGTGGACGCCGTGGCCGCCCGCGAGCAGCGGCGGCGCCACCTCGTCCCACGCCCACGACCCGAGCCACGCTCCCGCGACCAACACGAAATTCGTCATGGCTCCACCGTAGAGGCGGGGTCTGACAACCGGCCCTGTGCCGACTCCTGGGCCCGCTCCCGCACGGGGGCCGGCTCGGACTCCACCGAGCCCAGAGCCCCTTCCGCGGCGGCGATGGTCCGCACCAGGGTCTCTCGCGCCGAGGCGATCCGGGCCGACCGCTCGTCCAGCGCGCTCAACTGCCCACGCAGAGCGTCCAGTACGCCGGGACACGGCATCACCGCGGCGTCCGCGGTTGTACAGGGAAGGACCTGGCGAATGACGCGGGTCGGCAGTCCCGCAGCAAGCAGCGCTCGGATCCGCAGCACGGACTCCTCGGCGGCGCCATCGTAGAACCGGTAGCCATTGGGCCGGCGCTGCGGCCTGAGCAGGCCCATCCGCTCGTAGTAGCGCAGCAGGCGCTCGCTGGTCCCGGTCCGTTCGGCCAACTCACCGATGAGCACGCCCGCTCGTCCTTCCGCGCTTGACCTTCCAACAGTGTCAAGGAGCAACAGTGGGCCGGCCGGCCGCATTCCCCCGGCCCGCGTTACCGCGTCACCGGGAGGACGAACAGTGATCATCGACGCCCATGGGCATGTCCACGACCCGGTGGAGACCCACCTGCGGCTCCTGGACGAGGCAGGCGTGGACCGGACGGTGCTCTTCGGCACCCGGCCCCACCCCGAGCGGGCCACCGACCTGCCTTCCCTGCGCCACGAGATGAGCGCCCTGGACCGGGCCCTGAGCGGAAGGGGCGACCTCAACGACGGATACCGCACCGCGCGGCGCGAGCTGGACGAGGCGCTTGCCGCGCACCCGGAACGCTTCATCGGGTTCGGTTCCGTGCGCCTGGACCTGCCCGCGGAGGAGATCGCGACGGCGGTCGAGCGCGACATCGTGGGAGGCCGGCTGTACGGCATCGGAGAACTCACCCCGCCTCCCGGGCAGGCCGGCCGGCTCGCCCCGGTACTGGAGGCCGCGCACGACCACGGCGGGCTGCCCGTCGTCGTGCACGGCTTCGCCCCGACCACTGCCGAGGACCTGCACACCCTGTCCGAGCTCGCCGCGCGCTACCCGAAAGTGCCGCTGATCGTGAGCCAGCTCGGCGGGCTCAACTGGATGACCGCCGTCGAACTGGCCCGGGACACCCCGAACATGTACCTGGAGCTCTCCACCGCCCACATCGTCTTCGCGGTGAAGCTGGCCATCCAGGAACTCCCCGAGCGCACCCTCTTCGGCTCGGACGCGCCCTACGGCGACCCCCTGCTCGCCCGCACCACCGTCGAGCGCGTGACCCCGCCCGGGGAGCTGCGCGACCTCGTCCTCGGCGGAACCCTGGGCCATCTGCTCGGAATCCTCTGATCCGGCGCCGCCACCAGGGCGCTCCCCGGCGAGCAGGCCGAGAGAGCGACGGAGCGGTACGCCTGCGCACCGGTGCCTCGTCACCGCCAACCGCCCGAATCGGCCGGGGTGCCGACTGCCCAAGTCGTCAACCGGGCGGGTTCTCACGGGAGTTGGACTCCCACTCGGCCCCGATCGACCGGATCAGCGCCGGGTACACCCAGACGTACCGGAAGGGCTTGATGGCTGCCATGTACAGCGTGCCGAGGAGTCCGTTCGGCTTCACCAGGACGGCCATCTGGCCGTGGTAGCTGCCCGATCCGTCCGGGACCCAGCCGATGTGCAGCACCGCCTGCACCGTCTTGTTGGCCACCTCGGCCGCCCACTCGTCGTGCGTCTGGTAGACGGAAGTGAACGGGAGTGACCGGAAGGCGGGCCCCTGCGGCCCCTCGCGGAGGTCCGCCGGAAGCCGGTCGCGCAGGGTGCGTACCCGGGTGCCCACGCCTTCGCCGGGCTTGTCCCAGCCGAACAGTTTGCCCAGCTTCCGTCGGACCGCGAAGAGGAAGCGCTGTACGGGGGAGGAGTCACGTGCGTCGTTGCCACTCGTGAACTGGCGTACCAGGCGGTCGAGTTCGTCCGGTCCGCCCGGTGTCGGCAGTGCCCACACGTCTTCGAGTGTGAAGTCGGCCGCGATCTCGTGGATCCGCCAGGGGCGGGACGTGTGCGCGGTTGCGGGGAGTTTCATGAACGAGCCCCTATCTATACGATGCCGTATAGATCGAGGCTAGCACCGGTTGTACGGCACCGTATGGACAGGGGTCGGCGTGAGAGGAGACACGGCATGGGTGCGACTCGCACGCCGCGGGGGAAGTGGATCGAAGAGGGGCTGCGGGCGTTGTCCGCCGGCGGCCCGGAGGCGGTCAGGATCGAGTTGCTCGCGCAGGCCCTCGGTGTCAGCAAGGGCGGCTTCTACGGCTACTTCAAGAACCGGGACGCACTGCTCACCGAGATGCTCGACACCTGGGAGCGTGAGGTGGCCGAAGCGGTGATCGAGCGGGTCGAGAGTGGCGGGGGAGACGCCAGGACCAGGCTGGAGCGGCTGTTCGCCATGGCCACCGGGGGCCGAGGTCCCACGATGGGGGTCGTGGCCGAGCTCGCGATCCGGGACTGGGCCCGGCGCGACGACGACGTCGCCCGGCGGCTCCGGCGTGTGGACAACCGCCGGATGGAGTACCTGCGCTCGCTGTTCGGTGACCTCTGTTCCGACGAGGGCGAGGTCGAGGCCCGCTCGATGCTCGCCTTCTCGCTGCGTATCGGCGAGCACTTCATCGCCGCCGACCACGCGGGTCGCAGCCGCGCGGAGGTCATGGAGCTGACCCGGGAATGGCTCCTGAGGTAGCCGTCCACTGCCGCAGGACCTGAAAGGCGAGGGCGCCAACAGCCGCTTGCCATACGGCTGTTGGCGCCCCGTGTCAGCTCATCTGCAGTACGGCACGCGGCTGAGGTTCTGCACATAGCGTGCCGAGACCCAGCCCTGCTTGCCTGCTCCGAGCTTGTACCAGAGCCTGTTGCCGCCCACGCTCTGGCCGATCTTCTTGCACTCCGGCGCGGTGGCCATGCCGTTGGGCAGCAGGCCGATTCGCTTGGAGGTGGTGCTCGGTTCCTGGCGGATCCACACCCCGCCCTTGGCGACGACCTTGCTCATGGGCTGGGCCGCCGGTGCGGCGGCGGGCGCCTGCTGAGCCGAGCCGCTGACGGGCTGCGGCGTCGGATTCGCCGCCGAAGCACCGCCCGCGCTGAGCAGGATTCCCGATCCTGCGAGTGCCGCCACCGCGCTCGCGGTGACGATCCTGCGCATTCCAGATACGTACACGCTTTGCCCCTTTCATTCCTTTTGCGAATGTTACTCCCCATAAGGCAGTCAAGGGTGGCGACCCGTTCTACTGGGATCGAAGAACTTCCTTAATGTGTAAGTCGGTTGATGTGCCAATAGGAGTTTCCCGTGGTGTCCCGGGGTGGAAGGGATGATGCGGCCATGCCATGCTCATCCCTCCGGAAGGAAGCCCTCCAGTGCTCCGCAGACAAGGCGCGTTGCTTGCCGCCGTCGTTCTGATACCGCTCGCCACGGCAACGCAGGCCGGTGCCGCCACGGGAACGCAGGCCGCCCCGGCACAGCCGGCCGCCGCGTGCACCTACACCCCGGCCGTCCCCGCCGACAACTACAAGGGGATACCGGACTTCGACCCGGTCAAGGCCGCCCGGCCCTTCAACGCCACCCTGCGCACCAGCCAGGGCGTCATCACCTTCAAGGCGCTGACCGACAAGGCTCCGTGCACCACCAACTCCTTCCGCTTCCTTGCCGAGAAGCGCTACTTCAACGGCACCCACTGCCACCGGCTCACCACCGCGCGGCTGTACGTGCTGCAGTGCGGCGACCCGACCGGCACGGGCAGCGGCGGCCCCGGATACTCCTTCCCGGACGAGAACCTCACCGGTGCCACCTATCCGGCGGGCACGGTGGCGATGGCGAATGCCGGGCCGAACACCAACGGCAGCCAGTTCTTCTTCGTCTGGAAGGACACCAAGCTGTCGCCCGCCTACACGCCGTTCGGCCAGGTCACCTCCGGGCTCGACGTCCTGCAGAAGATCGCGGCGGGCGGCGAGGACGACCAGAACGGGCCGGGCGACGGCTACCCCACGCTGCCGGTGAACATCAAACGCGTCGACATCAAGCGGGGCAACCACTGACCGGGGCCCCCGACCAGTAGGCCAAGCGATTGCCGTTGCGTTTTCGCTGGCGAGGGAGCGCGGGGCGCGGCGGGGGCGCGGCTACTCTCCGCCCATGACGGACACCTATGACCACACCCCGCAGGTATGGACCGCAGGCCGCTTGCGGGAAGCTCTCGCCGGCCTGTCCGACGACACCCCCATCCACATCGCCGTCGCGGACGGCCCCGGCGACTTCGAGGGCTACAGCGAGTACGCCCTCGTCGACCTAGAGCCGGTCGAGAAGGACTTCGGCGAGGACTCGGATGCCAGGACCGAAGTCGAGTACACGCTGTTCGCCGACTACAAGGCCGGCCAGTACCACGTCGACCTGGTCTGACCCGCCCCACCGCGTACGGGCCGGGGGCAGGCGGTTTCCTTGCCGCCTGCCCCCGGCCCACCCGTACCCCTCAGGAGCGGAAGTCGCGCTCCCAGCGGCCGTGGTCCGGGCCGGAAATCACGTCGGCGACAGGCGAGTCGGACGTGTGGAGCAGGTGGTTGTTCCCTCGGCGGCTCAGTCGGCGGCGAGGCGGGCGCTCAGCCATTCCAGGGTGGGCGGGATCTCCCGGAGCCAGGTGTTGAAGTTGTGGCCGCCGGAATCGAGCGTGATCGAGGAGACGTGTGCGGGCCGCTTGACCTTCGCGATGAACTTCTGGGTCTCCTTGAGGTTGCTCTCGCCCTGCTTGGACGTGGTGACCAGGAACGACGAGTTGCCCTGGGGCAGATGGTCGAGGCTCCACAGGAGATCGGACCGCTTCTCCTCGTGCTTGTTCCCGTGGAAGAGGTCACCCGAGTCCGAGTCCACCTCGGGCTGGTAGTCCGCGGACAGACCGGCCCCGGCCGCGTACGCCTCCGGGTGCTGCAGGGCGATCTTCAGCGCGCAGTAGCCGCCCGTCGAGTCGCCGATGAACCCCCAGTTCTTCGGCTTCGTGCCGACGCGATACGTACCGGAGATCGCCTTGCGCACGTCGTCGGCGAAGAACGTCTCCGTCTGGGGGCCGCCCGGGATGTCGATGCACTGGGTGTTGCGCGGCGGGGCGACGGTGGGCCGCATCATCACCAGGATCATCGGCTGCGTCTTCTTCTCCTTGGACAGCGTCCACGCCGTCTTCGGGTAGTGCAGCCCCTTGATGAGGTTCTCGGCGGTCCCCGGGAAGCCGGTCAGCACCACGGTGGCGGGGAAGGACTTCTTCTCGTACCCCTTCTGGAAGTACTCCGGCGGCAGATACACATAGGCCGGGGTGACTATCCGGGACTTCGCCCCCTGCACCGTGACCCGCTGCACCTCGCCGCCGATGCTCGGCTTTCCCGCGCCCGGGACGTCGACCTTCTGCTTCCCGTCGACCTTCACACCCGGACTGGCGGCCGCCTTCGCGTCCAGGACCCCCACGCCGTCCTGCCGGCCGAACAGATCGGCCCACGAGTCGTAGAAGAGGAACGACTTGTTGGCCGCGAGACCCACGGAGGAGAAGAGGAGCAGCTGGACCGCGCACATCAGGCCCACCCGCGCGACTACCGGCCGCCACCCCTGCCGCGCCAGCCGGGGCCACAGCCACACGACGACGAGGGACAGGAGCACCGTGCAGAGCACGGCCAATGTCAGAACGGTGGTACTTGTGAGCCCCATGGATCAAGAACACTCTCTGCACGAGATCGTCCTGGACGCGGCGCCCGGCGGCCACCGTCCAGCCGCACCGACTCGGGGGTGCGCACCGAACTAGACCGGTATCCGGCGCGATCCGTTGCCTCGTGATCACCAACCTTTCGGAGGCGTACGGTATGTGCCGAAATTGGTCAGCCGTTCAGGTGTCCGGTCGGCCCGTGCGTGGCCCTAGGTGTATTGACTCGCAGGGTTGTTGACGCGGGTGATGGGCGGGTGTCCGTCGAGTGCGGTGTGGCAGCGGTGGTGGTTGTAGGTGTGGAGGAAGTCTGTCAGGGCCGCTGTCCGCTCGTCGTTTGAGGTGTAGGGCCGCAGGTAGGCCCACTCGTCCAGCAGGGTGCGGTTGAAGCGTTCGACCTTGCCGTTGGTCTGCGGCCGGTAAGCGCGCGTGAGTTTGCCGGTCGCGCCGAGGTCGGTAAGGACGGCTTTCCAGGCCAGGCCCTTGCGGTAGGCCCTCGCATTGTCCGTCAGGACCCGCTCGATGCGGGGGATGCCCTGGCTGTGGAAGAACGCGGCCGCGCGGGTGAGGAAGCCCGCGCAGGTCGCGACCTTCTCGTCAGGGTGGACCTCGCTGTAGGCCAGGCGGGAGTGGTCGTCGACGGCGGAGTGGATGTAGTCGAAGCCCATGGCGGAGCGGGTTGCCCGGCCGGCCTGACGGCCCAGGGTCTTGTGGCCGCCGCCGTCGGGGATCCGGCCGAGTTTCTTGACGTCGACGTGGATCAGCTCGCCTGGGCGGTCGCGTTCGTAGCGGCGGATCACGGTGCCGGTCGGGCGGTCGAGCCAGGAAAGCCGGTTCAGCCGGTGGCGGGTGAGGATCCGGTGCACAGTGGATGCGGGCAGTCCCACGATTGGGCCGATCCGGGCGGGCCCGAGCTTGCGGGTCCGCCGCAGGCCACAGACCCGCTCTTCCAGTGCGGCCGGTGTCCGGTGCGGGGTTGTGGCCGGTCTGCTGGGCCGGTCGGCCAGGCCCGCGTCGCCTTCGGTCTTCCAGCGTCGGACCCATTTGTGGGCTGTGGGCCGGGATATGCCCATCTCGGCCGCCACATGCGCGACAGGACGGCCGGAACGGACACGTTCGACCAGCAGCCGCCTGCCGTGCATGGTCAGGCGGGCATTACGGTGGGACACGAAGACCTCCGTGCGTGGTGTGGAGCCTAGACACCTCCACCACACCGGAGGTCTTCGCCATGATCAAGACCAACCAGCGTTAACAACGCTCGTGATCAATACACCTAGGGCGTAGGGCGGGCCGCGGCGCGGGACGACTCCTCGGCCTTCCAGCGGCGGGTCGCCACTTCCCGTTCGTCGGCGGCCGACAGCCAGAAGTAGAGCGGGGGCAGCGCGAGTTCGATGCCCATCAGGACCAGCTGGAACCAGTTCGGGCGGCCGAGCGCCGCCCATGACAGGAGCCGACCGGCTCCGCCCAGGAAGAAGATCCCGGCGAGCAGGCGTACGACCCTGGACGGGATCGGCGACTGCCGCGCCACCCAGATCCAGGCGAGCCCGTACCCGAGGAAGATCGCGCCGAAGAACCGCATGAGGCTGTCGACGGTCGGTCCCGGCGAGCCCGCGCCGGGCACCAAGTCCATGCCTGTGGCGAGGTGTTCGGCGCCGATCAGCACATCGGCGATGCCCATCGTCCACGAAAGCCACTTGAGGAGCCTGGCCATGGTGTGGTCCCCCTTCGCCTTAGTAGGCACATGTCTACTAAGGCGAGGATAGGTTCGCCAGTAGACACGCGTCAAGTAACCTGGGTGGCATGACCGCGCGCCGCAGGCTGAGCCCCGACGAGCGCCGCAAGGAGTTGCTCGACGTCGGAGCCGACCTGTTCGCGGCGAAGCCCTACGACGACGTGCTCATGGAGGACGTGGCCGAACAGGCCGGAATCTCCAGGGCGTTGCTCTACCGCTACTTCCCCAACAAGAGCGCCCTGTTCGCCGCCATCTACCGGCAGGCGGCCGCCCGGCTGCTCGACGGCACACCGATCGACCCCGCGGAGTCGCTGCTCGAACAGCTCTCCGCCGGGCTCGACGTCCACTTCGACTACTTCGCCGCCAACCGGCACACGGTGCTCGCCGCGAACAGGGTGCTCGCGGGCGACCCGGTGATCCAGGCGATCATCAACGACGAGCTGGCCGAGCTGAGCCGGCGCGTCCTTGACGCGACCGGACTCGAAGGCCCCGCCAGGGACACGGTCTCCGCCGTCCTCATGAGCTGGCTGGTGTTCGTCCGCGCGCTGTGCGTGGACTGGCTGACCAACGAAGCGTTCTCCCGGGCGGAGCTGCACGACATGTCGGTGGGCGCCCTGCTCGGAGCCCTGGGCGCCGTCACCGATGTCGACCGGTTCCTCGGCGCCGGGGGCTGACGGCGCCGACGACCCCGTGGCGCCGGTCAGCCCAGCGCGGGCGCGCCGCCGGGGCGCTCGAACTGTGTGCGGTACAGCTCCTCGTAGCGGCCGCCGAGTTCGAGGAGCTCGTCGTGCGTGCCGCGCTCCGCGATCCGGCCGTCCTCGACGACCAGGATCAGATCGGCGGAGCGCACCGTGGAGAGCCGGTGCGCGATCACCACCGCGGTACGGCCCTCCAGCGCCTCGCCGAGTGCCTCCTGCACCGCGGCCTCGGACGTGTTGTCGAGGTGGGCGGTGGCCTCGTCGAGGATGACCACACGCTGGCGGGCCAGGAGCAGGCGGGCGATCGTCAGACGCTGGCGCTCACCGCCCGAGAGCCGGTAGCCGCGCTCGCCGACCACCGTGTCGAGCCCGTCGGGCAGCGAGGCGACCAGGCCGTCCAGGCGGGCCCGGCGCAGCGCGTCCCACAGGTGCTCCTCGTCGGCGTCCGGGCGGGCGAGCAGCAGATTGGCGCGGACCGACTCGTGGAAGAGATGGCCGTCCTGGGTGACCATGCCGATCGTGTCCCGGATCGAATCGGCGGTCAGATCCCGTACGTCGATGCCGCCGAGCCGCACCGTGCCCTCGTCCGCGTCGTACAGCCGCGGAAGGAGCTGGGCGACCGTCGACTTGCCGGCGCCGGACGACCCGACCAGGGCCACCATCTGGCCCGGCTCGGCCCGGAAGGACACACCGTGCAGCACCTCGGTGCCGCCCCGGGTGTCCAGGCTGGAGACCTCTTCGAGCGAGGCGAGGGAGACCTTGTCGGCGGACGGGTAGCCGAACCGCACGTCGTGGAACTCGACCGACACCGGGCCCGGCGGCACCTCCCGGGCCTCCGGCTTCTGGGCGATGAGCGGCTTCAGGTCGAGCACCTCGAAGACCCGCTCGAAGCTGACCAGCGCGCTCATGACCTCCACGCGTGCCCCGGCCAGCGAGGTGAGCGGCGCATACAGCCGGGTCAGGAGCAGGGCGAGGGAGACGACCGAGCCCGCTTCGAGGGTGCCGCGCAGCGCGTAGTAGCCGCCGAGCCCGTAGACGAGGGCGAGCGCGAGGGCCGACACGAGGGTGAGGGCGGTGATGAACGCGGACTGCGCCATCGCCGTACGCACCCCGATGTCGCGCACCCGGCCGGCCCTCGCGGCGAACTCGGCGGACTCGTCGGCGGGCCGCCCGAACAGCTTGATCAGGGTCGCGCCGGGGGCCGAGAACCGCTCGGTCATCCGGGTGCCCATCGCCGCGTTGTGCTCGGCGGCCTCCCGCTGGAGCCGTGCCATCCGGGTGCCCATGCGGCGCGCGGGCAGCACGAACACGGGCAGCAGAACGAGGGCGAGCAGTGTGATCTGCCAGGAGATGCTCAGCATCACGGCGAGCGTGAGCAGCAGCGTGACCAGGTTGCTGACCACGCCGGACAGCGTGTTGCTGAAGGCCCGCTGCGCGCCGATGACGTCGTTGTTGAGGCGGCTGACGAGCGCGCCGGTGCGGGTCCGCGTGAAGAACGCGACCGGCATCCGCTGCACATGGTCGAAGACGGCCGTGCGCAGATCGAGGATCAGCCCCTCGCCCAGCGTCGCCGACAGCCACCGGCTCACGATGCCGAGCGCCGCCTCGGCGACGGCGATCGCGGCGATGAGGAGCGCGAGCCGGGTGACGGTCCCGCTCTCCTTCCCGCCGACGATCGCGTCCACGACCCGCCCGGCGAGCAGGGGCGTGGCCACCGCGAGCAGCGCCGTGGCGACGCTCAGGACCAGAAAGAGGGCGATCCGCCGCCGGTGCGGGCGGGCGAAGGCGCCGATGCGGCGCAGCGTGGCCCGGTTGAAGGGCCGCTTGTCCTGCTGGGCGGTCATGACGTTGTGGAGCTGCGTCCACGCGGTGGCTTCCATACTCATACGAGGAACGTACGACCTCTACCGCACTTGAGGTCAACGGTTCGCGAGCCTGGGATCGACAGGTGGACGGTACGGGCCGACCCGGGCCGACGGCGGGTCAATGATCTCCCGGGCAGCTTCGTCGGCACCCACGGTGCCCGGCCGTCCAGGGGCGCACCCCCGGGGGCGTCCCGTAGGTTCGGCTCCGGGCGGCGCACCGGACCGCCCGCGTACCTGGGGAGAGACGATGAGCTGGGGAGTGCTTGACCGTTTGGTGGGGGAGCCCGAGCTGTTCCTCGACCGGTGCCGCCACGGCCGCCCGCATGTGTTCAGGCCGCCGAGCCTGCCCCAAGAGGCGCCCCGAACAAGGGAGTTGATGGAGGCGCTGAGCGGCGGCCTGATGCGCACGCCGTACGTCGAGATGGTGCGGGAGGGCGAGGTCGTACCGGCCTCGGAGTTCAGCACCGCCAGAGTCGTCGCCGGCCGGCCCGAGGAGGGCTTCGCCGACCCGGAACGGATCATGCGCCTGCTCGCCGAGGGAGCAACCCTGCTGCTGCCCCAACTCGACCAGTGGAACGCCTCGGTGGGCGCCCTGACCGCCCTGCTCTCCGAGGACCTGGGCCGCACGACCGAGGCGTTCTGCTTCGCCACCATGGCGGGCCGGCGCGGCCTCGACGTGCACCGGGACGACGCCGACGTGCTCGTCGTGCAGCTCGCGGGCCGCAAGGAGTGGACGGTCCACGACGCCCCGGCCGACGGCCACTGGCACCCGGGCCCCGTGCCGCACCCGGGCGAACCAGCCCTGCGCACGGTCATCGGCGCGGGCGACGTCCTGTACGTGCCGCGCGGCGCCCCGCACACCGCGACCGGCAACGAAGGCCTCTCCGTCCACCTCGCCCTCACCATCCGCGAAGCGACCACGAACCGCCTCCGCCAGACGCTCGCCGATCTCTTGACCGAGACGAGCGAGGGCCTCGCGCCCCGGCCTCTGACGGAACTTCAACTCATGGAGTGCGTAAGCGAGTTGATTGAAGCGGCGCGAAAGAGACTGGATGCCGTCACCCCCGAGCAACTGCTCGCGCGGGCACGTGGACAGCTGCCCACGGCGCCGCGCGCCGCACCGGTCGACTGGCCGACGGTCAATTGACCGGAGTCCGGGAACGCCGCGGCTGCGGAGAACCCTGTAGTTCTCCGCAGCCGCCACTGACACACGGTCAGGAAGAGACGCAGTGCCAGAAATAAATGCAGTGTCAGAAACTCAGATGCAGTAAGGGCGGTGGCAGGACCCCTCGCAGGAGATGCTGATGCCCGCGCTGTTCTGGGCCTCGCCCTCGGCCAGCACCTCGCGCACGTCGAGGTCGAACAGGTCCTGAGTCGTCTCGTTGGTCATGAGGAACTCCTCTCGTTTCGGCTGCGGATCTCGCAGCGAACGAATGGACGGTAGGCCGGGGGCGACTGGCCGCGTCAATGACTGTGAACAAAAGGGAAAGGGGTTCTGCATCATCGGGCACATTGGCTGCCCGGCATGGTCACAATTCCTCGAACCTCCGCTAGACAGGGGCGGATTACGGCATTCGTACGGCGAAGGGGAACTGTGGGCGGACAGCGCGCGGCACGACAGGAAAGGCTGTTCACGGCCGCTGAACCGGTACTTCTGCGGGCCCCCGCCCGGCCCGTACCCGAGCATCCCGACACCCCGGCGGGCCCGGCGGAGGCCGATCTCGCCGCCTATGTCGCCGAGGCCGCGGCCGACCCGCTGTTCCGGGAGGCGATCGAGGTGTCCAGCCCCTCGCTGGCCCAGGTCCTCGCCCGGGACACGCCGCCCACCGGGGACGCGCTGCGCCGCGCAGCGACCGCCGTCGGCCGCTACCGGCTGCGCATGACGACCCGGCCGACCCCCTTCGGGCTGCTCGCGGGGGTCGCGCTAGCCCGGTTCGGCGACAGCGCCTCGGTCCGCTGGGGCGACCGGCACCGCACCGCCGTACGCCCCGACCTCGGCTGGCTCGCCTCGGTCGTGGACCGTCTGCACCAGGACCCCGCGGTCCTGCCCGGCCTGCTCCTCGTCGCCGACCAGCAGCACGTCCTCCGCGGCTCGCGCGTGACACTGCCGTACGTTCCCACGAGCTCGGGCGACGTCAGGCGAGAGGTGAGCCTCCGTCATACACCGGCGGTGGCAGAGGCGTTGAGGCTGTCGGCCGAACCCGTCTCCTTCCCCGAATTGATGCGTCGGGTGCGTGCCGCCTTCCCGACCGCACCGGCCGAGGCCGTGACCCGACTCGTCCACACCCTCGCGCTGCGGGGCTTCCTGCACACCGACCTGATGCCGCCCCCGGACGCCGACGATCCGCTCGGCCACGTCATCGCACGCCTGCCCGGTGACTTTCCGCTGCGGGACGAACTCGACGCGATACGTGGTGACTTGCGGCAGTGCGAGGAACTGCCCGCGGGCGGAGAGAGGCTGAAGGCCCTGCGCTCGGTGCGGGAGCGCATGACCGGCGTGTGCCCCGCCGACCACGTACTCCAGGTCGATCTCGCACTGGATGCGGACGTGGTGTTGCCGCCGGAGGTGCGCGAGGAGTTCGAGCGGGCGGCCACCGTCCTGTGGCGCCTCTCGCCGCCGCGCACCGCGCCCGCGCATCTGCGCGCCTACCACCAGGCGTTCGTGGAGCGCTACGGCACCGAGCGCGCAGTGCCCCTCACCGAACTTCTCGATGAGGAAACGGGGTTGGGGCCGCCGCAGGGGTACGAGTACCCGAGGGGCGGCGCGGCCTTGACCCCCTCGGCCGGGTCCGCGGAGGACGACGCGGGGCGCGGCAGGCTGCTCGCCGAGCTGGCGGCCGGGGCGCTCGCCGACCGCGAGCCCGGGCAGCCGATGCCCGAGGTGGTGCTCGACGACGCGCTGCTCGACCGGCTGGCCGGACCGGGTCTGTTGTCGGAAACGGACGGGGAAGGCGCGGCGCACCGTGTCCCCGGTTCGTTCGAGCTCTACGGCGAACTCGTGGGCGATGGCGATGAGTTGAGGGTCGTGCTGTCTCCCGTCGTGGGCAGTGATGTGGCCGGAGCGACCTTCGGCCGGTTCGCCGGGCTCCTCGGCGGGGCCGGGCTCATGTCGGAGGTGGCCGGGGCCGGAGGCGACGGCCCCGTGCCCGTGCATCTGGAGTTCAGCCCGGCGCGGCCCCGGTACGCCAACATCACGCGCACCCCGCGCTGGCTCGGCCACCGCGTCGTCGTCAGCGCGTTCCCGGATGCGGGCGGACCTCAAGTCCTGCCGCTGGGCGACCTGTTGGTCACCGCCGACCTGGAGCGGCTGACGGTGCACTCCCGCAGTCTCGGCCGGCCGGTCGAGGTCAGGGCACATCACGTACTCAACCAGCGCACCGGCGCCCCGAACGCCGCCCGCTTCCTCCACGAGGTGTCGCTGACCGGGCACCGGCCCTGGCAGCCCTGGGACTGGGGCGCGGCCAACGCGCTGCCCGCGCTGCCCCGGGTGCGGTGCGGGCGCACCGTCCTGGCCCCCGCGACATGGCGGCTGGCCGTACCGACGGACGACTTCGACCAGTGGTGCGCCGGGCTGGCGAGCTGGCGGCGGCGCTGGAGTGTGCCGGGCCGGGTCCGGCTCGTCACCGGAGACCAGCGCATCAGCCTCGATCTCCAACTCCCTTGGCATCAAAGGCTGTTGTATGCGCATGCGCGGAGCGCGGAGCACTCGATCCTCCAGGAGGAACCGGCCGCCGGAGCGGACGGCTGGCTGCGCGGGCCCGACGGGTCCCGCACCGCCGAACTCGTCGTCGCCCTGCACGCCGTCCGACAGCCGGACAGCCGACGGCCGGTTCCGCTGCCGAGGCCGGTCCACCGGCCGGAGGGGCGGGCCGTCCTGCCCGGCGGCAACTGGCTCTACGCCCGCCTGGACGCGGCCGAGATCCGCCACGACACCCTCCTCGAAGAGCATCTGCCCCAGTTGCTCGCCGTCCTCCCCGGCCATGTGGACCGCTGGTTCTTCATCCGTTACCGCGACCCCGCACCCCACCTCAGGATCCGCTTCCACGGCGACGAACCGGGGCAGGTCGCGGCGCTGCTGCCCCTCGTTCGCGACTGGGCCGCCGACCTGTGCCGGGTGAACCTCGCGGCCGGGCTGAGCCTGGAGACGTACGACCCGGAACTGGAGCGGTACGGCGGCCCCGAGGCGATGGCAGCCGCCGAGCGCGTCTTCGAGGCGGACAGCCTCGCGGCGCTCGCCGGCATCGGAGCGCTGCGCGGATGCACCGGACCCGAACGCGACCTGCTCGCGGCCGTCAACTCGGCGGACCTGGCACGGCACTTGCTCGACGGCGCGGGCGGACCTCCGCCCGGCGTCTGGTTCCCGGCCGCCTTCGCCAAGTCCGAACGCGACCACCGCGCCTTCCGCGACCACCGCGCCGCCGTCCTGGGCGCGATCGGCCCGGACGGCCCCGCACCGGACGCGGCCCACCCGGCCCTGCGACAGGTGTGGAAGGAGCGTGCCGCCCGCTTGGCCGAGTACGGGCAGCTCCTCGCCGACCTGTACGCGCGCGACCCGGACCGGCGCCCGCCCGCCTCCGTCGCCGCCAGCCTGATCCACATGAGTCACAACCGGCTCATCGGCATCGACCCCGAAGCCGAACGCCGCGCCCACGCCCTGGCCAGAGGCGCCTTCGAAGCGCACGGCGCCCGAGCACGAGCCCAGGAGTCCAGATGAGGGAAAGTCTCTCCAGGGAGCGCGCCCGCGAGGTGCTCGATTCCGTGGCCGCCCGGCTCCGTACACCGGAGGCACTCCGGCCGGCCCGGGTCGACTCGCTCGCCGTCGGGCATCCGGGCATCGCCCTGCTCTTCACCACGCTGGCGGCGGACGGGGACGCCGAGGCCCGCTCGGTCGCCCACGCCCACCTCGCCGCCGCGATCCGGCCTCCGGGCGGGCTGCGCGCCTCCGGGCTGTTCGGCGGGACGGCGGCCGTCGCCTTCGCCGCCCGCGTCGCCGCGACCGGCCCCGACGCCTATCGCTCGCTCCTCGACACGGTCACCCCGCGCGTGGCCGAAGCGGCTGTGGAGCGGGCGCGTGCCCTGCGTGCGGGACGGGCCGCGGGCACGGGTGCGCTGTCACACCTGTACGACGCCGTGTCCGGCGCATCGGGCCTGGCCAGGCTGCTCCTTGCCCTCGACCCGCACGGCCCCGCACTGCGCGAGTGCCTGGAGGCCCTGGTCGACCTCGCCGAACCGGCCGTGACCCCGCACGGGACCCTTCCCGGCTGGTGGACGGCGGACGGCCCCGGAGCCCGAGGGCCGAACCCGGACTTCCCGCGCGGCCACCTCAACCTGGGCCTGGCGCACGGGATTCCGGGCCCGCTCGCGGTGCTTGCCCTCGCGCATGAGCAGGGCGTACGCGTGCGGGGCCACGCGGAGGCGATCGGCAGGTTCGCCGGGTGGCTGGCCGGTCGGGTGCACGAGGACGGATGCGGACCGTACTGGCCGCTGACCGTACGCGCCGAGGACGAGCTCGGCGGCGGCCGGCCCCCGAACCCGCCGACGCGGGCCGCCTGGTGCTACGGAACCCCGGGCGTCGCCCGCGCCCTGTTCCTGGCAGGACGCGCGCTGGTCGACAAGGAGTGGCAGGAGCTGGCCGGGCGTTCGATGCGCGCGGTCCTTGCGCGGCCCGTCGACACGCGGGCACTGGAGGGGCCGGGCCTGTGCCACGGCACCGGCGGGCTGTTGCAGATCGTGGCGCGGATGGCGTACGACATGGATGACGCGGAGTTGGCCGCTCAACTGCCGCTGTTGGCAGGTGAGTTGGTGGACGGGATGGAGGGGATGGAGGCGGTGGGCGACTTCGGCTTCCTCGAAGGGGAGGCGGGAGCGGCGCTTGCCCTCCATACGTATGTGGAGGGCGACCGGTCGGTGAAGGGTGGCCCGTCGCATCCTTCGGACCCTCGACTCATCGCCTGGGACGGGGCGTTACTCCTCGGGTAGCGGGTGTGGGGTCTGCGGGAGGGGAGCCAGACCCTGACAGCGGGGTGCTGCCAGGGCAACCGGCTTCTGACCTGTGGGAAGGGCGCTAGTTGTACGGGGTCTCGCAAAACTCGTGGGTGCCGTCCGGCCGCGGGCCCGCCCCGGCAGGCGTCGCAGGGCCGTCGAGGGTGCTCAGTGGTCGTCCCAGTGGCCGTCGTGGTCGGCATGACGGTGGCCGTCGTGGATGTAGTCGACATGGTCCCCGTGCGGTACGGCTACGTGTCCGCAACCCACATCGTGGCGGTGACTGTGGTTCTCGTGCACCGTGTGGGCGGTCGGCTCGCACTCGTCGGTGTGGCCGTCGTGGTCCCGGTGGAGATGTCCGTCGTGCACATAGTCGACATGGTCGGCATGGGGCACGGCCACATGGCCGCAGCCGGTGCCGTGCTCATGGGTGTGCTCGGCGTGCTCGGTGTGGGTGGCAGTCGACATGACGTGGCAGTCCTTTTCACTCGGATCCTCGCTGTCCCCCCTCGCGAGGGCGAGTCTGCTCCGGGTGGGGCGCGGATGCACGTCTGACGCGGGTCACGTCGGCGAATCGCCCCGGAAGCGCGGTGCGGTTCCGGGGCGAAACCGCTTGGCGGGCCCGGCGGATCAGTGGTTCGTGCAGCTGTTGTTGGAAGCCGGGTTGAGCAGCCCGATGACGTCGATGCTGTTGCCACACACGTTCACCGGGACGTGGATGGGGATCTGGATGACATCGCCGGACAGGACGCCGGGGGAGTTGTTGGCCTGACCGACGATCGGCGGCGGCTCGTTGGCGGCTGCGGCCCCTGCCGTGCCCATTACGGCCGTGGCGGCCAGGGCGGTTGCTGCGAGTGCGATACGAATACGCACGATTTCCTCCTACAGGTGAGGGGGTTCTCTCTGGCAGCGTCTCCGCGCTCGGGCCCCTGGGAAAGCCGCGTGGTCCGTTGGAGTGAATCCGCGATCACGAGGGTGGGTCTGTGGGCGCTCGGGATCAGGGCGCCCGTGGGCTGGACCGTGGCACCGCGGCGGCCCCGGCCCGGCTGTCCCACGGTCGGGCTGCCCGTACCGCAGGACGCTCGTCCGGTGCCGCGTTTATCCGGCCGCGTCGCGCCTACTCGCAGGGGGACAGCCCGGAGTGCGGGGCGTCCATCGACGGGAAGGCAGCAGCCCATGTCCAGTGGTGTCGTCATCATCCTGACAGCGGTGGCGGTGATCGTTGTCGTGGCGGTGGTTCTCGGCATGTTCGTCGCGCGCCGGGGCGGCCACGGCCTGCGCCGGCGCTTCGGGCCCGAGTACGAGCGGACCGTGGCCGAGCACAACGGCGATGTGAAGGCCGCCGAGAAGGACCTGGACGAGCGGGTCCGCCGGTACGGCGACCTGAAGGTCCTGCCTCCGACGGCCGAGGCGCGCGGCCGGTACTCGGCCGAATGGGCCCGGGTCCAGGAGGAGTTCGTCGACTCGCCGACGCGCGCGGTCTCCGACGCCGAGGCGTTGCTCGGCCGCCTCGCACAGGAGCGCGGCTTCCCCGACGGCTCGCCCGAGGAGCAGTTGGCCGCCCTCTCCGTCCACCACCCCCAGCACGTCGACGGCTACCGCCGGATCCGGGGTGTGGCCGAGGGTGCCGACGGGCGTCGTGCCAGCACGGAAGAGCTGCGCGAGACCCTCGTACAGGCCCATGAGTTCTTCGTGGTGCTGTGCGGGGAACGCCGTGGGCAAAGGGCCGGGCGCCCGGCGGGCCGCGGTGGCCGGCACGCGTCCCGGGGCGGCATGCGACACCACGACATCGCCCGAGGGAGCCAGTCATGACCCAGGCCGAGGGGCCCCGCCCCGATCAGCCGGTGTCAGAACACTCCGTACCCGATCCGTCCATGCCCGATCGGTCCGTGCCCGAGCAGCGTGGTTCTGAGCAGCAGGGTTCTGATCAGGTGGTACGGGAGGCCGCGCCCAGTGCTTCCGCGGAGGCCGACACCGTGCTGCCGTCGGAGGAGCGGGACAAGCTCCAGCTCAGGATCCAGCACACGGTCGGCGGCTTCGTCGACGAGCCCCGTTCCGCGGTCGAGGAGGCCGCCTCGGCGGTAGACGTGCTGGCCGAGCGGATCACGGAGACCCTCGGCCGGCGTCGTGGCAAGCTGCGGGCGTCCTGGCAGGACGCGTCCGGCGGCGCTGCCACGGAAGACCTGCGCCTGGCCCTGTGTGAGTACCGCAGGCTCGCGGAGCGCCTGCTGAGCCTATGAATCCCGACGCACTCCCGGTCCCCGCCGGTACACCGAAACAGTGGTACGCGCCCAGACGGGCCCTATCCGGTCAACCCACCTGTAAATACAAGGAGTTGGACATGTCCAGGCGCTATAGCGGTAATCCCTCGGCGACCGGCATCCTCATCATCGCGGACATCACGGCACTGATACTGATCCTCTGGATCGCCTTCTTCCTGGTCAACGCCAACACGGCGAACGACGTCGTCTCGTGGGTCCGGAACGCGGCGGACTGGCTCTCGGGCTGGTCGCGCGACATGTTCACCATCAAGTCCGACACGTGGCGCACGGTGGTCAACTACGGTCTGCCCGCGGCGGTCTACCTGCTGATCGGCCACGCGGTGGCAGGCCGGGTCAACCGTTCCTGACCGGCTGACCGGCTGACCGGCTGACGAGCCGGCGGAACGACGTGAACAGGGCGGTCCGACTCCTGGCCCATGCCCAGGGCTAGCCCATGCCCATGGCGAGATAGCGGTCGTAGGCGTCCCGGCTGTCCGAGACGAACGTCCAGCTCGCCATGGCCGTCCTCAATTCGTCGCTGGACAGCCAGCCGTGCCAGGCGACTTCGGACGCGTCCGGTGCGACGTCCTCCTTTTCCACGACGGTCTCGTACACCGAGAACCAGTAGGGGCTGAGCTCGCCGTCGCACAGGAACTTGAACAGCGGGCGCACCTCGGCCTCCACGCCCAGCTCTTCACGGAGCTCGCGGCGCGCCGCGTCCTCGTAGGGCTCGCCCACACCCACGGCTCCGGCCACCAGCCAGCTGTACTCGCCCGGGAACCGTGAACTGTTCTCGGGACGCCGGTGCACCAGATAGCGGCCGCTCGCATCGCGGCACAGCACCATGGCCATCCGGTACAGCCATCCCTGCCGTACGGCCTCGCCCCGCTCGACCACGCCGATGACGCGGTCCTGCTCGTCCACACGCTCTACCCGTTCACCCATGGGTAGATACTCCATGATCGGCTCCGAGCCATATGGGGCGCCCCCACATGTGGACGCCGGTGGTGCTCACTCTTTCGGCCAGGCCGGGCTGGCTCTCCAAACAAGGGTGTCGAAGAGTGGATCAGTGCATCGAGGGGGGCATCTGTGCCGTCGACCTGCTGAGGAGCGCTTCATGCGCCGTCGTGCCACCATCGCCGCGATCGCCCTGTGCGGCGCTCTCGCCGTGAGTTCCGCAGCCCCGGCATTCGCCGCCCACATGCCTGTTGTGTCCTCGCCGGGGCCGGCTGACGAGGCGACGGACCGCCGGCCCGGTGACGATCCCAAGGACGACATCAAGACCGAGCTGGCAGAGGTGAAGAAGAAGCTCGATCAGCTCGTCGCGGCTGCGAAGCGCGACGCGCAGAAGGAGGCGGCGGATACGAAGAAGGAAGCCGCGAAGGACGTCGCCGATGCCAAGAAGGAGGCGGCGGAGCCGCTGAAGGGCATTGCCTCCCTGGTCAAGGACACCAGGCGGTAGGCCAAGCCGTCGTCCGGGGCGTGATGGCGCGCAGGTCGGCGCATGCGACTCGATGGGGTGGTTCTGCGTGCCCGGGGCGCTCGTCCCCCGTTGGTCACCGCATGACCGTATTTGCTGAGCTGCGGTGCGCGGCCCCCGCTCTCCGTCCGAGGGCGCCGCGAACGGGAGTCTTGATGCGGGGCGTTGGGGCGGACGTACACAGGCGGAGGCCACTCGACTTCGTCGATCCGCCGTGCCCCATAAGGGGTTTGGCCACGTGGGCTCGGGAGGGGCCTCCAGCTCCTTCGGCCTGCTGCCCGCCCGTGTTCCCCGACAGCGTGTGAATGGAAGACTGCGTGCGAATTACCGACATTCACGGCTGCGAAGTCCGTCCCGGACGGCTGGTCGAGTGGAGTCTGGACCCCGTCATGGTCGAAGCGGCGACCAGCCAGCCCGATGACGCCAGGCCTCCCGCCTATGTGCAGGAATCACACATCCGGACGGCCCGGTCGGTGCGCCGGGACGGCCTGTTCGTGCCGACCTGGCTGGGTGCCGCGTTCGACATCCCGGGGCCCGTCGACCTCGATGTCCTCGAAGAGGCACTGCGAACCTGGACGCTCCGGCACGAGACGCTGCGCAGCGGCTTCCGCTGGGTCGGCGACGAGATGCGCAGGTTCACCGCGACGCCCGACGTCGTGGCACTGAGGCGCGAAGTCGTGGGCGACTTCAGCGACGGGCAGAAGCTGAGCCGCCACCTCCAGGACCGTTTCGATGTGGCGGCGGACGCGCTGGGCTGGCCGAACTTCCTGTACACGGCAGTGGTCAGGGACGAGTCGACCAGCGTCTACATGGCTTTCGACCACAGCAACGTCGACGCGTACTCGATCCAGCGCATCCCTTCCGAGGTCCACGAGCTCTACGTGGCGCGGGCCGAAGGGCGCGGCCAGGAGGCAGCCCCGGCCGGCAGCTATGTCGACTTCTGCGAGATCGAGCGGGCCAGCGCGGACCAGGTCGACGACACCCACGCGATCATCGCGCGGTGGCGGGAGTTCATCAGCCGCTGCGACGGCAGGCTGCCCGCCTTCCCGGTGGACCTCGGCCTCGAACCCGGCGGCAGGCTGCCCGAGCAGAAGCTCCTGTACGAGATGCTCGTGGACGACGCGGACGCCGCCGCCTTCTCGGCGTACTGCCGGCCGTTCGGCGGCGGGCAGGTCGGCATCCTGGCGGCCACCGGCCTCATCGTGCACGACATCGGCGGCGAACCCGTCTACCGCACTGTGGTGCCGCTCCACACCCGGGCCAAGTCGCGGTGGGCGGACTCCGTGGGGTGGTACGTCGGCGGTGCGCCGATCGAGGTTCCGGTCGCGCAGGCGCTGGGCTTCGACGACGCGCTGACGATGGTCCATGCCGCGCTGCGGGCCAACAAGTCCCTGGCCCACCTGCCGATCGCCCGCGTGCTCCGGCTGCTCGGCTCGGACTTCCGCCCCACGTCCCCCGACCTCTACTCGATCGTGTCGTTCGTCGACGCGCGGGACATCCCGGGGGCCCGCCAGTGGGACGAGCAGAAGGCGTACGCCATGCTCCGGGTGTCCTACGGCGACCAGGTGTGCGCGTGGTTCACCCGCCTGCACGGTGGGCTCCAACTGGCCGTCCGCTACCCGGACACGGCGATCGCGTACAAGAACATCCATCGCTATGTGGAGCAGCTCCGGGAACTCATCACCTCGGTCGCTCGCAACGCTCCGACGCGGCCCGCGCCCCCGAGGCCGCGAGGCGAGCACGCGCTTCCGGCACCCAGGCTGAGGCGCGACGCAACCCGCCTGCCGCTCTGACCCCCGCGAGAGCTTCGACGGCGTATCCACCTGCGGCAGGGCGCTCCACGGGTTCAGCCCACACGTGGTGAACCCACATGTGGGCCTGGAGCGCCTCTCGCGCCGGGTGGGGTGCGGCTGGTAAACCGTTGGAGCCGTCGGTCGCCGGACGGCTCGGTGCTTCCAAGAGAGCCTGGGGCTCACACAAAGGGGTCGGGATGCGTCGCGTACCGGTCATCACAGTTGTCGTCACGGTTCTGCTCGCCCTGCTGACCAGCGCCTTCACGGTGGGCACGGGCAGTGCCCGGGAACGGTCCGTACGCGCCGACGACGGAGCGCGGGTCGTCGCCGAACAGCGCGTCGGTCCCCGCCTGCTGGACCTCACCATCGACTCCCCGGCCCTGGGCACGACCGCCCACGTACGGCTGCTCACCCCGGACGGCTGGTCGCCCGGGAGACACTACTGGCCGGCGCTGTGGCTGCTGCACGGCTGCTGCGGGGGCTACGCCGACTGGACGAAGTACACCGACGTGGCCCAACTCACGGCACTTCGGCGGGTGTTGGTCGTGATGCCGGAAGCCGGCGCCGCGGGGTGGTACAGCAACTGGTGGAACTACGGCAAGGGCGGCGCGCCCCGCTGGGAGACCTTCCACCTCACCGAGGTCAGGCAGATCCTCGAACGTGGCTACGGCGCGGGCGGCCGGCGCGTCGCCGCAGGCCTTTCGATGGGGGGATTGGGCGCGCTGTTGTATGTCGCTCGCCACCCGGGGTTCTTCCGGGCAGCCGCGTCGTACAGCGGCACCGTGCACCCGCTGCTCCAGGTGCCCGGCGGGTTCGGCCCCGACTGGTTCCTGAACCTCGACCGGCAGCTGGGCGTCGACCCGTACGCGATCTGGGGTGATCCGGTACGCCAGCGGGCGGTGTGGGCCGAGCACGACCCCACCGTGCGGGCGAGTTCACTGCGCGGGCTGCCCGTCTTCCTGTCCTGCGGGAACGGGAAGCCCGGCGGACCGTACGATCCGCCGGGCACCAAGGACCCGAACGAGGGCTACTTCGAGCAGCAGAACCGGGCTCTTGCCGACCGGCTGCGCGCCCTCGGCAGCCCGGCCGTCACCGACTTCTACGGACCCGGCATCCATGAATGGCCGTACTGGCAAAGGGAGTTGCACCGCTCCCTGCCGATGCTGCTGGCCGCGCTGGGTGCCTGACGCCGACACATGGGCGGAGTTCGACGGTGTGGCCATGTGGTGGCGGCCTACCAGAAGAACCAGCCCGGTGTGGCGACGTAGTCCTGGGGGGTGTAGTCGCACGCACCTTCCGTGAACGGTGTGGCCGACAGCTGTGTGGCCAGCGCCTCCCCATGGGCGTCCACCCCGTCAGCCGCGACGAGGAGGGCGACCACGACGACGAGCCACACCAGGGGAAGCGCAGGCCGGTGGGAGTCCTTCGACTGCATCATGATCGCGCCGACCAGAGCAGACACCCCCGCTGCCGTCACCAGCGCGAGGGCCGTGAGTGTCAGATGGTCGAGGGCGGATGAGGCATGGCACAGGAGATAGCGGTGCCCGGAGGTGAACCTCGGAACACGTTCGGCGAGGGCTGCGGCACACAGCGCCCACCCGATCGCCACCACGTGCCCGGCCTTCAACTTCCTTATGAGGCCCGGTGGTGCGGTGCTGACGTTCATGATTCCCCCGAGGACGTCCGGGCCAAGCCGATGTGCCTTCTGCCTAGTTGAAGAAGGCGCTCATGCCGTCCACGTCGGACAGGTAGCTGTCGATCGCGGCGATCCTGCCGTCGCGGATGGTCAGCACGGTCGCCAGGTGCTCGTCGAGCTTGCGGCCGTCCGGCGTCTCCGCGGTGTTGTGCAGGGACAGGGTGACGCCGTTCTGGCCGGTCAGGATGTGGAGCAGCTCGGTGTTGAGGCCCCGGCCGACGATCTCCTGGAGCCGGTTGATGGCCGCGTCGACGCCGTGGATCGTGCCGGAGATGGTTCCGGTGCCGGGCATGCTCCAGGCCAGGTCGGGGGCCAGGACCGTGCGCATGGCTTCCCAGTCGTGCGCGCCGAACGCGCCGAGGAATCGTTCGGCCACCGTCACATCTGCTCTGTTGCTCGCCATCTCGTCGCACACTCCTGGGTCTTGGGCCGCCGGACTCAGGTGATCGTCCGGCAGCCGCGGGCATTGTTCTGCCCCGACGATAAAGGGTCCGACCTGCGGCCATGCGCCCGGAGGCCGGTGGGCTGACTACCGGGATGCCGCACAGCACGAAGAGGGCGAGAACGACCAGGACGATCACCGTCCGGGCGAGCGGGCCGAGCCGGCTGCCGCATCCGCGCGGGCGGTCCGGTGACTTTGCTCCGCCGGTGTCGAACGGCTACTGCTTCGCGGTGCAGATCACGTCGTAGGGGCGGCCGATCGCCATGGTCAACCGCATCGGCTCGGTGGTGCCGGCCGGGCACTGCGAGGTCTCCTTCGTGAGGTCGAGCACCTTGTACGTGTCCGAACCCCCGGAGGCGCAGGGGACTTCCTTCGCCGTGGACGTGACGCAGTCACCCTTGACCAGCTGGCCGCCGCCGGCGCCCGCGTCCCCGGGATGGTCGGCGGACAGGTTGCGTCCGCACACCGTCTTGGAGGGGATGCCGCCGCCCTTGCTCTTCGAAGAGCCGTAGCTGACGCTCACCTGGATGATCAGATCCGTACCGGCCGGGCACTGAATGGAGTCCGGCATGAAACTGGCCGGCTGGATGTCGAGGGCCTTGAAGGTCGCGCCCGAATCGCCGCAGCCGAACGCCTTGTAGCCGTTCGGCTTGTCATCGGGGTCGGGGCCGCCGCAGTCACCCACCTTCCACTCACCGCTGTCGTGGGAGCCGGACGAGGACGACGAGGACTTTCCCTTGTGGTCCCCGAAGAGCTTGGACGCGCCGAACCCGAGACCCAGGATCACCACGAGAACCACCAGGGCGGGGAGACATCCCCCTTTCCTGCGGCGCTGGTTGGGCGGGAGCGTGCTGCCCGGGTCGACCATGGTATTTCCCCTCCTGGGACTGGCGGATGACGTGACCACAGACGTGGACGCGGCATGGACACCTCATGGTTCCGGCCGCTCGTGGGGCGGCTCATCCCACCCCCGCGACCGCTCCGCGCGCACCGGGATTCGAGCGGCCGGACGCGACGTTGCTGCTGGAAGCCGGTTCGTGACGGCGCCGCGCGCTGTCGCTGATGCGGATCAACAGGGCCACCATCAGCCAGTTGGCCACCATCGAGGAGCCGCCCTTCGCGAGGAACGGCAGCGCCTTTCCGGTGAGGGGGATCAGCCCCATGACACCACCCGTCACCACGAACACCTGGAGTACCAGGGCGCCGGCCATGCCGGTGGCGAGCAGTTTGCCGAACGGGTCGCGGGCCAGCAGCCCGATGTGGAGGCCGCGCTGGGCGAGCAGCCCGTACAGGAGCAGGACGGCCATCACCCCGGCCAGGCCCAGCTCTTCGCCGACGGTGGTGAGGATGAAGTCGCTGTTCCCGGCGAAGCCGACGAGCTCCGGGTGCCCCTGGCCGAGGCCCGTCCCGGTGATGCCGCCGCTGCCGAAGCTGAAGAGGGCCTGCCCCAACTGGTTGGAGAGTCCCGCCTTCCGGCCCTCGGGCGTGAAGGCGTCCATCGGGTTCAGCCAGGCTTCGACCCGGCCGTGCACGTGCGGCTCCAGCGAACCGACCACCGCCGCCCCGACCACCGCCATCAGCAGACCGCACACCACCCAGCTGGTCCGCTCGGTAGCCATGTACAGCATGATCACGAACAGGCCGAAGAAGATCAGGGACGTACCGAGGTCGCGCTCGAAGATCAGCACCAGGAGGCTGAGCACCCAGATCGCCGCGATCGGCCCGAGCTGGCGGCCGGGTGGCAGCCGCATGCCGAGGAGGCGGCGGCCGGACAGGGCCAGCGCGTCGCGGTTGACCGTGAGGTAGCCCGCGAAGAACACCGCAATCATGATCTTCACAAACTCGCCGGGCTGCACGGACAGCGGCCCCAGCATGATCCACCGCTTGGCGCCGAACTGGTCGGCGCTGGAGAACGCGGGAGCCATCAGGAGCACCAGGGCGACGGCCATCATCAGGTAGAGGTAGCGCTGGAGCCGGCGGTGATCACGCAGAACCACCAGAAGGCCGACACAGACCGCCACGCCGATGGCCGTCCACACCAGCTGTCCGCTGCCCGCCTGGGCGATCTTCAGGCGGGGTTCGGCCGCGTACGTGACGTCCAGGCGGTGCAGCAGGACCAGGCCGAGCCCGGTGAGCAGCAGGGCGAGCGGCAGGAGCAGCGGATCGGCCCGCGCCGCCCAGCGCCGTACGGCCAGGTGCGGGACCAGCGCGAGCAGGAAGACGGCGACGGCGAACCCGGTGAATCCCGCGGGCAGCCGGCCCTGCATCGACAGGCCGGTGCAGGCATGGCCGCCGAGCGTGATCACGACGACGAAGCCGAGCAGCCAGGCTTCGGTACGCCGCCTGTTCGGCGCCTGGGCCAGCGCCGCGAACGACATCGTGTGCCCGAAAGCGTCCTCCTCGGACGCGCCGGACCGTGACCGGGACGCGTTGGTCGGTCCCCGCACGCGCACCACCTCCACCCGGAGAGCCGCAGGCCCGGGGATCCTCGCGCCGCCGCCGCTCGCGACGATCACGCGCTGGAGGACGGCAGGATGCGGGAGGCGGTTCCGGTTCCGGTTCGCGGCCGGGCCGGCCGGTGGGCTGGTGGGGGTCAGCCTTCCTCGGACGTGCTCCGAGGCCGGCAGGTCATGATCAGCCGGCCGGGGCCGAGGGTGCCGCGGACCTGGACCGTCATGGTGCTGCCGGGGTCGGGGTGCAGGCTCCAGCGGGTGCAGACCGTGGCCAGGGCCAGCGTCATCTCGATGAGGGCGAACTGGTCGCCGATGCATTTGCGGTTGCCGCCGCCGAACGAGACGAAGGTGCCCCGGGGCAGGCTGTCGGTGTTCTGGCCGATCCAGCGGTCGGGGTCGAAGCGGTCGGGGTCGGGGAACAGCTCGGGACGGTGCTGGAGGAGGTAGGCGCTGTACAGGAGAGCCGTCCCCTTGGGGAGGTGGCTTCCGGCGAGGGTGGTGTCGGTGGTGGTGACGCGGGTGAAGAACCAGCCCGCCGGATACATGCGCAGAACCTCGTTGATGACGCGCCGGGTGTAGGCCAGGCCGTCGAGGTCCTTCGTGGTGGCCGTACGGCCGGCCAGGGTCCGGTCGACCTCGGCGTGCACCTGCGCCTCGGCCTCCGGGTGCCGGCTGAGCAGCCACAGGGCGAACGCCAGGCTGTTGGCGGTGGTTTCGAACCCGGCGCCGATCATCACCATGAGCTGATCGCGGATGTCCACGTCGGTCATCGGCTCGCCGGTGTCGTCGTTGCGCGCGGCCAGCAGCATGGAGACCAGGTCGTCGCCGCCCGGGGAGGCCCGACGCTCGGCGATGATGCCGTCGATGGCGCGGTGCAGCCGGTCGCGGGCGCTGCGGTAGCGGCGGTTGGCGGGGGTGGGCAGCCGGTAGAGCGGGCCCAGCGGCAGCATGACGCGCTGGTAGGTGCCGTCGATCACGGTGTGCAGACTCTGCTGGACCTCGGCGACGGCCTCGTCCTGCGCTTCGGCGCCGAGCACGCTGCGGGTGACGATGCGCAGGGTCAGGGTGGTCAGCGCGTCGGTGACGTCCAGGCGCCGGCCGGGCCGCCAGCGAGAGGTCATGCGGTCGACCTCCTCGCCCATCACCACGGCGTACTTCTCGATCCGGTCGCTCTGGAAGGCGGGCTGCATCTGGCGGCGCTGCCATCGGTGCTCCTGCCAGCCCGCCATGGGCAGACTGCTGCCGAAGAGCACGCGCGCCTTGTCGAAGAACGGGCCGCCCTTGTCGAACGTGCGGGAGTCGGCCAGCATGCGATGGGCCGCGTCCGGTTCGCAGACGACGTACGCCGGCCAGGGGCCCATTCCGATGCGTACGAGGTCTCCGTGTGCGGGGAGCGAGGACAGGAACTCCAGCGGACGTGAATGGAGTTGCCATGCGTGGCCGAGCAGCGGCCAGCCGCCCGGGGCCTTTCCCGTACGCGAGGGAATCGTCGTGCTCACGGTGGGGCACCTCCGCAAGGAATCCGCCGACGGGGGCTCGAATCGTCCCCGGATCCCGAATATCCTCCCCACCCACGCGGCGCGAAACCCGGCGTGAAGCATCGTGGACGGCGCGACCATGCGCGCCCGCGCTGTGTCGTGCCGCTGTGCTGTGCGTGTGGGTCGTGCTTGTGTGGTGTCCCTCTGTTACGCCTCTGCTACGCACCGGAACCGCTCCGTCAGCGCGAGTTGGGGGGCGGAAAACGCGCCTCAGGTGGCGGTGGGCCTCGCGCCCTGGAGGCGTTCGAGGTCCGAGGGGCGTACCTGAATGGCGAGGAGGGCGATCAGCGCGGCCACCACGGCGAAGATCGCGGCCACGATGAAGGCCGTGGACACCCCGGACGTGAGCACCTGGTCGCTCCACGGGCGCGGCAGCCGGCCGGTGTGCTGGAACATCAGGCGCTGCGCCGGATCGGCCTGGCTCAGGAATTTCGGAACCTGGTCGGTCGCCTCGTTCCGGCTGGCCGTACCGAACACCGTGACCAGGATGGACAGACCCAGCGAACCGCCCACCTGCTGCGTGGCGTTGAGCATGCCCGAGGCGGCGCCCGCCTCGTGCGGAGGGACACCGGAGACGGCCATGAGCGTCAGAGAGACGAAGTTCAGGCCCATGCCCAGGCCGAAGACGAGGATCGGTCCCAGGATGCTCCCCAGATAGGTGGAGTGGATGTCCGTCTGCGTGAGCCAGGACAACCCGGCGGCGGCCAGGATCGCGCCCGTCACCATGAAGGGCTTGGGCCCGTATTTGGGCAGCAGTTGGGACGCCAGGCCCGCGCCCACGGCGATGATCGCGCTGACCGGCAGGAAGGCGAGACCGGCCCGGAGCGGGGTGAAGCCGAGCACGTCCTGCACGAACAGGGTGAGGAAGAAGAACATGCCGAAGATCGCGGCGGCCAGACTCAGCATGATGCCGTACGTGCCCGCGCGGTTGCGGTCGGCGAACATGTGCAGCGGGGTGATCGGCTGCTGCGAGCGCCGCTCCACCATGACGAAGGTGAACAGGAGCACCACCGCGGCGCCGAACGACCCCAGCGTGAACGGGTCGCGCCAGCCCTCCTGGGCAGCCCGGATGAACCCGTAGACCAGCGCGACCATGCCGAGCGTGGAGGTCAGCGCTCCGGCGAGGTCGAAGTGGCCGGAATGGCGTTCGGACTCCTTGATGTGCCGCGGGGTGGCCAGCAGGATCAGCACGGCGATCGGTACGTTGACGAACAGGACCCAGCGCCAGTTGAGCCATTCGACGAGGACGCCGCCCGCGAGCAGACCGATCGCGCCGCCGCCCGCGGAGACCGCCGCGAAGACACCGAACGCCCTGTTGCGTTCGAGGCCTTCGGTGAACGTAGTGGTGATCAGTGCGAGCGCGGTCGGCGAGGCGATGGCGCCGCCGACACCCTGGATCGCGCGCGCCGCGAGCAACTGGCCGGAGTTCTGCGACAGTCCGCCGAGCAGGGAGGCGATCGCGAAGAGCAGCACGCCGCACATGAAGACCCTGCGCCTGCCGACGATGTCACCGGTGCGCCCGCCGAGCAGGAGCAGCCCGCCGAAGGTGAGGGTGTAGGCGCTGACCACCCAGGCCAGGCCCGTGGTCGAGAAGTGCAACGCGCTCTGGATGTGCGGAAGCGCGATGTTCACGATGGTGACGTCGAGCACCACCATCAACTGGCACGAGGCGATCACCAGGAGCGCGACCCCCTTGCCGCCGCCTCTCTTGCCCGGGGCTGCGGTCTGGGTCGTGGGTGTCGGCTGCGAACTCGTCATGGCGGTTCTTGCCCTCGCGCGAGGGACCGTGGACGCTGACGTCCACCAATCGACCTTATGCCCCGGTAGGGGGCGTGACCAGTCGATCAAGGCCGTCGCATCGCCGACCTCGCCCCCGGGTCAGGGGTCAGGCGTGCGCCCTGCCCGGAACCAGGCCGATCAGGCGCGGGGGCATGCCTTCTCGTTGCCATCCGTCACCGTACGGAGCCGGCCATGTGGGACCGACGCTCGCACCCCCCGCCACACACAGCCCCGCTGACCGGCCCGCCCTGGGGCGCCCATGCCCCCGCACACGCGCTCAGCTCACCATGACCACATATGAACCCATAGGTGATGACCACATATGCCCACACGCGCCTCGCTCGCTGCCACTGACACCCGCCACTCCACCCCTGACCCCCCACACGCACCCCCACCCTCAACTCGACGTAGCAGGTGAGCTGTTGGCCCTGTTGCGGGACACCACCACCGAACCGCGTCCCGACACACAGCTTGAGGCACTCTCCCTGGCTGTCGCCGCCGACCTGCCCGTACTGCTGTGGGGTGAGCCGGGCATCGGCAAAACCGCGGCCCTGACCCAGTTGGCGGCGGCTCTGGACCTTCCGCTGACCACAGTGATCGCCAGTGTGCACGAGCCGTCCGACTTCTCCGGCCTGCCCATTGTCGGTGACGACCCCGCTGAACAGGGCGTTCCGATGGCGCCGCCGGACTGGGCGGTGCGCCTGGTCCGGGCCGGCCGAGGGCTGCTCTTCCTCGACGAGCTGTCCACCGCGCCGCCCGCCGTTCAGGCCGCGCTGCTCCGACTCGTACGGGAGCGGCGCATCGGCGCCCTTCAACTGCCGCCCGCCGTAAGGATCGTGGCGGCCGCCAACCCCCGGTCCTCGGCGGCCGACGGCTGGGAGCTGAGCCCGCCACTGGCCAACCGGTTCGTCCACCTCCAGTGGACCCACGACCACGAGGTCGTGGTGCGTGGCCTCGGCGGCACATGGCCCCGGGCCACACTGCCCCGGCTCGCCCCGCACATGCTGCCGGAAGCCGTCGGCTTCGCCCGCCGCGCGGTGTGCGGGCTCCTCGCCGCCCGCCCCAAGTTCGTCCACCAGCTGCCCAGCAACGAAACCCGCCGGGGCGGCCCCTGGCCCTCGCCCCGCAGCTGGGAGATGACCCTGTGCCTGATCGCCTTCGCGACCGCGGCCGGCGCCTCCCGCGACGTACTCTCCCTGCTGGTCAGAGGAACTGTGGGGGACGGTCCCGGCCTTGAGCTGCTCGCGAGCCTGGACCGGCTGGACCTCCCGGACCCCGAGGTGCTGCTCGCCGACCCGGCGGGCGCCGAGCTGCCCGAGCGGGGCGATCTGCGCCAGGCGGTGCTCGACGGTGTGGTGGCGGCCGTACGCCAACGTCCCGACAGGGCCCGCTGGGACGCGGCGTGGGCGCTCATGGCCCGGGCGGTGGAGAGCGGCGCCCCTGACCTGGTCGTCGTCCCAGCCACCACACTCGCGTCACTGCGCAGGGAGGACTGGGACGTACCGGCGTCGATCGAGCGGCTGGCCGGAGCGGTGTCCCTGTCCCGGCGGGCGGATCACGCGGCGGCCCGGGCGCGTGCCACCGCGAAGGCGAGCCGATGAGCAGCCCGGACGCCCCCGGGGCCCTGGACAACAGGAGGCCTCCCGGACCCTTGGACCACGCCAGGCCTTCCGGCCCCCTGGACCACGAGAGGCCTCCCGGCGCCCTCGACCTCGACAGGCTCTTCGCCGCCCGGCTGCACGCCGTCCGGGTCCGGCCCTACCTGGCCACGGCCCTGTTCGCCCTGCATCCGGTGGAGTCACGGAGCGTACCGACCATGGCCGTCGACCGGCACTGGCGGTGCTATGTGTCGCCGGCGTTCGTGGCGCGCACGCCAGTGGAGGAACTGGCGGGCGTATGGGTGCACGAGGTGTCGCACCTGCTGCGCGACCACCACGGGCGCAGCGACCGGCTCGCCCGCGAGCGCGGTCTCACCGGCCGGGGCGAACGCCTGCGGATGAACATCGCCGCGGACTGCGAGATCAACGACGACGTGTACGGCGACGGCCTCGTCCGGCCCGAAGGAGCTGTCGAGCCAGGGGCATTGGGGCTCAATACGGGCCAGCTCATGGAGGACTACCTGCTCAAGTTCGGTCTCGGGCCGACCACGCAGCTGATGGCGTGGCTCGACTGCGGCAGCGGTGCCGACGGGCTCAAGCGGGAGTGGGAGCTGGGGCCCGACGGGGCGCACGGCCTCAGCGAGCAGGAGCGCGACGCGGTCCGGTTCCGGGTGGCGCAGGGCATCCGGGGCCGACCCGGGACGGCCCCGGACGGGTGGCGGCGCTGGGCGGAAGAGGCGTTACACCCGCCGCAGCCGTGGCGTGAGCTGCTGGGCGCGGCGGTCCGCTCGGCGGTCTCCGGGGCGGGCGCGGGCGAGGACTACACATACGGCCGGCCGTCGCGACGCTCGGCCGGGATGCCCGGCGTGGTTCTGCCGAGCCTCCGGCGCAAGCCGCCTCGCGTGTCCGTGGTCATCGACACCTCCGGCTCGGTCAGCGACACCGAACTGGGCAGCGCGCTCCTGGAAGTTGCCGCGATCTCCCGCACCGTGGGCGGCCGTCGCGACCTGGTCAGTGTGCTGCCGTGCGACGCCGCGGCCCGCATCGTGCACCCGCTGTGCCGCGGCGAAGGAATTCCGCTGATGGGCGGCGGCGGTACGGACCTGCGCGAGGGCTTCGCCAGGGCGCTGCGGGCGCGGCCCCGCCCCGATGCCATCGTGATCCTGACCGACGGCCAGACCCCCTGGCCGGCCACCCGCCCACCGTGCCGGACGGTGGTGGGCCTGTTCCCGCGCCACCGTGCCGGCCCTGCGTGGAAGGAGCACGATCCCGACTACGAACCGGACACACCTCCCGCGTGGGCGCGGGTGGTCGAGATCGGGTCGGCTCCCTCCGGCCGGTGAGCCGTGGGGCCCGCTCAGTTCTCGTCAGCGGCGGGCGTGGGCTAGGAGGGCGGCGTGCGGGAGGACCAGACGCCCTGAGGGCTCGGCGAATTCGGCGCCGAGGAGGTCGAAGTGGCGCTTGATCTCACCGAGGGTGTGGTCCGGCTGGCTCGCCACGGTCTGCCCGATGGCGCCCACACCATCGGCGGCCCCACCCCACCATTCCTCCGTTTCTGTGTGGTGGTCCCACTGGATCGACTCACACACCACATCCTTCAGGCCTGCCGATGTGAGGAGCCCGGCCAGTCCGGCCTCGGTGCGGGGGAAGTCGTCCTCGGCGGCGAGCGCCGGGATGTGGGACGGCCGGACCGCGCCCGCGGCCTCGACGGCCCGGCCGAGCAAGGCCTGTCCGGCCGCGGCCGGTACGGACCAGATGGTCACCGCGATCCGTCCGCCCGGGCGCACGACACGGCGGAGTTCGGCCAGCGCGGCCCTCGGCCGCCCCACATGGTTGAGGACGAAGTTGCCCGTCGCGGCGTCGAACAGGCCGTCGGAGAAAGGGAGTTGAGGAAGTACGGCCAGGTGCATCTCGGCCGAGGGAACGGCCTGTGCCGCCAGCTCCACCATGCTGATCTCGGCGTCGACCCCGGTCACCCGCGCGCCCCGTGCGCAGGCGGCCGCGGCGACCGTGCCCGTCCCTGTCCCCACATCGAGGACCCGCACCCCGGACCTCACCCGAGCCGCGTCGAGCAGCCGGGGGACCGGATGGGCACACACCTTGCCGAAGCTGCCCGCGTACGCCTTGGCCCGCCCCGCCCAGATCCGCCGCTCGCCCGCATCGAAAGCCGTCGACTCCACCGGTTGTGCCCTCTCTCCGAACCCGCACCCCCACCAGGCGCATTCCGGCACCCTACGCGCGGGACGGGTCCCTACGTCGGGGCGAGCCACTCATGGGCATGCCTTGGCCGCGTTCTCGTACCGCTGCCGCCACCCGTCGTGTAGCACCCGGCAGTTGCGTCGCGGTCGCCGACCGGATCACTCCGTCACGGGCAGGCACTCGGTGAGCAGGCCGACGACATCGCGCCAGGCTCGCTGCGCGTGCTGTGGGTGGTAGCCGACGCCGGGGACCGTGGGGTGGTCGACCGGCGGGTGGTGGAAGGCGTGCAAGGCGCCGCCGTAGACCGCGAGGCGCCAGTCGACGCCCGCGGCCTGCATCTCGGCGGTGAACGCGTTCCGTTGCGCGGGCGGCATGATCGGGTCTTCCGACCCGACCCCGGCCCACACCGGGCAGCGGATGCGCGCCGCCTCGCCCGGTCGGCCCGTGGTAGTTGCGTTGACTGTCCCGATCGCGCGCAGGCTGACGCCGTCGCGCCCGAGTTCCAGCGCGATGGCGCCCCCGGTGCCGTAGCCGACGGCGGCGATCCGGTCGGGGTCGGTCCGCGGTTCGGTGCGCAACACGTCGAGCGCCGCATGGCCGATGCCGCGCATCCGGTCGGGGTCGGCGAGCAGTGGCAGGCAACGGGCCAGCATCTCCTCGGGGTCGCCCAAATAGCGCCCGCCGTGAAGGTCGAAGGCCAGCGCTACATATCCCAGCTCGGCGAGCGCATCGGCCCTGCGGCGCTCGACGTCGCTGAGCCCCATGCCCTCTGGTCCGAGCAGCACCGCGGGCCGGCGGTCGATACCGGCCGGGAGCGCGAGGTGCCCGATCATCGTCAAACCGTCGGCCGGGTACTCGACCGTACGCGCCGTAATCTTCGTCATGAGGCTGGACGGTAGTGATCGTCGAGCCCGGCCGGACCGGTGTTCACCGCCGGCGGAACAGCGCGGTGTGCCTCTGAACGGCCGCCCCGATACGGCCGTTTCGGGGGATTCCTCGCCGGGGAACGCGGGCAGGTGTACCGAGGTGACTGCCAAGGCGTTGGACATGCTGGCCGCGGCCGGGGCTGGGGAGATCAAACACCCGGGTGGCACCTTGCTGGCGCACCTGCGGCGGACCAGTGAGCTTCTGGCCTCGTGGGGTGCTCGCCCGGCACTGGTGGCGGCCGGGCTGTGTCATGCGTTCTACGGGACCGACGGGTTCCGGGTGGCGCTCCTCGACCTGGACCGCCGGGCGGAACTGGCCGAGGCGATCGGCGCGGAGGCCGAGGCCCTCGTGTACTTCTACGCCTCCTGCGATCGCGAGGCGTCCTATCCGGCACTGGCCGACGACAAGGGTGTGTTCGTCGACCGGTTCACCGGCGTACCCATGTGTCCGGATCTCGACGCGCGTCGGGACTTCGCCGAACTCACCGTCGCCAACGAGTTGGACATCGCGGTGGTGAGCCCGGGGTTCCACCCCGGCCAGGGCCAGGACCTGCGCGCCCTGTTCACCCTCTGGCGCCCGCTGCTCTCGGAGCCGGCGTGGGCACACTGCCGCCATGTGGTGGGTGCGACCGACGGCTGACCGGGCCGAGTGGGCAAGGACCCTGCTGATCTGTTGGCCGATTACCGTCACGGCGTGGCGCTGATCGATGGTGGAGGACCAGGTCACTCGCATAGGATCCGGCCGAGGGGGCACGACACACCGTCATGAAGCCTTCACACGCCATGCGACCGCTACGGGCACCAGCACTCCGTTGCCCTGGCCGACGGGGGGACGAAAACCTGTGGTCACGCTCTTCATATTCCTCGGCCTGCTCGCCGGGGCAGCGGTACTCCTCGTCGTGACGCTGCTGCGGCGCGGGAACTCCCGTACCGAGCACGCGGAGGGCCTGCTCATCGAGCAGCAGAGCCGAATCCAGGCACATAGCGACCGGGCCTCCTTCGGCACGTTCGCGGCGCACAACGCGCCGCCGACGATGACGGATCACTACCGCCGCTGACCAGCGGGGCTCGACTCGCTTGGGGAAGACTGACGGCTCCCACCGTGGCGTGGGGGACGATCGGGGGGGAATGGCGATGATCGCGGCAAGGTCAGTCCGGTTCGGGATACTGCCGGTGGCGCTGCTCGGCACGCTGGTGGCGGGGTGCGGTACGCAGCGGGCAGGGGAGGCCGCGGGTCCGGGCGTGCCCTCACGGAGCGCGAGCGCGGTGGCGCCGCCGAGCGCGCAGGCGGACCTTCCCTGTCCCGGCGAGAGCCCCACCCCTGCGCCGTCCAAGCCCACGGATGATTCGGGCCCGGCCGCGCAACCCGGCGACCACTATGCCGAGAACCACGGCTTCATGGTCCCCATCCCCCTGCACGGCCGGCAACGGTGTGACGGGCTCGCGGCCGTCACGCGCATCCAGCACGCACTCGAACCGCTGCGCAAGCGGGGCGACTTCGACCCGGCGAGCACGCGCGGTGCGCTCACCCGCCTCGGTTACGCCGCCGCCAAGGTGCAGTCGTACCAGGACGGCCCCACCGGGGTCGGCTTCCTCATCGACGCCTCGCCTATGTGTCTGGAGGGCAAGATGAGCAGTCGTGACACCAAGGCGGACGCCTTCGGCGGCTACCCCGACCACTTCGGCTGCGACCAGCCCAGAGGCGGCCACTGAACGCAAGGGGGAGGGCTCCCGGAGTCTGCCACTCACCTTGCTCAACTCCCCTGATTTACTGGGTGACGTGGCCTTGATTCCGGGATTCCTGGATTCCGATGAGTGGTGAAGAGGGGAGACGGTAGTCATGGGAAACAGCGCGCTGCTCGTGATGGATGTCCAACGGGACGTCGTGGACCTGGCCGACGACGGTTCCGGATACCTGCCGCGCCTTCGCAGAGCGATCGACGGTGCTCACGCGGCGGGCGTCCCCGTCATCTACGTGGTCACCGGGCTGCGACCGGGGCAACCGGAAGTCAGCCCTCGCAACAAGGTTCTCACTGCCGTCGTGCAGGCCGGACTCTTCACCCTGGGCGAGCCCGGCACGGAGATCCACCCCGCCATCGCGCCCCAGCAGGGCGACATCGTGGTGACCAAGAGGCGGGGGAGCGCGTTCTCGGGCAGCGACCTCGACCTGGCGCTGAGGGCTCGCGATATCGACAGCCTCGTGCTCACCGGCATCGCCACCAGCGGGGTGGTCCTTCACACCCTGTGCCACGGCAACGACCTGGACCTCCACCTCACCGTGCTGCCCGACGCCTGCCTCGACCTCGATCCCGCGGTGCACCGGTTCCTCATCGAGAGGCTGTTCCCGCAGTGGGCGGACGTCGTCACTGTGGAAGAGTGGGTCAAGGCGATCGCACCCCAGTAAAGGAACAGCAGTTGACCCCGTACTCCCTGGCGTTCTACATGGACGTCGTCACCACCGGAACCCTGCTCGGGCTGCGGCCCACAGACTCTCCCGACCGGGTCACCGAGGTTCTGGGGTCGCGCTTCGGCGAGAACAGCTTCGACCGGCAGAGCATGTGGCGTGACTACGGGCTGGTGGAGTTCTTCTGGGACCGTGCTCGCACCAATGACCCATGGAAGGGGCACCACTTCACCTTGCAGGTGCATCGCCTCGCCTACCGGAACCGCACCCTCGTGAGTGAGACATTCCGCGACCGGTACGGGCGGTTCACCCCCAGGCTTCGCTTCGACAAGCTGCGACGGCTGCTGGAGCGGCGCGGCGTGCCTCTCGTGGAGGTTCCGGACCCGGCGAACGCGCCGTATTACCGGACGTTCTGGCAGCCCGTTTCGAAGGTGGCCGTCATGGTCATCGCCGGCTACGACGAGTACAGCACCCCGGACAATCTGCGCGTCGGCGACGTGTACAGCATCGTGGCCCCGATGACCGACGCCGAAGTGGAGTGGCGGAGGGCCGGGGCCGCGTAAGGGCTCAGGTCTTGTGGCGCCCGACGGTCATCGAACCCAGCACCTCCCGGGCCATCGCCCGGGCGAGTTCCACCTTGTACGCGTTGTGCCGCAGCGGCACCGCGGTGGCCAGCTCCTCCTCCACCGCCTGCTCGACGGTCTCCGTGGTGGGCTTGGTGCCGAGCAGCGCGGCCTCCGTGCGGCGGGCGCGCCACGGACGGTGGGCCAGTCCGCCGAGGGCGACGGCGATGTGCTTCACCACACCGTGCTCCACGTGCACCATCGCCGCGACCGAGGCCAGCATGTAGGTGTCCGATGCCCGGTCCCGCGCCTTGCGGTAGCGGGAGTCGGCTCCCGTGGGCACGGGGGGCAGCAGCACGCTCGTGATGAGCTCACCCGGCCGGATCACGGTGTCCTGCTCGGGCCGGTCCTGCGGCAGCCGGTGGAACTCGGTCACCGGCACGGTCCGTACCCCTGCGGGACCCACCAGCTCGACCAGTGCGTCGAGCGACGCGAGCGCCACGGCCAGGTCGGACGGGTGGGTCGCCACGCAGTGCGGTGAATGGCCGAAGACGGCGTGATCGCGGTTGACGCCGTCCACCGCAGCACACCCGCTCCCCGGCACTCTCTTGTTGCAGGGCCTCGACAGGTCCTGGAAGTAGCCGCACCGTGTGCGCTGAAGGAGATTTCCGGCTGTGGTCGCCATGTTGCGCAGCTGGCCCGAAGCGCCGCTGAGCAGGGCCTGTGACAGCACGGGATACCGTTCCAGGACGACCGTATGAGTGGCGAGATCGCTGTTGCGTACGGTCGCTCCGATCTGCACCGAACCGTCCGCCCGCTCCTCGATCCGGTCGAAGGGCAGCCGGGTGATGTCGACCAGGATGTCGGGCCGCTCGACGCCCATCCTCATCAGGTCGATGAGGTTGGTGCCACCGCCGAGATAGCGGGCCTCCGGCCGCCCTCCGTGGAAGGCGGCCGCCTCCGCCGCGTTCCGGGCACAGACGTAGGAGAGCGGCTTCATGCGATCACGTCCTGTCCGGCTCCGGCCCTGCTCGGGTAGGCACCGCAGCGGCACAGATTGCCGCTCAGCTGCTCCAGGACCTCGGCGGCGGTCAGCAGTACGGGCACGTTCTCCGGCAGCTCCATGTCGGTGACGACGGAGGGCTGCCCCGCCGCCCCGTTCCGCGTCCCTCCGGGTGAACCCTGCTGGTCCGGTGCGCAGTAGCCGCACTGGTAGGCATCCCGGTCGGCGGAAGGCCGCCGCAGGGGATGGAGGCTGTCGTGCGCGCCCGGCGTGCCCGCGAGTCCCTCCACGGTGACGACCTCGCGGCCTTCCTGCGCGACGGCGAGGAGCAGACAGCTGACGACCCGTCGCCCGTCCAGCAGCACCGTGCATGCCCCGCACCGGCCGTCGTCACACCTCTTCTTCGAGCCGGTCAGACCCAGACTGTCGCGCAGAACCTCCTGGAGGGTGGCGCAGTGCTCCAGCTCGACCGTGTGCGTGGCGTCGTTGACCCGCAGCGTCACACGTGAGTCGGTCGCGCCCGGGCGGGCGGCCTGGGCGCCGGGCACCTGGCCGCCATCACTTCTGCCGTGCAGTGCTTCCATGGTTCACGGGCTCCTCGGTCCGGAGACGGCCAGCAGCCTGACCGCGTACCCACCCTCGTACAGCTCACCTCCCCCGGCATCTCGACGACCGGCGCACGGGTGGTCTACCAGGGGAGCGGGCCCTCGGCGTCGAAGTAACCGCCGGTCGGGCCGTCGGGGCCCGTCAGAGCCATGCGGACGATGATGTCGGCTCCCTGCTCGACTGTCTGGATGCCCGTGTTGCCGTTCAGGTCGGTCCTGGTGAACCCGGGCTCCACCGCGTTGATCCGCATGGCCGGGAACGCCTTCGCGTACTGCACGGTGATCATGTTGACCGAGGTCTTGGACGCCGGGTAGGCGACGCCCGGATAGCCGTACGCCGGTGAGGACGCGTCGGACACATGGGCCAGCGAGGCCAGGCCGCTGCTGACATTGACGATGACGGGGGCGGCGGAGCGGCGCAGGAGCGGGAGGAAGGCGTGGGTGACGCGGACCGTGCCGAAGACGTTCGTCTCGAAGAGCTCCCGCATGTGGTCGGCGGTCACGTCCGCCGCACCCACCACGGTGTTGCCCGCGCCGCGGACCTCGATGCCCGCGTTGTTGACCAGTACGTCGAGACCTCCGTCGGCCTCGACGGTCTTGGCCGCGGCTCGCACGGACGCCTCGTCGGTGACGTCGAGCCGGACGGTCCGCGCGCCGAGGCGTTCGGCGGCGAGTCGGCCGCGCTCCTCGTCCCGGCTGCCGATGTAGACGGTGTGTCCCGCGGCGACGAGCCGTCGGGCGGTCTCGAAGCCGAGCCCCTTGTTCGCTCCGGTGATCAGTGTGGTGGTCATGGCTTCATGCTGCGGCGCAAGCCCGGCGTCAGCCAGCAGCCCCCTCTTCCTGGGACTGCCGGTACCAGGACGATCCCCGGCCGGGCGGTGCACAGTGGGGGCATGGCGAGCACGGAGTTCGGACGGATGGTGCGGCACTTTCGCGAACGGGTCCCACCGGAGGCGGCGGGGCTGCCCTCGGGAGGTCATCGGCGTGCGGCCGGGCTGCGCCGCGAGGAGCTGGCGATGCTCGCCGGGATCTCCGTCGACTACGTGACCCGGCTTGAACAGGGCCGCGCGGCCAACCCGTCGGAGCAGGTCGTCGAGGCACTCGGCCGGGCGCTGCGGCTGTCCGCCGCCGAACGCGAGGCCCTGTTCCACGCCGCCGGACTCGTACCGCCGGGGCAGGGCACCGTGCCCGCCCACATCACGCCGGGCGTGCACCGCATGCTGGACCGGCTGAGCGGCACACCCGTCGCGGTCTCCGACGCGTCATGGACGCTGCTGCTCGCCAACCCGCTGTACACGGCGCTGATGGGGGAGCGGCACGGGCGCGACCGCAACGGCGCGTGGCGCGTCTTCGTCCGCCCGGACGGCCGGGTCCGCCACACCACGCAGTCCCGGCCGGCGATGGAGAGCGCGGTCGTCGCCGACCTGCGCGCGGCGGTCCGGCGCTATCCCGCCGACCAGCGGCTGCGGCAGCTGGTCGCGGACCTGCGCGCCCACAGTGACCGCTTCGCCGAGCTGTGGGACGCCGGGACCGTGGGCCACCACGAGGCGTCCCGCAAGACCATCGACCATCCCCAGGTGGGCCCCGTGACCCTGGACTGCGATGTGCTGTTCGTCGCGGGGAGCGACCTGCGCATCATGGTCTACACGGCCGAACCCGGCAGCCAGGACGCCGAACGCCTGGAACTCCTCGCGGTCCTGGGCACCCAGACCCTGGTCGGGTAGGCGCCACCCGAGCGGCCCGTCGGCGAGTTCGCGTCGACGTTCCCGGGGGCGAGGGCGATCACCGTGGCGCGGTGCGCGCAGGCGGCCGGGGCGGCGGCCCCGGAACGGCCGGCGTACGTATGCGTCGGGCCGTGTCCGGATCGTGCGGTCCGGGCCTTGCGGTGGCTCAACGTTCCCGGGGTGTTCGCCGGGTTCATCGGCGACGCACGCTACTTCGGCGTGTGCCGCACGGACGACCTGGTCGGCAGCGGGCAGGCGGTGCCGGCGCCTATTGCTCGGCGGGCGCCGGTACGAGGCCGTCGGCGATCAGGCCGGCCAGCACGGCCTGACCCAGGGTGTGCACGGCGGACTGAGGGCGGACCATCACGGTGAACTCCTTGATCCGGCCCTCCTCGTCGAACTGGAGCAGATCGATGCCGTGGATCTGCCTGCCGTCCACGGTGGCCCGGAACGGCAGGATCACCGACGGAGCCTCCTCGCCGTCGGCGCTGGTCTCGGCCGCGCCCTCGAAGTGCCCGATGTAGCGCAGGTCCTCGAAGGTGCGCACTAGGACCCCGAAGAGCCCGAGCACCATCGCCTTGCCCTCGAAGGGGACGAACTTCACCGGGCTGTAGAGCCGGACGTCTTCGGTGAACAGGTCGTCCAGAACCGTGAGATCCCGCTTCTCCACGGCGGTGCGGAAGCGTTCGGCGGTCTGCATGTCCATGACTGGTATCTCCATGCCCTCTCCGATACTCAACAATCTGACTAGTCAGTTTCTTGAGTATGATGCAGCGACGGACGAGGAAAGGGAAGGGGTGCTCCGATGGCTTTGCGGCATGCCGTCCTCGCGGCACTGCTCGACGGCGAGTACAGCGGCTACCAGCTGGCCAAGGCGTTCGACATCGGCGTCGCGAACTTCTGGCACGCCCTTCCCCAGCAGCTGTACGCCGAGCTCACCAAGCTGGAGAAGGACGGGCTCGTCGCGGGGCGCCAGGTGGTCCAGGAGACCCGGCCCAACAAGCGCCTCTTCCGGGTCACCGCCGCCGGCCGCGCCGAGCTGGAGAACTTCGCAAAGGCCACGTCGAAGCCCTCGTTCATCCGCGACGACCTGCTCGTCAAGGTCCAGACCGCCGACCGCATCGGCACCGCATCGGTGATCGCACAGCTCGAAGAGCGGGCCTCGGCTGCCGACGCGAAGATCGGACTGCTCGGCGCGCTGCTGCGGCAGCTCAGGGGTGACGCGGACGAGGAGGAGTTCCTGCTGCGCGGCGAGCGCATCGGCCCGTATCTGACGTGCCTGCGCGGTCTGGCTTTCGAGGAGGAGCACCGCGACTGGTGCCGGCGGATCGCGGCCGTCCTGAAGAAGCGGCTGACGATCAAGGCCGAGCGGTGAGTACGTACGCGGACGGCAGCCGGTGACAGGTGGTCCCCGCGCCCGACCTGCCGGAGCCCGGCTTGGTTAGGGTGGGTGCCGCAGCACTTCATGAGCATGATGAACCGGAACAAGGAGCAGACGTGAGCGAGCCGGCGTCCATCGCCCTGCAGCAGGAGATCGCCCGGGAGCTGGAGGTCGCCGAGACCTTCGACGCCGAGCGGGAGATCGAGCGCCGGGTGGCCTTCCTCGCCGAGCGGCTGACCGCCACCGGTCTGCGCTCCCTCGTCCTCGGCATCAGCGGCGGTGTCGACTCCACCACGGCGGGCCGACTGTGCCAGCTCGCCGTCGAGGTCAGGACTCCCTCGTCCTCGGCATCAGCGGCGGTGTCGACTCCACCACGGCGGGCCGACTGTGCCAGCTCGCCGTCGAGCGGGCCCGGGCCGCCGGGCACGAGGCCCGCTTCTGCGCGATGCGGCTGCCCTACGGTGTCCAGGCCGACGAGCACGACGCCCAGGTCGCGCTCTCCTTCATCCGGGCCGACCACGTCCTGACCGTGGACATCAAGCCCGCCAGCGACGCCGCGCTCCAGGCCTCGCTGACCGCCGGTGTCGGCTTCCGCGACGAGGCCCACCAGGACTTCGTGCACGGCAACATCAAGGCCCGCCAGCGCATGATCGCCCAGTACGCGGTGGCCGGTGCGCAGGGCGGCCTGGTCGTCGGCACCGACCACGCCGCCGAGGCGGTCTCCGGCTTCTTCACCAAGTTCGGCGACGGCGCCGCCGACCTGGTCCCGCTGACCGGCCTCACCAAGCGCCGGGTGCGCGCCGTCGCGGACGCCCTGGGCGCGCCCGCCGAACTGGTGTGGAAGACCCCGACCGCCGACCTGGAGACCCTCGACCCGGGCAAGGCCGATGAGGACGCGCTCGGCGTCACGTACGACGACATCGACGACTTCCTGGAGGGCAAGCCGGTCGACGAGCGGGCCTTCGAGACGATCGTCAACCGCTACCGCCTCACCGACCACAAGCGTCGGCTGCCGATCGCCCCCTGACCGGTGTCCTACTGAAGGTGGTGCTGCTCCACCAGCACGCCGGCGATGAAGGCCAGCGCCGCCACGATGCCGACGGCCAGCAGCAGCGTCAGCCACGGCAGTTCGCGCCACGGCACGGCGGGGCGCTCCTTCACCTCGCCCGGCTGCACGGCGGTGCCCGTCGCGGGAGGCGCCGCGCTCTCTTCCCCGGCCGCGGGCTGCACCGCGGTGAGGGCGGGCGAGGCGGCCGTCGCCGGCTCGGGGTCCTGGCCGCCGGTCTTGGTGAACGCGTCACCGTCTCGGACCATGTCTTCGGTACTCCCTTGTTCCTGATGTGGGTGCGATCGTGAGGGAAACGCCACGAGCGGGCCTTGTGCGGCCCGCTCGTCGACTCGCCCCGGCCCTACGGTGCGACGGTGGTGATCCGCACTTTCTGACCCTGCGTCAGACCGCTGGTGATCTGGGTGTTGGTGTCGCTCTCGACGCCCACCGTCACCTGTGCGGAATGTGTGGTCCCGTCCGCTCCGACCACGGTGACCGTGCGCTGGTTGCCAGTGCCGCTCAATGCCGCCGTCGGCACGAACAGGGCGTCGGACGCCTCGCCCGCGACGATCTGGACGCTGACTCCCTGCCCGGTGTGGAGGTCCTTGGTCGGGCCCATGATGTCGAGGGTCACCGGGTACTGGGCGGTGGCGCCGGTGCCGCCGTTCACGGCGAGCGTGCTGACCGACAGGACCCTCGCGTTGAGCACGGTGGTGGACTGGGCGGTCAGGGTGACCGTGGCCGCCTGGCCCGGCTTCAGCCGGAGCGCGTCGGCCTCCGAGACGTTGGCCTTCACCTGCATCCCGGTGGGGTTGGTGAGGACGATGAAACCGCTCGGCGCGGCCGGGGTGCCGCCCGCCGCGGCGCCGCCGGTGGTGCCGGGGGCCGGCGGTGTGCCAGGGGCGGCGCCCGCTCCTGAGGTGTACGTCGTGCCGATCACCGTCTGTCCGACCGTGGCGCCCACCGAGGCGACCGTGCCGTCGACCGGTGCGGTCAGCACGGTCCCGTCGAGCGTGCGCTGCGCGGTGTCCAGCGCGGTCTGCGCCTGGGACACCTGTGCCTGGGCCTGGACGAGCAGGTTGGGGTCCACGGAGGGGTTCGCGACCGGGACCGCGTAGGAGACGTTGTGGGCCGACAGCGCTCCGATCCCGCCGATCGGCCCGGGGGGAGTGGAAGCCGAAGCGCTCGCGGACGGCGAGGGCTTCCCGCTGGGTGAGGACGAAGCGCTGGGGGACGGCGACGCGGGGTGGCTCGGGCCGCCTGACGGGTTGGGGCCGCTACTGGCCGGCGGGCTTGCCGGCTGGCCCTCCTGCACCTTGGAGAGGTTCGCCTTGGCGGCCACCAGCGCCGTCTTCGCCTGGGCGAGCGCCTGGCGCGCCGCGGTGTCGTCGACCTTCGCGAGCTCCTGGCCCTTGGTGACCTTGTCACCCGGCTTGACCTCGACCTTGGTCAACTGCCCACCGGTGGTGAAGTTGACCCCGGCATCGCTCGGCGAGGTCAGCAGCCCGGCGCCGGTGACGGTTGCCTGCACTTTGCCCGTGGAGACGGCGGCCGTTCGGGTGTCCGTGCGCTTGGCCGAGGAACCGTCGGAGCTCACCACCACCGCGTAAGCACCGCCCACGGCCGCGATGAGCACTACACCGAGCGCCGAATTCAACAGGACGGCTTTATGCAGCCGCGGAAGGACCTTCATGCCCCGGAGCCTGTCAACCGCTCCGCTCGTCCGCCATGACCCCCCGGCCAAGCTTCCGGACCAGGCGTTTTGAAAAATGATCAGGCATGGTGGGCCGCTCGGGCACAGGGGGCCGGTCACTGCCCGTGGTCACATGCGCCCCACCCGACAGAATGCCTTACTGAGGTCCCGAATTGGGGGAATTCAGCTACGCATTGTCGTCAACACACCTTGGCGGCAAGGGAATTGAGGTGCACGCTGAACGTGCGAGTCTGGTCGCGCCGGGCTTCCCCTCCCTGGTGTGGCCGGCTCGCTCCGTCAACGACGCCACAGCCGCCGCTCCAGGACGGGGTCGCGGACGGTCAGCACCGCGGTGGTGGTCAGCAGACCGATGCCCGCGAGCTGGAACCCCGCCGCCCACCACCACATCAGGTCGCTCTTGGCCGCGAGGACCGGGGCGACGACACCACCCGGCGCGTAGACGACCGTGCGGTGCGCACCGTTGGGAGCCGGGCAGGGCCCGGTACGGGGGAGCTGCTCGGTGTTGCCGTCCGGCAGATCGACCCAGCACTGCTTGTACTTCATGCCGTGCGAGCCCGTCTCCGTGGAGGCGTACGCGATGGTGGCCGTGCCCTGCTCACCGGCGAGGGCGAGGAAGGCGTCCGGCGCGTGCACCCCGCCGACCACCATCAGGGCGCCGCCGACCCAGTAGGTCACCCTGGCCCAGCGCGGTATGACCCGGCTGCCGAAGACGATCCGGCGCAGCACCCACGCGTAGAGCGTGACCAGAACGATGAGGCCGAAAACGACCCCCACACCGAAATCGAGCAGTGCCGGGCCGAGCGTGCTCACCAGGGCTACGACGATGATCACGGCCCACGCCACGGCCATGCCGCGCGGGCCGAGCCCGCGGACCGCCGCGGCCGGCTGCGTGCGGCCGCCCTTCTTCCCGCCGCCCTTCTTCCCGCCACTCTTCTTTCCGGCACTCATCGCCCCGCCCCTTCACGAAGTGGCCGGAAGTCTCGCACACGCTGCTGTGACCGCATCGGGCCCGGTCCGTGCGATGCGTCCTGCGGTGCCTAGGACCACAGGCCCAGGACCAAGGACCGGGGGATGGGACGGAATAGCTCTACGAGGAAGATCGCTGGAAATGGCATAGGTGACCAGCCCATTGACGTGACGACACACAAGGAGACGCTCCGCATGTGGAACGGCGACGCCCTCGATCTCGATGCCTATCTGGCACACCTCGGCCACGAGGGGGACCGCACCCCCACTCTGGCGACGCTGCGCGCGTTGCACCGGGAACATGTGCTCTCCGTACGCTGGGAGAACCTGGAGGCTGTGCTCCGCAAGAGCCGCCCGCTCGACGTCCCCTCCGTCCAGGCCAAGATGATCGGCAACCCGCGCGGCGGCACCTGCTTCGAGCACGTCACCCTGTACGCGGCGGCCCTGGAACGCCTCGGCTTCGAGTTCTTCGTCGTCCAGGGCCGGGTCCGGATGGGCTCGGCCAAGATCAGGCCCGAGACGCACGCCATGGTGATCGTCGAGCTGGAGGGCAAGCGCTGGCTGAGCGACGTCGGCTTCGGGACGAGCCCGCTCGAACTCATCGAGCTGACCGACGCGACGGATGTGTCGGACGGGGTGGGGGAGTACCGGCTGCGGCGCCAGGAGGTCTCACCGGGCGAGGAGGGGTGGGCGCTCTACCAGCCCGCGGGCGGGCGTGAGGAGATCGAGACGACCAGCGACGGATGGATGGTCCGGCACACCTTCACACTCCACCGGCAGTACCCCGTCGACCTCCAGGTCGCCAACCACTTCGGCGCCTCCAGCCCGCGCTCGCCCTTCAGCGACCGCGTCCTCCTGCAGCGCCTGCACCCCGACCGGGTGCACCTCCTGGACAACCGCCAACTGACCACGGTCAGGCCGGGCGTGCCGGGCCCGCCGCAGACCCGGGAGCTGGAGCCGAACGAGGTGCCCAAGGTCCTCACCGACATCTTCGGCATCGAGCTGTCCGCCGAGGACATCGAGCTGCTGCTGCCCAAGCTGACCTGAACCCTCAGAAAGCGGGGCCGAGTTCGAGAGTGGCGACCGCACCGCCGTCGGACGCGTTGGCGAAGGTGAGCCGGGCGTCGAGGACCGCGGACTGGCCGAGCACGATGGTCAGCCCCAGGCCGTGCCCGTGGCCACGCTCGGCGGCCTCCGTGCGGAAGCGCTGAGGCCCGTGGGCGAGCAGCTCGTCGGGGAATCCGGGACCGTTATCGCGCACGACGCCCCGCGTCCCGGTGACGGTGACCTCGACGGGAGGCGCGCCGTGCCGGTGCGCGTTGGCCACGAGGTTGGTGACGATGCGCTCCACCCGGCGCGGGTCGGTGCGTACGACATCGAAGTCCTCGACCCGTACCTCCGTGCCGGTCCCGCCGCGGCGGACCACGTCGGCGACCAGCTCGCCCAGCGGGACCTCGTGGTGCCGGGCCCCCTCGGCCCCCGCGTCGAGCCTTGTCCACGAGGGCGCTGGCGAACAGCGAGCACCGGACGACGGCCGGGGCGAGCACCGCGACGGCCGCCGGCGCGGAACGGCGCGCGACGGCGAGTGCCAGCAGAAGCGGCACGGCCAGGCCCGTCCAGGGCAGCACCGTCCGCAGCAGGCTGCCGAGGTTGCCCATGGTGTTCGGGACGAGGTTGTGCAGCGCCATGAGCAGGGTGCAGAGTACGGCGGCAGCGGCGATGAGCCGGCCTCGCCTCCATATGTCCGCACCCTATGTGCGGCGGATCCATGTGGCCGGGCCCCATGTGCGTCCACCCCATGTGCGGTCGCCCCACGTGTCGCTGCGACGTGGCCCGGACGGCTCGGTCTCGATATCCGTCTCAACGTCCGTCCCGACGAACGTCTCGGTGTCCGTATCCGTCGGCCCAGGCGTGTTGGTCGAGCTCATGTCTGACCCCCACGCCCTTGCGGAACCGAACGCTTCGCAGCACTGGACACCTCAGCCGCCTCCCGACGTCAGGGACGTACACCGGACTCCGGGTACGTCCACAGACTCGGTGAGGCCTGCTGCCGGCCGGTCAGAGGAAGGCTTCGACCGCCGCACGGGTTTGTATCAGCTGTGCTTCAGCCACCGCTCCGCTGCGCCGGTTTGCGGAGCAGCCACTGTCCGAAGGTCCGCCGTGATGTCCGGACCTTGATCCGGCCGTAGGCGAAGCGGCCGGTCAGCTCCACGCGCAGGGTGTGCTCAGCCCCGGGATCCACAGCCCCGGGAGCCTTGCCCTTGCAGAAGCTCAGCGACAGGGACTCGGTGTTCACCACGATCCCCGGACCGGTCACCAGAAGCAGCGTTCCGCCCCGCATGTTCATGTCGACGCGCAGGGTGTCCTGCGTGATCACGGCCTCGGTGAAGTCGAGCGTCACATCGCACCAGGACGGCCTCAGGTCGATCCGCCGGGGCACGACCCAACGGCCGTCGCGGCGGACCGAACCGGCCTGCTGGTCGATCCGGACGACATCCTTCACCTCCACCGTTGCACCGCCGGAAGCCGCAGTCGACGGCAGATCGGCGGTGAGCCCGGCCAGCTCGTCGAGGGTGCGCGCGGTCAGGGCGACCTCAAGGCGCTGGTCGAGCTCGGCGGCGTCAAGCAGCCCGTCCCCGGCCGCGATGCGCAGCACCTCCACGGTCCGGTCCCGGTCGGCGTGCGAAGCCCTGGTGGGCAGCGGCGTGCCGGGGTCGTGCGGCTGACCAGTGGGCGGAGTCTGTCCCGACATGTCCCCATCCCGATCTAGTGGGCGGCGCCTCGACGCCTGCGAATGAACTTACGTTATATCGCGTTAGGGCGGCGGCCAAGCCCGGGACAGGTGCCGGCGAGGCCGCCGCCCGTTCGTGCGCGGAGGCGGACGGCTACAGCGTGCCCCCGCCGTCCACCGTCAGGACCGCGCCGGTCACGAAGGACGACTCCTCGCCGAGCAGGAAGCTCACGGCATCGGCGATCTCCCGCGGCTCACCGACCCGTCCCAGCGGACGGTCGGCCGCCTCCTCGTGGAACTCGGCCACCGGGCGGCCGAGTTGACGTACCGCTCGTCGAGGTCGAAGCTGGGCGGGTGCGCGAACGTGACGTGTTGTCCGAGCAGGGCCGCGGCGAGCAGCGAGGAGTGCAGAACGCCGGGGGTCTTCTGGCGGGAGGAGTACGCCCAGGTGTGGACGACCCGCCGTTGCGGAAGGCCGTCGCCGAACCGTTCGCGCAGGGTCAGCAGATCGGCGAGGACCTGACAGGGGTGCTCCTCGTCGTCCAGGGCGTTGATGACCGGGATGGAGGAGTGCTCGGCCATGGTGTGCAGCCGGCGGTGCCCCGCGCCGTAGTCGGCCATGTCGTACCAGCGGACCACGAGGGCGCTGAGGTACCGGCTGAGGACTCCGGCCGTGTCCTCGATCGTCTCGTTGTTGGCGAGGCGCAGCTCTTCCGGGCCGTAGGTGTAGCTGCGCCCGCCGAGTTGGGCGGCGGCCACCTGGAAGGAGACCCGGGTCCGGGTGGAGGGCACATGGAAGAGGAGCCCCAGGTCCGTGCCGGTGAGATAGGGGTGGGTGTCCTCGCCGCGCTTCATACGTTCGGCGAGGGCGAGCAGGGTGTGTAACTCGTCGGCGGAGAAGTCGGTCATTCCGAGTATGTGGCGGCCGAGCAAGGCGTCACCTCTCTCGTCGGTCGTGCTCTGGATGGTGGTGGTGCGGTGCGGCGGTGGGGAGTTCGGGTGACGGGGGGTGTGTGATCGCCGCACATAGCCTGGTCCGCTCGCGTGTGGCCAGCCACCACTCGACGAGCACCGCCGCGGCGAACATGACGGCCGCGTAGCCGATGCTGATGCCCATGAAGGGCAGCATCAGTGCGGTCACGGCGGTGACCAGGTAGTTCGTCCAGCGCATCGGCCCGGTCCGTACGAGACGGATGGCGGACAGGAAGGAGAGGAGGAAGACCAGGAGGTAGGCGACCGAGGACGCCTTGATGAGGACGGACTCGTTGGAGTCGGTCGCCGCAAGCAGGCCGAGGGTGAGGCTGTAGCCCGGGACCAGGGCGAGCACGGCCCTGGACGGCGTGCCCGTGCGGGGCGAGATCCGGCTCAGGCCGCGGGGGATGATCCCTTCGCGGGCCAGTGCGAAGACGACCCTGGACGTCCCCAGGCACCAGGCATTGGTGGTGAGCACGAGCAGCACGGACGCCACCAAGTAGCCGACGGTGGTGTGGTCGGCACCCGTAGCGGTCCGCAACAGGCGGGTGAATCCGGTGAGTCCCTCCACAGTGTTCTGGTCCGAGGGCAGGGTGAGGGCCACCGTCAGCGCCATGGCGAAGTAGAGGACCCCCACGACGCAGACGGCGCACAGGATGCCGCGCGGGAAGGTGCGCCCGGGATCGCGGACCTCTTCGGCGATGGGGGCCGCGTTCTCCCATCCGATGAAGTCGAAGAAGCAGATCAGCAGGCAGTCGCCGAGCACGCCCCAGCGGTGCGGGGCGACCGGGTGGAGCTGGGCCGGACTGCCTTGGGGGAGTGCCAGGACGATGATGGCGCACAGCACCCCGGTGACGACCGCGAGCACGGCGAGCTGCACGCGCCCGCTGACTTTCACGCCGAGCAGGTTCAGCGCGATACAGCCGAGGATGACCACGGCACCGATCGCGAGCGAGGCCCGGTTGGAGGCGCCCGGGGCCAGCGCGGCCAGGAGATAGCGGCCGGCGATCAGACCCAGTACCGGGTTGGCCAGGAGCAGCGTCATCAGGAGGTAGAGCGCGGCGACCCGGCCGGCCCGTCTGCCGAAGGCCACCTCGACGAACTGCGCGACGCCCTTGCTCGTAGGGTGCAGCGTCGACAGCTTGGCGAAGACGAGCGCGAACGGGTAGCTGTAGACGATCAGGATGCCCCAGGCAAGCAGCGACAACGGCCCCGCCGTGGTCCAGGCGAGCACCGGAATGACCAGGAGGCCGACGCCGAGAACGGAGGTCAGGTAGTAGTGGACGACGAGCCCGGGGACTCCGGTGTGCCGCCGCAGGACGTTGGCCGCCACTGGGAGCTCTCCTGTTCCGTTCCGCGGGAGGCCGTGTCGCGAGCTGCCGGGTCGCAGGCCGCGGGCCTGGAATCCGCCGGGTCTGCCCACAGCGCGTCCATGGTCTCGTGGGACAGGGACTTGGCCAGATCACGGCGCGCGGCATAACCCATGCTCACGATGAGGCGCCTGCCGCCGGTCACGGGATACACGCGGTGCAGGGTGGTGTCGGAGCGCAGGAAATAGAGATCACCGGGCCGGAGTTCGACGGAGTGAATGGGCCGCGATACGAAGTGCGGGTGCAGCTGGGGGTTTTCCTTGTCCCACTCCGTACGCGGTACGCACTGCACGAACCCGCCCCGTTCCACCGGCGGGCAGTCGATCACCCACACGAGGGCGAAACTGTAGTCGTCCCAATGCCAGCCGTGGGTGTCGCCGCTCTGCGTGAGCTCGGTAATGACGAATTGCTTGGGAGGATAGGGGAATTCAAGAACGTCCTCTCCCGCCACGACGGCCAGGGCTTCCCTGAGTCCGGGGGAGGAATAGAGCAGCGGAAGGATCCGGCCGTACTCGGCGATCTCCGCGCGGCGTACGTTGTGCATCGGGCGCGGTGTGCCGCCGGTTTCGGCGAACTCGCCCTCCCGCCGCACGGCATGACGACTGATCAGAGATTCCGTCTCCTGCGCGACGAGCTTCTTGACGTCGTACGGAGCGAGGAATCCGGTCTTCACGAAACCCTGGGTGAGGAGCCTTTGGTCCTTTACCAGTGAACAGGGCCGTACATGGGGTCCGCGGGCGACCGGGGTATTCGCGCCATGCGGGGATGGCTCAGATCCCCTGGGGGCGCCGGCCAGGATGAAGGGATGGCGGCCGTGGGCCATTGACATTCGCACCCCGTCTGTCGCGAAATTCCGGACGGGAACGGGGAATGGGGCCACGAAATGGCCGGCGGGCGCCTACCATGCACAATTCGCCGTGCACGGCGGTGATGTCGAGCACCATCGCATCCCCAGGAGAAGGTCCTGGCCGCGACTGCCGCCGCGTACTTGGCGCAGTGCGAGCGCGTTGCCGGTACCGCGCGCCGTCACTCGTTCCGTGGCGTATCAGCCGAGCACGAGCGGCAACTTCGCGATCAGGCGGCCGAGTTCGGACTCCTCGTCATCGGTGGGTGCTCGGCGGCCGGTGCCGATCAGCAGCGCGTCCGTGTCGGTGAACGACGCGGGGAACGGAGCGCCGGCGATCGCCTCCAGCATCGCGCGGGACCGGGCCAGTCCTTCTGCGGGCGGCCCGGCGACGTCCGGGAGACGGGCGATCAGGTCCAGGTGGTGCAGCGTCCATTCCAGGACGTACGCGGTGAGGTAGTCGCCCACGGTGAGAACCTGGTCCTGGGTGCCGACCAGGGCGCCGGGGTCGGCGAGCTCGGCGGCACGTCCGGCGGCGGAGCCGACATCGTCCAGATGGAATGTGAGCAGCCCCGGCTCCTGGTACGCGGCAGCCAGCCGGACGATCAGCGCGTCGAGCGGGTCGTCGCCGGTCGGCGCCTGGTCCCCGACACTCCAGTACGTCACCGCGTCGACGGTCGGTTCGCCGTCGGCGGGGGTGACGAGGGTGATCAGGACGTCCTGGGCGTCGATGACGAGGTGACACACGAGGTCCCGTACGAGCCAGCCGCTGCAGCCGGACGGCTGCCCGAAGTTCTGGTCCCGGAGCCCGGCGACCGCGGCGCGCAAGGCCGTCCAGGAGTGTGAGAAGAGATCCACACCGGCAAGGTAGTGCGGTGCGGGGAGACCGGACAAGCGTATGCGCGCGGTGGGGGGTAGCCCATGTGGCCCGCGCACATGCCGCAGCCGCCTCCGTCAGTCCCGCGCGGTCAGCCGGTCCAGTTCCTGGGCGATCTCCTCCCGCAGAGGGTCGTGCCGCGGAGCCAAGGCATACCGCTCGTCCCGCCAGTTCTCGCGGGGATGGAGCCAGACGGGGACGCGGACGAGGTCGGCCGGTTCCCAGTCGAAGCGCGGCCACACATGGGCGTGGAGGAATCCGTCGGTGTTGCCGAGGATCTCCAGGTTCACCCGACGAAACGCGGGGTCGAGCCGACGGCAGGCCCGCTCGACGGCTTCGCCGAGCACGTCCATGTCGGACAGGAAAGCCAGCCGTTTGGTCCGCGGAAGCTCGGACAGGCGCTCCACCCGGGGATCGTCCACCAGGAGAACCGAGTAGCCCGGCAGGAACTGCACATCCCCGATGGCCGCGAACCCTGCCTCCAACCGCCGCAGCACGGTGGGGTTTTCGCCACGCAGGGCACTGCCGATCCGGTCCCTACGCCATTCGCTCGTCATGACGGAAACCTATGTGACGGAGATCGAAGGGCGTCGGCCACCCTTCGCCGAACCGTCGGCGACCCGCCGCCGAATCGAGGCCGGCCAGGGCACCCCGGTCGGCGCAGCGACGAGTTTCCGGCCCCGGCGGAGTCGGAAGGGAGTGCGGACGGAATGCGCCCAGAGCCATAGAGGCTCCGGCCGGCGCTATGGCGGCCACAGCCGCACACGAGGCCCCGCGGCCCGCGCGGCCCTACGGGAAGGATGCCCCATGTCATTCACCCATGTCCTCGCCGTAGCCCCGGTGACAGAGATGGAAGTCGCCGTGGCCTGGTACGAGCGGCTGCTCGGGAGGCCCGCCGACAAGAGGCCGATGCCCGGGCTCGCCGACTGGCACATCGCGCCGTCCGGCTGGGTGTCGGTGTTCCAGTCGCCGGAGCACGCCGGGTCGACGCTGCTCAACCTCGTGGTCGACGATCTCGACCAGGCGATCGCGGACCTTGCCGAGCGGGGCATCACCGCCGGGGAGATCCAGCCGGGCGCCCAGAAGGTGCGGTTCGCCGCCGTCCGGGACCCCGACGGCAACCGCGTCACACTGATCGAGAATCCGGTGACCTAGAGGGAGGCCCGGGTGTGACTGGGCCGGAGTCCTACCACGGCACCGTCTCGCCATGGCGGTCCAGGAACTGCAGGCCGGGCGCGCCGGCCTGCGCTTCGAGGACGTCGACGACGGCCGGGATGCTCTCCTTGGGGCTCAACGGCGCGTCGGGGCCGCCGAGTCGAGTCCGATTGTGGCCCGGGTCGATGAGCAGCTTGGTGTGGCCGTCGTCGGCATGACGGGTGGTGTAACTGCGCATCAGCTGGTTGAGCGCGGCCTTGCTCGCCTTGTAGAGCTCGTAGCCGTCCTCGGTGTTGCGCGAGATGCTGCCTTGCTCGGAGGACATGACTGCGACGGTTCCGCCGGGTGCGACGAGTCCGCGCAGGGCTTCCAGTGCGCGCAGTGGGCTCAGCGCGTTGGTGACCATCACCTCGGTGAACATCTCGGTCGGGACCTCGCCGATGGGCAGATCGCCCCGGTCGATCGCGGCGTTGACGAAGAGCAGATCGAGCCGGCCGCCGTCCGGACGGCGCTCCAAGCGCCCGCGCAGAGCGGCCAGTTGCCGGGGACTGGTCATCTCCAGCGATGCGAGCTCCAGCCGTCCCTGGTGGGCATCGGCGCGCGCCTGCAGCTCGCCGCCGCTCTCGCGGGTCGTGGCGACGACTCGCCAGCCGCGCCGGGCGAGCTCGTCGGCGAGGACGAGCCCTAAGCCTCGCGAGGCTCCGATGACCAGGGCCTGGCGGTCGGGTGTGGTGGACACACGTAACTCCTTCGTGATGGGTGTGCAGCTGGTGTCAATCAAAGCTAGACGAGACGGTGCGTCTAGACAATGGCGCAGCAGCCACTGCCAGGTAGTGTGTTCCGCATGCCCGCCACGAGCCCTCAGCCCCGCAGGCCCCGCTCCGGCCCCCGGCGCGACGAGACCGCACGTCTGGCGGTGCTTCATGCCGCGGACGACCTGCTCGTCGAGCACGGCTTCGGCGGTCTGACCGTCGAAGCCATCGCGAGGCGCGCCGGGGTCGCCAAGCAGACGATCTACCGCTGGTGGCCCTCGAAGGTCGAGATCCTTCTCGACACCCTCATCGAGGACAGCGGCAAAAGCCTTCCCGTTCCGACGGAGAAGGCCACGGCGGAGAGCATCCGTGGCTACCTGCGGGGTTTTGCGCGGTTCCTCACGCGCGACCCCGCCGGAAAGGTCCTGCTCGCGCTCATCGCGCAGGCACAGCACGATCCCGACACGGCCAAGAGCTTCCACAAGCGCTATCTCGGTCCACGCCGCACCCAGGAACGTGACATGCTGGCGCGCGCGATCGACGCGGGGGAGATCTCGCCCGAGCTCGGTCCCGACGCCACGCTGGACGCGCTGGTCGGCCCGATCGTCTACCGCGCCCTGACGGGGGCGAGCATCCCCCGCGGTCTGGTGGACACCCTGGTGGACGGGCTGCTCAGGCCCCGCCCGAACTGAGCATCCGGTCTCGGCCGGACGTCCTTCCCGAGGCGCCGGACTCTGCCCCCGGCCGTCGGACCATGAACACGTCGACGGGATCCTCGGTCTCCACGGTGAACCCGTGCCGCTCGTACAGGCGCCGCGCGCCGCTGCCCCGCAGGACGTTCAGGCGGACGTCCAGGCCATCGGCATCGGCCCGGTTCAGCACGGTGCGCAGGACGGCCGACCCGAGCCCCCGGCCCTGAAGGTCCGGCGAGAGAAAGAAGTGCTCCAGCCACTGGCAGTCCTCGGCCGGGCGCAGGGCGACACAGCCCGCGAAGACGCCGTCGGCCAGGACTATCGACATGTGCTCGGGGACGAACGCGTCCCGGAACCGCTGCCGGACCCGATGCTCGTCGAACCGTCCGAGCCGCTCCAGATCCGGCCGCATCACCACGGCCCGCAGCTCCACGATCGGCTCGACGTCCCCCGGCACCGCGGCACGCAGCGTCCATTCCACCGGACGATCCGCCCCGGCCCCGGGCAGAACCCGGGCCCGCCGGACGCCGCCCGCCCCCGTACTCGTATCCATGGCCGGAGTATCTCAACGGCACCCTGCGGCCCCGCACGCGGGACTGTTCACCGACTCCCTGCCTCGGGGAGATCGCGGGCCGGGAGATGATCTCCGCATGAGTGACTCGATGAGCCAGGTCGTCCTGATGTCGGATCCGCGGGTCGCCGCCGTCCCTCTGCAGGAGTGCGGTGAGCCGCTGGTGGACGTCCGCCGCGGTGGCGCCCTCATGGTCGACGTACGCCTCCAGGACGCCGAGAGCGCGTTCGCGCACGTACGGAAGGGCGTCCATGAACGGCTGCTGCACGCACAGGAGTTGCTCCCCGGGGGTCTGCGGCTGCTCTTCGTCGAGGGGTACCGCCCGCTGTCACTGCAGCGGACGTACTTCGAGAAGTACCTGGAAGAACTGCGGGTGCTGCACCCGGAGTGGGCCGCCGAGCAGGTGCACGCGGCGGCGAGCCGGTATGTGTCCCCGCCCGGGATCGCGCCGCACAGCGCGGGTGCGGCCGTCGATCTGACCCTCGCCGATGCCGATGGACGTGAGCTGGACCTGGGCACCCGGATGAACGCGTCTCCGGAGGAGAGCGCGGGCGCCTGCTACACCGAGGCCGGCAACATCGGTGCCGAGGCCCGCGAGCACCGGGGGATCCTGGGGTCCGCGCTGACCGCCGCGGGCCTGGTGAACTACCCCACCGAGTGGTGGCACTGGTCGTTCGGAGACCGCTACTGGGCACGGGCATCGGGGGAGCCGTTCGCCCCGTACGGGCCCCGGGAGCTGCGCTGAGGGGACCGGCCGGGGCCTGTGGGACCCGGGTTGCTGTTGCCGTGCGGCCGTGGGCACCGCCGACCCGTCCGGGTCCCACCGGGGGACCCGAACGGCGGCTTGGGGGGCGTCAGTTCCAGGGGTCGGTGAAGGACCGTCCGGGCACCGGCTTGGCGATGAGGGCCACGGCGATGAAGAAGTTGACCTGCCCGATGGCGAACATCAAGGTGGCCAGCGCCTTGGGCTCATAGTGCTCGGCCGCCCGGGCGTAGAGCTCGTCCGGGACGCGTTCGCCGTGTGCGGCCGGCTGGAGCACGGCCTCCACGAGCGCCAGTGCGGCACGTTCGGCACCGGTGAAGTACGGCGAGTCCTGCCAGGACGCCACCGACGTGATCCGCTCCTCCGACTCCCCGGCCTTGCGCAGGAACCCGGTGTGCAGCACGGTCAGGTAGGTGCTGCCGACGATCTGCCCCGCACGCAGCTGGATCAGGCTGATGGTGCCGCGCGGCACCGAACCGTTGCCGGTGACCTTGAACAGCGCTGCCGACACCTGGGCCAGCTCCGGGACGAGCTGCGCGGGGTCCTCGGACATCCGGGGAACCATCGCTACTTCCGCGGTGATCGAGCGAGTCTCCATGACCATCTCCTCAAGTCTTTCGCATTGCTGTCGATCGCTGCTTGCTGTCACTGCTCTGACGGATCGCGACGGAGAAATGTGACCGAAGGACGGCAGGGGGCGGACCGGCGGGCGGCAATGTGCTCTCGCGCCCAGCCCGCACGAGCCCCTGAACTGGGAGAACAGGCACTCGATCCTGCCCCGTAGCCGAGCAGGTACCAACTAGGTACCATCGAGGTATGCCGTCCTTGAACATCACCTTCACCGACGAGGAACTGGAAGCGGTCCGGGCCGCCGCGGCCGCCGACGGGAAATCGCTCAAGCAGTACGTCCACGACCTGCCCCTGCGCGAACAGCAGCGCCTGCAGTTCGTCCGGTACGCGCTCTCCTGGGGAGAGCGGCAGCGCGCCGAGTTCGACGAGGCCTTCCCCGACGAGGCGCCGCCAAGCTCGCGCGGCGAGGGGGTGGATGCCGCCTGATGGTCCTCTACATCGACGTCCCGTGGCTCCTGGACGTCCAGGAGCAGGCTGTCCCGGAAGACGTGAGCGTCGCCGACTACTCGGCCCTGGTCGCCGCGGTCGCCCGCCACAAGACCCGTATCCCCCGCCCCGCCACCGCCGACCCCGAACCCTCCTGGCGGGCCGCGGCGCTGCTGCACACGCTGGTACGCCTGCAACCGCTGCCGCACCGCAACAGCCTCTACGCGTGCCAGGTGACGGCCGCCTACATGTACGCGTCGGGCGAGGGCATCGACCCGCCGTACGGCGCGATGGTCGACCTCGTACGGGACATCCAGGCGGGGAAGGTGAGCGTGTACCAGGCCGCCGAGCGCATCCGGGCCTGGCGCATCTGACGGCGCGCCAGGGCGCGGCGAACTCCCATCCGATGGGCTGGAGTCGGGCCGTGACTGGCGCTGAGGAGGAGTACCACCGGGGAGCGGCCCGGCACTTCTCGCAGTGCACGGCATTCTGCTGCAACACCCCGTCGGCCCCCGCCGCCGTCGACGTGCGCTCCGTCGAGGGCCCGGCGCGCCACATGGTGGGCGCAGGCCAGGTCTTCGTCCGCCCTTCCGTCCCCGCCGGTGATCACGAACGTCAGGTCGTCACAGCCTTCGGCACGCAGGAGTTGAGCCGTCGCGTCCGCCACGGTGAAGCCGGCGCACAGGACGAGCGAGGCATCGGCGACTGGCCGGCGCGCCCACGGTCCCGGCGGTGGTCCTCTGCACCAAGGTCCGGCCCGTGAGCGTCAACTCCCGTATGAATCCAGGTCACATCCGGAATACCGGCGAAACGGAAGCGCATCGGATCATGATGTCGTACCGCTCGTGGGTGGGTGCGGAAACTCCGTGGCTGGCGGTACGTCTGGGTTCCCCGGGCAGCCGCATCCAAGGTCTGCCCTGTCGAGAAGGCAGCTCCCATGACCAGCCGGCCGGTTACGACGACTTTGTGGCGCCCCACCGGGCCCAAGGAGCTGGACCTGGTCCGAGAACTGGACTGGCGCGGATGGCCGCCTCGGCTGCCGGAACAGCCCATCTTCCATCCGGTCGGCGATCATGGACGTCAGCCTCCCGGGGTCTGGGGCGGAGCCCCGGCGCACCCCGCCCAGCCAATGCGGCGACCTCCCGGGGCTACTCGCTCAGCCCCGCCACCCCCCAGCCGCGCCCAGCCGCCTCGGCCAGGACCTGCCCCCAGTCCTCCAACAGGGAGGCGAACGCTTCGAAGTCGGGGATCCACCCGTCGGGGGTGGCGGCGTACCTGGCGAAGTCGCCCCGCAGTCCATCCAGTCGGGGCGCCAGCTTCTCCCACGTCGCGGCCAGTTCGCGCACGCCGTCAGGCGACTGCGCGGCCAGCAACCCGTAGGCGGTGCGGGGATCGTCCCCGAAGAAGTCGTGATCGGTGTGCGGCGGCTCGGCCTCGTCGTCCAGTCCGTTCCAGAACAGCCGGGACATCATGGCGTCCAAGTCGCCCCGTACCAGCGGGTCCACATGGTCGCGCAGGGATTCCCATCGCTCGCCCGCCCAGAAGTGCGGCTTGAACGAGCCGAGAGTGCCCCGGAACTCGTACACGGCGAAGAAGGCGCCGCAGTCACCCCGCGGCCACTCCCAGTCGCCCTCGATCGAGGGTGCGTCGTGGCCCCACAGCCCGGTCTCGTCGTCATACCAGGCATCCCTCAGGCGCGGGAGCCGCTCCCGAGGCGGCACCCGCTCCAACCACGACCAGTCCGCGATCAACACGGTGATGTCCACGCCCATGCGTGTGAGCCTACTGACCGGCCGTATGTGACAGGGCGGCGGACGGCACTCGGGCCCCCGAGCCGGGCCACGTACGCTCACCCCATGGGTAGTGAGATGGGATTGCGGGAGCGCAAGAGGCGGCAGACGTACGAGGCGGTGTCGGAGACGGCCATCGCACTGTTCCTGGAGCGCGGGTTCGACAAGGTCTCCGTCGCGGAGGTCGCCGCGGCCGCCGGGATCTCCAAGCCGACCCTGTTCCGGTACTTCCCCGCCAAGGAGGACCTCGTACTGCACCGGTTCGCCGACCACGAGGACGAGGCGGCCCGCGTCGTCGCGGCCGGCCGGGCCGAGGGCACCGCGCCGCTGCCCGCCCTGCGCGCCCACTTCCGTGAGGGACTGGAGCGCCGCGACCCGGTCACCGGGCTGTGCGACAACCCTCACGTGCGCGCCTACTACGGCCTGCTGTACGGCACGCCGAGCCTGGTGGCCCGGCTGTACGGGTACCAGGAGAGGTCGGAACAGGCGCTGGCCGCCGAGCTCGGGGAAGGGCTCGGCGCGCGGATCGCGGCCGGGCAGATCATCGCCGTACGGCGGATCCTCGCGGAGGAGAACTGGCGCCGGATCGTGGCGGGGGAGAGCGAGCGGGCGCTGTACCCGGAGGCTGTACGGGCGGCGGACCGGGCGTTCGCGCAGCTGGCGGAGGGGCTGGGGGCCGAGTACGGGGAGGGGTGACCCGCCCGGCGCCCCCGGACCCCCTCCCGGCATCCCCGGCCCCCTCCCGCCGCCCATGCCGTGCCGCCTCGTCACCCCTATTCGTTACTGAGTAAAAAATTTAACCGGGTTGCGTTATCCTGGTCGGCATGAAGCCACTCGACCGGGAACTCGACCACGAGCGGACCTACCACGACACCTGCCGAGCGGCCCTGGCCGCCATGACCGAGGGCGCCGGGCACCGCGTCGTCATCGGCGAGAACGCATTCGCCTCCGGCGCCGATGCCGAGGTGCTCGGCTATCAACTCCGCAGCTGGGCCAAGGAGTTGAGGGAGATGCCGGAAGGCCCGCTGTTCTTCGGGCGGCTCGACTTCGATGCGGCGGCCGACGGTGACCACGCCGGCCAGAGCTATCACATCGGCCGCCGCCGCATCAGCGAACACCCCTCCGCCCCGCCCCTCGTCGTCGACTGGAGGGCGCCCGTCTCGCGCCGCTTCTACCAGGCGAGCGCCCGTGACCCCCAGGGTGTCGCGGTCCGCCGACGATTCGGCTGGGCGCAGGGGAGCTCCGGCGCCGCCCAGGACCTGACCGGGCTTGAGGACGAGCGCCTGGTGGCGGGGGAGGTGCGCGGCGCCAGCGCGATCCTCGCCGGGGAGATCGAGCGCCCCCGCGTCGGCCCCATGCGGGACATCGCGGCGACCATCCAGCCCGAGCAGGACGACCTCGTACGCTCCGAACTGGCCGAATCCGTCTGCGTACAGGGCGCCCCGGGCACCGGCAAGACCGCCGTCGGCCTGCACCGTGCGGCGTACCTTCTCTACACCTATCCGCAGCGCATCCAGCGCCGTGGCCTCCTGGTGCTCGGCCCCAACCGCACCTTCCTCTCGTACGTCCGTGAAGTCCTCCCCGCGCTCGGCGAGTACGACATCCGCCAGTCGACCGTCGACGAGGAGGTCGTGCGCGGGACGCGCGGCCGCGACGTGCGAGCCGTCGACGAACCCGAGGCGGCGGTCGTCAAGCACGACGTGCGGATGGCCGAGGTGCTCCAGCGCGCGCTGTACGGCCGTGTCGCGCAACCCGTCAACTCCATTGCGCTGCGCGAGGGTTCCTGCACCTGGCGGGTCTCCCGGGAAGAGCTCGCGTCGATCGTCGCGGCGGTACGGGCCGAGGTGCCGCCGTACGCCATCGGGCGGGAGCGGGTGCGCAGCCGGGCGGTCCGGGCCATCCAGCTCCAGGCGGAACGGCGGGCCGGGCCCATGAACAACACCTGGCTCCAGAAGATCACCAGGGCGCGTCCGGTGACGGAGTTCGTCGACACGGTGTGGCCGAAGGCGAAGCCGGAAGAGGTGCTGGCCGAACTGTTCACGGCCCCCGAGGCACTGGCCGCGGCGGCCGACGGCAGCCTCGGTGCGGAGGAACAGAAGGCGCTCCTGTGGGCCAGGCCGCCGCGCTCGTGGAAGTCCGCGAAGTGGTCGGCGGCCGATCTGGTGCTGCTCGACGAGGTGGCGGGCCTGATCGAGCACCCCGAGGGGTACGGGCACATCGTCGTCGACGAGGCGCAGGACCTGTCCCCGATGCAGTGCCGGGCGATCGCTCGGCGGGCGGTGTTCGGCTCGCTGACGGTGCTCGGCGACCTGGCTCAGGGCACCACCCCGTGGGCGGCCCGCGGCTGGCCCGGGCAGCTCGCCCATCTGGGCAAGCCGGGCGCCGAGGTGGTGCCGCTGACGACGGGGTTCCGGGTGCCGGCCGCGATCGTGGAACTGGCCAACCGGCTGCTCCCCGCGCTCGACGTGGACGTACCGTCCGGTCAATCCCTGCGCACAGACGGCGAGTTGAGGTATCGGAGTGCTGCGACACCGCAGGAGCTGGCCGAGGTGGCGGTCGATGCGGTGCGGGCGGCGCTGGGCCGGGAGGGCTCGGTGGGCGTGATCGCGGCCGACCGCGATGTGCCCGCGCTGAGCACGGCCCTGGAGTCGGCCGCCCTGGACGCGGCGGCCGCGGCACGGGTCACGCTGCTGCCCGCCACCCTCGCCAAAGGCCTCGAATACGACCATGTCGTGGCCGTCGAACCGGCCGAGATCGCGGCCGCCGAAGAGCGCGGTCTGCACCGGTTGTACGTGGTCCTGACGCGGGCGGTCTCGGGCCTGGAGGTCGTCCACAGCAGGCCGCTGCCGGGGGAGTTGGAGCGGGTGCGTTGAGTACGGCATGCCGAAGCTCGTGGTGGAGGAGCGGGCGCGCGGGATGGGCGCCGGTCCACGGAAATCGGCGCCGGTCGGACGGATCAGGCGAGGCCTTCCCGGTGGGCGAGCACCGCGGCCTGGACCCGGTTCTCCAGGCCGAGCCGGGTGAGGATGCGGTTGACGCGGCTCTTCACGTTCCCCTCCGTGAGGTCGAGGGCCGAGGCGATCCGGGCGTTGGACAGGCCCCGGGCGACCAGTACGAGAACCTGGAGTTCGCGCTCGGTCAGCAGATCCGCCGGCTCGCCCTCGCGCAGGGCGGGAGCCGGGGCGTTGGGCAGGAGCGCGGCCGGCAGAGCGGTGACGGTGTCGATCAGGCGGCGTGTGACGCTCGGGGCAAGTACCGCCTCCCCGTCGGCAGTTGAGCGAATGGCCTGGGCGAGCAGGTCGGGAGGGCTGTTCTTCAGCAGGAAGCCGACGGCCCCCGCCCGCAGCGCGGCATGCACGTATTCGTCCAGGTCGAACGTGGTGAGTACAAGGACACGCGGAGCCGGACCCGGCCCGGGCCAGCCCGTGGTGATGCGCCGCGTGGCCTCCACGCCGGTCGTGCCGGGCATACGGACGTCCATCAGTACGACGTCGGGCCGGAGCTCGACGGCGCGGGCGACGGCCTGCTCCCCGTCGGCCGCCTCGCCGACGACCGACAGGTCCTCGCGGCGGTCGATGACCAGGCGGAGCCCGGTCCGGACCATCTCCTGGTCGTCGACGAGCAGCACTCTGACGGTCATGCGTCCGCCTCCGCCGGTTGGGGTGCCTTCGCGAGGAGAACCACGTGCAGCCGCCAGCCGCCGTCCTCGCGCGGCCCGGCCTCCAGCACGCCGTCGAAGGCGGCGACGCGTTCCCGCATGCCGATGAGCCCGCGCCCGGTCCCACGCACAGGTGAGTGTCCCGGTGGCGCCGGGTCGTTCACGACCTCGACCGTGAGACGGGAGTCGTCACCGCCGACGGTGACCCGCACGCCGACGGGACCGGCGTGCTTGATGACGTTCGTGAGCGCCTCCTGGACGATCCGGTAGGCCGAGATCCGTACGCCTGAGGAGAGCGCGGTCTGCGCCCGGACCTCCGAGGCGTACGTCACTCGGCAGCCCGCTGCCGTCGCCGCGTCGATGAGCGGTCCGAGATGGTCGAGGGACGGTTCGGGTGCGAGCTCCCGTTCGCGGAACGACAGCAGCCCGAGGACGCGCCGCATCTCGATGAGCGCGGTGTCGGCGGTCCGCGCGATGAGACCGGCGCAGTGTACGGCCTCGGCGGGGACGGACTCGGGTGTCATGACGTCCTCGGCGGCTCGCGCCTGGACGGCGATGGCGCTCACGTGGTGGGCCACCACATCGTGCAGGTCCCGGGCGATGCGGGCACGCTCGGTGACCACCGCCTGCCGAGCGTTGAGTTCCTGCTCGGCCTTGAGACGTCGATTGAGCTCACGCAGACGTTCCGCGTCGGCGCCGATCCTGCGCCTGCCGCACCCCAGAAGCCAGGCGAGGCCGAGGAAGAAGACGAACGTCGTGGTGCTGATCGGCTCCAGTGATCCCAGGCGCGGGACTTCCCAGTGCCCGGTGAGCGCATCGGCGGCGGCGGTGGACGCCAGGCACAGCAGCGTTCCCAGCAGGCTCGCCGGGACCGGCGCGTAGCGGGCCGCGGCATACACGCCGATCATGAGCAGGAACGGGCCGGGTATGCGGCCCTGAATCGGACTGAGCACCTGGAAGGCCACGTACAGGCAGGTCATCGCCGCCAGGACGGCGCGCGGACGCGTCCGCCTCCACAGCAGCGGAACGGTCTGCGCTCCCCACAGGGCAACTCCCCAGCCGGCCGGTTCCGGTGCGCGGTCCAGCACGGTGGCCACGTCGAACAACGTCAGACCGCCGCCCAGCGCGACGTCCGTCAGACGTGGCCGGTCGGCTATCCATCGCCGCGCGGCTCGTGGCGCGGCTTTCATGGTGATGACCATCTCGGTCCGTCAGGCTAGACGAACGGGGGCGCCCGGCGGATCGTCCCCCGGTCGCGCATCGATAGTTGCGTGGGTGCGCGGGAGATCGCCGTGGAGACGGACGTGCCACGTGCAGGCACCCGCCTAGCGTTTTCGCCATGACGAACCTCCCGCCGGCGACCCCCCTCGCCGCCTCGACGGCACAGCCCCTCCAGGGCGAGATGCCCATGGCCAACTCCCTTAAAAATAAAGGGTGTTCGAAGACTCTCCTCCGGTACGGGCTACTGGTGCTCGGTATGGGCACCATGCTGTTCGCGGTGGGCGGCCGGTGGGACATCGCGGCCGCGGCCTGGATCTTTCCCGTGCTCCTGCTGCGCTTCGCCCGCCTGAGCCGAGTGTGGTCAGGGACGCTGTGGATCTGGCTGGCACACATCGCCGCCGCCGTCTTCTGGATCCAGGAGTCGGAGCTCGGCTTCAACCCCGTCGCCGTCGTGGGTGCGATCGCACTCGCCGCGCTGCAGACGCTGCCGTTCCTGGCCGACAGGCTGCTGGCCGGCCGGTTGCGCCCGGCGGTGGCGGCCCTCGCCTTCCCCGCGGCTTTCGCCGCCACCGAGTTCCTGATCACCATGGTGACCCCGCTCGGCACGGCGTACGGCTGCCTGGCCGTCACGCAGTACGGCGACCTCCCGCTACTGCAGGTCGTCTCGGTCACCGGGCCCTGGGGGATCGGCTTCCTGATCGGCTACTTCGCGAGTACCGCCAACCGGATCTGGGAGCGGCCCGCGTGGCGCAGTGGCGTGGTCTACGGAACGGTGCTGCTGACCGTCGTGCTCGCCGGCGGAGCCCGGCTCGCCTTCGGTCCGTCGGTGGGTACGACCGTGCGGATCGCCGGGGTGAGCCCCAGCCGGACCGTCGCCGACGCCCTCCAGGCCGTGCTCGGGAGGATCGACGGCGGGCCGGCCGACATCGCCGCCGCACCCGCCTCGCAGGTGGAGCCCGCCATGACCGCCGTCGAGAACGACCTGCTGGAAGCCACCCGGCGCGAAGCTGCCGCCGGAGCGAAGATCGTGATCTGGCCGGAGGAGGCCGTGCGGACCCAGGAGTCCCACGCACCCGCCGCCGTCGCGGCCGCGCAGGAACAGGCCCGCCGGTCCGGGATCTACCTGGAGATCGGTGTCCGCGTCTACAGCACGACCGCCCCCGCCTTCGGCCGCGACGAGGCGCTGCTCATCGACCCCCACGGCAAGGTGCTGTGGACCTACCAGAAGGCGCACCCCATCCCCGGCTCGGAGAAGTTCACGCCGGGCGACGGCCGTGTGCCCGTCGCCGACACCCCGTACGGCCGCATCGCCAATGTCATCTGCTACGACGCCGACTTCCCCGCGATGATGCGTACGCGGGCCGACATCATGCTGGTCCCCTCGGCCGACTGGAAGGAGTACGGCGGACCGCACACAGCGAAGGCGAGCCTGCGGGCCATCGAGGGCGGTTACTCACTGGTGCGGCAGGACGCGCAGGGGGTTTCGACCGCCTACGACAACAAAGGCCATGTCCTTGCCACCACCGACTACTTCACGACGGCTCAGCAGACGATGGTGGCCTACGTGCCCACGCAGGGCACGACCACGATCTACGACCGGATCGGAGACACCTTCGCCTGGCTCTGCCTGACCGGCGCGGCCGCGCTGACGGCCATGGCGGTGGCACGCCCCCGGAGCCGGAAGACCGACGGCTGAGGCATGCGGGAGGGGGGCAGCGTGAACGTCTTGACCTCAACTGCGGTTGATGTATGAGGGTTGATGACCATGACGCACTTCCTGGACCTCGTCCACCCTGCCGCCGGAACAGCTTTGATCAGTGAGTGGATCACCGGCACTCCCGAGCACTCGCACGCGGCCGCCGACGCGATGATCGACGAGTGGGCAGCGGCCGAGCCGCCCTCCGCCCTCCTCGCCCAACACTTGTTCATCTCCACTGCCGGCACCGGCCTCCTCTTCTACGCCCAGTGGACAAGCGACGAGGCCCACCTGGCGTGGGCGCGTGCCCGCCGCCTCGAAATGGTCAGCCGTGTCGACACGCTCGTGCCCGGTATCGAACGGCCCGGGCTCAACCGGACCCGCCTCCACCGCAGCGTGGTTCACGACGCGAAGCGCCGACCAGGCGTCTTCGCGGTGACCACGATGGCGGCGGACGATGCGGAGAACACGGTCATGGCGGCGCCGGGCCTGCTCGGCGAACACATCCACCTGACAGCGGACGGCGAGCGTGCGATCGTCGTCACGGAGTGGACCGACGCCGCCGCGCAAGAGGCGGCCGTCACCGACGGCCTCGACGTCAAGCAGTACACGCTCCACCACTCGTTCCTGAACGAGCATGCCCAAGCGCCCGCGAGGAGTCCTCGCGCCTGACGGCGACCCGCGTGTGGGGCAGCCGGTCGGGGGAGCCGGGACCCGGCCGCGTTCCATCCGGCTCGACCGAGGCCGGCGCAGGGGAGATCAGTCGGTCACAGGCCGGCTGGTCCTCATGCGGGCGTATGTGTATACGCACCCTGCCAGGGCCAGGTCGGACAGGAGCATGAAGCCGATCGAGTACGAGTCCTTCGCGCTGTAGATCGCGCCCATGACCAGGGGCGGGACGAAGCCGCCGAGACCGCCCATCGCTCCGACGATGCCCGTCACGCTGCCCACTGGGGCGTCCGCCGCTTCTTCGTCCGCGACCCGAACGGCCGGGTCATCAACGTGCTCAGCCACTCCTGAGGACCGGCACCGGAGTACACCGCGGCGAGGCCCGGTGGTCGGCCGAGCGGGATGGACCGGCGCCGAGCTCCCCGGTGGCGTTCCCGGCCCGCGGGGTACGCGGGTGGGTGGGAGCTCGATGCCGGGCCGGGCCGCGGGGGACGGTCAGCGGCGGCGGAACTCCTCCGCGGCCAGCAGCGCGGCGTCCGGGTTGTCGGAGAACAGGCCGTCGATGCCGGTTGCGTAGAGCGCCTTGAAGTACGCGAGCGAGTTGCCGTAGTCGCCGGGATTCTTGCCCACCTGGAAGTCCAGCGGCAGGAACTTGTTCTCGTTCCGCACGGTGTACGGAGTGAGGAACAGTCCCGCGGCATGCGCGTCGCGGACGAGCGTGGTGGGCTTGCCGAGTTTGCCCTGGTCGTCCTGCGCGATGATCTGCGGCAGCCAGGGGCCGATGCCCTGGGCGAAGCCGGCGATCCAACGGAGCCCCTCGGGCTTGAGGAGGTCGGCGGTGGTGCGCGGGTCGCCGGACTCGACGAAGTCGGCGGGCCTGACGGACGGTTCGTCGAGCAGGACGGTCTTGGGGCACCGCACGCCCAGTTCGCTGAGCCGCTTGAGGCTGCTGGGCTCGAAGGACTGCAGGATGTTCGGAGCGTGCGCGGTGTGCCGGCCGTAGCGGCGCAGCAGCTTGGCGAGCGGCTCCTCGACGCCCAGGCCCAGCTTGCGGAAGTAGGTGGGGTGCTTGGTCTCGGGGTAGATCCAAATGGGGCGGCCGCGGCGGCGTCCCTCGCGCTCGGCCCACTGGAGGACCTCTTCGAAGGTGGGCACCTCCCAGCGCCCGTTGTACAGGGTGTTGTGCTGGCGGACGTCGGGGATGCGCTCCTTGGCGCGCAGGGTCTTCAGCTCGGCGAGCGTGAAGTCCTCGGTGAACCAGCCGGTGATCTTCGTGCCGTCCACGGTCTTGGTGGTCTTGCGGCCGGCGAACTCGTGGTGGTCCGCGACGTCGGTGGTGGCGGAGATGTCGGGCTCGTGCCGGCAGACCAGGTGCCCGTCCTTGGTCGGGACGAGGTCACCGGCCTCGATGACGTCCGCGCCCATGTCGAGGGCGAGTTGGTAGGAGCCGAAGGTGTGCTCCGGGCGGTAGCCGCTGGCCCCCCGGTGGCCGATGACGAACGGTACGGGCAGCTTCGCGGGCGGCCCGGCGGGCGTCGACCGTTCCGCCGGCCCGGTGCCGGCCGCGTTGGCCTGTCCCGCTCCGGCCAGTACCGCGGCCCCGGCCCCCAGGGCCGCAGCTCCCAGCACCGTCCGCCGCCCCGGCTCGTACCGCTTGTCCATGCCCGTGCTCCTTGCTCTGTGTGGGGCCCCGCACTGCCCGGTCGATATCCGGTCATTTCAGGGTTTTCCAGTGCGTCAACCTGCTCCGGGAGGTCACTTCGCGCGCCCCCCGGAAGCCCCTTGATCGTAAACACGGACGGTGACACCCAGGAGGCGCAGGGGGTGTCGCGGGGGGCGAGGGGCTGATCAAGACCGGCCAGATGGTTCCAACTTCCCTAGGTGTGGCTGGAGTTGAGTGCGATGTCAGCGCATCGGGCAGGCGTCGGTCGGCAGTCGGGCTCATTTGCCGCAGACCGACACGACCGTCGCGACCACGACCGTCCCTGCGGCGAACCCGGTCATGACGGAGTGCAGTATCTCCAGCCGGATGTCCGTCGGCCGCTCGGGCCCGCTCGGGCAGCGGTTCGCCTGCTCGCGCCGCGAACTCTTCAGCCAGTACACGTCCGGCAGCCCGGCATGGACGGGCTTCGGCTCAGACAGTTGGTCCACGATTCGTCAACGCCCGCCGCCCGGTCCCGGCAACGAGGTGAGCACGGACCGCAACCCAACCGCAATCGTGCGCCCGGGTCCAGGCGCCGCAACGAAGCGGCACCCGGGCCCGGGCGGTGGGTACATCACATATACAGCCAGGCCGCTGGGGCCAACGCTGCGGCACGCGACCGGACTTCAGCCGCGAGCCGTGAGAAGGGAGGCGCTCGTGGCTAACGTAGGCCGGCGACCGACACGAGGGTCTTCGTCAGCATGTCGGCACCGGTGGCCAGGGCGCCGAGTCCGCCGGCGGGGCTGGCGTCATCGGCGAAGGCCGACGTCAGCGAGGTGGTGCACAGTACTACGGCTGTCAGAACAGCGACGGTGACGGTTCGTCTGATGGATCGCACGATGTGATGTCTCCAGTGTGAGTGGCGCACGGATGTGGCGCTGCCCGGACAGTGCCCGCTCCGGGTCACCCCACTCGCGGTTGCCGTCAGGTTCCCCGGTATGGCCCAGCCTCAGGGGAGCACAGCCCGCAGCATCCCGGCACGGCAGCGGGCGGGCCGGCTTCGGCGTGGTCACGTCGGCTCCGCTGTCGGGGCGGTCGCGGACAGGTGGCCGGCGGCCTGCAGGGTGAACATCTCCGCGTATTCGCCGCCGAGTTGCATCAGGTCCTGGTGTGAGCCGGATTCGATGATGCGCCCGCGCTCGAAGACGTGGATCGTGTCGCGCTCGACGACGGAGGTGAGCCGGTGCGAGACGAGGACGGTGATCTGGTCGCCGCACCGGTGGCCCCCGCTATGACCGTCTCGGCGCCGTCGTCCCGCCGCCGCACGCACGGCCCGCGAGGGGGAGTTCGCATCGGCGGCAGCCGAGGCCGGCTCGCCGTCCCAGGTGAATGAGGCCATGAAGGCACCATGACGCAGCCCGATCCCCGCTCGGCGCCGGGCCGCTACGTCCCGTGTTTCCGATGCGCGCCGTCACCGCCGGCGCTCCGGCGACCGGCCACGGCAGGCGGTGCACTCCGGCCCGGCCAGGGCGCTCCCGTCGTGCTCCTGGCATCGCGGCACCCGGCACTGACCGACACCTGCGTACTTCCCTAGCGGGGAAACGGTCGAAGGATCAAGGGCGATCGGGAGAGTGCAAGGTCACAGCCCTGTGCTCTGCTGCTCCTTTGCGGGACTGGCCTAGCATTCGAGCATGACGGTCCTGCCTGACGACGGGCTTTCGCTGGCAGCCGAGTTTCCTGATGCGACACATGAGCAGTGGCAGCGCCTTGTGGAAGGCGTACTGCGCAAGTCGGGCAAGGAACTCTCGGGTGCGGCAGCCGAAGACGCTCTGTCCACCACGTTGGAGGACGGGCTCGGTACGCGTCCCCTGTACACGGCGGACGACTCCGTGCCCGATCCCGGTTTCCCCGGTTTTGCCCCCTTTGTGCGGGGTGGCCGCGCCGAGGGGAGCACCACCGGCGGCTGGGACGTGCGGCAGCGGCACACCGCGGTCGCGGACGGTGCGGTGCTCGCCGACCTGGAGAACGGGGTCACCTCGCTGTGGCTCGTCGCCGGTGACGGCGGGTTCCCGGTGGAGCGCCTGCCCCAGGTCCTGGACGGGGTGTACCTCGACCTCGCGGCCGTCGTCCTGGACGCGGGGCATGAAGTCGAGCCCGCCGCACGGGAGTTGCTCCGGCTGTACGAGGAGCGCGGGGTCGCGAGGGACGCGGCACGCGGCAACCTCGGGGCCGACCCGCTGGGCCACGAGGCACGTACCGGAGAGGCGTTCGGCTTCGCACCCGCGGCCGGGCTCGCGCGGCAGTGCGCCGACGCGTACCCGGGGCTGCGCGCGCTGACCGTGGACGCCCTGCCGTACCACGAGGCCGGCGGCTCCGCCGCGCAGGAGCTGGGCTGCTCGCTCGCGACCGGTGTCGCCTACCTGCGCGAGCTGACCGAGGCGGGGCTCACCGCTGAACAGGCCGCCGCCCAGCTGGAGTTCCGCTACGCGGCCACCGCCGACCAGTTCCTGACGATCGCCAAGCTGCGGGCCGCCCGCAGGCTCTGGGCGCGCGTCACCGAGGTCTGCGGCGCTCCGGCGCCGCAGCTCCAGCACGCCGTCACCTCGCCCGTGATGATGTCGCGCCGCGACCCGTGGGTGAACATGCTGCGGACGACGGTCGCCACCCTGGCCGCAGGAGTCGGCGGCGCGGATGCCGTCACCGTGCTGCCCTTCGACCACGCACTGGGGCTGCCGGACGCGTTCGCGCGGCGCATCGCCCGCAACACCTCGTCGATTCTGGTCGAGGAGTCGCATCTGGCCCGGGTGATCGACCCGGCCGGCGGCTCCTGGTACGTCGAGCGGCTCACCGATGAACTCGCCCGTGCGGGCTGGGAGTTCTTCCAGCGGATCGAGCGGGCGGGTGGCCAGGCCGCCGCCCTGCGCTCGGGCCGCATCGGCGAGGACCTGGCGCACACCTGGGCCGTACGCTCCGCCAGGCTCGCCAAGCGCCGCGAACCCATCACCGGCGTCAGCGAGTTCCCTCACCTCGCCGAGCCCCCGGTCGAGCGAGCGCCCGCGGCCCCGGCGCCGTCCGGAGGACTGCCCAGGGTGCGGCGCGACGAGGCGTTCGAGGCGCTGCGCGCCCGCTCCGACGCGCATCTCGCGGCCACCGGGGCCCGGCCACGGATCTTCCTGGCCACCCTGGGACCGGCCGCCGCCCACACCGCGCGGGCGACCTTCGCCGCCAACCTGTTCCAGGCGGGCGGCATCGAACCGGTCACCGGGGACGCCACCGCCGAAGCGTTCCTCGCATCCGGCGCCACCGAATCCTGTCTCTGTTCCAGCGACGCGCTGTACGAGGAGCAGGCGGCGGCCGCAGCCGAGACCCTCAGGTCGGCGGGCGCCACACAGATGTTCCTCGCCGGCCGCCCCGGCGCGTACACCGATGTCGACGCCTACGTCTATGCGGGCTGCGACGCCGTCGCTCTGCTCTCCACCACCCTCGACCGCATGGGAGTGTCCTGATGGGAATCCCCGACTTCTCCGGGGTCGACCTCGGGGCGCCCCTCGCCGAGGGCTCCGCCGAGGCATGGCGTGCGGCCCTCACCGAGGCCGCCGGCAGCGAACCGCTCTGGGAGACCCCCGAGGGCATCGCGGTCAAGCCGCTCTACACCGGGACGGACCTGGAGGGCCTGGACTTCCTCGGCACCTACCCGGGTATCGCCCCCTACCTGCGCGGGCCCTACCCGACGATGTACGTCAACCAGCCCTGGACGATCCGGCAGTACGCCGGTTTCTCCACGGCCGAGGAGTCCAACGCCTTCTACCGGCGCAACCTCGCGGCCGGGCAGAAGGGCCTGTCCGTCGCCTTCGACCTGCCCACCCACCGCGGCTACGACAGCGACCACCCGAGGGTGACCGGTGACGTCGGCATGGCGGGCGTGGCCATCGACTCGATCTATGACATGCGGCAGCTCTTCGACGGCATCCCGCTCGACAGGATGACCGTGTCGATGACGATGAACGGCGCGGTGCTTCCCGTCCTCGCGCTCTACATCGTGGCGGCCGAGGAGCAGGGCGTACCGCCGGAGAAGCTGGCCGGGACCATTCAGAACGACATCCTCAAGGAGTTCATGGTCCGCAACACCTACATCTACCCGCCGAAGCCGTCGATGCGGATCATCTCCGACATCTTCGCCTTCACCTCCCAGCGGATGCCGCGCTACAACTCGATCTCCATCTCCGGCTATCACATCCAAGAGGCGGGCGCGACAGCCGACCTGGAGCTCGCCTACACGCTGGCCGACGGTGTGGAGTACCTGCGGGCCGGGCAGGAGGCGGGCCTCGACGTCGACGCGTTCGCGCCGCGGCTGAGCTTCTTCTGGGCGATCGGCATGAACTTCTTCATGGAGATCGCCAAGATGCGGGCCGCGCGCCTGCTGTGGGCGAGGCTGGTCAAGCAGTTCGACCCGAAGAACACCAAGTCCCTTTCGCTGCGCACCCATTCGCAGACCTCCGGGTGGTCGCTGACCGCGCAGGACGTCTTCAACAACGTGACCCGTACGTGTGTGGAGGCGATGGCCGCCACCCAGGGCCACACCCAGTCGCTGCACACCAACGCCCTCGACGAGGCGCTCGCGCTGCCCACCGACTTCTCGGCGCGCATCGCCCGCAACACCCAGCTGCTCATCCAGCAGGAGTCGGGCACCACCCGGGTCATCGACCCGTGGGGCGGCAGCGCGTACGTGGAGAAGCTGACGTACGACCTGGCACGGCGGGCCTGGCAGCACATCGAGGAGGTCGAGGCGGCGGGCGGCATGGCGCAGGCCATCGACGCGGGCATCCCGAAGCTGCGCGTCGAGGAGGCCGCGGCTCGCACCCAGGCCCGGATCGACTCCGGCCGCCAGCCGGTCATCGGCGTGAACAAGTACCGCGTCGACAGCGACGAGCAGATCGACGTCCTCAAGGTCGACAACTCCTCGGTCCGCGTCCAGCAGATCGAGAAGCTGCGCCGGCTGCGCGCCGAGCGCGACGAGACCGCGTGCCGCGACGCCCTCGACGCCCTCACCCGGGCGGCGGGCGGCGAGGGCAACCTCCTCGAACTCGCCGTGCACGCGGCCCGCGCCAAGGCCACCGTCGGGGAGATCTCCGACGCCCTGGAGAAGGTGTACGGGCGGCACTCCAGCCAGATCCGTACGATCTCCGGTGTGTACCGCAACGAAGCAGGGGAGTCGCCGTCCGTGGACCGCACCCGGACCCGGGTGGACGCCTTCGAGGAGGCCGAGGGGCGGCGTCCGCGCATCCTGGTCGCCAAGATGGGCCAGGACGGCCACGACCGCGGCCAGAAGGTCATCGCCACCGCCTTCGCGGACCTCGGCTTCGACGTGGACGTCGGCCCGCTGTTCCAGACCCCGGCGGAGGTCGCGCGCCAGGCCGTCGAGGCCGACGTGCACATCGTCGGCGTGTCCTCGCTGGCGGCCGGGCACCTCACCCTCGTACCGGCGCTGCGCGAGCAACTGGCCGAGGAGGGACGTGAGGACATCATGATCGTGGTGGGCGGGGTGATCCCCCCGCAGGACGTGCCGACCCTTCTGGAGATGGGCGCAACGGCGGTCTTCCCGCCGGGCACGGTCATCCCGGACGCGGCGTACGACCTGGTCGACAAGCTCGCCGCCGAACTCGGACACGGCCTCTGAGCCCCATGGCCATCGACCTCGACACCTATGTGAAGGGCGTCCTCGACGGGAAGCGGGCGCACATCGCCCGCGCCATCACCCTCGTCGAGTCCACCCGGCCCGACCACCGGACCCTGGCGCAGTCCCTGCTCACCCACCTGCTCCCGCACAGCGGGAAGGCCCGGCGGCTGGGCATCAGCGGGGTGCCCGGCGTCGGCAAGTCGACGTTCATCGACGCGCTCGGCACCCTGCTGACCTCGCTCGGGCACCGGGTCGCGGTCCTTGCCGTCGACCCGTCCTCGACCCGGACCGGCGGCTCCATCCTGGGCGACAAGACCCGTATGGAACGCCTCGCTGTGGACCCGGCCGCCTTCGTACGCCCCTCGCCCACCGCCGGCACCCTGGGCGGGGTGGCCAAGGCGACGCGGGAGTCGATCGTGGTGATGGAGGCGGCGGGCTACGACGTGATCCTGGTGGAGACGGTCGGCGTCGGCCAGTCGGAGACCGCGGTCGCCAACATGGTCGACACCTTCCTGCTGCTCACCCTCGCCCGCACGGGGGACCAGCTGCAGGGCATCAAGAAGGGCGTCCTGGAGCTGGCCGACGTGATCGCCGTGAACAAGGCGGACGGCCCGCACGAGCGCGACGCCAAGGCCGCGGGCCGCGAACTGGCGGGCGCCCTGCGCCTGATGCACCCCGTGGACGCGGCCTGGACACCCCCCGTCCTGTCCTGCAGCGCCCGCGAATCGACTGGCCTCGACACGGTCTGGGAACGGGTCGAACAGCACCGCACCCTGCTCGACTCGACCGGCCGGCTCGCCGCGAAGCGCCGCGAGCAGCAGGTCGACTGGACCTGGACGATGGTCCGCGACGAGCTGCTCGGCCGGCTGCACGCAGATCCCGAGGTACGGTCGCTGGCACCCACCCTCGAACGGCAGGTCCGCGACGGCGAGTTGACGGCCACGCTCGCCGCGGAACGCATCCTTGGGGTGTTCGGCGGCGGAGGGGACTGAGGCACGGGGCAAGTGCCGCACCCCGGGTCTCGGCGTGGCCGGCTCCCCGGGGTGCGGCATCGGCCCGCACCCTGCGCTCGGGCGCGGACCGGAGCCAGGAACCGGCTCGACGCGGTACGCATCGCACGGCGCCGGGGACGGCTCCGACACGCCGTCGGTACAGCCGGTGCTGTCGGCGTGACGCGCGCCACAGCCCTGCCGTGGAACTCGGCCCCCGGCGGGCCCGACTCCTGCATCGGTACGGCTCGAATCGATCCACGCCGTACGCCACGAGCAGGAGAGCAGCGGTCATGGACGAGTCCCGGCGAACCCCCTCCAGAGCGGCGAGGTCGGTGCCTCCGCCCGTCATCTGCGGATTCCTTCTGCTGCTCGCGGTCGTGTTCGGCGTCTCGTACGCGGCCGGGTCCGTCGCCGGGCCCGTCGCCCCCGGGATGCACGGCGGCGACAGCGGTACGGGCCCTGCCGGGACCGGCGACGGCGGAGGCATGGTGCACGGGCACGGGGGAGCGGAGTGATGAACGGTGAGCAGGTGGCCGCCCTGGCGACGACGGATCTGACCGTCGGCGGGATGACGTGCGCCGCCTGTGTGAAGCGAGTGGAGAAGCGGCTCGGCAGGCTGGAGGGAGTCACCGCGACGGTCAACCTGGCCACCGGGCGGGCCCGGGTCAGTCATCCGCCGCACGTACGGACCGAAGAGCTGGTCGCGACGGTCGAGAAGGCCGGATACACGGCGGCGATTCCGGCCGCCGAGCCTCCGAAGGTGCAGGGCGAGGCAACGGGCGACGAGGCGGAACAGGAGCGGCTCGTGGCCACGGCGCTGCTCGCCGTGCCCGTGCTGGTCCTGTCGATGGTGCCCGCCCTGCAGTTCCGCGACTGGCAGTGGCTGTGCTTCGTGCTCGCCGCGCCGGTCGCGGTGTGGGGTGCGTGGCCGTTCCACGTCCGGGCGCTGCGCGGGCTTCGGCACTCGGCGGCCACCATGGACACCCTGGTCTCCCTCGGTGTCGTGGCGTCCTTCGGCTGGTCGGCGTACGCCCTCTTCTGCGGCGGTGCGGGTGCGCCGGGCATGCGGATGCCGTTCAGCCTGGTGCCATCCGCGTCGGAGGGGGTCGCCCACATCTACCTGGAGGCGGCCGTCGGTGTCCCGCTGTTCGTGCTGGCCGGGCGGTTGCTTGAGGCGCGGGCCCGGCACGGAACCGGGGCGGCCCTGCGCACACTCGCCCGGCTCGCGGCCAAGGAAGTGGCCGTGCGGGAAGAGGGCGGACGTGAACGGCTCGTCCCCATCGAGGAGTTGGTGCTCGGGCAGGTCTTCGTCGTACGGCCCGGGGAGCGGGTCGCGACGGACGGTGAGGTCGTCGAGGGCGGTTCGGCGGTGGATCTCTCCCTGGTCACCGGGGAGAGCGAGCCGGTCGAGGTCGGGCCCGGCTCGGCGGTGGTCGGCGGCGCCGTCAACGCGGGCGGGCTGCTGCTCGTACGGACCACGGCGGTCGGCGCGGATACCCAACTCGCCAGGATCTCACGGCTGGTGACGGAGGCTCAGGCCGGCAAGGCGCGGGCTCAGCGGCTCGCCGACAGCGTGGCGGGCGTCTTCGTGCCGGTCGTGCTGGTCCTTGCCGTGACCACGCTCGGCTTCTGGCTGGGTGCCGGGGCCGATCCGCAGGCAGCCGTCACCGCGAGCGTCGCGGTGCTGGTCGTGGCCTGCCCGTGCGCCTTGGGGCTCGCGACGCCGACCGCCCTGATGGCCGCGACCGGCAGAGGTGCCCAACTGGGCGTCCTCGTCAGGGGACCGCAGGCACTGGAAGGGCTGCGTCACGTCGACACGGTCGTGCTTGACAAGACCGGCACCCTCACCTCGGGGCACATGAGCGTGGTCCGGGTCGCCGTGGTCCCCGGTGGTCGTGGCCAGGAAACCGTGGTGCGGCTTGCGGGGGCCGTGGAGCAGGGAGCGGAGCACCCGCTCGGGCGGGCGATCGTCTCCTACGCGCGGCGGGCCCTGCCCGAGCGCCCGCTGCCCGAGGTGGGTGGATTCCATGCCTTCGCCGGACGGGGCGTGCGGGGGCAGGTGGAGGGGCTGCTGGTCGAAGTCATCGCCCCCGATGAGGAGTTGCCCGCCGCTCTCGCGGACGCACTCGCGCAGGCGGAGGGTGCCGCACATACGCCCGTTCTCGTCCGGGTGGACGGGGCGGCCGAGGCACTGATCGAGTTGGGGGACGTCGTACGGCCCGGCAGCTACCGTGCCGTCGACCGGTTGCGGCGCCTCGGGGTGCGCCCGGTGCTCGCCACCGGGGACCGGGAGGCACCCGCGCGGGCCGTCGCCGCCACGCTGGGCATCGATGAGGTGCACGCCCGGTGCACACCGGAGGAGAAGGCCGGTCTCGTGCGAAAGCTGAGGGAGAGCGGGCGGCGGGTCGCGGTCGTCGGTGACGGGGTGAACGACGCCGCCGCGCTGGCCGGAGCCGACCTCGGGATCGCCATGGGCAGCGGCACCGACGCGGCCATCGGGGCGGCCGATGTGACACTGGTGCGCGGCGACATCGAAGCCCTGGCGGACGCCGTCCTGCTGGCCCGCCGCACGCTCGGGACGATCCGTGCCAACCTCTGCTGGGCCTTCGGCTACAACGCTGTCACCGTGCCGCTGGCCATGGTGGGTCTGCTCAACCCGATGCTGGCCGCGGCGGCGATGTCGGTGAGTTCGCTGTTGGTCGTGGGCAACAGTCTGAGGTTGCGGTCCTGGCAGCCCGGGGTGCCCGGGAGATCTGCCCGAGTTCAGGTGCGTACACGATGAGCGGGCACCTTCGGCGGCCGGCCCGGCGCCGTCTCGTCGACGCCCTGCGTGCCTGTCTCGCGCCCGTCACCGCATGCGCCGTCGCCCTCGGCGGCCTGACCGCTTGGGCCGGGTCCGGACAGGCGGGCAGCCCGGCGCGGATCGAGGTCCGGGGCGGGCAGGCTCTGCTGCCGTACGTCGAGAGCGGGGAGACCGCGGTCTTCTTCCGGATCGCCAACTCCGGTGGCTCCGATGACCAGTTGGTCGCCGCCACGATGACAGGTACCGACGAGAAGGCCGCGCTGACCCGGCACCGTGCCACCGGACACAACGCGGCCTATCGCTATGGAGCAGACTCCGTGACCGTTCCGGCCGGCAGCGGACTCACCATGTCGCCGCACGGCGTGGCCGTGACGCTGCGGGCCGAGCCGGGATGGCGGGCGGGCGACAGACTGCCGTTCACGCTGCACTTCCGGCACGGCGGGCGGGTCGAGACCACTGCCGTCGTGGTCCGACCGCACGAGTACGGGGAGTGAGGGCCTTTTCGGGCGGGAGGCAGACGCCGGGCCTGCTACGCCGCATGGAGGTCATGACCGTACGGCGGTGAGCACCTCCTCGCAGACGTCGGCTGCACGACCCGTCGCCTGCGCGCACAGGCGGCAGTGTTCGTGGTGCTCGGCGTGCTCCATGCACGCTTCGTGACTGCGCCGGCAGGCGATGAGGCACGCCTCGGCCTGGGCGGCGAGCAGTGCGGGGTCGTGGCTGCTGCCGCGGACGAGGATCCGGCGGGTCGCGGCGGTGACGTCCGCGCAGTCCAGGTCCTGGTTGATCGCGGTGCGCAGTTCATCGGCCTCCTTCTCGGCGAGCATGCCCGCCGCGCACGCGGTGACGGCCTGCTCGCACGCGGCGAGCGCGTCCACCGCACGGGCGAGGACTTCGTTGCCGAGGGGGCTGGCGGTGCTGACGCTCTCGAAGAGTTCCCGTGTCTGAAGCATGGCGACCTCCAGAAGCGGAGGGGTGGTCAGTGCCCCGTTGACGCTAGTACGGGACCTCCCGTGCAGGAAGGCGCGCGACCGGCCTGAAACCTCGGAGCGTGCCGATCCAGGGCATTCGCTCCTCTTCCCCAAAGGTCGGGCGGAACTCCGGTTGGGTTCCGAGGGGTTCGAGTGACCTGCGTCACGGAACCCTGGCGCTGGGAGGCCCTTCGCCTCTTTTGGCACCCGCCCGTGACGATTGCTTCGCGGGTGCAAGGATGAGGGCCGTCATGAGTGTTGGATGGTGCGCCCGGGTGCTGAGGGCCGCGGTGTTCGCGGCCGTCTGTGTGCTGCTCGCCGCCCTCGGCCACGTCATGATGTCCGGCCACGACGTGCCGTGGTGGGCGATCGCCGCCGGGACCGCCACGACCGGAATCGCGGGCTGGTTCCTGGCCGGGCGCGAGCGCGGGCTGCCGCTGATCGTCTCCGTCTCCGTCGCCGCCCAGACGAGTCTCCACTGGGCGTTCTCGCTCGCACAGTCCGCCGTCGAGGGGGCGACGGAGCCGATGGCCGGGGGCAGGGCGCCGAGCAACATGGTCTGCATGGGGAACGGTGCGGACTCCATGAAGAACATGTCCATGGACCACATGTCCGTGGACCATGCCGCCACGGGGCACGCGTCGATGGGCCACATGGAGTCGATGGGCCACATGGACATGACCTCCATGGACATGGGCTCCATGGGTCACATGGGGCATTCGATGAGCGGCTCCGCCGGGTTCGGCATGTTCGCCGCCCACCTGCTGGCCGCGATCCTGTCCGGCCTGTGGCTCGCCCACGGCGAACGGGCAGCCTTCCGTATCCTGCGGTCCGTGGCGGGATGGCTGGCCGCGCCGCTGCGGCCGCTGCTCGCGTCGCCGCCGCCGTCGCCGCACCGCCCCCGGGTCCGCGTCCGCCGTCGCCGTTCGGACCGTTCGCCGCGGCAGCTCCTCCTCGTCCGCTCGATCACTTCTCGGGGCCCACCCCTGGGGACCGCTGTCGCCTGACGACAGCCGGCACCCCGAGGCAGCCCGTGTGCGCCTCGGGCCTCGGTCGTACCTCCCCATCGGAGATTCGTACCTCCTCACCGGAGATATGCGGCCGAATCCCCATCACCGGGTCACGGATCGCCGTGGCCTCGTGCCACGGGTCCGGACCCGGGTGACCCGAGTAAGGACATCAGGTGATGACTCCTGCCCTGCCCACCTCGCCGGAGAAGAGCACAAGGGCCTCGGCCGACGACTCGATAACCGCCTGGGCCCTCGCCGCCCGCAGCGGTGACCGGGACGCCGTCGAGCGCTTCTTCCGTGCTCTGCACCGCGACGTCCTGCGCTATGTCGCCCACCTCAGTGCCGATCCCCAGGCCGCGGACGACCTGGCACAGGACACGTTCCTGCGGGCGCTCGGCAGCCTGCACCGCTTCGAGGGCCGGTCCTCGGCCCGCGCGTGGCTGCTGTCCATCGCGCGCCGCGCGGTGATCGACAGCTTCCGGTACGCGGCTGCCCGGCCGAGGCTGTCCGACGTACCGGACTGGCGGCTGGCCGTAGAGCTGGCCCAGCCGCACGGCCTGCCGGGCTTCGACGACGGCATCGCGCTGCTCGATCTCCTGGCGGCGCTGCCGGACGACCGCCGGGAGGCGTTCGTCCTGACCCAGATGATGGGTCTGCCCTACGCGGAGGCGGCCGAGGTGGCCGACTGTCCCGTCGGTACGGTCCGCTCCCGGGTGGCCCGCGCCAGAGCGGCCCTCATGGACCGGCTCGCCGAGGCCGAGGCCGAGGCCGAAGCCGAAGCCGAAGCGGATGCCGGCGTGCCCGGCCCGAAGCGGGTTGTGGCCGTCCCCGCCCAGCGCGCGGTCTTGGCCGCCTGACCGGCACGGGGCTGGTGCCCGCCCATGCGGCGGGCACCAGCCCCTTGGACGGTTGGCAGTCGTGCCGCTCGACCGCCGGAACCGGTTCCGCGGACGCCGGAACCGAATCTCCAGAAGCGCGCCGAACATTCCGCTTCCCGCGGGAACTCATCCGGCACACGCTCCGACTTCTGGTCCGGGTGACGGATGTTCGCCCGCGTACTTGTACAGATCCTGGAGAGTTTCGATGCGTACTCGCGTGTGGTGCGGCACGACGGCCGCGCTCCTCGGCCTGCTCGCGGCAGGCTGCGGCACTGACGCGAAGGACAGGGCCGATGGCAGTGAAGGGAAGACGGCCGGCGGTTATCCCGTCACCGTTGCCGACTGCACGGGTGCCGAGACCACGTTCGACGCCGCCCCGAAGAAGATCGTCACCAGTAATGCCTCCAGTCTGGAGCTGTTGCTCAGGCTGGGCGCGGGCGACAAGGTGATCGGCACCGGTTTCCCGCCCGGCAAGGGCACGCTGCCCGGTGAACTCGACGCGCAGGCGCAGAAGGTGCCGGTCCTCGGCAAGGCCGTGATCGCGAAGGAGAAGCTCCTCGGCTCGGGCGCCGATGTCTACATCGACACCTTCGCCTCCATGAGCGGCATGGGCGGCGGGGGCATGGGGGACGCGCCGAGCGAGGCCGAGTTCAAGACTGCCGGGATCAAGCACATCTACCTGAAGTCGACCGCCTGCGCCCCGATGGGCAAGGGGCCGGTGACCGACCTCTCGGCCGTCGAGGGCGACATCACCTCCCTCGGCGCGGTCACCGGCACCACGGCCAAGGCACAGGAACTGGTCACCGGTATGAAGACCAAGGTGGACGCCGTGCAGAAGGCCGTCGCCGCCACCCCGCAGAGCGCGCGGCCGACGTACTTCTTCTTCGACTACGACGCGGGCACCAAACAGCCCACCGTCGTCTGCAACCGTCAGATCGCGAACGCGCTGATCACGCTGGCCGGCGCCCGCAACGCCTTCGCGGACTGCGACGGCGACTTCAAGCAGGTCGGCTGGGAGAACGTCGTCTCCAAGAACCCCGACTGGATCCAGTTGGGCGTACGTGACCGGGGCAGCGAAGCCGCCAACAAGCAGGCGTTCGACGAGGCCCAGCGCTGGCTGGAGACCAACGCGGCCACCCAGGGCCTGAAAGCCGTCAAGGAAGGGCACTTCCTGCGCATCGGCTCCGAGCGGACCACCATCGCCGGGGTCGCCAACGCCGACACCGTCCAGGAGATCGCCAAGGCTCTCTACCCGGGCAAGGTCGGCTAGCCGTGCTCGCAACCGCATCCCGGCAGGAGGCGGCGGCCGAGGCGCGCACCCTGCCCGCCGGGCCCCTGACCGCCGCTCTGGGCGTCGCCCTGCTGCTCGCGCTGACGGCGGCGGTGTCCTGGGGCTCGACGTCCATCGCGCCCGGCGAGGTGTGGGCGGTGGTGGGTCGGCGGCTGACGGGGGAGGCCCCGCGGCCCGGCACCGACGACCTGATCGTGTGGCAACTCCGCGTCCCCCGCGCCCTGTTGGCCGCCCTCGTCGGCGCCGGGCTCGGCATCGTGGGCACCGCCACCCAGGCGCTCGTACGCAACCCGCTGGCGGACCCGTACCTGCTCGGCATCTCCAACGGGGCCTCGCTCGGCGCGGTCGCCGCGATCGTGCTGGGGATGGGCGCGGGCGGGACGCTCGGACTCGGCCTGTCGGGCGCGGCCTTCGCGGGCGCGCTGCTGACCTTCGCGCTGGTGTGGACGGTGGCCCGGCGCGGCGGGGGATTCGCCCCCTTGCGGCTCGTGCTCGCCGGGGTGGCGATCGGGCAGTTCCTGTCCGGCTTCACCAGCTACCTGGTACTCCAGGCAGGGGACGAGCAGCAGACCCACAGCGTGCTGTTCTGGCTCATGGGCAGCCTGAGCGGGGCGAGTTGGCCCCTGCTCGCGGTCCCGGCGGTGGCGGTCCCGGCAGGACTGCTGCTGCTCCAGGCGCGGGCCCGGGGGCTCAACGCCCTGCTGATGGGCGACGAGACCGCGGCCGGGCTCGGCATCGACGTCGTACGCCTGCGCCGTGAACTGTTCGTGGTGACCAGCGTGCTGACCGGGGTCCTTGTGGCGGTGTCCGGGGCGATCGCGTTCGTCGGCCTGATGGTGCCGCACGCCTGCCGCCTGGTCGTCGGCGGCGATCACCGACGCCTCTTGCCGGTGTGTGCTCTCTTCGGGGCGGTGCTGATGGTGGTGGTCGACATCGTGTGCCGGATCGCCATGGACGCGCAGGAACTGCCGGTCGGGGTCGTCACCTCGCTCCTGGGGGCTCCCGCGCTGCTGTATCTGCTGGACCGGCGCCTGGGGAGCGGAAGTTGAGAGTTGAGATCGAGGACCTGTGTGTCGCGTACGCGGGCCGCACCGTCGTTTCGGGGGTGGGGCTCTTCGCGGCGGAGGGCGAGATCACCGGCTTGATCGGGCCGAACGGCAGCGGCAAGTCCACCCTCCTGCGCACCGTCTACCGGCACTTGCGGCCGTCGGCGGGCCGGGTCCTGCTGGCCGGCGCCGACATCCGGGAGCTGAGCCCCACCCAGTCCGCCCGGCACGTCGCCGCGCTGCCGCAGGAGCGCGGCGCCGACTTCGAGCTGACCGTGCGCGAGGTCGTCGCGATGGGCCGCACGCCCTACAAGCGGGCCTTCGCCGGGGAGGACGCCACCGACCGGGACATCGTGGCCCGGGTACTGGCCCAGGTCGGCATGGAGGCGGCGGCCGGGCGTCGCTTCACCGCGCTGTCCGGCGGTGAGCGCCAACGGGTCCTGCTGGCAAGGGCGTTCGCGCAGGAACCCGACGTCCTGGTCCTGGACGAGCCGACCAACCACCTCGACGTACGCCACCAAGTGGAACTGCTCACCCTGCTCAGAGACCAGCGCCGCACGACGCTGGTCTCACTCCACGATCTCAACGCGGCCGCCTCTGTCTGCGACCGGCTGCACGTCCTGCACGCGGGGACGCTGGTCGCCTCGGGCTCGCCGCGTGAGGTCCTCACCCCCGCCCTGCTGGGGGAGGTGTTCGGGGTGCGGGCCGCCGTCGTGGACCACCCGCTGACCGGTGACCCTCTCATCGCCTTCGACCACCGGACGGTGTGGGACGGGCAGCCCGTGGCGCCGGTCGAGACCGGCTGCTGACCGTGCGGGTAAGCAGCCCGTCTCAGTCGGAGGAGCAGTTCCTGAAACAGCCTGCTTTTTCGAGACATCAACGGGAACTCATCCGCCGCCGCCCCCGACTTGTGGGGTGAGGCTGCCGCCCGGCAGCCGACCCACGAGGGAAGGGACAGGGGTGACGGACCAGGAGCCCGGATCGGAACGGCCCGGCCGCATACCCGGAGTCGAGACGTCCGATGCGGGGACACCCGGAGTCGAGACACCCGACGTAGGGACGCCTGAAGTCGAGACACCCGAAGTCGAGGACCGCTGGCTCCTCGTGGCCGTGGCGGGCCTGCTGGCGTTCGTGGCGATGCTCGACATGAACATCGTCAACGTGGCTCTCGCGGACATCGGCGACGGCCTGCACGTCTCCGCCGCCACCGCCCAATGGGCCGTGCTCGGCTACCAACTGCCCGTCGTGGCACTCCTGTTGCCGGTCGGCAGCTGGCTGGACCGAGTGAGGCCGCGCCCGGCACTGCTGGCGGCGACGGCCGGATTCGCGCTGTGCAGCGCGCTCGCCGCCGTCGCGCCGTGGATGGCTTGGCTGATCGCCGCGAGACTCGGGCAGGGCGCGTTCGGCGCGGTGCTGTTCGTGCTGATGCCGGTCCTGGCGATGCGTTCCGTACGGCCTCAACTGCGCGGCCGTGCGATGAGCGTGCCCGCCACCCTCGGCCCGCTCGGCGCGGTGGCCGGACCCGCGGCCGGCGGGCTGCTCCTCGACCACCTGGGCTGGCGGGCCGTCTTCCTCGTCAAGATCCCCTTCTGCGTGCTGGCGCTGATCGTGGCCTGGCGGGCGATGCCGAGGGCCGGCGGTCTGTCCGGGCCCGACCGCCGCACGGTGGCGGACGCGGCGCTGGTGGCCACAGGCGTAACGGTCCTGCTCCTTTCCCTGACCCTGGCATCGGACAGCCCCGCCTGGCTGCTGCTCGCCGTCGCCGCCGGGCCGCCGCTGTGGCGGTGGTCGCGCGGGTCGGGAGGCCGTCCGGTGGCTCAAGTGATCCGCACATCAGGTCTGTTGCGTGCGCACGGCGCGGTCCTCGCGCTCGCGGCCGGGTTCGCCGCCATGCATTACGTCGTCGCCCTCCACCTCCAGCAGGGCGAGGGAACCAGCGCCACCACGACCGGCCTGACCGTGCTCGCCTTCCCGCTCGGCATGGGCCTGGCCGGGCCGCTCGGAGGACGCCTCGCCGACCGGTACGGACCCCGGCCCGTCGCCGTGGCGGGCGCCGCGCTCACCGCTGCCGGCCTGCTCCTGCTCGTACCGGTGGGCACCGACTGGTCGCCGACTGGCGTCGCCTGGCGGCTCGCTCTCGCGGGCGTCGGCATGGGCCTCAACGGCGGCCCCACCCAGGCTCTGGTGATGGGCGCCGCCCCACCGGACCGCGCGGCCACCGTCGGCTCGGCCGTCCAGCTCGCCCGCAGCCTCGGCTTCACGCTCGGCCCCGCCCTGGCCACTGCGGCCGGTGGAGTAGCAGGCCCAACCGACCCGACCCGCCCGGGACTTGTACTGGCCGCCCTCGCCGCCTGCCTCGCCGTGCCCCTCCTCGCCCGGCCCGGCCGTACCCCCGTCCCCCGGACACCCACCGACACGGCGCGCGCCGCCCACCACTGACCCCGGGCTCGGAACACGCCGAGAGGTGGCGACGGCCGCCGGACGGCCGCACACCGATTTCCACGCCCACAGAGTGCCGCCGTCAGGCGCACCGGATTACTGACCCAGGAGTCACTCCCATGTGCGGAATCACCGGATGGGCGTCCTTCCACCACGACGCCCGCACCCAGGCCCCGGTCATCGAGGCGATGACCGCCACCCTCGCCCCGCGCGGCCCCGACGCGGGCGGCAGCTGGCTCGGCGAACACGCCGCGATCGGCCACCGCCGCCTCACCGTCATCGACCCCACCGGCGGCATCCAGCCGATGACCGACCGGCCCGACGCGCCGGCCACCGTCCTCACCTACAGCGGCGAGATCTACAACCACCACGAACTCCGCTCCCGGCTCAGGGGATTGGGGCACGCCTTCCGCACCCGCAGCGACACCGAGGTGGTGCTGCGCGCGTACGCACAGTGGGGCGAGGACGTCGCCGACCACCTGGAGGGCATGTTCGCCTTCGCCGTCTGGGACGAACGCGTCGGGCGGCTCCTGCTCGTACGCGACCGGCTCGGCGTAAAACCCCTGTTCTGGGCGGCAGTCGACGGCGGCATCGCCTTCGCCTCCGAACCCAAGGCGCTGTTCGCCCACCCGGAGATCCGGCCCCGGGTCGACGCGGACGGGCTGCGCGAGGCGTACAGCCTGCTGTTCAACACCGGTCCGACGGTGTGGTCCGGAGTCCGGGAGGTCGAGCCCGGCGGCCTCCTCGTGCTCGACCGCGGCGGCGCCCGCCAACGCCGCTACTGGCAGCTGGAGGCCGACGCCCACACCGACGACCAGGAAGCCACCGCCGAACGGATCCGCAGCCTGGTAGAGCGAGCCGCCCGCAGCCAGCTGGAGGCGGACGTCCCCCTCTGCTCCCTGCTGTCCGGCGGCATCGACTCCACCGTCCTGACCGCCCTGCTCGCCGACGAACTCCGCCTGCGCGAAGGCCCGGACGCCCGCATCCGCTCGTACGCCGTCGACTACAGCGACCAGGCCGAGCGTTTCACCGGGGACGTCCTGCGCACCGGGCACGACACCCCGTACGCCATGGAAGCCGGAGCCTTCATCGGCACCGACCACAGCACCGTAGTGCTCGACCCGCGCGACCTGCTCGACCCCGAGCACCGCAAGGCCGTGGTCGTCGCCCGGGACTCGCCGATCGGCGTCGGCGACATGGACACCTCCCTCTACCTCCTCTTCGGCGAGATACGACGTCACTCGACCGTCGCCCTGTCCGGGGAGGCCGCCGACGAGGTGTTCGGCGGCTACCCCTGGTTCCACAACCCCAAGGCACTCGCCGCCGCCACCTTCCCCTGGCTGCTCGTCACCGGCGACGAGGCCGCGATGCCCCTCAACCCCGAACTGGACCTGCGCATCGGAGAGTTCCGCGACGACACCTACCGCAGCGCGCTCGCCGCCGTACCGCACCTGGACGGTGAGACGCCGGTCGAGCACCGCCAGCGAGAGATGCAGCACCTCTCCCTCACTCGCTGGCTGCGCCAACTCCTCCACCGCAAGGACCGGTTGAGCATGGCCCAGGGCCTGGAGGTACGGGTCCCGTACTGCGACCACCGCCTCGTCGAGTACGCCTTCACCACCCCCTGGGCGCTCAAGAGCTTCGACGGCCGCGAGAAGAGCCTGCTGCGGGCGGCCGGCACGGGCCTCGCCCCGGACTCGGTCCTGCACCGCCCCAAGAACCACTACCCGGCCACCCACCACCCCGACTACAACCGCGGCCTCCAGAACATGGCCCGCGACGCCCTCGCGACCGAACAGGTCCGCTCCCTGGCCGACGAGACCCGCATCAAGCCCTGCCTCGACACCCCGCCCGACCAGCTCCCATGGGGCCACCGCCTGCGCCTCGAACGCGTCGTCGACCTCGCCCTGTGGCTGGACCACTACCGCCCCGAACTCACCCTCTGAGCCGCACTGAGGAGCCCCTCACCATGACCGTCCAGGAACCCGTGCCCGTCCAGGAACCCGCGCCCGCCACCGATGTCGTCGCCGATCCGATCCCGCTGATGGGATGCCCGTACAAGAGCAACCCCTACCCGCTGTACGAGCAGATGCGTGCGGCAGGCCCGATCCACCCCGTCCTGTTTCCCAGCGGGGTGCAGGCGTGGCTCATCACGGGGCACGAAGCCGCCCACGCGGCGCTGAACGACGACCGCCTCGGCAAGAACCACGACCTGGGCAACGACCGGTGGCGTGCCCGCGCCTCGATCATGCCCGAGCCCCAGCACTCCCAGCTCCAGGCCCACCTCCTCCACCAGGACCCGCCGAAGCACACCCGCATGCGGCGCTTCGTGACCGACGCCTTCACCCCGCGCCGCATCGAGGCTCTGCGCCCGCGCTTCCAGGAACTGGCCGACGCCCTCGTCGACGCGCTGCCGGAAACCGGCCCCGCCGACCTCGTCGCAGGTTTCGCCGCGCACTTCCCTTTCCAGGTGCTGGCCGAAGTCATCGGCCTGCCACTGGAGTTGGCGACCCGCTTCGACCGTGACTGGGGCAAGGTGGTCCAGCCCGTCGGTCCCACCGACCCCGGACGACCGTTGTACGAGGCGCGGCTGCACGGCCTGCAGAGCTACATCGCCGAGGTCGTCGCCCACAAGCGCGAGCACGGGGACGACGACCTGCTCAGCCGCCTCGTCGTGGCTCGCGACCGCCGCGAACTGGCGCAGGAGGAACTGGACTCCATGATTTTCCAGCTCCTCGTCGCTGGACAGGAGCCGGTCACCAACCAGATCACCACCGCCCTGATCGCCCTCTTCCGCAACCCGGCCCAGCTCACCCGCCTCCGCGAGGACCCGTCCCTCCTGCCCCGCGCGGTCGAGGAACTCCTGCGCTATGACAGCGCCTTCGAACTCGCGACCTGGCGCTTCCTCGCCGAGGACGACGACCTGTACGGCACCCGCGTCCCGGCCGGCGACTCGGTGATCGTCTCCCTGTGTGCCGCCAACCGCGACCCGCGCCGCTTCCCCGACCCCGACATCCTCGACCTGGAGCGCACTCCCAACCCTCACCTCGCCTTCGGCCACGGCATCCACTTCTGCCCCGGAGCCGCCCTCGCCCGCACGGAACTCCAGATCGCCCTCGGCACCCTGCTGACCCGCCTTCCGGGCCTCCACCTGACCATCCCGGACGAGGACATCGAGTGGATCCCGGCCGTCCTGGGCCGCGGCACCAACCGTCTGCCGGTCGGCTACGACCGCCGCGGCTGACACCCACTGCCCGTCTCGGCACGGGCAGCCCCCACACCCCTGCCTGATCCCCCCCCGCCCGAACGGCGCCCGGGCCCCTCCCGCCACGGCGCCGTCCCGCCATGCCCGCGTCCCCTCCGGAGGAACGACATGACGCTGCTGACGACAGCCCCCGGCGCCCTCCCCACGACCCTCGGCGCCTCCATCCTGAACCTGCTGCTGCCTCACCACCGAAGTACGGACAACACCCGCGTGAGAGCGGAGGCGTTCCCTCACCAACTCCGGCAGATCGCCGCGTACATACGCGAAGGCGCCCCCATCGTCTTCACGCTTCCGGGCTTCCCCTGCAAGTCCCCCAACCCGGCGAAGGTCCTGGGCCACCTCCCCGACCAGGGAGAACTCCTTTCTCTCCGCTTCTTGGACACCCTGTGTGGCGAGATCCAGCGCATCTATCCACCCGGCGCGCACGTGGTCATCTGCTCGGACGGCCACATCTTCGGCGATCTGATCCGAGTCCCGGACGCGCACATCGACGCGTACGCCGACGGACTCCGCCGAGTCATAGCCGACCTGGGCCTCAGCCGCCTGTCGGTGTTCGACCTCCGCGATGTACTCGGCGACCTCCCGCACCACACGAAACGCGCCCACGTCCACGAGCGGTACGCACCCACGGCCGAGGCCCTGCGCGCCGAGGTGCGTACGGACGAGAACACCCTCGCCCTCTACCGGGGCATCACCCGCTTCCTGGTCGAAGACACGGCCGGCTTCACCGGCACCCGCTCCGCCCTCCAACGCGAGTGCCGCCGGCGTGCCTACGGCGTCATCCAGCGCAGCCGCGCCTGGGGCGACCTGATCGCCGAGCGCCACCCCCGCTGCGTGCGCCTGTCCATCCACCCCCAACCGGTAGGCGCCCCCAAGTTCGGCATCCGTCTCCTCGACGCCCCCGACGCCTGGACGACCCCCTGGCACTCGGCGGCCCTGCGCCGCACCGACGGCACATGGACCCTCATGCCCCGCACCGAGGCAGCCCGTCTCGGCCGCCTGGTCCTGCGGGAGGACAGGCCCAGCCATTTCCAGCAGGGCTGATCACCGGACAGACCCACATCTGCCCTCACTCATGGTGGTCGTTCCTCTCGGCTCGAAGACGAAGGCGGCGCCCTGGCAGAGCGGCCCGAGAGGAAGACAGGGGGAGATCCGGCCACGACGCCCCCGGGGAAACCAAACCGGTCACCGTCCGGTCATCCGGTCAATGCCGCTCCCTGCCCAGCGTGTTCGATGGCAACACCGTCTTGATCGCGTTCCGGAAAGCGGGACGGTCGCCGAGCCGTCGCACATAGTCCCCGAGCCTGGGGGGTGCACACCTCAGCTCGTCCCGGTCGAGGTGGACGAGCGCCACCCACAGGTCCACGTCCGCGGCTGTCAACTCCGTTCCCAGCGCGCAGGGATGGCGGGCGAGGCTGCGGTCGAGGAGGGCCAGTGCCGCCTGTCGCGCCGAGGACGGCGCGGCCGGAGTGACGTCCCGGTCCAGCAGGGTGCGCAAGGCTTCGATGTCCGCGACGAGGTGCGGCGGCCGGAGAGCGGCGTGCCGGGCGCCTTCCTCACCGGCGAGGGGGCCCGCCAGGTCGCGGAGGATGTCGGGGGTGTGGTTGCTGACGATCCGTCCGCTCCAGCGGTCGCGCAGCGCGGGCGCTGTCAGGGGTCCGTCGAAGTGGTAGACCGTGGTCTCGTACGCGCGGTGCAGCTCGGCGTAGCCGTCGGGGGTCGCGGCAAGGGAGGTCAGGAGTGTCGTGGCGACCGACTCGCGCAGACCGAGCAGGTCGAGGGTGATCGAGATGCGCAGCGACCTGGGACAACTCCCGCACAGAAACAGGTCGTAGCGCCGGGGCGCGGGATAGAAGCCGCCGGCCGCGCCGACGCCGATCCGGCTGCGGAAACGACGAGGGTGGGGGACCGTCGTGATCGTGCCGGGGCGCGGAAGCGAAGCGGGCGCCGGCGACTGACATCCGGTGGAGGCGGCGGTGCGGGACATGCGGGAAACGGTCTCGGGCATGACTCTCCCTGGGAATGAGATGCCACTGCGGCTTGGTGGCGTCAGCGGCTGGATGCGGGGGCGGCTGCGTCGGTCGGTGATCGTCCGCATCGCGCGGAATCGGCGGACCAGACGCGGGTCGATGACGGATCAGACGCAGATCCGTCGCGGATCAGTAAGCGCTGGAGACGCGCTGGAGATCGATGTGCAGGCGCCTGGTCAAGCCGCTCCTGGGCATGTCCACCCGTCTCACCTCCGGGGCTCGCGAGACGCGAGACCACGCTTGCCCCGCCGGTGCCGACGGGACCCGGTCGTCACCCGGGGCACCCCGTCGCGGCGGAAGGGTTGCCTGTCAGCGGGCCGGGGCCGATGACCACTGGAGCGGGCGAACCGCGGTGTGGGCGCTGACAATCGTGACCGTCCACGTCAGTCTGAGCGGGCTTCGTTACGCCGTCAAGAAGCTTGGGCGAGCGGTCTCATCTGGTGGTCCGCAGCGTTGACATTCCCCTCGGTGCCTGGCTACCGTCCGCGGACGACGTGCGGCCCCCGGGCCCGGAGAAGTGACGGTGACAGTGATGCGCGCAGCTGACGGGACGGCCGCTCGGCGGCACCCCGGCCGCATCCCGCTGTGCACGGACCGTGCCGTCGACCTGCTGCGCGTCAGCAGCGCGCTGTGTACGGCCATGAGCAGCGCCCTCCGCCGAGGCTGACGCTCCCCGCGCCTGTGCCCACCGCTGTCGCGATGCGGCAGCTTGGGCTCGACAGTCCCTTTGGGCTCACGGCCACCCGCCCACCCACATCACCGCAGGATTTCCGCCGCTCCCGGGCAAGGACCCCGTCGGCCGTGACGGAACAAGAGCGTGACGGAACACAAGAGGTCGAACTCCGGGAAGGAAAGGCGTAGTTGTGGTGTTGGGCCTGCTGAAGAGCGCGCGGCGCCCTGCCGGGGAGCCGTCCGCGCCGGGTCGGCAAGGACCCCGGGTCCACCGGGCGGAAAGGGCGGTGAGCAGGGTGCTTTCGTCCCGTCGCCGTGTCGCCGATCCGGTGCCGCCCCGCCGTCTGCACCTGTACTCCCGGCATCACATCGACCTGCTGCGCGTCGCCGGCGCGCTCTGTCGCCCCTGACGTTCCCTCGCGACCGCGCCCCTCGCACGGGGCCGGGTTCCTCGTACGGATCTTCAGGAAGGCATCACCGCCGTGACCTCATCACCCTCTCCTCTGCACCTCGCTGTCGCTCTCGACGGCACCGGCTGGCATCCGGCGTCCTGGCGGGAGCCGGTGGCCCGTCCCCGCGATCTGCTCACCGCCGGGTACTGGGCCGGCCTCGTCGCGGAGGCCGAACACGGACTGCTCGACCTCGTGACCATCGAGGACGGTCTGGGGCTCCAGTCGTCGCAGCTCACCGAGCCCGATGACCGTACCGACCAGGTGCGCGGCCGCCTCGACGCCGTCCTCATCGCCGCCCGCGTCGCGCCGCTGACCCGGCACATCGGTGTGGTGCCGTCCGTGGTGACCACGCACACCGAGCCGTTCCACATCTCGAAGGCGATCGCCACGCTCGACTACGTGAGTTCGGGCCGCGCCGGCGTACGCGTGCAGATCGACGCGCGCCCCAACGAGGCCGCGCACTTCGGGCGCCGGACCATCCCCCCGCTGCCCGCCGGAGGCTACAACACCCCTGCCGGGCAGGACGCGGTGCGCCCGCACTTCGACGAGGCGGCCGACTACGTCGAAGTAGTGCGCAGGCTCTGGGACAGCTGGGAGGACGACGCGGAGATCCGGGACGCGGCCACCGGGCGTTTCATCGACCGCGAGAAGCTGCACTACATCGACTTCGAGGGCGAGCACTTCCGTGTGAAGGGCCCTTCGATCACCCCGCGCCCGCCGCAGGGGCAGCCGGTCGTCAGCGCGCTCGCCCACGCGACCCTCTCGTACCGGCTGGTGGCCAGGGCCGCCGACATCGGGTACGTCACCCCGCACGACACCGCCCAGGCGCGCGCGATCGTGGCGGAGATCCGCGCCGAGCAGGCGGCGGCGGGACGCGCGGGCGGCACCGTGCACATCTTCGGCGACCTGGTGGTCTTCCTCGACGACGACCCCGCAGAGGCCGCCGCCCGCCGGGAACGGCTGGACGCCCTCGCGGGGCAGCCGTACACCAGCGACGCGCACGTCTTCACCGGCACACCGGCCCAACTCGCCGATCTGCTCCAGGAGTTGCGGGAAGCAGGGCTGTCCGGGTTCCGGCTGCGCCCGGCCGTCGTCGGCCACGACCTTCCCGCGATCACCCGCGGCCTGGTCCCCGAGCTCCAGCGCCGCGGCGTCTTCCGCGGTGCCTACGAGGCGAAGACCCTGCGCGGGCTGCTGGGGCTCACCCGACCCGCCAACCGCTACGCCGCCACCACCGCCTGAGCCGGACGGAGACCGCACGACATGAGCAAGCGCCTGAAGCAGATCCATCTGGCCGCCCACTTCCCCGGTGTCAACAACACGACCGTGTGGAGCGATCCGGCCGCCGGCAGCCACATCGAGTTCTCTTCGTTCGCGCACTTCGCGCGGACCGCGGAACGCGCCAAGTTCGACTTCCTGTTCCTCGCCGAGGGACTGCGCCTGCGCGAACAGGGCGGAAAAATCTACGACTTGGACGTGGTCGGCCGCCCCGACACGTTCACGATCCTCGCCGCGCTGGCCGCCGTCACCGACCGCCTCGGCCTGACCGGCACCATCAACTCCACCTTCAACGAGCCCTACGAGGTGGCCCGCCAGTTCGCCAGCCTCGACCACCTCTCCGGCGGCCGCTCGGCCTGGAACGTGGTCACCTCCTGGGACGCCTTCACCGGAGAGAACTTCCGCCGGGGCGGCTTCCTGCCGCAGGAGGAGCGCTATTCGCGGGCCAGGGAATTCCTGGAGACCGCCAACGAGCTCTTCGACTCCTGGCGAGGCGACGAGATACTCGCCGACCGGTCCACCGGCACGTTCCTGAGCGACGCCAAGGCGGGCTCCTTCGTCCACACCGGGCAACACTTCGACATCCAGGGCCAGTTCAACGTGCCGCGCTCCCCGCAGGGCCGCCCGGTGATCTTCCAGGCGGGGGTCTCCGAGGAGGGCCGTGAGTTCGCCGCATCCAGCGCCGACGCCATTTTCAGCCGGTACGCGACGCTGAACGAGGGCCGGGCTTTCTACACCGACGTCAAGGGACGCCTGGCCCGGTACGGCCGTGACCGTGACCACCTGCTGATCCTTCCCGCCGCGAGCTTCGTACTCGGTGACACGGACGCCGAGGCCGAGGAGCTCGCCCGTGAGGTACGCCGTCAGCAGGTGAGCGGGGCCACCGCGATCAAACACCTGGAATTCGTGTGGAACCGGGACCTGTCCGCGTACGACCCGGAGGGCCCGCTCCCGGACATCGATCCCGACCTCGGCGAGCACACGGTGGCCCGGGGCCGCGCCCAAGTCCGCATGTACCGGGATCCGTTGGCGACGGCCCGCGCATGGCGCGAGCTCGCCGCGGCCAACAAGTGGTCGATCCGCGACCTGGTCATCGAGACGGGCAACCGGCAGACCTTCGTCGGCTCGCCCGCCACCGTGGCGCGGACGATCAACGACTTCGTGCAGGCGGACGCCAGCGACGGCTTCATCCTCGTCCCGCACATCACCCCGGGCGGTCTGGACTCCTTCGCCGACCAGGTCGTCCCGCTGCTCCAGGAGCAGGGCGTGTACCGCACGGAGTACGAGGGCGCCACACTGCGCGACCATCTCGGCCTGGCCCACCCCGACCACCGGCACGATGCACGGCGGGCGTCATGACACTCCCGCCCACCGCCCTCGTCGCGGGCGCTCCAGACCCGGTGGCGGACGGACCCGGGCCCGTACGGCGCGGGCGTCGTCCCTTCACCGCGTCCCTGCCGCACATCGTGCTCAGCCACCTCCTCGTGCTCACCTTCCGGATCCGCCACCTCCCGTCGGGCGTCACGCCACTGCCGCGCCGAAAGAACCCGGATGTGCCGTTGTCCCGGGGCCCGGTTCCCGTGGGGCCCGCCCCTCGCCCCGTAGCCGTGCCCGCCGACCACTGAGGAGCCTGCGCACATGTCCGACATCCCCCTCGGGATCCTCGACCTGGTTCCGATATCGTCCGGCTCCACGGCCACCGAGGCGCTGCGCAACTCCATCGACCTGGCCCAGCAGGCCGAGAGGCTCGGCTACGCCCGCTACTGGTACGCCGAGCACCACCTCAACCCGGGCGTGGCCGGTACTTCGCCCGCGGTCGTTCTCGCCCTGACCGCCGCGGCGACCTCGACCATCCGCATCGGCTCAGGGGCCGTCCAACTCGGCCATCGCACCGCCCTGTCCACGGTCGAGGAGTTCGGCCTCATCGACGCGCTGCACCCCGGACGCCTCGACCTGGGGCTCGGCCGTTCCGGCGGCCGCCCACCGGGAGCCCCCGCCGCTGCCGTGCCCGGCGCGACACCTGTCGTCGACGGCCGTGCCCCGAACGGGCTGCGCATTCCGCCCCGGTTCTCCTTCGAGCACCTTCTCGGCTCACCCCGGGTCGCGCTGCAGCGCAAGCTGCTCCTGCTGCCGAACGCCGAGTCGCAGCCGTACGGAGAACAGATCGACGACATCCTCGCGCTGCTCGCGGGAACGTACCGCTCCGAGGACGGCATCGAGGCCCACGCGGTGCCGGGAGAGGGCGCCGACGTCGAGGTCTGGATCCTGGGCAGCAGCGGCGGCGAGAGCGCCGACGTCGCGGGCCGCAACGGCCTTCGGTTCGCGGCGAACTACCACGTCAGCCCGGGAACGGTGCTGGAGGCGGCCGAGGGGTATCGCGCCGCGTTCCGGCCGTCCGACGTATTGGACAGGCCCTACGTCAGCGTGTCGGCCGATGTCGTCGTCGCCGAGGACGAGGCGGTCGCCCGCGAACTCGCCACCGGCTACGGACTGTGGGTCCGCAGCATCCGCACCGCGGAGGGCGCCATCGCCTTCCCCACGCCTCAGGAGGCGCGCGCCCACACGTGGTCGGACGCGGACCGGGCACTGGTGCGGGACCGGACCGACACCCAGTTCGTCGGTTCCCCGGGCAGCGTCGCCGACCAGCTCGCCCAGCTCCAAGAGGCCACCGGGGCTGACGAGTTGCTGATCACCACGATCACTCACGACCACAAGGACCGGGTGCGGTCCTATGAGTTGCTGGCCGAGGAGTGGCGCAAGAGGTGAGCAACCGCCCGAGGCCACCGGCATCGCCGGTGGCCTCGGGCAGATCGGAGCGTACGCCTAGAAGAAGCCCAGCTTCTTCGGCGAGTACGACACCAACAGATTCTTCGTCTGCTGGTGGTACACGACCCATCTTGCTTTTGACCTGCGAAAACGATTGGAATGGCCCGGTACGGAGCTGAGTTGGTCCGTGCCTGGTCCGGATCTTGGTCTGTGGTGTCCGCGGGCGGCGGGCTCCCCGCGGTACCACCTGGCACAGGTAGGCAGATCCGTCTTCTGGCGTCCATCGGGTTCAGTTTGGGAACGTTTGGCCTGGTCAGGTGCTTGTGGTGCAGGTGCGTCGACACAGTTGGTCACAGAGATGTGATCGCTGTGACTGACATTGCCCCCCGTCGGTTGTGCTGGCGGGGAGTCTTCGTTGCGGCGTGGGGTGTGTGCAGCAGGCGGCTGCGGCTTGCCGACGATGCCTTCAACCTCGGTTACTGGCTTCTCCCGCCGGGGCAGGATTGTCTTCTGCGGGTAGCTGCTGTGCTCTGGGGAGGGGCGTCGTGGGGTTCAGGAGGAGAATGCCGGAGAGGCTCGGCGACCTCATCTGTGGAAACCTCGGTGCCGACGTTCCTCGCGGGGACGCCGAGCCCCCGTATTTTCCGCACTGATCGAGCACGTACATCACCAAGTTGACGCGCGCTGGCACTCGGATCTACGACCGTTCGGCTGCGCGGTAGCGCTCGATGAACCTGTCCACCGTTGCCGGATCTCGCCGCATAGCTGCCATCAGCTGGTTCCTGCGGAAGCGCTCACGTCCTGTCTCCAGGAACTTTTCGTAGCCGTCGCGGGCTTCGACGATCCGCTCCACGACCAGGAACTCGATGACATCCTCCAGGCAGGGCCGAAACCGTTTGCCGCCAACCGGGAAGTGGAGAGCGGCAAGAGACCGGCCCGGATCGCGCTTCGGATCATTCAGCGTCCCGAAGAACTCGGACGACGCGTCGATTTGCAGGTGGGCATCTGGATACCCATCAACTTTGTCCCGCTCATAGTCGTAGTGGAACAAGCCGTGCTTGGCGTCCTCGGATCCGAACATGCCAATGAACGACTTGTGGACCATCAGGTGTTCACGCTCGGCATCGAGGCGCATCTGGAAGCTGACATCCATCCACAGCTCGACCTTCGGTGCCCGGGGCTTCAACCGGAACCGCTGAGCCGTCAATGTTCGCTTATCGAGCAAGTGCCCGAGCATGAAGAGGCGGTCGTCACCCACCTGGAGTGCGACCGCCTTTATCTGCACGTGACGAGCGATCGTGCCATTCAGGAGACCTTGGATCTCCTGGGTGAAACCGGTCGTCTGGTTCCGAAGGCTGTCAGAGATCAAGTGTGCCGCCGATGGACACCCACAAAGACTGGGCCTGGGCCGAGCTGAAGTCGCGCCGACGGGCCATGTCGCGGAGCTCCGCATACGTCAAGCCGAGCCGGTCCAACGCTGCGTAGGCAGCCTCACGGAACTCTTCCTGCGAGACCTCTGTGATGACGTCGTCATGATCAGCATGTCGCTGCTCTTGAATGGTCATCCGAATCGCCCCAACCCCCCGTAGGTTCCCCGATGACGGTAGTGTCCCCCAAGGGTCTGACACTGTGGCGTGGGCCAACCCGCGCTGTCCAGCGAGTCGACGCCACTGACTGATTACTTCCCACTTCAGCGTGAACTCCCACACGCCCGCTTGCCGTAAGGGACAACATCGCTCCCACAATGCGAGCGACCATGCCGGGCTGCTCCCATCGGGCTCTGGGTCTCCCCTCGTATCGTGGAGTCGTGACCATAGGGGTAGTTGAGGGTCATGGCGGAGAAGCGACGGAAGTACGATGCCGAGTTCCGTGAGGGTGCGGTGCGGATCGTGCTGGAGACGGGGAAGCCGGCCTCGGAGGTCGCGCGGGACCTGGGGGTGCATGAAGGCACGCTGCAGACCTGGGTCCACCGGGCAAGGGTCCGGGCGGACGCGGAGGCCCGCGGCGGGCTGGACGAGTCCGAGCGCGAGGAACTGCGGCGGCTGCGGGAGGAGAATGCCCGGCAGCGCAAGGAGATCGCCGAGCTCGGGATGGAGCGCGATGTCCTCAAGCGATCGGTGGTCCTCTGGGTGAAGGAGGCGACGAAGCGACGGTTGCGGGCTTCATCGCCGACCAGCGGACCAGGCACAAGGTCCCGCACACTCTGGCCTGCAGGGCACTGGGCGTGTCCGAGTCCTGGTTCTACAAATGGCGCCGCCGCCCCGAACAGCCGACGAAGTCCGAGGCCAGACGGGCTGCGCTGGCCGAGCGGATCATCTACTTCTTCCGCAGGTCGGGCAACACCTACGGCTCACCCAGGATCACGCTGGACCTGTGGTCCGAGGGCTGGAAGGTCTCGCAGAACACCGTCGCCCAACTCATGGCCGAGCTCGGCCTGCAGGGCCGCAAGCCTCCGCGGCGGCGAAGGAACCTGACCCGGCAGGGCCAGCGCAAGGCCGCCCGTGACCTGGTGCTTCGTCGCTTCGACGCGGTCGCACCGGACGTGTTGTGGTGGGGCGACATGACCGAGATCGAAACCGGGGAGGGCAAGCTCTACCTCGCATCCGTCCACGACGCGTTCTCCCGACGTGTACTCGGCTATGCGATGGGCCCTCGGCACGATGCGTCCCTGGTCAGCGCGTCACTCCAGATGGCTGCCGCGACACGCGGCGGCGCCGTGGACGGAGTGATCTTTCATTCGGACCGCGGGTCGGTGAATATACGAGTGAGGCATACAACGCCCTGTCTGACCGTCTTCGGGTGGTGCAGTCCATGGGGCGCGTGGGGTCGGCCCTGGACAACGCGGCCGCGGAGTCGTTCCACTCAACGCTCAAGGTCGAGTACATCCACCGGCACCGCTTCACCACCCGCACCGAGGCCCGGCTGAAGATCGCCACGTGGATCACGGACTTCTTCAACACACGCCGCAGGCACAGCGCCGCCGGCAGACTGCCACCGACCGAGTTCGAACAGATCATCAATCAGCAGCGCGCTGAGTCCAGTTCACGGACTCAAGCCGCATAAACGAAGACTCCACGATCGCAGGGGATTGTCACTGCCCAGCTTCCCCGAGATCGCGTCCCTCGCCACCGACACCAGGCAGTCGGCCCCGTGATCCGCAGCCCAGGCCCACGAGCCATGGCCCGGCCTGGGAGGATGTCCGACATGACCTCGACTCCTCCCGCAGCATCTGCGGACACCGCCCGCCTGCTGCGGCGGGGGTTCGCCCTGGAATGGACCACCCTGGCCTGGAACGTGGTGGGCATCGTCGTTCTGGCCTTCGCTGCCGTCGCCGCCCGCTCAGTGGCCCTGGCCGGCTTCGGACTGGACTCCCTGATCGAGATCGGCGCCTCCACGGTGGTGATCTGGGAGCTGTCGGGCACCGGCGAGGACCGCCAGCGCAGGGCTATGCGGCTGATCGGCTGGGCGTTCGTGGCGCTGGCGCTCTACCTGCTGGTCCAGTCGACCTGGGTCCTGGCCACCGGATTCCACGCCCACCACAGTCCTGCCGGAATCGCCTGGACCGCGGTCACCACCGTGGTGATGTTCGCCCTGGCTCTCGGCAAGGCCCGCACCGGCGCCGCCCTGGACAACCCGGTGCTGAAGACCGAGGGCCGGGTCACCTTCATCGACGGGCTGCTGGCCACCGCTGTCCTGCTCGGCCTGGTCCTTAACGCAGCCTGGGGTTTTTGGTGGGCCGATCCGCTGGCTGGATACGTGATCGTCTACTACGGCATCAAGGAAGCACGAGCCGCCCTGGCCCACTGACCTTGGGTCAACGCCGCACGTTCAACGACGCACCAACCCGCCCCGAACGAGATCGACCCCCGGCTTCGTCGTCGGGGGGGGCGACCCTGCTTGAGAGCCGGATTCTCTTAGTTCATCAGAGAAGCGGATCCGGCCGCCGGCTACGCGCTGGTCTATTATGCGGCGCGCGAGGTGAAGGAGATCTTCTCCGGCGCTCACTGACAGGGTCGGCCGTGTCGGTTCGTCGAGGCGGAAGACGAGGTGGCCGAGTGTTCTCGACCGTGCCGGCTGCACCCCGCCTGGGTAGGGCTGCCAGCGACGGGCTGAGCCGTGGGATTGCCAACGGGCGAGACGGCCGACAGGACGGGCCCAGCCGGGGATTGCGGCTGGGCCCGCAGGGATTCGGCGTTGGTTCTAGCGGGCGGTGTGCAAGGGAATGCGTCCCGGGTTGGGGGTTGGAGGCTGCACAGCATGTACCGGGCCCTGTTGGGCTCGGGCGCTGCCGCCGGTGACGGGCAGGGCACCCGCGGTGTAGAGGCCCTCGTCCAAGGTTTGGCCGTTGGTGGGGGTCTTGCCGACGGCGAAGGTCGCGACGGCATTGCCGTTCACGACGGAGGTGGAGATGTAGTCGCCGACCATGCTGCCCTGGGTGGAGTTGGCGATCTGGGACAGGGACATGGGCCCGGCGACGGTCTGCGGGGTGCTCCAGCTGGTGCCGCCGTTGGTGGAGGAGATGTAGCCGACCTCCAACTGGCAGGTGGAGGTGGTGCAGTTGGCGTTCGGGTAGAAGTAGTAGTAGAGCCCGATCTTGGCGGTGGTGCCGGAGGTGGCTTTGTCGATGCCGATGCCGGGGATGAAGTGGTCGGCGCCGGAGGTGACTGCGTCGATCGGTACGCGGGTCACGGCCGACCACGTGGTGCCGTTGGTCGAGGTGGAGTAGACGATGTCGTTGGAGGGGCAGCCGGAGCGGAAGCGGCAGTCCTGCCAGGCGACGTAGATCTTGCCAGCGGCGTCGATCTCGGCGGACGGCAGCCCCTCACCACTGCGCAGGCCGCCCGAGACGTTGGCGGAAGAGACGTTGGCGACGAGCGAGGTCGAGCTCCACGAGGAGCCGCCGTTGGCGGAGTTGAAGGCGCGGATGGAGGATCCGTTGGTGGAGTACGGGACCACTACGGTGCCGTTCGGCTGGACCAGGGGCTGGCCGCCGAGTCCGTTCGGGCTGCCGGACGGGGATACCGGTGCGGACCAGGTGGCGCCGCCGTCGGTGGAGGCGCTCATGATGACGGTGTTGCCGGAGGAGGTGAGGTCGACCTCGATGTAGCAGTTGCCGTAGAAGGCGCTGCTGGGGGTGTTGTCGCAGACGATCCATTCCTTGTCGTAGCCCTGGCCGTCGTTGCCCACGGCCATCACCGGGTTCTGCCAGGTGAGTCCGTCGGCGGAGCGGCTGACGGTGACTCCGGCGCCGTTGACGTTGGCGTCGATGACGAGGCCGGTGACCATCCAGGTGCCGTGCTTGGCGTCGTAGGCGACGGCCGGGTCGGAGACGCGGGCCCAGCTGCCGCCCTGGTAGATGGTGATGCCGGGCAGCATGCCGTGCTGCCAGGTGGTGCCGCCGTCGGTGGAGGTGTTCCAGCCGATGTCGGAGGCGCCGCCGTCGTTGAACCGGCCGACCTGGGAGGAGGCGACGATGGTGTTGCCGTAGGCGAAGGTGTCGGGCTCCAGCTCGGTGGCGTGCTGGCTTGTGGAGTTGGTGAACGGGTCGGTGCTGATCCGGGTCAGGCTGGGGCCGGTGCCGTTGACCGTCAGGTTGAACGTGGTGGAGTGGGTGGCCGACGGGCTGGTGCCGGTCACGGTGATCGGGTACGTGCCGGATGGCGTGCTGGCAGCGGTGCTCACGGTGAGCGTCGAGGAGCCGCCCGCGGTGACCGACGTCGGGCTGAAGGCCGCGCTCGCCCCGGACGGGAGGCCGCTCGCGGAGAGGTTCACGGTTTCGGCTGTGCCGGAGACGACGGCCGTGGAGATCGTGGAGGTGGCGGCGGAGCCCGCGTTCACTGTTGCTGAGGCCGGATTGTCGGCGATCGAGAAGTCGTTGGCGACCGTTCCCGACACCACTACGTCGTCGTACAGCGTGTAGGTCGGGTCGCCCGGGTAGTTGTCGTCCTTGCTGAGCAGAGTCAGCGTGTAGGAGTGACCGGAGGTCAATGCGGCTGTCTTCTGCTTCCAGCCCTGGTTGTTGGTGCAGGTCTTGGCCAGCGGCGTGGTCGTGGTACCGGTGGTGTTGTCTTTGAGGGTGGCAGTGGCCCAGTCGTACGTCACGGTGTCCGGGCAGAACACGTCGTACCAGAACGACAATGACGGCGAGCCGCCTGGTGCGGTGAAGGTCTGCGCGATGGAGGAGTTGCCGTTGGTCGGTGTGGTGCCGCCGACTCTGGCCACGTAAGTACCGGTGTGTGCTCCGGAGTTGACGACGGCGGTGGTGCCGGTGGTGGTCCAGCCGGACAGGGTGCCGGTTTCGAAGCCGCCGTTGGTGACGTCGGCCATGGCGGGCTGGGCGAACAGCACGCCGGTGAAGGCGAGGGCGGTGACGCTCGTCGCGGCTATCAGGCCGCGGCGTAACGATGCTTGTGGCATGGACGTGTCCCTTGCGTGGGGTGGGAGGGGGAGCGGGCCGTCAGACTCCCGGCGACGGCCCGCCCGTTGAGGGGCCCGGAAGGTCAGGCCGTGGTGGCGCCGTCGTAGAGGGTGTCGGCAGGGGCGCCCGGGCAGGGGTGCCCGGCTGTGATCGCCGAGGACACCTGTTTCCAGTCCGCGCCGTTCTCGTGGTGGTGGGCCGGCCGACCGCTCGGTGACGGGAGCGGGTCCGCGTGGGCTGCGTGGGCTGCGGGGGCGGCGAGCCGGGCGGCCGGGAGCAGGGCCGGCGTGGCGCCGAGGGCGACGGCGTTTCTCCGTCTGCCGGATCTGGAGCGTGTCACTGAACATCCTTTCTGGCACCCGGAGCGGGTCCGGGAACAGGGGGGTGAAGGACGTTCACGCAGAAGGTGCACGCGTGTTCGCAGTCCGGGAGTGTCGTCCTGTGCATGCCACCACGCAAGGGTGGTGGCAGAAAGGCGCTGGCGGGAAACCGAGAATTTACGGAGGCCGCCGGGGTGCCGGTGCCCGCCCGCGTCCTGGGAAGCGGGCGGGCACCGGGCGGTTCAGGAGACGTTCAGTGCCGTGTCGTCCACGACGAACGAGGTCTGCTTGGTGTAGTCCTCGGCACCGGTGAACTGCACCGTAACCGTCTGCCCCTGGTAAGCGGACAGGTCGAAGGAGCGCTGGGTGTAGCCGCTCGCGGCGTTGAGGTTGGAGTAGCTGGCCACCGTGGCCAGCACCGTGCCCGAGCCGTTGAGGATCTGGACCTTGAGGGTGTCGTACGCCCTGGTGGTGCTGGTCTCGGCCGTGTCGATGTGGAGCCAGAAACTCAGTTGGGCGCTGCCGCATGCGGCAGGCAGGGTGACCTGCTGGGCAAGGGTGTCGGTGTGGGTCACCCCTCGTCCATCGAGCCGGGCATACCAGCTTCCCCCGTGCGGGGGCTCGTTCGCGCTGTTGCTGATCACGCCGGAGGCCGCCGTCCACGGCGCAGCGGTTCCGGTCTCGAAGCCGGGATTGCTCAGGACCTGGCCCGGTGCGCAGGCACCGGAGGGGCTGATCGTCCAGGTGAACGAGGTGCTGGCGGAGGGACCGGTCGAGTCGGTCGCGGTGACGGTGACGCTGCTGGTGAAGTCGCAGGTCACGGGTCTGGTGTGAGTGGCGATTCAGGTACTCGCACCGGTCGGTGGCCGATGACCATGGCGTAGATCATCGGGCAGGTCCGGTTCCGGTGGGATGCCGGGTTCGGCTGCGCCGCCCGTCGACCCGTGCCCACGATCCGTCAGCAGGCTGGCACGCCACGAGTTCGCGGGAGGCTGCGGGGATGCAGGAGCGGCAGTGGATCACCGCTCGCCGGAGCGAACTAGACGCCCTCGCCGAGCAGTTGACCAGGCAGCTGGAAGAGGTGCAGGTCGAGCGGGACGAACTGGCGAATCGCGGAGCCGGTGTTGAACCGCCTGGCCGAACAGGCCCAGGCCGAGGCCATCGCTTCGGTACCGGCGAAGGTGGCCGGGCGGGCGGTGCTGCTCATCCCGCACCGCGGCGACGTATCCGACGAGGAGACGCTGCCCGGCGACTACCGCAAGATCCTGGCGATTGTGCGGGATGGCGACGGGCCGGTGCAGGTCAGGGCGGTCGGCGAGCGGCTGGGGCTGGACGCCTCGGTGCGCGGCAAGCTGGAACCTCTGCGGGCGAAGATGACCAAACTCGCCGACCGCGGTTGGCTGCGCAAACGGCCCGACGGGCGGTTCATCGCACGCACGTGACCACACGGGTACGGCCGTAACTGGCAGGTTTTCGGGGGCAGTTGAGTTTGGTGTGAAGAAAAACAACCCTCACACCGAGGGCTCTGACGACCTTGTCTACGCCGCCCGCCTGCCACTGTCGACCTCTACCCTGAACTACCTCGCCGACCTGATACGCGGCCACTTGAAGAAGATCGGCTCCCGGTGGCGAGCCCTGCCCGCCGGGAGGATCGCCGGTATCGTGCTGGCGGTGCTGCGCTGTGACCAGCGGCCCGGCGACCTGGCCGGCGGCAACGGGATACACCGCACCACCGTCACCCGGTGGGTGCGTGAGGTCGTCGCTCTGCTGGCCACCCGCGCTCCACGCCTGGACCGCGCGCTGAAGAAGATCGCCCGAAAGGGCGGCGGCATCGTCCTCCTGGACGGCACCCTGATCCGCACCCGGCGGCGCACCGGCGCGGACAACCGGAAGAACTACTCCGGCAAAGCAAATGCCACGGTCTGCTCGTGATCGCGCTCACCGACGATCGCGGACGACTGCTCTGGGTCTCCGCAGCCCGACCGGGACGCACCTCGGAGATCACCGCCTGCCGCCACGACCAGCTCATCGCCAGCCTGCGGGCAGCCGGACTCGGCGCCATCGCCGACCTGGGCTTCGTCGGCCTCGACGACAGCGAACCCGATGCCGACCCGGCCGTGATCAACGGCTACAAGGCCGCCCGGAACCACCCCCTGACCCGTGGTCAGAAACTGTCCAACAAGGTCCTCGCCGCGATGCGGGCACCAGTCGAGCACGGCTTCGCCCACCTGAAGAACTGGCGAGTCCTCGGCAAGGTCCGCACCGACCCGAAGTGGGCGACCGCCCTGGTCAGGGCCCTGCTGGTCCTGACGAACCGCGAAGTCGCCCGGTGACCGATGATCTACGCCGAAGTCATCCACCCACGACCAGGACGAGCGCTCAGGCCCCGCGCACACCAGAGCTGTGATCAGCAACTTCACGATACACGGGCCTCATTATGCGCAGCTGCCGCATGACCGCGCCAACATTACCAACAGAGTCACGGCATTGACGTGAACTGCCGTCGGGGGACCGCTGGTTACGCCCCGACGCCCCGTCTTGGCGTAGTTACCGGCGTGTGGTGAACCCTCTGCCGGGCCGTTTGCGCAGCCAGCCACGGTCGGCGAGCTTGGCCATCTTCGCCCGCAGCGGCTTGAGATTCCGGCGCACCGCCACTTCAAGTCCCAGCTCCTTGCCCACCGCCCTGATCTGCACCGGGCGGTCTGCGGCCCGTACGATCGTCAGGATCCTGGCGTAATCGCCGGGCAGTGCGGCCTCGTCAAGGCCCTCGCCGCGGTGTGGGATCAGCAGGACCGCTCGCCCCGCCACCCGGGCGGGTGCCAGGGAGTTGACCACGGCGGTCTCCGCTTCGGGCCGGTCCTGCTCGACCAGCTAGTTTAACACCCGCTCGGCGACCAGCAGTTCCTCCAGCTCGGCTTGGACCTTCTACAGGCTTTGCCCGGGCCATACCCCACAGCTCGTCCGAGCGCGCTATACCAGGAATATCGAGAAAGCAGGATCAAGGGCGCTTTTCATGATGTAAGTGATTAAGTTCCTCACGGAGCAGAACTGATCATGGAACCTTTGCATACGGATCCGTCAGACGAACTGCTCCGTTGGTTGGAGTCCCACCCCGGGGGACAACAGATCCTGGTTCAGCTACGCCAGGGTGCGCCGGAGGCACCCCGCCGGCTGCGTGATCTGCTGAACTCTCCGGAGGGTAGGAGGGACTTGCCGCCCGCCCTGTCCGTGACCGTCAACGGAGGATACGTCGATACCCTGGTGAGCATCGCCAGCGCCCGCTCGATTAGCCTGTTCCAGGTCAACTGGGCCGAGCATCAGATGATTCCGCGGCAGACTCCGTCGGCTCCGGCGGACTTCACCGGCCGCACGGACGAGATCGCCCGGATCGACGAGGCCATGGCCGCTGGCACGACGACGCCGGTCGTCGCCATCACCGGCAGGCCGGGCTCCGGGAAGACCACTCTGGCCAAGCAGACCGCAGCCCTGCTCACCGACCGCTTTCCCGATGGTCAGTTGTATGCCAACCTGTACGGCGATCGGTCTCGGGACCGGGATCATGCGGAGGTGCTGGGCCTATTCCTGCGCGCCCTGGGGACCCCCGACTCGCAGGTTCCCGCAGATCCCGACGAGGCGTCGGCTCTCCTGCGCACCACCCTGGCACACCGCCGCGTTCTAGTGGTCCTCGACAACGTGGGCTCTGCTCGCCAGATCCGCCCCCTACTGCCCGGCCCTTCGAGCTCGGCCGTCCTCATCACCAGCCGACGATCGATGGCGGCCGTCGAGGGAGCCTGGCACGTCAGACTCGGCAACCTTCCCGAGCGGGACGCACTCGCCTTCCTGGGCCACATGGCCGGGTCACGGCGTATGGCCGAGGAACCTGACGAAGCCCGGGAATTGGTACGGCTGTGCGGACGGTTGCCGCTGGCGCTCCGGATCGCCGGTGGACAGTTGCTCGCCAAGCCTCAGGGAACCATCGGCTCTGAGGTGGCCCTGCTGACTCCCGTACACCGCAGGCTTGCCCGATTACGCAACGATGATCTGGAAGTGGCGGGCGTCTTCGAGTCTGCCTTCCTCCGGCTGACGACCGAACAGCGACAGGCACTCGGCTGCGGTGCGGTTCTCCCGGTGGAGAGTTTTTAGCACCGATCTCGTCGCCGCCATGGCGGAGCGTCCGGTGGACGACATGACCGAGGTTCTGGACAGCGTCTCCGAACTCAACCTGATCGACCAAGTGCTCGTGGACCGCTTTCAGCTCCATGACCTGATCAGGATCTTCGCTGCGGAGCACACGCCCGTACCCGGGGCCGAGGAGCGCGGCGTGACCTACTACGTCCGCCAGGTCCGCGATCGGGAACGAGCCTTCTACCAGTGGGAGTTCCCCGACCCCGGCCAGTGGTTGCGAGCTCGCGACGATGCGCTCGCCTGGTTCGACGCCGAACGGATCAACGTCGTCTCGGTGACCCGGCATGCCGCCGGTACCGGGAGGGACAAGGAGGCGGTCAGCCTCGCCCACCACTTCTTCCACTATGTCGATCACTACCGTCTGTGGCCCGAGTGGGAGGAGACCCACGAATACGGTCTGGCCGCCGCCCGCCGCTGCGGCGACGCATCGGAGGAGGCACGGTTCCTGTGCGGTATGGGACTCATGCGCTCCGAACAGGACAGACACCCGGAGGCGATCGCATACCAGCGCAAGAGTCTGGAGCTGGCGCGTCAAAGCGGTAACAGGGAACAGGCCGGGTGGGCGTGCGTACACCTGGGCACGCAGTTGTCATATGAGCGGGACCATGAGGCCGCAGGTGCCGCGCTGCGCGAAGGCATTGCTCTGTTCCGAGAGCTTGGCGATATGCATGGGGAGTCCTGGGGCTTCGCCGGCCTCGGTGATCTCTGTGTGGCGACCGCTGACCTGGAAGCGGCCGTCGACGCCTATCGGGAGAGTGTGCAGATACGACGCCGGGGCGGCGGCGAACACGGTGCGGTCTTCATGCGGACCAACCTCGGTATCGTCTACATGCGCCTTGGCCATTATCCGGAGGCTGCCGAGGAACTGGGTGAGGCGATCCGTCTGTCTGCCGAACTGCATGACTCCGGCGAAGAGGCCAGGGCCACCGCACTACTGGGCAGCGTGCACGCCATGCGAGGAGAAGCAGACGCGGCGGGGCAACTCTTCGTGCGTGCAAGGCAGTTGCTCGACGAAATCGCCGTTGCCGAGAACGCGGCACTTATCATGGTGCGTCTCGCGGAGACCCAGCTCAATGCGAAGGACGGAATCGGCGCGGCGTTCTTCTTCCACAGCGCGCTGAAGACGCTGGGCGACAACACTCCGTGGACTGCCGGCGTTCGCCGCCGAGTCTCGGGTGGACTGGCCGATCCGCTGATCGAACCGCTTTCCTGAACTCCGCATCAAAAGCTGATGTCTCCCTGTACGTCACCGAGCTGCACGATCTTTCCGACCTTCGCCTGACCGCTTACCTGTACCAGGAAGCGACGCATTTCCGGTTCGTCCTGCGTCTCGGCAAGGAATTCTGCGACCTTGGCCCGCAAGTCCGGTTCCTGGGCCAGCACTTGCTGCAGCTCCCGCGCTGCGTCCTGGCGTTCCGTTTCCCCTTCCGGTGCCGCCTCCAGTCGCTCGACCGCCCGCCGGGCGCGGTCATGGGCATGCAGCCTTTCCTTCACGAACGAGGCCAGCCGCCCGAGCATCGCGCCACTTGCCTCACCGAGCCGGTTTCCCAACGACTCGGAGAACTTGAGTGCCAATAGCGCAGCTAGCACACTGCCGGTCACGGGTTCCATAGGTACTCCCCCTTCGGCGTCGTTCGCCTGATTCATTGTCCCGCCGCGGGCGCCACGAAGTCGATCCATGAGACGTTGGCGCATGCGAGCCGCAGGCCCTGCCTGTCCTCGGAGTCGCGTACGTGGACGGTGGCGTCGGCGGGGCTATGGCGACCTCGACACCCTCAGGCAGGGTGATTGCGAAGTCCTTTGATCACGAAGCGGTGCAGGTTATGGCCGCCTGCTGCGGGTCTCGGCAGCCCGCCCCGGACGACCCTCGGAGATCACCGCCTGCCGTCACGACCAGCTCACCGCGAAACTGCGGGCGGCCGGGCTCGGCGCCATCGCCGACCTGGGCTTCGTCGGCCTCGACGACAGCGGTCCGGACGCCGACCCGGCAGTGATCTGCGGCTACAAGGCGGCCCGTAACCGGACCCTGACCCGAGGGCAGAAACCGTCCAACAAGGCACTGGCCGCCGTCCGGGCGCCGGTCGAGCACAGCTTCGCCCACCCGAAGAACTAGCGGGTCCTCGGCAAGGTCCGCACGGACCCGAAGTGGGCGACCGCCCTGGTCAGGGCCCTGCTGGCCCTGACGAACCGCGAAGTCTCTCGCTGACCGACGTCTACACTGAAGCCATCCGCCCGCGACCGGCCCGAGCATCAAAAACCTCGCGCACACCAGACCCGTGACCTGCAACTTCACGATGCACACTGCTCACTCTGCGCGCACTGCATGCGGGGACGGCCACCCTCACGTCCGCGGACTCCTTTACCCCCGACGCGCACGGGCCGCCCTCGCACGGATGGAAGCTGATCATCCACGTCGGCCCGTGACGTCAGGACTCGACCCGCACCCGCGGGCGCCACAGCAGGGTCTGCGGACCGAAGGGATCACCGCGGAAGGAGGCGGTGGACCACAGCTCCGCCTCCCCCTCATGACGGGCGAGAAGGGTGGCGGGGGCGATGCCGTCCGCGGTGCTGTGGTCCACCGGCGCGAGGGGCCCTGTCGCTCCGCCGACCGGCGTCCACGCGTAGCCCTCGGGGCCGTGCAGGACGATGCGGACTTCCCTCCCCGACCGACGGTCAGCTCCGCACCAGTTGGGTCGCCAGGCCGTGGAGGAAGCCCCGTACAGCGCCTTCCGCGCAGTTGGTCATGGAGCCGAGAATGCAGCGGATCCTGGGGAGGAACCGATGGCTTGCCCGTGGCGTCGGAGCGTCGAGTCCGCTGAGAACAGGGAGGCTGCCGTGACCGGTACGAGGCGAGGACGTCACCGACCGCCCCAGCCGTGGCTGTTGCCCGTGCTGGCCGTCGTGGCCTGCACCGTGGCGGCCTGTTCCTCCAGTGGCGGAGTCCGGCCGGGGCCCCCAGCGCAGGGGGCGTCGGCGCCGGCCTCCGCCACGCACCCCACCGGTTCCCACCAGCCCACCGCCACGAGCTCACCGGCGACCTCACCCGCCACTTCACCCCCGCCGTCACCCTCATCACCCTCACGCCACACGACTTCTCCGCCCCCTGCCTCTCAGCCACCGTCGCACACAGGCTGTGCCACCGGGCCGGTCACGGTCACCCTGAAGCCCGGAGAATTCGCCGTGCAGCGTTTGTGCGTGCGGGTCGGCGTCACGGTCACGGCTGTCGTGCCGCCCGGCCCGGCCGGCCCCTGGCCGGACCCGCGCACTAGCAGTCCGATGCTCGCGACGATCACCTCTTCGACTACCGATCCGGACGGCACCAGCCGCAGCACTATCCGGGCGGCCCGGCCGGGAGCGGCCACGGTGACGTGGGGGACACAGGGCACGACCGCATTCACCCTGCAACTGGACGTGGCGGCCTACCAAGTCCAGTGAGCTCGCAAGAGATCCGCATGCGCGACGGCCGGTGGGTGCCCCGTCGCAGATCGGGGCGCCCACCGGCCGTCAGATCAGGGGTCGGTCAGTCGTTGGTACGGCCCTTGAGGCGCCGTACGTCGAAGGACCAGATGCCGCGCCCGTGGGTGGCGGCGTACAGGTTGTTGTCCGGGCCGAGCTTCAGCTGGATGACCGCTGTGGTGGGCAGCTCGTTGCCGAGTACCTTCCACTGGCTCGCACCCGTGGGGCGGTAGAAGACGGCCAGGTCGGTACCGAGGGCAAGACCGCCGTTGGGCAGCAGCTTCACGGTGTTGGCGGGCACGTCGGGCAGGTTCGCCGAGATGTCGGTCCAGTCCGTGCCGCCGTTCTTGGACTCGAAGATGTGGCCGATGCCCGCGCCGGGGCCCTCGGTCCACTTCCGGGAGAAGCCGTTGACGGCGACATACACATGCTGGGCGTTGGCCGGGTCGACCTCGAAGCCCGAGATGTAGCGGTTCGGGATCGTGCCGTCCACCGGGAGGTTCAGCTGGTGCCAGCCGGTGCCGTCGGCGTTGCCGACCGCGATGCCCCGGCTGAAGCCCTTGCTGTCGCAGGGGCCGCACCAGCCGACGTAGACCGTGCTGCCGGAAGAGGCAACTGCGGTGGCCACGTGGCCGTCACCGAGGTCGTAGGCGCTCTTCCACTCCGCACCCGACCGGATCGCGAAGCCCTTGTTCTGCACCCATACGTGCCGTCCGCCGGCGACCCAGGTGTTGGTGTCCTTGGCGTCGGAGGTGATCGGCGCGATGAAGCGGGCCCCGGCGCCGCCGAGGTCCTTGTCGGGCGGGGCGACCTCGTACTCGGTGGCCTTGGTCGGATCGGTGGCCCAACTGCCGTTGTTCACACCGCAGTTCTGGGTGACCCACATGTCGAGGTAGACGTACTCGTTGGCGATGTTGCAGCCGTTGGCCGGATCGGTGATGGTGTCGCCGCCGTCGCCGCCGAAGTTGGATCCCGTGACCTTGTCGCGGCCGCGCAGGATCGACTGGCCGTTGTCCTGCAGGCCGCCGGTGACCGAGACGCCGCCGTAGGTGAGGTCCTTGCCGATACCGACCGAGTAGTACTGGAGGGTGTCGATGGTGCCGTCGTTCAGGGACTGCCAGTCCTTGGCGTGCCCGCCGGAGTCGACGGCTCCGTTCAGCGGGCGGCGGTAGATGCCGCCGTCGTTGCCGACGAACGCATACGACTTGCCCCGGTAGCTGCCGATCGCGACCGCGTGCTGGTCGGAATGTGTGGTCGGCGAGCAGTCGCCGGTCTGCTTGGCGGGGTCGATGCTCCAGCAGGGGAATGGGAAGTTCCAGTACGGGCCGGGGGTGATCCAGCTCGTGCCGCCGTTCTTCGTTTCGAAGACCTCTTCGAGCCCGAGGTAGACGTGGTCGGCATTGTTCGGGTCGACCTGAAGGAACTGGTTGTACCAGGACTGAATCCCCGGCATGTAGCCCGCGCCCTGCAGCGCCGAGCCGGACGCCTTCAGCTTCGTATAGTCGGCGATCAGCGTCCACGGCCCGAACGGGGAGCCGGACTTGGAGACGTACACGCCCTTCAGGCCGCTGTCCGGGTTGGACGCCATTTGCGCCGGCGACTGGTCGATGGCGTACAGGCGGGAGCCGTCGGCCGCGGCGCCGAACGTCACATTGCCCACGTCGCCGCTGTTCGTCGGCAGGTCACCGAGCCCGCTGACGGTTTTCCAACTGCCGTCGCTCTGCTTGCTGTAGAGCCCGTTGTAGGTGTCGCCGCCGCGCCAGCCCACCGCGAGCAGGACCTTGGACGGGTCCTTCGGGTCCACCGCGATGTCGTTGGCGATGTTCTTGTACGGGGCGCTCGGGTCGGATGCCTTCGAGCCGCCCGGCAGATAGTCCGGGTTCGGGGCGAACTCCAGCTTCCACGGGCTGGACAGGATGGTCGTGGAGTGCGACCACACGCCCCGGCTGGTGGCCGCCCACACCGTGGTGCCGGCGAACCGCAGGGCATGGATCGTGGTGCTCTCTAGCTCCGCGCCGCCGACCCGGCCGCCGGGCTGGAACTGTCCGTGCTGCGGGTCGGGGAGAACGTAAACACCGGTGCCGACGTAGGAGGTTGCGCCGGTGTTGGACTCGCCGGTCGCGTACCAGAGGCGCTTGGAGCCGTCCAGCGCGAGGGTGCCAGTCGACAGCGAGGGCAGTTTGTCGGCGATGGGCTGCCAGTTGCCGCCGCCGGTCTTGGAGCGGAACACGCCGCCGTTGGCTCCGCCCGCATAGACGTAACCTTGATCGTCGGCGGCTATCCCGGTGATGCGGCCGGTCACGTTGCCGGAGCCGCCGCTGGAGTTGGAGTTGATGTCGCGGTAGCGCGGGTCGTCGGAGTTGTAGGGCTTCTTGGTGACGTGGTTCCAGTCGCCGCCGGTGTGCTGCATGGACTGCAACTGGGCCCAGGCCGCCCCGTAGGCGCCGGGTGCGACGATGCCGGGTGCGGTGCGGGCCTCGGTGTACTGGGCCGTGCCTTCGGCGGAGTTCTCCGCCTCGTCGGAGCCGCCGTCGCCCTTCTCCGACGCGGCGAAGGCGGACTTGCCGGAATGCAGGGCCTTGATGTGCTGGCGGCCGATGTCGGCCTGGTGGCGCGCGTTCCAGGGCCGGGGTCTGGTGTCACCGGATGCCGCGAAGGACTGGGTGCTCACCAGTCCGAACGCGGCGGCCACGACGGTGCAGGTGATGAACCGCCGCCGATGCCGTTGGGGCATCATGCGCTCTCCTCCCTCAGGCCGGGCATCTGGATGTAGCCCGACACTGGGGAGATCTTGGCGTGGCCGCGACAGGATGGGGAAGGGGAGGAAGGTCAATTCGCTCCCAATACACGCCAGTTCCGGCTGAGAGGTTCTGGGGCGGATCCCGCACTCGGTAAACATGTGGATGAAGACAGCGCGCCGAAGGGGGAGGGATCGCTCGTGAGATGTACGTGTCCACCGCTTGCCGTCAGGGTTGCCGCTCCTGGCAGGGGCGTTGACGCGAAGGACGGCCGGGAGTGTCTCGGAGGGGGATCAGGACGCGGAGACGGCTCTGTCGGACTCGCTGACGTCGGATAGCGCGAGGGGAGCGAGGCCCCCTCGACGTCGAGTGCAGCGGTACAGTCGGCCGAAACCGTGCCTATGACGTTGCGAATATCGCCTACGCCGCAGACTCCGGGGCGATTTCGGCGATTCCATTTGCCGCGGCGAGCGGGCGCGCTGAGGCAGGGCGGCAGCCGTGGGGGCGGTGGTGAGCCCTTCGCGGTCCCTCCCAGTAGTCGTAGTTGTAGTCGCCGATGCGGCTGCCCGTCACGGTGCCCTGGCAGGGAGTGCGGCCGGCCAGGGTGGGGCTGCTGGTGAGGAAGCTGACACCAGGGCGCTTCCGGCTGGAAACCCGCCCACCACGGTCCGATTTGCGCGGTGTTGCTGCGGCCCAGCCCGGCCTAATATGCAAAGTACGGGAAGTGCGAGAAGTCTGCGCCGCTGCGGACCGGCACGGACCGTCCTTCTTCTCTGCGGCTCCTGGACCCGGGCCGCGTTCCCAGACCACTTTTCTTGGCGGCCGGAGCCGCGCATGCGCCGACACATGGCGGTTCCGGCCTGTCGTCCTCGCGGCCCGTTTCGAGCCGGGGTGTAACGCCCGCGCACCCCGGGGTGCCGGTGAGGACGGTGAGGTGCGGAGACATCGCGGTGGGGAGCCGTGTTGTTCCCGCGTTCTCGGCCGTCGCCGATGCTGGCTGTGCCTCCGGCGACGGCCGTCCTTGCAACGGGTCGGTCGTTAAGGCGAGTTGGCCTGCCCGCTGTTGTCTCAGCCCTTCCTTCCGTTCGCGCTCCACACCCGGGAGGCGGTTGGCCACCGGGGTGCCGTGTCCGGCGGGCGGGCCCCCTGTCTCTGCGGCGGCGCCTGGCGGACGGGTGCCTGGACCGGCGCGGTGGTGCCGTGGGTCAGGGCCCGACGGCTGTGCGGGAGGCATGGGGCCGGCCGGGCCGGGGCGCGCCTTCACGGTAGTGCGCGGCCGGGCTGTGCGACAGGTGCAGAGCCGTCACCGTTCGGGGGCGTCGTCGGCGTCCAGGTGGAGCGTGTGGGCGAGCACCTGGCGGGCGGTGTCCAGCAGGGGCTGGTTGTGTCGGAAGGTGTGGCCGCGCAGCCGGGCCAGGGCCTGGGCGCAGTCGATGCCGAGTTGGGAGGCGAGCATGCCGGTGGCCTGGTAGACCTCGGCGAAGCGCAGCTGCGTGGTGTCCAGGAGCCGGTCGGCGCCGCCGGGTCCGGCGGCTTGGGTGATCAGGTACTGGGTGAGGAGGTCGGCCCAGACCAGGGCGGTGGTGAGGCGGACGTTGGTCATCGGGCCGGGAGTGGTGCGGTGACCGGTGAGGACACCGGCGGTGATGATGCCGATACCCAGCGGGAAGGCGAACACGGCGTGCACGCCCAGCTCCAGAACGGGGGCGGGCAGACCCGGCCAGCGGGCCGGGTCGAGGGAGGCCAGGTCGGGGACCAGGATCGCTACGCCGTGCCGGGCCGTGTCCGGGCCGGGGCCCTGGCCCTGGGTCAGCTGCAGGTCCTCCAGGGCGAGGGTGCGTTCGCCGAAGCACTGGATCAGTTCGCCGGGCCCGCCGCCGGGGGCGAGCAGGAGGGCCAGCCCGTCCAGGCCCAGCGACCGGCTGAGATCCTCCAGGGGCAGCGGGGGCAGGCCCGGGCCGCGGTGCGTGTCCAGGGTGCGTAGCAGCGAGGTGAGGGCTGGATCCGTTACTGGCATCACGCGCCCCATTCTCTGCGCGGCGGGGGTGGCCGGCGCCGGTTAGCGCTCGGGGTCCAGCAGGGCGGGCGCGGCGGTGCCCTCCAGGACTTGGCGGGCCACGTCGGTGAGCTTGGAGCCGTGGGTGCGGGCGTGGGTGCGCATCTTGATGAACGCTTCATCCACGCTGGTGTCGTGGTGGTGGGCGAGGTAGCCCTTGGCCTGCTCGATGATGACCCGGGAGTCCAGGGCGTACTGGAGCTGTGTGATCACGGTCATCTGCTCGTGCACCGCCCGTTGTTGGAGGATACCGATGGTCGCGGTGTCCGCGAGAGCCTGGGCCAGCCGCAGCTGGGCGCCGTCGAGTGGGCCGGGCCGGTCGCGAAAGAGGTTGAGGGCGCCGATGACCTGGTCCTGCCAGCGCAGCGGGGCCGCGACCACCGACGTGTAGCCCAACTGGGCGGCGCGGGGGGCGAAGTGGGGCCAGCGGACCCGGGCGACATCGGTGTCCAGGCGGACATCGGCGATGGGGGCGCGGGCGTGGTAGCAGTCCCGGCAGGGGCCCTCGTCCCACTCGACGCCCAACAGCTCCAGGGCGCGGGTACGCTCGTCGGAGGCGGCGGCCTCCACGACCTGACCCTGCGGGATCCCCAGCAGCACCCCGGCCGCCGCCACGTCCAGCAGGTCCACGCAGTGCTCGGTGAGCGTGTGCAGGAATCCGATCACGTCGAAATCCCGCACCAGGGTGTCGGCGAGTTCGACGAACGCGAAAGCGAGCCGCTCCTCGCGCGGCAGTTCAACCATGGCGGTCACACCGCCCCTTTTCGATGGGTCACACCGCGACCGGTATCCGCAGCCGTCCGACGCTCGTGGCAGACCGCGGACCGGCAGGCAGCGCGAGAGGAGCCGGCCGCACAGGGCCGGGGAACATGTCCGCTGGCGACGAAGCCGCCGCTCCCCTCGTCAGTGGTCGCCGAATACCGGCATCAGATGTGCTCACGGTGGTGGAGGCATCCACGGAACTACCCCCCACGCTACCGCGATTGGGCGCCACAAGGCGGACATCCACCGGCGTGCTGCCCTTTGTGGCCCTCGGCTTCCGAAACGCTGGGCTACACGGAGCCGATGTACGTATACCGCGGCGCAAGGGCCATGTGGGACCTGGGTCGGAAACACCCCGGGCAACCCTTCCAACAGCTTCCAGTTCCTCAACTGGCAGCCATCAGGCTCGCTGTCGGGCCGCAGCGAGGTCGACTTCTGTCTGGACTGGGGACAGGCAGGCCACGCGAACAACATGGTCTTCGACATCGGCCAGTTCAAGAAGACCTGTGACAACCACTCCAACAAGTGGCAGATCTGGAGTATGGTCCACTAGCCTCGCGTTGCGCGGACGGCTGGTAGAAGGCGGAAGCCGCGTCCGGGGTGGTGGTGTTGAGCTCGTTCCAGATCAGTGTGCCGGTCTCGTTGACGATACCCGCGCCCGGGAAGTCGACCGGCTGCCAGACGCCGATGACCGCCCCGATTGGATCGGTGGCGATGCTCCTGGGTCAACCTCCACCGTCGAACGTGACGGGGCTTGCTCCGTCGGGATGCATGTACCGGACGTGTCCCGAATGAAGCCTGGCTTGCAGACGCAGCCACCGCCTTGGGGGCAGAGCTTGTCGCAGGCGGGGTTGAGGTTGTCGACTGTTGGCTGACAGCACCAGTTGGCAGCGACGCTGAATACCTCGTTGGGGCCGCACACGATCGGCTCGGACTCCGTGGCGGTGCTCTCGGTGCGGGCGGTCTCGGGCGCGCAATTCTTGGCGGGTTTGGGTGGCTCGTTGTCGGCGGTGGCGGCGGCGGGCATGAGCAGGGTGGCGGCTACGGCAAGTGGCGCTGCCAGGACGCGAAGCCTCACGTGGGGGACCTTCCGGGGTTTGAGGGGCTTTATGACTCCCTGTGTCCCACCTGATGCATGATCGTCTAACCGGATGTCCCCTGGTTGGTGGTCTTCGGGACTTCCGGACCCGTCGCAGTACTGGAAGCTGCGTGGTCCGCGATCCGCATGCGTCATGCCAACGTACCCGAAGACGTCGTGATCATAGGCCGCGCGATGCTCTCCAGCAGGCATCCCGACCGTGACAGCGCCATGACACCCCCATCGTCCCCAGGGCTCGGTGACGGTATCGGGGCAGGCCGGCGGGCATGAGCGTCCGTGATCATGTGGGTTGTTGAAGCTCACGTGGTCGAAAGGGACGTGCATGCCCGCCTGTGTCCTTGCTCGGTTGGATTCTCAATCCCGGGCTACCGAGAGGCCCTGTCTTCAGGCTGTACAACGGGAAGATGACCCGACGGAAGCTCAGTTCGGTCCGCACGTTCCGTGATCGGATACGGCTTCTCGGCCCAGTGCACTCACCCGCATGTATGGGCAGGTCCTGTTGGAGTGTCAGAGCTGGTAGAAGTCAGTGTAGTGGTTGGGGGAGTACCAGACGGTGCCAGTGTTGGAGTCGACGACGATCCGGTAGGCGTCCCGGTGGGCGCCGCAGGCGCGGGGGTAGACGTCGTACTCGTAGAAGGTGTCACCGGAGGGCAGCTGCCCGTCGTTGTTGTAGAACTCGCCGCCTGCGTAGCTGCACTGGCCGTTCGGCCAGTCGACCCAGCTCCGGGTGGTCGGGTAGCCAAGGCTGGACCAGGCCGAGTTGGCCGAGGCTGCGTCGGAGCATCCGCTGATGCTGCAGGAGCTGTAGACCGCCGCATTCGCGGCGGGGCTGTTGATCGCGGACATGCTGAGCACGGACGCGATGGCGGCGAGCAGCACCGCGAATCGCTTGGCCCAGGACAGCTGGGGGCGTCGCAGAGTCAGCAAGGAATCCTCCAAGTGATCTGTGTGTGGGGAGTTCATGCCGCACAGAATGACGCGCGTAGACATGTCCCTGTCAATATTGCAGGGTGAAGTTTCCCAGGAGTTCACAGAGGTATCTCGGGAGTGCCCTGATCGTCTCGCTGTCACTGGCCGACTCCTGGGCTCCGTAGTGCAGTTGCAGGGGTTGCCGCCCGGCCCGCCTCCGGGCGGCGAGTTCGGCGTCAGAGCCTGGCGGCGTCGACGGTTTCGGCCACCCCGTTCCGTCTCCGGTGTGCGGGGGGCTTGCGTGCAGGCGGATCTCGCACTCTGTGCGTGCCGGCCTCGCCAGGTCCCCCGGTGCCCGCACCCGGATCCGGATGGGCTGATAGCGGTGTGAATGAAGTGGTTCAGGCGTGAAGTGCCGTGTGTGGGGCGGGAGTTCAGCCTTGTGTACGAGAGGGGCGGATGTGGATACTGAGATCTTGGCATGGGCGTGACATCCAGCTGGAGCGGGTGACTCGCTCGTGCCAGGCATGCCACGCCTTCCTCCCGGGCCCGTGTGACTCCCCACCGTCAGGGCCCGTCCCCCCCACGAGAGGTATTCAGTTGAAGCAGCACCGCATACGCCACCGCCGTACGATGCTGGCCGGCGCGGGCGCAGTCGCGCTCGCCGCCACCGTGAGCCTCACCCTCACCAACGCCCAGGCCGCCCCCGCGTCCTCGGCGGCCCGACTCTCCCCGGCCGCCGCAACCACCCTGGCGTCCCATCTCGCGACCGGTACGGCTGGCGCGTTCTACGACGCCAAGGCTCAGAAACTGGTCGTCAATGTGGTGGACGAGACGTCCGCGGCGGCCGTCCGGGCCAAGGGCGCCGAGGCCAGGATCGTCCGGCATTCGATGGCGCAGCTCGACGCGGCCCGGCAGACCCTGAGGGCCAAGGCGACCATCCCCGGCACCGCCTGAGCCATGGACCCCAGGGCCAACAAGGTCGTGGTGACGGCCGACCGCACGGTCACCGGCGCCAAGCTGGACCGGCTCACCCAGGTCGCCAAGAGCCTCGGCGGCGCCGTCGAAATCCACTACACCAACAGCGAGTTCAAGCCCCTCATCGCCGGCGGCGACGCGATCTGGGGCAGCAGCGCCCGCTGCTCGCTCGGTTTCAACGTGGTCAAGGACGGCCAGCCGTACTTCCTGACCGCCGGTCACTGCGGCAACGACATCAAGGACTGGTCCGACCAGCAAGGCGGCCAGACGATCGCGACCACCGAGCAGTCCACGTTCCCGGGCAACGACTACTCGATCGCCAAGTACACGGACAACGCAGACCACCCCAGTGAGGTCGACCTCTACAACGGCAGCACCCAGGAGATCACCAAGGCTGCCGACGCCGTCGTCGGCGAGAAGGTGCAGCGCAGCGGCAGCACCACCCAGGTGCACGGCGGCACGGTCACCGCACTGAACGCCAGCATCAACTACCAGGAAGGCACGGTCAGTGGACTGATCCAGACCGACGTCTGCGCCGAGCCCGGCGACAGCGGCGGCGCCCTCTTCGACGGAACCAGCGCCCTCGGCCTCACCTCCGGCGGCAGTGGCGACTGCACCAAAGGCGGCCAGACCTTCTTCCAGCCCGTCCCGGCCGCCCTTGCAGCGTACGGCGCGCAGATCGGCTGACCCACCGGGGCCGAACGGCCCCGGCCAACGGCATGAACCGGCCCCCGAATCGCGTCCGGGAGCCGACGTCGGTGCTGGCCAGCCACCTCCCGGCGAAACATACCTTTCGCGGCGCCCGTCCCGCTGCCCGCCGGCCCGGGACGGCGCCGACGGGGGCCGGTTCATGCCAAGGAGCCGGCGCACACAGCACGCCCCACGCAGTCACACAGACCGACCGATCCCACATCTTCCGTCCATCTGCTTGTTGGCCGTAACGGGGGCGTCGAGGCGGGGGCTGTTCGTGGCGTGGAGGATGGCGGTCATGGATATTCGGCAGCTGGAGTACTTCCTCGCGATCGTGGATCACGGGGGTTTCAACCGGGCGGCGTCAGCCCTGTATCTCTCGCAGCCGTCGCTGTCCCAGGCCGTTCGGGCGCTGGAGCGGGACTTGGGCAGCAGCCTGTTCCACCGGATCGGCCGCCGGGCCGTGCTGACCGAGGCGGGGACGGCGTTGATCGAGCCGGCCCGGGCGGCGGTGCGCAGTCTGGAGACGGCCCGTGCCAGCGTCGTGGCGGTGCACGAACTACGCGAGGGGCGGCTGGACATCGCCGTGATGCCGTCTCAGGCGGTGGAGCCGCTCACCACGATGATCCGTGCGTTCAGCAGCCGGTATCCCGGGGTGTCGGTGAATATCCGAGCCGCCTTCACTTCGCGCGATGTCGTCGACATGGTGCGCACTGGTGCCGCCGAGTTGGGGCTGCTCGCCACGTCCGGGCCGGTTGCCGACAAGGAGGTGCTTGCCCATGCCGCCGGGGAGCAGCGTTTCGTGCTGGTCACCCCTCCCGACGGGCCCTTCCCCGCGGGGCGGCCGGTCGCCTGCGAGGAGCTGGCCGGGCAGCGGCTGATCGTCGGGCAGCGGGGCACCGGTATGCGCGCGTACGTGGACGGCCTGCGCGAGCAGGGCATCGGCTTCACCATCGCGGCGGAGACCGAGCACCGGGTGGCGATCCTTCCGCTGGTCCTCGCTCGGGTCGGGCTCGCCGTGGTCACCGAGTCCTGGCGCACCACGGCCGAGCGGGTCGGCGCACTGGTCTTGGACATCGAGCCGAGGACGACGCTGCGGATCGCGCTGGTCAGCCGCCGCACCGAGCAGTCCCCGGCCGCCCGTGCCTTCCTGACCTGTGCACTTGATGCCATCGAGTGCCGATAGGTCGGCTTATAGGCCGCGCCTATGAGGCAGATCGGCAGAGCGTCTTGGACGGCCTCCTAGGCTGATTGCTGCAATCGGCGCATGCCCCACCACGACATCGCACTCATCCCCGGCGACGGCATCGGAGCCGAGGTGCTGCTCCCCGCCCGGCAGGTCCTGGACGCCGTCGCAGCCCGCCACGGCCTCGCCTTGTCCTACACCTCCTACGACTGGTCCTGCGAGCGGTACGTCCGCGAGGGCACGATGATGCCTGAGGACGGCCTTGACCAGCTGCGTGGCAAGGACGCGATCCTGCTCGGCGCGGTCGGCTACCCAGACGTGCCGGACCACGTCTCGCTGTGGGGACTGCTGATCCCGATCCGCCGCGGCTTCCGTCAGTACGTCAACCTGCGGCCGATCCGCGTCTTCGAGGGCATCGACAGCCCGCTGCGTGCGGCCGCGGCCGGCGAGGTGGACTTCGTCGTCGTGCGCGAGAACGTCGAGGGCGAGTACAGCGAGATCGGGGGTCGGCTGAACCGGGGATTCCCCGAGGAGATGGCGGTGCAGGAGGCGGTGTTCACCCGTGCCGGGGTGACACGCGTCCTCGAGTACGCCTTCGAGTTGGCCGCCCGGCGCGGCGGGAGGCTCACCTCGGCCACCAAGTCGAACGGCATCGTGCACACCCTGCCGTTCTGGGACGAGCTGGTCGCCGAGCGCGGCGCCGTACACCCGGAGGTGACCTGGGACCAGGAGCACATCGATGCCCTCGCAGCCAAGTTCGTCCTTGACCCGGCCCGCTTTGACGTGGTCGTCGCCTCCAACCTCTTCGGCGACATCCTCAGCGACCTCGCCGCCGCCGTCGCCGGCTCCATCGGCATCGCACCAGCCGCCAACCTCAACCCGGAACGCGAGTACCCCTCGATGTTCGAGCCGGTCCACGGCTCCGCGCCAGATATTGCCGGGCGCAGCATCGCCAACCCGATCGGCGCGATCTGGTCGGCCGCCATGATGCTCGACCACCTCGGCCACCCCGAGGCCGCCAAGGAGATCACCGACGCCATCGCCGCGGTGCTCGCCAAGACCGACGTCCGCACCCCCGACCTCGGCGGCAACGCCACGACCACCGAGTTCACGCAGAAGCTCCTCGAACTGCTCTGACCGCATCCCCGCATAGCCAAGGGCGGCCCGGACGACCCTGCCTCGGGCCGGCCCGACCCGGGACGATTGTCCGCGCCGATCACGAGCCCCCTGTCGGTCCGCCACCGAGCCGCGCCCTCCCCACCGGCCCCCAGGCCCGGATGGCCGCCAGGCGTCCCGGCTGCGTCCACGTTCCTCGACGAGGAGAAACGCCATGGCAGCAATAGCGTCCCCGGCCCCATTCCTTGCCACGCCACCCGCCAAGCCCTGGTACAAGCAGTTGTACTTCTGGGTCCTGACCGCGATCGTCTGCGGCATCCTGACCGGCTGGCTCTGGCCGAGCGTCGGCGTCGCCCTGGAGCCGGTCGGCACCACCTTCGTGTCCGCCATCAAGATGCTCATCACGCCGATCGTCTTCCTGACGATCGTGGCGGGCATCGGCGGGGGCGACAGCCTGCGCCGGGTCGGCAGGGTCGGCCTCAAATCCCTGCTCTACTCGCTGTCGCCCGCAGCGGCTGCACCGCCGACGGCATCACCGACCTCACCCCCACCGAGCTCCTTAAAGCCTGGCCCACCAGCTGACACCTGCGACGGACCCGGCTTCACAGACAGCAGGACGAACCGCACACTCCAGTCCATCCGCCACCCCCGCCTGACCGGACCGTGGTTCACCGCACTGGTCCACCTCAACCCGAATGAACAACCCCGGTGCCCGCTTCCTGCCCCCCGGCGGTGCCACCAACCCGGCACGCACGACTGATTTTCTGACTCCCGCCAGCGTTGAGTCATCCCATGGGGCTCACCTGGGCAGGAGTCGGGGTGAGCAACTCCGGTGCGGAACAGGGCATGACGGTGTCTGCGGGTGAATCGCGCCGGTGTGCGTGCGGGGTGATGGCGCGTAGCATCCGGCAGGAATCCCATGCGCACACTCGCGGAGGAGTATCACCGTGCCGGACAGTTCCACACTCCAGTCGCAGTACGCGGTTCAGGTCCAGAGCGATCTGGAGAGCAATGTCGCGGAACGCGAACGCATCACCGCCGAGATCGGCGCGCTCCAGGAGCAGTTGACGGTCCTGGAGGACAACCATGCGCTGCTGACCGCGATGCAGCAGGCCCTCGATACCTCCACGCCCCCCGCCGCCACGGCGCGGAGGAAAACCGGTGAACCTGCGCCTGCCGGCGGGCGGGTTCCTCGGGCTCGCGCCTCGGCCGAGGCCGCCAACACGAAGGCGAAAGAGCAGAAGCAGAGCGGTGCCAAGACCCGAGCGCGCGGGAATGACCCGACCCTGCGCGACCTGGTCGCCACGCACCTCACTGCGCTTGGCCAGCCGGCCTCGGCCGCCGAGATCACCACCAGCCTGGCCGCAGCCCACGTCGGCCGGCACATCGCTGTCACCGTGGTACGCAATGCCCTCGAAAATCTGGTGGCCAGGGGACAGGCCGAGCGCACCAGGCAGCGCCGCAACGTCTTCTACAACCTGCCCGCCGCCACCGATACAGCCGCCGGCAGGCCTGCGGATGCCGAGGACACCGCCCCTGGGGGCATGGCGGCCACCACGACGCGGGATGCCACGCCCTGACAAGCGGATGGCTCCGGCCCCTTCGGTGATGCCCGGCGGCGCCTAGACAGGGAGACCCGCACCTTCACATGGGCGAGGAGGAACTGAGCGAGCTTGGGTCAGGCAGGGCGGCTCCGCGTACGTGCGAACGGGCCGCGGAGCCGTCGGGTGAACGCTGTCAGAGCGCTCACCCGGTGACGGTACAGCCAACAGGACCTGCAGGCGCGCAGGAACACATGGCGGAGGATCGGCAGGAGAGTCTCGGCAGCGTCGCATCCCGTGAATGCCACGGTGCCGAGGCGGGCAAGGCGTCAAGGGATGCCATGGTGCGCAGCGGCCGGGCGCTCCCCGAATCCCGGCCTGGCGCAGCCGTCACCCCGACGGGCTGGCATCGGCAGGTGGGGGCGATGGCTTCCTCGCCGTGTTCGACGGCGGTCAGGGCGCGCTCGTGGAAGTCTCCCAGCCCGACGCCGAGTTCGACGTGAGCACCGAAACCGTCACCACTTGGTACAACAACCGGGACACCACCGGCATGAGCAGCTTTTCCGGACTGCTGGCAGGACCACAATGCGTTCACGGACGTTCTCCGCTGAGGGGCTGGCCCTTCGTTGGGAAGGCGTACTGGGGTGCCCGCACAACCCTCGCCTCCCTCCACTGTCGCGGAGCCCTCAGGGGGTATACCGGCCAACTCGCTGTGTTCCGCGCGGAGATCAAGGCTCCGTCAGCGAACTCATTGCCGGCCGCGAGATCGTCGACCGCATCACCGGGACTGATCCCGAACACGGATCGACCGCGCCGACAGCACCCACTCATGCATCCTGCAACCCCTCAACGGGCACTCCCTGCAAGAACGCCTCGACTTGCCCGTCGACGGGGTCTCCGGCAACGCCACCCGCACCCACCTCCTACACCGAGAGTTCCCCACCCCACGCAGACGAGACCTCTGCACGAAACAGACGCGATTTCCTATCGAAGGAGCAACGTCCGCCTCCCTACCGTGGACACCGGCCATGGGCTCCGTGCCTCCCCGTCGCTGTCCTGACGGGAGTCTCGCTGCATCCGTCATGGGCCTGACGAGGTCCGCAACACAGCGAACTGACTTAGAACTCGCGCGGATAGGCGTGGGCTTACGGGCGTCGCCTCGGGCGGTTGTCCCAGCGGTTGGTGGTCCAGGATCGTCGGATCAGACTGCGGACGGTGATGATCGTGTCCGCGAGGTCGAAGAAGGCGTCGATCACGACGGCGCGGCGTTCGTAGCAGCGGGAAAGACGGTGGAAGGCGTTCTGCCAGGCGGTTGGGTCGGCCGCAAGGCGAGGTGTCTGCGGTAGCAGGTCCTTTTCCTCACGGCCTCCCGCCGAACCGGACTTGATGGTTTCCCCGATCATCCGGCTCTCCAGTGATCACGGCGTGAATGATCTGGCCGCTTGTGCTTCATGGATGTGGTCGTGGCAGGAATCGCAGGCCACAACCGTTTTGCGGCGCCGGTCGAGCATGACGCGCGCCCAGTCAGACGGCGGCCATCCGGCGTGAGCGAGATCGGCAAGGGCGCGGATGTGATGCACCGTGACATCACCTGTGGCCCCACAGATCTCACAGGTGTCCGCTAAGAGCCGTGTGACCAGCTCCTTGTGCGGATAGTCCACCCAGACCGGCCGACGATCCACTATCTTCGCCGACCGCTGTCGATAGAGGGGAATTCCTCCGAACCGTGCCACCAGTGGTTTCCTGTTCTTCCGCTCGATACGGGCCTCGAAACAGACGCGGGGTCCCTGTTCCGTGTCGATTCTGGCCTTATGCTTGGCTGCCATCTTCGGCACGGACGAACGGTGCTTTGCCGCGAGAGTCTTGAGCATGGATGTCTCCATGACCCATCGCAGGCGGTGCAGCCGGGCAACATCCCCGGCAAACAGGTAGTACTGGACGATGCCCCGGTAAACAACCCCGAACGTGGCAACGATCGCGTGGTCGTTGCTGTTGACAAGGTCCTTTCGCTTCGCGGGCTTTCCGCGGGCGAGATAGGGCACGCACTTGGCTTTGATCACGTCACGCGGGACACGCAGTGCGATCTGACCGTTGACCCGTCGGTATCGGCCGGTCTTCTTCGTGTCGTTGTGCTGGACCGTGATCTCGTAGCCGAGGAACCGTGCTGCCCGGGTACGGGCATGAGTGATCAGCGTCTTCTCCTGGGAGAGCTCCAGCTTGAGTTCGTCACGCAGGAACGCCGCCAGGTGCTGCTTGATCTGCTCGGCCTCGGCTTTCGGTCCGGCGAAACCGAGGAGTTGATCGTCCGCGTAGCGGATGTATCGCAGTCTCCGGTAGCACGGATCATTCGGATCCGAGCTTGGCAGGCTGGTCATCCGTTGACGCAGCGTCCGGGCCTGGGCTCGGTCACCGCGCCGGCGTGCTTGCGCCAGCAGATTCTGCAACTCCAAATACGCCGGGTTACGGGCCCGACGTTCCCCTCGGGTGTACTCCGGAATCAGTACTGTTTCTACGAACTCGTCCAACTTGTGCAGGTAGATGTTGGACAGGATCGGGGACGCTTCTCCGCCTTGCGGTGCTCCGGAAAGCGTCGCACCCCACTTCCAGTCCTCCAAGTATCCGGCTGTCAGCATGTTCCGCACCAGCCGCAGAAACCGCTGGTCATGGATCTTCTCACTAAGAATCGACAGGAGGACCTGATGGTCCAGGCTGCCGAAACAGTCGGAGACGTCGGCCTCAATGAACCAGGCCGTTCCGGTCCAGGTGTTGACCACCTCGCGCAATGCGGTATGGCAGCCACGCCTGGGCCGGAACCCATGAGAGCGGCCGGAGAACGTCGGCTCGTAATAGGCCTCCAGTAGGAGACGGACTACTTCGCCGACGAGTTTGTCCGACCAGGTCGTGATGCCCAGCGGGCGCATTTTCCCGTTCTTCTTCGGGATATTGATGCGCCGGACTGGATGGAAGCGATAACGCTCGTGACGCATCGCTTCAATGATCCGGCCGATTTTCCGCTGTGACATACCGTCCACAGTTTCCGGCGTGACCCCGGGCGTCATCGCGCCATGGTTGGCGTAGGTCCGTCCGTAGGCCAGCAGATACAACTGCGGGTTGAACATCTGCCGAAACAGCTCACTGCACGGCAGGCCCCGCCTGCCGCGTTCACGCAGGACACCCAGCACCGTTGTGGCGCTCTGCATTTCGCATACCTCCCGAGTCTCGGGTGTCCGAACCACCTGGCCCCCTTCGCCCTGCGGACGGCTTTCCCGCCCTCCCTGGCCGGGCGCTACTCCGACGACTACTACGGGGCCTCCGTCGCCCTAGGACTCACGTCCCGTAGGCGATCCCACGTTCGTCTCTGCTGTACGTCACAGCGCGACGTAGGCGTCCCACTCATCCCCTTGAATGCCCTCGCTGGACATCGCCCCGCACTCCGGAGGTGCACCGGCCACCAAAACGAATCCTGGTGCAGAGCGCGGCGCCGGTTTCAGCTGTCTTTCCGGCGGATGGGAACTTGCATCTGCTGGGGATTGGGCTTCAAACAATTCAGTCTTCGCCATATCGCGCGGGCCACCCTGCACACCGTCCCTGACAACTGGGCACGGTCACCGGTTTTCTGACATGCTATTGTCCCCTTCACCTTTCGGCCTTGGGTAAGTCATTGGCCCAGGAACCTCCTTCCGAGTTCCTCCCGGCTCAGCCGGGAATACAACAGAGCGCCTCGTGGCGCACTGAGTGCGTTCGACGTGCCAACGCCGGCTCGCCTGAATCGGTGCTTTCTCGCCCTTGTGCGCTATCCGGCCGTGCAGCCCGCGTTCGTCGAGCAGGGCGCGGGTCTTGTTCGAGTCGTACCCAGTGTCCAGGTGCACCGTGATGTCGTCGGGCAGCGGCCCGAGTTCCGCGAGGCGGTCCAGGGTCGGGGCCAGCAGTGGAGAGTCGTGACAGTTCGCCCCGGCCAGAACACGGCCGAGCGGGATTCCGTAGCCGTCAGTCATGCCGGAGCGCTTCAGGCCCTGTTTTCCCCGGCCGACCGGGGAACGGCCGGCGACCTCCCCGCCTCCAGGTGCCTTGGTGAGGGAGCCGTCGATGGCGATCTGATCCAGCATCAGGCCGACGATGCGGTCGTAGGAGTCGAGCGAGATCTGCTTCAACTGGCTGAAGATGCCCAGGCGGATCCACTCATCGCGACGGCTGCGGATGGTGCTCGCCGAGCAGGTCGTGTCAGCGATCGCCTCGTAGGGGCAGCCGAACCTCAGCAACTGCAGAAGCTTGTCGAACACGATCCGGTCACTGATGCGCGGACGGTGGCAGCGCAGAGGATGGTCCGGGTGGTAGAGCGGCCGCTGGGGCAGCAGCGCCGAGAACTGGTCCCACAGCGGTTCGGTCAGCCATGGCGGAAGAACAGGCACAGGTCTCCCCGGTGATCGCAGATCGTCGCTCTGGGACTGGCGACAGCGATCGCCTCGACCGCCTGCGTCTGGCTGATAAGCCCTTCCCGAACGTCGCCGCATCGTGGTCGCACTCCAGAGTTGACCATTCCACCCCAGCATTGTCATCATTGATGACAACATTGATGATTGCGGGAGTGGGGGACGGACATGGCTGTGGGCAAGGGCCGGGCGGTGCGGTTGTCGCCGGAGCTGATCGTGGAGGCGGCCGTGCGGATCGCGGCGCGGGCGGAACCGGACGGGCTGACCGGACGGGCTCTGGGAGAGGAACTGGGCGTGGACCGGTCGGCGGTGTGGCGGCATTTCGCGGACCGGGACGCGCTGCTGCTGGCGGTGGGTGACCGGCTGCTGGCCATGGCCGTGGAGCGTGTGCCCGACGGCCTGGGGCCGCGGGAGGTTCTGCAGGTGCTGGCCCGCTCCCTGGTGGAGGTCTTCGAGGCCCACCCGTACGTCGGTGCGGCCGTCGCATGCCGGACCACCCGCGGCCCGGGGGAGTTCGCCGCGATGGAGACGATGCTCACGGCGCTGGCGGAGATCGGTCTGGACGAGGGCAGTGTGGCCCGCTACCAACGGATGCTCGCCGACACCGTGCTGGCATACGCGGGCATGCGCGCCGGGTATGCCGCGCTCCCGCAGGAGGTGCGCGCCGCGGACGAGCATGCCTGGGCCGGGGCATACGCCACCATCTCCCCCGAGCACTATCCGGCCATCACCACGCACCTGCCCCACCTGGCCGCGCAGGACGACGAGGCCGTCTTCCAGACGCTGATGGAGGCGTTCTGGCTGGCCGTCGACGCAACCGCCCGCACCAGCCCCAAGGACGTCGCCGATGTCTGACCACCGCCCTGGTGTGGAAGCCGCCGACGAGGCTGACGAGGCTGTCGACACGGACCACAAAGCCCCCCAGGACAGCGGTCCCGGACCGGCAGCCAGCTCCCGGTCCGCTTCCGCCGCCGGTCCCACCGACCGCACCGTGGCCGCCTCGCGGTCTGCGAAGCCGCGGACACGGCGCGTCCTGCGGCGCACCCTCATCGCGCTGCCGGTGGCGCTTGGCGTGCTGGTGGCCGGCGCCTACACGGCCACCGCACTGCTCGACATCCCCTCCCCACCCACGCTGGTCCACCTGCTGACCACCGAGCCCTCGCGGCAGGGCGACCTGTTCGACACCCGCACCATCCCCGCCTCCGCCACGCCGGCGCCCCTGCCCGTCCACGACGAGCCGCTTCCTGCGACCGTGCCATGGAAGGGCGAGCGGGCGCCGGTCGAGCAGTTCCTGACGACCACCCACACCAATGCCTTCCTTGTCCTCAGGAATGGCCGGCTGACCCACGAGTGGTACCGCAACGGGGTGGGCCCCACCACCCGCCTGTCGTCCTGGTCGGCCGCCAAGTCGGTGGTGTCCCTGCTCGCCGGGCAGGCCATCGAACAGGGCAGACTCCGGGAAGACGACCGGCTGGTCGACCTCCTGCCCCAGCTGAAGACCGGCGGGGCCTACGACACCATCACCGTGCGCGACCTGCTGGACATGACCTCGGGCGTGGACGTCCCGGAGAACTACAACGAGTACTACCCGCTCACCGGCACCGCCCGGATGTACCTCACCCGGGACCTGCCCGCCTTCGCACGCGACCATCGCGACCTGCAGTTCCCACCGGGCAGCCAAGGCGCCTACCGCAGCATCGACACCGAACTCCTCGGCCAGGTCCTGGCCAAGGCCCAAGGACGGCCGCTGGCCGACCTCCTGGCGGACAACATCTGGGCACCGATGGGAGCACAGGACAGCGCCACCTGGAACCTCGACCACGACAACGGCCACGAGAAGGCGTACTGCTGCATCAACGCCACCCCCCGCGACTACGCCAAACTCGGCCAACTCGTCCTCAACAACGGCCGCGCCCAGGACAAACAGATCATCCCCCCGGCATGGATCCAGCGCATCGCCACCCCAGCACCCCACAAAGTCGACGGCTGGGGCTACTCCGCACAGTGGTGGCATCCGCCCGGCGGCAACGGCAAGGACTACTCCGCCCTCGGCGTGTACGGGCAATACATCTACGTCGACCCCGTAAGCAAGACCGTCGTGGTGAAACTCAGCGACCACGGGGACCAGCAAGACGAACAGGAGACCTTCGACGCCCTGCGCGCCATCGCCCAGAGCAGCTGACCTGCACCTGCCTTGCTGTCACGGGTACCCCCGCGCCTATCTGCGCGAGCTCTAAGCCTCCGTCGGCCCTGGATCTTGGAGACCCGTTCTATTTGCAGACTCAGTACGTACTCCGGGGGGCACTGGTGCTCGGTGTGTGATGACCTGTTTCTCTCTGGCAGGTTGCTGCGGGTCTGCCTAGCCTCCTTCGGTATCTCGGGCTGCCTGCCCTGTGATTGTCCGGCTTCGTGCAGGGTGGCGCCCGGCGGGCGGTCACCTGCTCGGCGAGTTCGCATCCGACGCACTCTGAGGAGCGGCAACATGCAGTGGAGAACGCTCGCTGTCGGCGCAGCAGCCGGCTTGTTGTCCCTGGCAGGCATGTCGACGGGGCAGTCGGCGCCCGGCTCGTTCGTCGGCCCTTTGCACACGGTAGACACGATTGCCTCAACGGTCCCTGCGAACGGGGACGTCAACCCCTACGGTGTGGCGGTAGTGCCGGAGGATCGGGGCAGCCTCCGCCAGGGCAGTGTCCTGGTCAGTAATTTCAATGCCGCATCGAATCTTCAGGGCACCGGGACGACCATCGTGCAGATCAGTCCTTCCGGGGCTGTGTCGACATTCGCCCGGATCGATCCGGCTCACCTGCCCGGGCCCTGTCCCGGCGGGGTCGGGCTGACCACAGCGTTGGTGGTCCTGCGCAGTGGCTGGGTTGTGATGGGCAGTCTGCCCACCACGGACGGCACCTCCGCCACGGCCAGGGCCGGCTGCCTGATCGTCCTCGACAGCCATGGCAGGGCTCGCCAGACTCTGGCCGGGTACGGCATCAACGGGCCCTGGGACATGACCGTGCGCGACGGCGGAGACTACGTCGACCTGTTCGTCACCAACGTGCTGAACGGAACGCTCGCCGGCAGCCCGGCCACGGTGCGCAAGGGCACCGTCCTGCGGCTCGGGGCGGCAGTCGGCGACGACACCTTCCAGCTCCGGTCCGTCACCCGCATCGGGTCCGGATTCGCCGAACGCACAGACCCTGCGGCCCTGGTGGTCGGCCCCACCGGCGTCGGACTCGGCCGCGACGGCACGCTCTATGTCGCTGACAGCGTCGACAACCGCATCACCGCGATCCCGCACGCACTGACGCGCCCGGACAGTGCAGGCACAGGCCAAGTCATCACCACAGGAGGCAACTTGAACACTCCGCTCGGCCTTGCTGTCGCCCCCGGCGGAGACATCCTCACCGTGAACGCTGGCGATGGCAATCTCGTGGAGACCACCCCATCCGGCACTCAGATTGCGGTCCGCACCCTCGACAGCAGCGGGACACCCCCCGGTGCGGGCGCGCTGTTCGGCCTCGCTGTGCGTCCGGGAGCGCGCGCCGTCTACTTCGTCGACGACGCCACAAACACCCTCGACATCCTGCACTGACCAACCAGGACCGGTACGCACCGCCGACTTCGCGGACACAGTCTGGAAGGCCTCCCCCTCCACACTACGAGGGGAGGGACACCTCCGGATCACTCTCAAACTACGGGTCACGGCCGACGCCTACGACAACTCGAACACCACCGGCTCGAACATCTTCGGGCCGTCCATGGAACAGGCCGGTTCCTGCGGCAACCGGTCCCGCCCTCACTCCTTACGCCGCGGCGGCCGCTCGCACGTGCGCATCGAGGACCGTTGTGTCCCGTGGCCATCGCAGACTTCGTCCCCGATAGCGCCAAAGGCGGGACCACACATGCGTTCACGGACGTTCTCGGCTGAGAGGCTGGCCCTGCTGTTGGGTAGGCGTACCGGGGTGCCCGCGCAACCCTCGCTTCCCCCACTGTCACGAAGCCCTCAGGGGGGTATACCGGCCAACTCGCTGTGTTCCGCGCGGAGATCAAGGCCCCGTCAGCGAACTCACTGCCGCCCGCGAGATCGTCGACCGCATCACCGGGACTGACCCCGGACACGGATCGACCGCGGCCGACGGCACCTGCTCATGCATCCTGCAATCCCTCAACGGGCACCCGCTGCAACCACACCGCACCCGGGGCCTGCAAGAACTCCTCGACTTGCCCGTCGACGGGGTCTCCGTCAACGCCACCCGCACCCACCTCCTGCACCGAGAGTTCCTCACCCGACGCGGATGAGACCTCTGCACGAAACAGACGCGATTTCCTATCGAAGGGGCAACGTCCGCCTCCCTACGGTGGACACCGGCCATGGGCTCCGTGCCTCCGCGTCGCTGTCCTGACTGGAGTCTCGCTGCATCCGTCATGGGCCTGACCAGGTCCGCAACACAGCGAACTGACTTAGCAACAGCCCTGGGAGTAGTGATGGTGTCTTCCAAGACGGCACGGGCGCATCGTCGTGGTACCAGAGGCGCGGCACGTGACGTCGTCGTGGCCGCGCAGTATCCGACCACTGAGGAGGCGACCCGCTACGCCGCGTCCTACGACGGCTGGCGCCCGGCGGCGCGGTACTACCGTTCCCGGCTGTATGCGGTCGACGAGGCGCTTGGCGCCGCCCCGCGTGGTCGTCTGCTGGACGTGGGGTGCGGACCCGGCATGCTGGTGCGGCATCTTCTCGACACCCGTCCCGGAGAATTCCAGATCACAGGATGCGACCGGTCTCCGGCAATGATCGACGTTGCCACCGCTCGGGCGAAGGGCGCAGGTGACGCCGAGTTGAGTGTGGCGCGTGTGGAGGAGATGCCCTTTCCCGACCAGCACTTCGATGTCGTTGTCGCGATGGGTGTCCTGGAGTACGCCGATGCCGTTCAGGGGCTGCGCGAGATCACACGCGTGATCCGGCCGGGTGGCCTGGTCGTGGTGACGATGCTCAACCCGCTCAGCCCGTACCGTCTGACCGAGTGGTTCCTCTACTGGCCGTTGGTGCGTGTGCTCGGCCGCGTCGAAGGGCTGTTCGGCGCACCGCGGCACGCCGCGGCCGTGTCCGGCATCCGGGCGATCCCTCTGGCCCGCCTCCGCCGGATGATGCGTGGAGCCGGACTGACAGCGCAGGACGCGGTTCACTACGACGTAACACCCCTGATCCCGCCGCTGGACCGGCTGGTCCGCCGCTGGAGCCGGAAATGGCGCGACCATCCGGAACGGACCGTGAGCAGAGGGGCCCGCCGTTGCTTGGGCACCGCCTACCTGGTGACGGCACGGCGCCAACAAGACGCGTAGTCCCACCGTCAGCATCACCCGCGCTGTCCCCGCAGGCCATGCCCGGCCTGGCGTGGGTGCCGGGCGGCTGGGGAGCGGGATGCCCCCGTGGGCTCGGCCACGGTACGGGTGGCTTGGATGGCGTCCACGACTTGCGGCACGAACCGCAGGACCTTGTCGTTCTCGATGGCCACCCGCAGGACGTAGTCGCCGTAGCCGCCCTCGGCTCCGTCCTTGGCGACCAGGATGGTCCGCTCCTCGCTCTTGTTGGTCCTCCCGACACCATGTCGTCCCCGGCGTTGTCGGCTGTCAGCGGCCAGATCCTCGTGGCCGCCGTCAGTCGGCTCCCGCCCCCATTGGAGATGCCTCCCCATCGAGGGCTCTGCCGCGCATGCCCACTCTCCATCGGCCTGCACCGGTCCGCGAGCATGGAGCCCGGGCTCCCGCGCCCAGAGAGTACGGAGCTCAGAGCGAGTTTGGGGCCAGGGCCACGGGCGCCGGTGCGAGGCGGACGGTGGCCTGGCGGTGGATCGAGTGCCAGGTGCTGCCGGTGGCGCGGGCCAGGGACTCCAGACCGCGCCGCTGGTCACTGGACCAGCGGATGGGGCGGAGTCGGTGGATGGAGACCACCCCGACCAACACCCCGTCCGGAGCCGCTACCGGCAGCGAGCCGACAGCGCGCACCTGTGCCTACCCAAGGACATCCAGAGCCGGCGTGCCGAGGAAGACCGGCGAGGAGCAGACCTCGTCGATGAACACACCGCTCTGGTCCTGGGCGGCGATACCGCAGGCGGACTCACGGTCCTGAACCGCTTCGAAATAGTTCAAGAACGGCCAGTGGAACCCGCGTTGGGCCACGATCCGCAGCACACCCGCAACGGGGTCGTGCAGCTGGGCATTGCCCATCGGAGCGTCAGTGAGGCGCAGGGCCAGGATGAGCGCCTCCTTGAGCAGGGCGCGGGCGTGCGGATGCTCTGGGCCGAGCCGACGTGTGTGGGGTGAGCGCAGTCCGGCGGGTTCGCTGCACAGGCGCAGGGTGCGCAGTACTGCGCTGTGGGCGTGGTGCACGGTGAGGCTGGTCCCGGCGGTTGCCGCCCGGCGGTGGGCGTGGACGAGGAGTTCGGCGCTGGCCAGCGAGCAGAAGGTGACTCGGCTCAGATCCAGTTCCACCCGGCTGGCGTGCTCTTCCATGCGGTCCAGGGCATGAGCGAGAGCGGGTATGGCGGGCGTGTCGAGTTCACCGGCGACGTGCAGCACGGTGCAGCCGGCCGTGCGCGAGACAGCCAGACGCAGCCGAGGCGCTGGCGCCGACCACGGCATGCCCAACCTCCTTTCCCATAATGGGTTTCCTGTCCGCAGTGTAGGGCTGTCGGCCCGCCGGGCGGTTGTCGTTGCCCAGTGCATTCACGCGCGGTGCGCGATGCTGCAGCGGTTGCGCTCTGGGTGCCACGGCATATGGCGGCATACCCGGTGGTGGGGTGTACCCCGGTGAGCGGGGCAGGGGTGGGCCCGGTTGCCGTGGCTGGCGTGTACTCGTCCCTCGAAGCGGTGGTTGCGGTGGAACTCTCGCGCTGACGGTGCAACAGAGAGGGGTCCGCACCATTCCTGGAGAGCCGGTCCGCTCGGGGCGGCCCGTGATGTGACACGGGTGGATGTATCCGGAGCCTGTTGCGCTGCGATCCTGTGTTGTGGCATCGGTGCCGTCTGGCTCTGTTCGGGCCGGAGCCCGGCCGGGGGGGGCATACGAGAGGAGAATCGGCATGTCACGGCTCCTTCGGGGCAGTCCTTCACAGAGGCCCGGATCGCCCCCGGCACGGTCGTGTCCGGGACCGAGAACCGCGTCTCCGGCTGAGTGCTGCCTCCGCGGCAGGGTTGCCAGGGCCAACCGGCGGACGGTCTTGGCTGGTTGGCCCGCGGCGAGGGACACGGGCGCAGGGCTGCTGGTCAGGTGCGGGTGGCCCGGTGTTCGGTGGTGGCGCTGACGGAGCCGGGGTCGGTCTGGATGTAGGTGAAGAAGTCGCCGCTGGGGGCGGTGTAGAGGTCGAAGTGGAGGGCGGTGCCGATGACCAGGGTGCCGGTGCAGTCGGCGTTGACGGTGTAGGTGCCGGTGAACGGGGCGCCGCGCGTGATGGTGCCGTTGAAACTGGAGCTGGAGGTGCCCCGGACATGGCCGACAGCGTCAAAGCGTTCGGAGCCGGCGAAGGCGAGGGGCTGGCTGGACGTGCCGGAGACTGACAGACCGTCACCGGCGAAGAGGTAGCTACCGGTCAATGTAGCGGTGGAACAGGTCTGCTCGGGCTGAGCGGCCGGGGCGCTGTGGGCGACACCGGTCATGGCAAAGACGACCGCGGTGGTGACGGCGGCGGCGCCGACGGCACACAGGGTGCGCGGAGCGCGAAGAGGGCTGTGCATGAGGACCTCCTTGGCCAGGACGGCAGGGGCACGGCCAGGCCGGCCAGGAGTACGCGCGGGGGGCGCCCTGTTCCTGGCGCTTTCGGCGGTCCCGTCGACCGGGCAACAGAGCGTCCCGCACCCCTACAAAACCCTGCAACCGCCCCCGCACACGAAGACCGAAACCACCCCCACCACGGACGAGGTCCTCAATGATTTACACATACCCCTGCCGCCCAATGCCCCACGTCCACAGGCGGCCCACAGCAACCTACTGATCGTCCGCCGCGGCTCATGGCTCACACCCATGCCAACAGCAATGGCTCACCTCCCCCCCATTCGGAACCACCCCACGACGGTGGCCTGTTGGTGCTCTGCCGGTGAGGAATCCGGAGGGGAAAGCTGGGTTGATGAGGCGAATCAGTATGTGGGCGAGCGGGAGCGGGTTGGCGCTCACGGGCCTGGGGGTCGCGGGCTACCTGGTGACCAATGGCGTTCCTCGGCCGCACGCCGGCACCTGGACCCGGAGCCCAATCGGCGCGAGAGATCGCCGACCGCAGATACGCGAGAAGGACGTGATCGCCTCTCTCTACGGGCAACCTCGACAAGCATCTTCCGGATCTTCAGGGCGGCGTGATTCCGCCCTCACTGGGCCGTCAAGTCGAACGGGGCGCCCGTCAGCTCCGGGCGGACTGATCACAAGGTGGGGGTGGGGAGTGGGGAGGAGGCAGCATGCGCCGGGACGACCGGCTGCATCTGTTGCACGCTCTTGCCAGGGCGCAGTGGCCGCGCAGCACTCGGCGAGTGCCGTTTGTCGACGAGTTCGGATGTCATCCGAGGCCCTGTGGGCTCGTGAAGCTCCCGCTCGCCGACCGTCGGGCTTGGAGGGTTGCCTCTGGCCAATGTCGGACCGTGGAGGGGCCACGCAGATGGTCCGGGAGTAGGTTCAAAGCGCATTCGTGGACGCCGCATCGTGGGCTGGGCTTTTGCATTCCGGGCATGGGCGGTGACCGGTGTGGTGGTTGTTGCAGAACGAGGTCGTACCGGGCCCTGGGCCCAAGACCATGCCCTGACCGGCACCGATCGACTGGTTGACAGTTGACGCGGAGATTCCGTGTCCTGGTGAATGAAAGGGCATGGGCGGGAGGTGGATCTGGGGGCCTCCACGGGTAGTTGAACTGCTGAGCAGTGTCTGCCTATCTGTTGTGGGACGGCCGCCGCCCGGTCACGGATGGCGCGGCGGCCGCCTGTGCGAGGAGAGGGGCTCCCCTCCGCACTGTCCTCGCTCCCACCGTCCTCAAGGGCGGCTGTGTCCGGGGTCTGCGGGAGGTGATGACCCCGGCTCGAACAGCGCCGCTAGGACGAAGGGCCGGAGCCGCCGTATGTGGATGCGGTGGCTCCGTCCACCCCGAGGGCGGGGTGGACGGTGAACACGAGCCCGGGGTCTGGGGGCCAGAGGGCGGTCGGCTGGACCGGTTGGTGCACCGTGCGCAGTGTCGCCCGCCCTGTCTCCTTCGCATCGTAGGCCGGGCTGGCCGCGGGGCAACCATGCGAATCCGGCCGGTGAACAGCCCGTGCGGGCGCGATTCAGTCGGCCAACCGGGATTTCAAGATCGTCGAGGATGAGACCTGCGGATCTCGGAGCTGGGCGAACAGAGCCAAAGAGTCAGTTGCTGCAGCAGTCGGCGTTGGATGAGTTCCATGACCTCCGCAGGCCCTGCTCTGACCCGCAGGTGTGGGCGGCGGATGTGCAGCAGGCCGCTCCGGCCGCCTGCGTGGGGGGGGCGAACTCACGGTCCCGCACCGGGAGTTCGGTTCTGCCCAAAGGGTCGGACTCTAGCCAAGTCGGGCATGCGCCACCGGAAAATGCCAGAACTCCCGTCAAGGGATGCCACGGTGCGTAATGTCCCCGTCACCGCCGAGCGCTCGTTCCGGCGGCTCGAACACATCCATGCGTTGCGCCGGGAGGGGGTTCCGCGTGCCTGGAATCGACGAGTGCCTGCTTGAGGCGATGCTGCTGCCCGGGGCGCTCGGGGCGGGCGTGGTCGACTGGGCCAGCGGACTCGCCCTCGGGGCCATCGGCGCCTCGCCCGGCGGCGACCACGAGGTCACCGCCGCCGAGACCGCAGAGCTGGCACGGGCGGTCGCCGAGCACCCCGATTTCGGTGTGTCCCCCTCGGGCGGCGACGAAGACCTGTCGACTGGGAGCCCGCCCTCGACGGACCTGCCCGTCGAGGACCTGATCATCACCACCCGTACCGCGCACCACGTGCTCTGCTTCGTCGAGACGGCCTTCGACAGCAGCGTGTTCCTGCACCTGTGGCTCGACCGCGAGGAGGGCAATCTCGCGCTGGCCCGGCTCCGGCTGCGTGGCCTGGCCGAACGGCTGGTGCTGTGATGAGCGCGGCGATGGGCAGCCCGGCAGGACCGGCTCCTGCGACGCGAACGCCCGTCTCTCCCATGCTCGTCCGCCTGGTCGCCGAGCGGGCCACCGGTGCCCTGCTGCGCGACCGGGGCACCCTGTACCTCTGCGACGGCCAGGTGGTGCATGCGGAGAGTCCCGCGGCGCCCGGCATAGACGTCCTGCTCACCACCGCCGGACGCCTGCGGCCCGAGGGCTGGCGGGAGGCCGTCGACCGGGCGGGCCCGCGCGGCCGGGTCGGCCGGTTCCTGGTGGAGAGCGCCAGGTCGGCGACGGCGAGCTGGAGATCTGCCACCTCGGCGCACTGCACGACGCGGCGTTCTTCGCACTGGCCCCCAGCAGCGGCCCCACCCGTTTCCGGTACGGGGTGGCCCACTGGATCGGTCCCGTCAGGCCCGTGCCGGCCGAGGCGGTGGAGCGGGAGGCGGCTCGCCGCAGAGAGCTCCTCGACCGGCTCTGGCCCTGCCCGGACCTGGACACCGCCCCCGTGGTGCGCAGCCGACGCCGCCCGGACGTCCCGCTCACCCTGCGCCAGCGGGCGGTGCTGACCCAGGCCGACGGGGCACGCACCCCGCAGGACATCGCACGGGCCCTCGGCCGCCCCGCGTTCCACACCCTGATCGACGTGCGAAGACTGGCGGCCGTCGGAGCCATTGAGGCTCCGCGCGCCCGTACGCCGCCGGACTCCGTCCCCGCCTGGTTGACCCGGATGTCGGCGGAGACGGTCGACCCCGATGTCGCGCTGCTCCGGCGGCTGCGCGACGCACTGGAGGCCACGCTGTGATCCGCGCACTGCGGCAGCGCGCCGAGAGGAGACAGCTGATGGCGGCGGAAGGACAGGTCGCTGAAGTCCTCGAAGAGCTGCGGAGGTTGAGAGCCAGGCTGCCCCAGCTCACCGGCGCGCTCGCGGCGAGCTCCGACGGCTTCGTGATCGCCCAGGACGGCGCGCCGGAGGCCGTCGAAGGAATCGCCGCCCTCACCGCCGCCCTCACCGCCGCCGCACTCGGCGTCGCCCAGCGGCTCACCGAGACCACCGGCCAGGGCGGCTTCCGCGAACTGCTCGTGCGCGGCGAGGCGGGTTACGTCGCCACCTACGCGGCGGGCTCCACCGCCGTGCTCACCCTCCTCGCGGACCCCCGCGTCAACGTCGGCCGGCTGCACCTCGAAGCACGCCGTTCCAGTACGCGCGTCGGCGAGCTGATCGACGGCGCGCTCGACCGGCAGGAGACCCCATGAACGGCACCGGCACACCGAGCCGGAACAGCCCCCGAAGGAAAGGAAGTGCAACGCCGATGACCAACACCGAAACCACCCTCAAGGAAGCGATGACCGTGATCGAGGGCAGCCTGGGCGCAGCCCTCGTCGACTACAGCAGCGGCATGGCGCTCGGCACGCTGGGCGGCGGCAAGGACCTCGACCTGGCGGTGGCCGCCGCCGGCAACACCGATGTGGTGCGCGCCAAGGTGCGGACCATGGAGATGCTCGGCCTCAAGGACGAGATCGAGGACATCCTGATCACGCTGGGCGGCCAGTACCACCTCATCCGGCTCCTCAAAGGCCGGGGCAACAGCGGTCTGTTCCTCTACATGGCGCTGGACAAGAAGCGGGCCAACCTCGCGATGGCCCGCCACCAGCTCAAGAAGATCGAGAACGAACTGGAAGTGTGAACTCCGCCCCTCCGCAGGCCTGTTCAGCGACGCCGCGCCCGCCGGGGTGCGGCGTCGCCCGTGCCGAACCCGGTCGCCCGGAAGCCCCGCACCTTCTGGCCCACCGGCGCACCCCTGGGCACCCAGTCGGTGCGGACCCCCAGCCTGCCTGCCTTCAGCCACAGCCCCCCATGTCCGTGCACCGGCCATCGGCAGGCTGCCCACGCCGGACAGCGCCAAGCAGGGGCTACGTGGAGATCACTGTTACACTACCAGGGGGACGCCATCCAGTGCGTCCCCCCTCCCAGTCTGGAGACGACATTCACGTGCAGCGGTGGTGGCGGGGTGTCAACCAGTGTTGGTGCCTTCCGGGAGAACACGACTGCGCTGGTCAAAACCGTTACTTATGGTAGTGGTGCCTCGGGAGTGCAGAACCGCGCCGCCGTACCGGCTCCGGCCACCCGCCCTGTTTGCCGTGTTCGTAGCAAGGTGGGGCCAGGCGGGGTAGGGGCTCTGGTGGCCCGCGCATACCGGTGGTGCCCTGGGTTGTTGGGGGAGCACAGCGATGGAGCCCTGCTGACGGGGGATTCAGCAGGGCTCCGGTTTGGCACCCTACCGCTGGCCTGCGAATTGGGCGAGCAAGCCGGTCTCGCGGGCGGAGCCGGAGAACAAGGTCGAGGCTGGGGCGCGGGGATCTATCGTGGCGGTCGCTGTTGCTGTGGTGGCCATTGCCCGGCTGCCCTCGAGCCGGGGGGAAGGGGCGTCGCGTGAGGAGCTCGTTGAACTTCCTCATGGCGGTTGAACGTTGGCGGTGGCATGTCCGGAGGGGCGATCTCCAGGCCCGCATTTCCAGAGCCCGTGCGGTCATGGTCGCCTGGGTCTGACTCGCTGTGCTCCGCCCATTCAAGGGTTCTGGAATCCCTCGGAGCCGAATGCCCCCTCACTGCTGTCCGGTGTCCGGATGTCCCGCGCACACGGGTGGCGTGCGGACTCTTGGCGTTGGGTGGGGACGGCCTGCAGGAGGTGACTGGTCCGGTACAGGTACTGCACTTTGATCCTCAAGGCCCAGGGGTCGATGGGTTTGACCATGAGGGCGGCGACACTCAACTGCAATGCCCGGGTCGCCAGGTCGGCGTTCTGACTCATGCCGGTCACCAGGATGACGGGGATGAGCCGGGTCTGCTCCAGCCGGGCCAGGTACCGCACGACGTCGAACCCGTTCACCTCAGGCATGACGACATCGAGGATCGCGACGGCGATCCCCCCGCGCAGCGCCGTCTTGAGGGCGGTGACCCCGCTGGTGCTCGTGGTGATTGGGTAGCCGAGCGGGGCGAGGGCGCTCTGCAACGCGAACAGGTTGTCCTCGTGGTCGTCGACGAGCAGCACCTGCATGGACGGGGCCATGGCCTGTCCCCTCCCCTCTTGCTCGGGGGCGAGGCGCCAGTCTAGGACCGCTGGGCACGCTCATATACGGGTCTTGAACCTCCCCGCCGAACAGGAACGATCCTCCGGCGCACACGAGCAAGAGGGCGGGTGGCGTTCTCGATAGTGAGAGGGGAACCCTTGTGGGGCCATTCGCGGTATCGGCGCCCCGGGGCCTTACTGGGGGTGGACGAGAGGTCCTGCTGGCCAGGGGGGCGACCCGCGGGTGAGCGCTGGCGGGAGGTGCGGACGTGGCTCGTACGGGGTGTGGCGATCGGGTCCTTGCCCGCTGTCCCAGTCTGCAAGCCTTCGCTGCCGTTCACAGCAGCAGGGTGTATCAGGTGGTCCTTCTCTCGGTGGTGGGGCGTACGCCCCACCACCGAGGACGACCCGCGAAAGGGCGTCCCCCGACAATGTTGGAGTTCACGCGTGACAGGGGCGAGGGGCCACATCTCGTGAGTTTTCGCCAGGACGGTCTTGTCTGGTGCATGGCTTGGCGAGGTTCGTCTCAGCGGCGGCCGGGGTTGGCAGTGGCGGAATAGCCGTTCTGCCAGGCTGCTTTGGCGCCGGAGTCCCCGATTCGATAGACCTGTACGCCCGCTCCTACACCGACGATGAGGGACAGCGCGGCGGCGGCGATACGCAATGGGGTGGCCACCCCCCCGGTGGATCCCCCTGCACCTACGGTCCGACGGCCAGCCTGGCGGTAGGACCACCACACCCCCATGACCACCAGAAAGAGCCCGATGACCCAGGGAAGCAACTCGTCGCCGAGCCCGGTGTGCTGGCGGACCAGGGCGCTACGGTTTACGTGCCGCTCCAGCCACTCACCGGCGTTGGTGGTCAGTGGCACGCTGATGAGGGACACCAGCGCCAGTGCCGGTAGTGCGAGACCGAACCGGCGCATGACCGAGGGGAGACCGGCGCAGAGGATCAGTGCAAGGGCGGTGAGCGGCACCAGGACCACGACGGCGTGCACGAACAGGACATGCGCGGGGATGCCGTTGATGAGATCGAGTCCCACAGGGGGCTCCTTCGGGGTTCGTATTCAGTGCCGGACGGGGGCGGGTTGGGAATACGGCGACTTGGGTGGGCGAGCCGTAGTGGTGAGGAGTGCGCGGGTTACTGCGGGCGGAAAACGGAGGCCATCGGCGCCGTGTCCGGCAGTGACGTGAGTAGCAACGGCGAAGCTTGGCGGGCGGGTGCGAAGTGGTCCGGTCGCCCGGGCACCGCGACTGCACAATTCCGACGCGCCACGGGACTCCGGAGGGATGGGGCTGCGAAGTGGGTGGCCTCCGCCGCCGGCGGAGCGGGCGTGACGCAGGAGCCACGAAAGTAAGCGGAGAAGCGCAGGTGGGAACCGAGAGACTTGTGGTGTGACCCCGGCCAGTGAGCCAGTCCATGGAGTGTGACGACCGAGGCTGTGCCGCTCCGCTAGGGTGCAAGTACCGCGGCCATGCTGGACCGGATCCAGCGACGGAAGGGTGCGGTGCCTCGGCGCGGGCGCCGGTGAGGCGTGCCACGGCTCGCAGCCGTGGTGGTGAACGTGATGGTCATGGGGCTCCTCAGGACGGGGCTGGCAGCAATGCTGGGCGCCAACCTCGGGCCCAACCTCTGTCTACCGTCTGAGACAAGCCCTGCCAGCTGCCTTGAGTGCCCTTTTCAGAGGAAACTCAGAGGCAACCCTCGCGTTGTGACGGCCCGCTGCAATCCCGTCTGTAGAAGTACCGGGCCCGGCTGGCAGCGCAAGGGGAGAGTGCCTGTGTGCCCCGCCCTGTGAAGGCGGGGCACACAGGCAGGGCGCCGACGTAACGTCAGGTGCGCCGCACCGTGATGGTCCGGGTGCTCACCTTGGGGTTCGTCAACGGGACCGTGATGGTCAGGACCCCGTCCTTGTATTCCGCGGTCGTTTCGTCTCCCTGGGCTCCGGCTGGCAGCCGGACCGAGCGGGCGAAGGTTCCGTAGCGGAACTCGGTGTGGTGCTTGTCGGCCGTCTCCGTCTTGCGTTCGGCGCGCAGGGTCAACACGCCCTCGGTCACGGTGAGTTCGACGTCGTGGTCGGGGTCGATCCCGGGAAGCTCGGCACGCAGGGTGTACGCCTCTTCTGTGAGGGCTTCCTCGATGCGAATGTTGTGGATCCCTGGGACGCTCGGCAGGCCCGCCTCGACCCAGCTGAACAGGTCGGGGAACTGAGGGGGCCAGCCGGGCAGCCGCTCGATCATGCCGCTCATCTCGCGCTCCTTCTGCTGGGGGTTACTTCTCTTCAGGAGTACGCCCGCGGCGCCCTTGCGGGCAGGGGCGAACCGGCCCTCGGCAAGGGCCGGTCGGGCCATGCCGGTTGGGCGCCGCGGGGAGTCACGATGCGGCCAGGGCCGCCCTGCCCGCTTCGAGGCGGGCTGCCGGAACACGGAACGGCGAGCAGGAGACGTAGTCGATCCCGGCGCGGTGGAAGAAGTGGATGGAGGCGGGGTCGCCGCCGTGTTCGCCGCAGACTCCCATGGCCAGGTGCGCGTTGGCGGCACGGCCCTCCTGGACGGCGATCGTCACCAGTCGGCCGACGCCCTCTTCGTCGAGGGTCTCGAACGGCGAGCTCGTGAAGATTCCCCTGTTCAGATATCCGGGGAAGAACGACGCCTCCGCGTCGTCGCGGGACAGGCCCCACGTCGTCTGGGTGAGATCGTTGGTTCCGAAGGAGAAGAAGTCGGCCACCTGGGCGATGCGGCCCGCGGTCAGAGCCGCACGCGGCAGCTCGATCATGGTGCCGATCGGGCAGTGGACAGCCTGCCCGGTCTCGGCGGCCACCTCGGCCAGGACGCGCTCCGCCTCGGTCCGTACGAGGCGCAGCTCCTCGACCGTGCCGACGAGCGGGATCATGATTTCGGCCCGCGGGCTGCCGCCGTCGCGCAGTCGCTGGGCGACGGCTTCCGCGATCGCCCGTACCTGCATCGCCACCAGGCCCGGGACGGCCAGGGCGAGTCGCACACCGCGCAGACCGAGCATGGGATTCCGTTCGTGCATGCGCTCAACGGCGGCCAGGAGCTGGACGTCGCGCGGATCGGGAGGCGCGGCGGTGGCGACGCGGACGGCGAGCTCCGTGTGGTCGGGGAGGAACTCGTGAAGCGGCGGATCCAGCAGCCGGATGGTCACCGGCAGCCCGTCCATCGCGGCCAGGATCGCGGTGAAGTCCGATCGCTGCGGTGGCAACAGGGCGGAAAGCGCCTCCTCGCGCGCCGCTTCGTCGTCGGCCAGGATCATCGCTTCGACCAGGGCTTTGCGCTCGCCGAGGAACATGTGCTCCGTACGGCACAGCCCGATGCCCTGAGCGCCGAAGCGGCGGGCGCGTGCCGCGTCCTCGGGGGTGTCGGCATTGGCCCGTACCTCCAGGCGGCGGACCGCGTCGGCGTGGGACAGCGCACGCAGTACGGCCTGGGACAGCGGCCCGGTCTGCTCGCCGGACTCCAGTGCCCGGCCGACGTCGGAGGCGGTGAGCGGCAGTGCGCCGAGGTGGACCGTGCCGGCGGTGCCGTCCACCGAGATCGTGTCATCCTCGCGGACCACGACCCCGGAGGGGGTGGTCAGGCAGCGGCTCTCCGGGTCGACGACCAGGGACTCGGCGCCGCAGACGCAGACCTTGCCCATCCCGCGGGCGACCACGGCGGCATGGCTCGTCTTGCCGCCCCGGGTGGTGAGGACGGCCTGCGCGGCGATCATGCCGGGGAGGTCGTCGGGGGTGGTCTCCCTGCGTACCAGGACCGTGGGTTCTCCCGCCGCCGCTCGGCGGACCGCGGTCGCCGAATCGAAGACGACCGCGCCCACGGCTGCGCCTGGTGAGGCGGCGATCCCCGTCGCGAGCGGTGCGTCAGCGGTGTCGGTCGCGAAGCGCGGGAAGAGCAGACGCGTGAGGTGTGCGCCGTTGACACGGGACAGCGCCTCGCGGCGGTCGATGAGACGCTCGTCCAGCAAGTCGTACGCGATGCGGAAAGCCGCCTCGGCGGTCCGCTTGCCGACGCGGGTCTGCAGGATCCACAGCTTGCCGCGTTCGAGGGTGAACTCGACGTCGCAGAGGTCCTGGTAGTGACGCTCCAACGTCCGCAGATGGTCGCTGAGTTCGACATAGGCGCGCGGGGCCAGCTGCTTCAGTTCGGCAAGAGGTACGGCGTTGCGGACGCCCGAGACGACGTCCTCGCCCTGGGCGTCCGGCAGGTAGTCGCCGTAGATGCCGCGCTCGCCGGTGGCCGGGTCTCGGGTGAAGGCGACACCGGTGCCGGAGTCCGCGCCGAGGTTGCCGAAGACCATCGCCTGGATGGTCACGGCGGTGCCCAGGTCATCGGGAATGTGCTCACGCTTGCGGTAGGTCCGGGCGCGTTCACCGGTCCAGGAGGCGAACACGGCACGGATGGCGCGGTGCAGTTGTTCGACGGGGTCCTGGGGGAACCGCTCGCCGGTCTCTCGATGGATGAGCGCCTTGAACTTCTCGGTCAGCAGGATGAGATCGGCGGCGTCCAGTTCGTGGTCGTCGGTGGCACCGCGCGCGGCCTTCAGACTGGTGAGGGTCTGCTCGAAGAGCTCGCCGTCGACGCCCATCACCGTGTGGCCGAACATCTGCAGCAGCCTGCGGTACGAGTCCCAGGCGAAGCGCTCCTGCCCGGAAGTCTTGGCCAGCCCGGCGACGGTGGCGTCGCACAGACCGATGTCGAGGATCGTCTCCATCATCCCCGGCATGGAATAGCGGCCGCCGGAGCGGACCGAGAGGAGCAACGGATCGTCGGCCCGGCCGAGGCAGCGTCCGGCCGCCTTCTCCAGGGCGGTCAGGGCGTGAGCGACCTGGACACCCAGCTCGGGCGGTTCGGTTCCGGTGGCCAGGAAGACCCGGCAGGCCGTGGTCGTCACGGTGAAGCCGGGCGGGACGGGCAGTCCGATGCGGGTCATCTCGGCGAGGTTGGCGCCCTTGCCTCCGAGCAGGTCGGCCATTTTCCGGCTGCCTTCGGCGAACTCGTACACGTAGTGGTTCATGGCCGTCCTCTCGTGCATGCGCGGGCCGTCGGGGCAGGACCTCGTCGGCGTGCCTCCGCGATCACATGCCGTCCCTGTCCCTCACCAGCCTTGTTGCCGGGAACCCGGCACGGGATGGGCCACAGGGGCATCGATCGGGTCCGTATGGCCCTGCCGAGCGGGGTGCGCGGAGTGCCCCGTCAGGCGGATCGTGGTTGCCAGTGGTGCGGAAGAGCCAGTTCGCACGACTCTCCCGGGGCGACGGAGACGGTCCGTCCGGGCAGCTCGATGTCGATCGGCGCCCGGTCGGAGTCCGGGACGCGTACGTTCAGCCGCCCCGGCCGCATGTGCAGCCGTACGCCCCAGTGGCCCCGGTAGCGGATCGTGAAGCCGTACTCGGAGAGCTCGGGCAGCGGCACCGGGTCCAGCCACAGTGCACCGCCGCGGGTCTCCAGACCGGTCAGCCCGCGCTGGACCAGGTCGAGCGTGCCCGCCATGGCGCCCAGGTGGATGCCCTCGCCCGTGGTGCCACCCTGCAGATCGGCCACGTCGCCCCTGAGCGCCTCCTGAACGTACTCCCATGCGTCGGCTCGTTTGGCTCTGGCCAGCACCCAGCCGTGCACGAGGCCGCTGAGCGTGGAGCCGTGGCTGGTGCGGTGCAGGTAGTAGTCGACCGTACGGCTCCAGGTCTCGTCGTCCAGCCGGTGACCGAGCCGTGCGAAGAGAGCGCGGAGCTCTCCGGGGGAGAAGAGGTAGCCGAGCATCAGCACGTCCGCCTGCTTGGACGCCTGGTAGCGGTTGACCGTGTCTCCCTCGGCCTCCAGAATCCGGTCGAGTCGGCGGATGTCCCCGTACTTGGCCCGGTAGCGCTCCCAGTCCAGCGCGGCCAGTTCCTCGTAGCCCTTGAACTGGCTGATCACGCCCGAGTGGAAGGGGACGTACAGCTTCCGAGAGATGTCCTCCCAGCGAGACAGGTCATCCCTGCCAATCCTGGTGCGCTCGGAGAGTTCCTGGCGGCACGGCTCGGGCAGCGAACCGAGGAGCTCCAGGGCGCGCGCCAGCACCCAGGCGGCGGTGACATTCGTGTACGCGTTGTCGTCGAGGCCCGGTTCCTTCGTATCGGGGTAGGCGTCGTGGTACTCGTCGGGGCCGACCACGCCGCGGATGCGGTAGCGGCCCAGACTCTCGTCGTACGTGGCGGCATCAGCCCAGAACCGGGCGATCTCCAGCAGCATCTCGGCGCCCTTGGTGTGCAGGAACTCCGAGTCCCCACTGGCCTCCCAGTAGCGCCAGATGTTGTAGGCGACGGCTGAGCCGACGTGGTGCTGCAGCCGTGAGTGGTCGGGCAGCCAGCGTCCGGAGCGCGGGTTGAGGTGCATTTCCTGGGTTTCCTCGCGGCCGTCGCTCCCGCTCTGCCATGGATACATCGCACCGGCTCGGCCGACCGCACGGGCGGCGTCGCGTGCCGCGCCCAGACGGCGGTGGCGATAGGTGAGGAGGGCCCGGGAGACCTCAGGGAAATGCAGGTTGAGATACGGCAGGACGAACAGCTCGTCCCAGAAGACGTGCCCCCGGTACGCCTCGCCGTGCAAGCCGCGCGCGGGCACTCCGACATCCAGCTCGGCCGTGTGCGGGGACAGGGTCTGCAGGACGTGGAAGAGATGGAGCCGCAGAATCTCTCCCGCCTCCCCAGGAACCTCCAACTCGGCCCTCTGCCACAGGTGTTGCCAGGCCGTGCGGTGCGATTCCATCAGCGCGGCGAATCCCTCTGCGCGCGAGACCCGGTCGACGGCGGCGCCCAGCGGCTCGGCGATCGCAGGGTCGCGCGAGGTGTGCAGGGCGACGGTCTTGTCGACCGCGACGGCGTGGCCGGACGCGAGGCGCAGGCGGAAGCGCTGGACGGCCCTGCGCTCCTCGTTGCGCGCCTCGATGGCTGTTTCAGGTGCAGCGAGGCGGGCTGCCATGCCGATCCGGGTGCCGGAGGTGCTGGTGCTGCAGCGCATCCAGACCGTATGCGGGTCAGCGGTACCTGTCTCGACGTGTGTCAGGTGCGAGCCGTTCAGCTCGCGGTACCGTTCGACGCCCGAGTTGCTGACCGCTGCGTCGAGCGCGGACTCCACCTCCAGTTCGCCGGACCAGCCCTCGGCCGTGAACTCTGTTCTCAGGGCGGCGAGATGAGGGTCGGCCATGTGGACGAGACGGAGCTGCCGCACGTGCAGCGTCCGGCCCTCCGCGTCCAGGTACCGCGACTCGCGTTCCAGTATCCCGGCTCGCAGGTCCAGGGACTGGCGGTGCGACAGGAGCGACATGCCGTCCGGTGTGCACCATGTACCGCCATCCGTTCGGAAGCGGAGAGGCAGCCAGTTCGGGAGGTTGACCAGATCTTCGTTCTCGACGTCTCGGCCGGCCACGGTGGAGGTGAGGCGGTTGTAACAGCCCGCCGCATAAGTGCCCGGGTAGTGCAACGCGTCAGCGGCGCACTCCGGGGCGGCGCCGCGCGTGGCGAAGTAGCCGTTGCCGAGGGTGCACAGCGACTCCCGCAGCCGTTCCTGCGCGGGTTCATATCCCTCGTACCGCCACACCTGGTCCGTCATGTCCAGGCCTCCCCGGTCAGCAGGTCGCCGAGATCCGTCACGACAAGGTCGGCGCCGTGCTTGAGCAATGCGGTTCCATTTCCCGGTCCCGCCGTCCGGTTCACCCCGACGACCAGGCCGAACCCGCCGTGCCGGCCGGCTTCGACACCGGCCAGGGCATCCTCTACGACGGCGACCTGGGCAACGGCTACTCCCAGCCGCCGGGCCGCTTCCAGAAACAGTGCGGGATCGGGTTTGCCCGGCAGCCCGAGCCGAGCTGCTTCGTTCCCGTCGACGAGCACCTCGAAGAGGTCCATCACCCCTGCGTGCACGAGAAGTTCGCGTGCATGCCGCGACGCGGACGCCGCGGCACAGCGGATTCCGTCCTGCCGCAGCACATGCAGGAACCGGACGGTGCCCGGATAGGCGTCGATGCTGCCGGCACGCAGTCGTTGGACGAACAGCCGCTCCTTGTCCGCGGCGACGGCCTCCGCCAGTCCGTCGTCCGTGCGCATCCCACGGGAGGCCAGGAAGGCCGTCGCGCCGTCGATGCGTGACTTGCCGTCGACGTAGCGGAGATAGTCGTCGCGCACGTCGAACGGCCGCCGCTGGGCCAGGTCCCGGGGTGGATGTTCGAGGAGGTGGGAGTCGAACGCTGCCTTCCAGGCCTCGGCGTGGACCCGTGCCGAGTCCGTGATCACTCCGTCGGTGTCGAGGACCACGGCGTGCAAGCCGCGCAGCGCTTCGGGAATCACAGCCGCTCGGCGACGTAGCCGGTGAGGTCGAGCAGCCGGTTGCTGTAGCCCCACTCGTTGTCGTACCAGCCGAAGACCTTGACCAGATCGCCGTGCGCCTGGGTGAGGCCGGGGTCGAAGAGGCACGAGGCCGGATCTCCGATGACATCGCGGGAGACGATGGGCGCATCGGCGACCCTCAGGAAGCCGGTCAGCCGCCCCCGTGCGGCTTCGACGAATGCCGCATTGACCTCGTCGGTGGTGGTCTCGTGCTTCAGCACCACCGTGAGGTCGGTGAGCGAGCCGTCCTCGACGGGCACGCGCACCGCCAGCCCGTCGAGCACTCCGTCGAGTTCCGGCACGACCGCACCGATCGCGCGAGCGGCCCCGGTGCTGGTCGGAATGATGCTGAGCGCGGCCGATCGAGCCCGCCGCAGATCCTTGTGCGGGCTGTCCAGAAGCGCTTGGTCGTTGGTGTAGCCGTGGATGGTCGTCATCGTACCTTTGGCGATGCCGAACCGCTCGTGCAGCACGACCGCCATCGGCACCACGCAATTGGTGGTGCAGGAGGCGGCGGAGATGACATGGTGCCGCACGGTGTCGTACGTGTGTTCGTTGACGCCCATCACCACCGTCAGGTCGGATTCCTTGCCGGGCGCAGAGAGCAGCACCTTCCTGGCCCCGTTCTTGAGGTGGAGTGCCGCGTGGCGTCGGTCCCGGAAGCGGCCCGACGACTCGATGACCACGTCGACCTGCTGGGCGCCCCAGTCCAGCGCGGCAGGGTCGCGTTCCGCCGTGACGGCGATGCGATGGGTGCCGATGGTGAGCGAGGTGCTGTCGTGTTCGACGGGGTGGCGGAGTTTGCCGTACGTCGAGTCGTAGGTGAGCAGATGGGCCAGGGTGCCCGGTGCGGTGATGTCGTTCACGGCCACCACTTCCACTCCGGTGGCGTCGCTGCCGCGCTCCAGCAGAGCACGTAGGTAGTTGCGGCCCACGCGGCCGAATCCATTGATGCCCACTCGCACCGTCATCGGGTGCTCCTTCATCTCGTAAGGGGTCGTGCACCTGAGGGGCCGGTCAGCCGCGCTGCGGCACGATCGCCACCGGGCAGTCGGCGTGGTGCAGCAGGGCGTGGGCCACGCGCCCGAGCTGGAGTCCGAGGTGGCTGTGACGTCGATGTGCGCCGAGGACCAGGAGATCGGCGGTGACACTGAGGTCCCGCAGCACCTTGTGGGCCGGGCCCTCGACGATGGTGCGGGTCACGGGGACGTCGGGGTGGTCGGCCGCGGCCGATTTGAGGGCCGCGTCGAGCAGAGCCGACGCCCGGGCTTCGTGCTCCGCAGCGAATTCCGCCGCCGGCACGGGGTGGGCTCGGGCATCCTGGGCCGGACAGCGCCAGGCGGACACGGCTTCAACGGGGCAGTGCCGTGCCTCGGCCTCCCGGAAGGCGAACCGTACCGATGCCAGGTCCGGCGCCGGGTCCGCGACTCCGAGCAGTACGCGCCCGTGCCTGCCGGCGCGGCTGGTCTCGCTGCCCCGCACCACGACGACGGGGCAGTGTGCGCGGGCCGCCATCGCCAGGCTCACCGAGCCGAGCAGCAGCTCGGCGAGCGGGCCGCGGCCGCGCGATCCCGTGATCAGCGCTGTTGCGTTGCGTGCCTCGCGAAGGAGGGCGGGTTCCGTCTCCTCGGGCAGTACGGACGTGGATACCTCTACCTCGGGATTGCGCCGCGCGGCACGTTCGGCCGCGGTCCGCACGATGCCCTGGCTGGAATCGTCCTGAGCCGGCAGCCCGAGGTCATCCGTGTACGAGATGCCTTCGTATCGCTCCCAGAGAGAGGCGTACAGCAGCCTCAGCGGGAGTCTGTGCAACGTCGCCTCGTCCACGGCCCAGTCCACTGCCTGAAGACTCGACTGCGAGCCGTCGACACCCACGATCAGGGGCAGGTCCATGCCGCCCACCGCCTCTCAGCTGCTATGCCGGAAGAGTCCAGGTCTTCACCGTCGTGCGTTCGCGCGGTGAGGAACAGGGGCCGATCCGGCCCTAGTTGGGGCCATCTGGCCCGCTCGCGGGGTACGCGCACTCCATCGGTGCGAGCGGAATCGGCACTCGCTCTGCGAGGGCAGAGGGATGCCTGGGTGATGAGCGATACAACCGGAAGGGCGGTGATCAGATGCGGCACAGGTCTGCGGTGATCCGATCGGTCCAGGCGTCGATGGCGGCCCAGTCGCGAAAGTCTCCGTACCGGCAGCCCATCAGCCGGAAGAGAATGCGGCCCGTCAGGGGGAGCTGCTCCCGGGTGATGACGCCGGACAGCAATCGGTGGCTGCGGTACGGGAGTTGGCCCGGCAGGCCTTGGGCGATCAGCGGTTCCTCCTTGCGCGCGAGCTTCTTCCACGGTCCGCGCAGCGCCCCGGGCATCCCGACGCTGAAGAGCCAGACGGGCCGGAAGCAGAGCAGTGTGCTGTTGAGGCGTACGAAGTCCTTCGCGGCGGGCAGCCATGCCTGGCCGTGGACAGCGCTGCCCAGCACGAACGCCTCATAGCCGTCAGGGCTGTCCACTTCGTGCACCGGCCGGACATCGGCGGCGATCCCGGCTTCGGCGAGCCGTGCGCCGATGTGCTCGGCGATCTCGCGGGTGGAGCCGTGCGCGGTCGCGTACCCGACCAGAACGTTCATGGATCTCACCTCGCTGGTGGGTCGTTCAGCCGTGCGCGATCATGGCGACCGGGCATCGCACGTGGTGGACGGCCGCGTGCGCCACCCGCCCCAGGCGCCCAGCGGGCGCCGGGTGGTGCGTCTCGCGTCCGATGACCAGCAGGCCGGCGTCACGGGCGAGCTCCAGAACGTGGTGGGTAGGCCTGCCGCCGACTGCCCGGGCCTGAACCGGCACGGTGGGGAACTTGTCCCGCCAGGGGTCCAGCGTCGCCGCGAGTGCCCACTCGGCCTCCCGCTGTGCCTGAGCGGACGGATCACGCAGGTTGGGCAGGTGCCACACGTAGAGCACGCGGAGCCCCGCGGCCCGGCACCGGGCCGCCTCGAAGGTGAACTCCAGCAATGAGGCGGGTTCGTGGCTCAGATCGACGGCGACGGCGACATCGCGATACGGGGCATCTCCGGACAGGCCGTCTGCTGCGCCGGACACCCGCTCGTCCCCCGGGGTGCAGCTGGCTCGCACGAGTACCACCGGCCGGTCGACCCGGGCCGCGACGGCCATGGCCACGGAGCCCGCGAGGAGCCCGCTCGGCCCGCCGAAGCCCTGATTGCCGAGCACCAGCAGCTCCGCGTCCTCCGCCTCGGACAGCAAGGCGGCGATGGGTGGCCTGCCGATCTGCTCGGCGCTGATGTAGACCTGCGGATAGCGCTCGGTGAGCTGGTCCATGGCATTGCGCAGCACCCGGCGTGCCCAGTGCCGCGGGGCGCTGAGTTCGGGCAGCGAGACGGGTTCGCCGTGGTCCGGCAAGCCCTCCCAGGCATGTACCAGGCGCAGGGGCAGTCCGCGGAGCAATGCCTCCCTGGCCGCCCAGTCGGCGGCGGCGAGACTTTCACGCGAGCCGTCCAGGCCCGCGACGATCGGCTTGAGCATCATGCCCACCTCCTCCGCCTCCAGCGTGGAGCGGCGACCGGACGGCGAGGAGGTGCCGGTAGGCCCCGTCAGGGGGCCATGAGGCCCGTCGGCAGGCCGCAGGATGCCGGTCGGGACCCTGCTTGGCCCGTACGGCCCACTGTGTGCTGCGGCTGCCGGGAGTCTCATGGAGATGGCACCACCCGGTGCCGGTCCTGAGGAGGAAGCCATGATTCCTCTCATTCTGTTGGGCGCGGCCGTGCTCGGCGCAGCCGTGATCTTCGGCTACAGCTCGTTCGTCGTGGGCTTCGTACTTCTGGCGGGCGGGGTGCTCGGACTCATCACGTTCATCGCCGCGGGGCCTGCGCACCGTCGGCCCGGCGAGCGGGAGACCGTCATCGAGGAGCGGCACTACATCGGTGGTCACGACGATCACCAGCACTACCGCAGCTGAGGTGGTGGGGCGCCTCGGGCGTCCCGTCCGCGCCGCATCCGGCGCGCTGTCTGAAAAGGAGAAGGGGCCATGGAACAGCCACTGGTCGTCGGAGTGGACGGCTCGGACCAGAGCCTGCGGGCGGTGGACTGGGCGGCTGACGAAGCCGCCCTGCGTGGTCTGCCGCTACGGATCGTGTACGCCTCGCTGTGGGAGCACTACGAAGGCGCGGCCTACGTCTACAGCGCGCCGTACGCCTCGGACCGGGCTCTCGCCGACGCCATTCTCGGTGCGGCGGAAGAACGGGCACAGAGCCGCCGGCCCGGCATTCGGACAGCGGTCGCCGTGCTCCCGCAGGAGCCGACCGATGCGCTCCTGCGGGAGAGCGAACTCGCCTCGGTGGTCGTCGTCGGCTCCCGGGGGCGGGGTGCCATCAAAGGAATGCTCCTCGGATCGGTCGGCCTGGGTGTCGCCTCCTGGGCGCGGTGTCCGATGGTCGTCGTGCGGGGCGACGCAGCGGCTGTCGAGGGCAGGCACGAACGGATTCTGCTGGGTGTGGGGCACCCCGACCGGAATTCGTCGGCGGTCGGTTTCGCCTTCCAGGAGGCCATGACCAGGGGCAGCGTCCTCGATGCGGTACGCACGTGGCGTGGTCCCGCGCGCGGACACGCCCCCTCGACTTCGGGCGAAGCGTCGGGAGACCCCTATGAGGCCAAGGCCGCGGCGGAGCTCGACGAAGCTCTGCGTGGCACTCGGATCCGGCACCCCGAGGTACGGATCCGGCCGGTCACGGTCGAAGGCCACACCCACAGGGTGCTGGTGGAACGGTCGGAGGCCGCCGACCTCCTGGTCGTCGGTGCACGCCGGAACAAAGGCCTCGGGCTTCAACTGAGCCGGACCGGTCATGCGGTACTGCAGCACGCCGCCTGCCCGGTGGCGGTGGTGCCGCAGCACGGCTGAATCACCGTGCACCCCACGGTCCGAGCGACGCCGCGTGATCGGATACATAGCGCTGCAGATCCCTCGGCGGCCGCAAGTACCCGGTGCTGGGCGGCCGTTGGGGGAGTTCCAGTGGCACGCTCGGGACGGTGCGGTACGGGATTGTGGACAACAGGCGGGCGAGCATGTTGATGCGGGCTGCACGCGGATTCAGGTGTTCCGCGACGCGTCTGATCGTGCTGCCCTTGCCTGCCGCATCCCGTCCTTCGAAGACGACGAGCCGGGCCCGCTCCGCGCGCACCCATTCCTGAAGCCGCACGAGTTCCGTCTGCAGGCGGTACAACTCTGCCTCGTACAGAGCTGGTTGCGGCACGGAGCGGTGCGCGGTAAGGCTCCTGGCTGATCCGACATGGAGGACATGCAGCCTCCGTCCTCCCGCTATGGAGGCCGCACGCCCGGCGGCACCGTCCCCGCCGGGAGGCTCTCTCCGTCTTCGGCCGACGGCAGCGTGCGGGTCCGGGGCCGGCGTCCGGTTGCCACGAGGAGAACCTCTGCCTCCCACTCTCGTTCGCTGCGGCCGGGACCGGCATGTGCCGACCGGGCCCGACAGATGGCCGAACGGCCCGAGTGTTTCCCGGCCGTACTCGCCATGAGAAGGGCGCTCCGACTGTGCGCGCCGCTACCGTGAGCTTGACGGTGTGTTTGTCCTGCTCGAACCAGATGGGGACGGATCCATGCACGAAGGAGAGCGGAACAGTGCCGCCGGTCAGCTGGGCAGGCTCCGGCTGGACGAACTGCTCGATGAGCTTCAGGTTCGTATCGACGCGGTGCGCGGCACCCGGGACCGGCTGCACAGTCTGCTGGAGGCCGTGCTGTCGGTGGGGCGGGAACTCGATCTGCCGCAGGTGCTGCGGGGGATCGTCGAGGCCGCGGTGGTGCTGGTCGATGCGGAGTACGGGGCGCTGGGTGTGATCGGGCAGGGGCAGAGGCTGTCGGAGTTCGTGCCGGTGGGGATCGACGACGAGGTGCGGGCGCAGATCGGTGATCTGCCGTCCGGACACGGTCTGCTGGGGGAGCTGATCCGGCATCCTGACGCGCTCCGCCTGGCGGAGTTGTCCGAGCATCCGGCGTCGTCGGGCTTCCCGGCGCACCATCCGCCGATGCACTCCTTCCTCGGTGTCCCGATCCGGGTCCGGGAGGAGGTGTTCGGCAATCTCTACCTGACCGAGAAGCGCGGGGGTGCCGAGTTCGACGACGAGGACGAGTCGGTCCTTGCCACGCTGGCGGTGGCGGCCGGGGTGGCCATCGAGAACGCCCGGCTGTACGCGGAGGCTCGGCTGCGGGGGCAGTGGCTGGCAGCCAGTGCGGAGTTCACCGCCGGCCTGCTGTCCGGAATGCCGGAGGCCCGGGTGCTGGAGGCGATGGTCGAGCAGGCCAAGGAGATCACCTCGGCCGAGCTGGGTCTGGTCGACCTGGTGGAGGAGGGGGCGGCCGAACTGCGTGGCGTACTGGCGCTGGGGAAGCGGGCGGAGGCGCACCGGGGGATGCGGGTGCCGCGTGAAGGAACCCTGGCGGGTGCCGCGCTGAACGAGCACGGGCTCGTCGCCACTGCGGACGTCAGCAGCGATCCACGGGTGACCTTCCAGCCCGAACGGTGGAAGGGCATGGGGCCTGCGGTCGCGGTACCGATGGGAATGCGCGGGGTGCTGCTGCTGGCCCGTGGGTCGGGGCGCCCGCCGTTCAGTACGGCCGAGACGGCTCCGCTGCCCGGGTTCGCGGGACAAGCCGCGCTCGCGCTGGAGCTGGCCGACCGTCGCCGCGATGCCGAACAGGTGAGCCTGTTGGAGGATCGGGACCGGATCGCCCGGGACCTGCACGACCTCGCCATCCAGCGGCTGTTCGCGACCGGCATGACGCTGCAGAGCGCGCAGCGGTTCGTCGAGCACCCGGAAGCGGGCGAACGGCTGGCTCGGGCGGTGGACGACCTCGACGAGACCATCAAGATCATCCGCTCGACCATCTTCGGACTGCGGGCGCACGAGGCGAAGGAGCCTGGTGCCGGGCTGCGGGTGCGGGCGGTGCGGGTGGTGGAGGGAGCTGTGACCGCCCTCGGATTCACCCCCTCCCTTCGGATGGAGGGACTGCTCGACACCGACGTTCCACGGGCTCTGGCGGACGAGGTGCTCGCCGTGCTCGGAGAGGCACTGACCAACACGGCCCGTCATGCGCGGGCTTCGCGGGCCGACGTCTCCCTGGTGGTGCGCAAGGGGGTGCTGACGGTCGGTGTCGTGGACAACGGCGTCGGCATCGCCGAGGGCGGACGGCGCAGCGGGCTCCGCAACCTCGCCGAGCGTGCGCAGCTACTGGGCGGGGAGCTCACCACGGAGGTGGGGCCCGAGGGTGGCACACGGTTGCAGTGGGAGGTCCCGCTGTCCGGGCTGAAGTGACCCGGTGGGGTCAACGCCCCTCGTCCGCAGACTGGTTGAACTGTGTGGCGAGCACCGCTGCCTGAATACGGCGTTCCACCCCGAGTTTGGCCAGCAGCCGGGAGATGTGGTTCTTCACGGTCTTCTCGGACAGGTAGAGCCGCTGGCCGATCTGCCGGTTGGTCATGCCCTCGCCGATCAGGGCGAGGATCTCGTGCTCGCGCTCCGACAGCCCCGCCAGCCGGGGGTCCTCGTTCGGGGCTTCCTTGTCCGGTCCGCGCAGACTGCTCATCAGGCGGGCGGTGGTGGCCGGGTCGAGCATGGACTGGCCGGACGCCACTGTCCGTACGGCCTCGATCAGGTCCGAGCCTTTGATCAGTTTGAGGACGTAGCCGGCTGCCCCCGCCATGATGGCGTCGAGCAGGGCGTCGTCGTCATCGAACGACGTCAGCATCAGACAGGCCAGTTCCGGCACCCTGGAGCGCAGCTCGCGGCAGACGGTGATGCCGTCGCCGTCGGGCAGGCGGATGTCGAGGATGGCGACGTCCGGGCGTAGCGCGGGGCCGCGGACCAGTGCCTGTTCGCTCGTGCCGGCCTCGCCGACCACTTCGATGTCGGGCTCGGCGTCGAGCAGGTCGTGCACTCCGCGGCGCACGACCTCGTGGTCGTCGAGCAGGAAGACCCGGATCGGGTGCTGCGGAGAGAAGGCCCGTGCGTCGCTCACGTCGATGTCCCCTGACTGTCGGTAGCCCCGGCTTGAGAGTGCCCGTTGTACGGGCCGGCGCGACAGGGGCCGAACGGCCCCATTGATCGCCCCTCAGCAGATGCGTGGCAGTTGCTCACCCTGCGGCATGTCCACCACTGGCCGGGCCCCGACCAGCGTGCGCAGGACGACCCGGCCCGCCGGGCTGTCGAGGGCGGTTCCGATCCGTAGGGCCCCCGAGCCCTCGGGCAGCGAGCGCATCGCAATGAGCGCCCCCTCGGATGACCAGCATCTGGAGTTCGCGAGACCCAGGTGCGCGGCGTGCCGTGCCGCCAGGGCGTTGGCGGGGGCGGTGGTCTCGAACCCCACGGCGAGGAACACCACTTCGTGATCGGGGTGCGCCTCGGTGATGCGAAGCGCGTCCATGGGGGAGTAGACGACCCGCGCGTCGCAGCCCCGGGCCCGCAGCGCGAGGAGGTCGGTCTCGGTTGCCGGGGACGTGGAGCAGGTCGCCGAAGCTGGTCGGGATCACACCGGGACGCGCAGCGGTGGCCATGGCCCGGTTGCGGGTCTCCAGCGGGGTGATGCACACGGGGCAGCCGGGGCCGTGGATCATGCGGATTCCGGCGGGCAGGAGTTCGTCGATGCCCCTTGAGCAGGTCGCTGCGGCTCACCACGCCCTCAAGGATGCCGACCCGGTCGACGACGGGCAGCCGCTTCACCTTGCGCAGGGCCATGATACGGGCGGCTTGGGCGAGCATGGTGTCGGCATGGACCGTGATGGCCGGAGTGGACATCAACTCGCCCGCTGTCACGGCTCCGGCCTTGGCCACATCGGACAGCCGGTGCAGTGGCAGGTGGCTCGGATCGCTGTCGCGGAACTCCTCCTTGGGCAGCAGGTCGGCCTCGGACACGACGCCGATCCCCCCGGCCCTCGCCTTCGAGTACCGGCAGGGAGCTGACCCTCCACTGCCTCATCAGCTCGACGATCTCCTTGAACGCGGCATCGCGGCCGACGGAGACGACGGTATGGGTCATCACGTCGCTCACGGTGTGCGGAGAACTGATCATGACGGGTCTCCTCGTGGACTCAGGTGCTGTGAGTGCGCTCGACGGTGAGGTCGAGGAAGTGGGTGGAACAGGAGATGCACGGGTCGTGATTGCGGATCGCGCGTTCGCACAGTGCGGTCAACTCGGCGTCGTCCGGGTCGAGTTGAGTGATCGCCTCCTGTGCTATGCGCCGGATGTCAGCCTCGATGGCACCCTGGTTCTGCGCGGTGGGCGGGACGAGCCGGGCGTCGGTCACCGTGCCGTGGGCGTCGAGGGTGTACCGGTGGTAGAGGAGTCCGCGCGGGGCCTCCGTCGCACCGTGGCCCGTGTCCGCCGTCGGAGGGACATTCGTGTACGGGTGCTCCGGTGGCTGGTACGTCCCGATGATCCGCAGTGCCTCGTCCACCGCGTACACGACCTCGACGGCCCGGACGAGGACCGAGCGGTACGGATTGCGGCAGACGGCTCCCTCGTACGGATCGCCGAGCCCGGCCGCGCGGGCGCCCTCCACCGCCGTGCGCGAGAGCCATCGGCCACTGATCGCGAACCGGGCCAGGGAGCCGATGAGACGGCAGCGGCCGTCCAGCGTGGAGTACAGGGCCGTCGAGTGCGGCAGGTGGTCCTCACGGACCCGGTCTAGGAAGGTGTGGAGCGGGAAGGCGCTCAGCGTTCCGTCCAGCCGCAGGACGGCCGGGGTGCCGGTCTCGATGGCGTACGTCCCAGGCCACCGCTCGGCGTGGTCACCGGTGAGGTCAGTGATCTCCTCTGCGGTGCAGAAGCAGGTGGGGCACACCATCGTGCAGTTGCCGCACGTCAGGCAGCGGGAGGCGACGTCGTCCCAGCGCTCGGCCGTCAGGCTCGCGCCCATTAGCGCGTGCAGGTCCACCGGAGGCATGAAACGCCCCATCTTGTCGACCGCCCCGGCCACGGCATCCCGGGCGGCACAGACGGTGGCGGCGTCGGCCTCCCGCCTCGGCAGCGCGTCCAGGAGAGTGGCGCCCTCCTCGCTGCCGACCCGGACGAAGAACCGGTGTCCCTCTTCGTCGACCACTTCCGTCAGGGCGAGATCGAAGCCGGAATCCGCTCCGGGGCCGGTGCCCATGGAGACGCAGAAGCAGGTGGCCCCGGGTTCGGTGCACTCGACGGCTATGAGGAACGCCCCCCTTCGGCGTTCCGCATAGCCGGTGTCCTGGGATGGGGTATCCCCTGTTCGAGCGGAGCCGAGAGCTTGGGGAGGGCCGCCGGCCAGCACCCGGTCCTGGATCGCGATGGCTCGCAGATCGCAGGGCCGGACCCCCAGGAACGCGTAGGAGGGTGGGACCGGACGCTCGACCTGTACGGTCACCTCTCCTTCCGGGGAGCGGTCGGCGCTCCACAGTTTCTCCCGCTGGGGATGCAGGAAGTTCTTCCATGACTGGGGGCCCGCGGAGTGCGCGAAGGCGGCCCCGTCCTCGCGGCGGGGCAGCCGGTAGCGTCCGGCCGCCGGCTCCACGCCCCACCCGTAGGGGAGTTGCTCGGCGGAATCGAGTTCGGCAAGCGCGATCGCGCCGTCGCGGACGGTGGGGCCGACCACGGTGCGGCCGCCCGCCCTCAGGGCCGCGACCAGCGCCTCCAGGCCCAGCCGGTCGAGGACTGCCGTGGCTCCGATGGCGGTCATGCGCGGCCTCCTGTCGTCGAGGTGTCAGCTGCGTCCAGCTTCGAAGAGAAGTGGGCGCCGGGGCAGGGGCCGACCGGCCCTGTCAGAGGCCGGGCGGGCCGGCTCAGTGGCTGCGCAGACCCCATCGGGGGCCGGTCACGGCCCAGTCCCGCTCCCACTCGGCCATGCGGCGACGCCAGACAACGGCTCGTACGGTCAGCCAAATGCCCCCGACTACCAGACCGGCCACAGTCGTTGTGACGCCCCCGACCCCCATGGCCCGTCCCCGGCTGTCACTGCTGCTGCGTGGTGCGGTGGTGGTCCTGTCGTGGGTGTCCACCCAGATGTCGGTGGGGCTGCCGCTCCTGGTGCCCTCCGGCATCTTCACATTGCCCGTCACGGTGCGGCCGTCCGAGGTCGTCCAGCGCACGGCCACGGGGGAGACCTGGCGGGTTGCGGCTCCGTCGGTCGAGGCCGGGGAGGTGGGAACGTCCTCCAATACGGTGGCCCGGACGAGGTGGCGCGAAGCACGCTGCTGGGCGGCTGTCGCCTGCGCCTGGTCATACATGGTCAGCCCGGCCAGCGAACCGGCCAGTGGAGCGCCGAGGAACAGCGCGGTGCCCAGCACTACTCGGGTCCATGCCTCGATGGTGTCCGACCTGCGGCGCAGCGGGTTGTGGCGCCACCGCCACCGTCGCACTTTCGTCCTGCTATTCGCGCGTTTCACGGTGCCGCACCTCCTCGCCCGCGAGTGCGGCGGCGATCCCCGATGCCCACGCGGCGATCTGCTCGAAGTCGCGGAAGTCCCCGCCCTTGCCGGACTTGACGATCATCCGGGCGAGCCGGCCGTTCGCGGTGCCGTCCAGCCGGCCGCCGAAGGTCGCGTGCCCCCTGGCGCCCAGGCGGTCCGCGATGCGGCGTACCCCGGGCACGGGAGGAATCTCGCGTTCGGCGGCCGACGGGTCCAGGGGCCCGCTGCTGAACAGCCAGAGCGGGTGCTCCTTCAGCGCGCGGCGGTGGCGACGCGTGAAGCGACGCGCGTCCCGGTGCCAGCGGTTCGCGTACAGTCCGCCGCCGACGACCACCGCACCGTACGGGCTGATGTCCCTCACATCGGCCGCCAACCCCTCCTTGCGGAAGACATCGCCGATCGACTGGGCGATCTCCTGGGTGGAGCCGTACTTCGTGCCGTACACGACGAGCACGCGCTCGATCATCGCAGGTCACCTGTCTTTTCCTGAAGGCTTGGTGTCGTGCAGGACCGCGAGCCGCCTGCGGTACTCCTCGTCGTCGATCTCGCCGCGATCGCAGGCGCAGATTCTCGGGCGACATCTACTCGAACATCCGCAGTACCCGGGCGTGGTCGCCGGGCTGCGCCGGCCGTATCCGTACCGTCGTGCCGTCGGCCAGCAGCGCGTGCAACGGCCGTCCGCCGGGCTCGTTGGCGGTCATCTTGGCTCCCTCTTCCACCAGTTGACATAGGCAGCATCCGCCGGGTGCCTGCCCGGCCCCAGAGGTCGCCGGGGGCAAGGACAGGGGCCGACCGGCCCCCTTTTTTTGGGAGTCAGCCGGCCCCAGCAGCGGCGCCCTCGTGAAACGGCCCGCGCGCCGGTAGTCCGTCAGATCGCCGACGAGGATCTCCCCGCCCCACAAAGTGCCGTCGTCGCCGAGGCCGAGACCGTCATACGCGACTCCTGTGAAAGGGGTGCGCAGTCCGTGCTCTGCGGCGCAGGCGGCGAGGTGGGCGTGATGGTGCTGGACCGGGACACAGGGCAGCGGTTGAGACCGGGCCCACTGGGTGGAGAGGTAGCCGGGGTGCAGATTGTGCGCGACGGCCTGAGGCTCCAGACCGGTGAGGCGCTTGAGGTCGCGGTAGGCGTCCGTGAGCGTCCAGGGTGCGCGCGTCCGCCAAGTCGCCGGTGTGAGGGCCGAGATGGGCCCGGTGGCCGTCGGCGAGCGCGAAGGTGTGCTTGAGCTGGGCGCCGACCGCGACGAGCGGAACGACCGCCGGCCGGGGCAGTGGCATCGGTGCGGGTGCAAGGCCGCGGGGGCGAGGGGGTATTGGCGTTGAGCAGCACCACGGGACGCGTGGGGGAGCCCAGCAACTGCTGCTCCGTCTTCCACGCAGCGGCCAACTGCCGGACTGCATTGATGTCCTGGACCATGACGGCGAACGGCTTGGACGGGCGGACCTTGCGGCGGCGCAGCTCGGCCACGCAGTCCTGGTCGGTGGCGTCGCACACGAGTTGGTAGCCGCCGAGTCCTTTGACGGCGATGATGCCGCCGCTTCGGATCGCCGTTACCGCTGCCCTCAGTGAGGCCTCCGCGACGAGCCCGTTCCAGGAGAGCTGCGGCCCGCAGGCGGGGCAGGCGAGCGGCTCGGCGTGGAAACGCCGGTCGGTGGGGTCGCCGTACTCCTTGGCGCAGGCCTGGCAGAGCGGGAAGCCCTGCATGGTGGTGCGGGCCCGGTCGTAGGGGAGGTCCTCGATCACCGTCGCGCGGGGGCCGCAGTTGGTGCAGTTGATGAACGGGTAGCGGTGGCGGCGGTCGCCGGGGCTGCACAGTTCGTGGAGGCAGTCGGCGCAGATCGCGGCGTCGGGCGGGATCTCGCGCGGCACCGTGCCGCCTCGGCCGGGGGCGCTGGGGCGGACGGCGAAGCCGGAGCCCGGGGCGGGCGGGCGCGCGGGGGCCGGGGAGAGCAGCACTTGTCGCACCCGGGCGAGCGCGGGCGCATCGGCGCCGAGCCGTCGGCCGAACCGTTCGACGGCGTCCGCATGGCCGGCCACCGCGCCCTCGACGTGCCCGCCGGTGTTGGCCACCCAGCCGTCCAGACCGAGTCCGGTGGCGAGCCGGTGCACATAGGGCCGGAAGCCGACGCCCTGGACCGTCCCGAGCACGGTGAACCGAAGCGCCGACCGCTCCGGCACGGATCTCACCTCAACCTCGGGCGGCGGCGTGACGGTGCCGGGTGATCTCGGCCTCGACGTCCTCGGCCAGCGGTCCGACCACGGACTTGACCGCTTCCGAGAGCCCGGTGCCGAGGGAGCTGTCGGCGCCCTCCACCGCGTAGATCACGAGCCGTCCCGGCAGCCTGCCCAGCACGCGGGCGAGTTCGACCGCTTCCCCGAGGCCGAGGCCGTGCGAGCTGGTCGCGGGGTGCTGCAGCAGCCCGGCGTCGAGGTCGAGCCGGTGCACGAGGCCGGGGTGTGCCGGATGGGCGTGCGCGGCGTCCACGACGATCGCGAGGTCCGCGCCCTCCCACAGGCCGATCAGCCGCACGGGGTCGCCGTCACACGTGGCCAGGACGGTGCCCGGGGGGAGCGGGCGGCCCACGGCGCGCTGCCGCAGCCGGTCGATCACGGTCCAGCCCACTGCGTCGTCGCGCCGCAAGTCGTTGCCGACCCCGATGACGGCAATGCGCGTACGAGTGGTCATCGCTTCCCCTTCCGCCGGCTCTGCTCCCATCCTGCGGAACCCGCACGGTGGGCGGCAGAGGCCGAATGGCCCCGGCTGGGGCCGGTTCGCCCCTACCTGGTTGCGCGCGACGGTGACCTGGACCACCCGTGCGACGAGCTCATCGAGTACGCCTTCGACGCCGCGGCGGCACGCCGGGCGCCCCTGCACGTCCTGCACACCTGGGCGATGCCCCTGGCCCCGTCCGGATCGGCGGTCGACCCGGAAGAGGAGAAGACGCACGGCCTGGCCGCCGCACTGACCCCCTGGCGGAACAAGTTCCACGACACGCAAGTGACGGAGAGGACGGTCCACGGCCGGGCGGCCCACCACCTGCTCATGGCCTCCACCAAGGCGAGCCTGCTGATCGTCGGCCGCCGCATCCCAAGTGGCGCCCGCTTGGGGCCGGTTGCCCACTCGGTGATCCACCACAGCCTGTGCCCCGTGGCAGTGGTGGCACACGAATAGGGTGCCGCCCGTTTCTTCCCCACACGGGCGGTTACGGCCATTGTTCCGTTCTGCCTCAGGGTGCATGCTGACGGGTAGGGACTTGAGGGGACGGGAGCGAGCTGATGGGTCAACTACGGCTTCTCCTGGCTGAGGAAGGCGCGGACGCCGAGCGCCTCGATGTGCTGACCGGATTCCTGCGCGAGGAAATCCTTCGGTGCCATGTCGAGAACGTGTCCGCGCTACGGTCCGGTGCGGCTCCACCTGGTGCGCGCTCCCTCGACATGGCTGTGATCGGCGGGCTGCTCGTCAGCCTTGGGCACACCACGGACGGCCTGGCGACGGTGATCGCAGCTGTCAGGTCCTGGCTGAACAGGGCCGGTGGCACCCGTCGTGCCGTGCGTTTGGAGCTCGATGGCGATGTGCTGGAGATCGCCGATGCGACGACCACCGAGCAGGACCGGCTGGTGGACGTGTTCATCGGCCGGCACAGCGCGGGAGCCAACCGCCAGTGACCGGTCGGCGCAGGGCCCTGATCATTACGTGCGAGGAATACCAGCACGAGGGTCTACGGCGCCTCCGGGCCCCCGCTGCCGACGCGGAAGCGCTGAGCCGGGTGTTGGGTGATCCGCAGATCGGCGCCTTCGACGTACGTGTGATGCACAACGAAGCGGCACACATTGTGCAGGGCGAGATCGAAGACATCTTCTCGGAGAGCCGCGCGGACGACGTGGTCCTGCTGCATTTCTCCTGTCATGGGCTCAAGAGCGATGCGGGGGAGCTGTTCTTCGCCGCCCATGACACACGCCCGAATCGGCTCGGTTCCACTGCGGTATCCGCTGACTTCGTACAGCGCTGCATGCGCCAAAGCCGGGCGCGCAGCATCGTGTTGTTGCTCGACTGCTGCTATGGCGGCGCTTTCGGCCGAGGCGTGAACGTCCGTGCATCCGGAAACGCGCACGTGCTGGACAGCTTCCCCAGCGGGAAGCTCCCCGGAGGTCGCGGGCGGGCGGTGATCACGGCCTCCAGCGCGCTGGAGTACGCCTTCGAGGAAGGCGAGCTGACCGACGACCAGAGCCGTCGGCCGTCGGTGTTCACCTCGGCTGTGGTCGAGGGACTCGCCACGGGAGAAGCGGACCGCGACGAGGACGGGTGGGTCTCTCTGAACGAGCTCTACGACTACGTTTTCGACCGGGTCCAGGAACGCAATCCGCACCAAACGCCCGGCCGTGACGTCGAGATGCAGGGAGAGCTGTATCTGGCCCGGAGCCAGCGTCGGCGCATCCGTCCGCTCCTTCCCCCGCCCGAACTGGAGGCTGCGCGTGCGAATCCGAACATGTACGCCCGCCTCGGCGCCGTCAATGAGCTGCGTGCACGATTGATCGGCAACGACCTACCGGCGGCGCTAGGAGCCCATGGCGCGCTGATGGACACGGCCCGCACTGACACCCGGCCCGTTGCCAGCCCCGCCGAACAAGCCATCCGTGAGGTCGCTGTACGTCCCGCGGTCACCGAACTGCACTTCGGACGGATAGCGCAGGGCTCGCCGCCGCCTCACCGCGGGGTTCAGCTCCTCGGCCCGCCGCTCGCCCGAGCCTGCGTTCCGCAAGCGTCACAGGAATGGATCCACGCCAGTCGGACCGACGAGGGACTCGACATTGCCGTCGACACGATCCAGATCGGAAACCTGCACGGAAGCGTCAAGGTCACGGGGCCGACCGGCGAAGCGATCATCAGCGTGGACGTCGATGTCGTTGCCCAGCCGAGTCTGCTGCCGGACGAGAACTTGATGACGGACACGCAAGGGCATGGATCCAGGGAAGCCAGCAGTCCCCTCGCCTCTCCATCCGGAGCCATCGGATCGATTCCGCCGGGCGCTCCCCGCAAGCCGAGGAGTGGTGGACGAGTAAGCGCTTTGATCGCGGCGCTGTGGGATCCAACCCCAGCTGTGAATGGACCAGTTGATCCTGTAAGGGAGCCCAGCCAGTCGCTTCAAGGCGATGGAAAGCGGCCGTCCACGCGCGGTAAACGATGGGGCTTGGCCGTACGTTCAACGTTATGGGCGCTGATGCCTACGCTATCGGTCGGTCTTCTCCTGCCAGTTCCGTTTGTGCAAGCCGCATTACGACTCCACGAGCGGAGGTTGCGGACGATCGCATCGTGCTACACCATCACGTGGCTGGGTCTCTGGATATCGTCGATCGTCATAGGTACTTCTCCGGTAGGCGAAGCTCCCATACCGTTCGACATCCTGATGGTGATCTCCTGGATCAGTACGGTGCATGCGTTCAAGTTGCGGCGCCGCGTTTTCGAGCGGGGAACATCTCCTATCGGTTCCTAGTGCCGCATCAGAACGTTCGCCCTGTTGTCCGCGTATAAGTGAACGCGCACCACCTCGTACAGGCTCGCAGACGGTGATTCCGCTTCCGAAGCACGTCCTTGTGATACGGGGCCGCTGGACCTGCAAGAACGTGTCATGTGCTGCGGAGGTTCGGAGAGGTGAGTGGCGCGCCTTGTCGCCCAACACAGCAGGTCAACGCTCGCTACCACGGTGTTTCAACCAACCGCCGAAATCGGCTTGTTGATCCTCTGCGAGCCCTACGTTGAGAGTGCACGGTTGTTGATGTGGCGGCAGGCGGTGCTGGACGGTGGGGGTGAGCGGTCACGGTCGGCCCGGTAGTACTCGCCGCAGTGCCGGAACGGCAGGCGTCGCGGCCCGGCGTTGCGGAAACACCCTGCCGAACGCCAGTCGAGCCCCGTGGGTCACTTCCGTTCTTCATAGGCCGCAGTGGCAGGCAGTGGGTGATGCGAGCGCCCCTACCTCGCGCTCTGCCCGGTGCTCTGTGGCCTGCGTCACCGTTTGAGGTGACCTGGGCGGATGCCACGAAGTGGCCCGACACCTCGGCATGTTGATCCGTACGCGCGCTCTGGGCTTCGGCTCATATGCCGGCGGTGGGCCTGCCGCGCGGGCCGGCGAGGAAAGGGAAGGTCGCCTGATGAGACCATCACCAGCTCACCCACTCCAAGACCGCTGCACACGCCTCGTGCGTGTCCTGCGGAAAGTAGCCGCCGGGCTCGGCGCCGGTGTGCTGGCCCTGGCCGGTCTGGTCGCGGCGGGCTCGCAGGCTCACGCGGCCGACCCGTGCACTGTGGCTGCCGGCACCTGGACCTGTCCGAACGGGATCCCCGCCAACACGACCGTGACCGCCGACGGATGCATCGCCGTCAACGTGACCGGGACCGTGGCCGGGACCTTGAACGCCACCACCAGCGGGGTGTGCAACGTCAACATCACGCCCCCCGCCACCCCGGCGCTGCCCGCCGTCTCCTCGGGCGGCACCGTCAACCTGAACGGGTCAAAGATCGTCCTGGAGGCCACAGGGTCCCCCGGCACCCCTGGCCAGCCCGGTAACGCCGGAACGGTCAACCTCACCGGCGCCGGCGGCACCATCACCGGCGGCACCGGCATCGGCAGCAACAGCATCGGCGGCGCCGGTTCGAGCGGAACCCTCACCCTCAACGGCGGAACCCTCGCCCTCAACGGCGGCTCCAATACCAGCTCCAGCGGCAGCGCCAACAGCGGCGCCACCGCCAACCGCGGCACCGCCACCATCAGCAACGGCGGGACGCTCAACGCCACCGGCGGCAACGCCGGCACCAGCGCATTCGGCTCCCCCGGCGGTTTCGGCAACAACGGCACCATCACAATCAGCGACAGCGGGACACTCAACGCCACCGGCGGCAAGGGCGGCACCAGCGGTATCGGCGGGGTCGGCGGCACCGGCAACACCGGCACCATCAACGCACCCGGCTCCGGACCGGCCACCATCGCGGTCACCGGCGGCGCCGGGGGAATCTCCACCTCCGGTCCCGGAAACAGCGGCGGCAATGGTAACGGCGTGACAGGCACTATCACCGGCGCCAGCGCGGCCGTCACCGCTGTCGGCGGCACCGGAGGCACAGGAGGCCGCGGAGGGCCCAATAACATCCCCACGGGTGGCACCGGCGGTGACGGCAACTCTTCCCCCGTGCCTCACACCTCCCCGTCCATCACCGCCCGCACTGTCACGGCCACCGGCGGCAACGGCGGCACCGGAGGCCGAGGCTCCCGCGGCGGTACAGGCGGCAACGGCAACGGCGCACAAGGCACTATCACCAGCGCAACCGTCGGTGCCAACGGCGGCGACGGCGGCCCCGGCCCCGGTGGTAACGGCAAGGGCGGCGTCGGCAATGGTGGCGGCGCCAACGCCACCATCACCGGTGTCAACAGCGTGAACAACAGCCTCGTCGTCAACGGCGGCATTGGCCGCACTTCCCCCAACGCCAACACCGGCAGAGTCACCGCCGGCGGCAACGCCCCTACCGGCAACACCATCACCGCCAACGGCAACAACAGCGGCACCCTGCAAGGCGGCGCCAACAGCAAAGACACCATCACCGTCCTGGGCAACAACTCCGGCACCATCAACGGCGGCGCCGACACCCCCAGCGGCCAGGACACATGCACCGTCACCGGCACCAACACCGGCACCATCAACTGCCCCTGACCAACCACCACACCAACCCATCAGGTGACCTCAAAGACAGCCCCTGACCCCGCCACCCCGGCAGCCCCTGGCGAGGGCCCTCGCCAGGGCGGCACAAGGCAGGCCCACCGCCGAAGCCAGGACGAATAGCGCCCCAGGATCACGACGCTCCCAGTGACCTGATGGGGGCCAATGCCGCGTCAGAGAACCTGTGCTCGTTGCGACGTGACGCGCCGTTGGGATGCGGCCTGCAAGGCGAGCCCGAAGTCATCTCGTGCCTGGACAAGTTCGGCCCGCTCAACCTTGAGCCCCACCCCGGACGGCAGTGGGCCGAGCGCGGCGAACGGCACAAGAACCCCGCCCGGGAACCCCGGCTCCGACGCCGGGCGACCTACATCCGCCCGCACGGGGTCCGGCACCTGTTCGCCGCCTTTGACCTGGGCAAAGACAAGCTATACGGGCACATCGAGCCGAAGAAGAACGCACGAGATTCCTGGAGTTCTGTCGCTACCTCCGCAGCCTTTACCCGCCCGAGAACCGTATAGCGATCGTGCTTGACAACTACTCCCCGCACCTGACCACGAAGAAGGACACCCGAGTCGGCGACTGGGCCGCAGTCAACAACGTCGAGTTCGCCTACACGCCGACCAATAGCTCCTGGCTGAACCGCACCGAAGCCCAGTTCACCGCCCTGCGCCACTTCGTGCTGGACGGCACCGACCACGCCAGCCACAAGGAACAGGGCAGCATGATCCGCCGCTACATAATCTGGCGAAACCGCCACGCCACCGACGAACGCCTACGCCAAGTCGTCGACAGGGCGAACGTCGCCTGATGCGGCACTAGCTGTGCCAGGCTGTCCGATGGATCGCGTGACGCCGTGATACAGGACGGAACGACCTCTAACCTTTTGGCTCGGGCTCGGCCCCGGCGAATTGCCGATGCGATATCGCGCGCTCTGTCAGTTCTACGAAACCGGGCCCGTGAGGGCGCAGTTCACGTCCACTACTCCTTCGACGGCGTGGGTGAGACGTTCGGCCACCGGGATGAGGCTGCTGTCGCGGACGGTCCCGGAGAGGGTGACGACGCCGTGTTCGACGACGACCTGGATGCCGTGGCGCGAGACGGGAAACAGGCTGTCGACGACCTCGCGCCGAACCTCGGAGGCGAGTTCGTCGTCCGACCGCAGGAACACCTTGAGCAGGTCGGCCCGGCTGACGATGCCTCTGAGTACGCCGCTGTTGTCCACGACGGGCAGCCGCTTGACATGCCGGCCGACCATGAGGCGAGCCGCCTGTGGAAGGGCGGCGCCGGCGTGGATGGTGACGGCCGGGGACGTCATCAGTTCCCTGGCGTGCGTCGAGCCGGCTTTCGCGGTGTCGTCGAGCCGCCGCATCTGCTCCATCATGCCGGGGCGGTGCCGGTGGAATTCCTCTTTGGCGAGCAGGTCGGCCTCCGAGATCACACCCACGACCCTGCCCTCGCCCTCGATCACGGGCACGGCCGCAACTCTCCACCGCTCCATGGCGGCGACGATCTCCTTGAACCCGGCGTCGGGTGTGACGGTGACGACGGTGGTGGTCATCACGTCGGCGACGGTGTACCGGCTGTGGGTCATGGCGCTTTCCTCACTGGGCGCGTCGGGCGGTCCCCGCCCGTTATCAGCATGCTCCCGGCCGCGCCGTCCGCAAGGGGCCATAGGGGCAGGTTCGAGGGCCCGAGCGGGTACCCGTCAGCGAACCAGCACGGCCTCGCCCGAGCGGGGCACGACGGCTGTCCAGCCGAGTTCGCGGTCGATCCGGTCCCGGAGTGCGAAGGCCGAGCTTTCCTCTCCGTGGACCAAGTAGGTCGTGTGCGGTGCCGGAGCGCCACGCAGCCAGTCGAGGATCTGGTCGGCATCCGCATGCGCCGAGAAGTGGGGTACGTCCGCCACCTCGGCGCGCACTGGCACGTACTCGCCGAACATCTTGAGCGTGCGGGCGCCGTCCACCAGGTCACGGGCCCGGGTGCCGGCCGCCGCGAATCCGACGATGACGACGGCGTTGCGGGGATCGGGCAGCAGTCGCCGGAGGTGGTGAAGGACGCGCCCGCCGGTGGCCATGCCCGCGGAGGAGACGATGACGGCGGGGCCGGTGCTGCTGTTGATGTCGATGGACTCCTGGACGGTGCGGGCGGCCAGGAACGGTTCCGGACTCAGCGTGCCCGCCCCCTGCACAAGGATCTCGGGCCGCAGCTCCGGGGAGCGGGCCGCGATGGCGTCGCGGTAGACGTCCAGGGCGGCGAGCGCCATGGGGCTGTCGACGTACACGGGTACGGACCTCGGGATGACCCCGTCGCGGCGCAGACCGGCGAGCTCGTGGAGGACCACCTCCGTGCGGTCGATCGCGAAGGCTGGAATGACCACCGTGCCGCCGCGCGCCAACGTCCTCTTGACGACGGCCGTGAACTCGGCCCGCCCGCTCTCCGGGTCGTGTCGGCGGTCGCCGTACGTCGACTCCATGAGCAGCACATCTGCGCCGGAGAACGGTTCGGGCGGCAGCAGCAGGGCGTGTCCGGGGCGACCGAGATCGCCGCTGAAGGCAAGAGTGTGGCCGTCTTCGAGGGTGAGATGGGCCCAGGCCGAACCGAGGATGTGTCCGCCGTGGTGGAGTCGTAGGCGGGTGCCCGTCATGATCTCGACGTCGGCGCTCATGGGTACCGGATCGAAGTACTTGAGGGTCGTGTCGACATCGGTGTCGTCGTAGAGGGGCTTCGCGGGCCGGTGCTTGGACCAGCGGCTTTCGTTGGCGTGCCGTGCCGCCTCCATCTGGAGACGCGCGCTGTCCCGCAGCACGATCCCGGCGAGCCGGGCCGTGTGTGCGCTGGTCAGGATCGGCCCCCGGAAGCCGTGCCGGACCAGTCGCGGCAGATAGCCGCAGTGGTCCAGGTGGGCGTGGGTGACGACCACCGCGTGGATGTCGGACGCGTCGCAGGGCAGCGGTTGCCAGTTGCGGCGCCGCAGGTCCGCGAGGCCCTGGAAGAGACCGCAGTCGACGAGGATGCGGGCATGGTCGCTCTCGACGAGGAACTTGCTGCCCGTCACCGTGCGCACGCCGCCCAGGAACCTCAGCAGGGCCGGTCTGGGCGTCACGGTACGCGGGCCGGGGCTCGGGTCAGTGTCGGACATGTCCGGCCTTCCTTCGGTCGACGGGGGGCACGATTCACCGTCGCACTCCTGAGACCTGCGGCGGATGGGCCCGTCAGGTCCCGGCCGGGGACCGTCCGGCCCATGCACGTGAGCCGATCATCGCGACAGCCTGAGGCTGTCGCATACCGGAGCACAGCCAGGAAGAAGGCCGATGTCATGAAGGCACTCGTCTACCAGGGACCTGGGCGGACCTCATGACAGGACGTGCCGGACCCCGGGATCAAGGACGCCGCGGACGTGATCGTCCGTGTCGACGCGGTGACCATCTGCGGTACCGGCCTGCACACCGTCAAGGGGACGTAACCGAGGTGGTCGAACTCCCGCTGGGCAGGGCGGCCGCTGCCAGAGACGCCGAGTCGCTGTCACTGGACGAGACGGAGTGCCGCCAACTGCTCTCGACGCACGGTGGAGGCAGGGTGGCGACGTACAACGCCGAGGGGCCGGCCGTCGTGCCGGTGAACTACGTGGTGACCGGGAGCGGGATAGCCTTTCGCACCTCGGAGTACCGAGCGCACGCTGCTGCCACCGAAACCGAGGTGGCCTTCGAGGGCGACCACATCGACGAGGCCATGCGCGAGGGCTGGGGTGTGCTTGCCGTTGGACGGGCCGAGAGCGTCACGGAGGGGGCCGCCGTCCACCGGCTGGACGACCTGGCTCGCTCCCTCCCGTGGGTGGGAGGCGATCGTTCCCTGTGGATGACGGTCACACCGCAGAGGATCACCGGACCGCATTGAGCGCGGCTGAGGTGGGGGTATCCGGCCAATCTGCCGACATGAGTCGCGCCCTGACCTGGGAAGGACGTTCCTTCACACAATGTCGAGCACCTCACGTACCGGCCGACGGGGGGTGGCTGGTCCCTGGGGTCCGTAGCCGAGGCGGATGATCATGTGGACATGGCCCATCGCAGAGCTCGGGTCGCGTACGGCCCAGCGAAGTTCGGGCCATTCGAGGGGCTGCGAGGTCATGGACGTGACGAGGCCGTCAAGAGTGGCCTGGAGCAGAACGCGCTGCATCGCCTGCCCGGCGCGGAGCCAGTCCATCGGTGTGTCCTGTGATGTGCCCAGAATGGCGATCCGGGGATGCCGTTCGAAGGGGGCCGACTCGCGGTCGAGCTCGGGCCGCCAGCTGCCGAAGTCCCTGACCGGCGCGCTTGATCCGTACTGGCGCGGGCCGAATGCGTAAGCCGGGATCCCTTCGGTACGTGGGCCGTCGTTCACGCCGCCCGGGTCCGTCCAGCGTGCCGTCTCCTCCCGGACCGCAGGGTCCTCGGCCTCGTAGTGCTCGGAGTCGTGGACCAGGCCGAGCACGACCTCGGTGTGCCAGGCGTCGGGTACGAGCAGTTTGGCGCCTTCGAGGAGGGCGGCCGCTTGGAGTCCGTCTAGGACGACAGTGGGGATCTTCTCGTCGGTGTAGGGGAAGCGGCTGGTGTGACGTCGCCGGAGGGCGGGATACAGGGCCGTCATGCCGTCACCGGGCCGGGCCGGTTCCCGGAGTTCTACGTCGGCCAGGTACCAGGGATCGTCGGCGGAGGGGAGGAGCCGGGTGACCGGATCCCAGCCGGCCTTTGCGGCGCTGACCCGCAGGTTGAAGAGCGCGGCCGCGCAGCCCATACGCAGCGATCGGCCGTCCGGGTCGCTGTGGGGCATGGCCCGTGTGGGGTCGCCGTGCAGCTCGATCGTGTGCTTGCCGGGCCGGTACAGGAACTTCCACGGCTGGGCATTGTGCATGGAGGGTGCCGTGACGGCGTCCTCGACGAGGGAGATCACGGACGTCGTGTCGAGCTGTCGTGGGAACACGGGACGGTCCTGTCTGTGCGAAGCGGCCGAGCACGGCAGCAGCAGGTGAGCAACGCTCGGGCCGCCGTCGGGTTCGGCGGCCGGACCGGGCGATTGTCGGCCTGCGGCCGGCGATCCGATGGGGGGCCTCTCGCTCAGCGCCCCTCATGAGTCATCATCCGTCGGGGATCCGGCGCCCGGCGAGGGCCGAACGGTCCTTCGCGGGGACCGACCAGGCCGGGGACCGGCGGGAGCAATCAGGCTTCCGGCCGCCGGACAGGGACCTTTGGTCCCAGGCCCGACCCCTGCGGCCCTCTCCGCGACGTGGATCCCGGTGCCAGAGTGAGAACTGACCCCCGCTGGCACTCGGTGAGGAGGAACCATGGAAGGCAGCATCACCGGTGGATCGGAAGCCGCTTTGGTCGTCGTAGGCGTCGACGGCTCCGAGCAGGCCCGCGCGGCGGCGCTGTGGGCGGCGGACGAGGCTGTATGGCGTGGGCTTCCCCTGCACCTCGTCCACGCGACGGACACCGACGGCCGGGCCGCGTTTCTCTCGGCGGACAGCGTTCTGCGCATCTGCGCCGCGGGTCGCGAGCTCCTTGAGGACACCGCCGCGGCAGTGTCCGAGTGCCATCCCGAACTGCCCGTCACCACGGAGCTCAGCCGCAGCGGACCTGTCGTCAGCCTGCACAGTGCGGCGGCGAGGGACGGCATCCTGGTGGTCGGCAACCGCGGCCTCGGCGGGTTCAACTCGCTGTTGCTCGGGTCGGTCGGGCTGAAGGTCGCGGCAGGTGCCAAGTCACCCGTGATCGTGGTGCGGGGCGCTGCGGACAGGGCCGAAACCGGCACCGTGCTGGTAGCCGTCCGCGACGAGCACGACCTCGTCTGCGCCCACCATGCTGCGCGCGAGGCCGTGTTGCGCAAGGCGTCGCTGCGTATCCTCCACGTGTGGAACGTTCTGCAGTCCGTGGGGCACGTCGCGACCATGCTTGACGACGTGGGCGAGGTGGCCCGGGGGCGCATGGGTAGCGTGACGGCGGTGGCTGACCGGATCCGTGACAAGTTCCCGACCCTGACCGTCGACGTCGATGCCGAAGAGAGTGTGTCGGTGGCGGCCGTCCTCGTTGAAGCCTCGCACCACGCGGACCTGCTGGTCATGGGAGGCAGGCGGTCGCCCGGATACATCGGACCGACCCTCGGACGGGCGACGCACAGCCTTCTCCATCACGCGCACTGCCCGGTGGAACTCATCCCCCGGCATGAGAAGGGCCAGGGGAGCACGGCATGACGGACATCTCGGAGGGGCGTGACATCGCCGTCGGCATCGACCCGTGCGGCACGGGCCGGCTGGCTCTCGCCTGGGCGGTGGACGAAGCCCACCGACGCAAGGTCCGTCTCCGGCTCGTACTCGGCGTGCCGCCTCGGCACGACACCCAGCACATCGACGACGGCCCGCGCCATGACGCCCTTCGCCAAACGGGATCGGAGGCCCTGAGGGACGCCGCTGGCTGGGCCGGAGAGCGCCACGGGGATGTGGAACTGGCGATGGATCTCCTCGACGGCGCTCCGGCCCCCGTGCTGTGCCGACTGTCCCGCCATGCCCGCATGGTGGTTCTCGGCTCCCGTCATCTCGACCGTGCGCAGGAGATCTTCGATGCCGGCTCCGTGGTGCTGCCCGTCACGGCACGGGCACACTGCCCGGTCGTGGTGGTCGGCGACGCCGAGCACGTCACGCAGCAGCCGGCGTATCTCGTAGTGGGCGTCGACGGCAGCGAGTCCTCGAACGCAGCGGTAGCCCTGGCCTTCCGCGAAGCGAGCCTGCGCCGATGTGCGCTGCGCGCCATTTCGGTGTGGTCGCCTCCTGTCTTCTCGTTCCAGGACGACGCCGGTGCCGTGAATGCCCAGCGGCGCATGCTGTCGGAGATCGTTGCGGGCTGGTCGGAGCAGTACCCGGACGTCGCGCTCACCCATGAGGTGCCCGTCGGGCACCCGGTCGAGAGGCTGGCCGAGGCCGCCGAGCACGCCTTGGCCCTCATCGTGGGACGCAGAGGCCGGGGCGGATACACAGGCATGCACCTCGGGTCGGTCGTCCACGGGCTGCTGCACCGCGCGCACTGCCCCGTGATCACTGTTCCGGTCGCGTGACCACGCGGGCTCCGAGGTGAACTGAGAGCAAACGGGGACTACGTTGAGGGTGGCAGTGTGTACTGCCACCCTCAACGCTGCCGGAGGTATCGATGGCCGGGGAGGGGCGTGATGCCGCGCGGAGCAGAGTTCCGCACCTGAGGCTCGACGAGCTCCTTGACGAGCTTCAGGCCCGCATCGACGACGTGAGAAGTACCCGTGACCGGCTGAACGGTCTGCTGGAAGCCGTCATGTCGGTGGGCCGGGAACTCGACCTGCCGCAGGTGTTGTGCGGAATCACGGAGGCGGCCGTCGTCCTGGTGGACGCGGAGTACGGGGCCCTGGGCGTCAGGCCATCTAGCGGCTGTTCGCGACCGGCATGACTCTCCAGAGCATGCAGAGGCTCGTGGAGCATCCACTGGCCGCGGAGCGGCTGACGCGGGCGATCGACGACTTGGACGCAACCATCAAAATCATCCGCTCGACCATCTTCGGACTCCGCGAACACGAGGTTCCAGGCACGGAGGACAAGCTCCGCCTCCGTGCCGCGCGGGCTGTCGGCGCAGCAGCCGCGGTACTCGGATTCACTCCTGCCCTGCGCATCGAAGGGCTGATCGACACGGATGTTCCCCGGGAGATCGCGGATGATGCCGTCGCGGTGATCGGCGAGGCGCTCACCAATGTGGCGCGGCACGCCCGGGCCAATCGCGCAGAGGTGTCGATCGCCCTCGCCAAGGGTGTGCTGACCGTGATGGTGGGCGACGACGGTGTCGGCCTCCGAGAGACCGGCCGATGCAGCGGGCTGCGCAACCTCGCCGAACGCGCCGAGAGGCTGGGGGGAGAGCTGTCCCTATCGCCGTGCTCGGAAGGTGGCGGCACCCGGTTGGAGTGGCGCATCCCAGTGCCTGTCGGGCATCCGGAGTGATCTCACGGCGTCAATGCGGGGTTTTGTCGTGCTCGCGAACTTGGGCCGCGATCACGGCCGCCTGAACGCGGCGTTCGACGCCCAACTTGGCGAGCAGCCGCGAGATGTGGTTCTTGACCGTCTTTTCGGACAGATAGAGCTGCCCCGCGATCTGGCTATTGGTCAGCCCCTCACCGATGAGTTCGAGAACGGCGCGCTCGCGCTCGGACAGCGCGGCCAGCCGTTCGTCCTCGGGCGGCTTTCCAGCCTCGGGGGCACGGAGCGAGTGCATCAGCCGGGCAGTCGTCGCCGGATCGAGCATCGACTGCCCCGTCGCCACCGCCCGCACCGCGGAGACGAGGTCGGATCCCTTGATCTGTTTGAGTACGTACCCCGCTGCACCCGCCATGATCGCGTCGAGCAGGGCATCCTCGTCGTCGAAGGACGTCAGCATGAGACAGGCGAGCTCCGGCATGCGCGAGCGCAGCTCACGGCACACAGTGATGCCGTCGCTGTCGGGCAGCCGGACGTCCAGCACCGCGACGTGCGGCCGCAGGGCGGGCCCCCGGGCGAGTGCCTGCTCGGCCGTCGACGCCTCGCCCACCACCTCGATCCCGGGTTCGGCATCCAGGAGGTCGTGCAGGCCCCGTCGGACGACCTCGTGGTCGTCGAGGAGGAACACCCGAATGGGAACCTCCGCAGATCCGCTGGTGTCTCGGACATTCCTGCCCCAGGGGTCGGCGTACGCCTCACCAGCATTGTCCCAGCACCGTGGGCAAAGCACTTGTGGAGCCGCCCCCCCCGGGAACAGACCGCTACGAGGAGCCTTCAGGCAGCCGCCGGGTCGGCCGTGCCTTCCAGTTGCGTGCGTACGTCGACGACACCCTCGACGGCACGGACGGCCCGCGCCAGCAGAGGTACCAGGGCACGGTTGCCCCGGCGGCCGATCCGGAGGGTTGCGATGCCTTCCTTGACCGAACATGCGATGTGTGCCGGTGGAGTCAGCTCACCGAGGACGGCGGTGCGGATCTCGTCCTCGATCTCCTCGTCCGGCCGGAGGAACACCTTGAGCAGGTCACTGCGGCTGACGACGCCCTCCAACATCCCGATGTCGTTGACCACCGGCAGCCGCTTCACGCCCTTGCGGGCCATGATGCGGGCGGCTTCGGAGACCGTGGCGGCCGGGTGCACGGTGACGGCAGGGCTGGACATGAGGTCTTCGGCGAGGACTGCCGCGGCCTTGGCGGCTTCCTCCGCCCGCTCCAGCGGGACCGGATCCGCACGCCGGAACTGCTCCTTCACCAGCAGGTCGGCCTCCGACACCACGCCCACGACACGGCCCTCGCCCTCCAGCACCGGCAGGGCGCTCACCTTCCACTCGTGCATCACCTCGACGATCTCCTTGTAGGAGGCCTTGCGGCCCACGGCCACAGCCGTGTGGGTCATGACGTCGCTGACGGTGTACTGGGACGCAGGCATCATGCACTCCTTGTGCAGGCCGATCGGGAGGCAGCCGTCACAACGTGCTGCCGCTGCCGTAGGGGGCGTATCGATCGAGCAGCCGGACCCTCGCGGAGGTGAGCCGACGGGCCAGGACCTCTCCCACCCAGTGACCGATCTCAGAACCTATGGCCGGGTCGGCGTCCATCAGCATGCGCACGGCCGTCGCGTCGAACTCATGGGCACGTACGAGCGTCTTTGCCTCGGCGCCAAAATGCCAGACGTAGGGGCGGAACAGCCAGGACCAGCCGACCAACTCATCGGGGCCCAGGGTCTCCACCACCGTCGCCTGCCTGCCGGGCACATGAAGGTCCAGTGCCACGGCGCCCGACTTCACTATCCAGAACCGGTCGGCGTGACCGCCCTCGTTGAACAGGCGCGTACCGGCCTCGAAATTCACGTCATGGGCAAGTTCCATCAGGCGGATCCGGTGCTCCGCGGACAGGGCAACAGTGATCCGTGTCGGGGACTGGGTCCTCATGGCAGCCTCCGTTCCGAAGTCCTTTCCCAGTCTCCGGCGTCGACAGCCGAGCCGGGGAGGGCCGATCGGCCCACTCGCGGGTCCGCACGGTCCTCAGGAGCGCTGCCTGGGCCCGCTCGGCCCTCGCGGCGTGGCGGCTGGGAGCGAGATGCTGGGGGACAGCGGCCCGAAGGAGCGCCATGCCCCAGCGTCGAAGACCGAACTTGATGCCGCCCGCACTGGCCGACTATCGGCGTGCGTGGGTGAGCGGCGACGCCCTTGCCGGCGTCACCGTCGCCGCCTATCTGGTGCCTCAGGTCATGGCGTACGCAGGTGTGGCCGGGTTGCCTCCTGTCGCCGGCCTCTGGGCCGCACTTCCCGCCACGGTCCTGTACGCCGCGTGCGGCTCGTCACGGCTGCTGTCGGTCGGCCCCGAATCGACCACAGCGCTGATGACGGCGGCCGCAGTGGGACCTCTCGCGGCAGGGGATCCGGCTCGCTACTTCACCCTGGCGGCGGCTCTCGCGGTCATCGTCGGGCTGCTGAGCCTGCTCGCCTGGGCGATGCGGCTCGGGTTCCTCGCGGATGTGCTGTCCAAGCCTGTGCTGGTCGGCTACCTGGCGGGCGTGGCACTGATCATGATCGTGGACCAGCTGCCACGGCTCACCCGCGTGCGGACGACGGGCTCCCGGTTCTTCCCTCAGCTGGTCTCCTTCTTCCAGCATGTGCCGCAGGCCCACGGGCCGACGCTGGGCCTGGCCGCTGCCATCCTTGTCCTCCTCTTCGCCCTGCCGCACCTGCGGCGCACACTTCCCGGCCCCCTGATTGCCCTGGTCCTCGCCACGACGGCCGCGTCCGTCTTCAGCCTCGACCGATACGGGGTCACCGTGATCGGCAAGGTCCCGTCGGGGCTGCCCGCCCCGACGGCGCCGGACCTGACAGCACTTCCTCAACTGCTGCTGCCCGCGCTCGGTGTGCTGCTGGTCGGCTACTCGGACGTGGTCCTCACGGCCCGGGCCTTCGCGGGGCACGACGATCCGCGCCCGCTCGACGCCAACCGGGAACTCCTCGCGCTGGGCGCAGCCAACCTCGGGGCGGGAGTCCTGCACGGCTTCCCGGTGAGCAGCAGCGCCAGCCGGACGGCCCTCGCCGACTCGGCCGGCGGTCGAAGCCAGGCGTACTCTCTGGTCGCCGCCCTGGCGGTCCTGACCGTACTGCTCTTCCTCGGCCCACTGTTCTCGCACACCCCGAGCGCCGTGCTCGGTGCCATCGTCGTCTACGCCGCCCTCCGCCTGGTCCGAATCGGCGAGTTCCGCCGCCTCGGCGCCTTTCGAAGGCGCGAGCTGCTCTTGGCGATCGGCTGCACACTGGGCGTACTCACCCTCGGCATCCTGTACGGAGTTCTCGTCGCGGTCGCCCTGTCGGTAGCGGAACTCCTGGTGCGGGTGGCCCGCCCCCACGACGCGGTCGAAGGACTCGTACCGGGTGTCGCCGGCATGCACGACGTCGACGACTACCCCCAGGCCCGCACCATCCCCGGGCTGCTGATCTACCGTTACGACTCACCACTCTTCTTCGCCAACGCCGAAGACTTCCGCCGCCGTGCCCTGGCCGCGGTCGACAAACATCACGGGGCGGTGAAGTGGTTCGTCCTGAACACCGAGGCCAACGTCGAGGTCGACATCACCGCGCTCGACGCCGTCGAAGCCCTCCGCCTGGAGCTCCATCGGCGGGGCATCGTCTTCGCCCTGGCCCGGGTCAAGCACGAACTACGAGAAGACCTGGACGCCTACGGGCTCACAGCCTCGGTCGGCGCAAGCCGGATCTTCCCGACCCTACCGACGGCGGTGTCGGCCTACCAAGCATGGCGCCGCGGTCAGCAGGGCCCAGGACCTGGCACCTCGTAGGGACAGGACAAGGATTCTCGTTGCCGCTGTCCTCGCCCCGTGCGGTGCAGGCCCCGCGGGACCGCGGCCCGCGGGGCCGCTGACCACTGCGGTGCGGGCACCCCTGCCTGACACCTTCGTCGGCTGCCGTGCGCCGAGATCAACAGCTGGTGTGGTGGAGGGGGGACGGGATGAGCACAGTGGGGCTTCGACGGGCGCGGGTGAGCTCAAGCGACGCTTGGGGGTATCCGACGCAGTGCTGATCGGCCTGGGATCGATGATCGGGGCCGGGATCTTCGCAGCGTTCGGTCCAGCGGCCGGTCCCGCCGGTTCCGGGCTCCTGCTCGCCCTGGCGCTGGCCGCGGTCGTGGCGTACTGCAACGCGACGTCATCGGCCCGGCTGGCCGCCTGCCATCCCGAGTCCGGGGGGACTTACGTCTACGGCCGTGAGCGTCTGGGTGACTTTTGGGGGTACCTGTGGCGGGCTGGGCGTTCGTGGTCGGCAAGACCGCGTCCTGCGCTGCGACGGCCCTGACCGTCGTTTTCTATGCGTGTCCGGGCCAGGCCCACGCTGTTGCGGTCGCCGCCGTGGTGGCGCTGACCGCACTCAACTACACCGGCGTACAGAAGCCCGCGCTGCTGACCCGTGCCGTCGTGGTTCTGGTTCTCGCGGTCCTGGCTGCCGTGGGGACTCTTGCCTGACCTGCGGCACCGCCGATGTCGCGCGCCCGGACATCGGCGCGGAGGTGACCGTCGGCGGGACGTTCCAGGCGGCCGGCCTGCTGTTCTTCGCCTTCGCCGGTTACGCCCGGATCGCATCGCTCGGCAAAGAGGTTCGCGATCCCGCTCGCACCGTTCTCCGTGCGATCCCTCTGGCGCTCGGTATCGCCCTCGTCGTGTACGCGGCCGTTGCCGTGGGTGTGCTCACGGTACTGGGCCGGACCGCCTCGCTCAGGGTTCGGCGCCCCTGGCCGAGGCGGTGCGCGCCGCTGGCGTCCCGAGCCTGGTTCCTGTCGTGAGTGTCGGCGCGGCCATCGCGGGGCTCGGGTCGCTTCTCGCGCTGGTCCTCGGCCCCTCGCGCACCACCTTCGCACCCCTGACGAAGGCCGGCCGCCCCGCCTCGTGCCCGTGATCGGCCTGGCGGGCTGTGCGGCCCTCGCCCTGCCTCTGACCACCGTAGTCCCGGGCGCCGCCGTTCTCGTACTCGGTGCTGCCGTCTATGGCTTGCGGAAAGCGATGACCAATGGACACCGCCACTGAGCGAAGGACCGGAGGGAGTCTCCAGGCGCGGAATGGGGGAACCGTTCTGATTCGATCGACCGGGATGCCGCTGGGGCAACGACGCGGGCGGCAAGCGCGGCCCGACTCCGGGCGAAATTCCTCGGCAGTCGCCCTGCCGAGCCGATGACCGCCGGTCAGGACCTGGGCGGCGATGCGTACACCCTGCTCGGTGTCGTAGGTGTCGACGAGCAAGGCAACTGGGCCCTTCCTCACCAGTTTGACGACGAACGTGCGGGAGAAGGGGACTTCAGGGACCCGGGCATGGGTTGTTCGGCCTCAGTGAGAGGGAACCGGGCACGCTGCGCTGGAAGTGTCGGCAGACGCCACGAGCGCCGAGAACCAGGGCGACAGCCGCACTTCCACTGCCACACGGGCCGGAGGTTCCAGTTCCCGGAGGCGCCTGACCGGTTCGAGACCATTCCCAGCAAGTTCACGATACCCGCGGTCCCTATCGAGGGGGACGCGGAGGACGACCGCGACGAACTGCTGGGCACGTCTCCCGAGGGCATCGACGTTGTGATCGGCGATGGACTGGTGACGGTTCGGGTCGAACGCACCGTTTCCAGTTCCCGCCAGGCCAAGGGGTGTACCGAGGCCGTCGGCTGGCGTACGAAGCGGCGATGGAAGGACTTCCGGATGCGGTCGCCACAGCCAGGTCGTGTTCTCACGGAGCCAGCGAGAAGTAGTTCTCCTCTTCCTGGGTGAAGTGCAGGCGCAGGACGGTGTTGAGTCCGTACAGGCTTGAGCGCAGGTCGTCGAGTTGGCCGGGGGCGAGGCCGCCGTCGGCGTGGGCCAGGCGTAGGTGGGTGGCGATGCGGCGGGAGAGGCGTTCGATCTCGACATGGGCGCGGCTCATGGTGGCGGTGGTCTCAGGGCCGCCGAGGGTGGGTGCCAGGGCGGGGTAGAGCTGGTGCTCCTCGGCGTACTCGTGGGGAAGCAGCCGTTCGGTGAGCAGCCGGTGGGTCTCTTCGACGGCTGCGAGGGCCTTGGGGCCGGGGTTGTCGGAGAGTCGGTCCGCGGCGTCGCGTACGGCGTCGAGGACGTCCTGGAGGTCGCCGTGCTCTGCCGCGAAGCGGTGGATGAGTGCTTCGGCGGTGGGTGTGAGGGCCGGTCGCGTGGACTGGTCGACACGCAGGGCGCGCAGAGCGTTGAGGATGACGGAGACGTCGATGCCCTCCTGGAGCAGGGCGCCGACGGCCGGCGGGAGCAAGCCGAAAGCGGCTGCGGCCATGGCGGCGAGCGACATCAGCATGCCCCCGAGCGCGCTCTGCACGGCGATGCGCCGGGCTCGTACGGCGATGGCGACCGCGTCGGCCAGACGGTCGACGCGGTCGGTGGTCAGGACGATGTCGGCGGCTTCGGAGGAGGCGGTGGAGCCCCGTGCCCCCATGGCCACGCCGATGTCGGCGGCGGCGAGGGCGGGGGCGTCGTTCACGCCGTCGCCGACCATCACGGTGACCGCGCGTTCGCGTTCGGCGCGTACGACGGCGACCTTGCCGGCCGGGCTGAGCCCGGCGCGCACGTCGTCGAGGCCGAGGATGGCGGCGACCTCCCGGGCGGGTTCGGCGCGGTCGCCGGTGAGCATCATCAGGCGCTCGATGCCCGCCGCCCGCAGGTGGCGCAGGGTGCGGGGCGCGTCGGGCCGGACGGGGTCACGCAGGAGGACGGCGCCGGCCGGGTGTCCGTCGACGGACAGCCAGGCGACGGCCGCGCCGTCGAGGAGGGCGCGGTTGTCGATGGCGCGGGCCCAGGAAGGCTGTACGCCCGAGAGGCTGAGACGGCCGATGGAGACCTGGTGCCCATCGACCGTGCCCGAAGCACCGCGTCCGGGCTCCTCGGTGACGTTTGCCGGAACCGACAGCTCCAGCTTGCGTTCACGGGCCGTGTCGACGATGGCGTGGGCGAGGACGTGTGGCGAGTACTGGTCGAGGGATGCTGCCAGGCGGAGTACCTCCGCGGGCTTGCGGCCGGGAGCGGCGGTCACGTCCAGGACGCGCGGGCGGCCGCCGGTGAGGGTCCCCGTCTTGTCCAGAAGCAGGGTGCGGGCGCGACCGAGGTTCTCCAGGGCACCACCGTCGCGGATGACCACGCCGAGGCGGGAGGCTCGGGAGAGCCCGGAGACGATCGCGACCGGCGCGGCCAGCAGCAGGGGGCACGGGGTGGCGACCACCAGGACCGCGACCGCGCGTACCGCAGATCCGCTGATCAGCCAGGCCAGTCCCGCCACCACGAGGGACAGGGGAAGGAACCAGGCCGCGTAGCAGTCGGCGAGCCGCACTACGGGCGCGGACTCCGCCCCGGCCTGCTGCGCCAGGCGGACGATGCCCGCGTAGGTGCTGTTCTGCTCGGTGGCTGTGGCCCGCAGTTCGAAGGCTCCGCCCGCATTGACCACTCCGCTGCGGACCGGTTCGCCCTGCGGCCGTTCGACCTGGAGGGGCTCACCGGTGAGTACGGATTCGTCGAGGACGGCGGCGGTGCTTTCCACCCGGCCGTCCACGGGGACCACTTCGCCGGGACCCACGACGAGCAGGTCGTTGACACCGACCTCGGCCAGCGGCACCGTGTCGACCCCGGCGTCGGTGCGGCGGCGTGCCGAACGCGGCGCGTGTTCGAGCAGGGCGCGCAGGTCGTGGGAGGCGCGCCGCTGGGCGGCGGCCTCAAGGGTGCGACCGGTGGCCAGCATCAAAGCGATCAGGGACCCGGCGAGGTACTCCCCCACGGCCAGGGTGCCGCCCAGGGCCAGCACGGCGATCAGGTCCACGCCCGCGTGCCCGTGCCGCAGCGCGTTCAGTACCCACCCCACGGCGGGTATGACGGCCGATATCGTGCCCAGGCCCCAGAACAGGTCTGCGAGGCCACCGGCGCCGGCGAGCCAGGCGATGCCGCCGGCCGTCAGAGCCGCCGCTGTGACGGCCAGGAGTGCGGGTTCCAGCCGCGGGGTGACGATCACGCGGGTCAGACGGCGCAGCCGTGCCGTGACGGTGATTCTGGTGGCGTTGTCCATGGCGCACCTCGGTCCGTCCGATGCGGCAATCCTCGCTCCCGTCCCTGTCCAGCACACCGCGTCAACCGGGACTCGCGCCAGGGGACGAACGGCCCCGCCGCGTGGGCCATGGGCCTACGCCTAAGCCCCTGGTTCGTTCGGGTCGCCGTCCCTGTGCAGGGCGAGGACGGGGCGGTCCCTGACCAACTCGACACGCTCCCCCTGCGAGTCCGACGACGGCTGCTACAACGGGCGCCGATGAACGCTAAACCCGGCCACCCCTGTTGGCAGGGGCTGTGGATAACTCCCTCCTTGTGGAAAACCGCCTGCGGCTCTCACGCGCTCGGTGTCTGTCACGGGAGTGACGTTGGGTGAGGATTGCTATTCCTGGGGTTCGGCGCGAGGTTACGCGCGGTGTCTGGCCGACCAGGACATTGGTTCACTGTGATCTGGGAGAGTCCAGCAGGTCTGCAGGACCTTCACGGTTCGCGGCATCGTGGTCAATCGGTCCATGCGGTGCGGCAGCTGTAAGTGGTGGCGAGGCGCCGCGGATCAGCTCGGCTGCTGCCACAAGGCGGTCCGCGAGTGGCTGCACCGGTTCAACGCTCAGGGTCGGTCAGTCCGAGGTGTCCAGGCACTGGGCGGCGAGTTCCTTCAGTCGGGCTTTCTTGGCGCGGAGCTGTTGTCCCTCCGAGCACCAGCGGTGGTAGGCCTTGCAGCGCCAGCGGGCTGGTTCGCGGCGACGCCAGTCCTCGCGGGCGATCCGCGTGCAGGCGTCCTCCACCACCAGCATCATCACCGTCGGCAACCGGAGGGCGGCCTCCACTCCCACGGTGCGCTCCGCGCACGCCAGGTTCAAGACGGTCTTTGGGATTCTGTGCGACCGGCGCCAGGGAACCGCGCTCACGCGACCACCTCCAGGGTGTCCTCCTCAGGGCCCGCTCGGAGTGCCGTGCCCTCGCGCGGTGCGGGCCTGCGGTCAGCATGCGCGTACGGCGCACGAGGCAACAGGGGCCGACTGGTCCGTGACCGGACCGACTGACCGGACCGGTCACGGCGCCATGGCTACTGGTCGGGCTTGATGCCGGAGATGAGCCTGGTCGCCAGGTCGGACTGGACCATCAGGCGCGTGCGGTGGGTGTGGTTCCCGTCTTGCCAGGTGAGGGTGACGAGACTCCAGCAGTGCCCCATGCCGCTGTCGTTGTAGGCGACGGACCACGCGATCGGGATGTCCTTCGCCTGCAGCACGCCGTCCTGGTGGTGAGAGGCCTCCCAGCGGGCCAGACTGCTGCGCAGGTCCGTGGTCAGATAGTGGTCGCGCAGGGAATCGGCGAGCGGGCTGTGGCCGGAGTCGTACAGGACGTCGATGTAGGCGCCGTAGAAGTCGGCGACCCGGTCGAGAGCGGACTGCGGGCTGCCGCCCCGGACCGGCGAGCCGGCCGTGCCGGACGCGGCGCCCGCCCGGCTGCCGGTCGTGGTCGCCGACACAAGCAGCGTGATGGCCAGAACCGAAGCACCGAGCGCGATGCGGCGGAACGTGTGAGAGGTGCCCATGATGTTCTCTTCCCTTTCCTCCGTGCAGAAGAACAGGTACGTACCTCGTCCTCTCCAGTACGTCGCGCTGTGGCAGCTGCCTGTCCCCAGCGCGCCGTCCACGCGCCGGGGCTGCACCCGCAGCCTTTCAAGAGCGGTCGGCCAGGAAACCCGCGCAGTCTGACAGCGTGGTCAGGGCGGGGTAGTCGTCCTCGACGATCCGGATGTCGCTGCGTTCGGAGAGCAGCTCCACCAGGCTCAGGAAGTCGAGCGAGTCGAGTTCCAGTGCGACACGGAACTTATCGTCGGGGCCGACGCTGTTCAGGTCGACGTCCGGGGCGATCTCCAGGATGGAGTCTTTGACGAGGGTGAGGGCTTCGACGCGGTTCATGACAACTCCTCGGGTTTCTGCAGGAGACGGGCGACGGTCGTGAGGTAGCGGGCGCCGGTCGCGCCGTCGCTGGCGCGGTGGTCGCCGGACAGGGTGGCGGTCACGACAGGGCGGACGCCGAGCAGGCCGTCCACGGCCCAGGGCCGTTCGACGACGGCGCCGAAACCGACCAGGGCCACCTGGGGCGGGTAGATGACGCCGAAGACGGATTCCACCCCCTGCTCGCCCAGGCTGGTCACGGTCAGGGTGGCACCGGACACCTCCGAGCCGCGCAGCCGTCCCCTGCGGGCGCGTTGGGCGAGGTCCTTGAGCCTGCCCATGAGTTCCTCGCATGTGAGGGAGTCGGCGTCATGGATGACGGGGGTGAGCAGGCCCCCGTCGCGCAGGGACACGGCCACCCCCAGGTGCACACCGTCCCCGGCTACGAAGCCGTCCTGCCAGAACCCGTTGAGCGCCGGGACCTCGCAGGCGGCAACGGCCGCTGCCTTCAGCAACAGGGCGGCAGGCAGCAGGCGTTCCCCGGGCAGACGGGCACGGTTGATGCCGCGCAGCCAGGCGAGGGCCGTCGCCATGTCGATGGTGGCGGCGAGGTAGTAGTGCGGGATCTCCCGCTTGGACCGGGCCATCAGGTCGGCGATCGCCCGGCGCATCGTGGCCGCCTTCCGGTCCGAGTCGGAGGCAGCGGCTTGGGCGGCGGGAGCTGCCGGGGCGGCGCTGCCGCTCGTGGACGCCGCCCCGGCCTCCCGTCCGGCGCCCGCCCTGCCTAGCGTGGCGCCGGGGTCGTGAACCCCGGTGCTTGACCGCTCGGCGACGGCATGAGCTCGTACGGCCTCGCGTATGTCGGCGGCCCGCACGGCGCCGTTCTCGCCGGTGCCGTGCAGTTGAGCGAGGTCGACATTCATTTCAAGGGCGAGCCGGCGGGCGTACGGGGTGGCCCGGACGCGGGGCGCTCCGGCCTGTCCGGCGTGTTCGACGTCGGCGCGGGTGATCCGCCCGCCGCGGCCCGTTCCGTTGACGGAGGCCAGGTCGATACCGCGCTCGGCGGCCAGGTGCCGCACGAGTGGGCCGGCGTCGGTGTGCGCGACGGCGGGTTTGGCTCGCATCGGTTGACGGGCCGCTACCTCTGGGGGGTTCGCGGGGGAGCGCCGGGGGACAGGGGTGTGGCGCGTCGTAGCCGCAGGCAGGGGCTTCGTCGGACTGGGCTCCGCCCTCGGGACCGGTGGTTCCGGCGCCGGAACCACCGGTCCTTGCGCGGTCGCGCTGTCGATCACTGCCAGCGGTGTGCCGACGGCGACCCGGGTTCCCGGCTCGACGAGCAGCCGCCCCACCGTGCCCGTCTCGAAGCACTCCACCTCGATCGCGGACTTGTCGGTCTCCACGACCGCGACCACATCGCCGCGCTTGACTACGTCGCCCGGTGCGACCAGCCACTCCTGGAGCGTGCCCGCCTCCATGTCGGCGCCGAGTGAGGGCATCATGAACTCACCCATGGTGCCCGACCGCCTTCCGGGCCGCCGCCGCGATGCCCTGCGGCTGCGGTAGCGCGGCCTGTTCCAGCTGCCGGGCGTAGGGAATGGGCACCTCGGCGCTGCACACCCGGCCAACGGGCGCGTCCAGTTCGTAGAAGACCTGCTCGGTGATCCGTGCCGAGACCTCGGCGGCCAGGCTGCCGGTGCGCCACCCCTCGTCGACGATCACCGCACGGTGGGTGCGGGCCACCGAGGCCATGACGGTGGCGTCGTCGAGCGGGCGCAGGGAGCGCAGGTCGATGACGTCGGCGTCGATCCCGTCGGCGGCGAGCAGGTCCGCCGCGGCGAGCGTCTTGGGCAGCGAGCCCCCGTAGGTGATGAGGGTGATGTCGTTCCCGGTGCGACGCACGGCGGCGGTGCCGATGTCCAACTCGTCTTTGGGCGAGCCGAGTTCACTGGAGGCGTTGTAGAGCGAACCGTGCTCGAAGATGACGACCGGGTCGGGGTCGGCGAGCGCCGGTGCCAGCATGGTGCGCGCGTCGCCCACGGTGGCCGGGGCCAGCACCCGGATGCCGGGGATGTGCGCATACCAGCCCTCCAGGCTGTGCGAGTGCTGGGCGGCGAGCTGTCGCCCGGCCCCCGTGGTCATGCGGATCACGACGGGGACGGAGAACTGGCCGCCGGACATGTGCCTCAGGGTGGCGGCGTTGTTGAGGATCTGGTCCAGGGCGAGCAGGCTGAAGTTGACCGTCATGATCTCGACGATCGGCCGCATTCCGGCGATCGCCGCTCCAATGCCCGCCCCGACGAACGCCGACTCCGACAGCGGGGTGTCCCGCACCCGCTCCGGCCCGAATTCCTCCACCAGTCCGAGGCTGACGCCGAAGGCGCCGCCGTACTTGCCCACGTCCTCACCCATGAGGAAGACCCGCTCGTCGGCGGCCAGTGCCTCGCGCAGGGCTTCGCGCAGTGCTTCCCGGTAGGTGAGGGAGGCTGTCGGAGTGGTTGTCATGGCTGTACTGCTTCCGCCGGTTCGGTCATTACGTGGCGCAGGAGGTCGGCGACCGGTTCCACGGGCGCCGACTCGGCTGCTGACTCCGCCCGCGCCACTGCCTGGGCGGCATTGGCATCGAGCTCCGCGTAGGCGGAGTCGTCCAACTCGCCCTTCACGCTCATCCGTTCGGAGAGCAGTTGGATCGGGTCGCGGGTGCGCCACTGCTCGATCTCGGACTTGTCGCGGTAGCGATCCGGGTCGTACATGGAGTGGGCGCGGTAGCGGTACGTACGCAGTTCGAGGAAGTGCGGCCCGTTGCCGGCGCGGATGCCGTCCACGGCGCGCCGGGCGGCCTCTTCGACGGCGAGGACGTCCATGCCGTCGACGGCCCAGGCCGGCATGCCGTACGAGGCGGCGCGCATCGCCAGATCGGTCTGGGCGTGCTCGACGAGGAGCGGGGTGCCCATGGCGTACAGGTTGTTCTCGCAGGCCAGCAGCAGCGGCAGGTTCCACAGCGCGGCCAGGTTGGCGGTCTCGTGGAACTCGCCCTCAGCGAAGGCCCCGTCACCGAAGAAGCAGCACACCACCCCCTGTCCGCCGCGCATCCGCTCTGCCAGGGCGATGCCTGCGGCGAGAGGGATGCCGCCGCCGACGATGGCGTTGCCGCCGTAGAAGCGGCGGTCCACGTCGAACAGGTGCATGGAGCCGCCCCGGCCGTGGCTGCAGCCGGTGGCCTTCCCGTACATTTCGGCCATCACCGCCTCGGCCGGGATCCCCCGGGCAAGGGCATGGCCGTGCTCGCGGTAGGTGGAGACAACCGCGTCGCCCGGGTCGAGTGCCTGGTGCACGCCGACGGCAACGGCCTCCTCGCCGATGTAGAGGTGGACGAAGCCGCGGATCTTCGAGGCGCTGTAAAGCTCGACACACCGCTCCTCGAAGCGGCGGATCAGCAGCATCGCGGCGAGCAGTTCACGATGGTGCTTGGCCGCTGCCTCGGACTTCTGCCCGTGGGCGTCTTTCGTTGTCTTCTTGCGGGCCGTGCTCATGATGAGCCCCCCGTCGTCTCGGGCGTTTCCAGAGTGGAGGTGTCACCTTCGGGCAGGCCGCACGCCCTGGCCCGCAGCAGCCGCCGCATCACCTTGCCGCTGCGGGTGTGCGGCAGGTTCTGATCGAAGGCGATCTCGCGGGGCGCGACGGTGGGGCCCAGCTTGCGGCGGGCGAATGCCAGGAGCTCGCGCCGCAGTTCAGTGCCTGGCTGAATCCCGGGCCGCAGCGAGACGTATGCCTTGACGACCGCCCCCACCGTCGGGTCGGGCCGTCCGATCACCCCGGCCTCGGCCACCGCGGGATGCTCCAGCAGAGCGCTCTCCACCTCGAACGGGCTGATCAGGTGCCCTGCCGACTTGATGACGTCGTCCGCACGGCCCACGAACCAGAAGAACCCCTCGGCGTCCCGGCGCACGACATCGCCGGTCAGATACCAGCCGTCGGCGAAGCTCGCCTCGTAGTGGTCCTTGGCGTGCAGATAGCCCCGGAACATCGACGGCCAGCCCGGCCGTAGCGCCAACTCGCCCTCCTGGTCGGGCTCGTCGAGAATCCAGGCCCTTCCTTCGGGCGAGCGCCAGACCTCACCGTCCGAGCCCCGCATCAGCACCGTGGCCTCCACCCCGGGGAGCGGCCGGCCCATGGAACCGGGCTTGACCGGGCAGGCCGCCAGATTGGAGATCATGATGCAGCCGGTCTCGGTCTGCCACCAGTTGTCATGGATCGGCAGACCGAGCACGTCCTGGCCCCACACCACGGCCTCGGGGTTGAGAGGCTCGCCCACCGAGGCGATGAACCGAAGCGCCGACAGGTCGAAGGAGCGCGGCAGGTCGTACGGACCTTCGCGCGGGGTGGCCCGCATCAGCATCCGAATCGCGGTCGGGGCGGTGTACCAGACGGTGACCCGCTCCCTGGCGAGGATCCGGTACCAGCGCCGGGCGTCGAGGTCGCCCTCGTCCACGACCAGCGTGACGCCGTGGGTGAGTGGGGCGATGATCCCGTATGACATGCCGGTGACCCAGCCCGGGTCGGCCGTGCACCAGTACACGTCATCCGGGTGCAGATCGAGGGCGTATGCCGCGGTGATGTGATGGGCGACTACGGCCTCGTGGACGTGCACCGCCCCCTTGGGCGCGCCCGTCGTGCCGCTGGTGAAGTGCAGCAGCGCCATCTCGTCCGCGTCCGTGTGGGGCACGGTGAACGCCTCGGATGCCCGGCTCATCAGCTCCTCGAAAGACCTTGTTCCGGTCGGGAGCTGATGATGCTCGTCGACGATCAGAACGTGTTCGAGGTCGGGCAGCGTGTCGCGAATCGGGGCGACCTTTCGCTGATACAGCTCCTGAGTGGTCACCAGCACCCGGGCGTTTCCCAGGCGCATCCGCTGGGCGACCGGATCCGGCCCGAACGCCGAGAACAGCGGACACAGCACACTGACGTTCTTGAGCGTGCCGAGCACAGTGGTGAACAGCTCGGGACAGCGACCGAGGAGCGTGAACACGCGGTCGCCCCGCCCCACTCCGAGAGCGCGCAGCACATGCGCGAACTTATTGGTCAGCAGTGTGAGTTGCGTGTACGAGATGGACTCCACGGATCCGTCGCGGCGGACACAGCGCAGTGCGGTGTGCTGTCCCCGGCCCTCGGCGACGTGCCGGTCGACGGCCTCGTATGCGATGTTGATCCCACCTCCTGGCAGTCCGGCCAGCTCTTCGCGAGCCCGCTCCCAGCTGAACTCCGCCCGGGTGCGGGCGTAATCGGTGAGATTCGGCGGAACACGGACGTGTTCCGGCTTGCCGATGATCTCGCGCGTCATGGCGGACCTCCTCGATGGACACCGGGCGCCCGGGAACGTCTGGCTTCTACCGTCACTCCGGCTCAGGCCGCTGCGAAGGGGCCGAACGTCCCTCCCGGAGGCCCGGTCGGGCTGTACCCGTCAGAACCGCCCGGCCCCCGCGGCCACGTGCTCGGCAAGCCACGGAATCCCGGCGCCCGGAGCCGGCGACTCGGGCACGGTGACCACCGGACACATCGCGTGCCGGATACATTCACGGGCCACCGAGCCGAGAGCCGGCAGCGCGACATCCTCCTGGGGCTTTCGCCCCAAGGCGAGCAGACAGGCATGACGGGCATGCCGCAGGAGGACCGTCGCCGGCATGCCCTCGTCCAGGAGGGGGCGCACGTGAGCATCCGGATCGGACGCAAGGAGCCATGCCACCGACGCCTGGAGCAGTTCCGCCGCGCGGCGGCGGTCCTGCTCTACCGACGCCTGGCCGGTGACCGGCGCGTAGGGTGCGCGCAGCGGGGCGGTCGGTGCCCAGGCATGCACCACCGCCAAGGGGGCTCCCAGCAGCCGGGCTTGGGCCGATGCCCAGCGCAGGGCAGCCAGCGAAGCGGCTGAGCCGTCGACCCCGACGATCAGAGCGCCCCGTATCGACCATTCCATGGTCTCTCCTCGGGGTGAGGAAGCGCAGGGGGCGAGAGGCGGGTGTGCGCCCGTCTCCCGCCGCTGCGATGTCAACTGCGTCTTGCTGCTGTGTGGTTCAGGCGACCCGGCGCAGCTCTCCAGTTTTTTCGATGGTCTTGGCCTCGTCGGTGAACTTGCGGGCCGCTCCGGTGAAGAAGTACAGAATCTCCCGCCAGAAGTAGGCCGCGCCCGCCACCAGGAATCCGGTCAGTGTGGTGCCGATGGTGGCATTGCGCACGGTGAGTCCCCAGGCTCCGAACAGGTCGAAGTCGGCGAGCCAGGCCGCGCCCATGCCGAGCGCCACCAGCGCGAACGCCCAGAACTCCTGGGCCACGGACAGATAGCGGTGTGCGATCTTCGCGACGACTAGTACGGCAAGCCCGAGAAGTGCCACCATCCCGAACGCGTACATGAGATCCCCGCCCTCCTGAATCGGACTGTGGGACACGGTCTGACATGACCGCATCCTCCTTCTCCTTCCACCGTGTCGCCCGGGCAGGGGAGAGGCGAGGGGCCTGTCGGCCCTTCCTCGGGCCGGTCGGTCACTCCACAGCGACAGTGATCTCGGGCGGGCAGCGCAGCGAGTTGTGGACCGTGCAGTGGTTCACCACGGCCCGGAGGCCCTCCAGATGCGCTTTGCTCAGCTCTGCCGGCAGCAGGATGCGTATCCGGATCGCCGTGACGCGCGCCGGGCGGTCATCCGCCATCTCGAACTCCGCCCGCACCCGCAGGTGCTCGTACGGCAGGTGATGACGCTGGAGGAACCGGCCCGCGTAGTACGCCACACAAGAGGCCAGAGAGGCGACGAACAGCTCCACCGGGGTGGGGCCGTCATCGTCGCCGCCGGATTCGACCGGCTGGTCGACGGTGAGTTCGTGACCGCGGACGAAGACGGCGTACGACTGGCCGTTGACGTGGGTGACGTCGATACGCCCTGGTGGTGCCGTCACCGGGGGACGCATCACTGGCATCAGACGATGGACGGCTGAATCGTTCATCACTGCCTCCCTCGGCGTGCGGATTTCGGCACGACCCCCTGCCCCGGACGGCGATCGCCGAGGAAGAGTCCTCTTCTTGCCATCCTGCTGCGCAGTGGTTGGCGAGCACCTGGGCCGGACGGTCCAGAGCAGGGGGCGGGTCGGCTCGTTCTGGCCGTGGTTGGTACGGCGGGTGGCCGCGGCCCGCGCGAGTCGGGCAGTGGAGCTCTGCACGGGGTCGGCGAAACGACGGCCCACTCTCACCCGGATTCGTCGGGCATCGCGGGGTTCGCCAGTGCTGCTGACGGCATGCTCACGACGACCGTAAGCCCGCCGGGACGGGCCGTAACGGACAGTGAGCCATCCATCGCCTCGACCAGTTCCCGCGACAGGTGCAGCAAGGGATCGGCGCCTGTGGGAGCCTCGGTCGTCGTGTGACTGATGCGGACTTCGACACGGCCGGACGGTGCGGCCGCGTCGATCATTGGAGGCTGACCGGATGGGCTGTGGCGCAGGGCGTGTGCGGCGAGGCGGGTGAGCACGCGGGTCAGCAAGGCCCCGTCAGCGATGGGATCGGGCAGGTCGTCGGGGAGCGCGATGGCCAGGTCGTGCCCGCCCGGCCCGAGGTCGTCGACGACGGCGGCCAGTACGTCGTCGATGTCGACCGGCCTGAGATACGTCTCCAGTGCGCCGGCGCGCAGCCGGTCCAGGTCGATGAGGTCGGTGACCAGACGCATCGCGTGGTCGAAATCCCGGTGAGCCTGTTCGAGCAGCGCCTGGTGCCCTACGGCGTGCTCGTGGAGCACGTGCAGGGCTGCGCGAGGGGCTTCGAGTGCCTGCTGCAGGGCAAGGCTCGTCCGCATGCGGGCGATGCGCAGCAGGTTGTCCGTGGGCGGTGCGTCCGGCTGTGGTGCGGGCCCGGTTGCACGGTAGCGATCGAGGGCAGCATGCAGGAGGGGCGCGCAGGAGGTCAGGGTGCGCCGGTCGGCCGGGCCAAGGGCACGTCCCGCGGTCGCGATCACAGCCCCGCTGTCCAGTGAGACGTGCGTCTCCGGGTTCCCGGGGCGTTCCGGGGCCGCCTCGCCGCTGCTCGCCGCCACGAACCAGCCCTCTGCATCTTCGTCGGCGGAATGCTGCGGTGCCTTTTCCAGCAGGCTGACGGCGTCCAGCGCGAGCAGTTCGCGTAGTACCTCCAGGAGGGCGGGAGGGGCCTCGTGGCCGCTGAGGACGCTCAGGGCCAGCGCCCTGAGCGCGTAGGTCTCGGCCCGGCTGTCGTCAGGGGCACTGGGGCGGGCACGGTGTGGACGGCGATCTGCGTGCGGGGTGTCGAGTGCCACGAGGTGGACGTCGAGATGGCCGGCCAGCCGTGCGGCTCTGGGCCCGACTCCCTCGCCCTCAACAAGCGAAGCCCACCGGCCCCGGCGGCTGGCGCCCAGCACGAGCTGGGTGGTGTTGTGTGCCCGGGCGAACCGCAGCAGCGACTCGGCAATGTCCGAGCCCATCACCTCGTGGTAGCTGCCGTTCATTTCCTCGACCAGGCGGCGTTGCCCGACGAGCCGTGAGGCCCCGGTGTCGGTGAGGCCGTCGTCGGCGACGACATGCACGGCCAGGAGTTCGGCACCCGGGGTGCGCGCGGCGATCCGGGTGGCGCGCCGGATCAACGCCTCGCCCTCCGCGCCGCCGGTGAGCGCGACGACGATGCGTTCCCTGGTCTCCCACGGCGCCGCGATCCCGTGCTCGGCCCGGTATTTCTGGAGCCCCTCCTCGACCCGGTCGGCCACCCACAACAAGGCCAGTTCGCGCAGAGCGGTCAGGTTGCCCGGCCGGAAGTAGTGGGTGAGCGCCGCCTCGATCCGGTCCGGCGGATACACGTTGCCGTGCACCATCCGCCGACGCAGTGCCTCCGGCGTCATGTCGACCAGCTCCACTTGCTCCGCCTGCCGTACCACCGCGTCGGGTACCCTCTCCCGCTGCCGCACTCCAGTTATCTGCTCCACCACGTCAGCCAGCGAGTCCAGGTGCTGGATGTTGAGCGTGGTCACCACGTCGATCCCGGCGTCCAGGAGTTCGTCGATGTCCTGCCACCGTTTGCCGTTGCGCGAGCCGGGCACGTTGGTGTGCGCCAGCTCGTCGACGAGCGCGACCTGCGGGCGACGGTTCAGCACCGCGTCCACGTCCATCTCGGTGAAGTGGCCGCCCCGGTAGGCGTGTTCACGCCGTGGCACGGTGGCCAGCCCTTCGGCCATCGCGGCGGTCAGCTGCCGCCCGTGCGGCTCGACGAACCCGATGACCACGTCGGTACCGCGGGCCCGGCGCCGCTGCCCCTCAGCGAGCATCGCGTACGTCTTGCCGACCCCCGGGGCGGCCCCCAGGTAAACCCTCAACCGGCCTCGCCCCATCACCGCCTCCCCACCACCCGAGCGGGGCGGCAGCGCAACGTGGCCCGCTCCGTCCGGACCCCGGAACAACCGTATCCACGTGATCAGATGAGCCGTAAGGCCGAGACACAACCTCGCCCGCAGCCCTCTCTGCGACCCGGCCGCGTCGACCGCCTGCGTGCGGCTGCCGAGAATGGTCCGATCGGCCCGGGTCCAAGGCCGGGCCCTGTCGCCTGCGCTGTGCATCTGGATCAGCCCGCCGGACGCGCGGGGCGCCCGGCCGAAGCCCAGACTGGAAACCGGGGGCAGATACGAGGAGGCAGAGATGAGGACCGCAAGAGACATCATGCACAGCGGTGCCAACTGCGTGAAGGAGACCGACTCGCTCATGGAGGCGGCGCGTCTGATGAGCGAACTGGATGTCGGCGCACTGCCGATCTGTGGGCCCGACGACCGCCTGCACGGCATCATCACCGACCGTGACATCGTGCTCAAGTGCGTGGCCAAGGGGAAGGACCCGCACCACATCACCGTCGGCCAGCTCGCGCAGGGCAAGCCCGTTACGGTCGACGCGGACGCCGACGCGAACAAGGTGCTGCGGACGATGGAGCAGCACCGCATCCGGAGAGTCCCGGTGATCGCGGATCACCGCCTGGTCGGCATGATCAGCGAGGCCGATCTCGCCAGACACCTGTCCGACCAGCAGGTGGGCCACTTCGTGGAGGCCGTCTGCGCGGCGCCGTAACCGAAGGCTCAGCCGAAGAGCTGGAAGAATAGGGGAAACGTTCCGAGGACCTCCCAGGGCGATGAGCACCAGGCCGATGACAAAGGCGCGCACCGTCTCGGTCTGCCGCACAGGACGATGTGCAGCACACGCCAGGACAGCGGGCCAGACCGCCACCGACACCGCCATCATGGTCTTGCCGGAGAGCGGGCCCACCGCGTCCTTCACGCCGGGGCTGTCCTCGGCGAGGGGTGGTGAGCAGGCCTGGCGAGGCGGGCCCGGGTACCCGTGGTCCGTGCCCTCGCTCGCCGCGGCCGACGCCAGTGGGCCTACCCGCCCGACGGAGATCGCTCACGGTGACGCCTTCGCCTCGCTGATCGATCGCGAGGCCACGGGGGATCAGGGCTGTTGGAAGGCTACCTCCGGACTGTCCGGTGACGGTCCGTCGAGCAGCGGCTGTGGGATGCCCTTCACATGCAGGTCAAAGAAGGCTGCGACGTAGCTGCGGGTGATCTCTTCGCTGCGTTGCGCAGAGATCGACGCACCGGGGATGGGGAGGCCCACCTGTGCGGCGAGGATGGGCAGGTCGGTGAAGCTCACGTGGTCGCTGCCGGTGACGGTCAGCCAGCGTTTCCAGCTGTCCAGGTTCGCCCAGGCTTGATCCCATGACCGGTCCACGCCCGGGGCGTGGTGCGCCTGGGTGCCGAGAAGAAGGAAGGTCTCCTTGGCCGCCATTGTGGCCAGCAGCCTGGTGCCATCGTCGTGGGTCGTAAGGAAGAGTGATCACCCCCACAACGGGAGTGCCGCAACCGTGAGGAGGAGGACGCTTGGACGCCAGCTAGTCGAAGGCTCCTTTCCCGACGTTGGGCCTCTCGCGCCCTTCTCGGTGGCGGAATAGGCGGTCTGACATAGATTCACCTGACGCCGACTGCTTTGGATGAGACGGCAACTGACATCGGCGAGGGCGGACAGCCAGGCGCGTTTCCAGTCCGACACCCCGCCCTGTGCCGACGCCTGGATCTCACAGGCCGGGACCATGCGGCGCATGCCCATGCAGCCGGACGAGAGCCCGCAGCCGCTTCGTCACGAGACTCCCGATGAGCGGGCCGATCGGAACCTGGTGGGGCTTCTGCAGGAGCTGCGGGTGGTCCAGACCGGCGTGCAGATCGTTTCCGCCCTCCTCCTCGGCCTGGCCTGTATGAGCAGGTTTCCTCAGCTGAACGACTTCGAGCGCGATACGTACACGTCGCCACCCTGCTGCTCAGCGTGGCTGCCTTCGTGATCCTCGCGACCCGGTCGCACCGCATCGCGGCCTGTCCCATCGGGGTGTTAAGCGAGCGTCCGGGATGGGGCCGTTCGGCCCTGGTCGGAAGTCCGTGTAGCAGGCAGGATGCAGGCATTTGCACAGTCCCTAGGTACGGAGTCGTGATGCCGCACACCATCGGAGAGGCCGAAGTCCAGCCTCCGGTCCGGATTTTCCTCTTGGACGATCATGAGGTGGTGCGGCGTGGCGTGCGCGATCTGCTCGACCTGGAGTCCGGTCTGGAGGTCGTCGGGGAGGCGACCACGGCCGAGCAGGCGCTGGCTCGCGTCCCGGCGCTGCGTCCGGATGTCGCGGTGCTGGACGTGCGGCTGCCCGACGGGGATGGTGTCACCGTGTGCCGGGAACTGCGTTCGCGGCTGCCGGGCCTGGTGTGTCTGATGCTGACCTCGTTCGATGACGAGGAGGCTTTGCTGGACGCGATCATGGCGGGGGCGGCCGGGTATGTCCTCAAGCAGATCAGCGGTACTGATCTCGTTCACGCGGTACGCACGGTGGCCACCGGCAAGTCCCTGCTCGACCCGGCGACGACCGCCCGCCTGATGGCCCGGCTGCGGCACGGTGCCGAGGAGGAGCAGCAGCCCGACGAACTGTCCCGGCTGACGGGGCGGGAACGGGAGATTCTGGCCCTGATCGGTGAGGGGCTGACCAACCGGGAGATCGGGCAGCGGCTCTTTCTCGCGGAGAAGACGGTGAAGAACCACATCTCGCGGTTGCTCACCAAGCTGGGGGTCAGTCGCCGGGTCCAGGCGGCGGTCGTCGCTGCCCAGATGCTGGGGGAGCCGGGCCGCGGTGGCGGTGCCGACTCGGCTCACGCCCGGTCGTGAGGCGGCCGGACCGGAAGCCTTCCGGAGCCGGGGCACATCGGGCCCGTCGTAGGGCCCATCGGCCCCTGACCTCGGGGTGCGGTGCCGGGCGACGATGGAGGGCATGAGAGCCGACCGCGACCATCTGGACAGGGAGCAGGCCCTGCGGCTCCTGGCAGGCATGACCACCGGCCGGGTGGTCTACACCGCTGAGGCCCTGCCCGCGGTGCTGCCCGTGCGTTTCCGTTTTGCCGCGGACGGCAGCCTATTGCTGGACACGCGGGCCCCGTCCGATCTGCTGAGGGCCGCCGACAGCGGCGTGATCGCCTTCGAGACCGGCGAGATCGACAGCGCGGACGGCCGGGGCTGGAGCGTCACCGTGGTGGGTCGCGCGAACGTGATCACCGGCCTGGACGGGAACGGGGGAGCGGTCGGTGGGGAAATCGCCGTGTCCGCAGCCGCCGAGCCGCCCAGCCCGACGGTCATACGACTCCGCCCGGAACTGGTCACCGGCCGCAGACTCGGGGAACCGCCCTACCCAAGTCTGATTCAACGTCTGATTGATCTGTCGCGCTGCAGGTCAGGACAGTCCGAGTAGGCCGAGCGGGAGGGTGAACGGTGAATAGGGGGACCTCTCACAGCCCGGTGGCGTTGCTGCGGCAGACGGCCGGCGTCCCGAAGGGGGGCTGATCGCAAGGTTCCGCAGTGTGGCCATGTTCTCCGGCCGGTGTCCGGTCTGGATCTTGGAGGCGTCCTCGGCGAACGTTGCGTCCCTCACGTGGTGCACCGTCGCGATGCGCCACTGCGACCTGGTGAGACGGCCGATCAGCTGCGGCGATGCCTCACGCGCCGTCATATCTGTGATCGCGTAGACGGTCTGCCGGGTGTGACGTGGCCGACCCGTATCCCGGTGCGATACTGAAGGATCTTCACCATCTGGACCACGTGCGGGAAGTTGAGGCCGAGGCCGGTGACGGTGAGAGTGCGCACCGAGCGGGTCTCGTGCCGCCCGTGTCCGCGCTCGCGTCATAGCGGCCGGGCGGTCACTTCCTTCCACTCCTTCCACGGCGGGGTTTTGATCACCGCGTGCAGTTTCGACTGATTGCCTTTGACCCACCAGCAGGTAGTGCGCGTTTTCCACTTCCACCAGCCACTTCGTGTGCTCGCGCTGGGTATGCGGGGCATCGGCGGTCCACCACGGCACCGGCCAGGTCGAGCAGGGCCGGCGGGGCGGTGAATGCGGAGATCTCGTTAGTGTTGTCCGGCACTCGCAGCTGGCTGACGACACGACCACCACCGTGACGGCGGACAGCAGGTGGGCGGCGGGCGCGGCATCCGTGCGCGAGCCGCGAGCACTCCTGCCGTCCACCGTGACCGCCTGCGTGCCGGCCGGGGCGTGGCCGAGCAGGTCAGCGAGCCCGCCGGGCACGCCAGGACGATGGCCGGGAGGAACCGGCGCCGGCCGGACCGCGCAGGCGGCGGTCAGCAGGGCCGAGGCAAGGGTGTGCCGCCGTCCGCGCCGATCACGCGGATCCGGCAGGGCACTCAACCGGGCAGCCCTGTCCGACAGTTCATGCTGCTGACGCGAGGGACGGCTTGATCAGACGAACGGCGACAGACTGACGGCACATCGAGGCTCCGGTGGTCGGGCGACTTGGTAGGTCCCCTTGATCATCGGAGTTTCGATGCATGCGGGGCTGCCGTGGTGAAGGTTCGTTACACCCCCGGGACCTGCTGCTCCTGGTGCCGCCAGGACTACGAAGCAGTACGAAGCAGCCCTGCCCCGCCACCAGCCGCAGCCCTGAACCAATCAGCCGACATGACTATGGGTGGTGCGCGGCCGGGCGTGGTGCTACCGGGTGGCCTGGGCCAGCGGGGCCTGCCAGACCACTATGGTTCCGCCGCCCGGCCGGCCATCGGTGCTGAAGGTGCCGCCCGCCTTGTCCGCGCGTGCGGCGAGGTTGAGCAGGCCGCTGCGTCGGCCGCCCGGCGGGATGCCGACCCCGTCGTCGGCGACCTCCAGCACGACCCGCGAGGCGACGGCTCGCAGCGTCACCTCGACCTGTGTCGCCCGCGCGTGGCGTGCGGTGTTGCTCAATGCCTCGCCGAGCACAGCCATGACGTGTTCGGCGAGATCGCCCGGTACGTCGGTGTCGAGGAGCCCCTCCATGATCAGGCGGGGCGCGAAGCCGAGAGTCCCGTGAGCCTGCCCGATGGTCTGCGACACCCGGGCGCGCAGGCTGGGCCCGGCCTCTTCGCGCACCCGCAGCCCGAAGATGGTCGACCGGATGATGCGGATGGTTTCGTCGAGGTCGTCCACCGCGCGCACGACGCGTTCGGCGGCGGTGTCCTGCTGGATCATGCGGGCGGCGCTCTGCAGCGTCATACCGGTGGCGAACAGCCGCTGGATCGCCAGGTCATGCAGGTCCCGGGCGATCCGGTCGCGGTCCTCCAAAAGTGTCAACTGCTCCGCGTCGCTGCGACGTTCGGCCAGTTCCAGGGCGAGGGCGGCCTGGTCGGCGAAGCCGAGAAGCTGGTCGGTCTCCTCCGGGGTGAAGGGCCGTCTGCCAGCAGGGCGGGCCAGTAGCAGCACCCCGCGGCGGTGCCCGGAGGCGTCGCCCAGCGGCACGGCCACCGCCGGTCCCAGACCCTCGAAGTGGCTCGGTCCGGCGGCATAGCGGTCATCGCCGGCCAGGTCCGCGCAGGCTGCGGGGGAGCCCTCGGTGAAGGCGGCGCCCGACAGGGTGCCGGCGGCCGGGACGCCGAGGCCGAGCCGTGCGGGAGCATCTCCGCCCAGAGCCACCTCGACGCACAGGAGGTCGCCGGACGTCGGCACGGACAGGTCGGCCAGACACGCCTCGGCGATCTCCATGGCCCGCTCGGCGATGAGGGTCAGCGCCTGCTCCCGGGGGATGCCGGACAGCAGGCCTCGGGTGATCTCGGCACTGGCTCGCAGCCAGTTCTGCTGGCGCCGCGCCTCGTCGTAGAGCCGGGCGTTGTCGATGGCCACGCCCGCGGCGACGGCAAGTGTGGCCAGCACGGTTTCGTCCTCGGCGTCGAAGTCCAGGCCGTTGCGCTTGTCGCACAGGTACAGATTGCCGAAGGCCTCCTCGTGCACCCGGATGGGAACGCCGAGGAAACTGTGCATCGGCGGGTGGTTCGGCGGGAAGCCGAAAGAGGAGCAGTGGGCGGACAGGTCGGTCAGGCGCAGCGGTACCGGGCGGTGGATGAGCTCGCCGAGCAGCCCCTGACCGGTCGGGTACGCTCCGATCGCCGCGATCTCCTCCTCGCTCAGGCCCACGGGCAGGAAGTGTGAGAGTGACTCCCCGTCGGGGCCGATCACCCCCAGTGCCGCATACCGGGCGTCGACGAGGGTGGCCGCAGCCTCCACGATCCGGCCGAGTGCCTGGGGAAGATCCAGACCCCGGCCCACCGACAGCACCGACTCCAGCAGTGCGTGCACCCGGTCGCGGGTGCCGCGCACGTCCTCGATACGTGACTGCAGCTCATCCAACAGCTCGTCAAGGCGCAGCTGTGGCAGCCGTCCTGCCGTTTCGTGCCCGCCCACCCATGCACCCCTTTGAGCTGCTCGCGCGTTCCTTGCCGCAACGATACTGGCCGTCTCCGCGCGCCTTCACCGCAGATCAGGCCCGGGTGCCCGGCGCCCCTGCGCGGCCGCTCGGGAGTGGTGCCGCAGCGGCGGTCCGCGCGGGGTCAGGGGTGGGGCACGACCGCGACAGGTGCGCTGGAGTGGTGGAGGACGGCATGGGTGACGGGTCCGGTGCGGACGCCGGCCACCGAGCGGCGGATTCGGCGTCCGACGACCACCAGGCAGGCGTCGGCCGAGGCTTCGGCGAGGTGCTCGGCGGGCAGGCCCACCACGCACTGCTCCTCGACCTCAACGCCCGGGTACTTTCCGCGCCAGGGCCGCAGCACGTCGCCGAGGGCTGTCGCCTCGCTCGCTCCCAGACCGTCGCGGTCGGCGGGGGCGACGATCGCCGGGTCGAAGGCGACGGCGGGCGGCAGGCTCCAGCCGTGGACGACCCGCAAGCCGGCCCCGCGTATGGCGGCGGCGTCGAAGGCGTACTCGATCAGTGCGTCACTCGGCCCGGCGAGATCCAGGCCGAGTACCACTTCGTGGCACTTTCTCTCGGGCCGGGCGGTGCTGTCGGAGCCCGGCCCGTTCGCACCCCCGGCACGTACGAGAACGACCGGCCGTTCGGCGTGGGCCAGCACGCACTGGGAGACGGACCCGAGCAGGAAGCCGCGCAGGGTGCTCAGGCCGCGGGAGCCGAGCACCAGGACCTCGGCCTCCTTCGCGGCTGCTTCCAGCACCTCGACGGGCCGCCCGTCGGCCTGCTCGGCGGCGGCCAGCGACTCGGGTGAACCGTCCAGTCCTGCGATGACTGTGCGTGACATGGGATTCCTTCGTGAGAGTTCGGGGCGGGTCCGGCCCGGCCCGGATGTGGTGGGCCAGCCGGGGCTCGGGTTCACGGGTGGGGCGCCGTGCGGCCGTCCGTGCGACCGGTGGCGTGGGACCCACCCTCCCGGCGGTGGCCGGTTCCGGTCTCGGGTCCAAGAGGCATCCGTAGGGGGCTGAACGGCCCTGTCCCATCGGGGAATTGAGAATGGCTCAGGGCCGGAGGTGCACCGCCGACCAGTGCCGTGCCAGCGGCTCCGGCTGCGCGGTGCTGGGCGGTCTTGTGGAAGTCCGGTGCGCAACCGTGCCCCGTAAGGGGCGCGGGGAACTACGCGATCAGCCACGAACTACCCGCAGATTCCGAACCGGTCTTCCCGCGGAGCGCTTGGCAGCCGTGCGGCGGCCAGGGTGTCCGGGCCGCCTGATCAGCCGATCGGCCGGGTGGTCCGGTCGGGCACGACGGCGACCGGGCAGGGCGCGTGGTGCAGGACCGCGTGGTCGACCGGGCCGAGCTGGCCGAAGGGCCGCCGGGAGCCGACCACCAGCAAGTCAGCGCCGGCGGCCGCGTCCAGCAGGGCGGCGGCCGCACCGCCGGGCGGGCACAGGCGGCGCACCGGCACTCCCGCGCCGTCGTGCTCCAGCTGGTCGGCGACCGTGGTGAGCAGCGTCTCGGCCCGTCGGCGGGCGGGGCTCGGGTCCAGCAGCGCGGACAGGCCGGAGAAGTCCACGTCGGGCTGCCAGGAGTGGAGCACGTCCAGTGCGGCCTTGCGGCAGGCCGCCTCGGCGAGCGCGAACTCGGCGGCGGAGCGGGGGTATCGGCGGCCGCCGATACCGAGGACGATCCGGCCGTCTCCGCGGGGCGCGGCGGTGCGGACCACAACCACCGGGAAGTCGGCCCGCGCGGCCACCCGCAGGCTGACCGAACCGAGCAGCAGGCCTTCGAAGCCGCCGTGGCCGCGCGAGCCCAGGACCAGCATCGCTGCGCCGCGGCCCGCGTCCAGTAGCGCCGGAACGGTCTCCTGTGCCAGCAGTTCCGTGCTGACGGGCACTCCAGGCCGCCGCAGTGACACCCGGGCCGCCTCGGCCGCCAGCAGGCTGTGCACGCTCGCGCGGAGCCTGCCGACGACGTCGTCGGCAGGCTCGGGGTCGCAACGCTCCCACAGCGAGGCGCAGACCAGGCGCAGGGGAACTCCCCGGCGGTCGGCCTCGTCCACCGCCCAGTCCGCGGCCCGTGCTCCGCCGGGCGATCCGTCGACCGCCACCACCACATGTGTCATGCCCGTGCGCCTCCTTGTTCCCGGCCGTCACCCGCTGCGTCCGCAGAGGCTGTTGAGGGGAGTACACCGGCGGGACAGCGCAAGGGGGTAGGGCCGGATGGGCCAGCCGTACGGGCGCAGGGGGCCGTCTGCCCTGCCGCCGTGGCGCGGGGCTGTTGCAGGACGCGGTGGCCGGGACGTCCGGCCTCGGTTGTGGGGACCTTCGGCCCCGTAACCGTGCCCTGTTCGCGCCAGTGCCGCGGGCCTGGGGCCGGTGATGCTGATGACGCAGCACACACACGACCGAGTGTCCGCCGAAAGCGGCGGCGTGAGCGAAAGGTGGGGTGGCAGATGTCTCGCCGTCCGCACAACCGGGAAGCCGCGCAGGACGAGGGGAGCACGCCCGGGGAAGGACCCGGGGCGGCGTCCGGCCCGGCCGCGCTGGTTCGCGCCGCCACCGGCGCGCTGGATGAGTACGCCGCGTACACCCAGGACCGCGTGGACCACATCGTGAAGAAGGCGTCGCTGGCGGCGCTCGCACGCCACACCGCGCTGGCGCTGCTCGCGGTGGAGGAGACCGGCCGCGGGGTCTTCGAGGACAAGGCCGTCAAGAACGTCTTCGCCTGCGAGAACGTCACTCACTCCATGGCCGGGATGAAGACGGCCGGAGTCGTGCGGCGCGACGACATCACGGGCATCGTGGAGATCGCCGAACCGGTCGGCGTCGTCGCCGGGATCACCCCCGTCACCAACCCCACCTCGACCGTGATCTTTAAGTGCCTGCTGGCGCTGAAGACCCGCAACCCGATCGTCTTCGCCTTCCACCCCTCCGCGCAGCGCTGCTCGGCCGAGGCCGCCCGCACCGTGCGGGACGCCGCCGTCGCCGCCGGGGCCCCCGAACACTGCATCCAGTGGATCGACCAGCCGTCCTTGGCCGCCACCGGGGAGCTGATGAACCACCCCGACGTGGCCACCATCTTGGCCACCGGGGGCAACAGCATGGTCCGGGCCGCCTACTCGTGTGGCAAGCCCGCGCTCGGCGTCGGCGCCGGCAACGTACCGGCGTACGTGGAGAAAAGCGCCGATCTGCGGCGCGCGGTCAACGACATCGTGCTGTCCAAGTCGTTCGACAACGGCATGATCTGCGCGTCGGAGCAGGCCGTCATCCTGGATACGGACATCCACGACACGGCACTCGCCGAGTTCCGGCGGCTCAAGGCGCATGTGACGAGCCGTGAGGAGAAGGCCCTCCTCGAACGTCACCTGTTCGGCATCGGTGATGGCCGCGACTGCGCGGGAGCCGTCCTGAACGCGAGTGTGGTGGGCCGCAGTGCGGAGCAGATCGCGCGGGACGCCGGCTTCGAGGTGCCCGCCGGAACGTCGGTCATCCTGGCCGAGGCGGGCTCGGTCGGCGAGGCGGAGCCGCTGACCCGGGAGAAGCTCTGCCCGGTCCTCGCCGTGCTCCGTGCCCGGGACCGCGCCCACGGGGTGCAACTCGCCCAACAGATGGTCGAGTTCAACGGGCTGGGCCACTCGGCCGCCGTGCACACCGAGGACGCCGCCTTCGCCGAGGAGTTCGGGCACGCCGTCAAGGCGTGCCGGGTGCTGTGGAACTCGCCGAGTTCACAAGGCGGCATCGGCGACGTCTACAACGCCTTCCTGCCTTCCCTCACCCTCGGCTGCGGCAGCTACGGCCACAACTCGGTCGCCGGGAACGTCTCCGCCCTCCACCTGGTGAACATCAAGCGGATCGGGCGGCGCAACAACAACATGCAGTGGTTCAAGGTCCCCCCGAAGATCTTCTTCGAGCGCAACTCGACCGCCTACCTGGCCGACATGCGCGGCTGCCGCAGGGTCGTGATCGTGACCGACCGGACCATGGTGGAGATAGGCCACCTGGAGCGCATCCGCCGAATCCTCGACCGCCGCGCCGAGCCGTGCGAGGTACGGGTGCTCGACTTCGTCGAGCCGAACCCGAGCATCGACACGGTGCACCGGGGCGCCGCCCTGATGCGCGACTTCCGGCCCGACACCATCATCGCGCTGGGCGGCGGGTCCCCGATGGACGCCGCCAAGGTGATGTGGCTGATGTACGAGCACCCGGAGGTCGAATTCGCCGATCTGAAGGAGAAGTTCTTCGACATCCGCAAGCGCGCCTTCACCTTCCCCGACCTGGGCGAGCAGGCCAAGCTGGTCTGCATCCCCACCACGTCGGGCACCGGCAGCGAGGTCACCCCGTTCGCAGTCATCACCGATACCGCCACCGGCCAGAAGTACCCGCTCGCGGACTACGCGCTGACCCCGAGCGTCGCGATCTGCGACCCGGCTCTGACCACCCGGCTGCCCCGCGCCGTCACCGCCGACTCCGGCTTCGACGCGCTGACCCACTGCATCGAGACGTACGTCTCCGTCTACGCCAACGACTTCACCGACGGCCTCGCCCTCCAGGGAATCAGGCTGATCTTCGAGAACCTGGAGCGGGCGGTCACCGACGGCCCCGGCAGCCCGGTCGCACGCGAGAAGATGCACAACGCGGGCACCATCGCCGGCATGGCCTTCGGCTCCGCCTTCCTCGGCGTGGTGCACGCGATGGCCCATACCCTGGGCGCGACCTTCCACATCGCGCACGGCCGCACCAACGCCCTGCTGCTGCCCCACGCGGTCCGCTACAACGGCGCGGCTCCCGCCAAGGTGACGAGCTGGCCCAAGTACCAGAGCTATGCGGCGCCCGAGCGCTACCAGGCGATCGCCCGGATGCTGGGCCTGCCCGCCGCCACCCCCGAGCAGGGCGTGGAGTCCCTGGCCGCCGCAGTGGAGCAACTGCGCGCCAAGGCGGGCATCCCCGCCTCGTTCAAGGAGGCGGGCGTGGACGAGGAGGCGTTCATCGCGGCACTGCCCCAGCAGACCCTCAACGCCTACGAGGACCAGTGCGCCCCGGCGAACCCGCGGATGCCGATGCTCGCCGACATGGAGCAGCTGATGCGCCAGGCGTACTACGGCGTCCGCTCCTGATGCCGCGGGGTACGGGCCCGCTCCCTCATCCGGGCCCGTACCCCGCCTCCTCGCCCCCATCCCGTGCCGTCCGAAAGGTCACCGCCATGAGCACACACACCGTCACCGCCTGGAAGGGCTTCAAAGGCGGCCTGTGGCGCGACGCCGTCGACGTCCGCGACTTCATCCAGCGGAACTACACCCCGTACGACGGCGACGGCTCCTTCCTCGCCGGCCCCACCGAGCGCACCGCCGCCGTGTGGAAGGCCATCACGGACCGCTTCCCCGAGGAACGCGCCAAGGGCGTGTACGACATCGCGCACGACATCCCCTCCTCGATCACCGCGCACGCCCCCGGGTACATCGACCGCGGCAAGGAGCTGATCGTCGGCCTCCAGACCGACGCCCCGCTCAAGCGCGCGATCATGCCGTACGGCGGCTGGCGCATGGTCGCCGGAGCGCTGGAGACCTACGGCTACCCGGTCTCGCCGGAGCTGGAGAAGGTCTTCACCGAGTACCGCAAGACCCACAACGCCGGAGTCTTCGACGCGTACACCCCCGAGATCCGCGCCGCCCGCAAGGCCGGCATCGTCACCGGCCTGCCGGACGCCTACGGACGCGGCCGGATCATCGGCGACTACCGGCGGGTCGCGCTCTACGGTGTCAACCGCCTCATCGAGGTGAAGACGCAGGAGAAGGAGGAGCTCAACTCCCTCCCCGTCGGGCGCCGTTCGCTGGAGGAGACCATCCGCCTGCGTGAGGAGCTCGCCGAGCAGATCCGCGCGCTGGGCGAGCTGAAGACGATGGGGGCCTCCTACGGCTTCGACATCTCGGCTCCGGCCACCACCGGCCGCGAGGCGGTCCAGTGGCTGTACTTCGGCTACCTCGCCGCCGTGAAGGAGCAGAACGGCGCCGCCATGTCACTGGGCCGCACCTCCACCTTCCTCGATGTCTATCTCCAGCGCGACATCGAGGCCGGGCTGATCACCGAGGAACAGGCCCAGGAACTGGTCGACGACTTCGTCATCAAGCTGCGGATCGTCCGCTTCCTGCGTACGCCGGAGTACGACGAGCTGTTCTCCGGCGACCCGACCTGGGTCACCGAGTCGATCGGCGGCATGGGTGAGGACGGCCGCCCGCTGGTCACCAGGACGTCCTTCCGCTACCTCCAGACCCTCTACAACCTGGGCCCCGCTCCCGAACCGAACATGACCGTCCTCTGGTCGCCCGAACTCCCGCAGGGCTTCAAGGAGTTCTGCGCGAAGGTGTCGGTCGACACCTCCTCCGTGCAGTACGAGTCCGACGAGCTGATGCGTCCGCGCTTCGGCGACGACACGGCCATCGCCTGCTGCGTGTCGGCGATGCCGGTCGGCAAGCAGATGCAGTTCTTCGGTGCCCGGGTCAACCTCGCCAAGGCCCTCCTGTACGCCATCAACGGTGGCCGCGACGAGAAGTCCGGCGCCCAGGTCGGCCCCGACACCGGCGCCATCGGCACCGAGGTGCTCGACTACGACGAGGTCCTGGCCAAGTTCGACCAGCAGCTGGATTGGCTCGCCGACGTCTACGTCCACGCGCTCAACGTCATCCACTACATGCACGACAAGTACGCTTACGAGCGCATAGAAATGGCGCTCCAGGACCGGGACGTCCACCGCACCATGGCGTGCGGCATCGCGGGCCTCGCCGTTGCCGCCGACTCGCTGTCCGCCATCAAGCACGCCAAGGTCAAGGCCATCCGCGACGAGAGCGGCCTCGCCGTCGACTACGAGACCGAGGGCGAGTACCCGGCGTACGGCAACAACGACGAGCGCGCCGACGAGCTCGCCGTGCAGCTCGTCGAGGAGTTCATGAAGAAGCTGCGCAAGCACCCCACCTACCGTGACGCCGAGCACACCCAGTCGGTCCTGACCATCACCTCCAACGTCGTGTACGGCAAGAAGACCGGCAACACCCCCGACGGACGTCGCGCCGGCGAACCGTTCTCGCCGGGTGCCAACCCGATGAACGGCCGCGACACACACGGCTACGTCGCCTCGGCCCTGTCGGTCGCCAAGCTGCCCTACCGTGCCGCCGAGGACGGCATCTCGCTGACCAACACCGTCACCCCCGACGCCCTGGGCCGCACCCCCGAGGACCGGATCAGGAACCTGGCCGGTGTCCTCGACGGCTATGTGGCCGCCGACGGCTTCCACATGAACGTCAACGTGCTCGACAGGGCGACCCTGGAAGACGCGATGGAACACCCGGAGAACTACCCCCAGCTCACCATCCGGGTCTCCGGCTACGCGGTCAACTTCGTGCGGCTCACCCGGGAACAGCAGCTCGACGTGGTCAACCGCACCTTCCACGGCTCACTGTGACGACCCGATAGGGGCACCCTGCCCCTTCCACGATCCGCGGCGCCGGTATCGCACCCCGACCAGCTTGCGGCGTCGGCGCCGCACAACACCTCATCCCTCTGCGGAGACCCGTCATGGCCCCTCACCCAGCCCACCCGCACCACGTCCCCCGCAGCACCCCGGCTGCCGCCGCGGTCACCGCGGCCGCGGCCTCCATGCGGCGGACGGCCAGCGGCATGGTCCACTCCTGGGACCTGTCCACCGGTGTCGACGGACCCGGCACCCGCTTCGTCACCTTCCTGGCCGGCTGCCCGCTGCGCTGCCTGTACTGCCACAACCCGGACACCATGCGGATGCGGAGCGGTAGGCGCACCTCCGCCGACCACGTCGTCACCGAGGCCCGCAAGTACACGAAGTTCATCGCCGCCGCGGGCGGCGGCGCCACCCTCTCCGGTGGCGAACCACTGCTTCAGCCGGTGTTCGCCGGCGAACTGCTGCACCGTTTCAAGCACGAACTCGGACTGCACACGGCCCTGGACACCTCGGGCTTCCTCGGCGCACGGGCCACCGACGCACTCCTGGCCGACACCGACCTCGTACTCCTGGACATCAAGTCCTGGAACCGGTCCCTGTACCGGCGAGTCACCGGGCAGGAGCTCGCGCCGACCCTGCTGTTCGCCCGTCGGCTGGCCGACCGGGGCATCGACGTGTGGGTACGCTTCGTCCTCGTCCCGGGCCTGACCGACGACCCGGCGAACATCGAGGGCATCGCCTCCTTCGCCGCGACGCTGGGCAACGTCAGCCGCGTCGACGTCCTGCCGTTCCACAACCTCGGCGCCGCCAAGTGGCAGGCCCTGGGCAGCGAGTTCCCGCTGTGCGACACCCCCTCGCCCACCGCGGAGCAACTCGCCGCCGCCCGCGGCATCTTCACGGCGCACGGGCTGCGTGCGGTCTGAGAGAACCGGGCCCCGCCCGGGTGCCGGCGCCCGTCGGCAGACGTCCGGCCCGGCCGTGCGTCGCGCACGGCCGGGCCGGACGTGGTTGCCTAGGCAGCGGGAGTGATCAGCCCGTAGTGGCCGTCGTACCGGTGGTAGAGGACGCTGCCCCGGCCGGTGGCGCTGTCGCTGAAGAAGACGAACGGCAGTCCGGTGAGGTCAAGACGCTCGACGGCCTCGGCCACACCGATCGACGGCACCGGGACCGTGCTGAGGGTCAGCCCCGGCGCGCCGTGGTGTGCCAGGGCGGGGCCGCCGGCCGTCGCCAGGCGATGGGCGCCGGCCCCGGTGTCGCGGTACACGACGCCGTCGCGGCCCGAGCCTGCGTCGGTGAACAGGTAGAAGTCGTAGTCCATGGCCTCCAGGTCGAAGACGGCCTCTGTGGGCGTCTGGCGGGGCAGACTGAACGACTTGTGGCGTACGATCCTGCGCTCCTCGGGCGGAAGCTGGTGGCGCTGCGGGCGGTGTTCCGGCCCCGCGTCGTCCCGCCAGGGCTGCGGTGCGCACGCCGGGTCGTTGCGGTGTCCGGCCCGGGCATGGCGCCGTACCTTGGCCAGCCGGACGGTCAGCCGGTCGCGCAGCAGGTCGACGGCCTCGAACATGGTGCTCGCGGCCACATGGGCCCGCACCGGACGCCCGTTGACGTCCACGACGGCCTGAGCGGCGGCGGGCCGGCCCTCCGTCTGCGTGAGCTTGACCCGGGCCGCGAGGATCGGCTCGCTGACGTGGTCCAGGGCTGCCAGCGTCTTCTCGCGTGCGTAGCGGGCCGATCCCCGGGGTACCTGGCCACGGGTCTCCACCTGGATGTGCACGGTTGGGCCGGTCGTGAGACGGGTCATCAGAGATCCTCCTTGATCGCTTCCAGGCTGGCCCCTCGCCGGCGGGCAGGCGAGGGGCCGAACGGCCCGTGCGGGAGTGCCCACGGTCCCCATCCCGCCGTCCCTCGGCCGGGCCGGCCGGACCGCGGGCGGGGATCTTCGGCCCCCAACTGTCCGCAGTCGCCCGCACGTCCGGAACGCCGACGGCCGGCGAGGGGCCGGGCAGGTCCGCGCCCCATGCCTCCGGCGGGCGAGTGCGCGCGAGGGCCGAAAGGCCCCGTTGGGTGTGGCGCACCGGGCCACGGCGGACGGTGCCGGGCGGGCCCACAGCGGGGACCTTCGCGGTCCGCCCGCGTCAACGGCCCGTGACAGGGTTCAATCGATCTCCCCGCCGCACTGCCGGACCGATGGCACCACGACTTCAAGTCCCCAGAGGGCCAAGGGAGTTCACCCAATCCACTGTGCACCCTTCCTTGGGAGAGCCATGTCGTTCCACGTCGATTCCGAGACCGGTCGGCTCAAGCAGGTCATCCTGCACCGCCCCGACCTGGAGCTGAAGCGCCTGACCCCCACGAACAAGGACGCGCTGCTCTTCGACGACGTGCTGTGGGTCAAGCGGGCGCGCGAGGAGCACGACGCCTTCGCCGACGCCCTGCGCGACCGCGGCGTCCGCGTTCACCTCTTCTCCGACCTGCTCACCGAGGCACTGGCGGTCCCGGCCGCCCGGACGCTCGTCCACGACCGGGTCTTCGACGAGCGGGAGTACGGGCCGCTGGCCACCGACCGCATCCGGGACTTCTTCGACTCGCTGGACCCGGCCGAGCTGGCGGCCTGCCTGGTGGGTGGCATCACCCGGCGCGAACTCCTGGGCCGCCTGGGCCCGGTCGCGAGCGTACGGCTGCACGCCATGGCCCCCGACGACTTCGTCCTCGCGCCCCTGCCCAACCACCTGTTCACCCGCGACACCTCCTGCTGGATCTACGACGGGGTGAGCGTGAACCCGATGACGAAGCGGGCACGGCGCCGCGAGACCGTCCACTTCGAGGCCGTCTACGGGCATCACCCCCTGTTCGAGAAACAGGAGTTCCACCGCTGGGCCGACGGGCAGTCCGGCTACCCCTCCACCATCGAGGGCGGCGACGTCCTGGTCATCGGCAACGGGGCGGTCCTGGTCGGCATGGGGGAGCGCACCACGCCCCAGGCCGTCGAGACGCTCGCCCTGCGCATGTTCGCTGCGGGTTCGGCCCGCCGCGTCGTCGCGGTCGACCTGCCCAAGTCCCGCAGCTTCATGCACCTGGACACCGTGATGACCATGGTGAGCGGCGACACCTTCACCCAGTACGCCGGCCTCGGCATGCTGGCGTCCTGCACCATCGAGCCCGGCGCCGACGAGCACACCTTGAAGATCACCGATCACGCGCCGGAGCACATGCACCAGGCGATCGCCGACGCCCTGGGCCTGGACTCCATCACCGTGCTCACGGCCACCCAGGACGTACGCTCCGCGGAGCGGGAGCAGTGGGACGACGGCTGCAACGTGCTGGCCGTCGAGCCCGGCGTCGTCCTCGCCTACGAGCGCAACGTCACGACCAACACGCATCTGCGCCGCAACGGCATCGAGGTCATCACCGTCCGGGGCAGCGAGCTGGGCCGGGGCCGCGGCGGCCCGCGCTGCATGAGCTGCCCCGTCGAACGCGACTCCCTGTGACCGGCGCCGCCCACCGGCGGCACACCACCCCCTCTTTCACCCTTCGCTCAAAGGAGAGCCCCGTCATGGCCGTCCAACTGCGCAACCGCTCGCTGCTGAAGGAACTCGACCTCACCTGCGAGGAGTTCCGCCACCTCCTGGAGCTGTCCGCCCAGCTCAAGGCCGCCCGCGGCGCGGGCACCGAAGAGCAGCGCCTGCGGGGCAGGAACATAGCCCTGATCTTCGAGAAGACCTCCACCCGCACCCGCTGCGCCTTCGAGGTGGCTGCCCGCCAGCAGGGCGCCCATGTCACGTACCTGGAACCCACGGGATCCCAGATCGGCCACAAGGAGTCCATCAAGGACACCGCGCGGGTCCTGGGCTGCCTCTACGACGGCATCGAATACCGGGGCAGCGGCCAGCACATCGTCGAAGAACTGGCCGAATACGCCGGCGTCCCGGTGTGGAACGGCCTGACCGACCAGTGGCACCCCACCCAGTCCCTGGCCGACGCCCTGACCATGTGGGAGCACACGGCCAAGCCGCTGCACGAGATCTCCTTCGCCTACCTCGGCGACGCCCGCAACAACGTGGGTAACTCCCTGCTGGTCATGGCCGCGATGCTCGGCATGGACGTCCGCATGGTCGGCCCCGAGAGCCTGCGCAACGCACCCGATGTGGTGGCCGAGGCCGAGCGGATCGCGAAGTCCACCGGCGCGCGCATCACCCTCACCGAGGACGTCACCGAGGGCGTGGCCGGCGTCGACTTCGTCTACACCGACGTCTGGGTCTCCATGGGCGAGCCGAAAGAGATCTGGGACGAGCGCATCGCCCTGCTCAAGCCGTACCAGGTCACCTCGGACGTTCTGAAGGCAACGGGCAACCCCCGCGTGATGTTTCTGCACTGCCTGCCGGCCTTCCACGACAGCGGCACCGGCGTCGGAGCGGAGATTCTGCGCCGGACCGGCATGAGCGCCCTCGAAGTCACCGACGACGTCTTCGAGTCCTCCCACTCCATCGTCTTCGACCAGGCGGAGAACCGGCTGCACACCATCAAGGCCCTCCTCGTCGCCACCCTCGGCGACTGAGCGCGCCGGCCACATCCCCACCGCCACACCCGTACAGGAGAAACCATGCGCATCGTCGTCGCGCTCGGCGGCAACGCCCTGCTCCGCAGGGGAGACCGCCCGGACGCCGCCGTCCAGCACGCCAACATCCGGGCGGCCGTGGCCGCCCTGGCCCCTCTCGCCGCCCGGCACGAGGTGGTGATCACGCACGGCAACGGGCCCCAGGTCGGCCTGCTCGCCCTGCAGAACGCCGCCGACCCCGCCCTCACCCGCCCCTACCCCTTCGACGTCCTCGGCGCGGAAACCCAGGGAATGATCGGCTACTGGCTGCTCCAGTCCCTGCAGAACGCCCTGCCCGGACGCCAGGTGTGCGCCCTGCTCAACCAGACCCTCGTCTCCGCCGCCGACCCCGCCTTCCACGACCCCACCAAGTTCGTGGGCCCGGTCTACGCCCGCGAGGAAGCCGAACGCCTCGCCGCCGAACGCGGCTGGACGATACGGCAGGACGGACCGCACTGGCGCCGGGTCGTCCCGTCCCCCGACCCGCAGCGCGTCGTCGAGACCCGGCTGATCCGCCTGCTGCTCACCTCCGGCGCGGTGGCCGTGTGCGCCGGAGGCGGCGGCGTCCCCGTCATCCGCGACGAAGAGGGCCAACTCGCCGGCGTGGAAGCCGTGGTGGACAAGGACCTCACCGCCGCCCTGCTCGCCGAAGCCCTCGACGCGGACGCGCTGCTGCTGCTCACCGACGTGCCCCAGGTCGTGCGCGGCTACGGCACCGCGCAGGCCGAGCCCATCGGGCACACGACCCCCGCACGCCTGCGGGCCGAACACTTCCCGTCCGGCTCCATGGGACCGAAGGCCGAGGCGGCCTGCCGGTTCGTGGAACTCACCGGCGGCACCGCCGCCATCGGCGCCCTCGACGACGCCCAGGCCCTCCTTGACGGCACCGCCGGGACCATCGTCACCCCCAGCGGGCACGCCCCCCGCGGCATCGAGGATCCGCGGAACCCCACCGACACTTCCCGGGACCAGACATGACGACACACTCCGCCGCACCCGCCGCACCCACGTCCGGCGGCGCACCTCCCGCCGCCCCGCCGGCCGAGCGGAGAAGACCGCACTTCCCCTCGGCCTTCACCGTCCTGGTGCTTGTCACCCTCGCGGTGTGGGCCCTGACCTTCGTCATCCCCGCGGGCCGCTACGACACCAAGGACGGCAGCCCGGTCCCGGACACCTACCACTCCGTGACACTGACCACCGGGTTCTGGGACCGCCTCAAGGACCTCTTCCTCGCGCCGGTCAACGGGCTGTACGGAGTCACCGACACCCAGAGCGGACTCACCGCCCCCGGTGGCAGCGGGGCGTTCTTCGGAGCGGCGGGCGTGTTCCTGTTCGTCCTGGCCGTCGGCGCCTTCATCACCGTCACCCTGCGCACCGGCGCCCTCACCTCGGGCGTGGCCCGCCTCGCCGAACGCCTCGCGCACCACCGGACCCTGCTGCTCGTGGTGCTGGTGACCGTGTTCTCGCTGGGCGGTACGACCTACGGCATGGCGGAGGAGACCCTCGGCTTCTACGCCCTGATGATCCCGCTGGTACTCAAGCTCGGCTACGACCGGATGACCGGCGCAGCAGTGATCATGGTGGGGGCCGGGACCGGCACCCTCGCCTCCACCATCAACCCGTTCGCCACCGGAGTGGCCTCCGACAGCGCGGGCATCGGCACCGGCGACGGCATCGTCCTGCGCCTGCTGATGTGGGCTGTCCTCACCGCCCTGGCCGCGGCGTACCTGGTGCGCTACGCCCGCCGCGTCCACGCGGATCCGGCCCGCTCTCTGGTGGCCCCGCTGCCCGAGGACGACGAACTGCGCTCCCAGGGCAGCACCGCCGAGCCACTGACCCTGCGTCAGCGCATGGTCCTGGCGGTCTTCGCCGCGACCTTCCTCTTCATGATCTTCGCGATCATCCCCTGGGCGGACCTGAACATCACCTTCCTGCCCACCCTGGGCTGGTACTTCCCCGAACTGGCGGCCTTGTTCATCGTCGCGGCCATCGCCGTGGGGCTGTTCGCGGGGCTCGGCGAGAAGGGCACCACCGACGCCATCGTGGCGGGTGCCGGAGACTTCATCGGAGCGGCGATGATCATCATGCTGGCCCGCGGAGTCACCGTCATCATGAACAACGCGAGCATCACCGACACCATCCTGCACAGCCTGCACAGCGCCGTCTCCGGCACTTCCTCGGGGCTGTTCGCCGTCTTGATGTTCCTGGTGAACCTGCCCCTGGCCTTCCTTGTCCCCTCCTCCTCCGGACACGCGGCCCTGGCCATGCCCGTCCTTGCCCCGCTCGCTGATTTCGCCGGCGTCAGCCGCGCCCTGGTGGTCACCGCTTACCAGTCCGCCTCCGGCTGGATCAACCTCATCACCCCTACCTCCGCGGTCGTCATGGGCGGCCTGGCCCTGGCGAAGGTCCGCTACGACCGGTACCTGCGCTTCATGGCCCCCCTGATGGGCATCCTGCTGGTCGCGATCGCCGCGTTCCTGGCCCTGGGGGCAGCATTCGGCTGAACGGGACTGTCATGTTGGCGGTCGGCCTGGTGTGGGAAGTTCGGCCAGGACTGCGCCAACAACCTGCGCCGACGACGGCCCCGCGCCCCGGTGGCAAGTGGCATCTCGACGAAGTGGTCATCAAGGTCAACGGTGAGTGGAAGGACCTGTGGCGGGCTGTCGACCAGCACGGCATGGTGCTGGACACCCTCGTGCGAAATCATCGTGACAAGGCCGCGGCCAGGGTTCCTGGCAGATGCAAGGGAGTTGTATAGACCTCCCGGAACTCGCGCCTCCGTTGCCATGTCCCTGCCACGCTGCTTACGCAAGATCCCTAGACATGACCAATCGAGAGGATCGACGACGTGAAGCTGATGCCGGGGAAGAAGAGTCTGGTGCGGGTGATGGGCCTCGTCGCTGCGGCCCCTGGGATCATTGGGATCGTGGCAGGTCCCGCCTATGCTGATCGGCCGCACGTGTACGTCCAGCAGTCTGCCACCGGCCACTGCCTGACGTTCCAGAACGGGGGAATATTTGCCGGGAGCTGCGACAATGGACTCGCCAACGACTTCGCCGAGCATGATCTGGGCAACGGATATTTCCAGTACGAGGCAACGCAGCAGCCCGGCACCTGTCTGGGCATGAACCCCGACAACAACGACACAGTCGGAGCGTGGCCGTGCAGCGCAGGTACTCAGTCGACTTGGTGGGTCGACAAGCGCAGCGGTGGCATCGGCGCCAAGTTCTGGAATCAGTACGCCGAGGACGCGGGGCGCGCCGAGCAATGTCTGGACGCTGGTAACGACGGGATTCTGCGTACCTCGGGCTGCAATGAGGGTGGCTACCAGCGCTGGTCGGCCCGCGCCCGATAACTGTGGCGACCCCCCTTCGTCGCTCTGGAGGGGGCTGTGAGGTCCGACAGTGGGCCGTCCGGTGGCGGAGAGCTCATCGTCACCTGACGGCACGGACGAATGCGGCACTTAAGCTCGCCGGCACTACACCGGAGCCGGGGGCCGTGGGCTCTTGGCTTCGCCTTCTCCCTCGCGAGACTCTCCAGGTAGCCGCGGCAGAGGATCATCTGCGCGTGGGCGTGCAGGGTGACCTCCTGGCGGAGGGTTTCGCGCAGGTGGGGGATCTCCAGCGGCTGGCTGTGGCGTGGGGGACGCTGAGGGGCTTCGGTGGATCTCGGCTCGATGTGCGGAACTGGGCCTCAGTTCCCGTGAGTTGGCCCGGCGCCTGGAGGAGATCCGGGCCGCGCCCGGCGGGGTCGCGGTGGCCCTGCCGCCACGGCCCGTGCCGCAATGGTGTGGGCCCACAGTCCGTGCTGCTGCGGGGTGGGGTGCAAAGCCATGGTGGCCCCTGAAACCCCAGATGTAACGTCCGGGTAACTCCGAAGTCGCACACCGGCATTCGAAGCAGGGCACGGCCGCATTTCTCCCTCCCCACCCGTCGCGATCACCCAGGTGGCACGATGAATCCCGCTTCCTCCTCATCCATGCCGCGCCGCCCGGCGCACCGCCCCCGGCCACGGCACGCCTCCGCCCTTGCGCTGGTCATGTACCTGATCGCCATGGTCCTCGGGCTCTCCCCGGCCCCGGCACGGGCCGCGAGCCTTCAGCAGGTCACGGGTTTCGGCTCCAACCCCGGCAACCTGCAGATGTTCCAGTACATCCCCGACAGCCTGCCGTCCGGCGCGCCGCTGGTCGTCGCCCTGCATGGCTGCACCCAGAGCGCGGATGACTACTACAGCCACTCGGGCTGGCCCAAGTACGCCGACATGTACGGCTTCGCACTGGTCTTCCCGCAGACCACCAGCTCCAACAACCCCAATTCCTGTTTCAACTGGTACCAGTCCTCCGACTACATCCGTGGCCAGGGCGAGGCCCTGTCCATCAAGCAGATGGTGGACTACGCCAAGTCTCATTACGGCAGCAACCCTGGCCGCGTCTACATCACCGGGCTGTCGGGCGGCGGCGCGATGACCTCGGTCATGCTTGCCGACTATCCCGACGTGTTCGCGGGCGGAGCGATCGACTCCGGCATACCGGCGGGCTGCGCGACCGACCTCTCCAGCGGTCTGACGTGCGAGTACGGCGCGGTGAACAAGACGCCGCGGCAGTGGGGCGACGCGGTGCGCAGCGCCTCCGGCAACTGGGGCGGGCCCTGGCCACGCGTCGCGGTCTGGCAGGGCACCGCCGACAGCACGGTCAATCCGGCCAACGCCACCGAGGAGCGCGACCAGTGGACCGACGTCTGGGCCATCAGCCAGACCCCCTCCTCGACGACGAGCCTGCCCGGGGGTACCACGCAGGCCGTGTACGACGACGCGGGCGGGAAGCCCGCGGTGGAGACCTTCACCGTCTCCGGCATGGCACACGGCCTCGCGGTCAGCCCCGGATCCGGCACCGACCAGTGCGGCAGCACCGGCACGTACTACCTCAACTACATTTGTTCCTCGTACTGGACCGCGAAGTTCTGGGGCCTCGACGCCTCGGGCACCGGCGGCCTCCCGGCGCCCGCGGGCCTCGCGGTCACTGGCACGACCGACACCACGGCGTTGCTCTCCTGGTCCGCAGTGGGCGGCGCAGCGTTGTACAACGTGTATCGCGGCGGTAGCAAGGCCGGCTCGGTCAGCGGCACGTCGTACACCGACACAGGGCTCAACACCGGCACGACATACACCTACACCGTCGCCGCGGTGGACGCCGACGGCAAGGCCGGCGTCCAGTCGTCGGCGGTATCAGCCACCACCACCGGGTATCGGCCGCAGTGCTTCACGGACAACAACTACAACCAGGTCGCGGCGGGCCGTGCCCACCAGAGTCTCGGTTACGTCCACGCCGACGGCTCCAACCAGAACATGGGCCTGTACAACCACTACACCACCCACACCCTCGAAGAGACCTCGTCCGGCTACTACGTGATCGCCGATTCCGGCTGTCCGTCCTGACCGCCGTGCCGTGAGGACACTAGGAGGGGTGCCCGAGCCACGGCGCTCGTAACGCATCACTGCGGACTCCTTGCCGAGACCGTGCGCGCGGACCGTGTCAGGACCCGAGCCGGCGACGGCCGTCCCTCACACGCTCTTCGCCGTGCGGGTCGAGGACGACCGGTGGGGCGGTGTCGAAACGAATCGTGGACGGGTGCTCGGCGTCGTACGCCGGCCAGCCGGGATCGCCGGTGCGCGCGAAGGGGATCCAGGCGTCGTGCATGGCGTGGGCGAGTCGCTGCGGCGGCGCACCGGTCCGTCCACCGGTCACGTCGGCTCCGCCGTCGGACGTGCCAATGGCAGCCGGGCCGCGGGCCCCGGCTGACATGAGTGAATGAGCGACGGAGCGGTGATCACACGGTCTCAGCCACCCCGTTCAGCACGGGGCCGGGGATCGTCTTGGCGATCTCGACGGGCGGCGCGGGGGATGCGGCTGCTGCCGCCTCCCGGGCGAGGAAGCGTCGGGTGTAACCCCACACTCCAGGACCCGGTGCTGCGTATCGGCGGGAATGATGAACCCCTGTCAGCAGATACGGGGCAGTTGCTCGCCGACCGGCATGTCGACGACGCGGCGCGCTCCGACCAGGGTGCGCATCACGACCCGCCCCGCATGCCCGGTGACCACCTCGCCGATGCGTACGGCGTCGGCGCCCCCGGGAAGCCCCCGCATGGCGTCGAGCGCGGCATCGGAGGCGTCCGGGGCGACGAAAGCCACCAAGCATCCCTCGTTGGCGACATGCAGCGGATCGAGGCCGAGCAGGTCGCACGCGGCGGCCACGGGAGCGGGGACGGGCACGGCGGCCTCGTCGATCTCGACCTGTACGGCAGAGTCCCGGGCGATCTCGTTGAGTGAGGCGGCCAGGCCGCCCCGGGTGGGATCGCGCAGTACGTGGAGATCCGTGCCGAGGCCGGCAAGGCCGCGGACCAAGTGGTGCAGCGGGCGGGTGTCGGAAGCGATGTCGGCCTCGAAGCCGAGGCCCTCGCGGGTGCTGAGGACCGCGGTGCCGTGCAGTCCGATGGGGCCGGAGAGCAGGACGGCGTCGCCGGGCCGGGCGCGGGCGGCGGAGGGGGCCAGGCCGGGGATGCGGTGGCCGATGCCGGTGGTGGTGATGAAGACCTTGTCGGCGGCGCCCCGGCCGACGACCTTCGTGTCGCCGGTGATCACGGGCACGTCCGCCTCCTGGGCGGCCTTGCCGAGCGAGTCCACGACCGCCCGCAACTCGCTCAGCGGCAGCCCTTCCTCGATGACCAGCGCCACCGACAGCGCAACCGGAATCGCCCCGCGCATGGCCAGGTCGTTGACCGTGCCGTGGACGGCGAGCGAGCCGATGTCGCCGCCGGGGAAGAACAGCGGGCTGACCACGAAACCGTCGGTGCTGATCACCAGTTCGGGCAGACCGGGGAGCTCGGCTGCGTCTTCCAGCGCACCGGACGGCGTGCCGAGCGCGGGGAGCACGAGCTCGTCGAGGAGTTCGGCGGACAGTCGCCCGCCCGCGCCGTGGCCGAGCAGCACCCGCTCGGTCTCGGGAACGGGCACGGGGCAGGACAGGTTCTGGGGGGACACGGGAGCGGCGGTCATGGGTCAGCCCTGCCTCAGGTCGGTGGTCACGGTGTCCGGCCGTCGGCGTCCCGCCGTGTGGAAGGCGGCGCAGGTGCCCTCGGCGGAGACCATGGGCGCGCCCAGCGGAGTACGGGGGGTGCAGCGGACGCCATAGGCCGAGCAGTCGGTGGGGAGCGCGGTGCCGATGAGGATGGCACCGGCGATGCACTCCGGGTGCTCGGCCGGGCTCAGAGCGGCGACGTCGTAACGGCGTGCCGCGTCGAACCGGGCGTACTCGTCGGCGAGCGTGAGGCCGCTGGCGGGCAGGGGACCGATGCCCCGCCAGGCGCGGTCGGTGACCCGGAAGACCCGGCGGATGGCCGACTGCGCCTCGGTGTTGCCGGTACGGCGGACCGCGCGCACGTACTGGTTCTCGACCTCGGCCCGCCCCTGTTCCAGTTGCCTGACGGCCATCAGGATGCCTTCGAGGAGGTCCAGCGGTTCGAAGCCGGTGACGATCACGGGTACCCGGTAGCGCTCGACGATGGGTTCGTACTCGGTCCAGCCCATGACCGCGCACACGTGCCCAGCGGCCAGGAAGGCTTCGACCCGGCAGTCGGGGGAGTCAAGGAGCGCCGTCATCGCCGGTGGTACGAGGACGTGGCTGACCAGCATGCTGAAGTTGCCCAGGCCCAGGCGGGCGGCGTGCAGCACGGCCATGGCGTTGGCGGGCGCGGTGGTCTCGAAGCCGACGGCCAGGAACACCACCTCGCGATCCGGCCGTTCCTCGGCGATGCGGACGGCGTCCATGGGCGAGTAGACCACCCGTACATCGGCGCCCCGGGCGCGCAGGGCGAGCAGGTCGGTCCCGGAACCGGGCACGCGCAGCATGTCGCCGAAGCTGGTCAGGGTCACTTCTGGCCGGGCGGCGATCGCCATCGCCCGGTCGAGGGTCTCCAGCGGTGTGACGCAGACCGGGCAGCCCGGCCCGTGGATCATCCGGATGCCGGCGGGCAGGAGTTCGTCGATGCCCTGGCGGACCAGGGTGTGGGTCTGGCCGCCGCAGACCTCCATGATCTGCCACGGCCGGGTGGCGGTCCGGCGCAGCTCGTCGAGCAGCCGCCGGGCCAGTGCGGGATCGCGGTACTCCTCCAGGTACTTCACCCGGACTCCCCTCGCGAGGTGTTGCCGGTCGGGCCGGTGGCCCGGTCTTCTCGTGGGGGTACTGGGGGTCGCTCCCCGGGAGAGTGCGGCATGCCGGTGGGGTCCCTTCAGGTGCGCTCGATGCTCAGTTCGAGGAAGTGGGTGGAGCAGGAGATGCACGGGTCGTGGTTGCGGATGGCCCGTTCGCACAGGGCGGTCAGTTCGGTGTCGCCGGGGTCGCCGTCGTCCATCGCGGCCTGGACGAGGCGGCGCAGGTCCTCTTCGATCGCCCCCTGGTTCTGGGCGGTGGGCGGGACGAGGCGCGCGTCGGTCACCGTGCCGTCGGCGTCGAGTGCGTAGCGGTGGTAGAGCAGGCCGCGCGGTGCCTCGGTGGCGCCGTGTCCGATGCCGGCGCGGGGCGGCACCTCGACGGACGGGCGGGGTGGTGGTTCGTAGGCGTCGATGATCCGCATGGCCTCGTCGATCGCGTACAGCACTTCCACGGCCCGGACGATGATGCTGCGGAACGGGTTGCGGCACACGGCCTTGAGCCCGGCCTCGGCGGCTGCCTGGCGGGCTGCCGGGGACAGCAGGTGACCGTTGATCGCGTAGCGGGCCAGTGAACCGGTCAGATGGCGGCGCCCGTCGAGTTCCGACTGCAGCGCGGTGGAGTGCGGAACCTGGCGTTCGACGACGTGCTCGCAGAAGTCCTGTACGGGGAAGGAGCGTTGGGGGCCACCGTCGCCGGGCAGCACTGTGGGAGTGCCCGCGGCGATCGCGTATCGGCCGGGTTCGGCCAGGGCGAGGAGGTCCTCGTCACAGTGCGCGTCGGGGAAGTCGAAGCGGCCGACCCAGCGCACGGTCGACCAGGCGTCGTCCAGGCCCCGCTTCAACCGCTCGTACAGCGGCCGGAGTTCCTCACGGGTCGGGACCCGGTGGAAGCCGCCGACACGGACGTTGACCGGGTGGATGGCCCGGCCGCCGAGCAGCTCCATGAGCGCGTTGCCGGTCTGCTTCAGCCGCAGTCCCCGCTCGACCTCGGCGCGATGGGTGCGGGCCAGGTCGATGGCGCTGACACGGCCGAGGAAGTCCGGGGCGTGCAGGAGGTAGATGTGCAGCGTCTGGCTCTCGATCCACTCCCCGCAGTACAACAGCCGCCGCAGTTCGGCGAGTTGGCCGTCCACGGTGATCCCGCAGGCATCCTCGATCGCCGCGCACGCGCTCATCTGGTACGCGACCGGGCAGATTCCGCATACCCGGGCGGTGATGTCCGGCGGCTCGATGTACCCGCGGCCGCGCAGGAACGCCTCGAAGAAGCGGGGCGGTTCGTAGATCTGCAGCCGGGCCTCGGCCACCCGGCCGTTGTCCACCCGCAGGTGCAGGGCACCCTCGCCCTCGACACGGGAGAGCGAGCCGACATGCAGGACGCGGGATCCGCGATGGGTCACGGGGTGCTCCCTTTGTCATGTTCCAGGGTTGTCGAGGCCTCGGCGAAGGCGGGGGCGTAGGCGTTGAAGGTCCGCAGGAGCCGCACCACGTCGCGGTCGTCCAGTCCGTCGGTGCGCAGCCGGGGGATCAGAGCGGGCAGGTTCGTGGAGGCCGACGGGCCGAAACAGCCGTAGCAGCCCCGTCCGTACGCGGGGCAGATCGCACCGCAGCCGGCGTGGGTGACCGGGCCCAGGCAGGGTGTGCCGTGCGCGACGGTGACGCACACGGTGCCGCGCCGCTTGCACTCGAAGCAGACGCTGTGCCCGGGGATGCCGGGCGTGCGCCCGGAGAGGTGGGCGGTGATGACTTCGAGCAGCTGGCGGCGGTCGATGGGGCAGCCCCGCAGCTCGAAGTCCACCGGCACGTGGGCGGAGACCGGGGTGGAGGTGGCCAGGGTGTCGATGTAGTCCGGGCGGGCGTAGACCGCGGCCCGGAACTCCTCCACGTCGGCGAAGTTGCGCAGCGCCTGGATTCCTCCTGCGGTGGCGCAGGCACCGATGGTCACCAGGCGGCGGGAGACGGTCCGGATGTGCTGGATCCGCTCGGCGTCGGCCGGGGTGGTCACCGAGCCCTCGACCAGCGAAAGGTCGTACGGTCCGGGACCCGCGGCGCTGGACGCCTCAAGGAAGTGCGCGATCTCCACCTGTCCGGTCAGGGCCAGCAGTTCGTCCTCGCAGTCGAGGAGGGTGAGCTGGCAGCCGTCGCAGGAGGCGAGCTTCCAGACGGCGAGCTTCGGGTGCGCGGGCATGTCACAACTCCCTTACGGCGAGCAGGGGTTCGGCATGGTCCCAGCCGAGGACCGGGCCGTCGCGGCACACCAGCACGGTCCCGAGCTGGCAGTGGCCGCAATGGCCCGTCGCGCAGCGCATGTTGCGCTCCAGCGACACCCGGATCCGCCGGGCGGGGACACCGCGGCGGACCAGGTCACGGGCTGTGGCGCGGATCATCGGCTCGGGACCGCACACGAAGGCCACGCTGTCGGGCGGGTGGAACCGCGCCCGGTCGAGCAGGGTCGTGACCATGCCGACCTCCCCCGTCCAGCGGTCGTCGGGACGGTCGACAGTGACGGCGACGTGGGCCGCGGGCGCGGTCGACCAGTGGCCGATCTCGGTGCGGTACAGGAGGTCGTCGGGGGCGCGCGAGCCGACCAGCACATTGACCCGGCGGTGACGGTCCGGCTCCGCGAGCGCGTCGACCACCACCGGGCGCAGCGGCGCCAGCCCGATGCCGCCGGCCACGATCAGCAGATCGCGTCCCCGGGCGGCGGGCAGGTCCCAGCCGGTGCCGAACGGGCCGCGTACTCCCACCGTGTTGCCGGGCCGCAGCCCGCACAGGGCTTCCGAGACCGCGCCCACCGCGCGGACGGTGTGGACGAGGCCCTGGTCGTCGGGCGTGATCCCGCTGACGGAGACCGGGATCTCGCCGACCCCGAACGCGTACAGCATCGCGAACTGGCCAGGCTGGAACGGCGCAAGCGCCGCACCGACCGGCCGCAGGGCGACGGTCACGGCGTCCGCCGTCTCGCTCTCCCGGCGCACCACCTGGTACGGCATCGGAGTCGTCATGGCGTCGGCCCGCTTCCGTAAGGACCGTAGAGGTCGAGCAGGCGCATACGGGTGGCCTTGAGCCGGTGCGCGATGATCTCGGCCACGGCGTGTGTCAGCGCGTACCCGAGAGCGAGGTCCTCCCCGCACAGGACGCGCACCGTCGCCGCGTCGAACTCGTCGGCGCGCACCGGGCCGCGAGCCTCGGCGCCGAGGTGCCACGCGTAGGGCGGGAACAGCCACGACCAGCCGAGCAGGTCGCCGGAGCCCAAGGTCTCGACCGTGGGCGCGCGCCGCCCCGGGATGTGGACGGTGAGCGAGACCGATCCGCTGCGGATGATCCAGAAGCGGTCGGCGCGGCCGCCTTCCTCGAAGATCAGGGTGCCGGCGGGGAAGGCCACCTCGTGTCCCAGCCGCAGCAGCCGCTCCCGGCTCCCGGCGGGCAGTGTGTCGAGCAGATGCGGGACGACGGTCACTGAGCCACCGTCCTTTCTGCGGTTGCCAGTTGGGTGCTCGTGGTGGAACGTCGGTGAGAGCCGGCGTGACGGCCCGCGATCACGGGCCCGCTCCGCCCTCGGGGCCCTCGGCCGTGGGCGAGGACTCCGCGTGGAGGGCGGCCGCCTCCTCGGTGATGTCGATGCCGACCGGGCACCACACGATGCAGCGGCCGCAGCCGACGCAGCCGGACGAGCCGAACTGGTCGTACCAGGTGCCGAGTTTGTGGGTCAGCCACTGCCGGTAGCGGCTGCGTCCCGAGGTACGGACCGGGCCGCCGTGAAGATATGAGAAGTCGAGATCGAAGCAGGAGTCCCAGGTGCTCCACCGTTCGGCGTGGTCGCCGGTGAGGTCGGTGACGTCCTCGGTGGTGGTGCAGAAGCACGTGGGGCAGGCCATGGTGCAGTTGCCGCACGTCAGGCAGCGGGCGGCGACGTCGTCCCAGCGTTCCGCGTCCAGCGAGCCGGCCATCAGCTGCCGCAGGCTGACCGGTGGCATCGAACGTCCCATCCGCCCGGCAGCGGCCGTCACGCTCTCCCGCGCCGCCGTCGCCGTGGCCTCGGCCGTCGCCGGGTCAGCGCCCGCCTGCCTCGGCAGCAGGGCCAGTACCTCGGCTCCCTCGGCACTGCCCGCGCGTGCCCAGAACCGGTGCCCCGCGTCGTCGAGAACCTCGGTCAGCGCGAGGTCGTAACCCGCGTCGGCACCCTCGTCGACGCCCGGTCCGGTACCCATCGACACGCAGAAGCAGGTGGCGCCCGGCTCGGTGCACTCCACCACGACCAGGAAGGCACCGTCGCGGCGGTCGCGGTAGGCGGGATCGGCGTACTTCCCGCCCGTCAGGACCCGGTCCTGGATCGCGATCGCCCGCAGGTCGCACGGCCGCACCCCGAGGAACGCGTACGACGGAGCGGGATCGCTGTCCGCCCGCATCGTCACCTCGCCGCCGGGGCCGCGCTCCGCGCTCCACTGCCGTACCCGCTGCGGGTGCAGATACGTCTTCCAGGACTGAGGGCCCGCGCTGTGCGCGAACGCCATCCCGTCCTCCCGGGGGCGCAGCCGGTAGTACCCGGCCTCCAGCTCGACGCCCCAGCCGTACGGCAGTTGCTCGGCGGAGGCCAGCTCGGCCAGGACGATCGCACCGTCACGCACCGAGGGGCCGATGACGGTGCGTCCGCGTTCGACGAGCACCTCGACCAGCGTTGCCAGGCCGTCCTTTCCGATGACCACGCCCGCCGGTCCGCCCGAGTCCGTCATGGGAAGTCCCTTCCGTGCGAGGGCCGCTTCGTTACTCATCCGCAGAACTCATCTTCAAAGCGACCATGGGTGGGGGCTCTCCGGCTAGGGCCGAATGGTCCCGAGGCCGGTGCGGCGCGGTCACGGCCGTGCGTCGGGCAGCGGCTCGCCCAGTTCGCCTTCCACCGCTCCGGCCATGGCGCGCAGCACGCCGAGGGTGCGCTGTGCCTCCGCTTCGTCCACCGTGGTGATCGCGAACCCGACGTGCACGATGACGTAGTCGCCGAGGGCGGCCTGCGGCGTGTACTCCAGGCACACCTCCCGGCGCACCCCGCCGAAGTCGACCGTGGCCATACGCAGCCCGGCACTGTCGCGGACCTCCAGGACTCTGCCGGGGATGCCCAGGCACATGCCGCTCACTCCTTCCCGAGCCGGGCGGCGGCCACCGCCGCCTGGCCGTAGCTGATGCCCCCGTCGTTGACGGGGATCGCGCTGCCGACCAGCACCCGCAGTCCCTGCGCCCGCAGGGCCTGGCCGATGCCGGTGAGCAGCCGCCGGTTCTGGAGGCAGCCACCGGACAGGCATACGGTGCGCGGTGCACCGGCCGCCACGGCGCGCTCCACCAGGGCTGCGGTGACGTCGGCGAGCGTGGTGTGGAACGCTGCCGCGAGCCGGGGGACGGCGGTTTTGGCGGCGAGCTCTTCGAGGAGCGCGGTGAGGGTCGGTAGCGGATCGTAGACCCACAACCCGCCCCGCCGCACGAGCCGCCACGTCAGCGCCTTCGCCTTCAGATCTCCGGCGGCGGCCTCCAGGGCGATCGCGGCCTGGCCCTCGTACGACACCTCGTCGCCGAGCCCGAGCAGGCTCGCCACGGCGTCGAAGAGCCGCCCGGCGCTGGAGGCGCGGGGGCAGTTCACCCCGCGGGCGATCATCGCCCGCACCGCTGCGGCTTCGCGCTGCTCAAGGCGGGCGGTGAACGGCTCGGTGAGTTCGGGCGCCGGTGCGGGGCTGCCGAGGACTTCGCCGCCGTGGAGGTAGCCCAGAGCCATGCGCGAGGGGTGCCGGACAGCCGCCGAACCACCGGGCAGCGCAGCCGTGGCGAAGCGGCCGACGCGCCGGTATCCGGTGAGGTCGGCGACGAGGATCTCCCCGCCCCACAGCGTGCCGTCGTCACCGAGCCCGAGCCCGTCGTAGGCGACACCGGTGAAGGGCCCGCGTACGCCGTGCTCGGCCGCGCAGGCCGCGACGTGGGCGTGGTGGTGCTGGACCGCGATGCGCCGGTGCGCCGGCCAGTGTGCGGCGGCCCACTGGGTGGACAGGTAGCCGGGGTGCAGGTCGTGGACGACGGTGTGCGGGTCGATGCCGGTCAGGCGCACCAGGTCTGTGTACGACGCCTCGAAGGCATCCAGGGTGCGTGCGTCCTCAAGGTCACCGCCGTGTGGTGCGACGACGGCCCGGTCGGCTGCGGCGAGCGTGAAGGTGTGTTTCAACTGCGCCCCGGAGGCGACCAGTGGCACGGGAGTGTGCCGGGGCAGGCTCAGGGGAGCCGGGGCGTAGCCGCGAGCGCGGCGGATGGTGAGCATTTGGTGGTCCGCGATGTGCACGACGGAGTCGTCATGGCGGGCGTGGATGACGCGGTCGTGGGCGAGGAATCCGTCCGCGATGCCGGCCAGCTGGTCGAGGGCTTCCGCGTCACCGATCGCGAGGGGCTCTTCTGCGAGGTTCCCGCTGGTGACCACGAGCGGCCGGTCCAGATCGCGCAGAAGCAGGTGATGCAGACCGGTGGTGGGCAGGAACAGCCCGATCCGGTCCGTCCCGGGGTGGACGGAGGGAGCCACGCGGTCGACCGCATGGGCGACTTGGGCGGGGTGATCGCCCGGCCGCACCTCCGCGGCGGGTCCCGGCTCGCTCGCCGGCGGACGGGCCACGAGCAGGACGACGGGCCGGGCCGACGACGTGAGCGCGGCCCGCTCCGTACGGCTGATCCGCGCCAGGCACTCCGCCGCCGCGAGGCCCCTGACCATGACGGCGAAGGGCTTCGCGGGCCGCGACTTGCGACGGCGCAGCTCGCCGACCGCCGCGGCGTTCGTGGCGTCGCAGATCAGCTGGTACCCACCCAGCCCCTTGACCGCGACGATCCGTCCCATGCCGATCGCGGCAACCGCCTGCCGCAGGGCTTGTTCGCCGAGGCAGTCGGCGCCGCAGGTCGGGCTGTCCTGCCAGGACAGGCGGGGGCCGCAGGCCGGGCAGGCGAGTGGCTCGGCGTGGAAGCGGCGATCGCCGGGATCGCGGTACTCGTCGGCGCACTGCGGGCACAGAGGGAAGGCCCGCATGGTGGTGCGTTCCCGGTCGTACGGCAGGTCGGTGATGACCGTGGCGCGCGGGCCGCAGTCGGTGCAGTTGATGAACGGATAGCGGTAGCGGCGCTCCCGGGGGTCGAACAGCTCCTGCAGACAGGCCGCACAGGTCGCCGCGTCGGGCGGGATCTCCCGTACGGCCCCCGGGTGGGAGGGCGCGGCGCTGCCCAGCACCGTGAACCCCGTGCCGGGCGGTGGCGCCTCGCCGGCCGTCTCGCCGACCCGCACCGTACGGACCACGGCCAGCGGGGGCGCATCCCGGCGCACTCCGGCCACGAAGGCCTCCAGAGCGGCGGGCGATCCGGCGGCAGCCACCATGACGTGGCCGTCCACGTTGCGCACCCAGCCGTCCAGACCGAGCCCCGTGGCCAGCCGGTGGACGAACGGCCGGAAGCCCACCCCCTGCACCGTCCCGGTTACCTCGACGTGCCAGACACGGCGTGACGTCTCGGACGCGGCAGCCTTCGTCGCATGTGTCACCGCGTCACTCCTGCCGGCTCTCGGGCGTGCGGGCGGCGACGTCGCGATGCTGGACGATCTCCTGCTCGATCCGCCGCGCCAACGGCTCCACCACCTCCGCCACGGGCTCCGTCAGACCCGTGCCGAGGGTGTGGTCCTGCCCCTCCACCGCAAACACCACCAGTCGCGCCGGCAGTCGGCCCAGCGTGCGCGACAACTCGACGGCCTCACCCAGGCCGAGCCCGTGGGAACTCGTCTGCCCGGACCGCCGCAGCTCCCCGCCCTCCAGCTCAATCCGGTGCACCCGCCCCGGCCGCCCGGGATGGGCATGGGCGGCGTCCACCACGATGGCGAGATCCGCGCCCTCCCACAGGCCGATCAGCCGGCCGGGGTCCCCGTCGCTCACCGTCAGCTCCACCCCGCCTGGCAGCGGCCCGCGCTCCGCCCGTTCCCTGAGCCGGGACACCACTGCCCAGCCGACTCCGTCGTCGCGCCGGAAGTCGTTGCCGACGCCGATCACGACGGTCCAGGCCTGGGAACTCATGGGCACCTGCCGTTCCGTCGCGTTTTTCACTCGCGCGTCCTTCCCAGGATGTGGGTTCGCATCGCCGCCCGCTCGGTGGGAGCGGCCGGTGCGAGGCGGCGTCGAGTGTCACCGTCAGTGACGCCCGGTGTATCCGATGACGCCGACTGCATTCGGCTTCTCCGAGGCCCGCGCCTCGCTGTCGTCGGTGTCGAAGCCGAGCTCTTCGTGTACGGTCACCACTCCGTCGACCGCGCGGCACAGCCGCACCGCGATGGGGATCAGGCTCTTGCTCGTCACCCTGCCGCGCAAGGTGACGACTCCGTCGGCCACAGTGACGCCGACCGCGCCGGGCCCCACCCGCAGGACGCGGTGCAGAACCTCGCGGGTGATCTCCTCGCAGATTGCGGTGTCCTGGCGGAGGAAGACCCGCAGCAGATCGCTGCGGCTGACGATGCCGACGAGTTGTCCGGTCTCGTCCACCACGGGCAGCCGCTTGACCTTGTGCCGGTCCATCGCCCGGGCCGCTTCCACGACGTTCCAGTGCGGGCGGGCGGTGATCGCCGGCGCGCTCATCAGACCGCCGGCGGTGTCGGCCTCGGCGCGGCCGCGGTCGCGCGTGCCCAGCCGCAGCGCGGGGGCGTGTCCCTCGGGGTCCGGCAGGACGGCCTCGTGCCGGAGCAGGTCAGCCTCGGAGACCACGCCGATCGGGCAGTTCCGGTCGTCGACGACAGGGACGGCCGTGATGTCGTTGTCGGCGAGCATCGCCGCGACCGCCTTGAACGGAGTGTCCTGGCGTGCGTGCACGACGCCATGAGTCATCAGATCCTGCACGGTGCGGTGCTGCAGCATGATCCTCACACTCCTCCTCGAAACTGCTGGGGGTTGTTCCACACGTTCCTCGAGTGGCGCGGTTCTGCACAGGGGCCGGACGGCCCTTCTCAACGACCTCCTCGACCGGGTCCGCACGCAGGCCGGAATGCGGATCCTGGTCATGGCTGGCCAACGTCTGGTGGGGATCGTCACCCCGCACGCCTGATGCGGCTGCTCCGGCAGCGCAACTCTGAGGCACTGCGGGGGCAGCGCGCAGCCGGTGGCCTGCCGGTGTGACGCGCGGGCTCACCGCCCGCCGGACCGATGCTCGGCGGCACCTTTGACCGCGTTCAGCGTGGTGCACAGCACACGATGCTGACGCCGCCCGGGACGAGCGTCCGGTACGGCAGGAACCGCGCGGTGTACTCGGCATCGGTGCTGAAGGTGCGGGCTTCGTAGGTCAGCAGCGTTCACCGTGCCCCGTACGGATGGACGACGCCGGCGGCGGCCATCTTGGCCCCTCCCGGCTCGTCGAACAGCGGGAAGTCCTCCCGCTCCATTCACCGTGCACAGCAGGCAGGAATGCAGAGGCTTCCAGCAACGCGTCCCGCCCGCTGCGTAACGGCGTGCCGCGTTCGCTCCGGAGGTTGCAGCATGGGCCGTTCGGGGTCGCCCTGCCTGTGGCGCGGTCCGGCGGCTCCCCTGGACGCGGGGGTTCCATTCGAGATGCCGCTGCGGAAACCACGCGGACGGCAAGCGCTCGGACCTCCATTGCAGTCGCCCTGCCCCAGAGGCATGGGCCGGTCAGACCCTCGCGGATAACGCCCACTCGGCCCCTTGTTCCTGACCCCCTCGGCACTGCGGCCCAGGCACCACCCGGCGTGATCATGGAAGCCGAACCCCGCTCAGGCAGCCGCCCCCGAAGAGGTGACAACGATGCAGCGCATAAAGATCCAGACCCGTAACCAGACCCGTAAGCAGCCCGACAAGCACGCGCCGCTGGACCTGCGCACCCCGTCCGGCCGCCCGATGCCCTACTGAGCCCCGCGATCACCACACGTTCGATGGACGAGGTACGCGTCATGCCATTCGCAGAACCCGGCCGGAACGATGTCGGCCACCTTGGGGGCAAGAACGCCTACCTGGGAGAGATGACCGCCAGCCTGGCCTCTACAGGAGCCCCCTCCGCGGGCCTCCGCCAGGCCAACCCAATGATCGGCCGGTGCGGCCCGAGCCGTTACTACAGGGACAGACACCGGAAAGGGATTCGCCCTCGGATGCCGCGCACGCCGGGTCCGCGAGGAGATGGGCCTGACGCGCATCATCGTCATGGTCCCTTCTGCTACGCAGGTCGTCTCATGCACGGGCCGATCGGTGCACCGCCCGGGTCCGGACGGCCCTGGGCCGGTCCTTGGGTCCGGCGAGAGGCTGGAGGGGACAGACCCGCGTCCGCCGGGTCGGGCGGACGGGACAGGGAACGGCTCGGAAAGGTGATGATCATGCCCAGCACAAGCAGGCGGACCGCCGCCACGCTGGCGGCCCTCGCGCTGGTCGGCACACTGGCGGCCGGATGCGCGGCAGGCGACAGCACCTCCAGCGGCACCTCCCTTCGCCAGGCCGTTGCTCAATCCAGCCCCTCCGGCAGCGACTGCTGGAAGCCGGGCACATCTGGCGACGACTGGGACCACTGGGACTCTTGGGGGCCCGGCATGGGACCGGGCATGATGGGCCGCGATGACTGCTCGTGGGGGCCGGGCATGATGGGCGGGCACTACTGGCAACGGGGCGACGGCACCCGGGTCAAGACCCTGAACCAGGCCCGACAGCGGGCCGATGCCTTCGCCAACCGGCTCGATCTGCGTGTCGGTGAGGTCATGCAGTTCTCGAAGAACTTCTACGCCGAACTGGAAACCCCTGCCGGGAAGCTGGCCACCGAGATCCTTGTCGATCCGGCCAACGGTGACACCGGCATCGAGTACGGACCGGCGATGATGTGGAACACCGACTACGGCATGCACGGCGGCGGTCAGACCCAGCCCCGGATCTCCCCCGACCAGGCCCAGGACCGCGCCCAGAAGTGGTTGCGCGACCGGGGCAGCGACCTGACCGCCGGCGAGGCCGAGGCGTTCCCCGGCTACTACACCCTGCATACCCTGCGCTCCGGGAAGATCAACGGCATGCTGTCGGTCAACGCCTCCACCGGCGCCGTGTGGGACCACACCTGGCACGGCACTTACATCGCCACCAGCGAGCACTGACCCCACGGGCCCGCCCCTGGCCGGGCCACCCAGCCGTGCGTGCTTACGAATGCTGCTCGGCGTGGTCGTCACCTGCGGCGCGCGGGCCGGGCACCGTCACCGCCCGGATGGTCAGGTCCAGGGTCCAGAACAGCGGGGGACAGTGCCTGCCGATCCGAGTCGGTGAGCGTGTCGGCCCACTTCGCATCGGCCAGGACCTGCTGCATCAGCAGCGTGTTGACACGAGGGCGGACTCGGGCAGGCGCAGTGCGAGCATGGACACCTCCTGGCGCTCCTTGTCCGCACCGGCCAAGCCCCCGTCCTTGCCGTAGAAGAGGTCCTTGCCCGCCGAGTTCCAGTTCTCCACGACCTGGAAGCACTCGTGGATCTCCTGCCGCAGCCGGGCGTCGGGAGAGGGCAGTCGCAGACGAACGCCGTGCGCACAGCCCGCCCGAGTTCCTCGATCGCCTGATAGGTGGGGTGCTTCAGCCCGCCTCGGGTGAAGCGCCGCAGGACCTGCTCGGCTTCGGCCGGGGGCTTCCAGTTGCGTACGGCGTGGAGCGTGCAGCTCCGCCGGGATGCCTCTTCGAACGCGAAGACCAGGAGTGCCTCGCACGGTCGGCTGGGGTCCTGCCCCACCACCAATTCGCAGTAGCGGTGGCGGCCACCAGGATACGCTTGGGTGTCTTGGTCGGCCCGCACCAGGACGACGGGCCGTTCCGTGGTGTGGATGAGTGCCATGGCTACGGATCCGAGGATGAATCCGGTGTGGCCGCCCAGACCGCGGGAGCCCAGGACGAGCATGCATGCGCTCTCTGCCAACACCGCCAATCATGTCGCTGGCTGGCCGTCGAACGATTCGGTGCTGACAGCTACCCCGGGGTGACTCGTACGAAGTTAGTCCGCCGCCTCGCGCAGCAGCGTATCTGCCCCTCGACGGCGTACGTCAGCGGCGGTGAGGGGATGTCGAGCGGCGTCGACCATTCCTCGGCAGGGACAAGGTGCAACGGCACGCTGCGAAGGCGGGCTCCTCGGGCGGCCCAGTGGCTCGCAGCTACGCTTTCTTTGGCTCCGTCGACGCCGACGATGATGCGATCATTCATAGCGGCTTCCTTCTCAGCCTTCTCGGAGTGGGCCCGGCGTTCGGTCGGCGGGCTCGTCTGGCCAGAGGCCGCATGCGGGGCGATGGGGTTGCTGGAGCCTCGGTCAACTCCTTTCCTTCAGGCTGTCGCTGTGTCGTCGATTGCGTAGCCGAGATGCTCAGCCACGGAGATCACGCCGTCGACGGTACGACACAGCCGCTCGATCACCGAGATGAGGCTCTTGAACTCCACTGTTCCGTGCAGCTCGACCCGGCCGTCGGTCACGTCTACGGTGACGTTGGTAGGGCTCTGGTGCAGGGTGCGGTCAAGGACATCTCCCGTGATCTCGTGGAGGATCTCGTCGTCCTTGCGGAGGAAGATGCGCAGCAGGTTCCCGCGGGTGACGATTCCGACGAGCCTGTCCGCGTCGTCGACGACCAGGAGCCGCTTGACTCCTTGCGCTTCCATGAGCCTGGCGGCCTCGGCCACGGTCCAGTCGGGCCTGGCACACACCGGGGGAGCCGACATCAGTTCTTCCGCCCGCAAGGCCTCCGCCTTCTCCTGCTCCCAGGACTCGCGCTCGGGCAGGGACCTGAAGTATTCACCCTGGTTCGCGGACTTGGGCAGCAGGTCCCTCTCCGAGATGACGCCGAGGGGACGGCCGACGGGGTCGACGACTGGGACCGCTGACACCTGCCGTTCGGTGAGCGTGCGGACAACGTCCTTGAAGGCGGCGTCCCGGGGGACAGTGACCACATCTCGGGTCATCAGCTCGCGTACTTCTCGATGTCTCATGGCACCTTCCTCGTTCGTTGGCCATTGGCGTGTCGACCGACATGTCGCTCTCGCGTCTGCGGAACGGACGGCCTCGCAGACGGCACCGACATTCCGACCCGTCCACGACGGGTATGACAGTGAAGCCGAACTCGCAAGGAGCCGGGCGATCTCCTTGAACCGGGTGCCGCGCTGGATCCTGACGGCCGTCCGAGTCGTAGGCCGGCGACGCTGCGGCGCCCTGTCGTCGTTCTCCTTCAGGCGGGAACTTCGCTGCCGAGGCGCACCGCCGTGACGTCTACGACTCCCGGCACGGTGCGTGCGACACGCACCAGGACGTCCTTGAGGGACGGATCGGGGATGGTGCCGTTCAGGTCGACGATGCCGTCGGCCACGTGGACGTGCACCTCGGCCGACCCCGAGGGGATGAGTGCAGCCATGATCACCTCGCGGAGCTCCTCCCCGATGTCCGCGTCGGGCCGGAGATAGATCTTCAACAGGTCTCCCCGGCTGACTACACCGATGAGGTGGCCGTCGTCATCGACGACGGGGAGGCGCTTGAGGTGACCGCGGGCCATTAGGCGTGCGGCGCCAGGGATGGCGGCGTCCTTGTGTACGGTCACGGCCGGTGCGGTCATCAGCTCGCCGGCGCTCTTGGCCTGAGACTCGTCCGTGCCCTGTGCCTTGAGCAGCAGGTCCGCCTCGGAGACCACACCGGCGACCCGCCCGTCTTCTGACAGGACCGGCAGAGCGCTGATCCCCCATTGCCGCATGCTCTGCACGATGTCTTTGAATGGAGCTCCGAGGTCGACGGAGATGACGGCATGCGTCATCACGTCGTCGACGGTGCGCAGGTGCTTCATGACTCCTCCTGTGACGGTGACCCGATACATCCAGCCTCGGCGCCGTCGGCTGACGAAGGTAGGGCCGCTGAGGCCCCACAGGGGGCTGGTCGGCCCTTTCACACGGATACAGGCGGTGCTTCCATGGAATGGACGGAAAGAGTCCTTACGAGGATGCGGAGAAGCGGCCTTGGGCCGTGCACCGCACAATCGGGATCCGCGAGAAGCGGGCGGGCTCTTTCCGCCCTTGGTGTTCAACGGGTCTTGGGCGTGCGGCCGGGGTTCGGATTCTGCGACAGGTCGTCGAGGGCGTAGCCAAGGGAGCGGTCCATACTCACGACACCGTCCACGGACCGGCACAACCGCTAGAAGCCACTGTCTTGCTGCGGGCCCTGCTCGTCCTGACGCACAGCGAAGTCACCGCTGACAGACGACCACCACCACGCGATCAAGGCCCTGGTCGGCGACGAACCCTTAGCCGCCTCCCACACCAGCCTCCGCGACCAGCAACTTTTTCAAGATGAAACGATCTCACTGGTCGGCTGGACTGATGCGGCGCCCGGTGAGGCGGGCTGGCTGGATTGACACCCACATCTCGCGTTCGCCCCCCGCCCAAGGCATGGTGTGGGCGCGCTCGGCTAGCCGTTGCACCTCATCGGGCTCTGTCACAACCCGTGCGGGGCCGACGACGAGCACGCTCCAGCCCTGGCTCATGGCCTCGTCCACGTGGTCGACCTCAAAGGCGACTTCCGATCCCGCAGCTGCAGCGGGGCCCGTGCCCGGAGCGGTCCGGAAGGCGATCGCGCCATCGATGACCTCGTAGTTCACCGGGATGACCGCCGGGCCGTCGGGTGTGGACACTGCGATGCGTCCGACACCGTGCGTGGAGAGCCGGGCGCGGCATTCGTCGGGTCCGAGGTCCCGCAGCTGAGGGTGCAGGAGCGCCTGGCCCTGGCCGGGGGGCAGATCGATGCCGCCCCCACGCAGGGCCGCGACGCTGGTGCCGAGTGCGTCGGCCAGCCTGATGAGAGTGGCCAGGTTCGGGTCGGCCTGCCGTTCTTCGAGGTATGCCAGGTAGCCCGGCGCCATTCTGGCGCGGCGGGCTGTCTCTGTCCTGGTCAGTCCCTGTCGCTTGCGTTCGGCGGCGATACGTCGGCCGATGTCGCCCGGATCGGGCGTCTTGCCCGGCGGAGTTCTGCCGGACACGGCACTTGCCTGCTCACCAGCTGCGCCGGGCTGGTGCTCGATGTGACGGACATGCGCGTCGGGCCCCGGGAACACGAGCGTCACCTCGTCCGTGTCCGACCAGCGCACATCGTAGGGTGGGGTTCCGTCCGAGTGGTGGAGTCCGACAATCTCGCCGTCGCGCCGGGTGGCGCCGGTGGCCGGGCGTTCGACAACGAGTTGATCGCCGAGTTGAGCTCGCATGATCGCCACCGCTTCCTCAAAAAGGTGCTGTATCCAACGTGCCATGCGCGACGTGCCACCGCATGGGCCGACCGGCCCTGATCCGGGCAGCTCCTGACACGCTTGACACGTGACCGCCCCTGGGCGTCGCCACCCGGAACGGAGAGGCGAGATGCGCCACCGTACGGTCGGTGAACTCATGCCCCGGAACGCCATCCGGGCCGGGCGCAACATGCCGTTCAAGGAGATCGTCAAGCTGCTGGCGGACAATTACGCCACCGCTCTACCCGTGGTGGACGACCTCGACCGGCCCGGGTGCGTGTGAGGTGGCCGGATTGCGTGGCGGCTGGTGATTGTTTGCTGACGGGGTGTCAGTGGTGGGTGCTGTCCTGTCGGGTGGCGGTTCGCAGGGAGCCGACATCGAGGGTTGGGAGGGGACCGGAGACGATGCCGTGGGTGGAGGAGCACGTACATGGCAGTCGGCGGGTGCGGCGGTATTTTCGGTGGGCGCCGGGGCGGTGAGACATGGCGGTGCTGGTGGTGTTCGGGATGGCGGTGGCTGGGTATGGCGGGATGGTCGGGATGAGCTCGGGGGTGGCCGTGAGGTGCCGCGTCCGCTGCCGGCCGGTGTGTATCCGGTGAAGCTCGACTGGCACAACCCCTCGCCGCGGCCGGCGCCGGCGGTGTCGTACCGGATCCGCTTCGACCAGTGACCGGCAATGGCCTACGTGGGCGGTCTTGCCGGGCGGGGCGGGTGTCTGACACAGAGGTCCTGCGGGACGGCACGTACATACGACGGCGACGATCGAAGAAGGCCCGGTGATGGGGGGGCGGGCTTGGGGATCTTCAGTCGGAGATCGTCATCGCTGTCCGGTAGGTCGGGTGACTCGCCGGCGTGGAAGGACTCATCGTCGCCATCATCTGGTGGGGCGCCTGGCTGCGTCCTGTCGGCAGGGCGGTTGATAGGGCAGACCGGGGAGGTACTTGTCCCATTCCGCTCGGGTGATGGCGGGGAAGGCCGTGGCACAGACCCGGGTGGCTATGCGGTCGGCGTCGGTGTCCCACAGGAGGGCGGTTGTGTCCCTGCTGCCGGTGGCAAGGGTGTGCCCGTCAGGGCTGAAGGCCACGGAGTGGATTCGGTCGGTGTGGCCGGTGAGGACCGCTTGTTCCGCGGGGTGGTGTGGGTCGGTCACGTTCCAGAGGCGGGTGGTTTGGTCGTCGCTGGCGGTGGCGAGGGTGTGTCCGTCGGGGCTGAAGGCTACGGCTCGTACGCCTTCGGTGTGGCCGGTGAGGACTGCCTGTTCTGCGGGGTGGTGTGGGTCGGTCACGTTCCAGAGGCGGGTGGTTTGGTCGTCGCTGGCGGTGGCGAGGGTGTGTCCGTCGGGGCTGAAGGCTACGGCTCGTACGCCTTCGGTGTGGCCGGTGAGGACCGCTTGTTCTGCGGGGTGGTGTAGGTCGGTCACGTCCCACAGGCGAGCGGTGTTGTCCTGGCTCGTGGTGGCCAGGGTGTGGCCGTCAGGGCTGAATGCCACCGCCCATGCGATGTTGTTGTGGTCGGCCAGGGCGGCCAGTTGCGTGGGAGTCTGACGGCGGGTCACGTCCCACAGGCGGATGTTGTGGTCGTCGCTGGCTGCCGCCAGGATGTGGCCGTCAGGACTGAACGTGACTCCCTCCGGATTGCTGCTCTGGATGGTGATCTGAGACAGGGCGGCCGGGTTGCGGCGGTCGGTGAGGTCCCACAGCCGCACGGTGTGGTCCTCGCTCGTGGTGGCGAGCGTGCGCCCGTCGGGACTGAACGCCGCGTTGTAGACGTTGTCGGTGTGGCCGGTGATGACGGCCAACGCGGTGGGCGTACCACGGTGGGTGAGGTCCCACAGGCGCACGGTGTGGTCCTGGCTCGTGGTGGCGAGCGTGCGCCCGTCGGGGTTGAAGGCCACTCCGAAGACGAAGTCCGTGTGTGCGGTGATCGCGGAGCCGGGCAGGTCCCACAAGCGGGCTGTGTGGTCGTCGCTGGTCGCGGCCAAGGCGTGCCCGTTCGGACTGAACGCCACGGAGACGACGTTGTCGCTGTTCCCCGTCAGGGGAGCGCCCCGTTCTGCGAGGTGGCGAGGGTCCGCGATGCTCCACAGACGCACGGTGTGGTCGTTGCCGGCGCTGGCCAGGGTGTGTCCGTCGGGGCTGAAAGCCACCGAACGTACCGCATCCGAATGGCGTGCGGAGACCGACAATTGGACGGGCCGGTGGGGATCGGCGATGTCCCACAGGCGGACGGTATGGTCCGCGCTGCCGGTGGCCAGGAGCCGTCCGTCGGGGCTGAAGACGGCCGACCACACTGTGGCGGTATGGCCGGTGATGTCGGCCAGCTGCTGAGGGGCGCGAGGGTTGGTAATGTCCCACAGGCGCGCGGTGTGGTCGTCGCTCGTGGTCGCCGCCATGTGCCCGTCCGGGCTGAACCTGACCGAGAGCACGGTGTCGGTGTGGCCGGTGAGGGCGGCCAGCCGGCTCGGCGTGTGCGGGTCGGTCACGTCCCAGAGCCGCACCGTTTTCTGCTCGTCGCTGGCGACGGCGAGAGTGTGCCCGTCGGGGCTGAAGGCCACCGACCAGACGTTTTCGGTGCTGCTGGCGAGCGTGGCGATGTGCACCGGGCGGCGTGGGTCGGCAACGTCCCACAGCTGGGTGGTGGCGTCATCGCTGGCAGTGGCCAGGGCATGCCCGTTGGGACTGAAGGCTACCGACCGGATCGCGTTGCTGTGTCCGGTGAGGGTAGCCAGCCTGATCGCGCGGTGCGGGTCGGTGACATCCCAGAGCCGGGCGGTGCGATCGTCACTGCTGGTGGCCAGCGTGCGACCGTCAGGGCTGAATGCCGCCGATTCGACGATGCTCTCGTGTCCGGTCAGCCGGGCCGCATAAGGGAGGGCGAAGGCGCTGAGGAGGCTGCCGCGAGCCTCGGGGGTACCGGCGAGGCGGTAGGCGGCGAGGCTGAGCTGAGCCGAGAGCGCGGGGTTGGCGGCCCGCATCACAGTGGCCTGGGCGGCTGCCTTCTGAGACAAGGCGATGTTGCGCTGCCCCGTGGCGTTCTGCTGGGCCCGGAAGGCGATCACCGTCGTGGCGGCGGCGACCAGGACCAGGACCGTGAGCAGCGCGACGAGCCGGCGCAGTCGCCGGGTACGGCGGAGGTCGGCTGCCCGCTCGCGTTCCTCGGCGGCAACTGCCGTGTCCAGGAACGTTCGTTCCCGCAACGACAGGGCGCTGCGGTGGCGGGTGGCCCACTGGCGGGCCAGAGATAATCGGATTCCTCGGTAGAGCGCGCCCGGGTCGTGGCCGAGGCGCTCCCAGCCGTCGGTGGCCTCGGTGAGCTGGCGATGAATGCGCAACCCCTCGCGGTCGTCGCTGAGCCAGTCGTGCAGTCGTGGCCAGCAGCGGATGAGGGCCTCGTGGGCGATCTCCACGCTGTCGTGATCCACAGTCAACAGCCGTGCGTCCACGAGGTGTTGGAGCACCATGGTGATGTCCGGGCCGTCGTCGAGCTCGCCTCGCGCAACGCGGCGTTTCGTGTCCTCGGTGCCCTCTCCCGGGGCGGTGAGACGCAGGAACAGGTCCTTGGCGAGCTGCTGCTGACCTGAGGGCAGCGCAGCGTAGACGGACTCGGCGCTCTGGGCGAGGGCTCCGTCGATGCCGCCCGCCGCGCGAAACCCGTCCAGCGTCAAGGTGTTGCCGCGGCGGCGACGCCAGGTCTCCCGCAGCGCATGGGAGAGAAGGGGAAGCACGCCGCTCTGGCCGGCGGCGTCGGCGACCAGGGCGGCCAGCAGGGCCCCCTCGACCGTGCAGTCGGCACGCACCGCAGGCTTGGTGATCGCCTGACGCAATTCCTCCGTGGTCATCGGACCGACCATCATGTGGGCATCGCGCAGGGCCGCCACCAGATCCGGGTGACGGGTGCAGTGCGCATAGAAATCGGCGCGTACGCCCAGCACGACGCGGCAGTTGCTGGTCTCGGCGTTGGCGGCGATCAGCAACGCCTCAAGGAACCGATCTCTCTCCTCATGATCCTGGCAGAGCGTGAAGATCTCCTCGAACTGGTCCACCACCACCGTCACTTGGCGGCCCGTCTGCCGCAGCGCCCGGTGAAGGTTGCGGGGATCCGCGGCAATCTCCGCAAGCAGTGCGCCCGGCATGGAGCCGACCAGCCGGGCGAGGTGGATCGCGCACTCCTCCAGCGGGCGGGCTCCCGGAGTGAACACCACCGCGTCGTCGAACCGGGGAGCCAGCCCGGCCCGCAGAACCGAGGACTTCCCCGCGCCAGAAGCACCGAACACCGCGACGAACCGATGCCGGGCCACCAGGGCAGCCAAGTCCTCAACGACCCGCGCCCGCCCGAAGAACCACTGCGCGTCCGCGGGCTGGAATGCCGCCAGCCCCATGTAGGGAGAAGCCTCGACGTCCGCGTCGTCCGGCTGCTCGTCCCCGGCTGCGATCTCGGCGGCCAGGGTGCGCCACCGCTGCTCCCACTCCTGGACGTCCCCGCCGCAGGCCCGCACGTACGCGAGTGTCACCGGCAGACTCGGCATCTTCTTCCCGGACGCGGCCCCGGCCAGCGTCGCCACCGAATAATGCGCCCGCTCCGCCAGCACCCGGTACGTCGGACTGCCCGCCTTCTCCCTCAACCGGCGCAACTCCGCCGCAAGTTGCAAGGCCGGCTCGTCCCCCTCGTCCAAAGGATTCTCACTCCGCGGCACAGCATCGCCCCCTCAGGCATCCGCGCCATTGTCCACAGACCGTTTGTCCACCGTCCAGGCACCGACACAAGACAACCCGTCCGAGCTAGACAGGACATGCGGCACCCCGGTCCGCCAGTCATGAGCCCGACGTGACGACGCAGGTCACAACGGTGCGGGCCGCGGCGGAGGGGCAAAGGCACCCCCTTGTTTCGCCGTTTCGCCGAACTCGGAACTCTCGAACGGAGAAAGCATGAAGGCAGTGAGCAAAGGCTTGGCAGCAGCGTTCGCTGTGGCGGCACTGGCCTTGGCAGGTGCGCCCTCGGCCTCGGCGCACACCCCCTCCAGCCCCGCCGCGCAGGCAGGAAACCGGCCCAATGACATCCCGTGCTACACCTCGTTCGACCCGGGCGACCCCGAGGGCGGGAGCATGGTCCAGTACTACAACAACTGTTCACCGGAAACGGCGACGGTGTGCGCCTACGACATCGAGGACAACTACCGGCACTCCGACGGCCCCAAGACGGCCGTCCACGGGCAGATCGTGAAGTGGTACTGGAGCACGACGACCCCGGGCCACCACTACACCACCAGGTTCTGCTGAGCCTGATCCTGAGCACGGCCGCGCCGGAGACACGGCGGCCGTGAACCCCCGTCGTCGCGCCGACTCCGACTGCCCGTCCGGGAGTGACACGAGGACGCGCAGCGCATCCGGGCGCAGGCGGAATCCGAGCCGGGCTGCACACGGGGGAGTGGCCCGGCCCGGCAGCAGACAGGACCTCGCCTCCAAGAACGCCGGCACTGAGGGACAACGCCGCTCGAAAGTAACTGACCGAAGGGGAAACACATGTTGAAGCACAGAACGATCTCTGCTCGCCTCGGACTCAAGCGCATGCTCGCCGTATCGGCTGCGACTGCCGCGCTCGCCGGCGGCTTCGCCGTCCCGGCCACCGCGCAGACCGCAACCCCGGACAGTCCCGCGGCACGGGAAGTGCCGTGCGATCCGACCATTCCGTACACCAAGGTCTACAGCGATGCGGGCGATCGGTGCTTTGCCGACGGCGGAGTCCTGGAGGTCCGCATCGACCAAGTCAGCCGGATCTGCTCGGGGAACAACAACCTCAACTACGGGTGGCGGGACAACCCCGACCAGGACCCCGTCCACTACGAGCACCTGGACGCGGGCCCGGGCTGGGAGGGCAACTGCAGGTCGTTCACCGACGTTCCGGGCAACACGACCATCGTCTATCTGGCCCTGGGGTAGCAGCCAGGACAGCGTGACCGGGTGCAGGCCGACCTCGTGCGCCGGGTCGGCCTGCGCCCCTGCTGACAGCCGTCAACTGCCGGGGAACGAGGGATGGTTGATGGCCAAGGGGCGTTACGTGATGCACACGAGGGCCGTACATAGGGTGTTTCCCCCTCGTCGATGGCGAATGCGGCGCATCGAATGTCTATCCGACGGACCGTCCCCTTCACAATGTCTCCACCTTGACGATGTTCGCGGGGCACGGGTGTAGTTGGGATCTTGGGGGACTCACTGGTCGAAGCTCAGGACCACGAACAGGACGCCCAGCAGCGTGGAGCTCCCGGTGATGAGGATGTCGAAGTGGCTGCCGAAGAGCGGCGACCACGTTCCTCCGCTCTTCGAGCACGAGAGCACCTGGGCGTGAGCCAGCTCCGCCGGTTGGTGCGGGCGCGTCCGTCTCCGCACGCCACAACGACATCCGGCTCTTCGTCCCGGGCGGCCATCGGTGAGGGCCCGGGGATGGCGCCGCTGAAAGCGGAGAATGCGGCCCCGCGCAGGGAGAATGCGGAGCTGAAGACCGAGCAGGAGATCCTGCGGCGGGCCGCGAAGTGTTTCGCCGGGGAGACCGAGCCGGTCGACTCGCGGCTCGGCCGGTTCCATGCCCACGGTTGTGTACCAAGTTTGTGCTTTGGGGCCGCGAACACTGCTCCTCTTGGACTCCGGGGTGGGATGCTGGGTGAGAGTGCCTGGGAGGGCCGCCGCCCCGGCTGAAGGAGCGGCGGCCTCCTACGCGTGAGGAACGGTGAGCTCCCCCCGACGTCCCCCGCGCGAGGCGCCCTTCCGGCGGCGGGGATGCGGGAATCCCTGCCCTGAAGTCACCGGACGGGCATGGGCTGGAGCCGCTGAGTCGGCGCTGCGACTCCAGCTGGCCTGTCTGTCCTGGTGTTCGTGCTGCTTTGGGGTCTGGGAGAGCAGCAAGTGCACAGTCACCACTCCCGGTACTGACACTGGGTGGACTGCACCTCCCTGTAAGCAGCGTAGGGCGGATACGTCGACTGCGGAACCTTGGCCCTTGGCATTCGGCCATGTAATCGATCCTGGTGACAGCCGTTCGCCACCATGCCCCCACGGGGGCGACTACCCCGTAGAGCCAACCGTTGTTCCAGCGTGGAGGGGTGGTGGCCTGGGCCCTTGTTGGTCGGATACGCCCCTCACAACGCCGCCCCGCTCCGCCCTGGGTCGCCAGCAGGAGCGCATCGATTTCCCGTGGAGGCACCTGGCAACTCCGGCAGCCTGAATGCCTCATGGTCGAGGGGCGCGGCCATCAGCTGTCGACCGGCGGAAGAGGTGGTGGTTGCGCCGGCCCCTGATCGCACCGGCCGATGACCATATCGGTCAGAGGCGGGGCGCGCGGGCTGCTGGAGCCAGCACCGCTCACATGGATGAATCAGCGACTGCCTGCACGTTTCTGCACCCAAGTGCCTCCATACCGTGGGCAGGTGCCACTCCAGATCCCGGTGGCTGTCTGAACCAGCCACGCCCCATCCATGCGGGGCTTGTTCAACCGGGGGACTGCCATGGCAGACGAAACTCAAACTACGCACGTGGGGCAGGTCCCGGCAGCACAGGGGAGCGCACGCACCTACACCCTGGACGGTTTCACCGTGGTGGAGTGCCACGGCGAGCTCGACCTGTGCTCGGTTCCTGCGGTCCGGGAGCAGTTGGACGCGGCGACCTCATCTGCGGGTGCCCGCGTGATCGTGGACCTGCGGCCCGCGAGTTTCCTTGACTGCTCAACCCTTGCGTTGATCTATCGCGCCCGACGCCGGGCCCTGCACACCGGCGGTTCCATCGGGTTGGTATGCACACACCTGTGGCACCTGCGGGTACTGCAAGCAACAGGGCTGAGCACGGATCTTCGCCCGGTCGCCACGGTGGAGGAGGCCATGGCGCGCGAACTGCACGATGGAGGCTGACCCGTCCAGGGGGCCCTCGTCCCCCTCCCGCGGAGGGCGAGCACACCCTTGCGGTCGATCGTGTCCCGCGAGGGACACCGTTGGCGAATTCGGCGGTGTTTATGCCGGGCGAAGACGTGCGAAGCGCGAGGTCCTGGTCTTGGCGAGTGGGGTCTCGGTCAGCCAGGCGTCGGTTCGGATGAGGTTGAGGGCGGCGGCGGTGAGTATGTGTTGGAGGCGGGTCTTGTTGAGGCCGGTGTAGCGGCTTCTGCGCAGGCCGCAGCGGCGTAGCCCTTGGGCGATGGTGCCTTCGACGCCAGCGCGGGTGGCGTAGTGCCGCTGCCACTGGTCGGTTTCCTGGAGTTGGCGCCTGGCGCGGATCGCTTCGTGTTCTTCGCGCGGTGCCAGGGCGAGTTTGCGTGGCTCGGTCGTCGAGCGGGTGCATTTCGACCGTACTGGGCATGGGGTGCAGTCGTGGCGGTCGAAGAACACGTTGGACTGCCAGTAGCCGGGCCGCTGCTGCTGGTGGGGTTTCCAGCGGATGCTGTGGTGCCCTTGGGGGCAGATAGCGGTGTGGGCGTCCCAGGCGATGAGGAAGCCGTCGATGGCGAAGCCCTCGTCGGCCTTGCCCTGCCAGGTGATGTCGTGGCGGATCGGGCCGGTGAGTTCGACGCCGTGGCTGGGGACGCTGGTGGCCAGCAGTTTGGCGTTGACGTAGCCTCGGTCGACGAAGTGCTCGTCGGCCAGCAACCCGGCTTGGCCGAGGGCAACGTGGATCGTCTCGGTCATCTCGACGTCGGTGACGGTGGCCTCGGTCGTGGCGACGTGCGTGATCAGGTGCGGGGAGTTCGCGTCGCAGGTCTCGGTCAGGTGGACCTTGTAGCCGCTCCACTCGGTGGCGTTCTTGACGCAGTAGCGAGCCTCGCGGTCGTAGGGGGCCTCGATTCGGTCGCGAGAAGGCGGCATGTCCTTCGGTTCGCGCATCCGCACCCGGTCCTCGGCGAGGAAGAACTCCTGTATCCAGCACAGACGCAGGGCCTCAACTGCAGGAATCTGCCGAAGCCAGGATGGGGCACGGGGATCGTGCACCGCGGTCAGCAGGCGTATGCCGTCCTCGCCGGTCTGCTCCATGTACTGGGTGCGGGGGCCTTCTCCGCGCGGCAGCCGGTAGTCCTCGATGCGCCGCTGGTAGCGGTCGAACCAGTCGGCCGGCACCGTCGTCAGCAGCCAGTCGGGAGCCGCGGCGGCCAGCACACGCCGGGGCGCCCGGTCGGCCACCAGGCGGTCCCGGAACCCGCTCAGCACCGAATGGTCGAACCCGGGATCGGTTAACTCCAGCCCCAGGAGAAATTTCCAGTCGATGCGCCCGCGCAGGGCAGTCGCCGCCTGGCGGTCCGACAGGCCCTCCACGAACTGCAGCACCGAGACGATGGCCAACTGATGGGGTGGCCAGGCGGGTTGACCGCGACGCGGGAACAGATCCACGAAGTCCTCGTCGGCGAACAGCGGTCCGATCACCTCCCGGATCCGCATGCACAGACAGCCCTTCGGGAACGCCAGCCGGGCCACCTCGGCGGTCTGGGCCGGAACCTCGCCCGGCAGACGTGGGCGCAGCGACACCACGATCACCTCACACTCGCGCCCCGCACGCCGACCCGGCCATCATCCCGCCACCACAACATCACTTGAAAGCCGCCGCCGAATTCGCCAACGGTGTCCTCGGCGGGACGCCATCGCATGACGTGGGCGCGGGCACGGAAGCACGTACTGACCCGCACGGAACTCGCCTCCGGGCTGGCCAAGCGGCCATACGATCTCCGACACGCCGGGATCTCGTTCTGGCTGTACTCCGGTGTGGACCCGGCTGAATGTGCTCGCCGCGCGGGCCAGAGCATCGAGGTCCTCTTCCGTCACTACGCCAAGTTCCTGGACGGCGTCCGGGAGCAGGCCAACCGCCTCATCGAGCAGTCCATGGAGGAGTGGGACCGCGTCAGCCAAGGGCCGGCCGCCGCAGGGCTGAGCCGGGATTTGGACCGGAAATAGACCGGAACAGCTGGTCGGAAGTGGGATAGCCGTGGGATGAATCGGGAGTTACCGTCCATTCCGAACCCAGCGCTCAACAGATCGAGTGGAAGGCGCCTGAAGGGCAAAAGCCCAGGTCAGGCGCCTTTCCTCGTGCCTCTAGAAGAAGCCCAGCTTCTTCGGCGAGTACGAGACGAGAAGATTCTTCGTCTGCTGATAGTGCTCCAGCATCATCTTGTGGGTCTCCCGGCCGATCCCCGACTGCTTGTAGCCGCCGAAGGCGGCGTGGGCCGGGTAGGCGTGGTAGCAGTTGGTCCAGACTCGGCCGGCCTGGATCGCTCGGCCGGCGCGGTACGCCGTGTTGGTGTCGCGGGTCCATACGCCCGCGCCCAGGCCGTACAGGGTGTCGTTCGCCGTGCCGATCGCGTCGTCGAAGTCGGTGAACGAGGTCACTGCCACCACCGGGCCGAAGATCTCCTCCTGGAAGATCCGCATGCGGTTGTCGCCCTCGAAGATTGTCGGTTGGACGTAGTAGCCGCCCGCCAACTCGCCGTCGTACGAGATTGGCTGACCACCCGTCAGGATCTTCGCGCCCTCCTGCTGGCCTATGTCCAGGTACGAGAGGATCTTCTGGAGCTGGTCGTTGGAGGCCTGGGCTCCGATCATCGTGTCGGTGTCCAGGGGGTGGCCCGGGACGATCTGTTCCGTGCGGGCTATCGCCGCTTCCAGGAATTCGCCGTAGTGGCCGCGCTGGATCAGGGCGCGGGACGGGCAGGTGCAGACCTCGCCCTGGTTGAGGGCGAACATCGTGAAGCCTTCGAGGGCCTTGTCGCGGAAGTCGTCGTCCTGGGCCCACACGTCGTCGAAGAAGATGTTGGGGGACTTGCCGCCCAGTTCGAGGGTGACGGGCTTGATGTTCTCCGAGGCGTACTGCATGATCAGCCGCCCCGTGGTGGTCTCGCCCGTGAAGGCGATCTTCGCCACGCGCGGGCTCGACGCCAGCGGCTTGCCCGCTTCCACGCCGAAGCCGTTGACGATGTTCACCACGCCCGGGGGGAGGAGATCCGCGACCAGGCTCATCCAGTAGTGGATCGAGGCCGGAGTCTGTTCGGCCGGCTTCAGGACCACCGCGTTGCCCGCCGCCAGCGCCGGGGCCAGTTTCCACACGGCCATCAGGATCGGGAAGTTCCACGGGATGATCTGGGCGACCACGCCGAGCGGCTCGTGGAAGTGGTACGCGACCGTGTCGTGGTCGAGCTCGCTGAGGGAACCCTCCTGCGCGCGCAACGCACCCGCGAAGTACCGGAAGTGGTCGATGGCCAGCGGGATGTCGGCGGCGAGGGTCTCGCGGACGGGCTTGCCGTTCTCCCAGCTCTCGGCGACCGCCAGGTCCTCCAGGTGCGCCTCCATCCGGTCCGCGATCTTGAGCAGGATGTTCGCGCGGGACTCCGGCGAGGTGCGTCCCCAGGCGGGCGCGGCCGCGTGTGCCGCGTCCAGCGCCAGCTCCACGTCCTCGGCCGTGCCGCGCGCGATCTCCGTGAAGGGGCGGCCGTTGACGGGGCTCGGGTTCTCGAAGTACTGGCCGAGCCGGGGCGGCACGTACTCGCCGCCGATCCAGTTGTCGTAGCGGGACTGGAACGAGACGAGCGCGCCCTCGGTGCCGGGCGCTGCGTAACGGGTCATCTCCGTGGCCTCCCTCTGCCGCGCCGCCCGCCTTTGGACGGCGCACGGTGCGCAGATTAGGCATGCGGACGTTGCAACCCCGTTGCGAAGGCCTGTTCTTCCTCCAGTTCCATCAACTTGGCTTGCACGGGCGCCTGTTGACTCCTCGGCAGTGAGGTCGCCAGGGCCTGCCACACCGGCAGGTCGTTCTCGGCCCAGGGGCTGTACGCCCAGTCGGCGAGCAGCCCCGGGTCGGCGCGGGCGATCAGCGCCGACCGCAGCTGGTCGGCCAGGCGTCGGCGGAGGCGGGCCACCGCGGGGGCCTGCGAGGAGGGGAGGAGCGGGCCGGCGTAGGCCGTCATCGCCGCGGCCACCGCGCCCGAGCCGAGCCGTCGCGCCACCGTGTCGAAGTCCGCGTCCACGGGTGCGGTCAGCCGGTAGGGGCGGGAGGCGAGGAAGCCTGGGCCCAACAGCCGCCGTAGCCTGGAGAGTTCGGCCCGCAGCGTCACGGGGCTGACGGTCTCGTCCTCGTACAGGGACACCAGCAGTCCGTCGCCGCTCAGGCCCTCGGGGTGGCGGGCGAGCAGGACCAGGATCTCGCTGTGGCGGTGACTCAGGCGCAGCTTGCGGCCGCCCGCGACGAGCAGTGCCTCGTCCCTGCCCAGAGCACTGAGGGAGAGTGCCTCGCTGGTCGACGGAGGCGCGAGCAGGGCCAGTTCGGACTCCGCTGCCCGCGCGACGGCCTGGACGAAGCCCAGGCTGTGCGGGTGGGCGAGACCGTCGCCGCCGGTCAGGTCGACGGCGCCGAGCAGTCGTCCCGTACGCGGATCGTGCACGGGGGCGGCCGCGCAGGTCCACCGCTGGACCGGACGGCGGAAGTGCTCGGCCGAGAAGACCTGGACCGGGCGGTCCTCGGTGAGGGCGGTGCCCGGCGCGTTGGTGCCCACGGCCGACTCGGCCCAGCGGGCGCCGGGTACGAAGTTCATCCGTGCGGCCGCGCCGCGCGTTCGCGCATCGCCCTCGACCCACAGCAGCCGCCCCTGTGCGTCGCACACGGCCACCAGGTGCTCGCCGTCACCGGCGTACGCCCCGGTCAGCTCCCGTATCACCGGCATGACGCGGGCGAGCGGGTGGCCGTCGCGGTATCCGGCCAGCTCCTCCTCGCCGAGCTCCACACAGGCCGCGCCGTCCGGACTGACCCGGGCCCGCGCGGACCGCTGCCAGGACGTCGCCACGAGGGGGCGGACCGGGCGCACCACCCGTCCGCCCGACGTGAACTCCTCGTGGGCGCACCTGAGTTGGCGACTGCGCTCGGCCGGGTCGGCTCCTGCCTCCAGGGCCACCCAGGACTCGTCCCGCCTGTCCGTCAACTCGGCCTCCCCGCGCATCGTATGGCCGCTACCATCGTGGTCCCCAAGGCGCCGCCCGACAAGGAGCCCCGGGGAATCAGCCCTCACTCAGGCGAAGTTGACGAGCCTGATGTACCGCACCCAGTCCCACTCCGGTCCCGGGTCCGTGTGGTCGGTGCCGGGGACCTGGTAGTGGCCGAGGATGTGCTTGCGGTCCTTCGGGATGCCGTACCGGTCGCAGATGGACGGGGTGAGCGCCGCCGACCTCTCGTACAGCGCGTTCGTGAAATAGGCGGGCCGGTCGATCCAGCCCTCGTGCTCGATGCCGATGCTGCGGGTGTTGTAGTCCCAGTTCCCGGCGTGCCAGGCGATGTCGTGCTCCCGGACCATCTGCGCGATGTATCCGTCCGCGGAGCGTGTCACATAGTGCGCGGAGACCTTCTTCGCCGGGTTCTGGAAGATGCCCACGGTGTTCGACCAGGTTTCCTGCGTGACGTGGATGACGACGTAGTCGATCGGATACGCCGAAGGCCTGGTGGACGCGGTGTAGTTGGAGGTCGACGCAGGCAGCCAGGGCGCGCCCGGATGATCGGTGGTGCCGTCCGCCGCCGCCTCGGCCGCCGGGAAGAGGAAGCCGGCGGCGGCCGAGGCGGCCGCGCCCTGGAGGAGCCTTCTTCGGTTCATGGGCCTACTCCTCGACTAGTCACTGAAGGAAGGGAGTTGACAGGCCTGCTCCCGCAGGTGGCGGTGCAGGCCCCGGTGCGGCTCGCCCTGTCGGGGCAGCCACTCCTTGCGGATCTTGGCGACACAGGTGTAGTTGGTGTCGCAGACGTTGGCAAGCGGAGCCTCACCCGCCTGGCTCACCAGCTGGTATGCATCCAGCGCGGACAGGCCGTAGTCGCGCTCCAGCCAGCGCACCAGGTCCACCTGTGAGATGCGGAAGGCGTCTTCGAGGGGGCGGGCCGAGCCCGTCGACATGATGTGGGTGTCGGACTCGATGCGCGGCCAGGGTGTGTCGACGCCCTTGAGCAGCTCGACCACCACCACCGTGTTCATGGCGCACTCGACGGCGACCCCACATGTCTCGCCCTCGCCCTGGCGGGCGTGCCCGTCGCCGAGACTGAACAGGGCGCCCTCCACATTGACCCCGAGATAGCAGGTCACACCCGCCCGCATCTCCGGGGTGTCCATGTTCCCGCCGTGCGCGTCCGGGACCAGCGCGGAACGTACCTCCAGGTTGGCCGGGGCCACGCCGACCGTGCCGTGCATCGGGTCCATCGGCAGCTCGATCTCGATGTCGCTCTCGCGGGCCCGGAACAGACACGTCCCGCGCGCCCGGTCGAGCTCCCACATCCACACCACCTCGGGCAGTGGCGGCTGGAGCGTCGCCGTCGCATGGGTGGAGGTGAGTGCGCCGAACAGCGGGACGGTCGTCGACGCCGCCCAGTCCCGCGCGGGCCGGATCGACACGAAGTGCACGGCGAGGGTGTCGCCCGGTTCGGCGCCCTCGACGTAGAAGGGGCCGGTCTGCGGATTGAGGAACGGGAACGCGCAGACGCGGGACACCAGATCGCGCTCGGAACGCACCCGCCCGGCGAAGCAGTCCTCGGTGTACAGGTCGAGCGCCGTCCCCGGGGTGATGCGCGCGATGGGGGCTGCACCTCCGAACGTCCAGGCGTACTCGTTCTCCTCGGGCCGCACGGTCAGGATCCGGGGATCGTCGCTCATCCTCGTACCGCTCCTGTCTCCTCGTGGTCCTCATCGGGATCGATGAGGTGAACGCGGCCGGTCTGCGCAAGGCGCTCGGGGTGCCGGCGCGCCACCACCACGAGCACGACGACCCCGATCGCCATCCACACCCCGACCACGGGTCCGGCGTACGACACCGGCGGCGCGAGCTCGGCGACGAAGCTGAAGGCCGGGATCCCCGCCGCGGTGAGCAGCGCCGGGACGAACGCGGCGATGCCGAGCACCGGGAACAGCACATGCCTTACGGGGCTGAACAGTTCGCGGCGCCGCCGCAGAAAGTATCCGGCGCAGGCCAGGTCGGCCACGATGTACACGCCGATGATCACGGTGACGATGACCGTGGCGAGCAGGGCGAACGCCGTCACCGGGCCGTACCGGAGGCCGAGGCCCAGCATCGCGGCGACCGCCACGGCGAACTGCACGGCGACGCCGGTGACGGGGGAGCGGTGGCGGGGGTGGAGCCGGGTGAACGCGCGGGGGAACAAGCCGATCCGGCCGAGCGCGAAGGCGGTACGCGTCGACACGTTGGAAGACGCGTTGGCGTTCGCGATCGTCGAGTTGACCACGGCGAGGAACAGCACCACCCAGAACAGGCCGAACGAGGCCCGTGCCACGCCCTCCCACGAGGCGTCGCCGGACGCGCCGAACCCGGAGAACCGGTCGGGGCCGAAGTAGACCGCCATCGCGTACGTGGTCACGACGTACACCACCCCGATGGAGAGGGCCGCCCCGAACACCGCCCGGCGCATCGTGCGCTGCGGGTCCCTGGCCTCTTCGGCGAGCGGGGCGGCCGACTCGAACCCGGCGAAGGCCAGCACCGTATAGACGGAACCGGCGAACACCCCGCCGATTGCGCTGTAGCCCTGCGCGGTGTGCGAAGTGCCGAATACGGAAAGGGTGTTGTGCGATCCGGCCGCCTCGATCAGCATCACGGCGAAGGCCACGAACACCACCACCTCGAAGATGCCGAGCGCCGTGCCGAACCGAGCCGAGGCACGCACTCCGAAGAAGCCCGTGACCGCTATGACGACCGCCCCGGCCAGCGACCACGGCCACCACAGATCCGCCGGATACGACGCCCACTGCTGATGCAGGGTGCCCGCCGTGGTGAAGCCGAGCTGGAGCAGCGGCAGGGGCGGCACGAGGACCTCGACGAACACATAGCCCCAGCCGACCAGGAACCCCACCGCCGGATGCAGACCCTGCGCGCTGTAGGTGGCGACCGAACCGGCGGCGGGCAGGTGCTGGGCGAGCTCCGCCACGCAGGACGCCGTGAACAGGCACGCCACGAGCGCCACCAGGACCGACAGGGGCAGGCTGCCGCCCGCGAACGCGGCGCCCGCCGGAATGGACGCGGCGACGGCCGCCGCGGGCGCCATCGCGGTGACGCTCTGGAAGAGGACCTCACGCAGACCGACGGCGTTCCTCGCCAGCTCCGTACCCGTACTGGATTCCGCCGGCACCGTCCGCTCCCTCTGTCGGTCAACAGGCAAGAGGCTAGCGACAGTTACCGTACGGTCCGGGGTGCTCGGGGCGGAAGAGGACGGGCGGTGCGCGCGGGGCGCCTCCCATGGTGCGGCCGTTCGGCCAGGTTGACGCAACTTCCGCAGAAGGGTCGCGGGGTGCCCCCTTTCCGCCGACTCTGGAGGGTATGGCCACACCGCCCGTACCGCCCAAGCCGCCCGGTCCGCCGTACGGGCGGGGATTCGGACCGCCGCCGGGAGGGGGCTTCGGGCCACCGGATCCGCCGCCCCGGCCGCCGGGTGGGGGACGGCGCAGAGGCCCGTTCCTCGCCGTCGCGATCGTGGTGGCCTTCGTGGCGATCGCCGCGATCGCCTTCGCGGTCACGCGGGGCGGCGGCAGCGAGAAGCCGCGTGGCCCTGCCGGGAGCAGTCCCGCGAGCCCGACGCCGACTCCTTCGCTGAGCCTGCCGAGCGGGTTTCCGACCTCGCTCCCCACCGCTCTGCCGTCCGAACTCCCCTCCCTGCCGACGGAGTTGCCGAGCGGGTTTCCCACCGTGCTGCCCAGCGGGTTTCCGAGCGAGATCCCCTCCGGGGTGGAGGGGCTGGTGTCGGCCGGCCGGGCACCGGGGTGAGCGCGCCTCCCAGCCTCTCTGCTCCCCCCTCAAGCGCCGGAGCCGCACAATTTCACAGCCCCGCGCCCCTGGTAGAGCTGCGCCCGACTCCCTTGATCAGTGCGGGAGTCGGAGGTACAGCAGCTTTGTCCTTGCTCCGCTGTCCACGATGCGGCCCGACGGGTCGAAGGCGCCGGGGCCGTCCGTCATGCCGAAGTCGTTGTCGTTGATCAGGGCGAGGGTGCCGGGGCCCGCCAGGGCGACGCCCTCGATCTTGCCCGGGATGCCCGGTACCTTCCCGAGGTCCACGACGAGCCTCTTGCGCAGCACCGGCACCCCGGCCGCTGCGGGATCGGCGAGTTGCTCGTACGAGGGGCTGGTGGCCGGGCTGTCCCACGGGCTGCCGAGGAGGCCGGCGCCGCGCGGCAGCCGCACTTCCTGGAGGCGGGCGGCCCGGTCCGTGCGCTCCTCGACGAGCAGCCGGTCGCCCCCGAGCGCCACGACCGAGGAGATCTTCAGCTGAGAGGTGTCGTCCTCGCCCGGGTCGACGACGCCGACCGGATCGAAACGGTACGCGTACTCGGCCGTGACCGCCTGGCGGCGCGGCGAGAAGCGGAGCAGCCGCACATTGCGCGAGCCCTCACCGGCGGCCGTGTCCGGCACCGACAGGGGACTCTGCACCGCCAACACCAGGTCCCCGCCCGGGAGTTGGGCGAGTCCCTCGAAACCTCGGTTGGTCTTCCGCCGGGTCAGGATCGCGGGCAGTGCCTCGACGACGGGGTAGTCGGTGCCGGTCAGGTTCAGGTCCTTGGGCACGTATCGGGTGAGCACCTGGCCCCGCGCGGAGACGTGCACCAGCGAGGGCCCGTACTCGTCCGCCAGCCAGAAGCTGCCGTCCCCCGCCCGCACGATGCCCTCGGTGTCCAGACCGTTCGGGTTGTACGCCAGGGGCTGCCGCGCGTCGTAGGCGTACGGCGCCTCGTCGTGGCCCGCCTGGTTGGACAGACCGGTGACGGGCGCTCCCGAACGGGTCGTGACCGGGATCGACTTGAGCACCTTGAGGGCGCTGCCCTCGACGCGCACCTTCACGATCGCCGGGTCGAACCCGGGCACCGGGAAGGTGCGCCGCTTGGTGCCGTCGACCTTGATCTGGCCGTTGGGGCCCCGGTCGGTGACGGTCCAGAACTCGCCCTTGCGCTCGGCCGGGTAGATGTCGCTGCCGATGCCGCCGAGGTGGATCCCGCGGTCGTTGTCGACCGTGCCGGGGAGCAGCCCGTTGCTGAACGTGCCGAGCGGGATGTCGCCCAGGACCGCCGTGTTGGTGACCTGTGCGTCGCGGTGGCGGTGGCCGGTGCGGGGCGCGCCATCGGCGGGGCCGGTGACCGCGACGGCGGTCAGCAGGGCGAGCGGCAGTGCGACGGCGACGGACCGTCCGACGGCGCGAGGGGACACGCATCCTCCAGGGCGGGCAGGGCGGGCAGGGCGGGGGGCGAGCCACAGCCTGGGAGGCGGGCGCGAACTCCCGCTGTCCGCGCGGTGAACCCCGGGAGGCGCCGGGGCGTCCGGTTCGGCGCGAACGGCCGTGGCCCTCCTCTTCCGGTGGCGCCCTGGGCCGCCATGCGCTGTGACGTACCCGCGCTCAGCCCGGCCGCCCATGCCGCCCGGGGTTCGACCCGCCCCGCGGCGCCCCTGCCGGTGGAGCCTGGGTCTGCCCCGCCACGTAGCGCCCCCGCACTCCGCCCCGGCTCAGCCGCCCGCGCCCCCCTCCGCCAGCATCGTCTCCAGTGCCGCCGCCGGGTCCCGGTCCGCCGGGCCCGCCGGGGTCCAGCGGCCGCGCTCCCTGCGGTAGGGCCACCACCGGCCGTCGTGGCCGAGCCGCAACTGGGCGTCCCGGCCGGTCACGGTCCAGCGGTTGCCGCCGGCCGTCCGCAGCGCCGGGCGCTCGCCGTCGGGCCAGGCGCGGTCGAGCCCCGCGACGGCCCGGGCCAGCTCCTCCGCACCCGGTGTCCACTCCTCCTCAAGAGCCCGGAGCGACGCGGCTCCGCCGAGCTGCCAGGCGCGGACCGCTGCCGCCAGCTCTGCCGGGCGACGCCCCGAGGCGGTGGCGAGCCGTGCCGAGATCCGGCTTTCGTGACAGCCGGCGACCAGGCGCACCGTATCCTGATCCTCCGTCAATTCGGCTTCGAATGCGTGGAGTTCATGCCCGCTCGCCAGAGCCTCCGCCAGCAGGCGGTGCGCCCGCGCCGCCGCGTGAGCCGCCAGGAACTCCAGTGCCGCCGGGTCGACACCCGGCTCCGGCGCGGTCTCGGTGTCCAGGTGCGGCGGCTCGCCCGGCTCCGGTGGGAGCCGGGGCAGGGCGGGCAACGGCGGCACGATGTCCCTGGCCGCGAACGCCTCCTCGGCCGGGACGCCCCGCGGTGTCGCGGGCTCGTCCGCGATCGGGGCGGCACTGCGCTCCTGCAGGGCGTCGAGCAGCGGCCGTTCCGCGCGGCCCCGCATCAGCAGCAGGACGAACGGATCCTGGTCCAGGAGCCGCGCCACCTGATAGCAGAGGGCCGCCGTGTGCGGGCAGTGGTCCCATGCCTCGCAGGTGCACTCGGGCTCCAAGTCACCTATTGAGGGGAGGAGTTCGACCCCGGCACTCGTCGCGTCCTCCACCAGGTGGGGCGGCATCTCGCGGTCGAGCAGCGCCGCGATGTGCCCCGCGCGCTCCGCCGCCATCGTCAGGAAGCGGTCCCAGTCGTCCTCGTCCAGCTCCTGGAGCAGCACGTCGCTGCGATGGTGCGAGCCGTCCCGGTCGCGTACCACCGCGGTGATCCGGCCCGGCCGCACCGTCACCGCGCCGACCGCGCCTTCCCTGGCGAGCCGGCGCCCCTGCTTGAGCTGCTGACCGTCGAGCGCGGTGTCTTCCAGTGCCTTCAGCCAGGCGAGACCCCACCAGCTGGTCGCGAAGCCGCGTCCGTGCGCGGGCGGCAGCGGCTCGAAGGTGCGCTCGTTCTCGTACGTGTCGCTCATCGTCCGCTCCCTCGCAGTGCCACCAGGTCCGTCAGCTCGGCATCGGAGAGTTCGGTCAGCGCGGACTCGCCCGAGCCGAGCACCGCATCCGCCAACTCCCGCTTGCGGTCCAGCATGTGAGCGATCCGGTCCTCGACGGTGCCCTCCGCGATCAGCCGGTGCACCTGGACCGGCTGGGTCTGGCCGATGCGATACGCCCGGTCGGTGGCCTGCGCCTCGACGGCGGGGTTCCACCAGCGGTCGTAGTGGATGACATGGCCGGCCCGAGTGAGGTTCAGGCCGGTGCCCGCCGCCTTCAACGACAGCAGGAACACCGGGACTTGACCGTCCTGGAAGCGCCGCACCATTTCCTCGCGGCGTTCCACGGGCGTGCCGCCGTGCAGGAACTGCGTCGGTACACCGCGCGCCGCCAGGTGCTCCTCGATGAGCCGGGCCATCTGTACGTACTGGGTGAAGACGAGGACCGAGCCGTCCTCGGCGAGGATGGTGTCCAGGAGTTCGTCGAGCAGCTCCAGCTTCCCCGAGCGGCCGGTGATCCTGGGGCTGTCCTCCTTGAGGTACTGGGCGGGGTGGTTGCAGATCTGCTTCAGCCCGGTGAGGAGCTTCATCACCAGGCCGCGCCGCTCCAAGCCGTCCGCGCCGGAGATCTCGGCGAGCGTCTCGCGCACCACCGCCTCGTACAGACCGGTCTGCTCCTTGGTGAGCGAGACGGCCCGGTCGGTCTCGGTCTTGGGCGGCAGTTCGGGGGCGATGCCCGGGTCGGACTTGCGGCGGCGCAGCAGGAAGGGCCGCACGAGCCGGGAGAGCCGTTCGGCGGCCGCCGGGTCGGAGCCGCTCTCGGCGGCGGACGCGTACTTCGTGCGGAAGGCGGCGAGTCGGCCGAGCAGTCCGGGCGTGGTCCAGTCGAGGATCGCCCACAGCTCGGAGAGGTTGTTCTCGACGGGCGTGCCGCTGAGCGCCACCCGGGCCCGGGCTCCGATGGTGCGCAGCGCTCTGGCCGTCGCGGAGTACGGGTTCTTGACGTGCTGGGCCTCGTCGGTGACCACCATGCCCCACTGAGCGGCGGCCAGCTTCGCGGCGTCCAGACGCATCGTGCCGTACGTGGTGAGCACGAACTCGCCGTTGGACAGCGAGTCGAGCGAGCGGGAGGACGCGTGGAAGCGGCGCACGGGCGTGCCCGGCGCGAACTTCTCGATCTCCCGCTGCCAGTTGCCCATGAGGGAGGTGGGGCAGACGACGAGGGTCGGGCCCGCCGTCGCCGGGTCGCTCTGGCGGTGCAGATGCAGGGCGATGAGCGTGATCGTCTTGCCGAGGCCCATGTCGTCGGCGAGACAGCCGCCGAGGCCCAACGAGGTCATGTCGGCAAGCCAGTTGAGGCCGCGCAGCTGGTAGTCGCGCAACTGGGCGGTGAGCGCGGGCGGTTGGGCGACGGGCTGCTCGCGGTCGCCCTCGGGGTCGGCGAGCCGGTCGCGCAGGCGGGCCAGCCAGCCGGTCGCCTCGACGTCGACGCGGCGTCCGTCGATCTCGGCCGAGCCGGTCAGGACGGCGGCGAGCGCGTCGACGGGGGTCACCTTGCGGTCCTGGGCCGAGCGGGCGCGCCGCACCTCCTCCGGGTCGACGAGCACCCACTGGTCGCGCAGCCGCACCACGGGACGGTTCGCCTCGGCGAGCGTGTCCAGCTCCTGGCGGGACAACTCGGCGCCGCCCAGCGCGAACCGCCAGTCGAACGCGAGCAGAGCGTCGGCGGACAACACCGACGGCGCCCCGGACTCGATGCGCCCGGCCCCCTGCCCCTGCGGGTCGAGCGAGTGCTGCGAGTCCTGCGGGCCGATCACCGCACGCGCCGTCAGCTTGCGGGACAGCTCCTTCGGCCAGTGCACCTGCACGCCGATCGCGGCCAGCGTGCGCGAGGCAACGCCGAGCAGCTCGGCCGCCTCCTCGTCGGCGAGCTCGACCGCGTCCGGCACGGCGGCCGAGAGCAGCGGGGTCAGCGGGGCCCAGGCGCGGGCCGCCCGGCGCAGGGCGAGCAGCGCGTCCATGCGGGAGCGGGGCCCGAACGCGGCGGCCGTGCCGGATCCGGCCCATACCTCGGCGGCGTCCGCGACCAGCGCGGGATCGCTGACGCTGTGCATCTGGAGCACTGCGCGGAACACCGGCCCCTCGCTCCCGGGATCGGCCGAGGCGAGCCCCGGCAGCTCCACCCGCAGCGAGATCCGTACGCCCGCGTCGTGTCCGGCGGCCACATCGGCGGCCCAGGCCCGCTGCTCGGGCAGCCGCTGCGGCGCTTCGGCGGCGAAGGCCGGCGTGCCGGTGGCCCGCATGGCTGCGGGGGTGCGCGGAAGGCCGTCGGCGACCGCGTCGAGGAAGGCGCGCAGAAGCCGCTCTGGCTCCGGAAGGAGAACGGGTCCGGGTGCGTCGAGCGGTACGGCGTGTGCCTCGGGAGGCATCGCGGCGGCCAGCTCGCGCACCTGGTCCAGCTCGTCGGCGCCGAGCGGACCGACCCGCCACGCGTCGTGGTCGCTCGCGGTGAGGCCGGGCAACAGCAGCCCCCGCGCGGCGAGTTGAAGGGCGAGCAGGGCGGCCGTGCCCCAGAACGCGGCCGGGCGCGATGCCTGGGCAAAGGCGCGGGCCCGGGTGAGCACGGGCAGCGCGTCGCGGACGGGCAGCAGGAGGGCGCGTACGTCGTGGAGCGTGGCGTCCGGGCCGACGACGGTGAGGTCCTCGACGGTGCCGGGCGCGGCCGGGGGCTCTTCGCCCTCGGGGTGCCAGAAGGCGATCAGGCCGGTGCGGGAAGGGTCGGCGGGCAGGAAGGTCACGGAACAGCGGGCGAGTTCGGCGAGCTGGGGCGGTGTGGGAGCGGGGAGCCTCTGCACAGCGATAACGCATTCCTCAAATTTGACTACGTTGCCGGAGCGGCCGAGGGTACAGGAAGGGACGGCCCGGCGGAGGCCTTGCGGGAGTGGCCTGCGTCACATGCGATCCGAGTGGGTGTTGCCAGCACCACCCATGGGCGCGGGGCAGGCCCCCGCGAGCAGAGGGGTGGTGGCTCCATGGTCGTCAAGGGGTGCCGATCCGTACGTTCGGTCAGGTCAGCGCAGGGGACTGCGGGGGACGACCGACCACCGGAGACGACATGTCACAGGCGACCATGCCGCAGCCCGCCACGGGCCTCGGCGCCCCTGCCGAGCCGCGGGCGGGCAGCGAGTTCGCTCCGCTGCTCAAGACGGTGAAGGGGCAGGGCCTGCTCGACCGGCGCACCGGCTGGTACGCGACCCGCATCGCCGTCAACCTGCTTGCCCTGGCCGCGACGGTTGCCGGGATCGTGCTGACCGGCGACACCTGGTGGAATCTGCTGCTCGCCGTGCCGTTCTCGGTGTTCTGGGCCCGCAGCGCCTTCTTCGGCCACGACGCGGGGCACGCCCAGATCACCCGGGGCAAGGGCGCGGGCCGGCTCATCGGCCTGTTCCACAGCGACCTCCTGCTCGGCATGAGCTACGCCTGGTGGAACGACAAGCACAACCGCCACCACGCCAACCCGAACCACATCGACAAGGACCCGGACGTCGGGGTCGGCGCCCTCGTGTGGACCCAGCGCCAGGCCGAGCAGCGCGAAGGCTTCGCCCGCTGGCTCACCCGCAACCAGGCCCGTCTCTTCTTCCCGATGCTGCTCCTGGAGGGCATCGCCCTGAAGGCGTACGGATTCCAGGACCTCAAGCGGCAGCCGCCCCGCGAGCGGGCCGTGGAGGCGCCCCTCCTGATCGCCCACCTCGTCGGTTACGCGACCCTGCTCCTGGGCGTCATGTCGCCGGGCAAGGCGCTGGCCTTCGCCCTGGTGCACCACGCCCTGTTCGGTCTGCACCTCGGCATGACCTTCGCCCCCAACCACAAGGGCATGGAGATGCCCGACCCGAACGACCCCGGGGACTCGGCCTGGGGTCATCTGCGCCGCCAGGTCCTGACCTCGCGCAACGTACGCGGCGGCTTCCTCACCGACTGGCTCCTGGGCGGCCTGAACTACCAGATAGAGCACCACCTCTTCCCGAACATGCCGCGCCCGCACCTCAGGCTCGCCCAGCCGATGGTCCGCGCCCACTGCGCCGCCCTCGGCATCCCGTACGCGGAGACCTCGCTGACCGACTCCTACCGGCAGGCACTGGGTCACATGCACGAGGTCGGCGCGCCGCTGCGGAAGTGACGCATAGTGGAAGCAGAGCTGGAACCAGCGGGCGCCGCCGTGCGTTCTCTGGACAGGAAGAGCGGCCACAGGCCGCGAAAAGGAAGGCGACGGACATGTCGAAGCGCGCGATGATCGCCGCCGGTGGAGTCGTGGCGGGGCTCATCCTGATCCCGCTGATCGGTTTCTGGCTCTCGCTGCTGGTGCTGATCGGCGTCCCCGTGGCGGCCTACCTGATGCTGGACCCGAGCCAGCGCCGCAGGCTGCGGAACATATCCCGCAAGGAGCTCGGCCGCTAGGCAGCCCCTGGATGCCCCCTGACCTGCCGGATAGGCTCGGGCCGATCATTGTCACGGCAGAGGGGAGCTCCGCGCGATGAGCGGCACCAAGGGCACGGTCACGGCGGTCAGCAGCAACGGTGAGTACTCGTTCACCAAGCCGAACCGGGACAGCATCACGCTGCTGCCCGGGCTCGGGGTGGAGGGGGACGTCCACGCGGGCGCGACGGTCAAGCACCGCTCGCGTGTCGCCCAGGACCCGACGCAGCCGAACCTGCGCCAGGTCCACCTGATCCACGGGGAACTGTTCGCCGAGGTCGCCGAGCAGGGCTTCGAGGTCGCCCCCGGGCAGCTCGGCGAGAACGTGACGACGCAGGGCATCGACCTCCTCGGCCTGCCGACCGGCACCCTGCTGCACATCGGTGCCGAGGCGGTCGTCGAGGTCACCGGCCTGCGCAACCCGTGCCTCCAGATCGATGGCTTCCAAAGCGGCCTCCTGAAGCAGGTCGTCGGCCGCGACGCCGACGGCACCATAGTCCGCAAGGCCGGAATCATGAGCGTGGTCCGCACGGGCGGCGAGATCCGCCCGGGCGACCCGATCACGGCCGAACTGCCGGCGGGCCCGCACCGGGCGCTTGAGCGCGTTTAGGGCATTTGGCGCCGAGGGGGGGCTCAACTGGGGTGTGGTGCGCGGGAGTTGAGGCAGGTGCGGGCCGGTCGCCCGCGCTGCCCGAGATGGTGGCACGGGTGGGGACAGCGGGCGTACCGCTCGCCTGCGTCACTCCCCGACCCGCACCCGAGTCACTCGTAGTACTCCCGCATCAGCTCCACCGACCACTCCGGCTGTGCGGTCTCGCCGCGCGGGCCGAACTCGGTCATGTGCGGCTTGATGTCGAGCACCGGCGTGCCGTCCACCGCGTCGAGTCCCGCGACCCGCACCTCCAGACCCTCGACCGCGAGGAGACGGCAGCGCGAGACGCCGAGGCGGTTGGGGCGGTTCTTGCCGCGCTGGGCGAAGATCCCGACCAGCGGCCAGTCCGGGTTGCCGCGCGGGCGCCGCGCGCCGGACTCGATCTTCTCGGGAGCCACCCGGTCGAAGTGGAAGACCACTTCGAGATGCGAGAAGTCCGCGAGACCGTACAGCGCCTCGGGTCCGAACTGCTCCGCGTCGAGCCGGATCACGGCCGTCTCGCGGTCCCAGTGATCATCGGCGACCTCGGCCCGCCCGCCGACCACCCAGCCGACGGGCCGGCACACCACGTCCTGCCCGCCCGAGGCATCCTCGTCCGGGTTCCCGGCCTTGCCTCCGTCAACGGCCTTGCCTGCCATGTCGGTTCCTCCCCGTCGTGCCCGCTCTGCGTGGTGCGCCTCGTCCGGCACTCGATCGGATCGAAGCGCCGGGGGCGATCGTAGGCATGGTGGTGCCGAACGCCTGGCCGGGGTCCGGTCCGGCGAGGCGGCAACCGCGCCTCACGACGGCCGTACGGCCATGGCCTCCAGCGCTTCGAGGAGGGCGGGCAGTTCCGTGCCGCGGCCCACGGGGTGCACCTCGCCGGGGCACTCGTCGAGCAGGACGAAGGCGATGTCGTCCGTCCTGGCGACCAGGGACCAGCCTGGGCCGTCGGCGCGCAGCGTGCGGGCGCCGCCCGGGGCGAAGGCCGAGCGGACGCGGCCGACGGGCGGCGCGGAGTCGAGGTAGCCGCGCAGCTCGGCCAGCACGCGTCGGACCCCGGACAACTCGGCTCCATGGTCGGGGAGTTCGGTGGCGTCCGGGTCCGGGGCAGGGTTCGCGGAGCCCTCTGTACCGCTGGTGGCTCCGCGGGTCTCGGTGTCGTCGGCGTCACCCGGGGCGGGGGAATCCTCGTCCGAGGAGGCGGACACCGCGGGGTCCTCGTGCGGTGCGCGACTCGCAACGGGGGAGCGGTCGCCGTTGCCCTCGCCGGAGCCGGAGCCTGTCGTGTTCTGCGGTGCCGGCCCGAACGCGTCGTCCCCCAGCTGTTCCCGCCACGCCGCCCACTGCAGCGCGACCTCGTCCGCGCCGAGGCGGCGCTGGGCCGGGCCCCACTCGGTCGTGTCGGGGGGTGTGAGCGGAGCCCGGCCCTCTGCTTCGGGGCCGGGGTCGGGGTCGTGCGGGGCCGGGACGTCCGGGGCCGAGATGGCCAGTTCGAGGGGCCAGCCCGGCAGGGCCGCCACCACCGTGCGCTCGTCCGGCGACAGCTCGTACTCCATGCCGCAGTCCCAGGACGCGATCGCGACCGCCACCAGCGACACGTCGTCGACGACCACCGTCCAGCGGGCGCCCGCGCCGTCCTGGCCGAGGACGAGACCGTAGCCCTGGGCGTACGGCCCGAGGCCGAGCGCCGCGCACGCCTCGGGGTAGTCGTCGCCGAGCACGCTCGGGAACTGCGCCGGCGTCAGCAGCACCGCCGTGAGCACGTACAGCGCCTCGTCTGCGGCGGTTGCGGCCGCTTCGGCCTCGTCCGTCCCGGTCACGGAATCCTCCCCTTCGGTTCGCTCGTCGGCGCACCTTAACCAGTGGGTAACGCGGACGTCGAGGGTCGCGAACCATCAACCCGCGGGCGCTCTCCTCAAGCCGTCGGCAGGCCCATCAGCTCCTGGACGACCGCGCTCGGGGACTCGTCGCGGTCGCGGGCCAGCGCGATGACCGCCCGGCACGCAAGCTCGCGCACCCCGAAGGAGAGGGCCTCCGGCGAGACCCAGCCCGCCGCCTCGTCGAGCGCGTCCTGGTCGTCCTCCGCACAGGCCGCGACATACGCGGCCGCCGCCTCGAAGATGTTGTGGTGGCGATCGTCGGCCGCTTGCGACCGGGCCGGCTTCCGGAATCTCCCGAACATCAGGACCACCTTCCCTGGATTCCCCGGGAGTCACCTGGATTCCCGGGGGCGACCCGGCCGCAACGCGGCAGCGCCGATCTCTCAAACGGTCCTGTCCAACGTAGGGTTGAACCTCCGTCGACACATAGGGGGCAGCGGTGACTCGCTTCGACCGGCTCAAGGAAATCCAGCGGCTCGACCCCGAACGGGACTTCCTCGCGATCTACCGGATGTCCTCGACGCTGGAATTCCCCTGGGACTACACGCGCGCCCTGGAGCTCGCGCTGTACCGCACCTACGCCGTGCCCAGCATCGGCCGGCTCCTCGCCGAGACAGCGGAACTGACGGACCGTCCGCAGAAGAGGTACGACGACACCGTCCTCCTCCTCGACACCGTCGTCGAGCACGGCTTCGACAGCGTGGGCGGACGCACCGCCGTGCGTCGCATCAACCAGATGCACCGCTCGTACGACATCAGCGACGACGACATGCGCTACGTGCTCTGCACCTTCGTCGTCATGCCCAAGCGCTGGATGGACTCCTACGGCTGGCGGCGCCTGAGCGACCACGAACTGCGCGCCTCGGCCCGCTACTACCAGACCCTCGGCAAGCACATGGGCATCAAGGACATCCCGGAGTCCTACGAGGAGTTCGAGCGCTGCCTCGACGAGTACGAGGCCGCCCACTTCGGCTTCGACGAGGGGGCGCGGCGGGTGTCCGACGCGACCATCGATCTGATGGCCTCGTGGTATCCGAAGCCGCTGGCCCCTGTGCTGCGCACCGCGAGCCTCGCGCTGCTCGACGACTCGCTGCTGCGGGCGTTCCGTTACGCCCCGCCCGCCCCCGCCGCCCGGACCCTGGTCCGCGGCGCGCTGCGCCTGCGGGCCCGCGCCGTACGCCTGCTCCCGCCGCGCTCCGTTCCTCATCACGCGCGGCAGAACCCCGAGGTCAAGGGCTACCCCAAGGGCTACCGCGTGCCGGAGCTCGGCACGTTTCCGACGCCGGGCGTACGCGGCTGTCCCGTACCGCATCTCAAGGCGACCGAAGGCGAGTGAGCCCGGCTCACTCCAGTGAACGCAGCGTCGTGCGGAGCCACTTGAGCTCCGCAGCGCTGGTGGCCCGGGCGATCGTGAGGATGCCGCGCCGGAACGGGTCGTTCAACTCCTCTGCGGCGATGGGCCGTTCGCCGTCGTAGAAGAAACTCGCGGGCTCCTCCAGGAAGGCCAGCCTGCGGCGCAGTACGGCCGACTGCTCGGCCGGGTCCGGCAGATGGCGCAGAAACGCGAGCAGCGTGAACCAGCGGTTCTCGTCGGTGACATCGAGGCGGTCCGGTTCGGCGAGCCGGTGCAGCAGATCCTGGCGGCCGGCCTCGGTCAGGGTGAGCATGTGCCGGGGTGCGGCCGCCGCCCCCGGCTGGGTCTCGCGGGCCAGCAGTCCCGCCTTCTCCAGGCGCTTGATCGCCGGATAGAGCGTGCTCTCGCCGACCGGGCGCACATGGCCGGTGAGCGCGGTGATGCGCTTGCGCAGCTCGTAGCCGTGCAGCGGCGCTTCGTAGAGGAATCCCAGGATCGCGAGTTCGAGCATGCCCGCATTCTGCCTCATGCATGGTGTACATCGGTGGCACAGTACTGCGTAGCCGATGTATGGTCTCGTTCGAAGGAAGCGACCAGCGACGGGGAGTGCGTCATGCGGCAGGCGGAGTTCGACGGGCGGGGCAGCCGGATCCGGTGGACGGAGGGCGAGGGGGAGGGGCCCGCGCTCGTGTATGTGCACGGCCTGGGTTCCATGTCGGCCGTCTATCACGCGCACATCGCCGGGCATCCCGCGCTCGCGGGCCGCCGCCGGCTCTTCGTCGATCTGCCCGGCCACGGCATCAGCGACCGGCCCGCCGACTTTGGCTACACCCTGGAGGACCACGCGGGCGCGCTCGCGGCGGCCCTCGACGCGGCGGGCGTCACCGGGGCCCAGCTGGTGGCGCACAGCATGGGCGGCGCGGTCGCCATCGTGCTCGCCGACCGCCGCCCCGACCTGGTCACGCGGCTCGTGCTTGCCGAGGCCAACCTCGACCCCAACCCGGCGCCGACGGCGGGCAGCAGCGGCATCGCCTCGTACACCGAGGAGGAATTCGTGCACGGCGGCGGCTTCGCGGCGGTGCTCGGACGCATCGGCCCGCTGTGGGCGGCGACCATGCGGCTCGCCGACCCGCTCGGCCTGCACCGCACGGCCGTCGGCCTCGTGCGCGGCACGGAGCCGACGATGCGCGAGCTCCTCATGAAGCTGCCGGTCGACCGCACCTATCTGGTGGGCGGGCTCGACGACTCTCTGCCCGGTCGCACCGAGCTCGTCGGCTCCGGCGTCCGGGTCGTGACGGTTCCGGACGCCGGCCACAACATCATGTTCGACAACCCGGCCGCCTTCGTGCGCGAAGTGGCCGGGCTGGGCTGACGGCTTTCACTCCTCGCGCACGGCCACCGCGAGGTAGCGCTCGTCCTCGTCGGCGTACGACATCAGCCGCCAGCCGGCCGAGGCGAGCAGCGGGCGCAGCCGGGGCTCCGCCCGCAGGTCGTCGTCGGTGATCCGGCGGCCCTGGCGCGCGGCGAGTGCGGCCCGGCCGATCGGGTGGAACAGGGCGAGGCGGCCGCCGGGGCGCGTGACCCGCGCCAACTCCCTTAGATTCCGGGCTGGTTCGGGCAGATGTGAGATCAGCCCGGCGCCGAACACGACGTCGACGGACGCCGTACGCAACGGCAGCAGGGCCACATCCGCGTGCAGCAGGACGGCATACCGGTCGCGCCCGGCCCGTACGGCTTCGGCGAGCATTTCAGGCGTGAGGTCCGCCCCGAGGACGGTGCCCTCGGGGCCGACCGCGGCGCGCAGCGGCATCAGGGCGCGGCCCGTTCCACAGCCCGCGTCGAGGACGGCATCGCCCTGCGCGAGGCCGAGTTCCGCGACGGCCGCGGCATAGGCCGGGCCGTCGTCGGGGAACTTGCGGTCCCAGTCGGCCGCCCGGGCGGCGAAGAATTCCTGAACGTGTGTGTGGTCTTCGGCCATACCGTCATGATCCCTCATGGGGCACTGATCCGGTGGTGGCTGAAAACCGACTGTGGTGGGCAGGTTCGAACAAAGGGTGGTCGCTCTGGAACATCTCTTCGTCATATTCCAACAGCTTTCGAACTGCGCCCCCGTCGTGCGCCCCTCCCCGGACTAGCGTCCCTGGGCCATGGGACACCTGGACCACGCCGCCTTCGGCTGGCTTACCCCCGTGCTGTCGTACGTGATGGCCTGCATAGGCGCCGCCCTCGGGCTGCGCTGCACCGTTCGCGCCCTGGGGGCGAGCGGGCGTTCCCGGCGCAACTGGCTGATCACCGCCGCGTCCGCCATCGGCACCGGCATCTGGACGATGCACTTCGTCGCGATGCTCGGCTTTGCCGTCACCGGCACCGACATCCGCTACAACGTGCTCCTGACCATCCTGAGCCTCCTCGTCGCCATGGTCTTCGTCGGCGCCGGGGTCTTCGCCGTCGGCTACGGCAAGGACCGCACCCGCTCGCTGCTGCTCGGCGGCCTCGCCACCGGACTCGGTGTCGCGGGCATGCACTACCTCGGCATGGCGGCCCTCAGGCTGCACGGACAGGTTCACTACGACCCCGTGCTCGTCGCGCTCTCCGTCGTCATCGCGGTGGTCGCCGCGACCGCCGCCCTATGGGCCGGGCTCAACATCAAATCGCCGATCGCGGTGGCCGTCGCCTCCCTGGTGATGGGCGCGGCCGTCAGCAGCATGCACTACACGGGAATGATCTCGGTGAGCGTGGACGTCGCGCCGAGCGGCTCCGAGCTGCCCGGGGCGACGGCGATGCAGTTCATCTTCCCCCTCGCCGTCGGCCTCGGGTCCTACCTCTTCATCACCGCCGCCTTCGTCGCCCTCTCCCCGACGGCCCGCGAACGCGCCGAGTACGCCTTGGCCGAACAACTCGCCCCCACCTCCTGAACTGCCGTGCACTGTCCGGTAGTTGGCCCTCATCCGTAAGCGAGGAGATCCGTGCGCATACCCCGCAAGGCCCCGGACGCCGCGCCGCCGATCCCGGTGGGCGCCCGCGGGCGACGCGCCCACGCAGGACCGCCTGCCGCCGACGAACACACCCTCGGGGAACCTCCCGCGCCCCAGGAGACCGAGGCCGTGTGGCGGCTGCGGCCGCGCACCGTACGCGCCAAGATCGTCTCGCTCCTGATGGTGCCCGTCGTCTCACTGCTCGCCCTGTGGGGCTTCGCCACCGTCACCACCGCCCAGGACGTGTCCGCGCTGCGCCAGTCGCGCCGCGTCGACGAACAGGTCCGCACCCCGGTCGCGGCGGCCGTCGCCGAGCTCCAGGCGGAACGGCGCTCAGCCGTACGGTACTTGGCGGCTCCCGCCGACGACCGGGCCGCCGAACTCGACCAGCAGGCCAAGCGCACCGACACCGCGATCGGCAGGCTGAGGCTCGACCAGAAACACACCGTCGCCGACGCGGGCGACCTGCCCGCAGGCGTGAGCGACCGGCTGCGCGCCTTCGTCGCCGAGGCCCTGAAACTGCCCGCGCTGCGCACCGGCGTCCACGACCGCTCCACCGGCTGGGACGCCGCCTACCAGCGGTACACCGACACCATCGGCGCGGGCTTCGATGTCGACGGCGCGCTCGCCGACGTCCGGGCCCCGGCCCTCGGCTCCGGCGCACGCGTCCTCTACGAGTTCGGCCGGGCCGGCGAAATGCTGGCCCGCGAGGACGCGCTGGTGTCCTCCGCGCAGCTCGGCCGCACCTTCACGGCCGAGCACCTGCGCCGCCTGACCGGCGCCGTCGACAGCCGCCGCACCCTCACCGCCGGCGCCACCGCCGACCTGACCGGCCCCGAACACACCGCCTGGGCCACGCTCAGCGGGCAGAGCGCCTACGCCTCCCTCGGCACCGCCGAGGACAAGATCCAGTCCGCCGAGCCGGGGCGTGCCGCCGCCACCGCCGTGGACCCCGCCGCCTGGGACGCCGTCCTCTCCGCCGTGCAGAAGGGCATGCGCGACATCGAGACCGGCGCAGGGGCGAGCGCCGCCGACCGTGCCGACCCGATCGGCCGCGGACTGCTCACCGCGGGCGGCGCCGCCGTCCTGTTCGGCCTCGCCGCCGTCGCCGCCTCCCTCGTCATCTCCGTACGCATCGGACGCGGCCTAGTCGTCGAACTGATCAGCCTTCGCAACAGCGCCCTGGAGATCGCCCGGCGCAAACTCCCCACTGCCATGGGCCGGTTGAGGTCCGGCGAGGAACTCGACATCCAGGCCGAGGCGCCGCCCGGGCCGCCCCCGCGGGACGAGATAGCCCAGGTGGGCGAGGCCCTCGGCACCGTCCACCGGGCCGCCCTGCACGCCGCCGTCGAACGCGCCGAACTGGCCAGCGGCATCTCCGGCGTCTTCGTCAACCTCGCCCGCCGCAGCCAGGTCCTCGTCCACCGCCAGCTCAATCTGCTGGACCGCATGGAGAGGCGCGCCGACGACCCCGCGGAACTGGGCGACCTCTTCCGCCTCGACCACCTCACCACCCGCATGCGCCGGCACGCCGAATCCCTGATCATCCTGTCCGGCGCCGCGCCCGGCCGCGCTTGGAGCGTGCCGGTACCGCTCACCAATGTCGTACGGGCCGCGGTCTCCGAGATCGAGGACTACGCCCGGGTGGAAGTGCGCCGGCTCCCCGAGGCCGCCGTCACCGGCGGCGCCGTCGCCGACCTCACCCACCTGCTGGCCGAACTCGTCGAGAACGCCGCCCAGTTCTCGCCCCCGCACACCAAGGTGCGGGTCACGGGCGAGCCGGTCGGCAACGGCTACGCCCTCGAAATCGAGGACCGCGGGCTCGGCATGGGCGACGAATCCCTCGCCGAGGCCAACCGCAGGATCGAGCAGTCCGAGGCGCTCGACCTCTTCGACAGCGACCGGCTCGGCCTGTTCGTCGTGAGCCGCCTCGCCGCCCGCCACGCCATCAAGGTCCATCTGCGGACCTCGCCGTACGGCGGCACCACCGCGGTCGTGCTGCTCCCGACCGGCCTCCTCCAGGCCGCCGTCGCAGCCGCCCCCCAGCCCGCGCGGGCCACCGCCCGGCGCGAGGACCGGCCGCGCGACGAACCCCGCAGGAGGATCGAGGTGCCCCTCGAAGAACCGCCCCGGCCGGCCCTGGTCGCCCAGCAGGCACCCCCGGCCGCCCGGCCCGAACCGCCCGGCGTCACCACGCTGCGCCAGCGGGCCCGCAGCATCGCCCCGGACGGCGCGGAGGCCGGACTTCCGCGCCGGGTACGCCAGGCGAGCCTCGCCCCCCAACTGCGCGAGGCCCCCGTCCCCGAACCCGACACCGGCCCGGACGCCGCCTCGCCCACCCCCGAGCAGGCCCGCGACCGCATGACGGCCTACATGGGTGGCTGGGCCCGCGGCGCCGCCGCCCGCACAAGCACCCCCGCACCGGGCGAGCCCGGCGCCGGCCACCCGAGCGAAGGAGACCGCGCATGATCGACCACCAGAGGCTCGACACCCCGCACCACACCGGGGCGGCACCCGGCTCCGAGGCCCGCTGCGGGTCCCGCTCCGGCTCCGGCGAACTCGACTGGCTGCTGGACGACTTGGTCATGCGGGCGGGCGAGGTCCGGCACGCCGTCGTCCTGTCCAACGACGGCCTCGCCGTCGGCGCCTCCAGCGCCCTGACCCGCGAGGACGCCGAACACCTCGCCGCCGTCGCCTCCGGATTCCACAGCCTCGCCAAGGGAGCCGGACGCCACTTCCACGTCGGGGGAGTGCGCCAGACCATGGTCGAGATGGACGACGGCTTCCTCTTCGTCGCGGCCGCCGGAGACGGCTCCTGCCTCGCCGTGCTGTCCTCGCTCACCACCGACATCGGGCTCATCGCGTACGAAATGGCGCGCCTGGTGAAACGTGTCGGCGAACACCTCTACACGCCGCCGCGCCACATCGTGCGCCCGCCGGCCGCCGGTTGACCGGAAAGGGGACGCCCACCCCATGAACGAGCACCCGCCGGAAGGCCCCGCGTACCGGCCGAGCCACTGGTACGACGCCGAAGCGGGGCCGCTGGTCCGTCCGTACGCCATGACCGGCGGCCGCACCGCACCCGGTCCCAGCGGCGTACGCCTCGACCTCATCGCGCTCGTCACGCTCGCCGCGCCGCAGGGCCCCGGGCCCGCCGAGGAATCCCTCCTCGGCCCCGAACACCGGGCGCTGCTCGCCCTGTGCCGCACGGAGACCCAGTCCGTCGCCGAACTCGCCGCCGACGCGGACCTGCCCGTCGGCGTCGTACGCGTCCTCGTCGGGGACCTGCTCGAAGCCGGCCACGTGGTCGTCAGCCGGCCCGTACCGCCCGCGCAACTGCCCGACGAGATCATCCTGAGAGAAGTGATCGATGGCCTCCGAGCCCTCTGAACCCACCCCCGCCCTCGCGCTGAAGATCCTCGTCGCGGGCGGATTCGGCGTGGGCAAGACCACCCTGGTCGGAGCGGTCAGTGAGATACGGCCGCTGCGTACCGAGGAACTCCTGAGCGAGGCGGGGGAGTCGGTGGACGACACCGATGGTGTGGACCAGAAGACCACGACCACCGTCGCCATGGACTTCGGCCGGATCACCATCCGCTCGGGCCTGTCCCTCTACCTGTTCGGCACGCCGGGGCAGGACCGATTCTGGTTCCTGTGGGACGAGCTCTCCCAAGGGGCGCTCGGCGCCGTCGTCCTCGCCGACACCCGCCGCCTTGAGGACTGCTTCCCGGCCGTCGACTACTTCGAGCACCGCCGCATCCCGTTCGTCGTCGCCGTCAACTGCTTCGCCGGAGCCCGCTCCTACGGCGCGGCCGACGTGTCCGCGGCCCTCGACCTGGACCCGGGCACCCCCGTGGTGCTGTGCGACGCCCGCGACAGGGACTCCGGGAAGGAGGTCCTGATCCGGCTCGTCGAATACGCGGGGCGCATGCACACCGCGCGCCTGCTCGACTCGGTCGGCTGATGCGCCGCCCGCGCCCGCCGCGCGACTCCCCGGCGCCCGGCACCGCTTGCCCGTGGCGCGCCGGTGGTGAAGGGTGGCAGGGGAACGGGGAAACGGGGAACTGCATGAGCGGGGAGGCCTGACATGGCTCTGAACAAGGAACTCGACTGGCTGCTCGACGACCTGACCCGGCGGGTCGAGCACGTACGCCACGCGATCGTGCTGTCCAACGACGGTCTGGTCACCGCCGCGAGCGCCGACCTGAAGCGGGAGGACGCGGAACACCTGGCCGCGGTCTCTTCCGGGCTGCACAGCCTCGCCAAGGGCTCGGGCCTGCACTTCCGGGCCGGCAAGGTCCGCCAGACGATGGTCGAATTCGACGAGGGTGTCCTGTTCGTCACCGCCGCCGGCGACGGCAGCTGCCTGTGCGTGCTCGCCTCCGCGGAGGCCGACATCGGCCAGATCGCGTACGAGATGACCCTTTTGGTCAACCGGGTGGGCGAGCACCTCTCGGTGGCGGCGAGGCAGCCCGGGAACCTTGGCGTGACCGAGCTCTGAACTGTCTGAACAGGCGCTTCGCGCGCCGGATTTGAGTTGTCCACAGGCCGAGCGGGATGTCCGTGCGGCGGGTTACGGTCGTCACCGAGAGTATTCGTCTCTCGCGTACTCGTTCCTCACGGGGGAGGATCCGATGACCGTCTTCACCGCTGTCACCACCAAGAACGCCGTTGTGCCCGCCGTCGCCGCCGGTGCGGCACCGGCCGGGCCACGCCTCGCACCCGGCGCCGCCGCCCGCGAACTGGAGCTCAGGCGCGGCGAGTTCGAGCTGGCCGTCCAGCTCGGCCACATTCGCACCGTCCCTGACCCGGGCGGGGGACAGCGCCGGGTCACCGCGCGCGAGGTGGCCCGGCTGAGAGCCGCGGCCGACTTTCCCGAGGGCCTGCGCGAACGGGTGCGGACCGTCGGCACCGGCGAGGGCGCCGACCTGCTCGGCATCGCACCGGGGCGCTTCACCAAACTGGCCCGCACGGGCCGGCTCACCCCGGTGCGCTGCTACCTCAACCGCTACCGGGCGGTCGTCTGGCTCTACCTGGCCGACGAACTGGTCGAACTGGCCCTGCGTGACCCGGAGTTGCTGAGCGGCCGCCACCCGGAGCCCGACGGCGGCCAGGACTGGCGGGCGCGCAACTGGCGCGGGCGCAGGATCGCCATGCTGGCCCGCCAGACCGACGACCAGTGGGAACAGGCGGCCGCGGTCGCCTCCGCCCTCGACAGCGCACACCTCGCCGAGATCGTCCGGGATCCTTACGAACGGGCCTGCCTCAGGCGTCTGCAACCCGAGACGTTCAGGATCCACCCCGAGTCCGCGATCGCCCAGGCCATCGTCGACCGGGTGCTCCTGGCGGACGAGCCGGACGAGATCGAGTGGTTCCGGCTGCTCCTGGTGGAGGCCCTCGCGGACGCGCGGGACCAGTGCCCGGCGCCGCGCCCGATCGGGGACCCGGCGGCGGAGCGGGGCATCCCGGCGGCCGCGGAGCCGGTGACGAAGCGGGGTGTCCCGGCCGGCGTGGAGCCGCCCACGCCGCGGCCCTTGGGGCGGACCGGCCCACGGACCGCCGCTCCCGCGCCGCGTCCTGGCGGAGCCGAGCGCGCCCGGCGGGGGCCCATCCCCCGGGCGAAAGGAGCGCCGGTACAGCGAAGTCTGCTGAGGCGGCTACGGCGGGGAAAGTAGCCGGGCCGGGGTGGGCGGTCGACCCGGCCGAAGTTCATGACATCCTGTGACGTCACAGCTCGCCGGACGGGATCGGCGGACGTCCGGGCATTACGGGGAAGGTCGATGAGGCTCTGCTTCCTGGTGGAAGAGCACTACCGCCATGACGGCATGCCCGTCGAGGTGATCCGCCAACTCGACGCCTGGGGGCACCAGGTCGATGTGGTGCGCCCCGGCGGGTCCCTGCTGCGGATGTCGGAGGCCGTCCGCGCGGGCAGCCACGACGCCTGGGTGCTCAAGACGGTGTCCGGCGGCCCGGGGCTCCCGCTCCTGGAAGCCGCCGCCGCGGTCGGCCTGACCACGGTCAACGATGTGCGGTCCATCCGCGGCGTACGGGACAAGGCGCTCGCCTCGGCCATCGGCCGCAGCCGGGGCCTCCCGGTGCCGATGACGTACGCGGCCGCCCGGCCCGAACTGCTCGCGGAGATATCCGAGTCCGAGTACCCGCTGGTGGTGAAGCCCGCCGACGGAAGCTCGGGCCGGGCCGTGCACCTCGTGCCGTCGCCGGACCGGCTCGATGCGATGCTGCCCGTCCTCGCGGGGGAGGGGATGCTCATAGCCCAGCCGTATGTCCCCAACTCGGGCATCGACCTCAAGGTGTACTGCGTCGGAGGCGAGCTGTACGCCACCGAGCGCCGCTCGCCGCTCCACCCCGACCAGGGCGTCCGCGAACGCCATGTCCCGCTGCCCGCCGAAGTGGCCGCCATCGTCGACCAGGTCGGCGCGGTCTACGGCCTCGACCTGTACGGCGTGGACGTGCTGCTCGGCCCGGACGGGCCGGTGGTCGTCGACGTGAACGACTTCCCGAGCTTCCGACAGGTTCCGGACGCGGCGGCCAAGGTGGCCCGCGCGGTGCTCGAACTGGCCCGCACGGGCAGCGAGGTCGCCGCCGCGGCCTTCGTGTCCGGGACGGGGCGGATCCCGGAGCAGTCGTTCGGGGCACAGCCCGTCCGGAGCTCGGCGGGGGCGGGAGAGGGCCGGTGAGGGACACGACGACGGTCGGGCTCATCACGCCCGAGCCGGACCATCCGCTGCTCTCCGCCACGACAGAACTGCTCAGCGGCGAACACCGGGTGGTGGCGGTCCACCCGGAGGCGGCCGACGCAGCGGTGCTCGGCCCGCTCGCGGACGTCTACCTGCTGAAGTCGCGCACGCCCCGGGCTCTCGCGCTGGCCCGGGACCTGGAGTCCCGGGGGGCCGCGGTGATCAACTCGGTGGAGGCGACCACCCTGTGCCAGGACCGTACGGCCATGGCGGAGCGGGCCCGTGCCGCGGGGCTGCCTTTCTCGGCGACCCGCACGTTCGGTTCGCTGGCCGAGCTCGCGGCCGATCCGGGGCCGGCCGGTCCGCTGGTGGTGAAGAGCCGCCACAGCAGACGGCACGACCTCGTGGCGCGCGTCGACGGCCCGGGCCGGTTGGCCGAGCTGGCCGATGCCTGGGCGGATGAGCCCGTCGTGGCGCAGGAGTTCGCCGAGAACAGCGGCTATGACCACAAACTGTGGGTGATCGACGGCACGGTGTTCGCGGCACTGCGCCGCTCCGAGCTCGCTCCCGAGGGCCGCGGCCTCACTGTCCCGCTCGCGCTCGGTGAACTGCCGTCCGGCTGGGCCGAGTTGGTGGTCGAGGTGGGCGATGTCTTCGGCCTCGACGTCTACGGGGTCGATGTCATAGACACGGGCGACGGCACCCCGCTGATCGTCGACATCAACGCGTTCCCCGGGATCCGGGGGCAGGCCGGCGCTCCGGAGGCCCTGGCGGCGCTGGCGCTGCGCAGGGCCCGTGCGGTGGTGGCGGCCTGAGGGGCTGTCGCTGAACCCGGTCCGGGTTCGCGGCGCCTGGCGTGCGCATCGCCTGAGCTTGGTGCGCCCTGGCAGGCACGGGTCAGTGGGCCCCGCCCCTGCTTGTCGCACCTCGCACGCGCGCACCAGATCCCGCAGACCGATCCGGACGGAGCGAGTCACACGCCCCGGGCCGGCCCGCTCAGTTCGCCGTGTGCTGCAGCACCGAGTTCCAGGCGGTGATGACCGGGCGGTCGTGTTCGCGGCCGAGGCGGGACACCGCGCCCGTGTCGAGGACGAACAGCGCGCCGCCGGAGGCGGGCAGGCCGAGGTAGCGGGCCGTGAGGACGCGCAGGAAGTGGGAGTGGGCGATGAGGACGACGTCCTCGTCGCTCGCGCGCAGGGCCGCCTCGGCCTCGGCCAGCACGCGGTCGGCCCGCGCGCCCACTTCGGCCGGGCGCTCGCCGGGGTGGTCGGCGGGGCCGGGGGCGACGCCGTCGGTCCACAGGTTCCAGTCGGGGCGGCTGCGGTGGATCTCCACGGTGGTGATGCCCTCGTAGCCGCCGTAGTCCCATTCATGGAGATCCGGGGTGATTCGGGCGTTCTTGAATCCGGCCAATTCGGCCGTATGCACGGCTCGTTGGAGTGGGCTGACCAGAGCGAGGCCGACGGGCCGGTCGGCGAGCAGCGGCGCGACCGCGCGGGCCTGCTCTTCCCCGTGTGCCGTGAGCGGCAGGTCGGTGTAGCTCGTGTGCCGTCCCGACAGTGACCATTCGGTCTCCCCGTGACGTACGAGGATCAACTCACCCATGGCTGTGTATTCCGTTCTCCGTGTGCGTCCCCCGGGCCGGTACCGCCCCGGCCGTACGCGAGGACAACCGTCGAGGGTGCGCACGCATTCCGTGCGCACCGGCGTGTCGGGCGTCGGGTACCTCACGTGCGGGGGTGGCATCCTGCGGGCCGGGCCGGGCCGGACGGCTCGGGTCCGGCCCGCAGAGTGGGGACCGCGGCGCTCAGACGGAGTGCAGGGCAAGCGTCGGGGACAGCCGGGATGCGCGGACCGCCGGATAGAGCCCGGCGACCGTCCCGATCACCAGGGTCGCGCCGAAGCCCCCGGCGACCGCCCACGGCGGAATCACCCAGGGGATGCCGCTCGCCACCGAGTACACCGCTGTCGCCGCGCCGCCGAGCACGATGCCGGCCGCGCCGCCGAGCCCGGACAGGAGCAGCGACTCGGTGACGAACTGGCCCCTGATCTGGCCCCGGGTCGCGCCGATGGAACGGCGCAGGCCGATCTCGTAGCGGCGCTCCAGAACAGAAATGATCATGGTGTTGGCGACGCCGACCCCGCCGACCAGGAGCGCCACCCCGCCGAGCCCGAGCAGCAGACTGCTGAACGCGCCCTCCGTGGCGGCCTTCGCCTGTAGGCCGGAGGACGGGTCGGTGACGCTGACATTGCGCGGCGTCTCGGGCGAGACCGTGCGCGGGATCAGATCGTGGACCCGGTCGACCGAGGCATCGGCGGAGCGTTCGTAGATGGCCGTGGGACGGCCGTCGAAGCCGAGGCGGCCGGTTGCGACGTCCCAGCCGACCAGCGCCGAGCGGGCGATGTCGGGGGCCAGCGGCAGCGGGTCGAGGATGCCGAGCACGGTGAAGTACTGGCCGTTGATGAACACCTGCTGCCCGGGTGCGGTGATGCCGAGCCGCCCCGCCGCCACATCGCCGAGCACCACCGACGGGTATTTCCCGGTGGCCGAGTTGAGGAAGGTCCCGCTGCGCATCGTGCCGCGCAAGGTCGTGAGCAGGTCGTCCGTGGCGGCCTGGACCTGGATGCCGCCCGTGATGGTCTCGGGGATCTTCTCCGAGCGGCGTACGGTCTGCGGCACCGAGCCCGTCGCGCCGACGTGCTCCACCCCGGCGATCCGCCCCACCCGCCCGGCCGCGTCCTTCGCCAGCGGCACCGGCTTCCCGGTCAGCAGGTCCGTGCCGGGCGTCACGACCAGCATGTTGGTGCCGAGCTTGTCGAGCTCCCGGAGCAACTGCTCCTTGCCGGACGCCGAGATGCCCACCACCGCGATCATGGTGGCGATGCCGATCGCGATGCCGAGCGCCGAGAGCACCACCCGCAGCGGGCGGCTGCGCATCCCGGCGGCACCGGTGTGCAGGACGTCGCGCGGGCCGAGCCGAGCCGGCCTGAGCACCGGCCGCCCGCTCATCGGACGTCCTCGGAGCACGTCGGACGGCCATCCCCGGGAGGCACGCGGACGTCCCGCACCACACGCCCGTCCCGGATCCGCACCTGGCGCGGCAGCCGTGCCGCGATCTCCGTGTCGTGAGTGATCACGGCGATGGTCGCGCCCTCCTCGTTGAGTTCCTGGATCAGCTCCATCACCGCTTCGCCGGAGGCTGAGTCGAGCGCGCCCGTCGGCTCGTCGGCGAGCAGCAGATCGGGCTCGCCGACGACCGCGCGGGCGATGGCCACCCGCTGCTTCTGACCGCCGGACAGCTCGTGCGGCCGGTGCCTCATACGGTCGCCCAGGCCGACCCGCTCCAGGGCCACGCCCGCCCGCCTGCGGCGTTCGGCGCGCGGCAGCCCGGAGTAGAGGAGCCCCTCGGCCACGTTGTCCTGCGCGCTGATGCCCGGTACGAGATGGAAGGCCTGGAAGACGAAGCCGATGTGCTGCGCCCGCAGCGCCGAGAGTTTGCGGTCGGTGAGGGTGGCCGCGTCGTGCCCCGCGATGGTCACGGACCCGGAGGTCGGCAGGTCGAGGGTGCCGATGATGTGCAGCAGGGTGGACTTGCCCGAGCCGGACGGGCCGACGATGGCGAGGAGTTCGCCCCGCTCGACGGTGAGGTCCACCCCGCGCAGCGCGGCGACCCCGCCCGGGTACTCCTTGGTCACGCCGGTCAGTTCGACCACGGGCGGCTGGGTGAGTGCGGCGGTGCTCATGTCGAGGGCACCCCGACCGGCAGGCCCGAGCGCAGGCCGTCGCCGGATATCTCGACCCGCCCCTGCGCGAACATGCCGAGCCTCACCTTCACTTCGCGTGCCTTGCCGTCCGCGACCACCTGCACCCCGAACGAGCCGTCGTCGAGCGCGAGCAGCGCACCGACCGGCACGCTCAGCACGTTCCTACGGGTCTCACCGGTGAGCCGCACGGTCGCGGGGGACTTGTCGATGCCCTTGACCTTGCCGGGGTCGTCGAAGGTGACGGTCACCGCGATCCGGGGCGTCTTGTCGTTCGGGTCGTCGCCCGCCTTGGCGGTCCCGCCGACCGAGGACACCGTGCCCGAGGTGGTGGTCCCGTCGGGCAGCTCCACCTGCACCTTGCCGCCGGCTTTGGCGAGCGCCGCGTCCGACACCTTGAGCCGGAGCTGGACGACCCGGTCGGAACTGGTCGTGGTCATGACCTTCTGGCCGGATGCGGTGCGGTCGCCCACCGCGGCGTCCGCGCTCTGCACCCGGACCGGACCGGTGGCGAAGGCGATCTGCTCGGGGCCCACCTGCCCGCTCTGCGCGAGACCGTGCTCCTTCTGCCAGCGCTTGACCGCGTCGGTGGTTCCGGGCGTGAACGTCTCGTCGTCGGCCAGCCCGCTGCCGTACCCCAGCGCCCGCAGGTTGGCCTTCAACTGCCGTACGTCGGCGCCCTTGTCGCCGCTCTTGAGGACCCGGTACATCGGCTCGGACCCGTACATCAGCCGGACGTCCTTCCCGTCGACCGCGTACAGCCTGCCGTCCCGCCCGATGCTCGAACCGCTGCCCGCGATCCAGGTCAGGGTGCCGCCCGCTCCCGCGTTGAGCTTGCTCTCGCGGGAGTAGCCGAGGGTGCCGTCGACGCTGGTGCTGCTCACCAGATCGCCCTGCTGGATGGGCGCGGTGGCGGGTGGAAGGCCGGTCTGCCGCTGTCCGGAGTCCTTGGGACCGGGTTGAGCGAGGCCCGTGACGGCGAACCCGCCGCCCGTCACGGCCGCCACCGCGACCACCGCCGCGATCATGGTCCGGGGCCTCATGCGGCGCACTCGTTGAGGGCCTTCATGAACGTGTCCTTGTCGACCCCGTCGGGAATCCTGAAGCCGCTGCTGCGACCGCCCTCGACCTTCGGGTCCGGCATGTCGAAGCCCTTGCCCCGCAGGCACTGCGCGATCTTGACCTGCTGGTCCTGCTGCTTCGGGTCGGGGGCGCCGGTGCCGCCGCCTCCCTCGACACCCGAGCCGCACGCGTTGAGCGCCTTGTTCCACTTTTCCGCCGAGGTACCCGGGGGCTGGGAAAGGGACTGGGCGTAGGGGTTCTCTCCCGGCTTGAGGTCGGGCACGTCCATGCCCTGCTTGCGCAGGCAGCCGCGCAGCGCCTGGGCCTTGTCGGCGGCCGACGCGTCCCCGCCGGAGCCGTTGCCGGAGGCGCCCGAATCCTTCCCCGGGCCCCCGCCCGACGAGCCCGAACAGCCGGAGGCGAACAGGGCGAGACCTGCCATCCCGGATGCCAGGACCAGGGTGAACCGGTGGTTCCTCATCGTTTCTCTCCTCGCGGACATGCGTGGACGCGGCAGCGCGCGCCGGCCGCCGGGCAGCGGCCGAGGAGAGCGTCCAGGAACCCGCTGTTTCGTTTCCCTTACGGCGCCCGCCGCCGCTCGCCGTAACAACGACGAAAGGTCCGTTTCCGGTAGACAGGGGGCATGCGCGTACTGGTGGTGGAAGACGAGGCGTTCCTGGCCACGATGATCGCCGAGGGCCTGCGCCGCGATGCGATCGCGGTGGACGTCGCCCTCGACGGCCTCAGCGGGCTCCGCAAAGTACAGCTCGGCGACTACGACGTCCTCGTACTCGACCGTGATCTGCCCGGCCTGCACGGCGACGAGGTGTGCCGCCAGGTCGTGGCCGGGGGACTGCTCACCCGGGTGCTCATGCTCACCGCATCGGGCACCGTGCGCGACCGGGTCGAGGGCCTCGGGCTCGGCGCCGACGACTACCTCACCAAGCCGTTCGCGTACGACGAACTCCTCGCCCGGGTGCTCGCGCTCGGCCGCCGCGCTCGGCCCGCGCTGCCCCCGGTCATCGAGCGGGCCGGAACCGTCCTGGACACCGCACGCCGACGGGCGAGCCGCCACGGCCGGGAACTCGCCCTGACCCGCAAGGAGTTCGCCGTCCTGGAAACGCTGATGCGGGCCGACGGCGGGGTGGTCAGCGGCGAGGACCTCATCGAGCAGGTGTGGGAGGAGCACGCCGGGTACGACACCAATCCGGTACGGGTCGCCCTCAGCAGGCTGCGCGCCAAACTCGGCGACCCACCGGTGATCGAAACCGTCCCCGGAGCGGGCTACCGCATCGCCCGCGACCCCGAAGGCATCGAGGGCGCCCGGCGGGCCGAACGATGATCGACCGCCTGCTGCCCACCACCGAGCGGGCCCGGCTGACCGCCCTGTACGGCGGGCTGCTCCTGCTCGCCGGATGCGTACTGGTCGGCGTGATCTACGTATTCGTCCAGTACGGCCTCGACAGCCGAATCGGCACCGCCTTCACGGGAGTTGCGCCCGGCGGCCGGACCGAACCGAAGCCCACCGCCACCCCGCCCGGCGATCTCATCCCGTCCGAGCAGGCGGGCGAGCACGCCAGGACCCAGGTCGTCCAGGTGGTCGCGGCCACCACGCTCAACCGGCTGCTGACCGTCTCCGGGATCGCGCTCGCCGTCTTCGCCGTGCTCTCGGTGTTCCTGGCCTGGTGGATGGCGGGGCGGGTGCTGCGCCCGGTCGGCCTCATCACCGCCACCGCGCGCAAGCTCTCCGGCGAGAACCTCCACCAGCGCATCGACCTCGCGGGACCTCCCGGCGAACTCAAGCAACTCGCCGACACCTTCGACCAGATGCTGGGCCGGATCGAGCAACTCGTCGGCGCCCAGCGGAGGTTCGCCGCGAACGCGGCCCACGAACTGCGCACACAGCTCGCCGTCCAGCGGGCCGCCGCCGAGATCGGCCTCGTCGACCCCGACCCGGAGCGGATCAAGTGGATCCGCGGTGAACTTCTCCAAGTGGCCGACAGCAGTGAGCAGTTGATCGATTCGCTCCTCCTGCTCGCCGCCACCGACCAGGGCCTGGAGCACCGCGAACCGGTGGCCCTCGACGAGAGCGTGGCCGTCGTCACCGGTGAACACCGCGACGAGGCGAACGAACGGGGCATCACCCTTACGACCGCCCTGGAACCCCTGACCGTCGAGGGTGACCCCGTGCTGCTCACCCATCTGATCCGCAACCTGATCGGCAACGCGCTCCGCTACAACCACCGCGACGGCAGCGTCCACATCGCCCTCGCCGCGGCCGACCGCACGCTCAGGATCACGAACACCGGCCCGGCCGTGCCGCAGGACGCGGTGCCGGCGCTCTTCGAACCCTTCCGCCGCCTGAACGAACGCAGGCACGCGCCCGGCGAGGGTGCCGGCCTCGGCCTGGCCCTGGTCGCCTCCGTCGCGCGCGCCCACGGCGGCGAGGCCACCGCCGAGGCGAATCCGGGCGGCGGCCTCACGGTGACCGTCCGGCTGCCCTGACCCGGGGCCCGGTCAGGGGTGCATGCGCGCCCCCCTTGAGGACCTTGTCGACCGCGTTGCGCGGCCCGTGGACGGCCAGCCGACCAGATCGAGGTCGGGGCCGGGTACGGCCCGGACCGCGGCCCGGTTGTCCGCGTCGTTGCCCGTGCTGAACATGTCGCTCGTGAAAACCGCCCGGGGCAGTTCGCGGCTCAGGGCGCGGGTGTGGGCCGCGCGCAGGACCTCCTTGCTCCCCTCGAAGACGAGGACGGGCTGGCGGAACAGCGGGAGATAGGGGGTGCCGTCGGCATCGGCGTACGGCTCGCCGATGATCTCGGGCAGCGCCGTGCCGAGCCCGCTGACCGGGAAGGCCGTCACATTGAGTCGCTGCCAGGTGTGCAGGTCGTCGCGCAGCAGCACGGCGATCTTCGTGTCGAAACGGACGGGCGCACTGTCTGATGTGCTCCTCGACGGGCAGCCGCCCGGTGACGTGGCCCGCGCCACCGGGTTCTACGACCAGTCCCATCTGACCCGCCACTTCAAGCGCGTGGTGGGTACGGCGCCGGGACGCTATGCCCACCGCGCCCGGGCCTGACACCCGGGATCAGACGAACAGGAACGCCGCCGAGGTGGCCGCGCCCAGCGCGCCGCCCGCGACCGTCTGCATGACCGTGTGGTAGGTCAGGGCGACCCGCGACCAGCACACCACGGCCGTGATCGCGTAGGCGAGCAGCCACCAGGGGGAGTGCACGACGGCGAGCAGCGCCACGACCGCCGAGGCGACGGCGGAGTCCACCGAGATCTTCCAGACCGTGTTCACGGCGAGCAGGAAGATCGTCATCACCCACAGGGCGAGCATCGCGGTCAGGATGCCGGTCGGGGCGTGGCCGAGCACCATGACGACCGAGCCGGCCCCGATCGAGCCGAGGATGACGAAGAAGATCGGCGCCCGCTTGGTGCGGTCGACGACATGCCGGTCGCCCCAGGTGCCGCGCTTGCGCTCCCATTCGATGTAGCCGGCCGGTATGAGCCCCGCGCACAGCGCGCCGAGCAGCCCCCACAGCAGGCCGGTCCACTCGCCGGCCGCGGCCAGGCCGATGCCGAGCATCCCGGCGAGCAGGACGTTGCGGGGCTGTAGGACGTCGGTGACGGTGCGGGCCGTGGCCGTCGTACGGTTGCCGGCCTCGGCCAGGGTGTCGCTCACGCGGTCTTCTCCAGGGAGTCCAGGACGCTGCGGGCGCGCTCGCCGCTGATGGTCCGGTAGGCGGCGGCCACCCGTACCAGCCAGGCGACTTCGCCGTCCTGGTCGGTGGCGTGCTTGGTGTCGACGGCCGCGGCATCGCCCGCGGGGGCGCCGTCGGCCTTGGCGGCGAGTGCCGCCTTGATCCAGTACGCCTCGGCGAGCGGCCCCTCGCTCTCGGCGCGCGGGCCGTCGTGGGAGGCGGCCTGCTTGGCGGCCGGGAGCAGGCCGTCCGGAACGTAGTGGCGCAGCTTCTCGACGGCGTCGGCGATGTCGGCGGCCCACCGGTCGATCCGCAGGTCCGCCGGGGTGCCGAAGCGGGTCAGCTCGCGGGTGAGCGAGGCCGGCGCCTCGAAGGGCTGGTCGGGGAAGGCCGTCATCAGCTCCCGCCACAGCGGATGCAGCCGGGCCTGCGCCCGCCACAGCCGCACCCGGCGCCAGCCCTTGCTGAACGCGGGGATGGACGCGCCGAGCGCGAAGAACGCGAACAGGACGACCTGGGCCGCCTCGGTGACCTCGTCGAACTTCAGGGCGAAGGCCGGGCTCGGCTGGTCGGCGACGCTGATCCACAGGAACAGGGTGCGGCTGAGGGTGTAGCCGACGCCGATGAACATGGCGAACGTCATCATGCCGAGCCCGATCCGCAGATGGCGGGCCGTGGCCCCGGCGGTGGCGAGCGCCCACTGGTAGGCGCAGACGGCGGATGCGGCACCCAAGTACAGGTAGAACACGCTCATGTAGAGCGTGGCGCCCCACTGACCGGCGTGGTCGGAGACGAACCGGTCCGAGGCGTACGAGCGGTCGACCACGGTGAAGAAGAGCACGGTCAGCAGGATCAGCGTGGCGACGGAGGCCTTCGCCGCCACCTGCTGGATGATCCGGGCGAACCGGACGTGGCGGGGGATGACGCCGCCCTCCGGGAAGTGGCCGTAGATCGCCACGATGTAGCTGAGGATCGCCAGGATCGCGATGGTCGCCGTGTAGTGCTTGATCAGTACGGCGAGGTCGACGACGGGGCTGTTGTTGAGCCCGATGCGCACGACCTTCGTCTTGGTCCACAGGGCGACGGCGAAGCCGGCGTAGCAGCCCCACAGGGCGCGTCTGCGTTTGTCCTCCTCGTCTCCCCAGAGGGCCGCGGGCATGCGCCACAGGGCGACGGCAGTCATCACGCCGGCTATGAGATAGCCGGCCAGGTCAAGCGCGGTCACGGAGATTCCTCGGGGGGACGGGGAAGGGGACAGGAGGGGGAGCGGAGGGAGCCTATGAGCGGCGGAAGAAGCCGCGGCGCCGGTGGGCGACGGGCCGCGAGAGGGAGTTCGCGAGCCGCCCGACCATGTCGTCGCTGGTCACGTCGCGGGCCATGCGGGGAATGAGCGAGGCGCCGAACTCGGCGATCCGCTCGTCGTGGGTGTCGTACTGGGCCCGCGCCTGGATGGGCCCGCCGGAGCGGAACGCCTCGGTGACCGCGGGCGGCAGCCCGTCCGGCTCGTCGGCGGCGGGTTCGGCCGGTGCGGTCGGCCTGTCGGTGGCCAGGACGCGGTTGATCAGCGAGGTGTTGAAGACGGGAAGCAGCTGGCGCAGCTGGTCCGCGCTGAGGGTCGTACCGTGGTCGAACCACTCGTGGCACAGCTCGTGCAGGATGACGTGCTGGGTCTGGTACAGGGTCGGGCGCTTGCGGTAGAGCACGAAACTGGTGCCGCCCGACTTGAGGCGGAGACCGCAGGCGGCGTTCACACGGGCCAGACGGTCGGGCAGTTCGTGCAGCACGATGGTGCGGCCGCGGGCCTCTTCCATGTTCGCCACAAGCCCCGGAATGCTGAACGGGGCCGGGATGGGCAGATCCGCAAGGCCGGCTTCGCACTCTCTCCGCAGCTCGCGCATGGACATGGAGACCTCTTGATCGTAGTCACGCGTGTGTGACAAGCGGTCTGCGATCTTAGCCAATGGTCATGAACACGAGATGCCGGCTACCCAGGCTGTCCGCCAGGGGCCGCTTCGGGCCCGTTGTCCCGTCCGTACTTGCTGTCCTTGCTGTCCTTGTTGTCCTCGAGGAGGGAGAGGACGAACTGGAGCAGCTCGGGGTCGAGCCCGTCGTCGTCGATGCCCCGGCCCGCCAGACCGCTGATCTCCCCGGTACGCCGCTTCGCGAGGAACTGGAGCCCCGCCACGACGTCGTCGACCACCTCGGACTCGTCCTTGAAGAAGCGCCAGTCCACGCCGAAGCCGATACCGAGCGCCTTGAGGATCTCCTCGGACGGGTTGGTGACCTTGCCGGCGAGGATGTTGGAGAAATAGCTGTGCGAGAGCGAGCCGCCCCGCTCCTTGACGAGATCGGCGAAGACCCGGCCCGAGATCTTCTCTCCCGGGAAGGTCTTCTCGACCATGTACTCGACCTTCTGCTGCAACGTCGTCAGCTCGGGAGTGCGCTCTTCGCCGTTGTCCATCAGGGTCCCCACGTCCACGTCCGCCGCTCATGCGCTGTCCGACGATGCGCGATGTTCGATTCGGTCAACGGATTCGTACTTTAACCGACCTTGGTACAGGGGCCCGGTCGACGGGGAGGCTGTCGGCCACGGCCGTCGGTGACAAAACGGAACATCTTGCTCCGCGATCGGAACCGGACTTGCGGAAACACTCTACGTCACTGTTAACTCGAAAAAACACGAACAAGGGGCCACGAGGGGAGTTCCTTGCTCGGGTGGCTGCTGTGCCCTGCGCGCCTGGCGCGTCCGGGTGCACGGCCGTGGCAAGCAGGTGTAGCCCTTCGCGACGGGGGACGCGCGAAGGGCTACACATGCATTATGCACCTTGTCTGTGGGGTCCGGCGACCACCCCCGGTGGATATGTGACCGGCTCCGTTCAACTCCCAGCCGAATACGATCGATTGCCGAGCCGGGCGCGAGCCGGGGCGCTCCTGTGACTTGGCCGGGAAACGCCTCCCGGGACCGGGGGAGCGCACTGCCATGCTGGCCGGGTGACGTCGAGCTACCGGCCGATCCTCGCGCGGATCCTGGCGCAGGCGGAACCGACCACCACATGGCGGGTGCGCCACCGCGACCCTTGGTGCATGGTCGCTCCGGCGCATCACATCAGCCGCCGGCAGGGCTGGAAGCTCCATGTGTCGGCCACACCTGTCTCGGCGCCCCAGGTCCTGGAGAACGCGGCCCGCGTGCTCGTCGCGCACGGGTGTGCGTTCAAGTTCGCGGCGACTCCAGCCGTCGCCGCCGAGATGAACGCGGTCCGCGCCGCCCGCGCCCAGTCGGGGAAGTTCCTCACCGCCTACCCCGCCGACGACGACCAGCTCCGGTTTCTGGCCGAGGAGTTGGACGACCGGACGCGCGGTCTGGCCGGGCCCGCGATCCTGTCCGACCGGCGCTACCGTCCCGACAGCCTGGTGCACTACCGCTACGGCTGCTTCGCACGGCCCCGCGAACTCAACGACGAGGGGTTCTACGAGGGCCGCCTGCGCGCGCCCGACGGTACCTTCGTGGCCGACGAGCGGAACCCCTGGTTCGCCCCGCCGCCCTGGGCGGGCAGCCCCTTTCCCAAAAATGCGTCGGTGAGTTCCGGACGGCGACGCGGCGACCCCGTGCTCCTCGCCGGTCGCTACCGCGTCAAGGAGGCGATCCGGCACTCCAACCGCGGTGGCGTCTACCGCGCCCGCGACGAGCGCACCGGTGACACCGTTCTGCTGAAGGAGGCCCGCCCGCACGTCGGCGCCGGGCCCGACGGCACGGACGCACGGGACTGGCTCCGGCACGAGGCCGAGATCCTGCGCCGGCTCGCCCCGCTCGGGATCACCCCGGCGGTACGCGAGGTATTCGAGGCGGGCGGCCATGTCTTCCTCGCCGAGGACCTGATCGACGGCGTGAACCTCCAGCAGTGGACCGCCGACCGGCTGCGCACCGGCGACGGCCGCGTGCTCGTCGCCGAGGCGTGGAGTCTCGCCCGCGAACTCGCCGAGATGATCGGCCAGTTGCACGCCGAGGGCCTCGTGCTGCGCGACTTCAAACCGGGCAATGTCGTGATGACCCCCGAGGACCGGCCCGTCCTTGTCGACCTGGAGTGCGCGGTACGCACCGGCACCCCCGCGCCCGTCGCGGGAACGCGGGGCTTCACGGCGCCCGAATACCTCGAAGCCCCGGCCGGCTCCGCCCCGCCCGCGCCCGGACCGGAGGCGGACTGTTTCAGCCTGGGCGCCACGCTGCTCCATGTGACGACCGGGATCAGCCCGGTCCTCGCCCCGGACTCGCCGCCGACCCGGCCGACCGGCGAACGCCTGGCCTCGCTCATGGCCGAGGCCGCCCCCGAAATCCCCGCCTTGCGCGCGCTGGCCCCGCTCATCAGGGGGCTGACGGGGGACGGCACGGGACGGTGGACGCTGGGACGGGCCGCGGAGTACGTGCGTACGGGGGAGAGGGCGCACCCCGTGTCCTCCTGCCCAGCCTCCTCCGTCCCCCCTTCCGCGGACCGTCTGCTCGCCGACGGACTCGCCTTCCTCGCGGACACGATGGATCCCTCGCAGGAATACCTCTGGCCGGGCCCGCCCGCGCTCCCGTACGGGGACCCCTGCAATGTGCAGCTCGGCGCGGCCGGGGTGCTCGCCGTGCTTGACCGCGCGGTGCGCTGCGGGCACGAAGCGGTCGCGCCCACCCTGCGCACCGCCGCCGAGTGGCTCGACCGGCTACTGACCGCGCCGAGCCGCGTCCTGCCCGGCCTGTACTTCGGCCGTTCCGGCGCCGCCTGGGCCCTGTACGAGGCGGCGACGACGCTGGGAGACACCGCGCTGGCGGAGCACTCGATCGCGTACGCCCTGAACATCCCGCTCGAAGGCGGCAACCCCGACGTCTGCCACGGTCTGTCCGGGGCGGGCCTGACGCAGCTCCACCTGTGGCACGCGACCGGCGACCGGCGTTTCGCCGAACGAGCGGCCCGGTGCGCGGACGGCGTGCTGCGGCTGCTCCACGACGGGCCGGGGGTGGAGTGGGACGCGGGCCCCGACTTCCGCGCCGACCTGGCGGGTTCGGCCTGCTACGGGTTCGGTCACGGCGTGGCCGGGAACGCGGCCTTCCTCCTCGCGGCCGGCCGGGACCTGGACCGCCCCGACCTGACCGACATCGCCGTCGGCGGCGGGCACGCCTTGTGCGCCGTCGCCGAATGGCGCTCGGGCAGCGCGCGCTGGCCGAAGGGCCCTGGCCGCACCGAGCGTCCCGGGCTGAACTTCTGGTGCAACGGCACCTCCGGCATCGGCACCTTCCTCGTGCGGCTGTGGCACGAGACCGGCGACGAACTGTTCCTGGAACACGCCGAGGGCGCGGCGCGTGCGGTCCGGCAGCAGCGCTGGCAGACCGGCCCGGGAACCTGCCACGGAGCCGCCGGCAACGCCGAGTTGCTGCTCGACCTCCACGAGCTGACCGGCGAGGCCCGGCACCGCGAGGCCGCCTTCGACCTCGCCTCCTGCCTGACCGTACGGGCGGCCCGGCGCCACGGCCGTTTCCTGGTGCCGGACGACACGCTGCGCGAGATCTGCGCCTCGTACAACGTGGGGATCTCCGGCGTACTCGATTTCCTGCTCCGCCTCACCCACGGCGGACCACGATCGTGGCTGGTCGACCGGCCGGCCCGAGAGCATCACCCAACTTCTGGAAGGGAAGCGGCATATGGAGAGCCTCGTTCTGGAACTGCAGGAACTGCCCGAAACCGATGAACAGCAGCTTGAGCCGATGATGTGTTGCGACACCGGCCACCACAGCTTCGATTGGACCGACCTGTGCGCGGCGCGCGACTGACACCGTCCGGCGCCTCGTGACGGTCTCATGAAGCCCCCGGCGTCCTTCGCCACCAGCACGGCTGCGGACAGTTCACGGCCTGGGTGAGCGGCACCTGCGCGGGCACGTTCGCCGCCCGCGCAGGATGCGCCCAGCGGCCCTGTGCCGGATCAACTCGGTTGATCCGTCGGTGAGTTGGCGCCCGGCAGATGGACGACCACCAGAACGATGCCCGCCACCATGAAGTTGCGGGCCGCCGCGTCGAGCCCGTTCCAGGACTTGGACTGCCACATCGAGAACCACTCCCCGCCGACGGCCATGAACCCGGCGCCGAACAGCAACAGCACCATAAGGAGCCCTATCGTGCTCAGCCGCCGGGCCCGCGCGAAACCGGCCCGGCGCCGCAGCCCGCCGAACCACACGACGGCCGCCGCTATGAGTACCAGGGCCGCCAGCGTCTCCCAGACGATGATCAGGACGTACGCGATGTCCTGGAGCGTGCTCGACGTGATGGCCCGCCACATGAGATCCGGATCCTTGAACGTGGTGTCCATCGCCAGGACGTGACGGACGAACTGGCGGTTGGTGTCGAAGTCGGTGATGTTGCCGAAGGCGACGAGCGCCATGTACAGCGCGACGGTGGCGGTGAGGAGCGCCGCGGCGACCGGCAGCGCCGGTAGCCCAGTCCCGCTCACGGGGCCTGCGCCGCCCGCCGTACGTGCTCCGAACCTGAACCTGGAGGTCATCCCGGACTCCCTTGTCGCACCGAACCGATTCCTGCGCCGAACGGACGGGCTCCGTGCGCGCCTGTCGTTCAGCCTGCCCACCATCGTGCCGCGCACCACTGACAATCGGACCTCGCGGGGAAGCGACGGGGCCCCACCCGTGCCACGCGGAACGGGCTCTGGTCAGGCCAGGCGGAGAGAAAGTCCGAGCCTGCGGAGGTGCGCTGTCGCCATGCGCTGCGCCACCACACCAACCTCCAGCTCGGGCCGACGTGACCGGACGGGGTACGCCGGCTGCCCCGAGGAGAAGTACGACTCCTGGGCGGAGAGGTTTCGAGCACCCTAACTCCCTTGCTGTACAAGGGCGTTGACGACCGGCGGGGCCTGGAGTTGACTCGGGGCTGAAACAGCGCACCAGGGAAGGAGCCCGACCATGATTCCCGAGCAGCCTGTTCCTCCTACGACTCCACCGAACCCCCCGTTCACGACTCCCCGCCCCGCGACGGCCCCACCGCTGCGCGCGGCCAACTGCTCGTGCGGACCGAGCTGTCAGTGCGGATGCCAGAGCGGCGGACCCTGCCAGTGTGGAGGCGCCGTCCCCTGCTGACCCGTAACGACCGCGCGGCCCCGCCGGAACCGGCGGGGCCGCGTTGGGCTGTCGTCGACTCCCGGGTCAGCCGAGCCGGGTGAGCTTCGCGCCGAACGAGGGCTCGGCCAGGTCGTCCTTGAGCGTGACAGGCACCCTAGCCTCGCCGGCTCCGCTGCCCACGGTCAGCATGCCGACCTCCGTACCCGCCTTCGCCGAGTGCGGCAGCTTCTTGCCGCCGTCCGTCAGCTTGATCGCGACCGAGGCGCCGGACCACACGGGCACGGTCAGGTCCTTGGCGGCGACGACCGGGACCGTACCGCCGAGGCCGTCGTCCACCTGGCCGACCACCTCGCCCTTCTTCACCAACGTCTCGGTCCTGAGCGCCTTGTCCGCGGCCAGGATCAGGCTCTTGCTGGCCGCCGTCGCGGTGTCGATGATGGGCGCCTTGTGCTGACCGAACACGGCGCCGATGACCAACTGCTTGCTGTCGCCGACCGTCGTCTCGGCCGCGAACAGCAGATTGCCGCCCGCCTTGGTCGTGGACCCCGTCTTGATGCCGACGACACCGTTCAGCGGGACGAGCTTGTTGAAGTTGTTCTGCGTCCTGGCCGTCTCGACGGTGCTGCCGCCGGACGTCGTCGTCGACTGGTACGACGGCAGCTTGGCGATCTGTCGGAAGACCGGGTCCGCCATGGCGCGCCTGGCCAGCTTCACCTGGTCCTCGGCCGTGCTGACCGTGGACTCCATCAGACCGCTCGCGTCGGTGTACGTCGTGCTGGTCATCCCGAGTTCCTTGGCGGTGTCGTTCATCTTCTTGATGAACGCCTCCTCCGTCGACGCGTCCCAACGGGCCAGCAGGCGGGCCACGTTGTTCGCCGAGGGCAGCATGACGGCCTGCAGTGCCTCCAGTTCGGAGACCTGCTGACCCGCCTTGACCTCGACGACCGACTCCTTCTCCGCGACGCCGTTGGTGTAGTCGTCCTGGGCCTTCTGGTCGACCGGGATCGACGGCCCCTTGTCACCGGCCTTGAGCGGGTGGTCCCGCAGGATCAGATACGTGGTCATGACCTTGGCCACGCTGCCGATGGGCAGCGGCTTCATCTCCCCGTACGAGCCCATCCGGCCGACGCCGTCGATGTCGACCACGGCCTGCCCCTCGGTCGGCCACGGCAGCGACAGGGCCCCGCCGTCGGCGGTGTGGCTCGACTTGCCGGTCAGTTCGAGCGTCGGCGTCGGGAGGGGACGCAGCGCCTGGACCGCCACCAGGACGACGGCGAGCAGCGCCACCAGCGTGCCCCAGATCTTGATCCTTCGCGCGACCGTACGGCCCACCGTCTCGGGCTTCGGCGGCGTGTTCGTCAGCTGCGCGAGCAGGTCGAGCGGGGGCGGTGGACCCGCCGCGTCACCGGCTCCGGACGAGGTCGCGGGCGTTGCGGAGGCGGGGGCGGGCGGCCTGGTCAGCGGCATGGTGCGGTCGTTGTCCGCACGCGAGGGCGCGGCGAACTCCCGGGTGCGGTCCGAATCGGCGGAACCTCCGCCGGGCTTCGCGCCGGACGACGAAGGTACGGGGGTCGGGACGACGGGGCGGGGCGGGGTCGCGCTCGGCAGGTCCGGCTTCAGCGCGACGAACTCGCTGGTCCGCTCGGAATCCGACTCCCTGCGGGCGGCCCAGGAGGGAGCCGGGGGCTTCCTTGCGGAGTCGGGCTCTGGGGCCGATCCCGAGTCCGGCTCCGACCCCGAGTCCGGCTTCGCGTCCCCGTCGGCTTCCGGGCTGCGTACCGGTGCGGGGGCGGAGACGGGGTCGGGCTTCGCGGATGCCTTCGGCGCGTCCGTCTTGGGCTGCTGTTCGGCCTGTTCGGCCTGTTCGGGCTGTTCGTCGTTCGGCGGGGTGCTGGACGCGGCGGCATCGATGCGTGGGTCGCGGGCGGCCTCGCCGGCCGTGTCGTTCTCCGCGTCTTCCGCCTGGTCCTCGTCGGGCTCGGAGGCCGCTTCCGCCGTCGGTCGAGCCGAGTCCTGCTGGGGTGCTGGGGATGCGGGAGACGGGGCAACCAAGGTCTTGTCGGCCCGATCGGACTGATCCGCCCGATCAGTCCGGTCCGCTCGATCCGCCTGGTCCCGAGTCGGCTCGGGGCGGCCGGAGTTGGGGCCGACCTCGTCGACCTTGTCGACCTCGTCGGCCGGGTCCACCGGGGCCGCCGGTTCTGCCGGGTGCGCCTGCGCCGAATCCCCATCCGTATCCGTCCGAGCCTCGGCCCGCTCAGCCGCTTCCTCCGCCGCCTTCACCGCATCGGCCTCGTCGCCCGGTGCCGCCTCCTTGCCGGAAAGCTCGCCCGCCTTTGCGCTGTTCTTCTCGTTCATACGTAGTGCAGCCCGCCTTGCTGTGCTGATCTCACCCTGTGCTCTGCGCTGTCGGCCGCCAAGACGCCAGGAACATACGAAGGCGTTCCAGTCGGAAGTCTTCATTTCCGATCTGGTCCGAAACCTTCGTGGCGCCGGGTGACCAAGCAGGCATCACCACGATCGCACGTCCATGTGACCAAATGATGACAAAGGCGCCGAGGGACCCGTCATGCGTCCCCGGTCGTCCGCCGGGCTCGGCGCATTGTCAGACCCCCTTCCTATGCTGGCAGGGCAAGATCGAACGGGGACTCGTCGGGAGGCAGAGGTGCGGATCGAGCGCCATCGAATCGGTGAGGCGGCATTGGCCGCCGCGGAGACCGGCTTCGCCGAGCGGATCGCGGGGGACGTGCACCGGATGCAGGACGATCCGCGTCCGGCCCGCGGCTGGCGTGCGATCGCCGGTGCCTTCCTGGACTACCTCGGGGCGCGGTCGATACGGCTGCCCGACCTGGGCGGAAAGGACGCCGAGGTCGCGCTGGGATCGGCGGCGGCCGCCGCGGTGGGCGCCCTGGAGCTGACTGTCTTTCCGGGGTGGCAGTTCGACGTGTTCATCGACTACGCCGGGGCCGGGGTGTCGTACGGCGGCGAGTTCGACCGCGATGAGGAGAACGGGACGCGGGACGGACAGGTCCGTTCCTTCGAGTGGCTGGACGGCTTCTATCTGGCGTTCCTCGCTCACTCCGCGGACCGCAGGGCCGAGATGTTCATCGAGGCGGCCCCGTCGTGGCGAGGGAACGAGGGGCGTGCCGACGTGGCGCTCGTCCATGCCTTGATGGCGTACGCCTTCGGGCACGAGGAGGGGCCGGACGACGCGGTCTCGCCGGGGCCGGTCCAGGACATCGAGAAGTGCGCGCTGATCGACATGGTGACCGCGACGCTCGGCGAAGGGGACGACTGGCCCGGCCACCGGGCCGCCCTCAGCACCCTGCGAGCGCTGGCGGCGGGCGACGAAGAGGGCTTCACCCGTTGTCTGGCAGCGCAGTTGGAGCAGCACCGCAGCCGCGCCGCCGGAGGAAACGCCGGGCCGCGGAGCCTGCTGCCGCTCGACGCCATAGCGCTCATGGCCATGGCCCACCGCCGGAGGGGCTGGCTCACGCGCATCGACACCGCATACCTTCCGCACGCGCTGGTGACGGGCTTCACCCCGGGCGTGCCACGGGTCCGGGCGTACGGGCGGGACAAGCGCGCCGATGCCGTGGCCGCGCTCGCCACCGGCGGCCCCCTTGTGGTCGAGAGGCCGCCGCACCCCTTCGTGGCGCAGTCCATCGCCCCGTCGCTGTACGACGACTTCGCCGCGCAGGAACTGGAGCGCTTCCACGACCACTCCGTAGACCCGAAGGCGCTCGCACGGGATCTGACGTCGTTCATGTCGGATCAGCGGCAGCGGTTCCTGGTGCGGGCGGCGCTCGATCCGGACGGGACGGATCCGTGCCAGTACGAGGCGCTGCTGCTCGGTGCCGAGGCGGGAGCGGGCGCCCTTCGGGTGGCACGCGCCGAGCCGGGCACGGAGGTGGAGGTCGCGATCGGCGGCACGACCCGGCTGCTGCCGGCGTGGCGCAGCTCGTATCGGCCCAATCCGCACCAGTGGCAGCAGGCCGTGGCGCTCGCCCTGGTCGTCGGCGCGCGCAGGCCGCTGGCCGACTGCGTCCTCGTCGAGCCCGAGTTCTTCGTGGAGGACGACCACCCCTCGCCCGGCGGGGCGTACTGCGCGGCCCTTCACGACTATCTGCGCGGCGTCGATCCCGAGCCCGCGATGGACCACGCGCTGACGACGGCCGCCCGGATGGCAGGGGGCAGCTTCCTCGCCCCACCGGCCTCGCTCCTTTCCCAGCTCGTCCAGGGCGACCAGCGGGGCTTCGCCCTCGCGCTGGCCGACGCCCTGGAGGAGCACCGCGAGCACTACACGGTCGGCGACCGGGGCAAGGACATGGAAGCCGCCGTCAACCTCGACGTCCTGGGGCTGGCCTGCCACGCCCGCCGCATCGGCTGGCCCATCCCCATAAGGTCGCCCTATCTGCCCGAGGGGCTGCTCCGGTAACGGGGGTACGGCCGCTATCCGCGCACGCCCCCCACCGATCCCGACCCCCGGACGATGAGCCGGGTCAGGAGGACGACGGAGCGGGGCGCGGAGAGGTCGCCGTCGATCCGGGAGAACAGGAGGTTCGCGGCCGTCGCACCCAGTGCGACCGGGTCCTGGCTGACGACGCTGAGCGGAGGGCTGAGCCGGTCGGCCAGCGGGAAGTCGTCGAATCCGACGAGGGCGACGGGGTCGGGGCGCCCGAGCCCGTCCATCACGCCGATGCTGATCAGATCGTTGGTGGTGAACAGCGCCGTGGGCGGATCGGGCAGCGCCCGCAGCTCGGTGAGGGCGGCCGCGGCGTCGGACTGGGAACGCAGTCCGTGCCGTACGAGAGCAGGGTCCTCGGGTATGCCGTGGGAGGCGAGGGCGTCGAGGTAACCGGCGTGGCGTTCGCGCTGGGTCCAGATGTCGAAGCGGTCGCCGAGATAGGCGATCCGGGTGTGTCCGTGGCCGAGCAGATGGCTGACGGCCCGTTCGGCTCCCGCGCGGTTGTCGACGGTGACGGTGTCGACGGCCAGCCCCTTGGCGGGCCGGTCGACGCAGACGACACAAGTCCCGCCTTCCATCGGCTGCTTGAGGAAGCCATGGCCCCCGTTGGTCGGCACCAGGATGAGGCCGTCCACCTGGCGGGCGGTGAACGCGGCTATGACCTCGCGTTCACGCCGGGGTTCGTCGTTGGTGCTGCCGACCAGGACGAGAAAGCCCCGCCGATGCGCCTCGTCCTCGACGGAGCGGGCCATGAGCGCGTAGAACGGGTTGGCCAGGTCGTCGACGACCAGGCCGATCGTGGACGTGCGCAGGTTCTTCTGCCGCAGGCTGCGGGCGTTGTCGTTGCGCTGATAGCCCAACTGCCGTACGGCCTGCTCCACCCGGGCGGCGGTGTCAGGCGAGACCCCGGGCTCGCCCGACACCGCGCGCGAGACGGTCATGGGGCTCACACCCGCCGCGCGGGCCACGTCCTTCATCGTCGGGCGCCTCACGAGCCTCCTCATCGACCGATCCGTGCCCGGGTCCGGCACGGCGACGGCTCGATGATGACAGACGACGATGACAGGCGACGCCCCATGTCAGGCGGCCAACGGGGTGCCTGGGGCGGCCGGGGCGCAGCTGCCGCAAGGGCCACTGCGGCTTGTTAACGTTCCCATGCAGGGAACATGGCAGGCCACGCTCGGCTGACTAGTCGTCAAAATCCGCCGAACAGGCGGAGATTGCTCCCTCTGGCCCATGGTGGCGGAACCTCAAGGTGAACAAGGGGCTCGATTTCATCCCCGGCCCTTGACGGGTGGTCAGGGACACCTCAACAATCCTGAGTTGATTGGTAACGTTCACATGCATATCGAGCATCCCCCGTCCCGAGGCCGCCCGTCGGACGGCGAGCGGTCCTTTGCGAGAAGGTGGTCCCCCCTCGTGCTCCGCTCCGTGCCCTCCGCCGGATCCGTGATCCGGTCCAGACGCCTCTCCCGATGCGTCGGCGCATTCAGTGCCCTCGCCCTCTCCGCCTTAGGGCTCGCCGGCCTCGCCGCGGCGCCCGCCCACGCGGCGACGCTTCCGCTGACCCAGTACGTCGACCCGTTCATCGGCACAGACGACAGCAACGCTCCCAACCCCGTGCCCGGCGGCGCCGGGGGCAGCACCTACCCCGGCGCCGTGGTGCCCTTCGGCGGCGTGCAGTTCGGCCCCGACACCCCCACTGCCTCCCCGTCCGGCTACCGCTACAAGGACACCTCCGTCGAGGACTTCAGCCTCACCCACTTCGACGGAGCAGGCTGCGCCAACAACGAGGACCTGCCGCTCCTTCCGGTCACCGGCGCGCTCGGCAGCTCGCCCGGCACCAACTGGACGAGCTACGCGTCCGGTTACACCAAGGCGAACGAGGCCGCCAAGCCCGGCTACTACAAGACCCGCCTCGACCGCTACTCCACCGATGTGGAGCTGTCCGCCACCACCCGCACCGCCATGGGCAAGCTGACCTATCCCGCCTCGACCGCGTCCCGGCTGCTGATCAACACTGGCCGCAGCGCCACCGGAAACCGCGCCGGAACGGTGCACATCAACGGCAACGAGCTGACCGGAAGCGTGACCGCGGGCGGATTCTGCGGCTCGTCCAAGACGTACCAGATCTACTTCGACGTGCGCTTCGACCGGGCGCCGACCGGCTTCGGAACCTGGTCGGGCGGCACGGTCAGCGACGGTTCGACCAGCGCGTCCGGCACCAACACCGGCGCCTATGTCACCTTCGACACCACCGGCAACGCGGCGGTCCAGTTCAAGGTCGGTCTGTCCTACGTCAGCGTCGCGGGCGCGCAGGCCAACGTGACCTCGGAGAACAGCGGCTGGGACTTCGGCGCCGTCCGCACCGCGGCCGACACCTCCTGGAACCAGATGCTCAACCGGCTCCAGGTCTCCGGCGGCAGCACCGCGGACAAGCAGAAGTTCTACACCGCGCTCTACCACGTGCTCCAGAGCCCCAACATCTCCAGCGACGTCAACGGCGACTACCGAGGCTTCGACAACGCCGTGCACAACTCGGCCAGGCCGGTCTACCAGAACTACTCCGGCTGGGACATCTACCGATCCTGGGCGGCGCTCATCGCGCTGATGGCGCCCACCGAGGCGAGCGACATCGCCAAGTCGATGGTCCTGGACGGACAGCAGGGCGGGCTGCTGCCCAAGTGGTCGCAGCAGACCAACGAGGACTTCGTCATGACGGGCGACCCCGGCCCGATCATCGTCAGCAGCATGTACGCCTTCGGGGCCCGCGACTTCGACACCTCGGCGGCCCTGTCCCTGATGGAGAAGGCGTCCAACGGCGGTACCGCGCAGGGCAGTCCGATACGCGGTCGCCAGTCCACGTACACGAGCCTGCACTACCTCGACGACCCCTCCGACTCCCTCGAATACTCGGCGTCCGACTTCGCGGTGGCCCAGTTCGCGAAGTCCCTCGGCAGCACATCGAGCTACACCACACACATGGGGCGCGCCCAGTGGTGGCGCAACACATTCAACTCCGAGTCGTCCTATGTGCAGCAGCACAAGAGCGACGGCTCGTGGACCTGGCCGCTCGACCCGGCCAGCCAGTCCACGTTCACCGAGGGCAACGCATCGCAGTACACCTGGATGGTGCCGTACGACTTCTCCGACCTGATCAACTCCATGGGCGGCTCCGGGACTGCCGTCCAGCGTCTCGACCACCACTTCACCGAGGTCAACGCCGGGCAGAGCAGGCCCTATTACTACATAGGGAATGAGCCCGAGCACGGTGTGCCGTGGGCCTACAACTACGCCCGCCACCCGGCCGGGGCCGCCGACGCGGTGCGCAAGGTGATGTCCGAGTCCTTCACCACCGGCGCCGGAGGGCTGCCCGGGAACGACGACCTCGGCGCGACGTCGGCCTGGTACGTGTGGGCCGCGATCGGCATGTACCCGGCCACGCCCGGCGCGGACACGCTCGCGGTGCACGGGCCGCAGTTCCCGTCCATCCTGATCCAGCGCGCGGCCGGGAACATCACCATCAACAGCTCCGGGACCGGCCCCTATGTGCAGGCCCTCGATGTCGACGGAGCGTCCACCAGCCACAGTTACCTGCGCTACCCGGACGTCGCGAGCGGCGCGACCCTCACCTACACGATGGGCGGCGCGCCCAGCACCACCTGGGGCACCGGCGCCTTGGACGTGCCGCCGTCGTTCCAGGACGGGGCCACGCCGGTGCCTGCCGCACCGGAGCTCGGGACCGACCTCGCGCTCGGCAGGGCGGTGACCGGATCGGCGCCCTGCGCGTCCGCCGAGTCGGCAGACAAGGCGGTGGACGGCTCCCTGACGAACAACAGCAAGTGGTGCTCGTCCGCGGCCGACCCCTCCCTTCAGGTCGACCTCGGGTCCGTCCGGAACGTGTCGTCCTTCGTGATCAAACACGCCGGTCTGGGCGGCGAGAACACCGGCTGGAACACCGGCGCCTTCCAGATCCGGACCAGCACCGACGGCACCGCCTGGACCACCGCGGCCACTGTCACCGGCTCACGCTCCAGCCGCACCTACCACCCCGTATCGGCCAGATCCGCCCGCTACGTGCGCCTCGTCGTCACCAGCCCCTCCAACACCGGCGGAGGCGGGAGCGACGCGGCCCGCGTCTACGAGCTGGAGGTCTACGGGCCGAGCGGTGGCGTCCGGGACCTCGCGATCGGGCAGCCGGCCACGGGCTCCGCGTCCTGCAACGCCTCGGAGACCCCGGACAAGGCGGTCAACGGCAGCTTCGCCGGGGGCTCCGGTGACAAGTGGTGCTCGAAGGCGTCGGGCACCAAGACCCTTCAGGTCGATCTGGGTGCGTCCCACCCGCTGACCTCGATCACCGTGCGCCATGCGGGCGCCGGCGGCGAGAGCGCGGACTGGAACACCAAGGACTTCGACCTGAGCGTCTCCGCCGACGGCAGTACGTGGACGACGGCAGCCCAGGTCCGGGGCAACTCCGCCGATTCGACGACGAGTTCCGTCACGGGATCGGCCCGCTACGTACGCCTCGCGGTGATCACCCCGACTCAGAACAGCGACCCGGCCGCGCGCATATACGAGTTGGAGGTGAACGGAACCTGATCGTCACCGGCAGCTGAGCGAGGTGGGGCCGGCGCCCCGCGCGCCGATTCCGTTGGCGGCCCGCCCCAACTCCCCTGGGGCGGGCCGCCGTTGGTATCTTCACCCCCACCCGTGTCGCGATCTTGTCTGCTGAAACGATTCATGCGCATAAAACGCCCGAACCTTGGGAATTCAACCATCAGAACAGGGAACACCTGTGCGACACAGGGGTGAAGGTGGGGATGTACAGATGAAGGCCATGCGGTTCGCCGGGGCGGGACGGCCGCTCAACATGGAGACCGTTCCGGACCCGGAGCCGGGACCGGAATGGGTGGTGGTCGACATAGAGGCGGCCGGCCTCTGCCACTCGGACCTGCACATCATGAGCGGCATGGATCTCGGCGACCTCACTGTGAAGTCGCCCGTGACCCTGGGCCACGAGGGCGCGGGGGTGATCTCCGCGGTGGGCGACGGCGTGCGGGACTTCGCGGTGGGCGACCGGGTGGGCATCGCCCTGGTCACGCACCCGATCGAAGCGGCCCGCTTCGCGCCCGGGGTGGGACACGACGGAGCGTTCGCCGAACAGGAACTGGCCCATGTGTCCACGCTGGTGCACATTCCGGACAACGTGACGTTCGCCGAGGCCGCGGTCGCGACCGACTCGGTGGCCACCGCCTATCACGCGGTGCGGACGGCCGGTTCGGTGCGACGCGGCCGGACCGTCGGCGTCATAGGGCTCGGCGGCCTCGGCCTCAACGGCGTACGGATCGCCGAACTGCTCGGCGCGACCGTGTACGGGGTCGACATCAACCCGGCCACCTTCGGCCCGGCGACAGAAGCCGGAGCCTCGGCCTGCTTCCAGGACGTACGGCAGCTCACGGCCCAGCACCCCGATGTGATCGTGGACTTCGCCGGTGTCCCCTCGACGGCCGCCGCGGCGGTGGAGAGCGTGCGTCCGGGCGGCTGTGTGGTGCTCGTCGGGCTCGGCGGTGCCGTCGCCCCGATATCGATTGCTTCCCTGGTGATGCGCAACGTCCAGCTCGTCGGCTCCCTCGGCGCGAGCAAGGACGAACTGCGGGAGGTGTACGACCTCATAGCGAGCGGTGCGCTCAGGCCGGCGGTGCAGGAGGTGCCGTTCACCGAACTCCCGGCGGCGATGGACCGGTTGGCCCGTGGTGAAGTGCGGGGCCGCCTCTACACGCGGCCGCGCGCCCACACCCGCGTGGCGGCAGAGGCTGCCTGAAGGACGGCCGGGGGCACGGGCGTCGGCAGAGGCGGAGGCCCTCGGCCGACGCGCTGCGACGATGGCCGGATCTGACAGAAAACCGTCATTGCTGACATCGGAACCCACCCCGATGATGGTGCCATGCCCACTCCTCATCGCGTGGTCATCGCGGTCTTCGCGGACGTCGACGTTCTGGACGTGACCGGCCCCGCCGAGGTCTTCGCGCTGGCCAACCGGGTGATCCGGGGCCGGACCGAGTACCGGGTCCGGCTCGCGGGTACGGTGCGGGGCGAGGTCGCCACCTCGGCAGGGGTGCGGCTGCTCGCCGACCTCGCCTTCGACGAAGTCGGCGCCGCGGTGGACACGTTGATCGTGCCGGGGGCGGTCGACATGACCCCCGAAGGGCCCGTCGCCCGGATCGACGACCGGGTCGTGGCGTGGGTGCGCGACACCGCGCCCCATGCCCGGCGGGTGGCGTCGGTGTGCGTGGGCGCGCACGTCCTTGCGGAGGCCGGGCTGCTGGAGGGGCGCACCGCGACCACGCACTGGTCGACCGCGGCCCAGCTCGCCCGCGAGCACCCCGGCGTGACGGTCGACCCGGACCCCATCTTCGTACGCTCGGGACAGGTCTGGACCGGCGCGGGCATCAGCGCGTGCCTCGACCTCTCGCTCGCCCTTGTCGCCGAGGACCATGGGGAGGAGGCCGCGCTGGCGGTCGCCCGGCTCCTCGTCATGTACCTCAAACGGCAGGGCGGGCAGAGCCAGTTCAGCGTGCCGCTGTCCCGGCCCGCCTCGACCCGCCGGGACAGCGCCGAACTGCGCAGGTTCATCGCCGACCATCTGGAGGGCGACCTGTCCGCCGCCGTCCTGGCCCGGCGGATGTGCCTGAGCGAGCGGCACTTCGCCCGGGTCTTCCGCAAGGAGACCGGGACCAGCCCCGCCGCCTATGTCGAAGCGGCCAGGGTGGAGGCGGCCCGGCGTCTGTTGGAGAGCACCGACCAGTCGCTTCAGCAGATCGCGGCGGCCTCGGGCCTCGGCTCCCTGGAATCCCTGCACCGCGCGTTCCAGAGACAGCTGCGGGCCACCCCGGCGGCCTACCGCCGCCGGTTCCGCACCCTCACCTGACGCAGCGGCGCCCCTGACTCCCACACACAGGTCAGCCACCCATAGAGAGGGCACACATGGACAACGCAGCCACCACCCTGCGGAACGTGATCGGCCTCGACAATCAGCTCCCGCACCTGTCCGACACCGCCCTCATCATGATCGACTTCCAGAACACCTACACCACCGGAGTCATGGCCCTCGAAGGCTCCGAGCAGGCGCTGGACGCAGGATCCCGGCTGCTGTCCGCCGCGCGCGCCGCCGACATCCCGGTGATCCACGTCGTCAACGACGGGGGCGAGGGCACGCCGTACGACATCCGTGCCGAGATAGGGGCGATCTGTCCTCAGGTCACTCCGCTCAAGGGCGAGCCCGTGGTGGTCAAGCGGTTCCCGAACTCCTTCCACGACACCGAGCTGCAGGAGATGCTGCGCGAACTCGGCGTCGGCGGCGACCTGGTCCTCGCCGGCTTCATGACCCACATGTGCGTGACCTTCACCGCCCAGGGCGCCTTCAACCTCGGCTACCGGCCCACCGTCGTCGCCGAGGCGACCGCCACCCGCACCCTGCCGGGCCCGGACGGGAAGCCGATCCCGGCCCCCGTACTGAAGAATGCGAGCCTGACGACGATCACCGACCTGTTCGGCACGGTCGCCCCGACCGTCGACAGCCTCCCCATCTGACCGGGGGACGCCGGGTGCCCGTGTGGCACCCGGCGCATTCCTCAGCGCGGCGTGGACTTGACCAGCAGCGCGGCGACCAGCCCCGCGAGCAGGGTGAGGCCGGTCGACCACCACAGGGTGTCGGTATAGCCGTCCAGCGTCGCCTGCCTCATCGCGTCCGCCAGTGGCGTCGGGAGGGCTTGCGGGTTGACCGCGCGGCCGCTGCGGGCCAGCTCGGCAAGGCTCGGCGGAAGTCCCTTGACCTCCTCCATGCGGGAGGCGACGGCCGTGGCGAGGATGCTGGCGAACATCGCCGTGCCGAGTACTCCGCCCACCTGGCCGGCCGTGTTCGTCAGTGCCGCGCCGCCGCCGGAGTCCTGCGCCGCGATGCCGCCCGTCGCGATGGAGTAGAGCGGCATCAGGGCCATGCCGAGCCCGAACCCGGCGAGGAGCATGCCGGGCAGAGCCACCGTGACGTACGCGCTGTCCGTGTCGAGGAACGTCAGCAGGCCAAGGCCGACCGCGGCGAGCAGCAGCCCCGGCACGATCAGGTTGCGCGGCGGGACGCGGTGGAGCAGGCGGCCGGAGACCTGAGTGGCGCCGACGACGATCGCGGCGACCGTGGGCAGCAGGTGCACGGCGCTCTGCATCGGGGCGTCTTTGCGGATGTTCTGGAGGTACGCGCTCAGGACCAGGACCAGCGCGAACGTTCCGGAGCCGGTCAGGAACAACGTGATCAGGGAACCCGTGCGACTGAGATCCCCGGGGATATACGGGGCGAGGAGCGGCGCGGCCGTGTTGAACTGCCAGAACACGAACGCCGTGAGCAGGGCGATGCCGATCCCGAACAGGGCGAGCACCAGCAGGTCGGTCCAGCCGCGCGAGCCCGTCTCCTGGAAGCCGTAGACGAGGGCGACGACCCCGCTGGAGCCGAGCAGCACGCCCAGCGGGTCGGGGCGGCGGCGGGTACGGAGCGGGCGGTCGTGGACCAGGGTGGCCGCGCCGATGACGGCGATCACCGCGAGCGGCACGTCGACGTACAGGCACATGCGCCAGCTCGTGTTCTCCACGAGCCAGCCGCCGGTGAACAGGCCCAGGACGGAGCCGCCCGCGGCGATCGCGGCGTACAGGCCGAAGGCCCTGCCCCGGGCCTTCCCGTCGGGGAAGTCGACCGCCACCAGGGCCAGCGCGGCCGGCGACAGGAGCGCGGCGAACGCTCCCTGCGCAGCGCGGGCCACGACCAGCACGTCGAACGACGGGGCCGCGCCACCGACCGCCCCGGCCACCGCGAAGCCGACGAGGCCGACGATCAGCATCCGCTTGCGGCCGATCAGGTCCGCGAGATGACCGCCGAGCAGCAGCAGCCCGCCAAAAGCCAGTTCGTACCCGGAGAACACCCAGTTCAGGCCGGATGCGGACGCATGCAGATCCATCATGACGGAGGGCAGCGCCATACGCAGGGACGTCGCGTCGAGCAGCACGAAGAGCTGCACCAGAGCGACCACCGCGAGGCCCCACCGGCGTCTGGGGTGCACAGGGGGCGATTTCCGGAGGTCGGTGGGGGAAGGAGCCACGCCCGGTGGTGACACGGGACGCACCGGGGTCGTGGGAGCGTACGCGGGCGGCGGGGGCAGCGGCCGCCCGGCCGGAACGCGCGGGTCGGCAGGGACCGTCGGCGCGGGAACCGGACTCTGGGGCGCGAAGTCCAGCAACTCGGCTGCGTGGCGGCCGAGTTGGGCAAGGACCGCGCCCGGCAGCCACTCCTCGCCCGTGTCCGCCGCCGTGTGGTCCGCCACCTGGTGGAGAGTGGGCCGCTTGGACGGGTCCTTGTCGAGACACGCGCGTACGAGACCGATCAGCGACTCCGGTACGCCGGTCAGGTCCGCCTCCTCCTCGGCGACCCGGAACAGGTGGGCGTTCAGCCCGGTCTCCGTGGCGCCGAAGAGCAGCCGGCCGGTCGCGGCGTGGACGAGGACGGCACCCAGGCAGAACACATCACTGGCCGGGGTGAGTTCGAGGCCGCGCACCTGCTCCGGCGACATGAAGCCGGGCGAGCCGATCAGCATGCCGGTTCGGGTGTGCAGGCTGTCCCCGGCGAGGCTGTCCATGGCCCGCGCGATGCCGAAGTCGATGACGCGGGGGCCGTCCACGGTGACAAGCACGTTGGACGGCTTGAGGTCGCGGTGGATCAGCCCCGCCGCGTGCACCGCCTGCAGGGCGAGGGCGAGTCGGTTGGCCAGGACGCGGACGGAGGTCTCGGGCAGCGGCCCGAAGTCCTTGCCCACCACGGTGGTCAGGTCGGGCCCGGGGATGTACTGGGTCGCGACCCAGGGCACGGCGGCGTCGGTGTCGGCATCGAGCACGGCCGCCGTCCAGGCGCCGCCCACCCGCCGGGCGGCCGCCACCTCACGGGCGAAGCGCCTGCGGAACTCGGGGTGCTGGGCGTGCTCGGCCTGGACGACCTTGACGGCAACGGTCCGCCCGGCCTCGGAACGGCCCAGATACACCAGGCCCATACCGCCGGCGCCCAGGCGGGCGATCAGGCGGTACGGGCCTATGTGTGTCGGGTCCTGGGAGATCAACTGGTCCACGGAGGCACGGTATTGCAAGGCCGGGGGCTCCGGTGCCGGATTCCGGTCAAGACCGTGTAAGCGCTCCGTGGGTGTGCGGCAGGGTCGGGGGCCTGGGGGTTTCGTCCACGTGCAGGGTGAAGATGTCCGGGCGGGCGTAATGCCCGGTCGCGTCGAAGTCGAAGCGGCTGCGGGGAATGTCCCCGAGGTCGAGCTCCGCGACGAGGATCCCCTCGCCGTCCCTGAGGGGACCGGCCAGGACTTCGCCGAGCGGGGAGACGATCGTGCTGCCGCCGCCGATGAGGACGGTGTCCGGCCCGTCGCCCTGCACCGGGTGGACGTCGCCGGGCATGTCCGACCGCAGGAGGTACTGGTTGGCGCTCAGCACGAAGCAGCGCCCTTCGAGGGCGACGTGCCGCATGGTGGCCTGCCAGCTCTCCCGGTCGTCGACGGTCGGTGCGCACCAGATGTCGACCCCCTTCGCGTACATCGCCGTACGGAACAGCGGCATGTAGTTCTCCCAGCAGATCGCCGCCCCGAGCCTGCCGTGCCCGCTGTCGACCACCGGCATCGTCGAGCCGTCGCCGAACCCCCAGATCAGCCGCTCGGCGGCGGTCGGCATCAGCTTGCGGTGCTTGCCGAGATATCCCTCGGGGCCGAAGAACAGGGCGACGCAGTACAGGGTGGAAGCCGCCCGCTCCACCGCCCCGACCACGGCGTGGCAGCCCAACTCGCGTGTCAGGGTGGCCAGTTCAGCTGTCTCCGGGCCCGGTACCGTGATGGCCGACTCGAAGTAGCGCCGGAACGTCTCGCGACCTTCGGGGGTGCGGCTGCCCACCCGGACCCCGAAGTCGAGCCCCTTGGGGTAGCCGCCCAGGAACGCCTCGGGCAGCACGACCACCTCGGCGCCCCGGCCGGCGGCCTCGCGCATCAGGTCCAGTGCCTTGGCCAGGCCGGCCGGGGTGTCGAACAGCTTCGAACCCGCCTGGACGACGGCGGCGGTCAGTTGGGTCACGACGCCAGGGTAGCGGGGTGGCCCGCTGCCGATTCGCGCTCCGTACCCCCAGAACCTCCGTCAATTGGTGCTTGCGGCACGCCCGGAGGTAAATACAGGATCTGAGTGAATTCTGCGATAATAATCCGTCCCGTGAACGGGACAGCGGAATGGCTGGGAAAACGCGGAATGCGAGCCGCCACAGCGGTGTGCGGCCTGGCGATTCTCGCGTGCGGGCAGATCGCCGTACCCGCTCAATCCTCGGCGGCAGCCCCCGCATCCTGCCGGAGCACGGTGTTCGCCGGGGTGGCGCACGAGGACGACGATCTCCTCTTCATGAGTCCCGACCTGCTGGACGACTGGGGGAGGGGCGCCTGTCTCGACATCGTCTACCTCACCGCGGGTGACGCGGGGAGCACCGGCACCGGGTACGCCGAGCGGCGCGAGCAGGGCGTCGGCCGCGCCTATGCGCTGCTGGCGGGCGTCCCCAACGACTGGCGCCGCCAGGACCGCAAACACGCCGGGCGTACGGTCCGGGCCTTCGCGCTGCGCGTCCCGGCGGGCCGGCCCGGCGTGCGCGTCACCTTCCTCCGGCTGCCGGACGGGCTGCACGACGGCTCGGGCACCCGCCTGCAAGGGGGCCAGAGCCTCCTCAAGCTCGAACAGCGAAGGATCCGTCGCATCACGGCCATGGACCGCAGCGCGAGTTACGACACGAAGGAACTCACCGCGCTGCTGTCCTGGTTCGTCGCGGATTCGCATGCCAGGACCGTACGCACCCTGGACTATCGGAATGCCGACTACGGACGCGCCCCCAAGAGCGATCACAGCGACCATGAAGTCGCGGCACGCTTCGTGAAATCGGCGGCCGCTTCCATTCCGGGCCCGAAACCCTTCGTCGTCGGATACCGGGGCTATTCCATCAATGCCCTGGCGCCGAATCTCGCCCTTCAGCCGGCCCGGCGAAAGGAATCCGTGTTCCGGCGCTATCTTTCCACGACACTGTGCACCAGGGCGTGCGCCTACTACACCGGCCCCCTGTGGTCGTCGTACCGGCATTGGATGTTCCGTCAGTACCGGGGTGAGTAGCGGCCTGCCCGGCCCTGATGTGCCGTCAATTCCCTGGCTCCGGAAGTCGGCCACCTCGTGCGCGCCCCTGTCGTCTAGGCAGTCCCGCACGCCACCCAGTACAACGGGGGAGTCGGGACGGATGGTGGACCGGGTGGAGGCATGTGTGCGCAGGATCGCGATCATCGGGGCGGGGCAGGCCGGGCTGCAACTGGCGCTGGGACTCCAGGCCGCGGACTACGACGTGACGCTGGTGTCGGAGCGGACCGCGGAACAGATCCGCGACGGCCGGGTCACCTCGACGCAGCTGATGTTCGGGCCGGCCCTGGCACTGGAGCGGGCGGCCGGGCTGAACCTCTGGGACGACCGGGCACCGGTGATGCGCGGCCTGGAGATGAACCAGTGGGACCCGACGGCCGAAGAGCCCTGGTCGGCGCGGTTCACCACCACCTATGACGCGGAGGTCCGCTCGGTGGACCAGCGGGTCAAACTCTCCGCGTGGCTGGAGCTGTTCGAGGCGCGCGGCGGCCGGGTGGAATTCCGGGCGGCCGATGCCGACGACCTCGCGGAGATCGCCGCACGTCACGAGCTCACCGTCGTCGGCACCGGCCGCGGCGCGCTCTCGTCGCTGTTCGGCCGCGACGAAGCACGCTCGGTGTACGACCGCCCGCAGCGCGCCCTCGCCGCGTTCTACGCATGCGGTGTCACACCGCGGGGCGACGAGACCGACGCGTATCTGAGGGTCACGGGCATGCCCTCGGCCGGGGACGCCATCGTGCTTCAGGCGCTGACCGTGGGCGGACCGTGCGAGATCCTGCTCCTGGAGGCCAAGTCGGGCGGCCCGTACGACTGTTGGGAGGACCGGCCCGGGCCGCGCGAGGGGCTGCGGCGCGCGGTGGAACTGCTGCGGACGTACGCGCCGTGGGAGTACGAGCGCTTCGCCGGGGCCGAACCCACCGACGAGGGCGCCGCGTTGTACGGCGCGATCACCCCGACCGTCCGGCACGGGGTGGCCGCGCTCGGAGGCGGCCGGTACGTCCTGGGCATGGCGGACGCGGTCGTCGTCAACGACCCGATCACCGGCCAGGGCGCCAACAACGCGGCCCGCGCCGCGGCCGCGTACCTCGACGCGATCGTGCGGCGCGGCGAGCTGCCGTACGACGAGCGCTGGATGCGGGGGACGTTCGACGCGTACTGGGAACACACGAGGTATGTGCACGCCTTCACAGATCTGATGCTGCGTCAGCCACCGGCCGAGCACGTCTCGCGCCTGCTGCGGGCCGCCTTCGAGTTCCCCGAGATCGCCCACCGCTTCGCCAACGGCTACGCGGACCCGCTCGACTACCACGACTGGCTGATCGATCCGGAACGGGCCGATGCCTATCTCGCCAAGATCGCCGGGTCCCGCTGAGGGCGGACCTCCGCGCCGGACGTCAGACTTCAGATGTACGGCACACGAGCTCTGAGGCTGACTCCTCGGGACCCGGTTGTCTCATAGCTTCGTGATCAAGGCGGGAGCGCTCTGCTCCGCACTCCGATCCGAAGCGAGACAACCATGTACGGCAAGGCATTCGCCCCCGAGTACCGGGGATCCTTGGGCGAGCTCTCGGTGAACACCTCCCTGGAGGAAGTGCTCGCCAAGGCCGTCGAGGAGCAACGGCGGGCCCAACTGGACGGCGACGCCGTGGAGCTGGCGCACACGGGGCTAGCCGTCGCCGAGGCGAGCAGGCGGCTCGGCCGCGTGGAGGAGGCCGAGCGGGCGTGGAAGGGCAGCTACCGCGCGGCCCGCCGGGCGGGCGACCGGGGCGCGATGGCCTGGGCGGTGTGGAGCGGCGGCACCCTGGCCCGCCAGCGCGGAGACCTCGCCCTTGCCCGGCGCCGGCTCGCCACCGCGGCCGAACTCGCCGAGCAGGGCGGCGACATCGTGGCCCGCGGCTACTCCCTGGCCGGACTCGCCGAGACCGGACGCATCCAGGGCGACTACGAGGCCGTCGGCAGGCTCCACGAGAAGCTGCTCGCCGAGGCGCGCAAACGCGGCGAGGCCCGGCACACGGTGTGGGCGCTCGAAGGCATCGCGCAGATGCACCGCAACACCGGCTCCTTCGACAACGCGCTCGCCCTCTTCGAGGAGGCCGCGCAGATAGCCGGCGACGCGGGTGACGACCGCGGCCGGGCCTGGGCGCTGCGGGGCATCGCCGATGTGCGCTCCGCCCAGGGCGACCCCGAAGCGGCGTTGGCCCTGCTCACCGAGGCGGAGGTCCTCTGCCGCGAGATCCAGCTGGTCAGCGCGCTCGCGTACAACCACAAGATGCGGGGCAACGTGCTGTACCGCGCGGGGCGCTACGCCGAGGCCGAGGAGTGCTACAGCGGGGCGCTGGCGGAGTTCCGCGCGATGGGCGAGCCGCGTGGCGAGGCGCTGTCCCGGCTCGGCCTGGTGAAGGCGAAGGCCCGGCAGGGGCGCGCGGTGACCGAGACCGCGGCCGACCTCGATGTGCTGGAGCGAGCGCTCCGCGACATCGGGTTGCAGCACGCCCAAGCCATGATCGGCAAGGCGCGCGCCGAGCTGGGCGTCGCGGCCGCCGGCGCCGTACCCGCCCACTGAGCGCGGCCCCCGCGATGTCCTCAGCATTCTCCGCAAGGCCCACGACAGGAACAGAGCCCATGTCCATCCAGACTGGTCTGCACACCCCCGTATCCCTGAAGCCCAGGCCGTCCGCGCCCGCCACCCTCACCCGCTGCCGGGAACTCGTCGAGCCTGCGCTGCGCAAGGCCGTACAAGGGCTGCATCCCGGGCCGGGCCGCATCGCGGCGCATGCGTTCGGGTGGTGCGAGGCGGACGGTACGCCGAGTTCCGGGGGTGGCGGCAAGGGGGTGCGGCCGGCGCTCGCCGTGCTCGGGGCGGAGGCGGTGGGCGCGAGCGCGGACGTGGCGATACCGGCGGCCGTGGCGATCGAGCTGATCCACACCTTCTCGCTGATGCACGACGACATCATGGACGGCGACGAACGCAGGCGGCACCGCGACAGCGCCTGGAAGGCCTTCGGCACAGGGCCCGCCGTCCTCGCGGGCGACGCCCTGTTCGCCCTCGCCGTACGTACGCTGGCCGAGGCCGGTGGCGTGGGAAACGGTGCTGCTGTACGTCAACTGGCCGTGATGATGGGCGAGTTGGTGCACGGTCAGGCCGATGACGTGCTGTTCGAGTCCCGCCCGTGGACCGGTGCCGGGGCGGTGGGTCTGGCCGAGTACCGGGCCATGGCGGCGCGCAAGACGGGTGCCCTGCTTGCCTGCGCGACGGCCCTCGGGCCGGTCCTCGCGGGCGCCCCGCCGCTGCTCACGGACGCGCTCACGCGGGCCGGACGGCAGTGGGGCCTCGCGTTCCAGGCGGTCGACGACGTGCTGGGGATCTGGGGGGACCCCGCGGTCACCGGCAAGCCGGTGCACAGCGATCTGCGGCGCGGAAAGAAGACGCTGCCCGTCCTCGGGGCGATGGCGATGGACCCGTCCCTCGGGCCTCGCCTGGAGGGCCTGCTCGCCGGGAGCCCCGACGAGGCCGCCGTGCGGCACGCCGCTGACCTCGTCGAGGAGGCCGGCGGCCGCGCCTACGCCCTGCGGGACGCGCGTACCCGGGTGGCCGCCGCGCGCGACCACCTGCGGGCGGTGCCCCTTGAGGCGCCCTGCGTGGACGAACTGGTCGCCCTCTGCGAGCTGTTGCTCGACCGCCGGGCATAGCCGTCGGCTACGAGGCCGGGGCGGATCCGGCGAGCGGGCGCTCCGTGAGCAGCAGGTCCGCGTGGTGGCGGGCGGCCACCAGCGGGTGGGCCCGCAGCTTCCCCTTGAGTTCGTTGCGGCCGTACTCGGCGAACAGCGGGTTCGCCGGGTCCGTGGTGGCGCCGGGCGCGTGCGCCGCGTACGGGAAGGGCAGCGGCTCGATGTGGGCGTCAAGGCGCGGGTTGTAGAAGAACGGCACCGAGAAGCGCTCGGTGGCTCCGGGCGGGCTCACCACGCGGTGGTTGGTGGCCAGCAGGTAGCCGTTGGTCGCGACTTCGAGCAGCTCGCCCAGGTTCACGACGAAGGCACCGGGCAGCGGTGGCACGTCGTGGAAGCGTCCGTCCTCGCGCTGCACCTGGAGTCCGCCGACGGTGTCCTGGTGGAGCAGGGTGAGGAAGCCGTAGTCCTTGTGGGCGCCGACGCCCTGGGCGGTGCCGTCCTCGGCGCTGCCCGGGTAGCGCACCAGCTTGAGGTGCAGATGGGCCCGGTCGCCGAACACGTCGTCGTAGAAGTCCTCGGGTGCGCCGATCGCGGCAAGCAGCTCGTGCAGCAGCTTCTCGGCGACCGCGCTGAGCCTCTCGATCCAGGTGAGCGCGGCCGTCCGCAGCCCCGGCAGGGCGCTGGGCCACTGGTTGGGCCCCTCCAGCCACCAGTACGCGGGCTCGTCCGGGCCGGGTATGTGCGCGGGGCGCTCGGCGCCGATGTCGAGCTGGTCGCGCCAGTCGCGGGAGCCGCCGGTGCGCTCGTCGCCGGTGCGCGTATAGCCGCGGAAGTGGGGCGAGTTGACGTTGTCGATGGCGAGCCGGTCCGCCTCGGGCAGTCGGAAGAACGCCCGCATGGTGTCGTTGAGCGCGGCGGTCTCGGCGTCGGTGACGCCGTGCCCGACGAGCTGGAAGAAGCCGACGCCGTGCGCGGCGTTGTGGAGCTCGGTGTGCAGCTGTCGCCGGGCCTCGGGGCCGCGGTCGGCGGCGGAGAGGTCGATGATCGGGAGCTGCGAGGAGGTCACGTACGACATGGGAGCCATCCGCTGGGATATGCCCCGGCCGGCGCGGGTGGGCGCGGTCACGGCTGCGCCGGGGTGAGGCGGGCGCCGCGGGAGGCACGGGGAGGGTGAAGGGGGGCCTGGGTCAGCGAGAAGTGCGACAGGCCATGCTCGTAACGCGGACGTAGTCCACGTGGCGGCGTCGAACGAGCGGAGGCATGTCGCCAGGTTACTCCCGGGGCGGCCCCCTGGAGCTGTGATCACCCTCACACGCACTGGTGAGGGTCATGATCACGACTCGGGTGGTGGCGGCCGTCCGCGGTCGGTGGGGCCGGCCGACCGGGCGGCGCACGTGCGCGCCGGGTAACTCGGACTCCGCGTCCGGAACCGCCGATTCCCGCATCGCTGAAGCGCCCCCGTCTGCCCCCGGTCGAGTGGAGAGCATCTTCGCCCCGGCGGGTCGGGTTGCGCCAGACCGCGGCTTCGGCGGCGTGCATCGACAGCGGGATGGGAAAGCGGAGAGGATGTCGGGGTGAGCACCCTTACCGCCGAGGCCATCGCGACCGCGCGGCTCGACCTCCTGCCGCTCCGCGTCGCACACGCCGAGGAAATGGCCGCGGTGCTGTCCGACCCCGCGCTGCATGCCTTCATCGGCGGCGCCCCGGACACCCCGCAGTCCCTCCGCGCCCGCTACGAGCGCCTGACCGCGGGCTCCCCCGACCCCGGGGTGAGCTGGCTGAACTGGGTGATCCGGATCCGCGACGAGGGCTGTCCGGCGGGCACGGTCCAGGCGACGGTGGGCCCGTCCCCGCAAGGAGCGGTCGCCGAGATCGCCTGGGTGGTGGGAACCCCGTGGCAGGGCCGGGGCATCGCCACCGAAGCGGCCCGGGGGCTCGTCGAATGGCTCGGCCGGCGGCCCGTGCGGGAGGTGCTGGCACACATCCACCCCGAGCACCCCGCATCCGCCGCCGTCGCCTCGGCCGCGGGTCTTGCGCCGACCGATGTGTGGCAGGACGGCGAGCTCAGGTGGCTGCGCCGGGTGGGCTCAGGGCCCGACGGCGCCCGCACCAACTCCGGTTCCCAGTCCGGGCGTTGACATGCGGGCGCCGTGCGAGTCGGCTGGTTCACCGCATCCTGGCGATGCTCGGGCTCCGTACGGCCGACGGGGCCTTCACGGCGTCAGGGTTGCGGCGTGCGACGTCAGGTCGACTTTCGGCCCTTGCTCATCAATATGCCACCCGCGACCAGTGCGAACAGGCACACACAGGCGCCTGTGATGACGTTGCTGAGGATGGCTCCGGTGCCGGCGCTGCGTGCGGCGACCCAGGGAGAGACGATCAGCCAGGCTCCGAGGAGCAGGACCACGAAGTTCAGGTCGGAGGACCTCTCCGGGGCCATGGACATGCACAGGCCCAGGACCGCGAGGGCGATGCCGACGATCAGGTTGCTGAGGGCCAGGGTGGGCTTGGCGGCCGAGAAGTGGACCGTCCAGCCGGAGATCGCTGCGTATATGCCGGCGAGGATCACGAGTTCCTCGACCGCCGCGACGCCTCGGGTTTCCATCACCTTGGCGTAGCGGTCCCGCATCTCCGATACATCGGGGTGCCCCGCGATATCACCGGGGCGGTGTGAGACGTCGGCCATCCGACTCGCCTCCTTCTGAAAGTCTGCACGTCTGGCCGCGCTGCGACAGTATGCCGCGCTCCCATTGTGCGCTTATGTCGCCTTTATGTGTAGTGGTCGGAATCTCGGAATCCGGGAGCCCGGGGCGACGGTCGCCTTGAGTGCTGCAAAGGATACGGAGCGTGCATCCAGGGGTTCCGGGGCGGCATTTCCGTTTCTGCCGGGGGAGTTTCAACCGGGGGGTGTCCGGGCCATGCCCTGTGGTCATCTTCCGGTCATCTGGCGGGAGTAGGACCGGGCCATGTCACAAACGACGAGTGCACCGGTGGCGTCCCCGGCCGGCTTCTCCGATGTCAAAGGCTGGTTCTGGCCGGCCGATCAACTGCTGTTCGACTGGTTCCTGAAGCGTCAGGAAAAGACCCCGGAACAGGCCGGTGACCTGCTGGAACTCGGTGCCTACCTGGGCAAGAGCGCGATTTTCATCGGCGGGTATCTGCGGCCGGGTGAGGAGTTCACGGTCTGCGACCTCTTCGACTCACCGGCACCGGACGACCCCAACAGCGCCGAGATGGACCGTTCGTACTCGACGCTGACCCGCCGCGGTTTCGAGGCGAACTACCTCGCCTTCCACGAAGAGCTGCCCACCGTCGTGCAGGCGCCCACCTCCGTCATCGCCTCCCGCCTGAAGCCGGACAGCTGCCGCTTCATCCACGTCGACGCCTCGCACCTGTACGAGCATGTGCACGGCGACATCGAGGCCGCCAGGGAGCTGGCCGCCCCGGACGCGATCGTGGCCTTCGACGACTTCCGGGCCGAACACTGCCCCGGCGTCGCGGCGGCGGTCTGGGGAGCGGTGGCCACGATGGAGCTGAAGCTCATCTGCATCACCGGCACCAAGGCGTACGGCACTTGGGGCGACGCCGAGCCGGTACGGGCCGAGCTGCTCGCATGGCTGAAGTCGCGCAAGGACCTGTGGCACGGGGTGGAAGAGGTGGCGGGTGCCCCGCTGATCCGGATCGACGGCAAGAAGGCCCAGGCCCCGACCCCGCCCCAGCCCCTGCATCCGGCGGCCCCGCCGGAGCAGCCGGCCGAACCGAAGCCCGCGGCGCCGGCTCCGGCTGCCGCGTCCCGGGGTCTGTTCGCCAGGGTCGTCGGCGGTCGGCGCCGCCGCTGAGGGCCCTGCGGCCGGCCCCGACGCGCCGCCCGGGCGTCGGGGCCGACTGACTCAACGCGGCAGGAACTCCCGTACCCCGTCGCCCAGTTGGGCCGAGTGGTCGACAACCACGCCGACGCCCTGCTCCTGCCCGAACAGATCCGTCCACGAGCCGAAGAACAGGAAGCTGTTGTTCGTCGCAAGCCCCACCGCGGCGAACACCAGCAGCTGAGTCGCCACCAGCAGTCCCAGCCGGCCCAGGACGATTTTCCAGTTCTGACGTGCCAGGCGCGGCCACAACCAGATGGTGACCGTGAACATCACCACCGCGCAGAGCACGGTCAGTGCCAGCACGTTGTTACTCGTGAGACCCATGGGTCGATAGAACTCTCTGCCAGAAGTACACCCGGGCACGCCCGAGTGGCACCGCTCGGGGGTGCTCAGAAAGTTAGACAGAGATGCGGCCGGATCCGTTCCACCGCGCAGCCGACATCCTTTGCCATGTGGCCGACCGGCGGGGTCGGGCCTGCCGTCGGCGGTTCAGCGGGCCGCGGAGGCTTCCGGGAGGCGGTCGGCGGGTACGCCTTCGCTCACCGTGTCGAGATACTCCGACACCGCGTCGCGGTTGCGGATCAGGCATTCGATGCGCTGCGTCATGCGGTCGCGTTCGAGGGTGAGTGTGGAGAGCATCTCCGGGGTGGCGTCGGGGAAATGGATGACGCGGGGCTTGTTCAGGCAGGGGAGGATCTGCTTGATGATGCGGGTCGGAAGCCCCGCGTCGAGCAGTCCCCGGATCTGCAGGACCCGGTCCACGAGGTTCTCGTCGTAACTGCGGTAGCCGTTGGGGGAGCGGCTGGAGATGATCAGGCCCTGCTCCTCGTAGTAGCGCAGCAGCCGACGCGACGTGCCGGTGCGCTCCGAAAGCTCTCCGATGCGCATGTGCTCCTCCTTGCGGATCGACTCCCTTACCCTCACATACATGTGAGGCTACGGGCGAGTGTACGACCAGGGCTTCCGCGGTGGTCGGCTATCGGCCAAGTCAGAGGTCCCGTACGAAGCGAAGGCCCGGTCGGCCGTCCAGCCGGAGCGGCGTGGTGGAGGTGAATCCGGTGCGGGCCAGCACGGTCCGGGAGCCGGTGTTGTCCAGGGTCGTGACGGCGGTCAGCGTGGTGAGGCCGTACTCCGCGAGGGCCAGCCCGCAGGCCTCGCGGACGGATGCCGTGGCCAGCCCCTGCCCGGCGGCCCGCTCGGCGATCCGGTACCCCAGCTCGGCCGAACCGTCAGCCGCGTCAACCAGGTTGACCCGGCCGAGGATCGAGCCGTCGTCGTCCACCACGAGGTGGAAGAAGCACGTGCCCGCGTCCTGCTCGGCCAGCCGTGCGCGGTGCAGGGCGTCGAAACGGGCGAAGTAGTCGTCGCCCCGGTCGGGTATCGACGCGGCGAAGTACGCCCGGTTCTCCCGCTCGAACTCCAGGAGGGCCGGGGCGTGGTCGAGGCGGAGACGCTGGAGCCGGTGCATGCGCCAAGGCTACGCAACCGGGTGCGGACACAAGCCGGGAGGAGCCCTGCGCCGGGATGCGCGAGGGCGTCCGTACGGCCCGCCGGGTCGAGCTTGCCGCGTCCGCGCGGGGCTGCTCTGATGGGTGGCCGTGACGGCAGCAAGTGCGACCGAGACGGTCGAAGCGGTATTCAGGATCGAGTCCGCGCGGATCATCGCGGGGGTCGCCCGCATCGTGCGGGACGTCGGCATCGCGGAGGAACTCGCGCAGGACGCCCTGGTCGCAGCGCTGGAACAGTGGCCCGGTTCGGGCGTCCCGGACAAGCCCGGCGCCTGGCTCATGGCCACCGCCAAGCACCGGGCGATCGACCTGGTCCGCCGCAAGGAGACGTACGCCCGCAAGCTGGCGGAGGTCGGGCGGGCCCTCGAAGACGTGCCGCCGCCCGACCCGGCGGACTTCGACGACCCGGACCGCATCGACGACGACCTGCTGCGGCTCATCTTCACCGCCTGCCATCCCGTGCTGTCGACGCAAGCCAGGATCGCCCTCACCCTGCGCCTGCTCGGCGGGCTGACCACGCAGGAGATCGCCCGCGCTTTCCTGGCCCCCGAGCCGACGGTCGCCCAGCGCATCGTCCGCGCGAAACGAACCCTCGCCAAGGCCGGGGTCGCTTTCGAGGTGCCCTGCGGTGCCGACCGGGACGCCCGCGTCGCCTCGGTCCTCGAAGTCATCTACCTCGTCTTCAACGAGGGGTACTCCGCGACGGCCGGCGACGACCTGGTGCGCCCCGCGCTCTGCGAGGACGCGCTGCGCCTGGTGCGCGTGCTCTGCGCCCTGATGCCCAAGGAGCCCGAAGCGCACGGGCTGGCCGCGCTGTTGGAGTTCCAGGCCTCCCGCATCGCGGCCCGCACCGGACCCGGCGGCGAGCCGGTGCTGCTCGCCGACCAGAACCGCGCCAAGTGGAACCGCCTGCTCATCCGCCGGGGCATCGAGGCTCTGCACCGCGCGGGCGACGGCCCGTACTCCATCCAGGCGGCGATCGCCGCGTGCCACGCGCAGACCCTGCGCTACGAGGACACCGACTGGACGTCGATCGCCCTCCTCTACGGCCGCCTGATGACGCTGACCCCGTCCCCCGTGATCGAACTGAACCGGGCCGTGGCCGTGGCGATGTCCGAGGGCCCGGCGGCAGGCCTGGCACTGGTGGACGCGCTGCGGGACGAACCGGCCCTGAAGGGCTACCACTTGCTGCCGAGCGTGCGAGGGGATCTCCTGGAGCGCCTGGGCCGGCGGGCCGAAGCGAGGGCGGAGTTCGAGCGCGCGGCCTCCCTGACCCAGAACGCCCAGGAAAAGGACCTCCTCCTGAAGCGCGCCTCCCGCGCCGACCCCGACGGCATCGACTCAGCCGGAGGCCAGGGAGGCGCGTGAGTTGAGGACGTCCACGTCGCTTCCCGTGGCGTGCCGGTAGGTGTCGGTCATCCGGGCGAGGCCGCTCGCGGAACCGCTGCTCGACCGGCTCATCTCCCGGTTGGCCAGGACCACTGCCGCTGTCGCCTCCCGGCGCACGTTCTCGTACCGGGCGAGGCCGGATGGCAGGTCACCGGCCGCCGAGAGCTCGTGGGCCAGCACGCGGGCGTCGACGATCGACTGGGACGCGCCGTTCGCCCCCACCGGATACATCGGGTGCGCGGCGTCGCCGAGCAGGGTCACCCGGCCGAGCCCCCACGAGGGCAGCGGCTCCCGGTCGACCATCGGGTACTCCAGGATCCCCGGGCTGTTCGCCAGCAGAGCCGGCACGTCCAGCCGGCCCAGCGACCAGTCCTCGAAGTACGGCAGTACGTCCGCGAGGCGGCCCGCGCTGTTCCAGTCCACGCCCTCGGCGAGTGGGCCCGGCTCCGACACGCGCACCTGCGCCACCCAGTTGACCCGGCCGCGCCCGATCGGATAGGCGACCAGCTCCGCGTCCCCCTCCCGGACGATCACCATCGAGCGGCCGGTGAGGAACGGCTCGGCCCGCGTCACGCCCCGCCACATCCGGATGCCCGACCACAGCAACGGCCCGCCGTCCGGATGCAGCCGCGCGCGGACGGCGGAGTGCAGCCCGTCCGCGCCGACGAGCGCCTCGGCGCCGATCTCCTCCACGGCCCCGCTCGCCCGGTTCATCAGCCGGACGCGGACCGTGCCGCTCTCCTGCGCGAAGTCCACCAGCCGCATGCCGGTGCGTACCGCATCGGTGCCCAGCCGTTCGCGGACCGCCGCGAGGAGCAGGAGTTGCATCTCGCCGCGGTGGACCGAGTACTGCGGCCATCGGTAGCCCTTCGCCAACCCCCTTGGTTCTGCGAAGAGTTGATGGCCCTTGGAGTCGCTGTACACGTTCTCGGCCGTGGCCACCCCGGCCTCGGCGAGGGGGTCGCCGAGGCCGAGCTCGGTCAGTTCGCGTACCGCGTGCGGCAGCAGGTTGATGCCGACCCCCAGGGGCCGGATCTCCCGCGCGCTCTCCGTCACCACCGCGTCGATGCCCGCCGCATGCAGACTCAGCGCGGCAGTGAGCCCGCCGATCCCCGCCCCCGCTATCAGTACCGTCATGACCGACTTCCTTTCTCCCGGCTCCACCCTGCGATGGTCGAAGCCGGAAGTCCAAGACATGTCAGGTCTTGGGGCCAGAAGCATTCCTTATGGCTCTTGTGCACGGAGCGAGAGGGCTCCTGCCTTCAACTGCCCGCCCCCGTAGGTCATGTGGTGCCGCAGAACTCCGCTTCGGTGACCTTCGTCGAGTCGCCCGTCCAGTCCCCGTTGAAGTTGAAGGCCAGGGAATGCCTGGCGTCCTTCGTCACTACGGCCTCCGAGCTGGAGCCGTGGATTCCCCCGGAGTGGCCCCACACCTCGGTGCCGCAGGACAGCGTGACCTTCATCAGGCCAAGGCCGTAAGAGGCGTGGGGGATCTCGTTGCTCGGGACGGTCGCCGTCATCTCCGCCAGCTGGCGCGGCGGCAGCAGCTTCCCGCCGAGCAGTGCGCGGTAGAACCGGTTCAGGTCAGGCGAGTTGGAGACGACCTCGCCCGCCGAGCCGGCGGCCGACGGGTTGAGCTCGGTGACGTCGTACACCTGGTCCGGGGTGCCGCCCAGCGTCGAGTACGCCCGGCCGCTCGGCTCCGGCATCCGGGCGTCGGTGCCGGGGAACGAGGTGGAGCGCAGCTTCAGCGGGCGCAGGATGCGCCGCTCGGCCTCCTGCGCGTACGAGTGGCCGGTGACCTTCTGGATCACCATTCCGGCGAGGATGTAGTTGGTGTTGGAGTACTTCCAGCTCGTGCCGGGCGCGAAGTCGGGCCGGTGGGTCAGGGCCGTGCGCACGAGGCGCTCGGGGGCCCAGGTGTCGTAGCGGTGCTGGAAGAAGCCCGGGCCGAAGATCAGCTTCCGGAAGTCCGGGTCCGCCGTGTAGTTGTAGATCCCGCTGGTGTGGTTGAGGAGTTGGCGCAGAGTGATCGCACGCCCGTCGTTCCCGTTGCCCCGCACCAGGCCCGGCAGCCACTTGTCCACCGAGTCGTCCAGGCTCAGCCTCCCCTCCGCCTCCAGCTGGAGCAGCACGGTCGAGATGAACGTCTTGGTGATCGAGCCGACCCGGAAGGTGTCCTGTGCCTGGCGCTCGCGGCCGGTGCGCGTGTCGGCGACGCCTGCCTCACCGGTCCAGCGGCCGCGCCCGTCCTCGGCGACGCCGATCACCCCGGGCACGCCCGCCGCGACCGTGGCGTCCATGGCCCGCTGAGTGGCCCGGTGGCCGGTGGGGTGTGCCGGTCCGGTGGGGTGCGCCTGCTGTGCCGAAGCGGGTGCGACGAACGCGGTGGCGGTCACCGCGGCGACGAGGACCGCCCCGAGGATCGCGGTCCTGACTCTCCGTACCGTACGTACTGCCATGAGGGCCTCTTCCCATGAGTGCTCGCGTGGTGCGCCGGTCGGCCCGTAGGACCCGGGGGCGGGGGAGCGAGTTGAGCGGGCTTGGTGCGGTTGAGCGGGATTCGGCCGTTTGCCCGCCCCGCACCTGCTGGGATTCCGCGACACGAGCGCCCCTTTTGCCGTGCAAGCGTGTCTGCCGCGAGCCGACGACTTAGGTTGGGCGCGCCCGATCCCTTCGCCACGGGGGCGAGGGAATGCGCCCGGTGCGACGCGTGTCCGGCGCATGTCCGCGGACGCGGGGAAGCCTCGACCCGAGACAGGGGAGCCACGTGCGCGAGCTCGGCCGGCGCAGTTTCATGACCGCGGCAGGTTCGCTGGGGGCTCTCCTCGCCACCGGGACCCCCGCCTTCGCCACCCCGCACGCGCGGGACGCGGCGAGTGCGCACGAGTACGTCGACGTCCAGCTGCTCAGCATCACCGACCTCCACGGCTACCTGCAGGGCGCGCCCGGGGCGGATACCGTGATCACCGGTGCCGGCGGCCGGCGGTTCGAGGTGGGCGGGGTCGCCTATATGGCCACCCACCTGGAACGGCTGCGGGCCGGCCGGGCGAACTCGATCTTCTTCGCGCCGGGTGATCTGTTCTCGGGATGGACGCTGGCCGCGGAGTCCCTGGCCGACGAGCCCACCATCGAGGCGCTCAACCGCCTCGGCCTCGACTTCGCGACGGCCGGCAACCACGAGTTCGACCGCACACCCGGCTTTCTGACCGGCCACATGCAACACGGCATCCCGTATCCGGGGATGGGGCACACCAACACGTTCTACGACTCCCAGGGCGAGCCGTTCCTCGGGGCGACGTTCCGCTACTACAGCGCCAACGCCGTCTGGCGGCACAGCGGCCGGACGGTGCTCCCCCCGTACAACATCGAATGGGTGACCGCGCCGGGCGGGCGCCGACTGCCGATCGGGTTCATCCACCTGACGACGGTCGGCATGGAACGCTTCTCCACCTCCTACCAGCCCGCACTCTCGACGCTGGCCGAGGTCGCCACCGTAAACCGGTACGCCGCTGAGCTGAAGGAACGCGGCATCAACGCCATCGTCCTGAGCATGCACGACGGGGCCGTGGCCGGGAACGACTTCAACAGCGCGACGATCCCGTCCGGGCCCGCCTACGACCTGGCGCTGGCGGTGTCGGCCGACGTCGACGTGATCGTCACGGGCCACTGGCACTGCGCGTTCAACATGATGCTGCCCGACCCCCGGGGCAATCCCCGCCCGTTCGTGGAGGCGGGCTGCCACGGCCAGCTGATCAACGAGATCAACCTGCGGCTCGACCCGGACACCGGCGCCGTCGTCCGCGCCCTGACCACATCCACCAACCACCCCAACACCCGTGACGTGGCGCCCGATCCGGCCCTCAAGGAGATCGCCGACTACTGGACCGGCTATGCGAGGCGGCGCAGCGCCACCCCCGTCGGCCGGGTGACCGCCTCCTTCACCATGCACCTCAGCCCCACGGGCGAGAGCACGATGGGAAACCTCGTGGCCGACTGGGCGCTGTGGGCCGGCCGCCAGAAACCGGACACCTTCGACAACTCCAACATCAACCCGAACGACCCCGCCGACCTCGCTCTGATCGCCGTGGCCCCCCGCATCGGCCGCACCGTCATCGGCAACGGGCTGCCGCACATCCCGTCCTCGGGTGGGGTGATCACCTTCGACCGGGCCTGGAAGGCCGTCGGCTACGGCTGTCCCGTCATCACCGCCACCGTCACGGGACAGACCATCCACGACGCACTGGAACAGCAGTGGGCCGAGGACGACCGGGACCTCACCTACGCGCCCCTCGCCGTCTCCTCCAACGTCCGCTACACCTTCGACGCCGCCGCGCCGCCCGGCGCGCGCGTCAGACCCGCCGACGTCCTCATCGACGGCATCCCGCTCGACCTCCGCGCGTCGTACCGGCTCGCCTCGACGTCGTACACCTTCATCGGCGCCGACGGCTATCCAGCTCTCCTGAAGCACACCGGGGCGGTCCGGCACACACGCGACTTCGAGAGCTTCAACGCCTTCGTGCGCGCCAAGTCCCGCCTCGTACCCGCTCCGTTGGGGCGGGTGAGGGCGGTCAACGAGTCGGCGCCCGGCGCGTGTCTCGGCACCCTTCCCCCGCACCCCTACACCCGTGCCCTGCCCCCGCCGGCCCACCGCGCATGCGAGAACCCGCTGACCGAAGAGTAGGGGCGGGCCGAGCCCTGGCTAGGATCACTTGATCATGGACGCGAATGCGATGGCCAGGGAAGAAATGATCGCCGTTCCGCCGGGGCGGGTGACGCTGTCGGACCGGCGGACGCAGCGCAGTTGGCAGGCCGACGTCGCGGAGTTCCGCCTCGGCGTGCACCCGGTGACCCAGGCGGCGTACGCGCAGGTCGTCGGAGAGTGGCCCAGCACCGCGCAAGGTGAGCGACGGCCCGTCGAGGGTGTCTCCTGGCTGGACGCGGTCCTCTACTGCAACTCCCGTTCCCTGAAAGAGGGGCTGACGCCTTCGTATCGCCACGTCGAAAGCGAGAGCGTCGAATGGGACGCGTCCGCCGACGGCTACCGGCTCCCGACCGAGGCCGAGTGGGAGCACGCGTGCCGGGCCGGCACGACCGAAGCGCGGTACGGCCCGCTGGACGACATCGCCTGGCACCGGGCCAACTCGGAGGAGCGGATCCACGAGGTGGGCGGCAAGCGGCCCAACGCATGGGGCCTCCACGACATGCTGGGCAATGTGTGGGAGTGGTGCTGGGACGTCTACGACGCCGAGGTCTACAAGAGCTACCGGGTGCTGCGCGGCGGCGGATGGTTCGACGAGCCCTGGAGCTGCCGGGCTTCCGTGCGGCGCCGCAGCCACCCGACCTTCCGGATCGACGACGTGGGGTTCCGCGTCGCACGGTCGGTCCCGCGAACGTGAAGTCGTTGCCCCAACTGCCGGTCAGGCGGTGGTGGTTCGGGTCGCTGAGACCGCCACCGTCGCGTAGCGCATCGTGAAGCTGCCGCCCAGCGTGTCGACGGCGGCCCCCGCCGCCCGCACCACCTCGGCCAGCTTGTCCGGTGCGAGGCCGGTGAGGATGCCGTAGGTGGGCAGCTGGTCCAGCCATGCGTCGCGGGTGTAGGACCGCTCCCAGTCGAAGCGCCACTGCTCCGGCTCGCCGAATCCGCCCGCCTCGCGGATCCCGTCGGCAGACTTGGTGAGCATCGCCGCGTACGCGTCGAGGGTGCTCTTCGCCATCGCCCGGGGATCGAACGGGGAGTCGGGCACCACTCGCCGGTAGGCGGTGCCGAAGGCGTCCGCCACCTCGGGCGGAAGCTGGAAGGCGTTCCAGAACGCGGTGAGCAGGCCGCCGGGCCGCAGTGTCTGCGCGGCCTTGGCCGCTCCCGCGACCGGGTCGATCCAGTGCCAGGCCTGCCCGGCGGTGACCGCGTCGAACGTCCGCCCCGCCGACTCCCAGTCCTCGACGGTCGCCACCTCGACCTCGACCCCGAACCGCCGGGCCACGTCGGCCATCCGCGCGTCGGGCTCGACCCCGAGCACGTGGCACCCCACCGCCTGCAACTGCCGGGCGGCGATGCCGGTGCCGCAGCCGACGTCGAGGACGTCCGGGCCAGGGGAGGCGGCGACGATCCGGTGCACCAGGGCGTCGGGGTAGCGGGGGCGGGCCCGGTCGTAACGTTCGGCGTCCGAGCCGAACGACTCGGCCATGTGGCGGTCCCTGTGGGGCTCGCTTCCGGCGGGAGGCTGCTGCTCGGGCGGCAGAGTGGGCATGCGCCCACTATTGTGGGCACGTGCCCACTCGTCAAGGGTGGCGACCGGGAGAGGATCCGCGATGCCGACAGGTGTGGCCCTGCAGGACCCACGCGAGCAGTTGTTCAACGCCGCCGAGCGGATCCTGCTCCGGGACGGAGCCGGCGCACTGACCAGCCGGGCCGTCACCACGGAGGCGGGCTGCGCCAAGGGCGTCCTGCACCGGCACTTCGCCGACTTCGACGACTTCCTCGCCGGGCTCGTCCTCGACCGCATAGGCCGCCTCGACGCTCAGGGTGCCGCCCTGTGCGACGCGGCCGGAAGCGGCACCGTCGCGGACCGCCTCACCGACGCGCTGACGGAGCTGTTCGGGCCGGTCGCGACGGCGGTCATCGGCCTCGTCATCTCCCGGGACGCCCTGCGCACCCGGCTGCGCCGGACCACGCCGCGCGGGATCCCCCTCCTGACGGAGGGCACAGCCATGATCGCCTCGTACCTCGGCGCGGAGCGCGACCTGGGCCGCATCGCGGCGGACGCCGACATCGACGCCCTCGCCCCCACGCTGATCGGCGCCGGACACCTGCTGTTCGCCGGGCGGGAGGGTGCCCCGCCCAAGGCCGAGGACGTCCGCAGGACTGTGACCACGGTCGTCGCCGGGGTCGTGCGCGAGGTGCCGGAGGCATCGACCTGACACACTGTCAGGCATTTACCTTTCCGGCGTACTGGGTAGGGTCGTGGCGCAATGGTGTCCGTGAGGGGAGACCTGTTGACCGACACGACCGACGGCTTCGACCCGGCAGTACGGCGGATGATGTCGTCCAACGAAGCGAACTGGGATGCCCGCACCCCGGTCCATCTCGCCAGCCGTTTCTACGGCCTGGCCGACAAGACGGCCGACCCCGAGCGGTGGTTCGGGGCGTACGAATGGGAGGACCTCGGCGAGCTGGAGGGCCGGGACGTCCTGCACCTCCAATGCCATCTGGGTACCGAGACGGTGGCGTTCGCCGCGCGCGGAGCCCGCACCGTCGGGCTCGACCTCTCCGGCGCGTCGGTGTCGGCGGCACGGACGGTGGCCGCCGAGGCGGGCCTGGATGTCGAATACGTCCGGGCCAACGTCTATGACGCGGTCCGGGAACTGGACGGGCGCCGATTCGACGTCGTCTACACCGGCAAGGGCGCCCTGTGCTACCTCCCGGACCTGCCCCGCTGGGCCGAGACGATCGCCGCGCTGCTGCGCCCCGGCGGACGGCTCTACCTCGCCGAGTTCCACCCGCTGTTCAACTCCCTCGGCCCTTCGCCCGGCCCGGGCGAAGGGAGCGAACTGCTGCTGCGGCACGACTACTTGAGCGGCCGGGGTCCGGTGCGCCGTGACGCCACGTACACCTATACCGACGGTCCGGCCGTGCAGGGTGCCACCGAGTGCTTCGAGTGGATGCACGGGCTCGACGAGGTGATCAATGCCCTCCTCGGCGCGGGCCTCGGGATCACCGGTCTGCGTGAGAGCGACGAACTGCCCTGGCCCCGATGGCCTCAGATGGTGCCGACCCCGCAGGGCTGGTGGCGGCTGCCCGACACCGCGCCACGCATCCCGCTCCTGTACGCCCTGACCGCACAGCGCTGACCCCCGCGAGGTCTTTCCCGGGCCCGCCAACTACCTTGTGTCGAGCCTGATTTGGAGGCGTGGCCGCGGGGGACAATTACACCGGGTGCATCCCCCACACCGCCCCCGCGCGGGGCGTGCGGCGAGGAACGGGGAAGGGGCGGCCTGCCATGAGGAGAGGTAAAAGCCGGTTAGCCCTGGGCGCCCCCGAGACCCGTCCGACGAGGGGACTTCGCGCCCGCGCCACATTCCCCGGATCGCTGACGCGTATTCATGACGCTTGCGCACAAGCAGGGTTGCCGCATGCCCGTTTCCGTTCAGCTACCGGTCATGTGACGCATCCTCCGCGTTCCGCGCGTCTTTTTCTGTCCTTGTGGTTCGTGCGCTTGAGTGGTGCCTGTTGGACGCCCGGATTCGACGCTCGTTCTCCGGCGGCGTGTCATGGGTTCGGCCATCCTGTTGTGTTGTATTTCTTGTGCCCGCAATCAATGGATTCGTGTCGCGTAGTTCTTCGGGCCGCCAGGTGGGGAGCCGGAACATCGTTCCCGGCGTGGCTGCGTAGCTTTCGAATGAGGGAGTCGATATGTGGGGCGTGGGTCGACGCAGCTTCATGACTGTGGCGGGATCACTCGTGACGATGGCGGCGACGGGCACGCCGGCCCTGGCCAGTGGCCACGCCCGCGACGCCGCGAGCGCGGCCGAGTACGTGGACGTACAACTGCTCAACATCACCGACCTGCACGGCTATCTGCAGGCCCCGCCGCCGGGTGACGCGGTCATCACCGGCGCGGGCGGCGAGCAGTTCACCGTGGGCGGAGTCGCCTACCTGGCCACGCACCTGGCAAACCTGCGGGCCGGACGCACCAACTCGATTTTCTTCGCGCCGGGCGACCTGTTCTCGGGCTGGGAGTTCCCGGCCGAGTCGCTGGCCGACGAGCCGACCATCGAGGCGCTCAACCGGATGGGGCTCGACTTCGCGACCGCCGGAAACCACGAGTTCGACCGCACCCCGGGATTCATGATCGACCACATGGAGCACGGCAGACCGTACGCGGGCGCGGGCTGGACGAACAGTTTCCCCGACTCCACCGGGCGGACCTTTCGCGGTGCGAAGTTCCGTTACTACTGCGCCAACATGCTGTGGGGGAATTCGGGAAGGACCGTTCTTCCCCCGGTGAATGTGGAGTGGGTGCAGGGCCACGGCGGGCGGCGCCTTCCGATCGGATTCATTCACCTCACGGTCACCGGAACCGAAACCTCGTCCACGGGATTCCAGACGGCTCTGCGCATGCTGGACGAGTTGAAGACCGCGAACCGCTACGCGGCGCTGCTCAAAGCGCAGGGCGTCAACGCGATTGTGCTCAGCATGCACGACGGGGCGGTGGCCGGAAGCGATTTCAACAGCGGGAGCCAGCCCACGGGGCCCGCCTACGATCTCGCGCTCGCCGCGTCGCCCGACATCGACGCCATTGTCACCGGGCACTGGCACTGCGCGTTCAACATGATGGTGCCCGACCCCTCCGGCCGGCCGCGTCCGTTCGTCGAGGCGGGCTGCCACGCGCAGCTCATCAACGAGATCAACCTGCGCCTCGACCCGGTGACGGGCAAGGTCGTACGGGAGCTGACGACCTCGACCAACCATCCCAACACCCACGATGTGACGCCCAATCAGGACCTCAAGGAAACCGCCGACTACTGGACCGGCTACGCCGACAATCGGGGTGCCACCCGGGTGGGCCGCCAGACGGCCACGTTCACGCGCACCCTGAACAGCCTGGGCGAGAGCACGATGGGCAACCTCGCGGCCGACTGGGCGCTGTGGGCCGGGGCGCAGAGCCTGGACCCCTTCGACACGGGCAACATCTACCCCAATGCCCCCGCCGACCTGGCCCTGATCGCGCTGGCCCCGCGTTCGGGGCCGAGCGTCATCAACACCGACCTCACCCTCGACGCGACCACTCAGGGGGCGGTCTCCTATCGCAAGGCGTTCAACGCGGTGGGCTACGGCAACCCCATCCTGACGGCCACCGTCACCGGTCAGGTCATCCACGACACGCTGGAACAGCAGTGGAAGACGAAGGGGGCCGTCCTCACGTACGCGCCCTTCGCCGTGTCGCACAACGTGCGGTACACGTTCGACGCCGCCGGATCGGCGGGCAACCGCGTCGCCCCGGCCGATGTCCTCATCGACGGCACTCCGCTCGATCTGCACGCCACCTACCGGCTCGCCACGACGGCGTACACGCTGATCGGCGCGGACGACTACCCGGCGCTGCTCGACCACACCTCACCGGTGCGCCACACCCGCGACTTCGAGAGCTTCGTCGCGTACGTCCAGAGCCAGTCCGTCCTCACCCCCGCCCCCCTCGGCCGGGTCTCCGCGCGCAACGCGGCCGCACTGCGCGCGGAGACGGGCCAGTTGCTGCCGGTGCCCAAGACGCTCACTGCGGACTCCGGGCCCCGGGTGGCCTCGGCGGGCACGAAGGGCGGAGCGGGGCGCTGCTGATCTGCACATCCCGCCTGCGCGCTCGTGTCGCGCGAGGCACATCCCGCCCCCGCGCTCGTGTCGCGCGGGGGCTGCCGCCGGGCTCACGACCGCGCGCTGGTAGTGAAACGGGCGCCCGGTGTGCTTCTTGGCGCTCATGGGGGCCGCGTTGTTCGAAAGGCCCCCGGGCCGGGACGCGCTGTCAGCCGTCCCGGCCGCTGTCGTCGTCGTAGGGATCGCGGCCCGGCAGCGGCGGAAGGCTCAGATCGCGGGGCACCGGGCTGCTGCCGACGCCGCGCCGGTAGCGCTGCACGCGGACCTGAAGGTGCATGCGGCGCGCCTGCCTGCCCAGTTCGCGGCGCTCACGACGGCCGGCCTCGTCGTCGTCGAGCTCGGCCGACTGCCGACGGGCCTCCCAGAACGCGCGTTCCTGCGCGGCGGTCTCCTCCCCGGCCGACGCGGCCGGACCGGACGAAGCCGCAGAATCGGCCGAGCCATCCTTCGGGCGAGATCAGGGTCAACATCGATTCGCCGTTCCTCGATGATCTGGATTCCCTTCCCTTCTCCGATTTCCCCTTTGTCTCCGACTCCGGCTGCCCGCCGCTGACATACTTCGACTCGAACCGTGGAATGGTCATCCCGGCCCTCGCGGTCAACTCCAGCCGGAGCTGCCCCTACAACTGCTCCTTCTGCGGCGTGCTCACCATCGGACGCAAATACCGGATGCGTTCGGGCGAGTTCGTCGTCGCCGAACTGGATCACTTCAGGACATCCGACGGCCTCGGCTACCAGCACGTCTACTTCAGCGACGCGAATTTCTATGTCTACCCCAAACGGGCCCTTCAGATCGTCCAGGCGCTGCACGCCTACGATCCCCGGATCACGTTCAGCTTCGGCACCCGGGTCAACCAGCTGATCAAACACCAGGACTTCATTCCCGATCTCAAGGAATGCGGGCTCCGATTCGTCGAGCTGGGCATCGAGAGCGCGTCGCCCGACGTGCTCAAGCGGCTGGCCAAAGGCGTCGATCCCTCGGACAGTGTGGACCGGCGACCAGCCGTCGGCCACACTGCCGGTCCGCATCCCCGACTGGACGGCGGTCGCCCTGCCCACCCGGCCGGTCGCCCTGTGCGCCCAGTACGTCCACCACGAGCTCGGGCACGTGATGGAACTCGCCTGGCGCCCGCCGGACCTGCCGCTCGCCGCACGGTGGCAGGCGCCGGACACCGTTGTGGAATGGGTAGCCATGGTCGTCGAGCGGCTGAGCCGCTGCGACGACTGGATGACCGCGCTCGGCCTGGAACCCGAGTGCGCCCGGCAGGTCGGCGAGCACTGCCGCTACGAGGACCACTACACCCGCGCCTTCGCGGCCCTCGTCCTGCACTGCGTGGGGATCCGGCCTGAGTGCCTGGAGGTGAACTCAAGGAAATCACTGGGGAGTTGATCGATCCCGAGCATCTGCGCGAAGAGGTGCGGCGCGCCGACTACTGGCGTACGGTCGCGCAGGGTCACACCCGTGCGGACGCCACGGTCGACGTCCTTCAGGCGGCGCACGGGGCCCGCTGGTGGGAGCGGCCGGAGAGCTGGCATCGGCTGCGGGCGGACGTCACCGCGCAGTGGGCGGCGGCCCGGGAAGCGGGGGAGCGGTGAGCGGAAGATCACCCTGGACGGCGTTCCAGCCCGTCATCGACCAGACGCACTGCCCGTTCGCCCGCGTCACGCACTGGGTGTACTCCGACCCCGCGGACGAGGGGCTGTCCCTCGGCGGCCACCTCGAACGGGCGCTGCCGCTGCTGCGCGGGGCGCTGCGCGAGGTGGCCGAGGACGACGCCGACGGATTCGTCCTCGAACTGCCCGGCCGCCTCGGAGCGGACGTCACGCTCCTTCGGGAGTCCTCCCTGACCGCGCTGAGCTGGCTGGCCGAGCGGTCCGACCCGCCCTGTCGGGTCCGCATGGCCGATCTCGAAGACCCCGCCTGGTGGTTCCCCTTCGACGGCGAGCGGCTGTTCACCGTGGCCTTCGGCGAGTGCTTCGCGGCGGCACACACCCGGTACTCCTTCGGTGCGAAAGGCCTCTTCCTGGTGTTCCAGCACGAGTCGGCCTTCTCCCGCCGCTACCCCGAAGGGATCCCGGCCCCGCTGCGCGACCGGATCCGTACAGCCTTCGAGGAGGCGGGCCGCCCGTACCGGTACGACATGGGCGTCGTGCCGGCCCTGCGCACCGGAAAAGGTGACAAGTGAAGGATGCCCCCGCGCCATCGGACGCGGTACGCCGCGCGACGGTCCGGCGCTACCTCCTGCTGAGCGGCCTCGACTTCTTCGGCGACATGTGTCTGACGGTCACCTCGGTGCTGCTGCTCACCGAACGCGGCCTGACCAGCACCACCATCGTCTCCCTCATCGGCACCGTATGGCTGCTCGAAGCGCTGCTCGAAGTGCCCACCGGGGTGTTCGCCGACGCGGTCGGCCGCCGTGCCTCGCTGCTGCTCGGCTTCGTCATCCGGGCGGTCGGCTACTCGATGCTGTTCTTCTCGGCGAGCCCGGGCGTGGCCATCGCCGGAACCCTGCTCGCCGCGGTGGGCGCGCCATTCGCGTCCGGCAGCCTGGATGCCTGGGCCGTGGACAAGCTGCACCGCGACGACCCGGCCGCGAACCTCGACGCGCTGTTCGCGCGCGGCCGCATGGCGGAGAACACCGGCATCGTCACCGGCACGGTGGCAGGTGCCGTCGCCGGCCAGTTCCTCGGCCTCTCCGTGCCCCAACTCCTCGCCGGTGCCGCCTGTTTGACGGGCGCCGTCTTCACCATGACCCTGCTCAAGGACCCCGCACCGACGCCCACACAAGCCCCCAAGGGCTCGGTCCGCCGCGAGCCGGCCGCCGCCTCCCTCGAAGCGCTGCGCGGCTGCGGCCGGGCTCTTGGCACCGACCGGCTGCTCACCGGACTGCTGCTCGGCATCGCCGCGCTGTATCTCTTCCGGGCCCTGCCGGGCGTGCAGTGGACCGTCCACTTCGACGCGCTCACCGGCGGCTCGCTGGTCGTGATGGCCGCCGCCCGCTGCGCGGGCGAGCTGCTGCAGATCCCGGTGCTCGAAGTCGTCGCACGCACCGTGCGCGGCCGCCCCGAACTGCGCTGGCGGATCGTGCTGATGAGCGCGGTGGCGGCCGGAGTGTTCCTGGCGGGCGCGGCCGTCACCGGCTCGGGCCTGCTCGGCATCCCCCTCTACATCGGCTTCGTGATGGCGGGCGGGCTCTGCATGCCCGGCCTCAAAGCCGCCCTCAACGAACGGGTGCCCGCGCGGGGCCGGGCCACCATGCTGTCCGCGGGCGGCCTGTTCAACTCGCTCGCGAGCGGCGTCGGCCTGTACGTGATGGGTGCGCTGGGCTTCGGTCTCGCCAACGTCAGGGGAGTGTGGACGTTCGCGGCGGCGGGCACCGCGCTGGCCGGGACGCCGGCGGCCTGGTGCTGCCTGCGGTCCTCGCGCTTCCCGGCGCGGATGCCGGACGAACCGGTGACTGCCCCGCAGGCGGCACCGCTCGCTCCCTGATGCGGATGGCCCCGCGGCGCAGGCCTGCCGCCCCTGCCGGAGAATGCGGAGTGGTGATCAGCACACAGGGTCACCCGCGGTGGTGTGGCACGTGGCCCGCGGCCGTGATCGCCCGCAGCCCGGAGGCCGACCCTGAGTACCGTCACCGCCGAGACCGTCTCGGCCGTCCTCCTGCTCGGCGTGCTCGCCTTCGCCGTCGTACGCCCCCGCAACTGGCCGGAAGCGGTGGCGGCGCTCCCCGCGGCCGGACTCGTGGTCGCGCTCGGCGCGGTCTCGCCGACCGAGGCATGGCAGCAGACCCGTGACCTGCTCCCGGTGGTCGGCTTCCTCGCAGCCGTCCTCGTACTGGCTCAACTCTGCGACGACGAGGGCCTGTTCACAGCCGCAGGAGACGCCGTCGCCCGCGTGTGCGGGGCCAGTCCCCAGCGGCTGCTCGGCGGAGTCTTCGCCGTCGCCGCCGCCATCACCGCGGTGCTCAGCCTGGACGCGACCGTCGTGCTGCTCACCCCCGTGGTGTTCGCGACGGCGGCTCGCGTCGGTGTGCGGGCCCGCCCGCACGTGTACGCCACCGCGCACCTGGCGAACTCGGCCTCCCTGCTGCTGCCCGTCTCCAACCTCACCAACCTGCTGGCCCTGGCCGCCAGCGGACTCTCCTTCACCCGGTTCGCGGCGCTGATGGCGCTGCCCTGGCTGGCCGCCGTCGCCGTCGAGTACGCGGTCTTCCGCGCCTTCTTCCGCACCGACCTCGCGGCCACGGCGCGCGGGACAGGGGCGACGGGAGGCACGGAGGTGCCCGTGTTCACGCTGGTGGTCCTCGCGCTGACGCTCGGGGGGTTCGTCGTGACCTCGTTCGCCGGCCTCAGCCCGGCCTGGGCGGCGCTCGCGGGCGCGCTCGTCCTCGCCGCCCGCGCCCTGTCCCAGCGGCGCACCACGCCGCGCAAACTGGTCGGCTCTGCGGGCATCCCGTTCTGCCTGTTCGTGCTCGGCCTCGGCATCGTCGTCAAGGCCGTCGTCGACAACGGACTCGGCTCCGCCATCGGCCACCTGCTGCCCGACGGCGACTCGCTGCCCGCCCTGCTCGCGGTCGTCGCCGTCGCCGCGGTGCTCTCCAACCTCATCAACAACCTGCCCGCCGTGCTCGCCCTGCTCCCGGTGGCCGCGGCCGGCGGGCCCGGCCCGGTCCTTGCCGTCCTCATCGGCGTCAACCTCGGCCCCAACCTCACCTACGTCGGGTCGCTCGCCACCCTGCTGTGGCGGCGCATCCTGCACGAACACGACGACGCGCCCGCCCTCGGCCACTTCACCCGCCTCGGGCTGCTCACCGTTCCCGCCACACTGGTCGCGTCGACCGCCGCGCTGTGGGCGGCGCTGCACACGATCGGAGGCTGACCGCATTCCATGAGCGTCATCATCTGGATCACCGAGGGCACCTGGCCGGCCTGCGTGGACGCCGCACGCGAGCGGGCCGGGGACGCCGACCTCGTACTCCTGCACGTCACCGACGACGCGGTGTCCGAGGCCGCGCACGGCGCGTTCGCCGGGCTCCTCGGCCGCGGCCAACCGGAGCGCGATCCCGGCACCCGGCTCGAAGACCTCTCCCGGGCCGCCGCCGACGACCTGTTCGCCGAGGCCGAACGGCGCCTGGCCCACCCGGCCCGCCGCCTCGCCCTGCACGGCCGCGCCGAACAGCAGGTCGTACGCGCCGCGGAAGGCGCCGAGCTCCTGATCTGCGCGCGCGACGGCGACTCCACACACCTCGGCCCGCGCAGCCTCGGCCCGGCCACCCGGTTCGTCGTGGACCACGCGCCCTGCCCGGTCCTGCTGGTCTGGCCGGACACGGCACCCGGCCTCGGCTCGCTGCCATCGCCCCCTTGACCGCGAACCTCGTACGGGGCCGGTTGGCGAGCGGGTGAGGCCCGGCGCTAGCCTTGGGGAAGCGGTGATCCCCTGTGTTCGCCGCGCGGCGGTGGGGCCCGCCGTACCCGAACCGCGGCATCCGCGCCGCCAACGGTCCCTACTTGCGAGCGCGTGCGCCCGGGTAAGGGCGTCCCGCAGGTAGGAGAGGTATGTCCAAGGGAGCCCAGCCGTCGAGGACGGCCACCGAGCCGACCGGTCCCGGTGTCGGCCAGGCCGTGCCCGTGCGGCGCCGCGCCGTCACGCGCGGGCTCGGCCCGGTCGTCGCCGTGGTGGCACTCGGCGGAGCGATCGGCGCCTGCGCGCGCTACGGCGCCTCGCTCCTTTGGACCACCGAGCCCGGCTCGTTTCCGTGGACGACGCTCCTGGTCAACGGCGTGGGCTGTGCTGTGATCGGCGTGTTCATGGTGATGATCACCGATGTGTGGGCGGCGCACCGGCTCGTCCGCCCGTTCTTCGGGACCGGCATCCTCGGCGGCTTCACCACCTTCTCGACGTACGCCGTCGACATCCAGAAGTTCGTGACCGCCGGACAGCCGCGCACCGGCCTCGCCTATCTGGCGCTGACGCTGCTCGTGGCGCTCGCGGCGGTATGGAGCGCGGTGTGGCTGACCCGTCGCGCACTGGTGCGGAGGCATCGATGACGAGACCGACCGGACGGGCCCTGCGCCTCACGATCTTCATCGGCGAGAGCGACCTGTGGCACCACAAGCCCGTGTACGCCGAGATCGTCCACCGGGCGCATGCGGCCGGCCTCGCCGGTGCGAGCGTGTTCCGGGGCATCGAGGGCTTCGGCGCCTCCTCGCTCATCCACACCCAGCGGCTGCTCTCGCTGAGCGAGGACCTGCCCGTCGCGATCGTCGTCGTGGACGACGAGCAGCGCGTACGGGACTTCCTGCCACAGCTCGACGAGCTGGTCGCCGAGGGCCTGGTGATGCTCGACGACTGCGAGGTCATCCGGTACGCCGGACGGGAGCGCGCCGAGTGAACTGGCTGCTCGTGGTGGCGGGGGCGGCCATCGGCGCGCCCCTGCGGTACCTCACCGACCTGGCCGTGCAGAGGAAGCACGACAGCGTCTTCCCCTGGGGCACCTTCACCGTCAACGTCGTCGGCTGTCTGATCCTCGGCGTGCTCACCGGTGCGGTCACGGCGGGCGCCGCGTCCTCACAGGTGCAGCTGTTCGTGGGCACCGGGCTCTGCGGGGCGCTGACCACGTACTCGACCTTCTCCTACGAGACGCTGCGGCTCGCCGAGGACGGGGCGAAGTTCTACGCCGCGGCGAACGTCGTGGTCAGCGTGGTGGCCGGGCTCGGCGCGGTCTTCATGGGCGTGGCGACCGCCGAGGCGTGGTGGGCCTGAGGCCCGGCTTCATCACGTTCGGCTGAGGCTGAAGGCACAGCCACGCAACCTACCTCTATCCTTTTACGTCTACGAGCTTGTAGACGTTCATTTTCCGCTCACGAGGCAGTTGCCAGGACTTCTGCTCCCCGCCAAGCCCTGTTCGCCGCGGGGCGCGCACCGCCCGTCGAACCACCGGAGAGCCGCATCCCATGACCAGTTCCACCCCCACGCCGCAAGCCCTGGACGGCGCGTCCATCGACGGCGGTCTGTACGGCGACATCACCGACTTCGCCCGGCACACGCACTGGCTGAACGGGCCGGTGTCCGCCTTCACCACTTACGGCGTCGCCCTGTTCGCGGTGTTCATGCTGGCCGGCTGGTGGTTCGCCCGGCGCAAGGACGCCTCGGTGATGGCGGCGGCGCTGGCCGCGCCCCTCGCGATGGTGCTCGCGTACGTGGTCAATGCCGCGATCAAGACGGTGTTCACGGAGCCGCGCCCCTGCCGAGCGCTGCCGCACGACTTTCTGATCGAGAAGTGCCCGCCTCTGGACGACTACGCGTTCCCCAGCAACCACACCACGGTGGCCGCGGCCGCGGCGGTGGCCCTGTTCCTGGTCAACCGGCGCCTCGGGATTCTGGCCTCGGTGGCCGCGCTCCTGATGGGTGCCTCGCGGGTGTACGTGGGTGCGCACTATCCGCATGACGTGCTGGTCGCGTTCGTGGTCGGAGGGGTGGTCTCGTTCGCGGTGACCTGGTCCGCGCGCCGGTTCGCGGCCCCGCTCGTGACGCGGCTGCGGGGCGGCGCGCTGAGGCCGCTGCTTGCGTGAGCGGGTGTTCTCCGGCGCGTTCTCCGGCACCCTGAGGCGGCGTTCCTCATGCGCTCGGGCGTGGACCGCTGTCCAGGCCGGGCCCGACGCCCTAGGCTCGGCGACGTGCTGCGAATCGTCGAAGAACTCGCCGGACCGGGCCCGCTGCGCATCTGCGCCCACGCCCCCGCCGACGGTGCTGCCGGGACCGGGCTGCGGGTGCTGCTGATCGCGGACGTGCTGGCGCGCGTCGTCGAAATGCGCGGCCGGGCGGTGCTCATCGGGTGGGCCGGCCCGCAGGACAAAGCGGCCGCCGCTGCCGCCGGCATCCGGCCCGCCGACGCCGAGGGCGACCCGAAGGAGATCGCGGAGGCGCTCGGCGGCCCGCCCGGCGTGCAGCTCACCGCCGGGACGTACGAAGGCTCGGGCAGCGCCTGCCTGCAGATCGGCGAGGCCCAGCTGCCCCCGTTCGAGGGCCTCGACCTCCTCGCCGTACGGCTGCTGCTGCTCAGCCACCCCTACGAGGAGCCGGTCTCGGTCACCGCCGAGCAGGTCGGCGAGGCCGGCCGCGCCATGGCCCGCTGGCGGCGTGCCGTGGCGGACTGGGCCGAGCAGCCCTCGAAGCCGATCCCCGCCGACCTCAAGAGCACCGCCCGTACCGCCCTGGACAATCGGCTCGACACCGCGGCCGTCCTGCGCCTCCTCCACGATCTGGCGACGGCCGACGACGTGCCGCAGGGAGCCAAGTTCGAAACCATGGCCCACCTCGACCGCGTGCTCGGCCTCGAACTCGTCCGCGAGGTGGGGACCGCGCGCGGGGGAGCGGGTCAGTAGTCCCCGCGGACGGGCCACGCAGGCACATCGCCCCGTGACGGCAGATGGGCCGGACGCCGGGGAGGTGGGCCGAAGACTGCTCAGCCCTCGAAGCCGCCCTCGCTCAGGGCCTTGTCGATGCGGGCGCGGTGCGTCGCTTCCCACATGTCGAGGGATTCGTCGGCCTCCTTGGCCAACTTGCGCCGGGCGTCCAGGAGCACCTGCTCCCAGCGGGCGCGGGGAGTGACCACGATGCCCTCCTCGTCGGCCACCACGATGTCGCCCGCGTCCACCCGCACGCCGCCGCAGCGCACCGGCTCGTTGAGCGGGGCCACGGCCTTCTTGGTTCCGGGGATGGGAATGACGCCCCGGGCGAACACGGGAAAGCCCAACTCGCGGACCTCGGCGAGGTCACGAATGACACCGTCGGCCACGAACGCGGCGATTCCCCGGCGTTGGGCGACGGCGCACACGTTTCCGCCGGCGAGCGCGTGGTCCAGGTCGCCCGATTCGACGACGACGACCGAACCGGGCTCCGCACGGTGGATGGCCGCGTGCAGCATGAGGTTGTCGCCCGGGGGACACCGAACGGTGAATGCGGGACCCGAAACGCGCGGCATCGGGGACCACAAAGGGCGAATGCCGATATCCATGACCTGCTCGCGTCCCAGGACGTCGGCGAGCGTGGTCGGGGAAATGTTCTTGAATTCGCTGATGTCGTTCATGTTTCTTCCTGACGGGACTTGACAGGGCGTAATAAGGGCTTGTTCGGAGCGCCAGTTGGGTGGCACCGGGTGTTCGGTGCCGCCTCGGTACGAGCGTGTGCGGCTTTGAACGCCGGAATGATCTCAGGCGATCTGATGCGCCGCCAGCAGGCTTTTTTGTGAGATGGGGTCGGTGGCGACCGGAGCCGTGCAGGCATGGGCGCCCGCCAGCGTGCCGAAGCGGCCGCATTCCCGTACGTCCCGGCCGGTGAGCCTGCCGTACAGGAAGCCGCTGACGTACGCGTCGCCCGCGCCGCTGGTGTCCACGACGGGGGCGTGGGGTGCGACCGCCGGGATGTGGTGTGGGGTCGGTCCGCCGTCCCGGGTGAGAAGGTAGGAGCCCTCGGCGCCGGCCGTGGCGACCACCGTGTCCGCGCGGCCCTCGCGGAGGATCTCCCGCATCAGAGCGGGGGTGTTGTCGCCCGCGCCCGCCGCGCTGAGGAACACGAGGTCGGAGCGGAGTGCGAACTCCCGGTGGTGGTCGGCCAGTCCGTCCCAGTCGTGCAGATCGGTCGAGACCGGGACGCCGAGCGCCTCGATGTCGTCGAGGAGGAAGCGCGCGAAGTTCATGATGGAGAGGTGGACGTGGCGGGTCCGGCGCAGCCGGGGGAGGTAGAAGTCCCGGGGCATGCGCAGGTCGGCCGGGTCGCGGGCGTCGTAGAAGGACATCCGGCGGCCGTTCGCGTCCACCAGGTTCACCGCGCGCCGGGTACCCGCCGGGGAGATCAGCGGGGCGAAGTCGACATCGCCCTCGGCCAGCAGCTCGCGGACCCGGGAGCCGATCCAGTCGTCGCCGATGCAGTCGATCAGGCCGACCTCCAGGCCGAGCGCCCGGGCCCCGAGAGCCACGTTCGCGCCGGTGTGCCCGGGCCACTCCTCAATGGGCCCGACCTGCACCGAGTCGGCCGGCGGGACCGGCAGGGAATCGACCCGTACGACCGTGTCCACCCCCGTGCCCCCGACCACCAGGACGTCGTACTCCGCGCTCTCTCGGATCACCGTTCCACCCCTCCGCTGCCGGCCCCCGCCGTGGAGGGCTGCCTGTGACCATGATCTCCGGCAGGGGCGTAAGGGAGGTGTGTGGTGTCGCCGGTATGCGAGACATGGGTCATAAGAGAGGTCCCAAGTGTCCAAAATGAGGCACTTTGAGGCGCCGTCGCTCCGGTTTTTGTAATGTCCGAATTGGTGGCTATTGAGTAAGGCTCGCCTCTTTTGCGGGTCGGCTGTTCGGTTGCTCGAAGAGCGAGTGAATTGGGTCACGTGCGGGGGTGTGGGCGCCCGGGTCCGCCGGGGTCATTTCGGTTGGGCCGAAAGCGAGTTGAGAGCGTCGGGCGGGGTGGCCGACGGGTGTGGATTTAAGTGGATCTATATCCCGGATCGCGCCCTTTGAATTCTGGGCTTGTTTCCACTCGGCGTATTCGTCTACGTTCACCGCAATCCGGATGGAACGCCGAATCCTGCCGCCGTCCGGACCCTCCCACACACGTATGGCAGGAGCGGGGGACCCAGGTAAGCCGCCGATCCGGATTCCGGAACGGCTGGGGTGAAGTCGCGTGCGCCGCGACCGGACATCTCCCGTCCGAACCCGACAGCTCACCTCGCAGGCGAAGGAGAGGAATTCACCATGCCTGCAAAGGGCAAGCACCGCCGCCCCAAGTCCAGCTCGTTCTCCCGTGGCCTCGCCGTCGCGGGTACGGGCGGCGCCGTACTCGCCATTCCGGTGATCGGTGCGACCACGGCCACCGCCGCGCCCGCGTCGGTCCACTCCGCCACCCCCGTCACGGCGGTGAAGGCGTCCCCCACGAGCTACTCCGTCGTCGCCGGGGACTCGCTTGCCAAGATCGCCGACGCCCTCAACGTGAGCGGCGGCTGGAAGCAGCTGTACCAGGACAACCAGAGCGTCATCGGCGGCAACCCGGCCCTGATCCAGCCCGGCCTCAAGCTCACCGTCGGCGCCCCCGCCCGGGCCGCCTCGGCCGACCGTGCCGACCGCTCCGCCCGCACGACGAGCCTCACCACGGCGACTACGGCGACCACGGCCAGTGCGCCGAAGTACGCCAACAACCTGGACGGCTGGATCAAGCAGTCGCTGGACGTCATGGCTCAGCACGGCATCCCGGGAAGCTACAACGGCATCTACCGCAACATCATGCGTGAGTCGTCGGGCAACCCGCTCGCCATCAACAACTGGGACATCAACGCCATCAACGGCGTCCCGTCCAAGGGCCTGCTCCAGGTCATCCAGCCCACCTTCGACGCCTTCCACGTGCCGGGCACGTCCACGGACCTCTACGACCCGGTGGCGAACATCACCGCCGCGTGCAACTACGCCGCCAAGAGGTACGGCTCGATCGACAACGTCTTCGGGGCGTACTGACGGTCGGCCTCGGGGCCGGGCGCTTGAGGAGGGCGCCCGGCCCACCGGGCCGACGGCCCCAACTGACCATCCGGTGGCGGGGTTTCGGATCCCGCAAGTCGGCAGATAGGGGCGCCCTACCTGCTTCGCTCCCCGTGTGCAGGGTTCAAACGGGGAGCGGCGCAAATTTCGTTCACCCCCCAGGGTGAACAATTCGAAGGCTGCACGTTTCTGCATGCGGCTCTATTCCTAGGGTGGTAGTGCGTCACCCCGGGACCACGGTGACTGCCCGACAACCGAGTACCTCCGCACCCGCGGGGGTCAGTTCTGGACCGGGAGCTGCCATGGGAACCACCGCTCGGCCATCCGTCTCGGCGCCTGTTCCGCTTCCGCCGGGGCTGCTGCCGGACCGGTGCTGCAACGCCCGTACCTATCTGATGCAGGGGTTCACGGTGGTCGAGGTCCAGGGCACCGTCGACCTGGCCACCGCGCCCGGCGTACAGCTGCACCTCGACGCCGCCACACAGCCGACGGGCGCCCGCGTGATCGTGGACCTGCGGCCCGTCGACTTCTTCGACTGCGCCGCGCTCACCCTGCTGTGCCGGGCGTTCCGGAGAACCCGGGCGCGCGACGGCCACCTCGGCGTGGTGTGTGTACGGCCCTGGCATCGGCGGATCCTGACGGCGGGCGGTCTCGACCCGCTCTTCACGCCGACGACCACGATCGAGGAAGCGGCCCGGGCCGCCCTGGCCGCACCGAAGGCCGGTGACAACTAGAGCTGGGCGCAGGGCTCTGGCATACACGAAGAAGAGCCCGCGCCCTTGACGGGAAGGTCGGCGGGGGCGGGCGTATCGTCGCGTGGGTGACTGCGATGAGAAAGATCATCCTTCCCATGTCGGTCTCCCTCGACGGCTTTTTCGCTGGGCCCGAGGGCGAAATCGACGGGCACATGGTCGACGACGAGCTGCACCGGTACGTCAACGGACAAGGCGCGTCCGGGCGGGGACCTCGTGATCGGCGGGGCGAATCTCGCCGCCACGTTCCGGCAGTACGACCTCATCGACAATTCCGCCTCTACGTCCACCCGGTCCTGCTCGGAACGGGCAAGCGCCTCTTTGCGACCTCGGGCGCCGACACGCACAAGCTGCGACTCATCGAGACCCGCACCTTCGGCAACGGCGTCGTCCTCCTGCACCACGAGCGGGTCCGGACAGCCGAGTAACCGGCGCCCGTACGCACCCGGAAGACGGCGGGAACGAGGAACATGGAACGGCAACTGGCCAGGCAATGGCTCGCGACGGCTGTCGAGGAGGCCCGAGCGGGCCTCGCGGAGGGCGGCATCCCGATCGGCGCGGCGCTCTACGGCGCGGACGGAGCAGTGCTGGGCCGCGGACACAATCGGCGGGTGCAGGACAATGATCCCTCGCTGCATGCCGAGACGTCGGCATTCCGCAATGCGGGAAGGCAACGTTCGTACCGGGGCACGACGATGGTGACCACGCTGTCCCCGTGCTGGTATTGCAGCGGCCTGGTACGGCAGTTCGGCATCTCGCGCGTCGTCGTGGGGGAGGACGAGACCTTCCAGGGAGGTCAGGAATGGCTGGCCCGGCACGGGGTGGAGATCGTGGTGCTCGGCGATCCGGAATGCGTGGCCATGATGAAGGAGTTCATTGCGGCGCATCCCGCATTGTGGAATGAGGACATCGGGGTGTGACCGGTCACGGAGGGACAGCCTTCAACTCGGTTTCCCTTGACGGCCGTTGAGGTGAGCCGCCAGCTCACTCAGATGGCGGATCGTGGCGATCTCCGCAGGCAACCCCGCCGGCCGCGGCCTCGACGTGACAAGCACCGCCGCCATCCCGTACGTGTGCGGCCCCACCGCATCATTTTTCGGGTTGTCCCCCACGAACAGGATGTTCTCGGGCGGGCAGGCCGCAGCCTCGGTCACCGCCGCGTAGAAGCGCCGGTCCGGCTTGCGGATGCCCAGAGTGCTGGAGAGCACCAAGGCGTCGAAGCACTCCGCGATCGAGGAGCCGGCCAAGGTCTGGAGGCGGACCCGCTCGGGGCGGTCCGTGTTCGAGGCGAGGACGCACCTCAGCCCGGTCGCGTGCAGGTCCCGCAGCGCCGACGCCGCCACGGGGTCGATTTTCGCGTCGGGCAGCGCCGCGAACACAGCGTCCATCGCGAGCCGCAGGTCCGGGATGCCTGCGCCGCAGTCCTGGGCGGCGCGGCGCAGGCGGGTGGCAAATGTGCTGCGTACGCCTCGGGCGCGGTCGGAATCCCGGAGGCGCTGGGTCACGTCGTCGAATCGGGTGGGGAAGTCGTCAGGGATCACCGTCCCCGGCAGGTCGCCCAGCGCTTTCGCGACCAACTGGCCGTCCGGGGACGAGCCGTGGCCCGCCAGAGTACCGACGAAATCCAGCGCCAGAACGCGCACCTCTGCCATGAGACCGCCCCTTTCCCGGGATCGGACTCACCTTATGGAACTCACCTCGGTGAGTGGCCCGACGGACGGGCGGTGTCGCCAAGTCCGGCGCGGCAGTGTCTCAATGACCGGGTACCGCTGCTCGGTTTCCGTTCGGTGCGAGCGGAATCGGGATCGTGCGGGAATCCACGCCGCTGCGTCGGCTGCCGTCGAGGGGTTTCTGGTCGGCATTCACGTTCAGCGAGACACCCTGGCCTCCGCTGAACGTGCCACTGGCGAACGCATTCACGCCGTCCGCGACGGTCTCGTATCCCGGTGTGTCGATGATCTGGTGCTGCCGGCAGTCCCGGAACACCTGCTCGATCGGCACGAACCACAGCCAGTGGCGATCCCCGTCCTGGTTGAGGTCGACCTTCTCGTTGAACCAGATCGCCACGTTCCCCCGCAGCGCGACCGTGGCCGTCCAGTCGATGTCGTACTTCTGCGTGCCGACCACCAGCGTCGCCTCGACCACCGACTTGGGCGGTATCCGCAGCGGGAGGTCGACGCTCCAGGTCTGCGTCTCCTTGTGCGTGAACTCCTGGGTCGAGGACAGGCTCGCCTCGATCGACGTCGTCTCGCTGACCTTGGCGACCGCCGGGATCTCCGCCGACACCTCCACGGTCACGCCGATCTTCAGCGATTCCGTGACCGAGATACGCAGATCCTGCTCGGTCGTCTTGCTCTGCTTGTAGGTGACGGTCTGCTCCACCGCGGTCCCATTGCGGTAGTTGGTGGCCACTGAACTGACCTGTCCGGGAACGGGAGATGGAGCATTCGCGTCGTAGATGATGTCCCGGTATTTCGCGCCGACCTGATGCCGGTGGTAGTCGTTGAGGAAGCTCTGCTTCGCATAATCGGTGGATGCGGTGAAGCGGCATCCGTTCGACGCCGGGAACCGTTCGCGGGCCATCCACCGACCCCATGCGTCCGTAATCTCCTGGAGGGGCCGAGCCGATGTTTTCGCGCTGCCCTGACGAGGTGCGGCATGCGCCGCCGTTGTGAGCGATACGGGAATGGCGGTTGCCACTCCGACGGCTGGAGCCAGCGTGAGCAGACGCCGTCTGGATACATGACTCATCAGCGGGGGAGCCCTTCGTTCCGTGCGGGGTGAAACAGGCCAACTTCCTTGGTACGCCATGCAATCCACTGACAGCCGTTCCGCATAGGGACTTTGGTCCCGACCCCGCCTTGAAGCGAGCGGGAAAATGGGTGTCAGCATGTATGGACGTGACCCATACCGATTGCGGAGACTTCCCTGACCAGCATGTTCACCCCAGGCAGGCGGCATTGTGCCCGGATCCCACGGAGGCAGGCGGTTCACGGAGCAACGAGAGGACCCGCGATGTCGCTGTTCTGGCGCATCTTTCTGCTGAACGCCGCCGTGGTCCTCGTGGCCATGGCACTGCTCCTCGGGCCGTTTGTGACCGTGTCCAAGCATGTGCGGCCCGGTGAGGCCGAGGTGGTGGTGTCCGGGGTCGCCGTGATGCTGGTGGTCAACGCACTCCTCGTCCGCTTCTTCGGACTCGCCCCCCTGAAACGGCTTTCGCAGGCCATGACGACAGCCGATCTGATCCGCCGCGAGGCGCGCCCCGAAGTCCTCGGAACCGGGGAAGTCGCCGATCTGACGCGGACGTTCAACTCCATGCTCGACCGCCTCGAATCCGAGCGCGCCGCCAGCAGCGCCCGCATCCTGAGCGCCCAGGAGGCCGAACGGCAGCGCGTGGCCCGGGAGCTGCACGACGAGGTCGGCCAGACCCTCACCGCCGTACTGCTCCAGCTGAAGCACGCGGCCGACCGGGCGCCCGCCGCCCTCGGCGAAGAACTCCGCCTCGCGCAGGAGACCACCCGCGGCAGCCTGGACGAGATCCGCCGCATCGCGCGGCGCCTGCGCCCCGGCCTGCTCGAAGAGCTCGGCCTCGCCAGCGCCCTGCGCGCCCTGGCCGCCGAATTCACCGTGCCGGGCCTCGCCGTACGCCACCGCATCGACCGGGGCCTGCCACCCCTGGACCCCGAGAGCGAGCTCGTGCTCTACCGGATCGCCCAGGAGGCCCTGACCAACATGGCACGCCACTCGGCGGCGACCCAGGCGGAGATACGACTGCGCGGTGGCGCTGCCGGGGTCGTCGAGCTGCTCATCAGGGACAACGGCAAGGGCACCGGCGGGGCCCCGGAGGGCAACGGCATGCGCGGCATGCGCGAACGCGCGCTGCTGACGGGCGCGGAGCTGTCGTTCGGCGCCGGACCGTGCGGCGGCACCGAAGTCCGTCTGGCCGTCGCCGCGATGGCAGGGAGCACCGCATGACGACACCGGACCGGACCCGCATCCTGCTCGCCGACGACCACGCCCTCGTGCGCCGCGGCGTCCGGCTCATCCTCGACAGCGAGCCGGACCTCACCGTCGTCGCCGAGGCCGACAACGGAGCCGAAGCCGTCACCCTGGCCCGCGAGACACCCGTCGACCTCGCCATCCTCGACATCGCGATGCCCCGCCGGACCGGACTCCAGGCCGCACGCGAACTGTCCCGGCTCCAACCGGATCTGCGCATCCTGATTCTGACGATGTATCACAACGAGCAGTACTTCTTCGAAGCCCTCAAGGCCGGGGCCTGCGGGTACGTCCTCAAGACGGTCGCCGACCGCGACCTCGTCCTTGCCTGCCGGGCCGCCATGCGCAACGAGCCGTTCCTGTACCCCGGAGCCGAGAACACGCTGATCCGCGAGTACCTGGAACGCCTGCGCCAGGGAAGGCCGCTGCCCGACCGGGCGATCACGGAGCGGGAGGAGGAGATCCTCAAGCTCGTGGCCGAGGGGCACTCGTCGAAGGACATCGGCGATCTCCTCGTCATCAGCAGCAAGACCGTGGAGCGCCATCGCGCCAATCTTCTGCAGAAACTGGGCCTCCGCGACCGCCTCGAACTGACCCGGTACGCGATCAGAACGGGGCTCATCGAGCCGTAGCCAGCCCCCCTCGCAACTTCCGCACGCAGAACAACCCTTGCACCAGGAGCCATCGGTGGCCAAACAAGACCGTGCCGTACGCACCCGCCACGCACTCATCCACTCCGCGGCCGAAACCTTCGAGCGGCACGGATACGTACAGGCGACACTCATGGACATCAGCGCCGGTGCCGGTGTCAGTGTGGGAGCACTCCACTTCCACTTCACGAGCAAGGCCGACGTGGCGACGAGCGTGGAAACAGCGGCGGCGGTACGGCTGCGCCGGGCGGCCGAGAAGGCGCAACAACCCGGCATGAACGCCTTGCAGCGGCTCACCGGCACCTCGTACGCGCTCGCCGACCAACTCCGCCGTGACGTCGTGTCCCGGGCAGGCCTGAAGCTGAGCGATGACGGAGTACGGGAGGGCGGCCTCGATCTGCGCCGCGAATGGCAGGACTTCGTGCGGAGTGTGCTCGCGGAGGCGTCCGACCAGGACTTCCGGCACGAGCCCGTCGAGCGGAGCGACATGGCGGACCTGATCTTCGCCGCCACCACGGGCATCGAGTTGCTCTCCCGCCGCGACCCCGCGTGGGCGTCGCCCCCGCTCCTGAGCACCTTCTGGCGCCTGGTCCTTCCGCAGGCGCCACCGTCCTGACCGGGCCCATACGTTCCGCTCCTGACGTCGGGGCAAGAGCGTGCCCAGGCCGTGAGCTCGCGGGGCCGGCCCAGGCTGACCGGTTCGGGTGGGTCGCCCGGGGCGTGCTGGGACTCTTGGGCGGGGAGGGGCTTCGGCAGGTGCCGATGGATGCGGCGCGGAGCGCCAGGTACGAGGAGAGGAACGCAGTATGCGCAAGAGGCACGGAACCCGGTGGCCGGTGCTCGCCGGTCTCACGGCACTGGGTGTGGCCGCGGGGGTGCTGCCCGCGGCCGCCGCCCCACCGGATCCGGGCGGTCGTGAACAGGCCCGGGTCCAGGCGTACTTGGGGCGAATAGCGAACTCCCCGAGCGAGCTCGGGCGTTTCATGACGGAGCTGCCCAAGGGCGCGGATCTGCACCACCACCTGGGCGGCGCGGTGCGCCCGGAGTCGCTGATCGGGTACGCGGCGAGGGACGGGAAGTGCATCGACACCACGACTTACGTGGTCGCTCCGGGGCCCCAGCCCTGTGCGACCGGACAGCGCCCGGCGCGTGATGCCGTACCGCCGGGCCCGTTCCGGCAGCACGTGATCGAGGCGTGGTCGATGCAGGGGTTCCGCCTGCCGCCCGACGGTGATCCGCAGCCCGGCCACGACCACTTCTTCGACACGTTCGGAAAGTTCGACGAGGCCGAATCCGGTCATGATGCGGACATGCTCGCCGAGGTCGCCCGGGCCGCGGCCAAGGAACACAGCAGCTATCTGGAAACCCTCACCACTCCCGAGGCAGGACCGCTCAACCAGCTCGTCGACCGCATCCTGCCGAAGGACCCGGGACCCGCCGACTTCGCGCGATTCCACGCCACTCTGACCGCGAACCCGCAGTTCCAGGCTCTCGTCCGGCAGGCGGCCGACGACACCGACCGCAGCGTCCGCGACTACCGCAAGCAACTCGGCTGCGACACCCCGGCCGCCCCGGAGGCCTGCCGCGTCGCGATCCGCTTCGACTACCAGGTCCTGCGCGCCCAGGACCCCCGCCACGTCTTCGCCCAGCAGATCCTCGGCTTCGAGCTCGTACGCCGGCACCTCGGCGGGCTCGTCGGCGTGAACATGGTGCAGCCGGAGGACGCGCCCGTCGCGCTGCGGGACTACACCCTGCACATGAAGATGGTCGGCTTCCTCAAGTCCCTTGCCCCGAAGGTGCGGGTCAGTCTGCACGCGGGTGAACTCGTCGAGGGCTTGGACGGGGTCGGCGGACGCGACCTGACCTTCCACATCAACGAGGCCGTCGCCGTGGCCGGTGCCGACCGGATCGGCCACGGCGTCGACTTCGCCCACGAGAAGGACCCGGCAGCGCTGGCCGCGCGGATGCGGAGACAGCACGTCCTCGTCGAGGCACCGCTCGTCAGCAACGCCCAGATCCTCCGCGTCAGCGGTGACCGGCATCCGCTGCGCCGCTACCTCGACGCGGGCGTCCCGGTCGCGCTGGCCACCGACGACCCCGGCGTCAGCCGCAGCGACCTGACCGCCGTCTTCCAACAGGCCGTCACCGACCAGCAGTTGACCGTCGCGCAGCTGCGCAAACTGGCCCGCGCCTCGCTGGACCACGCGTTCATCGAGGGGGCGAACCTGTGGAAGGAGCAGGACAGCTACGGCACGTTCGCCAAGCCGTGCCGGAACGACACCCCTGACGCGCGCCGGTCGCCGAGCGCCGGTTGCCGCACCTTCCTCGCCGCCAGCCCCAAGGCATCGCTGCAATGGAAGCTGGAAGCGGACTGGGGAACCTTCCTGGACCGGTACGCGCACAGCTGAGCCGACGCGTTGCGCGCGAGCGCCATCGGCTCATGCGACGGTGACCTCGACCGAGTGCCGGCCCGTCGCCCCATTGGGGACGGTCGGGGTGCGCTCCTCGGTCTGGGGCGCGCCCGTGCCGTCGGTGGCCCGAACGGTCAGGGTGTGGCTGCCGGGGACGGTGGCCTGCCAGGGGAAGGACCACAGGCGCCAGGTGTCGGCACTGTCCTCGGCCGCCAGGTCCGCCCGCTGCCAGGGCCCGTCGTCGACGCGCACCTCGACGCGCTCGATGCCCCGGTGCTGCGCCCAGGCCACCCCCGCGACCATGACGGTGCCCCGCTTGAGCCGCGCGGGCGTCCTGGGGGTGTCGATGCGGGACTGCGTCTTGACCGGGGCCTGCTGCGACCAGGACCGCTTCACCCAGTACGCGTCGTACGCGGCGAAGGTGGTCAGCTCGATGTCCTCGATCCACTTGCACGCCGACACATAGCCGTACAGGCCGGGTACCACCATGCGGACCGGAAAGCCGTGGGCGAAGGGGAGGGGCTGACCGTTCATGCCGATGGCGAGCATCGCGTCCCGGCCGTCGAGGACCGCCTCGACCGGGCTGCCGATCGTCACGCCGTCCACCGACCGGGCGACCAGCTGATCGGCGGGCCCGCCGCGCGAGGGCGGGCGCACACCGCACTCCTTGAGGAGGTCGGCGAGGCGTACGCCGATCCAGCGGGCGTTGCCCACATAGGGTCCGCCGACCTCGTTGGACACACACGCCAGCGTGATGTCCCGCTCGATCAGCTCGCCCGCCCGGCCCTGGACGAGATCGTCGAAGGTGACCGTGCGAGGGGCGGTGACACCCTCGCCGTGGATCTTCAGCCGCCAGGTGGTGGCGTCCACCTTCGGCACGACGAGGGCCGTGTCGACGCGGTAGAAGTCGGAGTTCGGGGTGAACAGCGGGCTCAGGCCCGGGAGTTGGAGGTACGCGGCCTTCGCTACGGGCGCCGCGGGCGAGGCCGGGCGGGGCAGGACGACCTTGGCGCGGGAGGCGTCCGCTCTCTCACTGCTCGAGTTCAGTACGCGGCCGAGCAGCCCGGAGGCCGTGGACGCGGCAGCCGCCGCGGTCGCCGCGAGCACGAACGCGCGCCGGTCCCAGCCCTCGCCCCCGGCAACCCGCTGCGTGCTCGGTCGTACGCCGGGCAGGCGTCCGACGAGCCAGTGCAGAAGCACCGCGCCGGCGACCGCGCCGAACACGGACGGCAGAGCGTCCATCGCGCTGTGCGAGTCGGGGCGTCCGGTGGCGGCCAGCGCCCCCACGACCCCGAACGCCAGGACCCCGGCGGCCCCGGCCCGTCGGTGGCGCAGGGCCAGCATCCCGAGGACCAGGGCCAGGACCGCCAGCACGGCGAGGATGCCGATCTGGAGGACGAGCTTGTCGTGCGTCCCGAAGTGACGGATAGCCCAGTCCTTGAGCGTCACCGGCGTCCGGTCGATGGCCGCCCCGCCGACCGCGGTCACCGGCCCGGCCTCCGGGCGGACGGCGGCCGACACCAACTCGGCCACCGCCAGCGCCGCATAGCCCGCGAGGAGACCGCACAGGGCCCCGAGTGAGGTACGGGCCCGCCCGCTCAGTTTCTTCGTCACACCCCGCATTCGATACCGCGAAGGCAGCGGATTGTCCACGCACGGGCCGTGCGGTCACACGGACGGCCGCGCCCCCCTGACGAACCCTCAGCTCATGGTGACGGTCAGCAGCGAGTACTGAATCACCGTCAGATCGACCGTCACCGTGCTGCCGTCGGCCTTCCACGGGACCGGTACCGGCGCGGGCGAGGAACCGTCCGGCGAGCTGACCGCGGCGGCCGTCACCCGCCGGCCCGCCGGGACCGCCAGCGAGACGGTGCAGGCGGCCGGAGTGGTCCTGAACGCGGCAGGGCTCTCACCGAAGGCGGTGAAGTTGACCAGTTGGACGATGGTGTCGTCGCCGAGGCGGCTCAGCTCCAGGTGGATGCGGTGGTCACCGGCGAGCGAGACGGCGGGCGGCGCGGCCGTGCGGACGGGTTCGAGGAGCCGGTCGGCGCCCGGCCCGTCCGTGCGCGACAGACAGGCGAGGCCGGGCAGATCCTGGAAGTACCAGCACGTGCCTGCCCCGAATGCGTGGCGGCCGGTGGCCGGCAGCGGGTCGGCCTTGCGGAAGCCCAGCACATCGGCGAGCGCGTACTCGGTCCTGGCGGTGCCGAACGCGTCGAGGGCGGTGGGCGCGGGGCCGGTGACGACGACCGTGCCGCCGTCGCTCACGAACGAGCGGAGTACATCGGCCTCGGTATCCGAGACCGCCTGCAGATTGGGCAGGTACAGGACGCGGTATCCGGCGAGGTCGGCGCTGGTGAGGTCCGGACTCGGCACGGTGTTGAACGGAATGTGCGCGTACACCAGCGCCTTGACCGTGCCGCGGAACTCGCCGAGCCACTTCTGCTGGGTGCAGCTCTCCTCGGAGCTCTCGAAGCTCCACCAGTCCGTGACCCCGGCGGGCGGCTTGGTGTTGACGTACATGCCGCTGCCCTGGACGGGACTGACGAAGTCGCGGCTCGCGGAGGAGTGGTACACGCCGACCGTCGCTCCGGAGGCCGCGTCGAACAGCCGCTCCTGATGCGCCGCGACGAACCCGAACATCCGCCCCCGCATCGCGGTGTCGGTGCTCTGGTTCTTGAACGGGCTCTTCACCTCGTACGGGTTGCAGCCCGCCGCGAGCAGCTCGGCCATCACCAACGAGGCGTCGTCCGCCTTCCAGCCGTACGAGAACGCCCAGGCGGGCTTGGTTCCGCTGGCGGCCCGCGCGTACTTGTACATCGAGATCAGACAGGTCCAGTCGCTGGCCGTGGCGTGGCGCATGCCGTCGTAGTTGCCGAGGATGTCCACCTCCCACACCTGGCTGACGCCCTCCGCCCGGCGCAGCCGCGCGCCGTCCAGGCCGATGAGGGACGCGTACTGGTAGTCCATCGTCACCGTCTCGACGAAGGTGACCAGGTCGGGGTTGACGGAGCGGCCCGCCGCGGCGATGTCCAGCTGGAACTGGGACAGGTTGCGGTGGCGCCACTCGACGTAGCGGCGAAAGCCCGGGTTGGTGAAGTCGGCCGTCCGGGGCAGTTCGAGACCGGTGTCGGCCTTGAACGCGGAAGCCGCCCAGGAGGAGGCGTCGCACCAGCTCATCGCGCCGTCGAAGTAGATGGGAACGTCCGGCCAGATGGCGTCGATGCCCGTCGCCGCGAGGCCCCGGATTCGTGCCAAGTAGTAGTCGCGCCAAGGAGAGTTGGGGCTCAGCCAGCAGCTCTCGTCACCCGGGTCCACCCAGACGACGAGGCCGCCGTAGAACACATTGGGCCGGCCGTCGAGCCCGCGCTGCACCCAGTCCTTGCCGTTGCCGTTCTTGTAGAAAGAGGGGCCCTTCTCGCCGCCCGGGCTGATGAGTTCGAGCGAGGGGTAGTACATGACCACGCGCATCCCGGCCTTGTGCGCCAGGTCCGCGAAGCTCTTCACCTTCGCCATGTGCTCGGTGAACTGCTGGTCGGTCAGCCAGTTCGACAGGACGGTGTCGAGTTCGATCACGCTCACGTTCTGCGCCTTGAGCGCGCTGATGACGGGCAGCATGTCGCGCTGGGGATCGGCGTCGTCGTCGAAGGTGCCGTCCGCGAGCCGGGCGTATCTGGCCCAGTCGGGGAAGGCGGCCCCGGCCACTCTCCTGGCTTCCGCGTCCTCGGCCCAGGCCGGGCGGGGGCCGCCGCCGGGAAGGAAGGGCAGCAGCTGTGATGCCACTGCCAGTCCTCCGGCGCCGAGCCCCGTCCGTAACACGCTGCGCCGGCTCAGTCTTCGTCTCGATTCCATGCCCCGTCCCTCTCCCATCGGCCGCACCGGTACGGTTCCGGCTCGGGCGAGGCATCCTGTCGGCACGTGGCCGGATCGGCCAGAGCGCCCTTTCGGCCAGGAGACGATGGACTGCGCGCAGAGCTCTACGACACGACCTGTGCCGGGCACAGCCGCTGCGGCTTGCCGCCCTTGAGGGTCGCGTCCACGCAGCCGCCCGGGAGCCCGTCGTGGGAGGTGCTGCCGAAGTTGGCCGTGACGGTCAGCGTGCCGTCGCCGAAGACGGTCCGCTGCACGGTGCGGTCGGCGGTCAGCCAGTCGAAGGACGTCAACTCCTGTGTCCCCGCCGCCTGGTGGAGGGGTGCGAAGTACTTCTGGAGCACGGCCAGTTCGCGCAGGTTCTGGTCAGCGCGCCTGTCCTTGTCGCTGAGTACGAAGTTCAGCGGGGTGTTGTAGAGCATCGCGAGCAGCGCCCGCGTCGTCTTCTGGTCCACGAGCTTGCCGAACGGCAGCTCCCAGCGCTCCGCGTTGATCAGCGAGCCGTGCAGCGCGGTCTCGTACAGCGGCACGCGATAGGCCGGGTCGTACATCGCCTTGAGGGCGTCGGCCACCGCGGCCCGGTGCTCCGGCTTGAAGTCGGCCACCCGAACCGGCTTGAAGAACGTGTCGGGGGCCGGCGCGGGCGTGTAGCCGCCCCAGGCCGTGTCGTCCTTGGGCTGGTCCGGCGCGCTGTCGAAGTGGCCCGTCTCCATCGGCCACAGCCGGCCGTCGACCGGCGTTCCCGAGCCGTGGTCGAAGGCGAGGACCTGGTTGGCCCAGGCCCCGGCGGACTCCGAGCCGAGCACGAGCGGGGCCCGCTCAGCCGTGCCGTCGGTCAGGCGCCACATCCGGGCTAGGCGGTTGGCCCGGTCCTGGGCCATGGTCATCGGGTGCGCGGCGTCATGGTCGCGGAAGAGCTCGCCCGCCGCGTCCACGTCCAGGAAGTAGCTGGTCGCGCCGCCCGCGACCAGCGAGCGCGTGCGGTTCGCGAGGTAGTGCCGCTGCGGCTCGGCCTGTTCGAAGGCCTGCGAGCTGAGGTAGCAGCCCTGCTTGTGGAAGCCCGGCTGGGGTGTGCCGTCGGCCCGCCGCACGCAGAAGGACGGGTAGACGTTGTCGGGCCACACCGAGTTCGGGGGAGTGTCGGGGCCCTTGTCGCGCCCGTTGGCGAACGAGTCGTACGGCCCGACCAGGTACCCGGCCTTCTGTGCCGCGGTGATGTCCGCCGCTGTCATGGGCGAGTCGTCGGCGTCGTACCCGAGCCAAAGGCGGGAAATGCCGAGGGAGTTGAGCTTGTCGATGCCCGCCGCCTTGCGGCTGCCGCCCCAGGCGTAGGCGTGGAACGCGCCGAGGAGCTTGCCCGTCTCCGGGTTCTTCCGGATCTTCTCGCTGAGGCTGCCGAGCTCGCCGTGGTCGGCGAGCCAGTGCCGGTAGTCGACGGCGGGCGCGACCGGGGAGCCGTCGGTGAGGCTGAAGGCGACGGTGTACGCGCGGGTCGCGTTGCCACCGGAGAAGTCGTGCTTGGCCGTGGTGCGCAGCCGCCCGCCCTGCGAGGTGTACGCGAGTGATGTGCCGATGTCGGTGGGGGAGAGGTAGCTGACTCCCCGTCCGGCGCCGAGGGTGTAGCCCCAGACGGGCAGGGTCAGCTGGGAGGCCATGTCCTCCTCGCTGCCCACGAGCTGGGCACGCGGCGAATTCCAGAAGGCGTCGGCCACCGGCAGGGACAGGCCCTCGCCGCGCGGGAGTTGGAGGGCGGAGGCGGTCTTGTCGGTGCCGGTGACCGGCCAGGACAGGGTGCCGTCGCGATCGGCGCTGATCGTGACAAGGAGCCTGCCGCGTTCGACGTGCGCCTCGGCGTTCAGGCCCCGGCCGGGATACGACCAGCGGGCGCCCTTGCTCGACGTGGTCACATGACTCGGCCTGCCCGGCGCGTCGGCGGCCGGGTCCGACACCCGCAGGGTGCGCCCGTCGTCGGTGCGGGCGTCGATGGCGAGGGTCGCGGGGTCGATGGTGGCCGTGCCCCCGGCGACGGTCAGATCCACCCGGCCGTCGTGGATGCGTACGCCTGCGGATTGGGTGGGACCGGCGGACGCCGCCGGGGTGAGGCCGGCCGCCAGAGCGGTGGCGACGGCGAGAACGAGAAGGGTGCGCCGGCCGGTTCGGCGGGCCGGGCGCGCGATGGATGACTGCCCCGTGCTGATGTCCATGGCGCATGGATAACGAAGAGTTGTAAGAGGGTTCTAAGAAGCGGTGGTCGGCCCGCCCGATAAATGCGGAGCTGTGCGGAGCCATCGTGTGCGAGGGTGCCCGGCGTATCGGACATCAGACATCGGAGGGGCGCATGAGTACTGCCAGGATCGCGGTCGTGACCAGTGGGGCCGGCTTCGAGTACGACGTCGACCTGCCGCTCATCGTGGCCGCGCTGCGCGGCGAAGGCCTGGCGGCACAAGCGGTCGCCTGGGATGCGGACGATGTGGCGTGGGACGGCTTCGACCTCGCGGTCATCCGCTCGACCTGGGACTATGCGACGCGGCTCGACGACTTCCTCGCATGGGCCGACCTCACGTCCCGGCACACCCGGCTGCTGAATCCCGCGCCGATGGTGCGCTGGAACAGCGACAAGCGCTATCTCGTGGAACTCTCCGAGCGCGGTGTTCCCGTCGTGCCGACACGGGTCCTCGAACCCGGCGACCAGTGCGGCGAGGCCGACTTCGACCGGGCCGGGGACGTCGTGGTCAAGCCGACCGTCTCCGCGGGCGCCCGGGACACCGCACGCTACGAACCAGGCCAGGCCGCGGCTGCCCTCCGCCATGCGCGGATGCTGCTCGACCAGGACCGTGCGGTGCTGATCCAGCCGTATCTGCGGCTGGTGGCCGAGGGGGAACGCGCGCTGGTCTTCGTGCGCGGCGCGTTCAGCCACGCCCTGCGCAAGGGGCCGCTGCTGACCGAGTCCGGGGTGATGGACAACTTCAGGGTGCCGCACCCCGATCTCGCTCCGTACCGACCGACCGAAGCCGAACTGCTCACCGCCTCGGCCGCGTTGGCGGCCGTACCGTCACCGCAGACCCCGCTGTTCGCCCGGGTCGATCTGGCCCTGGACGAGCACCGGGAGCCGGTGGTCATGGAGCTGGAGCTCATCGAGCCCAATCTCTTCCTCGACACCAACCCGCGCGGGCTCGGCCTTCTGGCCGAGGCGGTCGCGGCGGAGGCCGGGCTCAGGGCCGCGTGATCAGGCCCTCGGCCGGCACCGGCGGCCAGTGGCCGGGGGCCAGGACGCCCAGCGCGTACGCCTTCGCCACAAGGGCCGTACGCCCCTGGACGCGCCAGCGCTGGGAGAGCCGGGTCAGGTGGTAGTTCACGCCGTCCACGGTCAGGCCCAAGGCCTTGCCGATGGCGGCCGTGGTCGCGCCCGACGCGGCCAGCGCCAGAATGCGGGCCTGCGCCTCGCTCACCGAACCGCGCGGTGCGGGCGGCGGTGCGGGGCGCTCGTCCCGTACGTACAGCATGGTGAGCAGTACGGGGGCCGGGGTGGGCATGGCCATGATCGGGTCGATGGTGAACTCGCCCTCGCGTTCGGCCCCGTCCTTGCCCGCCCGCCAGGTCACCTCGATGGGATAGCGCGACGTACGGCCCGCGCGCAGCGCCCTGACGAGGCGGTCGATCTGCTCCTCGGAGCGCGGGGTGAACAGCTCGCGCAGCGAGCGCCCGCGCAGTTGTCCCGGAGTGGTGCCCCACTCGGCGGCCATCGCGGGATTGGCGACATGCACCTCCCCGTCGATCGAGCAGACGGCGATCGGCATGGGGATGCGGTCGAGCAGGGCCAGGAAGTGGTTGCGCCACGCCCCCAAGTCCTCCTCCGGTGTCTGCTGGTCGGCCATGCCGCGTGCCACCGCCCCTCTTTGGCCAGTCCGCAAGTGCCGGACGCGAGAAACCACTGCACAATCATGCAGTCGCGGGCCCGGGAGCGGCACCCCGGGCGGGTGACGCTGGATGCATGACGGACATGATCCTGATCCCCACAGACGCACACACCGCCGACGCCGTCCCCCTCGTGGACATCTCGGGCGGCGGTCTCACCGAGACGCCCGTCCAGCAGGCGATGGACCTGGCCCGCGTGCACGGGCCGGTGTTCCGGCGCCGCCTCAACGAACACGAGCACCTCTTCGTCAGCTCGCTCGACCTGGTCACCGAGCTCGCTGACGAGACCCGCTTCTCCAAGGGCATCTCGAAGACCCTGGACCATGTGCGCGAGTTCGCCGGCGACGGTCTGTTCACCGCCTACAACGACGAGCCGAACTGGGCCAAGGCGCACGACATCCTCATGCCCGCCTTCGCGCTCGGCTCGATGCGGACCTATCATCCGGCGATGCTGCGCGTCGCGCGCCGCGTGATGGACAGCTGGGACCGCCGGGCGGCGCGGGGCGCGGCGGTGGACGTCGCCGACGACATGACGCGGATGACCCTGGACACCATCGGACTCGCCGGATTCGGCTTCGACTTCGACTCGTTCGGGCGGGCCACCCCGCACCCCTTCGTCGAGGCGATGGTGCGCTGCCTGGAGTGGAGCATGAAGCGGCTCGGCCGCACCCCGGGCGGCGACTACAGCGAGCAGGACCGGGAGTTCGAGCGGGACTCGGCCTACCTCGCCTCCGTGGTCGACGAGGTCATAGCCGCCCGCACGAAGAGCGCGGACACCTCCGTCGACGACCTGCTCGGCCTGATGCTGGGCGCCGCGCACCCCGAGGACGGCACCACCCTGGACGCGGCCAACATCCGCAACCAGGTCATCACCTTCCTCATCGCCGGGCACGAGACCACCTCGGGCACCCTGTCCTTCGCCCTCCACCACCTGCTCAAGGACCCGACCGCGCTGCGCCTGGCCCAGCGCGAGGCCGACGAGCTGTGGGGCGACAACCCCGATCCCGACCCCGCCTTCGAGGACATCGGCAAGCTGCGCTTCACCCGCCAGGTGCTCAGCGAGGCGCTGCGGCTCTGGCCGACGGCGGCCGCCTTCACCCGGCAGGCCCGCGAGGACACCCTGCTCGGCGGGCGCGTCCCGCTGCGCGCCGGCGAGCTGGTCACGGTGCTCACGCCGATGCTGCACCGCGACCCCGCGTGGGGCGACAACCCCGAGCTGTTCGACCCGGCCCGGTTCACGCCCGAGGCGGAGGCGGCCCGCTCGCCGCACGCGTACAAGCCGTTCGGAACCGGTGAACGGGCCTGTATCGGGCGGCAGTTCGCGCTCCACGAGGCGACGATGCTGCTCGCGCTGCTCGTGCACCGCTACCGCTTCGTGGACTGTGCGAACTACCAGCTGCGGATCAAGGAGTCGCTCACCCTGAAGCCCGAAGGCTTCGTCCTCTCCCTGATCCCGCGCACCCCCGCCGACCGGGCCCTGAACCGCGCCGCACTCCCCGCCGCGTCCTTTGGCAAGCCGTCCGAGGCGGCCGAGTCCGGGCCCGAACTGCCCTCGCGGGTCCGCCAGGGCACCGGCCTGCTGCTTCTGCACGGCACGAACTACGGCACCTGCCGCGAGTTCGCCGAGCGCCTGGCCGCCGAGGCCACGACGCTCGGCCTCGCCACCGAGATCGCCCCGCTGGACGCCCACGCCGGCGCGCTGTCGAAGGGCCGTCCAGTCGTCATCGTCGCCGCCTCCTACAACGGGCAGCCGACGGACGACGCGGCCCGCTTCGTGCGCTGGATCGAGGACGCCGAGCCGGGAGCCACCGACGGCGTGCCGTACGCGGTGCTCGGCGTCGGCGACCGCAATTGGGCCGCGACCTACCAGCGCATCCCCACCCTCATCGACGACCGCCTGGCGGCCCTCGGCGGCGAACGGCTGCTGCCCCGCGCCGAAGCCGACGCCTCCGGTGAACTCATGGGCACGGTAAGGGAGTTCGCACGGTCGCTGCGCGTGGCGCTCCTCGAACGGTACGGAGACCCGGAGACCGCCGGCGCCACCACGTCGCCCGCCGAGGCCGCGTACACCGTCACCGAGATCACCGGCGGGCCGCGCGAGGCGCTCGCCGCGCGCCACGGCCTGGTGGAGATGACCGTCACCGAGGCCCGCGACCTGACTTCGCCAGGGCACCCCCGGCCCAAGCGCTTCGTGCGCCTGGCCCTGCCCGACGGCGTCACCTACCGCACCGCCGACCACCTCACCGTCCTGCCCGCCAATGACCCGGCCGTCGTCCACCGGGCCGCCGCGGCCCTCGGCGTGGACCTCGACGCGGTGCTCGGCATCCACGCGCCGGGCGCCGCGCCCGCCGCCCTGCCGGTCGACCGACCGCTGTCGGTGCGCGAACTCCTCACCCATTACGTCGAGTTGGGGGCACGGCCCACCCGCGACCAGATCGCGCTGCTGGCCGCGCACAACCCCTGCCCGCCCGAGCGCGCCGCCCTCGAACGCCTGGCGCCGGACGACCCGCGCCCCCTCCTCGGCCTCATCGAGGACCACCCCGCGCTGAAGGGCGCACTCGACTGGCCCACCCTCCTGGAGCTGCTGCCGCCGCTGCGCCCCCGCCAGTACTCGGTCTCCTCCTCGCCCGCCCGCGACCCCCGCCACGCCGACCTGATGGTCGCGCTCAACCCCGGCGGCACCGGCTCCGGGTATCTGCACGCGCTGAGGCCCGGGGACACCGTGCTCGCCCGGGTCCGGCCCTGCCGCGAGGCCTTCCGCATCGCGCCCGAGGCGGCGGAACCCGTCATCATGATCGCCGCGGGAACGGGCCTGGCGCCTTTCCGGGGTGCCGTCGCAGACCGCCTGACGGCTGGTCGACTCGCCCCCGCGGTCCTCTACTTCGGCTGCGACGCACCGGAGGTGGACTTCCTCCATGCCGACGAACTGCGCGTCGCCGAACGGGCCGGAGCTCTCTCGCTGCGACCCGCCTTCAGCACCCCCGCCGAGGGCGGCGGCCGCTTCGTGCAGCACCGCATCGCCGCCGAGGCCGACGAACTCTGGCCGCTCCTGGAGGCGGGCGCGCGGGTGTACGTGTGCGGCGACGGGAACCGCATGGCACCGGGGGTGCGGGGCGCCTTCCGCGACCTGTACACCCGGCGCACGGGCGCCTCGGCCGAGGACGCCGAGGCCTGGCTGAACCGGCTCACGGCCGAGGGGCGGTACGTGGAGGACGTCTACGCGGGCTGAGCCGTCCCGGCGGTTCCGGGGGGCGGGCCCGCGCGGCGCGCACCAGAATCGTAGGAACCGGGCAGGCCCGTCACCGTAGGGCAGGCCTCCCCGTCCACCTCGACATCGGGAGAGAGCACGCGATGCCCACCAGCCCCGCAAGCACCGAGAAGAGCACCATGAAGGCCATGACGTACGCCTCGTACGGGGACGACTCGGTCCTCGGCCTGTCCGAGCTGCCACTGCCCAAGGTGGGCCCGGGCGAGGTGGTCGTGCGGGTGCGCTGCGCGGCCGTCAACCCCGTCGACTGGAAGATCATGTCCGGCGGTCTCGACAGCATGATGGACACGGTCTTCCCGGTGGTCCCGGGCTGGGATGTCGCCGGTGTCGTGGAACGCACGGGCATCGACACCCCCGAGTGGAAGGCGGGCGACGAGGTCTTCGCGTACGCCCGCAAGGACTATGTGCACGGCGGCACCTTCGCCGAGTTCGTGACGGTCCCCGTACGGGCGCTCGCCCGTCGGCCCAAGTCCCTGAGCTGGGAGGAGACCGCGGGCGTCCCGCTTGCGGGGCTCACCGCCCGGCAGACCCTGACCCGGCTCGGCACGGGCAGGGGCGACACCGTGCTCGTGCACGGCGCCGCGGGCGGCGTGGGCACGTTCGGCGTACAGATCGCGAAGGCCATGGGCGCCCGTGTCATCGGCACCGCCTCCGAGCGCAACCACGACCGGCTGCGCGAGCTGGGGGCGGAGCCGGTGACGTACGGCGACGGCGTCGCCGAGCGCGTCCGGGCGCTGGCCCCCGAGGGCGTGGACGTCGTCGTCGACTATGTCGGCGGGGTGCTCGACGCCACCTTGGCGGTGTTGCGCGAAGGGGGCCGGCATGCCTCGATCGCCGACCCGTCCGTCATGGAGGCGGGCGGCCAGTGGATGTGGGTACGCCCCGACGGGCCCGGCCTCGAAGCCCTCGCCACGCTGGCGGACGCGGGGCAGCTCAAGGTTCCGGTCGCCGAGTCGTTCCCGCTGGAGCGGCTCGCGGACGCGTTCGCCCTCAGCCGGACGGGCCACGCCCACGGCAAGATCGTGATCCGGGTCAGCGGGGACGCGGCGTAATCCGATCCGGCCGGTGAGGCTGTGGCGTCATCCGGATCCGGTCGGCGAGGACGTGAGGTGATCCGCCGTTCGTGGCCGGGGCCGGTGTCGTATCGGTGAACTCAGGGGTAAATCTGGACGCCCGGCCACCCGGATGAGCGTTCGGGCCCGGCCGGGTGCCTAGCATGAGCGGCGTAGTCCCTCGCAGCTGACACGACACGAACGGAGCGCCGTGATGCGTGACCCCGATCCGGGTTCTGGTCAGGAACCGGCCGAACCCGACGAGGGGTCCGGCACGACGGCCCGCAAGGCCTGGCCGCCCGTCGGCCGGCGTACCGGTGCGGCCCTGGCCGTGGCAGTGGGCGCGGGCGTCTACGCCCTCGCCTCGTCCGGCGGCGGCTCCTCGGACGCGAAGCCTCCGGCGGCGAAGGGCCCGACCACCGTCGAGGTGTCGCCGGGCGCCTGTGGCAAGGGCTGGAGCGGCGCGACACCGGGCCCGCAGGTGTTCGCGCTGAGCAACACATCCTCCTCGGCCGCCGAAGTCGATCTCACCGACCCCGCGACCGGCGCCGTCTACGGAGAGGTCGAGGGTCTGGCCCCCGGCACGACCCGCGAGATGCGCGTGGTCCTCGGCGGCGGCTCGTACGCTTTCAAGTGCCTGCCGGACGACGCCGACGCGGTCACCGGACCCACCGTGAAGATCGCGGGAGCGAGTACGGGGAGCGGCCCGGCCGCGGTCCCGGTGACCCAGCACGACCTCATCCCGGTGGCTCTTTCCTACCAGCAGTGGATCACGGCCAAGACCGTTGAACTCACCGACCGCACCGACGAGTTGAAGCGCGCCGTCGACGACGGCGACCTCGCCGCGGCGCGGGCCGCCTGGCTGCCCGCGCACCTCGTGTACGAGCGGATGGGCGCCGCGTACGACGCGTTCGGCGATGCGGACGGAGCCATCAACGGCGCCGGCCCCGCCCCCTCGGACGCCGCGTCGGCCAAGGACTTCGAGGGCTTCCACCGCGTCGAGTACGGGCTGTGGCACGGCGAGTCGGCCGCGTCCCTGCGCGGGCCTGCCGACCGGCTGTCCCAGGCCGTGCACGCCCTGCGGGACAGCTGGCCGCAGGAACGGCTCGACCCGGCCCAGCTGGGGCTGCGCGCCCACGAGATCCTGGAGGCCACGGCGCAGTCGGAGCTCACCGGCCGCACCGACTACGGCAGCGGCACCAATCTGGCCACCGCCCGCGCCAACCTCGACGGCACCCGCGAACTCCTCACCCTGCTGCGCCCGTTGCTCACCAGCCGCTACCCGGACCTGCCGCGCCTCGACGCCTGGTTGGACCGCACCCAGCACACCCTGGACGGCTTCGGCGCGGGCGGCCACTGGACGCCGCTCGACCGGCTCGGCCGACAGGACCGGCAACGGGTCAACAGCGACGTCGGCCAGGCGGTGGAACTCCTCGCCCCGGTGGCGACGATCTGTGATGCGCGGAGGACGGCATGAGCGAGGTACGACGGCGCGGCTTCCTGCGGGGCGCGGCCGTGGGGGTCGGCACCGCGGTCACCGGGGCCGCGCTGAGCGGCGCGATCCCCCGCCCGGCCCTGGCGGACGACGCGGCCAAGCCCTCCGCGCACGTGGACTTCCACGGCGTGCACCAGGCCGGAATCCTCCAACCCCCGCAGCGTGCAACGGCGTTGGTGTCCTTCGACGTGACGGCCGCGGACCGCAGGGAGCTCACCGAGCTGCTGCGTACCCTCACGGAGCGGGCCCGTTTCCTGGCCACCGGAGGTTCACCGGCACCGGTGGGGATCACCGCGCCGCCCAGCGACTCCGGGGTGCTCGGCCCGCAGGGGCCGACGGGTGGGGTGACGGTCACGACGGGCGTCGGCGCCTCCCTCTTCGACGACCGGTTCGGGCTCAAGGACCGCAAGCCGGCCCGGCTCACCGCGATGCCGGCCTTCCCCGACGACGACCTCGACGCGGCCTGGTGCCACGGCGACCTGAGCGTGCAGCTGTGCGCGGAGAGCCCGGACGTCGTTCTGCACGCCCTGCGCGACATAGCCCGGCACACCCGCGGCGGAATGCAGGTGCGCTGGCGCATGGACGGCTACACCAGCCCGCCCAGGCCCAGCGGCACTCCCCGCAACCACATGGGTTTCAAGGACGGCACCGCCAACCCCGACACCGCCGACGCGGCCGCGATGGACCGGCTGGTGTGGGTGGGTGCCGGGGGCGGCGAGCCCGCGTGGACGGCCGGGGGCAGCTACCAGGTCGTGCGGCTGATCCGGATGCTGGTGGAGTTCTGGGACCGGGTCTCGATCAGTGAGCAGGAGCGGATGTTCGGCCGCAGCCGCGACACCGGCGCCCCTCTCGACGGCTCCGCCGAATTCGACACCCCGAAGTTCGCAGAGGACCCCAAGGGCGATGTGATCCCCCTGGACAGCCACATCCGGCTCGCCAATCCGCGCTCAGGACAGCCCAGTGAGAACCAGCGCATCCTGCGCCGCGGCTACAACTACGACCGGGGCATGGATGCCAACGGCGACCTCGACATGGGACTGGTGTTCTGCTGTTATCAGCAGGACCTGGCCCGGCAGTTCGAGACCGTCCAGAAACGGCTGAAGGGCGAGCCCCTGGTGGACTACATCAAGCCATTCGGGGGCGGCTACTTCTTCGCCCTGCCGGGAGTGCGGGACCGGACAGACTGGTTCGGGCGGGCCCTGCTTGCCTGACGGTCGCCGGCCCGGCCGCATTTCACCAACAGAGAGTCAAGTTTTGGCCTGGTATTCCTGACTGGGTGTTCACCAGGAGGACACGGTGTCGCTGTCGCGGTGTAGTGGTCCGCGCGAAACATCGCGTCTCGTCAACGACATCAAGACGGCGGCCGGTCGCCGGACGCCAGTGGAGGCACGCGGAGCATGGGCGGCAAAGGTAGCGCGGCGGGTCCGGGGCGCTGGGCCAGACGGTGGGGAGCGTTCGCCGGAGCGGCGGCACTCGGCCTGCTGAGCGGTACGGTCCCGGCCGCGGCGGACTCGGCGGACCACCACGGCGGCGGCCAGACCGCCACCCCGGTCAAGCACCTGGTGGTGCTCTTCCAGGAGAACGTGTCCTTCGACCACTACTTCGGCGCGTACCCGGTGGCCGCGAACACCGACGGCACGAAGTTCACCGCCGACAAGCACACCCCGAAGGACATCGACACCCTGCGCAACGCCGGGCTCCTCACGAAGAACCCGAACCAGTACCTGCCCAAGCGGCTCACCCCCGAGCAGGCCATGACCTGCGACCAGAACCACGGCTACGGGCCCGAGCAGTACGCCGCCAACGGCGGCAAGGCCGACCTGTACGTCCAGAACACGGACTCCGGCAAGTGCTCCGGCAACCTGTTCGGCGAGCCCGGCCTGGTCATGGACTACTACGACGGCAACACCGTCACCGCGATGTGGAACTACGCCCAGCACTACTCGCTCGGCGACAACTCGTTCAGCACCACCTACGGTCCCTCGACGCCCGGCGCGCTCAATCTCGTCTCCGCGCAGACCCACGGGGTGATCTCCACCGACCCGACCTCGGGCACCGAGCACCCCAAGCAGACGGCAAAGCCCGATCCGTACGCCGTCGTGTCTCCCGACGCCAAGGGCGTCGGCACGCTGGTCAACGACCCCGACCCGGCGTACGACGACTGCTCGGGCAAGGACCACACCAGCAAGAACGCGCTCGCCGCGATGCAGGGCCGCAACATCGGTGACCTGCTCAACCAGCAGAAGGTGACCTGGGGCTGGTTCCAGGGCGGCTTCCGGCCGAGCACCGCCTGGGACGGCAAGCAGGGCGACTACGCGAAGTGCTCCGGCACCACCCACGCCAACGTGGGCGGCGCCGCGGCCATCGACTACAGCCCGCACCACTCGCCGTTCCAGTACTACAAGTCGACGGCCAACCCGCACCACCTGCCGCCGAAGAACACCGCCGAGATCGGCCACAACGGCCAGGCCAACCACAACTACGACCTCGCCGACTTCGACGCCGCCCTCACGTCGGGCAACCTGCCGGCGGTCAGCTTCCTGAAGGCCCCGGAGTACCAGGACGGCCACGCCGCCTACTCCGACCCGATCGACGAGCAGCACTACCTCGTCGAGCAGATCAACAAGATCCAGCAGTCGCCGGAGTGGAAGGACACGGCGGTCGTCGTCGCCTACGACGACTCCGACGGCTGGTACGACCACGCCTACGCCAAGCCGCAGAACGGCTCCAAAAACACCAAGCCCGGCTCCGACGGCAAGGCCCCCGACAGCCCCGCCTGCCAGGCCGGACCGGCCGCGGCCGGCGGCTACTCCGACCGCTGCGGCCCCGGCACGCGCCAGCCGCTGCTCGTCATCTCGCCGTACAGCAAGGTGAACTCCGTCGACCACACCCGCACCGAGCAGGCGTCGATCACCCGCTTCATCGAGGACAACTGGCACACCGGACGGATCGGCGACGCCTCCTTCGACGCCCGCGCGAACGCGCTGACCTCGGCGTTCGACTTCAAGCACCCCAACAACAAGCAGGTCCTGCTCAACGCCGACGGGTCGGTCAAGTCGGTCAAGGACATTCCCCAGCACCCGACCCCGCCCGCCTCCTCGACCGGGGGCAGCACGTCCGGCACGGGCGGCTCGGGCAACAACCCGACGACCCAGACGGCCGGCGAGACCCTCGCCGAGACCGGGTCCTCCTCGGCGCTCGTCCCGGCCGGGATCACCGCGGGCGCGCTCGCGGTGGGCGGCGCGGGCATCGCCTTCGCTCTGCACCGCCGCAGGAACCGCGCCAGTGCGGCTCAGTAACTCCCGCTGCTGACAAGCCAGTTGACCGAAGGGCCGCCGACATGTGTCGGCGGCCCTTCGCGTCGCGTGCCACAGGACGCGCCGGGGGCGAGTCGGCCTGCCCGTCAGCGGGCAAGCAATAGGGGGGAGGGGTGGTTCCGGCCGGCTCGCTCGCGGAAGGTTGCTGATGGGTATCTACGGGCAGGACTGGGCGTCGTACCAGTCGTCGACACCGAACACGAGCGGCCTGGCCTTCGCCTTCGTCAAGGTCACCGAAGGACTCTCGTACATCAACCCCCGCTGGGTGACCCAGCGGGACCACGCCAAGGCCAACGGCCTGGTGTGGGGCGCGTATCACTACCCTCACATGGGCAACAGCGCCCAGGCCGAGGCCGACTACTTCATCGCCCAGGTCAACTGGCGGCCGGGCGACGTGGTGATCCTCGACTGGGAGGGCTACGACTCGGCGAACTCCGGCGTCCCCAAGTCGACCCAACGCGCCTACAAGGACGCCTGGTTGAGATATGTCAAGAGCCGTCTGCCGCACCATCCCGTCGGCATGTACGCCAACCTCGACTACTGGTGGAACGTCGACCAGGACGGCTTCTACGCCGACTTCCTGTGGATCGCCACGGCCGGCCGCGCCGCCGGGAACCCCGGGATCCAGGCCAGCTGGATGTTCCACCAGTACGGCGAGTCCAACGGCCTCGACCTCGACTACTGCCGCCTCGCCAGCACCAGTGAACTGCGCGACTGGACGCTCTCGTTCCAGCACTCACCGCCTGAGGAGACCGACATGCCCCAATGGATCACCGGCCGCGTCGACCCGGGCGCCCAGCCCACCGTCGTCCTGCTGCCGCACGGCAGCGCGTGGGCCACCTACAACCGAAGACTGCACCTCGGCATGGACCAGATCACCACCACCCCGGCCACCGGCTCGGTCCGCGTCGCCCTGCACGACGGCAACGCCTGGCACGGCGTCCAGGCCGTGCAGCTCGCGGCCGAGGGAGGCTCGGTCGATGTGGACATCACCAGCGGCGATGTGAAGCTGAGCCTCCAGACGGACACGGCGGGCGTCAGCTTCGCCGTCGAAACCTGGTAGTCCCGGTCGAAACCGGTCAGGGCTCGGCCGAAACCCCCTGGAACTCGGTCACCTTCCTCGGTGACGCACGGCTCACGGCGTGACACGCTGGTCACTCTTGTGTCGTGAGTCATGCGAGGAGGCGGGTGCGCGTGCGGCCGATCCAGCCGGGGGAGACCCCTTCGGTCCTGACCGTACTGGGCGAGGAGCGGCGGCTCCACAAGGAACTCGGATTCTGGAGCCTGACCGCGATCGGGTTCTCCAACATCCTCGGCTCGGGCTGGCTGTTCGCCGCCATGTTCGCCGCCCAGACCGCTGGGCCGGCCGCCCTGCTCTCCTGGGTCGGGGCGGGCGTGCTGTGCGCGCTGGTGGCCCTGGTCATGGTGGAACTCGGGGCCACCCGCCCGGAAGGCGGCGGCACGGTGCGGTGGCCGCTGTACGCCAGCGGCCGCCTCGTCGGCACCGTGGTCGGCTGGTCCGTGCTGCTCTCGGTCGGCGGCACGGCGGCGGAGATCAGCGCGATCATGCAGTACGCCGCGCACTATCTGCCGAGCCTCTACGACCACGGCCGCCTCACCGGCTCCGGCCTCGCCGTGGCCACCGGGCTCAGCGTGCTCCTGACGGCGCTCAACTGGTTCGCGGTGCGGACCTTCGCGAAGCTCAACAACCTGGTCTCGCTGTTCAAGGTCCTCATCCCGGTCCTCACAGTGGTCGCGCTGTTCCTCTCCGGCACGCACTCCGGCCGCCTCACCGACCACGGCGGCTTCGCGCCCTACGGCTACGCGACCTGTCTGACCGCCCTTGCCGGCGGCGGGATCGTGTACTCCGTCAACGGGTTCCAGGCACCCCTCGACTTCTCCGGCGAGGCCCGCAACCCGCGCCGCACCGTACCGTTCGCGGTGCTCACCGGCATCGGCCTCGCCGTGCTCGTCTACCTCGGCCTCCAACTGGCCTTCCTCTTCACGGTCCCCGACTCCCTCCTTGGCCACGGCTGGCAGGGCGTGAACTTCGACTCGCCCTTCGGCCAGCTCGCCCTCGTCCTCAACCTGCACTGGCTTGCCACCCTGCTGTACGCGGACGCGGTGGTGTCGCCCGGCGGCTCGGCGTACGTCGGGGTCGCGATCGACGCCCGGCACACCTACGCGCTGGCCAAGAACGGCCTGCTGCCCCGCTTCTTCATGCGGATCGACCCCCGCTCCGGGACGGCACGGCGCGCCCTGGTGCTGAACCTGCTCGTCATCGTCGTCTTCATGCTGCCGTTCGGCGGCTGGCAGGACATCGTCAGTGTGATGGGCGACATGTACCTGCTCGTGTACGCGGCCTCGGCGGTCGCCGCCGCCGCGTTCCGGGCCCACGACAGGGACCGGGGGCTCCCGCCGGCGGACGGCCAGGTGCCCGGCGTGCACTGGATCGCGCCCATCAGCTTCCTGGTGGCCAGCGAGTTCGTCTTCTGGTCGGGCTGGCACCACCTGCGGCTCGCCTTGCCGCTGGTCCTCGCCGGCGTCCCCCTGTTCCTGCTGCTGCGCCGCGAGGAGCAGGGGCGCTCCACGCTTCAGGAACTGCGGCACGGCGCCTGGATCGTCTTCCACCTCGGCGCACTGACCCTGCTGTCGTGGCTCGGCACCTTCGGAGGCTCGGGCCACCTCCCGGCACCGTACGACTCCGTCGTGGTGGCAGCGGTGTCGCTCGCCGTGTTCGCCTGGGCGGTCCGCTCCGGCACGGCCCACCTCAGAACGGCCCCGGTGACGGCGTTGCCGACCACCTGACGGGAGGCTTCAACCAGCCGCGGACACCAGGGGGTTGGTGCTTCCGGTTCGTAAATCCCCGCAACTGTCGCACGGGTGCCGATCCGATGGTCGGATGTGGTGGAACACCCGTCGCGGCCTGTCCCTCCGGTGTTACCTTCCGTGTCAATCGATGCGGAAGGTGCGCCTTGTGCGTGTCGGTTCCGGGGGCGGTGAGTGCGGTGGGGGATCTTGACGCGGCAGGGGGCGCCGATGCGTTCCTGCGGCACATGTTGTGGCGGTATCCGGGGCAACGGCAGCCGATTGTCGCGCTGTTGGGGCCTCGGGGGTCCGGGAAGACCGATCTGTTGCGGGCCGTGTCGCGGGCGTGCGGCGGAACCGTGGTGCACGCGGGGCTCGACTTCGAGGAGAACCCCGTCGACCCGGTGTCGGCGGCCGCGCTTGTCGCCTTCCAGATGATGCGCGGCTGGGACAACCTGCGCCGCGGGCCGGTGTTCCACCGCTTCGGGCTCGGGCTGCTCGCCCTGAACGAGAACCTGGACGCGGACCGGGGCCGGGCCGCCGACCAGATACGTGAGCTCATACAGCAGTACACGCGCAACAGCCGGTCGGGCAGGTTCGCCGCCGGGGTGGAACACGCAGCGGCGGCCACCATGGACGTCGTCGCCCAGGGAGCGTTGAGCCCCCTGGTCTCGGGGCCCGCGCGGGAGGTGGTCTCCGCCGTCCGCGACCGGGCCAAGCCCGTGATCGGATCCCTGTTGCAGAGCGCCGCACGGTGGGGTGTACGGGACGCGCTGCGCTGGCACATCAGTGTTCCCGAGGCCGAGTCGGCACGCTCCATCGACGCGCTCATCAGGTTGAGTTCCACCTCGCGGTCCGCCGCGGTCGGCCCCCTGATGGCCGCCTTCCTCGCCGACGTCAAGGACCAGGCCGAACGCCATCCGCCGCTGCGCTCCGCCTGCTCCTGCGTACTGCCCGCGCACGGTGCCCGCCGCGACCGGCACGACCACGCCTGGGTGCTCCTCGTGGACGGCGCGCAGACCCCGGCCGGACGCCGCTTCCTCACCGAACTCGCGGGCGCCCGGTCCCGCAACCAGCTGGCCGACATCGACGGTTCGGGTGCGGCGGACCCGCTGCTCGTCCTGGCCGCGTGCGAGCAGTGGCAGTCCGAGTGGACGTCCTGGTGGTGCGAGCCCTGGCGCTCGACGCCGCTGGCCGCCACGCCCCAGCGCCGCGTCCCGCTCCTCTCCCGGGCGACCCGGACGCTGTGGGCGCGGGAGAACGACGCGGCCGTCGCCGTCGAGCGCGGGCCCGCGGCCGCCTGGTGGTACCCCGTGTGGCTCGACCCGATGACCGAGGAACAGATCGGGTACGCGATGGACCGCTCCGACCCGTCGCCCGCCCGGCCGCTGCCCGCATCCGTCGTCCACCGGCTCACCGGCGGCCACCGGGGCGCCGTCTCCGCCGTGCTCGACGAACCGTTCGGCGCGCACCCCGGCCCGCACGGACCCGCCGTGTCGCTGCTCGCCCCGGCCGACGAGGACGGCACCCCGCTGTGGTCCCACGCCCTGGAGACCAGCCTCCCCGAAGGGCTGCCCGTCCCCGGCACCACGTGGAGCACCACCCCCGCGATCGTCCTCGCGGCCGCCTACCTCGCCGACGTACGCACCGCACAGGACCCGCGCCTGCCCGCCGCCTCGACGGAGCTTCCGCGCAGCCTGGAACTCCTGCGCCGGCACCTGTGGGTGAGCACCTTCACGCACCGCCACTCGCGCATCCGCCAGATCGGCTGGGGTGACTCCGACGGGCCCGCCACGCTGCACCCCTGGCTGGCCCGCTCCGCACTCACCGCGCTGGACACCGCCCGGCCCGCGAGCCCCGCCGGGACAAGCCCCTGGCACGAGGTGTTCGCCGCGCAGTCCGTCGCCCTGGCCGCTCTGCCGGTGCACGGCGGCGATGCCGCGGCCGTCGAGCGAGGGCTCTTCCACGATCTGGCCCTCGGCCGTTTCGCACCGGTGGCCGCGGCGCTTGCGGACCGGTTCGACGAGGACCACCGCGCCTGGATCCGGCTGCTCGACTACCTCTCCTCGGCGCCCTGCCGGCTCCTGTACGAGCACGCGCCCCAGGAGGCGTACGCGCTGCTGCTCGACGGGGTCGAGGACGGCGGGCAGACGGTCCTCGCGGTGGCCACCGCCAAGCTGCTCGCCCTGCTCTGGCTGTACAGCGACCCGCTGACCGAGCACACCCGGCGCTGGGACGGCGAGATACAGGAATGCTTCACCCGCCTCGCGCACAACTCCCGTCTGCTGGACGTCAGTCCGCTGCAGCAGGCGGCGGCCGCCTTCGCCTAGCCCCGCGACGGACGCGGCACCCCCGCGCCCGCCGACCGCACCGCAAGGAGTGTCCATGCCACCCGCTGTAGGCAACCCCCGCTTCGGCCGGCTGCGCCGTCACCCGGTCCTCTCGCTGCTCGCGGCGCTCGTGATCCTCACCGGCCTCGTCTTCGGCGGCCGCTGGGGCTACGACAGGCTTTTCCCGCCCTCGCTGACCTGCGGCACCGGCATGACCGAGACCGGAACCCCGCTCGCCTGCGCGGGCGTGAACATCGACAGCGGGCCGTTCACCGACCACGAACCCGCCCGGATGCGGGAGCTGGAGCACATGGTCAAGTCGGCCAACGACGCGGTGAAGGGCCCGTACACCAGCGTCGTCCTGATGCTGGACCTCTCACCCGTGTCCGACGTGGACACCCTCACCTACGACTCCCTCTACCCCAACATCGAGGGCGCCCTCACCGCCGTGTGGCGGGCCAACAACACCGCCGCCTACGGCAGTACGCCCGCCGTCAAGCTGTACCTCGCCAACATGGGCAGCCAGTACGCCTCGTGGGACCACACCGTGGCCGAGCTGAAGGAGCAGATGAGCGCCGAACGCATCTCGGCGGTCGTCGGACTCGGCCAGTCCACCGAGCAGACCCGGCGCGCCGCCGCGGCGATCTCCACGCAGCTACACATTCCCGTCATCGGATCGACGGTGACGGGCGATTCGATGAACCTCGACCCGGCCGACCCCACCGGCAAGAAGCAGATCGTCGACATGTTCCGGGTCTCCCCGACCAACGCGGACTCGGTGATCGCCGCGAACCAGTACGTGTCCACCCTGAAACCGGCCGTGACCTCACTCGCCGTCGTCGCGGACAGTGTCACGGGCGACGACTACACGCAGACGCTCGCCGAGGCGGCCAAGACCAGGTTCAAGGCGCCGAACCGCACCGTGACCGTACTTCCGTACACCTCGCCCAGCGATCTGCCCGCCGGATCAGGCCGCCAGGACTACCTGGTCCAGCAGTTCAACCTCATGCACGCCAACCTGTGCCAGGCCGCCCCGTCCGTCGTCTACTTCGCGGGCCGGGGCCGCGACCTCGGGGCGTTCGTCGAGAACTGGGTGCAGGGCGCGCCCTGCGGGATTCCCCAGCTGCACATCCTCGCCGGTGACGACGCCTCGGAGTCCATCCACGACAAGGGCGTGCTCAACGGCATCGCGTCCGGCCGGGTCACCGTCGCGTACACGGCGCTGGCCAGCCCCGACGAGTGGGGCAAGGACTGCCCCGGCTCCGACGCCAAGCACAACTACGACCAGTTCTGGGCCGCGTTCACCGGCCGCCCCGACCCCTGCACCGGCCAGCCGCTCACCGCCGACAAGGAGGTGGCGACCCTCACCTTCGACCCGGCCGATCTCGGCAGCGGGCAGGCCATGCTGACGCACGACGCGGCGGTGGCGGCGATCAGCGCGGGCCGGCGCGACGCCGTCGGGCTGAAGAATCCGGGCCTGGAGACCGGCATCCTGCACCAGTTCTACTGCGCCCAGATGCTGCCCGGGGCGAGCGGCTGGCTGTCGTTCCGCACCGACGGCACCCCGGCGGGCAAGCCCAGCCCGGTGGTCCAGCTCGGCTCCGACGGCTCGACCAGGACGAGCGCCCTCACCTGGCCCGACGGCACCCCCAACCTCAGCCTCCCGCAGCGCGGCGGCAAGGGGGCACCCGGCTGCTGAACCTCGCAAGATCGCTCACCGAGGGGTGGGGAGGAGCGCGCGCAGATCGGCTGCATGGATGAGGGTCCGCGCGCAGCCGTCGCGCAGGACGACCGCGGTGTCCTGGGCGTGCCCGGTCAGTGTGCCGAGGGCCGCCGCGGCGGGTTCGCCGTAACCGAAGTGGGGGAGCGGCGCTTCGAGGTGGTCCGACAGGGGATCGGCCGGGCTCGCCGTGCCGTCGTGCAGGGCCGATTCGAGTGCGGCGAGGGTGACCGATCCGGTGAGCTCGGGCGCGGTGGGCCGGCGGTCGGGGCCCGCCGGGCAGGGGCCGGCCGGCAGGACGGGGTCCGTGCCGCCCTGCTTCCTGGCGCGGAGCACCTCCAGCGCGTCACCGACAGAGGTGTGGGTGTTGAGGTAGGGCAGCGGTGAGGTGTCGTCGGCCATGGGCGCGGCGTCGGCCACCCTGGGGCCGCTCGCGTCGCCGTCGAGGAAGCCCAGGCGTAGCATCCAGGTGTCGTTGAAGTACTTGGACAGGTACTGCCTTCCGGAGTCCGGCAGGATCACCACCACGACGGCGTCGGGCCCGGCATCCGCGGCGACCCGATGGGCCGCGGCCAGCGCCGTACCGGAAGAACCACCCACCAACAGCCCTTGTTCGCGGGCCAGTTGGCGCAGGGTGTCGAGGGCCTCCCGGTCGGCGACGGGCACGATCCGGTCGACGACGGCGGGGTGGTAGGACGTGGGCCAGACGTCCTCGGCGGTGTCCGGATGCAGGAAGTGTCCGGCCGCCTCGATGAAGTAGGGGCGGCCGTCGCCCCCGGAGTAGACCGACGAGGCGGGGTCCGCCCCGATCACCTCGACGGCGTGGTCGCTGACCTCCTTGAGGTAGCGTCCGGCCCCGCTGATCGTTCCGCCGGTCCCGATGCAGGACACCAGATGCGTGACACGCCCCCGGGTCTGGCGCCAGATCTCCGGCCCGGTGGTCAGGTAGTGGGCGTCCGGGTTGGCCGGGTTGTCGTACTGGTTGGCCAGCCAGGCACCCGGCGTCGTCTCGGCGAGGTGGGCCGCGAAGCTCATCGGGTGGTCGGGATGCTGCCGCGGCAGCCCGGCCGGCTTGACCACCACCTCGGCGCCGAACGCCCGCAGGGTGTCGACCTTCTCGCCGCTGACCCGGTCGGAGACGACCACCACGATCCGGTACCCCTTCTCGGCCGCCACCAGCGCGAGCCCGATGCCCGTGTTGCCGGAGGTGGCCTCGACGACGGTCCCGCCGGGCCGCAGCAGTCCGTCCTGCTCCGCCTGCTCGATCATGCGCAGACCGATCCGGTCCTTGGCGCTGCCCCCGATGCTCAGGTACTCCAGCTTCGCGTAGACAGCGGCGGCGCTGCCGGTGCGGATCCGGACCAGCGGGGTGCCGCCGACGAGGCCGAGCGCAGACTCATACACATCCATCGCGTCCATTACGGCACCTTAGCCAATGGCCGCGCGCCCAAACTCCGTGCCGGGCCCGGTGAGTTGGGCCGTACGGCAGGGAACGGGCGCCCGGTGTCCGGAGGGTTTCCCTGTTTCCTGTTCCCGGGGTCAACGGGAAACCCGTCGACCCGGCGCCGAACGGCCGACAAGACTCCTGGCACCGGGTCGGACGGACATCCGATCCGGGACGCCCTCGGGGCAAGGAGCCCCATGAGGGAGCACGGTCGTACCGGTTCATCGTCATCGTCAACGAGGGGAACTCCCATGAAGCTGCGTTCCTGGTCCTTGGCCTCCGCTCTTTCCCTGACCGCCCTGCTCATGCCCGTCACCAACGCGGTGGCGGCGCCCGCCGCCCCGGCCGCGCCCTCCTGTACGCAGGGGTCGATCTGCTTCTACACCGGATCCCGTTACAACGGCCGGAGCTGGGAGTGGGTCGCCAAGGACGGGTACCACGACATGCCGGCCGACTTCCACGACAACGTCGGATCGTTCGTGGCCAGCGTCGACGGCTGTTTCATCAACTGGGACCCGAAGGAGACCCGGGTGGTGCGCAGCGGCGACAACCGGATCGACTACGGCTCCGACTTCGGCGGCCGGATCGACGGCGTGGGCCCGGGCTGCTGACCATGTCGCCCGGCCGTCCCGGAATCGGCAACGAAAGTTGCCGCAGCCGCTCGACGGGCGCACGCTCCTCCGCATGAGCGCACACGGCGATTCCGCACACGTACACGCACCTGGACACGGGCATGCACACGGGTGCCCTGATCCCCGGCGGCCTGCTCGCGGTCGCGGAGGGCGGTCTGCGCGGACGCGCCGGAGGGCATCCTGCGCCGCCCCGACGCGTTCCTCCTTGCCGCCACCACGGTCCACACGGGCGTACGCCCCGCTTGGCGGCGGATACTGGGCACGGCGGCCGGATCGTCAACTCGTCGCCGTGCCCAGGGAGTTGAACCATCAGGTCCGCACGGTGGGGCTATCGCTCGGCGTGCCCCTTCGCCAGTGACCACTCGCGGTGGAGGGTGCCCAGCGGGATGTGGTGCTCGATGACCGGCGTGCCGAACAGGGAGAGCTGGAGATTGAGCCGCCCGCTGAGGTCGAAGCCGCCGTACACCGCCCAGGACGCGGACGCCGAGGCCTTGCCGTCGCTCGACGCGTTCGCCTTGGCGTCGACCTCGCCGCGCAGATAGGGCGCGAAGTCGGCGGTGACGCCGACGGCCCCGTACAGGCCGACGGAGGCTTCGGCGCCGAGCGCGCCCTTGACCTGTCCGGCGGCGGTGACGCTCGCGTTCACCGGCGTGCTGTGCACGGCCGACGTGCTGACCGGGGACCAGCCCTTGCCTGCCGCGTAGCTGCCGCCGACGCGGAAGTCGCCCTTGACGTCCTGCTGTACGTCGAGGGCGACGTGGCCGTCGGCCTCCACCTGCACGTAACAGGTCAGGTCGAGGTTGACGACGACGGGCACCGGGCCCACCTGGATGACCGGCGCGCTGTGCAGCTTGGCGAACGGGATCCGCTTCGGTGCGCCGGCGCTGGCGGCGGCGCGGCCCTTGAGCGCCCACTGCGAGGACCAGTCACCGCTCATGCCGAGGAACGCGGAGCTCAGACCGAGCCCGCCGTCCTTGCTGCCGTCGTACGAGAACTCCACCTGGGGAGCGAGCTGCACGAAGCCGGAGACCGAGGCCCCGGCGGAGGCAGGGGCGTCCTTGGCGGTGTCCACGGCGGCGTTCACGTCGAGGCGCAGGTTGCCGAGGGGGAGCTTGGCGCCCTGCGGGCCGAACCGTACGCCCTGGCTCTTCGCGTAGGAGAAGGTGACGCCCTTCATCAGGGGCACGACCGAGACGGAGGCCGGGTCGACCGGGACCTTGCCGTCGGCCTTGTCGTCCTTGAGGACCGAGGCAAGCGTCGTGGAGGCGGTCTTCACCTCGGTGCCGCGGTCGTTCTTGCCGACGACCTCGGTGACCTTCGCGAGCAGGCCGTTGGGGGCGCCGGGTGCCGGCGCGCTGGCGATGATGTCGCCCACGGCGACGGGCTTGTCGACCGGTTTGTCGGTCGGTGCGCCGGCTGTCTTGCCGGGCGCGGGGGAGTGGCTCGGCTTCGCGGTCGGGGCGGACGGGGCCGTGGCTATGACGGCGCGCCCGCTCGCCTTGTCGTACGAGGCGACCTTGAGGGAGGACTTCTCGGGCTGGCCCTTGCCGGTACGGGTGCGGGCCAGCGGCGTCGGCGCGGCCGAGCCCTGCGGGGCGGCGTTCACGTCGAGCTGCTGGCTGCCGTCCGACGTCGCCGCGGGAGTCGCGGCGCTTCCCGGTCCGGCCGCCGCGCTGTGGCCGGGCGAGGAGCAGCCCGTACCGGCCAGCGCGAGGGCGGTCAGGCCGGGGAGCAGGAGGCGTCTGGTGAGCATGCGCACGTAGGTGTGACCTTCGGGTTGGGGGGTGGCCGTTACCGACAGGTAACGTGAAGGTGATCATGCCATGTGCACACGCCCGTGGTCATCTTCGGAGCCTGCCAACTCGCCTGCTGAGCAGGTCCGTTGAAGCTTCATCTACGAGGGGAGCCGGACACCTCCATGGGTGCGGTGCGCCGCCAGGGGTGGAGCTCCTCCAACTGGGCTGCCAGGTCGAGCAGTTGATGCTCCGCACCCGGTCGTCCGACGAGCTGGACGGAGCCCGGCAGGCCCGAGGGGAGCGAGCCGAACGGCACGGCGAGGGCGGGCCGTCCGGAGAGGTTCCACGGCGGAGTCATCGGCGAGCAGGCGGTGTTCACCAGCACATTGGCCAGCCAGCCGCGCTCGTGCCAGGCATCGGCCGCCGGGCCCGGGCGGGCAAGGGCGGGGGTGACCAGCGCGTCGTACTTCTCGAAGAACGGGTCAAGCCGCTGATTCAGCGCTGCCCGGTGGTCGGTGTTGAGCATGCCGAGCCGTCCGGCAAGGCGTCCGATCGCCGCGTGGCGCCGGGTGCGGGGCGCGAGCAGCCCCGGGTCGAGCGCCCGGGCGTCCTGCGCGGTGCCGCCCGTCCAGCGGGCCAGGATGGTGGTCCCGAAGGAGAGGGGGTAGGGGGGATGGGCGGTCGCCAGGCGGTGGCCGGCCCCGGCGAGGGCCCGGGCGGCCCGGCGGGCGAGCCCCGCGTACGCCGCGCCGACCCGAACACCCGCTAGGGGGCTGCGCGTTGAGAAGGCGATGTCCAGGCCGGCGCCCTTGCCCGGGGATGCGCCCTCGCCGAAGTCCGTGACCGGTTCGCCCGCGAGCACCGAGAACATCAGCCGTGCGTCCGCCGCGGTCGTCGCGAGCGGGCCGTTCTCCGACATGCCGAACCAGCCGCCGCCGAGGTCCACGGGTACCCGCCCGGTGCCCGGCTTGAGGCCGATGAGGCCGCAGTGCGCGGCGGGAATGCGCAGCGAGCCCATGCCGTCGTTGCCGAGCGCGATCGGCACGAGGCCCGCCGCCACCGCGGCCGCGCTGCCCCCGGACGAGCCGCCCGCCGTGCGCGAAGGATCCCAGGGGTTGCGGGCGATGCCGTGCACTCCGTCCGTGGTGCCGAAGACGCACAGCTCCGGTACGTGGGTGAGCCCCACCACCACCGCGCCCGCCGCGCGGAGCCGGGCCACGGTGACATGGTCCTCGGCGGCCGGTGTCCCAGAGGTGGCCGCCGAGCCGTTGCGGGTGCTCTCGCCGCGTACCGGCAGATTGTCCTTGATGGCCACGGGCACGCCCGCGAGCGGCAGTTGGCCGAGATCCGCCCGCGCGCCGACCGCGTCCGCCTCCTCCAGTGCGGCGGCCGCACGTACCACGCGGAACGCGCCGACGCGGCCGTCCACGGCGGCGATCCGGGCCAGATGGTCGGCGACCACCTCGCGGGCCGTGGCCTCCTTGCGGCGCACCGCCTCGGCTGCCTCGACGGCGGTCCGGCCTGCCCACTGGGTCACGGTGGCTCCTCGCTGCTGGCTTGGTCACGAAGGCTGAGGAGGTCACTGTGTACGGCCGTGCGGCTTCTGTCGATACCGCGATCTTCATTCGGCCCAACTGGGCTTCCAGGCAAGGGAATTGGAATGGTGGTGCTGGGCGAGATGGCTGCGCAGCGCGGTGAGTGCCGGGTGTGGGTTGTCGCGGTGCCAGATGAGGGAGTGCGGGTAGACCGGCGTCGGGTCGACGAGCGGAATGCGCCGCAGGCCCTGGTCCGCGGGCCAGGCGAAACGGGTCTGCTCGCCGACGAGGGTCGCAAGCGTCGGGGAGTCGGCGATCGTGTCGAGCAGCGGCTCGGTGCCGAAGTCGGGGCCGGTCGCCTCGATGGTGAGCCCGAACGCGGCGGCGAGGTCTTCGTAGTACGCCGCCCACTCCGTTCCGGCAACCAGGCCGGGCATCCAGATCCGGTGCCCGGCGAGCTCGGCGGGCGTGACCGAGCGGGCGGTGGCCAACGCGTGGTCCGGTCCGGTCACGAGCTGCACGGGTTCGTCATGGACCCGGGCGGTCCCGATCCCCTCGGGCAGCTGCCGCTCGGCCAGGGTGACCGCGCGGAAGGACGCGTCGATCGTGCCGGAGAGGACCGCGGCGAAGGCGGCGTCCGCGTCGAAGAGAGTCACCACGTCGAGTTCGGCCCCGGGGTGCGCGCGGTGGAAGTGGCGCAGCAGATCGGCGGGTGCGAGCCGCCGCCCGATCACGTCGACACGCAGCGCGCGGCGGCCGGGCCGGACCGAGGCCGCCGCCCGCTCCTCGGCCTGCAGCAGAGCCCGGGCATGGGGCAGGAACGCCTGCCCGTCCATGGTGGGCCGGGCCCCGCGCGGGGTGCGGGTGAACAGCCGCACCCCGAGCTCCTTCTCCAGCGAGGCGATGCGCTTGGAGACGGCCTGCTGGGTGATGGCGAGATCGGCGGCGGCCTGCTGGAACTGGCCCGTGTCCGCGACAGCGACACAGGTGCGTACGGCGTTGAGATCCACGCCGGGCGACCCTAGTGCACAATTTCTGGTTGTGGCTCGGCGTCCGGGTGGTTGTTTGACCGGCGCGTGGGCCGGCCGCTTTGATCTCGCTGGTCAACGCGAGGTTGTTCGGCAGGGCGGCGAAGGGTGTGCGGGGCATGGTGGGCAGGCGGTCGCTCGGGCGGCAGTTCGGGTGGCTGTGGGCCGCGTACGGGGTCAGTACGGTCGGCACGATGCTCGCGTTCGACGCGTTGCCGATCATCGCCATCCTCGTGCTGCACGCCGGGCCGGCCGCGGTGTCGGCGCTTGCCGCCACCGGGCTCGCGGTGGGGGCCGCGCTCGCGGTGCCGCTCGGCCCGTGGGTGGAGTTCCGCCGCAAAAGGCCGGTGATGATCGCGACGGACCTGATCCGGTTCGCGACCCTGCTGAGCATCCCCGCCGCGTTCGCGCTCGGCCTGCTCGGCTTCGTCCAGCTCGTGGTCGTGTCGGTCGTCGTCGGCGCGGCCGACCTCACCTCCAGGGCGGCGAGCGGCGCCTGCCTCAAAGCGCTCGTACCGCCCGAGGACCTGCTCGTTGCGAACGGCCGGTTCGAGTCCACCAGCTGGACCGCCACCATGATCGGACCGCCGCTCGGCACGGCCGCGATCGGGCTGTTCGGGCCGGTGACCACGGTGACGGCCGACGCGGTCAGCTATCTGCTCTCGGCCCTGGGGATCCGGGCCATCGGCGGGCAGGAGGAGCCCCCGCCGAAGCGCGCCGCCCCACCCTCCGTGCCGCGGCGGGGCGAGCTGCTCGAAGGGTGGCGGTTCATCCTGGCGCACCCGGCACTGCGCCCGCTGTTCTTCAACGTGGCCCTCAACAACGGCCTGATCATGGCGACCGCACCGCTGATGGCCACGCTGATGCTCGGCCCCCTCGGGTTCGCGCCCTGGCAGTACGGGCTCGCGTTCGGCGTCCCGTGCATCGGCGGGCTCATCGGCTCCCGGCTCGCGCGCCGGCTCGTCGCGCGGTTCGGGCAGCACCAGGTCATGTTCACGTCCGGGATGCTGCGCGCATGCTGGGTGATGTGGCTCGGGTTCGTCGGCCCCGGCTTCGCCGGCCTCGTGCTCGTCGTCCTCGTCGAGCTCGGGCTGATCACGTGCTGCGGGATCTTCAACCCGGTGCTCGCCACGTACCGGCTCGAACAGACCGGGACGGACCGGGTCGCCCGCACCCTGTCCGCCTGGTCGGTCACCACCAAGGTCACCACCGCCGCCACGACCGCCCTGTGGGGCGTGCTGGCCGGCCTGACCGGACCGCGCACCGCGATCGCCGCCGCCGGTGTCCTCATGCTCGCGACCCCGCTCCTCCTTCCCCGCCGGGCCCGTACGCCGATGCGCGAGGGGGAACCCGCCCCGAGCGGCACCTGAGCCCCCTCCGTTCGGCATCAGCGACCGCTGAACTCCCGCAGGTCCGCGTTGAGTCGCTCGGCGTGCGTCACGTACAGGCCGTGGCCCCCGTTCTCGTACTGCGTGAAGGTGCTGCCGGGGATGAGGGCGGCGGCGCGGCGGCCGGTGAGGTCGATGGGGGCGGAGGCGTCCTGGTCGCCGTGGATCACCAGCGTGGGGATGTCGATCTTCCGTACCTCGGGGGCCATCTCCAGGGTCTCCAAGTTGGCCACGAGGGCGGTCGCGGCCCGGGCGGTGGCGCCGTGACAGTCCTGGATCACCTTCTGGACGTACGCGGCCGAGACGTCGTTGCCGGGCAGGCCGAGGGCGAAGTAGGCGTCACCGCCGGTCGCGAAGAACTCGGCGCGGTCCCTGCGGAACGTCTCGTTGGCCGCCGCGATCGCCTCGGCGGGCAGCCCTTCCGGGTTGTCGTCGCCGCGCACGATGCCCGGCGCCATGCCGGCCACCAGAGCGAGCCGCGCCACCCGCCCGCTGCCGTGCCGGGTCAGATACCGCACCGCCTCGGCCGTGCCGAGCGAGTGCCCGATCAGGGTGACGTCGCGCAGGTCGAGGTGGTCCAGGAGCGAGCCGAGGTCGTCGGCGAGCGTGTCCAGGTCGAACCCGCCCCAGACGTCCTGTGACCTGCCGTGCCCGCGCCGGTCGAGGCCTATGCAGCGGTAGCCCTCGGTGGCGAGCGGCAGCATCTGGAACTCCCACATCTCGGTACCGAAATAAGCACTGTTGAGGAAGACGAGGGTGGGTCCGTCGGCCGGTCCGTAGTCGATGAAGTGGAGCTCGGTTCCGTCGGTGGCGGTGGTGAAGTACGGCATGTGCATCTCCCCGTCGTGTGGTGGGACCGGCCGCTGCGGTGCGGCGTGTTCGTACTGTGGCCCAGGGTGGGGGTCGTGCGCGATTACGTGTGGGGTAATGGCTCTCGCCGAGCCTGTGCCAGTCCACTCGCCATGAGGTGGCCTTGGTGGGACGCCGTCCGCTGTCACTAGGTTCTCGGCATGCGATTTCACCTGGTCGACGCCTTCACCGACCGTCCGTTCTCCGGGAACCCGGCCGGTGTGTGCCTCCTGCCCGCCGGACAGTGGCCCGAGGAGGTGTGGATGCAGCGTGTCGCGGCCGAGATGAACCACTCGGAGACCGCGTTCGCCCTGCCGTTGCCCGGCTCCGACGAGGCCGACTGGGCCATCCGCTGGTTCACCCCGCTCGTCGAATCCAGGCTGTGCGGCCACGCCACCCTGGCCACGGCGCACGTGCTGCGTACGGAACGGGGGCTGCTCGGCGCCGTCCGGTTCCGCAGCCGGGGATACGGGACCCTCGTCACGCATGCCGCCGCGGAAGGCGGCATCACCCTGGACTTTCCGGCCGCGCCGGGCACTCAAGTGCCCATCCCCGCAGGCTTGTTGGAGGCGTTGGGAGCCGAGCCCGAGGCGGCGTTCCGTTCCGCCGCGCTCGGCGATCTGCTGACGGTGCTGCCCTTCGAGGCCGCCGTACGCACACTGACTCCCGACCTGGACGCCGTGGCCGCGCTGACGCGCCGCGAGGGTCTGCGCGCCGTCATCGTGACCGCCCAGGCGGCCGGGCCCGGACTCGGGTACGACTTCGTCTCCCGCTTCTTCGCGCCGGCCAGGGGCATCGACGAGGACCCGGTCACGGGCAGCGCCCACACCGTGCTCGCCCCGTACTGGTCGGCGCGCCTCGGCCGCGACCGCCTCACCGGCCTCCAGGCATCCGCCCGCACGGGCCTGGTCCGCACCGCGTTGCACGGCGACCGCGTCCACCTCGCGGGCAACGCGGTCACGGTCCTGGACGGCACCTTGCACACCGCTCCGACGGCCATGGGGTAGGCGGGGCAGGTCAGTCGCCGGGGGAGGGGGCGTACTGCGCGGCGCCGTTGCCCAGCGACCAGTCGATCGACTCGTTCTCGGAGAGGGTGACGAAGACATTGCGCGGCTCGGTGCCCGCGTACGCGTGGGCCAGCTCGGCGATGCGCCGGTAGAGGGCCCGCTTCCGGGCGGGCGTCCGCCCGGCGCGCAGGGTGATCGCGACGTACACGATGCCGTGGTCGCGGGGGACGCCGAGGTAGTTGTCGTAGCGCAGGGTGCTTTGGGTCCCGTCGTGCCCGGTCAGGACCTGGAACCGGTCGTCGGGCGGGATGCCGATCGTCTCGACCAGGGCGTCGTGCACGGCACGGCCGAGCGCGTCGAGACGATCGCTGTCGGTCCCCAGCGCGTCGATGCGGACGAACGGCATGTCGGGCTCCCCCTTGGGGTGTTGAGGTCTGGATCCGGGTGTCGTTGCGATGTTCACTGTACATACTAGTAGGTACAGTCAGTGCGTCGGAAAAGGGGCCTCGCCCGGCGGCAAGGCCCCTGATGAAGCGTCAGAAGACCGAGAGGCCCGTCAGCGTGGTGAAGCGGTCCAGGGCGGCGACGCCCGCCACCGAGTTGCCGCGTTCGTCGAGCCCCGGGCTCCAGACGCAGATCGTGCAGCGGCCCGGGACGACGGCGATGATGCCGCCGCCGACGCCGCTCTTCCCGGGCAGGCCCACGCGGTGGGCGAAGTCGCCGGCCGCGTCGTAGGTGCCGCAGGTCAGCATGACCGCGTTGATCTGCTTGGCCTGGCTGCGGGTGAGCAGGGACGAGCCGTCGGCCAGTATCCCGTGCCGGGCCAGGAACCCCGCGGCCCGTGCCAGGTCGGCACAGGACGCGTCCAGGGAGCACTGGCGGATGTACTGGTCGAGGAGGAGCGGGACCGGGGTCCTGATGTTGCCGTAGGAAGCCATGAAGTGGGCGAGGGCGGCGTTGCGGTCGCTGTGGGAGGCCTCGGACGTGGCGACCTGCTCGTTGAAGTCCAGCTGGGCGTTGCCGGACTCGGCGCGCAGGAACGTGCGGAGCGTGTCGGCCGCCGTGCCGGTCAGGGCCTGGAGGCGGTCGGTGACGACGAGGGCGCCCGCGTTGATGAACGGGTTGCGCGGGATGCCGGCCTCGTACTCCAGCTGCACCAGGGAGTTGAACGGGTTGCCGGAGGGCTCACGGCCGACGTGCTCCCACAGCTCCTCGCCCTCGCGTGAGAGGCACAGCGCGAGGGTGAAGACCTTGGTGATGGACTGCGTGGAGAAGGGGTGCTGCCAGTCGCCCACCCCGTACACCGTGCCGTCGAGGTCGGCGACGGCCATCCCGAAGCGCTGCGGGTCGGCCGAGGCGAGGACGGGGATGTAGTCGGCCGGGCGGCCGCGGCCCGGGGTGGCCGCGATCTCGGTGGCGATGCGGTCCAGGACCGGCTGAAAGGACGAGGACACGCTGAACTTGCTCCGGATTCCTGCGACGCTGCACGACTGCAACACCCTACGACAGGGGTCGTGCGGTGGTGCACAGCCGGCGGGGCGGCGTCCGCCGGGGGGCCTCGGCTTGCAAGGGATCCCGGGGAGGGACCCGCACAACCACGAGTGCCCCGGGCGTCCGGGCACTGAGTCCGCGAACGGTCGCCTGTCGCGGGGGAGCGGCGGGTAGGGAGTCGTTACGTTGGGGCCCAACAGCCATACCCGGGGAGTTCCGTTGCCCGTATCCACGCCGCCGCTCAACCCCGTCCGCGGCCCTCGCGGCCTCCCGCCGCTGGGCAACCTCCTCGCCTTCGGGAAGGATCCCCTGGGCTTCCTCACCCGGCTGCGCGACGACTTCGGGGACGCCGTGACCTGGTCCCTCGGGCCGAGGCGCAGCCTGTTCATCTCCCACCCCGCGCACATCCGCGAGCTGCTCGCGGCCCGTGAGGACACGTACGAGATCCTCGAAATCAGCTGGGCGTTCCGGCAGATCACCGGGCAGAGCGTCATTCTCAGCAAGGGCGAGGACTGGCGTCGCAAGCGCTCCCTGGTCCAGCCGACCGTCCGGCCGCGCCAGGTCCGCTCGCACGCCGAGGCCATGGTCGAGTGCGCCGGAGCCGCCGCCGACGGATGGCGTGACGGCGCGCGGATCGACGTCCGCAGGGAGATGGCAGTGATCACCCAGCGGATCGTCCTGCGCACCCTGTTCGGCAACGACCTCGGGCACCAGACCGAGGCCCTGGGCGATGCGATGGACGTCGCCGAGCAGGCGGTGGGGGCCGAGCTGCGCGGCATCGGCCTGTTCCTGCCAGCCTGGGTACGCACTCCCTCCCGGCGGCGCCTGCTCGCGGCGGTGGCCACCATCGACGGCGAAGTGCACCGGCTCATCGGGGAGCGACGAGAGCGGACCGGCGCCGCAGGAGACCCGGCTCACCCCGCCGAAGAGCGCGACGACCTGCTCACCCGGCTCCTCGCGGCCCGCGACGCAGAGGGCCGCCCGCTGTCGCCCAAGGAGGTGCGCAACGAGGCCGTCACCCTCTGGGCCGCCGGTCACGAGACCACCTCCACGGCGCTGACCTGGGCGTTCCATCTGCTCGCCGGTGCGCCCGAGGCCCGCGCCCGCCTTGAGGCCGAGCTCGTGGACGTGCTGGCCGGGCGCCCGCCCGCCATCGACGACTGCGAGCGCCTCACCTGGACCCAGCAGATCGTCAAGGAGGCCATGCGGCTCTACCCTCCGGTATGGCTCATCCCTGCCGTCGCCCGCGAAGGCGCCACGCTGGGCGGCACCCGCATCCCGGCCGGAACCATCGTCTGGTGCAGTACGTGGACCACGCACAGGGACCCCCGCTGGTTTCCGGGGCCCGACCGGTTCCGCCCGGAACGCTGGGACGCCGATGCCCCGGACGTGGTGCCCGACCACGCCTGGTACCCCTTCGGCGGCGGCCCGCGCACCTGCCTCGGCGCCCGCTTCGCCCAGGTCGAGGCGGCCCTGGTCCTCGCCACCCTCGCCCAGCGCTTCCACCTCGACCTGCCCGACACGGAAGTACCCCCACGCGCGGGTCTGCTCCTGCAACCCGCCGCCCCGCTCCACGCGACCCTGCGCCGGGTCAACTGGCAAGTGGAACATGCAGGTTGACCCGGCGACCCATATTCGGATGCCGGACTGACCTCGTCCCGGCTAGGGTGATCCCGTCCAGGTGCGCAGGCAGCGGTTACTTCTTTGGTTGAGCGCCTTCGGGCGTCCGGGTTCGAACCCCGCACACCGCACGCCGCCCTGATCTCTGGACACGTACTCGGCCCCCATCGCTCATCGAGCGGCGGGGGCTTTGTGCTGCGGGTGCCGCGGGTGCCCCTGCTTCGCCGCCCATCGCTGGCACTCCCGCCATTCTCTGACTATGGTCAGAGAATGGACGCAGGGCAGATCGAGCAGGTACGCCGCTTCAACCGCACCGTCACCGAACGCGTGGGGGTGCTCCACGACCGCTACCTCGGCCGCGACCGTCCCATCGGCGAGGCCCGGCTCCTCTGGGAGATCGGCGAGCAGGGTCAGGACGTACGGGGACTGCGTGAGCGCCTCGGGCTCGACTCCGGGTACGTCAGCCGGCTGCTGCGCTCCCTGGAGAGCGACGGCCTGGTGACGGTCGAGCCGCAGCGCCAGGACCGGCGGGTGCGCACCGTCAAGCTCACCGACGCGGGCCGCGCGGAGCGCGCCGTGCTCGACCGGCGCAGCGACGAGCTGGCGGGCTCCCTCCTTGAGCCGCTCAACACCGCTCAGCGCGCCCGACTGGTGGCAGCCATGGCCGAGGTCGACCGGTTGCTGACCGCCGCGACGGTCATGGTGGACGCCGTCGACCCGGACAGCCGCGACGCCAAGGACTGTCTGCGCGCGTACTTCACCGAGTTGCAGGAGCGCTTCGACACGGGCTTCGACCCCGCCCTGAGCCTGCTGCCCGACGCCGGCGAACTCCGGTCTCCGCACGGCCTGTTCCTCGTGGCCCGGATGCACGGCGAGCCGATCGGATGTGCCGGTCTGAAGCTGCCGGCCGGCGCCCCGGCCGAGATCAAGCGCATGTGGGTGGCGCCCGCCGCGCGGGGCCTCGGCCTCGGCCGCCGGTTCCTGGCCGAGCTGGAGGCCCGGGCTGTCGAGTACGGCAGTGACGTACTGCGCCTGGACACGAACAAGGCGCTCAGCGCCGCGATCGGCCTGTACCACTCGTGCGGCTTCGAGGAGGTTCCCGCGTTCAACGACGAGCCCTACGCTCACCATTGGTTCGAGAAGCACATCTCCGGGCCCGCGTCGCGCTGAGGTCGCGTTCTTCGGACAGCCCCTGAACTGCCGCTCCTCCTGGCCGGCGGAGGCCTGCTCTTCCTGCTCGGCCAGCAGGCGGGGGTGCAGGGCCGACGCCGGCGCGCGGCTCCCGTCCGCCCTGCCGAACTGGCGGCGGGGTCGTTCGTCCTCTACGACACGTTTCGCGTCCGGGCCCGCGCGACGATGCCCAGGCGGCCGGATGGGACCCCGTACCTCGAACTCCCCGACTGGCCGCCGGAGCGCACCGGCAAACCCGTCCGGGAGACCGTGTTCAAGGGGGCGATCTGGTACGGGACAGGGGGTGAACCCCACTTCGTGAGACTGGCCGCATCAGGCCGGCGCCCACCCCTGCGATCCCGGGTCCGGGCTCATCTCGAAGGGGGCCTGCGTCCCGTCGTCGACCGCGCTCGCCCTGGTCGGCACCAGTAGCCCGGCTCGCTGTACGTCTGCTTCGACTCTCGGCCGAATGCGGCTGGTTGGGATGATCCACCCAGGCGATCAGGCTGCCTGCAGCTGGGCCAGTGTCTGGCGCAGTTCCTCGCGCAGGGTGCGCCCCGCCGCCTCGTCGTCGCCCTCGGCGATGGCGTCCACCAGGGCGGCATGCCCGGCGTCCGAGTGGTCCGGCTCTTTGGTCCGCAGGTCGAGGAGCTCCACCAGGTCGATCAGGCCCTGACGCAGCGCGGGGACGAATTCGGTGAACAGGGCGGTGAGGACGGGGTTGTGCGCCGAGGCGACCACGGCGGCGTGCAGGGCGATGTCGGCGTCGACGAACTCCGCGTTGCTGCCGCTCACGGCGCTGCGGCGCCCGGCCAGCGCCGATTTCATGGCGGCGAGGTCTTCATCGGTACGGCGCAGGGCGGCCAGCTGGGCCGCCTCGACCTCCATGACCATACGGACCTCGTAGACATCGGCCACGGCCGCCCGGCGGAGCTGGGTGGACCAGTCCTCCTTGGGCTTGGTGGCGATGACGAAGACGCCGGAGCCTTGGCGCGCCTGGACAAGACCCGCCCCGGCCAGTGCGCGCAGTGCTTCGCGCACCGTCGAGCGTCCCACGCCGAGCATCTGCGCGAGGGAGGTCTCGCCCGGGAGCTTCGTCCCGACGGGCCACTCCTCCCCGACGATCTGTTCGCGCAGCCGGTCGGTCGCCTGCTCGACCAAGGGAGTTGGCCGCAGAGCACCCAACGGCATCCGGGGTCACCTTCTTTCAGTTCTCAGGTTGTCTGAGGAGTTCAACTGTGGTTACTGTACCGGCATGTTGCTGCGCGAGCTTCTTCTCGGCTGCCGCTGCGGGGTCTGACACGACCGGCACCCCGCAGCGGGTGTCGGGCTGCGCCGGTCACCGCCTGGCCGACTGAAAGAAGCTCCGTCTCATGACCCCGTCTCATGGCTTCGTCCAGCACGAGGATGTTTCCCGCGCTCCGCGCCCGTCCACCGCCGTACCGCAGGACGCTCCCGCCTGGAATCCGCAGCGCCCGAGCGCGATGCCGCACCACCGGTACCGGCCCGCGCACGAGCGGGTCGCGCTGCCGCTCACCGACCGGACCTGGCCGTCGCGGCAGCTGAAGCAGGCCCCGCTGTGGGTGCCGGTCGACCTGCGCGACGGCAACCAGGCGCTCGCCGAACCCATGGACACCGAGCGCAAGCGCCGGATGTTCGACCTCCTGGTCACCATGGGGTTCAAGGAGATCGAGGTCGGCTACCCCTCGGCGAGCCGGACCGACTTCGACTTCGTACGCCATCTCGCGACGAGCGGCGCCGTGCCCGAGGACGTCACCATCTCCGTCTTCACCCCGGCCCGTCCCGACCTCATCGACCGGACCATCGACTCGATCGAGGGGCTGCCGCACACCCTGGTGCACCTCTACACCGCCACCGCGCCGGTGTGGCGGGATGTGGTTCTGGGGCGCTCCCGGGCCGAGGTGCACCAACTGATCCTGGACGCCGGGACCCATCTGATGCGGCGCGCCGGGCAACTGCGGGGCGCGGACGTCCGGTTCGAGTTCTCTCCCGAGGTCTTCAACCTCACCGAGCCGGACTTCGTCCTGGAGGTCTGCGACAGCATGACCGAGCTGTGGGAGGCGAGCCCGGACCGGCCGGTGGTGCACAATCTGCCGGCCACGGTGGAGATCGCCACCCCCAACGTGTATGCGGACCAGATCGAGTACATGCACCGCCACCTGGCCCGGCGCGACTCGGTCATCCTGTCCGTGCACCCGCACAACGACCGGGGGACCGGCGTCGCCTGCGCCGAACTCGCGGTCCTGGCCGGGGCTCAGCGCGTGGAGGGCTGCCTGTTCGGCAACGGCGAGCGGACGGGGAACGTGGACCTGGTCACGCTGGCCCTGAACCTGTACGCGCAGGGTGTGAACCCGATGCTCGACTTCTCCGACATCGACGCGGTACGCGCGGTGGTGGAGCACTGCAACCGGCTGCCGGTCCACCCGCGCCACCCCTATGCCGGCGACCTCGTCCACACGGCCTTCTCCGGCACGCACCAGGACGCCATCTCCAAGGGCATGGCCCATCACTTGACGCGGGCGGCGGAGCTGGGCGTCCCGGTGGAGCAGGCACCCTGGGAGGTGCCGTACCTGCCCATCGACCCGGGCGACATCGGGCGCACGTATGAGGAAGTCATCCGCATCAACTCCCAGTCCGGCAAGGGCGGTATCGCCCACCTGCTGCACACCCACCACGGCCTGGACCTGCCCAAGGCCATGCGTCCGGACTTCTCCCGCACGGTGCAGCGGGCCACCGACACCAGCGGCCGGGAGCTCTCCCACAAGGACTTGTGGGAACTGTTCCGCACCACCTACATCACACCCGGTGTCGACGGCCACCTCACCCTGGCGTCCTGGGAAACGGGTGAAGTACGCGCGGGCACGCACGGGTTCACATGTGTCCTGCGTACGGAGCGGGAGGAACGCACACTGCACGGAACCGGCAACGGGCCGCTGTCGGCCTTCACCGATGCGCTCGCGACGGCCGGGATCGCGGTCGACATCCTCACCTACAACGAGCACTCCACAGGGACCGGACCGGGCAGCCCCGCCATCACCTACGCCGAATGCCGGGTGGGCGACGACATCTGCTGGGGCGCGGGCTGGGACACCTCCATCCTTTCCGCGTCGGTCCACGCGGTCATGGCCGCTGTCAACCGTGCCGGGCGGGGCTGACCATGGGCGCGACCCCGGTGATCCGGGTGAAGAACGTCGACGTCGTCCGCGACGGCAATCCGATTCTGCGCGACGTGTCGCTGACCGTACGGCCCGGAGAGCACTGGGCGCTGCTCGGCGCCAACGGCGCGGGCAAGAGCACACTGCTCAGCCTGCTGGGGGCGCTCGTGCATCCCACCCGGGGCACGGTCGAGGTCCTGGGGCACGCACTGGGCCGAGTCGACATGCGCCAACTGCGCACGTACATCGGCCATGTCGACCCACGGCATGCGCTGCGCTCTCCTCTCAGGGTCCGTGACGTCGTACTGACCGGGCTGACGAATACGAGCGAGTGGGTGCCGCGCTGGACGCCCACGGCGGAGCAGGCCGCACGGGCCGAGGAACTCATCGCCCTGCTCGGCCTCGGCGAACGCCAGGAAGCGCGGTGGCCGACCCTGTCCCAGGGCGAAAGAGGACGGGCGCTGATCGCCCGGTCTCTCATGCCCAGACCCCGGCTGCTCCTGCTCGACGAACCGGCGACCGGCCTCGACGTCGCCGGACGGGAACAGCTCATCGAGCGCGTCGACGCGCTCCAACTCGCGGACCAGGAGCTGTCGTCGGTCCTGGTCACCCACCACCTGGAGGAACTCCCACCGGGCACGACCCACGTGCTGCTCCTGCGCGAGGGCCGCGCACTGGCCTCCGGCCCGGCGCAGCACGTCCTGACCAGCGACCGGGTGAGCACGTGCTTCGCCCACCCGATCCACCTCACCCGAGCGGACGGCCGCTGGAGCGTACGAGCGGGACGGGCGGCCAGGGAGCGGGTGGGTTGATGGGGCGAGCCGGGGGGTGCAGGGTGGTCGCCCCCCAGCGGTCGCAAAACGGTTTGACCGTCGGCCGCACCCGGCGGTGGGATGGCGGCCCATGAGCGCAGAGCAGATGCACCCCGGTCAGCACCCTCTGGACGACGATCTCGTACGGCGGCTGATCGCCGGGCAGTTGCCGCAGTGGGCCGGGCTTGCGGTGGAGCGGTTTCCGTCCGGCGGGACCGTCAACGCCATGTACCGGCTGGGCGACGACATGGTCGTACGGCTGCCGCTGGTCGAGGGCGGGGCCCCGGACGTATCGCTGGAGCAGGAGTGGCTGCCTCGTCTCGCGCCCCTGCTGCCCACCGCCATTCCCGAGGCGGTCGGCTTCGGGCGGCCCGCCGAGGGGTATCCGTGGCCGTGGTCGGTGTATCGCTGGCTGGGTGGGAGGAACCCCGAGGCCGGAGCGCTCGCCGAGCCCTCGCTCCTTGCCGAGGATCTTGCCGGGTTCGTGACGGCGATGCGGAGCATCGATCTGCCGGGGGCGTCAACCGCCCATCGCGGAGGGCCGCTTGGCTTGCTCGACACCGAGACCCGCGCCGCGATCGAGCAACTGCGCGCCATCCCTCAGGAGGGCATCGACTGCGATGCCGTGACGGCCGTGTGGGAGGACGCCGTGCGGGCCCCGGACTGGGACGGCCCGCCGGTGTGGCTGCACGCCGATCTCATGCCGGGCAATCTCCTGGTGGACGCGGGCAGGCTCACCGGGGTGATCGACTTCGGGTGCCTGGGGACGGGCGACCCGGCGTGCGATCTGTTCCCCGCCTGGAACCTGCTCCCGGCCGGTGCGAGGGACGTCTTCCGTGAGGCCGTCGACGTGGATGACGCGACCTGGAGCCGCGGCCGGGCGCGAACGCTCTCCCAGGCGCTGATCGCGCTGCCCTACTACCGCACGACGAACCCGGCGATGGCCCACAACGCCCGCCATGTGATTCGCGCGGTGATGGGTGGGTGACTGGCAGGGCGAGTAGGGGAATTGAGGGTGCGCGGCCGTGCCCTGGGCGGTCGTCGACCTGTCCAGGGCACGGCACGGCAGGGCACGTGCGGCTCAGGCGAGCGGCTTGTCCAGTACGGACTTGCGGTGGCTGAACGTCTCGATCGAGTAGCGGCCGTGGTAGCTGCCCATGCCGCTCTCGCCGACCCCGCCGAACGGCAGGTCGGAGACGGTCAGATGGGCGAGCGGCAGACCGAACCCGAGGCCTCCCGACGACGTCGCGGCGGCCAGGCGCTCGCGCGTGGTGTCCGAGTCGGTGAAGGCGTACAGGGCCAGCGGCTTGTCGCGGTCGTTGATGAACTCGATGGCCTCGTCGAGGCCCGGCACGGTGACGATCGGCAGGATCGGGCCGAAGATCTCCTCCTGCATGACCGGGGACTTGGGGTCGACGTCGGCCAGAACGGTGGGTGCGATGTACTTGGTGGCCCGGTCGGTGGCGCCGCCGGTCACGGCACGGCCCGAGCCGAGCAGCGAGCGGAGCCGGTCGAAGTGCCGCTCGTTGACGATCCGGCCGTACTCCTCGGAGCTCTGCGGATCGGCGCCGAAGAGTGCCTCGACGGCGCGGGCGAACAGGGGCTCCAGGGCGCGCGCGGTCTCCGGGTCGGTCAGGACGTAGTCGGGCGCGACGCAGGTCTGGCCGGCGTTGAGGAACTTGCCCCGAGCCAGCCGGTCGGCGACCACGGACAGGTCGGCGCCGCGGTCGACGAACGCCGGGGACTTGCCGCCCAGTTCGAGGGTGACCGGGGTGAGGTGTTCGGCGGCGGCCCGCATCACGATGCGTCCGACCGCGCCGTTGCCGGTGTAGAAGATGTGGTCGAAGCGCTCGGCGAGCAGCGCGGTGGTCTCGGGCACGGCGCCTTCGACGACGGCGACCGCGGCGGTGTCGAGATACTGCGGCAGCAGGCGGGCGATGGCCGTGGAGGCGGCGGGGGCGAGCTCGCTGGGCTTGACGACCACCGCGTTGCCGGACGCCAGCGCGCCGAGCATCGGCGTGAGGAGGAGCTGGACCGGATAGTTCCAGGGGGCGATGACGAGGACCACACCCAGCGGGTCGTACTGCGTCCAGGCCGTCGCGTCAGCGCCGAGGTGTGCGGGAACCGGAGCGGACTCCGGCCGCAGCCACTCGGCGAGGTGCTCCAGGGTGTGGTCGATCTCGCGAATGGTGAAGTCGATCTCGGTACGGAAGGCTTCGGTCGAGCTCTTGCCCAGGTCGGCGTGGAGGGCTTCCGCGATATCGGCACCGTGGGTCGTGAGCATCTCGCGCAGTCGGCGCAGCTGGGTGGTGCGCCACTCGACGGGCTTGGTGCGGCCGGAGCGGAAGGTGGCGCGCAGCCGGGCGACGGTCTCGGCGGGCTGTTCGGGGGTGTGGTCGTTCACGGTGCCTCGCTGATCAGTGCCGACCTGACCGCCGGGAGGGTGGCCAGATCGATCCGATTGGTTCGATGCATATGCCAACCATTGAGGTTCGTCAATAAATTCCGGATCGGTGAACATCGGCGGAAAATACTGTGCGTGACTGCCTGGGTGCGGGGCGGCGGCTCGCGCGAGGCGAGGCTACATGTGGGGCTGCCCGTAGTAGCGCGCGAACTGCTCCAGGTGGGAGGGCTCACCGGCGTGTTTGGCCGCGTCGTACTCGGGAGCGCGTTTGATCTGGTCCTTGGTCCGGTTCACATAGACCGTCTCCGTGGTGGCATCGATGCGCTCGATGGTCCCGACCGGCAGGAGTACGTGTTTGCCGAGGATCCACGCTCCGGTGTCCACCACGAGGTGCGCGGCGTCGGCCGCCTCGGAGTGTTTGTCGATCTTTCCGATGTGGCCGTCGGTGGCTTCCACCCGATAGCCGACGAGGTCAACTCCCGCTCGGTACCCAGCAGTTGGCTGAAACTTCCAGATCTCGTCGCTCACCATCGTGCCTCTCCGGTGCAGGTGGACCGGCCGTCGCCGATTGCCGTGAACGTACGTCGGTGGCACGAGTGCTGCATGTCGGCCGCCTCTCGCCCGGTTACTCGGTGTGACGCTCCCGGGTGCGGACCGTGCGGATATGGGGTCACGATGGGAGGCGCTCCAGGGCCGGCCATCGTCCGACGGTGACACCGGCGCCCGGAGGGGCGTCGACGCCGCCACACCTCCCTCGTCCTTCGTCCGATCCCGGAGCAGATGATGCTGTCGCCCCATTGGTACGTCGTCCATGAACTCCTGGCTCTTCTGCGCAGCCGGGAACGCAGGGCCGCCCAGTCTCCGTGGGACGCCCGCGCGCTACAGGCACGGGACGACGCGGCGTACACGCTGTGCGTCCTGATGGGGGAGCGGACCAGGCCCGCCGCCGTGGAAGCAGCCGAGCGCTACCTCGCCCGCAGCCGCGGTGTGGTGCTGCCGAACGTCGCCCTGGCCCCGGACCGGGCACTCTGATGCGGGCGGGCTATGCCCTTGTCGGGAGGTAGGGGCCGGGGCCTTTCAGAGTGCGGTGGATGGGGACGGTCGCCGTGTGGCGCAGGCCGGGCAGGGTGGCCACCGACTCGGTGAGGTAGCGGTAGAAGAGCTGTGCCCCCGCGACATCGATGCTGGCGTACAGGTTGGCCGTGCCGGTCACGGCGGCGGCGAAGGACACCTCCGGGTGCGCGGCGATCGCCGCGCCGGCCTCCGCCAGGCGGGACGGGTCGATCTCCAGCCACAGGGCCGCGCGGAAGTTCTGCTGCAGGACGTCCGGGTGGTACTCGACGTCGAAGTAGAGGACGCCGGCCGTTCTGAGTTCCGCGATGCAGCGGCGCACCGTCGAGAGGGACAGGCCGGTCGCGGCGGCCAGTTCACCGGGCGCCGCACGGCCGTCCCGCGCCAGCAGATCGAGCAGCTGCCGGTCGCTGTCGTCCAGCGTCACCGGAGGTGTTTCGGCCGTGGCCTGCTCCGGGGCGACGGAAGGCGTGAGCTGCGCGACCTGCGCGGCCGTCAGAGGTCCGCTCTTGTTGATGGTGCTGAGGTCCTGACCGAAGAAGACGTGCAACAGGCAGTGCGCCGAGACATCCACCACCTGGGGTGTGCGCGGCAGCTTCTGCAGGAGCGGTGACTCCTCTATTCCGGGACCGCGCGTCCGCACCGAGCAGGAGATCTCGGTGCCGCCCGAGCTGAGGTTGACCCACGTCGTGTCCGTGCGCCGAGCCATCGCCTCGCCGATCGAAGCCGCCGCATCGGGTGTGCACCGTACGCGCACGACCCACAGTGAGTCGCCCCGTCGGGAGGGTGTACCCGAACCGATCAGGAATGGAGAAGCGCGGCCACCGGGCCGCAATTAGCGTGGTCGTCATGAGGCACACCGGGGCGGTGTGACCCACGAATTCAGGAGTGATCATGACCACCACCGGCTCTTCCACCCAGGGAATCAAGACCGTGCTGCACCCCGTCTCCGACCTGGCGGCGGCCAAGGCCGTGTACACCGCTCTGCTCGGTGTCGCGCCGCAGAGCGACGAGCCGTACTACGTCGGCTACGAGGCCGAGGGACAGCAGATCGGGCTGGTCCCGGGCGGCGCGGAGCAGGGCATGACCGGGCCGGTGGCGTACTGGCACGTGCCGGACATCGAGGCGAAGCTCGCCGAGGTGACCGCCGCGGGCGCCAAGGTGAAGGACTCCCCGCGCGATGTGGGCGGCGGCCGCCTGGTGGCCACCTTCACCGACCCCGACGGCAACGTCCTCGGGGTGCTCCAGGACCGATGAGCGCGGACCGCACGCCGGCCGGAGGGGGCACCGCACCGCCCCGGCCGGTACCGCGGATCACGTCGGACCATTGCCGCGGCCGCGGCCACGAAGTAGAACCGTACGTACCGCTCGCAGCTGCTCGCAGCGCCGGGCGGACCGAGTCGGGCGACACCGGCGGGGACCGCGCAGGCGGCCCCTCCCACAGATGGAGAACACGATAAGCATGGCCAAGAGGACGGACCCGCAGTCGCCCGCGCCGCACGCTGCCGACAGCCACGACCTGATCCGCGTGCACGGCGCCCGCGAGAACAACCTCAAGGACGTCAGCATCCAGATCCCGAAGCGCCGCCTCACGGTGTTCACCGGCGTCTCCGGATCGGGCAAGAGCTCGCTGGTGTTCAACACGATCGCCGCCGAGTCGCAGCGGCTGATCAACGAGACGTACAGCGCCTTCGTGCAGGGCTTCATGCCGAGCCTGGCGCGGCCCGAGGTCGACGTCCTCGACGGTCTGACCACCGTGATCACCGTCGACCAGCAGCGGATGGGCGCCGACCCGCGCTCCACCGTCGGCACCGCCACCGACGCCAACGCGATGCTGCGCATCCTCTTCAGCCGCCTCGGCAAGCCGCACATCGGCCCGCCCAGCGCGTACTCCTTCAACACCGCGTCGGTGAGGGCGAGCGGCGCGATCACCGTCGAGCGCGGCAACAAGACCAAGGCGCAGAAGGCCACCTTCAGCCGCACCGGCGGCATGTGCATCCGCTGCGAGGGCCGGGGCGCGGTCTCCGACATCGACCTCACCCAGCTGTACGACGACTCGAAGTCGCTCTCCGAGGGCGCGTTCACCATCCCCGGCTGGAAGTCGGACAGCCAGTGGACCGTGCAGGTCTACGCCCAGTCCGGCTTCGTCGACCCCGACAAGCCGATCCGCGAGTACACCAAGAAGGAGCTGCGGGACTTCCTCTACGGGGAGCCGGTCAAGGTGAAGGTCAACGGGGTGAACCTCACCTACGAAGGCCTCATCCACAAGATCCAGAAGTCGTTCCTGGCCAAGGACAAGGAGGCGATGCAGCCGCACATCCGGGCCTTCGTGGAGCGCGCCGTCACGTTCACCACCTGCCCCGAGTGCGACGGCACCCGGCTCAGCGAGGGCGCCCGGTCGTCGAAGATCGAGCGGATCAGCATCGCGGACGCCTGCGCGATGGAGATCCGCGACCTGGCGGAGTGGGTACGCGGTCTCAGGGAGCCTTCCCCAAGTTCTTCGAGCAGGGGATACCCCATGGTCGCGCCGCTGCTCACCGCGCTCCAACAGACCCTCGACTCGTTCGTCGAGATCGGCCTCGGCTACCTAGCGCTCGACCGGCCCGCGGGCACCCTGTCCGGCGGTGAGGCGCAGCGCGTCAAGATGATCCGCCACCTCGGGTCCTCGCTCACCGATGTCACCTACGTCTTCGACGAGCCCACCGCGGGCCTGCACCCGCACGACATCCAGCGGATGAACGAGCTGCTGCTCCGCCTGCGGGACAAGGGCAACACGGTCCTCGTCGTGGAGCACAAGCCCGAGATGATCGCCATCGCCGACCATGTCGTGGATCTCGGGCCCGGCGCCGGTGCGGCGGGCGGCGCGGTCTGCTTCGAGGGCACCGTGGAGGCGTTGCGGGCCGGTGACACCATCACCGGACGGCACCTGGACGACCGGACCACCGTCAAGGGGACGGTGCGCGAGTCCGGTCACGCGCTGAAGATCCGCGGCGCGACGGCGAACAACCTGCGCGACGTCGACATCGACATTCCGCTCGGTGTGCTGACGGTCGTCACCGGTGTCGCCGGCTCCGGCAAGAGCTCGCTCGTGCACGGTTCGATCCCGGCAGGTGAGGGTGTGATCTCGGTCGACCAGAGCCCGATCAAGGGCTCGCGGCGCAGCAACCCGGCGACATACACTGGACTGCTCGACCCGATCCGCAAGGCGTTCGCGAAGGTCAACGGCGTGAAGCCGGCGCTGTTCAGCGCCAACTCCGAGGGCGCCTGTCCCACCTGCAACGGCGCCGGCGTCATCTACACCGACCTCGGCATGATGGCGGGCACCGCCACCACCTGCGAGGACTGCGAGGGCAAGCGGTTCGACGCCTCCGTGCTCGACTACCACCTCGGCGGCCGCGACATCAGCGAGGTCCTCGGGATGTCGGTGACCGAGGCCGAGGAGTTCTTCGGCGCGGGTGAGGCACACACCCCGGCCGCACACCGCATCCTCGAACGGCTCGTGGACGTCGGGCTCGGCTACCTCACCATCGGCCAGCCGCTGACCACCCTGTCCGGTGGCGAGCGGCAGCGGCTCAAGCTGGCGACCCACATGGGCGACAAGGGCGGTGTGTACGTCCTGGACGAGCCGACCACGGGCCTGCACCTCGCCGACGTCGAGCAACTCCTCGGCCTGCTCGACCGGTTGGTGGACTCCGGAAAGTCCGTCATCGTCGTCGAGCACCATCAGGCGGTCATGGCCCACGCCGACTGGATCATCGACCTCGGCCCCGGCGCGGGCCACGACGGCGGCCGGATCGTCTTCGAAGGCACCCCGGCCGACCTGGTCGCCGCCCGCTCGACCCTGACGGGGGAGCATCTGGCGGCGTATGTGGGTGGGTGAGCCGAAGCCGGTTACGCCGCTTCGTCCTGGTGGTGCTCGACCACCAGGAAGGTGTCACTGTCGAGGTCCATCACGACCGTGGCCGCGCGGCCGTGCCTCCTGAGCTGAGCCGCATACTCCTCGGCCGGCCATGAACCGCGCGGACCACCGGCAGGAAAACGCCCAAGCACCGACATCCGGGCAACCTCCCCTTCGCACCCTCACCAGTAGGAAGCGCCTGCCCCCGAATCGTCGGAGCATGCCTCCTGTGCCCCTGATGCTTCCTGTGCGACGAGGCCCAGGTCCGGGTCGACGTCCGCCAACTCGCAACTGGTGTCCCATAGTTGGGCTGCGACGGCCGTGTCGGCGAGGTGGCTCCACAGTCGTTCGCATCGCGGTGTGCCGCGCAGGGCGAAGACTCGCGGCCCCCATAGTTGGCCGCCGGCAATCCGCGGATCGAGTACGGCTCTCACTGCGGGCCACGCCCCGGCGTGCTTGCCCTGGAGGATGAGGCCGGCGGGCAGCCCACGCAGTCGCCCGCCGGCGGTTCGCACATGCAGGGGTGGCCGCGAAGGGGTGAGTGAGTCCAGGGCGCCGCCGGGGTGGACCACCACACTGGTCACCGGACTGCCGGACGCACGCAGACGGCGGTCGAGTTCGAGGCCGAAGTGCATCTGGGCCAGCTTCGACCGTCCATAGGTGCGCTTGGGCCGGTAGTCCTGGGTGGATTGCAGGTCGTCCGGATCGAGCCGCTCGGACTTCGCCGCGAAGCTGCCCACCGTCACGATGCGGGCGGCCGGGGCGGCCGACAGCAGGGGTGCGAGCCATCGGGTCAGCGCGAGGTGCCCGAGGTGGTTGGTGGCGAACATCAGCTCGTGGCCGTCCCGGGTCTCGCGCCGCGGCGGATCGTCGAGCGCCACCCCCGCGTTGTGGACCACCGCGTCGAGACGGTCCAGCTCCAGCGCCTCCACGGAGGATCGCAGGGACGTCAACTCGGCCAGATCCAGGCGTACTTGACGGATCCGCGCACCAGGAACGCGGGATCGGATCGAGACCGCCGCGGCCTCGGCCTTCGCCGGGTTGCGGCTGCCGAGCACGACGGTGGCCCCGGTTCCGGCGAGCTGCTCCGCGACGAAGTATCCGATCCCCGCGTTTCCTCCTGTCACCAGGAAGTTCTTGCCCTCGGCGCGCGGCGGTCGACGCACGTCCCACGGTCGGGACTGGGATGCGGTGGGCCTCATGGACGCTCCTTGAGCCTGGATGGTCGGACGCGGGTGCTTCCCCGCAGCCGCAGGCCCCCAGCCTCACGTTCCCGGCCGACATCTCACCGACAGCTCGCCTATACGCAGCGACGTCCCGGGTGCGCCGAAACGCCGGACGGCCCGCGCTCGTAGGGGAGAAACCCGGCATACCTATACGATCTCGGCCGCACAGGGTGTCGCGAGTCCGGGCCCCTCCACGAGCCGCCGCGATGCAGCGGGATGCGGAAGGAACGCTCCAGTGATGAGAACAAGGCTCGCCCGTTCCATGACCACGCTCGTGGCCGCTGTCGCGGTGGTGGCCGGGAGCGCGGTCGGCGCGTCCGGCGAGCAGACGCGGACCGAGCCGGACATGGCCGGGGTGCGTGCCGCGCTGCTACGCGTGACGGAGGCCGGGGCGCCGGGCGCGTTCGCCGTGATCCGGGACCACCGGGCCCCAGGATCCGACCGGTCACTGACCGTCGGCGAGGCCGACCTGGACGGCACACCCATGAGCGCCGACGCACGCTTCCGGGTCGGCAGCAACACCAAGATGTTCACCTCGGTCATCGTGATGCGCCTCGCCGAACAGGGCCGCATCGACCTCGACAAGCCGCTGCGCGACTACCTGCCGTCCGGGACGCTGCCGGAGAACTGGCAGATCACCGCACGCCAGGTCCTGGAACACCGCGCCGGAGTGTACGACCACATCAACGATCTCCTTGAGCAGAGCGGCGAGGAAACCACCGCCGCTTTCGAGCAGCGCATCCGCAACACGGTGTACGAGCCCCGGGATCTCGTCGCCCTCTCGGTGCGGCACGGGCTGCAGTACCCGCCGGGGACGGCCTACGCGTACTCGAACACAGGCTTCGTCCTGCTGGCGCTGGCCGCCGAACACCTCACCGGGCGCGCCTACGCCGAATTGCTGCACCAGCAGATCTTCGAGCCGCTCGGGCTGCGCACCACGTCATTCACCGTGCCCGGCAAGCGCATCGCGGGGCGGCACATCACGGGCTACCTGACCCGTGACGACCGCCGAGAGCCGCTCCTCGATTCGACCGAGCAGACCGCGTCCTGGATCTGGAGCGCGGGAGGCATCGTCTCCTCCGCCCGCGACCTCGACCGCTTCCTGACCGCTCTGCTCGCCGGGAGCGCCGGAGGCCTTGTGTCCGACGACTCGCTGCGGCAGATGACCAGGGTGCTGCCCACGGGCACGCCGACGATCGCCTACGGGCTCGGGATCCGGCAGATCTCCCTGTCCTGCGGCAAGGTGCTGGGACACGGCGGCATCGTCCAGGGTTACCAGTCGCAGGCGTTCGCCATGCCGGGCGGGGAGCGCACGGTCGTCGTCTTCGCCAACGCCTCCAACAACGGTGCCGTGACGGAGGGGTTGATGAGCCTGCTGGAACCCGCGTTCTGCGGCAAGCCGCCGGCTGCTGCCCCGCGCCACTCGCAGGTCGGTGACGCGGGCCGCGCCCACGCGATCCCGGCTGTCGAGGACGCGCGTATCTGAGACACGTATCCGGGAGAGGACGCACCTACCCGCGAGGCGCGCCCACCTTGTCCGTCTGTCGGGCTCCCGGCTCGGCTCCCGCAGGGACCTCGTAGATCTTTCCGTCGACGCCGGACCGGTAGAGCTTGCCCGCGGAGAAGCCGCTGTCACCGTGTCCGTACGTGATCTGGGTGGACAGGTACAGGCCCGACTGCACGGAGCACAGCGTTCCCTGTTCGGCCCGCCAGATCTGGCCGGCCGCATGGGTGGCGATCAGCGGGCGGCCCCGGCTGTCGAGAGTGAGGCCGTCGGGGAGGCCGAGGGTGTCGGACAGGCCGGCGGGGATCCAGCGTTCGGGGTGCGCCGGGTCGTCGGCGGGGATGCGGTACAGCGCCGGGGCGGGGGTCGTCTGGATGACGTACACCTCGTTGCCCTGGGGGGAGACGGCGATGCCGTTCGGCATCAGGACGTGGGCCCATGCCGGGTCGACCCGGCCGTTGGGGGTGACGCGGCCGATGTTCCGGCCGCCCACGGTGGTGGTGTAGACGGTGCCGTCGGGCGCGAGGGCGACACCGTCGATGCCGCCGAGTCCTGAGGCGTATGTGCTGACCTTGCCGGAGTCCGGGTCCACCAGGAGGAGCTTCGAGACCGGGAAGAGGTCACCGGTGAGCGAATGACCGAGGTCGTTCCCCGTGCCGACGAGGAGCTGGCCGTCGTCGCGGACGACGATGCCGCCGTTGGCGCCGATGTTCCCGGTGAGGGCCACGGGGGTGCTGCCCGGCGCGTCGATGCGGTAGACGCGGCCCGTGAAGTAGGCGGTGGCGAACATGCGGCCCCGCTTGTCGACGATGATCGACTCGGCCCAGTCGGGCACTTGGGCGACCTGGACCGGTGGCGCGGCCGCGGTGGCCTCGCACGCGGGAGCCGCATGGGCGGGGGCCGGTGACAGCAGAGCCGCGGCGGCGGCCAGCGCGACCGCGAGCAGGGCGCGCGGCCCTCGTACCGCGGTGCGGGGCATGTTCGTCGACCTCATCAAGTCCCTTTCCTGCGCGGGCTGTTGGGCAACACTTCGGCTCCGGGATCTTCCGGCACTGTAAGAGTGTGCGTCAACAGGGGGGGCAGGGCGGGGGGAGTTCTGATGATTGGTTCGAGGGGCTGGTGATGTGTGGCTGGGGCGTGCTGTTCCGGGATGGGCGGGGAGACCTCAGTGGCGGCTTCGGTTGCCGATGAGGAGGCGGTAGAGGATGAGCACGATGACGGAGCCGACGATGGCGGCGATCCACGTCGAGAGGTGGAAGAAGCCGTTGATGGAGTGGACGTGGAAGACGACCTTCCCGAGCCACCCCCCGAGGAGCCCGCCCACGATGCCGATGAGCATGGTGACGAGGCAGCCGCCCGGGTCCCTGCCGGGCATGATGGCCTTGGCGATGGCGCCGGCGAGAAGGCCGATGAGGATCCAGGCAATGATGCTCATGGTGAGTTCCATCCCAAGGTCGGGGTGACCGCGCCGACGCGGGCGCGGTGCGAGAGGCGGGCTGTTCCGGGTGGCCGGGGGCCCTGTCTGGAAGAGTGCCCCGGTCAGGAATCGCCATGCCCGGCGTATCGGCCATTGGGGGACCGTCGGGAGTGCGTGAGGAGCGGTCGCGCCCGCTGAGCGGCGCTGCTCCGGCCGGTGCGCCCGCCCCGACGCCCGTGTGCGCACTGCTCACGTTCACATGGATGGACCGGTGCCCGCCTGCTCAGCTGTGCGCGACGGTGAGCTTGTAGAAGGCGACGCGGGCGCCCTTGGTCGTGCTGCTGGAGGACGACTGGTTGTACGAGCCCGCCTTGAAGTACTGCTGGTAGCTGTTGAAGGAGGACGGGATCGCGTAGTGGGTGGTGCTTCCGTCGACCGTCAGGTCGATGGTGTGGCCCCCGGAAACACCGATCGTGTAACTCCACGTCTTGCCCACCGGAACATGGCCCACGGCGTGTGTCGTCTGCCCGCCCGAAGGCGAGTTCTCCGTGCCCAGGACGATGTCACCGTCGGCGCGGTAGTAGAGCTCCACCAGCGGCTTCGTGGACGGTCCGCCCGTGCCGAGGTGGATCTGGCCGACACAGACGTTGGACGTCACCGACACCACGCGCAGTGTCGCGTTCAGTCGGTGGGTTCCGTCGAGCGACCAGTTCGCGGCGCTGCCGTCGCGGTTCGTCTCGCGCAGTTCGGAGCGGGCGTAATGGGAGTTCGGTGTGGTGACACCCTTTTCCGGTGCCCAGAACGTCATCGCGCCGTCGTGCGCGTCGCTGTAGAAGTACGCGTCCTGGAAGCCGTTGGCACCCTGGAGCCGGGACGACGGGATCGTGGTCGGCGACCCGGGCGAGCCGACTGGCTCCTGGAGTTCCCACACCGACAGGTCGAAGGTGCCGCCGGGCGCGACCGACGCATTGGTGACACTGCTGCCGCTCCGGGCCGCAACCCCCTTGATGTCAGGGGGAGTTGATGATGCGGGGGTCACGAAGGCCAGGGTGCCGAGGGCGGCGGCAGCTGTGGCGAAGGGGAGGAGCAGCAGGGGGCGTATGCGCATCAGGGGACCTTCTCGTGGGGGTGTTGGTGACTCGACGGCCGGTGGGTGCGCGGACCTCTCCGTCTCGCGTTCTGTATGGTGAACATCATGCTCGGATATGAACGGAGAAACCGTAGGGCCCTGGCGTGGGCGCGTCAATAGAGGCGCGTCAATCGACCCGAGGGCCGCTGTCCGGTGAACGGCGGAGGGGGTACTCGGGGTGACATGGCATCAGGACCCCGGCTCCAGCGGTGTACCTGGCGAGCGGCGGTGGCCCGTGCGGCCGTGCCGATCGCGGGGTTCATCTGCATGGTGGCCTTCGCGGTGGTACTGGCCCGGGCCACCCTCGTCCCGTCCCCCGCGTCCGTCCGGCTGACGCACACCAACCTGCACCCGGGCGACTCGATACGCGCCTATCTCGCACAGCCCGACTGGCGGGACGCGGTGAAGCAGGTCGGCGGCAACGTCCTGCCCGGCATGCCTTTCGGGGTGCTGCTGCCGGTGCTGTTTCCCCGGACGCGCGGTCTCGTACGCGTGGTCCTGGCGACCGCCTTCGTGATGTTCACCGTCGAGACTGCCCAGGGTCTGCTGGTCACGGGCCGCGCCTTCGACATCGACGACGTCATCCTCAACTCGCTCGATTCCTTTGCCGGTTACCTGCTCCTGGGCCGCCGGCTCGGCCGCGCCCTGCACCCCCGGCGCCACCATTGGTGGCAACGCCGACCGGCCGGCTCCGAGGCCTCCGCCGAGAGCCCTCCCGGCCCGGGCGGGTCGAAGCCGCGCCTGCCCGGGATTCTGCGGGCGGTGCGGAGGCCGGCCCGGTGAGCGCGGACCGGCCGCGGGGCTGTACGGGCTTCCGGGTGCCCCCCATGGGCAGGCGTACTCACTGCGTACCGCTCACTCCGTGGTGATCCCGGTGATGACCGCGTCGCCCAGCGGGGCCTCGTCCTGCGCGTAGCCCGCCGTGCGCAGTGCGGCGGCGACTGTCCGGCGGGCCTCCCGCTCGGCGGCCTCGGTGTCGTCGGCCTCGACTTCGAGGCGGATGCTGAAGGCTGACGATCCGCTGTAGAAGGTGAGCATCTCCAGATGTTCCGCCTGTCCGGCGCGGGTGCCGCGCGGGTCGGCGGGGCGCAGCGCGCGTTCGAGGGTCTCGGTGGTCGCCTCGGTGCGCTCCGCGAGAAGGGTTCCGGGGATCGTTACGACATAGGTGGTCATAGAGCTACGGGGTGCTCAGCGGGCTCCCTTCGTACACCCCGGCGTACAGCGAACGGGGTGCGGCACTGCGTGAGCGGGCCGCCCTCAGGCCGGGCGGCGGGACGGGGTGACCTGGGCGATGAGCAGGGCGATGTCGTCGTGGCCCTGCGGCGGGGGCAGCGCGGCGAGGAGGCGGTCGCAGGTCGCCTCCAGGGGCAGGCGGTGGTGGGTGAGCGCGTCGAGCAGGGCGCGCAGCCGGTCGTCGATGGGCTGGTCGCGGGTTTCGACGAGGCCGTCGGTGTACAGGACGAGCCGGTCGCCGGGCGCGCAGTCCACCGTGGTGGCCTGGAAGGGGACGCCGCCGACGCCGAGCGGCGCACCGGTGGGGAGTTGCAGAAAGCGGGGGGCCCGGCCCGGGCGGTCCCAGATGGGTGGCAGGTGGCCCGCGAGGGCGATGCGGCAGTGCGTGCGGTGCGGGTCGTAGACGGCGTAGACGCAGGTGGCGGTCGTCTCGTCCAGCTCGGCGGTGATGCGGTCGAGGTGGCGCAGGACATCGGCGGGGTCGAGGTCGAGGCCGGCCAGAGTACGGGTGGCGGTGCGCAACTGGCCCATCGTGGCAGCCGCGTTGATGCCGTGGCCCATCACGTCACCGACGACGAGCGCGGTCTTGTCGCCTGCCACCGGGATGGCGTCGAACCAGTCGCCGCCGGCCTCGCCGAGGGCCGCCGCGGGCTGGTAGCGGTAGGCGACGTCGAGCCCCGTGGGCTGGGGCGGCTGGCGTGGCAGGAGGTGGCGCTGGAGCGAGAGGGCGGCGTGACGCTGCTGTTGGTACCAGCGTGCGTTGTCGATGGAGACGGCGGCCCGGGTGGCGAGTTCGAGAGCCAGGACGGCGTCGTCGTGGGTGAAGGGCTGCGGGTTGCGGGCCCGTTTGAGGTCGAGGGCGCCGAGGACCTCACCGCGCGCGATCAGCGGGACCGCCAGGTAGGAGTGCAGGCCCGCGCGGTCGAGGAGGGCGGCGGCCTCGTCGTCACGGGCGATGTTCGCCAGATCCCCCGGGCCGACATGGCTGACCAGCACGGGCCGGGCCGTGGTGACACACCGGGTGACCAGGCGTTCCGCGTTGTACTTCGCGATGTTGCCCGGCGGATCGGCGGCCCGCAGGGCGTCGGTGGGATAGGCGGCCGCGACGGCCAGGGCGCGGATGGACACGCGTCCCGTCGAAGGATCCTTGGCGGCGCCGTGGCCTTCCAGGACGGAGTCGAGGAGGTCGACGGCCGCGATGTCGGCGAAGTCGGCCACCACGAGGTCGGCCAGCTCGTGGGCGGTGCGGTTCAGGTCGAGGGTGGTGCCCACGCGCACCGACGCGCGCGCGATGAGGTCGAGGCGCCTGCGGGCCTCGGCGGCCTCGTTCGCCGCGTGGTACTGCTCGCTGACATCCACGACCGACGCCGCGACGCCGAGGACCCGGCCGGCCGGGTCCTCCAGGCGGTAGTACGACACGTTCCAGGCGTGCTCGGCCGCATCGCCGAGGGTCCGGCCGATGGCCGTCTGGTCGAGCAGCGGCACGCCCGTCTCCAGGACCCGGCGCATCGCGGACTCGATGTGCGCGGTGTCCAGGAACGGCAGGGCGTCATGGACCGTACGCCCCATGTGGTCGGCGGACGCGACCCCGTTGATCCGTGCCAGCGCCGGGTTGACCAGGACGTAGCGCAGCTCGGTGTCCAGCACCGCCAGGCCGATCGGCGACTGCGACACGAGGCGCACCGAAAGGGCCAGGTCGCGCTCGACGGAGCGCAGCGTCGGCTCGTCGGTGGCGATCCCCAGCGCGTACAGGCCGCCGTGCTCGTCCTGGAGCCGCATGTTGCGGAACTCCACCATCCGCGTGCGGCCGTCCTTGTGCCGGATCGGGAAGACGCCCGCCCATGCCCCGCCGCCGCTCATCACCCGGGCGAACAGGTCGAGGACCTGCGGTCGGTGCTCCTCGGAGACCAGGAGCTTCGCCGCGGAATGGCCGAGGGCCTCCTGTGCGTCCCAGCCGAACAGCTCGTGGGCCTGCGGGCTCCACAGGGCGATCCGGCCGGTCTCGTCCAGGACGATGGCGGCAACCCCCAGCACGTCGAGAAGGCCGCCCGGCTCGGAGGCGGCGACGCGCAGGGGACCGAGCCGCTCCCCGAATACCTCGGATGCGTTCATCGTCGGCCCTTCGTCCGCCCGCCCGGCGCGTCACACCTGTCTCAGCGCCTTCACCATCTTCCCCCGGCGCACGGAGATCGGCAGAGCAGATACCGGAAGAGGACCAGGTCGCACACGCTGAGTGACCTCGGGCGCCGGGGTGGGGCTGCCTGAGGCGGGCGGACGGTCAGCGCGACCGTTCGGCCCGCGTCTCCCGATCCTGTGGAGGCGCCGTCCGCAGCTCCTGTGGCCGGGGCTGTCCGCGCTGCTCGTCGTGCTGGGCCAGGATCGCGAGGAGGGTGGCCACGGTCAGCCCGGCCTCGGCGGGGTGCCTCAGCGGCGTGCCCGGTTCGATGCGGTACGTGTTGGAGCGCCCGTGCCGGGTGTGCGAGAGGTATCCGGCCGCTTCCAGCTCGGCGATGATCCGCTGGACGGCGCGCTCGGTGAGCCGGCAGTGCGCGGCGATGTCGCGTATGCGCGTCGAGGGGTCGTCGGCGATCGCGGCCAACACGCGGGCGCGTGATTGGTGAGGAACGTCCAGCCTGTATGTGGTTCAGGTACGGCACCCATCGCTTCAGCGTAGGACGAGGCATTCGCGCAAACAATCAGGCGAAACACATGTCATGAATCTTCTGTCGTGTCTCGGTCGGCAGCGGCGGGACTCGTCATTGTGAAGCGAATCACATCGGCGCGGTGTCACGTTTCGCCGGGGCGGAGTGTCTCGATGGGCATGCGTGGACAGATGGGCAGGCATGAGCAGTCGAGAGAGGTCTGGTGGGATGCCGGGGTATGCATGCGTGTCGGCGGAGGAGGCGGGCCGTGACTGAGGACGCCTTCAGCGAGCACCGCCCGCTGCTGTTCACCATCGCCTACGAGATGCTGGGCAGCGCCGCGGATGCCGAGGACGTGCTCCAGGAGAGCTATCTGCGGTGGAGCGCGGTGGATCCGGCCGAGATCGAGCACCCGCGCGCCTACCTGGTGCGCGTCGTGACCCGGCAGTCCCTCAACCATCTGCGTGCGGTCAAGGCGCGGCGCGAGGAGTACATCGGCACCTGGCTGCCCGAGCCGATCCGTACCGGACCCGCGGTGAGCGAGGACGCGATCCTGGCCGAGTCGGTGTCGATGGCCCTGATGCTCGTCCTGGAGACCCTGAACCCGACCGAGCGTGCGGTGTTCGTGCTGCACGACGTGTTCGGCTACAGCCACGGCGAGATCGCCGCCTCGGTGGGCAAAACCGAGGTGACGGTCCGTCAAATCGCCCACCGTGCACGGAAGCACGTCCACGCGCGCCGCCGCCGCTTCGAGCCCGACTCCGCAGCCACCCGCGAGATCGTCCAGCGGTTCCTGCTCGCGACGTCGACCGGTGAGATCCAGGCGCTGATGGATCTCATGGCGCCCGACGTCGTCCAGATCGCCGACGGCGGCGGGAAGGTGACCGCCGCACGCCGCCCGATCACCGGCAGCGAGGAGGTCGCCCGGTTCGTCCTCGGCGTGGCCCGCACCAGCATCACGCCCGACACCCGGATCGAGCCCGCCACGTACAACGGCATGCCCGCGGCACGGTTCCTCACCGACGGCGAACTCGACTGGCTGGTCGCCTTCGAGATCCACGACGGACGGATCACCGGCCTCTACGCCATGCGCAACCCCGACAAGCTGCACCGTGACGACGCGGTGCGCCTACTCGACAGAGGAGTGCACTGACGGTGGAAACCATGACGGTCGAGCGCGTCATCGACGCCCCCATCGACGATGTCTTCGCGTGGCTCACCACGACCACCAACTACGAGCGCTCGCCCCTGGTGCTGCGCTGCCGGCTGACCCGGCGGGGCGAGTCCACGCCCTACGGCGTGGGCGCGGTGCGCAGCCACCTCTGGGCGATCGGCTGGCTCAGGGAGCGCATCACCCGCTACGAGGCGCCGTACACCACCGAGTACGTCGTCGAGCGGAGTGTGCCGCCGTCGCGGCACGAGTTCGGCAGCATGACGTTCAGCGAGGTCGACGGCGGCACCCGGGTCGTGTGGACCACCCGCGCCGAGATGAAGCTGCCGGTGCTCGGCCCCGTGCTGACCCGGGTCTTCGCACGGCCGATGGTCACCCGTTCCTTCGCCAGCATCCTGGACGCGGCCGACGCCGCACTGACCTGACAGCCGTATGCGAAGCGGAACATGACGAGGCGTCAGCGGCCCACGTAAATCAGCGCGCCGGATCGAGATGCGGCCGAACGGGCCCGCGCTTGCGGGCGGCCGGTCGAGTGACCACCACACCGAGCAGGGCCGACCGGGGTACGTAGCCGAAGTGACGGGAGTCCTGGGTGCGGGCCGCGTCGCCCCGGACGACCAGCGACCCGGGCGGCACCAGTGAGCCGTCCGGGGCCCCGACGACGGCGCGGACCTCGGGCGGCACGGGGTCACCGGGCACCGCCGAGACCCGCTCGACCTCGACGACGAGCCGTCGGTGTACCAACTCGTCCAGATACGCGGCCAGTTGGAGCAGGACGGCGGAAAGCGCGCCGAGCGAGGCCGTGGCGACGGCGAGCACGACGGCATGCCGCACATCGGCGTGCGCACCGCGGCCCAGCTCGTCGAAGAGCAGCTTGGCGAGCCAGGCGGTGGCGGCCGGTGTCACCCCGACTGCCACGGTCACGGCGAACAGCAGCGAGGCGCCGACCGGCGCGCCCCGGAACTGGAGGGCGACCGCCGTCCACGCGGCGCGGGCCCGCAGCCGGTTCCCCGGCGAAGCCGCCTCCGGGGAACCGGCCGGTGGGCCGGAGTGCGTCATCAGCACGCGTCGAGTGCGGGACGCGAGTGGGGCGAGCTCAGCACCTGCCGTCCTTCACACAAGGGCCGTTGCAGCTGTAGACGTGGCGGACATGGTTGGAGCACTTGCAGAAGCTGCCGTGCTCGGGGACGCAGGCACCGGCCCGGTCCTCCTTCAGCAGCATCCCGAGAAGTCCTCGTCGGCATCGTGTTCGTGGCCTCCGCCGTCGGAAAGGCGCGCGGCGCCGAGGCCTTCCGCGGCTTCGAGGACTCCGCCCGGTCCATGGGCGTTCCGGCCCGCCTGAGCCGCTCCGTGGCAGTGGCCGTGATCGCCGGGGAGTGCGCCGCGGTGGTCCTGCTCGCCCTGTCGCCCGTGCCCGGCTTCGTCCTGACCCTGCTCCTGCTCGCCGCGTTCACCACCGGAATCGTCCGTACGCCGCGCAGCGGAACCAAGGCCTCCTGTGCCTGCTTCGGCGCCTCGACCACCCCGATCGGCCGCCGCCACCTGGTCCGGAACACCGCACTGCTCGCCCTCGCCGCGCTCGGCCTGGCGGCGGGTCTCGCCGGGACACCGACCCCGGCCGAGGCGGCGGGCATCCTCATCGCGGCGTTCGGCGCGCTGGTGGGCGCGCTGCTCGTGATCTTCACGGACGAGCTGGGCGTGCTGTTCGACGACGGTACGACGCGCACCTCGGGGCGGGTCCGCAGATCCACGCCCTGACGTCAACAGCCTTGACTCGCGCCGTAGTTGGGCTGCCCTGGGCACACATCCCAGTCGGCCCCGCACCCTTCCCACTGAAGGCGGAGACCCCGCCGCACGCTGACACGAGACCCCGGAGAGTCACCCATGCCCTTCCGCGTCGCCGCCGTCGCCCTCATCGCCGTCGCCTGTCTGCTGAACCTGCTGCTCACCTTCGGCGTCATCCGCAGACTCCGCGCCCAGGCCGAGCAGAAGGCGGACTCGGTGGCGGAAGGCCTGATCATCCTGGCGGGCTCCGTGGCCCCGCCCTTCTCGGTGGTCACCACCGCGGGCGAAAGGGTCACGCGGGAGAGCCTCGGCGAGACCATGCTCGGCTTCTTCTCGCCCGACTGCCGGGCTTGCAAGGAGCGGCCGCCGCTCTTCGTCGAGCAGGCCCGCACGACCGCACGCGAGACCGGCCGCAGCGTCCTCGCCGTGGTGCACGGCACCGAGGAGGAGGCCCGCGAGCAGGTGGCGGCCCTGTCCGAGGTCGCACACGTCGTGGTCGAGCCCGGCGACGGGCCGCTCGGCGAAGCCTTCGCCATCACCGGATACCCGGTCTTCGGCCTGATCACCAGGGATGGCACGCTCGCCGCGACCGCCTTCGACCCGGCCCGCCTTCCGGCGCCCTCGAAGACGGCGGTCTGACCAGGGGGGAGGGCAGCATGCGGACCGCCACACAACTCCGGCCCGTCTCGCAGCCGTTGCTCGACATATTCGCGGCTTTCGACCCGGCCTGAAAGCAGCTTCGCCGCGGACGACGGGTGGTGCAGGACGTCCTCCGCGGCGAACCGGCGCCTGTGTGTCAGCCGTCGATGCGGTGCTGGGTCCAGAACGACGTCAGGTCCGTGGAGGTGGCTGCCTGGGCCGCCGCCTTGAACTCGGCCGTCGTCGAGACGCCGTACCAGTGTGAAGTGGCGTAATCCTTCAGCAACTTGGCCATCACGCTGTCACCGAGGACGCGTCGCAGGTCGTGCAGTGCGCACTTCCCGTAGCCGTAGACGACGGTCGAGTACCGGGAGGAGTGGGCGTCCCAGTACGCCATCGAGTTGGTGATCTTCTCGGCGGACGAGGCCCATGAGACGCTGTTCCAGCAGTTGGTGCCGGTCTTGTTCTGGGCGAGGTCGGTGGAGTAGTCGGCGAACGCCTCGTCGAGCCAGGGGCTGTTGTACTCGTCGTCGCCGACGATGCCGTACCACCACTGGTGCCCGATCTCGTGGGTGAGCGCCGTGGTGGAGACCAGGTCGAGGACGAAGCCGGGGTACTCCATGCCGCCGAACCAGTAGTTGTTGTCGATCACCGCGTCCAGCTCGCCGTACGGGTAGGCCCCGAACCGGGCCGCGTGCGTGTCCACGGCGGACTTGGCGGTGGCCAGCATCGACTGGGCGTCGGAGGAGCTGATGCCCGAGACCGAGTAGATGTTGATGGCGGTGCCGGCGGGCGAGGTGCCGGAGATCTTGCTGAACGGGCCGGCCGCCCAGGCGAAGTCGCGGACCTTGGTGGCGGTGGCCGTGGTGACGGTGCGTCCGCTGGAGCCGGGTGTGTCGACCGAGGTGCCGGTGGCCGGGACCAGCAGGCCGGTGGGGTGGTCGAGGGTCACCTTGAAGTCGGCGGCCAGCGAGTAGAACGACTCGCCGTTGTTGGTGTACGGGTCCAGGTGCCAGCCCGCCGCGTCGCGGATGGCCAGGACAGGCAGGGCGTTGCCTATGTTGTTGAACGCCCCGTCGGCGCCGAACCGGTCGGCGCCGTCGGGCACGCTGATGCCCAGGTCGAAGCCGATCGTGGCGCTCTGCCCCTGGGGCAGCGGCGTCGGAAGGTCGACCTTGAGTGCCGTGCAGTCGACCGAGAGGTCGCCCGCTGTGCCGCCGGTGACGTTGCTGACCGTGATCGGCATCGCCGAGCAGGTGCCGTGGTAGTTGTCCCACAGCCTCAGATACACCTCGCTGAGCGCGGTGGGCGAGGCGTTGGTGAAGGTCGCACTCTCGTGCCCGGTCCAGCCGTTGCCGCTCGCGTTGCTGGTCAGACTGACGTTGTACGAGGGTGCGGCAGGCGTACGGGTGGAGTCGGCGGGCGGGGTCGAGCCGCCGGAGGTGTCGAGGGCGATGTCGTCGATGACGAAGCTCGTCTGGAGGCTGTAGTCCTCCGTGCCGGTGAAGGCGACGTTGACGGTCTGCCCCGCGAAGCCCGACACGTCGAACGACTTCCGCACGTACCCCGTGTTCTTGTCGAGGTTCGAGTACGTGGCCAGCGTCGTTCCGCCGATCTTCGCCGTCAGCTTGTCGTACGCGGTCGACGTGGTCGTCTCGGCGGTGTCGATGTGCAGCCAGAACGAGAGGGTGGCGGTGCTGCATCCCGAGGGGATCGTGACGCTCTGGGAGAGTGTGTCGGTGTGTGTGCTGCCCACACCGTTCAGCCAGGCGAAGTGGGTGCCGCCGTGGGCGCTCTCACCGGTGCGATTGGTGATCACACTTGTCGACGACTGGGTCCAGGGTGAAGTACCGCTCTCGAACCCGCCGTTGGCGACCACCTGGGCCGGTGTGCAGGCGTCGGCGCGCGGGGCCTGGGCCGACGCCGGGGTGGCGGGAAGGGATACGGCAGCCAGCGCGGCGGCGGCACATGCGGCCGCCGCGAGGGACTTGTGGGGGGTGGGTCTCACACGGAACTCCTTTGAGGCGGCCGGGATTACGGCCTGCTCGGTGGCCGCCCGGCCCGGCCTGGGTGCGCCGGAGGACGACCGCGGACGGTGCGCGGCACGTGCACGATCACTGAGGTGGGACGTGTGCTGCCGTCTTCCTGGGGTCAGGGCGATGGCTGGGGGAAGCTTGGCAGGTCTGATCGGAGCATGCCAAGAGAAGTGCTGGACGTGTTTGTGGCAGAAGAGGAAGGGCGCGTACCGGCTCCGATTCCCGGGCCGGCACGCGTCCTTCAATCCAGTGGCACCCCCTACGGCGCCGTGTGCACCTCCTTCTCCGAGTCCTCCTCGGCCACCTCCGTCGCGCGCGGCCGCAGCATCGTCGCCGCCAGCACGGCCGTGGCCACCAGCACGGCCGCGGCCACCCCTGCGACCGTGGTGAAGCCCTGGTCGTAGGCGCGGCGGGCCGCTGTGGTGAGGTGCGTGGCGGTGGTGGCGGGGAGCTGCTTCAGGACGTCCTCCGCCGAGGCGAACGACTCCTGGGCGGTGCTCTGTTGTCCCGGGCTCAGCCCGGGGACCTCGGACAGCGAGGTGCGGTAGGTCGCCGCCAGGGCGGTGCCGAGGACGGCGACGCCGAGCCCGGCGCCGAGCTCGAAGGACGTCTCCTGGATCGCGGCGGCCTCGCCGGAGCGCTCGGGGTCGGCCGCGGCCATGATGGAGTCCGCGCCCAGCGTCATCACGACCCCCGCGCCGAGCCCGGCGGCGATGAGCGGCAGTACGAGCCCGGTGTAGTGCGAGGTGTCCCCGGTCAGCGCCAGGGCCAGCGCCGCCGCCGCGAACAGGCCGAGCGAACCGGTCAGCGCCCAGCGGTTGCCCCAGCGGGCCGAGGCCCAGGGCGCGGTCGTGGCACCCACCGCGTTCGCGGCGGCCAGCGGCATGAGGGCGAGCCCCGCCCGCACCGGTGAGAACCCGCCGACCTGCTGGAACCACTGGGTGAGGAAGAACAGCAGCGCCACATAGCTTCCGAAGCAGCCGATCACGCAGAGCGTCGCGGTGGAGAAGCGGCGATCGGCGAAGAGCGAGAAGTCCAACAGCGGTTCCGCAAGCCGCCGTTGACGGCGTACGAAGAGAAAGAGCAGCAGCGCTCCGCCGGCCGCGGCGGCCAGGATGAGCGGGTCGACGCCCACGCGCTCTCCGGCCTGCTTCAGCGCGTACACGACCCCCGCGAGCCCGGTGATCGACAGGGCGACGCTCGCCATGTCCCAGTGGCGCGGGGAGGGGTTGCGGGATTCGGGCACCACACGGGCGCCCACGAGGAGGATGACGAGCACGATCGGCACGTTGACCAGGAAGACCGCGCCCCAGCCCCAGCGTTCGGTGATCAGGCCGCCGAGCAGCGGGCCGAGGGTCGCCCCGACGCTGTGGGCCGAGGTCCAGATGCCGATCGCGATGGCGCGTTCCCGGTCGTCGGTGAACACGACGCGGATGATGGCCACGGTCGACGCCATGATCATCGCGGCCCCGATGCCCAAGGCGACACGGGCGGCGATCAGTTGGGGCGTGGAGTGGGAGAACGCGGCGGCCGCCGACGCGAGCCCGAACACGGCGAAGCCGCTGAGCACCATGCGTTTGCGCCCGATGCGGTCGCCGAGGGTGCCGCAGGTGACGAGCAGCGAGGCGAGGGTGAGCGAGTAGATGTCGACGATCCACAGGAGTTGGACGCCGCTGGGATGCAGGTCGAGGGACATGCTCGGCACAGCCGCGTGCAGCACGGTCAGGTCGATCCCGCACAGCAGCAGGCTGGTGGAGACCACCGCGAGGACCAGCCATTTGCGGCGCTGCGCGGCGGCATCCGGTTCGCCCGGAATCTTTGCGGGGGCATCGCTATTCGTCATGTTCGCACTATCGTGGGATACAAATGCAGGGCACAAGTACGCACTTGAATGTGACGTAGTATCAAGATGTATACCAAGTTTCAGGATGTATACCGTCAAGGTGTATACCGTGGTGGAGGTGGAGTCGTGCGCGACGGTTCGGAACGTACGGAAAGTACGCCGGAATATTGCGCGATCGAGAGTGCCATGGAGGTCCTGGGCGGCCGGTGGAAACTGGCCATTCTGAAGGAGCTCCTGGCCGGGACCAGGCGGTTCAGCGAGCTCAAGCGTGCCCTGCCCCGGATCACCCAGCGGATGCTGACCCGCCAGCTGCGCGAAATGGAGACCGACGGTCTGGTCATAAGGACCGTTTACCGGGAGGTACCGCCGAAGGTCGAGTATTCGCTCACCGAGATCGGCCGCAGCCTGGACGAAATCGCGGAACAACTCGACACCTGGGGGCGCTGGTACCGGACGGTGCGGGCCGTCGAAACGGACGCGGACCGCGAATTCCCGGTGGCCGATTCTGGTGATGCGGACGCAGAACTCCCCGTCGTACGGGCCTAGCCACCCCGCACGGCCGATGAGTCATGCGGGGTGCCCGTACCACCGCTCAGAACTCCAGCAGGTTCTGCCGGAGCGTGTTGCCCGGTGTGTACGCGGAGCGGGTCAGACCGCGTCGTTGCAGCGCCGGGACGAGACCGTCCGTGACTTCGGCGATGTAGCGGCGGTTCAGGCGGAGCAGCGGTGTCGTGATCATGAACCCGTCGCCGCCGACCTCCTCCATCACCTCACCCATCCGCTCGGCCACCTGATCGGGCGTACCGACCAGGTCGACGGAGGAGACGAGCCCGCCCGCCGCGTCGATGACCAGCTCGCGCAGGGTCTTCCCGCTGCCCCACTGCTGGAGCTGGTCGAGCGACCCCTGCTCGCCGTTGGTCTCAAGGCGGCGCGGCAGTGGCTCGTCCAGATCGAACTGCGCGAAGTCGATCTCGGTGAGCGCCGACGTCTGGGCCAGGATGTCCTGGATGAATTGCGGTGAGGACACCATCCGGGCCTGCTTGTCCCGGGCGTCCTGTTCCGTCTCGCCCAGGACGGGAGTGACACAGAACAGCGTCTTGATGGTGTCCGGATCGCGCCCCTGGTCCTTGGCGTGGGCCCGCACGTCCTCGCGGAACTGCTTCATGCCCTCCACACCGTTGGCGATGGCGATGATCGAGTCCGCGTTGCGGGCCGCGAAGGCCCGGCCCCGGGGAGAGGCACCCGCCTGCACAAAGGCCGGCCTGTGCTGCGGCGAGGGCACCGTGTTCAAGGGGCCGCGCACCTGGAAGTACTTGCCCTTGAAGTGGATGGGCCGCACCTTGGTGTGATCCGCGTACACACCCTTCCCGCGGTCGAGGACGACGGCGTCCGCGTCCCAGGACGCGAAGAGCTGCTTGACGACGTCGACGTACTCATCCGCCATCTCGTACCGGACATCGCGCGCCGGCAGCTTGTCGAGACCGAAGTTCTGCGCGGCCAGGTCTTCCGCGCTGGTGACGATGTTCCAGCCGAAGCGGCCGCCCAGCATGCTGTCCAGGGTCGAGGAGAGCCGGGCCGTCATGAACGGCGGGTACGCGAGCGTGGAAAGGGTGGCCACGATGCCCAGTTGAGAGGTCGCCACCCCCATGGCCACCGCCAGCGGAACGGGGTCGTGCTTGGGCACCACCATCGCCTGCTTGAGAGCCGCCTCGGCGGAGCCGCCGTACGACTCCGGAACCATCAGCTTGTCCTCGACGATGACGTAGTCGAAGCAGGCGCGCTCCAGCGCCTGGGCCACCTCGGTGTGGAACTTCCCGTCCCACGGCGACCCACCCGTCCCGAACGGGCCCTGCCAGTCGTCGGGGGTGAAGTTGAAGATGAAGGCGAGATGGAACTTGCCCGCCGACCGGTCCTCAGGTGTGGTGCTGGTCATGCGCGTCGTCCCTTCGGTGCGGGTGAGGCCGGGGCGGTCGCGTCGGACGGCGTACGGCCGCGTCGGTCCGGGCGGGTGCGGGCGAGCAGCAGGCCCTCGCCCTGCCGGACCATGGCGAGCGCCTCGTCGGTCACCTGCCGGAAGAGCTTCTCGCCGAGCTCCGCGCTGGAGCCCGAGGTGGACGACAGGATCCCGTTGTTGGAGATCTGCTCCACGTCGATGGGGTGCAGATACACCCCGCTGCGCGGTGGGCTGTCGTGCTCGGGCCGCTCCTCGGTCACCAGCTCCGGGCGCAGGTGCAGCATCAGGCTGGTCTCGGTCACGCCCGCGTGCTCCGCGTGCCAGCCGGGGAAGCCGGGCACCTCGGCGGCGGTCCACGATTCCTGGACGAGGCTCCACCAGCTGAAGGCGTACACCTCGCGGCCGTCCAGGAGCCCGCGAGCACGCACTTGGTCGAGCGCCTCGAAGAGGAAGGGCTCGTTCTCGAAGTGGCCGTTCACGATGATCAGCCGCTCGAAGGGCAGCGCGACCAGCGATTCCAGTACGTCCCGTACGTAGTGGATGAGGGTGTCGCCACCCACGTACAGCGTGCCGGGGAAGGAGAGCCCGCCGCCGCTCTGCGGGAGCGAGCGGGCCGCGATCTGGTGAAGGGGCAGGGTGAGTCCGTCGAGCCCGGCGGCGATCTCGGCCGCGAACGCCTCGGCGAGGTCCGAGTCGACGCTGAGCGGGAGGTGCGGGCCATGCTGTTCGGTGGCGCCGATCGGCCAGACCAGGGTCCTGCCCTGGACGGATCGGTTCACTTCGGCGCTGGTCAGGGCGGAGTACGCGGCGTGGGTCACCGGACCGCTCCCGCCGCCGCGCCGGCCGGGCGCCCGAGGGTGGCACCGGTCTCGGTCACGATCCGGTCGAGCGTCTCGTACATGTCGGTGTGCAGTGCCGTGTAGACCTGGGCCACGTCCGCGCCCACGCTCAGATAGTCGGCGACGTCCCGGCCGGAGCTCACGCCGCCGCAGCCGAGGACGGGCAGATCGAAGCCGCGCCGGCGCAGTTGCCAGATGGCGGCGAGGACCAAGGGTTTGATGGCGGGGCCCGAGTAGCCGAAGACGCCGCCGAGTTCGAGGTCGCCGGTCTCGGAGGACACGGCGGCGCCGGAGATGGTGTCGCTGACCGTGACGGCGTCCGCGCCACCCGCGACGGCCGCGTGCACCCGGTCCACCAGGCCCTCACCGATGGCGAGTTTGACCGAGATCGGCAGCGTGGTGCGGGCCCGGGTGGCCGCGGTGTACGCGTGGACCCGGTCGGGGGTGTCCTCCTCGCCGCCGGGTTCCTCGTTGATGCAGGAGATGCCGAGCTCAAGGGCCGGGCAGCCGGTGGCCGCCACGCGGGCGGCGAGCTCACCGAGCTCGGCCGGGGTGTCGGCGTGCACGGAGGCGATGACGGGCAACCGCTCGTCCGCGAACGACGTGAGGACCGCCAGCCAGTGCTCGACCGACCTCTTGGAGTACGTGGTGCTGTTCAGCATGCCCGAAGGCAACCGTAAGATCCGCTCGTCGAGGCCCTGGGGCGGACTGGGGTGGATCGTCTTGGTGACGACGGCCCCCGCGCCGGTCGCGAGGAGCTTGCGGATGTTGCGTTCCTGGTCGGTGAGCAGGCCGGAGCCGACCACGACCGGATTCTTGAGCGTGAGTCCCAATATGCGTACGCCGTCGGACAATTGATGTCTCCGTGGTGAGGCGGTGCGGGATGCGCGGCCGACCGGGCACGGGCCGGGTGACGGCCGGGCAGGGGAGTGCGAGGAGTGTCGTCAGACGCCCGCGGCGACGGCCGAACCGAGGGCCTCGCGCTGGACTTCGGTCGCGGCGAGAACGGCGTCGACAAGGAGCCCGGGCTTCTCGTTGAACTCGTCGAAGTCGATGACCTGCACCGAGCCCACCCGGTGCAGCCCCTTGAGCAGATGGCTGGCCGAGTCCACGAACGGCTGCTTGGTCACCAGGACGATGGGACGGCCGAGCGCCGTGGCCCACCCCAGCTCCACGTGCGTCCCGTCGGTGCGGCGCAGGGTGAGGTCGGGAAGGACCGGAAGCACGGGGACGAACACGTCGCACTTGCGCATCCACCGGAAGTCGCGCACCGAGACCTGCTCGGGGGTGAACTGCGCGGTGTCCTCGCCGAACTTCTCTGCCACATGGGCGGAGAACACGTTGCCGCCGTTCTCGCGGACGGTGCCGATGGCCGTGGTGATCGCGGACTGGAGGTCGCCCGCGAAGCCGTTCGCCAGGATGGCGTGCTGGATCGGGCCGCCCACGAACACGTCGAGGCCGGTGAGCAGGCCCGACCGATCAGAGGTGATTGCCATGTGAATTCTCCTGACAGAAAATTAACGTCGAATTGATAGAGGAGTGGCATCGCCGGGAGTCGGCACGTCATCGAGTACGTGCCGACAGAAGGAAAATGCCTGAGTGGGATCGGGCCCTTTTGGGTGGCTGAATTCGGGAGCTCTGGCGAGAAAGCGATGGTGCGCTTCCGGGGTGCGGATCGCTTCACCCGCCCGAATGTGAGCAGGCTCTCCGGGGTTATGCCGGGCCGGGCACGCTCTCGCCGAGCGATGCATACCGGCCACGGTGATACAGCAGTGGCTTCCGGCTCTCGTCCGTGTCCAGGGCGAGTACGCGGGCGGCGACAACAAAATGGTCGCCCGCGTCGAACTCCGCGTCGATGGCGCACTCGAACCAGGAGCACGCGCCGTCGAGCCTGGGGGACCCGCCGGGTGGGCAACTCCAGCCCACGCTCGCGTACTTGTCGCCGCCGCGACGGGCAAAACGCCTGCTCAGAGAGGTCTGATCCGCCGCGAGGACGTTGACGCAGAAGCGGCCCGCGGCCTTGATGTGCGGCCATGTCGTGGACGTACGGCCGACGGAGACGAGAACCCGTGGTGGGTCGAGGGAGAGGGAGGAGAAGGCCTGGCAGGTGAATCCGACGGGGCCCTTCGGGCCCATGGCGCTGATGACGGTCAGGCCGGTACAGAAGCTGCCGACCGCGGACCGGAACGAATCGGTGGTGACGTGGTCCTGAACTGCGATGGATGTGCTGTCGCCATGCAAGGGAAGTTCCTCACGGTAGAGCGGCGGATCCGATCGGCCCGTTGTTCCGTGAGCTTTCTCGGAGATAAAAGTCTGCACTACATGGCGAGTTGGGACAAGGGACCTTTGAATCGTGAACGGGATGTTGCAATGGTCTGGGTAATTTGAATGATTCGGACGCGTTTGCGGCGCGCACTCCGTCGCGTTGTGGCCGCGTCGCAGGTCTGTCCGCGGCGTCGGTCGTCGGCGAAATCGTGGGGAGTGCGGGGCCCGGCTCGCGTCGGCGGGGTCCTGCCGCCCGGCCCCGCGCGGCTCCGCCCGGCTGTGCCCTGGTCGGAGCAAATTGACAGGCTCGCGCCACGAAGACCATGATTCCACTAGTTGACTAGTGGAATCGAGTGGGAGGGGGGAGCATGAGCGGCACGGCCACTTCAGGTGGGGATGACGGTCGGTGGGCCCTGGAAGCACGCGGGCTCGGCAAGAAGTACCGCCGGGGGTGGGCGCTGCGGGAGGAGTCCTTCAGGGTCCCGGCCGGGCGCGTCTGCGGTCTGGTGGGGCCCAACGGGGCCGGAAAGAGCACCCTGTTGGGGGTCGCGGCCCGGCTCATCGAGCCGACGCGGGGCGAACTGCGGATCTTCGGGCAGCCGGTCGGCGACCCGTCCGTGATGCCCCGGTTCGCCTACCTCGGTCAGGACAAGCCGCTGTTCAAGCGGTTCACCGTGGCCGAGTGCCTGCGGATGGGCCAGGAGCTCAACCCCGGCTGGGACCAGGCGGCGGCCGAGCGGATCGTGCGCGAGGGAAACCTGGCGCCGAGCGCCAGGATGGGCAGCCTCTCGGGCGGCCAGCGCACCCGGGTGGCGTTCGCGCTCGCCTTCGGGAAGCGGCCCGAGCTGCTGCTCCTGGACGAGCCGATGTCCGACCTCGACCCGCTCGCCCGCGACGAGATCGGCTCGCTGCTCATGTCGGAGGTGGCCGAACGAGGCACCACCGTACTGATGTCGTCCCACATGCTCTCCGAGGTCGAGCACATGTGTGACTACCTTCTGGTGATGGCCGGCGGCCGGGTCCGGATGGCCGGTGACGCCGACGAGCTGGTGCCGCTGCACACGGTCGTCACCGGGGTCACCACGGACGGCCGCCTGCCCGACGCGCTTGCCTCGCACACCGTGATCGATGTCCGCACCGCAGGGCGGCAGTTCACCGCCCTCGTCCGGCACGAGGCCCCGCTCGACCCGGCGTGGCAGCTCGCCGAACCCAGCCTGGAGGAGGTGCTGCTCGGTTACCTCCGCCACCCGGAGGCGCCCGCGCTGCTCTCCCCGACCGCCGTCCCCGGCCACCGAGAGGAGCGCGCGGCATGAGCGCCGTCACCCGCACCCCCGTACAGCAGGAAACCTCGTTCGCCGGGCGCCGGCGGCTCCGCGGCCTGGCATGGCTGATGGTGCGTCAGCATCGGGCCGCCCTCATCGCCTGCACGGCGGCGACCGTCGTCGGAGCGGCCTGGATCATCCACGAGCGCGGCACCATGCTGGACTCCCTGCACGCGGCAGGGTGGCCCGCGAAGCCCGTCGACAGCCTCGACGGCGCCATGGTGGAGCGCCTCGACAGGTCCTTCAGCAATGTCGCCCGGTACCTCGGGTATCTGCCGCTGCTGTTCGGCGTGTTCATCGGCGCACCGCTCATCTCCGCAGACCACGAGCACGGGACCGCCCGTCTCGTCTCGACCCAGTCGGTGCCCCGACTGCGCTGGCTGCTCTGGAAGCTGGGCTTCGCGCTGGGCCTGGTCCTGATGACCACCGGGGTTCTGGGCGCGTTGTTCGGCTGGTGGTGGCGGGCCGTCCGACCCGCGGTGTCCAGTACGTGGCTCGACGGCACGGTCTTCGACAACAGCTTTCCGGTGCTGACCGCGCTGGTCCTGTTCACCACCACCCTCGGCATCCTCGTCGGAGCGCTCGTGCGCCGCGCGGTCGCCGCCATGACCGTCACGTTCCTCGTAACGGCGGCCTCGCTCCTGGTGGCCGACTACTTCAGGAACCGACTGGCCACACCGCGCCGGGTCGCTTTCCCCCTCGATGGCGCGCACCCGGCCGTGCTCACCGACGCGGTCCAGGTCGACCAGTGGGTCGGCACCGCCTCCGGCAAGGTCTACGGCTGGGGTACGTGTGTGAACGACGCCGCCCCCGAGGCCTGTCGCGCCAGACTGGGGATCGTCAACTCGGTGTGGGACTACTTCGGTTACGACCAGATGGCCACGCTCCAGTGGACCGCGGCGGGTCTGCTGTTGGGCGCGAGCGCGATCTTCGTGGCGCTCGCAGTGTTGCGCACACGGCGCACGGCCCTGTAGCCGTACCAAGAGGATGGGAAGGAGGCGGGTGCGATGGTCGTGTTCCGCATAGAGCGACGCAGCGGAGTGCCCGCGTACCTCCAAATCGTGCAGCAGGTGCAGCAGGCGCTGCGCATGGGGGCGCTGGGCGAGGGCGACCGGCTGCCCACCGCGGCACAGGTCGCCGCCGACACGAAGGTCAACCCGAACACCACACTCAAGGCCTACCGCGAGCTGGAGCGGTCCGGCCTCGTCGAGGTGCGCCAGGGCGCGGGCACCTTCATCACCCGCTCCCTGGCCGCCCCGCAGAGCGACCCCGAGTCACCACTGCGGGCCCAACTCGCCGACTGGATGCGGGAGGCCGTGGCCATGGGGCTGACGGAGCAGGAGGTGGGCGCCCTGTTCGACGCGGTCCGCGCGCAGACGTACGCCGCGCAGCCCATCAGGGTGACCTCGCCCTGAGACTCAGCCCGCGGGACGCCGAGGCGCCTCGGGTCCCGGGGCGCGGCCTCGGCGACCGCGGCGGACAGGTGTTTGCGTACGGGCTCGGGCAGCGGCGTCCCTCGTGCGGAGTCCACCACCTGCTCGGCCAGGCGGCGCAGTTTGGTGTTGGTGTGCTGGGAGGTGGCGACCAGCACCTTCCAGGCGTCCTCGGGAGTGAGGGCGAAGGCGGCCATATGGCGCGCATGAGCCAACTCGCCCTGCCTCCGGACCACTTGACCGAAGCCGGGCCGGGTGGACGTGCTGCGGCTTGTTCTCACACGTGACGCTGGCCGATTGCGAGCTGGTCGTGGGCGTCGTGCGCCGAGAGGATTCTCCCCTGCCGGGTGGGGCGACCGAGAGGGGTGGGAGTACATGAGGTTACGACGAAGAACGTCGCGGGACGGGAGAGCCGGGGCGCTGGTGCGGGGCATGGTCGCGGTGGCGATCGCCTGCGCTGGACCGGCCGGGGTGCCCGCAGTGGCGCAGGCGGCACCCGCTGCGTCCACGACCACCTCCGCATGCAATACGGACCCCGGAGCCAAGGGGCTGGCGAGCTCGCCGGCCTCCGACAGCCTGGTCTCCGTGGATCGCGCGGACGGCCGGATCGCACAGTTCCAGCTCTTCTACGACAGCACGGCGACGAAGGGCCTGCCCTTCGTGTGGCACCGCGAACAGGACACGCCGGGCGGCGCGTACGGCGCCTGGCAGCGTGTGAGCGCTGCGACCGTGGGCCCCAAGAGCTACTCCATCACGGCGATGGAGAACTCGGCGGGCGACCTGGAGCTGCTGTTCTCCACGTACGGCACGTTCTGCCACGCCGTGGAGGACGACAGTGCGGGCGGCTGGAGCACCCCGGACGCGTTCGGGCTCGCCCCGACCCCGTACCACGGGGGAGTCGTACTGTTCAAAGAGCGCGACGGCAGCATCGACGCCTTCGCCTCCGGGTCGAGGACCGGCAGCACGATGGAGGTGCGGCACCAGCGGAACGCGGACGCGGGCTGGGGCCCGGTGCTGCCCATGGGGCAGGTCCCCGACCCGAACGTGGGACTGAGCCAGCCGAGCACGGTGGAGCAACTCCAGGACGGCAGGCTCCACTTGACGGTGCGTGAGTGGAACCGGGACCGCATGTGGGAGATCTACCAGTCGTTTCCCGGTGGTGGCTGGGGCCCGTGGCAGCTGACGTCCCCGACAGCGGCAGCGGCACCGGCCGCGCTCACCGCCACCCCCGGCCCGCAGCTGAAGGTGAACCGCACCACCGGCCTCCGGGACGGCGACATCGTCAAGTTCACCATCGCGGGCGGGCCGCCCAAGGACTACGTCTGGGTCAAGGAGTGCGGCCCCTCGGCGTCCACGACCACCTGCGACGACGACACGGGCCGCCAGTTCCGGGTGTACCCGGACGGCACGTACCAGCTCTCCCCGAAGAAGCTGTACGCCCAACTGGGCACCACGGCAGGGAAGTTCGACTGCCGTACGGTGTCGTCGAGCAACCCGTGCTCGCTCGCCCTCACCGACAACACCGGGGCGCTGCTCACCACCGTGCCGCTGCGCTTCGCCCCGCACGGGGCGCTGGAAGCGCCGCCCACTTTGCAGGTCGACCCCGACGCGGGTCTGGTGGACGGCCAGGCGGTCCGGGCCACGGGCAAGGGCTACGAACCGCAGTACCACGTGCTGGTCATGGAGTGCGCCACCGGCTCGACCGACACGTTCGGCTGCCGCCCCCGCTCCAGGCCGCCGGCCACCAGTGACACGGGTCGGATGGACGAGACGGTCACCCTGTCGGCGACGTTCACCGCCATCGACGGCCGCACGATCGACTGCCGTGCCGCGGCCGCGTGCGAGCTGGTGGTCTTCGGCACGCGGGTCCGAGGCCCGGAAACGGTGCGCCATCCGCTCGGCTTCGTACCGGTGGCTGAGTCGGGAGGGTGAGCACCGGCCAGGAGCATCGCGCCTCCTGGTGACAGGGCGGGGGCCGACCCGGGTGGGTCGGCCCCCGCCCTCGACGTAGTGACCGTCAAGGACGGCTCACCGCTGCTCGCTGTGCAGGGGCTGTGCCTCTGCCGCAGCGGGGCCGGGAACCGACGCCTTTGTGCGCCGCAGGCCCAGCGCGCCGATCACGCACAGTGCCACCGCGGACGTGGCGAAGAGCAGCCACATCGCGGCCTGGTTGCCCTGAGTGAAGAGCGACTCGTAGACCTGGGAGACCTGCTGGGCTCCGAGGTCGGTGTGGTCGTGGAGCAGTTGGATGCCGTCCTCGGGGTTCCTGACGACCTCGCGGGTCCAGTCGCCGCCCGGAATGTGGTTCCTGGCCAAGCTGTCGGTGAGCGAGTCCTCCGCCGACCAGCGGTAGACCGCCATGCCGGCCGCGAGCCCGATGGCACCTCCGAGATTGTGGAAGGTCCACGACGACCCGACGGCCGTGCCTGCAAGGCGCTCGGGTACCGACGACAGGGCGGCGACCGTGGCAGGGCCGAGCACGAAGGCCCAGCCGAAGCCCATGAGGACGAAGGAGAAGGCGACGTACGCGATGCCGGTGTCCTCGCCGAACCGGGACTGGAACAGCGCCGACAGCGCGAACGCCGTGAATCCGACGCACAGCAGCTTGCGCGGCCCGAACCGGTCGACGAGCCGTCCTACGACGGGGGAGAGGACGGCCACGACGGCGGTGCACGGCAGCAGCATCAGGCCGGTCTTGTAGCCCTCGTAGTGCAGGACCGAGTGGAGGTAGAGCGGCATGAGGAAGAACGCCAGGCAGTAGAAGAACGCCAGTGAGAAGTCGGCGGTGATCGCGCTGATGAACGTCCGGTTGGCGAAGAGGTGGAACTGGATGATGGGGGAGGCGACCCGGCGCTCGACCAGGTAGAAGGCGACGAGCGCCACGACGCCGACGGCGAACGCGCCCACGATCCGTCCGGAGGCCCAGCCCCAGGTGTCGCCGAGGGTGAAGCCGAGGACGAGGGCGGGCAGACCGATCGTGATCAGGACGAGCCCCAGCCAGTCGACGCGCGCCCCCAGATCGTCACTGCGGGACTCGGTGACACTGACCGAACAGATCAGCAGGGCGACGACCACCAGAGGGACGTTCAGCCAGAACACCCAGTGCCAGTTCAGCCAGCTGACGATGACCCCGCCCAGCATGGGTCCGATCGCCAGGCCGATGCCGTTGACGCCGTACAGCGCGCCGATCGCCTTGCCGCGCTGCTCCTCGGGGAAGGCGTTGGCGACGATCGCGCTGGTACTGGTGTAGAGGACGGCGCACGCGGCGCCCTGGACGAAGCGGCACGCGATGAGCCAGCGGACGTCGGTGGTGAAACCCGCCGCCAAGGAGGCCAGGCCGAAGACCGCGGTACCGGTGTAGAGGACGCGCCGTCGCCCATGGGTGTCGGCGAGCCGCCCCATCGTCACCATGAACATGGAGAGGGCGACGATGAAGATGTTGACGATCAGCTGAAGGTCGGTGACCGTCGCGTGGAGATCGCTCTGGATGTCCGGTGCTGCTGTGTTGACGATGGTGAGGTCGATACAGCCGAGGAAGCTGATGATGCTGACCCCGGTGAATGCCCACCATTTTCTGTTCGCTTCAGTGATCACTGCTACTCATCTCTCGGGCGCCGGTACCGGGTCCTTGGCGGCGGGAGCTACGCCGTGGCTTCCGTGGCCTGCGCGCGCTTCTTGAACTTCAGGGACAGCCAGTTGCCCTTGCCGGGGTGGAACGGCCTGACGAAGATCTCGTGCGTCATGGCCATGGCAGAGGTCATGGGCTGGGGGTAGATGACGGTGTCGTAGCCCTGTGCCGCCCAGAGCGGCATGATGATCGGGCACTCCTCGATGAGGTAGGTCAGGCAGCCGTTGAAGGCCGCTTCGAGGTCGGCACCCTCGTCGCGCTTGGTGAGCCGCTCCATGAACTTCCCGATCGTGGAGTTGACCGCTCCCCGGTACACCGGGTTGGTGTGGTACTCGTCCTCGACCAGCTTCTTCAGCCCGGCGTAGTCCTCGTGCGCGAGCGCCTCGTCCCAGCGCAGGACTTCGTGCTCGACCTGTAAGCCGTTGAGGATCTCGGCGTTACGGGTCAGCCACTCGTCCCCGGCGCGCAGGGAATGCGCGTACGCCTCGTCCTCGGACATGTCGAGGTAGTTGTTGCGCTGGAGGGTGTCGGCCACGGCTATCGTGCACAGGCCGAACCCGGACCGGTTGATGAGGTCGACGGTGGCTCGGAGCTTGTCGGCCTCGTGATAACGCTGGCCGACGCTGACGAGCAGGATGGTGCGGGCGCCGTTGAGATCGAGCCCCTCCGCCTGTTTCCCGAACGATGCCTTGGTGCGGTTGTCCATGGTGGTGGCTCAGCTCCAGAAGACGAGGGGGCGGTCACTGCCCATGAATCCCAGGAAGTGGCCGAGGGTGACCCGGGAACTGTCCTGCGACGGGCGTACGGCGTGGATCACGCGAGGGTTGAGCAGCATGAGGTCACCGGCGGCCGGCTTGACGACCGCGGCCGGGGCGGGGAGCTTGTCCCGCTCGATGCCGTAGGCGCGATCGCCCATCAGCCCCTGGTAGTCGCCTTCGCTGGGCTCGATGTCCCACAGCTCCAGCTCGCCGCCCTGCTCCGGGATGTTGACGTAGATGTTGACGGAGAGCTGTGCCTGGAGATGTCCCTGGTAATGGGCCGGAAGGTTGCGCTCCAGGGCGTCGGTGTGCGGGTTGAGATCGACGTTGCGGTCCTGGTAGCGACAGATGCCGATGAAGCACTTCTTGCCGTCCACCTCCATCAGGTGGGCGCCCGCGGGCCACAACTCGTCGAGAAGCAGGCGCAGTTCATCGGTGGGCGATGGGTAAGGGGCGAATACCTCGCGCAGCTTGGCTATGTTCGGCAGGGCCTGCTCGTGGTAGGTCCGGCGCGACTCCTCGTCGCTGATCTCCGAGTAGGCGAAGCCGATCCGGCCGAATTCGTGGGCCTGGCTCAGTACGCCCCGGTCCTGGTGGTCGAGCAGCTCCCGGCGGGCGTTCGCCAGTGACTCGTCCCGGCAGAACCCCTTGATGTGGATCGCCAGGATCTCCTTCTTGACGAGTGAGAGGACGTCGTCGTGGGACAGGTCCGTCCTGGTTGTTTCTCGTACTCGGTCCATTGCCGGCTCCCGGTTCGTAGTGGCTCCGTACATGACGTGTCGATCCGCCTGTCCGCTATAGCGGATGGCCGATTCCGGGAGCATACGCTGATCATGAACTCGCCTGTCAACACTGGCTGATAGGTGGCCTCCACGGGCGGTATGCTCGGTCCACAACAGCGGACAGTGGGGCTCTCGCAGGGTCCTTCAGGTGAAGGACGGGCTCATGACTGGTCACGAAAGTTCCTCCGTGCCACCCGGCCGACCCCTGCTGCGCAAGCTCGACCAGCGCCTCAATGAGCTGATCGCGGCCCTCTACCCCGACGAGCGCAAGCGCCCGGGGTACGCGAAGCTCGCCGCGGAGATCCGGCAGGCGACCGGCGGGGCCATCTCCGGCACCTACCTGTGGGAGCTCGCCACCGGCAAGAAGCGCAACGTCACGCTGGAACAGCTCGACGTGCTGGCCGAGTTCTTCGGTGTCCCGCCGGAGTACTTCCTCAACGAAGAGGTCGCCGACCGGGTCAACGCCCAGCTCAAGCTGGCCACCGCGCTCCGCGACGCCCGTGTGCGCAACCTGGCGCTGCGCGCCGACGGGCTCTCCACCGAGAGCCTCGACGCGCTGCTCGCGATGGTCGGCGAGGCCCGCAAGCTGCAGCAGTTGTCACCCGTGGTGGATGAGAACGTGGTGGACGAGAAGCCGGACAACGACGAGCGCTGACTTCTGGGGGAAGAGACAGGGATGTTATACGGGCGCAAGGAACTGACCCGTCATTGCCAAGAGGTGCTCGACCGGCTCACGCTGCCCCGGCCGTTCTCCCTCGATGCCTTCTGCCGGCAACTGTCGCAGTCGCGCGGCCGCCCCCTGCACCTGCACGCGCTGCCCGGCCGGGCAGCCGCCGCCGGGGCCTGCGGGCTGTGGCTCGCCACCGACACCGACGACCACATCTTCTACGAGCCGCGGACCACGAAGCCGCACCAGGAACACATCATCCTGCACGAGCTGGCCCACCTGCTGTTCAACCACCACACACTCGGCGGCGCCGACGGCTCGGCCACCGCGGGCCTGCTGCCCGACCTGGACCCGAGCCTGATCCGGCGGATGTTCGCCCGCACCGGCTACTCCACCGTCCAGGAGCAGGAGGCCGAGATGCTGGCGAGTCTGCTCAACGCGAGCGCTCTGCGCGGCCGTGGCACGCGGCCCGGCGGTGTGCTCGGTGAGCTGCAGGCGGGACTGGGTGTGGGTGAACCGTACGAGGGTGAGGCGAACCGGCGTGGGGAGTGAGGTGGCGAACTTCGGCAAGACGGTCGAAGCCGTAAGTGTCTTCTGCATGTGGCCCGTTGTCATGCTGCGCGCCCGAGCGGCCCTGCGCTGCACGCGGCAGCGCGGCATATGGCTGGCCGTCGCCACGGCGGCGGCCGCCACCACACTCAATCTGCCACCGGTCAGCCGCCTCGTGGCACACCTCACCGGCCCTACACACCTCACCGCCCTCGCCATAAACCTCTGCGGAGTTCTCTCCGCGGCCGCCGTACTAGACTTCATCACCACCGCCACCGGCGGCCGCCACAGACCCCAACTGCACGCCGCCCTGGGCCTCGTGCTGGTGACGCTCGTCGTGCTCGACGTGATGGCGCCCCACCATGTGCAGCACACCTCGCTCGGCGCCGGGCCGGCCACGCCGTCGACGGCGTACTGGCTCGTCATCATCGCCACCCACCTCACCGCGAACCTCGTCTGCGCACGGGTCTGCCTGCGCTACAGCGGGTGCGGCTCCAACCGTGCGCTGCGCACCAGCCTCGGGCTGTTCGGCCTGGGCACGGCGTGTGCCGGAGTGTTCTGGTGCGCCTACCTGGCCGACCTCCTGCTGAGCCCGGCGTGGGTGCCCCCGCTTCTGCCGTACCTGATGGGCCTGCACGGGCTGCTCCGGGCCGCCGCGCTCGGCGTCCCGGCCGCTGTGCTGCTCCGCGGAGCAGGAGCCGAACTGCTCACCTTCCACCGACTGTGGCCCCTGTGGCGCGACCTCGTCGAAGCGGTGCCGACCGTCACACTGGCCGAACGGCGGCCCTGGCTCATGGAGTTGTTGCGGCCGCGCGGCCCCCGGCACTTCGCGGTCTACCGCACCATCGTCGAGATCCGGGACGCGATTCTCGTGCTGCGTGACTATGTACAGCCCGAGCGGCCCGTGACCGATCCCGCCGCGATGGCCCGGCTGCTGCGGGACGCCCGCCGCAACAAGCTGGAGGGACAGCACCCCCGCACCCCGGACGTGAACGTCGCGGAGGCGGGCGGCGAGGACATCGCCGCCGAAACCGCCTATCTGGTCCAGGTCGCCCGCGCCTACCGCGCACTGCCGACGGGATCACTGTCGCGCTGACAGCGCTGTCGGGCTCGGCCGGGGCGGCTACTCCTTCGTGTCGGCCAACCGGAGTGCCTCGTCCAGGAGTGCCTCGACGATCCTCGACTCCGGTACGGTGCGCACGACTTGGCCCCGTACGAAGATCTGTCCCTTCCCGTTGCCGCACGACACTCCGAGGTCGGCTTCGCGGGATTCGCCGGGGCCGTTGACGACGCAGCCCATGACGGCGACGCGCAGCGGATGCGGGAAGCCCTCGAAGGCGGCTGCCACCCGTCGCGCGAGCGTGTGGAGGTCGACCTGGAGTCGCCCGCACCCCGGGCAGGAGACGATCTCCAGGCTGCGCGGCCGCAGGCCCAGGCAGGCCAGGATCTGGATGCCGGCCTTGACCTGCTCCACCGGGTCGTCGCTGATGGAGACGCGAATGGTGTCCCCGATCCCGTCGCTCAGCAGAATCGCGAAGGCGACGGCCGACTTGATCGAGCCCTGCACCGCCGGGCCCGCCTCGGTGACGCCGAGGTGGAGGGGGTAGTCGCAGCGCGCGGACAGCAGCCGGTTGGCGGCGACGACGACCAGCGGGTCGTGATGCTTGACCGCGATCTTCAGATCCCGGAAGCCGTGCTCCTCGAACAGCGAGCACTCCCACAGGGCCGATTCCACCAGCGCCTCGGGCGTGGCACCGCCGTACTTGGCGAGCATCCGCCCGTCCAGGCTCCCGGCGTTCACCCCGATCCGGATCGGCACCCCGGCCGCCGCCGCGGCGCGTGCGATCTCGCCCACCCGGTCGTCGAACCGCCGGATGTTCCCAGGGTTCACCCGCACCCCGGCACACCCCGCGTCGAGGGCGGCGAACACGTACCGGGGCTGGAAGTGGATGTCGGCGATCACCGGGATGCGGGACTTCGCCACGACGGCAGGGAGGGCGTCGGCGTCGTCCTGGGACGGCACGGCCACCCGCACGATGTCGCAGCCGGCCGCGGTGACGGCGGCGATCTGCCGCAACGTGGCGTCCACATCGGCGGTGTTGGTGGTGGTCATCGTCTGCACGCTGACCGGTGCGCCACCTCCCACGAGCACATCGCCGACCCTGACCTGCCGCGTTCGGCGACGCACCGGAACCTTCTGGCCCTCGCAAGGGCGGGCGGACAGCGGGGAGGACGCGGAGGGAGTGGCCGGGGACATGACGCACCTCGTCTCTCCTGTGCCGTGCCCGACTTGGAGGCGCCTTGCGCGCGCAGGGTTGGTTCGGCGATCCAGTCAACCCGCCCCCGGCCCGCGCGACAACGCGCCCAGGGCGGCGCACGGGGTCGGCCCGATGCGAGCCCGCCCGGCGGCGCGCGACAGCCCCCGGTCGTGCGCACAACAGCGCTGCGACTACCTGTGTGCCGGGCGCACGGAGCCGCTGGGCCCGCAGTGCCGAGGGCGAGCGCGTGGTGCCTTGCCTCTCCGGCGGGCCTGGAAGGTCCCTCAGCCCAGTGCCGCTTCCCGGTACGGCCGGAAGAAGGCGCGCAGTTCCTCGGCGTACAGCTCGGGCTCCTCGAACGGGGCGAAGTGCCCGCCCCGGGCCGGCTCGGTCACGTACGCCACGTTCGCCGTACGTTCGAGCCACGCCCGCGGCGGGCGGACGACGTCGCCGCGGAACAGCGAGAAGCCGGACGGCACTTCGACCCGGCGGGCATGCTGGGCGGGTGGGATCGCGGCGTTCGCGTGGTACGTGCGCATCGACGAGCCGATGGTCTCCGTGAGCCAGTAGAGCGTGACGTTCGTGAGGATCTCGTCCTTCGTGAAGCTCCGCTCGACGTCGCCGCCGCAGTCGCTCCACCCCCGGAGTTTCTCGACGATCCACGCGGCGAGCCCGGCCGGCGAGTCGGTGAGTCCGAAGGCGGCGGTCTGCGGCTTCGTACGGTGCATGGCGGCGTACGCGCCCTCGGTTCCGCCCCAGGCCACGGCTTCCTCCAGCCAGGCGCGCTCCTGTGGCGCGAGTTCTGCCGGGTCGCCGTGGAAGACGGGCAGGCCCGCGTCGGTGCGGTGGACGGCCACGACCCGGTCGGGGTGGTCGAGAGCGAGGTAGCGGCTGACGTGACTGCCCATGTCCCCGCCCGCCGCGCCGAACCGTTCGTAGCCCAGGACGCTCATGAGCTTGGCCCACAGTCCGGCGACGGCGATGGTGTCCAGGGGCGGGCCGGTGGGACGGTCGGAGTGTCCGAAGCCCGGCATGTCCGGCACGACCACGTCGAACGCGTCGGCCGGATCACCTCCGTGCGCACCGGGGTCGGTGAGGAGCGGGACGACCTTCGAGTAGCGCCAGTACGAGTCCGGCCAGCCGTGGCTGAGGACCAGCGGCAGCACGGGCCCGGTCGGCGCGACGGCCCGGGCATGCACGAAGTGGACCCCGAGCCCGCCGAGCGGCACGCGGAAGTGCGGGAGCCGGGCGAGCGCGGCCTCCTGGGCCGGCCAGTCGAACCCGTCCGCCCAGTACGCGACGAGCTCGCGCAGATAGCCGAGATCGGTCCCGAGCGTCCACCCGGCATCCTCGGGTGCATCCGGCCAGCGCGTCGCACGCAGCCGCGCTCGGAGGTCCGCGAGCGCGGCTGGGGAGGTCCGCGGGATGAACGGCTCGGGGTGAGACAGTGCGTCGGGCATGGGGCGAGCCTATCGACCGGCCGGCGCTGCTTCGCGGACCCGCTGAGGGGGACCCCGCGTTCGGTTCGGCGGTGGGCCGGGGCTCACTACCGCGTCCTGTCCCGGGCGGCAGCCTGGGTCTTCCTCGCCGAGTGGACGGTCCACAGGGCCAGCGGGCCGTAGACCGCGAGCATGAGGAACTGCGAGACATCGGCCGCGGGTCCGATCGGCAGCAGATACACGGCCGCGATCCGGAGCCCGGCGTCGGCGATGAGCGAGATTCCCCAGACCAGGGAGACACGGAACCAGCGGGCCCGCATGGCGGTGGTGTCCGCCGTGCTCCGGAACTCGTCGTGCTGCGCGGAACCGGCCGAGCGGGCGAAGCGCAGCGCCGCGTAGTAGGCGAGCGGACGCCCGATGACACAGCTGCCGACGAGGACGAGCCCCGCCGTGAAGGACCCTGCCGCGTCCTTGGCGAGGACGAACCGGGCGTCACCGGTGGTGAAGCTGAGTGCGAGCCCCACGCCGAACAGGGTGAGTAAGAACAGCGCGAACGGGTCGAGCCTGCGGTGGCGCAGGGCCACCCAGAGTGTGCGCACCCCGGCGACGACGGTGGCCAGCAGCAGGGCGAGGTAGTTGCTCGCACCGAACAGCCCGGCGGTGAAGTAGGTGATCACCGAGAGGCCGACGTCGTAGAAGAGGGTGAAGGCCATCGCCCGCATGGCCGGGTCGAGCCGCTTGCGGGGCGGTGTGGCGGTGGACCGGGTGGCGGGATCGGACGAGGTCGGTTGCATGTCGACTCCACTTGGCCGAGCAGGGGAAACGGTTCGAGCGCATTCCCGGATTCGGGCACGCATGCATGAATTGCTTCGGCGATGCCTTCAGGAGAGGGCGCGGAGTGCATTCCATGAATTGCGAGAATGCTTTTCTCTCGATCGCAACCGACGTTAACTTTCCTCAGCCGTAGGCGTCTTGGAGCCCTCGGTGGACATTCGGAGGGACGTCTGCACCGTTGGGTGGAGAGCGGGTGGAGCCGGACGAAGAGGCGCTCGCCGCAGGGCAACCCCCGGGGGACGGCGGCGCGGCCCGCCACCGCTTCGCGACAAGCCTGTCCGTCCTTGGACGGCAAAAACAAAGGCAAGGAGAGTGCTCTCTCCTTGCCACTCTCAACATATAGCGCGTTGGGGGGCTTGCCGCAAGGCCCGGGTCATGACGCAGAATCACGACTCGTCAGAGGGAAGGCAAGCAGGGATGAGGACGTGCTCGACAAGAGGTTCGGCAGAGTGGGAGACACCGGCGATGCGATCGGCCGGCGCAGGGAAATGGAACACGGGCGCCTCGGAGGTATCGCCATGACGGAGCAGTACGTGCTGGATCTTCACGAGGTCGACGAGACGCAGGTCGCGGTCGTCGGCGGCAAGGGGGCGCACCTGGGCGGTCTTTCGCGGATCGAAGGCATCCGCGTGCCGGACGGCTTCTGCGTGACGACGGACGCCTTCCGGCGGATCATGGCGCAAGCGCCGTCGATCGACGATCTGCTCGATCAGCTGTCGCGCCTGACTCGCGTGGATGGCGAGGGGGACGACCGGGAGGCGATCCGCACGCTCAGCGCACAGATCCGCCGGACCATCGAAGGGGTCGCGATCCCGGCCGATCTCGCGGCGGCGATCACCGGCGCGCTCACCCGGCACGGCGAGCAAGCCGCCTACGCCGTCCGATCCAGCGCGACGGCCGAGGACCTGCCGACGGCCTCCTTCGCCGGCCAGCAGGACACGTACCTGAACATCGTGGGGCCGAAGGCGATCCTCCAGCACGTCAGCCGGTGCTGGGCCTCGCTCTTCACCGAGCGGGCCGTGACCTACCGTCAGCGCGGCGGCATCGACCACCGTGCGGTCGACATGGCCGTGGTCGTGCAGCAGATGGCCTTCTCGCATGCGGCCGGAATCCTGTTCACCGCCGACCCCGTCACGGGCAACCGGACGGTCGCCACCGTGGACGCCGGCTTCGGCCTCGGCGAGGCCCTGGTGTCCGGCCTGGTGAACCCGGACGTCTTCAAGGTGCGACACGGCGAAGTCGTCGCCAAGGCGATCGCCGCCAAGCAGCGTGCCGTTCAGGCACTGCCGACCGGTGGTACGCGGGAGGTGGCGATCGACTCACAGCGGCAGGAGCAGCCGGCCCTGACGGATGCTCAGGCGGTGCGGCTCGTGCAGCTCGGGCGGCGGATCGAAGCGCACTTCGGCCGGCCGCAGGACATCGAGTGGTGCCTGGTCGACGACGACTTCCAGATCGTTCAGAGCCGGCCGATCACGACGCTGTTCCCCGTCCCCGAGGCCGACGACCAGGAGAACCACGTCTACGTCTCCGTCGGCCATCAGCAGATGATGACCGACGCCATGAAGCCGCTGGGGCTCTCCATGTGGCAGCTGACGGCCATGGTGACGATGCACGAGGCCGGCGGCAGGCTGTTCGTCGACGTCACCCGGCGACTGGCCTCGCCCGCGAGCCGGGCCGGCCTACTCGACCTCATGGGGAGGGGAGATCCGCTGGTCAGGGACGCGCTGGAGACCGTACTCGACCGCGACGATTTCGTCCCCTCGCTCCCCGACGCGGCTCCTGGGGGGCCGCCGGCAGGCGGCGCGTCCGCCCCGGTCGAACCCGATCCGGCCATCGTCACCCAGCTGATCGAACGCAGCCAGGAGTCCATCGCCGCCCTGGAGCGCGACATCCGGACGAAGACGGGACCGGCGCTGTTCGACTTCCTCCCCGAAGCCTTCGAGGAGCACAGGCGGATCCTCAGTGATCCGCTGAACTTTCAGGCGATCATGGCGGGGATGGAGGCCACGTGGTGGCTCAACGACAAGCTGCAGGAATGGCTGGGCGAGAAGAACGCGGCTGACACGCTGACGCTGTCCGCCCCCGACAACATCACGTCGGAGATGGGACTGGCGCTGCTCGATGTCGCGGACGTGATCCGCCCGCATCCGGAGGTGGTGGCGTTCCTGGAAGGCGCCGAGGACGAGGGCTTCCTGGACGAGCTGGCGAAGCTCGCGGGCGGGACCGAAGCGCGTGACGCCATGGAGGCCTACCTCGACCGGTACGGCATGCGCTGCGTCGGCGAGATCGACATTTCGCGGCCACGTTGGCGCGAGCGGCCCACCTCGCTCGTGCCCGTGATCCTCGACAACGTCAGGAACTTCGAACCGGGCGCCGCCGGGCGGCGCTTCGAGCAAGGGCGGCAGAAGGCGCGGGAAAAGGAACAGGACGTGCTGTCACGTCTTGGGGACCTGCCGGACGGGGACCGGAAGGCGGACGAGACGAAGCGGATGATCGACCAGGTCAGAGCCTTCGTCGGATACCGGGAGTACCCGAAGTACGACATCGTCAGCCGCTACTTCGTCTACAAGCAGGCCCTGATGGCGGAGGCCGAGCGCCTCGCGCACGCCGGTGTACTGCAGGCGAAGGAGGACGTCTTCTACCTCACGTTCCAGGAACTGCACGACGTCGTGCGCTCGCAGCGGGTGGACAACCGGCTCATCCAGCAGCGCAGGGACGCGTTCCGGTCGTACCAGGCGCTCACACCGCCCCGGGTGCTCACCTCGGACGGCGAGGCCGTCACCGGGGCGTACCGGCGCGACGACGTGCCGGCCGGCGCGCTGATCGGTCTTCCGGTCTCCGCCGGGACCATCGAGGGAAGGGCCCGCGTCATCCTTGACATCGCGGACGCCGATCTCCAAGCGGGCGACATCCTGGTCACGACCTTCACCGACCCCAGCTGGTCGCCGCTGTTCGTCGCGGTCGCGGGCCTGGTGACGGAGGTGGGCGGACTGATGACCCATGGCGCGGTGATCGCCCGGGAGTACGGTCTGCCGGCCGTCGTGGGAGTGGAGCAGGCCACCCGGCGCATCCGGGACGGACAGCGGATCCGCGTGCACGGAACCGACGGGTACATCGAGATCCTGTCCTGACCGACCACCACCGAGAAGTCCCGTCCGCAGCGCCGGACAGGGGTCCTGGGGCTCACCCGCCGGCGGTCCGCCCCGGGACCGTCGGCAGCCGCGTGGCGACGTCCTTGCTGCCGAGAAGGCTCTTCGAGCTGTCGCGGGCGGACAAGGGGGTGGGACGTGTGAGGTGCGGTTTTCCGCAGTACGGTTCGACGGCTGACCGCATGGTCCCCGACGGCCCCGACTCCTAGCGTTGCGGCCATGATTGCAGCGAGCAGTGGAGCGGAGCCGGCCGGTGGGATCGCCGGATGGGCCGTTCACATCATGGAGTCCCTGGGGGCGCCGGGCGCCGGCCTGACCAACGCCGTGGACACGGTGTTCCCCTTCGTTCCGAGCGAAGTGATCCTCCCGGTGGCGGGGTTCACGGCGGGGCAGGGCCGGATGAGTTTGTTGGCCGTCATCGTGTGGACCACCATCGGGTCGGTGGTCGGCTCCCTGGTGGTCTACTTCGTCGGCGCCGCGATGGGCCGCGACCGTACCCGGCGGATCGCGGAGAGAATCCCTCTCGTCAAGGCGCACGAGATCGACAGGGCCGAATGCGGATCCGGTGTGCCCTCGCCGCACGCCCGGCACCCCGGATCGAGACCGCCGCCTACTTCACGGTCCGTGAGGCCGTCACCAACGCCGCCAAGTATGCCGGGGCCACCCGCATAGACGTCCAAGTGGCAGTCGTGGAGGCGCAATCCGGCCCGGTGCTCAGCGTGCGCATCACCGACGACGGAGTGGGCGGCGCCGATGCCAGCGGCGGCGGGCTTGCCGGGCTTGCCCGTCGGGCAGCCGCGCTCGACGGTCGTTTCACGGTGCTGAGCCCGCCCGGCGGCCCGACCCTCGTGGAGGCGGAGCTGCCGTGCGCGTGACACTCGCGGAGGACTCCACCTTGCTGCGCGAAGGACTGGTCCGGCTCCTCACGGAGGAGGGCCACGACGTGGTGGCCACCGGGGACGCGTCCGCACTCCTTGCGGCGGTGTCCGCCGCGCCGCCGGACGTCGTCGTGGTCGACGTACGGATGCCGCCGACCCACACCGACGAGGGCCTGCGAGCCGCGCTGACCATCAGGCACGACCATCCAGGGGTGGGGGTCCTGGTCCTGTCGCAGTACGTCGAGAAGCGTTAGGGCTCGCAGAGAATCAACGTGCGGGTTTGATCTTTGCCTGGACGCTGTCGGCGGCGAGGAAGGCCATGACGTCCGAGGGAGTGCGGAAGCGGGCCGTTGAAGCGGGGATGTGGTGGCCGTGCCGCTGGAGGAGCGGGCCGGCTTCGCGGACCGCGTGGGTGATGGTGGTTCTGCCCACCTTGAACAGCTGGCCGAGAAGCTCTTGGGTTCCGATCTTCCGCAGGTAGAGGACCGTGGCCAGGATTCGTTCGGCTGGCGGGAGGCTGTCCTTGCGGCCGGCTCCCCGGGCACGGAGGCGGGCACCACCGCGGTGTTTGTGTCGGGAGTGTTCGCGCTGTTCATCCAGCGCGGGGGTCAGCTCGCGGACCAGGCTTTCGAGCTGCGTGACCGTCAGGCCCGTCAGCTCGGGGGCCTGGAGGCAGACGGCGTCGAGGCGGCTCACCGGCTGGACCAGGACGGTGTGTGCCTGGCCGCGGCTCGTGCGCGTGCTCCGGACGGCGTTGTCGGTGTGCAGGGTGTAGTTCCAGTCGCCATGGAAACGGTGCCGGCTCATCGCCAGGGCGTCGATCTCGGCGTCGGTGACCTTCAGCCCGGTGTCGTAGGTGCGGGTGTCGAGTTCGGCCTCGACTGTCAGCCCAGTGCGGGTAGTGGTTGCCGCGATGCTGTTCACGATGACTTCGTGGCTGGTCAGCGGCCTGCCACGCCAGTTCATGGAGATGTGGGAGAACAACCGGTGCTCCACTTTGTTCCACTTCGACGTCCCCGGCGGCAGGTGACAGACGGTAATGTCCAGGCCCATCTCAGCAGCCAGAGCAGCGAGTTCACTCTTCCAGGCGCGGGTGCGGTATCCGTTGGAGCCGCCCGCGTCGGCGGTGATCAGCAGCCGGGTGGCTTGCGGGTAGTCGGCCTGACCGCGGGCCTGCCACCAGCGGCGGATGGAGGCGACGGCGAACGCCGCAGTGTCGTGATCGGTGCCGACGCTGACCCAGCCGGTGTTCGCCGCAACGTCGTAGATCCCGTACGGGATTGCCTTGCCCGGCCCCTGTCGGTCCAGGAAGTCGTGCGTCTTGACCAGCACCGGCTCACCCGTCGGGCGCCACTGCCGTCCCGCGTTCTTGTAGTCGCCGACCAGCTCCTTCTTCTTCGTGTCCACGCTGATCACCGGATCCCCGGCACCGATGTGGCCCTTGGCCTGGTCGTTGATATAGCGGAACTGGGCGTCACGGTCCGGGTGCTGTGTGCCCTCGACGGTCTTCGCGTTGGCCTGCAAGCTGAAGCCCTCCTCCCGCAGCAGGTCCCCGACCGTGTCCGCGCTGACCCGGTGCCCCTGGCGGGTGAGTTCGCCGGCGAGCTTCCTGGTCGACTTGGTCGTCCAGCGCAGCGGCGACATCGGATCCCCTCGTATGTCCGGCTCAACCAGCGCCAGTAGGGCCGGCCGCAGCCCTGGGTCCACCTCGGCGGCCTTCTTGCGCCCGCCGCCCGGCCGACGCACCCGCCCCAGCGGCCCCTCGCCCGCGTCCAGCTCGTCCGCCCCCTTACGGACCGTCGCTTCACTCACCTCAGCCGCTCGCGCAACCGCACGGATGCCGCCATGCCCCAGAATCCGGGCTTCCGCCCCCATCAGCAGTCGCCGCTGGCGCTCGTCCAGGTGCGGGAACAACACCCCGAACTTCACGGCCAGTTGATCACGCGCCTCTTCCGGGATGCTCATACCACAACAACGATCCTCAACGCGGGAAGCAACACGTTGATTCTCTGCGAGCCCTTACGCCACGGAACTGCTGTCCACGGACACCCAGGGCGTCGGCTACCTGCTCAAGGACCGGGTGGCGCGGGTGGAGGAGTTCCTGGACGCGTTGGAGCGCGTACGGTCGGGAGGCGCGGCGTTCGACCCCGAGGTGGTACGCCAACTCCTCGCCCGTACAAGTCACTTCGACTCGTTGGAACGCCTCACCGCCCGCGAGCGCGCCGTCCTCGCCCATATGGCACAGGGCCACACCAACGCCTCGATCGCCGATCGGCTTCATGTGTCGCAGAGTGCCGTCGAAAAGCACAGCAACGCGATCTTCGACAAGTTGGAGCTGCCGCAGGCGGCCGGCTACAGCCGCCGTGTGCTCGCGGTGTTGCGTTATCTGAAGTCGTGAGGTGGGTGGGGGCTCTACTCGCGTACCCCCGCAACCTCGATCGCCAAGGAACTCGTGGTGAGCGATGCGGCGGTGAGCAAGCACGCCTCCATGAGAGGCCGGGTGTTCACCGCTGCGGGTTCGTCGTCTCCCAAGTGGCCATCTGTGCCCGGAACTTGGGGCATGTGACGATGTCCTCCTCGCTGCACTGAAGGGCATGGGTCAGGAGCTGGTGGGCGTGATCCAGGTCGAGCATGCGTTGCTCGATCTCGATGACCTTGGCCCGCATCATCGCCTGCCGGCGCGGCTGGTCCTGTTGGAGTTCACCGATCTCGACCAGGGTCAGCCCGGCCTGCTGGCACGTGCGCAGCACCTTGATCCGCTCCGCGTCCTCCGGTACGTAGCGCCGCTGACCGCCCTGCCGTTCGGGGGTGGGCAGCAGGCCGTGGCGTTCCCAGTACCGGATCGCCGAGGCCGGAACGCCGGTCATTTCGGAGAGTTGGCCGATCGTCATCCGCATGTCGCGCTCCTCGTCCCGGCCGCATTTGACTTAAACCTTAGTTCAAGTTGAAGAGTGGTGCGCACGTGGACAGCGGCGAACCATCAGCGGCCGCCGCGACAGATCTGGGAGATGGCTCATGGCTACTACTGACGCAGACACGGTGAAGAAAGAGCGGGCCCGGCAGCTGGTCGACGCTGCCGAGAGTCTTTTCGCGGCGGGGGTGATGTCCCACTCGGGGCACGCCAATCTGAGCGCCCGGCTCGACGGGGAGCGGCTGCTGCTGACGCCGGGGTTCGTCCGAGGGCTGCGGCCCGAACAACTCGCGGTCGTCGGCTTCGACGGACAGGTTCTGGAGGGCGAGCTGCAGTCCGTCAGCGCCGAGATCATCGCCATGCACAGCACCGTCTACAGGGCCCGCCCGCACGTGGGCGCGGTCATCCACACCCACTCGCCCTCCGCGACCGCCTTCGCCGTGGCCAACCGGCCGTTGCCGTGCCGGACCGAGCCGATGCTGCGTTTCGGGCAGGCCGAGGACGTCCCGGTGGTTCCCTGGGGGCCGCGCGGGTCGGACGTATCGGTGCGGGGCATGGCCGAGGTCCTGGAGCGGCGTCCGACGACGGCTTCCGTCCTGCTGGCCAATCACGGCCTCCTGGTGTTCGGCCCGGATTCGGCCGCCACCGCCCACCTCGTGGTGGCGATCGAGGAGAGCGCCGAGGCGGAGATCGCGGCGGTCGCGATCGGAGGGGGCGTGGGCTTTCCCCCGGGGGCCCAGGAGGCCGTGCGGGCCTCGATCGCGCGGGCCTCGTCGTGACGGACGAGACCTCCACCCGCCGAGTCGAGGCCGTACGGGACCGCTACCGCTCCACGCTCGGAGCCGTTCCGGACGGGGTGCGGGAACGACTGCGCCTGGCCCAGGACTTCGACCGGCTGCCCACCGAAGAGGCGATCGCGGCGCTGCGGCACATCGTGCTGACCGACAGCCCGCTGGGAGGCCGGGTGCAGCAGCTCGTCCACTTCGGACAGCTGCTCGCTCTCGGCCGGGCACATCCGGCCCGGATCCACGCCCAGGGCGCACTCCACGCCGGGGCAGGCATCCCCGACCTCATCGGGGTCGCCGAGACCGCGCTGATCACGGCGGGGGTGCCGGCCTACGCACTGGGCACCGAGATCATCGCCGAACTGAGGCAGGCCGACGGTCCCGAGGGGCGCTGACGTCAACTCGTGGTGTTCTGCTGCTGCGCGACCCCCTCACCATGCGGCGGCGCGTGGAGAGGGGGACGGGGAGCGGTTCGGACGGGTGGGGAATGACGGTGGCGGCTCACCGGACCGGTACGGGCAGTGCCAGGTCCACCGTCACCGAGCCCTCGCCGCCATGATGGGTGGCCGAGGACGCCAGGGGTGCGTGGCCCGCGGCCGTTGCGGCCAGGACGTACGAACCGCCCCGCGGGACCGGTACCGCGTACCGGCCGGTCTCGTCGGTGTGGGCCGAACCCGCCTGTCGGCCGGCGTGATCGATCAGCGTGACCTTGGCGTGCGGCACGGGCGCGCCGGACGCGGCCACGACCCTGCCGTGGAACGCGGCAAGGACCTCTGTGGCCCGCTCCAGCACGGCGTCCTCCTCGCTGCTGGCCCGCAGCTGCGGCGTCGCGGCGGGGCGGCCCTTGGGCAGGAAGACGGCGAGCAGCAGCCCGCCGGCCACCGCGGCCGTCGCGATCAGGAACGAGACGCGGAACCCGTGCATGGTCGGGAGCTCGACCGGGCCGAAGGGCCGCGCGGTGTTCGCGAGGACCATGCCGATGACGGCGCTCGACACCGACGTACCGATCGAGCGCATCAGGGTGTTGAGGCCGTTGGCCGCGCCCGTCTCGGACGGGTCGACCGCGCCGATGATCAGCGCGGGGAGCGAGGAGTAGGCGAGGCCGATGCCCGCGCCGACCACCACGGAGATGACGATGGTCTGCCAGGCGGCGTTCATCAGGCCGAGCCCCGCCCCGTACCCGATCGCGATGATCAGCATGCCGAGGATGAGGGTGGTCTTCGGGCCGTACTTGGCCGAGAGGCGGGCGTAGGCCGGCGCGGTCAGCATCATCGTCAGGCCGAGCGGCGCGACGCAGAGACCGGCGACGACCATCGACTGGCCGAGGCCGTACCCGGTGGCCTTCGGCAGCTGGAGCAGTTGGGGCAGCACGAGCGAGATCGCGTAGAAGGCGACGCCGACCATCGTCGAGGCGAGGTTGGTGAGCAGGACCTCGCGTCGTGCGGTGGTGCGCAGGTTCACCAGCGGCGCCTTGACGCGCAGTTCCATCACGCCCCACAGGACGAGGACGACCAGCGCCGCGCCGAGCAGACCGAGCGTGGTCGTCGACCCCCAGCCCCAGTCGCTGCCCTTGGTGATCGGGAGCAGCAGCAGGACCAGGCCCGCGGAGAGGCCGATCGCGCCGAGTACGTCGAAGGTCCCCTCCGCCTTGACCTTGCTTTCCGGTACGAAGAGGAGGGTGAGGAGCATGGCCGCCACGCCCAGGCCCGCCGAACCGAAGAACAGGGCGTGCCAGTCGGCGTGTTGGGCGACCAGAGCCGCGAGCGGCAGGGCGAGTCCGCCGCCGACGCCTATGGAGGAGCTCATCAGAGCCATCGCCGAACCGAGCTTCTCGCGGGGCAGCTCGTCCCGCATCAGGCCGATGCCGAGCGGTATCGCGCCCATGGCGAAGCCCTGCAGGGCGCGGCCGACGATCATCACGAGCAGCTGGCTGGTGAAGCCGGCGATGAGCGAGCCGACGACCATGATGGCGAGGCTGGCAAGGAGCATGCGGCGCTTGCCGTACAGGTCGCCGAGCCGGCCCATGATCGGGGTGGCCACGGCGCCGGCGAGCAGGGTCGAGGTCATGACCCAGGTGGCGTTGGCGGGCGAGGTGCTGAGCAGCGTCGGCAGGTCCTTGATGACCGGGACGAGCAGCGTCTGCATCACCGCGACCGTGATGCCGGCGAAGGCGAGCACGGGGACGACACCGCGTGTGCCGCGCGGCGCGGCCTGCTGGTCGGTCGTCGGCTGGGACATTACGGGGCCTCCGGAGGCGGGGAGAGGTCGGCGGCGGCACCTGGGCGGGGTACGTGCAGCTTGAACCCGTTTCCCCAGGCGACTATTCCGGAGAACGTGGCCGAATCTCGTCCGAGCGCCAATCTTGACCTGGATGGGAAATGCTTGACCTGTTCATTGCTGTGGCTGCCCGGCGGATTCCGTGTCATCGGTGATTGATCACGCCCACGGATCTCCCCGGGCGGCCCGCGCGACATCACACCTTCCGGGGCGACGAAGCCCCGTGCGGACTCAGCTCATCGAGGTATGGCGATGCGCCTCGTGTCATGGAAAAGATGGGTAAGTGAGGCATGTTCTGGAGGGGGCGGCTCCCGGCCGTGCGCCCCTGAGGGAGGGAGAATTGTCATGCGTCGTCACATCGCCGCGATCGGCATGCTGGCCACAACTGCCGTACTCGTGCTCGCCGTTCCCGCTCAGGCGGCGACGGGTCTCCTGGTCGTGAACGGGGTTCCGCATCGGAACCCCGCGCGCGGCTGTTACGCGACTTCGTCGCCGGTTTCCGTGCAGAATCACACGAATTCGATGGTTCTGGTGCACGCTGCCGCGAACTGTCAGGGGCCGGTGACGGCGGAGGTCGACCCTGGACAGTCCGCGACGACGTTCGGGGCGAGCTACTTCGTCTTCTGACGTGCCCGAGTGTCCGGCAGGGGAGGCCTACTCGTCGTCCCAGGACAGTGAGCTCATCTTCCAGCCGGCGGGTGTCCGTATGAACTGGGTCGTCTTGTGGCCGGAGCCCTCGAACCATTCGCCGTTGAGGTATCCGGACTTGCGGTATCTGCTGAAGCGGTGCGCGATCGAGCCGTGGATCTCGGTCCGTTCGGAGACCTCCCACTCGGAGAACTCCGTCAGCGTGCCGTCGTTGAGGATCTTCTCGCGGGGCTCCACGAACGAGTCGAGGTCGTAGATCACCGGCTCGCCCCCGGCGTTGCTGATGATCATTCCCTGCGGAATGAAGACCTCCCGGACGATGCCGACGTTCGGCCGGCCGCCACCGGTGTTGGTGAACGCGCCGAGGAAGGTGCTCATCAGCTGGTCGAGTTCGGCCTTGGCACCGGGCGCGGGTCCTTGCACCGGGGGCCACTCTTCGGCGAGTACCGCCCAGATCTCGGAGTCGTGCCGCGTGCCCCGGTACGGGTAGCGCCCGCGCAGTACGCCGTCGCGGGTCATCCCGAGCCGGCGCGCGGCCTCGATGCTGCGGGTGTTGCCGGCCGCGACCCACCACTCGACGCGGCTCATCGCCCGTTCCGTGAAGGCCCAGTCGATCAGCACCCGGCACGCCCGGGTCACCAGGCCACGGCCCGCGCCCTTCTCCTCCAGCCAGCAGCCGATCTCGCACACGCCCGAAGCCGTGTCGAAGCTCGTGAACATGACGCCGCCGACCAGCGTGCCGTCGAGCCAGATGCCGTAGATCCGGCGGGAGTCCTCGGCCGTCGCGGTCGCGTAACGCTGAAGGGTGGCCTCGGCCGTGGCGAGGTCCGTGCTGAACGTCGCCCACGGTATCCATGGGTCGACATAGGGGCGGGCGCGGTCCATGTGCTCCAGGAACTCCCGCGCCTGCCAGGGTTCCAGGGGGCGGAGCTGAGCGTCGTCGCCGAGCGGAGTTGCGAACACGGATCCCTCGTTTCCACGGGTACGTAACAAGCGTTCGGTATATAAGGTAGCAGCATGCCACCAGCGCCAGGAGACCGTGAAGCACGCCGTGAAGACGTGAGCCAGGCGGTGTGGGAAGTCCTCGCCGACCGGGGGTTCGGGGGGCTCACCCTGCGTGCCGTCGCCGCGTCCATGGGTGTCTCGACCGGCATGCTCATGCACTACTTCCCGACCAAACGGGCCCTGGTCGCGCACGCGCTGCACCTGCTGGAGACCCGCACCGCGCAGCGGCCGCGCCGCAAACGCCCCGCCGAGGGGATCGCGGCGCTGCGGGCGATGCTCCTCGACATCCTGCCGCTCACTCCCGGCGACACCGCCCGCAACCGGATCTGGGTCAGCTCCTGGGACCTGGCCCTCGCCGACGACGGGCTCGGCTCGGAACAGGCCGATCGCTATACCCGGCTGCGTGCGTCGATCAGCCCGCACCTCGAAGCCGCGCGCGCCGCCGGGGAGCTTCCGGAGTCGGCCGATCCGGACCAACTCGCCGCCACGGCTGTGGCGTTCACCCACGGGCTCGTCGTCCAGGCCCTCTTCGATCCGGGCCGGTTCACCGAGGCCGTGCAGATCGCCATGCTCGACGACTTCCTCGCATCGATCTCGGTCCGGCCCGGGCGGGGCCGGTAGCGCTCCCCTCGGCGGCCGACTGCCCGCAGACCCCGCGAGCCGTCGGAAATCGGCTGGCGCGGGATGCGGACACGGCGGATTATCCGGAGAGCAGGGAGCCGTGCGCTCGCCGCCTTCCTGAGATGACTGAGGTTTCCGAGAATCCTGGCCGTTCCTGAGGGGAAGCCGCGATGACTGTTGCCGGGTCCGAGGCAGCTGGTGCACAGCCCCAAGTCCGCACTGTGGGTGGGGTGTTGAGGGGGAGCCGGGAGACGGGGACGGCGGTGTTCCGCGGCATCCCGTTCGCCGAGCCCCCGGTCGGCGCGTTGCGGTTCGCCGCGCCGCGGCCGGTACGGGGTTGGAGCGGGGTGCGGGAGGCGGTCTCCTACGGTCCGCCGCCCCCGCAGGGCGGCCACTTCGGCATGGACGCGCTGGCGCGGGACACGGGCGACCACGACTGGCTGACGGTCAACGTCTGGTCGCCCGAACCCGGACGGGGCGCGGGGCTGCCGGTGATGGTGTGGTTCCACGGCGGCGCGTACACGATCGGCATGTCCGGCCTCCCGGAGTACGACGGCGGCAGGCTCGCCCGGGACGGCGGCGTCGTCGTGGTGACGTTCAACTACCGCGTGGGGCTGGAGGGTTTCGCGCAGATCGAGGGTGCTCCGGCCAACCGGGGGCTGCTCGACCAGGTCGCCGCGCTGGAGTGGGTGCGCGACAACATCGAGGCCTTCGGCGGGGACCCGGGCCGGGTCACGGTCTTCGGCCAGTCGGCGGGCGGGGGATCGATCGCCGCGCTCCTTGCGATGGACCGTACGGCCGGGCTCTTCCGCCGGGCCGTGGTGCAGAGCGCCCCGGGCGCGTTCTTCTCGCCCGAGCTGGCCGCGGACATCACGGCCGCCTGCGCCGCCGAGCTGGGGCTGAGGCCCACGGTGGCCGACCTGGCCGGCGTCGCGCCGGACCTGCTCTCCGCCGCCGGTGACGCGGTCACCGCGAAGATCGGCCAGTGGGCGCACCGCTGGGGCCGGCCCGCGCACCGGCCGATCCCCTTCGCGCCCGTCGTCGACGGCGAGGTCCTGGCCGCCACGCCGTGGCAGGCCCTGGCCGACGGCGCACGCCGTGACGTCGACCTGCTCGTCGGCCACACCCGCGAGGAGCAGCGCCTGTTCACCGTGCTGGACGGCCTGCTCGGCGAGGTCACCGAGGAGCAGGCCGCGACCGCCCTTCGCACCTTCGCCCCCGGTCCGGACGGCGAGCGCCGCTACCGGGAGGCGTTCCCGACGGCGAGTCCGGGCGAGCTGTACGAACTGGTCCACTCCGACTGGCTGTTCCGCATGCCGACCTTCCATCTCGCCGAGTCCCATGTCGCCGCCGGAGGCCGAGCCCACATCTACGAGCTGACCTGGCCCGCACCGGGCATGGGCGCCGCCTTCGGCGCCTGCCACGGCCTGGACGTACCCCTGACCTTCGGCAACCTGGACCGCGGCCGGCCCGCACTGCTGATCGGCGCGGAACCCTCCCCGGAGGCGGAGGCCCTGTCCGCCCGCATGCGTACGGCGTGGACGTCGTTCGCCGCCCACGGCGACCCCGGCTGGCCCGCGTACGACACCCGCCGACGCCGAACCCAGGTCCTCGACGCCCGGCCCGCTGTCACCGCGTACCCGGAGGAGGCCTCGCGCCTGATCTGGCAGGGCCACGCGTTCCCCGTGCTGCCGCTGATCAGCCAGTAGCCCCCGGCGACTCGGCGTCCGACGGCGCGCGGGAGCTGCTGACCAGCCTGGCGCCCGGCACCTGGGCGTTGGTGACCTCCACCTATGAGTACCGGGTTCGGGGGGCCTTCGCCCGTACAGGGCTGCCGGTACCGCTGACTGCACCTAAAGCGGCGGGACCAACTTGAAGTAGCGCTCCAGGAGCGCGGCATCGCCCCGGACCTGCAGGCTGTCGGAGGGGATGCGGTGCCACAGGAACAGCATCAACTCCGATGCTGTGGCGGTCAGTTCGACGTCGCAGCATCCGGTGCCCTCGTTCAGCAGAACGCCCTCGGGATCCATCTGTACGACCCAGAGGCCGAAGCCGTCGGACTGCCGGAACCGGAGCCGTTCGCCCTGCCCCGCCGGCGCGTTCTGGCGGGCGCGGCGGGTGGGAGCCATGACTTCGAAGTTGTGGCTCACGGCGTCGGCGGCAAGCTGCCGGTCCACCGGCTGAGCCGTACCCAGGGCATGCTCGATGTCCCAGCGGTGTACGGCCGCTTCGATGGCCTGCATGCGCCGCCAGAACCCCACGGACTGCTCGTCCGACCAGGACCACACCCGCTCCACGGGATCGTGTTCGGCGAACAGCGAGGCCAGGCGGGAAGCCCCCTCGTGGAACCAGTCGAGGAGCCCGGCGGGCAACGGGCCGCGATTCGGAGCGAGCCGAGGATCGGGCCAGCCCGCCATGTCCCCGGGCGGGGACAGGAAGGTGAAGTCGTTGTCGTTCGGGCGATCGACCAGCCCCTCGCCGATCACGTGGATCACATAGCGGTGCACAGCGCCGAGATGAAACACGAGGTCGGCCACCGACCAGTCCGGGCACGACGGCACGAGCGCCACCGCGTCGCCACCCACCTCCCGCGACGCCACGCGGGCCGCGCCCTCGAAAGCCTCGACCTCGCGACGGAACTGGGCGACGTAGTCCATGACTTCGGCACTCCTCACACGACACTGTTCGCAGGTGTCACCAACTTACCTGCGTAGAGGGCGAATTGGAGGAGTGCCGAGCAGGTGCCGTTCATCGCACCGGCATGCTCACCACGTCACAGGGATCTCCGCCGCCATGATGGCCATCCGGTTGGGGTGCCAGGTGACCTTCTCCGGCGGTACGGCCAGGCGCAGGGCCGGCAGGCGGTCGAGGAGGGTGCGGAAGGCCACGTCGGACTGGCGGCGGACCAGGTGGGCGCCGGGGCAGTGGTGGCGGCCGTAGCCGAAGCGGAGATGCGGGTTGGGGGAACGGGTGGGGTCGAACGCCGAGGGGTCGGAGAACGCCGCCGGGTCGTAGTTCACCGCGTCCAGGGAGAGCAGGATCATCTCGCCCTCCTTCACCTCGGCGGAGCCGAGCCGGGCATCCTGGGTGACGAAGCGCGGGATCGCGTTGCCCAGGACGACGCTGCAGCGCAGCAGCTCTTCGACGCAACTCGGCATCGTTTCCGGGCGGGCGCGTACCGCGTCCATGACCTCGGGGTGCTGGAGGAGGTTGAAGGCCGCAACTCCCAGGAAGCCCGCGAAGTCCTCGTACCCGCTGACGAAGAGGACGGACACGATGTTGGAGAGCTGACGGTCGGTCAAACCTCCTTGTGAGGCGTTGAGATCGGCCAGGCGGTCCGCCAGGCCGCGGGGCTCGCCGGGGCTGCGGGCGGTCATGTGCTCGTGCATGTATACGCGGATCTCCTCCCAGTTGCGGGCGAGTTCCTCGTGGGTGGGGGTGACCATGGTCAGGTCCAGGTCGGCCCGTACGGAGAGCCAGGCGTGGTCCTCGAAGGGCAGGCCGAGCAGGCGGCACATGCACTGCGCGGCTACCCACTCCGCGAAGTGGTGCTGAAGGTTGGCCGGGCCGCCTTCGCGGACCATCGCGTCCAGGCCCTCGCGGGTCACGCCTTCGACCCAGTCGGCCGGCAGCGCCGGCTGGTCGCGGCCGAGGGCCTTGAGCACCTCGTCGCGCAGGCCCGCCTTCTGCAGGTGGTTCATGGCGTCGAGGAGTTCGGGCGCGATGATCGGGGCGTCCTGCCCCGGGCTGGTCGCCTCGGCCAGCACGGAGCGGCCGAAGGCACGGTCGCGGAGCACGTGCTGGGTCAGCTCGTAGCCGGTGACCAGCCATGCCTCGTCGCCGGAGTTGGTGCTGACCCGCGCCACAGGACAGCGGCCCTGGAGCTCGGCGAGCTCGGGGGCCAGCCGGTCGCCCCGGGTGCTGAAGGGGTAGTGGGGGAGGGGATCCTCGGTCGGGGATTCCCCGGAGGTGGGTGCTTGGGGGGTGGTCACGGCGTACGGGCCTTTCTCCTGGGTTGCGTACGGAAGCGGGGGTGTCACCAGCGCACGGGCAGCACGGCCGGGGCGCGCAGCGGGGTGGACTCGTCCCAGGGGATGGTCGCCGCGGGCACGGCGAGCTCGATGCCGGGAAGCCGTTCGAGCAATACCTCGATGGCGGTGGCGAGTTGGAGACGGGTCAGGTGCCCGCCCATGCAGGAGTGCGGGCCGTGCCCGAAGGCGATGTGCGCGTTGGGGGTGCGGGCGAGGTCGAGGCGGTCGGCATCGGCGAACTGCTCCGGGTCGCGGTTGGCGGACGCGGGTACCGGGACGACCGCGTCACCGGCGCGGATCTCCTGCCCGTGCAGGGTGAGGTCCTCCGTCGCGACAAGGATGTTGATGGCGTTCATCAGCGGCACGTACCGCAGCAGTTCCTCCACCGCGGTGCCGATCCCCTCGGGCGCCCCGCGCAGCTTGTCCAGCTGCTCAGGGTGGGTGAGCAGCGCGAGCAGGGCGTTGCCGGTGTGCTGGATGTTGGTCTTGTAGCCGGCCATGAGCATGGTGACGACGAAGCTGACGACATCGTCCCGGGTCAGCCGGCCCCCGGGGCGGTGTGCCTCCGTCAGGAGCAACCCGATGTAGTCCTCGCCGTAGGCGTCCTTCTCCCGGCGGGAGATGAGGTGGTCGGCGTAGTCCTGGAGGGCGTACAGCGCCGCGAGCACCTCCTCCATCGAGAGCCCGGACGCGCCCAGGAGCGCGAGGGTGTGCGGAAGGTAGACCTCGCGGTCCTCGTACGGCAGGCCGACGGTCTCGCACAGCACACGCAGCGGCAGCGGCTCGGCGTAGGAGGCGACGAGATCGGCCGGCTTGCCGTCCGCTGCCCCGGCCACCATCGCGTCGACGAGTTCTTCGGCCATCGCCCGGATCCGGGGCCGCATGAACTCCAGTTGCCGCCGCCCGAACATCGGCAGGACCGCGCGGCGCACGCGCTCGTGGTGCTCGCCGGTCATCTCCAGGAAGGTCGGCAGAGCGGGCGGCGGGGCGTCGGCCCCCTCGCGGGGCGGCCAGGCCGAAAGGAGCGGCCGGACCAGCCGGGGGTCGGCGAACGCGGCGCGTGCGTCCTCGTAGCGGCTGATCAGCCAGCCGGTCTCGCCGTTGGGTAACTGGGCCTGGACGACGGGCTGTTCGGCGCGCAGCCGGGCGTACGCGCAGGGTGGTCCTGCGGTACCGGGTTCGACGTCCGGGACGGGGATGAGGGCTTCGGGACGGCTCATGCGGCGTGCTCCGATTCCGCCGCGGCGGCGCGCGGCGTGCCAAGGCCCGGCGGGTGTGCGGGGCGTGCGATGTAGCCGGAGGCGAAGAAGTACTCCAGGTACCGGTCCAGCAGCGCGGAGTCGACCGGCGGGCAGTGAAGTCCGCTGCCGGCCAGCGCCTCCTCGGCGTTGCTCCGGCCCAGGACCGGGAAGGTGCCCTTCAGGTACATCTCCTTGACGGACATGTCGGCGTTGCGGCTGCGGTCCACGCACAGGGAAACGAAGGGTGCCGTGGCGCTGGTCGGGTTCTCGGCGACGTACCGCACCAGTTCGCCGACCCACTGGGTGTACGGCAGCGTGCGCAGGGTGATTCCCGTCGCGCGCATCCGGTCGAGGACGTCCGACAGCATCGCCGGGCGGGGGTTGGTGAGGTGGTAGACCCGGCCGTCCGCCTGCTGATGGGTGGCGATGTGGACCACCGACTCGGCGAGGTGGTCGACGGGGACGAAGTCCATCGGCAGCTCGATGTCGGGTGCCAGACCCGTTTCGGCGATCGTCTTGAACAGTGAGCAGATCGCCGTCTCGGTGTTGCAGGAGCCGTGCACCCGGTCGCCCGTCACCTCGTACGGCCGGTACACGGCCACCGGCAGCCCCTGTTCGGCCGCCCGCCGCAGCACGCCTTCGGCGACCCACTTGCTCTCCGCGTAGCCCATGGTGAGCCCGTCGGCGTGGGCAGGCGGCAGGTCCTCGGCGACCTCGCGGACCCCTGCGGTGCCGAATCCGGCGACGACGGCGACGGTCGAGACGAAGTGCACCGGCACGCGGCGAGGCGCCGCGATGCGTATGACCTCCCGGGTTCCGTCGACGTTCGCCGGGCGCAACTGCTCATACGGGTAAAGGAAGTTGACCCTCGCGCCGTTGTGCACGACAAGGTCGAGGCGGCGGGCCAGCTCGGCGGTGTGTGTGGTCGAAAGACCCAGCCCCGGCTGGGTCAGGTCGCCGGGGAAGCATTCCACGCGCCGCCACTCGGCCTCGTCGAGGCGCAGCCCGTAGCGGGCGAGCGTGGTACGCACTCGCTGCTCGGCGTGTGCCGGGCTCGTCGCCCGCACGGGGCAGTGGACGCGGGCGCCCGTCGCGCGCAGCAGACGGTGCAGCAGGAACGCGCCGACGAACCCGGACGCTCCCGTGAGCAGTACGTCCTTGGGGTCCTGCGGGCGCGGGGCCGGGCCTTCGGCGGGCGGCAGCGCGAAGCCGAGTTCGGTCTCGCCCACGAAGTCGACGACGGGCTCCGGACCGGCCGCCCGGCCGAACCCGCTCCGGGCGTCGCGTACGGCGGCGGTGAAGCCCTCCAGTGTCGGGGTGGCCAGCAGGGCCCGGATCAGGGTCGAGCCGAGCGCGGCGTCGAGGTTGAGCACGGCGAGGGCGCGGGTGACGACCTCGGAGGCGAGCAGGGAGTCGCCACCGAGGAGGAAGAAGTCGTCCTGGGGCAGCGGGCGTACGCGCAGCACCTGCTGCCACACCTCGGTGAGGACGTCGAGCAGCCCCTCGACCTTCGGCCCGCCCTCCGTGCCGCTGCCGGACGGCGGTGTGGCGGACTTCAGACGGGTGCGGTCGATCTTGCCGCCGCTGGTCACCGGGAAGTGGTCCATGGGTACGAGGGCGGGAACGGCCTGCGGGGGCAGCCACTGGGCGCAGTACGTGCGCAGGGCGGCCAGGGGCAGGGGGCTCCCGGGTGTGACGGCGGTGACGTAGGCGGTCAGGGCACCGGAACCGGCCTCGACGACGGCCTCGCCGACCTCGGGGTGGGCCCGTAATCGGGCCTCCACCTCGTCGAGTTCGATACGCACGCCACGCAGCTTGACCTGGCGGTCGAGGCGGCCGCGGTATTCAAGAAGCCCGTCGGCGGTCTGCACGGCCCGGTCGCCGGTCCGGTACAGAAGGCCGCCCGGCTCGACGGCGGGCAGTGCGACGAACCGTTCGGCGGTGAGCGGCGGATCGCCGAGGTAGCCGAGGGCAAGGCCGTCCCCGCCGACGTACAACTCGCCTTCCTCGCCGGGCCCCGCGACCGAGCCGTCGGCCCGCAGGACATGGCAGGTGGAGGCGCCGAAGGGGCGGCCGAGGGGGACGCTCGCGGCGTCCTCGGGCAGAGGGCTCAGCACGTGCGCGGTGGAGACCACGGCGTTCTCGGTCGGGCCGTAGAAGTTGACCACCGTCGTGTCGGGGCAGGCCGCGAGGACGGCGTTCGTGAGGCGCGGGTCCATCGCCTCCCCGCCCGCGGAGACGAAGCGCAGCGAGGCCAGCGCCTCGGGGCGGGTCCGGGCGACGAGGTGGAACACGCTGGTCGTCAGATACGCCACGGTGACGCCGGCCGCGTGGAAGAGCCGTTCCAGCGCGGCGGGGGAGAGCAGTTCCTCGCGGTCGGCCAGGACCAGGCAGGCGCCGGTGAGCAGCGCGCCCCAGATCTCGATGGTCGAGGCGTCGGAGGACAGGCCGTACCCGTGCAACACCGCGTCCCCCGGCCCGGGCGGGGGCAGTTGGGGCTCGGAGAGGACGAGGCGCACCACGCCGCGGTGGGGTACGGCGACGGGTTTGGGGCGGCCGGTCGTGCCGGAGGTGAAGGCCACGTAGGCGCAGTCCGTCGCGGAGCCGGTCCGCGTGCGGGCGACCCGCCGGGTGAGTCCGTTGGCGGGTCGGCCGACCGGACCGACCTCGACCGACGCGCGTAGACCGCGCACACGGCGCGTACTGCCCGGCAGGGTGACCGCGGCGCTGAGCCCCGCGTCCTCGGCCATGGCCCGCAGCCGGGCCGACGGAAGATCCTCGTCGAGCGGGACGTACGCGCAGCCCGCCTTGAGGATGCCGAGCATCGCCACCAGCGCCTCAAGCGAGCGGTTGCCGCACACGCCTATCAGCTCACCGGGGCGGACGCCGTGCGCAGCGAGGCGCGCCGCCAAGTCATCGGCGTGGGCGTCCAGTTGACCGTACGTCACGACGCGCTCTCCGTGCCGTGCCGCCGGGGCGTCCGGCCGGGCCGCGGCCTGCGCCTCGAACAGCTCTGGGATGACACTGTCCCGCGGGTAGCCGGTGACGGGCGTGCCGGCCGCCGGGCGCGGAGGGACGGACAACGGGCGTGACGGGGCTAACGGAACATCGGTGTGGTTCATCAAGTCCTTCTCGGTCGAACGGCTTTCGTGCGCCGCGCTTGCGCAGCGGGCGCGGGAATCTCGGGGTGGAAGATGCTCAGCCGGTGTTGCCACCCGCCCCTTCCTCGGCGAAGTCGGCCGCGAACGCGGCGAAGTCGGCGCTGCGCCAGCGTTCGGGGCGCATGCGGAAGAGGATGTCGTCCGTGAGCTGGGCGGAGGTGGCCGTCAGATACGCGCGGGCCTCCTCGGGGTCGAGGTAGCGATGGGCCAGTGCTTCGCGCACGGCCGGGGGTATCGGGTCCTCGACCGCCGTGACCGGCCCCTCGACGCTGACGTACCGGTACGGCCGATGCTCGTCCTGCACGCAGAGGCTGAAGCGCGCTGCGGTGCGCAGGAGGCGCGACTTGATGTTCTCCCGGTTCGTACCGACGACCACCTCGCCCCCGGGCTCGTACCCGTACCACACCGGCACGATCAGGGGCGCCCGGTCGCCGCCCCGGGAGTCGGTGACGCCGAGGACACCGACGCGTGGTTCGGCGAGGAATCGCTCGCGGTCCTGACGTGGCATGGAGGGAAGCATGTGTGGGGCTCCTGTCCCGATGACGTGGCTGAGGGATTTGGCCGAGGTGGCGCTGTTGCGGGTGTCACCACGGCGAGCATTGTTGAGAACGAGTGATCACTCCCCGGCGGAATAGCCAATAAACTTATGGTTTAGGCGGTTTTAAGCCGGTTTCCGCGGCGCTATGTCCGGTTGTGAGGGCGTCGGAGTGCGGGGCGAGGGTGGCCCCCGGGTGGTGGCGCGCGGGCACGCTTCCGTTCAGCCGTGGGCTCTCTACACCTCGGCGTGGAGTGGAATGTGCCGGTACAGGTCACGGCAGGGAGCAGCTCGACCGGCCCGCATGGGCCGGCAGTCAGGTCGGGTGCTGACGAGGTGACCTGGGTGAGCGCCACGGCCTCGCAGCCTACGGGCCGCGGCGCGGGGTGCGGAGGGGCGGGTGGTGTCCGCGGTGACGATCTGAGGCGTCAGCCGAGGTCGGATTCCCGGCCGGGGAAGAAGTCGGCGCTCTGGACGTACTCCATGGCCTTGGTGAACTCCGGTGCGCCGAGGCGGCGTTGCATCTCCTGCGGGCTCACGTCCTCCACATGGGTCTGGATCCAGTACAGGTTGCCCAGCGGATCGTGCACCCGCCCGACCCGGTCGCCGAAGGACAGATGGGTGACCTCGGTGACCGAAGTACCCCCGGCCGCAACGGCCTGACGGTGCACGGCGTCGGCTTCCTCGACGTACAGGCGCAGGAAGGCAGGGGTCGGCGGCCACTCCGGACGGGCGTCGAACATCATCACCACCGATTCACCGATCCGCACCTCCGCGTGCTCGACGGCCCCGTCCGTGCCGACGAGGCACGCGAGTTCCACCGCGCCGAAGGCCCTCTTCAGGTAGTCGATGAGCTGCGGGGTGTCCCGCGAAATGATCCACGGCGTCACGGTGCTGTATCCCTCGGGAACCGGCTCGACCGACGTGCGACTGCCTCCTGGGCGGGGGTGTCTTGCCTCGACATGGTGATGACGCGAGCCATGGCTTGGGTCGGGATCGGTCCTGTACGGAACCTTGTAAGTGACACCGCGGGGGCTGTCCGCGCCCGCAGCAGTGTGATCACGCGGGTGGGCTCTCCCGTTGATGCCCGGCGTCAGGCGTTCCGTTTCGCCAACCGGAAGTGAACGATGGTGATGTCGTCGGTCGGCCCGATGTCGGGGTAGTGGAACCGCAGCCTGTCGTGGAGCTCGGCAAGATCATGAAAACCGTCCGCGCGGGCGTCCGTCTCGCTCAACTGGGCAACGGTCTTCACGGTGACCTGTGTGATGACACCCGGCAATGCCACCTCGTCGTCCAACTCGAACACCAGGCTCACTGGGCCTGTCTCCACGGGATCGCGGAAACGCACCGTGGTCGTTTTCCGCTCGGTCCGTACCGCGTCGAGATAGTCGGGGTGAAAGTACAGCGACTGAGTCGCCGTTGAGTGCTGCCAGGTGTTGTCCATCCGGTGCACCCTAACGCAGTGGCAACGTCGGGGAGTCCGACCAGTGCCCCAGGTCGGCCCTCGGCGAGCACCGCGTGCAGGGTGATCCGCATCAGGGGTCGCCCTCGCCACGGAGCGCCGCGCAAAGGAGGATCGCCCGGTTGAGCTCGCGCTCGGTGATCTCCGTGCTGGGGATTCTGCCGTGGTCCGTCCCGCACCCGCCGGCATCGGCCGGGGCGCGACCGGGCCGGCGAGGCCGATTCCGGCGGAGGCGAAACCGGTACCGGTGCTGAGCCAGTTGGTGGCGTCGGCCAGAGCATCCACTACACCGGCACCCACCTCTACCTCGGCATGCCGTATGGTCCGGGCAGCTACGGCACGGTCTACGCCCTCCCGCTGTCCAACATGACCGCCGGTGGCTCGAACGCCGCGATCACCACCTACCAGCCCGGCCAGGGCGGCCTCCCGGCCACCGGCGGCGGCTTCGGCTGCGTAGTCCGTTGACGTTCCGTCAAAAGAGCTGCGAACAGCTGGACGTCGGGCGTACCCGAGCAACAAGGGGTCTCCCCGGCACCGCACCCGCGGTGTCGGGGAGACCCTGTTTGATGAGCGTGCTCCGGCCGGGCAATCACCCGGTTTCCACCGTAAGCGGGTTCCTGAGTGGATGGGCGGACGGCCCAGGCGAAAATCGGTGTCCTGCGAAGCGCAGCACCGCGATCATGGAGCGGACAGCGAACATGCGCGGCCCGGAAGGAACCACTCGCGATGCCCGTACCCGCCGACCCCACCGTTCTTCACCCGATGCCTGGGCAGCCGCGCGTGGTGCTGCTCAAGCCGCTGGTGAAGTCCCCGCTCATCGAGGTCGGGGAGTACTCCTACTATGACGATCCGGTCGATGCGACCGCCTTCGAGACGCGCAATGTGCTCTACCACTACGGGCCCGAGAAGCTGGTCATCGGGAAGTTCTGTGCGCTGGGCACGGGGGTGCGGTTCATCATGAACGGGGCCAACCACCGCATGGACGGCCCCTCGACCTTCCCCTTCCCCACCATGGGCGGCTCCTGGGCCGAGCACTTCGATCTGCTCACCGGTCTGCCGAACCGAGGGGACACCGTCGTCGGCAACGACGTCTGGTTCGGGCACGGCACGACGGTCATGCCCGGTGTACGGATCGGGCACGGCGCGATCATCGGCTCCGGCGCCGTGGTCACTACGGACGTACCCGACTACGGAATCGTCGGCGGCAACCCCGCCCGCCTCATCCGTACCCGCTACAGCGAGCAGGACATCGCCCGGCTGCTTGCCGTGGCCTGGTGGGACTGGACCGCGGAGCACATCACCGAGCACGTACGGACGATCATGTCCGGGAGCGTCGCCGAGCTGGAAGCCGCTGCTCCGAAGAGTCCCAACCCGTAGGCGGGTCTGGGGAGTTCCTGTACTGAGCGGCGCATCGGCCCCGGCGGGGCGTCTCCCTGCGATGGTCGACGGTAATTGAGGTGCCGGAAGCCCGGCGGCGGGTTAGGGTCGCGGGCATGAACCTCTTCCAGCTCTACGGCTGACACACGTCGGGAAAGCGTCCCGCTTTCCTCCCGCACACCGTGTGCGTGCGCGCCTGCGACCCCGAGTCTCCCGGGCGAGGCCTACGCGCCGGCTTGCCGTGTCCTTCTCGCCGTAGACCTGAAATGAGTGATCCTCCGTGCCTTCCGTGTTCCCTCGCCGTGCCCACATCGCGATGGTCGGCATCCCCGCCGTCAGCCACGTCCTGCCCAGTCTTGAGATCATCCGCGAGCTGGTGGCCCGGGGTCACCGGGTGACCTACGCCAACGACCCGGCCGTGGCCGAGCTGATCACACCCACCGGCGCCGCATTCGTTCCCTGCACCTCCGTGCTGCCGGTCGGCGACCACAACTGGCCCGACGAACCCTTCGCCGCGATGGGGCTCTTCCTCGACGACGCCATGCAGGCGCTCCCGCAGTTGCGCGCCGCGTACGACCGGGACCCGGCGGACCTGTATCTGTACGACATCGGCGCCTACGCCGCGCGTGCGCTCGCGGAGTCGCAAGGGCGGCCTCTCATGCAGCTCTCCCCGACGTTCGTGGCGTGGGACGGCTACGAGCAGGATGTCGCGGTGCACCTGCGGAAGCTGCCGGGCGCCGATGCGTACCAGGCCAAGTTCGCGCGGTGGCTGGCCGGTTGTGGGGCGTCCACCACCGACGTGGACGACTTCTCCGGTCGGCCCTCGCGGGCTCTGGCGCTGATCACGCGGGCCATGCAGCCGCACGCCGACCGGGTCGACACCGACACGGTGACCTTCGTCGGGCCCTGCTTCGACCCGCGTTCGGAGATGGATGGTTGGGCCCGTCCGGTGGATGCGGAGCATGTGCTCCTCGTGTCCCTGGGGTCGGCGTTCACCCGTCAGCCCGAGTTCTACCGGCAGTGCCTCGCGGCCTACGGCGACCTGCCGGGCTGGCACGTCGTCCTCCAGATCGGCAAGCACACCGACCCCCGCGAACTCGGCGACATCCCGTCCAACGTCGAGGTGCACTCCTGGGTCCCGCAGCGGGCGATCCTGGAGCAGGCGGATGCCTTCGTCACGCACGCGGGTATGGGCGGCTGCAGCGAAGGACTCATGTCAGGTGTGCCGATGATCGCCGTGCCGCAGGGGGCCGAACAGCCCATGAACGCCGACCGGCTCGTGGAACTGGGCGTGGCCCGCCGCATCGACACCCCGGACGCCACCGCCGAGGCCCTGCGGGCAGCTCTCAAGGACCTGGCCACCGACCCGGAGGTCGCCCGGCGCTCGGCGCAGCTGCGCGCCGACGCACGGTCCGAGGGTGGCACCCGACGCGCAGCCGACCTGATCGAGAACGTGCTGGTCTGAGCCCGTCCGCCCGCCCGTCGCTGGGGGTGGTGGAGTGGCGTCCCGCTCGGCGTCCCGCTTCACCACCCCTGTCCTCGGTCAGCGGCGCGGGCTCACGGTCATGCGGATGTCGTCCGCCGCCCACAGCACGAACCGCTCGATCGGAGTCACGTCGTGTCCGGGCACGGGCCGGAACCGGAAGCGCTTGAGCAGGACGGCAAGGACCAGTTGGGCCTCGATCACGGCCAGGCCGGCGCCCTCGCAGCTGCGCGGCCCGATACCGAAGGGGATATGGGCCAGCCTCGGCCGCTTGGCCGTCTCCTGGGGGGTGAACCGCTCGGGCACGAACTTCTCGGGCTCGGGCCAGTAGTCGGGGTTCATGTGCACGGCCCAGAACGGATAGAACACCGTCGCCCCGGCCGGGATCTCGTACTCGCCCAGGGCGATGGCCTCGGTCGTCTCGCGCGCACCGTACGGGCCGGGCGGATAGAGCCGCATCGACTCCTTGAGGACCATGTCCAGATAGGTGAGCCGTCGTAGGTCGGCGTACTCGGGCGCCGGGCGGTCACCGAGTACGCGGTCCAGCTCATCGGCGACGCGGTCGGCCACCTCGGGATGGCTGCCCAGCAGATGCAGGGTCCAGGAGACGGCCACGCCCGTGGTGTGGTGCGCGGCGAGGAGCGACATCATGACGGTGTCGCGGATCCGAGCGGGCCGTTCGCCCGCCTTGATGAGCGCCTCGATCAGGTCGCTCCTGTCCCTGCCGTCGCCGGAATCGTGTGCCGCGACGATGCGGTCGACCGTCGCCCGGAGATAGGCGAGAGCCTCCGCCGCCCGCTTGGCGCCCTCCTCCCCGGCATCCGGGGCCGGCACCTCGTAGAGCCGCCCCAGGTATTCGGTGAGCACTTCCTCGAACGCGGCGATGACGGCGTCCGGGTCCTCGGCGTCGCCTCCCAGCGCGTACGCGCAGATCATCCGCAGCGTCAGCGTGGTGAGGTCCTTCTGCAGTGCGACGGGCTCCTGGCCGGCCTGCTCGGTCCAGCGGTCCGCGAGCGCTGTCGTCAGCTCGGTGAACCGCGCGAAGTGCCGCTCATGAGACGGGCGTCCGGCCAGCACCGAAAGGAGCAGGCGCCGTAACGGGGCGTGCTCGTCGGCAGGCAGCACCTGCAGGTTCCCCGCCTCGAACAGCGGGGCCAGGAAGTCGAAGAGCCGCTCCGGCCGCTTGTTGATGTGAGCCGTGGCCTCCAGGAGTACGGGATCGGCGACCGACACGGCCGTCTCCGCGCCCGGGAGCTGGAACCGTACGACGGGCCCGTACTCGGCGTGCAGCCACCGCTGGTAGTTGTGCAGCCCGCCCGCCGCCGCGATGGCGCCGACCCCCTCGTCCGTACGGGGCTCGGGACCGGGGATGTTCATGGCCGCTCCTCATGGTTGTCGGACATGTCCACGAGCATCCGCGATTCACGCGTGGTCCACCAGGGCCCCTCCCGTGCGTCAGTGGGCTGCTGACGGATGCCTGTCCAGGTCGATGGTGAACGCCACCCGGTCGAGTCCGGGCCCGTCGTAGTCCGGCTTCACCTCCGAGGCCGAGAAGCCGAGCCGGGTGTGGAACGCCTGTGACGCGGTGTTCTCCGGGCTGGTGACGCAGTGCACGTAGCGGCGGCCCTGTGACCGGGCGAGTGCGAAGAAGGCCTGGTAAAGGGTGCGTCCGATGCCCTGTCCGTGCAGGGCCGGGTTCACGCCGACGAAGTGCACATAGGCGGTTTCGGGCTCTGTCTGCGACAGGAAGCCGACCAGGAAGGCCGCGACCTCGCCGTCGGCACGTTCGACCAGAAAACTGGTGGTGGTGAAGTGCTGGAAGTACAGCCGCGGCAGAAGCAGCGCGCGTTCCGCCGCCCCTGCTGCCCCCTTGACGCCGCCCCACCAGGTGTCAAGGACGGCGAGCACGCGGAGGTGGTCGGCACAGGCAGGGCGGCGGGCGCTGAGGCCTGCGGGAAGATCCTCGATCATTTGGGCAGTCTGACACCGGCTCTGCTGTCCGCGCGAGGCGCTTTTTCGGGTGAGTCTCAACTCACCCCAGGACCGGGACCGCCCGCGAGCCAGGACCATTCGGACCATGTGCTGAAGCCCGTCTGCCACTTGTGGTGGACCCCCTCGCGGCTGGTGCCGAACACCTCGATCCGGCCGTCCGCGTTGGTGGTGGCCGCGATCTCGGTGCCACCACCGCCGAAGGCGGACCAGTCTCTGTAGCGGGCGTTGACTCCGGTCTGCCAGGTGTGCATGGCCACGTCGCTGTTGATGGCGAACACCTCGACCCGGCCGTCGGGGGTGCGGTCGCTGGTGAGCTGGGAGTTCGCGGGCCCTGCCGCGGGCTCCCACTCCGACCAACTGGCGCTCCCCGTCTGGTACTTGTGGAAGACGCCCGCCGGGCCGGAGGCGAACACCTCCAGACGCCCGTCGGCGTTGTGGTCGACCGTCAGGCCGTGCCCTCCGCCTCCGAAGCCCCCCCCAGGCCGACCACCCGCCGTTGACGGCGGTCTGGTACTGGTGCTGGAAGGTGTTGTCGTTGAGTGCGAAGACTTCGAGGCGGCCGTCGGGGGCCTTCTCCATCTTGATACGGGCGGCGCTCGGTCCGCCGCCCGTGGGCTCCCATGCGGACCACCCGCTGTTGGGAGCGGTCTGGTACCTGTGGAACACCCCGGACGGGCCGGAGGCGAACACCTCAAGCCGTCCATCGGCGTTGGCTCCGGCGGTGACGTAACGCCCACCGGTGCCGAAGCTCTCCCATCCCGACCAGCCGCCGGACGGAGACGTCTGGTAGCGGTGCTGGAGTACGTCACCGTTGAGCGCGAACACTTCCAAACGCCCGTCGGCGTTGGGCGCGAGCGCGAGTTCCGCGTTGCCCGGCCCGCCCAGGGCCTCCCACTCCGACCAGGCGCCGTTCACCTGTGACTGCCACGCATGATGCACCCCGTCGGCCCCGGCGGCGAACGCTTCGAGCCGTCCGTCGGCCGAGCGCGTCGAGATCATCCGCCCGGATTCGACCGGATACACCAACGGTGTGGGCCGGGGCCCGCTGCCAGGGGTGCACGGCAGTCCCACGCCGCGTTCTTCGAGGTAGGGGATAGGGTCGATGCCGCGGATGTCGGTCGAGGTGCCGATGCGCACCCGCAGGTGGAGGTGTGGGCCACTGGACTCGCCCTCACTGCCCATGAGCGCGATGCGCTGGCCGGCCACCACATGGTCACCGACGGCGACGTCCCGCTGGTACATGTGCCCGTACTCGGTCACCGTGCCGTCCGGATGCAGAATGCGGACCCACTGGCCGTAGCCCTGCGCCGGGCCGGAGTTGATGACCTCGCCGTCGCCGACGGCGTAGATCGGTGTCCCGTACGCGTCGGCGATGTCGATGCCGTCGTGGGAGTCGCTGTAGCGCTGGGACACGAAGCCGGTGGTGGGGCACGATCCGGCGAATCCTGCGGCCTGGGCGGCGGCCGGGGACGCGGTCACCAGCGACGGCAGTACGGCGGCGGCCGTGGCGAGCGCGAAGCGCAGCGCGCGCCGGGAAAGACCGTGAAGCACGTGGCGTTCCTCCCCCTCGGGATTGCTGTGCGATCCCTGTGAGATTCCTTTGCGATGCCTTGAGATCGAGCCGGGGTGGACGGTAGCCGCATACGCCCGACGGGGGCACCCGGAACGCTACGGACTGACAAATGGCCGGGGAGCGGGAGCCCGCCGCCGACCTGCGGCGGAAGCCGACGGAAGCCATCGTGGACTCCCTTCGGAATCCGGCTGGACCGCCATGAATCACCCCTCCTCGGAGCGTACGGAATCGGCCAGATCCCAGGAGTTGACCGATCGTCAGGATGTGTAACGTTCGATCTGAGTGAGGTTCGGTGACGCGGGGGCGAGGAGGGGGCAGTGAGTGGGGTAGTGATCCATGTGCCGCATGGGCGCGGTGAGGTCGCGGGTGAGCCGTCCGGTGACGCCGTGACGCTGCGGCTCGGACCGGGCGAGGTGGCACGCTTCGGGCGGGGCTCCGCGACGACCCCGGTCGAACTCCGCCTCGACGACGAGGCGATCTCCCGGCTCGCGGGCGAGATCCGGGTGACGGACGACCACTGGCAGCTCAGCAACCTCAGTACGACGCAGAGCTATCTCGTCGAAAACCCGGAAGGGGCTGGGGAGTATCTGCGGGTGCCGCCGCGGCGGGCCGGAGCGCCCATCCCCTTCGAGTTCTCCCGGGTCGTGCTGCCCACCCGCCGCAACACCACGGTCTCCTTCCAGGTGTTCGCGCCCGACCACGTCTACCTCGACCCGGACGGCGTGGGCGGCCCGTGGGGAAGCCGCACCGTCACGGCGTACTCCCTGGACGAGACAGCCCTCTACTTCCTGATCCTCGTCGCGCTCTGCGAACCGCGGCTGCGCGACGAGTCACCCGTCGCGGTGCCGACCACGCCCCAGATCGTCGAACGGCTGAGGGGACACCCCGCGTGCGCCCGGCTCACGGCGCGGGCGGTCAGCTCGCACATCGACTACCTCGCGGACGAGAAGATGCGGATCGGCGCACCCGCCGAGTCCGGGCCCCGCAGGGAAGCCCGCCGCAACGGCAAACGGGAGGCGATCGTCGGGCTCGTGCTGCGCTTCGGTCTCGTACGGGAGGAACACCTCGCGCTGCTGCCGCCCCGGACCGGGGACGCCGCGCAGGAGCGGGGGACGGCGGGATGAGGCGCCTACCCGCACACCGTGACGGCCGGCGGAGGGGAGGGGGACACGGTGCACCGTCCGGCCGACACTTCGGGAACTGACCGTACGGAACTCCTGCCGCCCGGCTACCGGGTGGGCCGCTGGGAGGTCACCGAGCCGATCGGCGCCGGGGGCTGGGCAACCGTCCATGCGGGAAGGGCGGTTGAGGGTGACGCGGATGAGCGGGAGGCCGTCGCGCTCAAGGTGCTGCCGACCGCCGGGCTCGCACCGCGCCAGGCCCGCAAGGTGGCCGAAACCGCCGGGAGGGAGGTCGAGTTCGGCCGCCGGTCCTCGCATCCGAGGCTCATCCGCCTGCTGGACACCGTCGTCCTCGGCGAACCCGGCGACCCGCTCCTGGACGGCGCGATCGTGCTGGTCATGGAGCGGGCAGAGCGCAGTCTGCGGGATCTGCTCGATGCCGGGGTGAGCGAGGCCGAAGGGGCCCGGCTCGTCACCGAGATCTGTGAGGGCCTGGCCCATCTGCACCGCAGCGGATGGGTGCACGGCGACCTCAAACCGGACAACATCCTGCTCATGGCGGACGGTTCGGTGAAGCTCTCGGACTTCGGGCTCGTCACCGAGCTGACCGGCACCCACGGCACCCATGGGTACGCACCCCCGATGGGCACCTTCGACTACCTGCCTCCCGAGCGCTGGAAGGCGCCGCTCGGCGAGCAGGGCGTCGAAGTCCGGCCGAGCGCCGACATCTGGGCCCTGGGCATCACGATCCACGAGCTGTTCGCCTCCGGCGCCTCGCCGTTCCCCGGCGCCACTCCCATGGCGCGCGGCGCCGCGACACAGGAGTACGCCGACGGGCGGGCGCCGCTGCGCCTGGACGGCGCGGTGCCGCCGTTCTGGCGGACCCTTGCCGCGGACTGCCTGGCCCCGACGCACACAGCCCGTGCCGAGCACACCGCTGAGAGCCTGCTCGCGCGCATCGCCGACCGACAGCCCGCCGAGACGGACGCCCCGGTGCCGTCCGGGCGGCCCGCGGTACGCCGGCGCGGACGAAGACGGGCCGCCTTCGTCACCCTCGCGGTGTGCGCGGTGGGCGCCACGATCTGGCCGCACATCGAGGGCGACGCCGCTTCCGGCGCCACGACCGCCGAACCGCCCGGCCGGATCCGGGTGTTCAACGCCGACCAGAGCTGCCGGGGCCGTACCGACCAGGACGCGCAGTGCAGCCTCGGGCTCGCCATCGACCCGATGCGGCCCTACACCGTCGACAACGTCGTGCCGACCCGCGTGTGGCACGGCGACGAACTCGCCGTCGACTGCCGGCTCGCCGCAGGCATGCAGATCATCGACGAGGCCGGCACGCACTCGGCCGAGTGGTACCGCGTCCGGCTCCCGCGGGGCTCCGGCCGGCCCACCGCCTGGCTGCCCGCCGTGCGCACCAAGGACCGCCCTTCCGTCCCCGACTGCCCGGCTCCCACCCCCGTCCGGTGAGGGGTTCCCGGCGACCCACCGGGAACCCTCACCGCTACGGGCGTCCGATGCCCGCCCCCGTACGTCGCCACGGTCAATCACCTTGCTCGGCAAGGTAGTTGGAGCGCGGCTGTGGGGCACCGGCGCACGACTACGAGTCCATCGCGGATCCTCGCCCATGTCACTCCGGATCGTTCCGGGTGCCGGGCCGCGCGCCCCCGCGGCTACCTTGCGGACCGTCGGTCACCGGACCGCGCCCACCCTCACACGACCACGAACCTCCCATGAGGCACGTATCCCGATCGGCGAAGGAGCAGCCACGTGCATGGTTCAACCGCACGGCGCGCGAGACTCGGAACAGTGATGCTCCTGGTCGCGACCGCCGTCTCCACCCTGGCCGGACCGGCGCGGGCACAGACCGCCAAGGACGTACCCGGTCCGCTCGGACACGCCGCGACGGCCGAGTCGTTCTGCGACATTCCCGCCGAGCGGGACATCGCGGTGACCCGCAAGGTGTACGAGGTCGGTCAGCGCCGCGGCGTGTCCGACAAGGTGATGCTCGCCGGCTTCGAGACGGGCTGGGTCGAGTCCCGTATGAACAACCTGAACTGCGGGGACCGGGACTCGCTCGGCGTCTTCCAGCAGCGGCCCTCGCAGGGGTGGTGCAACCCCGACCAGTGCCTCGACGTCGACTACGCGGCGAACAAGTTCTTCGAAGTGGCCCAGCAGATGGAGCCCCACTGGGACACCGCGGGAGAGCTCGCCCAGGCCGTCCAGCGCTCCGCCTACCCCGAGCGCTACCCCCAAGCGGAGGGCTACGCTCGGGAGTTGATGGGCGAGGCGTTCCAGCCGTACGGCACGATCGGGGCGAAATACGCGGGCCTCGGCGGCCCGAACGGACCGCTCGGCGTCCCGCTGCGCGCCGAGGAGGACGCCCGGCTCGGCGGACGCTTCCAGCTCTTCCGGAACGGCATCGTCCTCTGGCATCCCGACTCGGCGTTCGCGATCTACGGGGACATCCTCAAGAAGTACTGGGACACCGACTCGGAGCAGCGCTGGGGCTTCCCGACGATGGACGAGGCGGACGGAGGGCAGGCGCCGGACGGGACCCGGGGCCGCTACCAGTTCTTCGAGCGCGGCCTGTTCATGTGGTCACCGCCGACCGGCGCGCACACCGTGCAGGGCGCGATCTACGACGCCTTCCACGCCGCGGGCCACGAGAAGGCACTGGGCTACCCCATGACCGACGAGGTCGACGAGGCGGGCGGCAAGGCCCAGCGGTTCCAGAAGGTCACCATCCACTGGAACACGAGCCGGGGCACCTGGCTCACCGACAACTGACGTGGCCACGGCCGCACTTACCGATCATTGACCGATCAGGAGGATCTGTTGAGCGAGCAGCACCGCCCCAGCCGCAGGAACGTTCTCAAGGCCGTCGGCGGAGCCTCCGCTGCCCTGGCGCTCGGCGCCGGCACCGTGCTGTCCGCGGCGTCCGCGGCCAGCGCCGCCGACGACGGCTTCGGGCTGCGCATCGTGGAGCGCGGCGAGGGCGACCCCCGTATGTGGTACTACCGCTTCCAGACCGCCGAGATCGGCTGGAACCCCGCCGTCAACGTCCTGCTCCCGGACGACTACCACACCAGCGGACGCACCTACCCCGTCCTCTACCTGCTGCACGGCGGCGGTGACGGCCAGGACTTCATCACCTTCGACCGGATCGGCATCCGCGACTGGACGGCGGGCAAGCCGGTCATCGTGGTGATGCCCGACGGCGGCCACGCGGGCTGGTACTCCAACCCGGTGAGTTCCACGGTGGGCCCCCGGAACTGGGAGAGCTTCCACATCAACCAGCTGATCCCGTGGATCGACGCCAACTTCCGGACGTATGCGGAGTACGACGGCCGTGCCGTCTCCGGGTTCTCGATGGGCGGCTTCGGCGCGCTGAAGTACGCGGCCAAGTACTGGGGTCACTTCGCCTCGGTGAGCTCCCACTCCGGTCCGGCCAGCCTGCGCGGCAACGCGGCCGGCATCCCCGGCGGGGTCGTGCACTGGGCCAACGCGTCCTCCGCCGCCATCGAGCTGGGCGGCGGCACCGTGTACGGCATCCCGTGGGACCAGAACCGGGTCAGCATGGACAACCCGTGCGAGCGGGTCGAGAGCTACCGCAACAAGCGGATCTTCATGGTGGCCGGCACCAGCCCCGAGCCGACGTTCTGGGACAGGTTCAACGAGACCGCCGTGCTCGAAACCCAGCGGGAATGGCGCGGCTTCCTCGACCGGGCGGGCATTCCGCACGAGTGGTACGAGGTCCCCGGCGGCCACTTCGTCCGTCCCGACCTGTTCATCCGCGACCTCGACGGCATCGTGGGCAGGCTCCGCAAGGCATAGCGCCCGGCGACGTCGCGTCGCTGCTGAAGGCACCGTCCAGGTGAGCCGTGTCTCACCTGGACGGTGCCGCTTGTCTATGCAACGAGTTGCATAGAAGGATTCGGGCATGGCGCTTGAGCACGCGATTCTCGTCTCGCTGTTGGAGAAGCCGGGCTCCGGTTATGAGCTGGCCCGGCGCTTCGACCGGTCCATCGGCTATTTCTGGGCTGCCACGCACCAGCAGATCTACCGCATCCTCAAGCGCATGGAGAACGACGGCTGGATCGACGCCCGCGAGGTGGCGCAGCAGAGCCGGCCCGACAAGAAGGAGTACTCCGTCGCCGCGCCCGGCCGAGCCGCACTCTCCCGATGGCTGCACGAGCCGATCGAACCCGAGAGCGTACGGCACGAGCTCGCCGTGAAGATCCGCGGCGCCGCCTTCGACGACCCGGCCGCGCTGCTCGACGAGGTGGAGCGGCACCGCCGGGCGCACGCCGACCGGCTCGCGCACTATCTCGCGGGGGAGCGGCGCGACTTCACGGGGCCCGACGCCCCCGAAACGCCCGACGCCGGGCAGGAGCTCCAGCACGTCGTGCTGCGCGGCGGCATCGCGTACGAACGCATGACGCTCGCCTGGCTCGACGACGTGATCGCCACCCTCCACCGGCTCGGCGCCGAAAGCTGAACCGGCGCCGCGACCTGCCTTCGCGCACCCCAAGTCCTCAGTCCACCCTCCCCAACCTCCCGACCCGGAAAGGCGAATGGCCATGGCCGACGCGCTGCTGTTCAACCCGCGCACCTATGACCCGACCCACTTCGACCCCGAGACCCGCAGGCTGCTGCGTGCGACCGTCGACTGGTTCGAGCAGCGCGGCAAGCGCCGGCTGATCGAGGACTACCGCTCGCGCGCCTGGCTCGCGGACTTCCTCGCGTTCTCCGCCGAGGAAGGGCTGTTCGCGACCTTCCTCACCCCGGCTTCCGCCGCAGGCCAGGGCGATGAGGACAAGCGCTGGGACACCGCGCGGATCGCCGCCCTCAACGAGATCTTCGGGTTCTACGGCCTCGACTACTGGTACGCCTGGCAGGTCACCATCCTGGGCCTCGGCCCGGTCTGGCAGAGCGACAACGCGGTGGCTCGTACCCGCGCGGCCGAACTCCTCGACCAGGGCGAGGTGTTCGCGTTCGGCCTGTCCGAGAAGACCCACGGCGCGGACATCTACTCCACCGACATGCTCCTGGAGCCGGTCGGTGACGGCGGGTTCCGGGCCACCGGCTCCAAGTACTACATCGGCAACGGCAACGCCGCCGGCCTCGTCTCGGTGTTCGGCCGCCGCACCGACATCGAGGGCCCCGACGGATACGTCTTCTTCGCCGCCGACAGCCGCCACGAGGCGTACCACCTGGTGAAGAACGTCGTCGACTCCTCGAAGTACGTCAGCGAGTTCCGCCTGGAGAACTACCCGGTCGGCGCCGAGGACGTCCTGCACACCGGCCGGGCCGCGTTCGACGCCGCCCTCAACACCGTCAACGTCGGCAAGTTCAACCTGTGCACCGCCTCGATCGGCATCTGCGAACACGCGATGTACGAGGCCGTCACCCACGCCCACCAGCGCATCCTGTACGGCCGCCCCGTCACCGCCTTCCCGCACGTGCGCCGCGAGCTGACCGACGCCTACGTCCGCCTCGTCGGGATGAAGCTGTTCAGCGACCGTGCCGTGGACTACTTCCGCACCGCGGGCCCCGACGACCGCCGCTACCTCCTCTTCAACCCCATGACGAAGATGAAGGTGACCACCGAGGGCGAGAAGGTCATCGACCTGATGTGGGACGTCATCGCTGCCAAGGGCTTCGAGAAGGACAACTACTTCGCCCAGGCGGCCGTCGAGATCCGCGGCCTGCCCAAGCTGGAGGGCACGGTCCACGTCAACCTCGCCCTGATCCTGAAGTTCATGGGCAACCACCTCCTGAAGCCGGCCGAGTACGCACCCGTGCCGACCCGCCTCGACGCGGCCGACGACACCTTCCTCTTCCGGCAGGGGCCGGCCCGGGGCCTGGGCGCCATTCTCTTCCACGACTGGCGCACCGCCTTCGACGCGTACGCCGAGGTGCCCAACGTCGCCCGCTTCCGCGAACAGGCCGATGCGCTCTGCGAGTTCGTCACCACGGCCGCGCCCGACGAGGAGCAGAGCCGCGACCTCGACCTGCTGCTCGCCGTCGGCCAGCTGTTCGCGCTGGTCGTGCACGGCCAGCTGATCCTGGAGCAGGCACGCCTGACGGGCCTGGAGCAGGACGTGCTCGACGAACTCTTCGCCGTCCTCGTACGCGACTTCTCCGCGCACGCCGTCGAACTCCACGGCAAGGACTCCGCGACCGAGGCACAGCAGAACTGGGCGCTGGGCGCGGTCCGGCGCCCGGTCGTCGACGAGGCCCGCTCGGCCCGCGTCTGGGAGCGCGTCGAGGCGCTGGCGGGGACGTACGAGATGGCGCCGTAGCCGGGTCGTTCGGCTTGGCCGACGCGGTGCGGTTCAGGTCCCCGGTCCGGGTTTCGGCCGGGGACCTGCCGCGTTCGTCCGCCTTGGTGCCGCTGGGCGCCTGGGTGCCGGCCTCGGGGGCTTGGGGGGCGTCAGCTGTGGTGGGGGTAGTCGGGGAGTGCGATGGCGTTGGCCGCGTGGGCGAGCTCGTCGGACGAGCTCGAATTGCCGTCGGCCCTGCGATGGGCGAGCTGCTGGTTCTCACGGACGTACTCCCGCATCACCTGCTCGTAGCGGGCGAAGGCCGCACGGTGGTCGCCAAGGTGGCTGGCGAGCTCGCCCGCGAGTACGTAGGCGCCGACCATGGCGATGCTGGTGCCTTGGCCGGATCGCGGCGAAGCGCAGTAGCCCGCGTCGCCGACGAGCCCGATCCGTCCGTTCGACCAGTGGTCGAGGTGGACCTGGCTCATCGTGTCGAAGTAGAAGTCCGGCGCGTCCCACATGCTCGCAAGGAGGCGGGGCGCCTCCCAGCCGACGTCGGCGAAGCGCTCGGCGAGGATGTTCTTCTGCTGCTCGGGGTCGCGGTGGTCGAAGTCGAGTTCCGCGGACTGGAACAGCAGCATCGCCCGGGCCTCGGTGTTGTGCCGGGCGCTGTAGACGCCGACCAGCGCGTCATCGGTGGTGTGGTACATCTGCCAGTGGTCGAGACCGAGAAAGTTGTCCACGCTGAAGATGGCGAGATAGCTGTCGAGGAAGTGGAGGAAGTCCGACTCCGGGCCGAAGGCCAGCCGGCGCACACCGGAGTGCAGGCCGTCCGCGCCGATCACGAGGTCGAAGCGGCGCGGTCGTTCGTGCCGGAAGCGGACCTCGACGGCGTCGTCGTCCTGAGTGAGGGAGGTGATGACATCGCCGAACAAGTACTCGTTCCCGTAACGAGTCGTGTCGAACAGCAGGTTCGTCAGGTCGTCCCGCATGATCTCGACATCGTCGTTGTCGATCAACCCGCCGGTCAGGGTGGCCTCGGTGGACCTGGACAGCTCCTCACCCCGACTGTCCACGAACGACATCCCGCGCATGTCGGTGGTGGCCGCCCGGACCTTGTCGAGGAGCCACATCCGTTCCACGACCTGTAACGCGACGCCGCGGATGTCGATGGCCTGCCCACCCCTGCGCAGCCCGGGTGCCCGCTCCACGACCGTCGGATGGAACCCCGCGCGCTGCAACCAGTGAGCCAGCGTCAGCCCCGCGACACTCGCTCCGGAGATCAGAACATTCCCGTTTCGCATGGCTTCTCCCAGTGCTTCGGACGTGTACGCCGGTGACGGCATCGTCCGCGGGCGCGGACTCCTTGAGTCTTGGCGCCGGATGACGGGACGGCAATGCCCAGTTCGGCAAGCAATAGTTCCGCTCTGAGCAACTGTCCGGGGTTGAGCCATGACTCCCGCGAGGAGGGGTGTCAGGGGGTCGACGCGGTGTGATCCAGGAGGGTGCGCAGCCGGGTGGTGTCCGCCTCGGTCCAGGAGTCGGGGGCGGCGATGGCTGCCCAGGCCGCGGCGGGCATCGAGCCGTACTGATGGCCATGACCGGCGGGGATGCTGTTGCCGACAGCGAGGTCTCCGGCGAGCTGCCAGAAGGTGACCAGGGGAAGCCAGTCGAGGTCGGGGGAGACGTCGGCGGCGCGCGGTGCCCGGAGCCATTGCGGGCGGTGGACGAGCAGCCGGGGATGCCACCAGACGATGGGGTCGGAGCCGTTCTGGAGGTACACCACATGCGGCCTGCCGTCCGGGGAGGGGACGGCTCGCAGGTCGGCGGCGGTCTGGGCGAAGCGCACGGTGCGGCCCTGCTGATAGAGCGGGCGCCAGACGGGGCTGTCCGGATCGCGGGCCTGGGTGAGCTGCTGCCAGATGGGGTTGAAGCTGGGAGGCCCTGCGAGCAGGGCGCCGTCCGTGTGTGAGGTGAGGTCCTGGACTCCGCCGGGGAAGGCGAGTTCGGTTCCGTAGGAGCCGAGGCTCTCGCCGAAGACGAGCAGCTTGGGGCGGTGCGTGGCCGGTCGCTGGGCCCAGCGCTCGTGGACGGCGTCGAACAGGGCGCGGCCGGCCGCGGCGGCCTTGTTCTCGGTGAGCAGCGAGATCCAGCTCGGCAGGTACGAGTACTGGATGGCGACCAGCGCGCTGTCGCCCGCGTACATGTACTCCAGCGGAGCCGCGGCCCGCTCGTCGACCCATCCGCTGCCCGTCGACGTCATCACGGCCAGCACCTTGCGGTCGAAGGCACCGGTGCGCTCCAGCTCGGCGACGGCAAGGCGGGCCCGCTCGGTCAGTGACCGGGCGGTGTCCAGGCCCACGTACACCCGGATGGGCTGCATGGCGGGCCGGCCGGAGAACGCGGCCAGCTGCGCGGGTGTGGTGGTCTTCCCGATGAAGTCGCGGCCCTGCGCGCCCAGGGTCTGCCACTGGGCCCGCGAGGCATGACTGCCGGACAGGAGAGGGGAGGTGGGTTGGGTGATTCCCGGGGAGGTGCGGGTGTTGGCCAGGGAGGCGGCTCGTTCCGCGACGCCGAGCAGGACGTTGAACAGGAGGCCTTGCACGGCTGCCACAAGCAGCAGCACCACCAGGATGCTTCCTGCGATGTAGGCGGCGGGCCGGGGAACGACCCGGTCGAGCAGGCGGATCACGATGCGGGTGGCGAGCCTGACCACGCGGGCGGCCATCACGATCACGGTGCAGACCACGATCGCCGCCACCGGGATCAAGGACCAGGTCAACCAGTCGATGCGAGTGCCGAGCCCTACCACACGGCGCGCGGGACGTTCCCAGTCGGCACTGACCACGGGCATGCTGACGAACAGCAGCCCGGCCACCACAAGGAGGGTGATCCACGCGATGCGCATCACCCGGGGACCGGGCCGCACCCGGGCCCGGCGCAGTGCGGCACCCACCAGCGCGCCGATGGCGTAGCCGATGGCCGCAGCGATGCCGCCGATCACCGCGTGCAGAACCCACGGGCGGGGCAGCAACGAAGGCGTCATCGACATGCAGCAGCACAGCACCGCACCGGCGACCGCACCAAAGGACGGCCGGCGCCGGATGACACGATCCGGGCCGGTACGCTGTCGCGGCCAGTCCACTCCGCGCGCCATGGCGCCTCCCTTCCTGGCCGAGCAGGAGTACTTCGCCGCGCCGGGCCCCGGCGGCCGGGCTCTCGCTGACGTTCAGCGCACCAAGAGTGGACCAGCCACCGCGCAGGGCGGCCGCGCCACTCCGCGCGGCGGACGGGCGCCACCGCACTGCACCACCCGGCCCCGTTGCGCGCGCCTTGGAGACGGGACGCTACTTGGCCGGCTTGCCGGGCTGGTCGTGGGTCGAACAGTGGATGCCGCCCCCGCCGGAGGCGATGGTGTCGATCTTCACCATGACGATGTCGCGCTTCGGGAAGTGCTCCTGGAGGATGCCCTTGGCCCGGTCGTCGGCCTGGGCGTCGCCGAAGCGCGGCATGAACACGGCGTCGTTGGCGACGTAGAAGTTCGCGTAGGTGGACACGAAGGCGTCGCCGCGGCCGGTGATCTTGTCGAGGTCGGGCTGCGGCAGGTCGATGACCTCAAGTCGCTTGCCGCGGGCGTCAGTTGCCCCCTTGAGGGCCGCCCTCGCCTGGTCGGCGGACTGGGACCAGACGTCCGGCGGGCTGCCGGGGAAGGCCTGGTCGACCAGGACGACACCCGGCGCGGTGAACCGGGCGATGCTGTCGACATGGGCGTCGGTGATGTCCTTGCCCCGCACCCCGGCCAGCCAGAGCACCTTCTTGACGCCGAGGCCGCTCTTCAGCTCTGCCTCGATCTGGTCGCGGCTCTTGCCGGGGTTGCGGTTCTTGTTGACCACCGAGCTCTCCGTGACAAGGAGCGTGCCCTCGCCGTCGGTCTCGAAGGAACCGCCCTCGGCGACCAGTGGTGCCTTGGCGCGCGCGATGCCGTACTTCGCGAGCAGCACCCGGCCCACCTGGCCGTCATTGGTGTGCACCTGCTTGTTGCCCCAGCCGCTGAAGTTGAAGTCGACGCCCAGGGTGTGGCCGTTCTGCTCCACGAACACCGGCACCGTGTCGCGGGCCCACAGGTCGTCCACCGCGAGCGGGGTCACCTCGACCTGGGAGCCGCAGGCCCGCTGGGCAGCCGCCTGCTGATCGGGCCGGGCCATCAGCACCACGGGCTCGTACTCGGCGACGGCCCGCGCCACTCGTGCGATGTCCTCGCGCACGGACGGCAGCTGTTCGCCCCACACCGAATCAAGGGCCGGCCAGGACATGAACGTCCGGGCGTGGCTGTCCCATTCGGCACCGAAGCGCCGGCCCGCGCTCTGCCGACCCGCGGCCGAGGGCGAGGAGGAGGACACGTCAGCCGGGTCGTCCCCGGGACTGCAGGCCGCGGAGGTGACCGCGAGGGCGCCGATTCCGGCGAACGTGCGCAGCGCGGTGCGACGGGACAGGGGAGGAGGGGTCACGGAGAAACTCCTGCGTTGGCTGGTGGGTCGCCATTCGGGACGTACAGATCCCGGAATTCAGGCCCTTGAGGCGAAAGCTGGCCGAGGGCGTTCTTCTTTTCGCGCGTCCGAAGGGGCGCGTGCGTGCTGGATCGTGGTCGGTGACGAATCCCGGGCTAGGGGAGCGGCTGATGCATCGTGGAGCAGTGGATTCCGCCGCCTCCGGCCATGAGGCGGTCCACGTCCAGCTGGACCACCTCGCGTCCGGGAAACGCCTCGGCCAGGGCCCGGCGCGCCGCGCTGTCCTTTGCTGCATCGCCGAACTGGGCGGTGACGACGGCACCGTTGACGAGATGGAAGTTGAGATAGGAGTCGACGAACTTCGAACCCCGTGACCGCACGGTGTCCGGCCCGTCCACCCGGACCACCTGGAGTCGTCGCCCTCTCGCATCGGTCGCAGCGGACAGGATGGCGAACTGTTCGCGCGCGTCCCGGGCCCACACGTCGTTCCGGTCGTCCGGCGGAACCTGCACCATGACCACGCCAGGACGGACGAAGCGGGACGTGACGTCGATGTGGTTGTCGGTGATGTCCTGGCCACGCACTCCGGGAACCCAGATCATCTTCTCGGCGCCGTACGCGCGGAGCACGGCCTCTTCGATCTCGGGCCGAGTCATCCCGCGATTGCGGTTCTTGTTGACCAGACTGCTCTCGGTGGCCATGACAGTGCCGTCACCGTCGGTCTCGATCGAGCCGCCCTCTCCCACGAAATCCGCCCAGTGAAATCCGAGACCAGTGAATTCGGCTACGTACTGGGCGACTTCGGCATCATCGCGATGGGTCTGCTTTCGGCCCCAGCCATTGAAATTGAGGCCGACGGCATCGAGACGGCCGCGGCCGTCCTGGCGGAAGACGGCGCAGGTGTCGCGCATCCACAGGTCGTCGGTGGGGATCGAGTCGATCACGGTGACACCCGGGCCGCAGGAGGCGCGCGCTTCCGTGGCCGAGTAGTCGTCCGGCGCGCACATGACGACGCGCTCGTACGCCGCGACCGTACGGGCGATGAGCGCGATGTCCTGCTGGACGCCGCCCAGGTGGCGCCCCCAGATGGACCGCCGCGACGGCCAGGACATCCACGTGCGGGCGTGCGGCACGTCGTCCGCGGGCACGCGCCAGGTGGAACCGCCCGCGTCGCCGGCGGCAGGCCCGGGGGAGGGGCTCGTGCCGAAGAGGGCATCCAGCAGACGCCTGCCTGTGGGGAGGTGGGTCATGGGTGGTGCTCCGCATCACGTGCTGTGCATCGATAGGGCCACTGTGGCACTGACTGAAAATTCAGTCAAGGAATGAAAGGCGCCCCCATCTCGAACGCGCGGTGCCCACAGCCTCAGGCCCGCGGGCTCGGGAGAAGCTCGCGCTCCAGGGCGGCCGCCACGTGGGCCCTCGCTTCCGGGGTGGTGATCAGGCCGGCCAGCCAGCGCCCGCTCAGCCCTTCCACCAGGGCCGTCAGCCGGATCGCGGCGGCCCGTGAGTCGATGGACGCGGGGATGGTGCCGTCGTCCTGGCCGTCGGCGATCAGCTCGGCCAGGTCGACGAGCCAGCGCTCGGTCAGCGCGGTCAGGACCGGCCGCAGCCCTTCGTCGAAGGTCGCCGCCGCACGCACCTCGCCCCACACGGCGGAGTTCTCCCGCACGGCGGCATCGTCCTGGAATTCCGCGGCAAGCAGCCGAAGCAGCAGCTCACGGGCGGGGGAGCCGTCGTCCTCCGTGATGTCCGCGTAGCCCTCGGCGCGGTCGTTGACGTACTCCAGCGCGCTGGTGACCAGGCCCGCGCGGTCGCGGAAGTGGTAGTAGATCAGGGTCTTGGACACGCCCGCCTCGGCGGCCACGTCCTCCACCCGAAGCCCTCGGACGCCCCGCAGGGCTATCACTCGGCAGGTCGCTTCCAGCAGCTTGGCGCGTCGAGTACTCACGTTCGTACAGTAACCACTCAAGTGCGGTGCGCTCGCCGTACGGCGCGTGGCGCTAGCGGCGGTCGAGCCGTTCCAGCTCCACGGCGATGGCGTCGAGCAGCAGTGTGCGGGCGTGGGTCAAGGGGAGAATGCCGCTGAGCCAGCGCATGCTGAGACCTTCGAGCAGCGCCGTGAGCCGCTCGGCGGAGGCGGCGAGGCTGGCGGCGGGGGACATGGGGCTGACCTGGCCCAGCAGATCGGCGATCTCCTGCACCCAGATCAACGTGGCCTTGGCGAGGTCTTCCCGCAGCTCGGGCTCGAATATGGCGTTCGCCCGCAGCTCGCCCCAGGCCGTGCTGTTCTCCCGCACCACGGCCTCGTCCTGCAGTTCGAGGAGCAGGGTCTGTTCCAGCTCCTCGCGGGGGCTCAGGGGTACGGCGCCCGTCGCGCGCTCGGTGGTGTAGCGCTCGGCGCGGTCGCTGATGAACTCTAGGGTGCGGCGCAGGATTCCGGCGCGGTCCTTGAAGTGGTAGTAGATCAGCGCGGTGGACACCCCGGCCTCGGCGGCCAGCTCCTCGACGCGCAGGCCTCGCACCCCGCGCCGGGCGATGACCCGCGCGGCTGCTTCCATGATCGCTGTTCTACGGTCGCCCACGGTTCCCCACCCTATCTGCCCCGGTCAGGGCCCTGCCCCGGGTTCATCGCACAAGCTGTTCCGGGTTCATTGCGCAAAGGCATCAGGCCTTGTCGCCCGGCCTCGGTGAACCCATCTGGTTCTGCCTCCATCGCATCTCTCGACTGAAATTTCAGTCAGTGGGATGTTCTCGCCACGCGCTGCCAGCCCGCCAGGGAACGTCGGCCCTCATCGAAAGCGATCCCCTCATGCGCATCCATGCCCCCACCCTCGCACCGGCCCGGAACCCCCACCCGGAGCCGCGGACATGCGGCTGACTCCCACCGAACGCGACCGGCTGTTGCTGTTCGGCGCCGCCGAGCCGGCCCGCGCCCGCAGACCCGGGGGCCGCGAAGACGGCCCGTGACGGGCTGCACCTGAAGGCAGCCACAGTGATCGAGTCGGCCTGGGGTGTCGGCGTCAATTCCCCCTGGGCGCTGCGCCACGCGTTCAACGCCTTCGACGCCTGGCCGGTCAACATCGGCTTCCTCGGCCGGGGTTCGTCCTCGAACGGCGCCCCGCTGGTGGAGGCGCTCGCCGAGGGCGGGGGCTGCGGGTTCAAGGTCCATGAGGACATGGGCGCGCACGCTCGGGCACTCGATACGGCGCTACGTGTTGCGGAAGGGCATGACGTCCAAGTCGCCCTGCGCAGCGACGGGTTGAACGAGTGCCTCACCGTCGAGGACATGACGCCAACCGGAACCCGAAGCTCAAGCAGGCGCAGATCGAGGCGGCCCTGTGCGGGGCGTTCGGCGCGTCAGATCCAGGGCCCCGACTGCGACCGCATCCGTTCAGCGCCCCCAGCTTCGTAGCAGCGTATGACCTCACCCACCGCAGACCAGCTCGGCCAGGTGGTGCAGCGAGTTGGGGAGATGTTCGGGGCCGAACGGCGGGAACTGGATGTACTCGCGGATGGACTGCGGCACCGCCGACCAGTCGTAGGTGAGCGTGATCTCGGTCTCGGACGGGCCGAGCGGTGCAAGGTCGTAACGCCAGAGCCAGCCGCCGAACTCCAGTTGACCGTCTCCCTTCGGGTCGTACCCCGTCAGCCAGCCGATGGCGCGCGATGGGTCGAGTACGTGGACCTTGTTGGCCACCTGGTAGTCACCGTTGGGATGGTTGGGGTGGTACATGTCCATCCGGAAAATCTGCCCCACCTCGGTCAGCGGTGCCCGGTCGACGGGTTCCTGAACCCAGCCGGTGCCGTCGATCGCCGCATGGGCCGTCGGGTCGGCCAGCACCGCGAACACTCTCGCGGCGGGCACGGCGACCGTCAGGGTGGCGCTCAGGTTGTCCTCGGCCATGGTGCGCATGCTCCTCGTCATCTCGGTTCGGGCGTCCCGCCGACGCGGAGGAGGGAGGTTCCCCGACATGTAGACGACGCGGCGAGGCGGAAGTCATCGGTCATGAGGCCGGAACCCGCATCCGTGCGGCCGGGCGGGCTTCCCGGTGAGTGCTCAATCCTCGTAGGCGGCGATCGCGATCTCGACGAGTGACCGGATGAGCGGATTCGTGTCGCCCGCCTTCCAGGCCACCACCATGCGGCTCGGCGGCATGTCGATCAGCGGTACCACGGTGAGCCCCTCTCCCGGCTCGTGGTCCAGGAGCGTCATGCCGACCGTGCCGTTCCAGAGCACGGCTTGCCGGCATTCCCGGACGGCGCGTACCACCGGCCCTTCGCGCGGCTCGCCTCCGTTCCAGTACGCCTGCCAGAGAGGGTCGGTGCCTTCCGGGAAGCGGAACCAGCGGCGGTCGGCCAGATCGGCCAGTTTCAGGCTGCCGCGGCCGGCCAGCACGTCGTCGGACCGGAGCAGCGCACCCACCGGGTCGGTGCGGAGCTCGCGCACGGTCAGGCCGGTCCGGTCGAACGGGCCGCGGGTCAGGGCGACGTCGACCGCCCCGGCGTGCAGCCCGCAGGTGGGGTCGTTGAGGTCGGTCTCGCGGACGCGGACCTCGGCATGCGGGTGCCGTCGGCGGTAGGCGGCGGCCAGCCGTGTCGCGCCCGGGTCGGTGCTGTCACCCAGGATGCCGACGGTGATGGCCGTGGCGCCGACCGCCGCGGCCACGCGTCCCCGTAGCAGGTCGGCCCGGGTGAGCAGGGCACGGGCCTCGTCGAGCAGCACCGCTCCCGCCTGAGTGAGCGTGACACCGCTCGGGGAGCGGTCGAACAGCGCGGTGCCGAGCTCGGTCTCCAACTGCTTGATCGCCCGGCTCAGTGGCGGCTGACTCATGTGCAGCCGTCCGGCGGCCCGGCCGAAATGGAGTTCCTCGGCGACCGCCACGAAATAGCGCAGAGTACGCAGCTCCATGCTGTGACGATACCCGTGCGGTATCGGCGTTCCGGAACCGGTCTTGGACAGTGTGCTGCCCCTGGCAGTGGAATCGAGGCATGACCGAAGAAACGAAGGCAAGTGAGCCGATCGCCCATCCCGCCGTCTCGGTGGTGGGCCCGGGCGACGGCGAGACGATCGTTCTGGGCACCACGCGACTGCGCATCCTCGAAGACGGCAGCAACACCGGGCACCGCCTCGGGCTCGCCGAGTCCGTCCTCGCGCCGCACACGCCCGGACCGCCGCAGCACCGTCACACCCAGCACGACGAGGGCTTCTACATCATCTCGGGCTCGGTGCGGTTCACCGTCGGAGCGAACGACCACGACGCGCCCGCGGGCACACTGGTGATGGTCCCGCCCGGGGCCCCGCACACCTTCGCCAACGTGACCGACCAACCGGCCGTCATGCTCAGCACGTTCACGCCGGACCTGTACGTGCAGTACTTCCGCGATCTGCAGGACATGATCGCCAGCCGCCGGCCGATGACCCCGCAGGCGACCCTGCAGACGATGAGCCGCTATGCCACCGAGCCTGCCGACGACGTCTCCCACGGCTGGCAGGGCCGTGGGGGTGGCCCCATGAGGGGTGGGGGCAGTGGGCTCCGAGTGGAGCCGGATCACGCGCACGGCGGCAGTCGGCCGAGTGCCAACTGCCGTCGTGCTGAGCCGAGTTGACGCCTCGCCTACCGGAGGACGCCGTGCACGGCCTCGGGGTCGGTGGGGGAGAGGGGGCTGAGGGTGGGCTTGCGGGTGAGGGCGGGCGGCGGGGTCACGTAGGTGGGGGTGGGGTCGGCTTCGGGGGCGCAGGTTTTCGCTATGCGGCCGCCGCCCTTGGGGAGGCTGCCGTCGCGGAGGTAGTCGGTGAAGGTGTCGTCGAGACAGGCGTTGCCGTGGAAGAGGATCTCGTGGAAGCTGCCGCCGTTCTGGACGACCAGCTTCGAGCCGGGCAGCGCGTCGTGCATGGCGAGCCCGCCCTCGTACGGGGTGGCGGCGTCCTCGGTGGCCTGGAAGAGCAGCACGGGCGGCAGGCCCTTGCCGGTGATCTTCATACGGCCCGCCGGGTCGCCCTGATAGGGCCAGAACATGCAGGCGGCGTTGTACCACATGTTGTTGTACGTGTAGAAGGGCGCCGAGGCGTTGACCTTGGCCTGGTCCTTCTTCCAGAACTCCCAGTCACGCGGCCAGGCGCTCTCGGTGCACTGCGCCGCGTTGTATGCGGGGAAGGCGCCGTCGTAGGCACCCGGCGCCGCGTACAGGTTGTAGGCGGTGTTCAGCGGCTGGGTGTCGTGGTGGGTGACGTAGGCGGAGAGCACGGTGGCCATGCGCGGCCAGCGCAGGAAGTTGTACCCACCGCCGTAGAAGGTGTCCTCGAACTCGGCGGGACCGATCTTGCCGCGAGCCGGGGCCGCGTCCACGGGGTTGCTCCGCAGGTCCGCTTCGACCTGCTGGTAAGCCTTCTCGACCGCGGCGGCGTCCGTGCCGAGGTGGTAGACCGCATCCGCCTTGGCCGCCCATACCGCGAAGGCGTCGAAGCGGCGCTGGTGCTCCTTGTCCTGCAGGACGTTGTGGTCGTACCAGGTGATGGTGGGGCCGACGATGCTGTCGAGCACCATCCGCCGGACGTGCGAGGGGAAGAGCTGGCCGTAGGTGGAGCCCAGCGAGGTGCCCCAGGAGCCGCCGTAGAAGTTGATCTTGGGTGCGCCGAGTGCCCGGCGGATGCCGTCCATGTCGCGCGCGTTGTCGGCGGTGGTCATGTGCGGCATGAGCCAGGACCAGTCGGCCGCGCAGTCGGCGGCGTACCCGGCCGCCTTCTTCAGCCATGCCTTCGAAGTGCCCTGGCTCACCTGGTAGTCGGGTCGCTCGCCGTCGAAGTAGTGGGCGTCGCAGACGACATGGGGCTCGCTGCCGTTGGTGCCGCGCGGGTCGAAGCCGATCCAGTCGTAGGTCGAGGCGACGTCCTTGGGGATCTGCCCGGAGATGTAGGCGGGCATCCAGAGCCCGGAGTCCCCGGGGCCACCGGGGTTGAGCAGGATCGGCCCCTGCTGCTTGCTCTTGGGCGCGGTGGCGGGGAGCCGGTTCACCTTGATCTTGATCTTCCGGCCGTGCGGGTCGGCGTAGTCCACCGGCACGTCGAGCATCGCGCACTGCAGCGCGGGTGTGCTGGTGTCGTTGCAGGAGCTCCAGACGAGCTTCCCCTGTCCGGTGTCCGCGGGGGCGGCCGCGTCGGGTGCCGCGCTGGCGGATGTTCCGGTGAGGGCTGCGACGGCAGTGGCTGCCGAGAGCAGGGCGATGACTTTTCTCATGGAGAGCATGATGTGATATGTGAAATTTTACAGCTAGGGAACTGACGGGACGTTATCAAGCTGTGACTGGAGGGGGGGTGGAGGCGCTGGGGGCGCCGGGGCCGTCCTCCAGTGACTTGAGGCCGCCCTGAACGCCAGAGTGGCTTGCATGACAACAGGGTCACAACCCATCACCGTGCCCGCACCGTTCCGAAGTCGCCCTGCTCATCGCCGGCGCGTGGCAACCTCCTTCCTCGCCGCGGCCTGCCTGGTCGCCTTACTCGGCCGGCCAGGACTCGCAGCCGCCCAACCGGTCGGCGCCCACATCGCCGCGCAGGCCACGTCTCCTTCCGTGGGGAGCCCTGGCCATGCAGCGCAACAGGACCAACTGGGGCGCCTGGTGCGGCAGTTGCTGGCCGCCGGGGCGCCCGGCGTGATCGTGCGGGTGGACGACGGGCACGGCCGGCCCATCCGGATCGCCGAGCAGGCCGCGTGGAGCAGGCAGGATCACCGGCTCCATCCGGAGGACGAGTTCCGGATGGGGTCCAACACCAAGACCATGATGGCCACGCTCGTACTGCACATGGTCGGTGAGGGCAGGCTCGCCCTCACCGACTCGGTCGAGAAGTGGCTGCCCGGTCAGGTGCCCGACGGCAGGGCGATCACGCTGCGCATGCTCCTGAACCACACCAGCGGCCTGTACGACTACACGCAGGATCCCGCGCTCCTGCCGTCGATCCTGGGCAAGGATCCGAGGCGGTGGACCTCTGCGGAACTGCTCGCCGTCGGAGTGCGGCACGATCCCGCCTTCGCGCCGGGCACCGCGTGGGCGTACAGCAACACCGATTACGCGGCGATCGGCGCCGTCCTGGAGAAGGCCACCGGCAAGAGCCTGGCGGATCTGGTCCGCGACCGGATCGTCCGGCCGCTCCACCTCCAGCACACCTACTACCCGGCGGACTCCACCTGGCGCGGCCGCCACGCCCATGGCTACGAACCCGATGCCGCCCACATGCCGCCGGGGGTGCCGGCCGAGGCCAGGGACTATGCGGGGGCCCATCACGACGGCCACGTGAACGTCTCCGACAGCAACCCCTCGTGGGGCGCGCGGCCGGGGCGGTGGTGTCCACCGCGCAGGACTGGGGCCGGTTCTACACCGCGCTGATGTCCGGCAGGCTGCTGCCCGCCGCCCAGCTGGCCCAGATGCGTACGACCGTGCCGGTCGAGCCGGACCGGCCGGACGGGCCCGGCTACGGTCTCGGCATCGAAACGGCCACGACCCCGTGCGGCACGGTGTGGGCCCATGACGGCGGAATTCCCGGATACCTCAGCGCCAACTTCACCGACTCCACCGGCCACTGCACGGCGTCCGTTCTCGTCTCGACGGAAGCCTTCGCCGAGACGCCCGCCGCGTTTCCCGACCTCGCCAAAGCCTCCAAAGCCCTCCAGTCCGCCACGATCTGCGCCATGTTCGACAAGCCGACGCCAACAACACCTCACGCCGGCTGAGCCCCGCCGGCCGAACCGCCAGGGGCTCCCTCCGGGGCGCCGCTCTCAACCGTTCCGGTTCAGGCGCTCCAGGAACGAACGACTGCTGGTAGCGCTGATAGCGGGCGTCCCCATTGTTCGCCACGAACTGGTAACTGCCGGTCCGGCCGTAGTCGTTGTACGGGTGGCTGGGGCCCATGACCTCACCGGTCCATATCGCCGTCTGCGCCTCGGCGGTGCCCGTGGTGAGGCCGATCGTGGCGCAGCAACCTGCGACTGCCAGTGCGCCGAAGGCCTTCCAGGTGCGAAGCATTGTTGATCAGTTCTCTCTTCTGTCGTTGTGCCGATCGGAAGCGGTGCTGCGTACGTATCGAGCCGTGCTGTGGAGACGCTATGGACACCGATCCGTCGGCCGTCCTAGATTCGTTCCAGTGCGAGATCAGCCAGGGGGAACGGCGCTCATCGTCACGTAGCAGGGGGAGCATGAGATTCGGCTTACTGGGGCCGTTGCACGCCCAGATCGCCGGACGCGCGGTCCCGTTGAACGGGCCGCGGCAGGCCAAGATGCTGGCAGCACTGCTGATCGACGCCAACAGCGTCGTCGCCATGGAACGGCTCGTCGCCGTGATGTGGGACACGAACGCGCCGGCCACGGCGGTCCGCCAGGTCCAGGACGCCGTCTCCGGGCTGCGCCGCAACCTAGTCGCCTGCGGAGCACCCGGCACCTTGATCAGCACGCGGCGCGGCGGCTACGAGATCCACTTGGCTCAAGATCAGCTCGATCTGCTGGAGTTCGACCACGAGCGAAGCCTCGCCGAACAGCGCACGACCCCGTTGGAGACCGCGGTGGCGCTGCGGCGGGCGCTCGCCTGCTGGCGCGGAGACGCCCTGGTCGACACCCCCAGCCAAGTCCTGGAGATCGATGCGGCACGGTTGAATGAGAAACGCGCGGCGACGCACAAACAGTGCCTGGCCATCGAACTCGACCTGGGGCGTCACCGAGAGGTCATCGATGAACTGACCGCTCTGCTCCGCGAGCATCCCTACGACGAGCAGGTCGCCGAACATCTGATGGTCGCCCTCTACCGGTGTCGAAGACAAGGAGAGGCGCTGCAGGTCTATGAGCGGCTGCGCCGGACACTGGCCGACGAACTCGGCGTCGACCCCACCCCGCCGCTCCAGGCGCTGCACCGGCGCATCCTGACGGCGGATCCCGCCCTGGCGTCTCCGGCCCCGTCACATGGCCCCTCGGCCGCGCCACCGGACAGCCCTGCGCCGGCGGACCCGGGGCCGGCCATGGCGATGCCGGTGCGTCAACTGCCCCTGGACGTACCCGACTTCGTGGGACGGGCTGAAGCACTGGCCGAGATCGCCGGACTGCTCGACGGGTCGGCGCCGAACCGGGCCCGGGTGGCCGTCGTCGTGGGCGGTCCCGGAGTCGGCAAGTCCTGCCTGGTGACACACGCCGCGCGGCTGGCGAGCGCCAACTTCCCCGACGGGCAGCTCTACCTCAACCTCGCGGCGACATCGGACGAGCCGCGCGATCCGGGGCTGATGCTGGCCGAAGCGCTGCGCGCGCTCTCGATCGCGGGCAGCGCGATCCCGAACGGCCTGTCCGAGCGGGCCGCGCTCTACCGATCGTTGCTGGTGGACCGTCGCATGCTGGTGGTCCTTGACGATGCCGGTCACGCCGATCAGGTGCTGCCCCTGCTGCCCGGCGCCGAGGGCTGTGCCGTGTTGATCACCAGCCGTACTCTGCTTACGCAACTCCCCGGTGTCCGGCACATCGACCTGGACGTGCTGAGCCCGGCAGAGGCACGGGAGTTGTTCACCGGGATCGTCGGGTGGGGGCGGGTCGAACGGGAACCGGGAGAAGCCGACGCGATCCTCGACTGCTGTGGCAATCTGCCGCTGGCGATCCGTATCGCCAGCGGCAAGCTCACGGGCCGCCCGGCCTGGTCGCTGCGGGTGCTGAGGGAACGCATCGAGGACGAGTCACGGCGGCTGGCCGAGCTGAGGATCGGGGACCTCAGCGTCCGGGCCAGCGTCGAACTGAGCCTACGGCTGCTGCCTGCCGACGCGGTGCGCGCGCTGAGTCTGCTGGGTCTGCTCGGCGCCTACACCCTGCCCGGCTGGGTGGTCGGCCCGCTCCTCGACCGCTCGGACGGCGAAGAAGTGCTGGACACCCTCGTCGACGCCAGCCTGGTGCGGCTGACCGCCACCGACGCCCTCGGTGAGCCGCGCTACCGACTGCACGACCTGATCAGGACCTGTGCCACGGAGATCGCTGCCCCGCTGCCGACGGCGGACAAGCGGGACGCGATCATCCGGGTGCTGTCCGGATGGCTCGATCTGGTCGGGCACGGCACCGACCGGCTGCCGGGCGGGCCGATGGCCGCTGCGCCCGGTTCGGCACCGCGCCGATCACTGTCCGACGCGGTCGTGGACCGGCTGATGGCCGATCCGTTCGGCTGGTTCGACGCGGAACGCGACAACCTGCTCGGCGCGGTGAAACTGGCCGTGGACTGGGGCCTGGACGAGCTGGCCTGGGAGCTGGCGGCCGGCACGGCGACCTACTACGACCACCGGTGTCTGTACCAGGACTGGCAGCACGGGCACCGACTCGCGCTGGACGCGGCCGAGGCCGCAGGCAATGCGCGTGGGGTATCGGTGCTGCTGCGCGGACTCGGCCAACTGCACATCTACCAGGACGAGTTCGACCGGGCCACCGATGCCCTGGAGACCTCCATCGAGCTGTGCCGGGACACGGGGGACAAGCGCGGCGAGGCGCTGTCGATGGCGACGCTCAGTACCGTCAGCCGGGTGCAGGGCCGTGACGACGAAGCACTCGAACGCGTCGAGCAGGCGCTGACCATCGCGATCGGTGAAGGCGACCGGCACATCGAGGCGCAGCTGTCCTGCGCCATCGCCGTGATGCGGCTCATGCAGGGTCAACTCGAAGAGGCGGAGTCCTGGTTCGACGGGGCTTTGCGCCTGGCCAAGACGCTTGACGACGAGCATCGCGTGGCCGTCGTGCTGCGGCGGTTCAGCCGGTTGCACGATCGGCGCGGTGACGTGGACGAGGCGCTGCGCTGCCTGGGGCAGGCGCTGGCCACCTTCGAGAAACTGACCGACGAGCGGTGCGCCGCATACACGCTCCTGGAAGTCGGCCGCGTGTACGCCGGTCAGGACGACCGGGACCGGGCGGGCCCGGCGCTGGAGCGCGCGGCGGGCCTGTTCCACCGGCACGGCGACCGCCAGGACGAGGCCACATGCTGGCAACTGATCGGCGACCTGGACGCCGCCGCCGGCATCCACGACAGGGCACGCCAACACCGGAGCCGGGCGCTGCGACTGTGGCAGACGATCGGCGAAATGAACCAGACGGAAGCGCCGGCGCGACCCTCGTCGCCGTGAAGCGCGGCCGCATCGAGCTTGCGCGCGCGACCGGCACACCAGGCATGGGCGGGGCCTGAGTGCGCGTACTCGGGCGGCCACGGCGCCGCCCCCCTCTCCGCATGGGATCGTCCGCAACGAATGGCGGCGCCGCCCCCTTGGCCAACTCCCTCGTGGCGCAAGCCGGATGGGCCGCCCGGCAGCGGGAGCCCAGGGGCCGTCGAACACCGTCGTGGCGCGTCACCCCGGATCATTCCGGATGCCTTGCCCGGGTACCCCGGCACTACCTTGTCGACCGCGTCCGTCAGACCGACAAGAGCGGGGAGCAGGGATGTCGACGACCACCGTCAGCCGCCGGCCGACTGCTGCCACCCTGCTCAGGCAGCAGGAGCGCAGGGTGCTTCATGCCGTCGGCTGCGGTCTGCGGGACGACGAGATCGCCGCCGACCTCGCCATCCCCGAGGACGCCGTGGCCGGACACCTCGCCAGCATCCTCGCGAAGCTCGGGCTGCGCGACCGGGCCGCCGCCATCGTCCACGCCTTCGACTGCGGCCTGGTCGTCCCCGGCCACGGCCCCCGTACGCAGGAGTCGAGACCGGCGCCGCGCACCGCCGTCGGCCGGGCAGCCGGGCCGAACGTGCGGATCTCCCTGCTCGGACCGCTCCAGGCATGGCAGGACGGGCGGCCCCTGAACCTGGGGCACCTCCGCCAGCAGGCCGTACTGGCGGCGCTCGCGCTGGGCGCGGGGCGGACGGTCAGTCAGCAGGAACTGCTCGACGGCGTATGGGGGTTGGAGCCGCCGCTCACCAATGTGGTGCCGGTGTACATCTACCGCTTGCGCAAGGCCCTGCGGATCGGCGACAGGCCGGACTCCGTGATCGAGCACGACCGGTGCGGCTACCGGCTGGCCCCCGGCGCGGTCGACGTGGACGTGGTGCGCCTGGAGGAACTGCTCACCGCCGTCCGGAGGGCCGATCGGGCGGGCGATGCGACCGAGGCGGTCCGGCTGTGTGCCCAGGCTCTCGACCTGTTCCGCGGGGAGCTCCTGGCCGGCCTGCCCGGGCCGCTCGCCGAGCTGGAGCGGGTGCGGCTCACCGAGCGCCGGATCGCTGTCATACAGCGGAAGCTGGGGTGGCAGCTCCGGCTCGGCCAGCACTGCGAAGCCATCGCCGAGCTGTTCGCCCTGACCGTGGCGGACCCCTTGAACGAGCCGGTGGCCGCGATGCTGATGCACGCCCTCTACGGGAGCGGCCGACGGGCCGAGGCGCTGACCGTGTTCGACAGTACCCGCCGTCGGCTCGCCGACGACCTCGGGGTTCCGCCGAGCCGGATGCTGCGACGGACGTACCAGATGATCCTGCGCGGCGACGACGCCGGCCTGGGCCACACCGGAACCACGCGGTGACCGCCGGACCGGCTTCGCCGCGGTAGGGGCCACGGTGACGGTGGCCCCTACCCCTGCCTCACACCTGATCGTGGTTACCAGGGATACCAGGCGCCGTTGTACCACTGCTCGTTGGCGTCGTCGTTGTGGTGATCCATGTTGAAGTCCGGCCAGTAGTTGTCGTTGTGGTTCTTCGGGTAGGTCCAAATGCCGGCGGACTCGTCGCAGATGTAGTCCCAGTAGCAGATCGACTTGACCGGCACGTTGCCGAAGTCCCGGTCACTGCCTGAGAGCGGGGGGCCGATGATGCCGCCGAACGGCGCGGCGCTGCCGTTGGTGCCGGGACCGCCCTGACGCTTGGGGTCCGCGAGGAGAACGGCGTTGACGTTGCCGAACGACCTCCAGTTCTCGCTGATCCAGACGTGCACCACTGCGGCACCCAAGGAGTACCCGCCCATCTTGACGTGCTGGCCGGGGCACGCGGCACGCTGGTCCCGGACCAGGCGGTTGAGCTCGTTGACGCCCGACCGGACGCTCGCACCGCTGGGGACCTGGCTGGCGTACCCCACGTGCTGCTGGATGTTGCCCGTGAATCGGTCGTTGTCCCACGTGCTCCACGTGCCCCCGACCACGATCGTGTAGGTGCCGTCGCACGAAGCCGCAGCCTGCGCTGTGGCGCTGTGTGCCGTGGCTCCCTGCGCCGCCGAAACCCCGACTGTCAGCAGCAGCCCGGCTAACGCGGCCCTGATCCTGCTGGCTCGCATTCGATCCTCCCCAGGTAGTTGGCTCACGCGTCCGCTTCCCGATGCGGAACGCCGCCGGCCAAGGTCACCGGACGACAGTGGCAGCGGTCGATGACATCCCGATGAAACCCCCCGCCCGAGCGGGGCGCGTACCGGGGCACGGACGCAAACGCCCTGGGCAGGCAGTGTCCGCAGCGGCTCCATCGAGATTTCATCGGTCCTCCTTACCGTGTCCGCGTTCAGGCGAGGGCCTGGAGCACAGGGGAAGGACGGCTCGATGGCGCGGAGGAGATTCAGAGCGAGGCTGCCGATGGCGGTCGCGGCCGCCGTGGCGGTGATCGGCACGATGACGGGCGCAGGGGCGCCCGGCGCCGGGGCAACGGCCGCCGCACAGGGCCCGGACAGACCGACGATCCGCTACACCGAATACGGCATCCCGCACATCATCGCCTCGAACTGGGAGGGACTGGGAACGGGCTACGGATACGCCGCCGCCAAGGACAACATCTGCACCCTGGCCGACACCTATCTGATGGTCAACGCCCAGAGGTCCCGCTACCTGGGGCCCGACGGCAAGGCGAGCCCCGGCGAGACCCAGAACACCACCACCAACCTCAACAGCGACCTGTACTTCCAGCGCATCAACGACAACCGGGTGGTGGAGCGGCTGCTCGACCAGCCCGCCCCCAACGGGCCGGAGCCGGAGGTCAAAGAGGCCATTCACGGCTACGTCCAGGGGTACAACAGGTACCTGGCCGAGACGGGCGTGAGCAACATCTCCGACCCGGCCTGCCGCGGCGCGGCCTGGGTGAAGCCGATCACGGAGCTGGACGTCTACCGGCACGCGCACGCAGAGATCATCATGGGCAGCGCCGATCCGCTCCTGAACGGCGAGGTGACCGCCCAGCCCCCGGGGGCATCGGCCGCCGCACCGAAGGCGTCCTCGCCCGAGCAGACCGCGAAGAAGATCCGCGACGCGATGGCCGTCAGCCGACAGCAGAGCATGGGCAGCAACGCGCTGGCGGTGGGTTCGCAGGGGGTGTCCGCAGGCACCAGCATGATGCTGGCCAACCCGCACTTCCCGTGGCAGGGCAAGAACCGCATGTGGCAGAGCCAGCTGACGATCCCGGGCAAGGCCAATGTCTCCGGGGCCAGCCTGCTCGGGTTCCCCGCGGTGAACATCGGGCACAACGACGACGTCGCCTGGAGCCACACGGTCGCCACGGTGGCTCCTTTCGGTCTCTTCGACGTACAGGTGGACCCGCTGAACCCGACCAACTACCTGGTCGACGGCGCCTGGCAGAAGATGACCTCGCAGCAGGTCAGTGTGGACGTGCTGAACACGGACGGTTCCCTCGGCAAGGTCAGCAGGACGCTGTGGTCCACCCGGTACGGCCCGATCACCGCATCCGTGCAAGGTGTCCCGCTGCCGTGGGTGGTCAGTGCGCACGCGGTACGCGATGCGAACATGGACAACCTGCGGGCGATGAACACCTGGTTCCACCTCGACCAGGCCAAGGACGTCAACCAGGTGGTGAACACCCTGGAGACCACGGAGGGTATCCCCTTCTTCAACACCGTCGCCTCCGACCGCAAGGGCAACGCCCTGTACGCGGACATCCAGGCCACTCCGAACATCACCGACGAGCACGCCCAGTCGTGCCTCACCGAGACCGGCAAGCTGCTGTGGAACCAGTCACTGAGGCTGCCGAACGTGCCGCCGATCTCCATCTTCGACGGCAAGCGCGGGGCGTGCGACTGGCCCGACGACCCGAACGCGGTTGCCCCAGGACTTCTCGACCCGCACAAGCAGCCGCGTCTGATCCGGTCCGACTTCGTGGGCAACGCAAACGACAGCGCCTGGCTGGCCAACCCCGAGCAGCCGCTGTCGTACCCCAGGGTGTTGGGCGATGCCGCCGCGCCCCGGTCGCTGCGTACCCAGGAGCTGATCCTGACCGCGCAGAACCGGATCAACGGGACCGACGGGTTGCCGGGCAGAGGCTTCACACCGGAGAACATGCGGCAGTTGCTGTTCGCCGACAACAGCAGGGCGGCCGACCTGGCGCTCGATGCCACGGTGACGATGTGTCAGAGCCAGCCCTTCGGGCTCATCCTGGTGGACGGCTACCTCGTCAACGTGAGCGAGGCGTGCCCGATCCTCGCGGCCTGGAAGGACCACAACTACTCGGCGGACAGCAGGGGATCCTGGCTCTTCGAGAACTACTGGGCCTTCCTGCTCAATGGGCAGGCGGTCGAGAAACTGCCGTGGAAGGTCCCCTTCGACCCCAAGGACCCGGTGCACACGCCGAATTCGCTGGACCCCGGAAGCTCCGCCGTGCGCGACGCGTTCGGCCGGGCGGTGCTCGCGCTGCGCAACGCGGGAGTTCCCCTGAACGCGCCGCTGTCGGACGTCCAGAAGATCACCCGCAACGGCCAGCAGATCCCGATCCACGGCTCGATCAGTGAACTCGGCGTGCTGAACGTGGTGACTCCGGGTGTGGTCGACGGGAAGCTGGACATCACGTTCGGGTCGAGTTTCATCCAGGCGGTACGGTTCACCGCCGACGGCCCGCCCCAGACCTCCTCGGTGCTTGCCTACTCGCAGTCGGCGAACCCGAACTCGCCGCACTACGCGGATCAGACCAAGCTGTTCTCGGCCGGCCAGTGGGTGACCGAGCGGTTCACGGAGGACCAGATCGCGGCCTCACCGGCCTTGGAGGTCAAGGTCCTGGACTGAGACCGGGACACAGCGGCACGCCGGGACCTCGACGACGGTCTCCGGCGTGCCATTTCATCGGGATGTCATCACCTCCCGATACGTTCCGCGCGCGCAACGACGACGCTCACGAGGGAGCTTGCTGTGCTGAGGAAATCGAGTAGATGGCGCATAGTGGTGGCCTTGACGGCCGCCCTGGTGGGGATGGCCCTGCCGGCAGGTTCGGCACAGGCAGCCGACCGCACCGCGCCGCCGCCGATGACGGACGGGTTCGGTCTGACCCAGGTCGACACGGCGACCGGTGGTCCCACCAACTTCTACATCACCGTGACCACGCCCGAGGTCGCGGGCAAGCACCACATCAAAATCATTCTGCCGAGCGGCTACTACGACGACCCGGCCAGGCGATACCCGGTGCTGTACTTCCTGCACGGGTCTCCCGACGACCCCATCCAGCAGACGTATCCGGCGCTGACCACCTCGAACTCGATGATCACCGTCATCCCGGACGGCGGCGCCCGGGGCTGGTATGCGAACTGGCTCAACCAGAACACCGCGGCGGGTGCCCAGAACTGGGAGAACTTCCACCTCAAGCAGGTGATCCCGTTCATCGACGCCAACCTGCGCACCGTCGCCACCAAGAAGGCCAGGGCCATCGCCGGTGTCTCCATGGGCGGGTTCGGGGCGTTCCACTACGCTCAGGACCACCCCGAACTGTTCAGCCAGACCGCGTCCCTGTCGGGAGACATCGACATGTCGGCCGACTCCATGGACCTGCGCCTGGCCACCGTCGCCTCACTCATCGACGCGCAGGGGGTGATCTGCGGCTCGTCCTCCGGCGCCTGCGACCCCAACAACGACCCCTACAAGCCCGGCGTGGACAGCGACGCTCTGTTCGGTTCGCCCTATCCGGTGTTCAACGCCGACTGGCGCTGGAACGAGGTCGACCCGTCCCAGCACATGGACAAACTCAAGGGAGTCGGGGTCTCCATCTACGTGGGCAACGGACGCGGCTCGGCCACCGAGCCCGAGTTCTGGCTGGAAGGCGCCTCGAAACACGTCAAGGACCGCATGGACGCACTCGGCATGTCCTACTACTACGTCGACTACGGCGACGGCGCCGCCTGGGGCACCCAGTGCAACGGCGGCCACAACGGCGGCTGCTGGGAACAGGACCTCCGAGACCTGATTCCCCGCCTGGAAAGGTCCTTCGCCTCCTGACCGTCCAGAACCGTCAGGAGCGGGCGGCACTGCCCACCACCAGGTCCGGCCCGTGGACCAGAAGCGTGCCAAGGGATCCGGGGTGGGCAGGCCGGAGACGGGCCTCGACGAGCTGCCGACCGCGGATGCCACACTCGTGTGGCCGCCTCCCGAGCAACGGCTCCGGCGCACCGGGGCTCGCTGGCCGCCCGCAGCCCGACACCGTACGAAAGCAGAGAAGATGCCCACACCTCCCCAGCCCGTCGACCATGAACTCATCGAGGCCGCGGCCCGGATCGCGCGCACCCGGTGCCGCGGCGACAACCACACCATGGCGTCCGCGGCCCGAGCCCGGGACGGCAGGATCATCACCGGGGTGAATGCCTACCACTTCACCGGCGGCCCCTGTGCAGAGCTGGTCGTCGTCGGCACGGCGGCCGCCCAGGGCGCGTACGAGCTGGACACGATCGTCGCCGTGGGGGACCGCGACCGGGGGGTCGTTTCCCCGTGCGGCCGATGCCGCCAGGTCCTGTTCGACTACTTCCCGGGCCTGAAGGTCATCGTCGGATCAGGGGATCGACTCCGCACCGTCTCCATCGCCGACCTGCTCCCGGAGACCTACGTCTGGGCCGACCACCAACTCGACGCCGAGCCGAGCACTCCGCTCAGCGCGAGCTGACACCGGCGACGGTCGCGCGCAGGGTCTCGGTCCACCAGCCGAGCATGCGATCGCGCGCGGCCGCGTCCAGGCCGACGCTTCGGCGGAATTCGCCACCGAACAACGGCTCCGTCGCAACGGCTTGATGCAGGGCGGCCACCGTGAGTTGGATGGCCTCGCGGGTGGGGGGTGTCCGGCCGGTGGCCGCGCAGTCGGCCCGGGCCTGGGTGTGCAGGCGGTCCACGATCTCGTCGAGCATGCCGCTGCCGGTGTCCCGCCAGCCCGATTGGTGCAGCGCGAGGGCCAGTTCGGCGTAGCCGTCGGCATAGAGCGCGGCCAGCACGCGTACGAGTTCGGCCGGATCGGCCGGTCCGTCGGTCAACGCGCCCAAGGCGGCGTGCAGTTGGGACTTGAGCTTCGTGCCCCCGAAGCGCAACAGCGCTGACAGCAACTGTTCACGGGTGCCGAAGTGGTGGTTGACCGCGGCATCGGACACGCCGACCTCGGCCGCCACGGCCCGCACCTGCACGGCCGCGGGACCGCCCGTGGCGAGCAGTCTGCCCGCGGCTTCCAGGATCAGTCGCTTGGCCTCAGCGGGTGTGCGTCGTACGCGGTTGGCCACCCGCCAACCTTACCTTGACCCATCAAGGCAATGATGCTTACCTTGATGGGTCAAGGTAAGGGGGTGCCTGATGGAAGGACGGACCACGGTCCCGTCGATGACCGGGCTGGCGGCTTCGATGGGGGTACGGATCCACGATCCGGCACCGCCGTCCGAGATCTTCTACTCCCGCGCGGGCTGCCGGTTGCACGGATTCGACTGGGGCGGACCGGGACCCGCGGTGCTCCTGTTGCACGGCGGTGGACTGAGCGCGCGTACCTGGGACTTCGTCTGCCTGGGCCTGCGCGGCGCGGCGCGGCTCGTCGCCCTGGACTTGCGCGGCCACGGTGACAGCGACTGGTCGGACGACTACCGCATCGGCACGATGGCCGAGGACATCGTCGCCGCGGCCGACCACCTCGGCTTCGACCGGGTGCGGCTGGTCGGCATGTCGCTCGGAGGCGTGGTCGCCGCCCACGTCGCCGACGCGTACCCCGGTCGTGTCGAGCGGCTGGCACTGATCGACGTCGCACCCGGAGTCGACTTTGAGAGCACAGGGTGCATGCGGGCCTTCATGGCAGGCCTTGGACCGGTCGCCGAACTCGACGCGGTGGTGGACGCCGCGATGCGGGTCAACCCGCGGGCCGGCCGCGCGAGCGTCGCCTACCGCATGAGCACCCTGTTCCGCCGTGCGCCCGACGGCGATTGGGTGCCGAAGGGCGATCCGCGGCCACCCGACTTCCCCGCGATTCTCGACGCCATCGAACGCCTCGCAGCGCAGCTCGCGGGCCTGCCGGTACTCCTCGTACGTGGCGGGCGCAGCAGGGTGCTGTCACAGTCCACCGCCGAACGCCTGGTGGGGTGCGTTCCCGACGGCGGACTCGTGGTGGTGCCGGGCGCGGGACACAACGTCCAGGAGGACAATCCGGCGGCGCTGATCCCTGCGCTAGGTGCTTTCCTGACGCGCTGACGGTGTGGAGCTCACACACCTTGAGCGCGCGCCACATGCCCATGCCCGCGAGGCTACGAATGTGACCCGGAGCGTACGTGGGCACGCACCCCTTGCAGGCCGAACAGGATGAGGAGTTCGACCGCGGCGCCGTCGGCGCTGCCCAGCCAGTGCGGCAGGGATGTGTCGAACTCGGCCGCCTTGCCGGGCGGCAGCGTGAGGTCACGTTCACCGATCACCAGCCGCAGGCGGCCGTTGAGCACGTACAGCCACTCGAAGCCTTCATGTGTCTGCGGGTTCGGTTCGAGCGGCTCCGGGCGGCCGGGGATGATCATCTTGAACGCGTGCACCCCGCCCGGCCGCCGGGAGAGCGGCACGAATGTCATCCCGAACCGGCTGATCGGCTTCAGATGAATCCGGGGGTCCCCCGTGGGCGGGGCGCCGACGAGGTCGTCCAGCGGAACGTCGTAGATATGGGACAGCGGCAGCAGCAACTCCAGGGTTGCCCGGCGCTGTCCGCTCTCCAGGCGGGACAGGGTGCTCTCCGAGACACCGGTCGTCGCCGCGAGGTCGGCGAGGGTGATGCCGCGGTCGGGGCCCAATGCCCGCCTCGCCGAAACGGCCACGGGCCTGCCGCCCGGCGACGCGCTGGACCTCGGATGCGGCAATGGCGGCGACGCGCTGTGGCTGGCCCGGCAGGGGTGGCACGTCACCGCCGTCGACATCTCGGCCGTGGCGGTCGAGCGGCTCGCCGGCCTTGCCCGCTCGGGCGGCCCGGGTGACCGGGTCGTGGCCGTACAGCATGACCTGCACGACTCCTTCCCGGAGGGCGAGTTCGACCTGATCTGCGCCCACTACCTGCACACCCCCTTCGACCTGGACAGGCCGACCGTCCTGCGCAGGGCCGCGCACGCGCTCCGCGCGGGCGGGCACTTGCTGGTCGTGGACCATGGCTCGACCGCGCCGTGGTCGTGGAACCAGGATCCCGACGCGCACTACCCGACCCCCGCGGAAGTCGCCACGGGTATCGATCTGGACCCGGCTGTGTGGACGGTCGAGCGGGCCGAGTCACCCCACCGGACGGCCACCGGACCGGACGGGCGGACCGCCCAGGTCATCGATAACGTCCTGCTCGTCTGCCGCACCGCCTGAGACGTTCCCACCTACAGGACAGGGGGATACCCACATGCCTCGTGACACCCCGCCGCCCCGGACCGGAAACAGCGAGACCGAAACCCTGCTCGGCTTTCTGGACTACCCGCGGACCTCGATCGCCGCGAAGGTCGACGGTTGCCCGGAACCACAGGTCCGAACGGCCGGAGTGCCGTCGGGCACGAACCTGCTCGGCCTGCTCAACCACCTCACCTTCGTAGAGCGCGCAATGTTCCTCGGGGAGCAAGTCACCGACTGGCAGGGGACGTTCGAGGTCGCACGGGCCGACCGTGGGGCCGACGTCGTCGCCCGCTACCGGAAGACCGTGGAGCGCGCGAACGAAGTATTGGACCGGTGCACCGACCTCGGCGCACCGGTTCCCCGACGACAACCGGGACACCCCGCTCCCAGCATCCGCTGGGCACTCACCCACATGATCGAGGAGACGGGCCGCCACGCCGGCCAGGCGGACATCCTCCGCGAATTGATCGACGGCACGGCCGGTCGCTGACCCCAAGTTCCTTGAAGGTACTGCCTGTTGGCGGGTGCCGGCACGGGGCCTTACGGGGTGTAGACGGCGTCGCTGCCGTACAACTGCTTGGTGAAGCTGGAGATGTAGGTGTGCCGGTCGGAGCCGTCCAGGTTGTACGTGAGGTAGACGCCGTAGCCCTCACCGACCGTTCGCCTGGCGAGGCTCGCCGCTGTGCTCGTGGGCGTCGCCGTGATGTCGATGGCAGCAGGCGAGAGGGCCGACTTGGGCAGCGCGATGCCCGGAACACCCCAGGTGCCGTAGTACGGGTTCCAGGCGTAGTTGAACTTGGATGAGATGTTCACACCGCCGTAGGACAGTCGCGATGCCGCGGGGCCGATGTTGTAGAGGGAGATGAGTTTGCCGGGCATGCTGTTGCGCAATGCGGAGACCAGGTAGACGAACGAGCTGCTGTTGGGCTGGCCGGTGCCGTTGTTTCCGTACTCCGCGTACTCGTCGTCGAAGTCGATGCCGTCAAGTCCGTACTTGCTCACGGCGTCGGACAGCTGCTTGGCGAACGCCGTCGCCGCCGTCCTGGACGGGAAGTTGGCGAAGCCGGCTCCTTGATGGTTGCCGAGTACCGACAGCATGACCTTGATGCCTTTTGCCTGCAGCGGGCGGATCTGGGTCTGCGCGTTGTCGAGGACGCGTTGCACGTTGTCGTTGAAGTACAGGTATGCCGACTTCTTGGTGGTGTCGTAGTTGATGTTGGCCGCGAAAATGACGGCAACGTCGAATACGTTGCCGCCGCCGTTGGCCAGTGTGTACTTGCCGACGTTGAGCATGCTGTTGCTGTTCACCTCGATGTAGGCCACCGAGGTCGGCCCCTTCTTCGCGGTGTGGGGGGCCGCGGACGCAGGGGCGGTCGCCGCTGTGCCGCCCGCCAGTGCAGCGGCCGCCAGGAGCACGAGTGCCGCCGTCCGCACTCTGCCCCGACCGAATACGCGCATGTTCATCAGCCTCCTGTCGCGTGGACCTGCTTCATGAACCGTTCGCAGGAAGAGTGGCAGGATCATGCCAAATCTGCCAGGCGGCGCGGGGCGCTATTCGGTGAGGGGCCGTCTCGCGCGGCCGCCTAGGGGGCGGCGGTGATGCCCGTCAGGATGAGGTCGATGCCGGCGAGGAACTGCTCGCGGTCGTCGTGCCCGGGCAGCTGTGCCGCTGCCACCTGGCTCATGAACGGGTACTCCGCGGGGTCGAGTTCGGCCCATCGTGCGGCGACGGTTGTGAGGAAGGCGGAGCGATCCGTCTCGGGCGCGACGAGGCGGGCGTTCCCGGCGTTCTGCCCGGCGACGCCGAGGATGTAGTTCACGAGCACTGACGCGGAGTCGAACAGTGACCGTTCGGGGACGCCGAGCGCCTGGAGCCGGCCGCCGATGCCCTCGAAGATCTGGAGCAGTGCGGACTGCCAGGGCTCGCGCGCGAGCTGGGTGCCCACCCAGGGGTGCGCGTCGATGGCGTCGAACACCCCGCGGGCGATGGCCCGAATCTCCTCCCGGGGCTCCGGCCCACTGGTCATGTCGGTCGTCATGGCGCGGGCGATGACGTCGTCGCCGGCGGCCGCGAGCAGCTCGTTCTTGTTGGCGACATGCCAGTAGATCGCCCCGGCCCCGGTGGCCAGGCGTGCCGCGAGCGCGCGGAAGGTCAGAGCACTCTCGCCGCCGGTGTCGAGGATTTCGATCGCGGCCTCGACGATCCGCTCCTTCGAGAGTGCGTCCGTGCGCCGTTCGGTCCGCTGGGTCTTCGTCGTCATGAGCACCATCTCGACATGACTGGAACGCTGTTCCAAGGTGACTGTTGGAACAGCGTTCCAGTCATGTTTCAGGCATGCATGCGAAAGGAATCCCTTGATGACGACACCCGTCACCATCGTCGGCGCGAGCCTCGGCGGCCTCACCCTCGCCCGCGTCCTCCATCTCCACGGAATCCCCGCGACGGTCTACGAGGCGGAGCCCTCGGCCGCCACCCGCACGCAGGGCGGCCAGCTCGACATCCACGAGCACGACGGGCAGGCCGCTCTGGAGGCGGCGGGCCTCACCGCCGAGTTCCGCGCGATCATCCACGAGGGCGGCGAGGCCCTGCGCGTACTCGACCAGCACGGAAAGGTGCTCCTGGACGAACCCGACGACGGGAACGGCGGACGGCCCGAGGTGCTCCGCGGGGACCTGCGGCGCGTCCTCCTCGACTCCCTGCCCGGGGAGACCGTCCGGTGGGGGAAGAAGCTCACCGGTGTGGCGGCACTCGGCGACGGCGGCCATGAGCTGACGTTCGCGGACGGATCCGGCGTGAGCACCGAACTCCTCGTCGGCGCGGACGGCGCCTGGTCGAGGGTCAGGGCGCTGCTGTCCGACGCCAGGCCCGAGTACGTGGGCACCACGTTCGTCGAGACCTACCTGTACGACGCCGACGAACGCCACTCCGCGGCGGCCAAGGCGGTCGGCGCCGGCTCGATGTTCGCGTCGGCCCCGGGAAAGGGGATCGCCGCGCACCGCGAGGCGGGGAACGTCCTTCACACATACGTCCAGCTGAACCGCCCCGCCGAATGGATCGCCGGCCTCGACTTCGCCGACTCCGAAGCCGCGACCGCTCGCGTCGCTGCCGAGTTCGGTGGATGGGCCCCGGAGCTCACCGCCCTGATCACCGACGGCGAGACCGCGCCGGTCCCGCGCATGATCCATGTGCTCCCGAAGGCCCACAGTTGGGACCGGGTGCCCGGTGTGACCCTCCTCGGCGACGCCGCGCACCTGATGCCGCCGTCCGGGGACGGCGCGAATCTGGCGATGCTCGACGCCGCCGAGCTCGGCCAGGCGATCTCGGCGCACCCCGGCGACATCGAAGCGGCCCTCACCTCCTACGAGGAGACGCTGTTCCCGCGCAGCGAGTCGGCCGCCGCGAAGGCGCACCTGATCCTGGAGCTCTGCGTCGGTGACCGGGCGCCGTACGGAATGGTCGACCTCTTCACCGGCACCGCCGCCGAGGGAGCCCTCTGAGGACTCCGTACCGCCCGACGTACTTGCCGTCCAAGCGTCAACGCGCGAGGAACGAGCGCAATGCGGCGGTGAGTTCGGTGGGTGCGTCCAGTGCGATGAGGTGGGCGGCGGCAGAGAACTCGACCAGGGTGCTGTCGGGGATCTCGGCGGCGTACCGGCGGGCGATGTCCTGGAAGTCGGGGACGTCGAGCTTGCCGATCCCTACGAGGGTGGGGACGGAGATGGCGGCGAGGTCACCGTTGCCGGGGCCTTGGGAGTGCTTGCCCACGATGTCTTGGTTGACCAGTGACGTCCTTACCGGGCCGCGGAGTTGGTCGGCCAGACCCGGGGCGACGTCCTCCCATCCGCGGGCCGGCCCGCGCAGCCACATGTCCAGGTTCACCTGGACGGCGGCGTCCAGGTCGTGCGCGTCCAGGGCCGCTGTTTCGGCCTCGTCGTAGGCGACCATGTCCGCGGACCAGTCGTATCCCGGCCACGGCGGGGCGAGCAGCGCCAGGGAGAGCACCCGGTCCGGGTTGGTGAGCGTGAAGTCCACCGCCACGCGCCCGCCCCAGGAGGCGCCGACGAGCCGGACACGCTCGTGGCCGAGGTGGTCCAGGAGCCGGCGCAGGTCGTCGCCCTCGCTGAACGGTCCGGTCGGGGGTTCCGACTCACCGAAGCCGCGCAAGTCGTAGCGGATGACGGTGTGCTCTTCGGCGAGGGCGGGCACGACCGCATCCCACATACGGTGATCGGCGACGCCGGCGTGCACGAGCACGAGGGGCGGTCCGTCGCCGTCGAGGACATAGGAAAGGTGGCCAAGATCGTCTGGGCATATGTGCATCCGCAGATGCTGACAGGACGACGGCGCATGCGCCACCCGGACAAGGGAACGTCAGACGTCCCACTCTCGCTTCGCTGTCACGGTCGAGGAGTGCTCAGACGCGTTTGATGGCCTTGCGCAGGACGAAGAGGGCGGCGCCGAGGGCGAGGACCGCCGCGCCGGAGGCGGCTGATGCGGGTGGCAGGGCGAAGGCCAGGGCGATGCAGCCGGTGAGGCCGAGGACGGGTACGGCGCGTGGTGGGCGGGCTTCGGCGGGGGAGAGGGTGAGGGCGGCGGCGTTGGCGATGGCGTAGTAGGCCAGCACCCCGAAGGAGGAGAACCCGATCGCCCCGCGTACGTCGACGCTCGCGGCGAGTACCGCGACGACGGCCCCGACGGCCAGTTCCGCCCGGTGGGGGACGTGGAAGCGCGGGTGGACCGAGGCCAGTACATGGGGCAGATGCCGGTCGCGGGCCATCGCGAGGGTGGTGCGCGAGACGCCGAGGATCAGGGCCAGCAGGGAACCGAGGGCGCCGATGGCGGCCCCGGCGCGCACCACCGGCGCCAGTCCTGGGACTCCGGCCGCGCGGACGGCGTCGGCCAGCGGGGCACCGGAACCTGACAGTTCGTCAGCCCCGAGCGCGGTCAGCGTGGTGACGGCGACGGCCGCGTACACCACGAGGGTGATGCCCAGGGCGATCGGGATCGCGCGGGGGATGGTGTGCGCGGGGTCGCGGACCTCCTCGCCGAGAGTGGCGATGCGGGCGTAGCCGGCGAAGGCGAAGAACAGCAGCCCGGCGGCCTGGAGCACCCCGCCGGCGGTGCCGTCCGTGCCGATGTCCAGCCGGGTGCCGTCCGCGGTTCCGCTGCTCAGGCAGGCGGCCACGACCGCGACGAGCACGGCCAGCACGACGGCGACGACGGCCCGGGTCAGCCAGGCCGACTTCTGCACACCGGCGTAGTTCACCGCGGTCAGCGCCACCACGGCGGCGACGGCGACCGCGTGCTCCTGCCCCGGCCACACGTAGGAGCCGGCGGTCAGGGCCATCGCGGCGCACGAGGCGGTCTTGCCGACCACGAAAGCCCACCCGGCGAGATGGCCCCAGAAGTCCCCCAGACGCTCGCGCCCGTACACATAGGTGCCGCCGGAAGCGGGGTAGCGGGCGGCCAGCCGCGCTGAGGAGGTGGCATTGCAGTAGGCGACCACGGCGGCGAGCGCCAGGCCGAGCAGCAGGCCGGACCCGGCAGCACCGGCGGCCGGTGCGAGCGCGGCGAAGATCCCCGCCCCGATCATCGAGCCGAGTCCGATGACCACGGCGTCGAAGACCCCCAGCCGACGGTTCAGCTCGGAGCCACCTGCTGAGGGCGCTGGCGTATTCAACACTCACTCCTTGAGCGGTGGCCGCGCGGGCCCCGCATCCGTACGGCCGTCGGTTCCGGCGCACGGTATCGAGTCAAGGTGTCGTGCAGGGGCACGCCGTCCATCGAGGCAGTGCCTGCTTGCGACTCTGTGCCTGCTCGCAAGAGCCCGCCAGTCGGTCGTGCCGACCTGCCCGCGTCGAAGGCGCGGACACGGCCCGGCAGGGGCATCGGCGGAGCGCACCTCTCCATTCCAAGCCCCGCGTGGAGGCGGTTGACGCGTGGCCGGATCGCGCATGCCGAGATCCGCGATCCGGCGGTGGTGCTGGTAGCTTCCGCAAGTTGATCTTGCTGCTCGCCGGTAGTGGCGGCCGCGCTCCCCCGAACAAGGAATCCCGAATTGGCTCGTCATCCGCGAAGGCGCCCGTCCGCTCTCGTCCTCAGCATCGCTGTCCCGGCCGTTGTGGCCGCCCTGCTGCCCGCGGCCCCCGCTACGGCGGCTACGGGGCCGGCCGCCCCGCACCTGGACGCCGTCGAGCAGGCGCTCCGTCAGGTCTCTCCGGGACTCGAAGGGCGGGTCTGGGAGCGTACGGGGGGCAACACCCTCGACGCGTCGACAGCGGGTGGAGGCGACTGGCTGCTGCAGACTCCCGGGTGCTGGGGCGACGCCACGTGTGCCGACCGGCCCGGAACGCGGCAGCTCCTCGCCAAGATGACGGAGAACATCTCCCGGGCGACCGGAACCGTCGACATATCCACCCTCGCGCCCTTCCCCAACGGCGCCTTCCAGGATGCCGTGGTGGCCGGGCTCAAGGCTTCGGCAGCGGCCGGCCACAAGCTCAAGGCGCGCGTGCTGGTGGGCGCCGCGCCGATCTACCACCTGAACGTCGTCCCGTCGAAGTACCGCGACGAACTCGTCGGCAGGCTCGGTAAGGACGCGGCCAGTGTCACCCTCAACGTCGCGTCCATGACGACGTCGAAGACCGCCTTCTCCTGGAACCACTCCAAGTTGCTCGTGGTCGACGGCCAGTCGGTGATCACGGGAGGCATCAACGACTGGAAGGACGACTACCTGGACACGTCCCATCCGGTCTCCGATGTCGATCTGGCCCTGAGCGGGCCGGCCGCCGCCTCCGCCGGCAAGTATCTGGACGAGCTGTGGTCCTGGACCTGCCGGAACAAGAACAACATCGCCAGCGTCTGGTTCGCCTCCTCCAACGGGGCCGGATGCATGCCGTCCCTGGCCCGGGACACCGCCCCCGCGGCGCCCTCGGGTGACGTGCCCGTGATCGCGGTGGGCGGACTCGGGGTCGGCATCCAGCGCAACGACCCCTCATCGGCATTCCGGCCCACCCTGCCCAGCGCCCCTGACACCAAGTGCGTCGTCGGCCTGCACGACAACACCAACGCCGACCGGGACTACGACACCGTCAACCCGGAGGAGAGCGCCCTGCGGGCACTGATCTCCAGTGCGGGCCGGCACATCGAGATCTCTCAGCAGGACCTGAACGCGACCTGCCCGCCGCTGCCGCGGTACGACATCCGCACGTACGACGCCCTGGCGGCCAAGCTGGCGGACGGCGTCAAGGTCCGCATCGTCGTCAGCGATCCCGCCAATCGCGGCGCCGTGGGCAGCGGCGGATACTCGCAGATCAAGTCACTCGCCGAGATCAGCGACACCCTCCGCGACCGACTCGCCCTGCTCACCGGCGACCAGGGTTCGGCACGGACCGCGATGTGCTCGAACCTCCAACTGGCCACCTTCCGGAGCTCGTCGAGCCCGAAGTGGGCGGACGGTCATCCCTACGCGCAGCACCACAAACTGATCTCCGTGGACGGCTCGGCGTTCTACATCGGATCCAAGAACCTCTACCCGGCATGGCTCCAGGACTTCGGGTACGTGGTGGAGAGCCCCGCAGCCGCCAAGCAACTCGACACCCAGCTGCTGGCCCCGCAGTGGCAGTACTCCAAGGCTTCCGCGACCGTCGACTACGAGCGCGGAGTCTGCCAGGGCTGACATTGAACTCACCCTGAAATAAGGGGAGTTGGTGAACCAGGGCCTGTCCGGCGGAACTTGCCGGGCAGGCCCTGGTTCCGAGTGGGCTCAGCGCTTGAGCGTGAAGGTGAAGTCGCCGGAGAGCTTGCCGCTCAGCCGGACCGCCGACACGAGGTTCCCCTCGGTGATCAGCCTCTCGACCTCGGCCCGTGAAAGGCCGAAGCCTTCGGCGATCAGTCGCACCGGCCGGACGGGGATCCGCGCCGCGAAGCGGACCGAGATGTCGATGGCATCCCGGTCCAGGTGATCCGATCCGCCGGTGTCGAGGTGCCAGGCATTGGCCCAGTCGAGGGCGATGCGATTGCGGCGCCGTACGGCCGGATCCTGGAGCAACTCGGCCGCCAGATCGAGGTCGTTGTCATGCATTCGGTCAAGGAGCTCGGGCCGTAGGGAGCGCACGTTCATCCGCTCCAGGACCGTGAGCTTTGCCGTTTCCCCGCACCCCGTGCAGAGCACGAGGAGCCAGGCGTCGAGGAGCTTGTGGTTCGCGTTGACGCGGAATTTGCCGTTCGCCCGGAAGCGGTCGGACGCGCAGGCGTGGCAACGGCGGAGGACGAGCGGCAGGCAGGTGGGTGCGACCACCCAGTTTTCGAGCACAGAAGTACACCGATCTCAGTGAGAAGTCCGCAGCAAAAAGCGGCGCGGCGCGAACGTGCGCGACGCGCGACCAATCAGCACTCGGGGGGTCTCACACGGTGTACAACGGGACGTCCTTGCCTGGGCGACTTGGTTCGGCAGCACGGTAATGGCGCACGGCGGCGCCGTTCCACTGAATTATCACCGGCTCCCAGGGGGCCGCTCGTGGAACCAAGGAGCCCGGCAACATCGTCTGTATCGGCGGAAGTTGACGTGTCTCTGCCACGGCTACGTTGTGTGACAGGGCAGTTCTCGCGGGCTCACAGGGGGCATGGATGAGTGGGGATTCGGTGCCGAACCAGGACCACCTCGACCGGGACGGGGTCGCTCAGCAGGTCAGTGCCGCTGCGGCACGGGAGGGGCTGGGGGCGCATCGCGCGGCCTATCCGTCGATCGCGCAGGCTCAGCGTCAGCACGTCAAGCGCGTCCAGATCGCGGCCGCGGTGCTGGCCGTCCTCGTGGTGCTCTGCCTGGCGACCGGCTACGTTCCGCTCGCCTTCGTCGTGGGGCTGCCGCTGCTGATATGCCTGTACGCGATCATGACGTACAGCAGCGCCGCCAACCGGAACGAAGGATCGCGGCTCGACCTGTTCGAGCACGGGCTCACCTCGGCCCATCGCGGTGGTGTACGAGTGGTCCGCTATGCCGACACGAGCGTGCTGCAGAACATCGTCCGGCACACCCAGTACGGCCAGACCACCAGGATCACCTACGCCTACACCGTCACGGACACCACGGGTGCACAGGTAGTTCTCCGGGCGGGCTACGCGCAGCCTCACGAGTGGGGGCCGGCGATCCAGCAAGCCGTCACGGAGGCCCAACTGCCGCAGGCAGTAGCCCAGTTGAACGCGGGCCGACGGCTGGAGTTCGGCCCGCTGTGGCTGACGCCCACGGAGATCGGATCGGGCAACAAGTCCATGCCCTGGCCGCAGGTCGAGGACGTCGAGGTGAAGGACGGATACGTACGGATCCGTGTCGCCGGGCGGTGGAGCGCCCTGTCGATGACGGCGGTGAGCCGCATCCCCAACTTCTTCGTGTTCCGCGCCCTCGCCGATCACCTGCGACGGGGGCCGGCCTCCAGGGGGTGACTGGCCCGCCACCCACCGGCTACGCCTGGTTGAACCGTACGCTGTGCGGGATGGGCTCCCCGAAGACACGTTGATCGCTCGGGGCCATCGTGGTCTGCCGCTGTGCGCAGCCCTGGTCGGTGAAGAGAACGGCGGTGGCGTTCGTGCTGTTGACTGCGCTGATGGCCCCTTGCAGCAGCAGTCGGCACTCCCCGTTGGTGGGGTTGGTGATGTCGAGGCCGCCGGACTCCGGCGAGACGTAACTGAACGTACCGGTGGTGGCGTGCGCCGAGGTCGGCATCGCGACTGCGAGTGCGAGGGCTCCGAAGACGGCGGTGACGGTGCGGCGAAGGCGCATGGGATCAGGCTCCGTGATGTGGCGGGACTACCAACGCGCCGAGGCTTTCCACTGCCTTGGCTCCTCAGCCACGAGAGCGGGAACGTAACGATTCCTCGTCACTCGTTCGGCCTACAGTGCAGGCCAGTTGTCACCTTCGTCAGCCGGCTGCGCGCACATGCCGAGGAGGTGACGGAGTTCCTCGCCGTAATTCGCTTGACCCGGTCATAGGGGCAACGTTGCACTGTGGCCGGGCATCACGCGTCGTGGTGTCGGCATCCCACGGAGGCTCCGTCTACCTCGGCGGCACCGCCCCGAGCACGCTCGTACGTGCCGGACACATCCGCGCCCACCGCCCGGGTGCGGCCACCCTCGCCGACGCCCTCTTCCGCGCCGAGCGCCCGCCACACTGCCTGCACTGGTTCTGACCGCGCGAACTCGGCGCCCGCTATGGCCATTTGATGAGGGAAGCAGGCCGAGAACATGTCATGAAATCTGCCCTGGGCAGGCTACTTTTTCAGATAGATCCACCGTACTTCGCACATCCGCCCGCCTCAGGGCACAGATCCGAAGGAGTACCACCTCTTGACCACTCACCTCCAACACGGCCTCGGCCGCAGGATGTTACGGGCCCTGACCGTGGCGCTCTGCGGGATCCTCGGTGTCACCGCGCTCGGCACGACCCCGGCGGCGGCAGCCGATCAGCGCCACGCGATCTACGCCATCGCGCACCGGGTCGACACCCTGGACGGCGTGGACGCCGCGCTCAACCATGGCGCCAACGGCATCGAGATCGACGTCTGCGCCTGGTGGAACCCGAATGAATGGCGCGCCTATCACGACTGTTCCTCCGCCGGTGACAACCGCTACGGCCCGAGCTTCGACAGCATGATCGACCGGATCCTTTCCAACGCCAAGGCGGGGCGCAAACTGACGCTGGTCTGGCTGGACATCAAGGACCCCAACTACTGCGGAGAAGCGCCCAACCGCGCATGCAGCGTCGCCGGCCTGCGCGACAAGGCGCAGCGGCTGACGGCCGCCGGAATCCAGGTGCTCTACGGATTCTTCGAGTACCACGGCGGAAGCGACCCGGACGTCGGCGGCAGGGGCTGGAAGAGCCTGGAGGGCAAGCTCGGCAGCCTTGAGGGCATCACGAGCACCGGGACCCGCGACCAGGTCGTCGGCGCCTTCGACCGGTCCGGTTCCGGATTCCCGACCGGTCACCGGGCGATGGACTACGGCGACTCCGACATCACCAAGGGATTCGGCAACTGCACGGAAGCCACCTGGAACACGTGCGCCGAACTGAAGAAGGGCGCCGGCGACCGTGCCGCCGGAAGGCTCGCGGCCACGCTGTCCTGGACGACCACCTACAACGACCCGTGGTACGTCGACAAACTGCTGGGCGACGCGCGTGTCGACGGCATCATCGCGGGCTACGGCGCCTTCAACGGAGTGAAGGAGTACGACAACTCCTGGCAGTGCGCCAACGCCATCAAGCTCGTCCGCGACTGGGTGAACCAGCACGGCGCCACGCACCGCATGGCCACCAGCGGCGACCGCCTGTTCAGGTAGCCCGGGCGTCGGCCGGGTCGGTCGTGGTCAGCACACCCTGTTCGTCGCGGAGCCGCCCGACAGAGCCGCGTTGAGCTCGCTGACCAGGATGCGGCCGACCCTGGCCTGGGCATCCGTCGTGGTGGCGCCGATGTGTGGAGTCAGCACCACGTTGTCCAGAGCGGCGAACTCCGGGGTGCCGTTCTCCTGGCTGTGGACGTCGAGGGCGGCACCCGCGATGGTCTTCTCGCGCAGCGCCCGCAGCAGCGCGGCCTCGTCGACGACGCCGGCGCGGGACACATCGACGAGGTAGGAGCCGGTGCCCATCAGGGCGAGTTCCGCCTCGCCGATCAGCCCGCGCGTGTGCTCCGTGAGCGGCACGGACAGGCACACCGCGTCGGCGGTGGCGAGCAGCTCGGGCAGGTCGACCCGTTCGACGCCGCGCTCGCGCAGTGCGGCGTCCCGCTCGGCCGAGGGCCGGGCCACGGAGGCGAGTACGCGCATGCCGAGGGCGCTGGCGAGCTCGGCGATGCGTGACCCGATCGGACCCTGGCCGACCACCCCGAGGACATGGTCGCGCAGTTCGGGGCCCGCCAGGTTCGGCTTGTCCCAGATGCCGTCCCGGATCTGCCGGTCGGCGCGGGTGATGTTGCGGGTCACCGCGAGGAGCAGACCGAGGGCGAGTTCGGCCACGGCTCCGGCCGAGGCACCGGGGATGTTGAACACCTGGACTCCGGCTTCCCGGGCGGCCTCCAGGTCGATGTTGTCGGTGCCGGAGCCGGCCCGCGCCACCACTCTCAGACGCTGCCCCGCGGTGATGACGTCGGCGGTGATGCGTACGCCGCTGCGCACCACGAGGGCGTCGGCCCCGGCGGCGAGGGCCAGGAGTTCGTCGTGGCCGGGGCGGATCCGCACCTCGACCTCGTGGGTCTGGGCCAAGGCGTCCAGGGCGTCCGGATCGACCGGGTCGAGTACGACGATGCGCGCTCTGTTTGTCATTGCTCGCTGTCCATTCCTCTGCGGGCTTCCAACGTGGCTTGATCCTCTCAGGGCGGCGCCGCCACACCGAGGGCACCGTCGAGGTGGTGCGCTTGTCGGCAGTTCCGGCCGCGTGGGGCCGGCCGGGGGGGGCGATGTCAGTGGCGGGCCGCCGTGATGAAGGCGCGGATCAACTCCGTTGATTTGACGCCCCGTTCGCTCTCCACGCCGCTGGAGACGTCCACTCCCCAGGCGCCGGTGACGTCGGCGGCCCGGCGGACGTTGCCCGGGTGCAGTCCACCCGCGAGCAGCCAGCGCCCGGTGGGGGCGGCGAACTCGGGGGAGGCCCAGTTCCAGGGCTTGCCCGAACCGGGGTCGGGCGCGTCGAGGAGCAGCAGGTCCTCACCCAGCTCGCCGAGCCCGGCCGGGACCTCGGTGGCGGCCGTGGCCCGGATCAGCGTGCGGCCCGGCGCCCGCAGCGCCTCGTAGTACTCCGAGCCCTCGTCGCCGTGCAGCTGGACCGCACGGACGCCGCTTTCCTCCGTGAGGCGTCGCACCTCGTCGAGCGGCTGGCCGCGGAAGACCCCCACGGTGAGGATATGTGCCGGTACGCGTTCGGCGAGCCGCCGTGCGGTGGCGGCGTCGACCGTACGCGCACTGGTCGCGAACACGAACCCGACCGCGTCCGCGCCCGCCTCGACGCAGGTGTCGACATCCTGCGCGGTCCGCAGACCGCAGATCTTGACGAAGAGATCACTCATGCCCCGAGTCAATCAAACCGCCTGCCCGCCCGGCACCGGAGGTGGGTCATGCCCCGAAATATCGGGTCGCCGCACGCCGGGGCGCGTTGACCTGGCCCCCTGCGGATTCCGGGCTTGTCCCTTGGCGCGATGATGTCGCCGGTAGGTTCGAGCCGAGCACGTTCCGGGGGGCCTTGCGATGCACTTGAGGCTGTTCGACGTCCGCTTCGACGATCCCGTCCACCAGGAGTTCCTGGTGGGGCAGGAGACGGCGTACGCCCAGCGCGGGCATGCACCGATGGCGAGGTTCGCCCCAACACCCCGTGTTTGGGACGGCATCGACGTCGCCACGCTGCAGCTCGACCGGACGGACCTGACCGGGATGGCCATCGCCAGGCACTGGCCGAACCTCGCCTTTCTCCGGCGGATCGGGGGAGGCGCCTCGTTCGAGGAGGGTGCTCGCAAACTCGTCGTGGCGTCCTCGGCGATCGGTGTCCTGAGCATCCCGGGCACGACACCGGACGCGTACGCGCGGGGAGGACGGGCGCTCCAGCGACTGTGGCTGACCGCCACCTCGCTCGGTCTGGGGGTACAGCCTCTCACCCCGCTGCTCTATCTCCTGGCACGCGTGGAACGAGGCGGCGCCACCGGGCTCGGCACCGACGAGATCACGGACCTGCGAGCACTGCGTGCCAGGCTGGCCAAGGTCCTGCCGCACTGCCCGGCCGACGCCGAACTGCTGCTGTTCCGGCTGTCGTACGCCCTGGCACCCGCGGTCCGGGCGCTCCGCCGCGACGTCGATGCGTGCCTGCGCTTCGCGGGCCCCGCCTGACAGGGCGGGTTCGCCCCGACGGTTCGGCTCAGTGCGCGAGTGGAGGGTTCGACATCACCGTGCGCACAACTGGTCCAGTGCCGACCGGCTCTCGTCGTCCGCGGCGCGGTAGATCACCAACCGTTGGTCGGGATCTTGAAGTGGCACGAGTACTTCGAAATGCACGGCGATCACACCGGCGTGAGGATGCCGTATCGCCTTGTGCCCGCGGCCGTTGACCTTGATGTCCCGCTCGGCCCACAGGCGTGCGAATTCCTCGTCGTGCGTGGTGAATTCGGTGATGAGGTCGGTCAACGCCCGATCGTCCGGATGCGCGGCCCATGCGGCGCGCAGATGGGCGATTCCCTCCCGCACGACGCGTTCCCGGTCGACGTAAAACTCGCGTATCTCCGGATGCATCAGGCACAGCCACATCGCATTGCGCTGCGGCGGAGGCAGGGTGCCGAAATCAACCAGCAGCTTTGCCATTTCGACGTTCCAGGCCAGGATGTCGTAGCGGTGGTTCATCAGCATGGCCGGCAGTGGCGACAGGTCGGTGACGAGGTGGGCCAGCGGCGGCGCTGCCGCGGTGGCCGGCTTATCGGTGGTGCGGGGGCGCTGCCGGGCCAGGTTGAAGAGGTAGTCGCGTTCGGCGGGAGGCAGGCGCAGCGCCCTGGCCAGCGCCTCCACCACGTTCGCCGAGGGCCGCAGCCCGCGGCCCTGTTCGAGCCGCACGATGTAGTCGGTGCTGACCCCGGCCAGTTCGGCGACCTCTTCGCGGCGCAGTCCCGGGGTCCGCCGGGCCTGCCGACGCGACGGCAGACCGAAGTCGTGCGGGTCCAGGCGCTCGCGACGGGTCCGCAGGAACGCGGCCAGCTCCTCTGTCGGGTTCACGGTGCGGGTCATCACCTTCGATGAACAGCCAAGGGTAGGACTGGCATTCCCAGGAATTTCTCTCCCTTATCCCCGGCTCGCGGCGGTCACAGACTTGTCTCCGACAACGGATCACAAGCGCAGGAGGACACAATGTCGCTCACCCTCGACAGCTACCGGCTCCTCGGCCGCTCAGGGCTGCGGGTCTCCCCGCTGGCGCTCGGCGCGGCGACCTTCGGCACCGAGTGGGGCTGGGGCACCGAGCAGGACGAGGCGCGCAAGCTGTTCGACCTCTACGTCGAGCGCGGCGGCAATTTCATCGACACCGCCAGTACATATACCGATGGCAGCTCCGAGCGTCTGCTGGGCGAATTCACCCGCGACAACCGCGAAAGCCTGGTCCTTGCGACGAAATACTCGACGTTGCGCCGGCCCGGCGATCCGAACTCCGGGGGAAATCACCGCAAGGCCCTGTTCGCGTCCGTGGAAGCCAGCCTTCGACAGCTGAATACGGACTACATCGATCTGCTCTACCTGCACGTGTGGGACTTCACGACACCGGTCGAGGAGATCCTGCGCGGCATGGACGACCTGGTCCGGCAGGGCAAGGTCTTGTACGTGGCGATCTCCAACGCCCCGGCCTGGCAGGTGTCGCGCATGCAGGCGATCGCCGACCTGCGCGGCTGGTCGCCGCTGGTCGCGCTGCAGATCGAGTACAACCTGATCGAACGCACCGGGGAACGCGATCTGATCCCCATGGCACGGGAGATGGGGTTGGGGGTGGTCCCGTGGTCACCGCTGGCCGGCGGGGTGCTCACCGGCAAGTACGGGCGCGACACCCTGACCGCGCCGAGCGTCGCCTCCGACGACGGCACCCGCAAGAGCGTCACCATCGCCAGTGGCACGCTCACCGAACGCAACCTCGCCATCGTGGATGTCGTGAAGGAGGTCGCCTGCGAGCTGGGCCGCACACCCGCCCAGGTCGGGCTCGCCTGGACGCTGCGGAACCCGGGCGTGACGGCACCGATCATCGGCGCCCGCACGCCCGCACAACTGGAGGACAATCTGGGTGCCTTGGAGGTCGACTTGACCACCGCCCAACTGGCCCGCCTCGACGAGGCCGGCGCGATCGGACTCGGCTTCCCGCACGACATGCTCGCCAGCGACAGGGGCCGCGCGTTCACCCGCGGCGACCTGAAGGTCGAACCCCGCCGCTGACACCGAAGGACCGCCTTCATGCCCAGCCCGCCGACAGGAAGGGCGGCAGGAAGGGGGATAACTCGCAGAGCCCGGCGGCCAGGTCACCGGCATGGGCGGCGCTGCCACTGCGCAGATCAGCAAACCAGGCCGCGCACCACGCACGACCGCACTCGGTCAGGAGTCCTTCGGCACCATCCGGTGCAGTCCCTTGCGGTCGTAGTAGGAGGCCGCGGCCAGGCCGAAGGCCAGCGCCACCACCGCCCCGACGGAGATCATGACCCAGGCACGGGTGAGTCCGGCCTCGGCACGTGCGTCGAAGTACAGGATGGCTCGTACTCCTCCGCCGAGTTGTCGCATCGGTTCGAACACCGACAGCCAGCGGTAGAAGCCGGGCAACGCCTCCAGCGGAATCGTCGTACCGGAGGAGGGCAGGGCGAGCACGATGAAGACGAACATGCTGACGAGCTGCCCGATGCCGCCGAACGCCGCGTTGACGGACTGCACTCCGAGGCCCACGGTGGCGCTCGCGCAGAACGAGAACACCCACAGCAGCCACAGGTGTGAGGCGTCCATTCCCAGGATCACCACGCAGGCCAGCATGATCAGAGCGGACGTCAGCGCGGCGATCGCGACGGACATGACCCACTTGACGATCAGGGTCCGGGTGCGATTGATCGGTACCACCGGGCGGCGGGTGTGCCAGGGGCCGATCTCGCTGTCCGCGTAGCCCAGGCCCACATCGACGCCGTTGCTGATGATGTTGCCGCCCATGAAGCCGGCGAGCACAAGGAGCAGCGCGTAATAGAAGGCGGTCAGGCCAAGACCGCTGTGCGCCCCGATCGGGTGGCCGACCTTGACGGTGACGCCGATCGGGTCGGCGAGCAGCAGCTGTGCCGCGCTGTTCCCACCGGCAGCAGCCGTGGTGAGCGTCTTGCCGAGTTGCAGTGAGGCCTGGTGGGCGGCCGTCTGGTTGATGTTGCTGGCAAAGGAGGAGGCGAGGCTGCCCACGCCGGGGTTGGTGAGGACGATCATCGTGGGCCGTGCGATGGTCGCCGCCGCGCCACCGGGGAGCGCCGCCACCGCCGTGGTGAAGCCCTCGGGAATCTCAAGGACCCCGTACAGCTTGCCCGTGGCCAGCTGCTGTTGGGCCGCGGACAGGTCCAGCTGTCTCCAGGAGACCCGATCGTCGGGGGCCTTGGCGATCGAGTCGGTGATCTGCGCACCCAGATTGGTGTGTCGCCCGCCCATGACGGCACCGCGGTCGGCGTTGACCAGACCGATGGGCAGATGGCGCATATGGCCGTTGGGGTCGACGATGCCGCCCATGTACAGGAGCGAGAGCAGTAGCACGGCCAGCGAGACGATGACCGTGGGGAACTTCCAGATCTTGGGGTTGCGCAGCACCTGGCCCGGGCGTGCCTGGCCCGGCTTCGCCTCGGCCGCAGGGGGCTGGACAGGGGAAGACATGGCTCTCCAGGGGCTTCGGTGGGCAGCACCGGCAAGCTAACTGCGGCCGCGCCCCCGTGCCCGGCGCCCCGCGCTCGCCCCGCCCGGCGGTTCCACCCGACGGCGCAGCGCATGGGTCGGTGCTGCCCGGGCCGGGCTACCGGATCAGGTGGTCACACTCCTCGACGGTGCTGTCGTAACTGCCCTGAAGGAAGGCGTGGATCGCCGTGAGCTGGTCGTCGGAGAAGGTGGCCGTCAGCAGGCGGCTGCGGGCGTCCATGTGCTCGTAGAACGAGGCGATCCGTTCGAGCCCCGGGGCAAAGGCTTCGACGAGTACGCGGCGGCGGTCCTGAGGGTCCGGTTTGCGCTGGACGTAACCCGCCTTCTCCAAGCGGTCGATCATGTGCGTGACCGCGCCGGTGGAACGCCCGAGCTGAGAGCTGAGAGCTCCGGCGGTACAGGCTCCGGCGCGGTTGAGGATGTGCAGGCAGAGCAGATCGGTCTGCGCGATGCCGAGACGCTGGGCGATCAGGTCGTTGAGCCGTCCCAGGGCTCCGGCGAGGTCCGTCAGGGACGCGATGATCCGGTCGGCCGGTTCGTCGGGCCGGTCGTCCTGGTGGTTGACGCGCATGCGGGGTTCCCATTTACCTTCGTGATTAAGATACTTGGCGATGCAGCTACTGTATCCGGTTCGCTGCCTCCCCGACTTGGCGGGGCGGCGACCGGTCCTGCTCCGATTCGCCCTGTGGGCCTTCGGGCCTGTGGATCCTTGGACCTCTGGAAGGAGTCCTGCCATGGACGGCTGGTACGTGGACGATCGCTGCACCAACTGCGATGTCGCCCGGCAACTCGCGCCCGACCTGATCGTCGAAGCCGACGGAAAGTCGCGGATTCTGCGTTCCCCGCGGGACGAGGCGGAGGCGCGGAGCCTTCACGCCGCGGTCTTCGCCTGTCCCACACGCTCGATTCGAACGACGGCCGGGCGGATCGACCGGGCGCGTGACCCATTTCCGATGGTTCTGGACGACGGCCTGCTGTTATGCGGACACAATTCCCAGCACACCGCAGGGGCCAACTCCTACCTCCTGCTGCGACCGTCCGGCACGGCAATGATGATCGACACGCCGCGCTGGAGCCGTGAACTCGCCGAACGCTACGCGGCGTTGAGCCCGGTCACCGATGTGCTGCTCACTCACCGGGACCATGCCGCACACGGCCGCCATTACGCGGACCACTTCGGCGCGCGCCTGTGGATCCATGAGGGAGACCTCGACGCGGCACCGGACGCCGACCAGGTGATCCGGGGCCTCGAACCTGTGGAGATCGGGGAGGGAGTCATCGCCCACCCCCTCCCCGGCCACACCCGGGGGAGCGTGCTCTACCTCGCGGACGACCGGTACTGCTTCAGCGGTGACAGCTTCTACTGGTCGCGTGCCACCGGCGATCTGGAGGTTGCGGACAGCGTGACCTGGTACTCCATCGAGGAGTTGGCCACCTCCCTGGCCAGGACGGCCGGACGGCTGCGATTCGAATGGGTCCTGCCCGGCCATGGGGACCGGCACCGCCTGGCGGGCGACGAGATGTCCCACCGGCTGCGGGCGCTGGCGGAACGCACACGACTGCTCAGGCCCAGGCCGATCGACTTCACGGCCGTCCGCTGGTGAGGGCGTGCTCCGCTCAACAATGGGGCGCTGCACCCGTCGCCGAGGTGAAGGCCCCGCCTTGACCTGAGGTCGCTTCGACGCCTCCTGCTCGCGCTGACACCGCCCGGCGCTCCCGCGACCTACATGGCATTCGAGTGGCCGGGACCATGTGCGGTCGGCACGGCGATGAGTTTCACAGCCGTGCCGGGTCTATGACTGCGACAGTCCCCGAAGCCCGGCCGAGGAAGAACTTCTATCTGCTTCGCCGCGCCGGTCGACCGCACGTGAGGAGAGCGACATGACCGCCACATACACCTTCGACGTCTTTTCCAGCCTGGACGGCTTCGGTGGCGCCAGCGCCAACTGGACCGGCTACTGGGGCAAGCAGGGCCCCGAGCTGCTCGACCACCGCCTCGCCCTGTACGTACCGGAGCAGCGGATGGTCTTCGGGGCCAACACGTATCGGGCTTTCGCGCAGATGCTGGCCGAGAGCACCGAGGATTCCGATGTGCGTGACCCCTGGGTCACGCGGATGAGGAGCCTGCCCGCCACGGTGGTGTCGACGACACTGGAAGGCCCCCTCGACTGGCCGGACGCCACCGTCGTGAGCGGTGACGCCGTCGACGTGGTCGCCCGGCTCAAGGAGGAGTCCGACGTGCCGTTGCGTTCGCACGGCAGCCTCTCGATGAACCGGGCGCTGATGGCCGCCGGCCTGGTCGACCGCGTGCAGGTGACGCTCTTCCCCGTCATCACCGGCCAGACCGGCCTCGACCGGATCTTCGAAGGTGCGGCCGACTTCGACCTGGAGCTGCTCGAACACCGGACGCTCGACGGTCACATCCAAGAGCTCGTCTACCGGCCCACCCTCCACTGACCCCTGGGGGTGGACGCGTGGCGGCAGGCCATCTCCACCCTCGGTTCCACCCGTGGGTCCAGGTGCGTGAGGCCGGTCGGCAGCAGTCTTGAGGGCATGACAACGACCGACTGGATCACCGACATCGCGCTCGTCCTCGTCGTCTTCCGGCAGCTGCGGGAAGGCCGGCTCGACCTCAAGACCTTCCTGATCCCGCTGGGGATCGTGGCCTTCGTCGCCCACACCTACCTTGACTCGATCCCCACCGCGGGCAACGACCTGGTGCTCATGGGAGCGCTGATGGCCGTGGGCGCGGCGCTCGGCATCGCAGGCGGCGTCTGCACCCGGATCCGCGTCGCGGGGGAGCATCTGCTGATCAAGGCCGGCGCGGTCTCCGCGGTCCTGTGGGTGCTCGGCATGGGCGCCCGGATGGGCTTCCAGGTGTGGGTCGAGCACGGCGGCGCCGACGACGTCGCCCGGTTCAGCATCGCCCACCACATCACCACGGATCAGGCGTGGGTGGCCGCCTTTGTCCTGATGGCGCTGACCGAGGTGGTCACGCGGCTCGCCACAATCTTCCTCCGCGGCCGGATGGTCGCCCAACGGCAGCCGCTCGCGGCGGCGGCGCGAACCGCCCCCACGCTCGACCGTACGGCCTGACCGTGGACTATGGTCACGCCGTGCCCGAAGCCCAGAAACCCCAGGCTCCCGGGCCGGCCTCGCACCACGAGGACGGCCCCCGGGTCGTGCCCGGCCACGACCCGCGCATGCAGTGGGCCGTGACCCTGTTCGTCATCGTGTCCGCGATCTGGACGGTCCGGCCGCTGGACCTCAGCGGCCGGGGCCTGGCATGCGGCGCGCTGCTCCTGGTGAACTGTGTCGCGCTGGCGGCCCGGCACCTGCCCGAGAACAGGTTTCCCCCACGCGTCGCCCTGGTGTGGCTGACCGCCTCCATCGTCGCCGCGGCGGCACTGCTCGGCGTCAGCACCAGCGGATCGAGCTACCTCTTCGCGTACTTCCTCGTCGGGCACATCGGGTTCCGCCTCCAGACCAGACGGGCCCTCGCCCTCGCGGCGCTGTGCAGTGTGCTGTGCAGCGGCGTGCTGTACTTCCGCCTCGGCTCCGGCCACGATCTGCTGCCCTGGGCGCTCGGCCTGACCACCGGCGGCCCGGTCCTGATCGGCATCCTCAACCGCAGCAGCCGGCAGGCCGTACTGGCGGCGATCTCGGCGGCCGAGTCCGCGGAACGGGCCGCCCGCGCCGAAGCCAAGACCGCCGTACTGACCGAACGCGGCCGGATCGCCCGCGACGTGCACGACGTCCTGGCCCACTCGCTTGCAGGCATCAACATGCAGCTGGAGCTGGCGGACGCGCTGATCGACACCGGCGACCTGGACAAGGTCCGCGAGGCGAACAGGAAGGCGCACAGCATGGTCAAGGAGAGCCTGAAACAGGCTCAGTGGACCGTGCACGCGCTGCGTGAGGACTCCCTGCCGCTGGTGGAGAGCCTGACCGCGATGCTGGAGTCGTCCGGCCACCGCGACGCGCTGACCATTACGGGGACGGCCCGCGACGTGCCGTCCCGGGTGACGCAGAACCTGCTGCGGATCGCACAGGAGGCGCTGACCAACACGGCCCGGCACGCGCCGGGCGCCGATGTGCGCGTGGAGCTGACGTACGCCGCGGAGTCCATGAAACTGACGGTGAGCAACGGTGCGGCGACCCGCAAGGTGAGCCCGGGCGTCGGCAGCGGTATGGGGCTGATCGGCATGCGTGAACGAGCCGCCCTCCTTGGCGGAACGATCACGGCGGGCCCGGTGATGGCCGGACCGGACGAAGGTGGCTGGCAAGTGGAGGCAGTGATCCCGGGATGAGTGAACCGACGCAGAACGAGCAGCGGTTGAAGGTGATCGTGGCCGACGACCAGGCCGCCGTACGGGAGCCGCTGGCCGCGGTCCTGGGCCTGTCGGAGGACATCGAGGTCGTGGCGGCCGCCGCCGACGGGACCCAGGTGCTCACCGCGGTCGCCGCGGAGCCGGTGGACGTCGTACTGATGGACCTGCGCATGCCGGTGATGGACGGCATCGAGGCGACGCGACGGCTGACCGAGGAGCATCCGGAGGTCGCCGTGGTCGTCCTGACCACCTTCGCCGACGACGACTCGATCCTGGCCGCGCTGAGCGCCGGGGCCCGCGGATACCTGACCAAGAACGCGGGGCGCGAGGACATCGCCCGCGCCATCCGCGCGGCCGCGGCGGGCCAGTCCGTCCTCGACCGCGAGGTCCAGGACCGGCTCCTGGCCACGGCCCGCACCAAGGCCCCGACGCCCGAACAGCCGCTGCCCGGCGACATCACACCGCGCGAACGCGAGGTGCTGACCCTGATCGGCCAGGGCCTGCCGAACCGGGCGATCGCCGAGAAGCTGTTCATCAGCGAGGCCACGGTCAAGACCCACATCAACAACCTGTTCGCCAAGGCAGACATCAGGGACCGCGCCGACGCCGTGCGCCGCGCCATCGCAGCGGGCCTGGCCTGAACCGGCATCGCGAAGGGGCGGGTCGCCCTGCGGGAAGGATGGGGCATGATGAGACGTCAGCAACCGTACAGAGAAAGGGAGTTGATATGTGTCACGCGGACAGACGCGCCCGCTCGGCCCCTCGCCCCTGCGGTGGGCGTCGTGGGTTGCGGGGGATGACGGAACGTCGCCTTGACGCAGGTGCTCGGTCGACGCCGCCGACCGGGCTGACCGTGATGGCCGGCCCGGGCAGGAGGCCGTGGTGAGTGGATCGGATCCCCATCCCTTGAACCGCCGTGGGCTGCTCGCGGCGGCAGGTGCGATGGCCGCGGCAGGCGCGGCAGCGAGCGCGGTCGGCCCGCCGGCTTCCGCGGCTGCCGCGGAGCCCGGCGCGGCGACGGGGGAGTCGACAACATTCGGGCCGGTGGCGGTCCGTCCGGGAGACACCCGTTACGAAAGCCTGCTGCGTGGCAACAACTTCCGCTTCGTGGGGCGGCCGGACGAGATACGTGTCGTCGGGTCGACGGAGCAGGTGGTGCGCGCGGTCGCCGACGCCGTACGGTCCGGGCGCAGAGTGGCGGTGCGCAGCGGCGGACACTGCTTCGAGAACTTCACCGCCGACCCGGCCGTGCGGATGCTCCTGGACATGTCGCCCATGGACGCCGTCGGCTACGACGCGGCGCGCGGCGCCTTCGCGGTGCAGCCGGGTGCCACGCTCGGGCACGTCTACCGGACGCTGTTCAAGGGCTGGGGCGTGACCATCCCCGCGGGCGGCTGCCCGGAGGTGGGAGCGGGCGGGCACTTCGCCGGTGGCGGGTACGGACCGCTGTCCCGCCGGTACGGATCGGTGGTGGACCATCTCTACGGCGTGGAGGTGGTGGTGGTCGGCCAGGACGGCACCGCCCGCGCGGTGGTGGCGACGCGCGAGCCGGACGACCCGCACCGCGACCTGTTCTGGGCATACACGGGCGGAGGCGGCGGGAACTTCGGGGTAGTCACCCGGTACTGGCTGCGTTCCCCCGGCCCGCGCGGGAGCGACCCGTCCCGGCTCCTGCCCGCCGCACCGCGCGAGCAGCTGGCGTACCTGGTCACCTGGCCCTGGGACGAGAAGATGACCAAGGAGGCGTTCACCAGGCTGCTGCACAACTTCGGTACCTGGCACGAACGCAACAGCGCACCTGGTTCACCGTACGCAGGCCTGTACGCGATCCTCATCCCGATGCACCACAAGGCCGGCGGCTTCCTGATGACCGTGCAGATCGACGCGGACATACCGGGTGCCCGGAACATGGTGAGCGAGTTCGCGCAAGCGGTCGGCGCGGGCACCGGGCTCGCGGGTCAGGAGACCTGGCTGTCGATGCCCTGGCTGCACCCGACCACCTGGCCGGGCACCGGCGAGCCCGGCAACGTCGGCACCCGCCGCTACAAGATCAAGGCAGGCTATCTGCGGCGCTCGTTCACCGATGCCCAACTCGCCGCCATTCACCGGAACTTGACCAACAGCTCCGGTACGGCGGGCGGTGGCATGCTCCTGGTCGGGTACGGAGGCCAGGTCGGCGCCGTACCGGCCGACGCCACCGCGGTCGCCCAACGTGATGTGATCATGAAGGCCGTCTACCAGACGATCTGGTCCGACGAGCGCGACGACGCCACCAACCTCGCCTGGGTCCGCAACCTCTACCGTGATGTGTACGCCGACAGCGGCGGCGTTCCCGTGCCCGGCGCGGTCAGCGACGGCTCATACATCAACTACCCGGACACCGACCTGGCCGACCCCGAGTGGAACACCTCCGGCGTGCCGTGGCACACCCTCTACTACAAGGACAACTACCCGCGCCTCCAACAGGTCAAGGCCCGTTGGGACCCACGCGACGTCTTCCACCACGCACTGTCGATCCGGCCGCCCACCTGACCGGGGCGGCCGGGCAGGTGGTGCGAGGCCTTGATGACGCGACTGGCCGGGGGTGCCGACGGTCACGACCGTGCCGCCCCCGCCGCACACCCGGCCCTGCCGGCCGATGTCGGCCAGGTGGGCGTCGGCGCGGACACCGCCGACGCCGCTGGATTACGGCCGAGAGCAGTCCCGGCATGGCCCGCTCCGCGAGCTTGTGCCGGAACCGACCGGTGTGCGTCAGCCTTCCTCGGCCCAACTGATAGGGCCGATAAGGGGAGTTGATGGCCTCTGCGGGTTTGGGTGTTCGTGTGTGTCGCTGTGGGGTCACGACACCGAGGTCGGCTGCTCCGGTGCCAGCGAGTTGCCCGGTGGGATGTGTCCGCAGTCGGACGGAGCCGGCTTGCCCGCGAACCGGTCTCCCAGCCAGCCGATCGCGCCGGGTGCCCAGGCCGCGGCCACGGGGACGTGGCTGAGCAGGTTGTACTGGTGGTAGGCGATCGAGCCGTTGCCGGTGGCGCAGTACTGCCGGGCGAGCGCGCGGACGTCCCCGGCGACCATGACCCCGTCGCCCGTCCCGATGCCCGGCGGGTTGCCGAACGTCCCCTCGACCACGCCTCCGTTGCCCTGCGCGATGAATCCGGGAACGGTCGGGGTGGCGGCCGAACCCAGGTTGATCTTGTTGACCGCCTCGACGAACGCGGTCACCGAATTCGGATCGGCGTACTGCGGCTTCGCCAGCTTCTTCCAGGTCAGACCGGGGTAATGGCCGAGTGCGTCGAGGAGCGAGCCGTGCTCAAGGTCCCGGTACACCTGCTGACCGTAGCTGTTCATGTACTGCTTCAGGTCGATGCCGTATGACCTGGCGACCCCGATGATCGCCATGGGGGTGACCCCGGACCACACGAGGGAGCCGTCCACGTACTTGAGGTTGTGCGCCGGATCCACGAGCAGGCCGCCCTCGGCGAAGCCCACCAGCTTCTTGTTGACGTCGGGCGCGTACGTCGGTGCCAGCGCCGCCGCCCAGTTGGTCGCGATGGAGCCGCCGGAGTAGCCCATCAAACCGACCCTGGTGTCGGCGTTCATGCCCGTCCCGGCCTCGGGATCGGTCGCGGCGCGGATCGAGTCCAGCGTGTTGGTCGCATACTCCGGTCCGGCCCCGAAGTTGGCGGTCTGCCCTTCGGTGTCGGGGATGACGACGTTGTAGCCCTGCGTCAGCAGCGGCACCAGGAAGAGGTTCTCGGCGTTCGCGATGACTCCGCCCAGGGTGAGGTTTCCGGCGATGGCGCGGGAAGGTCCGTCCTGGGGGTTGAGGGAGTCGTAGAACGACTGGTAGGACACTGCCTTGCTGCTGTCACCCTTGATGCTGCGCACCACGGTGGTCACGTTGGCCGCCGGGCGGCCCTGAGCGTCGCGGGTGCGGTAGAGCAGCTGGATCGCCTTGACCGGAGTGGGTAAGCCGACGATGTGGTACTGCAGCGTCCGCTTCTTCAGCACGGTGCCCGGCGCGTACGAGGACAACGGTGTGCTGCTGTCGTAGGTGTAGAACGGGTCGCTCTTCCCGGCCGTCGACGGCGTGGCGGCGGCCGCGCCCGCCGCCGGAACGACGGTGGCGGCCAGCGCCGTGGCAACTGCGGTCGCCAGCACCCGTGCGGTGTGTCTGAACATGGTTCCCCCGTGGATCGCCAAAAGAGTGACAGGAGTGACCTCAGGAAAGTTACCTAGAGGTAACTGCCCTGTACAGAGCCGCGACTGGTATTTCGTGACCGGGTGCCGGGCGGCCCGCTGTCCGGTTTCAGAGCATGATGAGCAGGCGCGTCTTCGGCTTGAGTTTCCTGTTCACCGAACGGCTCTGCACGTACACCTCCAGCGCGGGATTGTTCCCCGCCTTCACCGAGACGGTCCCCTGGACTCCCGTACCGAACAGAAGGCTGCGGGCCGCATCGCCCGTGTAGGCGCGGTCGGTGTCCTTCTCGACCACGACGACTTCCTTGTTCTGCTGAACCTGAGCCCGGGCGCCCAACTGGTAGTAGCACGCGCCACGTTCGTACACCACTCCCGGATGCGAATCGACGAAGGGGCGGATCTCGATCTCCTTGTCGACCTTCAGGAGCCGGTACTTGTCGGCCGGAATCGGTTCGAGGTTGGCCCGCACCTCGTCCACCGATATGTCCTGACCGACGGCGAACAGGTTCTTCGTGCCGCGCACCCCCTGCTCGCGGCCCCGGAGGAAGCTGGTGGCGGCGGCGCGCACGGTGCCGATCGCCTCCTCGACCCCCTTCTGGGAATCCGCGTCCCAGATGGCGATGTTTCCGGCCGGGAAGCCGTAGTTCTGGGCGGTCCGCTTGGCCAGGGAGTTCGGCACGAGGATCGCCGAAGTCCAGTGCCCCGGAAGCCCGCCCATCGTCGCGGCGATCCTGTCGAGCCAAGGGCCGAGGATGGCCGGGTCGCCGTCGTGCCGCCTGTCTCCGCCGGACGCGTTCTCCTCACCATCCGTCACCACGATCTGCAGGAAGCTGTGCTCGCCGTACTGCTCCCAGATGTGACCCAGGTCGTCCAGGGACTTCAGCGAAGCCTCGATGAGGGCGGTAGCGCCATTGTTGACCTGGTACAGCCCCCGCATGGACGGCAGATGCTTCACGTCCATGTCCCAGACCAGGTTCTTCCTACGGGATGGCGAGGGCGTACCGACCCGGTTCGCTGAGCGAACAGCAGCTCGCCGAGTTCGGAATGGGCTGGGTGGGGGATGTTGGGTGACCGGGGCTGTGGGGGGGGGCGTTGAGCCCGGCGCACATGGAGAGTGCACCAGGGTCCCGAGGCCTGACCAGCCCCGGGACCCGGCACGCCCACGACCCCACCGGCCGGCCCCGCACGCCCGTCCACAGGCGGCGGGGACACCAGACCCCGCCCCTCCGTACTGGTCTAAATGGGCTTAATTTGTGACGTTTTCATCCTGCTCCTCGTTCTGGAGGGCGGCAGGTTTCCCACCGGGCGGACCTGCCACCCCCGCTGATCCACCGAATGGGAGCACAACCGTGATCAAGCAGGTTCTCGCCGGGGCGGTCTTCGCCACGGCCGCAACGATGGCCGTCGCGAGGGCGAGGGCATCGGCGGACACGCCCTCGGCGGACCCAAGGCCGCCTGCAACATCGCACCCGTCGACCAGTACCAGGCCCCACAGAAGCTCCTCTGACCCACCAGAACCCCTGATCCCACCCCACAGCCCCCTGCCCCACAGGGGGCTGTCCGGCATCCCGGACAGCCCCGCAAACCCGAACCAACCCAAGCCCGCCTCCGCCGCGAGCAGCAAAGCCGTAAGAAGCAAGGCGGCGGATGCAGAACCATGTGAGCGGACTGCCCGGCGGCAGGCCAGCGGGCCGGCAGTCATCAGGTCGGTCAGTCGTCAGCGGTGCATCTGGGCCCAAAACGTCTGGGGCGGGTGGTCGGCAAGGCTGCCGACCACCCGCCCCGAATTCCGCAACCCTCATGGACTACACCCAGTCCATTCCGAGTTCGGAGAACCGCGAGTGCCGTTCTTCGTTCAGTTTGTCGGCAGGGTCTCCTGGTGGGAGACTCGTACGCCCAGCTGTACGTCAGAGCAGCTTCTGCGGGGCCTGGAACTGGTCGGCGGGGGCGATGTTGCACTCGTTCTTCAGGCTGCCGAGCCCGTGGCCGCCGATGCCCTCGCCCTCCGGCAGCGGGACCAGGCAGCGTCCGTCGACGCGGCCGAGCGGGGCACCGTGATTGTTGAGGATGCCGCCCGACTCACCGGTGATGGAGGTGTCGCCGTTGATGGTCCCGAAGCCCGTCGCACCGGTGCCGCCGGCGGTCGGACCCTGCACGACACTCGTGGCGAGGACCCTCTGGAGCGCGTCGGTGGGGGACTTGTGGGGCTGGGGCGCCGTGGTGTGTGCCGAGGCCGAGACGGGCATGGCGACAGCCATCGTTGCGGCGGTGGCGAAGGCCGCCCCGGCGAGAACATGCTTGATCACGGTTGTGCTCCCATTCGATGGGTTGGTGAGGAGTGACAGGCCCGCCCTGTGCAACCTGCCGCCCCTAGAACGAGGAGCGGGGAGAACACGTCACGAATTGCGCTCATTCGGACCAACGCTCAACTCGCCGGCCTGATGGTGATCTCCCACCGACACCCCTTCCGCCGTTGGCCAGTAGGCCTGGTTGACGGGGGTTGTGAGTGCGCAGGGTCCCGGGATTGTGCGCATGTTCCGCATCCTCGGGTGAGCGACCTGGTCTTCCACCTCTCGGACAACCTTCAACTCCCGTTCGACAACGGCCTGTTGTCGTTCGCCTCGTCCTCCGGCGAGGTACCGAGATTCGGGTGGGTCGGCCGCCGGTCCCACGGCGGTGGCCGACACGGAGACACGACGGGGCAGGAGCAGGACCGTGGCTCGCTTCCCCGGCTGCCTCCTGTCCCTGTCCGGCAGAGAGGCACGTCCGCCCGTCCCTCTCCGGCAGAGAGGCCGTCCGCACGCTTGGCTGACTGGGCGTGCGCTGAACGGGCGTACGTGGCGCGGCGTATGCGAACACCGTGCGGCGGGCTGTCGAAGCTGGGGTCCTTCCAGCCCCATCGCCGCCCCGTCACCAGGAGGTGCGCACACGATGCGCCGATTCCTCAAGGCCGCAGGCACTGCGCTCGCCGCAGCGGCCTGCCTGGCCGCCTCTGTCCCCGCCGCCTCCGCGGCGGGCCCCACGCCGAGGCATGGTGCCGTCGAGGACCAACCTGCCTCGCCAGCCGACCCGTTGGGCGGCCTGGGAGTGGTCGGCTTCGCCCCGGCCCTGCTGGCCTCGGTGCCGGATCCCGACCGCTCCCCGGCCGGGACCAACGACTTCAGCTGCAAGCCCTCGGCCGCCCACCCCTACCCGGTGGTGCTGGTCCACGGCACGTTCGAGAACGCCTTCGACAACTGGAGCGGGCTCGCCCCGGTGCTGAAGAACGCCGGTTACTGCGTCTTCGCCCTCAACTACGGCGAGACCAGACCCCACGCGCTGATCAAGGCGGTCGGCCCGGTTCCTGCCTCGGCCAGGCAGTTGGCCGCCTACGTCGACCAGGTGCGGGCCGCGACGGGGGCGGCAAGGGTCGACCTGGTGGGCCATTCCCAGGGCGGCGGTGTGATGCCGCAGTGGTACCTGCGCTTCGACGGCGGTGCCGCGAAGGTGCACCAGCTGGTGGGCATCAGCCCCAGCAGCCACGGCACCACCCTGCTCGGCCTGGTCCACGTCGCCGATGCGGTCCTGGCAGTGGCGGGGAGTGCCGGCAAGCCACTCGGCCTGGACAGCCCCGCGGCCAGGGACCAGACGGTCGGCTCCCCGGTGCTCAAGCAGCTCTACGCCAAGGGCGACACCGAGCCCGGCGTCACCTACACCAACATCATCACCAGGACCGACGAGGTCGTGACCCCGTACACCAACCAGTACCTCACCGCCGGACCCGGTGCGACCGTGCACAACATCCTGCTGCAGGGCGTATGCCCGCTGGACCTCACCGGCCACCTGGGCAGCTCCTACGACCCGAACGTGCACCAGCTGGTACTCAACGCCCTGGACCCCACCCACGCCCGTCCGGTGCGCTGCGCCCTCATGCTGCTCCCGGTGTGACCCGCACCGGACCGTGGACACCTTCTCCGTTCCACTGTGGTGCGGTGAAGAACGACTCCCTTCCCGATACCGGGCTCGCCCTGCGTACAGACAATCGCAACGAACGTTCTCAGCAAGCCCTGACCCGCCTTGGCCCGGTCTACGAAGGAACCCCCTCAGACCTCGGGAAGGGACGGATCGGGTGTCCAGGGGTTCGGTGCGGTGGTGGCCCAGCGTTCGTGGTCCCGCCAACCCCCGTCGATATAGAGGTAGTTGGGCGAGATCCCTTCGTAGCGGAAGCCCAGTCGCCGGACCAGGGCGAGGGATGCTTTGTTCGCCGGCTGAATGTTGGCCTCCAGGCGGTGGAGCCGCAGGTCGGTGAAGGCGTGCTGCAGCGTGGTGGTCAGCCCTTCGGTCATGTACCCGTGCCCTGCGGACGGGGCGAAGGCCGCATAGCCCAGGGACGCACCCTGGTAACGGCCCCGGATGATCGAGTTGATGTTGACCGTGCCGGCGGCTGCGCCGGTCTCCCGGACGCGGATCAGATAGCCCCGGTTGGTGCCGTCGACAAAGCGGCGCATCCAGACATGGAACTCCTCTGCGGTCGCGGGTAGTTGCATCCATGGGCGGTGCAGCTCGGAGCTGGCCTGCACGAGCGTGCAGAACTCGTCCTGGTCGGAGAGGGTGAGCGGCTGTAGTTCGACACGTGACGGCATAGTGGGCATGGACCAACGTTAGAGCCTGTGCGTGACGTGTCGCCCGCGTGATTCACCACAGAGGCGATCTCCGTGTGGGTCGTGGTGGTTTGACCGGCTGCGCAGTGGCCCGCGCTGCAGAGACATCCTGGAATGTCCCGGCAGCGGTGCTCACTTGGGGGGCCGACCATGCCGGCCACAAGGCTGGCCCACAGGCCGGAAACGGAGGGACCGGGCAGACTGCTCGCAGCGTTCCGTGAGACCAGGTAGCCGGTTCCGACCACCAGCCCGCAGCCGAGGGCGAGCAGCCCGTCGACCACCGCCGCGGTGTATCGGCGCCACAGGGTTGCCGAGGTGGGACCAACCACCGTGCCGCTCAAGTGTGTTCCGCCTTGGCTGAGTGCCGTGGCCCGCCGGACGACCGTATCCCAGCCAGTCGTTCGCAGGCTGCCGGGGGCCCCAGTCAAGGACCCAGTGGCGGGTCAGTCCCACCAGAACGACCAGAGGACGGCACGTACGTCCATGCCGCGGCAGGGCCCGATCTGCGCGCGGTACCCGTGAATGAGGCTGTCGTACCCCGAGCCACTCCGACTCAGGCGGACGGGCCCTTCGCCAGGGCCTCGATGTACTCGTCGAACGTGGCGACCCTGTCGGCGGGCGGGATCTCTGCCTTGAGGGAAGTGCCGTACTCCGAGTACTCCTCGACGATGCGTTCCTGTCCCTTCTTGCCGGAGCTGACCTCCTGGGACTTGGCCACGAGGTCGTCCTTGCCGATCCACACGTCGATGACGGCCTGCTCCTTGCCGCCCTTGCGCATGACGTCGACGTACCAGTCGTGGCTGTCCTTGTCCATGGCGGGACCCTGGTACTTGGCGAGTTCGGCGATGGTCACGGTGCCCTGGTAGTGGTCGGTGGGGCGCCCGCCGATCTGCTCGGTGCCGACCCACTTGGCGCTGCCCGTGGCGTTGAGGGCGCCGAGGAACTCCGTCAGCAGTCCCCGCGATCGCGACCGGTCGGTCTTCTTGTCGCTGGACGGATCCATCTTGAACCAGTCCTTGCCGGGAATCCTGTCGGTCTTCGTGTATGCCCCGTCGGCCGTGTCGACGAGGTATGTCTCACCGCTCGGGTTGTCCTTGGTCTTCTTCCCGTGGACCTGCATGGAGGAGTAGAAGGGCGTCCGCTGCCAGGCCATGTCGGTGACCCCCTCCTCGGAGGCGCCGCCTGACTGGCGGGTCTTGTACGAGTTCTGCTCGCCGGTCTTCTTGGCGGCGGCTGCGAGTGCGGCTCGCGCGTCCTTGGGCTGCGACGCGCTCGCCCCGCTCTTGTTTCCGTCGCCCCCGCTCTTGCCACCACCGCCGCCGCAGGCGGTCAACCCCATGGCGAGCACGAGCGAGCCGACAACCGGCACAGCGAACTTCTTCATCTTGCGGACGACCTGCACGTTCCCCACCCTTTACCAATTCCTTAACCAAACCAGGGGGAGCATATACAGACGCGGCGCATGGGGCGGAACCAGGAATCAGGGATCAGGAAACGAGGGGGAGTGGGTTGAGGGCTCGGCGTCCTGCGGCCTGTCGGCGGCTTGTCGGTGCAGACACCTGGTTGTCGGTGTTCTGTCGGTGACGCTGCCGAGGATGGGCGCATGGCACCGATTCGGGAGGTCACCATGACGAACAGCATCCGGCCGCACCACTCACGCCCCACCTCGGTCCTCGTCTCCGGCGCGGGCATCGCCGGCACGGCCCTGGCGTACTGGCTGGCGCGCTACGGCTTCCGTGTCACCGTCGTCGAGCGTGCCGCGGACCTTCGCGGCGGCGGACAGGCGGTGGACGTGCGCGGCAGTGCGATGGAAGTCGTCGAGCGGATGGGCCTGTTGGAGGAGCTGCGGGAGGGGAGGACGGGCCTGCGCGGGATGTCGCACGTCGATGCCGATGGTCGCGAAGTGCGGCGCACCCTGGGGTGGACCGCCAGCGGCGGACCCTCGGACGGACCCGATGTGGAGATCCTCCGGGACGACCTGGCCGCATTGCTCGCTCGGGCCGCGGGGAGCGGGGTGGAGTACCTGTTCGGTGACTCCATCGGCACGCTGGTCCAGGAGGACGACGGTGTCCGGGTCCGCTTCGCGAGTGGCGAGGAGCGATCGTTCGACCTCGTGGTGGGCGCCGATGGTCTCCACTCGGCGACCCGTCGACTGGTCTTCGGCCCTGAGGCCGACTATCTGCATCCGATCGGTGTCTACATCGCGTCGTGGAGCGCCCCCAACCACCTGGGCCTCGACCGCTGGGAGGTGTTCCACCAGCCGGGTGTCGACGGCATATGGGGCTGTATGGCCATGACGGTCCGGGACAACACCGAACTGCGTGTCTTCGTGGGCTTCACGTCCGAGGAGGCGTACGAAGAGATGCTGCCGCGTGACCTCATGGCGCAGAAGCGGCTGGTGGCGGAGCGCTGCGAGTCCCTGCGCTGGGAGGTGCCGCGCTTCCTGAAAGCCATGTGGGAGACCGACGCCTTCCACTACGACGTGGTGGCGCAGATCCGGATGGACCGCTGGTCGCGGGGGCGCGTCGCGCTCCTGGGTGACGCCGGATTCTGCTGTTCCCCGCTCACGGGGCAGGGCACCAGTGTGGCGCTGACGGCGGCCTACGTCCTCGCGGGGGAGCTGCACCTGGCCGATGGCGACCACGTGCCCGCCTATCGTGCTTACGAGGAGCGGCTGCGCCCTCATGTGACGGCCAATCAGGCGCTGCTCGGGCTGGGTCAGGAGATGCTGGTCGCCGAGACGGGAGCGTCCGGGCCGGAGGGGGACACGGACTCGGCGCGTCCCGATGGGCCTGGCCGCGAGGACTCGGCGGAATTCCGCGCGGCTGTCGCCTTCGATCTGCCGGACTACTGAGGTGCCTTCGAGGCACGCGGCCAGGCCCGCTCGGCGGCAGGACGGTGCCGCCCTGCCGCCGCCCGTCAGACGGTACTGAGCGGATGGGCCGCCGTGGCGGAGCGTGGCGGCCAGGCGCGGGGGGCGAGGATGCCGAGTACGTAGGCGCGGGCGACGAGGGCGGGACGGGTGTCGGCGCCCAGGAGTTCCCGCAGGCGGCTGAGGTGGTAGTCGACCGTCTGCCGGGACAGCTTGAGCGAGGTGGCGATGTCACCGTTGCTGCTGCCCGCCGCCAGCAGGGAGAGGATGCGGATCTGGGCGGGGGTGAGTGACGGGTGGGGGGCGTGGGCGAGGCTCTGGTGGGTGACGACGGCCCAGACGTGGCGGGCGCGGCCGGCGCAATGGCCGACCGTGGTCAGGTGGAGCTGTGCGCGGCGCTGCCGCCCCTGGGCATCCACGAACACCGCGGACGTCTCCACTCGTCGGGTGCGGCGTGCTATCAGACCGTTCCACCGGCGGTGCAGCCCGTCGAGGCCGGTTTCGGGGGCGAGCAGGGTGTGGGCGCGGCGCCCGACCAGGTCGGACAGGCTGAGGTCGAACAGCTCGGCGGCGGCCCAACTCGCGGTGACCACGCGTCCGTTCGCCGATAGGAGCGCGCAGGGCAGGCCGCTGTGGTCGCGCAGTGCTCGTAAGTCGTCCTCGGCCTCTTGCCGCTGGACCATGGCGCGCAGGTGATCGGTGATGTCCACGTAGATTCCGGCGACGCAGATCCGCGCGTTCTCCCGTACGGGGAACCGGTGGCCCACCGCCTGGCCCGCGCTGCCGTCCGGGCGCCGGTAGTCGAGGGTGTGCCGCACCGGCGTCCCCCGGGTGAGGATCTCCTGGTCGAGGGCGCGGAACTGGGCGGCCTCGGTAGGGGCGTCGTACTCCTCGATGTACTTGCCGACGAGTTTCTCCGGAACGGTGCCGTAGAGGTGTGCGTACGCGTGGTTGGCCCACACATAACGGCCGTCGCTGTCCCGGATGAAGGCGGCCGCCGGGGAGAGGTTGACCAGGCCCGCGAAGGCCGCGTACTGCCGCGGGATTTCAGGGTGGGCGTCGACCTCCACGGCGAGGCCGTGCGTACGGTGGCCGGCGCCGCGCTCGTCCAGGGGCCAGCTCACATCGAAGGTACGGCCGTCGAACCGGGCCTGCCAGCGGCCGCCCTGCGGCGGGTGCCCCGGGGCCGCGAGCTCCCGACGTATCCGGTCGAGGAAGCGCTGTGCCGTTTCGGTGTCGGCGAACGCGCCGCCTCCCCTCTCGCGCACCTGCCACGGTTCGTCGATCTCCCACCAGAACACCGGAAGGTGTTCGAGCAGCGCCTTGAGGCTGGAGTCATCCACAGCGGTCTCTCCGTCCGTATACGGTCCGTACGCAACCGGCTGACGCACTGTCACATCGCCATGGGTATCCCGTCCCGATCCCGTGCATGCTCGGTTCTCGGCCGAAGTGGAAGCCGTTCGGTGAGCCCTCGCGGTACCTCTCGATGCCTCAACCCGGCCTGTGAATCAGGCATTTGCCTGAGGGGCCGGCGTCCCTCGGGGCGATGTGGGCGCCGGTTGCCGTGGTCCCCTTGAGTGTGCGGGTGATTACGCCCCGATATAGACGAATGGAGACGAACTTCAGTGAGCAAGGTGCTGTTAGTGCATGCCAAGGGTGGTCCGCCGCTCGGTCACGTCCTGTCCCGGGCGGCCGCTAGGGCGGAAGTGCACCTGCTGGCGCTCAGCGCCCTTCCTCCCGTTGCGGCACGCACCGCCCGGAGACTGTGCGCCTCGGTCGTGACACCCGCCGGCGCGGAGCGCTCCGACCTGGTGTCCCTGATCGTCTCGCGGGCCGAGGACGTGGGCGCGGAAGCGGTGCTCACCTTCTCCGAGTACGCCGTCGTGGCCGTCGCCGAGGCGTGCGAGGCGCTCGGGCTCGCCGGGGCCGGCGGCGCAGCAGCGCTCGCGCGCGACAAGCGGCTGATGCGCCGCACCTGGCAGGAACGCCGGCTGCCACAGCCCGAGTTCCGTGCCGTGGACACCGAGGCGGACCTGTACGGGGCGGCCGATGCCCTGCCCTTCCCGCTGCTCCTCAAGGCGGCCTGGAGCGCCGGCTCCACCGCGCACCAGATCGTCCACGCCCCGCACGAACTGTCCGCCGCCTGGCACCGCTCGCGTGAAGTCATGGCCGAATCAGCCCAGTTGGGGTACGCCGAACTCCACGTCGCCGAGGCGCAGGGTCACTTCGTGGTGGAGCAGATCGTGACCGGCACCGCGTCGGACTGGTTCGACGAGCCCGGCTGGGGCGACTACGTCAGCGTCGAGGGAGTCGTGGCGGACGGCACCTTCCACCCGGTCTGCCTCAGCGGTCGGATGCCCACCGTCGAGCCGTTCACCGAACGCGCCGGCATCACTCCCGCCCTGCTGTCCCAGGAGGCCCAGGACCGCGTGGTGGCGCTCGCGCGGGAGGCGGTCGACGCCCTCGGCCTGCGGGACTGCGGAACGCACACCGAGATCAAGCTCGGCGCGGACGGCAGCATGTGGCTGATCGAGACGGCCGCCCGGTTCGGCGGCGCGATGACGGTGCCGCAGATCGAGGACGTCTTCGGGCTCGACCTCGTCGGCATGCTGGTGGACCACCTCGTCGGGCGTCCGGTCCACTGGCCCGAGCAGGCCCTCACTCCGGCGCAGGCGCGCGGCGCGGCCGGCTCTCTCGTCGTCCTCGCGGTCGACGGCCGGGGCGAGGCCTGGCGCCACCGCAAGGTGTGGGACTTCCCCGTTGTCGCCAAGGACGTGCCGCTCAGCCGGGGCAGCGAGCTGTCGGTGGTCGAGGAGAGTTCGCTCGCCGACGGAAGCGTCGTACCGGTCTACGACCCGGCCGCGGGCGCCAACACCATGGCGGCCCTGTGCCTGCTCTCCGGCACCGACGCCCGCACGGTGCTCCGCGACTTCGAAACGCTGGTGGATGCCCTGCCGCAGGTCCTGCCCGCCGCGCGGCCCGAGGAGGTCTCCGCGTGACCGCCCAGCTGTTCACCGGCGCCTCCGAGCCGTCCACGGACCGTACCGTCGTCGGCGAGAACCTCTCCCTGCCGCTCTTCCGCACCCTCTCCGGAGTGCTGGCCGGCCACCCCTACCTCAAGGTCGTCGTCGACCGCGTCGAGAACACCTGGCACCTCCTCGACACGGCGGCGCACCCCTTCCACGTCAACTACATCGCCACCCGTGTCCTTGGCATGGAACTCGCCGAACTGGACGCGACCCTGGACGCGTTCAACGCCTCCGTCTACGCCGACCCGGCACGGCGCTTCCTCCTGGGTGTGCTGTCGCTGCACACCGACGAGGACGCGGAGGGCCGCGAACGCACCTTCCTCGTCCTGGAGACGACCGAGGCCGACACCATGAACGGCCAACTGCTGCAATTCTTCTACGAGTTCGTACGGCAACGGGTCGACGGCCGGCTCCCGGTGCTGCTCAAGCCCGCCAACCACGGGCAGGAGGAGGAACTGGCGGCGATCAGCGAACAGCGCCTGCCGCGCATCCTGAGCCACGAACTCTTCGGCTCCCGGGTCCGCACGCCGCTGAACCCCGGCGAGGCCGTCGGGCGGCTGCGGTTCTTCCGGACGGACGAGGAGTACGCGGCCGCGGCGGGCGAGCTCGGCTGGGCGGACATCGTGGCCATGCCGTGCCTGCCGGACGACGTTCCCCGGACGGCCGGATTCCTCAACACCGCGCCGATCACCCCCCTTTCCCACACCAACGTCCTGGCCTCCGGCTGGGGGATACCCAACGCCATCGTGCGCGATCTGGAGCAGCTCGTCGAGAAGGACGACCTGGACGGCGCGTGGGTCCGCTACCAGGTGCGCGAGGACGAGATCTCCCTGGAGCGCCTCGACCGGGAACCGGCCCTGCGGGCGCCGGCCTGGCACCAGCAGCGCATCCGCCTCGAACCGCCCCTGCTCGAAGACGCCCCCGTCCTGTCCCTGCACCGGCTGCGCGGCGCCGACCGTGACCGCTACGGCACCAAGGCGGCCAACCTCGGCGAGCTGCACCACGTACTCGACAGCCGCACCGCCGACCTGACCACCTTCTACGGACAGCCCCGCCCGCCGCGCGACGACCTCTACGGGCACCTCGCCGCCCGGCTCGGCCTCGACGCGCCCCACCTGCCCCAACTCCGGGCCAGGGCGGCAGAGTTCGCGTCGGCGACGGTCGGCGCCCCGGAGGGCGTGGCGCTCCCCTTCGCGCTCCAGCAGCACTTCCTCGCCTCCTCGCCCGCCATCCAGCAGGGCATCGGCAAGCTCAAAATGGCACTCGAACTCGACGCCACCGACGTCCTGGACCCGATCTGTCTGCAACTCCAACAGCTGATCCGGCACACGCCGGTACCCGAGTCCGTCATGCGGCAGATCAGCCAGGCCTTCCCCGCGCCGCCCGCCGAGCACGGGCGTCTGGTGGTGCGCTCCTCGTCCAACGCCGAGGACCTGCCCGGGTTTTCCGCGGCCGGCGTCTACGACTCCGTGACCACGGTCCACGGCACTGCCGAACTCCTGGACGCGGTACGCCAGGTGTGGGCCTCCCTGGTGTCACCCCGCAGTGTGCGACTGCGCCACCAGGTGGGGATCTCCCTCGACGACACATACATGGGTGTGATCATCCAGGAGTACGTGCCCGCCTCCCTCGGCGGCGTCCTGGTGACCTGCGACCCGACCCGGCGCGCGGACTTCCGCAACGTCTACCTCAACTGTTCCCCCGGCTCCCCGGAGCGGGTCGTCGAGGGCTCGGTGCTGCCGCAGCAGTACCTGTACAACACGGTGGAGGGCGGTGGCCGCACCGTCGCGCTCGGATCCTGGGGCGACGACCTGCCCGCCGCCACCCGTGCCCGGCTCGCCGACCTGTCCCTGACCGGGCGGCTCCTGCAGTCCCACTTCAGCGAGGCCGACGTGGACAGGCCGCTGGACATCGAGTGGCTCATGACCGAGCGGGGCGACTTCCGGCTGGTCCAGATCCGCCCGTACGCGCTGTGATCCCGGGCCACACGGATGCGCGGACCGGTCCGACGCACACCGCCCGCCGGATCATCCGGCTCAACTACGGCTTCCAGCTGCTGTTCAACCTGCTGTGGTGGATGCCGGTGTTCTACGCCTACCAGAAGCAGGCCGGACTCTCCGACGGCCAGATCTTCGGCATCCAGAGCATCTACTACGTGGCCTTCTGCCTGTTCGAGATCCCGACCGGGCTGATCGCCGACCGGATCGGCGCCCGCAACTGCCTGCGGGCCGGCGCGGTGGTGATGACGGCGGCCAACCTGGCTCCCGTGGCCAGCGCCTCGTACACCGGCTTCCTCCTCCACTTCCTCGCCATCGCCATGGGCCGCTCGCTCACGTCGGGGGCGGCGAGCGCCTACCTGTACGACGGGCTGCGGGCCGAGAAATGCGAGGAGTACTACCTCAAGGCGGAGGGAACCGCGCGGGCCTGGGGGTTGGCGGCGAAGGTCGTGTGCTGGCCGCTGGTCGGGCCTTTGATGGCGGTTGCCCACACGGCCCCGTACGTGCTCAGTGCCGCCAGCGCCGCGGGTTCCCTCGCCTGCGCGGTCGGGCTGCCCCGGCTCGCCGGGACGGATGGAAGTACGGACGGCAGCACGGGGGAGGCGACCGCCGCTCGGAAGAACGGAGGGCGCAGGGGCCGGGCGTTCCTGCGGGACGCGGGTGCCGCGCTGCGCTGCGTCGCCTCGTCGCGGTGGCTGGGCCTGGTGATGGTGCAGGGCGTGGCGGTCTTCACGCTGTCCCGTATCTGCCAGGTCAACCTGTTCCAGCCGATCCTGCTGGACCACGGCATCGGGGAGGCCTCCCACGGCGGAGTGCTGGCCGCGATGACGGTGGCGGAGGCGGTGGGCTCGGCCCGCCCCCAGTGGCTGAGCCGTCGAGTGACGCCGGTCGCCTGGGTGTCGATCCTCAGCCTCGCCCTCGCGGGCACGCTGGCGGCGATGACGCTGAGCGGCCCGTGGGCCGTGGTCGCCCTGCTCTGCCTGTTCGCCGCGGCGACCGGCTTCGTGTACCCGGTGCAGCGCAAGCTGGTGAACGACGCCGTACCAGCGAACGCCCCGCGCGCCACGCTCCTGTCGGCCGAGAGCATCGTGGACCGCGCGGTGTGCGCCCTGGCCGCGATCGCCGTGGGCGCCTACGTCTCCGCCGGTCACCTGGACGCTTTGCTCTGGCACAGCGCGCTCGCGACCGCGGTGCTGCTCGGGGCCGTTCAACTGCTGCTGCGCAGCGGGGTGGTGAAACGGGACCGAGCCGCGGTCCGGACCCCGGCGGCGGACGTGTGGAGCAGCTGAACGACGGCCAGGGTCAGAGGGTGAGCAGCCGGACAAGCAGCACCGTCACCGTGCCGACAGTGAGGAGCGATCCCAGCACGGTGAACAGCTGATCGACACCCCTCGTGTCCCAGCCCTCGATCGCGAACCGGCGTGGATTGTCCGGGTCGTACCGGACCACGACATGCGCTCCCACGCCGAAGTCACGTCCGACAGTTCCCCGGCCGAACCTGGAGGAGTGCTCGTACGTGCGCCCGTCCCGCGCGGTCCAGGCCGCCACCGGGTGGTGATAGGCGGCGCCGTCGTCGTCCCGCCTGACGTCGTGGCGGACGATCCGAGCCCCGGCAGTGACACCTCTGCGGCGGAGCACGTCGGCGCGGCGGAGGCCGTACACGCCGAAGCTGAGGAAGAGCACGCCGATCGTCAGGGGGATGAGGGAGAAGAGCCATTCACGTTCCACGTGTTGCTTGACGTGTGCATGGGGCTGTCGGTTGCGCGTGGTAGTCGCGCATGGACGGATTGAACGCGTCTTCGTAGGCCAGGAGGCGGTGCTCGACCTTCTCGGTCAGCCGCTCCCCGGTGACCATGAGCCCCGTCCGGAAAGCCCGGACCGCACCGGCGCCGTCGCCGCCACCGGGGCGGCATACTCATCTGTGCGGGGCAAATCCCGTACAGACGCTCGCCCACGGCGGGGCACGGTTCGCCTGACCTCTGGTCGAGACCGGCTTGATCGACGAGTACCGCCTTCTCGTCCACCCGGTCGTCCTGGGCGCGGGCGCGCGGATCTTCGTCGCACCGCTCGTCATCGAGCCGATCAGCACCACCGCCTTCAGGGGCGGCACCGTCGGCCACGTCTTTTCGGCGCATCCGTGATTCCGATGGGTGGCAGCAGTGGAGTCGCGTGATGGAGATCTTCAGAATTCCGCTTGAGCGCCGGTCGGAATGCCCGCGCGGTGACCATCGGTGGGGGCAGGGGGCGTCCCGTGTGCACGGGCGCAGGTGATGGCTCGGCCACGTTCGCCGCAGGTGTGCCACCGCCCGTCCGTGCTGTCGTGCACTCCACCCTGACCTGGGATTTTGCGATGTTGGGCCGTAGCGTCTCCCCTGACGGAAGGGGAACTGTATGGACCGGAACATCTACCGGGTCGAGGACGTGCTGAAGCTCCTGGACGGCCTGTTCGCACCCGAGGCCGATCGCTGGACGAGCAGTGCGGCCACCTGGTGGGACGACTTCTACACCGACCGTTCCAAGCCTGTGCCGTTCTTCGTGGCGAAACCGGACGAGAACCTGGCTTCCTACCTCGACCGCGAACTGATCACTCCGGGCCGGGCGCTCGACCTCGGCTGCGGCCCCGGGCGCAACTCCCTCCACCTCGCCTCACACGGTTTCCAGGTGGACGCCGTCGACCTGTCTCCGACGGCCATCGCCTGGGCCCAAGAACGCGCTCTGCAGGCCGGAGTTGACATCCGATTCCGCTGTGCGGACGCCTTCAGCCTCACTGCGGCCGAGCTGAACGGCTCCTATGACCTCATCTACGACTCGGGCTGCTTCCACCATCTGCCACCCCATCGCCGCCTCAGCTACCTCGATCTCCTCGACCGATTCCTCGCCCCCGGCGGCCATTTCGCCCTCACCTGCTTCGCCCCCGGAGAGAGCGGCGCTTCCACGCTGCCCGACGCGGCCTTCTACCGCGACGCCCGCCTCCACGGCGGACTCGCCTACACCTCCGAGGACCTGCGCAGGATCTTCTCCCACCTCGCCGAGGCAGAGATCCGGCGCATGCACGACGAACCCGCCGAGTCCGCCCACTTCGGTGAACCCTTCCTGTGGACAGCCCTGTTCCGCCGCGAGGCCCAGGTGTATCCGGGGACGGCGGGATCAGGGTGTGGGGCGGAGGCGTGCGGCGGCGGTGGTGATGGCCGGATGGTGGGGGACGGCGGACAGGGAACTGCCGGTGAGCCACTGCTTCCAGGTGAGGTTCCAGTCGCCGTAGCCGTTGTCGAAGACGGTCATGGGGGTGCCGTAGCCGTGGATGACGTCGACGATGTCGCCGGGGCTGATGGTGTCGTAGAACCAGGCGGCATCGTCGCTTGACATGCCGGTGCAGCCGTGGCTGACGTTCTCGGCACCCTGGGATTCGAGGGACCAGGGGGCTGCGTGGACGTACTCGCCGCTCCAGGTGAGGCGGGTGGCGTAGGAGACGGGGAGGTCGTAGAAGTCGCTGGTGCCGCGAGCGATGCCGATCGAGTCGCCCCGCATGCGTACCGTGCGCTCCTTGCCCAGGACCACCTTGATGCCCTCGCGGGTGCGGAAGCCCGGCTTGCCGGTGGTCACCGCGATCGTCCTGATCGTGTGGCCGTTGCGCTTGACGGTCATCTCGTGCGCCGCGACGTCGGTGATGGCTTCGATCCGGTCACCGGTGGTGAGGGTGAGCGGCTGTGAGGGTCCGCCGTACAGCTTGTCGGTGACGTGGACCCGGTCCAGGCCGCTGCGGACCTGGATGGTGGCGTGGGCGGGCCAGTACGTCTGGGGCCGGTAGTGGAGCGTGCTGTCGTTCACCCAGTACCAGCTGCCCTGCACGGCGGGCTCGGAGGTCACTTGCAGGGACCGTTCGACGAGCCTGCGTGCCTGGCGGTCGGCTGCCGGGACGGGCTGGGACAGTTCGGCGACGACGGGCTGCCCCACCCCGTAGACGCCGGGCGTGGGTCCGAAGGCGGCGGTGAGCCTGTTGCCCGGTGGTGGCGGCGCGGTCTCCAGGGCCCAACTGGCCTGTCCGGGCAGGCCGTCCTCGTCCTCGGCCATGGCTCGGAGGAGGTAGCGGGTGCCGGCGCGCAGCGGTGTCGTGCTGTGCCAGCAGGTGCCGTCGTCGCTGATCCGACCCGCCAGGTGTCGCCCCTGCGTATCGGTGACGCTCACATCCGTGAGCTGGCCGTCCGTCCTCAGACGGATCGTCAGCGAGTCGGCAGGATCCGCCAACGGCATCACGGACTCCGGGGCCAAGTCCACGCGCTGGATCGGCATTTGACGTCGTTCGTCGTCATCGGTCGTATGCGGCCGGTCGTCGCCCCCGGACCCCACGGCCCCGCACGATCCGACGGGACAGCTGTTGGTGCACTGACTGCCCGCAGGTTCCTTCCCCGCCACGGCTTCCAGTGCCGTGTCCGCGAGGAGGGGCACTGTTGAGCGGGGATGCAGCGATGGAGTGAGCATGGGCGACGCGGCGGCCATGGTCATGGCACCTGCCGCGACGAGCGCCATGCTCCAGTTCCTGACCCGGGGTCTCACCGTGCGGCCCTCCCAAGCATCGACAGCGGGATGGCGTCATCACAGCAGACCGCGGGACGACCATATGACCGCGTCGTTGCCGATGGGTCCGAACGGGTGCAGCGGACCGCCCGGTTGAACCAACGGCCATGGGCAGGGGGTGGTTGGTCCTGGCCGGTTGGCGGCGGGAGCCCGTCCGTGTCCGGGGCGGGCAGGGTGCGAGGGCTGGTGTCGGCGTCCGGTCCACCGGGGCACGGTTGAGGACCGGGCGCCGACCAAAGTGCGGCCTCCCCCACGGACGGCCGCTCACGCAGCATGTCACGAGCCTCGCGTGCCTGGGAAACATAAGGCATCCAAGTGACTGAAATCGTGTCATGTCTGTGATGAGTGCCCTGCGTGGGTGTCGGGGCTTGGGCAACGTCAGCTCGTCTCTTCGGAGTTGGGTCCTTCGGGGCGTATAGCCAGGCCGGGGCGCCTTGTCGAGGCGTCCAGGGTCGTGGCGCCGAGCGGAGGGGGGCGGCGGGGCCGGGTTTCGGGATGCGGCGGGGCGGGGGAGATCTCTCACGTGGACCTCATCCCCACCGTCGATCTGACTGCTCCCGACCCGGCCCGTATCGACCGCGCTCTCCGGAACGCCGGCTTCCTCCTGGTCAAGGGCCATGGCATCGACCCGTCGCTGCCCGCCGCCATCCGCGAGGCCGCCCGCGCCTTCTTCCGTCTCCCCGCCTCCGCCAAGCAGCCGTACGCCGTGAAGGTGGGCGGGCGGGGGTGGCTCGGCCCGGGTGCCGAGGCCAATGGCTATGCCGAGGGCACCGAGACTCCGCCGGACCTGAAGGAGTCGCTGTCCTTCGCCGCCGAGCAACCCACCGGGGACGCGGCCGTCGACGCGGAGTGGTTCGCGCCCAACACCTGGCCCTCCGAGGCCCCGGACCTCAAACCGCTCATCGACGACTACCTCGCCGGGATGAAGGCGCTCTCCGACCGCCTCCTGGAACTCCTGGCCACGGCCCTCGGCCGCCCCGAGGACTTCTTCACCCGGCACACCGGCCACCCCACCTGGGGGTTCAACATCAACTGGTATCCGGGGACGGACATCGTCGGCGCCCCGCAGCCGGGCCAGTTCCGGATCGGACCGCACACCGACTTCGGGACGGTGACGGTCCTGGACCGGCAGCACGGAAAGGGCGGGCTTCAGGTCTTCACGGACCGGCACGGCTGGCAGGACGCCCCGTACGACCCCGCCGCGCTGACCGTCAACATCGGTGATCTGATGGCCCGTTGGACCGACGGCCGCTGGAAGTCGGGCCGTCACCGGGTACTGCCACCGCCCGCCGACGCCCCCGCGGAGGAACTGCTGTCGCTGGTGTACTTCTACGAGTGCGACCCCGGCACGGACGTCCGGGGCATCGATTCCCACACTTACCTGCGAGCCCAGCTGGACGCGATCACGGCCGGCTGACACAGCCGCCGCCTCCGAGTCCGGTCGGCCGTCCCACGAGCGGTGATCCATGCGGTTGCGGGACTGGTCGGACTGGTCGGACAGGTCCGCCAGTTGCGGCCTCGCCGGCCGGCTGGAACGTGGCCGGGAGTTCCGGGTGAAGGGCTTGAAGCTGCCGCTGCGGCAGCCTCTACCGTTCTGAGCAGGGCCGGAGAAACCGGCCCGGTGAAGCACTCGTGGGGGAGGCGGCGATGGCCTGGCCGATCGCGGAGGTCGCCCGGATATCGGGTGTGACGGCCCGGACGCTGCGGCACTACGACGAGATCGGCCTGCTGCCACCCGCCCGCATCGGCACCAACGGCCGCCGCTACTACGAGGAGCGGCAGTTGCTGCAGCTTCAGCAGATCCTCGTGCTGCGGGCCCTGGGCGTGGGGCTGATGGAAATCGGCCGGGTCCTGGCCGAGCAGGTCGACGAACTGGAGGCCCTGCGCGGCCACCACCGCCGACTCCTTGCCGAGCGCGACCGGCTGGACACCCTGGCCGTCACCGTCGCCCGCACGATCGCCGAACTGGAACGGTCCAGGAAGGACGGCACACCCATGACCAGCATCAACCGACCGGAAAACCTCTTCGAGGGCATCCGGCCCGCCCGCTACATGAAGGGCCTGCGTGACTTCCCGGAACTGGTCGGGGCCATCGAACGGCACCACGCGACGCTGAGCGAGGCCGAGATCGAGGCCGACGAGCGCGAGCGCACGGCACAGATGATCCGGCTGGCCGAGCTACTGGCCGCCCGTCTGCCCGCCGACGCCGATGAGGTACAGGCGGAGATCGACACCCAGTACCGCACGCTGGCCCGGATCCGGCCGGCCACTGCCGAGGAATACCGGGCGATCGGGCGTTCCTGCGTGGAGAACGAACACTGGCGCGCCGCGTACGAGTCGATCGCGGCGGGCCTGGCCGCCTACCAGCGCGACGCCATCGACACGTACGCGACCACGCGGCTCGGCTGAATCGGCCCGGGCCGCCGCCACGAGCCGACCTCGCGGCGACGGCCAGCTGAAGGATCTGCCGTGTCTGGGGCCGGCGGTGCCAGGAGCTACGCGTCCGTCCCGGGGGCGTGTCATCCGCTCGCGGCGTCTTCGGGCTCCCAGCGCAGCAGGTCGCCCGGCTGGCACTTGAGTACCTCGCAGAGTGCGGCGAGTGTGGCGAAGCGCACCGCCTTGGCGCGGCCGTTCTTGAGTACCGCGAGGTTGGCGGGGGTGATCCCTACGCGGTCCGCGAGCTCGCCCACGGACATCTTCCGCCTTGCCAGCATCACGTCGATGTCGACGGTGATCGGCATCAGATCACCTCGTCCAACTCGGCCTGCATGCGGGCGGCTTCGACGTCGCGCGCGACCGCCTGGGCGAGCAGCATCCGCAGCACGAGCACCATGAGCGCGACCCCCAGGATCGCCACGCCGATCCCGGCCATGATGACGCTGACGCCCGGGTCGTCCCGCTGGCCCGGCGCATTGACGATCGTGACCGTGAACCACACGAGGGCCGCCGCCACGATCGCTCCGATCAAGATGTCCACGTACCGGAAGGCGGCGTGGGAGAACACGGTTCCGCGTCGCACCATCGCCACCAGCCGCCATACGCAGACCAGGGCGACCTGGGCCGTCATCATGCCCAGGATCGTGATCACGCGCAGCGAGGTCAGGGGGAGTGACCCGTCCTCCGGGTCATTCCCGGTGACCAACGCCCACACCATTCCCGCCTGTACGAACACGGTGCCGGCGAGCACCACCGCGAGCACGGCGCGCAACGCACGCACTGCCAGTTTTCCCATGACCGCTCCTTCCATCGACTTGCGATGGGAATCTATCGAGTATCGATAGGTGGAGCAAGGGCTGGAACGGCAAGGGCTGGAACGGAGGGTGGGCAGCGGCTTCGTATTCTCCGTGTCGGGAGAAGTCGGCCACCCCCCCGGACCGAGGAGCTCCTCGCACCGGGTGTCGGGCTGGTCGACCGAATCCGGGACTTCGTCACCGGCCGCGGCAAGTAGTCGGCAGCCCTTACCGGGGCGGGGGAGCGTTCGCTGCTTACGACGACCGGTGGGGCGAGGCCGCCGAGGTCAGGTGTGCAGGCGGCTGTTGGGTCCGTCCTGGTCGGCGGGGGTGTCGTCGTCGTTGAACCAGTAGTCGCCGGCGGCCAGGTATCTGAATGAGTGGCTGCTCTTGCTGGGCAGCTCGATGGTGACGGCGCGGCTGCCGTCCTCGCGGGGCGTCAGGGTGTGCATGCCGGGCCGCCAGTTGTTGAAGTCGCCCACCACGCTCACCGGTCCGGGTGGTGTGTCGGCCGGGAGGACGAATGTGACTTCGGTGCGGTTCTTGCGCGGTGTGCGGTTCAGCACCAGCGGGCTCCTGAGGGTGGCGGCGACGGGGATGGGGGACAGGGTTCCATCGTCGGCGGCCTGCGCGCCGGCCGCTCGCCGACACCACCGGAAGGAGCCCGGCGTCAATCGCCCGGCCCAGCCGGTGCACATGCGGTGAATCGCCGGGTTTGGCGGCGCCCACAGCGGGCTGCACGCGTGATGCCGCGACCGCTCGTCGCAGCCGTGGCCTGACCAGCGTTTCGCCTGTCACCGCCCGACGGAGGAGAGATCGATGACCGACACTTCACGTGAGCCGACCACCAGCGATTCCGGTGCTCCGGTGGAGAGTGACAAACACTCGCTCACCGTCGGCCCTGGTGGACCGATCCTGCTGCAGGACTCCTACCTGATCGAGCAGATGACGCAGTTCAACCGGGAGCGGATCCCCGAGCGGCAGCCGCATGCCAAGGGGAGCGGTGCCTTCGGGCATTTCGAAGTGACCAGCGATGTCAGTGCCTCCACCAAGGCTGCTGTCTTCCGGCCCGGTGCCAGGACCGAGCTGGTCACCCGGTTCTCCACGGTCGCGGGCGAACGCGGCAGCCCGGACACCCCACAGCGGCTACCCGCTGATCGTGGTGGGCCGGATGACCCTGGACCGCAACCCCACCGACCACCATGCGGAGATCGAGCAGACGGCCTTCCAGCCGAACAACCTCGCTCCCGGGATCGGCCCCAGCCCGGACCGGATGCTGCTGGCCCGGCTGTTCTCGTACGCGGACGCACACCGGCATCGGATCGGCGGCAACTATCAGCAACTGCCCGTCAACGCCCCGGTCGTTCCGGTGCACACGTACTCCAAGGACGGAGCGATGGCGTATCGCAAGACCGTCGACCCGGTCTACGCACCGAACCTGACGGGAGGCCCCGTGGCCGACACCGGCCGGTACGGGAACCCGCCCAGCTGGCACACCGACGGGGAGATCACCCGGTCGGCCCATGTCTCTCATGCCGAGGACGACGACTGGGGCTGAGCGCATCGAACGGGGGGTGCGCGCCAAGGCGGACGGGAAGGGCCCCAAGGCCGCGGAGCAGAGCAACTCTGCGCGGCGAGACATGCAGGAAAAGGCCTGACCACAGGAACAGGGCCTCGTGGTGTTCTGCGGGCGGCCGCCCGAGCCGGGAAGGCAGCCGTCGGCTGCCCATGGTTTTGGATTCGGCGCGACCGCCGGGGTCGCGGGTGGTTGCCGGTACGGTCGGCCGTGGGACGGGTAGTTACTGGCCATGATCACCATCGGGGTCGAAGAGGAGTACCTGCTGCTCGATCCGGCCAGCGGACACCCTGTGCCTCTGTCGGAGGAGGTGCGCCGCGCCGCGGGACTCGATGCGCTGGCCGAGGACGACGAGGTACAGCTGGAGCTGTTGCAGGCGCAGGTCGAGGCCGCCACGCCTGTGTGCGGCAGCCTGGCCGAAGTAGCCGGCCATCTGCTGCGACTGCGCCATGATCTGGGCACGGCCGCGGAGCGGGCGGGGTGCCGTCTCGCCGCGACCGCCGCCGCTCCGGTGGCGGGCTCGGGGACCGTTCCGGTCACGGACAGGCGCCGGTATCTGGAACTCCGCAAGCAGGGCGGCCATCTCATCGACGGCATGCTGATCAACGGGATGCATGTGCATGTCGGGATGCCGGACCGGGAAGTGGGCGTGGCGGTGCTGAACCGTCTCCGGATCTGGCTGCCCGCACTTCTGGCCATGTCGGCGAACTCGCCGTTCTGGGACGGCAACGACACCGCCTTCGCGAGCTGGCGCACGCCCGTCTTCAGCCGTTGGCCGGTCAGCGGGCCGCCACCGCCCTTCGCCGACATAGAGGACTACGAACGACGCACCGACGCACTCACCGCGTCCGCGACCATCGCCGACGCGGGACAGCTCTATTGGCAGGCACGTCTCTCGGAGCGATACCCCACCCTCGAAGTCCGCTGCATGGACGTCCAACTGCGCGTGGACGACGCCGTGATGCTCGCAGGAATCGTCCGCGCCCTGGCCGCCACCGCCATCCGCGAGCACAAGGACGCCATCCCCGAGCCGGCCTGCCCTCCCGAACTGCTCCAGGCCGCCATGTGGCACGCCGCCCGCCACGGCCTCGGCACCACTCTCCTCGACCTCGGAGGCCGCCCCCGCCCCGCCGGTGACGTCCTGGTCCAGCTGGCCCGGCACATCGCCCCGGCTCTTGAGGAACACGGCGACGGCCGCCACGTCGATCCCCTCCTCCACCGCCTGCTGCGCCAGGGCACCGGCGCCGACCGCCAGCGCCACGCCCTGGCCGAGGGAGGACTCCCTGCCCTGATCGACTTCATCATCGACGAAACCGCCTCCGCCTGAACCGACGTCCACCAGGGCTTTCAGCGGTCAGGCGGGTTCGACCGTTTGCATGAGGCGCTGGAAGGCCGTCATACAGGCCAGGCAGTGGTGGTCGGTCTGGGTGTCCCCGCCGAGGTCGAGGGGCTGGCCGCACAGGGTGGCGCGCTGGCCCTGGGCGACGACATGCCACACCTGGCCGGCGCCGCTGACAGATATGCCGACGTGCATTTCGTACATGACAGTCCTCCGTACCGTGACAACACTCCACGCCATCACGGCTGCGGGTCCCGCGCTCCCTGGCGTGGCATTCGGGTGACCCGTGGACGGCCGCGCCCCTGCTCCCGTGTGATCAGCCGCTGTCGGACAAGGCGGCCAGGCGACGGCGGGCGGGCGCGAGGGAACGGCCACGGCGCAGCGTTTCCCGCCAGGGATCGTGTCCGAGGCGTTCGGACATCGTCGAGTTCGTCCACCTTTTCGCGGTCAGGCCCGGTTCGTTCAGCTCCGACCAGGCCAGGGGTGCGGCGACGGGGGCGCCGGGCAGCGCCCGTACGGCGTACGGGGCGACTGCGGTCTGGGCGTAGGCGTTGCGCTGTACGTCCAGGTAGAGGCGGCCGTGCCGGGCCTGCTTCCTGGGCTCGGTGGTGAGGCGGTCGTGGTGGCGGGCGGCGAGCAGGTCGGCGGCCTCGCGGGCGAAGGCGTGGAGGTGGCACACCGCGGTAGTACCCGGCGAGGTCGGCCTTGGTGATGCCGTCCTCGGGGAACAGCACCTTGTCCGGGCGGTTGATCTCGACCGTGCGGCGGCCGGCTCGCAGCTTCGGCGCTTCACTCATGGTGAATCCTCGCGTCGGCCTCCAGTGGACCACTTGGGCGGCACGCTTGTCATCGCGTAGGCCTAGCAAGCAGGGGTGGCGCAGCAGCCGGCCGATCACTGGCTGCCATGGCGACCGTCCGGCCATGACGGTCGGTGATGGTTCCGGTAGGCGCCCTCGTCCCAGATGATGCCGCGACCGGCGCCGTACTCGCCCTTTGTGTCGGGGGGACGAGCCGGGTTCTTCCTGGGACGCTGGGTATACGCAGGTAAAGAGGTGAGACGGCTCATGAGTGAGAACTGGCCCCTTGATCGAGCCATCTCTCGTCAGCCAGTCCTTCGGCTGCACACCGATCGGCACGCCCCCTCGGTCCGACCGCCAGGGCCGGAGCCGCCACCACGATCGCCGTCGCCGTGGCCGTACTGGTACCGCGTGTGATGCCGACGCTCGACCAGTACCTGTGGGCCTCCGGTGTGCGACTGGGCACGTAGAAGTGCGAGGAGAACCTCATGGACTCGAAGCAGATGGCACGTCAGGTGCTGCATTCCTACGGCGAGACATATGCGCGGGAGGCGGGCATCCGACTGCGCGACACCCCGGCGCCGCTGTACCAACTGCTGGTGCTCTGCGTCCTGTTCGCGGTGCCGATCCGCGCGCAGACGGCACTCGCCGCGGCCCGGGAGCTGTTCACCGCCGGGCTCCGCACCCCACGGGCCATGGCTGATTCCAGCTGGCAGGACCGGGTGGACGCGCTCGGCCGAGCCCACTACCGCCGGTACGACGAGAGCACGGCCACCGCGCTGGGCGACGGCGCGGAGCTTGTCCTCGAACGCTGGCACGGGGACCTGCGCGTCCTGCGGAAGCAGGCCGACGGCGACCTGGGACGGATGCGGGAGCTGCTCCAGGAGGTGCCGCGAATCGGCCCCACCGGCGCCGACATCTTCTGCCGGGAAGCCCAGGCGGTCTGGCCGGAGGTGCGGCCCTTCTTCGATGCCCGAGCCCGGAAGACGGCCTCCGGCCTCGGCCTGCCCCGAAGCCCCAAGGCCCTGGCAGACCTCGTCCAGCCACGCGAGCTGGTCCGGCTCGCGGACGGCCTGGTGCGGGTCGGGCTCACACCCGAGGCGACGGAGAAACTGCGCCACACGTGACACGTCGAGGGGCTGAGTGTGAGGTGCGCGGGGTGGTGTATGAGGGGTGGTGTAAGAGGGGTGGCCGCCCCCGCGCTCATGCCTCCGTAATGGCCTGTTGAGCTTTTGTTTCCTTCTGGGAGTGGGAGGCGGTGGGCCGCTCGGGGCACGTTCCGGGCGGCCCACCACGCCTCATTCCGTCCCGGCGGCTGCGAGGTCGCACCATGCGATCGCGTCCTCCACGAGGCTGCCCAGTACCAGCCGGCCGTCGCGCTCCGCCACGCTCGTCGCCATGCGATAGCGCCGCCCGGCACCCCTTACTTCGCGAACCACTCGGCCGTACGCGTCGATCTCCACGACCTGGGCAGCGTGCGGCGGAGGGGCAGGCAGACGGCGGATCCCGGCCGCCGCCACCCGGCGCACCGGCGGTCCCGTGCGGTGCAGCCGTTCCAGGAGCGGGGTGCGCGGCGCGGCGAGTGCGACCCACAGGCCCCCGCGAGGGCTGAGGGAGATGTTGTCCGGGTAGCCGGGAAGGTCGTCCGCGAACGTGTCGTGCCGACCTGACTCGGGGCCGGTCAGCCACCGTCGGGTGAGCCGACGCGCACCGGTCTCCACCACCACGGCGTACGACTCGTCGGGCGCGAGGGCGACGCCGTTCGCGAACTGGAGCCCGTCGAGGAGGACTTCGGGTTCGCCGCCGGGTGCGAGCCGCAGCAGCAGGCCGGTGGGCCGGTGCTCCACGATGTCGGACAGCCACTGGTCAAGTCCGTAGCGGCGGCTGGAGACGGTGAACAGGACCGTGCCGTCCGCGGCGGCCACCGCGTTGCTGCAGAACCGCAGGGGCGCTCCGGCCACCGTGTCGGCCAGCGCCTCGATGTCCTGCCCGCCGTCCGGGTCCAGGCACAGCAGGCCGCGCTCGGCGTCACACACCAACAGGCGTCCGTCGGGAAGCACTTCGAGCCCGAGAGGCCGGCCTCCTGTACGGCCGACCTCCTGTATGTGGGAGTGGCCTCCGGGGCTCTCGGGCAGCTTGATCCGCAGGATGCGGCCGTCCGCGACACCGGCCAGCGCCCGGCCGAGGCCGTCGAAGACGACGTCCTCGGGCCCGTCGCCACCCCGCAGCGTGGCGCGGGCGGCCTCGGGGTGCAGGCAGGCGGTGAAGGCCATCGCGGTGAGCGGGAGCACCCCGAGGAAGCTGTGGATGTGCTGCTCGATCGGGCGGATTTCGCACTTTCCGGTTGCGAAGCTCACGTCGTAGAGCGCGGTGGCGCCGTGGGCGAGGGCCGCGCCGCCCATGACGGAGAGGACCAGCGGGTTGATCTTGGCCAGGAGTCCCACGGCCACGGGGATGCCGGCCTCGGTCATCAACAGCGCGTGCACCGCCGACTCGCGCGCGCCCGAGGTGTCCTCGACCCTGGTGCGCCGGTGCATCCACCAGCCGGCGATCCCTGGCACGACCCACATCGGCAGCAAGCCGTACGGTCCCGCGCGCCGAAAACCCCTCGGATGAACAGTGGCCGGTCTCCTGCGGCCGCGACGGCGCCGGACGGCAGCCGAGCCGTTTGGAGCCGCGTCCCTCGGCCGGCGGTGTGTGCGCCGTGATGACCCAGCGGCGGGGTGCGGAGCCGTGCGGGGCGTTCCAGAGTGGAAGGTGACCCGGATATCACTGGGTGGTGAAGGAGACAGCATGCCTCGTGGATCGAGTTCCAAGCGGGAGCGCCAGTACGAGCACATCAAGGGGAGCGCCGAGGAGCGCGGCGAGAGCACGAAGCGTGCCAAGGAGATCGCGGCCAGGACCGTCAACAAGGAACGGGCCCGCGCCGGCGAGTCCAAGACCGCGAGCAAGAGCTCCGTTCAGGACATGTCCTCGTCCAAGCGGGGCGGTCAGCGCTCGCACAGTGGCTCACAAGGACCGACGTACGACCAGCTCTATGCGGAGGCGCAGCGCCGCAACATCCATGGCCGGTCCAACATGGACAAGGCCCAGCTCAAGAGGGCCCTCGGCGGGAGCTGAGACAGTCGCCGGGCAGGCCCGGGACCGTTGCGACGACCACGAGAACGGAAGGCGTGCGTCAGCGGCCCGGGCCTTTCGCCGTTCTCAAGGCAGAGCGATTCCTCCGACACGGCTGGCAGCCATGCCTTCCTGGGCTGCGTGCCTTGTCGCCGACTCTTGATCGGTGGGAGTTCTGCGACGAGGATGGAGACGCGGAAGGCGAGATCATCCGGGGGAGGCGTAGTGGGTCTGGGGACGGTGGCGCTGACCGGCGCGGCGGGCAACATCGGCTCCTTCGTACGCAAAGAGCTTCGGCGTGAAGCAACGCGTGTGATTCTGCTCGACCAGGTGCCACTGCTGCCGGAGGCCGACAACGAGGATGTGCACACGGTCGACTTGCGCGACTTGGCCGCCGTGATGTCGGCACTCGCCGGCGCTGACCAGGTGATCCATCTGGGCGGTGTGCCGGACGAAGCGCCTCTCGCGGATCTTCTCGACGCCAATGTGCTCGGCACCCATCATGTCTTGGAGGCCGCGCGGCGTACCGGCATCAGGCGGGTGGTGCTGGCCAGCAGCAACCGCGTCACCGGGTTCTACCCCGTTGCGCACCTGACGGGGCCAAGGGAGCCCGTGCGGCCCGACGGCCTGTACGGGGTGAGCAAGGCAGCCGTCGAGGCGCTGGGACAGCTCTATGCCGACAAGTTCGGCCTGTCCGTCATCAGCCTGCGCATCGGCAGCTTCGAACCCGTTCCCACCGAACCCCGGCATCTGGCGACGTGGCTCAGTCCGCGCGACACCATGGGCTACATCCGGGCCGCTCTGACCGCTCCGCCCTCCACCCGCTTCGTCACCGTGTATGCCGTCTCGGCCAATACCCGCCGTTTCTGGGAACTCCCTGATCCGGCGGTACTGGACTACGCGCCCGTCGACAACGCCGAACTCCATGCCGGCGACATTTCCGGAGCCGACCTCCCGGCCGACCCGGCAGCGCCTCAAGCCGGCCCGTACGCCCTGCCTGACTTCACCATCCCCCACCTCCGGCCCTGACCCGACGCACCGGCGCGCGGGTGGCCACGGTGCCACGGTCGCCCCGCCCGGTGTGTGCCGCGCACCGCAGGGCAAGTGGGCTCGTGTGGGGTGCTTCGGTCCGGTCCACTATCGGTGTCTCGGGGGGTGCGTAGTTCAGTCGATGCGCCGGTGCGATGCCCGCACACCAGCTGGGGCTGTGAGGCCTCGTGGGCTCAGTGTCCTGGCCATGGCCTCGTCGTTGACGAGGCATGACGAGAACTATCAGACTGCGCCACCGTCTTGCGGTGACGCTCGCAGGCCCGCTGTCCCTCCTGCTGGCGTGCGCGGCCACCACGGCCGCGCACGCCGCCGTTGAACCATCCGAGAAGATCAGCCCTGTCGGCGGCTATGCGGCCCTGGGGGATTCGTTCGCCTCGGGCGTCGGTGCCGGTCGCGCCGACGGGGACTGCCGTCGCAGCTCCCTCGCCCACCCCGCGTTGTGGGCCGCCGGGCACCACCCGGGACGGTTCGACTTCGCCGCCTGTACGGGGGCGACCAGCGCCGACGTCACCGCGACGCAGCTGTCCGGGCTCGACCGCAGCACGACGCTGGTCAGCATCACCGTCGGCGGGAACGATGTCGGTTTCGCAGATGTCATGAGGACGTGCACCTTGAGCGGCGAGAGCGCCTGCCTGGAGAGCGTTGCTCGATCCGAGAAGGCCGTGGACCATGACTTGCCCGGAAAGCTCGATGCCGCCTACCGCGCCGTGAAGGCCAAGGCGGCACACGCCCGGGTGGTGGTGCTCGGCTACCCGCACCTGTTCACCCAAGACGCCTGCCTGATGGGGCCGGTGACCGGGCGGGAACAGTCCGCGCTCAACACCGCGGCCGACCACCTCAACAGCGTCACCCGGGACCGTGCCCGCGCGCACGGGTACGTCTTCGCGGACGTCACGGCAGCCTTCGCCGGGCACGAGATCTGTTCTGCCGACCCATGGATCCATGCTCCGTCACTCCTCACCGCGGACGTGGCCTACCACCCCACCGAGGAAGGCCAGCGCGAGGGCTACCTCCCCGCCCTGGCCAAGGCGGCCGGCTCCGGCCATGCCTGACGGGCACGGCGAGGGGGAGATGCTCGGGCGCACCCCGGTCGAGATGCCGACGGTGTCGGCGGCGAACGGCTAGCAGAAGGCGGGTGTGCCGTCCCGGGACCCTGACCGGTCCCGGGACCCGGGTGTGCGGCTGCTTCCTTGACGTCCCGTTCAATGACCCGCAGGTTTCGCTCACGGTCACTGTGTCCATCAGCTCGGCTGTGAGGAACTCCCGTACGGTTCTGGGGAGTTGAGCATGTTGTCCCGCAACTGATCGAGCGTCACCTTCACGGGCGGCGGGGTGCTGCTTCCAGGTGTTCGCGGGCTTGGGTGCGGAGCCAGGTGTGGGCCTGGTCGGTGTCTTAACGGTGGTGCCAGGCGAGGTTGATGCAGACCGGCGTGAGGCTGAGGGGGGGCCAGCAGGGTCGGGCCGAGCTGGACGGCACGATACTCGTCGATCGACCCGCCGGGGTTTCTACCTACGGACCCGCACGGTTGTGCGGACCCCGCCGTCGTGGCCGCTGACCTGGTGGCGGCAGGGTTCACGGTCGAGGAGCAGCAGGAGCTGACGCTGGAGCCCGCGCCGGGCGCTGCCCCTTCTCGCGGGGCTGGGGCTCGGTCGCTGAGCTGCGCCATTCGGGGGAAAGGGGGACAGACGGCCGCGGGTCCGGTCGGCGGGGGGAGGAGAGTGGAGGTGTGAGCCCGCCTGTGGGGTGGCCGTCAAGGGGAGTTGCGGGTGAGCGCTTCGCTTTCGGATGTCCAGCACCAAACGATTGCCGCGATCGTCCGGGCCGTGGGCGAGGGGCGCGGGCACTGTGTCATCCGGCTCCTGGACGAGTTCGTGCAGGAGGCCGACCTGGCCGCGCTGTTCGCCTTGCGCGAGGCCCTCCACGACGCCAGACCCAGCCCCGGGCACCGCTCCCGGACCGTCGGCTCACAGTAGGAACCACTGCTTACGCTGCCGGCAGACGGAGGACGAAGGTGGTGCCGCCTTCCGGGCCGCGGGCGGTCGCTTCGAGGGTGCCGTTGTGGCGGGTGGCGATGGCCAGGCCCAGTCCCAGGCCCGAGCCGCCGGCGTCGCGGTCGCGGGCCTCGCCGAGGCGGGTGAAGCGCTCGAAGACGCGCTCGCGGTCCTCGGGCGCAATGCCGGAACCGTCGTTGTAGACCCACAGCCGGGTGGTGCCGTCCGTCTGGCCGACGGTGACGGTGACTGCGGTGCGGGCGCGGCGGGCCGCGTTGTCGTGGAGGTTGCGTAGCAGGCGGTGCAGCTGGAGGGGGTTGCCCCGGACGGGTGCCGTCTCGGGGAGATGGTTCGTGGAGTACGGGCCGTAGGGGTGGCGCAGGCGGAGCTCGTGGGTCAACTCGCCTGCTGTGCCTGCGAGATCGACCAGGGCGGGGGCCGCCTGCTGTGCGGCCGGCCGGGTCAGCGAAGAGCAGGTCTTCGGTGAGGGCGTGCAGGCGGCGGGCGGCGGCGAGGGACTCGCTCGCGGTCCGCGGTCAGTCGGTTTGTGCGGCTTCGGGCAGGGCGAAGACGTACACCGTGAAGGTTCCCGGCGGGCCTCCGGAGACGGTCTTGTCGCCGGGTCCGGTGGTGATCGCGGCGCCCACCGCGGTGAGGCCGCGGTGGGCGAGCCGGACGGACTCGGCCGGTGGTGGGTTGCCGTCGTGGTCGGCCGTTGCCGCGCCGGTGTGGACGGTGACCGTGGAGCTCCAGTCGTTGGAGGTGCCGACGGGCGCGGAGGACCGGTGGCCAAGAAGGTCCACGACTTGCTCACCGTCGGCTCACTCGTCGAGGTCAAGGGGTCCAGCAGCACGGTGAAAACTGACCCCGGCAACGGTCTTGAAGACTGGCAGGAGACCTGGCAGCAGTGGCAGGACCGCAGTGCCGGATCCTTGGCCGGGTAGCGTCCGAGCTGTGGTCGATTCTCCTTCCGGAGCGACGGATGAGCTGAACTGTCGTCTTCCCCGGAAACATCGGCGGGGTCACGGTGGCATTCGACGCTGTGCGAGGAGTTCCTGTTGAATCGGCGTGTTGAAGTACCGTTCTGACCGGGGGAGATCCACCCATGACCGCTACCGTTGACGCCGAGTTTCTTGCCGCCGCCAGGAACCCCACCGCTGAGTGGCTGGAGTCCTGTTTCGGTCCCGGCGTCCTGTGGCGCCCGAGCCCGGAGTCGCTGCCCGAGGGGCTGAAGCACGTCGGGACCCGGGCGTTCCTCTCGGAGGTCGGCATCCCGGCCACGCGGAATGGTTTCACCGGGTTCGACGGCAAGGACCTGCCCGAGAACGGCCTGTGGGAGGCGGACCCGGACGAGATCTTCGGCCGCCGCTACCCCGACGACGACACTCCGCCGGAGAGCTACGCCTACTGCGTCGGGCTGGTCGACGAGCTGCACCTGATGGTCGACGGCGTCACGGGCTCGGTCGAGGCGTACGACCCGAACGGCTGGGACCACGCCGCCGGCCACGTGGGCTACGTGGCCGACTCGGTGCCGCAGGTGCTGGCCGCGTTCGCTCTGCTGGCCCTGTACGAGGAGCGCTTCGACGACGGCGACGCGACGGCCCTGGCCGAATTCATCGAGCTGCTGGAGCAGTTGGACCTGGACCCGGAGGACGAATTCTGGCAGAACGTGGTGAACGAGCTGCGCGATGGCTACCTGGACGTCGACTGACGCCCTCTCGCTCCCCGAGAGGGCATGAACCCAGGCCTCCGATACCTCGTCCGAGTGGCTGTGGGCGTTCCGGCCCGGCCTCGTCCAGTGTGCGCGAGTCTCGTGCCTGTCGGGTTTCCTGCTGTCCGGGTGAAGTCGTGGAGGCGTGGGTTGGCTCGTACGCGTCGGTCAGGGGGCGTATGCCACGGGGTCACCATGGCCCGGCCTGACGACTCGGTCCCGACCGCCTTCGTGACCCAACTCAGGGATGCATCAGCGGAGTTCGGAGAGCTGTGCAGTCCCGCTGCGTCGTGGTGCACCGTCCCTCGCCGAAGCGCCTTCGGCACCCCGTGATCGGCTTCGTCCCACGAAACAGGACCTGCTCGGGAATTCGCCGGTGCGCACTCGACAGAGGCATGCACCCTCCACGTTGCCGACACCGTGACCGGCGTGGTGCGTGAGGAGCGGTGCCCCGCAGGGGAGCGTCATGGGCTTCGCGATCACGCCGTACGGCACCGGCGCCGTCGCCCTCGACGCCGGCGGCCCAGCTCCAGGAAATTGCGCCGCGCCCTGCTCCCTGATCTGTCTAACCTGTCTGACCCGATGAACTGTCAAGGAGCACCCTCGTGCAGAAGATACCGACCCTGTTCGTGCGCGATCCGGAGGACCGCCGTTACGTCCTCGACCTGGTCACCCCCGGCTGCGAGTGGGTGGCCGCCGGCGAAGGCGTGGCCACTCGGAAGTACGACGGAACCTGTGTCATGTTCGACGGCGCGGCCTGGTGGGCGCGGCGCGAGGTGAAGCCGGGCAAGACTCCGCCGTCCGGTTTCCGGGCCGTCAGTACGGACGGCGTCACTGGTCGCACCGTCGGCTGGGAGCCGGTCGGGCAGTCGTCGTTCGCGAAGTTCCACAGCGAGGCGCTTGCGAACATCGACCGGCTGGTCGGCTCGTCGGAATCATTCAGTCCCGGCACCTACGAGTTGATCGGCCCGAAGATCAACGGCAACCCGGAAGGCAAGCCCGGGCATTGGCTCGTCGCGCACGCTGAAGCCGACGTCATCTCCCTGCCGGGGCGGACGTTCGAGGAACTCCGCGCAACGGTCTTGAAGCTCGCCGAACTCGACCGTGTGGAAGGCCTGGTCTTTCACCACCCCGACGGCCGGATGGCGAAGATCAAGGCGAGGGATTTCCCGGCCTAGGCCGACGGGGCCAGACCGGTGGGATCAGTCCGGCGCGATCAGACCGGCGAGGCAGGCCGTTGGGGTTACCGTCGGGTAGGCGGTGGGGGCCCAATGCCAGCTCCTGGGTCTCCTCGGCACGGCGCACCAGGCGGGGTGATGGCCGTGGCAGTGTCGCCCCGGCCCTCAGTGCCGTACCGCCAGCACCTCGCGTGCGGACGTCTCCTGACGGAGTTGCAGCGCGCTCCAGTTCGTCAGCAAGGCCGAGTGCTGGGTGAGCCAGCTCTTCTGTGCTGCGTCCAGACGGGTGTAGGCGGTCCTCAGGTAGCCCGTGTGCTCCTTGCACCGCACATCGGCCTGGGCGAGGGGGTTGTGGGCGAAGTCGGTGTCCCGTGGGAGGCCGTACATCAGCGCGGCCGGGTCCTTCTGGTCGTATCCGGCGTCGTGCAGGCAGCGGCGCCAGCGCTCCGTGGCCGTACGGAACTGAGGGTCCTGTTCCAGCTGTTGGCGTGCTTCCTTCTCTCCGTCGCCGAGCTGGATCCGGTACTGGAGCCAGTGCAGCCGGTCGCCTCCGAGGAGGCGCTGCTCGGCCTCGGCCTGGCAGCCGTCCGCGGGGCGGGTGACCCGGATCGTCCTGCCGGCGGCGGAGATCCGCTTGTCGGGGTCGCCGAACAGCGCGCGGGCGAAAGCCGGGTCGTGGGGCTCCTCGGCCGGCGCCGCGGCGGGAGGTGCCGATCGCGGCGGGGTGAGGGACTCCAGGCCGAACGTGGTGGGCTGCTCGTCGGCGGAGTCCGCCGGCCTCGCCACCGGAACCGGGCGGTAGGTGAAACCGTGCTGGGCCATGCAGTCGACGGCGAGGTGTCGCTGGGCCTCGGCGACCTGGGTCTGGGCGGTTGTCCGCTCGTAGAGGAGCCCGAAGAACGGCAGGCGCTGGGCCAGTTCGGCAGTGCTGGGGCCGGTGGGCGGCCGTGTGGTGGCTTCCGTCCGGGAAGTGAGCATCCAGGCGGCCGCGCCCGCCGTGAGCACCAGGACCAGGAACACGGCGGCGACCGCACTCCGGCGTGACACCCGCTTCGGCATCTCGGTTCCTCCTTCCGGCCGGGGACGGCGGGCGGTGGCCCGCCGTCCCCGGCCGCCTGCGGGTCAGTAGCAGTGCGTGGACGTCGTCCCGGTGAGCCGGAGCGAACTGGCCAGGTTCGCCTGGCCGCTGGGGAGGTACTCCACGTAGCTGCCCGGGTTCACGCAGAACAGGAAGCTGTTGTAGTTGATGTTCAGGTAGTAGTGGCTCTCGTATCCGCCGGTGGAGGAGTTGCTGGCGGACTCCACGTTGTCGTTCACGTTCTGGCCGTAGCCCGCGCCGCCGCTCACCTGGTTGAAGGTGTCGTTGGTGAAGTTCGCGTCACTGTTGAAGTACGAATGGCGGGCCGAGTTGAGCCCGGTGTAGAAGACGCAGTGGTACCCCGCCGCGCAGTTGGGACCCGCGGACGCGGGCGCCGCGGACACGGCCATGCCGGTGACGACCGCGGCCGCCAGTGCGGCGAGGGTGCCGATCTTCCTGCGCAGCCCCGTTGTGGTGGTGCTCACTGATGTCATGGGTCGCCCCTCCAGTGCGTCGGCCCGTACCAGGGCAAGGACCGGCGTGGCGCCTCGTGCACCATGCACACGCCAGGCTGGTGGTGCGGGACAGAGGCGGCGAGTTCGTATCAGGCCTACTCGGACGGGGATCGGCCCGGTGACGCAAAGGGCATCGGTCACCCCTGTCCGAGCGAGTGCAAGCGGAGGGCGGGAGCCGTCGGAACGGGGTGGCGGCAGTGGCTGATGGCGGCACGGAGCAGCGGAAGAGCCCGTACGCAACGGGAACACAGCGCTACGAATGACGTGCCAGACGAATATGTCGTGAATCGGCGGCATGGGTGCACCCGCGGCCGCTGAGCCTCGCAGCGGGCTCGGCGTCGACAGCGCGGCGCGGGGCCGCCGCTTGTGAGACAGGTCCGTCGTGGTGAAGTGCCCCTGACAGATGGGCACTCGCCATCCGCTGTCGATCACCCATCATGCAAGGCACTGTTCAGAGTTGCCCGTACCTGTTCTTTTCGGCCGGGGGCATGACACATGGCATGCGCTTTTCGGACGTGTTGTTGCCCGGCCCGCACGGCGCATGCGCTGATTCACGCCACTTACCGGTGAAGCCCCTTACTGACTTTGCGGGGGCGTCACGCTCTGAACAATTCGCCCTTCGCATCGGACAGTGGAGTGTTCATGACGCGTACTGGTTCCTCTGCGCCCGTGCTCATCGAAAGTCCCTCGGTCAAGTTCTCCAGCGCGCCTCAACGTGCCCCGCTGCGGCACCTGGGCAGGCCCTCCCTGCGCACGTCCGCCTCGGGCACCCGGCGCCTCGCCCGGGGAGAAGCCCCTCGCGTACTGCTCCTCGTGCCCTCGTACACCCGGGTCGTGGAGCCCTCCCCGGAGAGGAGCAGCTTCCGGGCGCTCGGCCTGGACACCTTCGAGGTCATGAAGCGCGCGGGCACCCCGATCGGCCTGCTGCGCATAGCCGCGAACGCCCGGCTCGCCGGGTTCGACGTCCGCATCGTCGACTCGCCCTTCGCCGGCTGGGAGCAGGAGCACCGGCTCGTCGACCTCGGCGGCGGCAGCAGCCTGGTCCGCTACGGCCTCGACGACTCCCAACTCCGCTCCATCATCGAGGAGTTCGAGCCGGATGTGGTCGGCGTCCAGTGCATCTACACCGTCCAGTGGGGCAACGCACGGGCCCTCGCCGAGCTGATCAAGGACATCGACCCGGCGATCGTGACCGTCACGGGCGGCGCCCACCCCAGCGGAGACTGGCAGTACGCCGTCCCGGACTCACCCTTCGACCACGTCGTCATCAACGAGGCCGACCAGACCTTCACCGCCCTCCTGCAGGCCCTGACGGAAGAGGGCGGCGACGTCGACGCGGTGCCGGGCATCGCCTACCGGCGCGCCGACGGAGCCGTGGTCCGCACCTCCGCGATGTCGCCGTACATGCGGATCCTGCCCAAGCGGCAGGGCCTGGACCAGCGGCTCGCCATGATGCCGCTGCCCGACTTCGGGATGCTGGACATGCGCCAGTACGAGCAGGCGTACCACTCCTCGGGCAAGCGGGTGCGCGACCACGGCTCCTGGGCGCAGATCTTCTCGACCATCGGCTGCAACGTCGGGTGCGACTTCTGCTACATCCCGATGGTGAACGGCCCCTGGCGCGCGCTCGGCACCGACTGGTTCGACCTGCACCTCGCCGAGATCACCAAGCAGGGCGTGACCGAGGTCCTCATCGAGGACGACCACCTGCTGCACGACCCGCTGTACGCGATGCGGGTCTTCGAGCTCCTGCGCAAGCACGATCTGCCGTGGGTCGAGGAGGGCGGGCTGAGCCTGTTCAACCTCGTCCTGCTGCACCTGGGCGCCGAATTCGCGGACGGCATGGACGAGGCAGAGCGGCGCAACCCCAACTTCCGCAATGTCCTGGCGGCCATGCGCTCCGGGCTCACCTGCCGGGACCTGATCAAGGCGATGGCCCAGGGCGGCTGCTACAGCGTCTACCTCGCTGTGGAGAGCGCGAACGAGGACAGTCTGCAGAAGTCCGGAAAACCCCGGCTCAACGCCATTCAGCGGGCCACCGGCGAGATCGTGGAGATGTTCACCGAGTACGGAATCCAGGTCACGGGCGGTTTCATGCTCGGCTTCGTCAACCCGCCCGAGCGGCCCGGGGACGCACCGTACATCGAGTCGCTTGAGCAGATCGAGAAGACCATCGACTACGCGGTCACGCTCATGGACCACGGCATGGCGTACGCCAACCCGTTCATCGTCACCCCGCTGCCGGGCACGAAGATGTGGGACTTCCAGAAGGACTACGTCGTACGCCACTACGACAACGGCTGGTCGCACGAGAAGGCGACGATGGCCACCGACAAGTGGAGCGCCGAGGACGTCGAGCGCATGCGCCTGGAGCTCCTGGTGCGGGCCAACGGCGCCGACAAGGTGACCGAAATGGTGCGCCGCGGGACCTGGCCGGTGGACGCCTGACGCGGCCGGGCCGGGCCCTTCCTCATGGCCGGCGGGGTCCGGCTCGGCGTCGGCGGCGCGCCGAGCGCAAGGTGTCCGACGAGGCCAGCACGGCGCCGCCGGCGATGAGCACACAGGCGACGGCGACGGGCCAGCTCGCCCGGGCCCGTCCCGTCGCGACGAGCAGTGACGTGGACAGCAGCGGGGCGAAGTACGACAGGGTGCCCAGGAGGCGGATGTCGCCGTGCTTGGTGCCGTGGTCCCAGACGTAGAAGGCACCGCCCACCGGGCCGAGGCCCAGGGCAAGCACGGCGAGCCACTGCCAGCCGTCGGGCCGGACCGTGGTCTCGAAGAGGAGGTGGCAGACGGCCGCGAGGGCGGCGGTGGCCAGGCAGAAGAACGCGACCATGTCCGTGGGGACTTGGGGATAACGGCGATTGGTCACCGAGTACGCCGACCACACCAGCGCGCAGACGGCCGCCGCGATGTACCCGAGCAGGTACTCCCCGCGGAAGTGCACCCCTTGGCCGCCGGTGACCAGCAGGAACGTGCCACCGAGCCCGAGCACCGCGCCCGTGATGTGCCACCAGCGCAGCCGCTCACCGGGCAGCAGCGCGGAGAACACGACGATCAGCAGCGGCCACAGGTAGGCGATGAGGCCGGCGTCCACCGCGGGGGCGTTACGCAGGGCCAGGAAGTAGAAGAAGTGGTAGCCGAAGAGGCCGCCGATGCCGAGCGCCCAGGCGCCGACGGGCAGCCCTCGGGCCGTCGCTCCACCGCCGCGCAGGGCCCGGGGCAGGCCGATGATCCCGCCGACCGCAAAGGCCATCGCGGTGAGCTGGAACGGCGGTATCCGCCCGGTCAGCGTGGTGAACAGCGCGAGTGCCGCCCACAGCAGCACCGCCACGGCACCGGTCCCGGTGGCCCTGAGCCGACGCGCCGGGTGTGTCTCGGTGCCGGCCCGGTTCCCCGCCGCGATGAGATCGGCCTCCGTGTCCATGCGCCCCCCAGTACGTCCGTCTCCGGCGACTACCGAGGCATCGTAGTGACGCGCGCCCGATCCGCCCGCGTTTTCCGGACAGCCGACGGAACGGGGGCGGGCTGTGGTGCCCCCGCCCCTGGGGTTGTGGCCTCTGCGCGCCCAGAAGGGCGGCGGCCGGTCTGTGGCCGGGGCGTCAGCGGACGACCTTGCCGCCGAAGTGGTTGCCCAGCCCGGTCCGGCCTCGACCCGGGTCTGCTCGCGCACGGGTGCCCGCCCCGCCGAAGTCGTGGTCCCGTCGCCCCGTCACGCGCGGTCGGGGCGGACCGCGCGGAGGATTTCCTGGAGCTTCGCGCGGCGGGGCTCGTCCTTGAGGGGGCCGGAGTCCGTGACGAGTTGCTGCGAACCCGCCTCGTCCCCGGCGAACCTGCGCTCACCGGTGCCGAGGAGGGCGGTGGCGTGCTGTTCGCACTCCGTGCGGATCGTGTCGAGCTGGTCCCGCAGGGTGCGGCGGCGGGCGCCCGCGGCGGAGCGGATCTGTTCGCGGACCTGCCAGGCGTGCCCGTACAGCGCTTGCACCAGCTGGTAGCGGGCCTCCACGTTGCCCGGATCTGTCTCCCACAGCTCGCGCAGTTCGCCCGCGAGCGGGCCGGCGTCGGCCCCGTCGGGGCGGTCCCGGTGCGCGGCCATGGTCGCCGCGACGACCAGGACCCGGCGGCTGTCGACCGTCTCGGGGTCGCTCCACCGCGCGAGGTCCTCGGCGATGCGCCGGGCCGGGGGCACGTGCCGGCCCGAGCTGATCCAGTGGTTGTACGCCTCGATCAGCAGATAGCGCAGCCGCTCGTCGTCGGAGCCGCCGTCCAGGAGCGCTCGTATCTGCGTGACGGCGTCGGCGTACTCGCCGCGGGCGATGTCGTGGCGGATGAACGACACCGCGAGTCTGCGGCGCCCGAGCTCGCCGAACGCCTCGCGGCGCGCCGTCGAAAGCACCTCCAGGACCTCGTCGTGCCGGTCGAGGCTGGTGAGCAGCCTGGCCAGGGCGCGGGCGGGGCCGGTGGCGCCGGGCAGCCGTGCCACCCACCGTTGGAGACTGGTCACGGCGGCCTCGACGACGCGGCGCTCGGCCTCGTCGCCCGGCACCGCCGATGCCTCCAGGATGGCGAACGCCGACCGGGCGGAGGGATGGTAGAGCTGAGTCGGGTCGTCGAGGAGGTTCGCGTACCGCTCGGGAATGGCGTCGCCGTTGCGCCCCCAGGAGCGGGCGATACGCCGGAACCGCTCGGGGAAGTCCTGGGTGACGGCGCCGGTGGAGGTCTCCTCGGCCGCGTCGTAGATCCGGCCCAGCGCGAAGTTGCAGGCGAGCTGGGCGAGTTGGTTGTGGCGCCCGATGATCTCGGCCGGATCGCCCTGAATGCCGAGGAGCCGCGCGGCGCGCTGCACCACCTCGTTCGCCGGGTCCAGCGGAGCCGCGTCGACGAGGCGCAGGTTGGCGATCACATCGCCGGAGTACTCGGTGAGCGGCCACTCCGCCTCCGCTCCGGTCAGCGCTCGCACAAGCCGCAGCCGCCACAGGATGCGCCCGCGCACCCACTTCTCGTGAGCCTGCTCCTCGGCCTCGTCGCCGGGCCTGCGGGTGCGCCCGTGCGTTTGTGACGCCTCTCGGTACGCCTCCTCGATCCGCTGTCGGCACAGCTTCGCGAACGGCTCCCGCACCCGGGCCGGCAACTCTCGTACGGCCGCCTCGACGGTCTCCGTGCTCCGGTCGCGGGCAGCGGCCAGCTCGGTCTCGGCGACCGAGCGGCCGACGCCGAGCAGGAGGGTCGGACTGCGGTGGGAGAGCGTGTGGTTGAGCTCTTCGAGGCGCAGATGGGCGGTGGCGATCGCGACCTTGCCGGTGCCGGCCAGGACCGGCGGCACCTCGCGCAGGTCACCGTCGAGTTCGCTGTCGGGCACCGACCCCGCGCACAGCGGCGCCGTGCCGAAGGATCCCGCCAGAACGCGGTGCACCTCGGCGCGCTCGGCAGCCCCCCGCCGGATGTCGCCGTGGGCCAGGTCCTTCAGGTACAGCGCTTCGAGATGGCGGCGCCACGCCTGCGCGGCCGGGGCGAGGTCCCCCGCGGAGGTGTGTGCCACCGCGAGGTTGCGCAGTACGCCGGGGTGGAGCGGGTCGTCCTTGAGCATGGTGCTCCAGCGCCGCCGGGCGGCCCTCGTACGCCCCAGGCGCAGATCCGACTCGGCCTGCTGCCCGCCGAGATAGGCGCGCAGCAGCGTGACCGCCTCCCGGTGCTTCAGTTCGGGCGGATAGGCGTCCAGCGTCCGCCAGGCGTCGTCGAAGTTGGCGTCGAGGCGGGCCTCGGCGGCTTCCAGGGCGTGGGCGACGCGTTCACGCGGCCCGGCGTGGGCGGGCGGCGGCGCGGGAGCGGGGACCCGGTCGGCGGGCGGAGCGCCGGCGGCTCCGGTCGCGGTCCCCGGGGGCTGCTCCGTCTCCAGTGCCGACAGGCGCTCCCCGAGGGCCAGCGCGTGGGCGGAGGGAGCGGGCTCGGCCCCCGCGAACTCCTTTGCCCTGGCGGCCAGTTTGCGCTCGACCTTCTTGGCCAGGATGCTGCGCAGACTGCCCAGCGGCTGCTGGAACAGCGCCTCGCACTCCTCCACCCGCCGACGGAACTCCTCGAACTCCATGACCAGACCGGCCGGTTCGGCGTCCTTGAACCGCTGGAGCGCCTCCAGCCACGCCTGCCGCACTCCCTCCAGACGGCTCACCAGGCCGGTCAGGACCTCCTTGTCGCCCGAGGCCCGGGCGAAGTCGGCGGCGTCCCCGAGGGCGCCCTTCGCGAGAGCCTTGGCGTGGCCGAGCGCGTCGTCGCTGAGGGCACCGAGCCGGGCGGCCGCCTCCTCGAACACCGAGAGCTGTTCATCGGGGCCCGCCGGTGCCTCCGCGGAAGCGGCCGGTGCCACCACGTCCCGCATCGGCTCGGGCGGCCCCGCGCCGAGCGCCTTCGCCGCGGACAGCAGGGCCTTCTCGTGCCGGCCGGGGTCGCCGTCCGTGAAGGCCCTGGCCGCTGCGTGGGCACCGAGGTCAGGGAAGCGCAACGGCCGCCAGAACAGCCGCTGCCGATGGATCAGCGCGGCGAGCGTGTCGGGCAGCGACCCGTCCGCGAGGCAGGCCGCGAGCCGCTCGGGAAGTTCGGCGCGGTCGGTCTCGAACAGGTCGCAGACCAGGCACAGCAGGCGGATCGCCGGCCCGTCCTGCTGCGGCAGCCGTCGCGCCAGGCGGCGTACGGTCGCGGTCGGATAGCCGTACACCATCCACTGCACGGCGAGCACGGTGAACGCGGCCGTCCCGCCCCGGCGTCGGCCCGCGAGTTCGGCGATGTCCGCCAGCTCGACGGCGAGTACGTCCCGGCTCCGCTCGGCGGTCCGGCCGCGCAGCCGCCCGTCGGCCGCCATGTCGCGGATGCCGGACCAGCGGCACTCGCCGGGCCGCAGCAGCGGCAGCACGGGTGTCGCGGCCTCCGGCTCGAAGTCGTCGCGGCCCGCGCGGATCGTGTCGGCGATCGCCTCCGCGCGGCTGCGGTCGTCGCCGTTGTAGCCGTCGGATCCGGTGCGGGCCTCGTCGAGCTGCCGGTGCGCGAGGCTCAGATGGGCCCAGACCCGGTGGTTGGCGGGAGACAGTTCGGCGGCCGCCGTCAGCCAGCGGACGGCGGCCTCGATGCGTCTGTGCCGCAGATAGAGCAGCCCCACGTGGTAGGGGTGCTTGGGGTTGGCGTTGTCCAGGCGGTGGGCGCGGGCCAGCAGGGTCAGGGCCTGCGCGGGCTCGGTCCCGGGGTGCACGCCGATCCGGAAGCAGGCCTCGACAAGGGCGTCCAACTGCCCCTGGGTCAGCGGGAGTTGCTGCTCGACGTCGACCCACAGCTGCCCGGTCATGCGCCACAGCACATCGGGCCGGCTCTCCAGTGCCCTCGGTGACTTCACGCCCGCTTCCCCTCCGCCGGGCCGCCGCCCAGCTCCTCGGGCGGCACGACAAGGATGCGTTCGCCGTCCGACACCGCGGCCCGCAGCCCGTCCGCGGACAGGGTCATCGGATGCCTCGACACATACGTCGTACGGCCCTCGCGCACCAGCGCATGCGCGCCGTCGGGGTATTCGAGGACCAGCAGCCATCCGTCCCGGGCGGCGGCCACCGGCCGGGCGCCCGGCACCGTGTGGAAGCCGACGCGTACCGCCAGTTCGGCGTCGAAGCAGACCCCGTGGCCCGCCGCGTCGACGATCGCGGTCAGCTCTCCGCCCGCCAGCGTCCCGGTGACCGCCCCGACGGGCTGGGAGACCTGGAGCAGCCGCCCGCCGGCCGGGTCGAGGCGGTGGATCCGCCGCTCGCCGACGACCAGCACGAAGTCCCGCACCCGGGCCATGGCGAGCAGCAGCGGCTCCAGGGTGTGCTCCGCCCCGGCCCGGCCGCCCGTGTACCGGGTGAGCACGCCGTCCAGGCCGCCCACCAGCAGGCCGTCGCTCTCGGCCGTCAACACCTGCACGCCCGCGCGGTGTTGGAGCACCGGCTCCGGACCGCCGCCGTCGAGCGGCAGGCTCCAGACCGTCCCTCCCCACAAGCCGATGTACAAGGTGTCGTCCGGGCCGAAGGCGAGCGCTCCCGGCACGTTGAACCGCGCTCCGTGCCGCGCCGGCAGGTCCACGGCGCGGACCTCGCCGTCCGGGTCGGCGAGGACCACCCGGCCCGACCAGTCGGCGACGGCGAGACAGCGCCGCCCGCGCGCCCACAGCCGGGGCCGGTCCCGCAACTGAGCGGTGCCGGCGGCCTCGTACCCCGCCGTGTGGACGGTCAGGGTCCGGCCGTCCAGGACGGCGAGTGCCCGGCCGTCGGGGAAGAACACCGGGCGTCCGCGCGCGGCGAGGGCGGGCCGGTCGGCCTCGTCCCAGGAAGGCGGCTCCTCGGGCGCCCGGACCGGGAAGGCCGCGGTGGTGGCGGGCTCGCAGCCCGGGGCGGTCGCCACGAGCCGCACCTCGGCCGAGGCGTTCCGGAACGCGAGGTCGCTGAACACGGCCGCGTTCCGCACGACCGGCGCGGCGAGCGTGCCGGTCAGCTCGGCGTCGGCCGGCTCGGCGCTGACGGTGACCGTGGCGTCGACCGGCCACGGCGGGGTGCCCTCCGGCACGGACCCGGTGACGCTCACGGGCGCCAGCGTGTGGCCGACGACCGCTTCGGTGACCGAGGTGTCGAACCGCAGGGTGGTGCGCGTCCCGGCGGGGAGCAGCCCCACGGCCCCGCGCACTTCGTCGATCCAGTGCGGCCGCGAGGTGGGGATCCAGTTGATCCGGTTCACGATGTACGGAACCTTCGCGGCGGCGCCCGGGTCGATGAGCAGCGGAACGAGCCGCCCGCCCTCCGGAGGGTTCAGCTTGTACGCCTCGTGCAGCTCCCACTGGCAGACGGGCTTGTCGAAGTACGTCTGCGAGTAGAGCGCGACCACATGGCGGCTGCGCGGCAGCGCCTCTTCGAGGAAGCTCTGCCAGTCCGCGCCCAGCGGGGTGCCGCTGGTGCGGGACACGTCGAGGTAGATCCTCGGCGCCCCGCCGTGCGCGGTCACACAGGCGCTGAGGGCGTCGTGCAGGTCCTTGGCCTGGATGTAGTCCTCGCGGGCGTAGCTGATGAACACGTCCCACTGCCCGGCGCCGTCCGCCGCCCCGGCGTTCTGGCCGGCCGTCGTCATCGCAGCGTCCTGGAGATCGTCGCGATCAGTTCGTCGAGCAGCGTCTGGTCGCGGGAGTCCAGCGTGCGCTTGGCGTCGCGGCGCAGCCGGCGCGCGTCCTCGACGATGCTGTTGAGCCGGCTGCGCACCGTGTACGGATCGGCGCGCAGCCGTGCCAGAGGCTCGGACTGCTGCTCGGCCAGTTCGTTGAACCGCCGTACGAGATCGGAGACTTGGATGCCCGCCTTCACCTTCTCGACCTCCGACCGGCGGGAGACCACCAGGGCTGCCAGTTCGTCGAGCTGGTCGCCCGCGCCCTTCCTGGCCGCCTTGCGCGCGCTCTTGACCTCCGCGGCGATCCCGTCCAGCGCGTGCCCGAGCCGGTCCGCGTCGCGCGCGTCGGAGATGCCGCCCTTGACGGTGGACATGAGGCGGTCGTACTTCTCGTAGAGACCGCCCACGACCATGGCGTCGGCGACCTCCACGAGCCGCTGTCCGATGGCCTGCCCGAGCTCGCGGACGATCTGCGCGCCCGTCTCGCTGCGGACGGACGAGGACAGGGCGGGCAGGACGCCCTCAAGCCCGACCAGCCGTTGCCGCAGCGTCCTCAGACGTTCGACGCTCACTCCGCCGCGCACGGATTCCATCGCGGCGACGTACTCGTCCACCACGGGGTTGACGAGCGAGGCCTCCTGCCAGCTCCTGATCGTCTCCAGAAGCTCGCGGGCCTGGGTGAGCGTCGGGTCGCGCAGCGCGATCTCGGCACAGGCGGCCGCCCGGTCCGGGTCTCGCAGCAGCCGGTAGAGGCAGGCGGCGTAGAGGAAGTTGATCCATGGGAAGCGGGGCACCAGCGCGAGCACGTGGGCAAGGAGCCGCTCGGCCTGTTCGGCGCGTCCGGCGCGCATCAGGTCGGCGGCGCGCTGCCCGTCGGCGTCGGCGATCAGCGAGTACAGGTCCTCGGTGCGGTCGGCGGGCAGCCGCGGCGCCGGGGGAGCGGCACGCCTGTCCGCCCGGCCGAGCAGGAGGGCCAGATAGGCGTCGAAGTCGTCGACGGCGACGCTGCGGCGCCACCGGGGTTCCATCCGCGCCAGCTCGCGCCGGGCGCGGTCCAGGTCACCCGTCTTGAACGCGGAGACGGCCGGCGCGGCATGGGGCGCGAGCAGGGCGAGCCGCAGTCTGCGCGCGAAGGCGGCCACCTGCTCGCCGTCGACGTCCGCCTGCGCCGCGCCCCGCTCCGCGGTGTCGAGCGCCCGTTCCAGGTCACCGCCGCGCGCCTGGCCGAGGGCGAGGAGGTAGGACAGGGTGCCCTCCTCGGGGGCCAGCTCCAGGAACGCCTCGACGCGGGCCAGCGCGCCCCGGGGGTCGGTGCGCACGGACTGGGTGTAGGCGGTGACTTCCGGCGGGGTGAGCCGGCGGCGCAGTTCATGGCGCAGCTCCCTGATCCGGTCGCGCAGGCCGTCGTCGGCGAGGGGCTCGTCGCGCAGGGGGCGCAGGATGCGCAGGGCCTCCAACTGGCCCTGCCCGTCCAGGTGGTAGAGGCAGTAGGCGCGCAGATAGCGCCCCTCCTGGTGCTCGGGATGCGCGCCCAGGTATTCGTCGAGCAGCTGGAGGGCGAGGTCGTACTCCTGCGCGGCGGCGTTGGCCCGGGCGTCCTCCAGGAGGTCCTCGTCGCCGCTGCCGAGGTCGAGGGACATCTCCCCGAACTCGGCCAGTGGCGGCGCGAGGACCAGGGCGGTCTCCGAAGCGGCCGCGGCGGCCGCCTCGCGGGCCAGCTCCTCCAGTCGCCGGTCGTGCTCGGCGAAGTCCCCGTGCCCCGTGACCTCGGTGAACTCGAAGTCAGGCGCGTGGAGCGACTGCACGGGGCGGATTTCCTGGAACGTGTGGTCACGGCCGGTGCCGGTCATGCGAGGTGCTCTCCCTCCTGCGGTGCCTCGCCGGGGTCGGGGACCGTGCCGAGCGCGTGCTCGGCCAGCTCCCGGCACAGCAGGTACTCGGCTTCCTGGTCCACCTTCACCAGCAGGAGCAGCACCCGCGCGAGCGAGCTCTGCTCGAAGAGCTGGTCCTCGTCCGCCGCGGGTTTGTGCTCCACGGGCGGCAGCCGGTCGAGCAGCCCGGTGTGGTCGGCCGCCGGATGCTTGCGGGGCAGAAGTCCCTTGAGCAGTCCGGGAGTTGCCCCGGACCGCCGGCTAGGCAGATTCCTGGTCATGGATGTCCTCGGGCTCCTCGGGCAGCAGGATCTCGCCGGTACTGGTGATGAGCTTCCGCTCGGCGCCGTGCAGGATCTCGGCGCCCTCGGCGTAGACCCCGGAGGCCCGGTCGAGGTCGTCGAGCAGTGCCCGCAGTGCGCGCTTGGCCGGGGCGTCGTCGGGTAGGTCGCGGATGCGCGGGTAGACGATCAGCTCGATCCGCCGGCGCAGCGCCTGGGAGCGGCGCCGGTGGTCGTCGGGCGCGGCCCGCTGGTGCACAACGGCACCTTCCTCCAGGTCGCCCGGGTCACCGAACGGCGTGAACTTCGCTTTGAGGCGCCGGAATTGGGCCCGGTCCTCCTCGGAGCGGTCGGGGTCGTCGAGGAGCTCCGCGACGAGGGTGAGATAGCGCGAGAGGGCGTCCCCCTCCCCGCCGAGCGCGCGCTCGCGTTCCATGAGGTCGAGGACCTCGGGCAGCATGATGCCCTTGGCCAGCCCGGTGCCCTCGTCCAGGACCGCGAGGGCCTGCTCGCGCTCGGGCTGGCCGAGGGCGAAGTAGTAGCGCACGAGCCCGTCCACGAGGGCGGCGTCACCGAGCTCGGGGTCCGCCGCGCGCACCGCGTCCACCCGCCGCCGCAGCTCCTCGAAGCCGTCCGCCGAGGGCGCCCCGGACAGCGCGGGCCCGGCCAGCCACTCCCGCAGGAGTGCGACGAGCCGCAGGACGGCGATGCCGGTACGCAGCCGCTCCGCCGTAGCGCGATCCTCCTCCGAAAGGGAGTCCTCCTCGCCCCCGTGCTCCACCTGCTCCGCGAGCCGCCCCAGCCACTCGCCCAGCTGCGCGGGGTCACCGTCCGCCCAGTCGCAGACAAGGAGCCCCAACTCGGCCTGGAACGTGGGCACTTCGCGCTCAACCGCTCTCTCGCGGGCGTCGGTGAACGCCTCCCGCGCGTCGTCGCCGCGCCCGTCGAACACCGCCTGTACGCCCTTGACGAGCTGGAGGTCGTTCACCTCGGGCGGGATGTTCTCGGTGAGCTCGCCCAGTTCCCGGACCCGGTCGAAGTGGTGCAGGGCGCCGTCCGTCTCACGGCGCCGCCAGTGCCCCACGGCCAGCTGGAGGTGCGAGACGGCGGCGATGCGGCGGCTCTGCGGCCGGGCGTCGAGCAGGGTGTGGTGCTCGACGTACAGATCGGTGACGCGGTCGTGGTTGCCGAGGCGCGCCTGGACCCACAGATTCAGGTAGGCGGTGTCCGGCGTGGGCCCCTCGGCGGCGATCAGCTCGTCGAGCACGGTCGCGGCGGCGCCGTAGCGGGCCGGTTCGTAGGTTCCCAGCATGGCCCGCACATAGGCCTGCGCGAAGCGGATCCGGTTCAGCGCCCGGCCCCGTGGCCCCTCGTTGACGGCCTGTCCGAGCAGCCGGTCGGCGCGTTCGAGGGCGTCGCGGTCGTCGCTGGCGAGCAGCGCGAGGGACTCCTCGTACGGCAGCCGCCAGCGGCTGGGCAGGACGAGGAGGAAGTAGCCGGCGCTGGCGACACTTGTCAGGAACAGCACCGGCAGGAGGACGAAGAGCAGAATGGTGGTCACGCGCGTGCCTTCCCGTCCCGGGCCTCGTGCAGCCGGAGGTCGAAGTCCGCGAGTCTCATGCCGTGTTCGTGGATCTCGCCCCGGTCCATCTGGCCGTTCTCCCGCACGCGCCGCAGTCCCGCCCTGACCTGTCCCGAGAGCTGGGCCGCGGCGTCGAGGTGGCCGAGCCCGAGGAAGGTCTCGCCGTAGTCGATCATCAGGTCGAACCGCCACCACATCAGCGTGTCCCCGTCGTGCAGCCACTGGTGCACGAAGGCGTTGGCCTCGGCCAGTTCGCCCTGGCCGAGCAGGCAGGAGGCCATCTCGTGCGCGTGCTCGCGGCGCAGCTCGTGCGGCAGCCGGCCGAAGGCCGCCCGGGCCGTCGCCTGGAGCCGACGGGCGTAGGAGTCGTCGGTGGCCCCGGCGAGGCGGACCTGGACCGCCGACCAGCCGCCGATGATGGACAGCTGTGCCGCGTACGCCTCGGTGCGCTCCGGGTCCGCCTGCACCGCGCGTTCGAGGAGCGACAGCGCCTCCAGGGGTTCGCCCAGGTCCTGGTGGGCGATCTCGGCGGCGAGCAGCAGCAGCGCGTAGCCGGGCCGGTCGACGAGGGCCGCGTGGGCGAGCCCGACCGCCCGGCGTGCCTCGCCCGCGTCACGCAGCGACCGCACCGCCGTCAGCGGGTCCATGGCGCGGCGTGCCCGGTCGAGGGAGTCGGTCAGCTGCCGCACCGCCGCCTCGTCGAGCGCGGTGGCCCGCGGCCCGGTGAGCGAGCCCAGCTCCTCGCGCACCGCGCGTACGGGCTCCACGCGCCGCATCCAGGACGCCAGCCGTCCCTCGCGCCGCGGCGGGGCGAACACGGCGGCGCAGGCGGCGCGTTGGAGCAGTCGCTCGGGGTCGTCGTCCGGCAGGGCCTCGAAGCAGCGCAGCGCCGCGACGCCCAGGCTGTGCAGACCGGGGTCGCGGGCCCCGGCCGGCAGACCACGAGCCCCTTCGGGCGTCAGATGCGCGATCCGCTCCGGCTCGGCGAAGACCTCTGCGAGCGACGGCGCGCCCCAGGCCGGCAGCGGGAGCAGCAGCGGGCGGTGTCCGGCCAGCACGACGTCGGCGGGCAGCGCGACCAGGCCGGCGCCGATCGCCTCGCGCCAGCCGGGGAACGCCCGCAGCGCGGCGGCCACCGAGGCGATCCGGTAGGCGGGCTCGTGCTCGGCGAGGGCGTCGGACAGACTGCGCCCGGCGTCCGTCTCGTAGCTGACGATCTGGAACCAGCGGTCGGCGAACTGCCGCTGTTCTCCGCGCTCTTCACGCACCACGGGGACCAGGTCGGGCCGGCGGGGCCGGGTCTGCCAGGCGAGCAGCTCGGCCCGCTGTTCCCCGCTGACCTCCTCGACCGGGATCAGCCGGTACCAGCGCCGGCGCCGGGGTGCGCGGTAGAGCGAGCCCCACCAGCCGGCCCCCGCGTACTCGGCGCCCAGCTCCTCCTCGATGACCCGTGTCCGGTCACCGACGGCTGTCGTCATATGCGTCCTCTAGCCGGTCGGCGAGATCGTCCAGGGTGTCCTCGTCCTCACCGGCGCGCACGCCGTCCAGGAACGCCCCCAGCGCATCGGTGAGCGCGGCCGGCGCCTGCCCGTCCTTGGCTGCCCGCAGCGCCTTCTTGACCACACGCCGGTACTCGGCCGGCACGTCACCGGGGTCGGTCTCGGCGACGGGTACCGGAGAGGGGGCCGGCACCGGGACGGGACTCGGTACGGGCTCCGGTACGGAGGCGACGGGGCCCGGGAGCGGCGCGGTGGCGGGCGGGGCGACGGGCGCGGGGACAGGCGCGGGGACGGTGAACGCCCCGGGGCCGGCGTCGGGCCCGGTATCCGAATCCGGCCCGGTGCGACCTCGCCGGGGCGCCGCTCCGCCGGGCCGGACGGTGGCGTACAGACCCACCAACACCGCGCGCCGCTCGGCCAGTTCGTCGACCTTGCCGATGGTGGTGCTCTGGTCGAAGGTCGCCTGGTACTCGCGCCCGGTGTTGGTGTGGGTGACCTGTACCCCGAGCAGCCCGTTCACGTCGAGCGAGAACTCGACCTCGAACTGGTGGTAGCCCTCGGGGCGCGGCTCGATCTCGTCCAGGTGGATCGTGCCGATCAGGGCGTTGTCATAGACGTACTCGCCCTCGCCCTGGTAGATCGCCGCCTCGATGCGGTGGGCCTGCTCGGGATTGGTGTACGTCTTCACCTGGCGGGCCGGGATCTTGGTGCCGCGCGGGATCAGCGCGTTGAACCGGCCCTGCTGGACCCCGACGCCCAGGGTGTGTTCGGTGATCAGGGTGACGGTGTAGTCCTGTTCGTCCGCGGACCGCTCGGCATTCGGCCGGGTGGTGAGGTCGAACGCGGGCGACGGCTCGAACCGGTTGGCCACGATGGCGGCGCCCCGGGCGACCAGGGTGTCGGGGTTGGCGTCGCCGCGCACGAACCCCTCGTCCTGGTCGAAGTAGTCGAGCAGCATCTGCTTGACCCGGGGGATGCGGGTGGAACCACCCACGAGAAGCACCGCGTTGATGTGGTCGCGCTCCACGCCCTTGGCGGTCCTGGCGAAGTTCAGCGCCTCGTCGACCTGGCGCAGGGAGCGGTCGAGGATGGGCTGGATCAGCGCCTCGAAGCCGGCCCGGTCGAGTTCGAGGGGGGCGGTGCCGGAGCCGAGGTCGATGGTGGTCGTGGAACGCAGGGACAGTTCGCGCTTGGCGACCTCGGCGGCGGCCTTGATCCGCAGCCGGTCCATGTCCTTCGGCAGCGTCTCGCCGAGGCTCTCGGCGATCCACGTGGCGACCGCGTCGTCGAAGTCGCCACCGCCCAGACGCTGGTCACCGGCGGTCGCGATGACCTCGATCTCGTCGTCCCGGGTCTCGATGATCGACACGTCGAACGTGCCGCCGCCCAGGTCGAAGACCAGGTAGATCTGCCGCTCGGACTCGGCCCGGTCGACCCCGTAGGCGATGGCGGCGGCGGTGGGCTCGGGGATGAGCTGGCGGGGGTAGAGCCCGGCGAGCAGGGCGGCTTCCTCGGTGGCCTTCTTCTGCCGCTCCATGAAGTACGCGGGCACGGTGACGACCGCGTCGTGGATGTCGGCGCCCAGCGCCTGTTCGGCGATCCGCTTCATCCGCATCAGGACCAGGGCGCTGATCTCCTGCGGCCGCAGCCACTCGGTGCCGAGCCTGGCCCGTACCGGGTCGCCGACGGCGTAGCTGCCGTCGGCACCGAAGTGCTGGAGCAGTTCCGGGGTGAACACCGCGCCCATCTCGCGTTTGATCTCCACCAGCGCGTCGCCGGCGCCCGCCTCCTGGCTGATGGCGTCCTTGGCGTCATGGCCGACGACCAGCGCGCCGGTGGCCGGGTCGATCCGTACGACCGAGGGCGTGGCGACGGCGGCCGCACCCTCGTGTTCCGGGTCGGCGAGGATCTTGGGCGCGAAGTCGTCGGGGTCGTAGGCGGAGACGGCGGAATAGGTCGTGCCGAGGTCGATGCCGACGACCCGGTGCAGCTCTTCTTCCATGCGGGATCCTCCGGGGTCAGTCGTCGTTCACTCGTCGGCGAAGCCATCGAGCACGTGGGTGCGGGTGAAGTCACTGGTGAAGTCGGTGCGGGTGGTGTCCATGGGGTGATGGACGCTCTCGCCGGCCGCCGTCAGAAAGGTCTCGATCTCCCGGCGCAGCACGGTGAGCCCGGCGTCCCGGTCGTCGAGGACGGGCTCCCAGGTCGGTTCGAGGCGCAGCAATGGCAGCGGCGGAAAGCGCGCGTCGTGCAGGGCACGGGCCTCGGCGCTCTCCAGGCTGACGGCATGTGCGGCGACGATCTCGTCCTGACTCGCACCGCGAGCCTGGAGCTGGGCGTCGTAGCGGGCGGCGGCCGCGCGGATCTCCTCGGCGGTGGCCTCGGGCGCCACGCCGAGCCGCGCGTACTCGGTCGCCCGCGGCACGACCATGGGCAGCCCGAACAGTTCCCCGCCGCCGGCATCGGCAACCGACATCCCTGAGCCCCCGTTCCCCGTACCCGTACGCGCCCCGCACTCGTACCCGTGACCCGCTCCCGCCGATCCGCGGGCTGGTTTCGTGCCGGGTCGGCCTGCCGTCACTTACGTTCGTCGACATCGGTTGACGCACCACGACCTCGTACGGCCGTGATGTTGCCGTCGATTGTAGAGGCGTGGGACACAACTTGCCTCAGATGTAAGCCAGTTGGGGCGGGTGAGGCGGATGTGGCTGAAACTGATCGTGTCTGGGGGAGCGGCGGTTGTCGCGGACGGCTGGGCGGAATGACGCCCCCGCCCAGTCCGAACGGGGTGGCGCAGTCAAAGCGTGGCGGCCGCGCGTTCGCGCACCTTGGCGCGCAGCCGGTCGGCGTCCGGCAGGCCGAGGTCGTCGAACAGTTCCAGGGCACGCTGCCAGGCGTCGAGGGCTTCTGAGGGCCGGCCTGCCGCGTCCAGGGTGTCACCGAGGTAGGCGAGGCACACTGCTTCGCTGCGGCGCTCTCCTGTCTGCTGGAACAGGGCGAGGGCGCGGTTGTAGCACTCGACGGCCCGGTCGTGCCGAGCGAGGTGCCGGTGGACGTAGCCGAGGCTGTCCCAGGTGTGCGCCTGCCCGCTGAGGTCGCCGATCTCCTCGACGAGCGGCAGGGCTTGGCGGCAGTACACCAGAGCCTGCCCGTAGGCGCCGAGTGCGGCCAGGTACCAGCCCATGTCGTTGAGTGCGATCGCCTGACCGCCGCGGTCGGACGCGGCCCGGAAGTGCTCCAGGGAGTGGCGGGAGTGGTCCAGGGCTTCCTCGTGCCGCCCCTGCGCCCACGCCATCTTGGCCAGGTTCTGCCGGGTGCGGGCCTGGCCCGCGTGGTTGCCGGCGTCAGCGAAGAGGCCGAGGGCGAGCCTGTAGTGCCGACGGGCCTCGTCCGTGTGTCCCTGCTGGAAGCGGGCGAGGCCGAGCCCGCGGTGGGCGGCGGCCTGCCCCGCCCTCTCCCCGCTGCGCCGCGCGGCCTCCAGGGCGGTGCCGTGAGCGGCTGCGAGGGCCTGCCAGTTGCCCTGGCGCTCCAGGAAAGTGGTCAGGGCCGCGGCGAGCTGCCAGGCATGGGCGTCGAATCCGTCCGGCGTCCGCTCCACAGCGGACAGCAGTACGGAGTGTTCGGCGGTGAACCAGGCCAACGCCTCGTCATGGTCGCAGGGTTGACCCGGCAGCGATCCGGTCACCGGCGGCGCGAGCGTCATCGGGTCGCATCGGCGGGTCAGGAGCGCGTCGGCCGCGTACGCCGTGTGCAGGTAGTGGTCGAGGAGGCGGCGGGTCGCCTCGGTGCGGGTGGTCTCGCTGTCCTGCTCGACACCCCGTTCGGTGGCGTAGACGCGCAGCAGGTCGTGGCAGGTGTATCTGCGCGGCCAGTGCTCGGTCAGGAGGTGGGCCGCGGTCAGCTCGGTGGCCAGCTCCCGCGCCCGTTCCGCGGTCACTCCCGCCAATGCGCCCAGTGCCGTCGCGTCCGCGTCGGGTCCGGGATGGAGGCCCACGCATCGGAACAGCCGCGCGGCCCGAGGGCTCAGCATGCGGTACGACCACTCGAAGACCGCCCGCACCCCGGTGCCCGGATCTCCGGTCTCCAGCGGGTCGAGCCGGCAGATCGCTACACCCAACTCATCGGCGAACAAACCCAGTTGTCGATCCGGACATGCGGCCGCCCGGGCTGCTACGACCGCGAGGGCCAGGGGCAGTCCGGCGCATCGCACGACGATCTCGTCCACCGCAGTCGGTTCCGCGGCCACCCGCGCGGCACCGAGGCGGGCGGCCAGCAGATCACGGGCCTCCGCCGGGGCGAGCAGACCCACTCCCAGCAGGTGAGCGCCCTCGGCGGCCGCGAGCCCCGTCAACGGGTTGCGACTGGTGATCAGCGCCAGACAGCCGGGCGCGCCGGGCAGCAGCGGGCGGACCTGGTCCGCGTCGCGGGCGTTGTCCAGGACGACCAGCATCCGTCGTCCGGCCAGCAGGCTGCGGTACAGGCCCACTTGGGCGTCCAAGGTGCCCGGCATGCGCGCGGCGGAGACGCCCAGGGCCTCAAGGAAGTCCCGTACGGCACGCTCCGGACCGACCGGCGTCCCGCCCGGGTCGAAGCCCCGCAGATTGACATAGAGCTGCCCGTCGGGGAACTCGCTGCGCACTCGCTGCGCCCAGTGCAGGGCCAGCGTCGTTTTGCCCACCCCGGCCATGCCCGACACGGCGGAGATCACCATGGCTGTCGGTTGCCGTCGTGCCTGGGCCAGAATCCGGTGCAGCCGGGTCAGTTCGTCCACCCTGCCGGTGAATCCCGGCACAGCCATGGGGAGTTGGGCGGGAACGATGGGCGGAGGGTGCTTTGTGTGTCGCGGCGGAGCGGACGGGTACAGGGCCGCGGGCGGCATTCCGGATGCGGGCGGGCCGATGCTGCTGAGCCTCGGCGTGGAGAGAGCGGCAGGGGCGGGGGAAACCGGTAACGGCGCAGAGCGTACCGGTGTAGTTATCACACGCCTCGCGTCGCGCGGCGGCTGTCCCCGCAGGATGTCCTGGTGCAATTCCTGCAGTCGCCTTCCGGGTTCCGTGCCCAGCTCCTCCACGAGGTGCCGCCTGGTCCGCGCATAGCAACGCAGCGCCGAAGCGGTGTCCCCCGTAGCGTGCAGGGCCCGCATGAGTGCCTCGGCCAGCGGTTCGGTGAACGGGTACTCCCCTTGGAGGTCGGTCAACCGGCTCGCCGCCGCGGCGGGTTCACCGCTGCGCACCTCGGCGCCCGCAAGGCGTATGGCGGCGTCCACGCGCTGTCGGTGCCATGCCTCCCGCACGCGCGCCACCCATGTCCCGTGCAGCCCGGTCAGGGGTTCGCCGCGCCACAGCTCCAGGGCGCCACGCAGCAGAGCGGCCTGCTCGTCGTCGGCCAGGCCGCTCTGTCCGGTCGGTGAGGTCAGGCGTTGGAACCGGTGCAGGTCCACCAGGTCCGGGTCCAGGGCCAGTTGATAACCGCCTGCCCGGCGCAACAGCGACCACCGTCCCTGTCCCGTGCTGTCGAGCCGCTCGGCCAGCCGCCGCAGCCGGGCGACGTGGGCGTACAGGGCACGGCGCGCGCCCCGTGGAGGATCGGCTCCCCAGACCCGGTCGATGAGGACCTCGACCGGCACCGGACGGCCGACGTTCACGGCCAACGCGGCCAGGACGGTGCGGCGTTGAGGGGGACCCGACTCCACCGGCCCCTCTCGGCCCACGAACTCCACCGGCCCTGAAAGACACAGTCGCAGCACCTCTTTCACCCCCCGTGCACGTTGCCTCCACAGTCCTCGCCCCCGCGCGCCGCGACAACCTTTCGGCAACTTCCCGGCCCATGCGCGGCCTTCAGTCTGGAGCGGAGGAGGCCCCGACCCGTGCCGGGCAGCCGGTACAGCCCGCACATCTGCGTACACCCACGAAGGAGGGCACCATGGAGTCGTCCACACCGTCCCGCGGGGACAGCGAGCGTGCCTGTACGCCTCCCGTTGCAGGCGCCCGCATGCGCCGCACCGATCCTCTGACCCTCCTGACCGCAGAGTTCGACGGCGTCCACGACGTGTGGCGCTCGGCGTCGGGCGCGGTGTGCGTGGCCGGTCCGGAAGCCGCTCGTGACGTGCTGGGCAACCGTGCCGCCACCGTGGCCGAGACCTCGGACTTCTACCGGACCCGCCGCGGCGTCTTCGGACCGCGCGACGCGCAGGTCCAGATCGCCCGCTCGGCCCGTGCCCTGCTCCGCCGCCACCTCGACCTACGACGACCCGACCTGCCGCGTCTGGTCGCCGACCGGCTCGTACCGACGAGTGCCTGGCCGGACGCCGGGAACCTGCTCGTCTTCCAGCACCTGCGCGACGTACTGCTGTGCCGGGACGCGCCCGACGAACTGCACGCCGTTGTCGGCGAGATCGTGGCCCGCGCGGTCCTCGCGGGCGCGCGGGCACGGCACTCGGCGCCCTCCCGGCTGATCTTCCGCCGCCGGGCGCAGCGGACACTCCTTGCCGAGATCACCGCTCGTCGAGCGGCACTGCGCCGAGTGCGGCCGTCCGGACAGCAGGCGGAAACCCGCGACCTGCTCGACGCCGTCCTCGTGGGGAGCGGACCCACGGCCGACCCCCGAGATCTCGTCGAGGTCTACCTGTCATTCCTGTTCGCCACCGCCGGGTCCATCGGCTTCGCCCTCGGCTGGTCGGTCTACCTCTCCGGCATGCATCCCAACTCACCTGTTGTGGAACCGAGTTGGACGGTTCGCGAGGCACTGCGGCTGTGGCCGGTGGCCTGGCTGTTCGGCCGTACGCCGAGCCGGGTGCACGACCTGGGCGGGACCACGGTGACCCCGCGCGACCAACTCGCCGTGTGCACCTACCTGGTGCACCGGCACCCCGCCCACTGGGAGCGGCCCGACGAGTTCGTCCCCGAACGCTGGGCGGATCCCGCCGCCGACCCCGCCTTCCTGCCTTTCGGGCATGGGCCGCACAGCTGCGCGGGCGCGACCGTCGCCATGCGGCTGCTCGAAGACCTCGTCCACGTCATCACTCGCGACTGGCACCTTTCGGTCGACCCTGTCGGCGACGGTCCCCACGTGGGCCCCTCGCTCGCTCCGCCGCGTTTCACCGCGGTGCTGAGCGCCCGCGCCGATCGCCCCTGAAGGAGGTGAACCACCATGCGTGCTCTGTATCGCCAGACCATGTCGGCCCTCAACATCCGACGCCTGTACGAATACTTCTGGTACCTGTACCACCACATCTGACCGGCCCGGCGCGGGGAGCCGACGCCCGGTCGGCTCCCCGCGCCCCACGAGGGGAATGCTCACGATGACCACCCCGCAGCACCCCGGCGACTTCCTTCGCCTCATGCGGATGCGCAGTGCCGAGGAGGACGGCATCTTCTGGATCGACGACGAACGCCTCGCCGTCTTCGAGCCGGAGGCGGCCCGCCACGTCAGCGCCACGAACTGGCACCGGTTCGTCATGCACGACCGCCTCCTCGACGTCGTACGCAAGCGCACCAGCACCCCGGTCCACTGGAGCCGGATCCGTTCCGCCTGGATGACCCAACTCCACGCGCTCGCCACCGAGGAGCACCACGGCCGGCTGATCGAGCGCATGCAACGGATCATCGATGCGCGACTCGGCGAGGACACGGACCTGGTGATGCTCACCCAGGACATGGCCGTACGCTCCCTGCTGCCCCTCGCGCTCTCCGGCCTCACCGCCCGCGAGGCAGACCTCGTGGTCCTGGACCTGCACTTGAAACTGCTGCGTCTGGTCTCGCCCGAACCGGGCGGGATCGGGCATCTCCTTCGCTTCAACGCCGTCCAGGTGCGCTCAGGCCTGGTCGTGCGCAGGGTCCTGCGCGAGCGCGCCGGCGGCAAGCGGAATCGTGAGCCGGACCTGGCCGACCCGTTCGTCGACCTGCTGCCCGACCTCGGTATGGACCGCGCGCTCGACGTGGTGACCGCCGTCCTCACCGCCATCGCAGGCCCACCGGGGACGGCCGCGGCGAGCCTGTTGTACGAGTTCGTCCGCAACCCCGAGTGGCAGCAGCGGCTGACCGCCGAACTGGCGGGCGTGGATCCGGCCGCCTTCCGCGCGGCGCCGACGCGGGCGGCGCCGGTGACGCACCGCTTCGTCAAGGAGGTGCTGCGCATGTGGAGCCCGCCGTTGCTGCTGGTACGGCGGTCCAAGTACGCCTTCGACCTGGGCAGCACCCGACTGGAGCCGGGCCAGTGGTACCTGCTGAGCCCGCACATGATCCACCGCGACGAGCGGGTCTGGAAACAGCCCGACGTCTTCGACCCCGACCGGTTCCTGCCCGGCGCGCCGCACGGCCCGGCGGACCGCACCTGCTACGTCCCGTTCGGCTGGGCACCCAAGAGGTGCATCGGCGCCGACATCGCGACGGTTCAACTCATGGCGCTGTGCCACCTGTTGTGCACGCGCTACCGCCTGACGGTCGCCGACCCGGCTGCCGTCACGATGGCCCTCCGCTTCGCCCCGGTCCCGGAGAACTTCCAAGGCCGCCTCACCCTGCGGTAGGCAGCGATTCCGACGGTTGTCCTGCGGATATCCGAGAGCTTGCCCCCGAGCCGCCGGTCGGCGTGGGACGGGATCGACGCGGACGGGGTGCTCAGCGCTCTCCGTGCACACCGCCGTCGTCACCCTTGCCTGGTACCCCGATGCCGGTGGCTGCCCGAGCGCTGCTGAGGGATCCGCGGCCTCCCAGGAGGCATCCCGCGCCGCCCCGGACGAATAGCCGACCACCCCGGCGGCTCCTCGTCCGAAGACACCGGGCAGGGCGGTGGTGCCGGTCCCAGGACGCCCGCCCGCGCCTGCTGCTCGTGCGGCTTGTCGCGGGGCGCGGCGTGGACGTAGCCGACGACGCCGTTCGCCCCGGTCGCGACCAGGCCGTTGCCGGGCGGCACGGTGCCCAGGGACCCGCCGAGCGGCAAGGCGAGGTGCCCTTCGTGTGGACGGCATCCACGCCCTCGTACGGCAGGCCGATCTGCGACCGGAACCGGGACCACAGGCGCCGGCGGCTCCACCCGACCTCGGCCGCCGGATCCTCGACCCTGACCCAGCCCCGGCTCACCTGCCGTCCTACACCTGACGGGCCGGGAGCGTTGGCGGGTGAATGGGTTGGGCCGCTCGGGGGCTGCAGGCCCGCACGTGTCCTGGTGGTCGGGTTTGGTGGGAGTCGTCCCGTGTACGCCGAACCAGGAGCTTTCATGCGTCGTCTCGTTGTTGCCACGGCCCTGGCGGCGGTTGCCGCTGCGGGGTTCGTTCCCGCTGCTGTCGCACTCGACGGTGATCTGCAGATCCCCTCCTATCCGATGGGGCACCACCCCAGGCCGGGTGATGTCGCCAGGGGCGGCGGATCTCCGTACTCGGTGACTCTCAGGAAGGACCGGAAGCCACCCTGCTGGTACCAGCACGGCGACGGAACATTCTCGGCGTACGACTACAAGCAGAGCACTGGGCGGTGCCCTTGGCCGGGCTATGTCGAACTGGCCTGACGGCTCCGCTCGGCCCTCACTGCCCGCGGCGCTGCGCCCAGGCTCTGGAGCACAGGACGTCGCTGGGGCCGAAATACTGCGCCGCTGTCGCGTCGCCGCACGGGGTGGAGTACAGATACGTGGCGTGACCTGTAGCGACGCATGACCGAACGGGAAGCCATTTCGTCGTGTGCCGGGCCGGGCCCTGTTCCCGTGTGCGGAGAGAGCTGGATGCCACGCTCGGGTGCGGGACTGGCCGTGCGGGAATGCCCTTCAGAGCAGGCCCGGCTTATCTCGACCCTGCGGCGCCGCCTGGGGCCGGACGGCGCCGCAGAGGGAGCCGGAGGTCTCCGCCGGGCCGGCTCCGCCAACGCGGTCGGCGAGCCGTGAGGGCACGCGGGCCCGTCGAACGGCAGCCGTGCCCGTTCAGCCGGATGGGTTATCGTGCCTGTTCGACCTTGACCGTTCGCGAACGGGAAGCAGAGATGGAGACGACCGCGGTGTCCGATCTTGGGCGGCTCGTCGCCGACCGGTACCTGCTCGTGGAGCGCGTGGGCAGTGGCGGCATGGGCACCGTGTGGCGCGCCGAGGACAAGCTGCTCGGCCGCCACGTCGCTGTGAAGAAGCTGCGCATTCCGCCGCACCTGCACGACGACGAGGTCCACACGCTGCACGAGCGCACCCGCCGCGAGGCCCGCAGCGCCGCCCGGATCACCCACCCCAATGTGATCGTGGTGCACGACGTGGTCGACGACGAGGGTCTGCCGTGCATCGTCATGGAGTACATACCTTCGCTCACGCTAAGCGATGTCCTGGAGCGTCGGGGTGCGCTGCCAGCCGATGAAGCCGCCCGGATCGGCCGGGCCGTGGCCGCCGCTCTGCATGCCGCCCACGATGTCGGGGTCCTGCACCGGGACGTCAAACCCGCCAACGTTCTGCTGGGAGACGACGGGCGGATCGTCCTCACCGATTTCGGGATCGCCATCGAGTCGGGAACGTCCTCGCTGACCAAGTCCGGCGAGCTGATCGGCTCCATCCGCTATCTGGCGCCCGAACGCCTCAGGAGCGCCGAGCCCGGTCCCGCCAGTGACCTGTGGGCCCTGGGGGCGACGCTGTACCGGGCCGTCGAGGGGCGGCACCCGTTCCACCGCGCCACCCCGATCGAGATCGCGTACGCCATCGCCGCCGAACCGCACGAGCCCCTGCGCAGTGCCGGGAACCTGACCGCGGTGATTGAGGGCCTGCTCGTCAAAGAGCCGGAACAGCGTATGGACGTGCTCGCGGTGGAACGCCTCCTGGGCGATGTGACCGGTACGCGAACGGCTCCCGTCGATACCCTCGCGCGGTCGGACCGTGCCGGCGACGCCGAACCTCCCGGACGAGCCGGACGAAAGGGCAGCGGCAACCGCCGTCGTACGGCGGTGTGGACGGTTTCGGCAGTGGCCCTCGCCGCCTGCGTGGCCGGCGGTTCACTGTGGTGGCTCAAGGGCGGTGCCGATGGGCCGAGTACCGACGCACCCCGGACCGCTGCCTCCACTCTGTCTCCGAGTGCCAGCCCCGCCCTGCCGCCGCTGCCAGCCGGTTATCACCTCGAAAAGGCGGACAGTCGCTTCTCCGTTCCCGTACGGGACGGCTGGACCAGCAAGACGCTCGCCGGTGGTGAAGTCGCCTACCTGGACCCGTCCGGCCTGGTGGGCCTGAGGATCAACGTCGTCCGGTTCGCGGGAACCGATCCTCTGCAGCACTGGCGTCAGACGGAGGAGGCCCAGACTCGTCGCGACAACCCCGGCTATGAACGGGTGAGGATGGTCCCAACCACCTTCCGAGGACGGCCTGCAGGGTACTGGGAGTTCACCTTCAACGGCAGGGCACGGAAATACCGCGCGGCGGAGGTGTCTTTCGCCGACGCCGACGGCACCCAGTACGTGATCTACCTTTCCGCGCCGGACGCACAATGGCAGCAGTACCGCCAGGTCTTCGACACCGCCGCCAACGGAGTCCATCTGAGCAACAACAACGCCTGACGTGGAAGGAACTGCCCGTCGACGTCGGCGATGACGGCAACCCCGAGGGACAAGACGGCACACACCTTCGCCACCTTCGTCTCCGCCATCGACTGCTGTCAGGAACTGGCCGTGGCGGGCAAGGGGATCCCCGGGCGTGTGGTGGGACGTCCCACCACACGGTCCACCACTCCTCCCACCACTCGTCCGACGATTCCGCCGCTTGGCAGCCGAACGGTCGTCCGGCAGTGCCTCGTCGCTGGACACGCTGCGCCGCGCGGCCCGCTGGGAAGCGCTGGCCATCCTTGTGGCGTTGTCCGTGCTGGCGGCGATCTTCAGCTAGTGGCTGTTCACGCAGCCGTGGTCCGGTGGTCGGCTGCATGCCGGCCGCCCGCGAGTGAGGTTGCCGGTGGCTAGCCGACGTAGTGGATGCAGACGCTGAGCGGGGCGCCCCAGCCGGTGTGTACCCGGACGAGGATCGCGCTGTTCACCACGGTCACGTTCTCCGAGTAGATGTGTGCATCGCCGACGCCCTCCCCGTACATGACGCCTTCAGAAGCGGATGCCACAACGGCCTGTGAGGGGGTGACCGGGGCGCCGTACCAGGTGAGGACTTGTCCGTCGTTCACCCCGGTCCAGCAGTTGGTCTGCGACAGCGACGCTGCGCTGAAGGATCTCTTGCTCACCAAAGTGGGCTGTTTGGGAGCGGGCGGCGGTGCGGCGCCTGCGGATGCCGACTGGGTGAGGACCGCGCAGCTGACCACGACCCCGAGGCCTGCCAGCAGTGTCACGAACCGGGACCTTTTCATGATCCTCCCTCGCCAGGACGCTCAACGGTGTGAGTGAGAGTGCGCACCCAGGGTCCTGCGGGCAGAGCCGAGACGGGAAGGCATCTGTCGGCCGTGAGACGTGCCCCGTTTCAGGACAGAGCCCGGGTCCGCGCGTTTGCTGTCGCGGCGCGCTCAAGTGCCCGGGCGGCAGTCCGTCGACGGCTTCGGTGGCTCTGTTCACGAGAAAAGCGAGAAAAGGAAGAGTTGTGCAGCGGGCCGATCGTGATCGCTGTCCGTGCGGCCGCCGACCGGTGCGTAGGAAGTTGAGTGCTGGGGCTTGAGGCTGCCGCAGCGGAAGCCTTTACCGTGCTGAGCGGGGCCGGAGATTCCGGCCCGGTGAAGCGTGTGTGGGGGAGGCGGCGATGGCCTGGCCGATCGCGGAGGTCGCCCGGATGTCGGGTGTGACGGTCCGGACGCTGCGGCACTACGACGAGATCGGCCTGCTGCTGCCGGCCTGGATCGGTGCCAACGGCCACCGTTACTACGAGGAGGGCCAACTGCTGCGGCTGCAGCAGGTTCTCGTGCTGCGGGCGCTGGGCCTGGGATTGCCCGAGATCGGCCGGATCCTGGCCGCGCAGGTCGACGAGCTGGAGGCGCTGCGGGGCCATTACCGTCGGCTGCTTGCCGAGCGCGACCGGCTGGATGCTCTGGTTGGCACCGTTGCCCGCACGATCGCCGAACTGGAGCAGTCCAGGAAGGGCGGGAGAGACGTGATCAGTATCAGTCGGCCGGAGAATCTGTTCGAGGGCATCCGGTCTGCCCAGTGTATGAAGGTCCTGCGTGGTTTCCCGGAGTTGGCCGGGGCCGTCGAGCGGCGTGCTTCGGCGTTGAGCGAGGCCGAGGTCGAGGCCGAGGAGCGTGAGCGCACGGCGCAGATGATCCGGCTGGCGGAGCTGCTGGCCGCCGGTCTGCCCGCCGACGCCGACGCGGTGCAGGCGGAGATCGACACCCAGTACCGGACGCTGGCCCGGAGCCGGCCGGCCACCGCCGAGGAATATTGCGCGATCGGACGCTGCTGCGTGGAGAACGAGCACTGGTACGCGGTGTACGAGTCGATCGCGCCGGGCCTGGCCCTGTACCAGCGGGCCGCCATCGAGGCGTACGCCGCAACTCGGCTGCGCTGAGCCGGACGGGGACGGGGCCGCCGCCACGGGGGAGCGGCGGCCCCGCCGGGGCGGGCCACTTGCAGGTTCCGCACCGCCACTACTCGGCTCGGCGCCATGTCGATCAGCGGGACCATGGCCAACTCCGCGGGCAGGTCGTGTCCGAACGGGCCAGGCCGACCGTGCCGTTCCACAACACGGCTTGCAGGCATTCCTGGACGGCGCGCACCACTGGCCCCTCGCGCGGCCTGCTCCCATTCCAGTACGACTGCCAGAAGGGGGCGGTGCCCTGCGGAAACCGGAATCAGCGGCAGTCGCTCAGTTCAGCCGGCCGCAGCCGGTCGCCGCGGGCCAGCGGATCGTCGGCGCGCAGGACCATGCCGACCGGATCGCTTTGCAGCGCACGCACCGTCAGGGCGGTCTCGTCGAACGGCGCCCGGGTGAGCGACGCGAGCACCGCGCAGCACAACCCGAATCGGCGTGAGCGGCACCGAGATGAACACCAGCGCCGAGCCCACCAGCCAGCCAGGGGCCACCCGCCCAGCGACAACGGGCCGCTGCAACTCGCCGCAGCAGCCAGCAGGAGACAGCCAGTGGCCCATGAGGATGCACGGGGGCGGCTGGACTTTTGCATCACTGTCTGTCGCTCAATCATGCCCGACCTCCGGGCGCGTGCATTGGTGGGAGCACAGGGAGATTGTGCCTCTGGGGGGAAGCGGGGTGGACCACCGTCGGCCGGAAGCATCACGGCCCCGCCCACTGGGGCGGGGCCGTCAGGGCGAGAGTGCCCCGGAACCGGCCGACGGGTGCCGCTACCCCCTGCGGCTCGGTGGTCCACTCGGGAGGCCCACCGTGGTCATTCGACCCGGGGCGCCCCGGCGTGGGCCGGAGACGGCCGGACCGTCCGGGGGCGCGGTTCACACCTCCAGTTCTGCCTCGATCTTCTTCAGCTGGTGACGGGCCATGGCGAGGTTGGCCCGGGTCTTGTCGAGGGCCAGGTAGAGGAAGAGTCCGGTGTGGTTACGTCCCGTCAGGAGCCGGATCAGGTGGTACTGGGAGCCCAGGGTGATCAGGATGTCCTCGATCTCGTCCTTGAGCCCGAGCAGTTCCATGGTGCGGACCTTGGCGCGCACCACATCGGTGTTGCCGGCGGCGGCCACCGAGAGGTCGAGGTCCTTGCTGCCGCCCAGGGTGCCGAGGGCCATGCCGCTGCTGTAGTCGACGAGCGCCACGCCGATGGTCCCTTCGATCGTGGACATCGCTTCCTTGAGCGCGGCTTCCGTGTTGGCCATGGGATTCGTGCTTCCTTTCCGCTGTCTGCCGTTCGAGGTGTTCCCGGGCCGGTCGGCACGGGGACGAGTGGGAGTCATGGGGTCTCCAGTCGGCCGAGGCTGTCGTCGACCAGGTCGCCGATCCGGGCGCTCGCCCGGCGGGCTTCGAGATGCAGCCGACCCACGTTGATGCGGGGCTGGGCGAGGAGGGTGAGCACGGCGGACGAGCCCGCCGCATAAGTGGCGACGTAGCCCTGGTCGCCGCGCAGGAGGAGTTCGTGGAAGGCGCCCTGTCCTGCTGTGTCGGTGAGACGCCGGGCGACGCCGAGGGCCGCTGCGGTGAGTGCGGCGAGCGGCTCGGCCTCGTGCGTCGAGTCCTGGGCGAGCACCAGCCCGTCGACGCTGGCCGCCAACGCCCCGCGAAGCTGGGGCAGTTGGAGCCGCAGCCTGCGCAGCTCGGTGAGCACCTCGGCCTCGGCTGCCATCATCTGTTGTCTCCTCTCGGCGCGCTGCCTCCGGGCGCGGATCACAGCGCGGCCTCCAGGCCGTCACGCAGTCGGCGCAACAGAACGACGTCCGCCGCGGTTTCCGCTTCGGCCGATGCCCGCGCCATTGGGACGGGCATTCCCTCGCGAGGAATGGTCGCCAGGGGTGTCTCGATCGCGCCGCCGGCCGCCAGCCGGCGGACGTCGACCAGGGTGTGGAAGGCCGGTCGGCCGAGCAGGCGGGCCATGTCCTGAGGGGTGCGGACGCCGTCGGCCAGGGCGAGCAGCGGCCGCTGGCGGCCTGTGACCGGTGCCGGGGACGAGTTCCGGGCGCGGACCACGGGGGCGGTGTCGACCTCCGGATGCGGCCAGAGCCGACGCAGCAGTTCCCGGCGACGTGCGGCCTCCCGGGCCACCGAGTGCGCCGGGACAGCAACCACCGGGCCGATCCAGTGCGCCACTCCGTAGCGGAAGCGGGTGGGGCCGCTGCCGGGGGAGAGGGCGAAGAACGCCGCGTCGAACAGCGCGCCCAGATGGCACAGTTCGAGTTCGCCGCCCGGAACCTGGCCGCTGTCCACGAGGAAGCGTCCCACCTCGCCGGTGGGTCCCGCCTGGTCGACGGCCCATTGCCAGCTCTCGGGGTGCAGTCGGCCGCCCACCGTCAGGAGCACGCCGATGCCGGGAGCGGACGGACTCTCCGCGTGGACCACCTGCCCGTCGATGAGGTAGAGCGTGCCGCTGTCGCGCAGCAGCGCGCCGGTCGCGTGCTCGGCCACCAGCCGACGGAGCATGGGTGAGAGATGTCGGCCGTCGGCGGACTCCGTGGTCCGGTTCACGCCAGGACCAGCCGTTCGGCCAGTTCACGCAGTCGCAGCCGGGCCAGCGCGAGGTTGCCCAGCTCGGTGTCGAGCCAGAGGTACAGGAAGACGCTGCTGTCGTGGGCCGTTCTGACGAAGCGCAGGAGATGGTAGCCCTCGTGCGTGGCGACGAAGACGTCCTCCAGCGGCAGCAGCCCGCCAGAGGTGTCCGCGGTACCAGGTATGAACACGGGGTGTTCGGCGGCGCTCCTGGCGAACTCGGCGGTTTCCGCTGCGGCCGCTTCGTGGTCCCCGCCCGGCGAATCGCCGATGGTTCCGAGCGCGAGCCCGCTGGTCCAGTCGACGAGTGCCGCTCCGAGCGCGCCGGGCAGCCGCATCGTCTCCAGCAGGCACTCGTCGATTCCGGGCACGCGGAACTCCCCTCCCTGGGGTCACTCGGGGCAGGCGCCGCGGCGCTACTCCGGTGCCGCAGTGACGGAGAAGTTACGCCCGGTGTAGTGAGAAGGAGGAGGTTCTGGCATTTTCCCGTGGGACATGCCGTGGATGGATACGATCCGCGCGTACATCACGCCGGAGCAGCTCCGCCGACCGTCCACGGCTCCTTTCAGGCAGTCACCCCGGTCCCTCAGGAGAGGTCGGGCTGGGCCGCCCTCGCCAAGCTTGCGCTCGACCGTGTACGAACCGATGCGGCCGGCACGTCCGATGTGCCCTTCATTCCCCTGCCACTCCGTCGGGCCCACTCGGTCCCCGAATCCGTTCGACCTGCCCCTCCCCGGACGGGAGATCGTCCCACCCCACGGATCACAGAGGACACACAGGTGCCGTCAACTTCCGGTGTTCGCTGAGGTGTCACCGCCGATGGACAAGCCTTCTCCTGGCGGTCCGGCGGCAGGGGATCTGTCCTCTCTGCAAGCAGGCGCTGATGGTCGGAGCCGCCTACGAACCGGACAGCGCGTGAGGGGGAGGCCGAGTGGGCTCAGTCCGTTGTGCGCTCTTGGAATCCCATCACGGCCGCGCCGTGCTCGTGAGCCCATTCGGTCAGCACGGCGATCGGCTTCACCAGCGTCCGGCCCAAGTCGGTCAGCACGTACTCGACCTTCCCGGCCTCGGCGTGGCGGTCGACCAGGCCGTACCCCTGCAACCGCCGCAGCGTCTGGGTCAGCACTTTCCGCGAGATTCCACCGATCAGGTCGACCAGCTCGCCGTGTCTGCACGTACCCCGGCTCAACGCGAACAGCACGACCACGGCCCACTTGTCGGCGATGATCTCGACTGCCAGCCGAGCCGGGCAGTCGGCGAGGAAGACGCTGCCGGAGTACTCACGCATACCCCGACGGTAGCCCGCTGCCAGGAACCTCCAGGTACCTACCGCCTCACTAGCGTCCACGGCGGAAGCTGCCGGGAAAGGGGAACCGCATGAGAGCAGTAACCGACTGGCCGGGCGGGCGGAAGGTCGTCGCGCTGGTCACCGTCGCGTTGGAGCTTTGGTCACCAGGGCACTGGCCCGCCTACGCGCCGATGGCCGCGGCGTGGCCGCTGTCCGGCATCGACGACACGCACAGCACCTCCTGGGCCAACTATGGTGTCACCACCGGCATTTGGCGGCTGCTCGACGTCCTCGGTGACCTGCCCGCCACTGTCGGCGTCAACGGACTGGTGGCCGAGCGGCACCCCGAGACCGTCCTGGCCGTGCACGAGGCGGGTCACGAGATCGCCGCGCACTCCTGGGCCCAGGACGTGGTGCCCGCGCTGCTCGATGTCAACGCCGAGCGGACCAATGTCCGTCGCTGCACCGACATCCTTCGACGTGTCACCGGCGTTCGCCCGACGGGCTGGATGAGCCCACGCGCCACCGGTTCGAGGCACACGTCCGACCTGCTCGCCGAGGCCGGCTACCGCTGGACCGGCGACCACAGCGACCGCGACCTCCCTCAGGTCCTGTCCACCACTCACGGTCCTCTGGTCTCCCTCATGCACAGCGACCACTCCGACGTCCGTGACGCCGCGGCCGGCCCGTACGCCTACCGCGACCTGCACCGTGAGCTGCTGGACCAGCTGCTCGCCGCCCCCGGCCCGGGCGTCTTCCGCCTGACCGTCCACGCCCACGTCGCAGGCCGGCCGCTCCTCGGGGGCATGGTCGGCCAGATCCTCGACCACATCCGTGAGTCCGGCGACGTCTGGGTCGCCACCCACGCCCAGGTGGCCGAACACATCCTGACGCACCAGGGAAGAACCCCATGACCCACATCCTCGTCGTCGGAGGCACCGGAGCCATGGGCCGTCACGTGGTCCGACACCTGCTGGCCACCACCGACGCCACCATCACCGTCCCCACCCGCCACCCGGAGTCCGCCCACGCCACCGAACTCGCCGCCGTCGCGCCCGACCGCGTGCAACTGGTCCGCTCCGACCAGGCGGACCTGGAGGACCTGACCGGACAGGCCGACCGCGTGTTCGCCAACACCGACTTCTTCGCGACGGGGAGCGCCGTGGGCGAATACCGGCAAGGGCTGCGCTGGCTGGCCGCCGCGGAGCGGACCGGCGTGGAGCGTTTCATCTGGTCCTCGTTGGACAGCGCGGTGTCCCTGACCGGCCACCCCGTCCCGCACTTCGACAGCAAAGCCGCCGTCGCCGCCCAGATCGACCTGATGCGGTCGGAGGAAATGCTCCGCAAGGAGACCGACGGCTGGTACACCAGCCACGTCTCGGTACTGACCACGGCCCCTTACTTCGAGAACCTGCGGGACCGGCTCACCCCCCGACCGGACGACCGGGGCGGCCTGACCTTCAAACTCCCCCTCGGCGCCGCCCACTACCCGCTTGTCGCCCTCGACGACATCGCCTGGTTCACCTGCCACATGTTCGACAACTGGCAGTCCTGGGGCGCCCGCGACCTCGCCGTGATCGGCGACAGCCTCACCGGCAACGAGATCGCCGCCACTTTCACCCAGGTCACGGGCACCCCCAGCACCTACATCCCGATGCCGTACGACGAACTGCGCGCCGCAGTCCCCGACTTCGGCCACGACTACGCGGCGATGTTCCAGTTCTTCGCCGACCGTGATCTCTACGCCCGGGACCGGGACATCAGCCTCCTGCGCCGCCTGCACCCCGACCTGATGACCTTCGAGGACTGGCTGCACCACACCGGATGGACAGGATGACCACCCACCACGCCAGGTCCCAACGCGAGCACATACGACAAGGATCGTCACGCAAGGGCCGTTGACCTTATATCGAACCGGCGGCGAGCCGGCCGTGGGTGCCAACGCACCGCAGGTGCACCACCGTGCGGCTGGACAGGGCGAGCGACGAAGGGTAGACAGGCACACAAAGCTCATGGCGCACACGGTTGATCCTGCTCGACAACCCGTCAGCCATCAGCTTCATCGTTGTGCAGACGTGTCCAACTCGCGGTCACCACCGCCCAGTTGGAAGAAGCCCAGTGTGTGTCCGCGATCGCCGGCACGCGCTGTCCGCCGCGGCTCAGCTGAACCACGCGGGCCCCGCCGCCGGATCACGCGGCGTTACGGGCCTGGCGGCGATCGCCTCGTCGGCGACCACTTCATCAAGGTGCTTGGCCGACTGTCCCGTTCAGCCCGGTAGTCCCCCCTGGCGCACTTGCCGAATACCGGCCACGGTCCCGAACGACAGCCATGGCGCGATGCCGTTGATGCCCTCTTCGGGGCCGTGCGGCCCCGCTCCAACCGACCAGATTCAGTCATGTCGACATGCGGGCCGATGAGCCTTCGCGTCACGTCCGCCCCAGAGCTGGCGGGCATGCGGAAGAGCTGGGCGGACCAGCGGCCGCCTCGTGCTCGCTGCCGGATGTACCGTCCCATCAGCGAAGATGATGATCCGCTGAGGTAATCCGGGTGATCCGGGCTGACCCACCTCGATTCAGCCACCGGAATGAGAAGTTCCGGATGACGTACCTTGCTGCCGCTGAGGCACTCGATTAACCTCCTTATCGCCAGCTCGCAAATTTGATCGGTTGGACTGAGGAGTGTGACCATGCTCGCAGTGCCGCACGGATGCGGCTGTGGTCCTTTCTCCGCCATGTTGTGTCAGAGATAATTAAGCGACTGTGCGCCTCCGCTTTCCTTCGCCCTCCATTTGTAAAGACAAGTCAACGGGATATTATTTCCGATGGCTGCATTCTTTTGTGCTCGAAAGCAGAGCGGCTTGAAAACCGCCAGTCAAGGCTGCCGTGGCAGCTTTTGCACTGGCTGCCGCACTCGCGATAAGTGGATCAGCTCAAGCAGTGAATGCCAAACTCTCCGGCGAGTTCCTCGATCACTGCCAACGCCGCACACAGAAACGTGAGAAACTTCGTTGAGCTTGTCAACCGCCGATTACTCACCGCTCGATCCTTCTGATCTGAAGGAGCTGCGCGCAAATTTCTCAGGCGAACTGATCTCGCCCCGGGACGCTGAGTTCGACGAATCCCGCCGTATCTGGAACGGAATGATCGACCGCAGGCCCGCGCTGATCGCGCGGTGCCGTTCGACGTCCGATGTCAGTGCGGCCGTCCGATTTACTCACCGAACCGGACTTCCGATATCCGTGCGCTGCGGCGGACACAATGTCGCAGGCACCTCCGTGGTCGACGGCGGTGTGGTGATCGACCTGTCGCTGATGCGCGAGGTGCGTATCGACGTCGAGAACCGGATAGGCGAGGCGGACGGCGGGTGCCTGCTGCGCGACGTCGACATCGCCACCACCGCACATGGCCTGGCCTGCCCCGCCGGCGTCTTCTCCTATACCGGCCTCAGCGGGCTCGCGCTCGGCGGCGGCTACGGCTGGCGGGCCCGTAAATGGGGTCTGACCTGTGATCACATCATCGGCGCCGAAGTGGTGCTCGCCGACGGCTCGGTGGTCGAGGCGTCCGAGGAACAGCACCAGGACCTGTTGTGGGCCCTGCGTGGCGGTGGCGGGAACTTCGGCATCGTGACCAGGTTCCGGCTGCGTCTGCGTCCCGCCGACCGGGTGCTCGTGCGTACCGGTCTGTATGCGGGCGACAATGCCGCCACGGCACTGCGGATCTACCGGAAATTCACCGCCACCCTTTCCGATGACTTCCATCTGCTCGGCGGACTGCGCCACGCAAGGCCGACGGATTCGCTTCCCGAGGATCTGCGTAGCCGTCCGGTCCTTGACTTCCTTTCCGTGTGCTCGGCGGATGACGAAGCGAGCCGGGCTGAATCCGAGGCACTTTTCGCCGCGATGCCGGAAGGCGCCACCACCGAGACGGTGATGACCTACCTGGAACTCCAGGCGATGTGTGACGAGAGTGCGCCCGACGGACGCCGTTACTACACCAAGTCGGGATACGTATCCGAATTGGACGACGAAGCCATCGACCGGCTGGTCGCGGCGGCCGCCGCCAATCCGTCGAGCACCGGATCGATCGACATCGAATTCCTGCTCGGCGAGATTTCACGCGGCAGTGCGGACGACTCCGCCTTTCCGCAGCGCCAGGCACCGTTCATGGTGAGCGCGTACGGATCGTGGGACGACGCGGAACTCGACGGTCCCGGAATCGCTTGGGCGCGGCAGACCGTGGTTGCGTTGCGGGAATGGGAACACCCCGGCGGATACGTCAACTACATCTCCCTCGAAGACAATCCGGGTGATTCCGTCGAGACTTACGGCAAGGAAATTTACGCCCGGCTGGCGCGAGTCAAGCAGCACTACGATCCGCAGAACTTCTTCCGTGGCACCCGTGCCGTAGCACCGGCCGCCAACGGGAACGCCACGTGACGGGGCTGGCCGAGGACGTGCTGGCGCTCGCGGCCACCCAACCGCGGGCCCCGGCCCTGCGGTGGCGAGGTTCCGACGTGACCTACGCGGAGCTCGCCGGCCTCGTCCAGCACGCCCATGACCACCTCGCCGGGCATCCCGGCGACGGCCCGCTCGCGGTCGTGGCTGCCAAGTCGCCCGAGACGGTCGCGTTCGTACTCGCCTGCGGCCTTGCCCGCCGCGCCGTGCTGCTGCCCTCACCGGACCTCGGCCGTACGGCGCTGGCCGAGCTGGTCGAGCGGGCGGGCTGCGAGCATGTGGCGACGGCCACCGCGACCGGGATCGAGGTACGGAAGACGGGGTCGCCCGCCCGACCGAGCGGCGACGTACGGTTCCTGCTCACAACCTCCGGGTCGACGGGAAAGCCGAAGATCGTGCCGGTCTCGGCCGGATCCACCGACCGGTTCATGAGCTGGGCCGCCGAGACGTTCGGGATCGGGCCGGGCACGCACGTGCTCAACTACGCGCCGCTCAACTTCGACCTGTGCCTGCTCGACGTCTGGGCGACACTGCGGGCCGGCGGCAGGGTGACGCTGGTCGAGACCGACCACGCGGTGAACCCGCGCCATCTCGTCGAGCTGCTCGAAGCCGATCAGCACGTGGTGCAGGCCGTCCCGATGTTCTTCCGGGTCGTCGCAGACGCCGTGCGGTCATCGGGCGCCCAGTTCCCCGGCGTGCGGCACGTCGTACTGACCGGGGACCACACCTCTCGCCCGCTGCGCGCCGAGCTGCCCAAGGTGTTTCCCGGCGCGCGGTTCCACAACATCTACGGCTGCACGGAGACCAACGACAGCTTCATCCACTCCTTCGACGGGCACGAGGCCGCCACGGACGAGGTGTTGCCGCTGGGCAGACCGCTGCCTGGCGTCCGCGCGCGGCTCATGACCGACGACGGCGAGCTGACCGGCCCAGGCACCGGCGAGCTGTGGGTGGCCACGCCGTTCCAGACGCGAGGCTATCTGCACGAGGACGGCGGGCGGTTCGTCACCGGACCCGACGACGCGACGTACTTCCGCTCCGGTGACCTGGTCTCGCGCGCCGAGGACGGCGTACTGAGGCTCGTCGGCCGGACCGACTTCCAGGTCAAGGTGCGCGGGGTGCGGGTCAGTATCGAGGACGTCGAGCGCGTCATCGCCGAACACCCGGAGGTCGCCGAGGTCGGCGTCGTGGCGATACCGGATCCCCAGGCGGGACAGCGGTTGCACGCAGTCGTCCGGCGCCGGTCCGACCGGCTGGCCGGGCTGGGGCTGCGGCAGCACTGCGCGCAACGGCTGGTGAGGGCCGCGATCCCGTCGGCCTTCCAGCTCGTCGACAGCCCGCTGCCGCTCACCTCGACCGGCAAGGTCGACCGGAAGCTGATCAGAGAAGAGCTGCTGGCAGGAGAGGCATGACCACCACCGAAAGCATCACCGAAGCCGTCAAGGCACACATCCTCGCGGAGTACCTGCCAGGAACACCGCGCGAAGAGCTGGAGACCTCCTACGACCTGCTCGACAACGGCGTGGTCAGCAGCCTGGACCTGCTCGTGTTGATCACGTGGGTAGGGCAGCGTTTCCAGATCCCGATCGACGACGTGGAGCTCTCCCCGGATTCCTTCCGGACGATCGACACGATCAGTGAATTCGTCGAGCGAACAACCGGAAAGTGACAACTGACTTCTTGGAGGAAGCGAAATGATCGTCAAGAAGAGAGGCGAAGTCAAGGTCGTCGAGTGGGGCAACGGGACAAGCCACCGTTTCCTGCTCGAAGCCGACGGCATGGGCTTCACGGTATGCCACACCGTCGTGCGGGCGGGCACGAAGTCACGTCTGCAGTACCGCAACCACCTGGAGGCGTGTTACTGCATCGCGGGCCGCGGATCGGTCGTCACGGCCGACGGCGCCGTCACACACGAGATCACGCCGGGGGTGCTGTACGCGCTGAACGAGCACGACGCGCACTTCTTGATTGCCGCGCCGGACACCGACCTCGACCTGATCAGCATCTTCAACCCGCCGTTGCACGGCAACGAAACGCACGAACTCGACGCCGATGAATTCTCCGAGTACTAGGACGGACCTTGCCGCAGGCGAACGACCACCAGCGCGAGCTGCGGGAGGCGATCCTCGCGATCGGCCCCGCGCTCGGCGCCGAGCACATCGCACGCGACCACACCGGCACGTTCTCCGAGGACGGGTGGAAGCGGCTTGCGGAGGCTGGGCTCTTCGGCCTGCCGTTCGGTGAGGATTTCGGCGGGCTCGGGCAGGACCTCCTCACCACGATGCACGTCCTGGAGGCACTCGGTGAGAGCTGCCGCGACGGCGGGCTGAGCTTCTCCGCCTCGACACACATCGTGAGCGCGGGCGTCCCGCTGCAACGGTTCGGCCGTGCCGAACTGAAGTCCAGGTACCTGCCCGGGATCTGTGCCGGAACGGCGATCGGCGCACATGCCATCACCGAGCCCGAAGGCGGCTCGGACATCATGCGCATGCGCACGACCGCGGTTGCCGACGGCGACACCTTCGTGCTGAACGGCACGAAGGCATTCGTCAGCAACGGCCCCATCGCCGACCTGATCGTGGTCTACGCCCGTACCGGCAAGCCCGAGAACCCGGCGGGAATCACCGCGTTCCTGGTCGAGCGTGACACTCCGGGAATCACCACCGGCCAGCCGATCGAGAAGATGGGTCTGCGGACGTCACCGCTGTGCGAGCTCTTCCTCGACGACGTCCGCGTACCGAAAGCCAACGTCATCGGTTCGGTCGGCGCCGGATTCCTGGTACTCGACCACGTGATGAAGTGGGAGATCCTCTGCGGCTTCACCATCAACCTCGGTGAGATGCAGCACCGCCTGGAGCGCTGTGTCGAGTACGCCCGCACCCGCACCCAGTTCGGAGCGCACATCGGCTCCTACCAGTCGACGGCGAACCGCATCGTGGAGATGAAGGTCGACGTCGAGACGTCGCGCAAGTGGCTCTACGACACCGCCGAGAAGCTCTCCTCGAACCAGAACATCGCAACCGACCTCGCGATCACCAAACTCGTGACCAGCGAAGCCAACGTGCGGTCGGCACTGTCGGCGATCCAGATCTTCGGCGGATACGGCTACACCGCCGAGTACGGCCTGGAGAAGGAACTGCGCAACGCCGTCGCCGGCACCATCTATTCAGGCACCACGGAGATCCAGAAGCAACGGATATCAACCCTCATGGGTCTGCACCGCGCCGCCACACCGAAAAGGGTATGAGCAGCAATGGATTCTGATCTGCACCGGCTCACACGCCCCACCGAGTACCTCGACCACGAGTCACCGACCGTGCGGGCGTTCGTCGACAAGACACTGTCGGCAACCGACGCGAAGACCGACATCGACAAGGCGATCGCGCTCTATTACGCGGTGCGCGACGACATCCGCTACGAAGTCTACGGCGCCGACCTCTCACGGTCCGGGCTCAGGGCGAGCTCGATCATCGAGGCCGGATTCGGCTTCTGCGTCCACAAGTCGATCGTGTACGCGGCCGCCGTCCGCTCCGTCGGGATCCCGAGCCGGCTCGTCTACGGCGACGTACGCAACCACCTCGCCTCCCCACGGCTGCGTGAGCTCGTCGGCGGCGACGTCTTCCGCTACCACAGCCTCACCTCCGTACACCTGGACGGGAAGTGGGTGAAGGCCACCCCGGTCTTCAACAAGCTGCTGTGCCGGCTGTACAAGATCGCGCCGCTTACCTTCGACGGCCGGTCGGACAGCCTGTACCACCCCTACGACGATCTCGGCCGCAGGCACATGGAGTTCCTGCAGATGCACGGCGACTTCGACGACGTGCCGTACGAGCAGGTCGTCGGCGGCATCCGGCAGGCGCACCCGCTGCTCTTCGCCAGCTCCAGCACGACCGCCGCGGGTTCACTCGCGGACGAAGCCGGCCCCAACCCCACCGCATAGCACACGCGAGCAAGTAAGGACGAACGTGGACAAGATCAAGTACCAGCTCGACGAGAAGGATCTCCCGGCGACCTGGTACAACATAGCCGCCGACCTGCCGGGAACCACCCAGCCCGCTGCGCTCAACCCGAAGACCGGACAGCCGCTGACCCGCGACGAGTTGCTGCATGTGATGCCCGAGCAGCTCGTCGACCAGGAGACCAGCACCGAGCGGGAGTTCGAGATCCCCGAGCCGGTCCGCCAGCTCTACGCGCACTGGCGGCCGTCGCCGCTCTTCCGGGCCCGCCGACTGGAGCGCGCGCTCGACACCCCCGCCCGCATCTACTACAAGTACGAGGGCGTCGCACCGACCGGCAGTCACAAGCCGAACACCGGCATCCCGCAGGCCTACTACAACAAGCTCGCGGGCAAGACCGGACTGGTCACGGAGACCGGCGCGGGCCAGTGGGGCAGCGCGGCCGCGCTGAGCGCCTCGTTCTTCGGCATGACCGCCAAGGTCTTCATGGTCAAGGTCAGCTTTGAACAGAAGCCGTACCGCCGCGCGTTGATGGAGTCCTTCGGCGCCGTCTGCATCCCCAGCCCGAGCATCGAGACCGCGGCCGGCCGCGCGATCCTCGCGGACGACCCCGACTCACCGGGCAGCCTCGGCATAGCCACCTCCGAGGCGCTGGAGGTGGCGGCGCAGGACCCGACGCTGGGCTACACACTGGGCAGCGCGGCCAACCACGTACTGGCGCACCAGACAGTGATCGGCCAGGAAGCGCTGCTGCAGATGGACATGGCCGACGACTACCCGGACATCGTGATCGGATGCTCCGGCGGCGGCAGCAACCTCGCGGGCCTGTCGTTCCCGTTCCTCGGCGAGCAGTTGCGCGGCGGCCGCAAGGTACGGGTGATCGCGGTCGAGCCCGCCGCGTGCCCCACCCTCACGAAGGGCGCCATCGCCTACGACTACAGCGACACCGGCCGGCTCGGCCCGCTGTTCCGCATGCACACCCTCGGCCACACCTTCGTGCCGCCCGCGGTGCACGCGGGCGGTCTGCGTGCGCACGGCATCGGCCCGCTGATCAGCCGCGCCGTCGAGGAGCACCTGATCGACCCGATCGCGGTCGGCCAGCTCGGCTGCTTCGAGGCGGGCGTGCAGTTCGCCCGGACCGAGGGCATCCTGCCCGCGCCGGAATCGACCCACGCGATCCGCGCGGCCATCGACGAGGCGAACCGGTGCCGTGAGGAGGGGCAGTCGCGCGCGATCCTCTTCGGCCTGTCGGGCCACGGCCACTTCGACCTGACCGCGTACGACAAGTACTTCGCGGGCCAGCTCGACGACGAGATCGTCGACGAGAAGGAGCTGATCCGGGCTGCCGCGAGCATCCCCGAGGCGGCCACCCTTCGATGACCGACCTGCCCAGGACGCGGCTGAGCCAGGGGCTCCTGCCCCTGACGAGCTTCGCGTTCCTCACCGCAGCCCTCGACGTCTTCGCGGGCAACCAGCTCCAGGCACACAGCCCGGCGACGGTCGCGGCGATCTCGTTCACGCTCGCCACCGTGTTCTTCCTCGGCGGCGGCATGATCCGACAAGGTGTGGCGGCCACGCTGCGGCCGATCCGCGACAACCGCTACGACGTGATCATGATCAACGTGACGACCGCCGTGACGTGGCTGTCGATGCTGTACGCCTTGAGATTCCTGGAACCAGCGGTCGTCAACGTGGTCGGGCTCGCTCTGGGACCGTTGCTGACCGTGCTGGTGAGTCCGGTGCTGCGTCCTGGGACGACGGTGCTGCGCACCGAGATCATCATCTCGCTCATCATCGGCGTGATGATCGCGATGCTGGTGTGGGGCTCGTTCACCGGCCGAAGCGCGGTCGGTGAACGCTCCATGACCGACACCGCGATCGGTATCGCGCTCACGCTGATCACCGGGCTCGGCTCGGCGACCAACGTGATCTACTCGAAGCGGCTGAGCGAGGCGAAACTGAAGCCGCAGTCGGTGCTGGCGCTGCGGTTCTTCCTGATGATCGTGGCGGCCTGGGCGCTGGTGGCCTTCGACGACCGGCGCGGTATCACGGCGGCGTTCGTACCGTCCCTGGTCATCGCGGTGATCGGCGTCGCGGTGCCGCTCTACCTGCTCCAGGTCGGCATCAAGCACACCGAGCCGATCACCGCGTCCGTGCTGCTCACGCTCTCGCCGCTGTTCGCGTTCTTCCTGCAGCTGACCGACCACCGGCTCACCTGGTCAGTGCTCACGTTCGTCGGCGTCATCGGCATCGTGTCGCTGGTCGCCATCAGCACAGTGGCACGGGCGAAGCACGATGCGAAGGCCGTGTCCGAATCCACCGAGGAAGCAAGGATCAGCTCATGAAATGCGCCATCGTCGACGCGTACGGCATCGGCCGGTTCCTGCCCGCCGCGCTGCGCCGATACGGCGTCGAGCCGCTGCACGTCCGCTCCCAGTTCCCCGACGTGCACCTGAGCTACGAGCCGGCCGACTTCGAGACCGACATCCAGCACTCCGGTGACCTGGAGGCCACCGCCGCCCGGCTGCGTGAGCTCGGCGTCGGGTTCGTGGTGGCCGCGATGGAGTCGGGCGTACTGCTGGCCGACGCGCTGTCCGCCGCGATCGGCACGCCGGGCAACGGGTCGAGTGATCCGCAGGCTCGTCGCGACAAGCACCGCATGGTGCGGGCCGCCGAACGGGCCGGTCTCGCCGTGGCGGACAGCTTCGCCTCGCCGGCCGCCGACGACGTCGTCGCCTGGGCCGAGACCCGCGGTCAGTGGCCCGTCGTGCTGAAGCCGGTCGCGAGCGCGGGCATGGACAACGTGCACTTCTGCCACGACTCCAAGGACATCAGAGCCGCGCACGCGAGTATCCGCGCAGCCACCGACCGGTACGGCAGGGCCAACGAGACCGCGCTCGCCCAGGGTTTCCTCGACGGCGACGAGTACTTCGTCAACACCGTCAGCCGGGAGGGCAAGCACCACATCGTCGAGATCTGGCGCTACCGCAAGCACCGCATCGACAGCAACCGCTCCATGGTCAGCAACGAGCACCCGGTGCCGTTCAACGACCCGGACGCCAAGCAGGTCGGCGAGTACGCGCTCGGCGTGCTCGACGCCTTGGAGATCCGCAACGGCGCCGCCCACACCGAGATCATGCAGACCGCGCACGGCCCGGTCCTGGTCGAGTGCGGCGCCCGGCTCGGCGGCGCGCACCTGCCGGACCTCGTCACGCGCTCCATCGGCACGAATCAGGTCGACCTGCTGGCCCTCGCCATCGCCCGGCCCGAGGAGGTCACAGCGGGCAGGCTGCCGACCTACCAGCTCCTCAACCACGTGAGGTTCATGAACCTGATCGTGCCGCGTGACGGCGTGATCCCCGACGAGGCGGGCTGGGAACCGGTGCGCTCGCTGGAGTCGTTCCTCGAACTCGTCGTCACCCAGCCGACGGGCAAGCGGATCGAGCGGACCGTCGACCTCGCCACCTCCCCCGGCTACATGTACCTCAGCAACGACCAACCGGACCGGCTCGAAGCCGACTACGAGCGGGTGCGTGAGCTGGAACGCACCGGCCTCTACCAACCGAACCACTGAACCACCGCACCGAGATGGGATTGCTGAAGATGACTGAGACAATCGCCCGGCTTGCCGACATTCCGTCCGACTACGTCCACACCGAGAAGTCGATCGTCCCGGCGGACGACCTCGCCCTGCCCGGCGCCCACCTGAAGTGGTACGACATCTACCTCGCGGGCCGCGAAACGCCCGACGAGATCCGGGAGCAGGCACGGAAATTCCTGTCGACCGAGGTCGAAGCCGGCCGCCTGGAGTTCCGCGACGAGCTGGGCTACGCCATGCTGCACCTCGACGGCGAGGGCTACTTCCTGCTCGTGGTCGCCTGGCGCAACACCAACGAGATGTGGCAGACGCTCTACGGCCGTGACGACAACGGCTTCCACCCGTATCCGCCGAAGGAGGGCGCGCTCAAGCCGACCCAGAACATCTTCGAGCTGGACTGCACGGCCCACGAACGCCGCGCATGGTCGCGTTTCCTGAGCTCCCCCCGCGATGAGGCCGCCAAGCAGGCCTACATCGACGACAAGTGCACGGGCATCCTGGTCTGACGCATCCGAGGGCTCGGCGGACTGTGGGTCCGCCGAGCCCTCAGGCATGTGGGTGGGGCGGCACCCGGTCCTGATGGCGGTGATGGTGTGTTGGCTCCTCCAGGAGAACCCCTCGGCCTCGCTGCGTCAGATCGCTGGACAGGCCGGGGTGTCCCTGAGCACCGCGTCCGACGTCCTCAAGAGGCTGAGCCGGGGCGAGAGCCCGCTGCCGTCGCCCGGGCCGGCGTCACGTACCGCCCACGTGAGGAGAGTCCTGAGCCTCGTCAGCGTGCACAACGAAGGGGACCCGCTGGAGGAGATCATCGTCGGCACGACGGTGGGCGCCCGGGTGCCCCGCGCCGATCGCAGCGCCTTCGCCGTCGAGTACGCCGGCGACTACGACAGCCACCGCGACCGCGACTTCGGGCACTCGGGGGCGGTGGCAGGGCTTCCGGTGACCGTCGGCCTCCGACGCCTGCGTCTGGTCCCAGGGCCTGCGCGGGGTACTCTGCCCGCCGACACGGGAGTGAGGGAGCCTGCTGATGACGTACGCGACGACACCCGACGGGTCCCGCATCGCCTACCAGCTCCAAGGTGAGGGAGCGCCGCTGGTCCTGCTGGCGGGCCAGGCCAACAACCATCACTGGTGGGACCCGGTCCGCGCCGACTTCCACCCTGCCCGCAGCACCCTCACCCTCGACTACCGCGGCACCGGCGACAGCGACAAGCCCGACACCCCCCACAGCACCGAACTGTTCGCCCAGGACGTCATCGCCGTCCTCGACGAACTCGGCATCGACCGGGCCGACATCTACGGCACGTCCATGGGCGGCCGAGTGGCCCAGCAACTCGCCGCCCACCACCCGCACCGAGTCGGCGCCCTGGTCCTAGGCTGCACCTCGCCCGGCGGCCCGCACAGCATCGAACGCGGCAACGACGTCCGCCAGGCCCTGGCCCAGTCTCAACCCGGAGCCGCACGGCAAGCCCTGCTGGACCTCATGTACACACCCCGCTGGCTCGCCGACGACCCCGGCCCTCACCACACCCTCGGCGACCCTCGCATGCCCGCCCACTCCCGGCGCCACCACCTCGCAGCCAGCAATCGGCACAACGCCTGGGACCTCCTGCCCGGGATCAGCGCACCCACCCTGGTCCTCCACGGCACCGACGACCTGCTCAACCCCACCGCCAACGCACCTCTGCTCGCCGGCCGCATCCCCGACGCCCGACTCCACCTGATCCCCGACACCCGCCATGCCTACTTCGAGGAAGCCCGCACCCACGCCAGCCCCCTAGTCCTGGACTTCCTCACCAGTACCTCGCCCCAGCCCTAGAAGCGCGGCGAGCCACCCGCCGCTCAACGGCCACGGCCGCGCCCTGCCCCGATACAAGAAGTGACAGCGCAACCAGCCGGATTCATCAAACCGCTCATGCCGTCCTCCGAGAGGTTGGGGAGCCGGAGGCCGGAGGAATCGTGCCTCCGGCTGCGAACCGAGCGTGCCCGCGAGGCCGCCGCAGTCCCCACCGCAGGGCACAGCCATGGACAGGCGCCATGGTCGGCACCCGCCAAGCGGCCGAGGTCGACCTCAACCCAGCCAGTAACAGCCGTCAGATTATGGGTAGTTGAGCCAGGAATGCCTGCGGAGTCACTTTGCGCAACGCTGCCCCAGCCTTCACTCAACCTGACTTCACCGAGTCTCGGCGTTGTGCCTTACTGGGGGTGCGCTACGCGCGTTGCGTACTTCCACCACTACGTCAGGAGAGTCCCGGTGAGCCCCACGCGCCGTCTCATACCTACCCTGGCCGCAGGCGTCCTGGCCGCGGTAGGCGCCCTCACGCCTGCCGCCGCCCACGCCGCAAGCACCTACTCCCTGGTCGTGCTGCCGGACCAGAAGGAGGGCGCGATCCACGACTTCGTCAACTCGGCGAAAACATCGGTCGACGTGACGATTTACGAGCTGCGCGACACCACCCTCGTCGACGACCTGGTCAACAAGCAGAAGGCGGGCGTAAAGGTCCGCGTGATCTTCGACTCCCAGCACGCCTCCGTCGACGGCGCCGCCTACAAGGCGCTGTCCGCGGCCGGTGCGGGGGTGACGTACTCGTCCTCCGCATACGTCTACACCCACCAGAAGACCATCACCGTCGACGACTCCACGTCGTACATCAGCACCGGCAACTTCGACACCACGTACTACGCGACCTCGCGTGACTACGGTGTCTTCGACTCCGACAAGGCTGATGTCGCGGCGATCGAGAAGGTCTTCGGCGCCGACTACGCGAAGACCTCCGTCACCCCGCCCGACGGCACCGATCTGGTCTGGTCGCCCACCGACTCGCAGAGCCGCCTGCTGGCTCTGATCAACGGGGCCCAGCACAGCCTCGATGTCCAGGAGGAGGAGTTCGGCGACTCCGCGCTGGTGAGCGCGGTCGTCGCCGACGCGAAGCGCGGCGTCGCCGTTCGGGTTGTCGCGGAGAACCAGTCCTCCAAGTACAGCGAGCAACTGAAGGAGGTCATCGCGGTGGGCGGCAAGGTAGCCACCTTCACCAGTTCCACCGGCTACTACATCCATGCCAAGGCGATCGTCGCCGACTACGGCACCTCCTCCGCGAAGGTGTTCGCCGGCTCGGAGAACTTCTCCGACAACTCGCTCAACCACAACCGCGAACTCGGCCTCATCGTCAGCGACTCCGCAGTTGTCACTGGCATCGAGAAGGCGATCAACGCAGACTTCCTCAAAGGCTCAGGCACAGTCTGACCTGCCCAACCTCCTGGCCGACCGTTGGCGCAGCGGGTCGGCCGGGGGGCCGGACGCCCGAGTCGATCCCGGCGGGGTGAGTGATGCTCGACGGGGGGCGGTCTGCGCGCGATACCCCCGGAACGGCCCCGTGCGGCGGGCGTGTGCCGTAAGTCGCCGTGCGGCAGGCGGGTGTTCATCCTTTGGTAGCCGCCCCGGAGACCTTTGACCGACGGCAGCGCCCTGGTGCCCGCGGCAGCCTGAGGGCGGGTCGGGAGCAACCGGGCGGCGGCCGTAGCAGGGAGACAAGGAGACGTCATGCGGGGCGACGGGATGGGGCGGGGTCGGTTTCTGGCCGGGGCGGCCGGGGTGGGAGCGGCGGCGGCCGCCGGGGCGTTGCTGCCGTCCGGTCCCGCGCGGGCGGCGGGCCGGCAGCGGACGGGGGCCGCCGTCGGCCCGGACGCCGGCGGGCGGGGCGGGCTCGCCCACCGCGGTGTCGTCTACACGGTCGGCGCGGGCGAGACGCCGGGTACGGCGTGGAGCCCGGTCCGGATGCGCGAGGACATCAAGGTCATCGAGGCGGAGCTGTGCGCGGACTCGGTCGAGGTCACCGGGAACGGCGTCGACCGGCTGATGTCGACGATGTCGCAGGCCGTCGAACGTGGCCTGCACGTATGGCTCCAGCCGACCCTGGGCGACCGGCCGGAGCGGGAGATCCTCGACCACCTCGGCGAAGCCGGACGGCAGGCCGAGCGGCTGCGTCGGCAGGGCGCGCGCGTCGACCTCAGTGTGGGCTGTGAGTTCTGGCTGTTCGTGCCCGGCATCGTGCCGGGCGCCGACGCCCAGGAGCGGATCGAGAACCTCCTGAAGGGGGCCTTCGACCCCGAGGTGATGATGCGGCGGCTGACCGAGTTCACCGCGCGGGCGGCGATGGTGGGAAGGTCCGTGTTCGGCGGCCGGCTGAGCTACGCGGCGGCCCAGGACGACGAGGTCGACTGGAGCCTGTTCGATGTCGTGGGCATCGACTACTACTCGTACTTCCCCCACCGTGCCGACTACGTGAGGGAGTTGCGAAAGTATCAGCGCTGGGGCAAGCCGGTCGCGATCACCGAGTTCGGCACCTGCGCCTATGCGGGGGCGCCGAAGGCGGGCGGCATGGGCTGGGACGTCGTCGACCGCACCAAGCAGCCGAACGAGATCAAGGGCGGCCTGGTCCGCAGTGAGCGCACCCAGGCCGCCTACGTCGCCGACCTGCTCGACGTCTTCGAGTCCCTGGGGCTGTACGCGGCGATGGCCTTCGAGTTCGTCACGCCCGACGCCCCGCACCGGCCAGAGCCCCGCCTTGATCTCGACATGGCGAGCTACGGCATCGTCAAGGTGATCAAGGACAGGCCCGACGACCCGGCGTCGGGCTGGCACTGGGAGCCGAAGCAGGCCTTCCACGCCCTGGCCCGGCACTACCGCCGGGGGCGACACTGAACCCCGCCCGCGCGGTCCCGCCGCGCTCGGCCGATGAAGTGCGCCGGGGGAGTGCGGGGGTGGGGCGTGCGTACGGCCGCGCGACGGCTGGGTAGGGTACGGGCGGTATGTACCGACAAGGGGTGGGGTGGACAATGAGCCGTCAGCACACGTGGGCCGCAGCGGGTTTGGCCTTGGTGATCGCGCTGGGCGCGGTCGGCTGTTCCAGCGGGGACGGCAAGAAGTCCTCCGGCGACGGGAAGACCTCGCCGTCGGTCTCCGCGTCCGGCGGCGCGACGGGTGCCGGCGGCGCACCGGGGGGTGTGAAGGCGCTGCCCGGCCTGCCCACCGTGTCCACCGCGCGCACGGACCTGGCAGGCCTGAAGGTCGCCCCGGCCAGCTCGATGGCGGGGTACAGCCGTGACAAGTTCCAGCACTGGGTCGGCCAGGGCGGCAAGTGCGACACCCGTGAGACCGTGCTGAACCGGGACGGCACCGGGGTCAAGCAGGACGCCGAGTGCAAGCCGGTGTCGGGCAAGTGGGTCTCCCGCTACGACCACCTCACCTTCGACAGCGCCTCGAAGATGGACATCGACCACACGGTCCCGCTCGCCAACGCCTGGCGCTCGGGCGCGAGTTCGTGGACGGCCGAGCAGCGCAAAGCGTTCGCCAACGACCTCACCCACCCGCAGCTCGTCGCCGTCTCCGCGACCAGCAACCGGGCCAAGGGCGACCAGAGCCCGGACCAGTGGGCGCCGCCTGCCAAGGACTACTGGTGCGCGTACGCCGAGTCGTGGACCGCGGTGAAGGCCACGTACAAGCTGACCGTCACCCAGGCCGAGAAGGCCAAGCTGACCGAGATGCTGAACATGTGTGCCGCCTGACGGCCGAGTACGCGTCCGGGCAAAGGGCGGGGCAGGATGGACGGCATGAACGGAAACCAGGAGCACCCGGCCGAGGGCGCGGCCCCGCAGTCGTTCACCGGTCGGGTCACCGCGGGCCCCGGCGGGGCGATGACGGACGAGGTCGGCGTGATCACCGGCGATCTCACCCTGACCACGAGCGTCGGCAAGGACGACTTGGCCCGCTTCGCCATCCAGTACACCGAGGCGGACGAGTGGTACACCCTGACGGGCAGCCCCCGGCCGCTTCCGCCGGACGGCCTTGAAGCCCTGCACACCCGCACCCTGGAGGCGATTCGCGCGGGCGGCGCCGCCGAAGCGCCGACGACGTAGGCCCGGCGGCCCCGGGTCCCGTGGACGGGAGCCGCCGAGCAGGCTCGATCCGTCAGGCGCGGCGTCCGGTGAGCCGGGTGCGCGTCAGCACCTGACTGATGCCGGCTCAGATCGTGGGAGCGCATCACGGCCGTCAGCTGCAGCTGGATGCGGCCGGCGTGCTGACGCGGCAATCGCCTAGACGGGGCGCACCTGTGCCTGCCCACGGCGGTGCGACCGCGGTTGCCGATGTCGGTCGTCACTTCCAGCAGCTCCTCGCTCCGCGTGATCCGTTCAGGCGGGAGGCTCATGCGTTTCGGCCAGACCGGCAGTTACCGCTGTGGGTCCGTACCCGCAATGGTTCACGATGTCGGTGCGGAGCGCCGGCGCTCCGCCGCTCACCAGACGTCCGAGAGGTGGCAGCCCCATGACGAATCAGGATCTCGTCTTCAAGACCGCTCGTGAGCTCGTGGAACTGATGGTGACCCGCCAGGTCTCCGCACGTGAGGTCCTGGAGGCGCACCTGCGGCAGATCGAGCGGGTGAACCCCGCGGTCAACGCCGTCGTCACCTTCGTGCCGGAGACCGCGCACGACATGGCGGCGCGGGCCGATGAGTCGATCGCCCGCGGTGTACGGCTCGGTCCGCTGCACGGCCTGCCGACCCTGCACAAGGATCTCGCCGCGACCAAGGACATCCGCACCACGCAGGGCTCGCCGATCTTCCAGGACGACGTGCCCACGTACAACACGCTCGTCGTGCAACGCATGGTCGATGCGGGCGCGGTGACCATGGGCAAGACCAACACCGCTGAGTTCGGGACCGGTTCGCAGACCTACAACCAGGTCTTCGGGGCCACCCGCAATCCGTATGACACCAGCGTCACCTGCGGCGGATCGAGCGGAGGCGCCGCGGTGGCACTCGCCTGCGGCATGGCGCCGATCGCCGACGGCTCCGACATGGCCGGCTCGCTGCGCAACCCGGCCTCGTACTGCAACGTCGTCGGTCTGCGCCCGTCCATCGGGCGGGTGCCGGTATGGCCCGTGCCACAGAACCACTTCACGCTGGGTGCCTATGGTGCGATGGCGCGCACGATCGGCGATCTCGCCCTGCAGATGCAGGTCATCGCCCGCCCCGACGGCCGTGCCGCGCTCAACGCGCCCGTCGTCGACTTCACCCGCCCGCTGGAGTGCGGCGTCGAAGGGGCCCGTATCGCCTGGTCCGACAGCCTGGACGGATTACCCGTCGACGCACGCATCTCCGAGACGCTCGCCCCCGCCAAGCAGGTACTGAGGGACCTCGGCTGCCAAGTGACCGACCGGGAACCGGACTTCAGCGGCGCCGACGAATCCTTCACCATCCTGCGTGCCGCCTACTACCGGCAGGCGTTCGGACAGCTCTTCCAGGATCGCCCCGACGACCTGGGCGACTCCACGAAGTGGGAGATCGAGCAGGGTCTCATGCTGACCGTGGACGACCTCGGCCGCGCGGAAGCACTGCGCTCCGAGGTGTACGACCGGCTCTACGCCTTCCTGACCGAGTACCGCTTCCTGGTCGCCCCGGTCACCCAGCTGCCGCCGTTCGACGTGAACGAACCCTGGCCGAAGACGGTGGCCGGGGTGAAGCAGACGTACTACCGCGAGTGGATGCGCATCTGCTCACGTGTCACGCTTGCCGGACTCCCCGCGATCTCACTGCCGTTCGGCTTCACCCCGGAAGGCCACCCGACCGGGCTCCAGATCATCGGCCGACAGGGCGACGACCTGGGGGTGCTGCGCATGGCGGCAGCGCTGGAGGCTGCGACCGGCACCTGGAAGCGACGCCCGCCGATTGCCCAGTGAACAGGGCCGGTTCGGCGCACCCGTACGGGTCGGCTGAGCCGCGGGCCGCACTGGGCCGCTCGGCGCGGCGGCGCGCCTCCCCGCAACGAACTCCGTAACCCCGCTGTGCGCTGAGGCCCCGCCCGGGATGCAACAACCGGCCGGGGCATCCACGGCCACACCTCGGGGTCGGACGCCGCGCCGGCTGGAGCAGTCGGCGGAACAGCAGCAGGATCGTCGCGCTGGTGGTGAGGGGGGCGGGGCGGCCAGCCCTGCCCGGAGCGCCACCAGTTCGGCCAGGAATGCCGTCGGCATCGGCCCGGTGATGAAGCCGAGGCCGGCCAGGGCGGCGTCCAGGGGCCACCCGCCGTACACCACGTCCATGGACGCGGCCACGCCCGTCAACCGTCTGACTGCCGGGGCAGGTACTGGTGCATGCGGACGTGAGCTCCGAGCACGGGCCGCTGTAGTCGTGCAAGATCCGCTGCCGGCTGCCCAGCCGGATGGGTGTGACGTCTCAGGCACCATGTACGACGGCGGCGGCTCACGGATGCGTTCGTGGTTGCGGCAGTTGGGCTCCGGTACTGGCGGGCCGTCAGTTGTGTCCGCTGCGGGTGAGAGCGGTGCGGGCGGCCTCGGCCCAGTGCGGGGCGCCCGCACGTTCGGCGATGGAGAGCGCGTGGCGGTGGTGCGTGGCCGCTTGGTCCGGCCGGCCGAGGCAGTGGGCGAGCTCGCCGAGGTAGTGGGACACGGGGCCGAGGGTCACCACACCGCTGCCCGCACCGGCCAGACAGTCGGCGGCGGGCAGGAGTTCCTCGTAGACCGACGTGGCCATCTCGCGGTCGTCGAGGGACACGGCCAGAATGGCGGCGAGACCGAGGCGGGCCTCAAGGAGATAGTCGCGGGGCAGTTCCCGCGCAGCCGAGGTGACGGCGCGCGCCTGTGCGGGGTGGCCCTCCGCCAGCAGCATCAGGGCCTTGCCACGGGCGTAGTTGGAGCCCCAGCGCCGGTACTGCTCGTCGGCCTCGTCGGCCAGGTCGAGCAGGGTCCCGTTCTGGATGTAGAGGCAGAACAGGGCGAAGTGCAGCAGATCGCGTTCGATGCCCCACATCCAGGACTCGCCGAGCTGCTCGGTGGTCCGGCGGTAGGCGGTGTCGGCGTCCGCGAACCGGCCCGCGATCGACACCCGCATCGCGCGGTACCAGCCGAGCAGCGTGCCCGGCAGCGGAAGGTCGTAGCGGTCCGCCAACCGCTCGACCGCGTCGGCGTGTTCATCGGCCGTCTCCGGCTCGGCGAGCGCGGCATGCGCCTGGGCGAGGATCACATGGCCGAGCACCTCCACGGCGGCCAGGTCGTGGCGGACCCCGAGGGCCAGCAACTCGCGGCCGATGGCAAGGCGTTCGGGGGCGAGCCCCGCGCGGTGGTAGGCGTGCGCGTGCCGGGCGTTGAGGGCCTGCGCGAGCAGATCCGGCCGGTCCAGGCCACGAGCGAGGGCCTCGGCCTGATGCGCGGCCTGCCTGCCCCGGTCGTCCTGGGTGCCGTCGAGTTCCAGGGCCAGCGTGGTGAGCACGCGGCAGCGCGCTTCCCCGGCGTGCGGGGGCAGGAGGCACAGGACGCGCTCGACCGCATCCACGACCTGGTCGTCCTTGGCCGCGTAACGGCGGTTGGTCCAGACGGTCGGTACGTCGAAAGCGGAGATCAGGTCCGCGGTGAGCACGGGGTCGCCGAGCTTCTCGGCGTCGGCGATGGCCGCGTTGCGCCGCTCGCGCGCGGCGACCACGTCACCGGCCAGGGCGAGCGCTCTGATCGTGCCCATGACGAGGCCGAGGCGGGTCCGTTCGTCGTGGACGCCCGAGCGGTCGTGGGCCGTGAGAGCCTGCTGCCACAGCCGCGCCGCCTCACGGTGGGCGAACCGCCATGCCGCCTGTTCAGCGGCCGCCCTCGCATACCGTGCGGCGCGCGGGGCGCTCGCCCGGTCACCGGCCGACAGGAAGTGGTAGGCCAGCAGGCTCACTTCGGTGGGGCGCAGCCGCTGGATCTCGGTGCCGGCCCGGGTGTGCCAGCGCGCCCGGCGCAGTTGCGGAGCCTCCTCGTAGAGGGCGTCGCGCACCAGGATGTGAACGAAGCGCACCTGGTCGGGGCCGTCCTCCACGAGCAGCCCCGCGTCCAGGGCCGTCTCGACGGCGGTGGCCACGGTCTCGGCGCTGCTGTCGGTCATGGCGGCCAGGATGTCCAGGTCGACTTCGCGGCCGAGTACGGTGGCCTGCCGTAGCAGGGCCTGGGCGGTTTCGGGGAGCCGGGCGAGGCGCTGCCGGACCACCGCGTGGACCCCGGCGGGCACTTGCGAGAGGGCGTCCTCGGCGCCCGCCGCGCTGATCAGCCGCGCGGTCTCGCACACGAAGAACGCGTTGCCCCCGGTCCGCTCGGTGATCGCCCGTACCGTCGCCTCGTCCAGTTCGGGTGCCCCGGACCGCAGGAGCTCGGCGACCGCCTCCTCGGACAGTCCCGCCAGCTCGACGCGGACCGGGGCGTAGCGGGCGAGCCGGCCGAGCGCGTCCCGCAGCCCGGGCGACTCCTCGTGCGGCCGGAGTGTCGCTACGACCAGGACAGGCGCGCCGGAACCGCTGTCTACGAGGTGGGCCAGCAGGTCGAGCGTCTCCTCGTCGGCCCGGTGCAGGTCCTCGACGACGATGAGCAGCGGGGCCGTACGGGCCGTGGCAGTGAGGTGGCTGACGACCGCGTGACGCATTCGGAACCGTCCGCCCGTCGCGTCGTGGGAGGTGTGCGCGGACGCGCTCTCCAGGAGTGGGGCCAGCACCCGGGCCGCATCGGGGGACGGCTCGTGCCCGGCGTCCGCGAGTTCGGACAGCAGCTCGGTCCACGGCCAGGCGGCCGGTGCGCCGCCGCTCTCCGGGCAGCGCCCCCGCACACAGGTCCAGCCCCGACGGGCGAGTCCGGCGCTGACCTGCTCGACCAGCTTCGTCTTGCCCACCCCCGGCTCGCCGGTGACCAGGGCCAGGGTCAGCCGCCCGGCGGCGGCCACCGCCGCGGCTTCCTCAAGGCGGGCCAGCTCGTTCGCGCGCCCCACGAACGGCGGGGCCGCAGGGAGGGTGGGCTGTGCAGCAGGGGGCGTGACCGAGGGGGCGAGCCGCGCGGTGGGCCGGGCGATGGCGGCCGGTTCCAGGCGTGGCGCCTGGGCGAGGACGTCGGCCTCCAAGCGGCGCAGTTCCGCGCCGGGTTCCACTCCGAGATCGTTCATGAGCACGCGCCTGACGCGGCGAAGCGCAGCAAGCGCGTCACCCTGGCGCCCGGCCTGGTAGAGGGCGAGCGCGAGCAGCCGCCAACTCTCCTCGCGCAGCGGGTGGTCGAGGACCTGCGCTTCGAGGTCGGGCAGTGGCTCGGCGGCACGTCCGAGCGTGATCAGAGCCTGCGCCCGCTGCTCCACCGCCCGTGCACGGAATCCTTCGAGCCGGGCCGCCTCCCGTGCGGCCCAGCGCGCAGTGGCGAACTCGGCGTAGGCGGAGCCGCGCCACATGGCCAGCGCGTGGTCGAGCTGCCGCAGCACCGCCTCCGGAGGAGTGCCGCTCGCGCGGGTTCCGCGCACCGCCGCCTCGAAACGCCAGGCGTCCACCGCTTCTTCGGGTACGCGCAGGGCATAGCCGGTGGGGGCGGATATCAGCAGCCGCGGTGGTGTGCGCGGGGGCCGGTCAGGCTCCAGCGCCTTGCGCAGACCGAACACGACGGTCCGCAGGACGCCGGTGGCGCGCAGCGGCGGCACTCCGTCCCACAGGCCGTCGATGAGGCTCTCGACGGACACCACCTGGCCCTGCGCGGCCAGCAGCCGTGCGAGCATCAAGCGGCGCTGAGGTCCCTGCACCGCGACGAGCCCGCCGTTCCCCGCCACTTCCAAGGGCCCGAGCACCCTGAACGTCAGCATTGAAACAGCCCCCCCACCTGCCCCGGAATCCAGCCGCACCATGACCGTGCGGCTGACAACCCTGCCACGCGACGGCCACGGGCTCGCATACCAACCGGCGGGTATGTGCTCGGCGAGCACGCTGCCGGATCCGCGATCACCTGTAGTCCCGGCCGGCGGGAGCAGCCGGCCCCCGCCGAACCGCAGCGGTACGCCAGAGACATGACGAACCGCCAGCCCTGCCAGACCGACCTGTCCGAGGCCCGGTGGGCGCTGCTCGCCCTCCTGCGGATGGTCGGCTGTATCTCGCCACCCCGGTTACCTGACGGGGAGTGAGGGCTCCCGTGCCCGGGTCAGGCCCGGTCGAGTTGGTCCGGGATGACCGAGCCGTCGGCGCGTCGCACGGGGCCGTGCGTGCCGTCGGGGTACGTGGCGCCGGTGGTGGCGCACGGGTAGGCGCCGGACTTGCGTGGCAGCGGGTCGATGAACATCGGGTTGGCCACCCAGCGGCCGTCCGCGTCGTCGAAGGCCCGGCACATCAGCTCGGACTTGTTGCGGTTGATGGCCACGTGGGCACCGGTGGCGTCGTCGACGAAGGTGACGTCGGTGTCGGCGTCGCCCGCGCCGAGGGCGATGCGGTGCGCGAAGTCCTGCTTCTGCCAGGCCCTGGCGCCCTTGATCTTGAAGATCTCCTGGTTGATCATGCAGCGCTTGCCGTCCATGTAGGGCAGCGCGTCGCCCCGGCCGGTCTCGACGCCGCCGCAGCCCTTGATCTCCGTGGTGAGACGGCCGTGCTTGGTGACGCTGCGGATGCCGATGGTGTGACCACGGTCGAGGCCGACGCCGCTGGACCACGCCTCGGCGATGGGCTCGGAGGAGGCGGAGACGATGTAGACATCGAAGCCGGCCGCCTTGAGGGTACGGATCAGGTCCTTCTGCTGGTCGTAGTAGCGGACGTAGCCGGCCAGGGTGTGCGTGCCCACGGTCTGCTTGGTACCGACCGGCGCGGAGAGCTGCTCGGCGCGCGCCTTCTTGGCGAAGGAGGTGAGCTGCGCCGGGGTGTGTCCGGCGAACAGCTGCGGTATCCAGGCGTACGCGGGCACGGTGCGGCGGTGGTTCCAGTCACCTGCGAAGGCAGCCTCGCCCGCCATCGTCTGCGACTTCTCGCGGATCTCGAATATCTCGTCGGCGCAGGCCGCGTTCTTCGAGGTGGGCAGGGGCCGGCCGGCGCGCACCTCGGTGCCGCACGCCTTGGTGAGGGCCTTGTCCGCGGCCGGGGTGAGCCAGGCGCTGGTGTCCCGCCAGCTCTTGGGCCGGAGGATCTTGTCGTGCTTGAGGGCCCAGGCGAGGGTCGCGTCCGTGATGTCGTTCTTGACGACGGTGTTGTCCCAGTCGAAGGCGGCGACAGGGCGGGGGCCGCCCTTGCCGGAGCAGGTGCCCCGCTCGTCGATCATCTTCTGCAGCTTGGCGCGGTTGGCACCGGCCCAGGAGAGGCTCTTGGCGAGCTGGGGGCACTTGGCGCTGGACGAGTGGGCCGGTGCGGCGGTGGCGGGGACCGTGGCGGCGAGGGCCGCGGCAGCCAGGAGGCCGACGACGATGGCGGGCTTCTTTCGCATGCGTTCTCTTACGTGTGAGGGGTGGCAGGACACGCCGGGGCCGACGGGTGGCCCGCCCCGGCACTTGATCATGGACCCTACACAGGGTTCGCACAGCCGCCCGCGATGCCGCCGTCGACGAGGAACGCGGCGGCGTCGACGAAGCAGGAGTTGTCACGAGCCAGGAGGCGCTGACCTCATCGGCTCCATGCTGTCCATGGTGCGCAGCCTCACTCAGCCGGTGGCACTCCCGTCCCTGAAGCCTGGCAGCCTGTCCGGGCACCGAGGACGCCGAGGTGATGCTGTCGCGGAGGCCGACCACCTGTGAACCCTGCCTCTGCCCCCCTGGCCTGCGCTGGTGGGTGCGCGACGCGAGGGGAGTGCGGTACGCGCGTGAGTGTGGCGGCAACTCGGCTTGAGGCGGGTGGAATTCGGCGCGGTTGCGGCGGGTCCACCGTCAGCCGAGCGGCGATGGCCCTACTCCTGGAGCTCCCTCTTGATGGCATCGTCGAGCCTTGCTCGCAAGGGCGTCACCTCAACGCGCCATCTCTCCACAGCCGCTTCCGCCCCGGCTGAGGTCAAGGTCCGGTCGACAAAGATGCACTGGATCCATAGGGCCCCAATGCTGCGCTCCACTTCATCACCTGCCACCATGCGAGGCTCGTGGTGCCCACTGTGAAGCTCTTCGAACGCTTCCCTCTGTTCGGTCGCATCCCCGCTCGGAAGCGAGCGGCGGAACCGGTCCAGAGCGCTCTGAAACCGACCGTATGCGGCGTGCTGCGCCGTTCGTCTCCATACCTCTCTATCGGCTTCGCTCTGACGCTGAACCAGTTCAAGGGCGTTTCGGTGCATCTCCTGCGCCGCGGCCAAAGCTGCTCGATGCGAGGCTTCTGCCACTTCCAGGGCCTGGCGATGGCCAACCTCCGTCTGTTCCAGGGCAGTTCGACAGGAGGTCTCGGCTTGCAACAGGGCAGTCCGTCTCTGCCAATGGGCGACGACGAGCGTGGTGGGTATTCCCGCAAGGGCACACAGGGCTGCGATACCGGACAGGTCCATAGCCGACCATGATGGCTCGGGCTGGAGAATCAGTCACCGGGTGCTGCCTTGTGTCCTCGAAATCCTCCGGTACGAGGACCTGGCCCGGGAGCTGAACGTCCTGCGCTTACAAACAGCGGATCCCACGCTCTGTGTCTCTCAGGACCTCTTCCCGCCGCCCGGCCAACGGATGACAGAGCCCCAGCAGCATCCGGCCCTGTTGTGGATCTACTGCGGCGGAACCGGCACCAAGATGTCGTACGTGCTGCGGCACCAATTCATCAAGGCCGGCCTGGCCGTCCAAGTCGACAGGCGTGATCCCTGGGTCGGCTTCCACCCCAGGCTGGGCACCGTCTACCACACCGCCCTGGCAGACACCGTCGCCCGTCACAACACACTGTCACCCGTGACCGACGACCCGGGGATGCACCACGCGGTGGGCACCCTCGACCGCCTCGCCGATCTGATCGACCTGCCTGTGACCCCAGCCCTCCAGGACACCCGGGCCGCCTATGCCCATCTGACGCTCCGCGCCGTGATCCGACCCGAGAGGATCGCCAGCGTGCCCGTGTCCCGGTTGGTGGACTTCCGGCAGAGGTACGTGCCCGAGCTCGCGGCCTTTCACGCGCACATCGACTCGCTGGCAACCGAAGTCGAACAGATCGCCGCCGTCGAGAACTCCGAGATCGCCCAAGCCCATCCGACGGCGCTCCATGAGCGGACCGCCAAACCGCAACTGGACGGACTACGCCGTGCGCTGCGCGCATTCGGTGTCGAGTCGACGGTGGGCACGTTGGGGTTGAAGGTGGACCTTGGGGCTGTTTCCGGCACGGTACTGGGCACCCTGGCTGTCTCCGGAGGCCACCCGGCCATAGGAGCCGGGGCGGTCGCACTCACCGTCGTTCCGTATATCGCGGGCCGTCGTCCGCGACATCCGCACCGGGACTGTCCGGTCTCGGTCCCAATCGATCTGGTCCGATTCGCTTTTCGTCCCAGGCGATCCGGTCCGCCGGAGCTGCTCGGTCGGTCGCATTCAAGCAGCTGAAACGTGCCCCTTACGGCAGGGAGCGAGTGAGCCACACCAGTTCGCCACGATCATCGGCCGAGACATGGTCGGGCTCGAACCCGAGCTTTTCGAGGACGCGAAGTGACGGCGCGTTCCAGGGACGCACCGTCGACCAGAGCCGCTTCCGTCCGGTCGCGATCGCGGCGTCGAGCACCGCGGAAGCCGCCTCGGTCGCATAGCCGTGTCCGTGCACGTGTCGGAACAACTCGTACGCGATCTCGGGCTCGTCGACGGAAGCCCGACCGACCGTGAGCCCGCAATACCCAATGAAGTCGCCCACATCGCGGCGGATGACGGCCAGCAGAGCAATGCCTTTCAGTGCCGAAGCAGCGCGCTGATCCTCGATCATCCGCCGGTTGTGCTCGATTGACGGCATACCATCGCCCCGTTCGGCGACGAGCTCACGATGGGAGTCGACGTCGGACTCGGTCCACGGACGCAACGTCAGCCGAGCGGTTTCGAGTTGGAGCGGCATTGGCGGATACGGCACGGCGACACTCTATCGACGCTCCCTCGGGCCGAGCCAGATCAACTGAGACGCCCCCTGCCATCTGTGAGTCCGGAACCAGATCAACTGAGGTTTCCGGCAACCTGGCGTCTCAACCAATCTGGTCGCCGCAGGTCACAGGATCACCCACACCCCAGATCACACGCGACGGGACAGGGACCCTCACGCTGCGTGCCACCGCCGCCCGCCTGCGTTTCTGAGCCACCAGCTGACACCCGGTTGTCAGGGGTGGGGCGTATGGCGCGGGCATGGACCAGGCCAAACGCACGTTTCCTCTGGCCCTCCGGTTCGAGGCGACCGGCAGGGCGATGGAGGGTACTTGGGCGAGCCGGGCCACCGCCGATTACAAGCTCCGGTACTGGACCGGCGTGTACGGCACCGCGGCTGCCACAGCGACGATCCGACTGTGGGAGCCGCGCCCGGACGGCCGGGAACACACCCTCGGCGTATGGCTTGGGGACAAGGCCTGACCGACGACTTGAGGGCGTGACCGGCGCTCGCCTTCGGCTCTGCGTCCACCGGTCCGGGTCGGGTCCGCGAAACCGGCACCTTCGGCGTTCGGGCAGGCCAGAATCGGCGGGACACACCGCACGGGGCACGCATGGCACCGGCAGTGGTCGGATTCCACAGGGCCAACCAGACGACCGGCCGTCAGATCACCGCGGTGGTCACCCAGTCCGGCTTCCTCCACAAGAGCTCCGGACCGTTCGGCATGGTCGGCCGTCTCCACTGCGCCCGCGACCTCAACCGCCACCCGCCCCGCCCCGGGAGCCATCCGGTGCAGGAGGCGGTGATGGAGCTGCTCCGGCTGCACGAGACCCCAGCAGCACACCTACACCCGGGTCATGATCGCCCCGGCCGCGGTCCGCCTGGAGGAAGGTGTCGACGTACTCGACCTGCACGCCGCCCTCACCGCATGGCTGCGCCTGAACCCAGACCAGACGTGACACCCCGGGAAGAGACCGGCGAAGAAGAACTGCCCCACCTGCCGGGCCCTGCGCCGGGAAGCGGCCAGGCCCGGCGCGCCGATCGCCGACCTCCTGGTCCGCGTGGCGCTGCACGAACGGTTGACAGATGTCGGTGATGGTCGAAAGGGTTCAGGCGTCGCCGACAGACAGAGTGCCGGGAGCGCAAACCCACGGTCGGGCAGCCGTGTCCGGCCAGGTCAGGAAGCCGCGAGTGGAAGAGGCGCGTCCCTCACGGGTGGAGACCGCATAGAGGGTGTCACGTCTGTTTCTGGTAGCGGCCTCGTCCGGGTTGGGTGAGGGTTTCTTGCAGTGTGAGGCAGGTGCGGTTGACGCTGATGGTGGGAAGGGCGAGTTGGTCTGTGTCCCGCTACGTGTCTTCTTCTCGCCGTGCCGTTACCAGGTAGGCGGTGCCCAGCCAGCGGCGGGCTCCCCTGCTCACGGTCCTTTCGGGATGGTTGCGCCATTTCTGGCTCCGGCGGCGGACCGGCCGGTCCAGCGGCGGGACCAGGGGTGTCACGTCGTAGTGGACCGCATCCCGCGGCGGCAGTCCGGTCGCACGCATCATCCGGCGGAGTCGAGCCAATGGGATCGCTCGGATGCCGGACACGGCCGCGGCGTGCCGAGGCACGCCGAACAGCCCTTCGATGCGGCCGAGTGCACGCACCAGCGGCCAGTAGACGAACCATTCGACCAGGCGATACGGGCTGAGCGGGTTGAGCATCGTCACCACGACCAGGCCGCCCGGCCGTACCACGCGTGCGATCTCGCGCAGCCCCTCAGCGGCGTCGGTGTACTCCAGGACGCCCATCGCGACGACGACATCGAAGTGCCTGTCGGGATAGGGCATCTTCTCGACGCGCGCGACGCTGAACTCGACGTCGTCGCCGGAGCCCTTCGCCCGAGCGGTGGCGGCGTCGATCATTGCCGGGGACCGGTCAATTCCGGTGATCTGGAACTCCCCGGGGCGGATGTCGAGAAGCCGTTGCACCAGCATGCCGGGCCCGCAGCCCACGTCCAGCAGGCGACCGTGCGGGGCGGCACGAAGCGCTTCGTCGACCACATGCAGCCGGGAGCAGTAGTACCGTGCCGCCGGCCGCCAGCCGTCATATGACGCGGCATAACGAGCAGCGTCGTCAGGGGTCAGATACTGCGCGGCTACAGCGGCGTCGCGTGCTGCAGCTTCGTTACCACGATTCGCCCGTGCCGTCTTGGAAGACGCCATCACTACTCCCAGGGCTGATGCAAAGTCCGGTCGGGGGTGTTGCAGACCTGGTCAGCGCCCGTGACGGAGACGGTGTGCTGCTCGCGCTGGACGGGGGTTATGGCCCGTTCGGTGGTTTTGCCCCCGGTGTCGGCCGCGGGCGTGGCACTGCTCGCGTTCCAGCGGATCACCGGGCTCGCTGCGCCCGGCGTGCCGGTGACGGCGGACGGCACAAGGTGTTGTGCCGGGCCCCTTTCACGGGAGGGGGCCCGGCGATCGGTGTGGCCGGTGGCTGGTCCTCGACGGGGAACCAGCGTTGTTCGGGGGTGTTGTTGCAGTGGCGCGGGATGATGGCGTTGTGTTCGCTTTCGTCGGCGACACACTGTGCGGGCCGGGGGATATGAAGCTGATGAAGGGTGCGCCGCCGTCGTGGCGGCGGTCGTAGTCCCAGTACTGTCCGCCGTTGTCTTCGCGGCAGTCTTCCGGCTTGGCTTCGTGCCCGAAGCCGCAGCCGGTGATACAGAGGTCGGCATACAGCTTGCTTTCGATCTGGTAGCCGTCGCGCCCGGGCCGCAGGTAGAAGTCCTGGGCCTCGGAGTATTGGGTTTTTCGGCCTTGAGGATCCCGTTGCCCAGGGCGTCGAGTCGGCGGTGGGTGGCGGCGTTCTCGGAGTGGTCCCACTTGGGGGCCGTCGCGCCGGGCGCGCTGGGGGTGGCGGCCAGGGCTGTTGCGGTGGTGCCCCAGCCCAGCAGGCCGGTACTGAGCAGCGGGGCCACCGACAGGGCAATGCCGGTGGACCTCTTCAGGGGGGCCACGGAGTCCTCCTTGCCCGTGACGGGGGCTTGTCACGGGGTGGGTATGAGAGGCGCGGCGGTTCAAAGCCCGGGTCTCGCAGGCACCGTAGAGCCGCTGTCCATGGGGCGAGAAGCGGTATTCGGGACATCGCCTCGTCTCCGTCGCCAAGCCGTCCGCCCACGTAGCCGTGAGGTTCCGGTCGACGGCACGGCCTGGGGGCGGTCGAGGCGGGACTGCCTGCCGGTTGCCGTTCAGCCGTTCGCGGCGCGGCCCCGGGGACAGGCCACTGGGCTTGTTGCGCCGTCAACGAGCCGTCGGTCCAGCTACGTTGCGGGGGCTACGCGGGGAGAGGGGGATGGCGGACCGTCCCGGTTTTGGACACGCCCGGCCCGCTCGTGCCGGCCGTCGGCCGATGCGGTTCACTGCGGAGGCACTTGGCTTGAACCGATACCGCCGTCGCCTGGATGCAGGGCCTGGCGGTGAGGCACTCGGGGCCCCGCGCAGTTGCCTGCGTGGGGTCCCGGGCTGAAGCCCGCATCAAGATCGCGACCTGGATCACCGACTGGTGCAACCCACGCCGCAGGCATTCGGCCTGCGACTGGCTGTCACTCATCGACGAAGCTCGGAAACCAGCTGCTGTGCTGCAGCTGCCCATTCGGATTACCCCCCAACCGCAACATCGTTCACCTGGACACGCATATGGACAAACGCAGAACACGACGTGAGCGGAGCCCTCCCGGCTCAGATGCCGTTCGTGTTCGCCTACTCGCGACAAAGCGGCGCGCTGAGTCACATGACCAAGGCCTTCGGTCGGCAGGGTATGCACGCATAAATCGATCAGCCGGATCGACGACAATGCAGTTCACTCATGTGAGGTAGGCAGGGCGTGGGCTATCGCAAACGGACTGCTCATCCCGGTCGGTGTGGTGCCTGACCAGCCCAACGGGCGACGGCCAAGGGAACGAGGAACGCCGCGCCGCCCTCAAGGAGATGGTCGCCTTTCCGCACCGCGCGCCCGGGCCTGAACCCGCCCTCTCCGGGTTCATGAGCGCACAAAGGGCGGTGGGTTCGCCGTGGGACCGCCGCAGGATTCGGCGAACCCACTGGGTTCCCGAGTCCCGGCTTCGATCGTCGCGGCCACCCCGTGCAGGGCGAGCGCAGGCAGTGCCAGGACCTGCTCGGCTTCGTACGGGGTGCGGTCCAGGTAGCGCAGGGCGCCGGTCTTGGGAACAGTTCGGGTGTCTCGGTGGACGCGGGTCGTAGGCACTTGCATCCTCGCCCTTGATCGCTTGGAGGGCGGTTGAGGTCGATGGTGTCTCGCAGTCGAACTCCTCGATCGCGTGATGCGTCGTGGGTTGGAGGACGCCGGCCCCGGTCCTGACGACGACGGACAGGTGGAGCGAGCGCCGCATCCGTCGTCCAGGGCGGGGCGTTGCACTCCGGGGAGCTCGCCGCCGACCGGCGGGGACGGGACACGGAGATTGTGGCAGCGCCGGCAGCGGGTATCGGATGAGGATCGTCGCTGCGTGCCTATATCAAGCCGTCGCTCAGAACACGATCGAGTGCTGCCCGGCCTGCGGGTCCCCAGGCCGGCTTGCCGCCGGGAAGGCCTTGGTCGCCGTTCTGGCCCATGAGCATGAGGAACAGGCTTTTTAGGGCGGCCAGCCCGCGGGCGCGCCGGATCGTCGCGCCGTCTGCCCGCGCGTACACGTTGAAGAAGCGTGAGGCGCAGCCCGCGGGAAGGAGCACCCATGCGGCGGCGAGGTCCCACGCCGGATCGCCGGCGAACAGGGCACCGAAGTCGACGATGCCCGAGAGCGTTCCGTCCGAGACGACGACGTTCGCGGGATGCAGGTCGCCGTGCACCCACAGCGGCGGGCCCTCCCACTCGGGCGCCGCGACGGCGTCGTCCCAGACGGCCCGGACCTCGTCGGCCAGGTCGCAGGGGACGACGGCGTGGAAGAAGCGGTCGAAGCCGTCCGCGCACTTCTTGGGGTGAGCGCCGAAGTCCGAGCTGATCGGCGCCTCGGCGGGCGCCTCCACGTGGAGCGCCCTGAGGAAGCCTGCCAGTGTGTCGGCCGCGTGGGCGCTGCGGCTGATCGAGGCGTGGTCCAGCGGCTCGCCGGGAACCCACGTCATGATGGTCCAGTGCTTGGGGAAGCGCTCGGACGGTTCGCCGAACCGCACCGGGATCGGCACCGGGAGCGGCAGGCGCGGGGCCAGCACGGGCAGCCACCGCCGCTCCTTGAGCTGGAGCTCCGGGGTGGGGTCCATGCGCTGCATGCGCACCGCCAACTCGTCCCCGAGGCGCCACATTTGGTTGCCCCAGCCGCCCGCCACCTCGCGGATGGCCAGTCCTGCAAGATCTGGATGTTGCTCCCGCAGCAGGTCGCGGACCAGGTCTGCGGTGATCTCGATCTCGGAGTCGGTCATGCGAAGCCACACTACTGGGGCAGGATTTTGGCTGCGCTCGTGATCCGTGACTGGCTGGCTGCCTGAGCCGTGGGCCGGCGGCGGTACCTCGACGACGAAGAACAGGAATTGGGGTTGGTCGACAGGTCCTTGAAGCCGTCCGGGAACAGTTCGCGGGCGGCCGGTTCGGGCTGCGGCTCGCCGATGACGCAAAGCCGGGTGCAGTACCAGCGACGCGACTACGTCGTCGAACGTCCCGTCGCCGAACGGCAGAGGGTCGATATGGATCCGATTCTGTTCCCCGCCGCCACAGCCTGTTTCTTTGCTCTTCTTCCGGCTCTCCGAGGTGCCGCCGAGTTCGAGCCATCCGGTGATCTTCCCGACCTCCCCCCCCCAGCACGACAACTGCACCGTCCCGGTGACGCGGTAGCTGCGGGCGCCAGTCCAGGTGAGGTCGCCGTCGAACGATGCCCTGCCACCGTAGTTCCACCTGCCGCGGTCGACTTCCTGGTGGAGGGGAACCACGGTGAACTGTTCAGCGGACTTGGTGTCGGCCTTTGCTGCCGGCGCCGCCAAGACGGTGGTGGCTCACATGAGTGCCGCAACGGATAAACGTCGCAGGGCCCTGCTCTGCATCAGGTTCTCCTTGAGTGAACGCGATTCTTCCCGGCCCGGACTTCACGTATTTCCCCCGGTCCTGGCCTCGCCCTTGTCTACTTGATCAAGGTCCTGCCCGGACGACCTTGCCGAGGATGGAGGCCGTGCCTCTAGTCGCCACCGTCCCCGCCGCCGCTGTCTCCCCCGTCTCCGTCGCCCCCGCTCCCGTGTCCGCTGCCTCCGTCTCCGCCGTCGGAGCCCCAGCCGTCTGAGCCACCCGGTTCGTTGTCGTCGCCGCCGCTGCCCAGGTTGCTGAACCAGGGCCGGTCCCAGGCGTCGTCGGTGGCGACCGGCTCGCCGGCGCTGGTGTGCGGGCGTTGGAGCCGGAAGCGGGCCGTGCCCGTGGTGTCGCCCAGGCCGAAAGCGACCGCGAAGGCCTGGGCCATGACGGCGTCGAGCGGGTCCGGGCTCTCGTAGTGCACGGGCGCCAGGGGCAGCAGCACCGTGCCGGTGTCGAGGTCGGGGTGGCGCGGCGGTCGCTGTAGCAGGGCGACCCGCTGCTCGTCGCGCAGCAACCAGGAGCTTGCGTAGTTCGCCCGGCGCAGCTCCCAGACGCCCTGGGGAAGCCGTGCCTGTGCGTAGCTCTTGGACTTGCGCAGCTTCTTCTTCAGGACGAGGGCGGCCGGTACGTCCCCGACGGTCATCCGCAGCCCCTGCGCCTGGTCAGCGGCGCTGCTCAGGAAGCCGTGCGGGGCCCGTATCCGTACGGGTGGAGCGCCTGGCCCCCACACGTCCACGCGCACCAGCCGACGGTCTACGGCCACGACTACCTGGCCGGCGGGTCCGTGGGCGTACCGGCGGGCCATCCACAGGGGCACGCCCTCCGCCCGCGCCTGCTCGGCCATGGCGTTCAGGTGCGCGGGCCCGCCGCAATGCCGTACCGCCAACTCTCCGAGCGACTGGGCGAATTCGGCGGCCTGGCGTACTTTCACGAGAGCAGTGGTGCCGGTGACGCGGGTGACCGGGACGACGCCACTGCCTGTGGCCAGCAGGTCCAGCGGACGTTCCGTGCCGCCACCGCCGAGCCAGTGGCCGCGCTGGAACGCCTCGGCCATGGCCGGCAGGTTCAGCTCACGCAGCGGCGTGACCTTGCCGCTGCGACGCAGGTTTTCCTCCGTGAGCTCAACGGTCCGCGCCAGCGGGTTCCACGACCGTTCCGTATAGAGCGCCTGGCTCATGCCATCCCCTCGTGTCCGTGCAGTACAGCGACCGAGCCTATCGAGCCTCAGGACGTGCTCGAACAGCGTCCGGTTTCCGGATCCCCCGGTCACAGTCGGCGGCTGAGCTGGGCGAATCCGAGGGCGGGGGTAGGTGGGGGCAGGCCAACCGGATCCGAACCGTAGTCCTTCCGTACCGGCGGGCGTTGCTGGTTGATGCGACGTCAAGCGCGGGGAGGCAGAGCGCGGGCCTGGCAGGGGCGTAGCCAAGCCTTGCGTGGCGCGGTCCTTGCCCGGCCCGGAGGGGCCTGCCCGCGGCTGCTGTTCAACCAGAAGACATCGGCGGCGATGAGCACCCCGTACCTCTCCGCCCGTGCACACGGTGTCGTCGCGCACGAACAGAGACCACACTCCCCATCAAGATCCACACTCGTGCACACCAGGTGCGTCGTCCTCGACCAGATGGCCATCGACGGAGCGATCACCAAGGCACCTGGAGGCGGGGAGGCCACCTGACGCTAACCGGTCGACCGTGGCAAACAGGGACTGAAGTACTTGGGCATGACGGATGGATTCGGCATTCCGCTGGGCCGCGTCCTGGCCGGTGCCAACCGTCACGACTCTCCGTTGCTCGCCCCGACTCTGGACCGTCTGGAGGGCCTCGGCCCGTTGCCCGACATCATCACCGTGCACCTGGACCCGGCTACGACTCGGACACCGCTCGCGCTCTGCTCAGCGAACGCAGTCTGCTCAGCGAACGCGGTCTGCAGGGACGCATCGCGCACAAGGGGGAGAAGGCGCCCATTCAGGCCAGTCGGCGTTGGCACGTCGAACGCACTCACGCGTGGCAGAACGCCTTTTGCCGTCTCGCGCGGTGCTACGAGCGGCGCGTCACTGTCATCGATGCCTCTTCGACCTTGCCGACACCGTCATCACCGTGCGCAGCCTGATCCGGCGGTCCTGGACACCTCATCGCTGGGACGAACGCCCGAACCGCCACCGTGATCCTTCAGCCGCCTCGCTCCGGTCACTTCGGCAGATCGGCGGAGAGGAAGGGAGCAAGGAGCGCGAACAACGCGTCGGGGCGGTCGAGGGGGATGATGTGGCCGCAGTCCTGGAGATGGTGTCCGACCAGGTCATCGGCGATGGGACGGAGTTGGCGTTCGAGCCCGGCGCCGACGGGGTGAGAGCCGACGGTCATGGTGGGCATGGTCAGCCGGGCCGTCGCGACGGCGTCCTGGATCTGCTGCGCGCTGGTGGGCAGGGCCCGGTAGTAGGAGAACGCGCAGCGCAGGGCCTCGCTCCCGGTATACGCGTGGACGAAGGCCTCACGGATGTCGTCGGGTACCCCTCGCCCGAGCGTCCCCGAGTTGAGGAACCAGTCGATGTACGGGGCCTCGTTGCCGGCCAGAACGGTCTCGGCGAGGCCGGGGACGGTGTGGAAGCCGAACCACCACGGGGCACCGCCCGTGACGACGTGTTCGGCTCCGGGCAGGCGGCCGAGCAGTGCCTCCATCACGGCCAGGCGCCGGACGAGGCCGGGTCGGCGCAGCGCGAGCAGGACGGCGGGGGCGGTGCCCGCGTCGATGCCAATCACTGCTGCCGAGGGCTCGCCGAGTGCGTCGAGCAGCCCTTCGGCGTCGGTGGCGAGGGTGCCTGCGTCGTACCCCTCCACGGCACGTGCACTGGCACCGAAGCCCCGCAGGTCCGGGGCGATGACCCGGTACTGCCCGGCCAGTCGGCCCATGATGCCGCTCCAGAGTTGCCAGGTGTGCGGGAAGCCATGCAACAGGAGAACCGCAGGTCCGTCCCCGGCGATTGCGACATTGAGTTGGACGCCGTTCGTCGTGATGCGGCGCAGGTGGAGTGCGGTGGTGACGGGCATGACGGCTCCTCGGCTGGTTACCATTGGTGACCACCAAACGATAGGTAACTGTCCGATCGCCTCCTAGACGGCACTTTCAGGGAAGGTGGTGAGCCACAGGTGACCACCCGAGGAGCCCGGGCCGCCGGTCGCGGGGTGCGCGGCGATCTGTTCGATCCCCATTGCCCGACGCGGCAGTTGCTGGACCGCATCGGTACGAAGTGGACGTCCATGGCCGTCAAGACGCTCGCCGACGCCGCACCGGACGAGGTGCGCTTCGCGGAGCTGAGGCGCCGGATACCCGGCGTCTCGCAGAAGATGCTGTCCGTGACGTTGCGAAGCCTGACCCGCGACGGGCTGGTGTCGCGCCGGGTCGAACCGACCGTGCCGCCAAGGGTCTTCTACCGACTCACCGGACTCGGGCTGTCCCTGGAAGCCGCACTTGCGGGGCTGCGGACCTGGGCGGAGGAGCACATGGCCGAGATCGACCGCGCCAACGAAACCGCCGACCAGGAAGCCAACGAGGGGTAGGCAGGCCGGTTCCGCGCTCAGGACTGGTGGCTCGGGTACTCGATGCAGCCGGCGTCGCCGCCCTGACACGGTAGCGCGCATGCCAATGCCCGGCCTCGCCTCGGATGCTGCCGCCTTCTACGCTGCCCAGAGCCCGTTCTCCGACCCTGGGGACCTGACACCGCTCTACGCCGCCCTGCCCGCCGATCCGCGCGAACTTGCCCGAACTGCGCGGGACTTGATGGTCCACCGCTTGGAAGGCGACCTCTTCTCGTGCACCATCCCGCAAGATCGCCTCCATAACGATGCACCCCCCCCGCGAGGACGGCAAGCACCTGTGGCGGTTCTACGCCCCGCTCTCCCTCCCCGCCGACGGCGCGGAACTTGCCTCGGTCGGCCGACGGAGGGGCCCAGAAACCCCGCCCATGGCCAGTGCCCACCGTCAGGGAACAGAAGGCCTCCACACCGTTCCCGATCCCTGGAAGCCGGCCGCACGCCCGGAGGCGTACGCGCTGCCGGAAATGGACGAGAGCGCACAGGCCGTCCGCGCCGATTTCGCCCGCTACTTCGAGCAGCATCTGACACGGCTGATCCGGCACTTGATGCGGCAGGGGGCCGGTGCTCATGAGGCTGCTGAGGCGGCGCAGGCTGCCTTCGCTGAGGCATTCCCCCGGTGGGGGCACATCTCCCATCCGGCAGCCTGGCTGCGTCGGGTCGCCTTCCGTCTGTATCTGCGCCAGCCCGTCCGCGGCGAAGAACTCACCGGCGAGCCACCGGACGTACCGGGCGGGGTGTGCCCGCTGCGGGTGGTGGAACTGCGGGAGGAGGAACGGTGGGTCTACGCGGCTTTGGGCGGACTGCCGCCGGCTCAGCGCCAGGTGCTGGCCTGGAGCCTGGACGGCTTCAGCACTTCCGAGATCAGCGCGGAGCTCAACATGGCTGCCGACGCCGTGCGACAGAACCTGAGTCGGGCCCGGGCACGGCTCAAGGTCCAGCTGGGGCTAGCCCACGGAGGTGGACAGTGACGTACCTCGACAGCGAGGCCGCGCTCGACGCATTGCTCACCGCGGCAGACGACGAGGTCCTGGCCCGTCTGGACGACGCCGTGGACATCGATGGTGGCTGCGCGGTCATCTTCACCCAAGAACAGCACCCACCGGGAGTACCGGATGCCCGAGACGAACGAGATCTCTTCGTCGACTGGGTCACCCCCGACTTCAGGACCAATCAGTTCCTGGTAGTCACCCGGCTCGACGACTTGGACAACCGGGAGCACAACTTCCAGGTCATCCGGGTGGTGGACGCTCTGGCCCGGGTGGTCATGAAGCTGGAAAGCCTAGCCACCTGGTTGCGCCGCCACGACTTCAGATACCGCGGCCAAGCCCTGCTGCTCCGTCCTAGGGGGGAGATCGGCCGCCTGCGTCAAGGCATCGCGGCCAGGGACCTGGACCGCGAGGATGCACTTCGCATCCTTGCCGAGACACAGCGGAACCTGCAGAGGGTCGAACAACTCGTGCAGCGCAGGGGCGACGAGAACACCACGAGAGGGTTCGTCGCACGGGAGGCGCACCTGCGCGAGCTGCTGGCCGAGGCACAGGCACTGGTTGTGAGGCTGTTTGCTGGCGACGACCAGAACATTCCCGTCCCGCTGCAGTGACCCCGGCGGAATTCCCGTGCCGTCGGCTCACCGTGCGCCACACGCTGCCACGGGATAAGCCGTCCTGACAGCGTCCGCTCCGCCTCCGACGGTTCCCACGCCGTCCATGAAGCAGGTCCAGTTCATGCGGGTCGTCAGCTGGACCGGGGTTGTCGGGCGGACCACGACGCCTTCAATCGTGGCGCCCTTCACGTCGGCGATCGTCTGCGTGAGCTGGTCGCCCTTCAGGGTCCAGGTAGCCTTGTGGGTGTGCCCGGCCGTGTTCTTGATGTCGAGCCGCGTCATGCCGCCGACTACCTTCCCGTCGGCATTCAGGATCCGGACGCCGGGGCTGATTACCAGAACGAGGTCATCCCTGCGCTGCGCAGCGCATCGAGGCTGGCCACCACAATGGCCGCCGCGAAGATTCCGGCCAGGTGCGCTTTGCGGCGCAGTGCCCGCTTCGTTCGGCGGGGGCCGGCGGCAAGCCAGGCCGCATAGGTCTCCACGTCCCCGAACTCACCCTGTGCCGTCAGCCCCGACGTGCTCGCCAAGTGGGAGCGGACTTCTGCCACATGCTCACGTGCCTGGTCCGCCGGGATGCCGTGCGGCCCCCGCAGCAGCCCGTCCAGATGCTGCATCCAGCCCACACGCCGTCGCGGACCCAGTGCACCGCCGACAGCACCAGTGCCCACAAGCCCGCCATCGTGAGCGCGTCGGTGAACCGCTCGCCGGGCGTTGCAGCGCCCAGGTCCTGCCCGCTCTGGTGCGTCTCATCGATCCGGTCGGCCGCGACACGGGCCGCGTACGCCCGCGGCTCACCGAACAGGTCCCGCGCCGGCTGACCGGTCTCGGCCACCGCCTCGTGGACCTCGGACAACACCTGGTCCACCAGCCCCTTGGGGGGATGGAACTCCGTGACGAAGCGCAGCTTGAAGGAGGCGGCCCACCTCTCGTCGTCCTTGCGCGCCCACCGGATTCCCGCCGTCGCGGCCATCATTTCGTCCCCTCTGCGAGCGCCGTCACCGTGGTCTTGAAGTCCCCCCACGCCCTGCGCTGATCGCCAAGCAGGGAACGTCCCTTTTCCGTGATGCTGTAGTACTTGCGTCCCGGACCGCTCTCCCCGGCTGCCCACCGAATCTCCACCGTGCCCTCCTCCGCGAGACGGGTCAACGCGGGGTAGAGAGTGGCGGGTTTCACGGTGTCGAGCCCAGCCGCGGACAGGCGGCCGAGCAGTGCGTAGCCGTAGCTGGGCCCTTCGGACTCCAAGACGCCCAGCAGACACAGCTGCAGCAGCGCACGTGCCCACGCCCCTTGAGGTGAAGCCACCGGCCCACCCCCCTCTCCGGAGACTCAACTAGTACGGAATTCGGAATAGTGGAAGAAGTGAATGAGTGTCACCCTCGGAGCCTGCACGGACGGCTTGGCAGGCCCGCCGAGTCTCCCGCCTGGCCCCAGAGTGCCGACTGGCGGCACACGCGCCGACTGGCGTCACACGCTGCGCACCTGGATGACCCACGCGGCGCGCGACCGCTCCGTCCGACGCTCTTCGGCAGGTGCGGCTGTGATACCTCGGGTCCGCGTCAGGGCCAGACCGCGTTGGCCCACGTTGGCGCCGGGGGTGTGGTGGAGGCGGGGGTGGTGCGACGCCGTCGTCCATCAGGCCACGCACGACGTCTGCAGCGTCCCGCCCCGCCGAGCCGCCGACCACACCGGCCGCCCACGATCCGCCGGTCGATCCGGTTCTTGCCGCGAGCCCGCGGGTGGTCGACCGCCTCGCGGCGGCCGAATTTGAGTGGGCTCATCTCTAATTCAGTGTCCACTCAGTGCTAACGACCTGGCCTCGGCAGACCGGCATTCTGGGGCAACAGGATGGTGGGCACAGGTGATCACGGTGCCGGGGGCATCCGGCCCGCGAACAACCACCTGTGTCCAGACCGACGGCCTTTTGACCTTCAAGGAGTATGACCGTGAGGAAGTTCGCGCGGAGCGCGGTAGTGGCCGGCACGGGGTTCGCGCTGGCGGCGGTGTTGTCGCCGGTCGCCCACGCGGCCGGCCAGGCCCCGGCCTCCAAGGCGCAGGGGCAGATCTGGGTGCACGCCTTCGAGAATGCCCCGATCTACGAGGAAGCCACCACCCATTCCCCGAAGGCGGGCCGGGCCGTACGGAAGGGCGAGAGCGTCCCGGTCCTCTGCATGTCCACGACCGGGTGGTACAAGATCCCTGACGCGAGCCAGGATCCCGTCTGGGCCGAAGCGAACCACTTCGACTCCGTGGTCCACATGCCGAAGTGCTGACCACCTGACCGGCAGTGCCCTCGCGCTCCGAGGGGGGCGCGAGGGCACTACCGGTCGGGTGGTCAGCGCCGCGACCGTCGCGGCAGACGGAACAGGCCTACCGGGCTGGAAGTCCGTTTGGGCGGTGGTGCGAAGCAGTTCTGTTCGGGCAGCGACCTGAGTCTGGCCCTTACAGCCGTGGTGGTGGCTCCGTCCTTGCGCCGCACCTCGGCGGGGTTGCCCCAGCGCCCGCCTGCAGGCATGGGGCCGATCGTGAGATCCCAAGTCGGCGGGCGCTGATGCCGGATGAACGCCTCGCCGGCCGAGTGCACATGGACGGCGGGGACGGGATGGCTGCTGCCGCCGCCCACTGGGTGGTCCTGGCCGAGGCGACCGCGGCAGGCTGTGACCTCGACCAGGACGATGCCGAGCCCTCCGGGCCGACCCCGCACGTCCTCATCGAAGACTCAATCAACCCCGGCGAGGACGGCTGGCCCGAGCCGTATGCGATCGAGGAGAAGTACATGCGCGACGGCAACCACCCCGCCGTCAACCACAAGGTGTACTGCAACGACGGCCGTTCCTCCGCCCAGGGGCTCGTATGCGACTGGCTGACGCCCGGGTATGCCGCGTCACGGGCGACGCGGCATACCCGGTCAGCCGTCTCTTCTGGCGCACGAGTTGGCTCACGGTCGTGGCGGGCTCGAAGGAGCAGGAGGCCGGTCGGTCGACGCGGGGGCGACCTGGTCCACGGGCGGTGGGGAGGGCGGGACGTTCAGGGCGACGTCGATGGTGTTCGATGCCGTCGGCTGCCCCGGGTGCAATGTGCTCGGGGAGGTTCAGTGTGGTGTGACGGGCTGGAGTTCGTGGAGCGGGTCTGGTGGAGGGCCCGGTTTCTCCCACTGAAATCCTGGCGGCCGGGCGTGGCCGTTTCCCTTTCTTTGTGGCATGGGTGCAGGGGCGGGGGGTTGTGCTGCGGGCCGGTGCGCGCAGGCGGGGCATCGAGCTCCCGCAACGGTTACGGCCGTTCCACGGCATCGACCACCTGCTCAAGTGCGTGGACCAGGCTGTCACGGCCAGTACGGCTGAGCCTGCTCCGCCGCGCTCAGAACGGCACTTCCGTCGAGCGTGGTGGACGTGGCGTCGATGCCCATGTGCTGCCACTCGACGACGAATTCGAAGGGGCCGGACGGCGGGAGCGGCCAGAGCCAGAGCCGCCGGTCGCTGGTGTACAGCTGGTCGTTGCTGCTGGTCTGGCTGTCGGACTCGATGAGAAGGGGAGATTCCGGCCCGGAAGCGGGCTGCACCCTGCTGCGGACGGTACGGCCGGCGGTCGTGGTCTTCGAGCCGTCCGGGAAGCACACGCCGAATTCCGGGCCGGTGTCGGCCGATGTGTCGCGGGGGTCTCTGCCGGTGCCGCTTTCGAGCAGCTCCCTCCAGGCCGACGCGTCCAGAGAGCCCCGCCGGACGGCCACCTGCACGCTGAAGGCGCAGCCCTCGGGAAAGGCCACGACCTGCTGCAACGCGACGACCACGTGGTCGGTCCGGGCTGCGAACCGCTGGATCGGTACCGGATGGCCCAGGACGTCGCTGGGCGGACCGTGCCAGGCAGAGATATGCATGGTCCCCACCGTAGCCCGAGGGCAGCGGTGAACGCAGGGCGCTTTTTTGCACACATGGGCGACATCCAGCCGGAATCGGCAGTTAGCTTGCGTAGCTCCCTTCCCACTCCCACATAGTGGTCACGCGGGGGGTCACGGCGGATTGCCAGCGCATTCGCTTCATCCTGGCTCAGCGTACGCAGCTGCCGCCTGCGCTACTCCCTCCTCTCCTCACGTCTCGACAGTGGAAAGGACTCACGCGCAATGACTGTGACTCGGAACCTGACCAGGAGATTCATCGTTTCCGCCGTGGTGGCGGGCACGCTCGGCAGCTCTTCGGCCGCGTTCGCCGCCACGGCAAGCGAGCCGTCACCCGCCGCGAAGACCGCGGTCGCCCAGCCTCAGGTGCTGAAGCAGGGAATGAACGTGGTGAGCTTCAACGCGGCAACCGCCAAGGCCCACGGCTACAAGATCGTCACGTACGCCAACGGTGACCAGCAGTCCGTCCCCGTCGACCCCAAGTCGAAGCTGCCCAAGAGCCCGATCCTGCACCACGGCATGCAGCCTCTCAACTCGGACTACGACCGGGTCGTGGGCAACTGCGGTGTCTCGTGGATCTCGGTCCGTCAGACCGCTGCCAGCCAGGTCCAGGTCGGCAGCGGATTCACGGTCTCCAGCCCGGCCATCTCCTACAACTGGACCATCTCCCTCAGCGACCGCAACGGCACGTCGCACCAGAGTTCCTCGGGAGGACTCTTCTTCAAGGAGACCTGGGCCCGCGTCTGGAGCAACCTCAACCAGCACGGCTACACCTTCGACTACGTCTCCAGCGGCCTGGCAGAACTGGCGAACGGCACCGTCTGCTACGCGGGGCGTCCGAGCGTCTCGATCAGCGGCCTCAGCTGACGGCGCGGGACTGGACGAAGGCCCCTCCCGCCCGACGAAATCCCTGGTGAAGGGCACCGATTCGCCGCGTACCCACATGTGGGTACGCGGCGTTTCTGGCCAGCCGGGTCGCCAACGGTCCGTGGGCGCACCAGCTGTGATGCCTCATGAGGTTGGTGCCACGGCCGCCCTCACTGCACGGTCGGGAGGTCGTCGCTGCCGGGCAGTCCCTACTGGCGCGCGAGGAGGCCGGAGGTGGCCAGAAGATCGGCCAAGTGGTCCCCGCGATCTCGCGGCGTGCCCTCATCGGGGTGGGGTGCCTGCTCCAGTTCGGCGATCCAGTCCGCGATCTCCGCGTCCAGCAGATCGAGCAGGACCGCCTCGCGCGATTCGAATAGCAAGATCGTGCCCTCGCAGGGGCCCGAGCAGGGGGCGGAACCCCTGCTGTCCGCGGCGACGAGCCCCACCGTCACCGCCGGCGACTACTACGGGCCGCGATGGGGGATGGCCGGCCCGGCGAAGCAGGTCGCACTTCCGCGACCGGGCCGGAACAAGAGCGCCGCGGCACGCCTGTGGGCTGAGGCCGAACGCCTCACCGGCGTCTCCGCCCCCGCTTGAGGACATCAACCAGCCGCCCCGGGAGGCCGGACGTACTGTGCCGGGTTCAGCCCGCGTACGGGTCCGGTACCGTGCCCGGCCGGGCGAGGAAGGCGAAGTCGCAGCCCGTGTCGGCCTGGGTGATCTGCTCGGCGTAGAGCGCCCCGTAGCCGCGTTCGTACCTTGCGGGCGGCGGCGTCCAGGTGGCCCGCCGCCGCGCCAACTCCTCGTCGGACACGTGCAGATGGAGGCTGCGCGCCTCGACGTCGAGGGCGATGGGATCGCCGGAGCGGACCAGCGCCAGCGGCCCGCCGACGTGGGACTCGGGCGCGATGTGCAGCACGCACGCCCCGTACGACGTACCGCTCATCCGGGCGTCGGAGAGCCGCACCATGTCCCGCACGCCCTGCTTCAGCAGGTGGTCGGGGATCGGCAGCATTCCGTACTCCGGCATGCCGGGCCCGCCCCGGGGGCCCGAGCCGCGCAGCACCAGCACGCTGTCCGCGGTAATGCCGAGCGACGGGTCGTCGATGGTGCGCTGGAGCTGGAGGTAGTCGTCGAAGACGACCGCCGGGCCGGTGTGCTTGAGCAGGCGCGGCTCGCAGGCGATGTGCTTGATGACCGCGCCGTCCGGGCACAGGTTCCCGCGCAGCACCGCGAGCCCGCCCTCCGCCGCCACCGGTTCGGCGCGCGGACGGATCACGTCGTCGTGGTGGACGGCTGCCGTGGCGAGCTGCTCGCGCAGGGTGCCGTGCGCGACGGTCGGCCGGTCCAGGTGGAGCAGGTCGGCGATCCTGGAGAGCAGCCCCGGCAGCCCGCCCGCGAAGTGGAAGTCCTCCATGAGATACGTGTCGCCGCCCGGCCGTACGTTCGCGAGCACCGGCACCGTCCGGGCGATCCGGTCGAAGTCGTCGAGGGTCAGCGCGACCCCCGCCCGCCCGGCCATCGCGATCAGGTGGATCACCGCGTTGGTGGACCCGCCGAGCGCGAGGACCGTGGTCACCGCGTCCTCGAAGGCCTCCCGCGTCACGATCTGCGACAACCTCCGGTCTTCGTGGACGAGTTCGACGATCCGCAGCCCCGACGCCGCCGCCATCCGCTCGTGCTCGGAGGACACCGCCGGGATCGAGGAGGCCCCCGGCACGGTCACCCCGAGCGCCTCCGCCGCGGCGGTGAGTGTGGACGCCGTACCCATGGTCATGCAGTGGCCGGGGGAGCGGGCCAACCCCTCCTCCAGACCCGCGAGTTCGCAGTCGCCGATCAGTCCGGCCCGACGGTCGTCCCAGTACTTCCACATGTCGGTGCCCGAGCCGATCACTCGGCCGCGCCAGTGGCCCGGCAGCATCGGCCCCGCCGGTACGAACACGGTGGGCAGGTCCACCGAGAGCGCGCCCATCAGCAGCGCGGGCGTCGACTTGTCGCAGCCGCCCAGCAGCACCGCCCCGTCCACCGGGTACGAGCGCAGCAGTTCCTCGGTCTCCATCGCGAGGAGGTTGCGGTACAGCATCGGGGTCGGCTTCTGGAACGTCTCCGACAGCGTGGCCACCGGGAACTCCAGCGGGAAGCCGCCCGCCTGCCACACGCCCCGCTTGACCGCCTGGGCACGGTCGCGCAGGTGGACGTGGCACGGGTTGATGTCCGACCACGTGTTCAGGACCGCGACGACCGGCTTGCCGAGGTGCTCCTCGGGCAGGTAGCCGAGCTGCCGGGTGCGGGCCCGATGGCTGAACGAGCGCAGCCCGGACGTCCCGTACCACTGGTGGCTGCGCAGCTCCCCAGGAGGCCGGGGCCCCGCCTCCCCGGGTCTCATATGCCCCACTCCTTGACGATGGCCGCGACCTCGGCGGCCTCCGCCGCGTCCAGCGGTCGGCCGGGGGAGCGCACGTCGCGGCGGCACAGGCCGAGTACGGCGAGGGCCTCCTTGACGACGCTCACGTTGTTCGCCGACGCGTCGGCCGCCCGCAGCTCCTCGAACCGCCGGATCCGCTCCCAGACGCGCATCGCGGCCGGATAGTCGCCCGAACGAAGCGCGTCGAGCATGGACAGTGAAAGGCCGGGGTGGACGTTGACGAGCCCCGAGGTGAAGCCGGTCGCCCCGGCGGAGAAGTACGAGGGTGCGTACGGCTCGGCGAGTCCGGCCACCCAGACGAACCGCCCCAGACCCGCTTCCCGGGCGAACGCGGCGAACCGCGCCGCGTCCGGCACCGCGTACTTCACCCCGATCACGTTGGGGCACGCCGAGCCGAGCGCCGCCAAGTAGCTGCCGCCGAGACGGGAGTTGCGGATGTAGGGGACCACGCCCAGCTCGGGGACGGCCCCGGAGATCTGCCGGTGGTACTCGACCCAGCCCTCGGCCGCGATGTACGGATGTACGGGCTGATGGACCATCAGCATGTCGGCGCCCGCGTCCCGGGCGTGCCGCGCGGTGGCCACGGCGGTTGACACGTCGTGCCCGACCCCGACCAGGATCGCGGCCCGGCCGGCTGCTTCGGCGATCGTCAACTCCGTTATGGCATACCGCTCTTCGGGTGCCAGGGCGTAGAACTCTCCGGTGTTGCCGTTCGGCGTCACCGTCCGCACCCCGCCGTCGAGCAGCCTGCGCAGCAGCGCCCGGTAGGCGTCCCGGTCGATGGAGCCGTCCTCGGCGAACGGGGTCACCGGGATCGCCACTACATCGGCCAGCGCGTCCCGCATCGCGTCGAAACCCGTGCTCATCTTGGTGTTCCCTCCTCCCGGGCCTCGGGGAAGGCCCGCTCGACGAACGACGCGATGTGCGCGTGCAGGGCGCCGGAGGCGCCGTCCGCGTCACCGGCGATCGCCAGCCGCAGGATCTCGCGGTGCTCGCCGGCTTCCCGTTCCCATGACGGGTCGGCAGCCCAGGCCACCGCGGAGACCAGCGCAGCCTGGTCGCGCACCTCGTCCAGCATCCGAGCGAGCAGCGGATTGCCGCACGAGGAGTACAGCGCGCGGTGGAACTCCCGGTTGGCCAGGGATCGTTCGGCGGCATCCGCCGCGGCGTCAGCGCGTTCCAGCGCGTCCCGCGCGGCGTCCAGGCCGACCGCGCCCCGCACGGTGCGGCGCAGCGCCTCGGGTTCGAGGAGCAGCCGCACGTCGTACACCTGGCGTGCCATGGCCGCGTCCACCATGCGCACCGTCACGCCCTTGTACTGGTTCATCACGACGAGCCCGGTGCCGGCCAGCGTCTTGAGCGCCTCGCGCACAGGAGTCTTGGAAACCCCGTACTGCGCGGCGAGTTCCACCTCGACCAGAGCCTGCCCCGGAGGCAACTGGCCCGTCAGGATACGGTGCTTGATCGCCTCCAGGACGTACTGCGTCCGGGAGGGAATGGGAGTGGGCACAGAGGTCATGCGCGCCTCTCGACTGTCACGTATCGACTTGCGTGTCACGTATCGACCTGCGCCGGCCTCCGCCGACGCTCGCGTATCGCGTCTCATATATGGCGCATCAGGTACGACGCGATGAAGGTAGAGGCGATTCCCGGGCCCGTCAACGGTTCTGACGGTCCTTCGGCAGTCATCCGGCAGCCTTTCCGGAACCTGACGGCGGATCGGCCCGGGGCGTTGACGGGAAAGTGCGTGCACTCGACGTTCCATTCACCAGTGTGACCCACGGCGCTTCGGCCGTGCGGTCCGTGCTGTGGTGTGGGCAGTTGCCGGTCCACCGCCAGCCGCCGGACGAGGGCTCCAGCGTCACTTCGGCCGTTCCGCCGCACAGGTCGAGTGCGCCACTCGTCCGTGCCGCTGTGGTCGCCGGGCGGCTGACGGCTTCGGGCCACTTCTTTCGGGCGCCTTGCCGGGTGATGCCCCACACGGCACCCATCTGTTCATAGCTCGCGCCGTAGGACCCGGCGGTACCTGCTGCGATCGCCGTCAGCCGTTTGACTTCTGCGTCCACCACCTTCCAAGCGGCCAGTACGGACAGTGTCGCCTCGACGGGGTCCGCTTCCCACATGCGGTCCTCGGGCAGCCCCGATGCCCGGGAGTGCAAGGTCGATGCGAGGGGGGTGAGGGCGTCGTAGAGGGCCTTGTCGAGCTCTGCCTGTTCTTCGGGAGTGATCTCAAACGAGGTCATGTGACAACTCCATTTAACGGTTGCGGAGTTGTGAACCTTGGTTATCGGGAATGGGCGGCTGGTCCGCGCTTCCATGATCTGGATCGGGGCCCTGCGCCGGCCGCTTGATCACGACTCGATCCGCCCCCGGCTGAGGACGGCGCGGCATGGCAGTGAAAGCTCGGGTGCTTCGGGCACTGCTCCCTTGTGGTGGTGCCGGGAGGATATGGCTACGGTGGACATACCGTAACGGAGCGTGAGGTCATATCGGGGGGGCAGATGATGGGTAGCGCATCGTCGCAGCCCCTGCGCATCGTCGCCGTGGACGGGCTCGATGCCGTACTGGTGCAAGTGCATGGTGAGCTCGATGTGGACAGCGCCCCGACCCTGAGGGCAGCGCTGGCGCCCTGGCTGCATCGCCGGGTCGAACTGGACCTGACAGGAGTGACGTTCCTGGATTCGTCCGGGCTCAACGCGCTCCTTGCGCACCAGCGCCACAGCATTCAAGCCGGCGGACACATGGTCGTCATCCACGCGTCCTCGTTCGTCCAACGGATCTTTGCATTGACCGGAGTTGCCGAGTACCTCACTGAGGCTCCCGAGCCGGACCGCCCCGAAAACACGCACCCGGAGTGGTAGCCGCCCCCAGCCGAATGCGTAGGGGACATGCCCGCAACCGCGCGGCGCTCTCCCCTGGTGCGTGTGGAAGGCTGCCTTCAGGAACGCCCCGGCCGGAGTCGGCGTCTAGCCGCGGCGTGCAGGGCTCCCGCTGGCGCGGGCTGCCTGCGGCGGGCCCCGCCCCGGAATGCTCCCTCTCCCAGGACGGGACCCGTCCCTCGACCCGGAGCCCAGGAGTGCGGGAGAGCCTACTGACCGGCGCGGCCCCGGGGAGCCATCGCTGACGCGCTTCCCCCCACCCCTCACCGAGTAGGCCGCCTGCTTCCCGCGAAACCGAGGAAACCGAAGGGCTCGTGTATGTCCGTGAGTCGTCGTACGGGGTGGTGCGGGGGTTATTGGCCGCGGCCGGTGACGTAGTCCCGGACCCGGTCGACCAGTCCGATGCCGGGGGGGCGAGGAGCTTGTTGGCTGGTGGGGTGGTCGCGGCTGCGGGGAGCTCGATGGTCAGCTGGTCGGCCAGCTGCTTGCGCTCCGCCGAACCCGGCATGGTCTCCTCGATCCGGCGGACGAGGTGAGAGGTCCACCGCTTCACGGTGATTGGCTGTCAGTTCCGCGAGGACATCGGGGCTGTGCACCACCGCGCATACTGCCTTCCGCGGTCCGGGGGCGGCCAGCTCCCGGCACGCTTCCAACACTTGTGCCCCATGCCCCGGCCCGTAACGCCCCGCTGAAGGGGTTGCGCCGCACGGCAAGCTGGACCACGGTGTCGATCCGGTTGAGCGGGTCACTGCTGGTGGGCCGGGGGTGGTGGGGTGGTGTCGCTGTCTGGTTGGGGGGCGTAGGGCTTGGGCTGCGGTGCGGGCTTGGGTGGCGCGGGTTTGGTGGTGGGCGGCTTGCCGGGGGGGGCTTGGTGGTGGTGGCGGGCGGGGGCTTCGTGTGCTCGCGCAGGGCGGTCGCTGCCGAGGTCGTCGCGTGCCTTCGCGGTGACTGCCTCTCCTCGGCCTGGCGGGCTGCGTGATCAACCGTTGTTAGCCGCCTGCGGCGGCGCCGTCTCTGCGGGGGTCGGCGGCTGCCAGGAGTGTGCCGGTGGGGGTGATTTCTACGAGGGCGGCTCCGCTGCGGAGTGGTACTGCGGTAGCGCAGGGGTGGCCCAGGGTGCGGAGTGGTGGCAGGAAGCGTTCGGCCGCGGTGCCCTGTTCCACGTCGGAGCGGGCGTCCCGCAGGCCGGCGCAGTCGTCCGTCGTGGTCTGGCCGCTGAGGTGGGCGTGGGTGAGGGCCTGGTGCGGGTTGAGGCCGTGGACGAGGACGTCCAGGACCTGGTGGGCCACGTAGTCGGGGATGGGGCCGCCGCCTGCCGAGCCGGCGACCAGGCGTGGCGTGCCTGCGGGGTCGAAGGCCAGGGTGGGGGCCATCGATGTGGTGGGGCGTTTGCGCGGTTCCATGAGGTTGTGGCCGCCGGCGGTTGCGGGTGCGAAATTGGTGAGTGCGTTGTTGAGCACCATGCCGCGTGCCAGGAGAGCGGACCCGAAGTTCTGGTTGACCGTGGTGGTCATGGACAGGGCGTTGCCGTATCCGTCCACGATGCTCACCTGGCTGGTGGCGTCATGGTCGTCGGCAGCGTGGACGGTGTCGGTGCACAGCCCGGGACGTACGGGGTGGACGGCGGAGCGGGGGGAGATCTGCGCGGCTCGCTGGGTCAGGTAGGCGGGGGAGAGGAGCCCTGCGGCCGGGGTGTCGCCGAAGTCGGGGTCGCCCGCGCAGGCGCGTGCGTCGACTCCGGCCAGCCGTCCGGACTCGATGAGCAGATGGGCATGGCGCAGGGTGCCCGGTGTGAGTGCGGCGACTCCCGTGCGGTCGGCCAGGGCCAGCACGGAGAGGACGTCGATGCCGCCGAACGCCGGCGGCGGAGCCGTGCACACCCGGTATCCAAAGGCTGGTCCGCACACGGCAGTACGTTCGTGGGCCCGGTAGTCCGCGACGTCCCGCACGGTCATGAGCGAAGGGATCACCGCAGGTCCCCGGCTGTCCGTACGGGGTGTGACGACGCCGTCCGCAGCACGTGCCACAAGGGCCGGTGCGATCCTGCCCCGCGGTGCGTAGAAGGCATCGGCTCCGACGGCCGCCACCTCGCGGAGGACGGAGGCGAGTTCAGGGTTGACCACCTTGGCCCCGACCGGCACGGGCGTGCCGCCGGGGCAGTAAAGGGCCCGCACATCGGGATAGGCACAGCCCTCCTGGGCCATGGTGTGAAGGTAGGGGCCGGCCGGAAAGCCATGAGCGGCCAGCCGGACCCCCGTACCGAAGAGCGATCCCCAGGGCAGACGGCCGAAGGCGCGGTGCAGTGTGCCGAGGACCCGCACGGTGCCGGGAACTCCCACGGCGCGCCCGGTGTGCTCGACGCTTTCATCGAAGGCCTGGACGCCGAGACGCTGTTCGTCAGCGGTGGGCACGCGCAGTCCTTCGGTGGCCACGGCAGGCGCCTGGGCGAGCCCTTCGAAGAAACGGACGCGATGGTGGCCGCGGTCCCAGTAGAGAACCTGCGTGCCGCCGCCCAGCCCGGAGGACTGCGGTTCGACCACCGCCAGCACCGCCTGCACGGCGACGGCGGCGTCCGCCGCGGTGCCGCCGCGCCGCAGCACCTCACAGCCCGCCCGGGCCGCCAGGGGACTGGCAGCGGCGACCATGAACCGCGTCCCCCGCGCGGGCCCGGCAGAGGAACGGCCGATGACCGGTGCGCACACGTGGTCCTCGCCTGCGGAGCCGACGGGGAAGAGCGGCCGGGGGCTCCCGGCCCGGGCGCCTGGCACGAGGAGTGGAAGGGAGAAGAGGACAGCGGCGAGTGCGTGAGACGCACGGCGGCGAAGAGACACGTGGCCTCCGGAGCGGGGTCGGCCGGCACGCGCTCGCCGAGCCCGCAGCGGGGAGAGTCTGACGGGGCTTGCCCCAAGGCCGGGTTGTTGACGTTCTTGAGGGTCACGCAACGAACTTGAACGATTCTCGATCTGGAGCAACGGAGCTCGTTGGCGCTGGCAGTCGTCCATGACAGTCTGTCTTGTACCCGGGGAGCTCAGTGAATTCCGTTGCCTTCGCATTGTGTCCTGCCGCCTGTGCTGGCGACCATCACCCGTACGGGCACGGTGGTCGGGAGCCGCTTCGCGCCAGGGCATCTGGGGGAGCGATGGCGGGGCGTCCCGTTCGAGCCCGTGGACACGGCCCTTGTGGAGACGCGGCCGTGCAGTGGCGACTGCGGGCGGCAGTCCGGGCACGTCAACGCCGCCTCTCCGCGGGTGTGCGCCGCCATGCGTAACACCCCGCTCTCCACGCTCACTTGCTCCACCAGTACACCGCTCAGGTGCGGCATGTGCGGCCAGTCATTGATGTAACGGGAGGTGACCGTTGTCGGCTGGGAGTCGCGGGTTCGTGGCCGGTTGTCCGACTGGCGTTTTCCGGTACGAGTCAGCGCCTCCTGCGGTGCGGGTCAGGCGAGGCGCCTGGCGAGTTCGGTGAACATCTCGTCGGTGGCGGCCTTGGCGGCCGGGGAGACGCCGAAGAGGTTGAGGTAGGCGTGGATGAGGCCGTCGTAGGTGCGGTGGAAGACGTCCGCTCCCGCCTCTTCCAGAGCGGCTGCATAGGCTCGGCCCTCATCGCGCAGGGGGTCGTACTGGGCAGTGCCGATGATGGCCGGGGCGAGCTCGCGGTGGTCGGTGGCGAGCAGCGGGGAGAGCTGCCAGGAACGGCGCGTTTCGAGGTCGTCGCCCGCGTAGCCGGTGCGGAAGTCGTGCAGCAGGTCCTTGGTGAGGAAGTAGCCGTCGGCGTTCTCGGTGACGGAGGGGTGGTCGGTGGTGAAGTCGGTGGGCGGGTAGGCGAGCAACTGGGCGGCGAGTGGGAGCTGTTCGTCGCGGAAGGTGAGGGCGGCGACGGCGGCTTCGTGGGCGCCGGCGCTGTCCCCGGCGACGGCCAGGCGGTCGCGGCGACCACCGTAGGCGTCGATGTGGTCGGCGACGTGGCGGGTGACGGCCAGGCAGTCGTCCATGGCGGCGGGGAAAGGGTCCTCGGGGACGCGGCGGTAGTGGACCGCGACGACCACTGCGTTCACGTCCCGGCACAGCAGGCGGCAGACGTCGTCGTGGGTATCCAGGTCGCCGGTCACCCAGCCGCCGCCGTGGAAGAACACCACCGTCGGGGACCGGTCCGTCCGTGGCGGGCCGGTAGACGCGTACCGGGATCGGGCCGGCAGGCCCCGGCACCGTGCCGTCCGCCACCGCGCCGACCTCGATCGGCTCGGGCAGCGGGGACGCCTGGACCATCTGCCGGTTCACCTCGCGCATCTGCTCCGCATCGCCCACGGACCCGTCGAAGCGGTTCGGCGGCAGGGCGTTGATCTGTTCGAGCAGGGCGGCGATGGCCGGGTCGACGGGCATTCCAGGGGCCTTCCGCAGATGGTGATCGGTCCTGCCAACGACGCTAGACCCGCACCGCCGCACCGCCCGCCCGGCTGGGCCAATAGAGGCATCCTGCCCTCCTGAACAGGCGACCGGCGCCAACACCTCTGCTGTGCCGGGCCTCCGATGTGCGGGGGCACTGCTGTTGCGGAAGTATCGGTACGGGCGGTATCCATCCTGCGGATGTGCGGGTTTTCGCCCCGGAACCGAACCATGCTGCAGTATTCGGGCCCGGTGGTGGTGTCTCACCGGCGCATCGTAAGGACAGCATCGGACCGCTGCGTGCGGAGGCCGTCAGGATTGCCCGTCGCGGGCATGGCCTGGGCAACGAGCGCCGAGGACTTCCGGGCCCCGGACGCGACGGACAACCGAGCTGCGATCCCTCGGTTTGGTGACAGTGGTGTGAGAGACAGCGGGCCCTGGTGTGTTGATGCTGGTTGGGGGCTGTTTCGGGGCCCGGGGCCAGGTCGAACTGCTCCACCGTCGACGGTGGCGGACACGAATGGAGCTGTCCACGGCGCTCTTCGAGTACCTGGAGATCTTCCATAACAGGCAGAGGAGACACTCGGCGCTGGGCATGCTCGGCCCGGTGGAGTACGAACTCCGCACACCACCGGTAGCGTGAAACCAGGTAACCCGACTCCACCCAAACGCGGGGCATTCTGGCGACTCCACCCAACTCGGGGCACTCCGAGTTCTCTGCCGAACCCGGAACGGTTCAGTCCGTGCTGGCCTGGTCGGTGAGGGCGGCGCTGGCCGGGGTGAGCTGGGTGACCAGCTGCCGCAGTTCCTCGATCTCGGTCCGACGACGGCAGCGGCGAGGGGGGAGGCGGACCGACCGGGCGGACCGAGTCCCATGTGCGGCGCGCCGGCCTTCACCGCGTCCTGGCGCTATAGGACACCTGCTGTCCTGAAGCCTCCTACTGTGGGAGTCGTCCGCAGGAGCAAAACGGGAGGATTCCGTGAAAATCGCTGTTCTCGGTACCGGTGGCGGTGCCCGTGCCCACATCGCGCGGCTCGCCGGGCTCGGTCACGAGGTCCACGTCGGCACCCGTGAACCGCAGGCCACGCTCGCCCGCACCGAACCCGACCCCATGGGCACGCCGCCGTTCAAGGACTTCCTCGCCGGTCACCCCGGAGTCCAGCTGCACACCTTCGGTGACGCGGCGGCGGCCTCCGACGGCCTGGTCATCAACGGCCTCGACGGCCACAACGCGGTGGCCGCCCTGTCCGCCATTGCCGACCGGCTCGCCGGCAAGACGCTCGCCGACTACGCCGTCCCCACGTCTACAACCCCGGCATCGAGCGCCCCTGGCCCACCCCCTGGGGCGTCAACCCCATCCTCGACCCCTGCGACAGTGACAGCCTCGGCGAGCAGATTCAGCGTGCCCTGCCATCTGCCCTTCCACCTGGACCTCGCCTTCGACGACGTCCAGGCAGCCGAGAAACACCTGCTGGAACTGGGCGCCACCAAGCCCGCCCACCAGCCCGGCGGCACCCTCTGGACCGTCCTCCTCGACCCCTCCGGCCAGCCCTTCTGCATCCACGCAACCCACTGACACCGACGACGTCCACGCGGACACGCACGCCCTGAGAGCCCATCACGGCTGAGTCGGCCGCCAGAGCAGTCGAGTTGGCGCTCAGCGTGCTGCGCTGGTGGATCGATCGACCGGGACAGCGGAATCCGGCATCGCGTGGACGAGTGCCGCGCCGGAGCGGACTATGCGATCACCCAGATGTTCTTCGACGTCGACACTTATCCGTGGTTCCGCGACAGAGTGGCGGCGCTACTCGCAGGCGACGACCGAGATCTACCAAGAACCTCGGTCTCACCGGCTGAACCGCAGGTACCCGGCTCGGGGAGCGGGGCAGGCGGTCGGGTCGGCATCTGCGTGCACGCCGCGCAAGCGCACCTGAGAAACTGCGTCCCATGAGCACGGAACAGCGCCGGATTCTTGTCATCGGCATCGGAGCAGGAGACCCTGACCATCTGACCCTTGGCGCGGTCAAGGCGATGCGCAGGGCGGACGTCTTCTTCATCGTGGGCAAGGGGCCCGACAAGGCTTCCTTGACGGACTTGCGTCACCGGATGGTGGAGGAGCACGCCGAGGGCCCCTACCGGGTGGTGGAGGTTGAGGATCCCAGCCGGGAACGCCGTTCGATGGACCGCGGTGAATACACCATGGCCGTACAGGACTGGCGCGATCGGCGCGGGGAAATGTTCGAGCGGCTGATGCGGGAGGAGATGACGGAAGGGGAGACCGGAGCGTTTCTCGTCTGGGGCGATCCTTCCCTGTACGACAGCACGCTGGGCATCCTTGCCGACATCGAGGCCCGCGGCTCGATCCGTCCGCACGTCGAGGTCGTCCCGGGCATCACGAGTGTCTCGACGCTGGCCGCGCGGCACCGCATCCCGCTGAACCAGGTCGGTCGTCCGGTACACATCACTCCGGCCCGGCGACTGTCCGACGTGGCGCAGAACGACGACGGCGACATCGTGGTCATGCTGGACGCGCACGAGTCGTTCACCCAGGTCGACGGGGACGACGTGTGGATCTACTGGGGTGCCTACCTCGGTACCCCGGACGAACTGCTCGTCGCGGGTCCCGTGCGTGAAGTCTCCGAGCAGATCCGGCAGGTGCGGGCCGAAGCACGCGAACGCCACGGCTGGATCATGGACACCTACCTCCTGCGCAACGTCGGGACGTCGCAGCCCGACCCGACGGGCTGAAGCGCAGGGCTCCCGCTGCGTGTTCGAGTCGCACGTCCAGCCCAACCATGACCACCCGTTCAGGCAAAAGGGGGATCAGAATGGCTGGACGGGCCCAATCGCAACACATCGTCTCCGACGGCCAAGAAATGATCCTTGAGTTGGGCGGGCAGATATGGTCTCGGTTGGTGTGTCGCTGGGCCCCATAGGAAACGGCAGGACGGCTTCGGCGGGGTCGTAGTGGATCGACGCGGCGATCTCCTCGGCCCGGGGGGGGCGCGGGACGGCCCCCTGCTTGCGGTTCTCTACCCCGCGGCCGTAGGGGGATCAGCACGGTCTTCTGGATCGCGGCGTCCAGGTGTACGAAGTGCCCCGTCCTGACAGCGTCCTGGAAGGGTGTCGTACCGGGCCGGACGGTGCCGTGGCTGCGACCACCGCCCGGCCCGGGGTTTTCAGGGGCCAGCGACGAGTGAGGGGTGCTCGTGCTCGCAGGTGTCGTCGATGCCGCAGGTGTCCCAGGCGGGGAACGGGTCCACGGTCGGCACGCTCTCTCCGTCCGCCATGAGGCAGTCGGCCAGGGCCGCTTGCAGGGCGTCCGCGTTCAAGTCCGTCCCGATGAAGACCAGTTCCTGAGCTTCTGGGCTCTCGGTGTCGCGGGCGGTGGACGGTTCGAAGCGGGCCACGGAGCCGGCCTGTGACCACAGGCCCGTTACATGCGGGCGGCTGGCCAGGGTGAAGAAGCCCTTGGAGCGCAGGATCTGCCCGTAGGTTCCGGTGTCGAGTTCCTCGGTCACGAATGTCCACAACCTGCCTGGATGGAAGGGGAGTTGGGAGCGGAAGGCGGTGGAGGAGATGCCGTATTCCTCCGTCTCGGGTACGTGATCCCCGTTGAGTTCCATGACCCAGCCCGGCGCCTGTTGGGCCCGCTCCAGGTCGAAGAGCCTGGTGCCGAGGACATCACCAAGTGGTACGCGGCCATGGGTGGCGGGGACGATCCGTGCGGCCGGGTTGAGGCGGGCGAGTGTCGCGCGGAGCCGGTCGGCTGTCTCGGGGTCGGCGAGGTCGAGCTTGTTCAGGACGATGACGTCGGCAAACTCGATCTGGTCCATCAACAGGTCGCTGACGGTGCGTTCGTCATTCTCGTACTGGTCCAGGCCGCGCGCGACGAGTTCGTCCCCGCTCGCCAGTTCGGGCAGGAAGTTCGCCGCGTCGACGACCGTGACCATGGTGTCGAGGCGGGTCAGATCGCCGAGCGTGGCCCCGTCGTCGCGGGGGAACGCGAAGGTGGCGGCCACCGGCATCGGTTCGGAGATGCCGGACGACTCGATCAGGAGATAGTCGAACCGCCCCTCGCGGGCCAGCCGGTCGACCTCCTCCAGCAAGTCGTCGCGCAGGGTGCAGCAGATGCAGCCGTTGGTCATCTCCACCAGCCGCTCCTCGGTGCGCGACAGGGCGGCCTCGCCGCCGCGCACCAGGGCGGCGTCGATGTTGACCTCGCTCATGTCGTTGACGATGACAGCCACCCGCAGGCCCTCGCGGTTGCCGAGGACGTGATTGAGCAGCGTGGTCTTGCCGGCGCCGAGGAAGCCGGACAGGACGGTGACGGGCAGCCGGTCGGGGCGGTCGTGGGCCACCATGCTCAGCCTTCGGGGTGCAGCAGGCCGCGCTCATACGCCTTCACCAGCCGCTGGGGCACCAGATGGGAGGTGCCGTCCACGGTGATCGGTACGAGCTGCGTCGTGCTGGCCTTCCACTGCGCCCGGCGGTGACGGGTGTTGCTGCGGGACATCTTCCGTTTGGGCACGGCCATAGGAGTCTCCTCGGTGGATGGGTCAGTAAGGGGAAGCTATATGAAAATGGGTACCATTACCAACTGCGCCTTGCCTGGGTCGTCGGTCGTCGGTCGTCGGTCGTCTGGCCCGGGCAAGGGACGGATGAAGGTCTTCTTCTCTGCTTCTCTCCATGTCCGCCATCAATGGACACACAGGGCCGGATGCTGCGCTGGCCGCCTGGCCGGACTGAGGGGGCAGGCGGGACACGCGAGGATTGGGGAGGCGCACGGCGATAAGACGTGCAGAGACGGCATGACGTTCACCATCGTAGAAACCTGGTATCTGACCGACGAAGCCGCCCACGACGCGACGCAGACCATGCAGATCATCGACGACGCCATCGGTGAGAACGCGCACCATCACCCTGGATGGAACGGGCACGCCACCTTCCTCCAGGACCGGCGGGACCCGAATGTCGTCACCTGGGTGTACCCGTGGCGCAGCGAGCAGGACCACGTCAGCCTGCTGGAGACGGAAGAACCCTTAGTGCAGCCCCTCATCGACAAGTACCGCACCAAACCGCGGACGATCCGCTACACCACGGAACTGACGGTGGAGGCAGAGCATGACCACCACTGACCCCGCGCCGTCCGTGGGCGACTGGACACCGCAGGCGCTCAAGGAGAACGGGCGCCTGCTGCTGTCCTGCCTGCGGAGGCACTTCGAGGATCTGCGCGCGCTGCCGGTCACCACAGACCGGTCGGCCCAGGAGATCCGCGCCCTGATCGACGAACCGCTCCCCACGGAACCGGAAGCATTCGGCGACATCGTCGAGCAGACGTGGCGGGACGTACGCCCCCATCTCACCCTGTGGAATCACCCCCGCTTCCACTGATGGAAGCACTCGGCCTCGACACCGAGGAATCCGTTCCCGAACACGAACAACACGGCTGACGCCGACTGGGGCGGAGCCGTCTCGTGGCTCTGCCCCAAACCCGAGCGTGAAGGGGCCCCATGTCTCGCATTCTGATCATGCTGTCTGCCGCTTCCCGGATGTCCCTCGCCGACGGCAGCTCCCGGTCCATCGGATTCTGGCCCGAGGAACTCGTGGAACCGGTCCGCGTGTTCGGCCAGGCCGGTGCCGACGTCACTCTGGCGACACCGGGAGGGAAACCGGCCGTGGCCGATTCCGCGGGTTTCACACCTGAGGGGCAGGTCTTTCTGCTGCCCGTTGCGACGAACCGCGTCGTTCCGTCGGCGCCCTCAAAAGTCAGCTGGATGCTCCCCAAGGAGCTTGCTCTCTGCGCCTTCTGACGGCGCTTCAAGTCGATAGCCCGTACGCAGTGCGGCAGGCGTCGCGTTGCCGGATGAGCTGTAGGCGGAAGCTGTTTTCTGTCGGTGAAAAGCCCCAACCCTCACTGGTGTTGAGGGTTGGGGCTTTTGCCGTCCTACTGCTGGGCTGCGGGGTGGTCGGGGCCGTAGCCGCTGGTTTTCTGGTCGTACCAGTCGGGGCGCCGGCCGGTGGGCGCCGGGGCGGTTTCGCGCATGGTGGCGCCGTAGGCGCTGGTGGCTTTGTGGGTGACGGGGTCGGCAAGGGGGGCGGGCCAGAGTTGGAGGAGGTAGGTCTCGACGGGGTCGCCGGCCTCGCGAACGTCGCCGTCGTCGCGGTTTTTCCCGTGGACCAGGAGGCGGTAGCTGCCGGGGCCGGGGAGGGCCAGCACGGGCGCTTCGGCGGGTTCTTCTTCGCCGGGGCCGATGGAGATGCGGGCCGTGGTCCAGGTGAAGGAGACTTCGGCGGCGTCCTGCCAGTCGTCCAGGTACAGGGTGGGGGGGCCGTCCCAGAGTTCGGCGGTGACGTCGATGTCTCCGCCTTCCACGGCGCAGACGATCGCGGCGTAGTCCTCGCGGGCGGCGACGAGTCCGTTGGCGGTGTGATCGAGGGGGATGTCTTCGAAGGTGTCGAGGTCGATGAGGTCGAGGGTGCCGTGGGCGATGAAGAGGTGAGGGTCACGGACGCGGTCGATGAGTGAGGCCATGGCAGGGCTCCTTGCGACGGAAGGGGGACAGCACTTTCGCTGTCCCCCCAGGGGTTTCACGCTACGCGGCTGGTGTTACGGGCACTGCACCAGCGGGTGCATCGCGGCGTCGCTCTGGACGGTCGGGATGTTGGTGACGTTGACCCAGAACTTGTCGTTCTCCAGAAGCCGGTTGGCGTTGTACCAGGACTGCCGGGCACGGCCTTCGAGGCGGTTCTGCGCGGCGGGGAGCATGTGGCAGGAGAAGTCCGGGTTGACGCTGGCGCCTTGGTGGGTGGAGGCGAAGGGGTATTCGTCGCAGCTCTTCCCGGCCGGGCGCGGTATCGAGGACGGGCAGGCGGTACGCCGGTTGGCGCGGATCAGGGTCTGGTTCATGGTGCGCGTCAGCGCGGGGCCGTGGCCTTGCCATCCCCAGTGGTTCTTGAGGTTGTGCTGGGCCCAGTCGATGTGCCAGGCGACCTGGTCGAAGGGGCCGGTGACGGAGATGTTGTAGCTGGGGGTGTAGTCGGGGTAGACGCATCCCCCGGCGGCGGCCGGGCTCATGCGGGGGGTGTTGTCGCACCGCACGTTGAGTTTGGGGCCGAGGTCGATGCTGACCGGCGTGTAGGGGGCGGCCTCGTAGTTGAGGTGCGGAGCCTGAGCGTCGGTGTTGGTGACCGCTCCGGGGGAGTCGATGACGATGTCCCAGTTCCGCGTCGTGCCCGGGGTGGTGATCTGCGGGGTGCCTCCGGTGGAGGTGCAGTGGCCGCAGGTTTCCGTGATGGTGGCGATGCCGAGTTCGGCGGCCGGGACGGTGGTGGACAGCAGACGCAGGGTGACCTTGTCGGTCCAGCGGTGCCGGTTGCGGGCGTCGAGCTGGACGTTCGAGGTCCATGCGAAGTTGGCGCTGCCTTGGTACTGGTGCTCGGGCTCGATGTAGAAGTCGACGCGGAGACCGCCGGAGGCGCACGAGCTGGTGCGGTCCGTCCGGACCTGGCCGACGGTACAGGTCACGGCCGCGTCGGTGGCGACGTTCTGCGTCGTCAGCGGGGTGAGTTGGGCGGTGGCGCTGTGGCCGGGCTGGGGTGTGGGTGGGGCGGTGTCAGCTGTGGCGACTCCTGTGAATGCCGAGCTGACCGCGACGAGCGCGGCCAGCAGGATTCCCCCGCGTTTGATCATTTTCACCGTGCATGATCCTTTCTTGGGGACAAGGCGGGGTCATGTTTCCGGCGTGAAAAGCGGTGCGTCAATGTCCGTTGAAGCGTGTGGGCTGGTTTCGGCCAGCGCGTACCGCGTGAAGGGCGATTTCTGTGTGCTGGATATGTGGTGGATCTGCAGGTGGTAGCCCTGGGGATCGTTGTCCGGAATCTTGCTTCCCGCATGTGGAAGCAGTGTGTCTCGGCCTTCACGGCCGGTATTTTCGGTGCCTTCGCGGACGTCGATCGGCTCTACGCCCGGGGTCTTGGCGGCAGCGTGCAGCGGGTTTCAGGATGGGGTGGTCATTTTCTCGGCTTCCGCTGCGGTCGGGTAGCCGGCCTGGCGGGAGAAACAGAGTTCTGCCGGGAAGGGGTTGGGGTCACGCAGGGAGTTCATGGACGCCTATTCGGATGGTGCTGTATTTGACGGCGACGAATAATGAGAACCCGTCAGGGATCCCTGGCGGTGGCTGCCTCGATGAGGAGCCCACCCAACCAAGTGCTGCGTGCTGCTTGGGTGTATCGCGGATATCCGCAACGTACCGACATCGGAGATGTGCATCGCTGAGGCAGAGCGGGCGGTCGGACTTCGGTGGCGGTCCAGCGGGCGGCGGTGACGCGAGGCGCCGCCATGGCGCGAATCGTGGGATGTGTGTCGTTGACGTCGTCCTGCCCGCTCCATCAGGCTCATGACGTGCAACAACGTCGCATTGTCTTCGTGGTTTTCGACGGCTTCCAGGCCTTGGATCCGGTCGGCCCGCATGAGGTGTTCCAGCATGCGGGGACGCTGCCGGGTCCTGGCGCCGACTGCCGGTCCGGTCCGGTCGAGCAGCGGCCTGCCTGCGTACGCCGGACACGGTGTGGCCGACCTGGACCCGCAGGGCGTCGACACCCTGGTGGCGATGGGCGGCAAGGGCGTCGGCCGAGCGGCAGGGGGCAGGACACCGACCGGGTGGTTCGCGGCGGCCGGGGAATCGGTCCGCCGTGTCACGTCGGTGTGCAGCGGGGTCTTCCTGCTGGCAGCTGCCGGGCTCATCAAGGGCCGTCGGGTGACCACCCACCGGTCCCGGGCCCAGCGGCTCGCCCGGCATCATCCTGACCTGCGGGTGGACTGCGACCCGATCTCCCTCAAGGGCGGGCGGGTGTGGACCTCGGCCGGTGTGACGGCCGGCATGGACCTCGCACTCGCTCTGGTCCAGGACGACCTGGGCCGGGACATCGCCCATGCCGTCGCTCAAGAACCGGTGCTCTTCCTGCGCCGGCCCGGCCGCCAGGCGCAGTTCAGCGTGCCGTTGTGGCCGCGCCAGCCGTCCACCGTTCCGGTCCGGGCGGCGGTGTCGCGGAGACGCTGCGGCGCTGCTCCACCGGCACGTCGGCGTCGCGCCGTCCGAGTACCGGGACAGATTCCGATCCAGCAAGGAGTACGCATGACGGCCTATGGGCTGCTGTTGTTCGAGGGAGCCGAGGAGCTGGACTTCGTCGGCCCCTGGGAGGTGTTCACCGCCTCCGCGATGATCCGCGAGCAGAGGGGCAGCACCGAGCAGCGGGACACCACCGTACTGATCGCCGAAGAGCCTGGCGCCGTCCGCTGCAACAAGGGCATGCGGGTGCTGCCCGACCACACCTTTGACGGGCACCCGCCGCTCGACGTGCTGCTGGTGCCCGGTGGGAACGGCACCCGGACCCAAGTGTCCAACCCCGTGCTCATCGAGTGGATCCGCAAGACCTCCGCTCAGGCCACCTGGACCACCAGTGTGTGCACCGGAGCCCTGTTGCTGCACGAGGCCGGCCCGGCCCGCGGCCGCCGCGTGGCCACGCACCACGCCTTCGAGGACACCCTTCAGGCACGCGGAGACGTCACCGTGGTCCGTGACGCACGCTATGTGGTCGACGGCCAACTGGCCACCAGCCAGGGCGTGTCCGCAGGAATCGACATGGCTCTCTGGCTGGTCGGCCGACTGCACGGCCGCGACCACGCGCGCGCCGTGCGCCGTTACATCCAGTACGAGCCCGCCCCTCCCTACCTCGCCGACGAGCCACAGCCCGCGGCCGAAGGAGACGGCACATGGCCGACGTCGCAGACCTGATCTGTCACCCCGTCAAGGGCTGCAAGGGCACGCCCATGGGCGAGGCGTTACTCACGTCGGCGGGCCTCGCGCACGACCGCAGCTTCATGGTCGTCAGCGAGGGCGGGGCCTACCGCACCCATCGCCGCCACCCCCGGCTCGCTCCGGCCGCCCCCCCCGGTGGAGTTGTCGGAACTGGCCTTGGGCATCGTCGGGGGCACCGCCGGTGGGATCGTCGACGAGCAGGCGCTGGCCGACGCACTGAGTGACCTGGCACGTTGCCTTGCCGGGCTGGGGGAGTGGGATCCGGAAGTCAGGTAGTCGTTGGCGCTGGGGTGTTCGCCGGCTCGGCCAGGTGCTCGGGTTCGAGTACGAAGACCGGGATCACGCGGTCGGTCTTCTCCTGGTATTCGGCGTACGGCGGATACGCGGCGACCGCGCGCTGCCACCACTGGGCCCTCTCGTCCCCGGTGAGCTCACGGGCCGTCATGCCCTGGCGTTCGGGGCCGTCTTGGAGATCCACGTGAGGATCGGCCTTGAGGTTGAAGTACCAGACCGGGTGACGCGGGAAGCCGCCCTTCGAGGCCACCGCCGCGTACCGCCCCGCGTGTTCCACCCGCATCAGCGGAATCTTGCGGATCCTGCCGCTCTTCGCGCCGCGCATCGTGACAATGACGACCGGCAGGCCCGTGTCCCAGAGCGTTGTGCCCTGTGTGCCACCCGAACTCTCGTACAGCTCGACCTGTTCGCGAATCCACTGCGCCGGACTCGGCTCGTACTCGCCCTCAAGAGGCATCGCATTCCCCCATTGTCGTGTACGGATTGTCGTGTACGGATTATGTCGGGACAGTCCAGCACAAGCCTCGCATGAAGGGGAGACCGCCGTTCCCGCTTCCCCGACAACGTCAAGGGAGACGGCAAGGTTCTGTGTCGCACCCGGTTTGCGGTTACCTGCCGGTGGGGTCCAACGCGGGTGGAGGGGCGTGCGAAGGCGGGCGACTTCAAGGCTGCCTGCGATCCCCGTTCGCATCGCAGGCAGCCTTGTGAACTCAGGTGTCCGGTCGTCGAGTTGTTGCGCCAGATGACCTGACTACCGCCTCCGGTCCACCACTGCGCGCAGCTTCCCGCTCGTCGCCGTGCGGTCCAGATCTGCTCCGTCCACTACCTCGACCGCGAAGTCAAGGAGCCGCTCGTCCACGGCCGAGCGGACCTCCGGGTATTCGGCGAGGAACGTGTCGCGAGCCCGGTCCGCGTCCGGCGCCTTGGAGGTCTCCAGGCGGAGGGCGAGGCATTCGCGGGCGGGCCCGCTGGTCAGGACGGCCTGGAGTTCGCCGCTGTAATGCAAGTGTTCCTCGGCTATGGCCACGAACCGGCGGTAGTTGAGGAAGTACGTTGCCACGCGCATCACTTCACCGAGGCGGCCGAGCAGTTCGAAGCGCGGGGCGCGGCTGCCGCAGGGGCAGTCGCCGGGCAGGAGCCGGCCGAGGTCGCCGATGACGTAGCGGTCGAGGTGCTGGCCCCGGCGGGCCCGGGTGGTGAAGACGAGCCGGCCGGTCTCACCTGGTGCCACCGGACGGTCGGCGTCGACCGCGACGATCTCCAGGGTGTGCAGGTCGGCGTGGAGGTGGTGGACGCTGCCGCCGCTCTCGACGCACTGGTAGCCGAGAGGGCCGAGGTCGGTGCTGCCGTAGGTGATGGAGCGGACGGTCTCGATGCCGAACGTCTCGGTGAGGGTGCGGCGCTGCTCCTCGGTGAAGTGCTCGCCCCCGTAGAAGATCTTGCGGATGCCGCCGTAGGAGCGCAGCAGGTCCGCTTCCTCGTGCAGGAGCTGCCACAGGTAGGAGGGCATGCCGAAGAGGGTGTCGACCTCGTACGCGACGATCATCTCGGCGGTGGCACGGTGGTCGGAACCGGCGGCCATCGGCATCTGGACGCCGCCGAGGCGTTCGAGGATGGAGAAGAAGCTGATGAACCCGCCGTACATGCCGCCGCAGTAGAAGAGGTTGGCGGTGCGGTCGCGGGCCGGGTCGTAGCCCGCCGCGAGCAGTCCTCGGGCGGCGGCGTGCATCTGTGCGTCGTAGTCGTCGTAGCTGAACAGCGACAGGGCGGGGGTGCCGGTGCTGCCGCCGCTGCGGAAGTACAGCTCGGCGTCGCGTCGTTCGACGTCCCGGTTGAGTTCCTGGACGGCGGCCTTGTCGAGCAGCGGGCCGGCCGGCTGCGGGAACGCGGGCCGGTGGACCAGGTCGTCGAGGCAGGCGGTGGTGGCGAAGCGGGCGTCGGCCTGGACGGCGACGCGGCGGCTGTAGCGCTGGAGCGCGTACACACCGTCGTGCGGCTCGCCCACGTACCCGGAGGTCATGGCGCCCACCGGGGTGACCCGGGTGGCGCCGGCGGCCAGGACCGCCGCGGAGAGCTCGGCGATGTCGGTGCGGGTGCCCGCGATGCCCGCGGTCTGCAGATAGCGGCGCATGGGCCGGAGCGTGGCGATCACGTTCTTGCGCGGCAGCGGCTTGACCCAGACGCTGCGGTGCAGCGGCGACGCGTTGAGTGCCGGGCGTGTGTCGGCCATGACGCGCCAGGTGCCGTCGGGGGCGGCCAGGACGCGGGTCAGGCCGAGGTGTTCCTCCAGGCGTGCGAGGTGCTCGGTGGTGGTGAGCTCCGCGTATTCGGCCGGGTCGAGTTCGTCCTCGACGGGCGGCGGCTGGACGGCCAGTGCGGAGGCGAGGCGGTCGGCGAACGTGTGCAGCTCGCCCTCGTCCTCGGTGTCGAGGTAGACGACCTGGGGGCTGGAGCACGCCTGCTGCTCGAAGACGCAGATGTCCTCGGCCAGCGCGGCCAGGGTCGCCTCGTCCGCCCAGGCGTCCCGGGTCAGATACGCGAAGGAGATCTTGTGTCCCCACTCCACCAGGCGGCAGCCCGCCGGGACATGGGCGGCCACCCCCTCCACGGCGGCCTCGCCGCCCCAGACCGCGACCGCGTCGGCGGGTGCGCACATCAGGCGCAGCCAGTCCGTGCGCGACGAGGAGAAGCGCAGCACGATGACCCGCTCGGCGAGGGCGCCGCTGGGGTCGAACGCGGCGAGTTCGGCGAGCAGGTGCTGGGTGAGGAGGGTGTCGGCGCTGCTGGTCTTGAGGATGTTGACGTTGCCGGCGAGCAGTCCCTCGATCAGGCTGAGCGGGGCGACGGTGGCGGCGTTGCCGGGGGCGATGTGCGCGACCAGACCGACAGGGGCCCATGCCTCGTACACCGTCTCCTTGGCGTCCGGGCGGCTGAGACGCTGCGGTGCGGTGCCGCCGAGTTCGCGGCGGAGCTTGCGGGTGAGCGCGTCGCGGCCGAGGAACGCGGCGAGTTCGGCGAGGAGTTCCCCGGTGCTCTCCGCGTCGCCGCCGGGCAGGTGCGGGGCCAGCCGCTGCCGTACGGGGTGGCCGGGGTCGCGCAGGGCGCCCGCGAGTGCGTCGCAGGCGGCCAGGACGGTCTCGGTGTCCAGTGGGGTGGCGAGCGCGGCCTCGACGGTGGCAGGCAGCGTGGCAAGACGTCGGGCGGCCTCGTCGTCGCCGATGAAGGTGCCCTGCCAGTAGTGGTGGTTCATCACGGTCTCTGCCTCGGTCATGACATTCCCTTCATCAGTTCGGCGGCGGCCACGGCACAGCTCTTGTTGCGGCTCACCCCGGCGCGGCCGTGGATGGTGAACCAGTCGGTGTCCAGCTCGCAGCCGCACTCCTCGCCCGGGTGCAGCGAGGCGAGGTCGCCCATGACGACGCTCTGCGCCGGTACCGAGGTGATGTACGGGGACACCAGGTGCAGATAGCCGCGCTCGCCGTACGCGAGGGGTTCGAGGGTGCGCGTGGAGCGGATGAAGACGCGCGACCACACGGGTGCGTGCAGGTTGTGGTGCGAGCACTCGATGTACGGGATGCAGTGCTCGACCGAGCCGAAGGTGTCACGGATTCGTTCGGAGGGAATGCCCAGTTGCTCGGTGACACGGGCGTACAGCTCGTGCTTGCCGATCTGCTGGTCGGTGTGGCCCTTCCAGCCGCCGCCGAGGATGATCAGGGAGTCCTCGGGCAGCCGGAGCGGCGGCAGGCCCATCGCGCGCATCCGTTCCAGCGTGAACCAGAGGAAGGCGGGGAAACCGAGGATGCGCACGGGCGCGTCGTCCTCGGCGAAGCGGCGCAGCGCGGCGACACAGCCGAAGGGGTCGAACTCGTGCCCGTTGCCGGTGGCGCGCAGGGCGTACTCGACCTGGCGGGCCGGTGCGAAGTCGCACAGGTAGTTGTCGGTGAACGCGGTGCCCAGTTTGAGGTCGCGGGCGGGTTCGTAGCTGTAGAGCAGGTAGTTGACCGGCTGGTCCGGGGTGATCCAGCCGTTGCGCTCGAAGATGCGGGCGACCATGCGCTGGGCGGACCGGATGGTCCACTCGTCGAAGAACATCTGCGACTTCTGCCCGGTGGTGCCGGAGGAGGTCAGGTGCAGATGGACGTCGCCCCGGGGGATGGACAGGACCTCGTGGCGCTTGAAGAAGTTCGCGTGCACCAGGGGAGCGTCGTACGGGGTGTCCTGGCGCTCACCGTCGTACAGGCTCCGGAAGAACGGGGACCGCTCGCGGTGCCAGGCGTTGGACTCCGCCATGGCGGCGGCGAACAGCTCTTCCTCGGCGGGCCCGCGGACGTACGGCTCGGTCAGGTCGCAGAGCCGCTGCACCTGGGCCAGGGCCGCGGCGTCCGGGACGTCGACGGGCGCGAGATGGGGATTCGAGGGGGTCATGAGGCAACCTCACGGGAGGGCAGATAGGTCGACGCCCAGGCCGACACATAGGAATCGAGGAAGGGTTGGAGCGGTGTGTCGACGACCACGCCGTGGAAGTCGATGTGCTCGGTGGTACGGGACATCACCACGTAGTCGTGGAAGCCGTCGTCGTCCCGGCGCATCGCGGGATACAGCGCCCCGGCGATGAAGCCCTGGGCGCCGAACGCCGAGAGCGCGGCGTGGTGTTCCAGCGGCACCAGCGCTTCGACGTATCCGGCGCCGGCCCGGGTGAGGGTTCGGGTGACCGACTCCAGCCAGCCCGCGGCGAACGCCGGGTCGGGGTGGGCGGTGACCAGCGCGCAGTACCGACCGGTGCGGTTGAGGTACGCGTACACCTCGAAGCCGCCGTCGTCGGGGGTGAGCAGGATGTTGGGGGTGTGCAGGGGGTAGAACCAGCGGCCGGGTTCGGGGAAGCGCTCGTGGAAGCGGCGGCGGACGAACGCCGGTGCCTCGACGATCTCCAGCGGAGCCTGCGCGGCCCCGGCCGGCGCGGGCTGCGGCGCGGTGGGCCGGGTGTCCGCGTAGCTGATGCCGAGGCTTCCCTCGACCGTGCGCAGCAGGGGTGCGAGTGAGGCGGGCACCTCGGTGACGGGGACGCGGCGGTCGAGGACCCCGGGTGAGTGACGCGCGTAGAGTGCGAGGCTTTCGCGGCTGCTGAGATCCACGGCGTTGGGCAGGATGCCCATCGGGCGGAAGCCGTTGCGGGCCACGACGCGCTGCGGTCCGGCGCTGACGGTTCGGACCGTGGCGTACACCGAGTCGAGCTTCCCCGCCCCCAGGGTGCGGGCGCACAGGGCTTCGGTGAGCTGCCCGGCGAGCCCCGAGCCGCGCTGGTCCGGGTGGACGGCGAGCCCTTCGAGCCGGCCGATGCGGCTGCCGGGCTCGCCGTGGACCGCGGCCGACCCGGCGAGCGCCCCGGTGCGGGCGCAGCGGGCGACGAGCCAGAGGGTGTGCGGGTCCCGGATGAGCCGGGACATCTCGGCGGGGTCGGTGCCGAGGGCCGTGGGGTAGTGCGGCCCGTACACGGCGTAGTAGAGCTGGCGCAGGTCGGCGACGTCCGCGGGAGCCGCCTGCTCGATCGTGGCGGTCATCGCGCGCCTCCGGTGGTGGCCGGTTCCGGCGCGGCACCGATAGCTGACGATTCGTCAGATTCGTCTGCCGCGTTCGAGTTGTCGCCCAGCAGCCCCAGGAACGCGGCTGCGGGCACCAGCCCGGCAGCCTGGATCAGGCACAGCGTCTGGGCGGACAGATGGTCGCCGAAGAGGCCGAAGAGCAGCGAGGCGACCGGGAAGGTCGCGCCGAGGACGGCCTGCATGACGGCGAAGAACGCGGGCTTGTCGGCGGCCGGGACGAGGCGCTGGAACAGCGCCACGAAGCGGACACCGATCACACCCACACACCAGCCGGTCACCAGCAGGGAGCCCGCGATGACGGGCCGCGCGGCGACCAGGCCCGGCACGGCGAGCGCGACGGCCATCGTGGCGAGGCAGACGGAGCCGACCGTGGTGGGCCGGCCCGGCACGCGTGCGCCGGTGAACGAGCCGATGAGCGTGCCCGCGCCGAGCGACGCCTCCAGGAGCGCGACCGTGCTGCCGTCGCCGTGCAGGACCGAGGCGGTGTACAGCGGCATGACGACGAACACGGCGGTGGTGAAGAGGTTGGCGGCGGCGAAGCAGAGCAGGATGGCGCGTACGTAGGGCAGCGCGCCCAGGATCTGACGCAGCGTCCGCTGTGACGCCGCTTCCTTGGCCGCGTCCCCTTCCGCGTCGGCGGTGTCGTCGGCCTTACGGAAGCGTGCGGCCGCGATGAGGAGTGCGGCGGCCGCGTAGGCGGCGGCGCAGCCGACGGCGAGACCGGCCACCCCCGCCTTGTCCACGATCAGGGCGCCGAGCAGGGCCCCGCCGAGGCTCGCCAGGGACTGGGTGGACAGCTCGAAGCCGGTCGCGGCCTCGATGTCCTCGTCGTCCACGAGCTCGGGCACGGAGGTGGTCAGACAGGGGTCGAAGAACGCCTGGCAGGTGGCGAGGGCGAGGGTCGCCGCGTACGCCGCCGCGACGGGCAGGTCGCTCGCGCAGGCCCAGACGGCCAGAACGGTCGCGACGGCTCCCGCACCACCCGCCGCCGCGCGCAGCAGCGAGCGGTGGGCGAAGCGGGCGATGGTGCGGGCGACCAGGGGCGCGAGGGCCACGGCGGGCAGCGTGCTGACCGCCATGAACAGCCCGGACGCGAGGCCGCCGGCGCTGGTCGCGGCATAGGCGATGAGCCACCAGGAGATACCCACCTGGAACATACGCACCGCGGCCTGGGTGAACACCTGCCCCAGCCATACGGTCCCGAAGGCGCGGTTGCGCAGGACGAGCGGGAGGCGGCGGCCGGCGGTCGTGGAGGCGGTCATGCGGTCGGCCTCTCGTCGATCACGCGGACGAGCTTGCCGGAGCGCGGGTTGACCACCAGGTCGCGGTGGCGGGCCCATTCGACGCGCAGCGGGTGGACGAATCCGGCGGCGGCGCTGTCGGGGTAGAGGGGGCGTGCGTCGTTCAGCTCGGTGACGACCGCCTTGGCAAGCACTTCAAGACCCGCCGGGTCGTCGTCGCCGGGGGCGGTGGCCAGGCGCAGTACGAGTCCGTCGCGGCCCTCCCAACGGCGTACGACGAGCTGCATGCCCATGACGCGGCCTTCGGTGTCGGCCGCGGCGACGGCGGCCTGGGCGTCCTGTGAGTACAGCGACACGGGGCCCACCCGCACGCCTTCCTCGGCGCGGCCGAGGATGCGGAAGACACCACCTTCGACATCGGTCCACTCCGCGCGGTCGCCGGCGGGGTAGCGGATGACCGGCATGAGGCGTCGGAAGAGCTGGGTGACGACAACGCGTCCGGCCCGGCCGGTCTCGCGGATCGGCTCGCCGGTCGACTCGTCGAGGATCTCGACGACGGTGTGCGGGGCGAACGTGCGGTGGGTGCGCGGGTCCGGGCCGGGAACCGGGCGGCCGAGAAGGCCGCCGTCGACGCTGGCGTAGCCGAGCGAGCGGGGTTCGGCGTTGGGGAAGGCGGCCGAGAGCAGGCGGCGCTGGTCGTCGAAGAGAGCCTCGCCACCGAAGAACAGCAGCTCCACGGCGGGCAGTTGACGACCGAGCGAGATCAGGTGCTCGGCGAGGCGGCACAGGGTGGTCGGGGTGCCTGCCACAACCTGTGCGGCGAAGTCCTCAAGGGTGGGGACCGTCGACTCCAGCGGAGCGCCGCCGCCGATGGGAAGCCGTACGTTGGCGACGGGGGCGTGCGCGAGCGAGTCCAGGATGAACAGGAAGCTGGCGTAGAGCTCACCGGCGTAGAAGAGATCGGCCACCCGGTGTCCGGGACGCAGACCCGCGTCGACGAGCCCGGCGCCGAACGCGGTCACGAACTCCTGCCATTCCTCCCGGGTGTAGCAGGAGAACTTCGGCGCGCCCGTGGTGCCACCGGTCTTGAACACGACAGCCTCCCCGAGGGGAGCGGTCAGGACACGGTTGTCCTGCAAGGTGTTGGCGGCCCAGAACTCGCTCTGGTCCACCACCGGGAGGTCGGTGATGCGGTCGACCTGGGGCGGCAGGTCCGCGTAGAGATCCGCGTAGAAAGGAGAGTGGTCACGGGCGAAACGTATGAGGTCCGAAACTTGATGGACGGGCATGCGGCGTTTTCCTAAAGAGAGGTGAAGACAAGAGAGGCGGGGCAGGCACGGGCGAGCCAACAGACCGGGGGCACCCCCGACCCACCTGCTTCACCGTTCAACTTCCTTCGGGATGCGCACACTTCACGCACCCGGGCAGCGCAGGCCCCCCGCCTGACGCTTGTCCACATCATGGAACACGGTTGACACTGGATCAAATCGAGTGTGGCCTTCGGTGTTTCTGGTGGCTGAAAGAGATACCCTTTGATCCGTGGGTAGAATTGCGCATACGGGGAGCTTCCGAAGGTTCATCGGTCAACAACCGCCCGGCTGTTCCTTCCCTTGGGGCGGGGCGCGCCGTAGGCCTGAGCGGGAGCGCACGGGTCGGCTCTGGAGTGAGGGTGGGGAGGGGGTGTCATCCCTCCGTCGCGCCTGAGATGTGTGAATTCCGGTGCGGCATGGGGTAGTTCGGCACGCGGTCGACGGGATCCATGACGAATCCGGCCACGCCGCGGTACGGAAGTCATGCGCGCCTACGCCGGCCGCCGTGCTGCAGAAGGGCAGGACGTGTGTGCTGTCCGCGGCTCTGCCGGCCAAGCCCATGTCCGCTCGCGGTGCGCGTCTGCCGAGGGGCGCCCGCCCCCAGGTGTCCCGGGCGGCGTCCCGCTCGCAGAACGCCGGCCCAGCCGCAGCCGACTTCATCGAAGCTGCTCGGTCCGGGTGTTGATCACGCTGTGGTCGTGTCCGTTGCCGCCAGTACCCCTGTCAAGAACCGCCGGATGGTGTCCTGTTCGCCGACGTCAAACCCGTCCAGCACCTCCACCACCCCCTCGATCAGCGGGCCGAAGAACTCCCAGCCCAGACGCACCGCCTCCGACTCGACCCGCAACAGAACCCGGCGGCGGTCGTGCTCGTCACGGATTCGCTTCACATGGCCGAGTCGCTCCAGACGGTCGATCACCGCAGTCGTTCCCGCCGAATTGAGACCCAGGCGGGTGCCGAGCAGGCCCGCGGTGGCCGCTTCCTCGGCGCGTGCCGCGTCGAGCAGACAGATCAGAGCCCGTACATCAGTGGAGTGCATGCCGTTGCGGGCCGCGAACTCCGCCTGGCGGAGCCCGAACTCGACGGTCACCGCCCGCAGCAGGTGCACCAGTTCCAGGTTGTCGTTCATATCGCCTCCGCTAGAATATCTCGCTGAACGAGATTATCGCCTGGCGAGATATTGGAGTTCATCGTGTCAGCTGTGCCCGTTCAGTTCCGCACCGCCTACGACGCCGTCCTCGCCCAGTGGCCCACCTCCGTGGAAAGCCATGAACTTCCCACTCCCTACGGCCTCACCCACGTCAACAGCTGCGGCCCTCTCGCCGCGCCGCCTCTCGTGCTCCTGCCCGGCGGCGGGGCCACCTCTACCGTCTGGGGAGCCGCCGTTGCCGCAGGGCTGAGCCGGACGCACCGGGTGCATGCCGTGGACCTGGTGGGGGAGCCCGGTCTCAGTGTTCCAGCCGAGGGGAGGGCGATTCGGAGTGCGACGGACCTGGTCAGTTGGCTCGATGCGGTCCTCCACGGCCTCGACACCCCCGGGCCCGTCACGCTCGCCGGCCACTCCTACGGCGCCTGGATCGCGGCTCACTACGCCGCCCTGCACCCCCAATCCCTGGCCCGTCTCGTGCTGTTCGACCCCGCTCAGGTCTTCGCCGGGCTGCGCCCCGGCTACGTACTGCGCGCCCTGCCCATGCTTCTGCGGCCCACCCCCGCCCGGATCCGGCGCTTCCTGGCCTGGGAGAGCGGCGGGGCCGACCTCGACCCGGCATGGCTGCGACTCCAGGACGAGACGGCTCGCTTCCCCACCGTCAGGCCCGTCACCGGCCCACGCCCCGACCCGGCCGGGCTCGACCGGGTTCCCCTCCACATCCTCTTCGCCGAGCGCGCCCGCTGCCACGACTCCGCCCGGGCGGCCACGGCCGCTCGCGCCGCCCTGCCGGAGGTACGGGTCGACATACTCCCCGGAGTCTCACACCACGCCCTGCCGCTCTCGGCAGCCGAGGCCATCACCCAGAGCCTGGCTGCCGGGAGCGTCGAGAATCAGGTGGGCACCCGCTCGGAGGGGACCCCTGATGGACACGGAGAACGGTCACCTGACCGAGGAGGACGCTGACGGCGTATCGGGTACACGGACGTTGACGGTGCCGGAGTGACATCGAGGACGGCGGCCGTGAGCCGCCTGGCGGCAGCCGCGCACGGGCTGAGCTCTCAGCTCCTGGACGAGCTCACGCGGCATCCGATGCGCCGGCTGTTGAGGCCGAGCCGGAGCTGCACCTCGCGCAGGAGGCCGGCCGCTCCGTGCATGCAGCCGGTGGGCAGGACTGGCTGAACGAAGGAGGGCTACCGGTCTTGAATGCGTCGCCGGTCCGCCTGGCCCTGGACCTCGGGCCGTCGGCTTGCCCTGCCCAGGGTGCGAGTTGGTCCGTGTGGCAATCAGCTCACCAGGGCCCGGTGGTGAACGTCGCGGATGACCTGAGCGGCGGTTTGTTCAGGCGTGAGCGACGCGGTGTCGAACCACCAGCCGACATCGCCGAGCTCGCGCTTCATTGCGGCGTCGAGGCCTTCATAGCCATCGAAGTCGAACCGCTCGTGCGGGTCCCTGATGGTGTTGCGGTAACGGCACACCTCAATCCCCGGCACGAGGACGACAAGCAGGACCTGCCGAGCCGGGAGGAGGTTTACGAAGAAGTCCAACTGCCTGCGGTCGGGAATTATCCAGTCGATCACGGGCGTGAAACCTGCGTCGGAGACGTTGTTCGCCAGCGTGCACAGGTTGCGGTTGCACAGGTCCACTTGCCGCGCTGCTTCGTCGGCCGGCTCACCAAGGGCCCCGACGCGGCCGCCGACAATCAGCCTGCTGATCTGGTCACCGTCGAGCCGCGCAGAGCGTGGCAGCAGGCTGGAGACCAGCCTGGTCACTGTCGACTTCCCTGCCCCGGGCATGCCCGTCACGATCAGACAACTTGGCCTCTCAGCACCGATCACGCCGGACAGCGTGTCAAGGCGCGTGCCAGCCGGCAACCGCATTTCCTGGTGCGCTCCTCGGCAAGCCGGACGACCACCGAGTGGGAGCTGAAGGTGGCCGGGCGTACAGGCGACCTCAGGAGGCTTGGTCAGGCGCCGTCCCAGACCGGGGCGTCCGTTCCCCACAGGCCCGGCGGGCGCTGCCAGTTCACCGGGCCTCCCTCGTACGACACCGGAGGCAGCGCGTGCCGCAGTCGGCCCATGGGGCTGTCGGTCTCGGTCAGCCAGTGTTCGGCGTCGAAGCCCTCGCGCTCGCCCGGAGCGGGTGCCAGGTCGTGGATCAGCCAGTGGGCGGTCTGCGCAAGGGCCAGGCGGAGCAGCCGGGTGCCACCCGTGCGGTGCTGCTCGATGAGCGCGCGCAATACCCCGGCCGCGAGGAGATAGCCGGTGCCGTGGTCGAGCGCCTGGGCGGGCAGTGCGCCGGGCGAGTCCGGTGAACCTTCCAACTCGGCGATTCCAGTGGCCACTTGGACCAGGCTGTCGAAGCCGCGCCGTTCACGCCACGGCCCGTAACGGCCCCAGGCGGAGAGCTGGGCGATCACGAGGCCCGGACGGCGTTCGGCGAGCGCTTCGGGGCTCAGTCCCAACTGCTCGACGGAGCCCGGCCGGTAGCCGGTGACCACCACGTCTGCCGTGTCGAGCAGTTCGTCGAAGCGCCTGCGGTCGGTGGCTTCCGTCAGGTCCAGGAGGGTTGAGCGTTTCCCCATCCCCGTGTCGTTGTGGGCTTCCTGGGTTTCCGGCAGTTGTGGGGCATCGATCCGCAGTACGTCAGCGCCGAGCAAGGCCAGTGTTCGGGTGGCGACCGGGCCGGCCAGCACGCGGGTCAGATCCAGGACGCGCAACCCCGCGCAGGGTAGGGCGGCGCCATCGAGCCTCCGGCCCGGGGCGTCGTCGATACGCGCGGTCGTCAGCAGCGGCTGCTCGGCGACCATGGCCCCCTGCTCGCTCTTGGCCCACTCCTCGGGGCTGCGTGCCGCAACGGCCAAGCCACCCGCCGCGCACACGGTCTCCTCCACCTCCAGCGCGGTGAGGCTCGCGACGACCCGTGCCACCTCGTCCACCGCCTCCTCGCCGGCATCCCCCGGTAGCCCGAGAGCGGCGAGCAGCCGGGCCCGGTGGTGTGGATAGTTGGCGTGTGTACGAACCCATCCGTCGCTCGCCCGCCAGAACCGGGACAGAGGCTGGAAGGTCGACCATCCTTGCCCGTCGACCCGCACCAGACGGTCGCTGAGAAACGCCGTCGCGACCGCCTCGTCATCGACCCGTACGCGGGGCACGGGGCGCCCGGAACGTACCGACATGAGCTCGGCGGCGGCGAGCGAGCACACCGCGACGGTGGCCCGCGCCAGCTCCATGACCGGCAGGCGTGCCGACAGCCCTCCGCGGCGGCCGCCGTAGGACACCCGGTCGAGTAACGAAGGACCGCCTCCCAGCGCTGCCCAAGCCTGCGAAGTCCCGGAGATGATCGGAGAGTTCATGCCCGCACTATGGCATTGAGTGACACCCATGGGGAGGGCGGCGTCACCGGCTCGCTTCGTCGACGTGCCACCGGGACATGAGGTGGCGGCGCCGTGCCTCGCCGGTTCTCGGCAACTCCAAGGCGGCGCGGGCTCAGTGCGGGCGGGTGAGGGTGCGGCCGGACCAGACGTCGATCACTACCTGGTGGTTCGGGCGATGTGCCGATGCCACGCCCGCGGCGTAGTTGCGGTCGACCTGCGCTGCCTCGGCCGCGTCGGGCTTGGCGTTCGTGCAGGACGTGCCGGGGCCGTGGCCGGACATGAGCTCCGAGCACGGGCCGCTGTAGTCGTCGGGCAGCCCCAGGATGTGCCCGGTTTCGTGCGCCGTGATCCGGGTCGCGTCGTAGCCCTCGTCCACCGCTTGCCGGCCCAGCTGTACGTCACCGCTGCCGCCGGGAAAGACCGGCCCCAGAGTGGCCTGCGGCCAGCCGCTGGTCGCCTCGTAGACGTAGTCGGCCGAGCCGGGACTGCTCGCCGGTTCCAGGCGCACGTTGTGCAGCGCGTCGTTCCAGTTCCGCACAGCCTGATCGATCGAGTCCGCCCACGGGCCGGCCGCGCTGGCGTCATAGGTCAGGGTCACCACCGCTGCGGGCGCGCGCGGCGCGGAGTGTGCCGGCGCGAGACCGACCGCCGTACTCAGCAAGGCCGGGATGAGTGCCGCCAGGACGGCTGTTCGCTTGCTCATGAGACCGCTGCGCCTCCTTGAGTCTCAGCTGCTGCCCGCAGTAAACAAGTTCATCGCGAACATGACAATATCCTCGACGGCGCTCGGTTCCGGTAGCCGTCACGTTGGCTCGAAATGCGCCTCCATGCCCCCACCGAGCCGCCCTCCAGTCCGCCGAGGTGCCCCGGAGCCGACGCCGCCCGGGGTCCGCCATGGCGTCCTGACCAGACCGGCAGCGAAAGACATGCCGACGCATGCCGGCAGCCGAGGTGTGGTGCACGAAGTACGGACCCACCGACTTCCCCACCCGCGTCGCGTCCGCAGTTGCGCAAGGGCCAGCAGGCTGCGGTCAAACGGGGAGTCCCGCCGGTGATCGAGACCGTGCCGGGCGTCGGATACCGCATCGCGTCGTGGGCCGGACCCGCCTCGTGAAGCGGCCCGCCGCACTGTCCCGGCCACGAAGCACCCGGGCTCGTCCCCGCAGCCGACGCCCGCCGCCGGCCTGCCGGTGGACCCGGCCCTGCTCAGGGTGCCGCGGACCATGTCGCAGGAGGCGGTGGGCGCGGTGCTCCACCGGTTCCTGGCCGCCGCCCCTCTCCGGGAGGCATCAACTTCCGCACCGGCAAAGCTGGTTGGGTGCCTAATCCTGCGGACGGGGGCGGTCCGGTCGTTCGTAGCAGTCGTAGTTGCGCTGGGAATAGATCCCTCCGTCGCGGAATTCGAGGAAGACGGCGATGTGGGCGCGGAGTACGTGGCCGGCGGGGAGGTCGCCCAGCGGCGAGGCGAGGGTGCCGGTCCAGGTGACTTCCAGGGCGACCTGGTCGCCGTCCGCGACCGCGTGGTGGACCTCGAAACGCTGGCGGCTGAGGGCCTTGCGGCCCCGCTCCGCGGCCTGGAGGACAGCGGGCAGATCACGGCGGACGCCGTCGGGGAAGAGGAGGTTGGGGAGCTCCCGCTGCACCGCGTTCTCGTGAAAGAAGGGAGCCAGTTCCTCGCCGGTGGCTCTGCGGGAGACCGCTTCGTGATACCGGACGGCGGTGCCGATGTTGGGGTTCTGCGGCATACGGCTCAGGGTAGGCGGCACCCACGGAATCCGGCAGAGCACACCTCTCACGGTCACGTGTACGCCCGCATTCGGCTCCGTGCGAGGCCCCTCCGCCCGCAGCAGGGCAGCCGTCGCCCGCTCGTCCAGCGGCCCCATCACCGGTGTCGCCGCCCAACTTCGCATCACCGAGAACGAACCGATGGGGAATCGCACGAGCCATCAAACGTGCCCGGGTCATGACGTTGGTAGAGGAGATGGAGGCCGTCGGGGAGCCGGTGATGTTCGCGGAGGTCCGCCGGCGCGCGAAGGTCTCCAACTGGCTGGTCCACGCGGAAGGTGTCCGCGAGCACATCGACAAGGCCCGCACAGCTACGCGGACTTGGCGGTGCGGGTCGACGAGCTGGCCGAAACCGCTCAGCGGACGTCGCGGGCCGGTGTCCGGGGCCTGGTCGCCAGGCGGTAGGCGGCCAGCGCGACCAGGCCCGCGGTGTCACGGCACGGTGATGACGATCTTGCCTCGTGCGCGGCCGGTGGCGCTGACGTCGTGAGCCGTGGCGGTCTCCTGCAGCGGGAATACGGCGTGCAGCGGGACGGTGAGGTGGCCGTGGTCGGCGAGATCGGCCGCCCATGGCAGTCCTGCCCAGCCCGGAGACTCTCCTGCTGGGGAGCGGGAGAACCGCACGCCGTGGCGGTCGGCGTCGAAGTCGGCGAACGTCACCACGCGGTGCGGGCTGCCGGCGATGGTCACCAGTTCGGCGAGAGAGCCTTTGCCGGCCGCGTCCAGGACCACGTCGATGCCGTGTGGGGCCAGGGGGGCCAGGCGGTCGGCCAGCCCCGCCCCGTAGGTGACCGGGATGACGCCGAGCCGGTCGAGGAAAGCGTGATTGGTTTCGCTCGCGGTGCCGATCACTGTGAGGCCGCGCGCCTGGGCGAGTTGCGCGGCGATGGTACCGACGCCTCCTGCGGCACCCTCGATCAGCAAGGTCATTCCCTCGGCGGCTTCCAGGGCTTCCAGTCCACGCGTGGCTGCGTCGATGTTGCCCGCTGCGCCACCCGCTTCCTCGAAGGACCACGACCGAGGCTTGGGTGCCCACGCCTCCAGCACGGCGTACTGGGCCGCGGCGCCTCCATGATCCGCGACGGGGACGAGGCCGAAGACCTCGTCCCCCACAGCGGTGCCGGTAACCCCCTCTCCCACCTCATCGACTATCCCGGCGGCGTCCATGCCGGGGATGTGAGGGAAGTCCAGGGAGGCGATGTCCCGCAGCATCCCTGAACGCAGGTACCAGTCAGCGGGGGTGACGCCGGTGGCACCTACTGTGATGCGGATCTGACCGGGCCCGGCGTGCGGCTCTTCGACCTCCTCCATGCGGAGGACTTCGGAACCGCCGTAGCGGTGGTATTGCATGGCAAACATGGACAACCTCCGTAACTTAGCAAGTCGTTCAGCGGAAGAGCTTGCGGTCGCTCACCTCTGTGGCGCCGTCAGATTCGCGTTTTTTCTCGGCCGGTGAAGAAATTGATCATCTGCTGGGGCGTGGGTTCGTGGGCGACTGCGGCGGCGGCCGCGGCGCCGCGGGGAAACATCGCTTGCTCGTACTCGGCGAGGGCGACCCGGATGTCGTCGGGGTGTGCGGCGAGGGCCTCGCCGAGTTCGGCGCCGTCCTGCATGGCCAGGCCGGCGCCTTCGCCGTTGGGGGTGGCGAGGTGGGCGGCGTCGCCGAGCAGGGTCACGCCCGGCACCCGCTCCCAGCGGTGCCCCACCGGCAGGGCATGGAGGGGGCGCAGGACCGGCACGCTCTCGTCGGCGGTGATCAGGGCGGTGAGTTCCGGTGCCCAGCCGTCGTACTCCTCGGCGATCTGCGCGGCGGCCACGGCGGCATCGGTGAAATCGATGGTGGCGAACCAGTCCTGCGGTTTGGTCAGGGTGATGTAGGCGTGGAGGGTGCCGCCCTTCTCCCGGTGCGCCACGAGCCACTTCCCCTTCTCTTCCGGGTCGAGCGCGACGAGCGTCCCGCCGCCGACGGCTTTCGAGGTGGCCGGGTGTCGGGTGTCGGCGTCGTGCAGGCAGGTCTCGACGAAGGACCGGCCGACGTATGCGGGTGTGGCATCGGAGAGCAGCGATCGGACGCGTGACCAGGCGCCGTCCGCGCCGACCAGGAGGCTCGTGACGGCGGTGGTGCTGTCTGCGAAGGTCACCTCGTGGCGGCCCTCGCCGAGCGCGAGGACGGCGGTGGCCTTGTGGCCCCACCGGACAGTGCCGTCAGGGAGCGAGTCGAGCAGGATCTGGCGCAGTTCACCGCGCTGTACTTCGGGGCTTGCGCCCGTGCCGTCGTCAGCCTTGTCGAACAGGACAGTCCCGCTACGGTCGAGGAGCCGTATCGCTTGGCCGCCCTCCAGAACGAGGGTGTGGAACTCGTCGATCAATCCGGCTGCCTTGAGGGCGAGTTGGCCGTTGTGGGGGTGGATGTCGAGCATCCCGCCCTGCGAACGCGCGGTCGGGGAGGGATCGGCCTCGTAGACCGTGACCGGGATGCCGTGGAGGTGTAGGACGCGGGCCAGTGTGAGGCCGCCGAGTCCGGCGCCGATGATCGTGACAGGAGTGTGCATGGGGCTCCTTGCGTGTCGCACACCTGCCGGGGGTCGGGCAGGGACGCTGGAAAGAAGGCAGGCAGTTTGCCGGGCCGCGGCAACTGCTCAGGACACGGTTCGGACGACGATGACCCGGCGTCCACGCGTGTGACCGGCCCGGCTGTCGATGTGCGCCGCCGCGGCCTCGGCGAGCGTGTACGACTTCTCGACCGGGATGTGGAGCCTGCCCCGCGCGATGAGGTCGACGGCCTCCGCGAGCGCTTCCGGCACGTTCCCGGTCACGCCGGAGTACCGGACACCGAACTCCGGCGCCCCCAGGTCGGCGATGGTGACCACCCGCTGCGGATCCCCGGTCAGCTCTACGAGTTCACGGATCACCCCCGAGCCCGCCAGGTCGAGGGCCGCGTCGACCGCGCCCAGCCCGCGCACCCGCTCGACCCAGCCCTCGCCGTACGTCGTGGCGAGGGCGCCGAGGCTCCGCAGGTAGTCCTGGTTGGCGGCGCCGGCCGTGCCGATCACCGTGATGCCGCGGTCGCGGGCGATCTGCAGCACCGCCGACCCGACCCCGCCGGAGGCGCCGCTGACCAGCAGCGTCTGTCCGGGCTGCACACCGGCCTGGCGCATGATGCGCAGCGCGGTCTCCACCACGGAGGGGTAACCGGCCGCCTCTTCGAACGTCAGCCCCTCGGGCATCGGAGCCCAGGCCGCCAGCACGGCGAACTCGGCATAGGTGCCCGAACCCCGCCCGAACACGTGGTCGCCGACCGCGACCCCTTCGACGCCCTCGCCGATCTCGTCCACCACCCCGGCGGCGTCCTGCCCGACCCCGGCGGGCAGCTCGACCGGGCGGGTCTTGTGGAACTGGCCTTCGCGGATCCGCCAGTCGACGGGGTTCACGCCTGCCGCCCGCACGGCCAGGCGTATCCGGCCGGGCCCCGCGTGGGGCTCCTCGGCGTCGGTGAGGTGCAGGACGTCAGGACCGCCGAACTCGGCGTAGCTCACTCTCTTCATGCCGTCGACCGTAACACTAACAAGTAGCTTTTTAGAACGGTTACGGATTTGCATTTGATAGCGTCAGGGCATGACCGAGCCCACCGGACGCCGTGAGCGCAAGAAGGCCGCGACCCGCCAGAAGATCGCCGACACCGCCCTGCGGCTCTTCCTGGAACGCGGGTACGACGCGGTGGGCATCCGTGACGTCGCCGCCGAGGCCGACGTCGCCGTCACCACGCTCTTCTCCCACTTCGCCTCGAAAGAAGCCCTGGTCTTCGAGCAGGACCAGGACTTCGAACGACGCCTCACCCGAGCGGCCACCGGACGGGCCGCCGACGAGCCGCTCATCCCCGCACTGCGCCGCGAGACCCAGGACCTGGTGCGCCACTGCACGGCGGACAGCAACGCCCCGATCTGGCAGATGATCGACGCGACACCCGCCTTGCGGGAGTACGAGGAGTCGATGCGGCTGCGCCACGCGGAATCCCTGGCCACGGCCATCGCCGCCGATCTCGGCCTGCCACCGGCCACCACCGCGTGCCGGGCGATCGCGCGGTTCGTGATCGACGCCTACGCGGTGGCTCGTGAGGCGGACGACCCGCAGGCTGCCGTGGACGAGATCTTCCGGATGATCGAGGCGGCCTGGGAGACCGCCTGATCTTCTGCGAGCAGTCGCCCGGGCCCGGTTGGCCGCGGTCGACGGCGCGTGCCACCCGTCGGGGGCCCCTCGCCACGCTTTGTGGTCCTGGCCGTCGATGACGATCCGCCAGGTGTGCTGACGCGGAATCACGGTCGGCTGCTCACGTGTTGTGTGGCGGGCTTCCGGGTGCCGACGGTGGGCCATCGGGTCATGATGCATGGATGTGCGGGATTCTGAGGGCGTGGGTGATCGGTCGGTGGCGTGCGGAACGGCGTGCCAAGGCTGCGCGGCCTTGGGTTTCGGAACATCACCGGCGGCGGCTGGTGGTGGCAGCGCACTGGACGATCACCACGGCTCAACGGGCCGTGCGGCCGGACGAGCCGGTGCGCGTGATGGTGGCGGACGTGCAGCGCCGGGCGGTCGACGACTTCGGCATGACGGTCTCAAGGGATGACGCGGCGGCTGTACTGCGGGAGCGGCTGCGCTCGCTCGACGTCGAAACCGACGCGTTCGGTACGCCATCGAGTTGACGTGCGGCGGTGCGCGGAGACGTACCGGGCGGCGGGTGTTGCCGCGGGGCTGTGCGGGAGGGCGTGACCACGTCTCAGACATGCCTCAGTACCAGCGCTGGTTGTCGCCGTCGTTGCATCCGTTGACGTAGATGCCGGCTTCGTTGGCGTCGAAGCACTGGCCGTCCCAGCCTTCGTCGCGGGCCTGCTGGTTCCAGAGCGGGCGCCTTGGCCGGTGTTGTCGGTGATCCGGCTGTCGCTCCAGGAGTCCTTCCCGCTGGTCTGGCACCGTGTGCGGGCAGCGTTCGCTGTCGCCGGGAAGCCGGGCTTGCCGTGGGGTGTGTACCGTCCGGCGGTATCCGGGTGGCGGCCATCGTGCCGCGGGGCGAGGCTGGGAGTCCCTGGCCATCCGAGAACGCCGGGGCGGTCGAAGGGGGCGCCAGGACGGGCGCCGCCTTCGACCGGTTCTGCCTCCGCGGCCGCGCACCGCGTCTGGTGCCCGGTGGGATCCTTTCGCCGTCCCCGCCGTAGTCCGCCGCCATGGCGCCGACCTTCTCACGGAGCTCCTGGACGATCCGGAGCAGGCGATCGACCGGTCCGTGCATCGCTGTCCCAGGACGCGGATCCTCCACGGTGCTGATCTGGATGACGCGCCCGCCGCCAGACGTCCGCAGTGCGGGGATGGCCGCCGCCAAGGTGGTGAGGGTGGTACGCATGTTGGTGCTGAAACCGGCCCACCAGTCGACCGGAGAGGTCTAGGACAGCGGGCCCGGTGGCGTCCCGGACAGCTCGCCATCCGTGAACACACACCCGGCTGCCCGTCTACGACCGCACAAGCGCCGTGCGCTACGGCGCACTTGGCTCCCGGCCCACAGGCGAACGAGTCGTCCACCGACATCAAGCCGAAGCAGGGGTGGCGCGCGCACGAAAGGCAGATCGACGGGGGAGATACGGGGCATGGTGCGGGAACCGGTGGGAATCGGCAGGCAGGACGGTGGCGGGGGCAGGCGCACGGCGGGAGGCCGCAGTCTGTGGGCGGCCACGGTGGGCAGCGTGGTCGAGACGTTCGACTGGACCATCTACGCCCTGCTGGTCCCGTTCTTCTCCGGCCAACTGGTCGCGCCCGGTGCGCCGGGGATACTGGTTTCCTACACCGGATTCGCCGTGGGCTTCCTGGCCAGGCCGCTGGGCAGCTTACTGCTCGGCCGGTTCAGCGACCGCCGGGGCCGCCGGGCGGCGATGCTGCTGTCCATGACGGTGGTGGCGGCCGGCTGCTTCGCCCTCGCGGCCCTGCCCATCGCCGACGGCTTCGGCGCGGGCTCTGCGGTGCTCCTGGTGCTGATACGTATGGTCCAGGGCCTGGCCGTGGGCGCCGAGAATTCCACCGTGGCTGCGTACGTGACCGAGACGGCTCCGCCGCGGCGCCGGATGCTCTACAGCGGCATCTCCTACGGCGGCGTGATCCTCGGCACGGTTCTGTGCTACCTGGTATTGGCGGCTCTGCTCGCCCACTTCGGGCCCGCGGACCTGCGCGCGGGCGGCTGGCGGGTCGGATTCGCCGTGGGCGGGCTGCTCGGTCTCACCGCCGTCCTGATCCGCCGCTGGGCCGCGGAATCCCCGGAATTCCTGGCCTGCACCCGCTCCGGCCGCGAGGACGGTGACGGACAGGACTCCCGTTCCCGGCGCCTCGTCAGGCGCAATGCCGCGGCCGTCTTCCTCATGACGGCCGGCCTCACCTCCGGCTTCTACCTGACCATCACCTACCTGCCGGAATATGTACGGCACACCGCAGGGCCGGCCGACGCGCGGGGCACCGCGGCGATGGTTGCACCGCTGCTGATGCTCCTCGTCATGATGGCCGCCACCGGAGCGCTGGCGGACCGCGTCGGCGCCCTGCCGGTTTTCCGCACCGGCCTGCTGCTCACCGCGCTGGCCATGGTCCCCGCCTACGCGGCGGTCGGCGCACAGCGCCTTCCGCCGTGGATCGCTGCGACCCTCGTGCTGGCCTGCCTGGCGGGCCCCCTCGCCACCGCCAACGTCTTCTTCGCCCGCCTCTTCCCCGTACGCATCCGCGTGCTGGCTATGGGCCTGCCCCTGACCCTCTCCACCGCCCTCTTCGGCGGCGCCTTCCCCCTCATGGCCGAAGCCCTGGCCGACGCCGGACGCATCCACCTGGTCCCTTGGGCCGCGACCGCCGCCGCCGTCCTCTCCCTCGCAGCCACCTGTCTGGTACACGAACCCGCCCAAGTCTCGGCGCCGGGCGCCGTTGGCGGCAGGACGTCGCGAGGCGAGAGCCGATAGCACGCCCGGATTCGCAGGCTGGACGACGGTTCAGGCACGGGTCGGCACGCCCGCACCGCCGGTTGCGGAGTGGGACGGCAGGCGATGGAGGAACGCCCCTACGGTCCCTACCTGTTCCCCCCAGCGCGCACGGTGGCTGAACCAACTCGCGTATGTGTGAGGGGTGTTGAGCACGCTGTGGCGCCTTGGGTAAGCGGGTTGACAACAGTTGGGGTTCGTTGAGCGGTGTCCACCGGCGCGGGCCGCCCTCCAACGCGCTGGTGGGGCGGTATGCAGGCCCCGACATGCGGGCTTCGACGTGCTGTCCTAGCGTGGAACGCGGCGCCAACAGGACCCCGTCCTTGAGGAGCAGACCCATGGCCGTTCTGTGCAAGCCGGCAGGCGCGGTCCCCGATCACCTCGTCACCCCTGAGGGAAACCTCGAACGGGGGCGGAGGATGCACCATGACTATCCGCAACGTGATCTCGCACTCCGGCTGATCGAAAATAGCCGGAGTTCTCATACTGCACATCGTCCAGCCACTGGAAGAGGTGTCGAGCCATCCCGGAGTAGAGGCCCACGGTGCCGTCTACCAAGCGGAATCCAAGGCTCGTGTTCCGGCGGTAGTGCGCCAGGCGCCGGAACGTGTTCGGCACGGGATCGCCGCCGTAGTGGTCCCGGGCAGGGCCGGCACCGGCGTTCGCCTGGAACAGAACGCTCCATACCTCAACCCGAACACACAGGACCGGATCTCCTACGTGGTCCGGATCCACCAGCTTCCGCTTCCAGCTGGACAAGCAGCTGGACAAGCGGATGCCGGGCACGATGGAGCACCCCACCCCCGGCTTTGCGGGCCACGCGTCTTCGACGACCTGAGCCGCTTCCTGGACGCCCGGTCCGAAGCCTTCCCGCTCAGCCGCGCCACGCTCACTGAGCACGGCAACATCGCCCGGCGCTGTGGCGCTCGACTCACTGGCACGCCCTGTTTGACGAGGCGTCGGCCCTCGGCTCGCACAAGGGGTTGCAGGTCGGCTCAGGTCCCGGCGCCACCGCCGAGATCTGCCTCGGCACTTGGATCTTGGACCAGGCGGCTTGAGTCCGCGTCCGCACCGAGCAGGAGGTACGCATCATGAGCAGTCAAACGGACGAGCCACCGGTCCGCTTCTGGAGCGTTGACGACGTCGAAGCCCTCGACTTCGACCCGGCGATGCAGGAGATGCTGGAAGACGGCGGACTCGCCCGCATCCGGATGCCGCACGGCGAAGGCGACGCGTGGGTGGCGACGAAGTACGAGGACGTCAAACTGGTCACCAACGACCCGCGGTTCAGCAGGGCGGAACTGGCCGGTCGCGATATCACCCGGATGGCCCCGCACTTCATCCCGCTCGACGACGCGGTGGGTTTCACCGATCCTCCGTACCACACCGGGCTGCGCAAGACGGTGGCGAATATGTTTTCCCGCCGGCGCATCGAGGAACTGCGCCCGCGCGCCGAGAAGATCGCCGAGGACCTTCTGGACGCGATGGAACAGGCCGGAGCGCCGGCCAATGTGATGGAGCACTTCAACACGCCCTTCTCGGTGGCCGGGATCAGCGAGCTGATGGGTGTGCCGGAGGAGGACTGGTCCCGGATCATTGGCTGGACCCTGCTGGTCATCTCGTCGGCGCAAGGCCGCCGGCGCAGCGAGCAGGCCAAGGAGGAGATCGGCGCCTACTTCGACGCGCTGGCCACCCAGCGGATGGCGGAGCCCCGCGACGACGTGCTCAGTCACATGGCCGCCGCCGAAAGGGACGGCCGGCTCTCCCGGCAGGAATTGGTGGCCTTCGCTGTGCTGATGGAGGTCAGTGGCATCAACTCGGTGCGGTTCAACAGTGCCAACATGGTGTATCTGCTGCTCACACACCCGGAGCACCATGCCAGGCTGCTGGCCGAGCCGGACTTGCTGCCGCAGGCGGTGGAGGAGTTGCTGCGTTACATCCCCCACCGCAACGCGGTGGGCATGGGCCGCATCGCCACCGAGGACGTGCAAGTCGGCGAGGTGACCATCCGGCGCGGCGAGCCGGTCTATGCCTCGTATGTGGCGGCCAACCGCGACCCGGAGAAGTTCGACAACCCGCACAGCCTCGACTTCGACCGCTCCTTCAATCCACACCTGGCCTTCGGCAACGGACCGCACTACTGCGCCGGACCCTGGCTGGCCCGGATGGAGATGCAGGTGATGCTCCGCGGTCTGCTCGACCGCTTCCCCGGCTTGCGGCTCGCTGTTCCGCCGAGTGATATCCGCTGGCGGCGAGGCGAGCTGATCCGGGGTCCGGAAGCGATTCCGGTGACCTGGTGACGTGGGACGGAGGACTTCCCGATGAGTGAACTGACGACGCACACGATGGACGGCCTGGTGCTCCCGCCGGGCGCGGGACGAACCCTGGTCACCAGCGCCCAGGTGGTGACGATGAAGGTAACGGGCGAGCGCACCCAGGTGGGTTCCCTCTTCGAGGTGGTGGTGCCTCCCGGGTTCGACGTGGGCGCACACGCCCATGCCAACAGCGAGGAGGTGTTCTACGTCCTCGAAGGCGAACTGGAGATACTCGCCTTCGAGCCCCGGGAACGCACGCCGGACAACTGGCAGCGGTGGGAGTCCCGTTCCGGAGAACGGCCGGTGCGAGCCACCCCGGGCTCGGTGGCGCATGTGCCACCCGGCTGCCCGCACGCCTTCGCCAACCGGACGGACCGGAATGCCAGGATGCTCGTGCAGGCGGCTCCGCCCCCGAACCACGAACGCTACTTCGAGGACTTGCTGGAGATCCTGAACGCCGACGGCCCCCCGGACGAGGCGGCCGTATCCGCCCTGCGCAGGCGCTACGGGATCGATCAACTGACCCCCTTGCGCACCCGGCTCAGCGGGCAGCCGTGATCCGGTCCCCCTCCGCGACGACGTGGTCTCAGGTGTTGAAGACGGTGAGCCTGACGTCCGTCGTCACGAACGCACCAGTACGAGATCACAGCGGTTGCGTCGGATGCGGTGGTTCATGTGTCCGACCCTACCTGTGGCGCAGGGCGGCGCAATTCAGATAGTGCAAACGGTCGTACCGGTACGTCTGCCGGCACACCGTCCGACGCCACCACCCTGCCGACGGCGAACGTCGGCGCCGCTCAGCCGATGGAAGGTATGGACCGGTGAAAGCGCTCGTCATCGAGGAGTTCGGCGGCCCGGAGGTGATCCACCTCGCGGAACTGGCCGATCTCGAACCGGGGCCCGGCGAGGTCCGGGTCCGCGTGTCGACGGTCGTTGTCGGCCGCACGAAGGACATCGCGACCCGAGCCGGACGCCCTCCTTTCGCGCAGCAGGTGCCGGGATTTCCCCATGTACTCGGCAGCGAGCACGCCGGCGTGGTCGACGCCGTCGGTCCCGGCGCGGACCCGGCGCTGATCGGGAGACGAGTAGCTGTCTCGGCAGTGCTCTCCTGCGGAAACTGCCGCGCCTGCCAGGACCGCCGCGAGGAGGCGTGCTCGTCGTTCGGTCTGATCGGCGTACACCGGCAGGGCAGCTACGCGCACTCGTGCGTGGCGCCACAGTCCAACGTCTCGCTGCTGCCGGACGACGTCCCCTTCGCCCAGGCGGCGGCTCTGGCGGGCAACGGGCCTGTCGCCAGAGCACAACTCGACGCAGGCCATGTCGGCCAGGGCAGCAACGTACTGGTGATCGGTGCGGCGGGGTCGCTCGGCGCGACCGCCGCATCGCTCGCCGGCTTTCGCGGGGCCCATGTCATCGGTGTCGACCGGCTGGCCGTTAAACCGGGCTGCATGGACGGCCTGCCACTGCGAGCGGTCCTCGACGGTGACGCGGAAGACCTCGCCGACGCCATTCGCGAGGTGACCGGCGAGTGGGGTGTCGACTGCGTCATAGACAACCTCGGCATCCCGGCGGTCTGGCAGAAGTACCGCGAAACACTGGCTGACATGGGCCGGATCGTCGTGTCCGGAGCGATTTCGCACGAGCCACTGCCTGTGTCGCTGCTGCCGTTCTACCTCCACAGCCAATCGCTCATCGGGGTCCGCACCGGCAATCGCGCGGAGATCACCGCCTTGTGGCGGGACGTGGCGGACGGCTTCCGCATCCCGGAGGCATTCGTGGAGCCCAGGCCATGGGAAACCGTGGGTGATGCCCATCGTGCCGTCGAGGCAGGAGTCTCCCGCGGCCAGGCGGTGCTCGAAGTGGGCGACTGACCGGGCAGCGGACAAGCCTGAGCTCAAGACGCCGAAGCACGACGGAACGCGCGCCGCCCGCAGCGAAGAACGCCGGCATCCGGTTGTCCGGACGCGAGTGGGACGCGCCCAGGAGGTATGGCGGGGCGACCTTTGTCGGCCAGGTGGGCGAACACGGGCGCGGGCGCACACATCTGGCCCCCGGACCGGGAAAGCAGTCAGGCAGTCATCGAGTCACGTAGGCGTAGGCGGGGGCGCTTACCTGGACGAAAAGGTTCCCATGTCTGCCACCCGACGCAGGCGCACCGGCGCGCCGTCAGTCCTGGGCGCGCTGGCCGCGTTCACCGCATCCGCCCTCGCCCTGGCCGGTTGCGGTGCCCCCGTCGGGCACCGCGCCGACGGCCATGCGGGAGCCCCTGGCCGCGCCGACGGCCATACGGGCGCCCCGGACCGTGGCCACTGCCCCCGGCTGCAGCGCCCGGTCGCCACGGCGGACGCCGACTGGCAACCGGTGGCCAAGGCGCTGGGCCGCACCGGCGCGTTGCGGGAGAACGTGGTCTTCGGGATCTCGCTGCCCCGCAGGGATCTGAAGGTCACCAGCCGGGGAGTGGACATCGGGACGTCGCTCGCACTCAACGGCAGCGCGGACTTCGCCCGGTACTGCGACGGCACCATGCTCATGGGCGACCTGGTGCTCACTGAGGACGAACTCCCCAAGGCCACCGAAGCTCTTCAGGAGGCGGGCATCGAGCAGACCGCTCTCCACAAGCACCTGCCCGAGCAGTCGCCCCCCATCTGGTGGACGCACTTTCACGCCATGGGCGATGCGGTCACCCTCGCCCGCAAACTCAAGACAGTTCTGGAAGTCAGCGGCGACCCCATCGCGGTGCCACCGCCGGCGAGCACTCCGCCCATCGACCTGGACACCGACGGGATCGACGAGACGCTGGGCCGCAAGGGCATCGCTGAAGGCCGGACTTACAAGTTCTTCCTCGGCCGTGCGGAGACCGTCACCTCACACGGCCATGTGCTGCCCGCACCCATCGGTGTCGACACGGTGATCAAGTTCCAGGCCCTGGGGGAGGAGCAGGCCGCGGTCACCGGCGACATTGTGATGACCGCAGGTGAAGTGCAGAACGTCATCCGGATCCTGCACCGGGGCGGCTTCGAAATCGTCGAGCTGCACAACCACATGCTGGATGACCAGCCCCGCCTGTTCTACGTGCACTACTGGGGAGTCGGGGACGGCGTCGAGCTCGCCGAGGGCCTGCGTCCGGCCCTGGACGCCACCAATCTGGCGCCGCCCGCCCCGGCGTCATGACCGACGCCGACGATGGACTGACGGTCGGTGCTGGGTGTGACAGAGATTGCCATTGAGGTGAACGCCTGCCCGGGCGGCCCCTGGCGGCCCGGGCACCGGGAGGTCTCCTGGCCCGCGCCCGCCCCTCCCTGCTCGTACTGGAGAAGTGCGCCAACACTGCCCAGGAAACCGGTGCCGAGACGACAACCCGGCCGTCCCCTGAGGTGAGGAATCTAAGGTAATGGCCGATTTACCCGCCATTCGGGGGATAGCTGCGATATAGTGCCGATTCTGTGCGGTGGGTGACTCTAGCGTGGGAACATGTCTGCCACCGAGCCCCGGACTCCGACCGTACAGATTCCCGAGGCGGTGCATTCCCGCCGCTGGGCGATCCTGACCGTGCTGCTTTTCAGTCTGGTCGTCGTCGTCCTCGACAACTCGATCCTCAATGTCGCGATGAAGACCATCGCCCAGCCGCCCCCCACTGGACTCGGCTCCACTCAGAGCCAGCTGCAGTGGGCGATCAATGCGTACACGCTGGTCTTCGCCGGGCTGTTGTTCACCTCCGGGCTTGTCGGCGACCGGCTGGGACGCAAGAAGACCCTGATCTTCGGCATGCTGGTCTTCGGCACCGGCTCCCTGCTCTCCGCGCTCTCCGTCTCCTCCGGCGAACTGATCGCGTTCCGTGCTCTGATGGGCTTCGGCGCCGCGTTCGTCATGCCCAGCACCCTGGCCATCATTGCGAACGTTTTCGACCGCGACGAGCGGCCCAAGGCCATCGGCATCTGGACCGGCACGGTCGGCTTCGGCATCGCGCTCGGACCGATCGTCGGCGGGCTGCTGCTCCAGCACTTCTGGTGGGGATCGGTGTTCCTGGTCAACGTGCCCATCGTGGTGATCGGCGTGATCGCGATGGCTGCGCTGGTCCCGGACTCCAAGGACCCCCTCCCGGGCCGGCTCGACCCGGTCGGGGTACTGCTGTCCATCATCGGTCTGGTCCTGCTGGCGTACGGCATTATCAAGGGCGGCCAGCTCGCCGACTTCACCGCGCCCGAGTCGTGGATGACGATCGTCACCGGTGTCGCCGTTCTGGGCGGCTGGGTGCTCCATGAGTACCGAAGCGACCACCCGGCATTCAACATCGCGTACTTCCGCGACCGGCGCTTCTCCGCCTCCGTGGTCGCCATCGGCTTTGTCTTCTTCGGGCTGGTGGGTGTGACCTTCTTCAGTGTCTTCTACACCCAGAGCGTGCGCGGCTACACCCCCTTGCAGTCCGGCCTTCTGATGCTCCCGCTCGCCGCCGCCCAAATGATCTTCGCGCCGCGGGCCCGCCTGGTCGTCGCCCGGTTCGGCGCACGCGCGGTGTGCGCCACTGGGTTGGCCCTGGACGCGGTCGCGTTCCTCGGCTTCCTCCTACTCGGCACCGATACACCGATTTGGGTACTTGAGGTGGTGTTCTTTCTGATGGGCACGGCGATGGCGCATGTGATGCCACCCGCCACCGTCATGATCATGTCGTCGTTGCCGCGCGAGAAGGCCGGTTCCGCCTCCGCGGTCAACAACACCTTCCGGCAGGTCGGCGGTGCGCTGGGGGTCGCTGTACTGGGCTCGCTGCTGTCCACCGTCTACCACAGCGGCATCGACAGCCATCTCGCGGCGGTCCCCGGCCTGTCCGAGAACCTGCAGCGCACAGCGGGCGAGTCGGTGGAGGCCACCCTGGCGGTCGCGCAGGAGCTGGGGTCGGCGGGTAGGGCGCTGGTCCAGCCCGCCAACGACGCGTTCGTCCATGCCATGCACGTCACCGCGACCGCATCGGCCGGGGTCGCCGCTCTCGGGGCGGTCGTAGCCCTGGTCTTCCTGCCGCGCCGCACTCCTCAGGAGCCGCCCGCCCACGAACAGGAAAAGGTGAGCGTGAGGAGCGAAGAGTAGGAGCGGGACCCACGGCCGGCACAGTCGCTCGCACCCCGAGACCAGCGGTCCGCTTGCCGATCGCCCCAGTTCGCGGCCGGAGGCATGCCTTCACGCTGATGGTCCGTGACCTCGGCGGAGCAACGCTCAGGGTGAGTCTGCTCTCGGTGGCGGCGGCGGTTGTGGTGACCGCCACCGGTTGGTTGTCGTCGCTGCGGGACTGTTCTTACGGTCGGCGAACGTGACGTTGCCGTCAGCGGCAGGGCGGATGCCGAAGGGGTTCGCGCCTCGCGGCGAAGGTGCCCGCGTTCTTCCCAGCGGTATCCACGGTGACCACGCTCCTGGCCCACTGTCGTCCCGGTCGTGGTAGGGCGCGGTGGCCATCGGGGCGATATCCATCTCCTTGCCGGCGTCCACCAGTTGGTCAAGGCATCCGCAGTGCTCGTCTGGGACCGACTCAACACCCATCTCTCCAGCAAGATGCGGCAGTTGGTCACCGAGCGCGACTGGCTGACGGTCTTCCTGCTGCTTGCCTACTCGCCGCAGCTGGATTTGGTGGAGCGAGCCTGGGCGCACATCAAAAGCAGCCTCGCCAACCTCGCCCTCGGCCACATCGAGGGCACTCGTACGCGACCGCCTCAAACACCTGCAATACCGGCCCCACGTCCTCAACGGCTACATCTCCGGAACCAGCCTTCCCCTCGACACACCAACCTCCCCCTGACACGCCGAGATCAGTAATTAATGCAGACGGCGACCGCTCATGGCAGTGTGAACGCCCAGGGGGAACCCCACAGATCGCACACCGCGTACCCAGGAGTGGCGTCATGAACCCCGAACACGGCAGACACGGACAGTCGGACATGGACCTTCAGGGGTGGGAAGCCTGGCTCTACCAAGACCCGGGATCCCTTGACCGGGAGGAGAACAGTCGCCGACGCACGGACGACCCACTGCACCAAACGGATGACACCCCAGACAGGAGCTGCTGACACCGCCTCACTGCTGTGTGGGTGGGGACACACTCACACGCAGCAGACTCCCCGACCTGCAGACATGGCCTGCGGGGTCCAGCCCACTGCGAGCCCCGCACCGCCTGCTGAGAAGGCACCTCACGATGCCAACGGGTCAAGCTGTGGCTGCGAGTTCGGTGGGGAAGGCGATGTTCCCGGCGAACAGCTTCCCCGGGTCTCCGGGCGCCGGATGCTCGAGGTGCTGATCGGCGGCGAGGTCGACCGGGCCCGGCCGGGTGATCCGTGGCCCAAGGGAGTGCTCGGCCAAGCCGCGCTCCCGGCCTGCCGCACCTGTCCGCGTACTGACTCATCTGGCCAGGGCCAGAGAACCAACCTAGTACGCCGACACACACACGCAGGCATCGCTATGTCTATCCCCCCTGTGCGAGAAGGCCGGACGGGAGTCCGGGCGCCTACGAGCACATCACCGTCGACGATGGCGTTCGTGTGGTCGCCATCGACGAGCGTGACCAAGTCGCCTTGGTCGACCGTGACTTCTACCTGCAGAGCCAGCGCGTCCTTCACCTTCCTGGCGGTGGAGTCGGAGGCCAGGAGCCAGGCCGGACGGCACGTCGCGAACTCGAAGAGGAGACGGGGCTCATCGCAGGCGAGCTGCGCCCCCTGGCCGCGATGGACCCACCCCCGGCGCGACCGCTGAGAGTACTCACCTTCCCGTCGCCACCAACCTCCGTTCAGGTGTCGTATGTAGGGACGCAACAGGGACATGGCCGGGGGGTTGGCGACACTCGGCGATGCGGTGGACGCGGTGCGGTCCGCGATCGAGGCGGCGCACATGGTCTTCTGCTGGCCGGTGTGACCTACTTCGGCACGTCCGAGTCGGCGGTTGATGTCAGTGGCGCCTGCCACAATTCCCTGACACCACCGCGATGGGGAGAAGCACGTGGGTACTTGGGACGTGGGGCCCTTCGGCAACGACACCGCAGCAGACTGGTGCAACCATCTCGACGATGCCTCCGCGGAGGCACGCGAGGGCGTCATCCGCGACACACCCGTCCGCGCAGCCGGCACCACGGACTACCTTGACGCGGACGTCGCCGAGGAAGCCGTCGCCGCAGCGGCGTTGGCCGCCGCGCAATGCCCTGGTGGCGAGCCCATCGACTCCGTCTACGGGCCGGAGCACCCCCTCCCCGGCCTCACCGGTCTGTCCATCCATGCCCTGGAAGTCCTTGACCGTGTTGTGGCTGAGCCGTCCGAACTGCTGGAACTCTGGGACGAATGGGATGGCACCCCCTGCCGGTCAACCATCAACCGCCTCCGCATCACACTCCACCCCAACCGCCGGGCGAACAGCCCCACCTGAGCTGACCCACCGCCGACAGCACCACCACCAACCGCCGCCCACCGGAAAGGTACGCATGAGCTGGGACGTGCTTCTCCTCCACCTGCCCGACGACGTCGCCTCAGTACAGGACATACCCCACGACTACACTCCACCCTCGCTGGGCCGACAGCAAGACATCCTCGCGGCCGTGAGCGAGGCAGCCCCCGAAGCCGACCTCTCGGACGCAGCGTGGGGCGAACTCCTCGGCCCCGCCTGGTTCATGGAACTCAACATCGGCTCGAAAGATCCCGTGGACTCGATCATGCTCCACATCCGGGGCTCCGGCGACGACGTGCTCGTCTCCATCGTCCGTCTCGCGAAAGCCCTCGGTTGCAAGGCTCTGGACACCTCCACAGGAGGCCTGATCACTTCGCAGGACGCGTCGGGCTGGCACGAGTTCCAGGGCTACCGCGATCGCGTGACCGGCGCCGCTGAATGACGCCCAGCAGACCGGCCAGCGGCCCGAAAACGCAAAGTCGGCCTGCGCAGGTTCGGGCCCGCTCAGAGACATGACCGGTCCTGTCCTCACACTCAGTGTTCGCCGTCATGGAGGGGGCATGACGGCGTATCACCGGACCGTGGCCCACTGTCAGAGAGCACGCTGGGCTAGTAGTCGCCCGCGTGGTTCCGCGTGGCGGTGGTGACTGAGGCGAACCCATAGTCGAGCATGTCCCTCTCGTAGGACCGGACGGCGTCGGGCAGGGGTTGGCCCGTGACCAGTCGGGAGGCGAGGAGGCCCGCGTCGTGGAGTGCGACGCCGGCGCTGAGTCCGGCCGGGGGCATCGGGTGGGCGGCATCGCCGACCAGAGTCACTGGCACGCTCGGCCACGACTCCGGGCGCCGGGAGGTCTGGACGCTGCCGGGCACGATGTATTCGGGGTCTCCCAGCCGGGTGAGGGCGCTGAGTGATGGGTGCCAGTCCACGAGGGTTTGTGCCGCCAGCTCCCGGAGTTCCGTGGCGGCGAGCCTGAAGAGTTCGGGACCGTAGGTGCTGGCTGGGGCGGTCAGGCCCCACATGAGGTAGTCGTCGGCCGACGGCAGTCCGAAGTCGGCCGGGTTGCGGCGGAAGCGCTGGGCGGCCAGTGCGAGACGGCGGCCGTCCGGGCCGATCACTCCCAGGAAGCCGTCGAGTGCCGCCGGCGGCGTCAGCTCGCGTGCCTGGTCGGTCAGTGGTGTGCGGCCGTAGATCAGTTGGGTGTCCTGCACGGTGACCGGGAAGTCGGGCAGGAGCCGGCGCCGGACTGGGGAGTTGGCGCCGTCGGTGGCGACCAGCAGGTCCCCCTCGGCGGTGGAGCCGTCGGTGAGGAAGACCCGGACGCCGCCGTTGTCCAGCAGTTCGTAGCGGGAGAATCCGGCGCCGAACCGGGTCGCGTCCATCAGGTCCCGCAGCATGAGGCGGCGCAGTGTGAGCCGGTCGGCGGTGAGGCCCGCGGCGTCGGGGGGAAGCGGGATGTCGGTGACGTCCCGCAGGTCGGGGCCGGTCATGCTGACGCCGCCGCCGGCCCGGCAAGACGTGGAGTGGGCCTGCTCGTAGACCTCGGCGGGCAGCCACTGGCGCAGCGCCGCGTCCCCGTCGCCGTTGATGTGGATCCGGTATCCCTGGGCACGGGCGTCGATGGCGGCATCCCGTTCGAAGAGCTCGACATCGATGCCGTGGCGGCGCAGGCCGTGGGCGAGGCAGGGGCCGGCCAGGCCGGCGCCGATGATCAGAACACGCATACTTCACCCTCACATGAGATCGTCTCACTTGAGATGGTCTTAGGAAGGTAGCATTCGTGTCCATGGAGGCTCAACCGACCGATCCGATGGCCCTCGGCCTGCTGATGTTCCGCGCCCACCAGCTCGCCCGCGCCCAGGCCAACCAGGCGGCCCGGCCGACCGGCATCGAGCTGCACCACGCCAACGTGCTGGCCGCGGTCCAGGCCGGCCAGGCCCGCAGCCAGCGCGAACTGGGCACCGCGCTCGGCATCGACAAGTCCACCCTGGTCCGGATCGTGGACGACTTGGAGCGCCGGCACTTGCTGGAGCGCCGGCGCTCGGCACACGACCGCCGGGTCTACGAGATCGTGATCACCGCCGAAGGTGAGCGGGGCCTGCAGGAAGCGGGCGAGCTGTACCGCGCCGCGATGGTGGGACTGCTGGAAGTTTTCGACGCACCCGAACAACACCAGCTACACGACCTGCTGACCCGTTTCGTCACGCAGGAACAGAGGTAAGGGCCGGCCCAGGAAATGGACACGTGCCAGAGACGGGAACGTGGCCATCGGCGTGAGACAGACGGGAGACCCATGGGCCACAGCCTCGCGATATGACGCGGGCGTTGAGATCCCACACCTCTTATGGGTTCCACAGATCGCGCCATTCTTTCAGCGGCGAATGCATCTTCGGACCACATATGGCGTCGCGCTGAGACGCGCGGGTCGGCTGCCTCACCCGTTTGCGTGGTGAAGGTCGGTTGCTCCGGCTGCCGGGACCGGCGAGCCTCTTGCTCCCGGTCAAACGAAAGGCTGCGCCCGCGATGTGTCCCGATCTCCTTTCTCATCGACTGCGTTGTCCGTCCCACGAATCGGTCGACGATCTCGGACGCGGTGCGCTTACGTCCGAGCTTGGCCAGACCCGCGGCGTCCACGCGACCGGACCCCCGGCCTAGACACCGCCCTCATCCTGCGCACCGCCGCGCTCGGCCACCGCCGCAGAGCCTGGGGTGTGGTCCTTGGCATCCAGTCCGGCACCTTCATCTGGGGGGGAGTACTCTCCTCGCTCGGCATGACCACACTGCTCTCCGCATCACACCTCCCCTCCGCGCGACGGCTGCTCGACCGCGTCACCGGCATGGTCATCGTCGGTCGGCATCCGCCTGGCCATCGGCGACTGAGCTCCTAAGCCTTGATCCACTGGCCGATGCCTGCGAGTGACTCTTCGGCATGTGAGGGGGTGCCTTGCGACCTGAGATGAAGGAAGTTCTTGAGGCTTCATCAGGGCCATGAACTGGCCGAACCGCGTGGACAAGAAGACGACAAGGCACGCACCGTAGACGCAACGCCTCCCACGGCGTCGACGGGATCGGTACTCGCCATGACGGTCGGTGCCGCCCGGGTGATGCTGTAGCTGTTCCAGGATTTCCAGGAAACCCGCGGCAGGACGACAAGCAGCAGCGTGACCTGGTCCGACCCGGTGTCGTTGACCCGGCCATGAAGAAGATCAGCGCGCTTGCCGCGCTCACCCTCGCTGGTCTCGCCCTCGCCACCCCGGCCCATGCCGACAACGGCAGCGACTTGGGCCGCGGCATCAATGTCGCCGGCCACCAGCCCCTCTCCACTGCCAACCTCTGCAAGGAGGCACTCGGGCTCGTCCCATTGGCCGCACCGTGGGCCGACGCCGTGGACGACGCCTGCAACAACCGTGATCACATCCATCGCGAAAGCAACTAGAAATCCTTGATGGTGCGGGTTGCGTGGGGCCGTGACGGCTGTCGCAGGCCCCCTCGCATCATCACCGTCCAGGGCAAGGGCTTGGCGCAGCGCGGAGCATCTGATTGGGCGGGACGTCCCACCGATGGCGGGCCTTACGCAGGATCTAGCCGATGTAACCCGTACGTCGGCCTCGGGGTGATGGCGGCTCAGCTCGGGATCCAGCACGCAGTGAACTGCGGTACGAGAGTGGACACATGGCTGTGAAGAGGGCACTGCCCGCGATATCCGCCGCGCGTGAGACCGTCTCGCGCGCCCTCGGCGTCCTCCTCGTCCTCGCGCGCTCGGCCTGTTCCTCCCAAGGCCGAGCCACCAGCCCCCAAGAGGTACGCGAACTCGCAGGACGCCCCAGGCTCAACAAGCTCGAAAGCAAGCTGAAGACCGCCTCCGGGCCATCGTGAACGAGTACGCCCAGAACACCTCACTCGCCCTCGGCCACTGTGGCTGCCTTCGCTCACACCCTGTCGTGGGACTCCGTACGCAGCAGCCCGAAGACGTTGGTCAGGGAACCGAGTGCCTGCCTGTGGGAGCTGCCGGACTGCGTAAGGCGGTCCCTCGTTGGCGTGGGGGACCGCCGCTGCTTTCTGCCTCCCGGGTGTCGAAGCGGTCGGACTAGGTGCGGATCAGTCGGCAACCCGTCGGTGCGGTCGCAGCATCGGTCAGGGCTGCGAAGGCTCCGTTCTCACCTCCACAGGCACGCTTTGAAGGTGCACTGCGGCGGAGCGGTGGCCCGTGGTGTGGGCGAGGGTCAGGGGAGGGCGCGGGCCTGGCCGGTCGTCGGCCAGGCGGTGTGGTCTGTGGGCGTGCTCGTTGGCGTGCTGGGGTGCGGGGTGGGGGTGTCGTCGGTGAGGAGGTGGGCGAGGAGCAGGCCGGCGGTGCGTTCGCTGAGCCGGCGGGCGGCGTCGAGGAGGCGGGGGTAGCGGCGGACCGGGAGGGACAGGGCGACGCAGGAGGCCCGGCCCGGCAGGCCGAGGGAGTAGGCGACGCAGACCTCCCGGTAGGAGTACTCCAGGAGGTCGAACTGGGCGGCGTAGGGGCCATGGCCGTCGAGCGACTCCAGGAGAGCGCGGGGGTTGGTGATGGTGCGCTCGGTGAGCTGGATCGAGGGGTAGCGGGCGAGGTGGTCCATACGCGAGTTGAAGTCGAGCTGGGCCAGGAGGCTTTTGCCGACAGCGCTGGCATGGGCGGTGTCGCGGAAGGAGACCCACTCCTTGACGGCCGGCGCGGCAGGGCTGTGGGCCGATGTGAGGACCTGGACGTCGCCGTCGGCGTAGGTGCTGATGTAGACGGCGGCGCCGAGCTGGTCGCGCAGACCGGCCAGGGTCTGTTCCAGCAGCAGACCGTGCCCCTCGTGCTGGGTGGCCATTTTCATGACGGGGCCGACGAAGTGGACGCCCGCGACGGTCTCGACCAGGTGCTGGCTGCGCAGCCAGTGCAGCAGCCAGGCGGTGGCAGCCAGGGACATACCGCCCCGGTGGGCCAGGGTGCGAGTGGTGATGCCGTCGGCGGTGCAGACCTGTTGCAGAAGATCCCGGGCACGCTGCGCGGTCTGGGTTCTGACGGACGTGGCGGCCGGGTCGGGCTGGCTGCGGGCGATGTTGTTGAGGATCGCGGGGCGCAGGGCGCTCGCCGACCAGCACGGCTCATCATCGCCCGGTTCGGCGGCAGCTCTCGCCGCGGCCGCGGCGGCGACGACGTCAGGAGTGAACTCGGGCAGAGGCTGGAGAATCCCGGAGCCTTGGCCGCCGGGCACCGATGCCAGGTAGGGCCGGTCCGGTGCGGGCCGGGGCATAGCGACTCGGGGGAGAAGCGGCCCATCGGCGTTGGGCAGCAGAGGAGGGGGGATGCGGACGAGGCGCAGCCGGCTTTGCCGGGTTCCAGCAGTGGGGGCGCTGTCGGGCGCGGGCAGCAGTACGTCCTCGGGGATGGCGAGGCGTTCGCGGATCTCGTCGAAGAACTGCGGATCCTCGATCAGTACGGGCCCGCTGACGGGTCGGCGGCGGGCGGTGCCGGCGAGCAGGCGGCGGGCATCGCCGTGTCCGTGCCGGGCAGCCTCGGCGATGAGGAACGTGGCTTCCTGCTCCCAGTCCTCGCCGGCGCGCAGCGCGACCACGGCCAGGCGGAAGAGCGCCCCGGGATGACCGGCGGAAGCCGCTTGGCCGAGCCAGTGCGTGGCGGTGGTCAGCTCGTTGCGGACCAGAGCTTTCGATCCGAGGCGGAACAACGAGTTCGCCCGCTCCAGGGTGTCCCGGTCGAGCTGGTAGGTGCTGGTGAGCGGGCCGAAGTCGCCCTCGGGCCGGTCCCAGTGGTCTGGCGGTCCGGCCAACTGGTCGGCGAGTTCGAGCAGTTCCGCGGGGATCTGCGGAGCCGGGCGGCCGCTGTTGTCCTCGTTGAAGCGGCTCACATCCCTCACCTGTCCTTCCTCAAGCGTGTCTTCTTCTGGTGTCTGTGGCGGATGAACGCGGACAGTGCGCGGCGCAGTTCGATGACGGCGTTGTAGCGCTCCCGGTGGACGCGGGCGGCTCCTATGCCGAGGGCGGCCGCGATCTCGATGTCCGTGAGCCCCTGGCTCTGCAGCCGCACGACCTGTCGCCGTCCGCTGACCGGCATCGCGTCGATCGCGGGCATCACCAGGTCCTTGAGTACGTCCACGTCCGCCGCCTCCGGCGGCGCAGGTACGGACGTTTCCATGCCGTCGCCGTTTGTCAGCTCCAGGCGCCGGTCCCCTCTCAGCACATCCAGCGCCAAATTCCGTGCCGCCGTCTGCACATAGGCCGCCAGGTTCACCCCGTCATCCAGGTCACCTGCCGCCGCCTTCCTCAGCACCCGGACGAACGCCTCCTGGGCACAGTCCTGGCAGGCCTGCAACGACAACTTCCGGTCGGACATCTTCCGCAGCACCAGGGGTTCCCTGGCCATGAACGTGTCGTACAGCGCCAGCAGTTGCTGCCCGGTCCCCGTCTCCACCGCCGTCGGCTCACGCGCCTCACCGCCTACCACGGACTGCGCTCTTCCACCCATGGCCGCGCACCGTCCGCGACGGGCGCCACGACCGCCGGTGCGAGTCGGACCATGACGGCTACCGCGGGATTCTGGGCGGCCTCGACGTGAACTATCGCTACGGCGGGCCCGCACCCGCACGATGCGGCCGCTCCATCCGGTGCCGTCCGGGCCCGGGCACGTCGCCAGTCCCAGCACGCGTGCAACAGGACGACGAGCGAGTGCACCGTGCTCACGGTGGCTGTCACAGTTCCGAGCCAGTCCAAGAACCGCGTCATGTGAGTCGATCTCCATGTGCTCGAGGTGGACGCGGAAGGCGCCCATGTCCCCCTGACGTTCGGGGCGCCCCAGATCTCCCTCAGAGACCAAAAGCCACTGGAATTGACCGATCCGGCGACCGAAGCCGCCCATCCCTGAACAGACTCCGGTTCCGAGGCTCGTGCTACTCCTCAGCAGCCAGCCAACTCGCTCCCCAACACGAGGAGTTCGCCCGACTCCGCGAAGCTGCCGCCGGAACAACCCAAGTCAGGCGGCTCCCAGCGTCACGAACCACAGTGATCGGGGATCTGCGACTGAAATGCTCGCCGTGATCTCGAGGCGCTCCGCATCGCCGATCACCTCGCTGTCGGTTCGCCCGCACCGCTGTCGGATCCGGACTCCAGATATCGGCGCAGAGCTTCCCGCCCTCCCGGAACGAAGCACCATTGATCAACTACTTCGCGCAGTTCACCCATGGTTAGCCAGCCGTGCCAGTCGATCTCACTCGGATCCGGGACCAGGGTCTCCGACACGACGGCCTCATGCACCCCGAGCCAGATGGGGCTGATCCCCTCCCGGAAAAGCAGCTTGAACAGGAAGCGTACCGGCACACGAACGCCCAGTTCTTCAGCCAACTCGCGGACCGCAGCCTCCTGATACGACTCGCCCACGTCCACGGCCCCGCCGACCATCGCGTCGTAGTAGCCCGGAAACCGGGACAACGTCTCGGCCCGCCGCAGCACCAGGATCCGCCCTTCGCGATCACGACAGATCGTCGCCGCGATGCGATGCAGCCAGTTCTCACGCACCGCCTCATCCCGCTCGACGATCCCGAGTACGCGGTCGTGCTCATCGACATGCTCGACCAGTTCGCTCACGGATGCACGATCTCAGCCCCCACTGACAATTCGGCCCCACGAGCAACAGCGATGAGTGACCGGCGCCGTAGGAGACCTCGCAAAATGCAACACGTTCGACGAGTTGGATCGCGAACGCAGCCTCGACCCCTGGCCTGCTCAATCGCAAACGGATCTTCAGCTGCGGGTGCTGCTGGACACGGTCGGCAATGAGCCGGTGGGTGCGCCGATGCCCGATCTCGACGAGGTCCTTGCCCAGATGGCAAGGGAGTTGGAGGGAATCCGGGACGTGGACGTGAGGCTGGTGCCGGTCCGGGGAGGCAGGGCGTGAGCCACTGCCGTCGAGGCCGATGCCTACCTGATGCCCGAGCCGGCACCCGACTCACCGATCGTGCTCGCCCCGCATGTGCGACCGGTGTACGCGTACCTCAACGGCCGCTACCAGGACCCCGTCCGGCCGCTCGCCGCGCTCACGGAGAACCCCCAGCCGTCCCTGGAACAGATCCAGTGGCGCCGCTGCCCCACGGCCTTGCGTCCGAGGTCCGGCGTGGGGCGTGGGGCCTGGACGATGATCAACAGCGAGTTGCGACCCACGTTCCTTTCCGGGCGCGGCACCCGGTTTGACCTGCGTCTTCCGCGCCGTCTCGGGTTGCTTCACCGATGGCCGTCTCAGCTGCACTGCCCACACAGGGACCTGCGCATTCTGGGCTGCGACTGCACGCGTTCGGGGGATTCCGACGTGATCCGCGGCTCGCCCTCGACGGATACCTGGTCGTACGGCCTACTTCGGTACCTGGAAGCCGCCGATTTTCTGCTCGAGCAGTTCGGCCAGCCGCAGCGGGGTGCGGTCCTCGAACATCGGGCCGATGAGCTGCACTCCCACCGGCATGCCATCGGGGGACCGGCCCGCTGGTATGGCGGTGGCGGGCAGGCCGGGCATGGTGGCCAGGCCGGCCCAGACGAGCTGGTCGAAGTAGGGATACTCGACGCCGTCGATGTCGATCCGGCGTTCCAGCGGATTGGGGCCGTGGTCGTGCGGGAACGCGGGAGTGGGCGTGATCGGGCACACCACGGCATCGAACTCGGCGAACAGTTGCCGCCAGCCGTGGCGGTGCAGTTCGCGGCGGTTGTTCGCCTGGAGCCAGTCGCGGTGGCTGAACACCATGGCGCGCAGCCGTGCCGCGTCGAGACTCCGGTCGTCCGCGCTCAGCCCGGCGGCGCGGGTCTGCAGCCGATCGTAGGATTCGACGGGGAACCGTGCGACGGCGCCCGAAACCAGCAACTGGCTGTAGAGCGTCCCGGCCTCGGCCAGATCGGGTAGCAGCGGACTGTGCCGTTCGACGCGGGCGCCGCCGTCAACCAGCGCGTCGGCGACTCGATTCACGCCCGCCCTCACCGCCGACCCGGTTGGAATGAGCGGATGTTCGTCGAGGACCAAGACCCGGAAGTCGCGGAGCCGTTCGTGGCGCGCGGGCGGCAGCGTCACGTCGTACGCCACACCGTGCGTCAGCGGGTCCGGTCCGGCCATGACGTCGAGCAGGAGCGTGAGGTCGCGGGCGGTGCGCGCCATAGGACCGACGACGGCGAGGTCGAGGTCGACCGGCCAGGCCGGTGCGGACGGCGGGACCATACCGCGGTTGGCCGCAAGCCCGAGTGTCGGCTTGTGTGCGTAGACACCGCAGAAATGTGCCGGGGTGCGCAACGACCCGGCGAGGTCGGAGCCGATGGACAGCGCTCCGAATCCGCGCGCCAGGGCCGCGGCTGATCCGCCGGAGGAACCGCCCGACGTGCGGCTGTGGTCCCATGGGTTGTTGGTGGTGCCGTAGATTTCGTTGAAGCTCTGGATGTCTTGCAGCCCCAAGGGCACATTGGTCTTGCCGAGCACCACCGCGCCGGCGGCCTTGAGCCGCGACACCTGTACCGCGTCCTCGGCCGGCACATAGTCCCGGTGTTGCGGCATGCCCCAAGTCGTGGGCAGCCCGGCGATGTTGTAGGACTCCTTGACCGTCACCGGAATGCCGAGCAGCGGCCGGTCCTCGCCGCGGGCACGCGCCTGGTCGGCGCCGCGCGCGGCGGCCCGCGCGCGATCGAAGTCCGGCACACAGATCGCGTTGATCTCCTTGTCGTCCCGCTCGATACGGGCGATCGCCTCGTCGGTCAGTTCCGCCGAGGTCACGTCACCGGCACGCAAGGCAGCCGAGAGTTCCTCGGCCGTCTGAAAATTCCATTCCATGAATCGGACGTTACGGGGCCATGGGGGAAGCCACGAAATGCCGCTTCGCGCAACGGGGTAGGTGCTTCCGGACACAGGTAGTTCTCCCGGTAGTTATCCCGGCCCATGAGGATCGCGATGCGCGGTGGCTTCGCCTGTCTCCGAGCAGAACGGAGACTGACAGTCATGGTGGACTTGAGGCTCGACCTCCCCGCCCTTCGTCAGGCCGCATGGCCACGATGCTCGTCCACGCCGGGGAGGGGAGGAAGCCGGGTACCGGTTGCTGTCAAGCAGAAGGTGGAGCAGGCTGAACAGCGAGTCTCATCCGCGCTTCACATGTGCAGCTGATGTGTAGCCGGGCCTGAGATGGTGAAGCGGGTTTTTTGAGGCCCCGCCCCTCGTGGCTACGGCGCTGCGTTCCACTTCTGCCACCCGAGAGGGTGCCTCCGGCCCTCGTAGCTGACATACCACCGAGCTATCGCCCAGGCCTGCCGTGCTGGTCAGAGCCCCGGCGAGGCGGGGGTCTGTTCGCTGGGAGCAGCTGCAACGGGAGCGCGCAGTCCCGGGGGCGGGCTGCGGTCCGCGGCCCGGTGCCGGCGCAGGAATTGCGCTCAGCCGGTGAGCTGGTGGCGGCAGGCGCGTACGACCACGACGAGGGACCGCATCCGTACGACCGATGGGTCGACTCCGGTGCCTTGTGCCCAGTCGCCGCAGGGGTTCTTTCAGACTTACCAGCGATCCGCGGTCTGGACGGCGTCGGGAGCCGCCGCGGTAGCGGCCGAGGCGTAGGTGCCGGCGCGGTCGCGGCGGATCGCCTCGATGCCCTGGGAAGTCCCGGAGGCGGGCAACCTTCGCCCGCTGGCCCGCCGACCGACCAGCACACTGCCGTATCCGGGAGCTCGGGTGCGGCAGCAGGGACTTCAACAGGTCCTCACACGCCCCGAGTGTCCGCGACGCAGTGACGGAGCGATACGGGCGCACAGAGGCACGGACCGGCTTCACGGAAATCTCGGATGAGCCCCGCTGATTCCCCACGCGAGTCCAGTTGCGGAGCAACGTCGCGCAGTCAGAGAGGATCTAACCTTCGGGGTAGAACAGAAACAGAGTGCAGCCCGTCGTTGTCTGCGGGATGTGCGAGGAACCCGCAGGGGCATGGATGAAGGAACCGGCGGGGTAGTCCCGATCGCCATCGTTGAAGGTGCCGGAGACCACGAAGACCTCCTCGGGGCCCGGTTCGTGGACGTCGATTCCCTGCCAGCTTGTGTTCGGGTCCATCTCCAGCACGTAGGCCTTCGCGCCGTTGCCCCCGCTCCACAGCGGGCGCAGGCGGATCCCGGGGAAGAGCTCGTGGACGGGGGCGTCCTGCACGGCGGACCACACGTAGGCGGGCGTGTTCTGTTCGGTCGTCATAGGAGCCAGCCTGGCGGGTAACTGCCATCCCGCCGAGTGTCGGGAAAGACATCATGAGGTACTTTCCTGCCATGCATCGGGTAACGGCACTCGTCCACCCATCACAGTCGACGTTCGAACTCGCCTGCGCGGCCGAGGTGTTCGGGATCAAGAGGCGAGGACTTCCTCCGCGGTACACGTTCAGCGTGTGCGCGGAGCGACCCGGCCTGGTCGCCACCCGCGCCGGGTACGACATGTGGGTGGCCGATGGGCTGGACGCACTCGATCGCGCGGACACCGTGGTCATCCCGGGGTGGCTGCCCATCGAGGAGCCGCCTTCACCCGCGGTCGTCCGGTCCCTGCGCCGCGCGCACTCCCGCGGGGCACGCCTCGTCAGCATCTGCTCAGGCGCCTTCGTCCTGGCACACGCCGGTCTGCTGGACGGACGGCCGGCGACCACGCACTGGGCGCTGGCGCATGATCTCGCGGTGCGTTTCCCGGCTGTCCGGGTCGACCCGGACGTGCTGTACGTGGACCACGGTGACGTCGCCACCAGCGCGGGCTCCGGGGCCGGCATCGACCTGTGCCTGCACCTGGTCCGCGCCGACCAAGGCGCCCAGTACGCGGCACACGTCGCACGGAACATGGTCATGCCGCCCCACCGAGAGGGCGGGCAATTGCAGTACGCGGCACCGCCGCATCCCGTGCAGCTCGACAGCTCGCTCGGGCCGCTGCTGGACTGGGTCACCGTGAGACTCGGTGAACCGTTGGCCATCGAGGATCTGGCCGCGTACGCGGGCGTGTCGACGCGTACGCTCGCCCGACGGTTCACCGATCAGCTCGGCACCAGCCCGGGGCAGTGGCTGCTCGCCCAACGGATCACCGCAGCCCGGGAGTTGCTGGAGTCGTCCGACCTGCCCGTGGACGCCGTAGCCCGCCGCGTCGGCCTCTCCTCGGGGACCAACCTCCGCAGGCGCTTCCTCAGCGCCCTGGGCACAACGCCGGGTGCCTACCGCCGGGCGTTCCGGGCAGAGCCGGTGGGTCGCCGTGTTCATCGTCATCCGAGAGGGTGACCACCGCTGCAAGCTCCCGCCGCACCAGCGTGACCTGGTCGGCCGGGTGTACCTGTGCCAGCACGGATGCCCTCGCGAAGCTCGCGGCGGGCTTCGGTATCTCCGTCGGTACCGCCCGCGCCTACACGGCAGCCGTCGTCGACCTGCTCGCCGACCGCGCGCCCGGTCTGCTGCGTGCGCTGCGTGGAGCCGACCCGGACTACGTCCTGCTGGACGGCACCCCGGCGGAATGTGACCGGGTTGGTGACAGCTGGGCCGACTTCTCCCACAAGCACCGCCGACACGGGGTAAACGTGCAGGTGGTGGCCGACCCGGTCGGGCAGCTGCTGTGGATCTCGCCGACACTGTCCGGCCGCGCCCACGACCTCACTGCGGCCCGCGCCCACCGCATCATCCGGGTCTGCGAACGCCAGGGCATCCCGATCATCTCCGACCGCGCCTACATGGGAGTCGGCCCCTGGATGACAACACCCTCCGGCTCCCACTGAACCGAGAACTCACACCCACCCTGGCAAAGCGCCAACCGTGCGCTGCCCGCAGCACGGGCGCCGGTCGAGCGCGGCGTCGCACGACTGAAGGCGTGGCAGATCTTCCGCCGGTCCCGCTCCACCCTGAATCGAATGTCGTCAATCTCCGCGGCCGTCCTCACCGGGGAGCGACAACGCTGATAGAGCTCAGTGAAACGAGAGGGGCCGCGCAGGAGGGTGTTTCTGCTCACCCCGTTCGAGTGACAGACGCATGTCTACCCGCCGAGTCGGGCAACCATGCGATAGCTCGAACAATCCACTGGGTCAAGCCCCACTGCCTGGACAGGAAAGGGAACCTCATGCGCCGTATCGCCGCAGTTATCCTCGGAACTGCCTGCATCTTTGGGCTCACCATCACCACCGCAATGGCTGCCCCTTTTGACGGGCCCCTCGACGATGGCGGTGACACCGTGCTCATGCTCCCCGGCTTTCATGGTGTCCGGTAGTTCTGAAGCGCGGGCCCGGTTGATGCTCGGGTGACGGTAGCAGAGTGCGCAACGCGCGGGGCTCCCGTGCTGTTGGGGGAGGTGGTTCGAAGTCTCAACTCATCGGCACAGGAGCCGCGTTAGTCTCCTACCCGTGCCGCACTCGTCCTGCCCCATGCCCTGGTCGAGTGGGTCACCATGCTCATCGTCACCCGTGAGGGTGGCCGTCGTTGCAAACTCCCGCCGCACCAGCACGCGCTGGTCGCCCTGGTGCACCTGCGCAAGCACGACACCCTCGCCCAGATAGCCACCGGCTTCGGCATCTCCGCGGGAACGGCACACGCCTACACCAGCAGCGTGATCGACCTGCTCGCCGGCCGCACGCCGGTCCTGCTCAAGGTCCTGCGCACGCACGACCTTGACTACGTGCTGCTGGACGGCACACTCGCCGAGTGCGACCGCCTGAGCGAGGGTAGGACCGACCACTCTGCCAAGCACCGCCGGCACGGCGTGAACGTGCAGGTCGTGACCGACCCGGCTGGACGCATCCTGTGGACCTCACCGGCCCTGCCAGGTCGGTGCGTCGGACGCGTAATGGCACGACTCAAGTCCTGGCGGATCTTCCGCAGCGTTCGGTGCCGTCCGGGCTGCCCTTCGCGGTGCGGGTGTCGGTGAGCAGGCCGAAGCCGTCCGCGTCGTTGCCGAGGCCGTTGAACGTCCAGTCCATGTATAGCTGGGCGCATTTGTCGCCGTTGGCGACCTGGTTCACTCCGCCAGGGAAGCCTCCGCTTTCGTGGGGCTGCGCTGTCGTGGGTCTGGTCACCGGGTGGTGAGGGGGCTGCCCTGGCTGGTAGTGCCCGTGGTGGTCTGGGGGACTGTCGTCGCAGGTATGGGGTGGCTCCTGTGGTTCCTCTACAGGACCTGCGCCAGGGATGTGTTGGAGCGGTGGCTACTGGCTTTGGCGTACCTTGACGCCGCCGACCAGCGAGTACGCGCGGACCTTGACCACCGCGCCGCCGGGCTCGCCCGCCAGGCTACGGCTGCGCCCGCCGGCCAGGGAGAACCCGCTGACCTCGACGGTGGTGCCGGCCGGAACTGTCAGGTCGACCCCGCCGAATACCGAGAAGGCATCGACCTCGGCACAGGCGCCCTCTGGGTAGGCCAGTTCCGCGCCGCCGATCAGGGCCGCTTTGATGAGGCGGGTCGGACCGGCCGGGAGTGTCGCGTTGGTGTGGTCGAGGTTGGCTCCGCCGATGGCGGCGACATGCACGGTGCGCTCGCGCGCCTGGAAAGTGCCGCGGTGCTTGAGTCCGCCGAGGAGCGACAGGCTCCACTCGGTGCGGCGGGCCGGGGACGCGGTGTTCTTCGTGATCTCCATGTCCCCAAAATTACGGCCGCGGCCTGACGCGCCAACAGTGTCCGCGGGTACGAACTCCGCATGACAAACGTCATCGTGCGCAGATGACGCGGGGAGGCGCCCCTGGACCGCCAACCATTCAAGTGACGGCCGGACCGAAACAGGACATGGGTGACGTGGCTGTCGCGAGTCGCCGTGGGCTTGAGGCGCGCACCGGGGCACCGCGGATCGCATCCTGGATCGCACAACTGAGGGTGGGCGGGCTGTCCGCCGCGGGCTGTGTGTGCGGCCGCTGCGCATGGTGCGATGAAGGTTCTCAACTGTTCCTCGGCTTTGGTGTGTTCGTCCGGGGGCAGGGTGCGTCGGGCGCGGAGTTCGCTGATCTCGACGGGACAGCTGCGGTGGTCCGTGTCGGGCCAGGGCGGTTCCACGGTGTAGAGGAGGTGTCGGCCGTGCGTGGTGGCCCGCCACCGCTGTCGGCTGCCATCGCCGTGACTGCCGAAGTGGTCGACGGACATCTCCCCCCACGTCGTCGTCGCAGGGGAACCGAGGGCCGCTCGCCGGCAGGCCTCGTCCTTCAGGCAGACGATGAGCCGCCATGCGGGGCGCGGCGCCTGGTGGCGGGGGTGCGCGCGGCGTTGGTGGTCGGTGCGCCCCACGCCGAGCCGGTGAGCCTCGTCCAGGTGGTGGTCCTCGAGGCGGCGCAGGGCTCGGCGTACGGCGGACCGCTGGGCGTCACTGGGCTCATCCACGGCGTAGACGATGCGGGCGAGTTCGGTGACCGAGGCGAACCGCGGGGGTGCCGTCCAGCGTGCTGCGGCCGTACGGCTCACCGTGCAGGTGGGCGAGTACGGCGCGCCGGACGCGCCCGGGTACCCGGGACCTGCCTCCAGCGTGCATCGTGACCCGGACCCGAGTAACGAACACTTGAGGGCGCCCGGGCGCATCCGGGTCAACCCTTGCGCTGCAGGCAGCTTCCTGAATCCGATCACCCCTGCCCGCCACTTCGGTGGAGGAAGCCCGGCGACTTTACGGAGGGAAGGATCCGCGTCCGGCGGGCCCCACACGTCCCAGGGGTCCACGTGGATGCTGGCTCGGGGTTGTTGAGGTTTCCGCCTGCAGGGGGGCGGTTGTCTATGCGTGGCCGGGTGGCCCACCCTCGCGCCTGGCTGATCGGATCTTGGCTGACCGCGTCGGACGGTCTCTGGGGCGGCCTCTGTCGAAGTGGACAGGGGTGGGCCAGAGTTGAGCCCAGGTGCCGTGCGGCTGACGGCAGACGTAGATCGCGGCGTGGTGGTTCGTCTCCTCGTCGTGCACCCCGTTCATCCGGATCGGGGCGACTTCGGTGACCTCGGACCACGCCCGGTGCAACTGCGCGGGGCCGAATTCGCCCACGCACAGCGCGATGTCCGGGCGTCCGGGCGGCGAACCCCAGAGTACGTAGGTGTTCTGAGCAGTGAGAGTACTGGCTGGTGCAGGCCCTGCGCCGGGCCCAGGACGGTGAGTGCGCCCGCCTCGCCGTAGTTGCTGGTGAAGACCGGGGTTCCGGGTGGCAGCGCGGTTGCGGCCTGCCGGACCTGATCGACGAACCCGGGCCATCCTGGTCAACCCGCTCGCGGGGGAGAGGTCACCGAATCCGCGGTGATGCCGGGGGAACACCGGACCGGCTGAGGTGGGTGGGTGGCCCCGGGGTGTGGCGTTCCGTCACGCCGGCATAGGGCCGCTCGCCTGCCCCGGGGCGGGTGCAGCATGGCATGTACCGGCGGCGCGCGGCGGACCGATCCGTGAGGATGGCTTGCAACTGCCGTGCAGGCAGCGACTTTTCGGTGACGTGTACCGGTCGGGCGCCGTGGCACTGCCCGATCAGACCGGCGTAGCCGTGGATCGTGTTCAGCCCCCACGCGGAGGCGCGGCCATTCGACGACCACCGGGAGGGAAGGGGACTGTAACGATCGTCCGGCGCGTTCTGCTGACAGTTGGGCCCTGTGCTGGACGAGGTGGGGCAAGAGTGCCGCCGAGGACAGCGTCGCCCAACGATATGAGTGACACCCAGACCTGACCCGACACTGTGGTCATCGTGCCACGCCTCCGATCTTTCAGACAGTCTCGCTGTGATCGGTGTGATCACGGCGTCCGAACCGTTGGTCCGGCCGGCGATCAGGCGTCTGGGTTCTTGCCGTTGGCGGCGGCCTTGATGCGGTCGACCTGGCGTTTGGCGAACTGCTGCAGGTCGGCGGCTTTGGTGACGTTGACGCCTGCCAGGTAGGCGACGACTGTTCCGACGCGCAGAACGGCGCTGGAGGAGTCGCCGGTGGTGTAGGCGTCCGTTTCATCAGCCCCGGACTGGATTTTGAGCGCGGTCGACTTGCCGTCTTCCTTGTGCGCGGACGTGGCGACTCCCTTCATGCCTGCTTGGGCGTTGCTGACGCCGTCGTAGGCGAGCAGGGTGAACCGCATCTTCGGGCTGGAATCCGCCTCCGAACTCTTCGCCTCGTAGAGCGAGTTCCCCATCGCTGTCGCTCCTGCGCACGCCAATTCCTGGTAGCCGCAGTACTTCAGGGCCTCGGCGCCTGGTAGACCACCGGCTCACTGCCCCGCCACCCTTGAGGGGCGCCGAGCTTGCCGGGCATCGCCTGGCTGAGCTGGGAGGGAGTGAAGGGTTTGGCCTCGGTGTCACCGCCCTGTTGTGAACAGGCAGTCATCCCCAGTACCAGCACGGTACCCATGTACCAGCACGGTACCCATCACGGCACCGCAGATCCCCCGACGCACCTGTCACTCCTCACTGTCTTTGATCACTTGTCATGTATACGTAACACCACAGACTCCAGTACCTCCAACTTCCTTTCGGGCCCTGGCACATGGCAGACCAGCACCGGCCGACTCGGCTTCGACGTCGGGTCGAGGGGTAGATTTGATCCGCCTGTCTGCGCGTCGCCCAACGGCACGTGAGCAGGCGCCCTTCCCGGTCGGCGACGCAGGCCAGTCTGCTCAGGACTCCCCGGCCGCCTGCATCTGCACTGTCAAGTTTGGGCCAGGCGGATTGGGCGTGAACTGCACTGGCGGGTAGTCGTTGCAGTGCTCGACTATGGGGGAGGTCCGGGTTCTCCCGGGCCGTGCGGAAGTGGGCGGCCCCGGCTCCTGTAAAGAGTCGGGTCGTCCGTTCCTTGGACGGCCTCGCTGCGATCGGCAACAGTTGGGGATCGGCTCAACTCCGTTGTGGGCGCCCGGCACAGGAGTGCGCGCGGCAGCCGGGACGGCCCTGTCCTCCCGCGGCTGCGGCGAAGTGCCAAGTAGCTCAGCGTGATGCAGCGGCCTCGGCTCGGCGGCCCGCATGGCACGCGACCGACGTGGGTTCGGCGGTCCGGCTTCGCCTTCGTGCGGGACGGTGAACTGTCCGCACGCCGCCGCCGGAGCAGTTCGAGCCGAGTGGGAGCCACGCCATCTCGGGGCGTCGTAGTCTCTCGCGCATGGATTCGATGAAGGAGTTGTGGGCGCGGCTCGAGGGGCGCGTACCGCAGGGGCTGGCGCCCGGCGCGACCGATGAGGAGATTCGTTCCGCGGAAGAGCGGATCGGGGTGAGGTTGGCGGTGGATCTGCGCGCCTCCTACCGGCTGCACAACGGCGGCCCGATGCCCTTCGTCGCCGGGCGGGACTGGGACGTGTGGGAGGCGCTGACGCTGGATCAACTCGTGGGACTGCACGAGGGGTTGATGGAGTGTCGTGAGACCGGATGCGAGCACGAGGCCGGCCTGGAGGACTGTGGGTGCGAGTGGCACCGGCGCAACGGCCACCCTGTGCGTCAGGGCAACTCCTGGTACCGGGGGTGGCTTCCGGTCGTGGACGGCGGTGACAGCTCGTACACAGTGGTGGACATGTCGCCGCTGGCCGACGGCACGGTGGGGCAGGTGATCGCGGTGGACTGTGCGGGGCCGGCTCCGGAAGTGATCGCGGGGTCCTGGCGGGCGTACGTGCAGGGCGTGGCGGACGGCCTGGACGCGCTCGGAGCGTGACCGGCACGCAGGAAACCGGGTTCGGTGTACGACCGGCGAGCCATGCGGCGGAGTTCGGCCTCGCGGATTTCGGTGCCCGGGCCGACGGGCCCATGCATGTGAGCACGTGCTGCTGACCGCACTCGGTCGCGCACCGCCCGTTGGCACCGGGCTCGCCGCGTCGCGCTGGAGGCCACGTGTCTTCACACCCCGGCGATGCCACCCAGTCTCCGACGTGCCGGGCACCCGGTGACCCGTGATCCCGGGCCTGCCCGCGACGGGCCCGGGATCACGGTGGTGGTCGGTCGTTCCAGTGCTGGAAGTCGACGCGCCACTTCTGGGCGTCGGTGCCATTGAACGTGTACTGCTGCACGTTGGCGCTGTTGTCCTTGGAGCCGCCGGTGATGTGCTCCACCTTCACGGCGTGCCGATGCCGGCCCGGGCTCGTGCGCCACCAGCCCCGTGCCCGCTGGGACAGCGTGAGACCAGCCCCGCTCCCACCGGCCCTCGTGAATTGTCTGCAGTCCGAGCCCGCCCGACCTCCAGGTTGACGCGGCCGAAGGCTTACCCGACCAGGCGCACTTGGTCGCGTCGGCGGTGAAGTCCCTTGCCGTGGCGTAGATGTATCCCGGCACAGCCTGGCCCCCCGTTGGAACGACGGTAAAGTCATCTGCATACGGATGGACCAGAGGGGACCTCAACAACGAGCGCGCTGGCCGATGCTCTGGACTCCGTGCTGGACACGGTTGGCCGCGCTGCATCGGATGCCGAGTTCATGGCCTCTGGGTCATGGCCCGGTGTCGTGGCGGCCGCACGGGATGCACTGGCCACACTGACTGAGTAGAGCGAGTTCGCTCGGCCCGCGCGACACATGCAGGCGGGCGGGGGCGGAGGCCGAGGCCGTGGGGTTCAGGGTGTTGGTTGTCATGACTGGCTCCTCCCACCTGGAGAGCGATGGTGAGAGCAGCAGGAAGAGGAAGGTGTACATGGTGCCCCGGCTTCGTCCGGGGGTGTCGCCTTACCCTCTGGTTCCTGGCCGGGCGCCGGTAGGTGGCAGGTTGACGTATGCATAGGACGGCTCTATGGGGTGGCGAGGCTGGAGGGGCAGTGTGCGCCTCCCAGGGCCGTTCCCGGGCAGGGGAGGCGGTACCCGGCTGCGGGAACCCTGGGAGCGGCTTTCCCTCTCACAGCCGCCGGCCCGGTGTGCCGGTGCTTCGAGGGGCGGCAGACTGGCGGGCGATGGCGACCAGGTCGCGAGCGGGTCCCGTGGGGCGGTGACCGGTGGGCCAGACGGCGCGCAGCACCCGGTCCAGCTCCAGGCCCGTCACGGCGGGGGACCTGAGCGAACCGCTGGCCAGCTCGGCCGCGACCGCGAGCGAGCTCAGCACCGCGGGGCCGACCCCGCCCGCCACCGCCGACTTGATCGCGGTCGTCGAGGACAGCTCCAGGGCGGCGGACGCCTGCCAGTCGGGCAACTGCTTGAGCACGGCCCGCTCGAAGGCGGTCCGGGTGCCGGAGCCGGACTCCCGCTGGATGAGCTGGCTTTCGGCCAGTTCGTCGAGGGAGATCGTGCCGCGCCGCGCCCACGGGTGATCGGGGGCGACCACGACGACGAGCCGGTCCTTCGCCACCGGCTGGCTGTGCAGCCCCTTCGGCGCGCGCGGGCTCTCGATGAACCCGATCTCGGCGCGCCCCTCCAGGACAGCCGCGCCGACCTCCGACGAGTTCCCGGACTCGAGGGCGACAGTGGTCGTGGAGGTGCGGCCTCGCAGCGCCACCAGCCAGCGCGGGAAGAGGTATTCGGCGATGGTCTGGCTGGCGGCGACGCGCAGCCGGGAGTGTCGACTGTCCCGCAGGGCTTGGATGCCCACGTCCAGCTGGTGCGCCGAGTCGAGGACCTCCTGAGCCCATTCGGCGATCAGCGCGCCGGCCGGGGTGGGCCGGGAGCCCAGCGTCGTACGCTCGAGGACGGGGACACCCACCAGCTTCTCCAGATAGCGGATGCGGGAGCTGACCGAGGGCTGGCTGATCCCGTGCGCCTCCGCGGCCCGGCCGAGGCTGCCGAGCTCAATGACGCTGAGCAGCAGGTCAAGGGCTGAGAGGTCGGGGACGTGAGGAGACAAGCGCATAGGTTCATTCTATGGACCCATTGGTCTGCTCCCTCTACCGCACACATGGGGCACGCCGCAGGGTGGGGCCATGAGCACCAAGATCGCACCTTCCGCCCCTGCGCAGCGCCGCCTGCTGCGTGACCTTGAGCAGCCCCGGGACGCCTTCCGGCACCTCGGCCCGAACTGGTTCGCCTCCGTGATGGGCACCGGCATCGTCGCCAACGCTGCCGCCACCCTCCCTCTCCAGTTCCCGGGCCTGCGGACCGCTGCCACGGTGGTGTGGGCGTGCGCCGCGCTGCTCCTCGTGGTGATGACCGCCTCCTGGACCGTGCACTGGGTGCGCCACCGGGACATCGCGCTGGCCCACGGCAACAACCCCGTGATGTCGCAGTTCTACGGTGCTCCGCCGATGGCCCTGATGACCATCGGCGCCGGAACCCTGCTGCTCGGCAAGGACTGGATCGGCCTGGACGCCGCCGTCGCCGTCGACTGGACCCTGTGGCTGGCCGGCACCGTGCTCGGACTGCTCGCCGCCTTCACCGTCCCCTACCGGATGATCACCCGGCACAAGGCCGCCCCCGACGCCGCCTTCGGCGGCTGGCTGATGCCGGTCGTACCCCCCATGGTGTCGGCCGCGATGGGCGCCCTGCTCATCCCGCACACCCCCGCCGGGCAGCTGCGCCTCACCATGATCCTGGCCTGCCTCGCGATGTTCGGCATCAGCCTGTTCGCCGCGTTCATCGTCATCAACATGATCTTCTCGCGGCTGGTGCACCAGGACATGCCTCCCGCGGGGACCGTGCCCACCCTGTGGATCGTGCTCGGCCCGCTGGGCCAGTCGGTGACCGCCGCGGGGCTGGTCGCCAACGCCGCGCCGAGCGCCCTGCCCGGTGAGTACGCCCGCGGCCTGGCCGTCTTCGCCGAGGTCTTCGGCGTCGTCACCTGGGGCTTCGCGATGATCTGGCTGGCCATCGCCGCCGCCGTGACCATCCGCACCGCCCGCACCACCGGGCTGCCCTTCAACCTCACCTGGTGGGGCTTCACCTTCCCCGTGGGCACCTGCGTCACCGGCTCGATCGGCCTGGCCGCCCGCACCGACGCCAACCTGTTCCGCTGGGCCGCCATCGCCCTGTACGCCCTGCTCGTCGCCGCCTGGGCCGTGACCGTGGTCCGTACCGCCAGGGGCGCCCTGCGCGGCACCCTCTTCCTGCCCCCGCCCACCCCTGTTCCCGCCGCCGTTCGCGCCGTTCCCGCTCCCGCGCTCAAGGCCGCCTCGTGAACCTGGCTCTCGCTCCGGAGACCATGGCTCGCTGGCAGTTCGGCATCACCACGGTCTACCACTTCCTGTTCGTACCCCTGACGATCTCACTCGCCGCCGTCACGGCGGGACTTGAGACCGCGTGGGTGCGGACCGGCAAGGAGAAGTACTTCCACGCCACCAAGTTCTGGGGCAAGCTCTTCCTGATCAACATCGCCCTGGGCGTCGTCACCGGCATCGTCCAGGAGTTCCAGTTCGGCATGAACTGGTCCGACTACTCAAGGTTCGTCGGAGACGTCTTCGGCGCCCCGCTCGCCTTCGAGGCGCTCATCGCCTTCTTCCTGGAGTCCACCTTCATCGGGCTCTGGATCTTCGGCTGGAACAAGCTGCCGAGGAAGGTCCACTGCGCCTGCATCTGGCTGGTATCGCTCGGCACGGTCTTGTCCTCGTACTTCATCCTGGCGGCCAACGCCTGGATGCAGCACCCGGTGGGGTACCAGCTCGACAAGGCCACCGGCAGGCCCCGACTGGCCGACCTGTGGGCCGTGTTGACCCAGGAGACCGTGCTGGTCAACGCCTGGCACACACTCAGTGCGTCGTTCCTCACCGGCGGCGCCTTCGTCGTCGGCATCGCCTGCTTCCACCTCGTCAAGGCCAGGCAGGCGCAGGACCGGGGCGAGGAACCCGGCGCCGGGCAGCGCAAGCGGACCGCCGTGATGCGCACCTCGCTGCGCCTCGGCCTCGCCGTCGCGGCGGTCGCCGGCCTCGCCACCGCGGTCAGCGGTGACAGCCTCGGGCAGGTCATGTTCGAGCAGCAGCCGATGAAGATGGCGGCGGCCGAAGCTCTGTGGGACTCGCAACAGCCCGCGCCGTTCTCGGTGTTCGCCGTCGGCGACCTGGACGAGGGCCGCAACGACGTCGCCGTCGAGGTGCCCGGCCTGCTGTCCTTCCTCGCCCACCACAACTTCGATGACGCCGTCCCCGGCATCAACGACATCGCCCGGCAGGAGGCCGCCCGCTTCGGCGGCGATCCCAAGGAATACGTCCCCAACATCTTCATGACGTTCTGGGGCTTCCGGCTGATGATCACCTTCGGCATGGTGTCGTGCGGTGCCGCGGCGGCCGGCCTGTGGCTGACCCGCAGGAAGTGGTGGCTGGCCCCCCGGCTGCGTACGGCCGAGGACGAGGTGCCCCGGCTCACCCTCACCAAGGAACACGAACTCGCCCCGTTCTTCGCCCAGTGGTTCTGGCGCGTCGGCATCCTCACCATGGGCTTCCCGCTCGTCTCCAACTCATTCGGCTGGATCTTCACCGAGATGGGCCGCCAGCCCTGGGTGGTGAACGGCCTGATGAAGACCGGCGACGCGATCTCACCCGGCGTCTCCACCGCCTCGGTCGTCATCTCTCTGGCCGTCTTCACGCTGCTGTACGCGGCGCTCGCGGCGGTCGAGGTGCGGCTCATGGCCCGGTACGCCAAGGCTGGACCGCAGACCGACGAACTGCCACCGGGGAAACGGCAGTTGCAAGACAACGTCCCCGATCGGGTCCCGGCCCTCACCTACTGACCGCCGAACCTGCCCAACCGCCCCACCGCACCGACCTGTTCAGGGACCCCCATGCAACTCCACGACCTCTGGTTCGTGCTGATAGCCGTTCTGTGGACCGGCTACTTCTTCCTCGAGGGATTCGACTTCGGCATCGGCATCCTCACCCGGGTCGTCGCCCGCGACGAGGAGGAGCGCGGCGTTCTGCTGGCTACGATCGGCCCGGTCTGGGACGGCAACGAGGTATGGCTGCTGACTGCCGTCGGCGCGACCTTCGCAGCCTTCCCCGACTGGTACGCCACGCTGTGCAGCGGCTTCTACCTGCCGATGCTGGCCGTGGTGACCTGCCTGATCGTTCGCGGTGTCGCCCTCGAATACCGCCACAAACGCGACGACGCACCCTGGAAGCTCGCCTGCGACCGTGCGATCTTCTGGTCGTCCCTGGTCTGCGCCTTCCTGTGGGGAGCGATCTTCGCGAACCTGGTGCACGGGACACCGATCGGCCCGGACAAGAACTTCACCGGCACCTTGCTCGACCTCATCGGCCCGTACGGCCTGCTCGGCGGGCTCGTCACGCTGTGCCTGTTCACCCTGCACGGCGCGCTGTTCGCCGTGCTCAAGACGGACGGCGAGATCCGGGAGCGGGCCCGTTGGACGGTTCGCCGGGCCGGCGGGTTCGCCGTGACGCTCACCCTCGGCTTCCTGCTGTGGACCCATGTGCGCGACGGCAGCGTCGCCACCCTGGTCCTGGAAGCCGCGGTCATCGCGACGCTGGTGCTCGCCGTCGGGCTGAACGAGAAATCCCGGGACGGCTGGGCGTTCGCGATGTCGGGGTGCGCGGTCGCCGCCCTCGTCACGCTGCTCTTCCTCGCCATGTTCCCCGCCGTCATGCCCTCTTCGCTCGACCCCGACTGGAGCCTCACGGTCACGAACTCGGCCGCAGGCCCTCATACATTGAAGATCCTGACCTGGGTCGCGGGCTTCATGACCCCGGTCGTCATGGGCTACCAGGCCTGGACGTACTGGGTGTTCCGCAAGCGCGTCGGCCTCGCCCGCACTCCGACGCCCGCCCTGCCGCGTGTGGGGGACTGAGGGCTGCGGCCTCGACATCGGCGGCCGGGGCCCGGCCCCGGCCGCCGTACCGGCTCGGCCTGTGGCTCACCCACGCGTACGCCCTGGCGGCGCGGGACCGGCTGACGAGCCCGTTCCAGCAGTCCCCGCCGGGGCTGACGGCGCCGCTCGCGCCGGCCCCGGACGGGGAGAAGCGGGTCACGGCGTCGGCCGCTGCTCCGGTCCTGCGGTGGCGGCGTCGTTCCGGGTGACGATGACGAACCGCAGATCCCGGCTGCCCACCGGCAGGAGTACCTGGCTGGTCACCTCGACGACCGCCCCTTCGTGCACGGGCAGCCGGAGCCGGATGCGGTGGCCGTCGGGGTGCTCGACGACGGCGTGTTCGTCGGACCAGATGCGACGGCAGTCGGCGTCGGTCAGCAGGTCGCCGATGAGCGCGCGCAGGCGTGGGCTGCCGGGGTTGCGGTTGGCCGCGATGCGGAGCATCGCCAGATAGACCCGGGCGAAGTCGTCCTCCCAGTCCAGGAGTTGGGTGCGAGCCTCCGGGGCGAGCAGGACCCAGCGCATCAGGTTCGGCCGCGGCTCGCGCACCCACGGGAACCAGCGCGCCATCGTGGCGTTGGCGGCGACGACGTTCCACGACTCGTCGGAGAGGTAGGCGGGGTGCGGGTTCTGCACCTCAAGCAGGTCGAGCACGGCCGCCGGGGGAGGGGACGGCCGTGCCGTGTGCTCCTCGGGCGGGCGTCGGCCCGACACTCCCAGGAACAGGGTGAGCCGTTCGGCCTCGTCGAGGCGCAGGACGTCGGCGACCGCCTGGAGGAAGGCATCCGAGAAGTCCCGCCGCGTGCCCGTCTCCAAAGCGCGGTACCACCCTTCGCTCACTCCGGTGAGACGGGCCACGTCGGCTTGCGAGAGCCGGCCGCGCGACCGGTGGGAGCCGCCGAGCGAACCGTGCGCGGACCGGCGGTCCATGCGGTGCCGCCAAGCCCGCAGCAGCCGTCCTACGGCCTGTCCTTCGGCCAGCGGTGCCGTCAATTCCAGGACCGGACCTTGGTCCCGGGCGTGCAGTGGACTTTGGTCCCGATTACTCATACGGATCCTTTACGCAAAGGGGGTGGGAACTGTTCCGGTTCGACGCCGAACAGAGAGCGGCCTGCGCGGAATTGGCCTAGAAAACACTGGGCAGGCGCTGCGGCCGCCCCGGATCCGTGTGCTTCTTGCGCAACCACGGAAAAGGATCGTAACTCCTGGTCCCGACACTGCAAGTGGCGGCCCCCTTCACGCAGAATGGGTCCGCCAATTCGGCCCGCGGCGATTGCCCGGCGAGCGGCGCTTATCTCCCGAGAAACGGGCCCGGTATGCGAATCCGCTTCTTCTTCCCGAAGCCCACGGCCGCCGCACCCTCTGATCGGAGATGAAATGAGCAACCCATTCGACGACGAACGCGCTGCGTTCCTGGTTCTCGCCAACGACGAGGGTCAGCATTCGCTGTGGCCGGTCTTCGCGGAGCCGCCGGCCGGCTGGCGGGTCGTGAAGGGCGAGGACACCCGGCAGGCGTGCATCGAGTACGTCAACGCCAACTGGTCCGACATCCGGCCGCAGAGCCTCGTCGATGCCATGGCCGGGAGCGCGGCATGACGCACCCCGAGATGACCCGTCCCGCCCGGCGGGCCGCCGACGAGGCGTTCCCGGCGCGGACGGTGCCCGGTCTGTTCGCCGCGCAGGCCGCCCGCACGCCGGACGCGGTCGCCGTGGTCGGCGCAGGGACCACGCTCACCTACGCCGAACTCGACGCCAGGGCCAACCGGTTGGCGCACCGCCTCGTGGACATGGGCGTCCGCCCCGACGCCCCGGTCGCGCTGCTCATGGAACGCGGCCCCGACCTGGTCGCCGCGATCCTCGCCGTCCTGAAGGCGGGCGGCGGCTACGTCCCGCTGCGCGCCGACTTCCCCGCCGACCGGCTCCGCTGGATCACCGCCCAGGCCGGCGCCGCCGTCCTGCTGCGCGACCCGGCCTCCGCCCACGTCGCGTTCGAGCACGCCGCCGCCGAACTGCTCCTGGACGAGGGGGCCTTCGCCGACCGCCCGGGCACCGACCCGGCCGTGCCGCTCTCCGGTGATCACCTCTGCTACGTGATGTACACCTCCGGCTCCACCGGAACGCCGAAGGGTGTGGCCGTCACCCACCGCGACGTGACGTCCTTCGCCACCGACCGCTCCTGGCAGTCCCACGACGAGCACCGAGTGCTCCTGCACTCCCCGCACTCCTTCGACGCCGCCACCTACGAGCTGTGGGCACCCCTGCTCAACGGCGGCACCGTGGTGGTGGCACCCCCGGGCCCCAACGACACGCACGACCTGGCCGAGCTGATCTCCGAGTACGACGTCACCGGGCTCTTCCTCACCGCCGCCCTGTTCGACCTGGTCGCCGCCGAGCGGCCCGAATGCCTGGGCACAGTGCGGGAGTTGGGCACCGGCGGCGACATCGCACCGCCCCAGGCGGTCCACCGGGTCCTGGAGGCCAACCCGGGCATCACCGTCCGCAACCTGTACGGCCCCACCGAGGCCACCGTCGCCGCCACGGCCCACCCCGTGCGCTCGGTCACGGACGTCGGCCAGGTGGTCCCCATCGGCCGCCCCCTGGACAACTCCCGGACCTACGTCCTCGACGGCGAACTCCAGCCGGTCCCGGCGGGGGTGGTGGGTGAGTTGTACATCGCGGGTGCGGGTCTGGCGCGTGGTTATCTGGGTCGGCCGGATCTGACGGCGGAGCGTTTTGTTGCCTGTCCCTTTGGTGGGGTGGGTGAGCGGATGTATCGCACGGGTGACTTGGCGCGTTGGAATGCCGAGGGTGAGTTGGTGTTCGCGGGTCGGGTGGACGATCAGGTGAAGATCCGTGGGTTCCGGATCGAGTTGGGGGAGGTGGAGAGTGCGCTGGCGTCGTTCCGGGGTGCGGCCCAGGCCGTGGTCGTCGTGCGCGAGGACCGGCCCGGGGACAAGCGCCTCGTCGGCTACATGACGGGAACGGACCTCGACGTCGCCGATGTCCACGCCTTCCTCACCGGACGGCTCCCCGCCTTCATGGTGCCGTCGGCGATCGTCGTCCTCGACGCCCTGCCCCTCACCGGCAACGGCAAGGTGGACCGCAAGGCGCTGCCCGCCCCGGCGGCGGCCACGACCGCCGAAGGACCCCGCCGTGCGCCGCGCACCCCGTACGAGACGACCCTGTGCGCGCTGTACGCCGAACTGCTCGGCGCCGACCAGGTGGGCATCGACGACGACTTCTTCGCCCTGGGCGGCCACTCCCTGCTCGCCACCAAGCTCGCCGCGCGCATCCGGTCGGCGCTCGGCGTGGACGCATCGGTCCGGGACGTCTTCGCCCTTCCGACGCCGATCCACCTCGCCGCACACCTGGAATCGGCCCGGGCCTCCGAGCGGCCGGCTCTGCGGCCCACGCCCCGCGACGGCGACATGCCCCTCTCCTTCGCCCAGCGACGCCTGTGGATCCTCGACCGGCTGGAGGGCCCCAGCGCCACCTACAACCTTCCGTTCGCCCTCACACTCACCGGACAACTGGACCTTGAGGCGCTGCGGGCCGCACTGACCGACCTGGTCCGGCGCCACGAGGTGCTGCGCACCGTCTACGTCCAGGTGGACGGTGAACCGCGACAGCGGATCCTGCAGCCCGCGCCGGTGGATCTGCCCGTCGAAGAAGTCGACGAACAGGAGCTGGCGGCCGCGTACTCCCGCGCGAAGAGCCACGTCTTCGACCTGACCCGGACTCCACTCGTGCCGCGCTTGCTGCGCACCCGGCCCGACGAGCACGTCCTGCTGCTGACCGTGCACCACATAGCCGCCGACGGCTGGTCGGTGGACCCGCTCCTGCGCGACCTGGCCATCGCCTACGCGGCCCGCCGCACCGGGCGGGCCCCCGGCTGGGAACCGCTGCCCGTCCAGTACGCCGACTACACGCGGTGGCACCCGGAGCTCCTCGGTTCGGCCGACGATCCGGAAAGCACGCACTCCCGTCAACTGGCGTACTGGCGACGGGTGTTGGAGGGTGCACCCCCCGAGCTCGCCCTCCCCTACGACCGCCCCCGCCCCGCCGCCCCGACCCAACGCGGCGGCGACGTGCCGCTGGTCCTCGACGCCGCGCTGCACGAGCGGCTCCAGCAGGTCGCGCGCGAGACCGACACCACGCTCTTCATGGTCCTGCACGCCGCCCTGGCGGTCCTGCTGCACCGTGTCGGCGCCGGCGAGGACGTCCCGGTGGGCAGCCCGATCGCGGGCCGCACCGACGAGGCGCTCACCGACCTCGTCGGGTTCTTCGTCAACACCCTGGTGCTCCGCGCCGACCTCTCGGACAACCCCACCTTCCGGGACCTCCTGGCCCGGGTGAAGGACGCGGACCTGGACGCCTTCAGCCACCAGGACGTCCCGTTCGACCGGCTGGTCGAGGAGCTCGCGCCCGACCGGTCCGCAGCACGACACCCGCTGTTCCAGGTCATGTTCGTACTCAACCAGGCGATGCCCGACCCGGAGCTGCCCGGCCTCGACTGCCGCACGGAGCTCCTGCGGCTCGACTCGGCGAAGTTCGACCTGACCGTGAACCTGGTCGAGAACCGGTCCGCCGACGGCCGGGCCGCCGGGATCACGGGTGCGCTCGAGTACGCCCGTGACCTGTTCGACCACGACACCGTCCAGGGCCTGACCGAGCAGCTCGTGCGCGTCCTGGAAACGGTGGCCGGCCAACCGGACACCCGCATCGGGCAGTTCGACCTCCTGTCGGCCGCCGACCGCGAGCGGATCCTCGTGGACTGGAACGACACCGCCCTGGACCTGCCGGCGGCCACGCTGCCCGACCTGTTCGCGGCGCAAGTGGCCCGCGACCCCGCCGCACCCGCCGTGATCGCCGACGGGGTCGAGGTCGGCTACGCCGAACTGGACGCCCGGGCCGACCGCCTCGCCCATCTCCTGGCGGGCCGCGGCATCGGTGCCGAGGACACCGTCGCCGTGTCGATGCCGCGCTCGCTGGAGTGGATCACCGCGGTGCTCGCGGTCGCCAAGACCGGAGCCGTCTACGTACCGGTCGACCCCGCCTACCCCCGCCGGCGGATCGAGTACGTCCTCGGCAACAGCGCACCCGCCCTGCTGCTCACCGTGACGGGCCTGGAGCAGACCCTGCCCCCGGTGGACGTGCCCCGTCTGACGCTGGACACCCTCGACGATCTGCCTCCCGGGGAGCCGTTCACCGCGGCCCACCGGGTACGGCCGCTGAACGCCGCCAACGCGGCGTACCTCATCTACACCTCCGGCTCGACCGGCCTGCCCAAGGCCGTCGCGGTCAGCCATACCGGCCTCGCGAGCCTGGTGGCCCACCAGGTCCGGGTCTTCGGGGCCGGACCGGGCAGCCGGGTCCTCCAGTTCGCCTCGCCCAGCTTCGACGCGTCCGTCCTGGACCTGTGCGGCTCGCTGCTGACCGGAGCCACCCTGGTCCTGGCCCGCGCCGAGGACCTCGAAGTGGGACAGCCGTTGGTGGACACCGTCGCCCGGTACGGCGTGACCACCGCGCTGATTCCCCCTGCCGCCCTGGCCGTCCTGCCGGAGGGCTCACTGCCCACGGTGCGCACCCTGGTCGTGGGCGGGGACTCCTGCCCGCCGGAAGTGGTCGCCCGCTGGTGCCGCGACCGCCGCATGATCAACGCGTACGGCCCGACCGAGAGCACCGTGTCCGCGACCATGGCCGCGCCGCTGCGCGCGGACGGAGCCGTGCCGCCGATCGGCGTGCCCGTCGCCAACACCCGCGTGTACGTCCTGGACCAGTGGCTCCAGCCGGTCCCGGCGGGGGTGGTGGGTGAGTTGTACATCGCGGGTGCGGGTCTGGCGCGTGGTTATCTGGGTCGGCCGGATCTGACGGCGGAGCGTTTTGTTGCCTGTCCCTTTGGTGGGGTGGGTGAGCGGATGTATCGCACGGGTGACTTGGCGCGTTGGAATGCCGAGGGTGGGTTGGTGTTCGCGGGTCGGGTGGACGATCAGGTGAAGATCCGTGGGTTCCGGATCGAGTTGGGGGAGGTGGAGAGTGCGCTGGCGTCGTTCCGGGGTGCGGCCCAGGCCGTGGTCGTCGTGCGCGAGGACCGGCCCGGGGACAAGCGCCTCGTCGGCTACATGACGGGAACGGACCTCGACGTCGCCGAGGTGCGTGAGCACCTGGCGACCCGGCTTCCCGCCTACATGGTGCCGTCCGCGATCGTCCTGCTCGACGAGCTGCCGGTGACCAGCAACGGCAAGACGGACCGCAAGAACCTGCCCGCCCCGACCGCGTCCACGACGGACTCGCGGCCGCCTCGCACCGGGCTCGAACGGACCCTGTGCGCGCTGTACGCCGAGCTGCTCGGCACCGTCGGCGTGGGCATCGACGACGACTTCTTCGCGCTGGGCGGCCACTCCCTGCTCGCCACCAAGCTCGTCGTCCGCATTCAGGCCGAGCTCGGCGTCGACGTCCCCGTCCGCACCGTCTTCACCTCCCGGACCGTGGCCGCCCTGGCCCGAACCGTCGAGGGCGGCGCGGCCGACGACGTGGACCTGGCGGCCGAGGCCCGCCTGGACCCGTCGATCACGGTGAACCCCGCCAACACACCGCGTCCGCACGACCCGCAGGAGGTGCTGCTCACCGGCGCGACGGGCTTCCTGGGGTCCTTCCTCCTCGCAGAGCTCCTGCGCGTCCACCCCGACGCCACCGTGATCTGCGTGGTCCGGGCATCCGGGCCCGACGAAGCGGCGACCCGCGTCGAACGGAGCCTGGCCCGGTACGGCCTGTGGGACGAGAGCCTGCACAAGCGGATCAACGCCGTCGCAGGCGACCTGGAACAGCCGCTGCTCGGCCTCCCCGAGGGTGAGTTCACCGCCCTCGCCGACCGGGTGGACGTCATCTACCACAACGGCGCACGCGTGCACCATGTGGACCCGTACCAGCGGATGAAGGCCGCCAACGTCCTGGCCACCCAGGACGTCCTGCGCCTCGCCGCGCGGGGCGGCGGCGTCCCCGTGCACTACGTGTCCACCGGCAGCGTCCTGGTCGGCACCGGGGACAACCCCGCCGAACTCGCCGAAGACCGCCGCGTCGCCCCCGAACTGGTGCTGCCCAACGGCTACATCCAGACCAAGTGGGTGGCCGAGGACCTGATGCGCGAGGCGAAGCGCCGGGGCATCCCCACCACGATCCACCGGCCCGCCCGGATCAGCGGCCACACGGCCTCCGGAGCCGCCGGCACCGACGACTCCTTCTGGAAGTTCGTCAAGGCCTGTGTGGAACTCGGCGCCGCACCCGACGCCGAAGGAACCCTCGAACCCGAGGACCTGGTGCCGGTGGACCACATGGCCGCCGCCATCGTCCACCTGTCCCGCCGGACGGTGCCCGAGGGACCCGTCGTCTCCTACACCCTGACCAACCCCACACCCACCCGACCCGAGGACGTGCTGCGACAGGCACGGCTCGCCGGTCACCGGATGGAAGCCCTGTCCGGGCCGGAGTGGCAGGCCGCCCTCACCGCCGCCGCCGTCGACGCCCCCGAGGACAGCGCCATCCCGAGCATCGCCCTCCTGTACGGCGACTCCCCGGTCACCCTGCCCGCGGGCCACACGCCGCCACGCTTCGCAGGCGGCAACGCCCTGCGGGACCTGAGCGGTTCGGGCTTCAACTGCCCTGTAATCAATGATGAGTTGATCCAGCGCTACCTCGCGTACTACGCCGACACCGGCTTCCTGTCCCGGCCGGGCTCGGGTACGGAGGCCATGCCCGCCGGGACGTGATCAGCCTCCGGGTGCGGGGCCACGGACCGCCGTGGGCCCGCACCCGGCCGGGCCCCGCCCACGCATGATGACGAGACCCGCTCAGCCCGCACACCGTGTGCGGGCTGAGCGGGTCGTTTCGTGGTCTCGGCACGTGATGGCTGGGGTCGTGCGCGCCCTCTGGTCAGAGGGCGCGGAAGTCGGTCAACTGCCGTGAGTTTTCCCAGGGTTTGACCCACACCTGAGCCTCGTACCGAGCCGTCCCGGAGGGGCCGGCTGCCTCGATCGTGAGGATGTAGCGGGTACCGGCGACGATCTGCTCGTCGGCATCGACGACCTGGCCGAGGGCCAGCCGCTGACCGGACTGCCTGTCGTGCTCGGCCACGGCGAACGCGGCGGCCTTCACCACTTCGGGGTCGTCGGCCGGGGTGCCGGACCGGCCGCCCACGGTGTTCGTCCAGGGGACGCCCAGGTGCGGGTGCTCCGCGGGCCGGGCGGACGCGGCCATGGCGATCCCTCCGGTCGCGACGAGTACGGACAGGGCGGCGACCGGGACACGGGCACGCATGGTCGGGCAGACCTCGAATCTGACGGAGTGGGTGGACAGGAGCCTCGAACCACCAGGCGCGTATCGGTCGCCTTCGCCGGGCTCGCTTCCCCGAGGGAAGGGGACCGAAGGGACTGGCCTTCGGGATCGCTCCCCCCGGTGTGGGGACGGTGGCGCGTGGTGCGTACGGGCCGTTCAAACGTAAGAGGGAGCGGTGATGACGAAAGGGGCCGAACGCGTAAACCATCGGCCGCTGTGGGAGAGGCGCGTGGACCTTCGGCGGGGAGTCGGCCCAGGTGCGGTGAGCGTCGTAGAGCAGGGTTGAGCCCGGACCGCTTGTGGCGGTCCGGGCTCAACCCTGCTCCAGCTACTCCGTCATGACTCGATGAGCGCCCGGATCCGTGGCGTGGCCAGTGCCATGCCGAGGCCGACCAGGACTGCCAGGGTGCCCAGCGTCGAGTAGAGGGACACGCCGTCCAGTCGTGAGGCGACCTGGCCGCCGATCGCGTCGCCGGCCGAGGCGGAGAGGAAGAACAGCCCCGCGAGCTGGGAGCCCATCCCCGCCGGGGCGAGCTTGTGGCTCAGGGAGAGGCCGGTGGGGCTGAGGAACAGTTCACCGAGGGTCTGCAGGAAGTACAGGCCGACCAGCCACAGCAGGGAGATCCGCACGTCCCCGACGGCTCGCGCCGCGGCGACGGAGAGCAGCAGGAACGAGACCCCGCACAGGAGCAGGCCGGTGGCGAACTTGGCCGGCGCCGAGACGCTGACGCGCTGCCAGACCACGGCCAGCACACCGGCCAGCAGGATGATCAGGACCGGGTTCATGGCCGCCTGCCAGGTGACGGGCAAGCCCATCATGTCGACGTGCTCGCTGGCGAAGAGCTGCACATTGGAGGCGGCCAGGTCGTAGATGCACCAGAAGACGACGGCGGATGCGAACAGCCAGGCGTACGCCTTGATGCCGGAACGTCCCCGGTCGCCGAGGTCGGTGCGCCGCAGCAGCTTGACGAAGTACCCGACGGGCACGAGCACGGCGAGGACGGTGAACGCGGTGAGGCAGTGCGGCAAGGTGAGCCCGCCGGTGAGCGTGGCCAGCAGGACGAGCACGACGGCCGCGCAAGTGCACAGGAGCATCCACTTGCGGAGGCGGACCGTCTCCTGCCGGGTCAGGGGGCGGGCGGGCTGATCGTCGACGCTCCGCAGGCCACCGCTCAGTACGAAGACGATGAGGCTGAGCCCCATGCCGACGGCCGCGGCGCCGAAGGCGATGCTCCAGCCGAACGTCACGCCGAGCCAGCCGACGAGCAGGGTCGCCACCAGCCCGCCGAAGTTGATGCTGGCGTAGAAGTTGCTGTACGCCGCATCCCTCTCGCGGTCGTCGCGGTCCGCGAACAACTTGCCCACGAGAGCAGTCATGTTGGGCTTCTGCAGCCCGGTGCCGAGGGCGACCAGGACGAGGCCGGTGTAGACCGTGGCGGCCCCGAGGTCGAGCGCCAGCGACACGTGCCCGAGCAGGATGACAACGCCGCCGAGCAGAGCCGCCCTGCGGGCGCCGAGCAGCCGGTCGGCCACCCAGCCGCCGGGCAGCGCGGTGAAATAGCAGGCGGACAGGTAGGCGCCGACGAGCGCCGTGGCCGTGCCGGAGCTCATGCCGAGGCCGTGGACCCGGTCCACCAGGAAGAGCGCGAGCACCGCCCGCATACCGTAGAAGGATCGCTAGGAGAACCGCTCTGCTGCCTCACTCAGACAAAGCGGCAGCAGGCCCTTGCGGGCGCGGTTCTCTGCGATCACCTCCACTCTGTTCGAGGTGAGCGACATGTGTGTCTTTCCTGTTCTTCGAGTTCTTGGCCAGGAAGCCCGGGGGCAGCGGTGACCGCAGGCCTCGCGCCGGTCCATGGAAGGAGGAAGATCCTTTGGAGATCCCCCTCATCAGGGTCCCGGCCGGGACCCTGAGCAGGCAGGGCCGAAGGCCTCCGGGAGTCCGGGACGTTGTGGTGCGAAGGAGGGCAGGCGATGGCCACTTTCGTGGCGGTGTACGGCCGTTCGGCTCGGCGGTGAGCCGGTCGCCCGGGCCGTTGCTCAAGCTCCGCCCCTCGCGCACCGCCACCGTCGCCGCGTCCGCCGCGCTGGTGTTGGGCTTGACCCGGCGTCGTGCCGATCCGGCCGCAGATGCTGTTGCGGGAGATCCCGCGGCGCACCCCGAGGCGAGACGTTCGTGCACGCCGTACGAGGCCGTGCTCGTCGCCCGGTTCCTCGCGCCCGCCCGCCTCAGCGATCGCTGGGTGCGAAGCGGGCCTCGACGCGGAACCCCCCGTCCGGGGTGGCCGCGGTGGTGAGGGTGCCGCTCAGCTCCTCGGACCGGGCGCGCATCCCCGCGAGGCCCGAGCCGGAACTGGGCAGGGCGTTCGAACGCGCTGCGCAGCCGGGCCCGTTCACGATGGCGAGGGCCAGGCCGCCGCCGACAGCGGCTGCGGTGACTGTTACGCGCGCGCCAGGCGCGTGCTTCGCGGCGTTGGTGAGCGCCTCCTTGGCGACGCACTCCGCGGCCGCGCGGTGGCGCGGATCCGCCGCCGCGAGCACGTCGTCGAGACCGGGAGAGGTCTCGATGCGCAGTCCGACGCCGCGCATCGACGCGCACAGCTCGGCGACGGACACCGACGGCGGGGTGTACTGCACGACGGTCAGCAACTGCTCCAGCGCGGACCGGCTCTGGGCGGCGATGTGCTGCAGTGCGGGCCCCGTCTGCTCCAGACAGGAGCAGGGTGTGCCCTTGCCGAGCCGGGTCAGGAGGTTCTCGGTGAGCATGATGGTCGCGGTGAGGTGGTGCCCCGCCAGGTCGTGCATGTCCTGGGCGATCCGGCGGCGCTCGGCCGAGACGGCTTCCGCCTTGTGGCGGGCCTCTCGTTCGGCCGCCAGCTCCTGCTCATGGCGCTGCATCCGGATCTGCATGCCCATGGCGGTCGGGCCGAGTGCGGTGATCACGACGACCGCGAGGTAGTCCTCGCCCGAGAGCGTGTGCCAGGTGAAGTCGGCCGTCTGGACCCGGGACAGGAGGGGGAGCACGGCGGCGACCGCCGCGGACCCCCAGGCCTGCCGCGTCGGCAGCCAGCGGCCGGCGGCGTACGCGACGAAGGAGAGCGCGGTGTTCTCGCCGGAGAGGGTGAACCCCAGGCAGGCGACCACCAGGGGCAGCGGGAAGGGCCCCCGACGCAGGGCTACGGCGACCGTGCCGGCCACGAGGCCGCCGACCGCGATCGGGCTGGAGGTCCCCAGCGGCAGGACGAACAGCAGCGACAGGGCGGACGCCGCGACGGCCGCGGCGAGGTCCCACTGCAGGGGCGTGAGTCCGCCGAACAGCACGGCCGGCCGAGAGCGGACAGGGGCGGGCAGGGAAGGCAAGAGGGATTCTCCGAAGGAGGGCAGGAGTGGAGTGGGCGGGACTCTCCCGAAGCGAGGGGGAGGAGTGTCGGCCCGGCGGAGATCACGCGCTGTCGCGGAGCCAACGGGTGAACTGGCAGGAGAGCAGGGCGCCTTGGGTCCGGTTGGACAACTTCAGCTTGGCCAGGACCCGGGACACGTACGACTTCATCGTGCCCTCGCTCACCACCAGTTGCTGGGCCATGACCGCGTTGCTGAGACCGTCTCCGAGCAGCATGAAGACCTGGTGCTCGCGGCTGGACAGCGAATCGATGCGGCTGCGGGCGGTGGGCCCGATCGTGTCGTCGCGGCGGGCCAGCGCGCTCTGCATCAGACAGCGCAGTACGGGCGAGGAGACCGCCGCGTGGCCCTCGGCGACCGCGTGCACATGGCGCAGCAGTTCACTGGGCGAGTCCCCCTTGAGTACGAAGCCGGACGCCCCGGCCTCCAGCGCGTCGTACACCTGGCCCCCCGCGCCGAATGAGGTGAGGAAGACCACCGGGGGAGCATCCGGGGAACGCCGCAGCTCCTTGAGCGCGCCGAGCCCGTCGAGGCCCGGCATGTTCAGGTCCATGGCGAGTACGTCCACGTGGTGCCGCCGCACGATGTCGAGGGCGCCCCGGCCGTCGTCAGCCTCGGCCACGACCATGATCTCCGGGTCGGACTCAAGGATGGAACGCAGGCCGACCCGCACGAGTTCTTCGTCGTCCACCAGCGCGACGCTGAGCATTTGTCATCTCCTCGGGATTCCTGGCGCGGTCCGTTACGTCACTCCCTCCTGGGAGCGGAACGGTCGCAGGACCTCATTCTTCCTGACCTTGAAGAGGGGAATGCGCTACTTCAGTCCCACCGGCATCCGGGAGAAAGTCCCTGACCTCATGGGACCAAAGTCATGAAATCCTCAAAAGGAACACGGGCGTCGAATCTCAAATGTATTTGTGCTGCACACGCAGCGGCCCGGCGGTCGTATGCAACCGCCGGGCCACCTTGCTGAACCGGGTCAATGCCAGACCTGCCCGGCGCCGCGTAGGGGCGCCGGGCAGGAGTGCGGTGCACCCCGTCCGGCAAGGCCGTCGTCCATGCGCGCACCCCTTTTTGTGTCGTCCACGACCCCTGTATTCCCGATTTGCGAATCCGGCGCGGACTGCGTTGCCCATGGCCGCGATCCCGCCGCAGGCCGTCTGATGAGCGAAAAAGGGCGGCAGCCGGGGGCGGTGAAATTCTTCGACGGAGAGGCCATTGCGCCTTGTTTCGCGCAAGCGCCTGTGCTCAATGTGCGAAGAAGAGGCGGATGCTGTCCTGAGGAAGGGGAAGCCGACCGTCTGAAACCCATACTCGGACAGTGTTGTCCCGCCCGGTAGTGGCACATTGTTTATGCATGCATAAAGCAGGCTTATGAGTGGGGGCCCACCTGCCTTGTCACCGTTGGCGCGGGGACGCCGCACCGATCTCCCGCCCGAAGCAGGCGTCCGCGCGGCCCCTGACCCGTCCCTCGGCAGCGGCATGGTGAGGCCGGCGCCCTCGGCGAGCGGCCACTGCTCCCGGCCAAGGCGGTTGTCATGGTCAACCGCTGTTCACGGATGCCTCGTTCGAGGTGGTGGCTGCAGCTGACGCGGTGGAACGATGCGGCGCCGCGGAGCCTTCCGCGGGCTTGGACCTCGCCAGCCACAGGCCGGTGAACACGGCAGTGGTCAGGGTGACGGTGCCTGCCGCGACGAAGGCGCTGTTGAGGCCGGTCTCGAAGGAGGCTCCGCCGGATTGCCGGGTGCGGACGATGGCTCCGAGTACCGCCACGCCGAGCACCGCGCCGATCTGCCGGGTGGTGCTGCTGATGCCTGAGGCGAGGCCGCCTTCCTGCGGGCTGACCGCTTGGATGGCGGCGCCCGTCAGCGGGGACATGGCCAGGGCGAAGCCGATGCCGGCGAGTCCCAACCGCCACCACACGTTCCCGTAGCCGGTGTCGGCGTGCACCACACCGAGCGCCAGCAGTCCCAGGCCAGCCAGGGTCAGGCCGGTGGTGACCACGATGCGGAAGCCGTACCGGGCGGCGAGCCGGCCCGCGTACGGGCTGACGATCACCATGGCGAGGGATACCGGCAGGGTCTGGAGGCCGGCGCGCAGGATTGAGCTGCCCTGGACGTACACGAAGAACTGGGAGAAGAAGAACGACGAACCCATGAGCGCGAACCCCACCACGACCATGGCGGTGTTGGACACGGTGAACAGGCGCTGGCGGAACAGCCGCAGCGGCAGCATCGGAGCGGGACGGCGCGCTTCGACGGCGATGAAGGCAGCGAGGAGGATCGCCGCGGCGGCGAAGCTGCCCAGGATGACCGGTGAGGTCCAGCCTCGGGCACCGCCCTCGATCAGCCCGTAGGTCGCTACCCCTACCGCCAGCACGGACAGCACCGTGCCCGGGATGTCGATCGCGGCGGCGCTCGGGTTGCGGGACTCGCTCAGGTGGCGCAGGCCGACCAGCAGCAGGATCACGCCGATGGGCAGATTGACCAGGAAGATGGCGGGCCAGCCGAAGGCTTCTGTCAGCACGCCGCCGGCCACGGGGCCCGCAGCCAGACCTATTCCGCTGAATCCGGCCCACAGCCCGATCGCCTTGATTCGTTCTTGCGGTACGGGATAGGCGGCGGCGAGCAGGGCGAGCGAGGCAGGGCTCAGCGCCGCGGCCCCGATGCCCTGCAGCGCCCGGCCGGCGACCAGCCAGCCGACCGAAGGCGCGAGGCTGCACAGCAGCGACGCGGCGGTGAACGCCGCCGCGCCGGTCAGGTACACCCGCTTGCGGCCGAACCGGTCGGCGAAGACACCGCCGGACAGCAACAGCATGGCGACCAGCAGTACGTACGCGTCGACGATCCATTGCAGACCGGTCAGCTGAGTGTGCAGCCGGTGCTGCATGTCGGGCAGCGCCGCTCCGACGATCGTGTTGTCGAGCAGGACCATGAACTGGCCCAGGCAGGTCACCGTGAGCAGCACGGCCCGGTTTGATCGACTGCCTGCGGTCGCATGCGATGCGGCCATGGAGATCCCCCTCAATCGGTAGTTGCGCCGGCCGCGGCCGGCGCGGGTGGCGATACACCCCGAGCGCTCTAAAGCAGCCCGTGGCTGCGTTAGGTGACTGTAAGGAGGGCCGCCTCGCAAACGCAAGTCACAACTGCGTTAAGGTGGGGACATGAACGAGCGACAGCGAGCCCGGCGGCCCGGCGGGCGCAGCGCCCGGGTAGCCGCGGAGGTGCACCAGGCCGTCACCGACCTGATCAGCGAGCGCGGCTACGGCAACTTCACCGTCGGCGACGTCGCAGCCCGCGCGGGTGTGGCCGACAGCAGCATCTACCGCCGCTGGGGCAGCCTGGAAACCCTCCTCACCGAAGTGGCGCTCACCCGCCTCAACGCGCAGTCGCCGATGCCCGACACCGGGAGCCTGGCCGGCGACCTCCGCACCTACGCGGCTCAAGTAGCCCGCGAGATCACCGGACCCGACGGTCTCGCGCTGGTGCGCCTGGCCGTCGCCCTGTCGAACAACGGTGAGAAGGGCCTGCAGGCTCGTGACGACCTCCGCGACGAACGCACCCGGCAACTGCAGTCCATGCTCGACCGCGCCCGCGAACGCGGAGAGGACGCACCCGACGCGCTCGGCGTGCTGGACCACATCCTGGCCCCGATGTACATCCGCGTCCTGTTCGGCATGGGACCGCTCACCCCGGACTACGTCGACGGGCTGGTCGACCGATTGCTGTGACCGCAGCCTGGTGTGGGATCAGCCCTCGGACGCGGCACCGTGAGGTGCTCGCCGACACGCGCCCGGACCGCTCAGGCATCCGGCCCTTGGCCGGCCCGCCCCGAACCGCCCGATTCGGCGCCCGGTTCGCCGCCTACGGGCGCCCATGTCGCGCCGGAACACCGATTCCCGCAGCGTGACCGCGGTTCGGCCGCCGGGGAAACGGGCAGATCCGGGCGAGCCGAGAAGGGGAACGGGCCGGTCCCTGGCCGAGCCGCGGCGGTATAAAGCTCTGGCGGGCCCGTTCGGGCACCGGATGCCCGAACGGGCAAGGAGGGGTGGGTAGGTGGGATGCGTTCGGAAGAGCGGCACCACAGGCTGCTGACCCTGGCGCGACAGGAGGGCCGGGTCGAGGTCGCGGGAGCGGCGGCGGACTTCGGCGTCGCACCGGAGACCATCCGCCGGGACCTGAGCGAACTGGAACGACAAGGCCTCGTACGCCGCACACACGGCGGCGCCTACCCCGTGGAGAGCGCGGGATTCGAGACCAACCTCGCCCAGCGAGTCACCCTGCACGTCGAGAACAAGCGCCGCATCGCCGCGGAAGGGGCGAAGCTGCTCGGCGGGGCGGAGACGGTGTTCGTCGACGAGGGCTACACGCCGCAGATCCTCGCCTCCCTGCTGCCCACCGACCGGCCGCTGACCGTGATCACCGCGTCCCTGTCGACGGCCGCCTCGGTCGCCGAGTCCGCCCACACCACCGTCCTGCTCCTCGGCGGCCGGGTCCGCGGCCGCACGCTGGCCACCGTCGGTTCCTGGGCGTGCTCGATGCTCTCCGGCTTCGTCATCGACCTCGCCTACCTCGGATCCAACGGAATCTCCCGGGAGTTCGGGCTCACCACCCCCGACCCGGCCGTCGCCGAGGTGAAGGCCAAGGCTCTGGAGGTCTCCCGGCGACACGTCTTCATGGGGCACCACGGCAAGTTCGGCGCGAGCAGCTTCTGCCGGTTCGCCGAGGTGTCCGACTTCGAAACGATCATCACGGACACCGGCCTGTCCATCGCCGAGGCCCGCCGCTACACCCTGCTCGGCCCCCAGGTCGTCCGGGTCTGATCCGCGAGGCCGCTCCTTGGGCCGCAACCGAGGCAAGAGAGCCGTACCAGGCTGTCCGAGGCATGCCCGCAGTACCGAGGAAGGACTGATCCACGTGAGGACAAGCAGGCACACCGCCCGCGCGGGCGGCGCAGCTCTCTGCGCCGCCCTGGTCGCCGCGTGCTCCGGCGCCGGCGGCGCGGGCGGGGGCTCCGGCGGGCACTCCATCAACGTACTCATGGTCAACAACCCGCAGATGGCCGACCTCCAGAAGCTGACCGCCGACCACTTCACCCAGTCCACCGGCATCAAGGTCAACTTCACGGTGCTGCCCGAGAACGACGTACGCGACAAGATAAGCCAGGACTTCGCCAGCCAGGCCGGGCAGTACGACATCGCCACCATCAGCAACTACGAGACGCCGATCTACGCCAAGAACGGCTGGCTCGCCCCGCTCACCGACCGGGCCAAGGCCGACACCGCCTTCGACCAGGGCGACATCCTGCCCGCCATCCAGCAGTCCCTGACCGCGTCGGGCCAGATCTATGCCGAGCCCTTCTACGGCGAGTCGTCCTTCCTCATGTACCGCAAGGACGTGTTCGCGGCGAAGAACCTGACCATGCCCGTGCACCCGACGTGGACCCAGGTCGCCGACCTCGCGGCCAGGGCCGACGGGGCGAAGCCCGGGATGAAGGGCATCTGCCTGCGCGGGCAGCCCGGTTGGGGCGAGGTGATGGCGCCGGTCACCACCGTCGTCAACACCATGGGCGGCACCTGGTTCGACAAGGACTGGACGGCACAGGTCGACAGCCCCGCCTTCGCCAAGGCCGTCGATTTCTACGTGAACCTGGTGCGCGCTCACGGCGAGGCCGGGGCGCCCCAGGCCGGGTTCACCGAGTGCCTCAACGACATGACCCAGGGCAAGACGGCCATGTGGTACGACGCCACCTCCGCGGCCGGTGCGCTGGAGGCGAGCGGCTCACCCGTGGCCGGCAGGATCGGCTATGTGCCCGCCCCCGTCGAGCAGACCAAGAGCTCCGGATGGCTCTACACCTGGGCCTGGGGCGTGCAGAAGGCCAGCAAGAGCCAGGACGACGCCTGGAAGTTCATCTCCTGGGCGTCCGGCAAGGCTTACGAGAACCTCGTCGGCGCACAGCTCGGCTGGTCCAAGGTCCCCGCGGGCAAGCGCACGTCCACCTACGCGAACTCCCCATACGTCGCCGCTGCCCAGGCGTTCGCCTCCGCCACCAAGGACGCGCTGACCACCGCTGACCCGGGCAACCCCGGCGTGCAGCCCAGGCCCGCCCCCGGCATCCAGTTCGTCGGCATCCCCGAGTTCACCGACCTCGGCACCCAGGTCTCCCAGGAGATCAGCGCCGCGATCGCGGGGAAGACCAGCGTCGCCGACGCGCTCAAGGCGGGCCAGACCCGCGCCGAGGCGGTCGCCGGCAAACACCGGGGGCAGTGACATGACCGCCCCCTCGCTCGCCCGGCGCGTCCGCCCGGCGGAAGGAGCGCGCGCCCCAGCCGGCCGGCACATCCGCCGTGGCGGCGCCTGGTCCCGCCGGGTCCCGCTGCTGCCCGCACTGGTCTTCCTGATCGTGGTGACCCAACTGCCCTTCGTGGGAACGCTGGTCATCTCCTTCATGCGCTGGAACGCCCTCGAACCCGACGCCAAGGGATTCGGCGGCATCGCGAACTACAGGACCGCGCTCACCGACCCCAGCCTGCGCTCGGCCCTGGTCACCACCGTCGTCCTCACCGCAGCCGTGGTCGTCGTCAGCCTGCTCATCGGTTTGGCGCTCGCTCTGCTCCTCGACCGACGGTTCAGGGGCCGCGGCGCCGTACGCACCCTGCTCATCGCCCCGTTCCTCGTCGTCCCCGTGGCCTCCGCCCTGCTGTGGAAGCACGCCCTGTACAACGCCTCCTACGGCGCCATCAACGGCTCCCTGACCTGGCTGTGGAGCCTGTTCGGGAGCGGCAACGCCCCGCAGCCCGACTGGATGTCGGCGATACCCCTCACTGCTGTCGAGGTGTCGCTGATCTGGCAGTGGACCCCGTTCATGATGCTCATCCTGCTCGCCGGACTGCAGAGCCGGCCCCCGGACATCGTCGAAGCCGCCCGCGTCGACGGGGCGAGCACCTGGCAGGTCTTCCGCCACCTCACCTTCCCCCACCTGCGCCGCTACCTCGAACTCGCCGCCCTGCTCGGCAGTATCTACGTCGTCCAGAACTTCGACGCCGTCTTCACCCTCACCTCCGGCGGCCTGGACACCGCCAACCTGCCCTTCACCGTGTACGAGACCTTCTACAAGGCGCACGACTACGGCCAGGCCTCCGCCGAGGGCGTCCTCGTCGTCCTGTTCACCATGGTCATCGCCACCCTGGCGCTGCGCACCGTGTCGTCCCTGTTCCGAGAGGAGACGCTGTGACCGCCTTCCTGCGCCGCGGGATCTGGGGCTTCCTCGCCTGGGTCTGCGCGCTCGCCTTCTTCCTGCCGTTCGCCTGGATGGTGCTCACCTCGCTGCACAGCGAGCCGGACGCCGCGACCAACCCGCCGAGCGCGGGCGCCGCCCTCACCCTCCAGGGCTACCGGGAGTTCTTCGGCGCGGGCACCGGCATCAGCCCCTGGCCGCCGCTCATCAACTCCCTCACAGCAAGCGTGAGTTCAACCGTTCTGGTGCTCGCCCTCGCCATCCCGGCGGCGTACGCGCTCTCCATCAAACCGGTACGCAAATGGACCGACGTCCTGTTCTTCTTCCTCTCGACCAAGATGCTGCCCGCCGTCGCCGGACTGCTGCCCGTCTATCTGATCGCCCAGCACACCGGGATGCTCGACAACGTCTGGCTGCTCGTCATCCTCTACACCTCCATGAACCTGCCGATCGCGGTGTGGATGATGCGCTCCTTCCTCGCCGAGGTACCGGTCGAGATCCTGGAAGCCGCGTCCATCGACGGGGCGGGTCTGCCGACCGTGCTGATCCGCATCGTCGCCCCGGTAGCCGCGCCCGGCATCGCGGCCACCGCCCTGATCTCGTTCATCTTCAGCTGGAACGAGCTGCTGTTCGCCCGGGTCCTCACCGGCGTCGTCGCCGGCACCGCCCCCGTCTTCCTCACCGGCTTCGTGACCAGCGAGGGCCTCTTCCTCGCCAAGGTGTGCGCAGCCGCCGTCTGCGTCTCGCTCCCGGTGCTGATCGCCGGGTTCGCCGCCCAGGACAAACTCGTCCAGGGCCTGTCCTTGGGAGCCGTCAAATGACCCTCCGCCATTGCCTGTTGACCTATGGAGGAGCCAAGTGAAGGCAGCCGTCGTCAGCGCGCCGGGCACCGTGAGAGTCGAGGAGGTCGACGATCCGGCGCCCGGCCCCAGGGAGGTGGTGATCCAGGTCGCCGCCTGTGGCCTGTGCGGAACGGATCTGCACATCCTCCAAGGCGAGTTCGCGCCCCGCCTGCCCGTCGTGCCGGGCCACGAATTCGCGGGCGAGGTCGTCGCGCGCGGTGCCGAGGTCACCGAACTCGCCCTCGGCGACCGGGTGGCCGTCGACCCGTCCCTCTATTGCAACGAGTGCCACTACTGCCGCCTGGGCCGCAACAACCTGTGCGAGCGGTACTCGGCGATCGGCGTCACCGTCGCGGGCGCGGCTGCCGAGTTCGTCGCCGCCCCCGCAGCCAACTGCGTCCGCCTCCCCGAGCACATCCGCACCGAGGACGCCGCGCTGATCGAGCCGCTCTCCTGCGCGGTCCGCGGCTACGACGTGCTCCGCTCCCCGATGGCCAGCAGCGTGCTGATCTACGGGTCGGGAACCATGGGCCTGATGATGCTGGAGCTCGCCAAGCGCACCGGGGCGACCGCTGTCGACATGGTGGACATCAACCCCCAACGGCTCGCCACCGCACGCCAGTTGGGCTGCACACACGCCGCCGCCTCGGCCGACGAAATAGAGCGGGCGCGCGGCTGGGACGTCGTCATCGACGCGACCGGCAGCGAACGGGCCATCCAGGACGCCATCGGCCGGGTCGCCAAAGGCGGCACCTACCTCCAGTTCGGCGTGGCCGACTACGCGGCCCGCGCCACCATCGAGCCGTACCGCATCTACAACCAGGAGATCACCATCACCGGTTCGATGGCCGTCCTGCACAGCTACGAACGGGCCGCCGACCTTTTCGCGACCGGCGTGCTCGACCCGGAGGTGTTCATCAGCCACCGGCTGCCGCTGGTGGACTACGCCGCAGCCCTCCAGCAGTTCCAGGCCGGTCACGGCCGCAAGATCCTGGTCGTGCCATGAGCGGGGCGGGCCGGGGCCCCTGGTTCTCGGCCTCGCCCATGTGCACACGGGGTCGTTGGCCACGGCGCTGGCACCCGGAGCGGACCATGCCCTGAAGGCGGTCGAGACCGCCCGCCGGACCGCCACCGTTTCCTACGACCCCAACCTGCGGCCCCTGCTCCTTGGCACACCGGCCGAGGAACGCCCGCGAGTGGAGCGGTCCGTCGAGCTGAGCGACCTGGTGGAGGCCGGCAGGGAGGACCTGGACTGGCTGTCCCCAGGGCGGTCCTGTGACGAGATCGCGGATGCCTGGCTGAAGACGGGACCCGCGCTCGTGGTGGTCACACTCGGGCAGGACGGCGTTCTCGCGCGATGGCGTGGCGGCCGCCCGGCACCAGCACGCGGTGCATCTCGGCGAAGACGGCGGGCTTGTCGGTGGACAGGTTGACGACGCAGTTGGAGATGACGACGTCGATGGCGCCGGCGGGCAGCACGAGGAGGGCGGGACGTCTTCCATCGGCTCGCGGCGTACGGCGGGTTGCCCGGGGCGGCCGGATCGGCGGCATGCGGGCGAACTCTGCCCAGAACGGCGCGGACAGCGCCGTCCGGCGCAGCCGGGATGGACTCGCGGCGCTCGGCCAGTACCGGCCGTAGTGCCGCGATCGCTGAGCAGGGCCGGTATCCCCTCGCTACGGTGGAAGGGGACCGCTGCCCTTCCGGCGGATGCGTGCGGAGGCGCTGATGACTGGGGACAGGGAACGGGAGCCCGGGCGGCTGCCGCGGCTGCGACTGGACGAGCTGCTCGAAGAGCTGCAGGCCAGGGTCGCCGCCGTGAAAGGGACCCGGGACCGCCTGCACACCCTGCTGGAGGCGGTGCTTTCCGTGGGGAGGGAATTGGACCTGCCCCAGGTCTTGCGACGCGTCGTCGAGACGGCCGTGGTGCTGGTGGACGCCGAGTACGGGGCGCTCGGGGTCATCGGGCAGGAGAAGAAACTCGCCGAGTTCCTGCCGGTGGGGATCGCCGACGAGCTGCGGGCCCAGATCGGTGACCTCCCTTCGGGGCACGGCCTGTTGGGCGAGCTGATCCGGCACCCGGAGGCGCTGCGCCTGGCGGAGCTCTCGGAGCACCCGGCCTCCTCCGGCTTCCCGCCCCACCATCCGCCGATGCACTCCTTCCTCGGGGTTCCCATCCGGGTGCGGGGCGAGGTCTTCGGAAACCTGTATCTGACCGAGAAGCGCGGAGGCGTCCAGTTCGACGAGGAGGACGAATCCGTCCTCACCACGCTCGCGGTGGCGGCCGGGGTGGCCATCGAGAACGCCCGGCTGTACGAGGAGACGCGGCTGCGCGAGGTGTGGCTGGAAGCGAGCGCGGAATTCACCGGCGGCCTGCTCTCCGGGATGCCGGAGGCCCGGGTCCTGGAGGCCATGGTGGAGCGGGCCCGGCAGATCACCTCGGCGGACCTCGGCGTCGTCGATCTGGTGGTGGAGGGTGTGGCCGAGCTGAGTGGCGTACTCGCGCTGGGGGTCGGGGCCGAGGCCCATCGCGGGCGCGCTGTGCCCACGGAGGGCACCCTCGCGGGCGCGGCGCTGTGCCGTTCCGGTCTGGTGGTGTCCTGCGACGTGGCGAACGATCCGCAGATCACCTTCGAGCCCGAGCGGTGGAAGGGGCTGGGGCCGGCGGTCGCCGTGCCGATGGGTGTCAGGGGCGTGCTGGTGCTGGCCCGGGTGGAGGGGCGGGCGCCGTTCAGCGACGCGGAGACGACACCGCTGTCCGGATTCGCCGGGCAGGCGGCACTCGCCCTGGAGCTCGCCGACCGGCGGCGCGACGCCGAGCAGGTGAGCCTCCTGGAGGACCGCGACCGCATCGCGCGGGACCTGCACGACCTGGCCATCCAGCGGCTCTTCGCGACAGGGATGACGCTGCAGAGCGCCCAGCGTTTCGTCGAGCATCCGCAGGCCGTCGAGCGCCTGCGGCGGGCCGTGGACGACCTGGACGAGACCATCAAGATCATTCGGTCGAGCATCTTCGGACTCCGCGCCCACGAGGCGGGCGAGCCCGGTTCCGGGCTGCGCGTGCGGGCGGCGCGCGCAGTGGAGGAGGCTGTGCCGGCGCTCGGGTTCACCCCGTCGCTGCGCATGGAAGGGCTGCTCGACACGGACGTACCCCGCGCTGTGGCGGACGAGGCGCTGGCCGTCCTGGTGGAGGCGCTCTCGAACGTCGCCCGTCACGCTCAGGCGACGCGCGCCGATGTCGCCCTGACCGTCCGGCGCGGCACGCTCACCGTGACGGTGGGCGACAACGGGGTGGGCTGCGAAGGGGGCGGGCGCCGCAGCGGCCTCGGCAATCTGGAGGAGCGGGCCCTGCGGCTCAAGGGGGAGCTGACCGTCGGAACGGGTACCGAGGGCGGCACCCGGCTGGAGTGGTGTGTTCCGCTGAGTGGGCTGTCCTGACCGTGCGGTCAGTCCCCTTCACGCGGCTCCGGACGGACCTGGACCGCCAGCACCGCCGCCTGGATACGACGCTCCACGCCGAGCTTCGCGAGCAGCCGCGAGATGTGGTTCTTCACCGTCTTCTCCGAGAGGTACAGCTCCTTGCCGATCTGCCGGTTGGTCCTGCCCTCGCCGATCAGCGCGAGGATCTCGACCTCGCGCGGGGTGAGATGGGCCAGCGCGCCCTCTTCCTGCGACGTCTCCGGCGCGTGGTCGTGGCGCAGGCTGCCCATCAGCCGGGCGGTCGTCGCCGGGTCGAGCATCGACTGGCCCGAGGCCACGGTCCGTACGGCCGTGAGCAGATCGGTTCCCTTGATCTGCTTGAGCACGTAACCCGCTGCTCCGGCCATGATCGCGTCGAGGAGCGCATCGTCGTCGTCGAACGAGGTCAGCATCAGGCACGCCAGGCCGGGCAGGCGCGTGCGCAGTTCACGGCACACGCTGATGCCGTCGCTGTCCGGGAGCCGGACATCCAGGATGGCGACGTCCGGCCGCAGCGCCGGGACCCTGGCCAGGGCGTGGTCCGCGGTCGCGGCCTCGCCGACCACCACGATGTCGGGCTCGGCGTCCAGGAGGTCGTGCAGACCTCGCCGTACGACCTCGTGGTCGTCCAGCAGGAACACCTTGATCGGTGATTCCTCCGAGAAGGACGGTGTCTCGGTCATGGCTGCCCCTCAGGCACTGTGCGAAGCGGCCCCTGTGGCCCCGGCGGCCTGTTGCCGGTGCCCGGCCGTCTCAATCGTCCGCCCCCGGGAAGATCCCCGCCGAAGCGTCGCGAGGGCCGTTCAGCGTCGACTCGATCCGCACCACGCCCGGTACGGCCTGGATCAGGCGTATCGCGACCGGTACCAGCCTGGGGTCGTTCAGCGTCCCGCTCAGTGCCACGACCCCCTGGCGGACCCGGACGTGCACGTCGCCGCCGGACACCGCGGCCAGCCGTTGCAACACGCCCGTACGGATCTCGGCGGCGAGGTCCTCGTCGGTCCGCAGGAACACCTTCAGCAGATCCGAGCGGCTGACCACGCCGCACACCCGCCCCTCGGCGTCCACGACCGGCAGGCGCTTCACCTTCTCGACCGCCATGATCCGGGCCGCCTGGGGCAGCGTCATGTCCTCGTGGACCGTGATCGCCGGGCTGGTCATCAGGTCCTCGGCGGTCGACGCTCCGGCCTTGGCGAGATCCACCGGGCGGCGCACCCGCCCGGAATCCTTCGAGGCCAGGCCGCGGAACTCCTCCTTCAGGAGCAGATCCGCCTCGGACACGACGCCCACGACCCGGCGCTCGGAATCGAGCACCGGCACGGCGCTGACCCGCCACCGCGCCAGCGCCTCGGCGATCTCCTTGAACGGCGCGTCGCGCACCACGGCGACCACCGGGCGGGACATCACATCACTCACGAAGTACGGCGACTCGTTCACGGCACATCCCCTCAGGGCAGCGGCAGCGTATTGCCGCTGCCGTAAGGACCGTACAGATCGAGCAGGCGGACCCTGGCGGCGCGCAGCCGGTGGCCCACGACTTCCGCGACACCGCGTGCGAGGGCCTGTCCCAGCACGGGGTCCTCGTCGCACAGGGCGCGCACCGCGACGGCGTCGAACTCCAGGGCGTGGACCTCGGTGGCCGCCGTGGCCCCCAGCTGCCAGGTGTACGGCGGGAACAGCCACGACCAGCCCACCAGATTGCCGGGGACGAGCGATTCGACCACCGGGGCCTTGCGGCCCGGCACGTGGACGTCCAGCTCGACGCGCCCGTTCTGCACGACCCAGAACCGGTCGGCGTGGCTGCCCTCCGAGAAGATGCGGGTGCCGGCCGGGAAGGTGACCTCGCGGGAGAGGGCGAGCAGTCGTTCACGAGCCTCCGGCGGCATGGCGTCCAGGAGCTGTCTGGTCCCTTTCATGAGTGTCTCCGTCCCCGAGGCCACGCGTTGTCGCGGGACGGCCTCGTCGTTGCGATCTCAGCCTGCGCTCCTACCTTGTGGCACGGCAGGGCCGAGTGGCCCCGGCGGTGGGCCGAACGGCCTCGTGGACCCCCGCGCACGCAGCCGCTCAGCCGTACGGGACGACCGCGACCGGCGCCGAGGAGTGGTGGAGCACGGCGTGGGCCACCGGACCGATGTGTGGTCCGACGGGCGCACGTCGGTGCCTGCGGCCGACGACGACCAGGGACGCGTCGCGCGATGCGTCGATCATGCAGGGGCCCGCCCCGCCCATCGACGTCTGTTCGATCACCTCGACAGCCGGGAACTTCTCGCGCCAGGGACGCAGCGCGTCGCCGAGCGCGTTGCGCACCTGCCCACCCAGTTCGGAGGCGAGCGTGGGGTCGAGCGCCCCGCCGTAGCCGTAGAAGTAGGGCGGCAGCGTCCAGGTGTGGACCACCCGCAGGGCTGCTCCGCGGCGTGCCGCGGCCTCGAAGGCGAACTCGGTCACGGCGTCGACCGGATGCTCCAGATCCAGCCCGACCACCACGTCACGGAACGGTGAGGCGGCGGAAGGGAGCCCGGCGGCGTCCGGCGGACGGTGCTCGTCCTCGGCGCGTTCCCCGGCCCGCACGAGAACCACCGGACACTCGGTGCTCGCCACGACCGCGAGTCCCACCGAACCGACGAGGAAGCCGGTGAAGCCGCTCAGCCCCCGCGATCCAAGGACCAGCAGGTCGCTCTCCCTGGACGCGGCTAGCAGGGCGGGGACGGGCGGCTCCGAGATCCGGTCGGTGGTGATCCGCAGCCCGGGGTGGCGGGCCGACAGGTCGGCCTCGGCCTTGCGCGGGACGGACTCGGCCCACAGGCGCTGCTCCTCGGCCACGGGCTCGGGGGCGGAGACTCCCGCCATCGGCGTGTAGCTGTAGGGCGGCTGCCACACCCAGGCGTGCACGAGCCGCAGCGGCACCGCACGCAGCAGGGCCTCACGTGCTGCCCAGTCGGCGGCGGCGAGGCTCTCCGGGGAGCCGTCCAGACCAACGGTCACGGTGCGTGTCATCAGCGGGCCTCCTTCATGGGATGGCACTCACGGGATGTCACTCCAGTCCTGCGTGCCGGAGGACAGTCTTGTGCGGCGCCGGACCCGGCGGCAGGGGCCGCCCGGTCCCTGCCGGGGGGCCGTTGGGTCCGAGATGCCGCGCCACCGCGGTCGAGTCAGCGGTTCTCCTCCGGTGGCTGGTGGACCTGGGCCACGAGCACCGCGGCCTGGATGCGCCGTTCCACCCCCAGTTTGGCGAGGAGCCGGGAGATGTGGTTCTTGACGGTCTTCTCCGAGAGGTAGAGCCGCTTGCCGATCTGGCGGTTGGTGAGACCGTCCCCGATCAGGTCGAGGATCTGCCGTTCGCGCTCCGAGAGGCCGGCCAGGCGCGGGTCCTCGGCCGCGGTCTCGTCCTGCGCCGGGCCGCGCAGGCTGCTCATCAGCCGGGCGGTGGTGGCCGGGTCGAGCATCGACTGGCCCGAGGCCACGGTGCGGACCGCCTCGATGAGATCCGAGCCCTTGATCTGCTTGAGGACGTATCCCGCGGCCCCGGCCATGATCGCGTCCAGCAGAGCGTCGTCGTCGTCGAACGACGTCAGCATGAGGCAGACGAGGCCCGGCATGGCGGACCGCAGTTCACGGCAGACGGTGATGCCGTCGCCGTCCGGCAGCCGGATGTCGAGGATCGCCACGTCCGGGCGGAGCGCCGGGCCACGGGCGAGCGCGTGCTCACACGTGCTCGCCTCGCCGACCACCTGGAGGTCGGGTTCGGCGTCCAGCAGGTCGTGCACTCCACGCCGGACCACCTCGTGGTCGTCGAGAAGGTAGACCCGGATCGGGCGTCGTGCAGAGAACGCGGGTGTTTCGGGCACGTGGCAGTCCCCCCTGGCGACTGGTCGTCCTGGTGTGAAAGCCCCATGGTGCTGTCGACGGACGGCCGGGCGACAGGGGCCGAACGGCCCACACCTCCTCAACGCTCGGAAAATACGGGGGAGTTGCTCGCCCAGAGGCATGTCCACCGCTCGGTGCGCACCGGCCAGGATCCGCAGGAGGACCCGTCCCGTGGGCCCGCCGGTGCCCTCTCCGATCCGGACTGCTTCCGCGCCTTCGGGCAGCGAGCGCAGGGTCGCAAGTGCCTCTCCGGCGACCTGGGGCGCCACGAAGGCCACTACGCCTGCGATCCGCGCGCACGGCACCGACCTGCCCGAGGTCGCCGACTGGAGCTGGACGGACTGACGGCGGCAGGTACAACTACCGCACCTGGCGGTCCTGTTGGCCCCGGGCGCCCCTCAGCCCCGGGCGAGCGTCGCCGAGTGGTCGGGCACGTACGACTGGAGATCCCTCGGCGGGCGCTCGTAGCCGGTGGTGGGCGGGCGCTCGGGGAGGGTGAGTTCCGGCGGTGCCACATCGCGGTACGGCACGGTCGACAGCAGATGGGCGATCATGTTGAGTCTGGCCCGGCGTTTGTCGTCGCTGTCGACGACGTGCCAGCGCGCCTCGGCGATGTCCGTGTGGACGAACATCTCGTCCTTGGCCCGCGAATAGGCCTCCCACCGGGTGATGGATTCGAGATCCATCGCGGACAGCTTCCAGCGCCGCGTGGGATCGTCGAGGCGGCGCCGGAACCGCTGTTCCTGCACGGCGTCGCTCACCGAGAACCAGTACTTGCGGAGCATGACGCCGTCCTCGACCAGCATGCGCTCGAAAACGGGGCACTGCCGCAGGAAGCGCTGGTACTCCTGCTGGGTGCAGAATCCCATCACATGCTCGACACCGGCCCGGTTGTACCAGCTCCGGTCGAACAGCACGATCTCCCCGGCAGCGGGGAGGCGCTCGCAGTAGCGCTGGAAGTACCACTGGGTGCGCTCGCGCTCCGTGGGGCGCGGCAGGGCCACGATCCGCGCCACCCTCGGATTGAGGTGCTCCGCGACCCGTTTGATCGTGCTGCCCTTGCCTGCCGCGTCCCGCCCTTCGAAGACCACGACGAGGCGGGCGCCTTCGAGCCGGACCCACTCCTGCAGCTTGACCAGCTCGATCTGGAGCCGGAAGAGCTCACGCTCGTACACCGCCCGACGCAGCGTGCTCACCTCGGCGAGAGGATGAGCATTCGGCGTCCTGTTCCTGCCACCCGCCATCGCCCGAACCTCCCGCGGACCGTCCCCGGAGAACCCGTCCTGCTCCGGTACCGGGAAGAGCGTCCCGCCCCGGCCCGGGGTGCGCCAGTGCAGGGGCCCTTGAACAGGGCTATTCGGCCCCCTTCTCGTACCCCGGGAAGTCCCTCGGTGGCCATCGGTACCCCGGCCAGTGTGGGGACAAGGGAGGCCAGGGCGCTCCACCTCGGCTGCGGGCGGCACTGTTCAACCTGCGGGTCGCCGTCGCCCACCGCGGCAGGTATCCCCCGGGCCGACCTCCTGCCCGACCCGTCGCGGCCCGACCTGCTCGCGACCGTACGGCCGACGGACCGAGCCGCACCGGCGGACCACATCGTGTGAACGGGCCCGGCTCCACGCCCAGGCGGGGCCGAACGGCCCGAACCAGGGTCCCAACGGCCCCTCCGCGCAAGGCGCTTGGCGTCGGATGCTGGATATCGAGAGGGACGGACCGCCCTCCCGAGCGGGTGTCCCGCCGGATCCTCTCGGCCGGAGGGCTTCCCCCGAAAAGCCCTCCGGGGTCCTTGCGGCGCGGCATATAGGGGAGCGGCCGCCGCAAGGACCCATCGGCCGGACCGCGACTGCCTCGCATCGCGCGTGACTCCCTCGCGAAGCGGCGGCCAGGGCCGACTCGGCCCGGCCCGTCGAATCCCCGGCTGCCCAGCACCAGCAGTTCCGCCTGCTCAGCCGCGGCGACCAAGGCGCGGGGCGGGTGTCGTGGGCAGGTGGGTCAGAGGGTCAGGGGGAGGGCGGCCAGGCCGCGGGTGAGGCGGGTTCGGCGCCAGGTCAGGGATTCCGCGGGGATGGCCAGGCGGATGTCCGGGAAACGCGTCAGCAGGGTGCGCAGCGCGATTTCTGCCTCGGCGCGGGCCAGGGGGGCGCCCGGGCAGCGGTGGATGCCGTGGCCGAAGGAGAGGTGGCCGCCGGCGTCGCGGTCGAGGTCGAGGCGGTGCGGGTCGGGGAACGCCGCCGGGTCGCGGTTCGCGGCCCCGGGGGCGATGAGCACCGGGAAGCCCGCCGGAATGTCGACCCCGCCGACGCGCAGGTCCTCCGTGCTGTGACGGAAGGTGGCCACGCTCACCGGGGAGTCGAAGCGGAGCAGCTCGTCCAGGGCGCCGGGGATCAGGTCCGGGTCCCGGTGCAGGCGGTCGAACGCCTCCGGGTGCCGGAGCAGGGCCAGGACGGCGTTGCCGATGAAGTGGGTGGTGGTTTCGTGCCCGGCGACCAGGAGCAGGGCGGCCAGAGAGACGGTCTCGTCCCGGTCGAGGCCGCCCTCGTCGCAGTCGCGCAGGAGGGAGTGGAGCGGGCCGTCACCGGTGGTGGCGCGAGCCGAGTCGACGAGGTGGGTCAGGTAGTCGCCGATCCGGTGCGACGCGGCGTCGATACGGCCGTTGTCGGTCGCGTCGAAGAGGTCGTGGGACCAGCCGGCGAGCGTGTCGCGATCGGATTCCGGCACCCCAAGGAGCTCGCAGACGACGGTGACCGGCAGGGGTACCGCCAGGTCCGCCACCAGGTCCACCTCCGTGCCCGGCCGCCACGCTGTCATGAGGTCGTCGACGACCCGGGTGATGAACGGGCGCAGTTCCCGGACGCGTCCGGTGGTGAACAGGGGCGTCGCCACGCGCCGTTGGCGGGTGTGCGCGGGCGGGTCGCTCGCCAGCATGTTGCGGGAGATCGCCGGGTGCAGGTCGCGGTTCGAGGGCCGGCCGGCGAAGAAGCGGGCCGTGTCCTTGGACAGACGGGGGTCGGTGAAGGCCTCGCGGGCCTCGGGGTGGCCGGTGATCAGGTACGCGTGGTGTCCGCCGGAGCCGGTGGGGATGCGCTGCACCGGGCAGCCTTCGCGCAGCCGGTCGTAGGTGGGGTAGGGGTCGGCGAAGAAGCGCGGGTCGCGCAGGGGGTCCTGCCGCGGGGCGGTCATGAGGCCACCCCCGCGTTTTCGCGTGCCGGGCGGCGCGCATAGGCGTCCGCCACGAGCAGCAGCCACGCGGTCTCCGCCGGGAGGTCGCCCTTGCGGGAGCGGGTTCCGGCGGCGGGCGGGGCCTCGTCGCCGTCGACGGGGAGTCCGGCGCGCTTCGCGTCGACGGCCGCGGCGATGACCGCCGCCTCCACGTCGGCGTCGCCCTCGGGGGTGTCGGCCGTGCCCCGGCGGGCGGCCTCGGCCGCCGCGGCGTCCCGTACCGATGCCTGGCGGTAACGGCGCAGGGCCAGCACGCAGTCGTTGATCTCGATGACCCGGCGGTGGAGGTGGAAGTCGAGGTCGTGGGTGTCGGCCTCGGTGCTGCCTGGGTCGAGTACGACCTCGGGCACCGCCGAGGTGACCTCCCGCCACAGGGGTTCAAGGGCGGCGAACGAGTTCCGTTCCCAGCGACGGCGGCGCAGTTGGCTGAGCGGCCACAACAGGGCGGGGAGGGTGAGTCCGACGGTGATGAGGAGGACGCCGACGGCGGGCGCGGTCACGCTGAACGTGCAGCGGAAGGGGGTCAGCGGGGTCGAGCACCGGGCGTTTTCCGGCACGAGCCCCAGGCCGAGCCCGATGGAGACCAGGGTGAAGAGTTTGTACACGGCGTAGACGAGGGCGAAGCCGCAGCCGACCGAGGTCGTGCGCAGGCCCCAGCGCTGACTGCGTCGGGTCGAGCGCTTGGACTGGGCCCAGGTCTGCAGCAGGAAGTCCTTGGCCGTGTATCCGAGGTAGGAGATGTAGATGAGCACGTAGCACGCGTACAGCACCGGGTTGCGTCCGGTGAGTTGTTCGGCGGCGAAGAACGCGGTCATGCCGGCGACGGAGATCACGAGGGCGATGACGTGCAGTCGGATCTGCCGGTGGGCTCGTTCGCGTTCCAGATTGAGCTGGAAGAGGAAGGCGAGGACCGAGGTGGCCGCCGTCAGGGTGAAGGTGTTGCTGAGGAGCCGGGAGACGTCGGGGACCACCGATTCGACCGCGCGTTCCACGGCGGGGGCGTAGGAGGCGAAGGCGAGGGCGAACGAGGTCAGCAGCGCCGCCATCGCCCAGGTGCCCGTGGGGCGGTGTCTGCCGCGTCCTCGCACCCAGTAGGCGGCGAAGCACAGCAGCACGACGGCCGTGCCCGTGAACACGATGTTGATCATTTCCGGTGGCGATTCTTCCTGTGTGGCTCGGCGAACAGCGCGTCCCAGCTCTCGGCGCCGCTGGCGGGTCGGCTCGGCGGGCTCTCGCGTCCCCGGTACATGAGTTGTCGGATCACGCTGGCCATCACCTCGGCCTCGCGCTCGTCCTCGCTGGTGTAGCTGGTCCGGCCGGACATGCGCCGGACGAGCGTGGGGTTGAACCCGATCGCGCGCAGGGTGTCCTGGTCCAGTTCCAGGCTGCCGGGATGGTCGCAGATGATGTGGCTGATCTCGTGGGCGAGGATGTGGTTCTGGTGGAGGGGGGAGGTGGCCTCCTCGTAGAACAGCAGGTCGGCGTCCGGGGTCTCCAGACGGATGCCGCACGGAGCGTCCATGGCGCCCAGGGTGCTCAGGGGGCGCAGGACGATGGGGCGTCCGCGCTGTTCGGCCACGGCGTCGCGGAGGTCGCGGGTGCTGAAGCGGTGCGGGAGCCGAAGCGCCTCGACGCGCGCCTCACACGTGGCGCGAAGCTGCTCAAGATCCATGTCCTCACTCTGGTGACGCCGGTCGGGGCTGGCCGGGGAGCACCTGCCCCCGGAAGCCCGGTACGCGCGTATGCGCGCCCCATGCTGACATGATCACTGCTCCGCTTCGAGGGCGGGGTGCCGTGTCGGGGCGCGGGTGCCGCGTGATCGCCGTCCGGTGCGCGGGTCAGTCGTCCAAGTCGAGGTCCTGCGCGGGGTCTTCGGTGGTGAGCCCTTCGAGTTTCCGGGCCTGTTCGATCACTGTGGACAGCATCCTCAGGCTGTCGACGCTCAGGCCGTTGGCGCGCAGGGCCACCTTGCGGACGTCCCTGTCGCGCATGGCGGCGAGCAGGTCGATCTCCGCCTTGGTGCGTTCGGCCGCCGCGCTGTCGACGAAGTAGCCCGCCGGTACGCCGAAGAAGTCGGCCAGGGCCTTGATGGTGTGGCGCGTCGGGTTCCGCTTGGCACCGGTGCGCAGTTGCTGGATGGCGCTCGCCGTCACTCCGCGCCCCTCTCCCGTCGAGGCCTTGCGGATTCCCTCGGCGACCTCCGCGTAGGTGTAGGGCCCCCGGGAAGGGGGGTGCACCTCGCGGAAGAGGTGGTCCAGGAGCTGGGCGAAGGTGGGCGACTGGTCATCCTCCACGTACACGACCTCCTTGGTGTGATGCCGAGTCTTTGCCCACCACAGTGTGTCTCGAAGCCCCTAAGGCTGGCCCCGGCAACACTTTGGTTGACGCCGGACGCTTACTCTGGTGTACGTTACCAACGCTTCGTCACCACTGAAGTGTCGAGGGGGGGAGTGGTGGCGGTGCACGCCGGGTCGAGGTCGAGCTGCACGGGGGTGAGCTCGGCCTCCGGCCCGGAGCGCAGTGGCCGCCGCGCCGGACGGGTTCACCCCGGCCGGCGCGCGGCTACGCGGGGGAGGCGCGGGGCCGCGTGCCGCACGGTCAGCGCAAGGAGCGGATCGCCGGGCTCGCGGCGACCAGGCCGGCGCAGGCCAGGACGGCGCTGCCACAGACCAGGAACAGCGTCGTCGTGCCGTACGGGAGCAGCACGCCGGCGACTACGTAGGAGAACGGGTCGAACGCCACCGTGGCCAGAACGACAAGGCTGAGCACGCGGCCGAGGAGTTGCTCCGGCACTCGCTCCTGCAGAGTGGCCACGACGACCACTCCGAGGAACCCGGACCCGAGGCCGATGAGCGAGACCACCGCCGTCGCGGCGACGACATGGGTGACGGCGGCGAGCCCGGCCATGCCTGCGCCGATCGCCGCGACCCCGCCGGCCACGGTCCAGCCGCGCCGGGCGGGCGGCCGCCACCCGGCCGTGAGCGAGCCGGCCAGTGACCCGGCACCGAAGCCGGAGAGCACGACGCCCAGGGATCCCGCGCCGCCGAGGCGTTGATCGGCGAGCACCGCGCCGCCCACGAGCACGGGGCCCACGACCGCAATGTTGATCAGGCCGATGGCCGCCAGCATCCCTCGCACCAATGGTTGACGCCAGGCGTATCGCAGGCCCGCGCCGAGGGCACGTACGCTGCTGAACCGCTCCTCGTCGTTGGCGTCCGGACCCGCGCCGTCCCGGGCACCTTCGCCGCGTCGGACCACGCGGATGAGCGTGCTCAGAGCGAGGGCGGCCAACGCGGCCACCGCCGTGATCCCACCGAGCGTCGCATCGAAGCCGACCGCGGCGATGACTCCGGCGGCCACCGCCGGGCCGACCAGATCGCCCCCCGACTCCACGCCCTGCACCAGCGCGTTGACCTGCGGGAGTTTCTCGGTCGGCACGACGGCGGGCAGCAGTGCCAGGGCCGCCGGGAAGTATGCGGCGTCGGCGGCGCCGAGCAGCCCGGCGAGCAGCGCGACCGCCGTCACCGATGGCGAGGTGAAGGTGACCAGGGCGCCGAGGGCGAGCAGGACGGCGGCCCGGAGCCAGGCGGCGCCGGCCACGACCCGGGCGGCGCCGAGGCGGTCGACCAGCACTCCCGCGGGAAGCAGGAGTGCCGCCCGCGGCAGCGCCACGGCCACCAGGACGAACCCTGTGGCCATCCCGGGTCCCGACAGGTCAAGTACGAAGAGGGTGAGCCAGATCAGGAACAGGGCATCCACCACGGCCGCCAGCCCTTGGCCCACGACGAGGCGGCGCAGGTGCGGATGGCCGAGCGGTTCGCGCGGAAGAGAAGGGGCGGTCGGCTCCGTCGTCATGGCCGGCTCCCCGGGCCGTCACCCGCAATGTGGTGGCGCCCGGTTGCGCCGAGACGGACCTGACCGCATCGCGCACTGGTCAACAACATGAACCCGTCCGCTCGCAGAGTCTGCGTGTCTCTATGCGATGTGCGTGCCCCCATCGACCACCAGGGTGGTTCCGGTGACGTAGGACGCCGCGTCGGAGACGAGGAAGACCAGAGCCGCAGCGAGTTCCTCGGGCTGCCCGATGCGGCCCGAGAGCACCCGCGGCATCATCGCCTCGACGTAGCCCTCGGCGTAACCGTCGGTCATCGCCGAGGTGAAGAGGCCCGGCGCGAGGGCATTCACGCGGATGCCCTTGCCGGGGGTCCACTGCTGGGCGAGATCGCGGGTGAGCCCGAGGACCCCGGCCTTCGACGCCGAGTAGGCGGCCTGCGGCAGACCGCCCGTGACCAGCGCGAGGATGCTCGACACATTGACGATGGCACTGCCGGGCGCCATCACCGCGCCCGCTGCCTGAGCCATCCAGTAGGAGCCGTTGAGATTGATGTCGACGACCTCGCGGAACTGCTCCGGTGTCTCCGCCGTCGCGGGGTGTTCGCTGCTGATCCCGGCATTGTTGACGAGAATGTCCACCCGCCCGAATGCACGCACAGCCGCGTCGACCAGCGCGCGGCAGTCCTCCGGCTCGGCGACGTCGGTACGCACGGCGACGGCCCGGCGGCCGAGCTTCTCGACGGCCGTGCGCACCGCCTCCAGCCTCTCGACGCGCCGCGCCCCGAGCACGACATCGGCGCCGGCCTCGGCCAGCGCGGTGGCGAAGGCGATGCCGAGGCCGGAGGAGGCGCCGGTGACGACGGCAACGCGACCGTCGAGCCGGAAGCGATCGAGGACGCTCATGGCCGCCTGACCCTCGGTCACCGGTGGTCGGCGATGTCGACTCCGGCGGCCTCTTCGGGCATCTCGGCCCTGGCCCTGAGAACGGCGGTGTTGTTCACCTCGGGTTTCTCCTTCATCGGTCGGGGTGGCGCATTTCGGTACGGAGGTCAGAGCCCGAGGCGCCGTCGGTAGGTGAGCAGGGTGCGCAGGAAACCCTCCATCTGCTCCTCGGTGTGGCCCGCGTGCGGGAACAGGCGCAGCAGGGCCTGGTTACGTGCGACGGCCGGGTAGGAGAAGACGGGCACGAGGTAGCCGTCATCGACGAACCACTCCCGCATCTGCAGGGCGGCGGCGTCGTTTCCGATCGGTACCGAGAGCATGTAGGAATCGGTGGGCGTCGTCGGCGTGTTGACCTCGTGCATCTGTCGGCGAAGGCGGGCGGCATGCGCCAAGTAGTCGTCGACGATCCCCGGATTGCCGGCGAGGGCGTCGATCGTGCGCGTGGCGGCGTAAGCGGTGGGCGGCTGGATGGCGGCCGTGAACATCGAGGTGCCGGAGAGCAGTTCGAAGGCGTCGATGGCCTCCGCAGGACCGGCGATCGCGCCGCCTTCCAGACCGATGGCTTTCGAAAGGGACACCATGACGAAGTCCGCCCGGTCCCGGATGGCAGCCGCCTCGCGGGCGTACGGGCGGTTCTCGGGCCCGTACACCATGAAGCCGTTCGCGTCGTCGATCATGCTGACGGCGCCGTGCCGGTCGCACTCGTCGAGGATCTCCACGATCGGCCCCATGGTGCCGTCGGCCGAATAGATGCTCTCGGCGATCACCACGGTCTTGCGGGTCCGGACCCGGTTCAGGACGCGTGCCAGGTCGCAGACGTCGTTGTGCCGGAACGCGTGGACCTTGCGGCCGTAGCCAAGTCCCTCCAGGCCCTTCCAGATACTCCAGTGGACGTCACGGTCGACGACGAAAACAGTGTCGTGATTACGCACCTCGATCCCGGCGTCGAAGTGCGCGGAACTGCTCATGGCGTGGACGAACCCGATGTTGGCCAACAGCCCCGTGGCGAAGCTGATGGCCCGCTCCTTGCCGGTGTGGCGGGCGATCGTCTCCTCAAGGACCTGGTGCGGGCGGCAGATCCCCTGGGTCATCCGGGACCCACTGGTGCTCAGGCCGTGGGCGAGCGCCCCCTCGGCGAAATAGCGCCGTACCGGGACGTGGCGCTCCAGATCGAGGAAGCTGATGCTGGCGAAGTTCACCAGCTCGCGGCCGTTGCGGACGATGGTCGGCCCGACGGGACCGTCCACCACGGGCGGGCGGTAGGCCGTCTCGTGGGTGTTCGCCTCGACGAAAGCACCGAAGGCCCACGGGGCCAGACGGTCCACGGACTGTGCGGGGGCGTGGGACGCGGTCATGGTGAGGTTTCTCCTCCACGAGGGGCGCGGGGCGGTAGGGGCTCCAGGGCTGCGGCAAGGTGACCGAGCGAGGCCGTTCCCGCCAGCTCGTCCGACGCGATCCCGGTGAACCCGGACAGGTCGAGCAGCGCCAGTAGCCGAGGGACGGCGACCAGGGTGACTCCGTGGTCGGCGAGGCAACCGTTCATGTCCACTGCGGCAAGGCCGTTGAAGGAGCCGGAGCCGGGTCCGACAGCGACGACGGCGGCGGCCAGAGCCCGTTCGGCATCCGTCGCGGGCGCGCGCGAGGGGACCCGGGGGGTGCTTGTGCCCCCGATGGCGGTGGGGGAATCGCTGGCGGAGCGGCCGGATTCGAGGCCGGCCGGGGACAGGACGTATCGCCGCGGTGCCACGAGGCCGGGCACTTCGCCGAGGTGGTCCAGGACGTGGCCGTGCAGGTCGTCGGAGGTGACATCCGGGGCGACGCGGGCATGCACGACGAGGTGCGGTTCGTCGCCTTCCCCCGCCGAGTCCCCGCTGGGCGTCACCGTCACGTCGAGCACTCCGGGATGGCCGCGCAACACGTCTTCGACGTCGGTCAGGCACACCCATCCCTGCGGGGCGCGCCACCACCCGGCGGCGGCCGGTGTCAGCGCGTGCGCCGGAACCGGGCACTCTGCACCTTCGGCGACCGCGCGCAGAAGACCGCACAGACGCACGGGCAACGCCATGGCCTGCTCGGTGTCGAGCAGGTGGTCCCCGACGGTGACATCGAGGGTGAGGACCCCCGCGTCGCGGCTGAGGTCGACGTAGAGCGTGTCGCAGGGCTCATCGGGCGCGCTGCTGATCCAGGTGGCGGGCCCGTCCGGTGGTGTGTTGCAGGCGGGGACCAGGTAGTCGCGCGGCCATGAGTAGCAGTTGTACTCGATGGTGGGTACGGTCACCACGCCGCGGCGGCGGTCCATGCGGGCCTGGGCGGAGACCAGTTCGGCGGGACACCACTGACCGTGCCGGTAGGCCGCGGCGGAGGCGGCGGCGACCGAGGCGACCACCTCGCCGAACGCGGCTCCCGGGCGGAGGCCGATCTGTACCGGAACCGTCAGGGCCCGCACCCCGATGCTGCTGCGCAGAGCGGCCCGGGCCCGGTTGGAGACCACCACCGACGCGAGGAACCGGTGTTCGCCGGTACGGGTGGCGACGTCGTGCGCCAGCGCCGCCAGCATGACGACCTCCGGGCTGACCCGATGACGCCGGGCGACACGGTCGAGGTCGTCGTACGCGCCCACCGAGCGGTGCTGGAGGCGGTGGCGCCCGCCGCCCTTGTCGGTCCCGCCGAACGGGGCCAGCACGCCGGTCGGGTTGCTCGCCAGACGCGTGAGCCACTCGCGCTCCGCCGCGCGGGCGCGTTCCGGGTGCTGGGCGGCGACCATGTCGAGCGGATGCGTGGATGCCTCCGCCGGTGCGGGCCCACCGCGCAGTTGATCGTGGAGTTGGTCGATCAGTACCGCAAGGCCCCATCCGTCGATCACGATGTGATGGGCGGCCATCAGGACCGCACGCGGCTCTCCTCCTTCGAGCAGAATCCGGGCGCGCCAGGGCGGATTTCGTTCGGGATCGATCGGCAGCGCAGCCAGCGCCGCTGTGGCGGCTTCCAGGGTGCCGGCATCGGCGGCGGGGACGTCGAGGCAGTCGACCGGCAGCGGGGCCCAGTCCGCGGGGCGGACGTGTTGGACCGGGCGGAGCGGGTCGACGGTGGTGCGCAGCGCCTCGTGGCGGGCGGTGAGGGACGCGAGCGCCAGGTGGATGTCGGCGACGGTTGCCGGGGGCGGGACATGGCAGTGGTCGGCGAGCGGGGTCGGGTTCACCCGCCGTGGTGCGGGGATGGTGTGCTCGAACCAGTGCCACTCCTGTACCCAGGTCAGCGGCCCGCTGCGGGTGACGGTGGCGGGGCTCGGGACCGGTTCCGGAAGGTGATGCACGGCCGGGGCCCTCATACTGCCCGGACCACGAGAGCGGCATTGTGGCCGCCGAAGCCGAACGAGTTGCTGAGAGCGATCCGCATGCGCTCGTGGTGCTGCGCCCGGTGCGGCACGAAGTTGATGTCCGGGTCGATCGGCTCGTCGCAGTTGATGGTCGGAGGGACGTCACCGGTGCGGAGGACCTGGATCGAAGCCACGAGCTCCACCGCTCCGGCGGCACCGATCATGTGCCCGGTCATCGACTTGGTGGAGCTGACCGGGATCCGGGTGACACGATCGCCGAGGACCTTGCGCAGGACGGCCGTTTCGGTGGCGTCGTTCAGCAGCGTTCCGGTGCCGTGCGCGTTGACGTAGTCCACGTCCGACCCCGATATCCCCGCGTCGCGCAGCGCTGCCTCGACGGCGAGGCACGCGCCCCGTCCCTCCGGGTGCGGGGCGGTCCAGTGATGGGCGTCGGAACTCGCTCCGTACCCCGTGAGTTCGGCCAAGGCCGTCGCCCCTCGCCTGTCGGCCACCTCGGAGGCCTCCAACACCACCACGGCGGCTCCCTCACTCATCACGAACCCATCGCGGTGCACATCGAACGGCCGGCACGCCGCGGTCGGGTCGTCGTTGCGTCGGGACAGCGCGCGGGCGTTGCCGCTGCCCGCGAGGTCGACGGCGGTGACACAGGCGTCGGCGCCGCCGACCAGGACGATGTCCGCCTCCCCATGGCTGATCATGCGCATCCCCGCGCCCACCGCGTCGGCGCCGCTGGCGCACGCCGTGCTCTGGGCCCGGCTGGGCCCCTGGGTGCCCAGACGCATGCTGATTTCGCCGGCAGCGCTGTCCATGGCGGTGGTGACCTGGGCGAAGGGGCTGATGGCCCGTGGCCCTTTGTCCCGCAGCGTGTTGGCGGCACGGTAGATCGACCCCACCGGGCCGTATCCACTGCCGATGATCACGGCGACCCGCGGCGCCAGCCGCTCGTCGACGACGAGTCCGGCGTGCTCGCAAGCCTCCAGCGCCGCGGCGAGGGCGTACTGCGCGTACGGGTCGGTGCGTCGGCTGACAGGTGTGGGCATGTAGCGGCTGGGTGTGAAGTCGCGGACCTGGCCGCCGATCCGGACTCCGAGACCGGTCACGTCAATCGCGTCCACGGTGTCGATGCCGCTGCGCCCGGCCAGCATCGCCCTCCACGTCTCGTCGACGCTGTGGCCCAGCGGCGTCACCGCCCCGTACCCGGTGACCATCACCTGGCGTCGAGACCGGCCGCACCCGGCGGCGCCTCGCACCCCTGCGTCCGTCACTGGGGCACCACCTCGGCGTCACGGATGGGTGGGGGGATGTCGTCGGGGGCGACCGGCACCATGAGCACGGCCGTTCCTCCCCGGGAGCAGAACCGTCGCGCGGCAAGAATCTCGCTGGTCAGCGTGGACTTGTCGCGCAGCACCCGACAGCGGATGTCCGGCCCGTCCACCACGGGCGGCGGTGCTCCCGGGCGGGTGAAGGGGTAGCGGTCGGCGTCGAGGCCGAGGCGGGCGCGCTGGGCGTCCAGCCAGCCGTAGCCGCCGTTGCACAACACCACATACAGAACGCCACCGTGGGCCGGAGCGGCGACGGCGATGTCCGCGCGAGCCGCGAGGAACGCCCCGTCCCCGATGAACGCGGTGACCTCGTGGTCCGGGGCGGCCCGCTTGACCCCGATGGCCGCGGCCGCCCCGAAGCCCAAGGGGGTCTGCTCCGACGGGACGATGGACCCGCCACCGACGTGGAAGGGGAAGCAGTAGGACCACATGTCCTGCAGCCCGTTCTCCTGGACCAGCACGCGTGCCTCGCCGGCGGTGGCGTCGAGCGCGGCGAGCAGCTCGGCGATGCGGACCCCGGGCAGCGTCGCCGCGCGGACCAGCTCCGCTTCCACGTCGCGCGACATGGCCTTGCGGGCGTCGGCGATCCTGCCCGCCCACACCTCGGTCTTGCGGTGTTCATCCAGCGCCCGCGACCAGCCGAGCACGGCGTGCCGGGCGTCTCCGAGCACGCGCGGACCCGGGAACTCGGCCGATAGGCCGCCCGGATCGACATTGACCTGCACCACCGTGACCGAGGGCCATGGCGTTCCGCCTTCGACGACCGTCTCCTCCAGTCGCCCGGCGAGCGACACCACCAGGTCACACGATGACCACAGGGCACGGGCGGGGGCCGCGGCGTAGAGGCCCGCCACGCCGCAGAACAGCGGGTGGCGCTCGTCGACGGCACCACGGCCGGACGCGGTGGTGAAGAGCGCCGCGCCGAGGTGTTCGGCGAAGCGCTCGACCGCACCGTCGTCGTTGCGGTGCCGCATTCCGCCGCCCACGAGGACGACCGGACGCCGGCTCGCGCCGATCGCCGCCAGCGCCGGTCCCCACGTCACGGGACCGGGCTCAAGGACCAGTGGTTCGGGCAGTGTTGGCCGCGGTCCGGTGACGAGGACCTCCGCCGTGCGGACGTCGTCGGGTATCTCCAGGTACACGGGTCCCGCCGGCGGCCCCACGGCTCGGGTCAGTGCCGTCACCGTCGCGGGGACGACCCGGTCGGGATGACCCACCCGGTGCGCCCATCGCACGAGGGGCGCTGTCACGGCGACCTGGTCGAGTTCCTGGAATCCACCGCTGCCCCGGCGTCTTTCGGGCACGCCGGCGGCGAGCACGAGGACCGGTGCACCGGACTCCCGCGCCTCGAGCAGCCCCGTGGCCGCATGGGTGACCGCCGGCCCTTTGCCCAGCGCGCATACGGCGAGCCGCCCTGACTGCAGCGCATAACCGGTCGCCATGTACATCGCGTTGCGCTGGTCACGGCACGGTACGAGGTCCAGGCCGGCAGCGTCGAGGGCGCGGAGCAACTCCAGATCGTCGCCGGGTAGCCCGAAGCAGGTGTCGACCCCGTTCGCCACCAGCAGGTCGACGATCGCGGACCACGCGTCGGCGTACCGTTTGCTCGCCTCGGTCACTTCCCACCCACCGCGACAGGGGCAGCCGTCGGGAGATGCTGCGCGACGGCCTGCGACACGAGCAGTGGTTCGGCGTGCCGCTCGCCGCCGTAGGAGATGTAGTTCGCCATCATCCCGAATCCGCCGAACGGGCGGTTGCCGTCCTCGGCGTCGAGCAGCGTGTGGTTGACACAGGTCTGGTGACGCCTGGCTAGGACTTTCACCGTCTCCGGATCGTTTCCGTAGACCATCGCTCCCAGCGCGCGTTCGCTGAAGTAAGGGCTCGACAGCCGTTCACGCAACCGCCTGGCACTGGGGTAGGCCACGACGTTGAACACCGGGGCGAACATCTCGTCGAGGGGCATCTTGTCGTCGAAGTCCCACAGCAGCACGGTCGGCTCGATCCTGCGGGACGGTAGATCGATGCGTCCGCCGTGCCGGATGCGACTCGCATGACGCACCAGGTAGGCCGAGCAATTCACCAGCGCCGAGGTGTAGTAGATCGGACCGTAGTCGGCAGCGGGGTCGCTGTTCTGTCCGAAACGCAGTGAATTCAGTTCCGCGGACAACACGTCGATGAATTCCTCGGTGCGGCCCTGCGGCGCGAACACGACGTCGGGACCGAAACAGTCCTGGCCCGAGTTGTAGAGGCGGATGTTCGTGACGTCATGTGCGGCGCGCGTGAGATCGGCGTCGGGTGCGATCACGAAGGGGTTGATGCCGCGACCGAAGAAGAGAAAGAGCTGGTCTTCCGCCAGCCCTTCGCGGATGGTCTCGGCATTGGAGTAATTGCCGGTGAAGACGATGAGGTCCGCCTCGCGAACCGGTCCCGTCACGAACTTGCGCTGGCTGAGCTCGGAAAGCTTGATGGGTAAGCCGTGAACCGGCGCCAGCAGAGCATGCAGGCGTTGCATCTGGCTTTTTATCTCGGACGATGGGCGAAAGGTGATGGTGTCGCTGTAGAGGGACGCCACGAGCGTGTACAGCGCGTAGGAATACAGCGGGATGTTGGAGGGCATGAAGACCGCGGTCCGGGGCACGCGGCCGGGCCGGACCCGGCGGATCTCGTCCTCCGCCCCATCGAGGGCCGCGAGGAACGAACGAATCTCGGCGCCGGCGGTCTGGTGGGGCGAGATTTCGGTGAGAATGCTCAGCACCGCGTCTTCGTTGTCGGCCACGTACCGGCGCACCGCACGCAGCCCATCGACACGGTCGGCGAAGGGAATGCGGTAGTCGGTTGTGCCGAAAGTCGAGCCGGAGGCGGTTGTTTCGGTGGTCGTGTGGTGCGACACGGGCAGCGAGGTCACAGCAATTTTCTCCAGAACGGCCAGGTTGGGCTTTCCCGTGTTCGTGAGGGGCAACGCGGGAAGCACGACAATGTGGTCGGGCTGTTCGTAGCGGGCGAGCACAGGGCGCAGTACGCGCTTCCAGTGCGCGGGCTCGTGATCGTCCGGGTCCGCGATCACGAACACCAGGCGACAGCCCAGACGCTCGTCGGGGACGGCGACGACCTCCGTCTGCGCGCCGGCCGACTCGGCCCGCTCGGCGAGATGGTCGGGATAGAGGGTGTGGCCGTCACGGTGCACGGCCCGTTTGCGCCCGACCGGGAAGACGCGGCCCGCGTCGTCGAGCAGGCCGATGTCGCCGGTGCGGTGAACGGGACCCGAAACCGGAATGATCTCGCCGTCATCGCCCAGATGACCGGTCATCAGGCCCTCACTGCGTACGACGAGTTCGCCGAGCTTGCCGTTGGGAAGCGGCCTGCCCTGGTCGTCGTGGACTTCGACGACCACGCCGGGCAGTGGCGTGCCGCACCCGACCGGATCGGTGTGCGACGCCAGCGCGATGTTTCCCACCTCGGTCGCCCCGTAGCCGTCCAGCAGGTGCCGGCCCGTGCGGGCGTGGAACCGGGCAGCCAGGCTGCGTCCCAGCGGCGCACCGCCCACACACCAGGCTCGTACCGCCTTCAGTTCGTCGGCCAGAGCGGGACGACGGTCGAACAGGTTGAGCAGGCTGTAGTAGGTCGACGGGGCCCCGTCCACGACGGAGAGGCCGTGGCCCGCGCCCACTTCAAGCGCGCGGTCCAGGCGCGTGGTCGGCCCGTAGACCACCAGCGTTCCTCCGCCCAGCCACCAGCAGAGGACGAGCGACAGACCATATTGGTGGGAGTACGGCAGGACGGGCAGGAAGACGTCGTCGGGGCGGTAGCCCATGCGTTCGGCGCTGACTGCGAGGTTGTCCAGAATCGAGTGACCGGAGCGCACTATCCCGCGGGGGGTGCCCGTCGTGCCCGACGACCACGAGATCGCGGCGTCCTGGCGCCGTGCCCAGGTCGAGACATCGGGCACGGCCGTCGTGTTCCCCGCGGGCCGTCGCTCCGCGGTGTCGCCCATGTCGTCGCCGGTGTCGAGCACCACGCGCGCCTGAGCGCGGATCTGCGATCGCTGCGACGGGGAGGCTCGGTGGTCGGCCAGAACCACCGAAGCGTCGAGATGAATGAGCGCGAGCAGACCGACGACCCATTCCGGGGAATTGGCCCCGCTCATCATCACCCGCGAACCAGGTTCAATACCGCGGCGTGCAAGAAGTTCGGCGGTATCGAATACACGGGCCGCGATTTCGTCTGTGTCCCAGATGCATCCCTCGGGCGAGATTAAGCACCTGAAAATGGGCACACGTGCTCCTTAACGCCAGGCTGTGTGTTCGGCTTCCAGGACGTGCACGCTTGTAAACCCAAGGTCCCGCAATAACGTCTACTTCTGTCTAGAAAATTCCATCTAAAGACCATCCCATACCCGCAGGCCGGTGTCGAGTGCCCCAACGGAAGTAGTTGAATGTGGCGCGTATGGAGTCATCGAGTGCCTCGTGGCGGAAGGGAAACGTGACAAGTGGCCAGTTCTTTTCGATGACCTCGTGGCGCGATTTTGCCTACGATTTCGCGAAGAGTTGACTGGTTCCTGTCGGACCGTTCATGACATCTCCCGCGTACTCTCCTGACTTCTCCGGCCGTCGGCCTCCGGGCCCGGCGGGGCTTCCCTGATGTCGATGAGCCAGCGGCGGTGGGCCAATCGCAGGAAGGATCCGGCGATGTCGGGCCGGGCAGAGCTCCTCGTGACCGGCTGAGGCTTACACGTGGCCAACGGGCCGTCACTCTTGTCCGCTGCGGCACCCAGAAGAGAAGAGCCCGACTGGAAACGGTGCAGATCCTGTGACCGCCTCGCCAGGGGCGAGTTCTCGCTTGCTGCCTTGATCGTTTGGTTCGTAGGGTCTTGAACGGCGGAACGACCAACCGCCGATTTCACAGCACAGCACAGCACCACCTCCAGTACCGCGCCGACACTCACGGGGATGTGAACGACCTGCTGGCAAAGCCCGGCACGGACACCACCTTTGGGCGGGACACGTATTGGACGATCTCGGCTTCGGCCGGTTGAACTCGGAGTAGTCATGACGGCAGCTGAATTGAAAGCAAACCGTGTGCGGTCCACGGCGGTTGCGGCATCCGCAGGTGTCGCCGGTGTCCTGGTGGCCAAGGGCGACGGCTGGCTGAGCTGGGTGCTCGCGGTCGCTGCCGCAGCAGGGATCGGGGGAGTGGCACGCTGGTGGCAGCGCCGGTAGACGAGGCAACAGGGCGTTGAGTGAGACGCCGGGTAGCCGGCCGTGACCCCTTGCGCCACGGACGCCTCAACCTCGGCGGCGGACTTGACGGCGGCGGCTTTCGTCGGAGGGGTCGCGTCCGTTCGCGCCCCTCTCTAGCCTCGCGCTCATGACTTCAACTCGTCGGCGTCTGTGGTTGGTTGAACTCTTCGCTCTCGTCGCCGCCATCCTCCTCGGCGTCCCGGCCGCTCATGCCGCTGAGGAGGCCTCGCTCACCCCCGACCGGATCGGCTACGACGTGGCGTTGCGCTCCGATGCCACGGGCACGAACTGGGCCGGGCGGGAGCGGATTTCGTTCACCCACACGGGCACGGGCACGGGCCCGGCCTTGCGCGAGGTGTACGTACGGCTGTGGGGCAACGGCGCCGACGGTTGCGGCGGTCCCGGCTCGCCGTCGCCGGTCCGCGTTTCCCGGTTCGAGGGCGGGACCGCCGACGCCCTGTCCGTGAACTGCACCGCGCTGCGCATCAGCCTGACGCATCCGCTCTCTCCGGGCGCCCGGACGTCCGTGTCCTTCGACGTGTCACTCACCGTGCCGGGCCGCATGGCGCGGTTCGGCAGCGGCGGTGCGTACCGCTATCTCGGCAACGCGCTTCCCGTCCTGTCCGTGCGCGACGAGGACGGCTGGCACCTGGCGCCCGATGTGGGATTCGGGGAGAGCTACTTCACCCTCGCCGCGGACTTCCGGGTCGTCCTGGACCACCCGTCGGAGCTCTCCGTGCCGGCGACCGGTACGACGACGACCCACCCCGGTGGCGCGGGGCGCTCCGTCACGGTCTCCACCGCGCACCACGCACGGGACTTCGCCTGGGCGGCCGGCCCGTTCCGCACGGCCACCGCCACCAGCCCGGGCGGCGTGACCGTACGGGCGCACTGGACCGCGGACACCGATGCGGGCGGGGTCACATCGGCCCGGAGCGAGGCAGCCCGGGCCGTGGACTTGTTCGGGGAGCGGTTCGGCCGCTACCCGTACGGTGAGCTGGACATCGTCCTGAGCCCGGACTTCACGTTCGGCAGCATGGAGTACCCGGGCTTCGTGCTGGTGTGGACGGGGCCGGACGGCAGTGCCGTGGTCCACGAGATCGCCCACCAGTGGTGGTACGGGATCGTGGGCAACGACGAATACACCTCTCCTTGGCTGGACGAGGCGTTCGCCACCTACGCGCAGGATCTCTTCTACGGCGAGAACGGGCAAGGCTGCTGGGCGGATGTGCACTGGCCCCGCCCCGACGCCGCGATCACTTCCACGATGGGCTACTGGGCCCGTCCACCGGGCAACAACGGCTGGTCCTTTGTCGTCTACCGGGCGGGCTCGTGCGCGCTGCACGACTTGGAGCGCGAACTCGGCAGCCCGGCGATGGAGCGGATGCTGCAGCAGTACGCCCGCGACCACTGGTACGGCGTCTCCACCAACGCCGCCTTCATGCGAGCCGCGCAGGAGGCGTCCGGCCGTGACCTGACGCGGTTCTGGGAGGAGCACCGGATCCGGGCGCACGACAGCTGACCCTGCTTGCCGTGCGCCGGGCCGGCGGCGAGGCGGAAGCGGGTGTGCAGCTCCCCGGAACGCACTTTGTCATGCCGTCCGCCCCGCTCGTTCAGTCTTGCTCGCCCTTCAGTAGATCCGCGCACTTCTCCCCGATCATCATCGTCGTGATGCATGGATTGACCGCCGGCAGGAACGGCATCACCGATGCGTCCGCCACCCGCAGTCCGCGCACGCCCTTGACCCGCAGCTGCGGGTCGAGAGCCGCGTCCGCGTCGTCCGGCGCGCCCATGCGTACGGTGCCCGCCGGGTGGTAGACGGTGTTGTGGGTCTTGCGGATGTAGTCGAGGAGCTCGTCGTCGGACCGGGTGTCCGGGCCCGGGGCCAGCTCCCTGCCGGCCCAATCGGCCATCGCGGGCTGGGAGATGATCTCCCGGGCGAGCCGCAGGCCCGTCGTCATCACACGTACGTCGTGCTCGTCCGTGAAGTAGCGCGGGTCGACGCGCGGCTTGTCGCGGAAGTCGCGGGTGCGCAGCCGGACGGTGCCCATCGAGCGGGCACGGGTGACGTTCGGGGTCAGACAGAAGGCGTTGTCGGAGGTGGGGTAGCCGCGCCGGTAGGTGTTCATGTCGAACGGCATCGAGCCGTAGTGGAACATGAGGTCCGGGCGGTCCAGGCCCGGCCGGGTGTCGGCGAAGATGCCGATCTCCCACCACTGTGTGGACGTGGTGACCATCGGGCGTTTCGCCTCCCACATGATCACGCCCTCCGGGTGGTCCTGCAGATGCGAGCCGACGGCGGGGAGATCGACGGCTACGTCCACACCGGCTTCGCGCAGGTGCCCGGCCGGGCCGATGCCCGACAGCATCAGCAGCTTGGGGGAGTCGATCGCGCCGCAGGAGACGATCACCTCGCGCCGGGCGCCGACGCTCCCGGTGTGGATCAGATCCGGGGCCTGGTACTCGACCCCCGTGCAGCGCATGTCCGCGTCGAACACCAGGCGTTTGGCGTGGAGGCCGGTGCGAACCTCCAGGTTCGGCCGCTTGCCCAGAACGGGGTGGAGGTAGGAGACCGAGGCCGAGGAACGGGTGCCGTCCGGGCGGCAGTTGATCTGGAACCAGTGCGCGCCGCGCTTGACCGTCGTACCGGTGTTGAACGGCGTGACGGGGATGCCGGTCTGGGCGCAGGCCTCCAGCAGGGCCGATCCGCACGGGTCGTTCGGCGGGACGGTGCGGATGGTCACCGGGCCGGTGCGGCCGTGGTGGTCACCGGGCGCGTCGTTGGTCTCCAGGCGCTGGTAGAGGGGGAAGCAGTCCGCGGCGCTCCATCCGGTGCAGCCCAGGGCGCCCCACTCGTCGAGGTCCTCGGCCGGGGCCCAGAAGGCGATGCAGGAGTTGTGCGAGGAGCAGCCGCCGAGCACCTTGGCCCGTGCGTGCCGCATGAAGCTGTTGCCGTTCTCCTGCGGTTCCACCGGGTAGTCCCAGTCGTAGCCGGATTCCAGCAGTCCCATCCACCGGTCGAGGCGCAGGATGGCGTCGTCGCCGACGTCGGAGGGTCCGGCCTCCAGGACGCAGACGGTGACTGACGGGTCCTCGGTCAGCCGTGCGGCCACCACTGCCCCGGCGGTGCCGCCGCCGACCACCACGTAGTCGAACTCCTCCACGTCAGCTCCTTCTTGTCGCACGATGCGCTCTCACGCGCGGTCTCACGCTCCGCCGTGGGCCGGTGGGGGCTCCGGAGGTTCCCCGATGGAGTGTTCGGCGAGAACGCCGGTCTTCCCGCGTTGGACGAACCAGTAGTAGGTGAAGCCGCCGGCCGCGACGACGCCGACGAACAGGACGCCGCCCCAGCGCAGGTACCAGTGCTGGGGCCCGGTGACGTTGTAGACCTCGGCGCGCGGCCACAGCAGGTTGACCGTCATCGCGGTGCCCCAGAGCACGGCCAGGATGTTGACCGGCAGGCCGAGGCGGCCCAGCGAGAAGTGGTCGGTCGCAGACGTCCAGCCGCCGCGCAGCCGCTGGACCAGCATGGGGATCGTGACCAGCAGATACGCGACGTAGATCATGACGATGGCGATGCTGGTGACGACGGAGAAGATCTGCGGCTGGTTGATGTTGACGACCAGGATGGCGATTGCCACGAACCCGATGAGACAGGTGGCGAGCACCGGTGTCTGGAACCTCGGGCTGAGCCTGGCCAGTTTCGATCCGGCCGGCAGGTTGTTGTCGCGGGCCATCGCGAAGGCCAGCCGCAGACCGGCGGTCTGTACGGACAACGCGCACACGGTGATGGCGATGGCGACGCACCACAGCACGGCCAGGCCGACCGATTTGCCGAGCGCGGCCTTCACCACGTACTGCAGACCGTCCACGGACAGCTGCTTGGCATGCAGATCCGGCGTGGCAAGCAGAGCGAAGAGGAGGATCAGGCCGCCGAGCACGAAGGAGGCGATGAGCGCGCGCAGGATGGCGCGTGGAGCGTTGCGTGCCGGGTCGATGGACTCCTCACCGAGCGAGGAGGCGGTGTCGAAGCCGTACATCACATACGCCGAGGCGAGCGAGGCGGTCAGAAACGCGCCGAAGTAGCCGAGCGTCTGCCCCTGGCCGAAGCCCGAGGTCTGCACGATGGCGCTCGGTCCGCGGGTGATGTGGGCGGCGAGCAGCACCACCAGTACCACCGCGGCGATCAGCTCGATGAAGACTCCGGCGGAGTTGATGGTGGCCATCAGCTTCACCCCGAAGGCGTTGACCAGGGTGGTGAAGACGATCAGGATCGTGCCGAGCAGCACGGCGTTGGCGGCCGCGTCGTACTTGCCCGTGCCGTCCCCGACGACCTGGAAGACGCTGGAGATCTGAGGCAGCGTCAACTGGTAGGCGAGCGCCACGGCGGCCAGTGACACCATGGTCGCGATCGTCATCATCCAGCCCGCCAACCAGCCGACGTGCGGACCGCCGGTGTACTTGGACCAGTTGTAGACCGACCCCGCGACGGGGAAGCGCGCGGCGAGCTCGCAGAAGCACAGCGCCACCATCAGCTGGCCGAGGAAGACCATCGGCCAGGACCACCAGTAGCCGGGCCCGGCGAAGCTGACGCCGAAGTAGAACAGCTGGAAGGTGCCGGTCAGGATCGAGATGTAGCTGATTCCGGCGGCGAAGGTGTGGAAGTTGCCGAGCGTGCGCTTGAGTCCGGGCTTGTAGCCCAGTTCGGTGAGTGCCGCGTCGTGGTCCGAGCTGTCGCTCGCGGCTGGTTCCGGTCGGTCGGGCGGGACGTCCGGCATGACGGTTCTCCTGGTTCCGTACAGGAAGGGTGCGGGGCGGCGGGGTCACGCCCGGGGCCGCGGGGTCACTCGAACCACCGCTGCGGCCGGGGTGCCGTGTTGCGCCAGATGTGCTTGGCCTCCTGGTACTCCGCGAGTCCCGCCGGTCCCAGCTCCCTGCCGAAGCCGGACTGCTTCATGCCACCCCACTCGGCCTGCGGCACGTACGGATGGAAGTCGTTGATCCACACCGTCCCGGCGCGAAGCCGGGACGCCACCCGGTGGGCGCGCTCCGCGTCCTGTGTCCAGACCGCCCCGGCCAGGCCGTAGACGGTGTCGTTGGCGAGCGCGACCGCCTCGGCCTCGTCGCGGAACCGCTCGACGGTCAGCACCGGGCCGAAGGACTCGTCACGCACCACCGACATGCCGGGGGCGCACTCGTCGAGCACGGTGGGCGGATAGTAGAAGCCGCCGCGCAGCGCCGGGTCGTCGGGGCGGGCACCACCGCAGCGCAGGACGGCACCCTCGGCCACTCCGGCGGCCACATACGCCTCGACCTTGTCGCGGTGCGCGGCCGAGATCAGCGGTCCGGTACGGGCGTTCTCGTCGAAGGGGCCGCCGAGCCGGATCTGCCGTGCCCGGCGCACCACCTCGTCCACGAACGCGTCGTGCAGCTCGTCCTGGACCAGCAGCCGCGCGCCCGCCGAACAGACCTGCCCGGAGTGCAGGAAGACCGCCATGAGGGCGTAGTCGACGGCGGTGTCGAACTCGGCGTCGGCGAAGACGATGTTCGGGTTCTTGCCGCCCAGCTCCAGGGCGATCTTCTTCACCGTGGGGGCGGCCGCTGCCATGATCCGCCGACCGGTGACCAGGCCGCCGGTGAAGGACACCAGATCCACCCGCTCGTCGGAGCTGAGCGGCGCGCCCGCGGTGGCGCCGGCGCCCAGTACCAGATTGGCGGCGCCGTCCGGCAGCCCTGCCTCGGTGAGCGTCCGCATCAGCAGGATCGCGGTGTGCGGGGTCAGTTCGCTGGGCTTGAGGACGAAGGTGTTGCCCGCGCCGAGGGCCGGGGCCACCTTCCAGGCGGTCTGCAGCAGCGGATAGTTCCAGGGGGTGATCAGCGAGCAGACGCCGACCGGCTCGTGCACGACCCTGCTGTCCGCGGCCGGGCTGCCGGTGTCGACGACGCGGTCGGTGCCGCCCGAGGCGACCAGATTGCCGAAATAGCGGAAGCAGGCCGCGATGTCGTCCATGTCGTACTGGCTCTCCACCAGCCGCTTCCCGGTGTCCAGGGATTCGGCCCGGGCGTACGCCTCCTTGTCCCGCTCCAGCAGGTCGCCGACGCGCAGCAGCAGCCGGCCGCGTTCGGCGGCCGGAGTGTGCGGCCACGGCCCCCGGTCGAACGCCTCGCGGGCGGCCGCCACGGCCGCGGCCGCGTCCTTGGGCCCGGCCTCGTCGACGGTGGCGACAAGGGTGCCGTCCGCTGGACAGCGGATCTCGCGCACCTCGCCGTCGACCGCGGACTCCCACTGGCCACCGATGAACAGCTCCGGCATGGCATCCCTCCGGGCTCGCATGAGGAAGCAAGGCGACCGGCGAATACGGTCCGTGACGAGCTCCGGGCTCAGCCTAAGTGGCCTGGATCACAGTGGCGACATGTGCGCCGCCAGTCGGCCCAGCCCGCGGATCAGTTCTGACAGCGGGCGAGTGTGCCGCCGTCCACGGTTGATTTGTCGCTGAATATCCAGCCTTCAGTGTGCGTGCCGTCGATACGGGCGTAGATCCACTTGTTGGCTTGGGCATTGGTGACATAGCAGTGGTAGTAGACCTTCGTGCCGGACTTGAGCGCGGTCACGTAGGAGCACGCCGCGTACGGCCCGGTGTAGAGGTGGGTGCCCTGGGCCGCGTGGCCGTAGCCGTCGCTGCTGTTCGAGTGGGCCCAGCCGGTGCAGGCCGTCGACACCGGGGTGGGCTCCTTCACCGTGGCACTGGGAGTTGCCTTTGGAGGGGCCGACGGGTGCCCGGTCGGCTTGTCACCTCCGGCGCTGGGCGCCGACGTGGGACTTTTCTCCCGGTCCTCGGCCTTCTTCGAGGGGGAGGTGGACGGCCCGCCCGCGTCAGACGTGGCACCGCCGGCGGGGGTGCTCGCGGTGGGAAGCGCCGTGTTCGACCCACCACCCTCGACGCCTCGCGTGTCCATCAGGGCGTAGGCGACTCCGCCGCAGGTCAGGACCGCGGCAGTCGCCACCGCGACGATGGTACGAGTGCGGCGCCGGGCGTTGACCGTCGTGGCACGGGTCTCGGAACCGCTGTGGTGACCGGCGTGTATGCCGGGCGCCATGCCCGGCTGCGCGGCGCCCGCCGGCGGAGGGGAGGCGTACGGGCCGGCCGACATGTAGGGAGCGGCGGGCTGGGGTGCGGGCGGGGAGAGCGGCGAGGCGAGGGCAGGTCCGAAGCCCGGCGGAGTGACGGGCTGGGGCGCCGGTGCCGCCGCGACGTCCGCGCCCGTGCCCCCGGCGACCGCCTCCAGCATCTCGCGCGCCTGCCCGGCGTCGGGCCGTTGCAGCGGGTCCTTGGCCATGAGGGCCTGCAGCACCGGGGCGAGCGGTCCGGCGCGCCGGGGCTCCGGGAGCGGGTCGCCGACGATCGCCGCCAGCGTGGACCACACCGACGTACGGCGGAAGGGCGATGCGCCCTCCACGGCCGCGTACAGCGTCATGCCGAGTGCCCAGATGTCCGACGCGGCACCCGGTACCTGGCCCTGTGCGCGCTCCGGCGGCAGAAAGTCGAGCGAGCCGACGATCTGACCGCTCTGGGTCAGCTTGGCCAGGGCCTCGTCGCCGGAGGTGTCGATGCTGGCGATGCCGAAGTCGGTCAGTACGACCCGGCCGCCGCGCTCCAGCAGTACGTTGCCGGGCTTGACGTCCCGGTGGAGGACCCCGGCCCGGTGTGCCGCGTCGAGCGCGTCCATCAACTTGGCGCCGATCGCGGCCGCTTCGCGGGGATCCAGTGAGCCGCGCTCCGCCAGCACGTCGTCGAGGGAGGGCCCGTCGACCAGCTCCATGACGATGACCGGAAGCCCCTGCTCCTCGACCACGTCGTGCACGGTGACCACACCGCTGTGACGGATACGGGCGGCGGCCTGCGCCTCCCGCTGCATCCGGTCCCGCAGCTCGGCCAGCTCGGCGGGGGAGGCGTCGGTGTAGGCGCGGAGGATCTTGACGGCGACCTCGCGGTTCAGCAACTGGTCCACCGCCCGGGCGACCACGCCCATGCCACCGCGGCCGATCGTCTCGGTCACGCGGTACCGCCCGCCCAGAACCTCGCCGGCCAGATCCGCGCCGTTCGCCCCCGTCACCTGTCACATCCCGTTCGTCGCACTGTTCGAAATTCGCCACGTGGCGGGCACCAGGGTAGGGGTTCGCGTATGTGCGAGTGCGCACGGCCCGGCTTTCGGCGAGCAGGGGGCACCCCCAACCGACAGTGCGGGCCCCTGCCGACTCGACCGGGGCCCGCGGTGCAAACAGCAGAGGAGCGCCGGGACTTGCCCTCGACGAGCAGCATCCCGTCCCACTCGGCTTACCGTCTGCTGTCGGCCTGACGGTCCGGCCTCACTTCAGGTGGCGGGTGAAGAACTTGGCCGCGGCGTCCCCTGCGAACTGCGGGACGCCGGTGTGCCCGCCCATGTTGGCGTGCAGGGACTTCTCCTTGGAGCCGAAGGCGTCGAACAGGTCCAGGGCTGCCTGCCGGTCGTTGCCTTCGTCGTCCCACTGCAGCAGGACGTGCAGCGGAATGGTGACCCGGCGGGCCTCCTCGAACGTGGCGCGGGGGATGAAACTCCCGGCGAAGAGCCCTGCGGCCACGATGCGCGGCTCGACCACCGCAAGGCGGACCCCGATGGAGATCACTCCTCCCGAGTACCCGACCGGGCCGCCGATCTCGGGCAGCGACAGCAGGGCGTCCAGGGCGGCCTGCCATTCCGGGACCGCCTTGTCGACGAGCGGGAGGATGAGGGCGTCGATGATCTCGTCGCCGATCGGCTCGCCGGACTCCTTGGCCCGGCGCAGGTCTGCGCGGGCCTGCTCGGCGGCAGGCCAACGGGGCCGGTCACCGCTCCCGGGGAGCTCGATGGTGGCCGTGGCGAAGCCATCCGCCGCGGCGCGCCGGGCTCGCGCCACCAGCCGGGGGTACATCCTTTGCAGTCCGAGCGTGGGGTGGCCGAGCAGGATCAGCGGTGCCGGCGCGGATGCGGATTCGGGCGTCCACAGGATGCCGGGGATCTCGCCGAGGGTGAATTCGCGCTTGAGGACACCGTCGCCGAGGCGCTGTTCAGAAGTGAATTGCATGGTCGTGCCTTTCGGAAGGGCTCATAACGGCGCTCCCGGACGACCTATCGCCCGACCGTGACTCCAGAGGAGAGCACCCATGTGAATACGTTCACGGGTACCACCTCCTCGTTCTCTCGCACGGCCTCCGGAAGGCTAGCAATGCTCGCTGTGACGCGCCAACGGGTTTTTGCGAGGGGAGTGCGGATCACCTGACCCGGCCCAGCCAATCCCACGGTGCTCCGCCTCGCACCGTGGGATTGGCTCAACTACGTCCGACGCCCTCGCTGGTGACCCTCAGAAGGTCGCGGTGAGGGTGTCGTCGTGCCAGTCGAGGACTCGGGACGGGGAGTGACGCATGGCGCCGGGGTGGCAGTGGGTGCCTGCTCCTTCCTCGCGGGAGGCCTTCGGCGAAGTCCACGACGGGAATGACGACTTTCTCCCAGTCCGGGCGGAAGACCAGGCCCTGGTGGTGCCGAGGTCCTGGCTGTCCGGGTCCGTCGAAGGTCAGCGCGGTGCAGCCGCGTTCGACAGCCGCCAGCGCATCGCTGAAGTGCAGTTCCTCGGCGGTTCCGTCGAAGCCGCTGTGCATGATCAGGGTCGGCCGCGGCGCCCTGGTGGTGTCGGCCCGGTAGAGGCCGCCGGGCGGAGCCTCGTAGGGGATGCGGACCCATTCGATGCGTGGGGTGTACAGGGCCGCCGCAGCCTGGAAACTGGCCACGCTGCGGTCGTAGGCGTGGTCGTGGCGGGGGTCGCACGGGTGGCCGTGGAGGAAGAACTCGGCCCAGCGGTAGTAGTGGGAAGTGGTGGGAGGCCCGCAGGAATCCGTCCCGGGCGCTGACCGTGCGGCGGCGTCCAGAGCCTGCTAGCGGGCCTCCTGGGGGAGTCGGGGTGAGGGTCAGCGGGCGCTGCCGAGGTTCCGGTCGGCTTCGGCGCCCTCAAGCATGAGGGTGGTCTCCTCGATGCGGCGGAAGCGGCCGTCGGGGGCGAACTCGGCGAAGACGTAGACCTCCATGCGGACCGTGGAACCGTCGGTCTTGGTCACCGTCACGGTGTGGCGGTCGGCATAGCGGTCGCCGTCCGCGAGCTCGTCGTGGACCTCGACGGAGCCGTCGGCGACGACCCCCCGCAGGTGGGCGATGTGGGTGAGGAACTCGGGGCGGGAGTCCCAGCGGCCGTCGGTGCGCTGGCGGTAGTCGGGCGCGAAGTGCCGGTCGGCTGCCTGGTCCAGGTCGAGCCCGGGGGTGAAGAGCAGGTCGGTGACGGCGGTGCGGATGTCGGTGTGGTTCATGGGGATTCCTTCGGTTGCGTGCGGGAGCGTCCCGCCGTGGATCGATCGATTATGCGTGCCATAAGCACGCTTATGACTGTAGCAGGAAAGCGTGCTCGGCGCACGCTAATGTTGGGGGATGCCGAACTCGACAGGACACGACATCGCCGACGCCCTCGGGCTGCTCCTGCGGAGGAGCACGCGCGCCCGCCTCTACGCCCGACTGACCGAGGGGCTTGGAGAGGCCGTCGACGACCTCACCTACCCGGTCCTCAGCGGACTCGCCCGGACCGGCCCGTGCAGCGCGGCCGACCTGGGCCGCGAGATCGGACTGGACCGCACCACCGTCACGCGCCGCGCCGACCGCCTGGAACGGGCCGGTCTGCTCCAGCGCCAGCCCGACCCCGCCGACGGCCGCGCGACCCTGCTCGCGCTCACCGATGACGGTCATGTGGCCATCTCGGCCACCAGGCAGCAACTGGCGGCCGCCATCGAGGACTCACTCGACACCTGGCCGCGCGCAGACGCACAGGCCTTCGCCCGCCTTCTGCGCCGCTTCGTTGACGAGGGGCCCTTCGCCGCCGACCGGAACCGGCGGCAGGGAGAGTGATGAGCGGTCCGGTCCCGGTCGGCGCAGACTCAACGCCTACGGTTCCGGCTGCCGCACCCCAGCACGGTGGTCCCGCAGCGGGTCCGGCCCGTCCGGGGCTCGGCCCGCCCGAGGTTTGTGGCGGTGAACACGCGACGAAACGGCGGAGCGGTGCCCGGGGCTCCGACCGGCGGGCCGGAAGGGCGTGTCGGGCACAGGCAATGTCCCTCGCCTCCCGACCAAGTCTCCCGACTCGGTGTTCGCCGGGCGGGCGCCGCCCCGTTTGGGCGCATTCGGGCGAAATCCCGTTGACCGGGAGCCGTCAGCGGCGTCCGCGCGGCTGAGGCACGCTATTCCTGTCCGGTGACCAAGCCCGCACCTCGTACAGCCGAAGCCGAGATCTCGCCGCCGACGACCAGGACCTCCACACGTACGGCCAGGATCCGGCCCCGTACGCTCTCCGCCCTGGCGATGTCCGCCGCCGTCCTGCTCACCTGCTGCTTCGGTACCGCGGCGGACGCCGTGCCGCAGCAGACAGCCGTGCCCGAACTGGACGCGAGCGTGTCGGACGTCCCGACCGCCAAGCTCGGCGACAGCTGGCATCCGGGATGCCCGGTCCCGCCGTCCGGACTCCGGCTGATCCGGATGAACCACTGGGGCTTCGACGGCCGGGTCCATCAGGGCGAACTCGTTGCCGGCGAGCAGGCGGTGGCCCCGCTCCTCTATGTCTTCGGACGGGCCTTCGAGGCGCACTTCCCGATCCGGCAGATGCGGGTGATGGCCGAATTCGACGGCAACGACGTGGCCGCGATGGCCGCCGACAACACCTCCGCATTCAACTGCCGCTCCGTCACCGGGGATCCCACCGAAGTCTCCCAGCACTCCTACGGCGACGCCGTGGACATCAACACGCTGGAGAACCCGTACGTCGATGTGAACAACGTCGTGTATCCGCCGGCCGGTGCCGACTTCCTCGACCGGGACAGGAACGACCAGGGCATGATCCACCGAGGCGATGTCATCAGCACGGCGATGCGCGAGATGGGCTGGCAATGGGGCGGACGCTGGTCCCCGCCCGACTACCAGCACTTCTCGGCCAACGGCCGCGCAGCCACGGCCGGCCGGGCAGGCACGAACGCCGAACGGGTCCGACTCCGCCGAACGCACCCACTGTGGGAGCAGAACACCTCACGATGAAACTCGACAAGGCGGGGGCGTCCCGCGGGTGCAGGCCGAGCGTGTCGCCCCGTGCGCGTAGGTGAGGAGCCCGCGGCTGCCGACACGGTCTCCACGTACGCGGCAGCCCGGCCGTTGATCGGTCACGTACCTCAGCCGCAGGAGGCCGGGGGTTCAGTGACTACCGCGCGGCTCGAAGCAGCCGCTCTCCATGAACCGGCCGTTGACGGTGACCTGGTAGTTGCTCGGCTGAGTGAACGCGGTGACGCAAGCGCCGAGTAGGACCCGCAGCGCTATGCGGGCGCCTTCGGGTACGACGGGGTGGGTGTCGGTGAGCCCGAGTCGCGTTCCCATGTCCTCCATGACGAGCGTTCCACGGCCCTCGTCGCGGTCGGGGGCTTCATTGTTGTAGCCGAGCTGGAGCAGCACCGCCCGCACGCGCTTCGGGTCCCACGCTTTGTCTTCCCGGACGTCGTACTCGACGTGCGGTGCCGACACACGGCGGACTTCTCCGGGGTCAGACCGGCGTCCGGGCCCGGCAGCGCGGGCGCGCCCGCCCGGCGGCGTACCCCGATGTGGTTGACCACCTGGCCCGCGGTGTGCAGCCGGCAGATGACGAGCGCCTCGATGTCGGCCCAGGGTGCGAACGCGAAGGCCAAGCAACGGTTGGCATTCTCACGTGAGTCAGCACGGATCTCCCGACGCAGCTCCCGAGGCCGCACGTGTGTGGCGGGTTCCGTTCAGTACGGAGTCGAGCAGGCCGGGGAACAGTGTGTCCAGGTCGTCGCGGCGCAGCCGCACCAGTCGGGATCGGCCCTTGACCGTTGTCCAGGTGACGCCCGCCTCGCGCAGTACCCGGTAGTGGTGGGACAGCGTCGTCTGGTGGACATCCAGGTCGCTGCCGATGGCATTGCAGCTCTCCTCGCCGGTCACAGCGAGCCGTTGAACGATCTCCAGCCGCACCGGATCGGCCAGCGCCCGCAGCACTTCCACCATCCGGATCGCGCCGGTCGCCGGTTGGGACACCTCACGCATCGCTTCTCTCCGTCCGTGACGGGTGCCGTGGGCGCGGGCATCATCACGTCCGCCGCCTCCAGCACCGCGGCCGCCATCGCTCCGCCGGAACGCCGGGGCCGGGCACTGGCCTTCGTGCTGGGCGGTCTGACGTCGGCGACCGCGCTGGGACTGCCCCTCGGCACACTGATCGGCCGCGCCGACTGGCGCATCACCCTGTGGGCCGTCGCCGGGATCGGCCTAATGGCAGCCGTCGGCCTGCCCGGGGTGACGCTCCCCGCAGCCTCACTGTCCGACCGCCTGCGACCCCTCAAGCAGGGTCGCGTACTGACGCTGCTGGCCGTCACCACACTGGCCTTCCTCGGTGCCTACACCCTCTACACCTACATTGGCCCGACCCTGCGGGACGCCACCGGCGGCAATGAATCGCTGCTGACCCTCGTCCTGCTGGCCTGGGGCGTCGGCACCCTGGCCGGGAACATCACCGGCGGACGCCTCGTCGACCGCCACGACTCCGCCCGCGTCCTCACCGGCACCCTCGCCCTTGCCGCGCTCGTCCTGGTGCTGACCCCGCTGGCGACCCGCGCCCTCGCGCCCACTCTGGTCTGGGCGGCGGTCTGGGGTGCGAGCGTCGGCGTCATCGTCGTCCCGCAGCAGCACCGGATCATTTCCCTCAGCCCGGCCGCCGCGCCGGTCCTGCTCGGCCTCAACTCCTCCGCGCTCTACGTCGGTGTCGCCCTCGGCGGCGGTCTCGGCGGGCTGGCGCAGGAGTGGTGGGGGCTCGCCCCGGCCGAACTGGGGCTGCTGGCCGCCGGCGTCACCGCCGTGACCCTCATCTGGCACCTGGGCACCGCGCGCCGCTCCGCCGTGCCCGCGACACCTGCGACGGCCGCGGCCCATCCCGAGAAGTCCAAGGCGTAACCGGCTCGTCCTGCTGCGCGTTCCCTGAGTCGGCGCACACTTCTTAGGCTCGCCCGTATCGGCGCGGGCTTCGACCCCCGAGGGGTTCCGGGGGTTGCGGGTGCGCTCGCGGATCGTTGTGATCGCGTGCCGGATTCGACGCTGCGTACGGGGGAGTTGGCCGGGGCGTACGGCCCATCGGCGCCGGTGTACTGGATCGCGATCTTGCCCGTTCGGCCCTCGAAGTCCGCGGCGTTCAGGATGTCCATCGCGATGCGGGCCGTCAGGTCCCCGCGGGTCGCCGACGGTGAACGTCGTTGTCGGCGGCTGGTCCGCGCGGGCTCGACGAGCAGGACGTGTCCGCGTCGCCAAGTGGGTGCCGCTGCAGCCCGGTTCCCGACTTTCCGGCATGTGAGCCCCCCAATTCGCTACCGTGTGTGATGAAATACAGGCATCCGATTACCCTACGTGGTCGCCACTGTGCTGCCCCGCGCTGCGCACAGCGTCCCGTGTTCCCACGAGGAGTCCCATGTTCCGCAAGGGGATCCGCCGCAGGGGGAGGTGGACGTTCGCGGCCTGTGCCGCGGTCGTCGTCCTGTCCGCCACCGCGCCTGTCGCGCTCGACCCCCACCAGGCAGGCTGGCGTCCGTTGGGCGTCCGGTCGGTCCAGGGTGCCAATTTGGTGCCGGAAGTGGTCTGGCAGCACGGGAAGTTGGGACCGTGCGGCCACCAGGGCGGCGCCCGGCCCGCCGTTTACGGGCAGCCGCCGCACCTGCGCCTCACTTTCGACACGTTCGACTACGTCGAGCACGCGCGGTGTGCCGAGCGGGTCCCGCAACCGCTCGTGGGCATCCTCCCGGTCTTCCGTGGCCGGGGCGCCGCTGGGGAAACGCAGGACGCGAAGGGCGGGCATGTCCGAGCCGACGAGCACGTACGAGGTAAGGAGGCGCGTGAAGGGACGCGCGAGGGGGAGCGGGGAGGCGGGGTGTCGGTCGGCGAAGCCCCGTCCGTCCGGGAGCCGGCCGCGGACCTCGCGAGTGGCCCGCGGTACCAGCGGGTCCTGCGGGCCCCGGGCGGCCGGAGCGCGACGGAACTGCCGGAGTCGGGTTCGGGCCGCGTGAGACAGACCGTCAGGCCGGCGCCCGGCGCACCCCACTCGACGAGTCCTGGGCGGGGCGCGGGCGGCAGCTCTGCCGGTACGGACAGATCCAGGGGACCTGCCGGGGCTCCGGCGTGGGGCAGCCACGACAGTCGCCCGGCCTCACAAAACGGCAGCCCGAGCGCTCCGGCGAGGAATCGCGGCGACAGTTCGCGGAGCTGGCCGGTGCGGCCGGTCTACAGGGTGCCGATGGCTCCGGCGTACGGCCCCGGCCGCTCGCCCGGCTACCGCCCCTGGGTGGGGCAGCCTCCGTCGTGGGGCCAGGCCACGGCCACGGCGACGTCCACGGCGACGGCGTGGAGCGGACCGGCCGCACCCCGCTGAATCGCCTTCGGGCGCCGGGTCATACGCGCCGGATCGTCCCGCTGCGGCCGGTGCGGAGAGCCACTGGGCATCGGCCCCATGGCCTGACATTCGCTCGCCGATCGCTGAAGGCCCCCGCCGAGCGCGGGCCTTCAGCGATCGGCGAACAGGGGCGTTACGCCTGCAATTCCGCCTGATCGGCCGGCACCGGCTCTCTCACGATCGCCACGCGGGCCAGCCCGGGGCCAACTGCCATGGCGATTGAGGCAAGGGCCAGGGCGGTCCCCGGTCCTGACTTCTGGGCCACCAGACCGCTGACCGTCGTTCCGGCGGAGCCGCCAAGGGCCATGAAGGCACCGATCCATGACTGCGTCTCGGCCGCCATATCCGGTGGGGCGAGACCGCCGGCCGTGCTGTGGAGGGCGACGAAGGTGGGCCCCAAGGCCAGTCCCGGAATGGCCGCGGCCCCGATGAGGACGCTCACGTACGTCTGACTGGCTGCCGCTACCAGGGCAGTTCCGAGGCCGGAGATGTTGCACCGGCGCCCGCCCCACGCTGGAGCCAGGCGCCGGTGCCATCCCTCCCCGAGCGCCTACCTCGGCTGCGCTACCTCGGGACCGCTGCCCTGCGCCGGTATCTTCCACCGGAATTCGGCACGGTGCCTCGGCATGGAGCAGCGTGCCGCCGCGCCGCGCCTGAGCTTTCCCCGGCCCCGGTTGGGCGGGCGGGTCAGCGCAGGCCGGCGAAGAGGTCGTTCTCGGGGACGGCCGCGCCGGTGGCGTCCTGGACGCGTACGAAGGTCTCCATGCCCATCAGCTCTCCGAACCTCTCCTTGCCCATCCTGAGGAAGAAGATGTTCTCGCCCTGACTTGCGTGCGCGGCCAGCGCGTCGAACTTCTGACCGCTGAATGCCGTGGTGTCCACCCACGTGGTGATCTCATCGTCGGGGAGGCCGATCTTGGCCAGCGCGGCGGCCTCGGCAGGATCCGGCTCCGGCATGTCCTCCTGGAACTCGCGCATGATCTCCCCGAATCGCTGCATCATCGAGCGGGGCATTGTCGTCCAGTACACCTTCGGTGTCAGCGTGGTCATCTCCAGCGCGGCCATCGTGATGCGGTGAGCCTGGATGTGGTCGGGGTGACCGTAGAAGCCGTTCTCGTCGTAGGTGACGACCACATCGGGTCGGTAGTGCCGCATGAGTTCCGCGAGCCGGGAGGCGCCTTCCTCCACGGGGGTCTGCCAGAAGGAGCCGGGGGCGTCGTTGCTCGGCCAGCCCGTCATCCCGGAGTCGGCATAGTCCAGCATCTCCAAGTCGCTGATCTTCAGGGCTTCGCAGCTCGCCTTGAGTTCCTGACGGCGCATCAAGGCGACGGCCGCCGGGTCGTGCCCGGGGTCGCCCGGCTTGGCACCGCCCGGTCCGTCGCCGCAACCGCCGTCGGTACACGTCACGAGAACCGTACGGATGCCTTCCGCCGCGTACCGCGCGAGGACGCCTCCGGTTCCCGTGGCCTCGTCGTCGGGGTGGGCGTGCACTGCCATGAGAGTCAAGGGGCGGTCAGTCATGACTAAGTCCTCCTGCGGAAGTACGTCTTGGTCCGAGTGCGCGGCGGGCGTGCCGCGATCCCGGGGCCCGGTCCTGCCGGAGCGGATGACTTTGTTCCCACCCGTGCGACGCCGGTCCCTCGGTCGATGCAACAGTGTCGGCCGGACCGGCTGTTCCCGGCGCGGCCACTTGGCCTTGCCGGGTGTCTAGGTACTCGGATGCGGTACAGGCACGTGTCCCTGCATCTCTCGGCGCCACATCGGATTCGACTCTCCTCCGGTACTGGTTGCAGAGCTCCGCACTGATCCCGAACAGGCCCAGCTCGCACGCCAGATGCATGCTGCGGGCCACCTCGCCCCCAGCATCGCCGCCATGCTCAAGGCCGCAACATGGACCCTCTACCGCCCAGCCCGGAAGCCTTCGGGCGTTGTCGAGGACGAGAGGGCTGACAGCCGGCACACCACCCCTTTCGAGTACGGGCTCAAGCGGACGGCGTTTGCGGGGACCGCAGGCCGAGCCACTGCTCGGCGTCCCAGGCCTGGAACCGCTCTACTTCGGTGAACCCCAGCTTCGCCGCCAGGCGCATGGAGCCGACGTTGGCACTCTGGGTGGTGAGCACCACCGGCTCGCCGGGAAGGACGCCGTCGAACCAGTCGAGCGCCGCCGCGCATGACTCGGCGGCGTACCCGAATCCCCACGCCCGCGGCAGGAACAGGTAGCCGAGATCGGCCTTCCCCGCGGCAGCCGGGCGACTGTGCCCTGTTGCTCTCCTGAGCAGGATCTGGCCGATCATCGCCCCGTCGAGTTCGACGACGAAGCTTCCGGGCCACCGCTGGGGCGTCCCGGGCAACTCGCGTTCAAGCTCGTCACGCGGCCGGGGGCCGCCCAGGTAGGTGTGCACCTCTGGCGAGGCGAGCAGCTCGATGAACGCCGCACGGTCCCGGGGTTCGGGCTCGCGGAGCACGAGCCGCTCGGTCTTGATCGGGGCAGGTGGCCAGGTGACGGACCCTAGTTCAGTCATGGCGGGCAACCTATCGCGCGCCCGCAAACGCGCTTCGGGAGCAGACGCTGGACGCATACATGCGCCACGGCTTCTCCCGTCCCTACGTACTCGTCGCGGCGCTGGGGCTGTTCACCGCGTTCGCGTCCTTCGATCTGCCGAGCCCGTGGAACACCCTCGCCCTCCTGGTGGGAAACGGCCTGACCCTGGGAGGGCTGTATGTCCACCAGCGCCGGGCACCCGTCCGCATGAGGTGCAACGGCCGGGAGACGCTGTTCGGTGTGGCCATGGCGCTCCCTCTTGTCCTGCTGTTCGGGACGCTGGCGATCGCCGCCTACTTCCTCGGCCTGCCGGCGTGGCGCACCGTCGCCGCGGCGGTCACCGCCCTGGCGTACGTGGGCGGCTCGTACGCGCTGCGCCCGGTCGTCGCGGGGATCATCCGCAGGAACGGGCACGGCTGATGGACCCGGACTTCGATGGATTCCTGCACGATCCGGCACGGCTGTCGATCGTCGCGCTGCTGGCTCCGGCCGACTGGGTGGAGTTCGGCTTCGTCCGGGACACCGTGGACACCAGCGACTCAGCCCTGTCGAAGCAGGTCGCCGCGCTGGCCGACGCCGGGTATGTCGAGGTGCGCAAGACGCGGAACCACACCGGACGGCACACCCACCTCCGCCTCACCCCGCACGGCCGTCATGCATTCCAACGGCACGCCTCGGCCCTGGAGAGGATCGTTGCGGCGGCCCGCGAACCTCTGAAGTGAGCGGAGGAACCAACCTGATGGTGCCCGGTCCGCCCGAGCGCACTCGATTACGTCAGCGTGAAGCCCCGGGAGCGTGCTCTCGCCTCACAGCACGGTCGACCAGAGCCGTTTCCGCCCAGTCGCGACAGCGGCCGCAGTGGGTGGTCCGACTCGGCCCACGGCCGCAGTGTTCACCTGGAAGGCCGGTGCAGCAGGCCACGTTCGAGGGCGACGACCACGGCGCGCGTCCTGTCGTTCACATCGAGCTTGGCGAAGAGCCGCAGCAGATGGGTCTTCACCGTGGCTTCCGCGATGACGAGGCGCTTGCCGATGTCCGCATTGGTGAGGCCGTCGGCGACCGCGTTCAGTACTTCGGCCTCCCGGGTGGTGAGCGGGACCTGTACCGGCTGCCGCATCTTGGCGACGAGTTTCTGGGCCACCTGCGGGGCGAGCACCGTCTCCCCGCGCGCCGCCGCGCGAATGGCGTCGGCCAGCTGGTCGCGGGTGGTGTCCTTGAGCAGATAGCCGATGGCACCGGCCTCGACTCCGCGCTCGATGTCGGCGTCGGTGTCGTACGTCGTCAGGATCAGTACCCGGGTCCGCGGATGCCGGGCAACGATCTCGGTCGTGGTCGCGACCCCGTCGAGTACCGGCATCCGCAGGTCGATCAGCGCGACATCGGGGTCGTGCCGTTCGACGAGTTCGAGCGCCGCGCGGCCGTCGGAGGCCTCGCCGACGATCTCGATGCCGGGTTCGGAGGCGAGCAGGGCGATGACTCCGGCGCGCATCACCGTGTGGTCGTCGACCACGATGACGCGGAGTTCCCTACTGGTCATGCCGTCACTTCCTGCTCCGTGGCAGTCATGGGGATCATCGCGAGAACGCGCGTACCGTCGCCGACCGAGCTGGTGACGGTGAGCTGCCCGCCCAGTTCGGCGAGACGCTTGCGCATCCCGTCGAGCCCGAACCCCCGTGACCGCCCGATCACGAAGCCGCGCCCGTCGTCGGTGATTTCCAGCTCGACGCCGTACGGCTGCGACATGAGCACGACGCTCACGGTGGAGGCCGCCGCATGCTTGCGCACATTGGCCAGCGACTCCTGCGTACACCGGAGCAGCGCGACCCTGGTCCGCTGGTCGCACGCCGGGTCCGCCAGTTCCGCGACAACAGTGAGACCGGTGTCCTCCGTGAACCGGTCCAGGGTCCGGCGCAGCATCTCGGCCACCGAGCCCGCGGCCACCCGGCTCTGCTCCGCGGAGCCCACCAGTTCGCGCGCCTCGGCGAGGTTTTCGCGCGCGGTGCTCTCGATCGAACGCAACTGCTGGGCGCTCCGCTCCGTATCGCCGGCGCCGTCGCTGTCGAGCCCCGCCCGCGCGGCTTCGGCGAGTACGACGATGGACGCGAAGCCCTGCGCGAGCGTGTCGTGGATCTCCCGTGCCATGCGCTCCCGTTCGTCGGCGGCACCCTGCCGCTGGTGGGCCTCGGACAGCCGGAGCTGGGTCTGCTCCAACTCCTCGATCAGTCTGGCGCGTTCGCCGCTCTGCGCCACGACCGAGTGGACCCACAGCCCGATCAGCACACTGGCGGCGACCACGACGAGGGTGGAGACGACCGTGGAACCGAGGAACTCAGGGCTCCAGCCCTTCCGCAGCCAGCTCCCGGTCAGGGTCGACAGGGTGGCCAGCCCGGTGAAGACCAGTGAGGACCGCACCGTCCTGGCGAACAGCCAGAAGTGCGGCAGCGTCACGATGAACAGCGCCGCATAGCCGCTCCAGAGATACGCCATGCCGCCGAGCCCCAGGACCAGTACCCACAGATAGGTGTACGGACGGAGCACGGAGTTGCCGGGGAACCGGTCGAGGACCGCGTAGCAGAGCACCAGTGCGGCAAGGAGCAACAGCGGCCAGTACGTGTCGCCGTCCAGGTACTCGATCGTGGCAAGACCGGCGGCCAGCGCGCCGAACAGCACCCAGCAGACCGCGTTCCACCGGCGCAGTGTCCTGGCCCAGAACGGGTCGGCGGGGTGGCCGAAGGCCGTGCCGCTGAAGGAGTTGGGACGGCTGTCGGCCCTCGACCACGGAATCATGTGGATCAACCTACTTCGACCGGCACAGCCGCAGCCTGTGGTGCCCGCCTCATGCCGCGCGAGGGCCACCAGCTCATCTCGCCGAGCAGCAGCATGACCGACGGCAGGATCATGATCCGGATGATGAAGGCGTCGAGCAGCACGGCGGCCGCCAGCACGAAGCCGATCTGCTTCATCTCGATGATGTGCAGGAAGACATAACTGGCGAAGACCGTCACCATCACCACCGCGGCGCTGGTCACCACGGCCGCTGAGCTGCCGATCCCGTCGAGCACCGCCTTGCGGGTCGGTACACCGGCAAGGACGGCCTCCCTGATCCGGCTGACGACGAACACCTGGTAGTCCATCGAAAGGCCGAAGAGGATCACGAACAGGAACAGCGGTACGCGGGAGCCGATCGACCCGGTGGAGTGGAAGTCCAGCAGACCCTCGGCCCACTTGGCCTGGAACACCAGGACCAGCAGTCCCAACGCGCCTGCCGCGGACAGCAGGTTGAGTACGACGCCGATCAACCCGAGCACCACGGAGCGGAACGCCAGCACCGTCATACCGAAGGTGACGAGCAGCAGCGCCCCGATGACCAGGGGCAGCTTGCCGTTCTGGTGGGCGGGATAGTCGGTGGTCCGGGCGACATCGCCGGTCACCCCGGTCTCGGCCTCCGGTATCCGGCCGACTGTGGCGGGCAGGTAGTCGCCCCGCAGGCGGGCGAGGGACTTCCCCGCCTCGGCGGAGTTCCCGAGGTAGGGCACGGACACCTCCAGCACGCTGATCCGGTGGTCGTCCGATGTCCGCAGCCGGGGGCGGCCCGTGAACAGCGGGTCGGCCTGCGTGCGCCGCCCGAGCTCCTCCAGCGCCGCGGCCACCTCGGCGGCGCGGTCCGGCCGGGCACGTACGACGACCTGATGGGTGACCCGCAGCTCCGGAAAGGCCTCGTTCAACCGGTCGTACGTCTGCATCGCGGGGATGGCGCGCGAGTGCGTGTCGCGGCTCATCTCCTCCAGCTTCAGCCCCGCCAACGGGGCGGCCAGGCCCAGCAGGACGAGCACCGAGACGCACAGGGTGACCGCGGGGTGCGTGCTCGCCGGCCGCATCAGCGCCGCCCACACCCGGCCGGTTCCGTCCTGCCGCGCCCTTCGTGGCGTACGTGTCCCGCGGGCCGCCCGGCGCTCGGCCCGCTGCCCGGTCTTGACCAGCAGCGCGGGCAGTACCGTGAGTGAACTGGCCACGGCGACCAGGACGACGACGATGGTGCCGGTGGCCAGCGACGAGAAGATGACGTCGGAGGCCAGATACAGGGTGGCCGTGGAGACGACCACCGCGAGTCCGGAGACCACGACCGCCCGCCCCGAGGTCGCCGCGGCCAGCTCCACCAGTGCCTCGGAGCCGAGTCTCCCGCCGGAGCGCGTCCGCTCCTCCCGTTCGCGCTTGAGGTAGAAGAGCGTGTAGTCGACGCCGACCGCGAGGCCGATCAGGATGATGACGTTCGTGCCGACCCCGGCGTCGGGGGAGAGGTGCGAAACCACCATCGACAGGCCCATGGCCGCGGCGATCGAGGAGAGCGCCAGCAGCAGCGGCACGATGGCCATGAGCAGAGAGCCGAACACGAGCAGCAGGGTGATCAGGGTGACCGGCAGGGTGATCGCTTCGGACAGTGCCAGGTCGCTGCCGCGCTGGGCTTCCACACCCTGGCTGATGGAGGGGCTCCCGGTCTCCTCCACCAGCAGATCAGGATGGCTCTCCTGCACCGCGGCAGTCTGCGCGTGCAGCGGATCGACGTGCTTGGCCGCGCCCAACTCCGGCCCCTTCATGGTCACTTGGACCAAGAGGACCTTCCCGCTCGCCGAGGTACGTGGCTCGGCCACGCCCTCGACCTCGGGCAGCTTCTCCATCCGGGCAGCGAGGTCCCGCGCGGCGGCTTCCGCGGCCCGCTGGTCCAGAGCGCCGGACCTCGCCGACACCAGCACCTGCTCGACGGGCTTGCGCTGCAGATGTCCTTCGGATGCCATCGCCTCCGCGCGGCCGGCCTCACCGACCCGGTAGTCCTCAGTGGTGGCGTTGTGGGTGCCGACCGCGATGCCGAGGCCCAGACACAGCACCACGAACACCAGCCATCCGGTGATCGCGCGCCAGGGGTGCAGGGCGCTCCAGCGAGCGGTGCGCACAGGTAGCTCTTTCATGGGGAAAGCGTCGCCGGTCCCGCCATGCGTACAACAGCATCGCCTGGTTGGACCTTCCGTCCACCGGTCGGTGGACCCTTCTGGTGGGGTTGCCCCCCCCGGAATCGTGAGCAGCGAGATGGCAGTTTCGGAAGGCGGAGGCCGGGTGACGGTCTTGCGGTCTGGGGCCGCCCCTCCGACAGGACATCGCTCCTGGTCACGCGAGAGAGGGGAGCCGTCCGCGTACCCATTCAGGATCGGGGTGGCCGAGGCGACCCTGCCCGGCCCGGTGGGTCAGCCGCTCGGTTCGCGCTCGGACCCCAGCTTGCTCGCCTCCTGAACGGTGTGGATGTGGATCAGGACGTCGTAGGTGTGGCCGATGGCGATCTCAGGTGTCTTGTCGTTCGGGTACTGCGTGCCGATGCTGTGGGTCGGGCGCGGGACGGCCAGCCAACTGCGGGCGGCGGCAGGGGCCTTGCGCAGGTCGGCGTAGTAGTCGCGGTACCGGACCCGGTCGAGCGTGTACTCGTTCGTGCCCGGACCGGCCGGGTCGACGGTGAACTTCTTCCAGTCGCCGCCGAGCGCCGCGTCCTTGGAGAGGAAGGAGCCCTCGTCGAAGGTGGTGCCGACGGCGAGGTAGTGCGCGCCGAGGGTGTCGCGGAGGAACGAGCCCTGGGTCTTCGGATACGTCGTGGGGTCGGAGGCCGCGTAGCCCGCGTGGTCGTTGTGGGCCGACAGCAGGATTCTGCTGCCGGTGCGCCGCTGCCACCATGCCGTGGTCTCGGCCATCACCTGGTCACGGTAGCGCTCCATGGCCGTCAAAGATTTCTGGTCGCCGGGGTCGAGGGTCAGAAAGGTGTAGGTCTGGGCGATGTTGCGGGCGTTCTGGAGAGCGAACTCGACGTCCTCGCCGCCCCCGGAACTCTGACGTTGCACAAATTCCAGTACCCGCTGCGCCTTGGCCGCATTCTGCTGCCGCTCGGCGAGCGGCCGGCCCAGATAGGCGATGGCGTCGTCGAGCGGGCGCAGGCCTGTGAGGAGCTCGTTCAGGCGTGGCAGGGACTCCGGATGCGTTCGCGACACGTAGTCGGTGACGATGTCGAAGACCCGCTCGTCGAGCCTGGGCGCGCCGATGTCGTCGCCCAGGAAGTGGACCGGGCGGTCGGGGCGTTGGCGGTTGCGGTCGCGCATCCACTGGACGAGGGTCACGAACTCCTCGCGGTCCCAGGGGGATCCGGCCATCACTTCGTGGACGACCCGCCGTGCGTCGCTGTTGCCGTGCTGGAGGTAGTCGTCGATCCGCAGACCCGCCGACCAGCTGATCTCCAGAGCGAAGGTGGTGAATCCCTTCTGCTCGACGAGGTGGCGGAAGAGCCGGTCCTTGAGGGCGAAGAACTCGTGCGAGCCGTGCGTGGCCTCGCCCACGCCGACCACCTCGGCGTCGCCGACCATCACCCCCAGGGCCTGCAGATCGGCCGTACCGGTGCCCGGCTCCGTCGACCGCAGGGGATGGGCGATCCGGTCCAGCGCGCGGACCGGGGCCGAGACGACGGTCGATGCGGACGCCGCCGGTGCGGACGCCATCGGTGCCGCGTACGCGGCCGCCGACGGGGTCAGCGTCGCGGCCAGGGCGAGAGCCGCCGCCACGAGACGCTTCCTGTTGCCGGTCATGTGTTGCCGCCCATGTGTGATCACTTCCCAACGTGCTTGGTGTCACGTGCTGCTGAGAAGATCGTCACGCGCGTGGCAGCCCGGGCGCGCTGGGGCCCGCCCGACACCTCCCCGGGGGACAACCCCAAGACCCGACCCCGAGATCAGTCGCGCTGGGCCCTGCGAGGGCAGGGGGGAATGGCGGGTTGAGGAGGGGGGATTGTGGCATCCACGGGTGCCACCAACGCCCCCGTATCGGCGCTCACGGCAGGACCGGTGTCACGGGCGCACAGGCGTGGTTCAGGTGGACACAGGAGTACGGGACAGGGCCGTGCGCAGCGCGAAGGCGCCGAGCAAGCCGCCTGCCGTGAACCGCTGCGCGGTCATGGCGCGGGGACGGGCGGCCAGAAACCCCGACACTCGTGCTGCGCCGAGCATGATCAGAGCGTTCACTGAGATCCCCACGACGATCTGCACACCGCCGAGTTGGAGCAGCTGTCCCCAGGCCGGGCCTGCCTGCGGGTCCAGGAACTGCGGCAGCAGAGCGGCGTACATAAGAGCGATCTTGGGGTTGAGGAGGTTGGTCAACAGCCCCATCGCGAACAGGCGGGCGTCGGAGACCGGAGCCAGGTCCTGGGCGGGGTCGAAGGGCGAGCGGCCCCCGGGCTTGAGCATGCCCCAGGAGAGGTAGCCCAGGTAGGCGGCCCCGGCAAGCTTGACCACGGTGAACGCCACCGGCACGGCGGCGAACAACGCGGACAGGCCCGCAGCCGCGGCCAGCAGGTAGCACACGAATCCCACGGCGGTCCCACTGAGGCTGACCAGGCCGGCCCTGCGGCCTTGGGTGATCGCGCGGGAGGCGAGGTGGATCATGTTCGGTCCCGGAGTCAGGGCCATGCCCAGTTCGACCAGGGCCACTCCTCCGACTGCGGTCAGAGTGATCACCGGTCAACCTCCAGGTCGTTCGTCGGGTAACGGGTACTGGGTACCGGGTTCCCGGAGTGTCGAATCGCTCGGCTGCAACGGACGGCTGCGACGCATCAGCAGCGTCTGCCTCGCTTCTGCTCTGCAGGATATGTCCTTGCCACTCGGCGTCTGCATGCGCCCCTGACCTCGTGCTTGCGATGGCTGACCCGATGAGGCGGGTGGGGCCTGGTTGACTTGTCCGGGGCGGGAGTTGAGGCTTCGGTCCGGTGAGGGAGCGTAGCCGTGCATCGTGTGGGATGTGCTGGGGGATCGCCTGGAGCCGTTGCTGCTGCCGCGTGAACACAGGTTCCGGTGTCCCGGCCGCGGGCCGCCTCGTCACCCACCGACAACTCGGCTCACTGTGTTGGCCGTCTTGCCGACTGCGGCGCACTGCGGACCGGCAGCGATCCGGTGCATGCCGCGGACGCCTGCTGGGCCCTCACGACGACCGCAGTGTTCGCCAAGCTCACCATCGAGGCCGGGTGGGACGGCGCCGCCTACCAGCGATGGTTGGCCGACGTGCTCACCGCCACCCTGCTGTGAACCGGCCGGTCCGAGTCGGCCCGCACCGAGCGCTGTCCCAGCAGGGCTTCGTGGACCTCGGAAGAGGAGCGGGTGGCACTCGGCCGGCGCCGGCCACGTGCAGAGGATGCTGACCCGGCATCAAGTAGCCACGTACGTCACGGAGTTGAGGGCAGCCGCGCGCAAGGCCGTTGCCGTACGAGCCACCGGCTCGGTCGGTCTCAGGGAGGGCGGGAGAGAAGGGAAGGGCAGAGCCGAGGCGAGCAGCGCCAGGGCGAGGCTGCCGGGGTGCAGGGCGCGCACCAGCGCAGACCTGCCGCCCTCCCGGCCGACGGCCGATGGGCGAGGTGTGCCGGTTCTGTCAGGCGACTAGGGGCTGTAAGGCCGCAGTTCCAATCGAGTGATGTTGGGCCCCGCCTGTGTCTCCATGGCTGGACGGCGGTAGTCAACTCCGGACACTTCAACAAGCAGGAAGGTAGGTTCATGCGACGAATTGCTACGGCCGTCGTCTGCGCGGCTGCGCTCCTCGCCCTCGGCGCCCCCGCCGTCAACGCCGCGAGCGTCCCGGCCCAGGACAACCAGGACAGCAATCTGCTCGACAAGCTGCTGGGCTCGACCGACCCCGGCGAGGGTCCCGTTGCCCAGACGCAGGACACGCTGGACGGGGTGTCAACACTCCATGGGCTACTCGGGGTGTCCCCAGGTACGGAGTGAAGCAATCAAGTGACATGCCGGCCAGGGCATGGCCGGCATGTACCCCGCGGGTGCCATGGGCCCATGCGCCAGAGACCCGCGGGGGCCGCAATGGGCGCCCGATCAGGTCATGTTGGCCGTGCACCCCGGCCATCGTCGACCACGGCTGTGCCTCTGGAGCCACGGGCTGGCCGAGCCCTCACGGAATGCGTGGTCACAACCCCGTGGTTGGCCGGTCTGGCCAACTGGCTGCTCGCTTCCCCGCCGGAGGGAGGTTCGTCCGTCGGCAATGGCCTGCCGGTCCAGGCCGTTGAGCGCCCTTCGATACCGGTGTCGAGGCAGACGCTGCCGTCCACGGGGTGGATATGGTGGCCGGCACCGTCCAGATCGTGCCGGTCCGTCGACGCCTCGACCTTGTCGCCGGCCCGCAGCCGGAACACTGGAGCGGGCTCCAGCGTCCCGCAGACGCCGCAGCCCACGACGTAGGCATGGATCCGCCCGTTGTGGTGACGCGTGATGGCCTTCGGCGACGGCGCAGGAATCATCCGCCGAGGCTGACGGCCGGGTCATGCCGACTGAGGTCCGGGGCGGTGTGCACGCCGAGCGGCGCGCGCCGGACGACTCGCGGCGCCGGCGTCATCCAGCGTGAGTCGAACGCCGACCTTGCCCGCGCGACATTCGTCACCCGACGGTCAGGGAACGTCGTCCTGCGGGGCCTGCAGGAAGCCGGACTGATCACCCGCCCCGCCACCGCCGATCATGGCCGTGCCCTGCCCGCCCGCCTGACCGAAGAGGGCCGGACACGTCTCGCCGAGGTCCAGGCCGCCGTGTACGCCGTCGAACAGCGCATGATCGAGGCGATCCCGCCCCGGCGCGTCGCGGCGCTCCTCTCGGATCTCGACCGCATCGCGGCAGCCCTGGAGGGCTGATCCGCCAAGCGGGAGGGAAGACGCCCGACGACGGCAGCGAGAAACTCGGGACGGCGGACTGTCCTGCGAGGTCAATTGCCCCGTGGGGCTTCCTTGTTGAGGTGCTGCTGGTCAGCGGTCGACGCCGGACGGAGCGCCGAGATGAGTCCGCCGGGCCCATCCTCGTGCTGTGGCGGGGTGTTGATCGGGCGGCCGTAGGCGGCAGCGCGTTCGCGCAGGGTGTGGCTGGTGGCTTCCCAGCCGTGACCGGCCAGCCAGCCCACCGGGTCGTCGGGCATTTCCGATACCCACATGGACGCCGGCGATCCCGGCACGGCGTCCGCACCGAAGCGCTCGATCACGCCGCGCGTGCCCAACGTCAGCCCCATCCGACTGCCTGCCGCCGACTGCGCGCTGATCCGGGCCAGCAGCAACTCCACCGCGTCCTCGGGCAGATAGATCAGCAACCCTTCGGCGATCCACACGGTCGGCAGGGCCGGGTCGTGCCCCGCGGCGGCCAGCGCGCCCGGCCAGTCGTCACGCAGATCCACCGCGACGGTGATCCGCTCACAGCGTGCGACGGCCTGCTCCTGGCGCAGCACCGAAGCCTTGAAGTCCAGTGGCGCGGCGGTGTCGACCTCGAAGAGCCGGGTGCCCTCGGGCCAGTCCATCCGGAAGGCCCGGCTGTCCATGCCGGCGCCGAGCAGCACGACCTGCCGGACCCCGGACGTGGAGGCCTGCTGCAACAGGTCGTCGAGGAACTTCGTCCTGATGACGATGGAGAACGCCACGCCCAGCCGGCGGCGTCGCGCGGCCTCGTCACCGGGTGGCGGCGAGGCGGGCCACAGGCCGCCGGCTGTGGCGAAGGCCTGCGCCAGTGGGTCGCGGAACAGCGCGTTCTCCCGCTCGGTCTCCAGCGCCCGCACCCTGGCCACTCCCACAGCCGTGGCCCACACTCCCGACGGCTGCACCTGCTCCTGCTCATCAGTCATCGCGCCAGCCTAGTGTTCTGACCGCATACGTTCACAGGGGAGGGCTGATCTGTCGTGCCGTGGCCGTCCCCACTCCGAGTCCGTTCCGCTTCACGCATCCGTCTTGCGGCGCAGCTCCTTGGCGGCCCGGGTGGCAGCGCGCGCCTCCTTGCGGTGGCCGTGTCTGCGCAGCCACCAGCCGAGCCAGGCAAGGGACTCCGCCAGGGATTCGACATCGTTGCCGGGGCCCAGCGGGGGATTCTGGTCCAGGAGTTCCACGGCTTCCATGGTGGGGGCGAGCACCTCGTCGTCGCGTCCGACGCGGGCCAGCCGCAGGCCGAGATTGGAGAGGCCGTGGATGAGCCCGGCCAGGTGGTCGTCGGGCTCTGCCGCACTCAACTGCCGGTAGATCTTGAGTTGATGCCCAATCTGCGCCGCGAGCCGATCGTGCTGCCGGGCTGCGGCCACTGGACCCAGCAGGAGCGGCCCGAGGAAGTCAACGCTGCGCTGATCGAGTTCCTGACGGAGCTGCGGAACTGAGGTCGGTCCGGGCCGGCTTCCAGGGCCGCGCAGCAGTCGATCATCTCGACGAGGGCCGAGCTCACCGGGTGCGTACCCGAAGCCCGCATCGGCATCGCTCGCTCGGCGCGATTGCGGGGTTAGGCTGCCCGTAGTGACCCCGGCATAAGCCGGTGAGGAGGCGGGGCACATGGATTGCAGTCACAGTGGGCAGGGCCGGCGCAGGCCCCGCATCCACACGTCCACCCGCCCTTCCGGCACGGGGTAGCCGACACCTCGTTGCGCCGCGTCCGCTGGACCGCCCTGCCGGTGCAGGGTACGAGGAGGTTGCCATGGCTGACCTGACCACCTTCGACTTCGCCCTGCGGCTCGCCGTGGGGGTCGGCTGCGGCGCCCTGATCGGCGTCGAACGGCAATGGCGCGCCCGCATGGCCGGGCTGCGCACCAACGCGCTGGTCGCCGCCGGGGCCACCTTGTTCGTCCTCTACAGCGAGGCGGTCGGCGACACCGGCAGCCCCACCCGGGTCGCCTCGTACGTCGTCTCCGGCATCGGCTTCCTCGGCGGTGGCGTGATCCTGCGCGACGGAGCGTCCGTACGCGGCCTCAACACCGCCGCCACCTTGTGGTGCTCGGCCGCCGTCGGGGTCCTGTCCGCCTCCGGCCGCCTGGGGCTGGCCCTGATCGGCACGGTCGCGGTCCTCGCCGTCCATCTGGCGCTGCGGCCCGCCGGACGGCTCATCGACCGGGTTCCCCAGCACGACCCCGACACCGAAGGCGTACGCGCCACCGTCCACCTCGTGTGCGACCGCGGTGAGGACGCCCACATCCGCGCCCTGCTCCTGCAGTCCATGGCGGGCAGCGGGCTCACCCCCACCGGACTGCGCGTGCGGCGCGAGGACGACGACACCACGGAACTGCGGGCAGTCGTCGCGGTCGGCGGCGACCCCGCCCGCGCCCTGGAACAGCTCATCGCCCGGCTGTCGCTCGAACCCGGCATCCACGACCTGCACTGGCACCTGGACGCAACGCCCACCGAAGCCGAACGGGACGCAGTGGCGTGAACGACCACGACCTGCCCGCGGAACGCCGACGAGGAGGGCTGTGACTTCGGGGGACAGACCCAGGCGGCCGACGAGCCAGGCCGTGTCGCGGGCTCGCCCTCGCAAGGCCGCCGGACCCCTGCGGCGTCAGCTGTGCGGTCAGGCGCAGGGCCGCTTCGAGCAGGGCCGGGACGCGCGGATTCGCGCCGCGGTAGAGCATGCGGGTGCCGTTGCGGCGTACGGTCACCAACCCGACCGCCCGCAGCCGGGCGAGGTGCTGGGGGAGACCGCGGCATGGACGGGTGACGGAAAGGTGACGTCAGGATCCGTAACCGTGTGTATGGAAGGGCCTCCTTGTCGGCTGGGGCTTGCGCGTCCGGGTGTCGGGTTCACGGTGCTGGTGCCAGTGCAGGTCGCGCACGCTGGGCTCGCGGGACAACTGATCCACCAGTTGGTCCAGAAGCATGGTTCCCGGACCGTCCAGGGCCACCGCAAGTCGCAGACACGCGGTGGCCGCGTCGTGGCGGTTGACGTGCAGGCCCAGGAGGTGCGCGCTGGGCTTGGTGAGAGCCAGCACGCACAGTGCGCGCACCTTGGTCTCCGCACGCCGGCCGCAGTGGATGTGAACGGTGGCAAGGGACGCAGCCGAGGCGGCAGGCGGCCCTGCCCTCCTCACCCGCACACGGGGCAGGAATCGCACGTGGACACCTCCTTGAGGCGTGAGTACCGCCGGGCGAAGGCGGAGGGGAGCGAGTCAGTCACCCATCGCGGGCAACGCCGCGGTGGGTGACGGGTCGAAGGCGTAGCCGACCTGCCGTACGGTGCGGATCATCGTGCGGTGGCTGGGGCCGAGTTTGCTGCGCAGACGCGCGATGTGTGTATCGATGGTGCGCATGTCGCCGGAGGGGCTCTGCTGCCAGACGAGTTCCATCAGCTGTCGGCGGGTGTAGACGCGGTCCGGGTGTGCGACAAGATGGGCGATCAACTCGAACTCCATACAGGTGAGGCTCAGCTGGCGCCCTTCGGTTGAGGCGCGGCGGGTTCCGCAGTCGACGACGAGGCCGCCCGCACGGTGCACCGGGGCCTTCGGCAGTTCTGGGGCTTCGGGCCGGGACGACGACTGCGGTGCGGGCTGGGTCTGTCGGCGCCACCCTTTCCCCGTGGGCGCGGTCAACAGGTCACGGTGAACGCGGTGGACCAATCGGTAGTTCAGGGGCATGTCCCCTCCTGTGGAGTCAATGCGGTGTCAGTGTCATGGTGCGCAGTCCGGGAATCAGAGCTCTCTGCGGGCCGACCTCGCGGGCGAGGTGCGCAGTCAAGCCACACCGCGCGGCGTTGTCGCCTGCTGGGGGCCGGTGCTAATGCCAGGTGGCTTCGAGGTGGCGTCGACCGTCGGAGCCGGTGACGGGGTGCCAGTGGGCGTGCGGGGCCGAACCGCTGCGGGCGCGTGCCGAGGGAGTCCGCGCCGCCGCCGGGCCCGGGGCCGCGCGGATGACGGTGCTGTCCAGCGGGCTGTCGGCGAGTCGCCGCAGAATGCTGCTGAACAGCTCGCGGAGCCGACCGTGTTTGCGGGGCGTGGCGCGGTGGACGGGGAAGTGGATCGCGGTCAGGACGGACATGGGTGATCACCTCCGTGTGGGGCGCAGGGCGCGGGCGGGAGAAGACGGGAAGCCGGGCGGGGTGCCGGTGGCGGCTCGGCTGATGCGGTGGGCGGCCGCCAGCGGCAGGTCGGTGAAGTGGGCCAGCCAGCGGGCCTCACGGCCTTGGCGGGCGAGCAGGTAGGCGAGGTGGACGCGCGGGTGGTACGCGGCGTGCCGGGCGTGCGGGCCGGGACAGCCGGCCGGGTCGTCCAGGAGATAGGTGCGCGGGGTGCCGTCGAACAGCGTCAGGGGCAGCGACGGGCAAGTACATCCGGCCGGTGAGAGACGGCGGACGGGGGTTGTGGTCGGTTTCGAGAGGTGCTGGAGGAAACGCATGGGTCCTCCCTCGTTCAAGGGGAGTTGACGACGGTCTGGCTCTTGAGCCGCGGGGCGGTGGTGTCCGCCGCCCCACGCGGGGTTCACTGGCCGAGGGCGACCTGGACGATCTTGATGACGGCCAGGATCATCGAGATCAGCAGGTGCCCAGCCGCTGTGGACGCTGCTGCTGCTCGTGAAGGTGCGCAGCAGCAGTCCCTCCTGCGGGCACGCAGCACCGACACCCGGCACGGCGAAGCCGCACGGGTGCGTGGGGGAGTGGGGATGCGCAGGGGAGGTGGTTACCGCGTACCGGAGGTCAGAGAAGACAGACGGAAACGGGTATGGGGCCGACTGTGGCCCGGACTACTGCAACTACCGTCCATGTCTCTCGCCTCCTCCCGGCCGGGGCACCCGCAGTGCCGCATCGACTCGGCAAGGAGCGGACCCACCTCGCGGGTGGGTTCACCCCAACTCGTCAGAGCTTTGGCACTGCACGGCGTAATCCCCTTGCCGGGGAAGCCACTTGGGGCCCACCCCTTGAGCCGGGGAGACCTGTCCCGCCCCTGGGCGTCTCTCGACGTCGTGGGGTCGGTGGCCTGTGTCCGCGCGGACGCCTCACCGAACGAGGTGCCTTCTTCAAACCTCGAAAAGCATAGCCCCCTTCTTGCGCGATCACGCAAGTACTTGGGGAACTCTTGACGCGGGCCGAATGCCCAGCCTGCGGGGTGGCACCGTCGCCGGACGCCGCCCGGGGCGCGGATGGGCTGCTCAGTGCCTCTGTGGGGCATGGCCTGTACTGGCGTGGGGGTGATCCGCACCCGGCGTGCCCTCGTCGCCACGCCGCTCGCCCTCGGTGGGCTCGTCGTCGAAGCGTTCGCAGAACGCGGCTAAGGTGGCGGCGAGGTGGTCGACGGACTGTGCGGCGAACACGAAGGGCGTCTTTTGGCCGCGGGCCGCCGCCGCGAGGGCGTTGCGCCGCGTCAGATAGTGGGGGTCGTGGAGGCCAGGGTGCCGGTTGTCAGGTGCGGCCGGGATCGGTCCCGAAGCGGGGCTCATGGCACGTACTGTTCCCAGAAGATGACGGAGCGTCAGCAGGCCGCGATCGAGGGCAGTGAAACCTGGCCCGCCGACCAGGCAGGTGTCCTGCACTGTCAGCGGCCGACCGCGTAGCAGTGCATCCCCCGCGGGCTGGCGGCGGAGGAGAGGACACCCGTGTCCGGGTCCCGGGAGACCGCGCACACCCGTCCCTGCGACCACGGACCGGCGACGGTGACGTCATGTCCCCGGGCGCGCAGCTCGGCTATCTGCGCGCGTCGCCGATGCGCGACTCGACGGTGAGGCTGCCGGGACGCATCGTGCGCGGGTGGAAGGAGCTGGGAAAGCCGTCGGTGTGCCATTCGGGCGCGTCGATCGCGTCCTGGAGGCCGAGGCCGCCGAGGGCGACTCCGAGGAAGAACTGCAGGGACCATTGGTCCTGCTGGTCGCCGCCAGGGGTGCCGAACGCCATGACCGGAACGCCCTCGCGCAGCCCGAGGGAGGGCGAGAGCGTGGTGCGTGGACGGCGGCCCGGGGTCAGCGAATTGGGCAGGGACGGCTGTAACCAGGCCATCTGCAGGCGGGTGCCGAGCGGAAAACCGAGCGAGGGAATCACCGGGTTGGACTGGAGCCAGCCGCCGCTGGGCGTCGCGGCGACCAGGTTCCCCCAGCGGTCGACCACGTCGATGTGGCAGGTGTCGCCGCGGAACGCCCCGTCCGAGCCGACGGTCGGCTTGCCCTCCCCGATCAGGCATGCGTCCCGTCGGCTGTCCGGTGAGTGGTGGCCGGGCAGGCGCGGCGTGCGCCCGTCCGGGCTGCCCGGGCGCAGTTCGTACGACGCCCGATCGTCGATCAGGGCACGCCGCCCGTCGTTGTAGGGCCTGCTCAGCAGGTCGGCCACGGGGACGTCGGCGGCGTCGCCGTACCAGGCCTCCCGGTCCGCCATGGCGAGCTTGGTCCCCTCCACCAAGGTGTGCAGGCAGTCGGGCGAGTCATGGCCGAACCCGTCGGGGAGGAGGGCGAGTTGCTGCAGAAAGACCGGGCCCTGGCTCCAGGGACCGGGCTTGCAGATCGTCCAGCCGTTCCAGTCGTACGTCAGCGGGGCTTCGTACTGCGCCCGGTAGCCGGCCAGGTCGTCGCCCGTGAGGGTGGACGCGTGGCGCTCGCCGGAGCTGTCCAGGGCGGGCCTCGCGGCGAACTCGGCGAGCGCTTCGCCGATGAAGCCCTCGCGCCAGATCGTGCGGGCCGCCTCGATCCCTGCCTCGCGGGAGGCTCCTGCGGTGCCCTTCAGCAGGGTGTGCCAAGTCGCGGCCAACGCGGGGTTCCTGAACAGGGTGCCCGGGCGGGGTGCGGGCAGGTACAGCTCGGCGGACGTGGTCCATTCCGCCCTGAAGAGTCCGCTCAGCGCCCTGACGGCAGCGCTGACGCCCGTGCCGACGGGATGCCCCTGCTCGGCGTAGCCGATGGCGTACTTCAGCACCTCGGCCAGGGACTTGGTCCCGTAGTCACGAAGCAGCAGCATCCATGCGTCGAAGGCGCCAGGGACTGCGGCGGCCAGTGGACCGGTCCCCGGTACGAGGTCGAGCCCGAGCGAGCGGTAGTGCCCGATCGTCGCCCCCGCGGGGGCGGGGCCCTGCCCCGCCAGCACCCGGACCGGCCCTTCCGCCGGGGCCACAATGATCGGCACCTCACCGGCCGGGCCGTTGAGGTGCGGCTGGACCACGTGCAGCACAAACCCGGCGGCCACCGCCGCGTCATAGGCGTTGCCGCCGTCCTCCAGCACGGCCATCGCCGACTGCGAAGCGAGCCAGTGCGTGGTGGCCACCATGCCGAAGGTTCCCTGCAGAGTCGGACGCGTGCTGAACGTGCCCATGCTGGTCGACCTCTCCACCGCTCGGCGAACAGTACTGATCGGACGCCGTCAAAGGTAGTTCGCATCCTGCGAGTTCGAACAGACAGCGGGCTTGGGCCGAGCTTCGCACGTGGCGGTGGCTGCACTGCCGAACTCGGCTGCTGCTGGGCCAGGGTCCCGGATCCCGCCGGCGGTCCGAGCCGGCCGGACACAACGCGACGAGGGCGGCGCTCCCCGTTCGATCTCGTCGGCGAGTGGGACGTGCGGCGCCGGTACCGGTCCAAAACTCCGGGCACCTGCTCACAGAAGGTCTGTGGGCAGCCGCTCGTAGGACACACCAGACGCCGCACCCGCACGCGAACCACCACCCGACGGCCATCGGTCGGAACGTCGGTCCCCCGCTGGGGATCCAGGCTCTTGTCAGCGCAGGGTGGTCAGTGCCGCCCCTTGATACGAGGCTCCGGCGTTCCAGAGCAGGAAGGAGTTCATGCCGTCTCCGGCCGCCGCTCTGATCTGGTCGGCGACTTCGGTGGGGCCGTAGTGGACGCCCAGGGAGAAGTCCTGGAGCCAGGGGACGACCGCGGCCCCGGTGCCCTTGACCTGCTTGGTGAAATCGGCCAGCGACCGGTTGACGATCTCGTACGGGCTGGCGTTCGGACTGGCGACCCCGTACTCACCGGCGGCCCAGTGCGAGGGGTAGACCATGGGAGCGATGTAGTCGGCGTGTTGGGCAATGGCGGGGATGTCCTGGGCGATTTCGGTGGGCCGGGTGGCGGCGATGCCGAAGACCGAGACCCCGAGGTATTTGCCTTCGGGCTGGATGCGGCTGCGGGTGTCGGCGACGAACTCGGCGATGGACTTCTCGGGGGTCTTGTCGCCCAGGCCGGGGAAGCGCAGCGTGGAGAGCTTTCCGTCGGGGCGGCGCACGTAGTCGTACAGGATGTCGTCGAAGCCCAGCTTGGCCGCTTCGGTGGCCAGGGCGATGTTGTACTGGCGGACCTCGGGATCGGCGAAGTTGGTGAACGAGAGCGTGCCGTAGTGGCCGCCGTCGTACGGGCTGCCGTCAGGTGCCAGGACCAGGCGGTTGTCCTTGCCCTGCTGATGGGATGCCTGGGCCAGGATGGGGTCGCGGAAGGCGACGATGCGGCCGATGACGCGGGCTCCCATGCCGTGCAGGGTGTCGATCGCCTTGTGCGCGTCGTAGCGGTTCTTCACGGCGCCGATCTCGCGGGCCAGCGGTACGGAGGAGTCGTAGCCGACCTCGCCGTTTTCGTCCTTGATGTCGAGCTCGACGGCGTTGAGCTTCTTGTCTTTGACGAGCTGGAGAACCGGGTCGCGGACCTCGGACGAGGACCAGCCGATGGCGGTCAGGTGCGCGGCCCGGGTGAGGGGGTAGGGCGCGACCGCGTTCACGTGCTCTCGGGTGACGTTGCCGGCCTGGTCCGTGGCCGTCACCTCGACACGGGCGGGGGGCTTTTCGAGCCGGTGGGAGAAGGTGCCGTCCTTGCCGACGGGCACGGGCGCACCGGCTATGGAGAGCTTCACCTGCCCGGCGTCCTCGACCCGGCCGCTTACCGTCATCGGTGCGCCGGGCTTGGCGGCCTGGGCGGGGGACAGCCGCAGTTTCGGGGCGGTGGTGTCCACGGTGAACGTCCGGGATATGTCGTCCAGGAAGGACAGACCGCTGTGGGATGTGGCCGTCAGTTCGTGCTTGCCCTCGGCGAGCGAGGGGGTGTCGAGTACGAGGCGGCCGTCGGCCCGGTGGGTGTGCACCGGTTTCCCGTCGAGCAGCACCTCCAGGTCGGCCAGGTCGGCCCCGTCCTTGGCCGTGATTGCGAGGTGCGTCTTGCTGACGTCGGCTCGGCCCAACACGTCCTTGCTGCTGAGTCCTTCGACCTGAAGCTGGTGGGAGGAGGACTGTATCGCGAAGGCCCCGAGCGCCGCGCAGACCGGCACCAGCAGGGATATGGCTATGACGGCGTATCGCGTTCGGGGTCGTTTTCCGCGCATGTTCACTCTGCCGTTCTCGAAAGAGGGTTCCTTGCGATATGACATAGCCGCCACGCCGACTGCCCAAGAGGTTTCGAGCGGGTAATCATGCATTCGGCCCATCAAGCCGGGGTGTGGGTCGCGCTGTTGCCCGAGGCTGAGGTGACGGGAAGCGTCTCGTTCACATCCGGAGGCATCATGCGTCAATCCCACCGAAGCGGCGGCGCGGTCGTCGTCGCATCGGCCATCCTGCTGCTCACCGCCTGCTCGGCAGCCCAGTCCCCGCCGGAAGGGGGCCAGGTCGGGCCCTCGGGACGGGCGCGCAAGGCCGCCGGGCAGGCACCGGTCGCCGACCCGGCGGCAGTGCAGGCCAACGAGCTCGGTGCGGTCCCGGTGCTGATGTACCACCAAGTGGTGGCCGAGCCCAGGAGTGTGTACGACCGCACGCCGCAGGACTTCCGAGCCGAGCTGGAACGGCTGGCAGGGGAGAAGTACGTACCGGTCACCGCGCGGGAATTCAGTAGCGCGAAGATGGACATTCCCGCCGGTACTCACCCTGTGGTGCTGACCTTGGACGACTCGACCGTCTCCCAGTTCCGGCTGGGCGCGGATGGCCGGCCCGCGTCCGACACTGCGGTGGGCATCCTGCTGGACGTCGCCCGGAAGCACCCCGGATTCCGCCCCGTGGCCACCTTCTTCGTCAACGCCGACCCGTTCAGCGAGCCAGGCGGCCGGAAGTCGCTGGACTGGCTCGTCAAACACGGATTCGAGGTCGGCAACCACACCCTGCGGCACACCGCGCTGGGGACGGTGGACGACGACACCGCCCAGAAGGCCATCGCCGACAACCAGAAGGCGATCACCCAGGCCGTACCCGGCTTGTCGGTGGTGTCGATGGCACTCCCCAACGGCTCGATGTCCCGCTCCCGGCAACTGGCGCTGAAGGGAGCCGCCGACGGTGTGAGCTACCAGCACCAGGGCGTCTACCTGGTGGGGGCCGACCCCGCCCCTTCCCCCTTCTCGACCACCTTCGACCCGGGAGCCATCCCGAGGATTCGCTCCCAGGCGGCGACCGGCCCCGAGGCCCAGTTCACCTCGACGGCCTGGCTGGACAAGCTCCGGGACGGGACGGTCAAGCGTTACACCTCGGACGGAGACCCGAAGAAGATCAGCTTCCCCAAGGCCGAGGCGGCTCGCCTCGCCCCGGCCCACCGGCAGGCCGCCCGGCCGTACTGAACGGAGAACGGGGGCTGGCTTACCCGCGAACGATCACTCCGCTGACCTGGGGTTTTTGCGCTGGTTGGCATGGAAGCGCGCTTTCTTCTGACGATTCCCGCATGTGTTCATGTCACACCATTTGCGGGTGCGGCTCTGGCTGGTGTCGAAGAAGGCGGCTTGGCAGGTGGGTGATGCGCACAAGGCCAGCTTTCCGTCTCGTTCGCCTGCGATGATGTTGATCGCGTCGGCGGCGATCACGCTGAGGGCGTCTTCCACGCAGGAAGCCGAGCCCAGCCGCCATTGCCGCTGGCCCTCGGGCGTCAGGATCGCTGCGGCCCGGCCCTGAGCGCTGCAGTCATTGATGACTCGGACGGCGGACGCAGGGAGAGCGCCCTGGATCGCGGCCGCTGTCGCGGCGGCGTGGATCGACTCCCTCAGTTCCCGGGCGCGGTCGAGCTGGGCAGTGGTGCAGGAGTCCACGGCGAGGCCGTTCACTGTCAGCCAGTCGACGAGTCGGTGCGGCGTGGGAATGCGCTCCACGGCGTCGCCATGACGCTCCGACAGAGTCCCCGTGAAGCGGCCCGGCTGGTCGAGGAGGCGGTCGGCGAAGCCGGCGGCCTGCCCCCTGCTCTCCCACGCACTGCTGGAAACCTGGCGCCGCCGCCGCGGTCGCACCCTGGAGGCGTACGAAGCCACCGGCGGCCTCCTCCATGGAGCACTGGCTCAGACCGCTGAGGAGCTCTATGCCCGCCTCCCCCCCCCGGACGGGCCGAACTCGCCCGCCGCATCCTGTCGCGTCTGATCACCCCTGGAGAAGGAACCCCCGACACCCGGCGCCCCGTTGACCGCAGCGAACTGGCCGCGGGCGACCGGGACGACACCCGCGATGTCCTGGGTACCTGGCCCAGGCCCGCCTGATCACCCTTGACAAGGGCATGGTCGACCTCGCCCACTCGGCCACGAGGCACTCATCACTGCCTGGCCCCCGGCTGCGCCGCTGGATCGAAGAGGACTGCGAACACCTTGTGGCTCACCGTCGTCCGACCGAAGCCGCCCAGGTATGGGAGGAACTCGACCGCGACACCGGCGTGTTGTACCGGGGAACCCGCCTGGCCGTCGTCCGGGACTGGACCGGGAGCACGGCCGCGCGCCGCCTCTCCCGCGAGGAGTGGGCGAGATTTGCCCCCGAGGCTCCGTACCACCAGACCTGCCAAGGAGCCCCGAACTATCGTGATCCACGGGGCCAGACAGGGACACCGCACAGGGACGTTGAGACGGCCGTGGAGCTCCTCGGCGCGAGGAGGGGCTCCGCAGGTCCTCTCTTCGGCCCGTGGCGGTAGTCGGCAAGCGTCCCTTTGGCGCAGGGAATGAGAGCGGTCGGGCGTCGACGAGGAGTTGGTGGCTCTGCGTTCCTTCGCGGTGATCGGCGAGGACGGGCTGATCCACCACTTCGCCCTCACCAAGAGGTTGTCGGGGCAGGTGTTGGTGGGGTGGTGGAGGGGACGGTGTACGGGAGGGGGGAGCAGCGAGCGGACCCTTCCTCGCTGCCGCCCGTCCTGGCCGGTTATGCCGCTCCGCCGCCCCCGTACACCATCCGGGGCCCCACACACTCGGCGCCCGACTCACCTACCCTGCGCCTCAGTTCACGATCCGAGGTGACGACGACGCAGGGCTGCCCGGAGTGCGCGGCCCGGGCGGCCAGCTCGACGATGTGGTCGTCACCGCTGCCAGGGGCCGATTCGACGCGCACCCCCGGTACGGACCCCACGCCGCGCGCGGCGCCCTCGACGACGAGTACGACGTCCACGCCTCGCCGCTCGCCGTACCCCACGAGGTGGTCCCGCAGCCGCTCGGCCGCGCCTCGGCGGTCGCGCCACCAGCCGTCGGGGACGGAGCCGACGACGTTCGCGGCGTCGACGACGAGCAGGCTTGGTGCGTTCATGAGGTCAGGGTCGCATGGATCAGTAGCCGACCTCCTCGCTGAAGCGCACGGTGCCCGCCGGACCGCTTGTGGCAGACACGCCGAACCTGATGCTGACGCCCGCCCCGCGAGCGATCACCTGTGTCCAGACCGGTGAGCTTCGGACGTTCAAGGAGTGGCCCACGCGGCTGACTCGCTTCCGGGTGACGGAGGCGAATCGCGGGGTGCCGTCCAGTGCGCTGGGGGCCGTACGGCTTGCTTCGGAGGTGGGCGGGGATGGCGCGCCGGATGAGTCCCGGCCCGCGACGTACTAGCGGAACTTGCACCACCAGAGCACAGACCACCCTTTGGATGACCGATAGCGGACCGCAGGGTTCGTGTGCGGGAACTCAGCGGAGGCTGTCGCCCAGCGATGGCCCCAGCTCGAAGACTTCGGCGGGACCCGCTCTGAAGGCCGAGTTCGCGGCGTCGGCGGCGGCCATGTGAGGGGTTCGGTCGTGGGCGTCCAGAGCCTCCCGGGAGGCCCAGCGTTCGAGCAGGACGAAGCGGTCGGGGTCGCCCTGGACAGGGTGGAGGTCGTACTGGATGCAGCCCTGTTCGGCGCGTACGAGCGGAGCGAGTTCGGCGAAGGCGTCGATCTGGTCCTGGCCGCGGCCGGGAAGGGTCTGGATGAGGACGAGGAGATGTATCTGCATCTGCCGGACGGTATCCGCAGGAGACGCGGCGGGGTCGGGGGTTTCCAGGATGAGAGACGGGAGAAGGCCACCGTCAGCAGCCGCTTCGCCGGACGCCCTTGCATGTGCGCGGAAGACGCGAGTGCCCCGGATTGTTGGCGGGAGCATGAAGATCGGTGAAGCAGCGCGCCGCAGCGGCGTCAGCCCCCGGGCCCTGCGCTACTACGAAGAAGAGGGCCTGATTGAGTCGGGCCGCTCCAGCAACGGCTTCCGCGACTACTGCCCAGCCACGATCGAACGCGTACGGGTCGTGCGGTCGTTGCTGGACACCGGTCTTTCGGTACGGCTGGTCCGGGAGGTCATGCCGTATCTGGCTCAGGTGTCCCGCGAAGGCCGGGTGTGCCCCGAGTTTCTGGCGGAGGTGCGGGAGTACCGTGACCGGCTTGCCGCGCGGATTGCCCAGCTCAGCGCCACGCAGAGCGCGCTGGACGCGTTCTTGGACGAGAACGGTGCTTGACCTTGACGCTTACGGCAGGTTTTTACAGTCGCCGCATGAACGCCAACGACACGATGCGCGCGCTGGTCCAGGGGTCACACAGGGGGCCCCAGGACATGACACTGTCCACCGATGTACGCCGCCCCGTTCCGGGGCCCGGCGAGTATCTGATCAAAGTGGGTGCCGCCGGGGTCAACTTCGCCGATGTCATGCAGACCTACGGCACCTACGAGGGCGGCCCGCAGCCCCACTACACGGCGGGATTCGAAGCCGCCGGCGAGATCGTCGGCTCCGGCCGCATCACCGGCACCCCTTATCCCGAGGGGACCCGCGTCATCGGTACCGGGCTGGGCGCCTTCGCCCAGTACATGACGATGCCTGCCCAGGCCGTCCTGCCCGTTCCCACTGGATGGAGCGACGCCGAATCTCTCGGCCTGGTCATCAACTGGGCGACCGCGCTGGCCGCGCTGAAGCCTCTGGGCGAGATCGAGCAGGGTCAGAGCGTCCTGATCTACGCCGCCGCCGGTGGGGTCGGCCAGGCCGCCGTACAACTGGCACGCCACTACGGTGCCGAGGTCATCGCCGCCGCCTCGCCCGACAAGCACGAGGCGGTCGGGAAGTTGGGCGCGCAGACGGTCCTGGACAGCCGCGGCCCCGACCTGAGTGCGCAGATCCTGGAGGCGTCCCGGGGCGGCGTCGATCTGGTCCTCGAATCCGTGGGCCGGGCCACCTTCGAGACGAGCCTGGCCGTCGCCAAGCCCTACACCGGCCGCATCGTCGTCTTCGGCGGCTCCTCGGGGGACGCGACGCTGACCACGCGGGATTTCGTCTTCCGCCACTACAGCCGCCTCATGGGCCTGCACATCGCCACCCTCGCCGCGAAGGCCCCTGCCATCTTCCAGGGCCTGCTGACCGAGCTGGACACCCTCATCAAGGAGGGCGTCTACACCCCCACGCCCCCCACGGTGCACCCCCTGGCCGACGGCCCCGACGTCCTGGTGCGGCTCGGCGCGGGCCGCACCACCGGCAAACACGCCCTGGATCCCTGGCGCTAGAGCCACCGTGCAGAAGCGGGGCCATCCCGACTTCCGCTGCTGTCTGCCAGGCCGCCCTGGGCACAGGACGTGAGCCACGGCACGTCGAGACCATGTGAGAGCTGCATCTCGCTCCTACCAAGCTGCCATTTCACGCGCAGCGGTGTTCGAGGCCAGTTGGTCGAGGGCGAGCGGGGTCGTGTTCTGCCGTGTGTCCGATCCAGCCCCTGTCCATCCATCCGGCTGCGGGGGCGGGGTTGCCGCACCCCGTCACTCCGCCCTGCACAGTTCCGGTGCGCTCTCTTTGAGGCCGAGGAGCCGGTAGTAGTTCTCGCCAAGGGCGATATCGCGGAAGGCCCGGTCGTCCAGCGCCTTGTTGATCTGGCTGGTGACCTCGAGTTCTTGTTCGTAGACGTGGTAGTCCTTGTTGCGGGAGGCCACGAAGTCCGTTCCGGGGATGGCCCGGGTCGGGTGCCGGTCGAGGAACGCGGCGTATTTCTGCCTGGCTCCCGGCCTGCTGAAGTAGTTGTCCTCCAGTACGCGCCAGCTGAGGTCCAGGGTGAGGTTGGGGTTCTCGTCCAGGAGTCTCGTCATGATCCCGATGTGCCGGTCGGGGTCCATGGTGGTGAGCTCTTTCGACAGGCCCATGTGCGCCCACACGATCTTGTTCCGCGGATACAGCCGGAGTGTCTCCTCCATCAGATGGAGATACTTCGTCTGGTCCGCGTTGCTCCCGAGATCCGAGTGGATCGTGATCGGGATCCCGCGGTTCCGCAGCACCTTCATGAACGGCGCCCAGTTCTTGATGTTCTCACTCGTCGCGGGCGTGTGGTGGTTGGGGAACAGCGCCTGCTTGACGAGGTTGACTTCCCCCGCCCACCGGAACACCCCGGGGTACTCCTTGTCGTAGAGGGCGATTCCGGGTGGGATGGTCTCCGGGTGGTTCAGGTCCATAAAGGTCATGGAAACCGTGAGTTCGGGGTCCTTGGGACTCGCCTCCATGTAGTTCTCGGCGTTGGCGAAGTCGTTCTTCATGCTCGGCACCACGGGAGTGCCGGGACAGTCCAGGTAGTACGTGCAGTTGGAGTTCGCCGGCAGCATCTGCCCGATGCCGTACATGCTCGCGTGCCGGACACCGCTCTTGTGCAGATACCCGGTGAGTTCCTCGAAGGGAATCGCCTGCCCGCCGAACGGGCGGAAGTGCAGATGGCTGTCGACCTGCGAGGTGTAGGGCTCTCTCGCCCGGTCGAAGCATCCCGTCCCCGCCACCGCCGAACCCGCCCCCGCCGGGGAGGCGACGACGGCCACCGCCGTCAGTGCCGCAGCGGCCACGCCGAGGCGCCTGCTGATCCGTGACATAACGATGGTGACCTCCGGTTGGCACAGTTGTCCGTCGTGACCCGGGAACAACGCCGGACCACTTTGGTACAGGGACATGAGCCTTGGGAGGCTGCCCAGGGAGCGATCCTGGAAGGCCTCACCCTCAAGTCCGGCGTCCGCGTGAAGGTGTTCGACAAGTCACCCGGAGGCCGGTCCCGTCGGGCCCGGTCTTCGGGAAGCCCCGGCTGTCCGCGGGAAACAACCCACGCAAGCCCGGGGGCTGGGCTCATTGCGGCATCCGGGCCGCGGCAGTGAGCGAGGAGAGCAGGCAAACCGGTTGTCACGGGCGGTACACGAGGGTCCACTTCTGATTCGGCAGGCCCGCGTTGCCGTTGGTCACCACCGGCGACTCGTTCGCGCCGCCCCAGCCCCGCTGCGGGTCACCATGTGATAGCGGCCCCGGCCGTCTGGAACCAGGTCCCAGAGTTGGTACGCCTCCGTGGTGCAGTTCCACACCCGCATCCGGTCGTCACCAGCCGGCATCCCCATGCAGCGGCCCGTGCCCTGGTTCCTGATCTGGGACGGGCCGACCGCCGGGGCCGATTCTGCCCGAGCCTGTGGTTCGGCCGCCCCGACACCGGGCGTGGCCGCGGCAAAGGTGGCGGCGAGCACCGCCGCGAGCACGGCGAATCGCTTGAGTGAATCCACGAATTTCCCCTGTCCGACGGCCCCCGAGGCTTGAGCGCAGGTTCTCGTGAGGCGCGCCGCTCGAAAAGGGAATTCATCGTGAAACACCTCTAAGAGGTGATTTGGGAGCCCCCTTGCCGCCACGGGGCGCGCTGGGAGGAGAGGTCGTTCTCGTTGCGCAGGTGGTCCGTCAGGGCCAAGGAGAGCCGCCCGTGCGCCGGCTGAGCGGGTGGCGGCGCACGGGCGGGCGGGGCTGGCGCAGAGCTAGTTGACGGTGACCGCCGACCATGCGGCGGCGACCGCGTTCTGCTCGGCGCTGCCCGCGCCGTACAGGTCCTTCGCCGCGTTCAGGGTCGCCGTGCGGGCGGCCGCGTAGTTGGTGGAGGACGTCATGTAGACGGTCAGCGCCCGGTACCAGATCTTGCCGAGCTTGTCGTGGCCGATGCCCGAGACCGAACTGCCGTTGCAGGTCGGGCTGTTGTAGGACACCCCGTTGATCACCTTCGCGCCGCTGCCCTCCGACAGCAGGTACGCGAAGTGGTTGGCGACGCCCGAGGAGTAGTGGACGTCGAGGTTGCCGACCCCCGAGCTCCAGCAGTCCGCGGAGTGGCCGTCGGTGGACGGCTTGTCCATGAAGCGCAGCGCGGGCTTGCCGAAGCCGGGCTTCACTATCTTCTCGCCGATGAGGTAGTCGCCCTGGTCGGAGCTGTTGTTCGCGTACCACTCGACGAGGGTGCCCATGATGTCGCTGGTGGCCTCGTTGAGGCCGCCGGACTCACCGGAGTAGGTCAGGGCCGCGGTCTTGGCGGTGACACCGTGCGACATCTCGTGCCCGGCCACGTCGAGGGCGACCAGCGGCCCGAATGTGGTGCCGTCGCCGTCGCCGTAGGTCATGCAGAAGCAACTGTCGTCCCAGAAGGCGTTGTTGTAGTTGCTGCCGTAGTGGACGCGGTTGTACGAGCCTTTGCCGTCGCCGCCTATGCCGGTCCGCCCATGGACGTTCTTGTAGTAGTCCCAGGTGGTGTTGGTGCCGTACTGGGCATCGACGCCGGCCGTCGCCCGGTCGGAGTTCGTGCCGTTGCCCCAGTGATTGTCGGCGTCCGTGAACAGCACGGCGGGCGCCCGCACGAAGCAGATTCCGAAGAAGCACAGGTCGGTCTTGTTCTGTGCGTCACCCGTGTAGGTGTTGCCGCGCGTCGGGTCCTTGAGCTGGTACGTCGACCCCGACTGGGTGGTCTCCAGCGGGACGGTGCCGCTGTAGAGGGACTGCCCGTCGCCCGTCACGGTCTCGATGGAGTCCCAGGCGTCGATGCGGGCGCCGGTGCGGGCGTCGGTCAGCACGACCCGGGCTACTGGGTTGCCGAGTGAGTCCTTGGCCGCGGTCTGGGTGCGCCAGGCGAGCTTCGGCGTGCCATGCAGGGCGTCGACGACGAGCCGCGGCTCGGCTGTCAGCTGCTTGAGTGTGCCGTGGTGGGCCGTGCGCAGCTCGGCGGAGGCGAGGTCGGCGGCCTTCGGCGCGGAGACCTCGGGAGTGGTGCTGGGCACGGAGAGGTCGTTCGTCACCGCCCGGTCGGCGCCGTTGTAGGCACCGGCGGGCGTGAGGTGCACCACGAAGTCGCCGCCGAGTACGGGTAGTTGGCGGAAGGTGCGGTCGTACCGCACGTGCTGGCTGCCGTCGGCGTCGACGATCACATCGCGTACCGAGGTCTGCTGGGCGGCGGTGAGCGCGAGCTGGGCGGCGTGCGCGGAGCTTGCGGCGTTCGCATTGCGGATGGCGGTGGCGCGGTCCGGTGTCGGGTGTGCGGCCCGTGTCCCGGTTTGCGTCTGGGGGGCGCTCGCGGCGGACGCGCCGGTGGAGAAGGCGGCGGCGAGCAGGGTGGCGGCCGTTACGGCCACGCCGGCGGTGGTGAGGCGCGATGTTCTCCGGTTCGGTCTCATCGGTCTCCTCTGAGAGGCGGCTCAGGTGTGATGCTGATGCCGTCTCAGATTTAAGGGGGCATGACAACACACTGTCCATAGGTCGTCCACAGCCTTTTCTGGACATCCGGTAACTCGGGGTGTTGTAGGGAGAGTTGATGCCAGAACGCAGGACCCTCGTGGCCGGAATGCGACTCGGCCGCACGCCGAGGCCTTCTGCGGCAGCCGGTAATTCTCCACGCCTTGCTACGGCCACTGCCCGACGGGTCGGCTAGCCGTCCGCCGGTAGCCGAGCCGGTCGGCAAGGCAGGCTCGCGTGTGCGGGACCGGGACGGTTGGCCGGTTTGTTCGCCAAGGGTCGCCTGGGGAGGTGGGGCCGCTGTCACCTCGGCGAACAGGTGGAGCCGGCTCTTCCAGGTTCTCGATGTCGATCACCCAGCGCTGATGAGGTGGTGGGAGGTTTGGCGTTGTTCAGGGGCGACTGTCGTGCCCGATCGGGAGACAGCGTGGGAGCGCGCCCTTTTGGGTGGGACCGCCGAGCCTCCCGGTGCGTCCCGGTGCGTTGGCGATCACCGCGCGTTACACCGGGCAGGCACCCCCACCCCACGAGAACGGGAGAAAACCGATGCGTGTCCGCTCGATCCTCGCCGCCCTGCTCATGGCCGGCGCAGCCGTCATCCCCCTGTCCAGCCCGAGCGCCGCAAGGCCCCACCCGACGCCCTTCGGGTCCTGCGAGCGGGAAGGGAGCATGGCCGTCGGAGAACGGGGGTTCTACACCTGCTCCCAAGGCCGGTACATCCCCCGCGACTGCATCCCCGGCGCCCGGCCCGTACAGATCAGCCAGGACACTGTCATGTGCACCGACGAGTAGCGACTGTTCCCAGCGCGGGGCCAAGTACGCCGCGGGCCCGCACCCACCAGCGGTGCCCGGCCAGATCCCGGGACCGGCCACGGTCCCGGGACAGCACACCCAGGCGGCCGCCTTCCCGGACCGCCTCCGGGCCTCCGCTGTCGGCAGAGGCAACACCCGCCAGTCACAGGAGCGAGCCAACTGCCAGAACCATGGCAGCGGCGGCCGTACGGATACGCAGCCGACCCTCGCCATGCCCATAGGGTGCAGCCTGGGGGCTTCTTCAGCGCCTACCCGTGCTCAACCGGCATGCTTGCTGCGGTCGTGCAGGGTGTATCCGCCGTCGACCACCTTCGCGTCGGCGGCGGGTGCCATGCACTTGGTGAGCAGCGGGTCGCCCTTCTTGGTGGCTCCGGAGAGCCCGATACGGGCCTGGCCGGTCTCCGGTACGTAGAAGCTCACGCCCATGCGGGTGTGGGGGTCCAGCGTGGTGAGCCAGGGGTGGCCGGGGCTGGTGCGGACCAGGCGTCCGGTGACGGTGGCGGTGGGGCCGCCGGTGGTGAGGCAGTCGACCTGGAACTCGCCCCAGTAGAGCTTGCCGTCCTGGGCGTGCGAGATGCGGAATGTGCCCCAGGAGCGCTGCGGGATGCTGCCCACGCCGTATGCGGAGTGGGCGTCGACGGACACCCGTACCTCCTGGTCCGCGACGGGGTAGTCCATGCGCGCGTCGCCCCTGAGGGAGGAGACGGTGGCGCTCGCCCGCGCGGGAGGTGCGGACGGGGCGGGCGCTGCGACGGCGACGGGCGCGGTGACGGCGACCACGAGGGCGAGGAGGGCAGTGGCACGCAGGGTTCTGGTCAGCATGTGAGGCTCCGTTCGACGGTGCGTTGGAAGACCTCCAGATCATCGTCAACGCCCCTGCGGCCAGGCATCGTTCGCCAGCAGGGTCCGCCTCCGCCGTGCGGCGGAGGCGGATCACGTAACAGTCCCGGCCGACATCGATGAACTCCGGCACAGGGCAACCTGGTTGGAGCATCAAACGTCCAATTGACCGCAGTGCTCGACGGATCCGGGCTGTTGTCGAAGCTTCCCGGGCGGCCGACCGGGAGCTGACCTGAGCTCTCAGCCGACGTGGCCGAGATGTTCTGCCGGCACCCTCTGGTGCGGACGATCCGCACGTCGGACGAGGCCGCAGATGCCGACGGCCAGCGCCCAGAGCAGGAGAGGGAAAGCGGCAACCCGTTCCATGCCTCCCATTCCGAGGCCGAGGTAGTGCCGGGAGAGGAACAGTCCGAAGGCCGTGATCGCTGTGACGCCCAGCAGGCTGGCGCCCCACCGCAAGGGAGCCGCAACGTGTTCTGCCAGGCTGAATCCCGTCAAGACCAGGCCGATGTTGCCCGTTGCCATGATGAGGAGGGCGCCCAGGACATGCTGGTTCTCGTTGACGTCGGCGGGAGCCAGACCGGCCAGCACGAATCCCGCGCCGACGCCGGCGAGCAGCAGACGGGACACGGCAGCGGCCCGGCCTCTGCGCCACAAGGCACCGCCGGCCAGGGCGGCGCCGGCAACGAACAGCACTCCCAGGGTGACGAACGAACCGTTCATGAGGTCGTGCTCGGGGGAACAGATATACCGTGGCTCGGGCTCCGGCTGAAGTGCGCAGTGCGCGTTGCCCAAGTCGCTGATGTTGTTCCGTGCCCAGCTGTACGGTCTGGCCCAAGCCGACTCGGCAATCACGTGGATGACGAAGAACTGCACCACGCCCACGATCCATGCCGAGTACCCGATCCGGACTCTCACCTGTCCACCTTCCGTCTCCGTCACGCGAATCCCGTGCGGACAGCCGATCATGCGGTGCCGGATTCCGGCACTCCGACCAGCCCCCTGGAACTCACCGCTCGCCAGCGGGCTCCCGCCCTCCGCCACCGTTTCAAACAGTCAGGTATTCAGCAGTGCAAGGGCCCTGTCGAACGCCGAGTCCCGCTGATTGTCGAACTCCTCCTGGGTGAAGACCGGTTCGTCGTATTGCGGGGGTATTCCCTTGCCGTCGAAGGACTTGCCCGCCCGGGTCAGGAATTCCTCGTTCGGCAGCGAGAAGGTCCAGCCGTTGGGAAGGGTGCGTTCCAGGGCGTCGGAGAAGAGGCCCTGGGTGGGCTCGCCGACCCGGACGGTGGGGCCGGGCCGGTCCATGAGGGCCTGTGTGAAGGTCTCGCCGGCGCTGAACGTGGAGCCGCCGGTCAGCACCGCGACCGGCCCGGTGTAGCGGGGGGCCGGGGAGGGGCTGACGTACAGAGGCTGTGGGGTGGTGTGGCGGTTCGGGTCGGCGGGGTCGTTGCGGACGCGCTTGGCGTAGGCGAAGTAGGGACGGTCGGTGAGGCGTTCGGCGACGCGCAGGCCGAGGTCGTCGGAGCCTCCGCCGTTGATCCGCAGGTCAAGGATCAGTCCCCGCAGGTGGGAGGTGCGCCGACTGGTGAAGATCCCGTCCAGGGCCTTGTCCAGTTCGGCCCGGTCGGCGGCGTACGTGGCACCGTGCCCGGCCAGCCCGCTGAACGCGGAGATCCGCAGATAGCCCTGCCCGCCGGGCAGGTCGGCGTAGCTGATCCTGCCGCTTGCGTAATCCTGAAGCGCCACCTCGGGTCCCAGGTCGCGATGCTGGATGTACGCCTTGATCTTCGTGTCCAGGCCCGGACGGGGCACGACAGTGCCCGGGCGGCCCTGGCCGAAGAAGCGGTCACCACCGTCCGAGACGACCACGTGACCGTCGTACAGCGGCGCCACCATGTCACGGAAGATGGCGAAGAGCTGGTCGTCGCTCATGCCTTGGTGCACCTTGGGCCGGTACTGGTCGCGCACCGCGTGCCAGTCGATGTGCTTGGCGGCGAAGAAGGGGTAGTTCTCCTCGAAGGTCTGCCAGAAGGTGTCGAACGTGGCGACGGGACCGCTGTCCGCCGTGTGTCGGCAGGCGTCGGGCAGCGCGGCGATCCGTCGCAGACCACGGTCGCCGACGGATCCGTCGATGTGCAGAGCAGTGTGGTCGTGGGTGGTCCCGGGCCTGACACGGAAAACGGTCTGCCCGCCGCTGGTCTCGAAGGTCGTCGGGCCGGAGCGCTGTGCGCTCTCGCCCTTGAAACAGCTGACGGCGGTGGTCTGGTACTCCTGGAGCGTTCCCTGCTGGAACGATAGCACGGTGCCGTAGCCGTCCATACGCCAGTAGCCGTCCAGGGCCGGCTGCTGGGCGGCTTCGGCGGGGGAGGTGCCCGGTACGGCCCCGCTCGCGAGAGCCAGCGCGATGGCGGCTGTGACTGCCTTGGTGGGAGAACTCCCCGTTCGCATGATCTTGCCTTCCCGGTACGTGACTTTCTCGGCAGGACCACGATCACCGACACGGGACCCTCCGGGCCATCCGGCTTCCCGGAAGATCGTCGTAGGGGTAGCCCCCGTACCCGCGGCACCCTGGCTCGGCTTCTCCCTCATGTGCCCCCGAACGCCCCCGCGCGTGCCGCGAGATGGGCCGCCTCCGCGCTGGTGTGGACCAGGCGTGACATCGGGAAAGGGCATCGGCGGGGTCGTCCTGAGCCCGGCGTTCGGGGAAGTCGGACGGAACGCTGCGAAGTCCGTCTACGACACCCGCTTCAAGGAGATCCCGGCTGCACTGCGCGAGATCATGCCCCGGTCTGGACAGGAACCCGCCGTCTCGGACCCGCCTTCCCAGTCCTCAGCGACCTCGGCTTCGACACCGCCCGCCACTACGGCTCGCCTTCGACCTGACCGACGAACTCGCCGATGTCCAAGGCAAGTTCTGCTTCCACTTGAACGAGTTGCGGCAGCTCTCTCGGACACCCATCGTCGGCTCAGGCGACAGGTGGTGAGATGAGGGCGTGGAGGTGTTCGTCGTGCAGCTGCCCGTCGCCGAACCGCTTGGCCATGCGCAGGGTCCCTTCGAGTTCGAACCCGGCCTTCTGCGCCACCCGGCAGGAGGCGGTGTTCTCCACACCATGGGTCAGGACGATGCGATTCAGTCCCAGCTCGCTGAGGGCCCAGCTGACGACGCTGCGGACGGCGGCTGTGGCAACGCCTTGACCACGGGTCCAGCGGGCGATGCGATACCCCACTTTGGCTTGGGCGTTGACCTGGTCGATGCCGTGCAGGGAGATGTTGCCGGCGTACCGTCCGCTGTCCCCGTGCACGACGGAGAATGTTGCATGACTGCCGTCCGACCAGTCCGCACCGGTGAGGCAGTCTTGGATCGCGGAGGCCTCGTCGGTGATCTGGCAGCGGGGGTTCCACATGCGCACGTCCGAGTCCAGACCCAGCTCTGCCACTGCGGGACTCTCGTCCACACTCGGGGGCCGCAGAAGGAAGTCTCCAGCCGTCAGGACAACTGGCTGTACAGGCGGTTCAACGGTCACCCGAGAAGCATGCCAGTCCCCGCGTGGGCAGCCGCAGGCAGGCCCCTCGGGCAAACCCGAACCGACCGGCAGCCGGCGCGCCTATTGGGAGTCGGACGCTTGACCTCCGGTGGTCACCACCGTCACGTACGCCATCGAACAGCGGGCCGCGCGGCCGGCAAGGCGCCCTGGCCTCCCGGCGCACCAGAGCCGCAGTCGCATCCCCGCCGCCGCACTCGGCATCCTGGGGCGCTTCACCACCCGCCACAGGAAGGCGGTTGGGGCCTCGCGGGCCAGAACGGCAAACTCCCGGTCATCCTTTGCTCCGGCCCCTATCCGGAATGTCGCGCACACGCCAAGATCTGCCCCGCGTCGGGCCTTATGCGGTGCCCGGCGCAGGGAGGAGAGCGCATGATGCCCCAACGGCATCGGCGACGGTTCATCACCTGCACCGTCGTGGCCGCCGCGTTCGGACTGCTGGGCACCCAGTCGTTCGCGGCATCCGGTGACATCAGACCCCGGCCCTGGAACGCGCGCCACCAGGCCGACATCGCCAAGCAGCACACCAAAGCCGTGCACGCGGGCAAGGGAATGTCCGCGTTCGCTGAGTCCGGGAGCGGCGACGGCGGCTCGGACGAGGCGGAGAACTCCGCCGAAGGCACCGCCCAGTACACCGAGGCCCGCACCGCCCCCGGCGTGGTGGCGCCCGGCGCGTACGGGGCGGCTTGGGCGCAGCTCCAGTCGATGCGGCACACCGCGGGCGACTGGGACCACGTCACGAAGAAGGCGTACGACTCGGACGACCCGCGCTACCGCGACATCAACTCCAACTCCAGTGGCGGATCGGGGAAGGTGACGGGCCGGATCACCGGGATCGCCGCCGACGACCAGGGCTACGTGTACGCGGGCGGCGCCAACGGCGGCGTGTTCCGCTCGACGACCGGCGGCGGGCACTGGGAGTCGATCGCCGACAAGCTGCCCTCCCTGTCGACCGGCACCCTCGCGCTCGACGGCTCCAGACGGCTCTGGTACGCGACCGGCGAGTCCAACACCGGCGCGACATCCTTCGTCGGTACGGGAGTTTACGTTCTGGCCGATCCGCAGCACGGGCAGTTCCAGCCGGGCGGCCGGGTGGGCGGGGCCGAGCTGGAGTCCACGGTCATCCACGCCCTGCGGTTCGCCGGCACCAAAGTGTGGGCGGCCACCAGCCGGGGTGTGTGGTCGCACTCCACCACCACGCTGTCCGGCCCGTGGAAGCTGGAGTTCGCCCCCAACCCGGACTATCTGCCGGGTGGTTCGAAGGCGGGCGACGAGTCGGCCCCGTACAAGAACATCGCCAACGACATCGCGGTCGACGCCAAGGACCCGAGCAAGGTGTTGCTCGCCATCGGCTGGCGCGGTGGCGACACGTATAACGGGTTCTACTCCCAGCAGGCTGACGGGAGTTGGAAGCCCGCCAGCGGTCTCGGTGACCTGCCGGCCAGCAGTGACGACGTCGGCAACGTGACGTTCGGGGCGGCGGCCGACGGCTCGCGCCTGTACGCGGTCGACCAGTCACCGGCGCAGACCAGCAGCAACCCGGACAGCGGCCTCAAGGGCGTGTACGTGTCCAAGTCGGGTTCGCCGTTCGGGCCCTGGACGCAGATCGCCGACTACACCAAGCTGCGAAATTCGGGCTCGGCGCTCCAGGGCGCGGGCTACATGCCCGGCATCCAGTCCTGGTACAACCAGTTCCTCCAGGCCGACCCGAACAACGCCGACCACGTCTACCTGGGCCTGGAAGAGGTCTTCGAGACCAAGAACGGCGGCACCAACTGGATCACTCCCGGACCGTACTGGAACTTCCCGTTCCCCTGCTGGAGCATCGACCCGGCCAAGCAGACCGGCGACTGCTCGCCGACCACCCACTCCGACCAGCACGCGGTCGCGGTCGGCAGCTACAAGGGCAAGTCGTACGCGTACGTCGGCAATGACGGCGGCATCTACCGGCGGCCGCTGAACGGCGCGGTCGACTCGGGGGGCCACGCCAAGGACTGGCAGTCGCTGAACGACGGCACCCTCGACGCCCTGCAGTACTACTCGGTCGGCGTCGGCAAGGACCTCGACCACGGCGGCTTCTCGGTCACCGGCGGCCTCCAGGACAACGGCCAGTCGATCCTGCGCGGCCACGACAAGGTGATGGGCTCCAACTTCGGCGGCGACGGCGGCGACACCATCACCGACCCGGCCAACGGCTGCAACATCGCGAACGAGTACGTCTACCTCGACATGTGGGTCACCCAGAACTGCGGTGTGAACAACGGCAGTTGGGTCAACGACCCGACGAAGGCCACCGAGTACGAGGTAGCCCCGCCCGACAAGGACCTCGGCGGTGCGGGCGCCCGCTTCATCGCCCCCATCACCTCCGACGCCAAGGACACCAACACCTGGGTGGCCGGCGGCCGTCACGTGTGGGTGCAGACCAAGGGCTTCGCGATCCGCTCCGGCGCCGAGTGGAAGAACGCCTACGACTTGGGCGGCGGCCACGTGGCCACCGCCGTGGCGTCCTCGGGCGGCACGGTGTACGTCGGCTGGTGCGGGCCTTGCAACAACCAGGGCTTCAGCCGCGGCATCGCGGTCGGCAACGTCGACGGCACCGGCTGGCACCAACTGAACCTGCCCATCGACGGAACGATCCCGAACCGCTACATCTCCGGTTTCGAGATCGACCCGGCCGACGCCCAGCACGTCTACGTCGCGGTCAACGGCTTCTCCCGGAAGTTCACGGAGGGGCCGGGAGCGGGCGTCGGTCACGTCTTCGAGTCCCGTGACGGCGGCGGCAGTTGGACGGACATCTCGGCCAATCTGCCTGACGTGCCCGCCGACTCGGTCAGACTCCTGCCGAACGGCGGCCTCGCGCTCGCCACCGACCTAGCCGTCTTCTACCGGCCGGCCGGTGCGAGCCAGTGGCAGGTCCTCGGCAAGAATCTGCCCACCACCGCCGTCCTCCAGCTGCGCCTCGGCCCCGACGGCAACGTGTACGCCGCCACCCACGGGCGCGGCATCTGGTCATTCGATCCGCGACGCCTGAAGGGGCGCACGGGCTGATCTCTTCGCATCCCTTCACACCCGCGACTTCTCGGTGCGGGCGGCCGGTGCGGACCCCTTTCCCGGGGTGCGCACCGGCCGTTCGGCGCCAGCCCACCCCGGCGCGCGTCAGGGGTTCTGGTATGCCGCAACTTCCAGGCGCAGGGTGAAGAGCTCCGCTCCCTGCGTCCTCCAGGTGACCATGGCCGCGCCCGTCCGGGCCGCGCGGACCGTGACCCGGACAGTGCCGTCCGGGTCGCCGGCCGTCCCGGTGACCGTGGCCAGCATGGGACTGCTGCTGTGCGGCGGTGGCCACCCGCCGGGGCGGGGCGGGAGGACCACCGTCACCGTCGCGCCGGGGCGCACGCACAGCTGTTGGACGGCCGCGTCCTCCGCGCGGTGATGGATGGTGATGGCACTGGCGACACAGTCTGGAGCGGTGGGCGAAGGCACGGTTCTCGTCGGCGTCTGCTCGGGCGTCGTTCCCGGCGAGGGCGCTGTGGGCTCTGGCGGGGTGGAGGCAGGGTTCCGGTCGCCAGGCCCGGTCGTCGTGGTGGCGGGGGGCACGTCGGCGGAAGGGGGCGGAGGAGCGGCGTGCGGCCGTGAGCCCGTGGCTCCGGTGCCGCAGGCGGCCAGGGCACAGGACACGACGACCAGAGCCGGCCCGAACCACGGCCGGGGCAGCCGAGGCCTGCGTCCTCTCCCGTCGAGCGGATCCATCACGGCGTCCTCGCTCTCGGCCACATGCACGGCAGCGTGCCGCTGTGACGTGTCGGCCTGCCGCCCGGTTCCGCATTCCTCCGACCGGTGTGGCCGCACACCCTGCCCTGCCCTGCCCTGACCTGCTCCTGCGGACGGCGGGAGGACGCACCCGGGAGTGTTCTCGGGTGCGCCCACGAGAAGTGCCTATGGAAGCTCGTACTTGGCCGCGCAGCTGCCGGGTTGATGTGGCGTTTATGCCTACGTTGGGCGGTATGAACACCATCGAAGCCGAGATCGATGACTATCTCGCCCGCTACGCCGACACTCTCACTTCCTACGACGCCCAAGCAGCGGCCGACCTGTGGGGGAGCCCGGGCATGATCCTCAATGACCAGCACGGAGCCGGCGTCCTGGAATCCCGGGAAGCCATGGCCATCGGGCTGGAGCAGTCGTACCCCCTCTACCGCGAGCTCGGCCTGGCCTCCGTCGGATACGAGCGCCTGAGCCATGAACAGCTCAGTGACACGATTGTCCTCGTCCGGGTCCGGTGGCTCTTCTACGACAACGACGGCAGCCAGTTGACCGACAGCTTCGCCAGCTACATCCTGCGCCGCGGCGACGAGGGCCTGCGGGCGTTCGTGTGCGTCCCCGCCGACGACGCCGAGAAACTGCGAGCCCTCGCTGCGAAGAAGGGCATCGATCTGTTTGACGAAACCCCATAGACCAGCCGTGACGGCCGCGAAGACCGACGTGGTGCGCACCGCGCACCTGGAAGGTCCGGGTGAATCGCAGCCCTCGCCCACGAACTCGGCGTCGCTCGCGGCTCCATTCGCACGGCCGTCGCCGACCTCGTGCCCGAGCAGCCCGCCACCGAGCAGGACAGGCCGTCCACCGGCTACGGCGAGGCTCGGCGTGCGGTCGACTGCCCGGCTTCGACCGCGAACGCGACAAGTGCCGTACGGCGACGACATGGGTCGCGACCAGCACACGCATCGGACCCGCTCATCCGGCGACTGCTGGTGCCAGCCAGTCGGCCATCGCGGCGGTGATCGCTCCTGCCGCGCGACGGTCGTAGCCTTCGAAACAGGGCATCGCGTTGGCTTCGAGGAAGTACCACTCGCCGGTGGCTTCATCGATCTTGAAGTCCACTCCCAGTAGGGGGAGCCCCGTATGCGTGGTGAGGCGGGCGCAGCCGCGGACGACGGAGTCCGGGAGCGTGATGGGGCGGTAGTCGTTGACGTGGACGGCCGTGCGGTAGTCGATCTCGGGTGAGTGGATCGCCTCCCCGAATGCCTGGTCGCCGACCGTGTGGACTCGTACGTCCGGACCGGCGATCCGTTCCTGGAACAGCACCGGTACCCGGCCCAGCCGGTCGAGCAGCGCCTCGTGGCTCGCCTCGTAGACCTGGGCGAAGGTCTTGGTCGCCGACGAGCCTTTGAAGATCACCCCCTGTGGGCAGTCGGCGATGAAGGCGCGCGCCTCGTCGGGGTTCGAGGTCAGGCAGGTCCTGGGAACCTGCCAGCCGCCGATGGCAGCCATCGTCACCGCGTGCAGGACCTTGGTGAAGCCGGTGGCCTCGCGCAGCGGAGGGTTCATGACCCTGACGGACAGGTGCTCGAACAGCCGCAGGAACGCCTGATAGTGGCCGGCGGCGGCTTCGCGGTAGCGGGCCGGGGCGTAGGGGGACACATCCAGCAGTCGGCACCAGACGGCGGTGACCCCTTCCAGGCAGATGACCTGGCGGCCGGTGTGGATGGTGGTACTCGACAGGTCGTCGAGGGGGATGTGTACCGATCCCCGCATCGCCAGGGAGGGGAGGTCGACCGCCCTGTGGGGCAGGCGCGCGGTTCGTACGGCGTGAAGTCCGGCCAGAAAAGTCGGGTCGGCGGCTACACCGACGCACAGGATCACCGGACCAGCCGATCCAGCAATGCCGTATAGGCGGCGTCTTCCACGGACCTGAACTGGTGATGGTTCGCCCACGGGGAGGCTTCGAGGAGCCGGAGTGTGCCATGGGGGCTGTCCATGGTGTCCACGGTGACGATCGCGAAGTCCGTCTGCTTGGCCTGCAGCCACCGGCGGATCACGACGCGGTGAGCGAGGTCCAGCTCGTGGCCGGGGCCGTTTACCTCAAAGGTGCTTGCTGCGGCGAAGAGGAGCTGGTGGGTTCGCCGCTCGTCGATCTGCGTGAGGTGGACGACGTCGTACACGTCGCGTGCGGCGGGGTCCAGTTGGGTGTAACAGCTGGTGCGGTAGGCGTGGTTCCCGGTTGCGTCCCGGCCGTTGGTGATGGTGCCGGCCGGCCGGATGCCGGGCGATGAGGACGCGAGTTCCAGCGGGTCCAGCCTCGCCGGGTATCCGTGCACGGTGGGTCGGTTGATCACCGGTCCGGGCCACAGGGCCAAGGCGGCCCAGAGGGTGGCTTCCTGCTCGCTGGCCGCGAACCGCGCGGCCGGCGCCGACGAGGGCGAGGAGCCGAGCCGGCCCCTGCAGAATATGCCGACCGGGGGATAGCCGTCGACGAGGACAGTGCTGTGAGAGTTCAGATCGCGGGACACCGTGACGGTGACGGCGAGGCGGTCGAAGTCGGCGACCACGAGGGTTTCGACGCCCCCGTCCGAAGCGAAGCGGGCGAAGCGTATGGCGGTCTCATCCCCGCTTTCCGCCAGCACCAGCAGCGTCATCACCCTCCTCAAAGGCGAGCAGGGCCTCGGCGACCTGCCAGGCGCGCACCCCTGTCCCACTCACCACGTCCGGCCGCGCCTCGGGCGGCATGAACAGCGACTCCTCGTCATACGTCGGCTTGTCTAGCGGGGTATCCATGTCAGCTCGGTCCCCGGCCCGCCCGGCAGGCAGTCCACTCCCCAGCCGCGCTCAACTTCCTTGTACTCGCTGCGTTCGGTGGTCTCGCTGTTCTCGCTGCCCTCGGTGAATTCGCTGCGCTCGCTGCCTTCGCTGCCCTCGGACCCCTCACTGCCCTCGGACCCGGTACGCGAAGCCTCGCCGAACGACCCCGTTGCCTGCTCACCGAGAAACAGCAGCGCCCGCTGCCTAACATCGACCGGGAATTCACCGAATGCGCGCCCACTCATCGCTCGTCCCCCCCTTGTTCCTGCTCCCGCCATGCTCCATGGAACCGCTCAACGACACGGCAGGCAAGGGCAGTTGAGCCGTGCAGACGACCAGGTCAGGCACTTCTGCGACGTCCGGGCACGGCGGGTCACGAGGGCCGTGGCAGCGTCGGAATTTTGCGTGGGCTTTTCGTATCCACGAATGGGCACGTGAGAGGCGTGGCCTGCTGAGTCGGTGCGTCGGCGCCCCAGTCCCACAGTGCCTGCGACACGGGGCCCAACTGCCGCCCGTGCGGCGTGAGCCGGTACTCGACCAGATCCTGCAGGAGTGGTGTGCGGCGTCACTGGGGCGACGCGATCCCGTATCTGCGGACCTGTACAGGAGAAGGGCTGACCGGTGTCCCGGGGCACGGATACCTTCGTAGTCCCGCGGAAATGGAGGTGTTGGCATGGTCCTCTACGTCGCGCCTCTGTGGCTCGTCGGCATCGTCGCTCTGATTGCCGCGATCGTTGAGGGGCCGCTGGTCATCGGCAGCGCCGAGATACCCCACCTCGGCACGAAGAAGGCGCGGGCCGCCGTCGGCTGTGTGGGAGCCGCCGCGCTCGTGCTCGGATTCGTGCTGCTCTTCCACGACACATGGGCGTCGGCCCGCCCTGGGGCCGCCTCAGCGCCGAGCCCGGTTCCCTCTTCGTCGCCGAGCCCCTCGGCATCGTGGCCGACGGAGTCGCCCGCGCGCCCGACGGCCACGACGTCGGCCTCCGAACCGCCTGCCGCGGACCCATCAACACCGGCCCCTCAACCGTCTCCGTCCACGGCTTCGCCTGTCGTGCCGCCGCCGCCCGTCGTCCGGGAGCGTTGGAAGGGCACGCTGGTCCTGCCCGCCCGTGACGAGGCCGGGATGATCCAGGGTTGGTTCGTCGACGATCCCCCGCCCACGCGGGCGCCGGGCGGTTTCGCTGACATTGAGGGGGGTATTCCCGGGGAGCTGTACGGCCACGGTCAGCTCGCCCGGTGGACCGGCTCGGGCGCGCCCAAGAAGCAGGACTGCTCAGCCCTCCTCAACTCCCGTCCCGGCCAGCGGAAGACGGACGTGAAGGTGGGAGACCGGGTTTGCTTCACGACGGAGAAGGGCCGCCTCGCCTCCCTCGCGCTCGTCGACCAGCAGGGCGCCGAGATGACGGTCGACGTGACCGTGTGGGAGCGGTGAGGAGCCATCAACCCCCGCGAGGACAAGGCCACGCCCACCCCACCGCCTGCCCTCACCCCGCGACCCCGGCCATGGTCGAGATCGCCCGAGGCTACGATCTGCGGCTCTGCGTCTGCCCGGAAGCGCCGGACCATCCGCATACTGCCCTGATCCAGTGAGATGCTCTCTCCGCGACCGCCGCAGCCACACCGCCCACGGGCCGGTTGTCGACGCGCCTTGGAAAAAGTCGTCGGCCGCTGTCGATCCGGCCACGTCCCGTTCGACGTCATGTTGGGTGGCGCCTCGCCACACGATGCCGCGACAGGACCTGACGAGGAAACACATGGATCAACTGCTGAGAGTCATGAACTTCAATGTTTCGAGTGACGGAATCGGTGCCGGCGAGCACCAGATTCTCGAGCGGCCTTTCGGCCTTGACCATCCCGAGAGGCTGTTCGCCTGGGCCGGAGCCACAGCGAGCTGGCCCATGCGCACGGATTCCGGGGGGAGCCGGGGCCTCGACGACTACTTCACGCGAGACTTCGCACGCAACATCGGTGCCGAGATCATGGGCCGCAACAAGTTCGGGCCCCAGCGCGGGCCCTGGCAGAACCATGAGTGGCGCGGCTGGTGGGGGGAGGAACCCCCCTTCCACACGCCGGTGTTCGTCATGACCCACCACAAGCGTCCGTCGTTCACGCTCTCCGACACCACGTTCCACTTCGTTGAAGGCGACCCGGCCGAGGTCCTTGCACGGGCGCGAGAAGCGGCGCGGGGCAAGGACGTCCGACTCGGCGGCGGGGTCACCACCATCCGGCAGTTCCTCGATGCCGGCCTCGTCGACACCATGCATGTGGCGGTCTCGCCGGTGAAGCTCGGGTCCGGACTACGCCTGTGGGAGTCCCCCGATGAGCTGCTCGACCGGTTCCACCTGGAGGTCGTGCCCAGCCCGAGCGGCGTCACGCACCACCTGTTCTGGCGAAGGTGACGCGAGAGCCTACTCGCTGGTCGTTGTCCATACCTTCTCCCGTGCACCGGCGCGGTGCACGGGAGAAGGGTGGCCCGATTGATGAAGAGAGAAGGAAGGCGAAAGCGGGCTGATGAAGCGCGGGTTGCACTCCTGCGCCGCGACGCCGGCATGCAGCGCCCTTCAGGCTTGGGTATGGACCCGATGGTTCTGCCCCGCGCGCCCATCGGGGTTCCCCGAAAAGCATTGGTCCAGGCCGGAGTTGAGCCCTACCGTGCTGCCGGTGACAAGTGACCCCCGTGAACCGGCAGAGTCTCCTTCCCCACCCGGAATCTTCTCCCGTACGTATCTGGCTGCCACGGCGAGTTTCGCCGCAGTGATGTTCTTGACCGGGTTCGCGGCGCTGGCAGTGATGCCGTTGCTGCCGGTGGCGGCTCGGGACCTCGACGGAGTCGGTCTGTACCCGCTGGTGGCAGGGGCGTTCGTGGCTGCGAGCTTGCTCGGTGGTGTGCTGGGCGGGGCATGGGCGGATCGCGACGGGGCCCGGCGACCACTGACGGCCGGGGTGGTCTTGACCGTCGTGACACTCCTCGTCTCCGCAACCAGTACCAGCATCTGGCAACTGGGCCTGGGACGCTTCACCGACGGCATTGCGGCGGGCCTGGTGGCGGTGTCCGTCAACGCGGCCATCGGGCAGTCCTACCCGGATCATCTGCGCGCCCGCGCCCTGTCCCTCATGAGTGCCTGCTGGATTGTTCCCTCACTGGCCGGCCCCCCACTCGCCGGGTTCGTAGCCGAGTTGTGGTCCTGGCGTGCGGTGTTCTTCGGCCTCGCCGGGTTCACTCTGATTCCCGCGGCAGCTGCGGTACTGCTCCTTCGTGGACGTCCAGCACATCCGGGAGCATCGCAGGAACCTGAGAGTTCCGGGGCATCCCTGCGGCAGCCCGCGTTGCCGGCGGCAGTGGCGGTGAGCGTGGCTGCGGCGCTCACCCAGTACGGCGTTTCTGCCTGGAACGTACGTCACGCGGTGTGCGCGTCGATCGGTGTGGCGCTGCTTGTGGCGTTCGCCCCGAGGCTGCTGCCACCGCATACCTGGCGAGCCGGGGGAGGATTGCCCGCCACGGTGCTCCTGCGGGCGCTGACCTCTGGTGCGTACTTCACGCTCGAAGCCTTCGTCCCCCTGATGCTCAGCACGGCGCGACATGTACCGGGCATTGTGGTGGGGCTGGCATTCACCGGGGCGGCACTTGCCTGGGCGGGAGCCTCCTGGGTGCAGAGCCGCCTGCAGAACCGGGTGCGGCGGCATCGGCTTGTCGCCGTCGGGGCCGGGATCATGGCGCTCGCGGTGGCGGTAGCGGCACTGTGCACCGTGCCGGCGGTGCCTCCGGCCGTAGCGGTGTCCTCGATGGCGATGGCCGCCGTCGGCATGGGGCTCGCGGCGCCGTCACTCACGCTCCTGTCGCTGGCGCATGCTTCGGCCGACAAGCAGGGCTATGCAAGTGGCGCGATGCAGACCTCGCAGAATCTTGGCCAGACCCTGGTCCTGGCCCTGGCGTCGGCTCTGTTCACGGCACTCTCGGCGGTGTCGACGAGTCAGCTGCCCGCGTTTGCGGGCGCATTCGCGCTCCTGGCAATCCCGATTGCGGGGGCTGTCTGTCTGGCAAGCCGGACACGCATCGTGGCCACGGACCAGCAACGTGACTCGGAGCCGTCCATCCCTACGACCAATGCTGGAGTCGGCAAGGAAACTTAGGGGTTCGGGGGCCATCGTGCGCATGACCATGTCGTTTCAGGACCCACGACCGGTGGCCGTCGGCAGAGGACCACAGCTACGGTGGGTCGATGCCACTGATGCCGCACCGTGCCGCGCTCCTCGTCATCGACATGCAGGACGACATGTTGCCCAAAAGGTTGACTTCAGGGCGCCGGAGCCGGGTACGGCTCATACAGGATTTTCGTAGCCGTTGATCGATCCGGCTGAACGTGACATCTCTCTGTGTCAGCAGGCGGGCAAGGCGAAGCCTGGCTCCGGGAACGGCACTTCGTCGTCTTCCGGCGGTGGGAACGGTGCCGGGACCGGCGCGGGGAAGAGCAAGTTCTGCCGCACGAGCGACCTGACCATCGAGGCCGTGGACAGCTCGCCAGACAAGAAGACGGGCGACGTCACTGTCCGGATGACCAACAAGGGCGCCAGCACCTGCTCGGTGACGGGCTTCGCAGGCGTCGACCTGAAGGACATGGACGGTACCTCCGCTCCCGTTACCCGCGGCCATGAAGCGTGTCCCTGAAGTGGCCCGCGGAGGCGCTGCCGCTGGCCGGCCCCTACGACGACAGGATTCAGGTCCACCCGGTCGGCATGGCCAACTGAGCCTGGCATCTACGCCCTCTGACGTCGCCGCCCTCGACCGGTCCCGCGCTACTCCGCGCTGGGTGAGGACAGTCGCTGTGTGATCCGGCCGAACAAGTCCGACAGAGGCTCGCCGACATCCTGGCCGAACTCGGTGAGCCCGTAGGTGACTTGGGGTGGCGTTGTCGGTTCGACCTCCCGCCAGACCAGGCCGTCCTTGACCAGTGCGCGCAGGGTCTGAGCGAGCATCTTCTCGCTGATGCCCTGGATGGTGTCGCGCAGCTCGTAGAACCGAAAGTCGTTGCTCCGCAGGGAGATCAGCACCCAGATGCCCCACTTGCTGGTCACATGGTCGACCACGTCGCGTGCGGGGCAGTCGGTGTGAAACACGTCATACCGATTGCTGGTCTCGGCCTGTGTCAGCTGCGCGCCTTCACTCATGTCCGGAGCTTACCTCTGGGTATGTCCTTACGGAAAGTAAGCCTGACTCCTAGCGTCAACTGCCGTAGTGCACAACGGACTAGGAGCTGAAGATGATCGTGGTGACCGGGGCTACCGGGAACGTGGGCCGGCCTTTGACGAAGGCGCTGGCCGAGGCGGGCGAGCAGGTGACGGCGGTCTCGCGGCACGCGGTGGCAGTGCCGGAGGGAGTCCGGCATGTGGCCGCCGATCTGGCTGAGCCGACGAGCCTCACGCCCGCGCTGGACGGGGCGAAGGCGCTGTTCCTGCTGCTGTCCGGCGACCTGCACGCCCCCGGAGCCGGGCCGGCCGACATCATCGCCCTGGCCGCGGCCAGCGGGGTCCGCCGGGTCGTCCTGCTGTCTTCGCAGGGCGTGGCGACCAGGCCGCTCGGCCCGTCGCGGGTCGCGATGCGCGCGGTGGAGGACGCGTTGCGGGAATCAGGCCTGGCCTGGGCCGTCCTGCGACCGGGCGGCTTCGCCTCCAACGCCCTGGCCTGGGCGGAGTCCGTCCGTACGCGAGGGACGGTCGCCGCGCCTTTCGGCGACGTCGGGGTGCCGGTCGTCGACCCGGCGGACATCGCCGAGGTGGCGGCGGCCTGCCTGCTGGACGACCGGCACGGCGGCGGGGTGTACGAGCTGACCGGGCCGGAGGTGATCACGCCGCGTCAGCAGACGGAGGCCATCGCCACCGCGCTCGGCTCGCCGGTGCGGTTCCACGAACTCACCCGCGACGAGGCCAAGGCCATGATGACCCAGTTCGTTCCGGCGGAGCTCGCCGACGACACCCTGGACATCATCGCTGCCCCTAACCCCGCCGAACTGCGGATCAGCCCGCACGTGGCACAAGTCCTCGGCCGGGCCCCGCGCCCCTTCAACGACTGGGTCGCCCGCAACATCGCCGCCTTCCGCTGAGACATCACTCAACTGAAGCCCCCGGGCTGCCTCGTGCGACCACGGTCGCACGAGGCTGGCTGCCTTTGTATGCCGCCGCCCTTGCCGGGTAGGGCCCGAATCAGCGCGGGTCACACGAACCCGGCCGATTCACGGCAGCCTGAGTCTCGTCTGCCACAGGCGCAAAGCCCTCACGCGCGTTTACCGTCGCCAGAGAGGTGAGCGCGGCCGGGGCGGCACCGGCGGCTCATGGAAGGCGTTCTGTCGCCCACGGAGCTCGGCGCGTAGCGTGCGTCCATGACGAACGGGACTCCGCACAACGCTTCGACGTCGGCGCGGTCGCGTCGCCACACCTTCGGCGACGATGCCGAGGAGTACGACGCGTTCCGGCCCGGATACCCCGCTCAACTGGTCGATGATGTCCTGGAGTTCGCCGACCTTGACGACGGTGACCCTGCCGTGGAGGTGGGGGCCGGCACAGGCAAGGCGACGCGGGCTTTCGCGCAGTCCGGCGTACCGGTGACGTGTGTCGAGCCCGACACCCGGATGGCGCGGGTGCTGCGGCACCGCTGCGGCGGGCTGCCCCAGGTGACGGTCGAGATCGCCGGGTTCGAGACCTGGCGGCCCGCGCGGCGCTACGGGCTGCTGTACTGCGCCCAGGCATGGCACTGGGTGGACCCGGCCGTGCGCTGGGCCAGGGCGAAGGCCGCGCTGTCGCCGGGCGGAGCGATAGCGCTCTTCTGGAACCACTGGTCTCTGGAGTCCGACGAACTGAGAGCCGAGCTGACCGCCGCCCACGCCCGACACGGCATCGATGTTCCCGAGTACACCATCCTGGATCCCCGCCCCGGCCCCGCACGCCACGGGGCCGACGCCCGCCAGTGGCGTGACATGGTGGCGGCCGGGTTCGTGGATCCGGACCACCGACTGTACGAATCCGTACACGACCGTTCCCCTTCCGCTCTGATCGGCCTGCTCGCCTCCTACTCGGGCTACCGGGTACTTCCGTCCCGCACCCGGGAGCGCGTCCTCGCTGACATGGCGCACACAGTGGCCGAACAGGGCGGAAGCGTACGAGTGAAGGTGAAGACGAGTCTCTTTCTGGGGCGGGCGAGCGCCGACTGACACCCATCCGCGCTGAGGTCAAGGCGTTGCCGCGGCATCATGGGTGTCCCTCCGCCCGTCCGTCCGTAGCATGTGTCACTGCGGGGCAACTGTCTGGGGGGACATGCGAATCGTCGGGCGAGAGACGGAATGCGCGCGGTTGGCCGTACTGCTGGACGAGGCGCGCGCGGGACACGGGCGCAGCGTCGTGTTGCGCGGTGAACCGGGCATCGGCAAGACGGCGTTGCTCGATCATCTCGCAGAGAACGCGGACGGGTGCACTGTCGTGCGGGCGACCGGTGTCGAATTCGAGTCGGAGCTGGCCCTCGCGTCGCTGAGCGAGCTGGTCGGGCCGCTGTTTGAGGTGCTGCGGGAATTACCGGCCCGATACGCCGACGTGCTGACGACCCTCGTGCCGCAGAAGGCTGACGACACTGCGGAGCCACCGGTGGCGGCGGGCGGTCGGCATGCGGTCTACGCGGCGACGCTCGCATTGCTCACCGCGGCTGCCGCGCGCCGGCCGCTGTTGTGCCTGATCGATGACGCGCACTGGATCGACGACGTGTCGGCGGCCGCTCTGTTGTTCACGGCGCGCAGGCTGCTCGCCGACCCGGCATTGATCGTGTTCGCGACCCGGGACGTCCCCGAGTTCAACGCGCCCGGCATCGAGACACTGCGCCTGGAGGGTCTGAACGAGCACGCCAGCCTGCAACTCCTGGCCCGCAACGCAAGCGTGCCCGCGCTGGTCGGCGCGCGACTGGCCGCGCTGACCATGGGCAACCCGCTCGCGCTCCTCGAACTGCCCAGGGTGCTGTCGCTGGAGTCCGCGGCCGGCCTCAGCGAACTGGTCGAACCGCTGCCGACGACGAAGCTGCTGCAACGCGCCTTCGCGGCGTCGCTGGTGTCGATGTCCGCCCGGCAGCGGCAGGCGCTGCTGGTGTGTGCCGCCGCGGGGAGCGCGGAGCTTGAGGTGGTGGCGCGGGCCCTCGGTGCGCTCGGCATTCATCTCGCGGCCCTGGACGAGGGCACCGTCAGCGGTCTGGTGCAGATCACCGGGCGTACGGTGACGTTCCGGCATCCGTTGATCAGGTCGGCCGTCTACTCGCAGGCCGGGCCGGGTGAACGGTGGCAGGCGCACGCCGCGCTGGCCAAGGCGTGCACCTCACCGAAGGAGGCGGACCGCAGGGCGTGGCATCTCGCCTGTGCGTCGGTCGGCCCGGACGAACAGGTCGCGGCCGCGTTGGTGGCCACCGCCGACCGCGCCCGGCGGCACGGCGGGATCGTCGCGCAGGCCGCTGCCCTCGAACGTGCCGCGGAGCTTACGGGGGAGCCGGTGCTGCGGGCCAGGCGGATCTGCGCCGCCGCGACGATCTGGTCGGCCGCCGGCGCGCTGGACCACTCGGAGGCGCTGCTCGACCAGGCGGAGGCGCTGGCCGGGGACAATGTCGGCGCGCGCGTCGAGGTGTTGGGCGACCGCGCCTACCACGCCGTGCTGCGCGGGCGGACCGGCGACATCTTCGACATGCTGGTCGCGGAGGCGGCAGGCGCCGGACCTGAGGACCGGCTGGCGGCCGGCCGCGTGCTGAGCCTGGCCATGAACGCACCGCTGGCCAGGTGGGATGTCACCGCGACGCTGGACGTCTGCACAAAGGTGATGGCGCTGACCGCCCCGGACGGTCGCCCCAACCCCTCTTTCCCCAAGGGGGCCGTGCGCCTGGCGCTGGCGCAGGTGCTCGCCGGGCAGGCGGCCGGCGCCGAGCTGGCCAAGGCGTGTGTCGCGGTCTGCGAGCGGCACGTGTCGAACGGGGCGTGTGCCGAACTGGCCGAGGTGCTCATGTACGTCGAGGACTACGACTTGGCGCGCCGCATGATCGATCACGATGTCGCCGCCGCCCGAGCCGTCGGCGACATCGCGCTGCTCGGCTACGGCCTGCGGCGTCGGGCCCAGTTGGAGATCCGCGTCGGCCGGCCGCTCATGGCTTACTCCGACGCTCTGGAATGCGCCGGTCTCGCCGACGCGATGGCGCAGCCGACCACGATCGCGGCCTCCCGCGCGACGCTCGCCATGGTCACCGCCGTTCTCGGCCGTGCGGACGACTGCTCGGCGCATGCCGAGGAGGCGATGCGCCTGTGCCCGGACGACCTCGAGACCGAGGCGCGGGTCCGGTACGCGGTGGGCCTTGCGGCGCTGGCCGGGGGCAGGATCGATGACGCCGTCGTCGAACTGCGCCGCGCGGACACGGTGCTGCGCGCCGTCGTCGAGCCGGCCGTCGTTCCCGTGACCGCCGAACCTGGCCGAAGCGCTGGTGCGGGCCGGTCGGCCCGACGAGGCGCGGCGCGTTCTGGACCGCCTTGACGCAGCCGTCGCCGCGACGGGCCGACGTGGCCGACGGGCCGCCGCACTGCGATGCCGCGCGCTGCTGGCACGTGGCGGGGGTGCGGGGCCGCTGTTCACCGCGGCACTCAAGGCGCACCGGGACGTCGACGAACCGCTGGAGCGGGCCAGAACCCTGCTCTGCCAAGGCCAGTGGCTGCGCCGCTCCAGACGTCGCCAGGATGCCTACCAGCCGCTCGCGGCGGCGCTGGAGGTTTTCGAGTCGGCCGAGGCCAAGCCGTGGGCCGAGCAGACCCGCCACGAACTGACAGTGCTCGGCCTGCGCACCGTACCGAGTGCCGACCGGCCGGATCTGGGCGCGCTCACGCCGCAGGAGTGGCGGATCGCGTGGGCGGCGGCGCAGGGGCGGACCAGCAGGGAGATCGCGGCCGAAGTGCTGCTGTCCGTACGCACGGTGGACTACCACCTGGGAAACGTCTATCGAAAACTGGGCGTCTCGTCACGCCGGGCGCTGATCCGGCAGCTCGGCGGATCCGCAGAACTACCGACCTGACGCCCGATCATGGCAGGGGCCGTGGCCGCCGGAAGGCGGCCACGGCCCCTTTCCGCTGCTCAACGGCCGCCCATTTTTCTCTGGCAGCTCTACGGATCCGCAGTGCGTGACGGCTCAACACACTGGGTTCCATCGAGACCGGGTTCTCACCCGACCAAGATGTCTCGCGCCGCTTGCAAAGGGGAGTGCAATGAGGACAAGCAATTTCTCGGGGAGGGCCGCGGCCTCGGCCGCCGTCGTTCTCGCCGTCGTGTTCGGGTCGGCCGGGGCGGCCCACGCTGTTGGTGGGTCTTCGCCGGCCGCTTCGGCGCACGACGTTTCTTCGGTCCATGGGCGTCTGGCAGCCCCGGGGGCGACGCTGACGAATGCGTCGATCACGTTCTTCACGCTGGACGACAACAAGGACAGCGACACACTGCTGTCCATTCAGGTCCTGGACCGCAACAACAAGGTGGCCGCCTCGGCGACCGGATTCTTCGGGCAGTTCGGCGACGGCACCACCCGCCCGGTCACCTTGAAGGTGCGGTCGGGTTTCACCTGGGACGCATTGCAGGCAGGTCACCTGCGGCTGAACATCCAGCCCCACGGTGACGACACCTGGAAGTTCGGATACGAACTCGACCTGACCTTCTCCGACGGGGATTTCGCGCCGACCATCCAAAGCCGGCTGTCCCTGAGCGAGGACAACAAGACGCGCCTCGACCCGCTGCAATTCTGAGCGGACCCCAGCCGCTGCGTTCGGCGGCTGCCCTGGGTCGAGCCCAGGCGCGCGTGCTCCTCCGCCTCTTCCGAGGGGGAGGAGCACGCCGGCGCCATCTCCTGCCCAGGCGGCTTCAGCGCTTCCCGTGCGGCGCAGTGCTCGCAGGGGCTTAAGATCTCCAAGTTCGGCCGGGGGGTCGATTCATGGATTCTTTCTTTTTTGGGGGGGCGACACCGTGGGTGTCATCGTGGGCGCAGTCATCGCCGTGCTGATCGCCGTACTGGCCTGGTGGCTGGTGCGTACCTACAACAGGCTGGTCCGGTTGCGCAACCAGACGCAGGCGTCCTGGGCGCAGATCGACGTCCAGTTGAAGCGGCGGCACGACCTGATCCCGAACCTGGTAGAAGGTGCACGGGGCTATGCCGCGCACGAGCGGGCCACGCTCGAAGCAGTCGTCACCGCACGCGGGGCGGCCGTCGACAGCGGCCTCGGGGTCATGGACAAGGCGGCCGCGGAGGACGCGCTGACCGCGTCCCTGGGCAGGCTGATCGCGCTGGGCGAGAGCTATCCGCAGCTGAAGGCAGACCGGCACTTCGCCACGCTGCAGGATGAACTGACCACCGCCGAGGACAAGATCGCCTACGCGCGGCAGTTCTACAACAGTGCCGTACAGAGCTATCACAGCGCTCTGGAGAGTTTCCCGGGCAACATCCTGGCCGGTCTGGGCGGCGCGCACGCGCGCAGGGACTACTTCGAGGCAGGCGCGGCTCCGCAGGACGCGGTGCAGGTGAGATTCGCGTGACGTTCGAAGCGGAGATGTACTGGGGCGGCGCCGTCCTGATCGGCGTGTGGCTCGCGATGTTCGGGCTGGCCCTGGCGGCCACCCGCAACGGCATGGTGGAAACCGGGCCCGCCACGCAGGAGTTCGGGCCGGACCCGGAGTCCCCGGCTGTCGTCACGCTACTGGCGAACCGGTGGCGGTCCGTCGACCGTGCCGCCGCGGCCACTCTCCTGGACCTCGCGGCCCGCGGCCTCATCGAGGTGCGCCAGCCCGACGACGACCCGGCACACAGCACCGTGCACGTCACCGGCAAGGACGCCGGACCTCTCATGCCGTACGAGCGGCGCGTCCTCGACCGTGTGGTGGAACGCGCCGGGGACGCGGGCGCCCCGATCGGGGCCATCGCCTTCCGCGCCGAGGAGCGCGCGAAATCCTGGAACAGCGAACTGCGCCAGGAGATCGTCGCGGAGGCGCGGCTGCGCGGTCTGTCCCGCGCCCGGTTCGCACCACCGCTCGCCACCGCGTTGTACGGGACCGCCTTCGCCCCCGGTGTGCTGTTCTCGGTGGCCGTCGTCTCCGGGGGACACGGCATCCGTGGCGCCCTCTTGATCGGTGCCGCACCGGCGGTCGCCCTGATGTGGCTGCTGGCCCGGGTACTCGGTGAGCGGGCGACCCCGCGCGGGCTCGAACGGGCGGGGCACTGGGCGGGAGTCGCCGCCTGGCTGCACGCACACGAGGAGTTCGCCCAGTTGCCGCCCGCGGCTGTCACGGTGTGGGACCGCTACCTCGGCTACGGAACCGCCCTCGGCGTCACCAGCCGGGCCGGACGCCTGCTCGGCTTCGACGCGGGCGACAAGCGCAAGGTCTGGTCCGCCTACGGCGGCACCTGGCGTCCGGTGCGGATCCGATACCCCCGGCTGCGCCCCGGCTTCGGTGCCGCCACCCCCCGACTGCTGCAACTGGCCTGCGCCGCAGGCGTGGTGGCCGTGGGCCTGTGCCTGTTCGCGGTGCTGCGTCAACCGGACTGGGCGGTCACCGGCGGTCTGGACACGACTCACTCCCTGCGGCGCCCCGGGCTGGTCCTGAGTGCCGGCTGGGTGGGCGTCGCACTGCTCGGCGTCGCCATCGCGGGGCGTTTCAGCCGTTGGACGCTGTTTGTCGCGTTCCTTGCGATGATGCCCGGCAACTTCGCCGACTCCCACGACTGGCTCGACCGGGCCATGGGGGAGCAGCTGGTGGCCGAGACGGCCGCGGTCGTCTGCTTCGGCGCGCTGGCCGTGTACTACCTGGCCCTCGCCGTACTGGAGCGCCGTGCTCCGCAGACCGTGACCGGTGAGGTGCTGCGCATGGAGCCGCGCAGGCGCGAGAAGGCGCCGCGCTTCCTCGCGCTGGACACGGGTGACAGGGACCGGACCGTCGCCTGGGCGCTGCCGCCAGGGGTGTCGGCTGTCGCGCCGGGCAGCACGGTGCGCCTCGAAGTGTCACCGGCTACGCGATCGGTGCGCTCGGCGGCCGTGGTCGCCGGCTGATCGGCGAGCACGGCACCGCCGCGCCCACGGTGGTGGCACGACCGGGAGCCCGTGTCCCGGGCCGGTGCGCGGGAATGTGGCCGACATGAGCCCTGGTCGGCCTGACGGCCGCCGTGGCCTGGGTGCGGCCGAGGGCCGGGCCGCCCCCGCCCGTCAGTGACCTCCGCATGGGTACGCTGGGCCGGTGGTTTTGAACGGCAGCCAAGGAGGCAGTTCGCGGTGTTCGGGAACATAGGACCGGTGGAAGTTGTCCTGCTGACTGCGCTGGCCTTCGCGTTCTACCTGCTGCCGACGTACGTCGCGTTCCGCCGAGGCGTGCACAACCGTTGGCTGGTGCTCGCCATCAACATCGTCCTGGGAGCGACCTTCCTTGGGTGGTTGGTGGCTCTGTTCCTGGCAACGCGCCCGGTTCAGCCGCGACGGCTTCCCGCCTGATCCGGGGCCAGCCTGGCCTGACCGCACGCTGCCTGGTCCCGCGGGCGGGTGCTCGGAGTCGGCGGTGGGGGGAGTTCGCACAGCGCGCAGCCCTCGGCCGGGCGTACGGGCAGGGGCGTGTCGAGCCAGTAGGCCTCGGAGAGGGAAGCGAAAGGTACGGGGGCGCGGCCATGGTCGCTGGGAGAGGTCACGCTTGTTCAACGGAGTTGCCGGGTGCCCGGGCACGATGGCGCGGTACGTTCGGGCTGCGGACCGTCGCTTTCCGGCCGTAATCCGCGGCTGGTTCCGGCAACGGGCGTGGCGACCGGGACGTTGGGGGCGCTCCGCCGCCCCGCGAACGCCTCGCGGTGACCGCGGTCGTGGCGCAACGCGCGCCGGGCACAGATGGGCAGGGCAGTGGCGACAGTGCCGACAGGGCCCGGCCCGCCGGTGGCCAATATGGCGATCAGAGAGGTGATCAGCAGACGATGGCAATCACCTGAAGCCGGGCTCGCTTCCGAATGCCACGTTCGGTATCTCGGGAGTTCGGCGTCTGATTGCCTAAGCGGCTGGATCGGCTGCTGCACAGCCGGCTCTTCGGCCGGCTCGTACCGCCTGGGGAAGCGCCTGAAGGCGGCGTTCGGGCGCACACGGGGCCGGACAACGGGGCCTGGACTTCGGGCTGTTCCGCGCGATGGCCCGTCGGCGCTGGTAGCTGCGGTGCCGACGGCAGCGAAGGTGTGTCCACCCTCCCGGGGGCGGATCGCAATCCGCCTTGTCCGGTACCAGCGCCCGAAGACGCTTGGCGCGGGCCTTGTCCTGGCCAGAGTTTCCCGAGGTTGACCGAACTCAACCGTCGCCCGTCCTCATGCGCGCCACGTTGCCTGGGTGCGAGGCGGCCGATACGTCCTCCGAGTGAGGGCTCAAGCCGGGCTTGCGACCGAGTCTCCGACGAGGCGTTCCACTAGAGGGAAACGGATGCCAGAGGAGTCCTTGAAGACGTGGACGCTCGCGGACCCACTGGGGAGACCGGTAATCCGGCGTTCGGTGGACTCGAGGAGGACGTGTCCCCTGCAGTTCTTCTGCCGGAGGATGCTGGCTCGGTAGCCATGGGGAAGTTCGATGGTCTTGATGTCCCGCGTCAGGTTGACGCACGCGTTTCCCGCCCGGGGACTGATGGTCAGGACGCCTTCGCCAGTGGCGTGGGCGGCTGGGGTCACCAGCATGGGCACGAGGATGAGTGGGGCCGTGAACAGCATTTTCTTCTTCATGGCCTGACAACGAAAAAGTTCCGTTGAGGAAACCGACCCTGGCTGGGCCGTCCGGTCGGCGGGCCCTTGGGCTGCTGGATTGTCGCGACGACCCAGTCCGTGCGCGACGGTACGTGAACCACGCCGACATGCGCCGCAGTCGCGAACAGGTCAGCCGCTTCGGCTCGGTTCGTCCGGGCCGCTGAACTGCCCTCGCGCCCCGGCACGGAGCTCTCCAGGGAATACTGCGGTCACGCCGAGGCGTGTGCGGACCCGAAGCAGAGCCCTGTCCCGTCCACGGACCGGCACGGCCACCGGCTCGCAGACTTCGTGACGGTCCAACCCGTCACCATCGAACGGCTGGATCTGAGATCAGTGAGTACCTGAGTACGGAACTGAGTACGACGGCTCAGGTCCCTGCCCGGCCGGGAGACGGATGCTGGGGCCATGACAACACCGCCTTCCGTCTGCCCGCCGCCCCTGCCGCCGACGCCTCCGCTGCCATATGGGCAGCGGCGAACTCGGCCCGCCTGGACCGTCGCCGCCATTGGCGCGCTGGTTCTGGTGCTTCTCGCCGGGGCGGCGGTGTGGTGGCTGACCCGGGACGACGACAGTTCCCCGCTGGCCGGGCGACCGCGCGTGACGGACACCGCGGCCGGCCTCTCGTATGCCGTGCCGGAGGGCTGGAAGAGCAATGACGGCAAGAGCCTGATCCAGGCCTTCACTTCCTCGATCACTACGAAGGGGCCCGACGGCCACGGGGGAGCCGTGGTGCTCGCCGGACGGGGCGGGCCCGTCGACGAGTCCACGCTGCGGCAGCGGACGGAGACAGCGGCGCGTTCCAACGCGGAGTTCTTCTACCCGGACGGCAAGTCGACGGTGGAGGAGTCCCGGGCTACGAAGGTGAGTGGGCGTTCCGCGTACACGGTGGTGCTGAGCACGCGCGACGACAGCGGGAGGGCAGGCCGGATGCGTCTGACCGTCGTCGCGAAGAGCAGCGACCAGTCGGCCTTCCTCCTCGGGGTCACCGAGTCGCCCGAACCGGCCGCCAGCCGTGAGGTCGACGCGGTCCTGGCCAGCGCCGCGGTGGTGTAGCTGCCAAGGTGCCGCCCCGGTGCCGCCTGCCGGGCCTTCTGGCCTGGTTCGATTCGCCTCTCCCGGCGTCTCTGATGATCTGGTCCGCCGCCGTGCGCGTCGAGCACGAGGGAGGGGGCTGGCTGGAAGCGGTCCGTACGGGCCGTGCCCCGGCGCGAGTTGGGCCGGCGCAGGCCCTCCTGCTGGCGGATTGAGGTGTGAGGGAGCACACGATCTCGTACGCGCCCCAACCACCACCGCGCCGGAGTCGCCGGAATCGACTCCGAGGACCACCCCATCCGCCAACTGCGTGTCGTATGTGGTTGCCTCAACCCGGTTGGAAGAATGCCAGCATCTTCTGGGCGGCGTCCGGAGACGTCAGCAATTCCTGCATGTCCGCGGACATCCGGGCGGCGGCACTGGTGCGTTCGAACATCTCGCGTTCGTATTCCTTGACGGCGGCGGGGAAGTCGTCCGGGTGCGCGGCCAGCGCGAGACCGAGCAGGGCGCCGTCGAGCAGCGCCATGTTGGCGCCCTGGCCCACCGGCGGCATCAGGTGCGCGGCGTCGCCGAGCAGCGTGATGTCCGGCGTCGACGGCCAGGTCAGGCCGGCCGGGAGCGTGGTGATCGACCGCGGCACGACCGTGTCGTCGCAGGCCGCGATCAGCGCGGTGAACCGTGAGTCCCAGCCGGGGAGCAGTTCGATCAGCCGTGCCCGGGCGGCGGCCGGGTCGTCGAACGGGATCCCACTGGTGGCGAACCAGTTCTCGGCGGTGTTGTAGAAGCTGAGGCCGATGCGAACGCGGCCGTCGCCGTTGCGCTGCGCTCCCAGGGATATTCCGTTGCCGAGCACCCAGTAGTTGCCGCGCCCGACCATCGCCGCCAGGTCGGGGTGTGTGCGGTCGATATCGGGGATGCCCACCTCGACGACGTTCTGGCCGATATGCGCCGGGCGGGCGTCGGTGAGCAGCGCGCGGACCCGGGACTGCGCGCCGTCCGCACCGACCAGCAGGGCATACGTCGCATTGCTGCCGTCGGCGAAGTGCAGCCGGCCGTTGTCGGCGGATGTGAACGCGTGCCCCCAGCGCACCACGTTTTCGGGGAGGGAATCCAGCAGCAGGTTGCGTAGATCGGCGCGGTCGACCTCGGGTCGATCGAGCGGGGCGCCGTCGGGTGTGTCCTCCTGGAGCAGCAGGGTGCCATCCGGCTGGAGAAGGCGCATGTCCTGTCCCTCACCCCGGGCAATCGCGTGGAATTGGTCGATCAGGCCGGCTTCGCGCAGTGCCCGCTGGCCGGAGTGGATGTCGAGCATGCCGCCCTGACCGCGCGCATCGCGTGACGATTCACGTTCATACACGACGGCGTCGATGCCGTTCACGTGCAGCACCCGGGCAAGGGTCAAGCCGCCCAGACCGGCTCCGACAATGGCGATGGTCATGGTTGCCGTCCTCCGACTCGATACGACTCGATACGCCGCACTGGTCGATACACTGTATCGCTCGATGCGGTGTATTGTCAGCGGCATGTTGGTGTGGGAGAGGCCGGAGCCACCGAATCGACCTGTGCCGGCTCCGTTGAGCCGGGAACGGATCGTGCGGGCGGCAATTCAACTGGCCGATGCGGACGGCCTGGACGCGGTGTCGCTGCGCAAGGTCGCCACCGTGCTGGAAGTCCGTCCGATGCGGCTGTACGGCTACATCGCCAGCAAGGAGGAGTTGCTCGACCTGATGGTCGACGCCGTCCACGCCGAGATCCGGCCGGTCGGAGACGGCTGGCGAGAGGTGCTCCGGTCGCTTGCCGAAACCACTCGGCACGCCGTTCACGAGCACGAATGGCTCGCCGATCTACTGGGTGGCCGACCCCAGCTCGGGCCGCACGCGCTGGCAACCGGAGAGGCAGTGATGGCCGCACTGGGCGACGTCGACGTGGACGCCGTCATGCCGGTGGTCTCCGCCGTCAATGCGTACGTGATCGGCGCCGTGCGTCACGAGACCGCCGAGCGGCGTGCCGAGCGGGCCACCGGGATGGACGAGAAGCGGTGGCAGGCCACACTCGGGCCCTACCTGGTACGCACCTTCGCCACCGGCCGATTCCCCGCGCTGGCCACGGTGGTGCGCGATGCCGCCCACCTGGACGCCGACCAGACCTTCCAGATCGGCCTCGACTTCCTGCTCGACGGCATCGAAGCCCGTATCGCAAGGTGACGCGTCGCGCGGCCAAAGGACCGGACAGGCCGACGGCGTGAGGTAACGGCGCTTCAGCGTGGACGCTCCGCGACATGAACTGACGACCATCATCGGTCAGTGGCCCGCGCTCCGGTTCGCACTTCGATTCACGCTCCGATGAAGGTCACTGTTTCTGCCATGTCCGCCCGCCCGGTGCGCAGCCGAGGCACGCCTTCCTTCTCGAAGCCCACCGCGACACCGCAGAACAGCGCGAGCCTGTCGTCGGCTCCGACTATGTGACTGACGGTCTTGCGATACATGGTCCACATCACTTGAGGGCAGCTGTGCAGCCCTTCCGTCCTCAGTAACAGCATGACCGTCTGCAGGTACATCCCCGCGTCCCCCCACTGCCCGGGCCCCATCGCTTGGTCGAGGTAGCAGAACACGACGACCGGCGCCCCGAACGCCTCCGAGTTCAAGGCGGCGATTTTCCTGGGCCGGTCGGGGTCGTCGCGCTCGATTCCCAGTGCTTGGTAGCGCTGGGCGGCTGCGGCGGAAAACCGGTCCAGATACGGCGAGTTGAGTTCGGCCGGGTACATCGGGTACTCGCGCTCGTCACCCGGGTCTCCCGCCAGGGCCCTCGCCGTCGCGCGGCTCTTCAGTTCGGCCAACGGCTCGCCGGTCACGACGTACACGTGCCACGGCTGGAGGTTCCCACTAGACGGGGTCCGCGTCGCCGCAGCCAGTACTCGTTCGAGCACCTCTTTGGATACCGGCGTATCGCTGAACGCCCGTACGGCCCTGCGGCTGTCGACGGCTTCATACACATCCACGGCCTTCCGCCCTCTCACCTCATGGTGCGCAGCGACGACACGAGGATGAGCATCGCATCAGGCGAGCAGGCCGGGCGCAGCTTTGACGCTGTCCAGGGCCCGGAGTGGATCGCGGGACAAGGCCTGGCAGACTCGTCCAACGTCCGGAACACCGGGCCCAACCCACGTGGCCCCGAGACTCGTGGCCTGAAGGAGGACGAGCAACGTGAAGATCGCGGTGGACGACCTCTCCGGCCCCGAGATCGCCGACTTCCTCGACGAGCACGTCCGGCAGATGCAGTCCATCACGCCGCCGGAGAGCAAGCACGCTCTCGACCTTGATGCCCTCCGCAAGCCGGAGATCACCTTCTGGTCGGTGAAGGACGGCGGCACTCTCGTGGGCTGCGGTGCCATCAAGCGGCTCGACGGGAGTCACGCGGAGCTGAAGTCGATGCGCACCGCGCCGATACGCAAGCGGAGCGGGGTCGCATCCCTGCTGATGGAGCACATCATCGCCGAGGCCACGCGCATGGGTTTCTCCAGGTTGAGCCTGGAGACCGGCACGGCCGACTTCTTCCTGCCGGCCAGGAAGCTGTACGAGAAGTTCGGGTTCACCCGCTGCGAACCGTTCGCCGACTACGAGCCCGACCCGAACAGTACGTTCATGACAAAGAAGCTCTGAGTGGCCGGCGATCAGGACTGCCAGGAATTGGGCGCCTGGTGATCAGGGGTGTGCCAACCTGCCTTGGAAAGCCCGTGCTTGGCAGGCGGGGTGTACGCGACGATACGGGCCAGGAGGACCGCCGTGATCGCGGTGAGTTCCTCGGGAGCGGCCTGGCCTCGTTCGATGCGTACGACCGTATTGCGCACGACCTCATCGCTTATGACGGTGATGGCGTTCATAGCGTGAACTCCCTTGCTGTTGCGGCAGTTTGTCGTGAGCGCCGGACGGCAGTCATCGACCAGGACCCGCTCGGCCGAGTAGTACGGATGCATCAGCTCGGCGTTGTACTCCTTGACCGTGCGCGCCCGCATCGCCTCCGAGTCGTCGGTGTCCGCGATCTGGCGGTGGAAGATGACAATGGCGGCGCCCTCGGCGCCCATGACTGCGATCTCGTCCGTCGGCCAGGCGTAGGTGAGGTCGGCGCCGATGGACCGGGCATCCATCACGATGTACGCGCCCCCGTAGGGCTTGCGCAGGCTCCGCGAGATCCGCGGCACCGTCGCGTTGCAGTACTCCTACAGCCGCTTCGCGCCGTGCCGGACGGTCCCATCCTGCTCCTGCGACACCCTGGCAGAAACCCGGATACGTCCAAATGGGTGACGATGCCGCCGTTTGGCCCTGCCCACGAGAACGAGAGCAGATGTTCACGACGTAGGGAGGCGCCGGAGCACACCGGGGATGCGAACGCTGCGTGAGAGTCGCACGGGCGGCCTCGACGTGCTCAGTGATCGCCCGTGCGCGGGCCCACGGGGCGTGGCAGCGGCTGACGCCAGTCGCCCAGCGCCGTGAGGAGAAACTGGCGGGCGAGAGAATGTATTGCGTCCCACGCCGGATCCGTGGCCAGGGCGCTGCCCAGAGGCCGGTGCGACAGGCGGCATCGATCTCGATGATCGCATCTGGCTCCCGCCACACCGTGTTCGATGGCGTGAAAGGGCGGCAATGGTCGGCGCGACGCCTGCGGAGGTTGAAGCGCGCATGCTGCCGAGCGGGCTCCGGTGCGCATCGACGACTTCCGCGAGGCGTTCCCGGAGCGTGCGGTTGTTGGTTTCGTCCCCGATGGAGGGGTGGGGGGTCTTGATCCGCTGGGTCACCCTGCTCGGTCGGCGACCACGGCGCCGGGTCTGCCCGCCGTGCCGATTCCGGTGTTGGTGGAGTCTCGTCCCGGAACATCCGGGATCGTCCGAAAAGCTTCTCGCCCCATGCCGGAACATCCGGGACTTTGGCATCGCAGACGGCGGCCGGCCCCTACGAGCCGTCAACCGACCTACGGGCCAGCGTGGTTGAGCCCGTACCCACCACACCAGTGGGCATCAGCGAAGGAGCACCACATCATGGTGCGGAAAAACACAAAGCGGATGGCCGCTGTCGCGATCGGCGCTGCCTCCCTCGTCGGGGGCAGTCTCGTAGCGGCCGCTCCGGCCAGCGCCCAGGCCAGGCCCGTCGGCCCCGGTCTTGCGGCGAGCGGGGGCTACTTCATCAACGTCGACAGCGGCAAGTGCTTGGACGCCGTGTGGAGTCACAGCAATGGCACCGTCGTGAACCAGTGGGACTGCTATGGGGGTGCGACCCAGCAGTGGAGCTGGAACGGCCAGGAGATAGTGAACGCTGACAGCGGCAAGTGCTTGGACGCCGTGTGGAGTCACAGCAACGGCACCGCGGTGACCCAGTGGGACTGCTACGGCGGCGCAACCCAGCAGTGGACGCTGCGGCTGGTGGGCAGCGGATACGAGGTCGTGAACGTGGACAGCGGCAAGTGCCTTGACGCCGTGTGGAGTCACAGCAATGGCACCGTCGTGAACCAGTGGGACTGCTACGGCGGCGCAACCCAGCTCTGGCACGGGTGAAAGCCGCCGCGTACGACATCGCCACCGCCAAGCTGGACTCACTCAAGACCACCTTCGACAACTGGCGGGAAGCAACCCTCAGCGCCGACTTCCCCCTGGAGCAGACCGCGAGCTGACGGCGCGCCCCTCGGGCTACGTGGTGCGGCGGAGGCGCTCAGCGCGTGGATCCCGAGCCGATCGGCCGGCGGACCTCGTTGCGTACCCTGACGGTCAGCTCGGCCGCCTGGTCGACATCGACGTCGGAGGGCTTCTGCCCGGCTGACGCGGGGCTGACGACACCCACGCTTCCCACCGTGTTTCTGTCGCCCCAGGCGCACATCGGGAACGTGACGCTGAAAGCACCCTGCGACTTGGTCAGTACCTGGCAGGAGATCCGGACGTCCGAGCCCGCGGGCGTGGCGTCCCTGGGCGGCATCGCGACGGTGACGCCGTCCGCGTTCCGGCCGCCCCGGAGCATGCTGTCGCGCTGTTTCTCGGGGGCCTTTACCCTGCCGTAGATGCCGGAAAGGACCAGCGACGTACCGTCGCCTTTGGCGCCCGAGTACTGGCCCGCGGCTGCCTGAGGGTCGCGGACGTCTGCCTGGGAGGCGTTCTTGAGGCCGTCCTGGCTTTTCTCGGACAAGTCCTGTGCCAGTGTGTACTGGCCGTTCAGGAGTGTGGGCGGCACGGTGAGCCGGTACTTCGCCTCGGGGAAGCCGCCGGCCGCCCCGGCGAGCTTGCTCACGGCGAACCCGAGACCGCCGAGCAGCACCAGTACGACGGCGATGATGCCGATCACCAGACCGGTGCGGTTCCTTTGCGGGGCGGGCGGCCCCATCGGGGGCATTCCCCAGCCCTGCTGCTGCGGGAACGGCTGCTGGGCAAAGCCCTGTTGGGGGTACGGATGCTGCGGCCAGGGCTGCTGTACTCCGTAGGGGCCGGGTGCCGGCTGCCCGGGCGGCGGGGCGCTGTACGGGCCCGGGGGCTGGGGCGGAGGTGGCATGTTCATGCTGCTGACGCTACTTCACCTCGGCCGTTGCACAGTGGGCGGCTCGGATCGGGGAGCCCGCAAATGGCTGGGTGCCAAGCTGCTTGCCCGTCACCGAGCCGGGTACGGCGACCGCAGGACTGCCGTCGCGCGGCGCTTGGTTGTGCAGATGCTATAGAGCCAGGAGGTGCGTAAGCGCAAGACGATCGCGAGCGCTGCAGGGGCCGCCCTCACCGCCACGCCCTGGTAGGCGCGCTTCTCCGAGCTCCGCCTCAGCCATGACGGCCCGACGTACACGTCCAGAGGCCGGTGTACAGCCAGGCGGTGAGGGCGAGGAAGGGCGAGTCGCCGGTCGCCTCCGACGGCTGGCCTGGATTCCGCTGTTACGGCAACGTGTCAGGGCGGCTGGCAGAGTTGCGACTTCCACCGGCAGATGGCCAAGGGGCACTACTTCCTTCGGCAGGTCACCAAGTGGAAGGGGCGCCAGAGCACGCGAACCAGCAGCGAAAAGGTGATGGTGACGTCCTGACCGCGCTCGTGATGCCGTACGGAACCGGCCGCAGAAGTGGCCGGTTCCGTACCGTCGCGCCCGGGGTTCACCGACATTCGCCGCACACGCCCCCGGGACCGCCCTGCTTCCGTACCACCTCGGCTGCCGCATCGGCGAAGGCGCGGACGCGGCCGGTCTCCGTCGCCGTACGCCAGACCAGGCCGTACTCCAGCGGTGGGGCGTCGGCGAAGGGGACGTAGGCGATGTTGGGGCGGGCGTAGTACCGGGCCTCGTGGGCGGCGGCCGGATGCACCCCTCGCCCTGCCCCGACCAGGGCAAGGAGCTCCTGCCGGGTCGCGGCCTCCTCGCCGCGCTCGACGGGGAGACCGCCGGGGGTGGTGCGGGGCAGCAGAGCGTCGAGCCAGTAGTCCGGTACGGGCCCCGAGAGGCTGAGCACCTTGTCCCTCGCGAGGTCGTCGAGGCTCACCGAGGGGCGGCGCGCGAAGGGGTGCCGGGTGGAGACGGTGAGGACGCGGCGGTCGGAGATGAGGACGGGCCCGGTGGACAGGTCGGGCTCGACGACGGGGAACTGGGCGAGCAGCAGGTCGAGTTCGCCCTCGCGCAGCAGCCGGAAGGGGTCGGAGAGCGGGGCCTCGTGCAGGACGACGTCCCCGGCTTCCGGGTGGTTCGCGCGGTACGCGGAGGCGGCGAAGAGCACCAGTTCGCCGGAGAGGGGACTGGTGAATCCGACCCGCAGCGGCTCGGCCAGACCGCGCCCGGTGGCGACGGCACGGGCGACGCCGTCCTTGATCAGCTGGTACCCGGGGCGTACGTCGTCGAGGAGCCGCTGTCCGATCGGCGTCAACTCCACACGCCTGCTGGTCCGTTCGAAGAGCGAGGCACCGATCCGTCGCTCCAACTGCTTGACGGTCTGGCTGACCCGGGCCTGGGAGACATGCAGCCGCTCGGCGGTGCGGCCGAAGTGCAGCTCATCGGCGAGAGTCAGGAAGATCTCCAGGTCACGGCGTTCCATAACACTGAAGTTATCAATCGCTGCGAACTCCGTCGTTGTTCGCCCCCGCAGAACCCCCGAAGCTGAACGACATGACCACCACGAACACCACACCCACCACCGTCCACCCCCTCGCCGTCATCACCGGAGCCAGCTCGGGCATCGGCGCCGCCACCGCCCGTACCCTTTCCGCACTCGGCCACCCCCTGCTCCTGCTGGCCCGCAGGGTCGAGCGGATCGAGGCGCTCGGCCTCCCCGACACCCTCTCCCGCTCCGTCGATGTGACCGACGCCAAGGGGATGGCCGCCGCCGTGGCGGAGGCCGAGGCGCTGTACGGCCCCGCCGACCTGATCGTCAACAACGCGGGCGTGATGCTGCTCGGCGAGGTCGCCCGGCAGCCTGCCGACGAGTGGGAGCGGATGTTCGACGTCAATGTGCGCGGGCTGCTGAACGGGATACGAGCGGTCCTGCCCGGGATGATCGAGCGCGGGCGCGGCACGGTGATCAACGTCAGCTCGGTCGCGGGCCGCAGGACCTACGCAAACCACACGGTGTACAGCGGCAGCAAGTTCGCCGTGCACGGCATCTCCGAGAGCCTGCGGGAGGAGGTCGCCGGTCACGGGGTCCGAGTCGTCACCATCGCTCCGGGAGCCGTCGAGACCGAACTGCTCTCGCACACCACCGACGAGGTGGTGAAGGCCGACTACCAGGCCTTCAAGGACTCCTTCGAGGTGCTCGCCCCCGAAGACGTGGCGACGGCGATCGGCTACGTGTACCAGCAACCCCAGCGTGTCACCGTCCGCGAACTGGTGCTGGCGGCCACGGCCCAGGCTGCGTGAGGTCCAGGTCCGCGCGCCGCTCCGCCATCAGCTGGCCCTTGAGCCGGAGGCTGCGCGCGATGTCAGTCGCCGGACGGCGTTGAGGCACCGGCCGATGCGCGGCGGCGGGCCAGGGTGAGGACGAGCAGCAGGACCAGGCACAGCACGGCGACGGCGCAGGCGAAGTACTGCACGGCGGCGAGCAGTCCGGTCACGGTGGCGAGGAGGCCGACGGCGATGACGGGCAGGCCGACGCCGAGGTAGATGATCACGTAGAAGCTGGACAGTACATCGGCGCGGTGGTCGGCCGGGGTGGCTCGGTTGACCGCTGTGAGACCGCCGAGGAATGCCAGGCCCTGGCCGGTGCCGGCGATGACGGTCGCCGCGAGCAGCAGGGGCAGGGAGGAGAGCCCGCCGGCGAGGGCCAGCGTGGCCAGTCCGGTGGCCAGCAAGGGGAGACCGGTGAGTTCCAGGGTTCGGGCGGGCCTTGCGTAGCCGATGAGTTGGGCGAGTGCGGAGCTGAGCAGCATCAGTGCCACAGCTGCCCCGCCGAGCAGCAGGTTCCTGCTGCCCGACAGTGTGGCGACGTAGGTGGGCACAAGGGCGAGGAACAGCCCGATCACGGCGAACGCGAGATGGCAGGCCGCCCCGCTGGTTGCGAATACCGCTCGCATGGCCGGGGGGATCTCGGGGCGGCGAGGGTGCCACCGCGTCGTCGAGCGTCGTGTGGGGAGGGCGAAGACCGCTGCCGCCGCCGGGACCAGCAGCACGATCTCCACGGCGAAGGGCAGGGTGTGTGGTGCTGGGGCGTATTGGGCGAGCGCGCCGGCCAGAACGGGTCCAAGTCCGAGGCCTGCCACGGAGGTTACGGTGGAGACCAGTGCCGCTTTGCGATGGTTGCCGGTGGGTTCGAGTTCCGTGAGGGCCGCTGTCAACGGCCCCGAGGCAGCGCCGAGTGCGGCTCCCTGCAGGATGCGGGCGATGAACAGCCACCCTGTGCTCGTGGCGAGGGCGAAGAGCAGTGATCCCAGTGCGGCCACGACGACGGCCGGCAGCAGCACGCGGCGATAGCCGAGTGCGTCCGCGGCGGAGCCCGCGACCAGCAGTGAGGGGATCAGCGCGGCCACGTATGCGGCGAAGATCAACGTGATGACCAGGGGTGAGAAGCCGAACCGGGCTGCATAGCCCCGGTATAAGGGCGTCGGCAGGTTCGTTCCGGTCAACAGGATGAGCAGCGCGTAAGCCGTAGCCCAAAACCGCCACTGCCTTCCCGGCGTGGGCTGTCCGTCCAGGTCCGTGCCGTGCGGGTGGGACCGGCTCGCGGGGCGGTTGCGGCGGGCGGTGGTGAGGCGATCGAACGGCATCCATTCCTCCACGGCAGCATGTTCGGGTTTTGCGAACATAGCAGATGTTCGCGGATGTCGAACATGAATGGCTATGCTGTGGGTCATGGCCAGCCGCACCGCAACCAGACTCGTGCACCCCGACCGCATGGAAATGCGCTTCACGACAGTGCTGGCCGCCCTCGGCGACCCTGTCCGGCTGGCCATCGTCGCCCGCCTCGCCGACGTCGGGCCCGACGGTGAACTGGCATGCACGACCTTCGCGTTGCCGGTCAGCAAGTCCACCCAGAGCGGCCACTTCAAAGTCCTCCGCGAAGCGGGACTCATCCACCAGCGGAACGAGGGAACCCGGCGCTTGAACCGGCTGCGTCGGGACGACCTCGACGCCCGCTTCCCTGGCCTGCTCGACATCGCCGTCCCGCAGGGCCGCGAGGTCATCGCCAATTGGTGAGCGCAGCCGTCTCCTGCTCTGCCATGGGCGGTGCCGTCCCGTGGGGTTGAGCAGCCGTCGCCGGCGGCAGGCTTGTGGCATGCGGTGCTGCCTACGGGGCAGGCCATGCTCTGCGTGAGCGGGCCCGGCTGGACCGCCGAGCGGTACCGCAGGCAGTTCGTCACCAGAGAGCCCGATGATCACTCACCGATTCACCGTGGACCACAAGCGGCACGTGTGCCCGGCGGGCAGATAGTAGGACTCCGTTAGGTCTTTCCGTACGCGCTGCTCGGGAGCATGTTGGTTGTGTGGACATGCAGCAAGTTAGGTCGCTGCGGGCCGAGTTGGCGGCGTTCGTGGCGGACGTGTTCGCGTCGGTGGCGCGGAAGGACCAGCGGGCCAAGGACGACTGCTATCTGCGGGGTCTGATGTTGGACGGGCGCCGCAAGTCGATCCAGGCGATGGCTTCCCGGCTGTCGGACGGCAACGAGCAGAACCTGCAGCAGTTCGTGAACCAGTCCCCGTGGGACCCGGTCCCGGTACGACGGCGGATCGCCGAGCGCATGCTGCCCCTGATCTCCCCGGCGGCCTGGGTCATCGATGACGTGTCGTTCCCCAAGGACAGGGGGCATGTCGGTCGGCGTCGCGCCGCAGTACTGCGGCGCGCTCGGCAAGGAAGCCAACTGCCAGGTGGCGGTGAGCGTGCACGCTGTGACCGACACCGCCTCCTGTCCGCTGGGCTGGCGGTTGTTCCTGCCCGAGCAGTGGGCCACCGACACCGAACGCCGGCGCAAGACGAGAGTGCCTCAGGAGGCGGGGCACCGGGAGAAATGGCTGCTGGCACTTGACATGCTGGACGAGCTGGACAACTGGGACCTCATGCCCCCCGTGGTGGTCGCCGATGCCAACTACGGCCAGAACGCCAAGTTCAGGGCCGCGCTCCAGGAGCGACGTCTGGCTTACGTGGTGGCGGTGCGGGCGAACATCACCGCGCACTCCCAGGACGCGGTGCCCGTCGCACCGCGACGGCGGGGCTCCACCGGATGCTGGCCGCAGCCCTGCTACCGGCAGGCCCCACTCGCGTGGCAGCCCTCGCGACCGGGCTCGGACGCGAGGCGTTCACCGAGGTCACCTGGCGCCCCGGCTCCCGCGGCCGGCTCCGCTCCCGCTTCGCCGCCGTGCGCGTACGGCCCGCCGGGCGGGCGGTCCAACGCCCGCTGCGGACCCGGGCCTCGGCCGAACTCGGGTGGTGGGACGGAGTGCTGCCCGATCTGTGGCTGCTGGCCGAGTGGCCGGCGCAGGAGGAGGCACCGACCGGATACTGGCTCTCCAACCTCCCACCTGACACGCCCGTTGCCGAGCTCGTCCGGCTGGCGAAGATCCGCTGGCGGATCGAGCACGACTACCGAGAGCTCAAGCACGGCCTGGGCCTGGACCACTTCGAAGGCCGGTCCTGGCCCGGCTGGCACCACCACGTCACCCTCGTCACCGCCGCCCACGCCTTCCTCACCGAACAGCGACTGAACCCAAAAGCCCCCGGGCCGGACTCACCCTCTACCAGGTCCTCGACACCCTCCAGGACGTGCTGAGGTGCTGGACCGGCACCTGCACCACCTGCAACCGCCCGCTGCCAGGACCTGGGCGCAGACGCCCCGCCTACCCGTACTCAATGAGCAGATCCGACCGGTACTCATCGCGGTAGCGGTCCAGTTGCAGCCGGAGCATCCGTCCACCAGCCGGTACGCGATCCAGCAGCGACGCCCAACCGACAAAGCGCACCTGGTCAGGGATCCTGACCAGGCCGGTGACGGCGATCCAGAATGCGTTCCAGTTCCTCCCATAGAAGTACGGGAAGTCGAACTCCCGCTTCAGGAGGGCGTGCAGCTCGTCCTCCGAAGAGACGGAGGAAACGTCGATGGTCAGCATGAACAGCCAGCCTAGGGCGACGATCACACCATCAAGATCGGCAGACCTAAAGGAGTCCTAATAGTGGACAACCGGCTTGCCTGTTCGGGCGAAGCTCGCCCACAGCGCGACGATTTGCGCGCCGAGATGCGTGTGGTCGCTGCCCTTGAGCAGCGGCTTGCCGCCGATGTCGAAGAGGTAGGGCAGATCAGTGGTGTGGGCCGGGTGATGCGCATGTCGGTCGCGGTGACTTGGCTGAAGTTGGGTGTGTCCCGCGCGGATCGTCGTTGCCGACCCCGGCCATTACGTTGACCAGCACCTTGTCGCCGGCCACCCTCAGACCTGCCAGTGCTTCGTGCCGGTCTTCCCGGAGTACGGCGATGATCACCAGCTCGGAGCGGTCCACGACCTCTTGGTTGTCGGTGCACACGTGCACGGTCTCGTAGCGTCCGGCCAGTTCGGCGGCCGTGCGGGCGCCGCTGGGGCCCGGTGGCCGACGCTGTTGTCATGGTGTGAACGTCGCAGTTGATCTGGCTCAGATGATCCTCAACTCCCTTCATCGTGAAGGAGCATTGCGAATAGCGTCGACCTGGCCAGAGGGGCGGACCTCCTGCCCCAGAGCCACTCTGCGAGAAAATCACAGAGAACGTCGGGGACCCCTTGTATGGGTCGGTGCTCTCACCGCCATGCCGCACCCGAGGGCTGTCCCTCCTGGAGTGACGGCTCTCTCGCCGTTGGGTTAGGTGCTGAGGCAATGACACTGCGCGGAATCCCAGTGGTCAGCAGTGGCCCCAGTACCGGGCGTTGATCACGAGGAGCGTGGCTGTCGGGGATGGCGGGCGGTGACGCCATTGCTGCAAGAAGCTCGCGAAAGCCGCCACGTGAGATCTTCTCCGAGCGGGACAGACCTAGGCCGCGACAGTCGTGAAATTCGGCGTGTCACGGAGGAGTTGGGGCATATTTCGCACTAGCTTTCATGGTCGTACGAAGTCGATCAACTTCTGATCGCTTCCGTTCGACCTACCGGAGACAAAATTGCGCAAGCTTCGTAAGGCTGCCGTTGTGATCGTCGTACTGGGCAGTGTTGGCCTCCTCGGCGCAGGTACCGCGAACGCCCATGGTGGGAGCCGGGGCGGGACGAACTCCTTCTTCGGAGACGGGGAGGGCGGCGGCAAGGCAGGCAGGAGGGGTGACGTCTTCAACGTCTCTCAGGCCACCCAGTGCCGGTCGCACGACCTGAACATCGACGTCCTCGGTTCGGTCGGCCTCCTCAACGGCGTACTCGGCGGCGCGCTCAACGGCGAGGGTAACGCGGGTGCGCAGGAGAGCAAGCTGGGGTCCAGCATGGGTTGTAACAACGCCGCGTTCGAGAAGTAAGGACAGGTAGTGGTCCCGGTGCCTGGGCACCGGGACTCACCGAGCGTCTGGTCTGCGCTCCGTCTGGGTGTTGCCGGACGGAGCGCAGACCATGCCCATGACCACGGCTGCCAGGGGGCGTTGGCGGTTGCCCGGGCGGGTGCCTGACTGCGTGCGAGGCGCGAGGCTTCGCCGAGGGGAGCGGGGTGCCTCGGCGGGGCTGCTGTTGCGGGAGGGAACGGCCCAGCGTCCTGGGGGAGTCGGTAGGTGTGTTGACCGTGGCTTGGCGGTTTCAGAGGTCGGCCAGTGTGGTTGCGCGGCGGAGCCGGCTCCGGACCGTCGCGCGGGCAGGTTGAGGTGCTGGGCGAGCTTCCGGTGGCCTCGCCCGTCCGATGGCCTTGTCCGTCGGCGCGGGCGCGCAGGGCTTGCGGTGCGATGGCTCCCTCTCATCGCGTACTGCCTCACCACGCAGTCAATCCCCACAAGGCCAGGCGCCTGTTTTGCGGGACCGGTCTGCACACCGGCCCCGCCGGCAACTGGCTGCTCGCGTGCCTCGTCGGCTGCCCACGTTTGTCGGGACCCTCCTGCTCTACTGGCCGGTCCGGTCCGCGTACTGATGACGCCGCGGGTAATGCAGTCTTCGCGCGGGACGGCGACCCCCGCCCTGGGGCTGTCCCCACCCCCGATCCGGGCGGTTGCCCCATCGTGCCGCCAGGCATGTCCCGGACACCATGGGAGTGGCGCAGGATGACGTGTCATCCCGAGTACGACGCGTGGCGCCGCACCATGACCGCACTCACCTCCGAGGACGCACACATGACCCGATACCGACGCGCGTTGGGCGGCCTGCTCGCACTGGTCGCGGTGGCCGGCGGCACGGCGTGTGCGCGCGGCGACGATGCTTCGGCGTGGCAATACGCCGCACACGCCACCACCGACGAAGCCCCCGCCGACTACCCCGGGCTCCGCGCGCTCCTGCACCGGCTCACCACAAAGGACGGCGGTCCCGGTGCGCTCGTTGCGCTGGGGGGACGGCCTGGCGGCGCGGTGCTGACCAGCGGCGTCGGGGACGTGAATAGCCACGCACTGATGCGCGGGGACAGCCTGTTCCGGATCGGCAGTATGACCAAGCCGTTCGTGGCGACCGTGGTGCTTCAACTGGTGGGCGAGGGCCGCGTGGTACTTGACGCACCGGTGGACCGCTACCTGCCCGGCGTCGTCCGCGGCCACGGCAACGACGGACGCAGGATCACGGTCCGTCAGCTCCTCCAGCACACCAGCGGTATTCCCGACTATTTGGACTACCTCAAGCCGGAGGACGTCCTCAACGACCCACTGGCGCACTACGACACCCGCGATCTCGTGAAGCTCGCGCTCGCCCACCCCCCGGCCTTCGAGCCCGGCACCGACTGGCGCTACTCCAACACGGGTTACCTGCTGGCCGGCATGCTCATCGAGCAGGTGACCGGCCACCCGTACGGCGACGAGATCCGCCGCCGCGTCATCGAACCGCTCGGCCTGCGTCAGACGTCCGTCCCGGACGACGTCTCGGAGATCCGCGGGCCGCACGCGCGCGGCTACGCCCGGCCGGGCAAGGACGCGCCGCTCAAGGACATCACCGCACTCAACCCCACCGTCGCGGGCCCGAGCGGCTCCATGATCTCCAGCGGTGCCGACTTCAACCGCTTCCTGGACGCGCTCCTGCGCGGCAAGCTGCTTGCCCCGACCCAGCTTCACGACATGATGAGGACTCGTCCGACCGGCGACCCGGGCGGCGGGGCCTACGGCCTCGGCCTGGAGAGCCACCCCCTGCCCTGCGGCGGCCTCGCCTGGGGGCACGACGGCGGCATCCCCGGTTACCAGACCACGGGCGCCGCCACGGCCGACGGCAGGCAGGCCACGGCCATGGTGAACCTCTACCCGGGCGGCACAAACGCCCAGAACGACGACATGACATCCGCCGTGCAGGCGGCACTCTGCGGGTCCTGAGTGACGTCCAACCAGAGGTGCGGTGTTCGTCCCACGAGCCCGCGTCCTTCACATCGGGGATCTGACGGTGTGTACCACGCGCACCGCCTGGTCGGCGCGCCGTACGTGACCTGTGGCGGTGCTTGCCCTGCTGCGACGGATCTGGGGAGCGTGCCTGCATACGGGCGCTGGTTGCGCGGCGGTCAGGTCGTGGCTCGCCGGACTCGGTAGTTCCAGTACGTCAGCGAGCGGACGACCGCTTCCGCGCCGATCGGGTTGGCGCTGTGAACGAGAATCGCGCCGATGTCGTAGGGCCGTCCGTTGAAGGCGGCTTCTTCCAGCAGCGTCACCACGGGCATGATGCTGTCGTCGCCGCCGAGGTCGTGGTCGAGCCACAGTTCGTCGATGAAGGCGTCGCGGTGCTCCCGCAGGAGCTGGACACCTTCGCCGCTGGTGCGGGCGATCCGCGTGGCGCGCGGGAGGTGCCGTAGGTCGTCGATGATGAGGATGATGGGGGTTGGCGCGGCTGGGTTTCCGTTCACCGGGCCATCATGCGGCCGTGCCACCTGAGGAACAAATTCCTTTTCGTGATTCGCTTCGCCGGGCCGGGCTGGCAAGGAGAATCGCGTCGGCCATGCTCGTACACGCTCAATCTGGCTGGCTGCCAGGGGTGAGGCTCTCCGGTTGGCGAGACTGAACAGCTCAGAGGATGCTCAAGATCATTGCATTCGCTACGGGTGCGCTGATTCGCTCTCTCTGCGTCCCGCGATACGGAGCTGACCTTCCGCGGCATGAGGGGGGCTGTCACCTGCCCGTTGTCGGCGAGCCCTGAGCGTGGGGGAACACCTTGACGTTCAACAGAATCGCCACGCTGACCGCTGCCGTCGTCACAGCGGCCATATTCGCCGGCCTCGGCGGGGTCGCCGCGGACCACACGCGGTCCACCAACGCCTCAACCGCCGTCGCGCTATGACTGCTGCGCCGAGCGTTCCGGCGGAGGAGCAGAAACTCATGGACGCCCTGAGTGTCATCGAGGCGATGCCGGACAGCGTCGTCGCACAGGGCGACAAGGCCGTCCAGGCGTACCTGGCTCAGTACCTGCCCAAGCCGGCGACGGTGCAGGCCTTTGGATGGTGGCAGACCACCAAGTGCGTCGCCGCGATCACCCTGGCGGTGGCCAGCGCCGCCGTACCGGCCGCGAAAATCCTCAAGTTGAAGGCGTTCATCAAGAAGGCGGGCAGTGTGACGAAGGCCGCCTACCCACTTGTCCGGGTGGCCAAGGGCGAGGAGGAGATCAGCGGGCTGGGCGCGACGCTCGGCGGTCTGGCGGGATCCATTCTGGGCATTGACAGCATCAAGAAGCAGTGCAGGTAAGGCCGGAGGACGCTCCCACGATGAACCCCAGCAAGCAGGAGATCACCGCACTGATCACCCCCGTGACGGCAGAGGTCCAGGGCGAAGCCCGTGCTCTCGCCTCCGAAGGCCGTGAAGCAAAGGCGCTGTCCCGGCTGCACAAGGCGTCGGGGCCCGGCCTTCTGGAAGCGCGGGCGGCCCTTGCCGTGCTCGACCCGGGCCGCACGCTGCCCGTGGACTACCCCGGGCGCGGGAGGACCTGCGGTCACTCGCCCCTGACCTGGCCGCCGAAATGACCGCACTGCTCGCCGCGGGTGACCAGACAGCAGCCATCAGACTGCTACGGGACCGGACCGGCATCGACATGGCCGGTGACTACCACCTGACCCAGGAACTGGCCGCCCGCCAGGCGTAGTCGAGTGCCCCGGCCCCATCCCCGTCCCGTGCTTCCACACGGCGTACGTGGGTGGGGCCAGTGGCTTTCGGCCCGGTCCACCGACCCATGGGGAGGGCAGCTCGGTCCAGGAATTGCCGGTCCTTCGCCGGTGGCTTCCGATGCGACCTTGATGTCGTGAATGCCCGATGGTGGTCCAGTCCCGGCTGCTGAACGGCGGCGAGAACTGGCTGATCGATCTGTACTACACCGCGCCGGGCAAGGAGGAGGGCGCCATCCTCTGCATCGGCGACGGCGCCAACCGCTGGGCGCTGGTCCATATCGACGACATCGCGGAGCTGTACGTTGCCGCGCTCACGGCGAAAGCGGGCTCGGGCTACGTCGGTGTGGGCGGGGTGAGCCCGACCGCCAAGGACGTCGCTCTGGCCGTCAGCCGAAGGCCGGGGATCGACGGCAAGGTCGAGTCGTTCTCCCTGGCGCAGGCTCGTGAGCGCATGGGTGTGGTCTCGGACGCGTTCACTCTCGACCAGTAGATGACGCTGGCCAAGGCCCGGACCGAGCTGGGGTGGACGCCAGCTCACACGGACCCGCTGACGGTCCTCGCGCGTGGCTGAGCCCGGCCTCTCGACACTGCAGCGCGGCCGGGAAGCGATGCACTGGGGCTGGCGGGGGCCGGCGGGTGGATTCGGGACCAGCGCCTTGGCCGCTCCGGCAGGTCCGCAGAACGGATCTGTCCCAGCAGGCGCGGGCGGGTCCGGTGGGCGTCACGGCGAGAAAGCGCACGGTGAGTCACAGTGGACGTCGATCTGCGAAAGTTCCGCCATTTCGTGGCGGTGGCCGACGAACTGCACTTCGGACGGGCGGCGGAGCGTCTGCACATTGCCCAGCCCGTGCTCTCCCGGCAGATCCGCGCCCTGGAGGACGAACTCGGGGCGGAGTTGTTCGCCCGGGACCGCCGGTGCACGTTCCTGACTGCGGCGGGCGAGCAACTGCTGGAGGACACACCCTCCTTGCTGTCGCGTCGCAGGCGCTCCTCAGGCGCGTGCTCCGCCGCCGAGGACACTGCGAGGTTCACGATCGGTTTCATCCTCGGCATCACGGTGACCTCCGCGGTCCTCGCGCTCACCGCCTGGCATCCGAAGCTCGATGTGTGGCTGCCGCGCACCAGTTGGGACGACCAGGTGGAGGTCCTGCGGGACGGCCGGGTGGACGTGAGCGTCGTCCGGCTCCCCGTCGACCAGCGGGATCTGCTACCCATCGAGGACATCGGACCCAATCGGGTCTGTCTCGCGTGGGTGGCGACACGGCGTTCGCCGCTCATCCACGACTTCGCCGAGGCTGCCGCGCAGACGATCGGGGCCCCCGACGGACACGTCGGCCTGACCGGTCGGATCTGAAAGCCCGCGCCTTCGAGGGCTATCAGCCGGCTCTCAGATCTTCGAGGAGAAGGCGAAGGACGCGTAGAGCGGGCCCGAGTGGTCGGGGAGCCGTCGCAGGTGGCGTAAGGTTGGGTTCACCGACGCGGGGTGGAGCAGCTCGGTAGCTCGCTGGGCTCATAACCCAGAGGTCGCAGGTTCAAATCCTGTCCCCGCTACTGCACGAAGAGGCCCGGATCCCTGTGGATCCGGGCCTCTTCACACTCCTGCCAGGGTTGGGCGTCGGCGCTTGCGCCGCCGACACAGCGCGAGGTGGCAGGCTGCCGCCCTGGGCCGTTCGCGCAGCGGGCCGACCAACAAGGTTCACCCGGCCTCCGACCGGAGAGGGCCGAAAGGCGGCTGGCTGGGCTCCAGTTCAGGGGTTCATTTTTTTAGGATCCGCAGCCTCCGAGCCTTCAAATGATCTCAACACCGAATGATCTCAGCACCGAACAGGCCCCAGCGCGGGGCGGCCGGCCACCGGGAAGGCGGCCGCAATTCGGGTAGCCGGCGCGTGTCCATCCACCGGCTTGAGCAGTCATGCGGCAGCTTGGTCCAGTGACCAAACCACCCTCAACTACCACAACAGCAAGGGGAAATCCCTCATGCGCCGTACTGCCGCAATCCTCCTCGGCACCGCCAGCCTCCTCCCCATCATCATCAAAACCGTCACCGCGCTCGGAGCCCTCAGGTGACATCGGCGAAGCCGCCGACACCGTCACACCTATCACGTCAAGGCCGGCCCTCTGGAAGATCCGGAGGGCAAGCCTGGGACGGGCACCACAGCGCTGCCGGCAATGCTGAGGTCAGCCTCGCCGCGCACGAGGTGTTCTCGCGCGTCCCCGGCACGGCGATGGCATTCATGCGGCGAGTCTCCCCGCTGCTCCATTGGTGTGGATGACGTGCCTGATCACCGCCCCTCCCGGTTAGGAAAGCGACTCGATCAACTGCCGAGCCGAACACCACGCCCTCCTTCGAAAGGCATGACACCATGCGCCGTATCACCGCCGTGCTTCTGGGAACCGCCGCACTCCTCGGTACCCTCGCCACCCCCGCAACTGCCGCACCCGGAGTCGGCAACACGTCCACCACCGTCCAAGCCCTCCTCGCCACGGCCCAAAACACCATCACGGGAGCCCAGGTGACCGTCAGGAACATGACCGGCGGTCTGTAAGCACCCCCGGATCCGACACCACCACCCGCCCTCGCGCAGCCCCGGCCGCGGGGGCGGGCGTTTCCGTCTCCTGGACCACTCCGATCAGACCGCGCAAGCATCTCGCCCATCTTCGCCCGAGGTGAGCCGCCACCTGTCTGGGCTGCACACCGGGCAGCCCGCGTCCGGCTCTGCCTCCGAAAGCAGGACGGTTGAGGGCGGCAGAATCCGGCATCAGACCGACCTGGCCCTCAAAGGGTCGATGCCAGGAACTGGCGGACATCGGAGCCCATCCGTTCTAACTCCTGCCCAGAGCCCCGGAGTTGACCCGAATCGATGCGTGCGGCGCTCGGCCAAATACCAGGACATGCCCGTAGAAGCCGAAGGCCACGACCGAGGCACTCCTCGCAATCGGCGACCGAGCCTCCCCGGGGGCACCGCTGCGATGACGCCAACCGCAGCCCAAGCCTCAAGGCCGCTTACACGTGGAAGGCGGTGGTCGCTTCGAGGGCGGCCCGCTCGGTCGTGACTCGGTTCACCGGCGCGCTCGCGTCGGCGTAGCCGAAGGAGACGCCCACGAGCAGCTTGCCTTCTGTGACGCCGAGTTCGGTCCGGATGGTGTCGCCGTAGAAGCTGAGAAGGCCCTGCGGGCAACTGTCCACACCGTACGCGGTCATGGCCAGGAGCAGTGTTTGCATGTAGGCGCCGACGTCGGCGGCCAGTCGCGCTCCGCCGTCGCCCGTGACGAACAGGAACGCGGCATGCGGTGCGCCGTAGAAGCGCAGGCTCTTGGCATCGTAGGCCGCGCGAGCTGCATGGTCGTCAGGAGCGATGCCCAGCGCCCTGTACAGGTCGGCGCCGAACGCTGCCCGCCGTTCCCGGTGGATGGGCGCGTACATGCCCTCGGAGTACGGGAAGTCGGCTGAGGTGCGCTGCTCGGAGTGGGCAGCTTGCAGGGCGTGCGCCAGGCGTTCGCGCTTGGCGCCGCCGACAACCTCGACGCGCCACGGTTGTGCGTTGGAATTGGACGGTGCGGCGCCCGCCAGGGAGAAGATCGCGCGCATGGTGTGCTCGGGCACGGCTTCCGGGCGGAACGCACGTGTCGCGTGGCGGCCGCGAATCAGCTTCTCCGCGTGATCGCTCAGCTCGATGGAGACCAGTCCGCTCATGAAACACCCCTCAGAGATCCCGTACGTAAACGATCGCGTTTACCTATGGGTGACTTTAGCGAGCCATCTCCTCTTAAGTAAACGGGCACGTATACTTCGCTCATGACTACGCTGCCTACGGTGTCTCGACGGCAGGGGCGCGGAGGGCGCGAACGCATCCTGGCCGCCGCCGCCCAACTGTTCGCCACCCAAGGGATCAACGCGACCGGCATGGAACAGGTCGCAGAGCAGGCGCCTGTGTCCAAGCGGACTCTCTACGCGCACTTTCGGACCAAGAGCGACCTGGTCATCGCCCATCTGCAAGACCTCACCTCGACAGGGCGCACCGTGGAGAGCGCGCTGACTCGCGAGGATGTCCCGGCGAGAGAGCGGATCCTCGGACTGTACGCCCTGCCTCCGGCGGACGCGGCTCCGGTGCGCGGATGCCCCTTCATCGACGCGGCTGCGGAGTTCCCCGACCCGCAGAGCGCGGTCCATTCCTACGCCCGCGAACAGAAACTGCTGATGGTGCGGTTGGTCACCTCACTGGTGACGGGACTGGGCTGCCGCGAACCCGCCGCACTCGCCGAGCAACTGGTCACCCTCGCGGACGGGGCCGCCAGCCGCGCCATGGTGCTGGGCGACGCGGACTATGGACGACACGCACGGGCAGCAGCAGAAGTCCTCCTGGAACACGCTCTGCCAGGCACAAACCAGTGAATCGCCCGCCGCCCCGGGTGACCAGAAGCGGCCCCTGTCCACGAACGACTGACGGCAGAGCGAATGTCGTCGCCGATCGTTTGTCGACCCGCCATGGTGGTCCGTGGTGGGCCTGGTGCGGCTCGCGTCGGCTCCGGTGGAGGTCAGGCCGGCCGCGGCGACTACAGGTGTTCAGCGTCGTGGTGGGTGCGGCCGGTGGGGAGTTGGTCGCCGAGGAGGGCGACGGAGGAGGCAAGGCGTCGGTCGAGGCAGTCGGTGAGGATCCGGTAGGGAGCTGCCGCCGGACGTCATGACGACCTCAGTGCTGCCCTTCCACACCAGGACGCGTGGCGAGCGCCGGGCCGAGTCGTCACTCTCCCCGTGACGACCTTCTGCCGGCGCACGCCCGAGCACCACTCCGGTGCCCGGGTCGCGCCAAGCTACTTGCTGATGGCGAAGCGCATCAGCGCATGCTCGTCACCCTGCTTGATCTTGCCCGTCACATTGATCACTTCGAGCTTCCAGGAAGCCCCGGCCCGCGTTGCCTTGGCCACGGCACAACCGTTGTCCTGGGTCAGCAGGCTGGGCCAGATGTCGGCGACCTGTTGCGAGCTGCCTCCGGTCGCGTCGTAGACCTTGAAGCTGATGTTGCGGGCCTTCTGGAAGGAGCTGCCCTTCTTGAAGGCGGCGGCAACGAACACGATCGACGTGATGTTGGAGGGAACCCGCGCGAACTCCACCGTGACGGTTTCGTCGTCGCCATCCCCGCGACCGGTCTGGTTGTCACCGCTGTGGACCAAGGAACCGTTGCCCATCGGGTCCAACGAGTCGAGGCCCGCCAGACGCACCGGGTCTCCGCCCTGCATGGCGATGGCGATCAGGTCGAGGTCGGTGCCCGTCTTACGGCGGAGCAGACCAACTACTCCACCGCTGCTGCCGGCTGTGGGGTCCCAGGACACACCGAGGGACAGATGAGTGACTCCGTCCAGGTCCGCAGGCCCGGTTTCCTTCGTCAGCGTGATCATGCGTCAGTCATCCCCTGATAGTCGGTAAAGGACCATAAAGAACAAAGTGTGCACAATGCGCTCGCGGAGCCGCACAGCGGGTCCGGTTGCGAGTACTCCGCCATGGCCCGCACCGGGAGTGAAGCGGTGATCGACGCTGCCGATCGCCACGGGCAGGCCAGTCACGGTGCAGCCCGGCCACGTAATCCACCTGGCCGGGCTCCGCATGGCCCAACTCCTTGGCTCCCTGCTGGAGTTGACTGGCTGACCCGGGCCAGGAGCCTGCCGGTGGACCGGCGGGTGCCAAGTCGCGAAATGTGATGCCGTCCGAGGTGATCGCGAAATAACCGGATGCAAGCCAGCCTGGCCGATCCCTACGCTGAAGCGATGGACTTGGTGGACTCGGTACAGGTCAGGCCGATGCATGAGGACGATCTCACCTCGGCGGAAGGTGCATCGGCGTTGACCTTCTTCGAGGCGGATCAGAGCACCAGGCGGGTCGGCGATCCGGAGGTCGAGCCGCGTTCGGCAGATGCCTCGAAGCAGTGGATCGACCGAATGCGCTTCTACTTGAGCGTCGATCCGGGAGGGTGCTGGGTCGCGGTGAAGGAGGATTCTGAGGTCGGCGGAGTAGTCGGATTCGCCATTTCCCAGAACCGCGGCCGTCTGTGGTTCCTCGCGACGTACGGCGTGTTGCCGAGCCATCAGGCCCAGGGCATTGGGAAGCGACTGATGGGTGCCGCTCTCGACCATGCCGGCAGCCGCCCTGGCATCTTTTCCTCCAGCGTCCACGCGGGCGCCACCCGTCGGTACCGGCTGGCGGGATTCTCACTGCACCCGCAGATGCGGATGGTCGGCACCGTCGACAGGTCCACCCTTCCCGCGATTGACGGCCTGCGGGAGGGCCGAGCCGACGACTTCGAGTGGATGGACCGGCTGGACCAGGGCCTGCGCCTTGCGGGCCACGGTCCTGACCACGGCTACATGCTCGGCACCATGCGGCTGGTCGTGTCCGGGGACATGACGAAGCCGGGTTACGTGTACATCGACGACCACGGACGAGCCTCACTGCTGGCCGCCGCACACCCAGAGACCGCACAGAACTTGTTGTGGGAAGCCCTGGCCTCATCGCAGGGAAGAACCTTGGTCAACTGCATCACCACCCAGAACGAGTGGGCGATCGACGTCGGCCTGGACGCCCGTCTCGACATCGGGCAAGAGGGATACATCGCCGTCCGTGGAATGCCCGTACCGGCGCCTTACCTCGCCAGCGGCCATTTCCTCTGACCGGTCTCAACGCTGTTGGCGTCGCAACACCGCACGTAATAATCCTGGACTTTCCGGGAGGCAGGGTGTGAGTGGATGTCCCGAGTTGCCCGACACGAACGTGCGCAGTGGCCCGGACTGAGCCTCGATCGGGTCGGCCCACGACGCGCTGGTCGGAACCACGGCGATTCTTGGCTTCGTCTTGAGTGCGGTCAGGGCCGCAGGAGCCTGACCGCGAGGAAGCACGGAGCCTGGTGGAGCTTGTTGTAGGCGGGTTCGTCGAGCTCTCGCAGGCTGGGCGTCGGGCGAGGCTCGATGAGTTTTTCAAGCACGAATCCGGCGGCCAGCAACTCGTTCAGGAACGTTTCCAGCGGCATGCGTTGGTAGTGGATCGCCAACGAGCCCCCGGCGAGAGGGAGGTCGACCCAGTCGTCGGCGTAGTACGAGCCACCGAATTTCTGCCAGTCGGCCGTCGGGTGGGTCGTCGAGACCAGCAGCCACCCGCCAGGGCGCAGGACGCGTCGTAGTTCGCCGAGGAGACGCTGCCGGTCGGCGATGTGGTGGAGAAGCAATGCGCACACGGCTCCGTCGAACGATGAGTCGTCGATGAAGTCCAGCGGCTCCTCGGCGTCGTGCAGGTGCAGTTCGGCCCGGTCGCCCAATCGCTCCCGCGCGTGACTCAGCAGAGTCGAGCTGCCGTCGATTCCCACTACCTCGGCGCCACCCGCGAGGAGCTCGGCCACGTAGTGCCCGGCACCGCAGCCGATATCGAGAACCTTCAGCCCGGCAACGTCCCCTGCAAGCGCCAGCATCGCGGGCCGGTCGGTGTACGCGTTATAGGGGCTGCTATCGGCGTTCTTCGCGAAGTAGTCGCCGAGTTCGTCGTGGTACGCGGTGTGTGCGGGCATCGTGACAGCATCGCGCCGGTGGCTGCCAACCGCGAGCGGTTTTGTGCAACTGCCGTCATCGGGGCGTCGGCCGAGTCGACTTGGGGTCTGATTGTGGTGGGTTCGTTCAGACCTGGGTGTGGTTCGCGGCTGGCAGGCATGCGCGAGTGCGCGATCCGGTGGCGGTCGCCGATCCGCTGGTTGCACTCGATGAGGATCACCGTGTGGTGTGCAGCGGCCGGTTGGTGTGCTCATCCTGTGGCTGGCCGGGGTCCGGGAGGGGGGAGTTGCTCGTGTCCGAAGGCGCCCGGGGTCACCTGCGTACGGGCCGAAGTTCCTGGCTGCCTGCGCGGGGAGCTGCCGAACTCAGCTGCCCCTTTCCTCGCCTGCCAGAGTGATTGCGAGCGCTGGGTAGTCACGGTCAAGGTGGCGGGAGGGCGGAGGTGAGGCCGGGTCACCTGCGGGCTGCGGTGTCGGAGGGCAGTTCGGCGAAGCGGGCGCGACAGTCGCCGGCGAAGCGGCCAAGGTGTGAGACGCCCCACCGGTAGGCGATCGTGCCGACGGGGTCGGTGGAGGTGAGGATGTCCTCACGAATCCGGTCGAGCCGCCGGTTGCGGACGTACGACATGGGGGAGAGGCCGAGCCGGCTGCGGAATGCGGAGCTGAGGGTCCGCGCCCACCAGCAGCGCGACCTCCGGACCGACCCGTCCGACAACCGCACGCGGACCAGTGCCCCCTCCTGATCCACCGCGGCAACGGTCGCTCTCTGACGTACCACTACGCCGCACCTCTCGGCTTCCGCGCACAGGATGCGGTGCAGTACGGGGCGCGCGATACCGACCGTCGCCGGCCGCCGCGCACCGATCAAGCCCGGCAACTGGACCTCGCCCGCGGGCTCGCCGTTCACGGCCAGGTGCGTGATCGTGCTCATGCCGTAGCCCTCGGCCAGACATGCGTCGGAAAGCCCCAACTCGTCCAGCGCGCGCAGCGAAGGACCGGTCAGGCACAGCCCCATCCGGAGGCGGGCCGAGGACGAGCGTCCGTGAACTTTGGGGTTTCAGCCAGTGCCGCAGGTCCGGACGGCGCGGCCGGGCGGTGGCGGGCCGGCTCGATGTGACACTGGTACCTCACCTTTCCCGGTTCCCCGGAGACACCCATATCGGGGCTCAGACATGGGTGTCTCCGGTCGCCTCGTTGGTGCCGGGAGGGGTGTAGCAGAAGTCGATCCCCGTCGCGACCACGTGCAGGCGGCTCGGTCGTGGGCCTGGTCGAGCGGGCCGGTCGGGGTCAGTCGCGCTTGCTGGCGTAGGGGAGGAGGGCCATCTCGCGGGCGTTCTTGATGGCTGCGGCGAGTTGTCGTTGCTGCTGTGCGGTGACGTGGGTGACGCGGCGGCTGCGGATCTTCCCCCGGTCCGAGATGAACCTGCGCAGCAGGTCGGTGTCCTTGTAGTCGATGTAGGTGATGCCGGCCGCGATGAGGGGGTTGGACCGGGGTTTCACCGGCTTGCGGGTGTTGATGGGTCGGGTCATGTGGGTTCCTCGGGTGGTCAGTCGGGAGGTTGGTTGCTGGGTACGGGTTGCCGGGTCACGTGGCGTCGAGCAGGGAGTCGAAGGCCGCGGGCAGGTGTCTCCATCCCGCAGGTCCGGCTGCGTACTCGGTGTCGGTGAGCAGGCAGGAGTGGAGGAGTTCCTCGACGCCGGTGCGGTCGAGTCCGGGGGAGGTGAAGACGAGGTGCTGGCAGCGGTCGCCGTGTTCCGGGTGCCAGTCCAGGGCGGCCGCCGCTCGGCGCACGGGTGGGACCAACTCCCATGCGGCGTCGGGCAGGGATGCGAGCCAGGGGCCCGCGCTTTCGACGCAGAGTGCGCCGCCTGCGGCGTCCCAGGCGAGCAGGGTGTCGGGGCGGTCGGCGAGCCAGAACCGTCCTCTGCTGCGTGCGGCCGCGCAGCACAGATCTTCCAGTGCCTGGTAGAGGCGTTCGGGGTGGAAGGGCCGGGTGTGGTGCCAGACCAGGGTGGTCACTCCGGCTTCGTCGGCCTCCTGCGGCAGGAGTGCGCAGGCCGGATGCTGCGCTGTGGCGGCTGCTTCCACATCGAATCCGGCGAAGGCCAGCTGTGCGAGCTCGCCCGAGGCCGCGTCGACATGGCGGGCGGTGGGGTGCAGTTGGGCCAGCAGGGCGCGGTCCTGATCGTCCGCCTCCTCGCTGTCCACGAGGGCGAGCACGGGTGCGTATTCCAGTTGGCGTGCCCAGGTGTCGCCGATGGTGCGCTGGTCGGTGGCGGCCGCGGCGAGTCCGGCTTCGGCGAGGTCGTCGCCGTTGGCGAGGCAGGGCAGGACCAGGGCCGGGTCGACCGCGGTGATCACGTTGGTGAGCCTGAGGTCGTCGCCGCTGTGGGCCGCGACCACCTCTGCCATCGCCTTGGGCTCGACCGAGTCCCACAGTTCGACGACCGCGAGCCGGGTCAGGCCGTGGCCGGCCAGGCGCTGGAGTTCGGGGACGAGGTCCTCGCGCAGGGCGCAGCAGGCACAGTCGTTGAACAGCGGGGCTTCGCCCGACGACAACTCACCCGACGCGTCACGGACTTGGCGCCGCACGGTTCCCTGGCCGGCGGTGGAGAGGTCGTGGTGCAGGGCGACGCTCCCCGGTACTGCCGTGAGCAGGCGGTCGACGACGTACCGGCGGGCGTCGGTGTGCAGGCCGCCGACGATGACGACCGGCAGCCGGCCTTCCTCGCGCATCAGCGGCCCTCGAATCGGGAGTAGCGGCGCTCGAAGCGCTCCACCCGGCCCGCGGTGTCGAGGACACGTGCCGTACCGGTGTAGAAGGGGTGGCTCGCCGAGGAGATCTCGACGTCCACGACGGGGTAGGTGTGGCCGTCCTCCCACTCGATGGTGTGGTCGCCGGTGAGCGTCGAACGGGTGAGGAAGGCGAAGCCGCCGGCCTTGTCGCGGAAGACGACGGGACCGTACGCGGGGTGGATACCGGACTTCATGGCGGGCCTCCTGGGGTAGTGGGTGTTGTTCGGGTCAGCGCTCTTCGCGGAAGTCGACGTGTCGCCCTGCGACCGGGTCGTACTTGCGCAGGACCAGGCGATCCGGGTCGTTCCGGCGGTTCTTGCGGGTCACGTAGGTGAATCCGGTTCCCGCGGTGGAGCGGAGTTTGACGATCGGACGTAGCTCGTTGCGTGCCATGGCGCTACTATATGGGAACGGTTTCCATTATCAATAAGGACTCCCTCAAGAACTCGCCCAAGGAGAGGCAGGTCACTTCCGTGTCCGCTCACTGTCAACTGACCGGCGCCCAGCCGGGCTTCGGCAACCACATCTCCCACTCGCACCGGCGCACCTCCCGCCGCTTCGACCCGAATATCCAGCGCAAGCGGTACTGGCTTCCCAGCGAGGGCCGCCGTGTGCGCCTGACCCTGAGCGCTCGCGCCATCAAGACCGTCGACGTCATCGGCGTGGAAGCGGCCGTCGCGCGCATCCGTGCCCGGGGAGGGAAGGTCTGATGGCCAAGCGGAGCAAGATCGCGAAGAACGAGAAGCGCAAGGCCGTCGTCGAGCGGTATGCGGCCCGGCGAGCCGAGCTCAAGGAGCTCATTCGCCGCCCGTCCTCGACGGAGGAGCAACGCAGCGCCGCTATCGCCGAACTGCGCAGGCAGCCGCGCGACGCCAGCGCCACCCGTGTGCGCAACCGCGACAGTGTAGACGGCCGGCCCCGAGGGCATCTGCGCAAGTTCGGACTCTCCCGGGTCCGCGTAAGGGAGCAGGCCCACGCGGGCCTTCTGCCGGGCGTCACCAAGTCGTCCTGGTAAGGAGCGCCCTCCGTCATACGTGACGGTGGGGGGCAGGGGGCGCGGCTGCGGTGGCCGGTCGCGCCCCCCGCTCGGGGCGGTACTGGCAGATGCGGACGCCGTCTCGGCGTGCTCGTGACCGCCCCCGAGGGAGCGAGGTCGGAGGTGGAAGAAGCCATCTGCAACAAGACCAGGCAGGGGCGCATGTGTGAGTGAGGCCACCGGAGGCGGCAGAGCTCGTCTCTTCAGCCTCGTCGTCTGCGCTCCGTGCCGGGTCGACACCGATCAGGTGATGGAGGGGGTGCGTCGGCGGCGACGGGCGGAGTGCAGAGGTCGAGCGTCGGTGCCGACCCCAGGACACGGGCGACGGAGACGATCGCGCCGGTCGAGGTGGGCGCGAGGCCGCCGACCGAGCCGTACCCGAGCATCCACCCGAAGATCTGCCCAGCACCGGCGAATCCGCCTCGGCCCTGCGTGTACTCCTGCGCGCTCACACCACTCGCTTCGCTGTACGACATCCCGAGCGCGCCGCACCCTCGCGAAGGGGGCTGTGTGCCTGCGGGCTCACCGCGCAAAGTGAGCCCGCGGCTTCGGACTTTCGCGTACTTTAGGCGAACGGCTCGGGCCTTTCGTCGGCGGCCTGCATCAGTTCCAAGTCCGCTGCCCGGGGACGTGCGGGGCCGGGCAGCGCGCGATCGCTCCGGAACGGCTGCGCTCCGGACGAGGGCCTGGCGGTTTCAGACAGCCGCAGTGGCCTGTCGTCGATGTCGGGCCACTGCGTCGTCCAATTGCGTCCAATGGTGTTCTGCAGCAGCCAAGCGGCTGGTCAGTGGCGGTCGGTCAGGAATACGGAGCGCAGCTTGAGGCGGTCCGTGGCGGGGTGCCCGTGGGGCCTCAGCGTCCAGGAGTTGCCGGTGCAGTTCGGCTCGGTGAACACCATCACCCAGGTGTCGGTGTTGTTGTGCGGGGCGAACGCGGGCTCGGAAGAGCCCGGGTCGGCGACCTCCGGCAGGGTGATGCAGCCGGGGCTGGCCGGGTCGTGGAGCGTGACCGACTGAGGCGAGCCGTCCAGGCCGACAAACTTGTAGGAGAAGTCGCCGGTCGCGGCGCTGGCCGACGTCGGTACGGTCACCAACAGGGCGAACGCGCCGAAGGTGGCAGCCACGGCGGTACGAAGACGCATCACAAGCTCCTTTGTGCAGGTCGGGGTTGCCGGTCGAGCCTGCCCCGGAGGCCTGTGGCAAAGGAGGATTCCGCCGAGTGTCACCCCAACGGGACGCGCAGGAACGATCTTCTTTGGTCCATACGAGGGATGGGAGTGTGATCGCTCCCATGCTGCACGGACTGCCGGAGGGTGCTAAAAGAGGCACTCAACTCTGGGCAAATGTACGGGGGTTGAACACCGCGCGCCTGGGGCGCGACACAGGACGCTGCAGCGAAGACACCCCGACACCTGCCGAGACATGGAGACCGCCCCGTACAGGGGAGGGGCCGTGGACTTCGACACCCGACGACGGCCCTCATGCCCATCGCATCCCGATCACTGAAAGGTGCTTGATCCGCTCGGGGGTCTGTGCCGCTCCACGAAGCACACAGACGTCGCGGGTGAGGGCGCTCGGGGGCAGGCGTCTCCTTCTATCCAATTCCCTGTGCCCGATGGCCAGGCATTAGGAGGGTGGGAGGTTGGTCTGCGGGTCCGGCGCGGATGGGTGGCCGTGGGTGGGGTGGTTGCGTGGCCATCGGGGGCGTCCATGTTGCCGGCAGGCCCTGGCGGTCCTGGAACGACGGTAGGGCCCCGCTCCATGTTCGGGGCCCTACCGTCGGTGTGCACCTACCAGGGGGCGGGTTGCTCAAGGACTGGACGGGGGCAGGTTCCGGTTGGCTGCCGGACGGGGCACCGGGGCGGTCGCTCTTGCAAGCGCTACGCGTGGTTGCCCGTCCGCCCGATGCTCAGAACGCTGAACAACTGCGGTCCGGGTATGGCTGACAGTCCCTGTGCCCCGTGCCCTGACCAGGTAGAACACCTGGACAAGGCGATGCCCGTCGAGCTGTGCATCGGCAGGCCACTGGCCCGGCCCTCCTGACGCGCCGTCCGTTCGGGCGTGTGTCGTTGAGGCGCGAACCTGCGGCGCTCGTCCAGGCAGCGTGAGGGTCGGCCTGTCCCGATGAAGGGTCAGTTCTGGTCGATCATGGCGGGTCCGCTGGAGCCATTGCCCATGGAGCCATTGCCCAATCCGCTGGGGCCGTTGCCCATGGACTGACCTGCGCCATCGAGGTTGAGCTGCATGGTGCCGTCAAGGGATGACGAGGGGGGCATGGCGTCGTCAGCGGTGGCCATGCCGGCGCCGCCGAGGACGGCGGTAGTTGTGAGGGCGGCTGCGATGAGGGTGGATCGGATGCGCATGTCTTCTCTCCTGATTGGTCAGGGACGCCGTGTGTCAACGTCCATCTGAAGGCATGCGCGGAAGGGCGAGGTGTTACGCCGGTTCCGGAAGAACTGCACCCGACCAGGTCAGCCTGGAGGACGTGACGGGTGAGAGCTCTGCTTGCGTGTCGGAACGGGGGGCGGGCGCTGTCCCGGGTCTGTGGTTTCCCGGGCTCGGCGAGCTGGGCGAGTCGGGTTTCGTGCACCTGGGCGCACCGGCCTCTCTGGTTGGCGATCCATGCACTGGGGCGTACGTCGTGGTCCTGGCGTCCGGAGTGACGTGTTTGGTGTGCCGGCGGGGAATGACGGTGTGTTGCTCCCACTGGATGTACAGGGCGAGCGCCGCAACACTCCGGGTGTCACCGATGAGGGCACGCCCTGCCTGGCCACGATCGTCGACCTGTCGTCCCGCCGTCTGCTCGGCCGTGCGGTGGGCGAGCGTCACCATGTCGAACTTGTTGTTGCGTCTTCGCAGCTGGCCGCGGCCAAATGCGGGGCGGGTACACGCGAAGATCTCCACACGTCGAGGGGACTGACAGGGGGCGGACGTCACCTCACCGGAGCAGCCTGACCCGGCAACCCGGCCGGTCCGGCGATGCATCGCGGTCACGGTCAGCCGTGGAGCGCGACGCCCCGCCGGGCCAGATAGCTGACGGGGTTGATGTCCGAGCCGTATCCGCGCCGGGCCCGGATCTCCAGGTGCAGATGCGGGCCGGTGGCACGCCCGGTGCTGCCGCTGTCCCCGATGCGGGCTCCCGTGGGGATGGGGGCGCCCTTGCGCGTGCGGATGCGGTGCAGATGGGCGTAGACCGCGTAGTGCCCGTCGGGCATGCGGACGGTCACTGCGTTGCCGTACGACCCCGACCGGGCTGCGAGGACCACGGTGCCGCCGCCCACGGCGTACACCGGCGTCCCGCGCGGCACCGCGAGGTCGACGCCCGTGTGGTGCCCGCTGGCCCAGTTGCCTCGGACTCCGTAGCGCTCGGTGACCCGGTAGCCCCGCCGCAGCGGCAGCACGCCTTTGGTGGGCGGACCGAACCGGGGCGTATCGTCCGGCAGCTCGGCTTCCGCCAGGGCGAGCGCCTCCTCGAACTCGGCGTCGTACTCGATCAAGCAGTCGTCATCGGGGGGCGCGGTGGCCTCCGGCGCCGCCATCCCCACGGCGAAGGCGCCGCCCAGCAGCGCCATGGCCATACCCAGAGCATCACGTCGTGTGGTGCCCGCTTCACGCGGGCGTTCTATGTGGTAGCCCATGCCCGTCAGGACATCGCCAGCGAGCCTCACTCGCAACGCTGGCTGGGCCGTACGAGTATGACGACACCGCGAGCCGGGGGCACGGCGTGACGACAGACGCGTCGTCGTTCTTCGGTTCTCGGCACGCCAGGCATGGGCAGAATCCGTGGCCCGCGCCGGACCGGAGCACCCGTCGTCGCACCGACGGGAAGGAGTGCCGGGCCTGCCGCCGTCCCCGCGCGCCGGGCCAGGCAGATGCGTTCCTCGTCCGTGAGCGTGGCAGCAACTCATCCGCTCCGGAGTCGGACGCCTCGTCGGGTCAGTGTCCTGGGCATCTTTTGCCGCCAGCAGGGCGTCACGGCCGTTGATGGCACCTGGATTCGGGCAGGGAGCAGATCCTGACGTTGCCTGATCCCTCCGGCCCGACATGAATGCGTATCAAGGTGGCCCCTGGTCTGCACGCCCTCATCAGGCCAGGCCCACGGCTATGAGACCGAGTCCGGCTGCATCGTCGGCGACCTCTGGACCGGCATCAGCTCTACCTGACGCTCTGTCCCGTGCCCTGGGTATGCGTGTACACAGGGCCCCGGGTCGTCATCCAGGGGAGAGCCAAGATCCTTGCTTCGTTGTCCGAACTGCTGGGGAACAGGGAGATGTGTACGGCGTAGTGGCGGCTCTGACGTCACTGAGTGGCCCTGAAATGGCGGCCTTCGGGGCGTGCTGTGCGAGGCGGACCGTCGTCAGTGGCGGATCACGCCCATGCGTTTGACGGTTGCCAGCAGCGGGGTGGTGTCGATGCCGGTGGCCGTCTCCCAGAGGCCGACGGTGTCGCTGAACAGCCGACTGATCGACAACGCCCTGTACCTGGTGGAGCACCTGGTCCCGGCCGCGGACTGGGACCAACGCATCGACCCACCTCACCGGCGAGAGACACCTGTGCGGCTCCCTCACCCTCCGCCGCCTCGCCGACATCACCATCTGGGACCGCGACCCTGCGAACTGCCCCAGCGACACCCTGCGCGACCTGAACCCGACCCACACCTTCGTCGGTGGCCGCCTGGTCGCGCACGTCGGCACGAGGTAACACCCACCTCATGGCCCACCTCGATCGTCGCCGGCGGCGGCGAGGACACCCCTTGGCCGGAGCCCGTCACCGACGAGGAGTACGCCGATGTGGGCGCGAGTTCTGCGGGGTCCTACAGCCGGCCCTACAGCCACCCTCGCCGTGCCGCTTGAACTCCCGCCTGGAATCTGCTCGTTGCTGCCAGCCGACCCAACAGCACCGACATCCGCCGTCGCAGGCTCCGCTCACTGATGCGGAGTTGGCGCGCGATCGCCTCGTCCTTCAAACCCGCGGCCAGCATCGCCAGCAGCACGTCATCCGGTGCCGGTGCCGGTGCCGACGCAGCCGGCGCGCCATCGCCGATTCGTGCGCCGTCCATCGCTCCCAGCGGAGCGCCCCGCTCCCACAACTGCTCGAACAGGGCCACCAGCGCGTCGGTCAACGCCGAGTGGCGTACCAATACCGCGCTGTCCATCATCCGGTCGGCACGGGTGGACAGGGGCAGCAACGCCCGCCGCCGGTCCGCGATCACCAGCTTCACCGGCACGCTCGGCAGCACTCGTATCCGCTCGCCCAACTCCGACAGCCGCTGAGCCTGGCGCCAGCCACCATCCGCGGCGAGAACCTCCGCGGCGTGCACGGCCCGGCACTCGACGCCGCGCTCCAAGAGCCGCTGCATCGGGGCCAGACTGTCATCGGCCGGGTCCAGGAAGGGCGGGCCGACCAGCGTCAGGAGCTCCTTCTCCGTGCCGGCCAGCAGGTCCTGCACCCGGGCGTACTGCGCCGTGCCGCCTCGTACCACCTCGGTCAACCGCCCGGGGTCGTCCCGCAGTTGGGCCTCGCGGTACTCGGCGGACAGCTCGTCCACCGACTGCCGCATGCGGTCCAATTCCGTGCGGCGGCGCCGTAGCAGCGCGCCGAGCGCCACCTGCGGATCCGCCGACACCCACACTTCGGCGTCGGCCCCTGCCGCATCGTCGCGGGCACTCGGGTCGACGGGCGTGACCAGCCCGAAGCCGGCCAAGCCCCGCAGTGCGGCTCGGACCTCGGCCTCCGCCAAGCCCGTTTCCGCCGTGCACTCCCGGGCCGTGCCTCTGCCGAGCCGCACCAGCGCCCGGTACACCCGTTCCTCGGCCTGACCCAACCCCACCGCTTCCCACACTCTCGCAGGTTATCCGGCCGCCACCGGTCCCGACAGAATCCGCCGGCGGCCTGGACAACCCGCCAGCCGCAGCGCGTCCGTGCAGACTGCGTCAACCGGTCGTCAGGGCCAGCGAGGTGGCCTGGGGCAGCCCGTCGGCGTCCAGAGTCGCGGTGGTCCTGCCGGCCTCCAGGTCGATCGAGGTGATGCCGCCCTTGTTCTCCTGCGCCTGGAACAACTGCTTGCCACTGGGCGCCAGAGCCAGCGTGCCGAAGGAGTCGGGCACGGCGATCCGCCGGACCTTCAGAGTGCGGGTGTCCACCACCGAGACACTGCTCTTCGCGGTATTGGCCACGAGCAGGCTCTTGCCGTCCCTCGACAGCTGTGCCTTGAACGGCTGCCCACCGACCTGCGCCTGACGGGGCTTCGCCGCCGGATCGTCCACCTGGTACTCCGAGACCGTGCCGCCGTAGTAGTCGGTGGCGTACAGCGTGTTGCCGTCGCGGCTGAGCAACACCTCGCGAGGTGCCTTGCCGCCGGTGTATGAGGCAGTCACCTGGTAGTTCGACAGGTCCATCCGGTCGATCCGGTTCCTGGAGTAGATGCCCAGGTACGCGGTTCTTCCGTCAGGGCTGATCGCCACGCCCTGCGCGGGTGCACCGAGGCCGACCGTCCTGACGACCCTGCCGGCCGTGAGGTCCACCACCGAAAGGGACTGTGCGACCATGCTGGTCACGTACGCCGTCCGCCCGTCGGGCGAGAGCGTTATGGCGTCGGCGTCCACGCCCAGCGGGATCTCGTTGAGCAGCCGGTGCCCGACCAGGTCCGCCACGGACAGCGTGCCGCTGTGATGGTTCGCGAGGTAGGCGGTGCGCTGGTCCTTCGACAGGGCGATCGCCCAGGTCTCGGCCTCCTTGCCGATGCCGAAGCGCGCCACCTCTTTGCCGGTGGTGGGGTCGATGCCGACCAACTCGGTGTTGTCGTCCTTGCTGATGGTGCTCGGTGTGGTCCACAGCGTCTCGTGCCCGGAGCCGTGCCGGCCATGCTGGGCGTTGCCCGGACCCGCTGTGGCGTTCGCGCTCATCGGAGCCGCGCAGACCAGCGCCGCCGCGAGCGCGGTGGCCGCAGCGAGGGTGCTTCGACGTGTACGTCTCATGGGGATCCTCCAGCGGTGGGGGTGAGAGTCTGCCCCGCACGCTAGACAGCGTGCTCACGCTCTGTCGATGGCTTCGCACCACCTGACTTGGCCGCAACCGGCCCCCGGCCGAACCCGGCCATGTGGAGCTCTCGTGTCGCCCGAGCCCTGTGAGCGCAGTGGCGCCCAACCGACCTTCGAGCCCCGGGCCAGGTCAACTCGCCTTTGCCGCACGCCGGCGGCCGACGATCTCCGTAAGCCGTGCGGTCGGCAGTGATGAGTTCACCGTACGCGGTGGTGGTCACGTCGCAGTGGATGAGCGCGTAGACTAGGCCGTTGCGATCGACGACGGGGAACTCGTCCCCCGACTGCTGGCACAGGCCGCGCTCTACGGCCTGCAGCACCGCGCACGGAGTGGTTGGCCACCAGCCGGATGAAGTCTCGCCGACACTGGTGTGGTCCCTGACGGGTGGTCAGATATCCTCGATGCGCTCGCGGTTGAGGAGATAGGTGGGCAGATGGGCCTGCTGTCGGTCGAACGGGATGTCCCAGTCGAAGGCGAGGCTCGCCATCGCGAGCGGACCGAGAGCCACGCGGGCGCGTGGTGCGGTTGATGCGCCCCAGAAATCGGCGTGATTCTCGATGGCTTCGGTGAGCGTGGTGGCGAACCCGGTGTGGTCGCCGGTGATGAGGCGGTGGAAGAGGGCGAACGGCTGGTAGTCGATCCGGTTGATGAAGTCCGTTGGCGCGTGGGTCACGGCGTCCGGCATGGATGTCTTCATCGTGGCGGTCAGTGCCTGCACCGTGTTGTCCATGGGGCCGTTCGAGAAGTAGGTCTGCAGGGTGTCGATCCAGTGCAGGACGTATTCGTCGACCGAGTCGTCCTCGCGCAGCCGCTCCAGCGGCACCTCGCACAGCCGGCGGATCCGGTCCATCTTCCGGCACACCACCGCCAGGTAGAGGGCATCCAGCCAGCCCCGGGCGTCCGCGGGCGGTTCGGCGCGCAGGGCGGGGAGGGAGGCGACGAGGTCTCCGCCCAGGTGGCACTCCTGTGGCTCGGCACCGGTGAACCGCGCACAGCCGAGCTGTAGTGCGGTGGCCCAGGCGTACCAGGTGTCGACGTGCGCGGCTTGAGGATCGTCGGCGCAACGGGCGTGGGCCAGGGCGGCGGCCGCGCCGAACGCCTCACCGAGCCGGGCCTCGTCCTGCGCCAGGCCGTCGATCAACCCGGCAGCCAAGCGCGCAAGTTCGGCATCCTGTGGTGCCTGGGACGCCATGCGGGTAGGCAGGCGCCCGGCACGGTCGAGGCGCGTCAGACCCTTCACCAGAGCGAGCAGCCGCGGCGGCAGGTCGAAGGAGAAGGTGCGGGTGTCGGGGTCGATGACCGTGAGCGAGGTGAGCCGTCCGCGGTGCCACCAGTACACCCGCGGGGACAGCGCGGCCCTCCCACTGTCCTCGTACGCACCCAGCGCGTATGCGGCCAGCCTGTTGAGGCCGTCGACCACGGAGCCGTCGGCGATCGGGTAGTAGACGAAATTGTGCCGACTGGGCACCACCACGAGCGCGCCGTCGTCCGGGAGCGGCTCGCCGGTGGTCCGCCGGACCGCTTCGGACAGATACAGAGCCTGACTCGCGACGAAATGCGAGTCACCATAGACGGTGTGCAGCCGGACCCCATCCTCGAACGGCACTTCGTCGTGCTCGACGGGAACCCGCATGAGGTTCGCGTACGCCGCCGCGCCCAGGGCCTCGATGCCCACCCGCTCCACATCCCGATCCGTCAGGATGCGCACGCTGGTCGGCCGGTCCAGGGCATAGGCGAAGACGAGTCCCTCGGCCACCACCCGCGCGTACCGCAAGGCCCCGGCTATCTCGGGGGTGAGCGAATCGAGGGCCAGCAGCCGGACATGCGCGCCCCGCAGCAACTCCTCGACGCTCTCGTCACCCTCGCCGAAGGCGTTCGGGCCGGACTCGTGAACGTGCTGTGATGTCATCCCGGCAACTCTACGACGTACCCACAGGGAGACGGGATGCCAGGTCATCGCGTCGGGGCGACGTCGCTGGCTGGACGTGTTCGGCCAGCGGCCGGAGTTCGGGACGTATTCGATCTCCTGGGTGGCGTCCGTGCGGCCTCCATGCGGGCCGGCCCCGCCCCGATGGTTTCCGGCCAGTAACATGACTGCTCTTAGCCGATCGGCGGGATTATCCGAGGAGGGGGAGCAGCGCCATGGCCGTACTCAAGAGGGCCGGACTCGACGGGAGGACCGCCTTCCGGTCTCTGCTGTTCCTGGTCGGCGCGGCCGGCCTCACCGGTGAGGCGTACAGCAGTATCGCCGATCCGGGACCGGCCGACTTCTGGATCTACTTCACCTTCCAGTCCAACCTGATCCTGGCGGTCTGCTTCGGCGCCCTCGCCTGGAGCGGTCTGCGCGGCGGCCGCGGGCCGTCGCCTGCCGTCAAGGGTGCGGCCACCCTCTACGCGCTGATCACCGGGCTGGTCTTCAACCTCCTGCTGGCCAACCCGGCCAGCCCCTTCTACACCGTGCAGGAGGAGTCCCACTATCAGTGGGACAGTGTGCTGCTGCATGTGCTCGCGCCGCTGATGGCGCTGGCCGACTGGCTGCTGTTCGGCCCGCGCGGACAGCTGCGCGCACGGCACGCCCTCTACTGGCTCGGCTACCCGCTGGGCTATCTCGGGTTCGCGCTGATCCGCGGTGCGATGGTGGGCGGCGACACCCGCTACCCCTATCCCTTTCTGGACCTCACCCAGCACAGCGGACTCATGGTGACCATCAACTGCGTGTGCCTGGCCGCCTTCTTCTATCTCCTCGGGCTGGGGCTGTCGGCGGTTGACCGGCTGGTCGGGCGACGCGAGGAGCGCCAGGCGGGCGGGCTGGACGAGGCGCAGGCCGTGTCGGAACCCGTGTCGGCGGATCCCAGCTGAACCGAATGTGAGCGGCCGAGGCAGCCGTCCGCGCGATGGTGCACGAGAAAGGCCCGGATCCAGTAGCGGATCCGGGCCTTTGTGCTCGTTGTCGACGGACGCAGAGGGCTGAGGCGCACCGCGGGTCCCACCGTGGAGCGCACAAAGGCGGTGGCTGTCCCGGCGAGTGGGCCCATGATGCAGGTCGACCAGGGTCACCCAGTGCTCCGGACGGCCAAAATCACGGACGAGGCGTACCGGCGCCACCTTCGAGACCAACCGCGAGGCTCACCCGGGCCGGCCCGAGGGTTCAGTCGACTGGGCCCTGCATGTGCTGGCTGATCCACTGGATCATGCCGCCGGTATCCATGTTCGGGAGGTAGGTCGCGCCGTTGTGCTGGCCGCCCTGGATGACATGGAGTTTGGTCTTGATCGGGCCCTTCCCGTACTGGGATATGAAGCTGTCGATCTGCTTCTTGTCGTTCGCCTCGCCCTTGCCGTCGCCGATCTGGAAGCCGAGGTAGACATCCGGGCCACCGCGCTCAATGAGCTTCGGGGCGAGGACCCGGGGGTTGTTCGCCGCCTTTTCCTTGTCGTGCCCCGCCCACAGCAGGGAGTCCGGAACGATGTCGGGGCCGTTGGCGATCACCGCTTTGAACTTGTCCGGTTTTTGCAGCACGGACTTGAGTCCGGCGAAGCCGCCTGTGGAGTTGCCCATGAAGCCCCAGCCGTCGCGGGCCTTGATCGTACGGAAGTTGGCTTTGATCAGGTCAGGAACGTCCTCGGTGAGCCAGGTTCCCATTTTGGGCTGACCGGGGATATCACTGCCGTCCCAGTACCGGCCGGGGTGCGGGGAACCCTTCTTGTCGGTGTCCTCCGGGTTGAGTACCGGCATGGCCAGGATGAACGGCAGGCTCTTGCCCTCCTTGACCCACTTGGCTATGGACGACTCCAGCTTTATGGTCCCGTTGTCAAAACCGAAGTAATTGTTCGGGAATCCCGATCCTCCGGGCAGGGCGATCAGCACAGGAAATCCACTGTTCTTGTATTTCGGCTCGTCGAAGTACTCCTTGGGTGCCCACACCCATACCTTGCCCGTGAAGCCCGACTTCTTTCCCGTGAGGGTGGTGACACTGATCTTGCTGCCGTCGTCGGCGTGCCCGGAGATCTCGAAGGACGCCTCGGGGCCCGTCGCCATCTGCGCCTTGGAGTCGGCGGCCTGGGGGCCGTCGCCGCGACCGGACTTGGCGAAGGAGATGCTGTCGCCCTTGTCCGTGAAAGGAGGTATTTCGTAGTACGCCATGACCTGCCAGGCCGCCACCCCGAGGCAGGCCGTGCCGACCAAGCCGATCACCCAGCCCTTGGTACGGGAACGCCTGCGGCGGGGCGGTCGCGGGCTGGACTGGGGCGGCTGGGTGAGCGTCGGGGGGTGCGTCATCGGGAGCCTGTTCCTTGTATCGGTACCGCCCCTCGTCTCCGTGGGGCAGGGGTGTTGGTCGCGCATTACAAGACGAGAAGGAAACGGGGACGGTTGCATTGTGTGACACTGCGCCCATCTCGCTATCTCGCCATCTCGTCCGAGAGTGGGGTCGTTCGGCGGACCGATGGCGTTCGCCACGACACTTCGCCGCTGGGCACGGGTGTACCCCCTGAGCTGGTGGGCGTGATGTCGTGGGGGCGGGGCCAGTGCTGCTCGGTCAGGGGTGTCACACCAGGTCGCCGGACTGTTCGTGCTCTTCGTGCGTGGCCTGGAACCTGCTGGAATCTGAAGGAACGCTTTTGCGCCGGACGTCATCAGATAGACCAACTACCCGTATCAGACGATGACTTCAGGCGGAAGATCACCGTGGACAACCAGACAGTTCCCCCTGCCCCTTCCCACTCCTCCACGCGTCCGGAGGAGAGACGCCGGACTCGCTACAAGGCCGCGATCCACTCCGTGTCACCCGCAGCCCACCAGAACACCTTCGAAGACCACGAGGCGTGCTTCCTCGGGGTCAGCCTGGACAACAGCAGCTTCGCCCCGGCCAAGTTCGACAGCATGCTCAGCTGGGTCTCCCGGCGCTTCACTCGCTGCACTGTGCTGATCGGCGACAGCATCCACCGTCTCACCTTGGCCTCGACCCGCGGCATGAACCCCGACCAGGCCCTGGAGCACGCCCTCGATCTGGGCCGGCAGTTCGTCCACGCCCAGCAACCGGTCCTGGACGCCTACCGTGCGGTGACCGACTTCACCGTCGTCACCTGCAGCGAGGTCCAGGAAACCGAGGAGTACGCGGAGTTCCACTACGAACTGTGCACCCTGTTCACCAAGGACGATGCCTTCCGTGCCTCGGTGGAAGCCTTCGGGCGCGCCTACCACGCCAAATACTCGCCCATGGTGAGTGAGGCCGAACGCCGTCAGCGCATCGATACGTCCAGCGCCTACTTCCTCGAAGAGTTCGCTGTCTTCTGCTGCCTCACACGCCGCGACCTGCCCGTCATGGTCTATCCCGGACAGTTCATCACCCTTGCCGAAATAGCCGCGGGTCACCACCCCCAGGCCCCCGACGAACTCCGAGACCTGATCCTCGTCTCCCTCCGTCTCCGAGGCCGATAGCGGGCCGCGCGGAACAGGTGCTCCGCCGTCATCCGGCCGGGCCGCACTCGGACCCTGCCCGGCGGGGGACAACGCGCCGTCCGGTCGGGTGACCCGGGTGATCGGGCACGCGCGCGGTCGGGGTGGCCTCGCGGCCTTTCGCGGTTCCTTACGGGCGGGCGAAGGCCAGTACGGTGTTGTGTCCGCCGAAGCCGAGCGAGTGGCTGAGGGCGAGGTGGATGGCTTGGCGGCGTGGGCTTCTGGTGATGATGTCGAGCCCGGCCGTTGTCCGGTCCGGTTGGCTGAAGTTGGCTGTGGGTGGTGCTGCGCCGCGGTCGATGCTGGTGACGGTGAGAGCGGCTTCGATGGCGCCGGCGGCGCCCATGGTGTGGCCCAGGACGCCTTTGACGGAGGTGACGCTGGGTGTGGTGGGACTGAACATGTCCCGGATGGCACCGGCTTCGACCTGGTCGTTGAGGCGGGTGCTCGTGCCGTGAGCGTTGATGTGGTCGACGTCGGCAGTGTTTGCGCCACTGCTGCTGAGGGCTTGGGTGAGGGCGCTGCGCAGGCCTCGTCCTTCGGGATGGGGTGCGGTGGGGTGGTGGGCGTCGCTGGTGGCGCCGTGGCCTGTGAGAACGGCGAGGGGGCGGGCTCGGCGGGCCTGGGCGTGCGCGGCGCGTTCCAGGACGAGGAGGCCGGCGCCTTCGGCGAGGACGAAGCCGTCGCGGTCCTTGTCGAAGGGGCGCGAGGCTGCTGACGGTTCGTCATGGTTCGTGGAAAGGGCGCCCATCTTGGTGAAGGCGGCGGCGCACAGTGGGGTGATCATGGCGTCGGTGCCGCCGGCCAGGGCGATGTCGCACTGGCCGGTGTGCAGGAGAAGGACTGCGGTGATGATGGCGGTGGCTCCGGAGGCGCAGGCGCTGGAGGTGTGCAACGCCGGGCCGGTGACGCCGAGTTCGAGGGCGAGGTGGGCGGCGGCCATATTCGGCAGGTAGGCGGTGAGGGTCAGCGGGGAGAGGGTGCCTGGTCCGGTGCTGAGGAGTTTGCGGTGCTGGGTTTCCAGGGTGGCGATGCCGCCGGCGGCGCTCCCGATGACCAGGGCGACCCGGGAGGCGTCCCAGGTCCGGGGTTCGAGCCCGGCATGGTGGACGGCTTCGTAGGCGGCGGCGAGCAGGAATTGGGTTGCGCGGTCGTAGCGCCAGGGCTGTCGTGTCGGGAGGAGGGCTGCGGGATCGAAGCCGGGCACGCGGCAGGACAGGTGGACGGGGGGTCCGTCGAGTTCGGGGTCGCGACGTGCCGCGGACTTGCCGGCGCACACGCTGTCCCAGGTGGTGTCGGTGTCGGTGCCGCCGGGAGTGACCAGGCCGGTGCCGGTGACGACGATGGCGGGGTTCACTGCTCCGACCCGTGCCCGTCGTGGTACTCGTCCTGAAGATTCTTGACGGCCTGGGTGACCTGGTGAAGGGTGAGTTCGGGCTTGGCGGTGCTGTCGTCGAGGGGGATCCTCCAGTGGTCCTGCAGAGTGACGTACAGCTCGACGAGGGCGAGTGAGTCGAGTTCGAGGTCGCCGAGGGTGGCTTGAGGTGACACACGGTCGGGCGGCACTTCGAACTTGGTGGTCAGTGTGGTCACCAGGTGCTCGTAGACGGGGTCCATGACAGACACTCCCATTCGCTGCGCGAGCCCCACAGGGGGGCGGGAAATTGTGGGTGGGTCGTCCGGCGAGCCCGGAAGGGGGCTGGTGCCGGGGGGCGACTCGTTCCTCGTGGCTTGCGTGCTGGTGCCCAGCCCGCAGTGGGCGGGGACCTGGACGCTCGGAGACCGGGCGGTTCGGCAGCACGAATCCGGTACCGGCTACTTCCTGACTCCCCGTAGCCCTTCATTTTCGGGTCAGGCTCCCTGCCGGTTCGCTGGATTGTTCGGGGTGGGTGAGTGGGGTGGCTGTGGGCCAGGTCAGGGCGATGGATGCCCAGGTCAGGCCGCCGCCGAAGGCCGTGAGGAGCGTCCGGTCGCCGGGTGCGAGCGATGCGTGAGGGGCGGGGGCGGCCATGACGATGGGGATCGAAGCGGCTGCCGTGTTGCCGGTCTCGTGGATGGTGCCGAACCGGTTCTTGCGCGGAATGCCCAGGCGTTGGGCGACGGAGTCGAGGATCCGCTGGTTGGCCTGGTGGCCGATGAAGGCGCCGAGGGACTCGACGGGCCAGCCGGCGTGGTCGAGGCAGGTGCGGGCGGATTGCGTCATGCGGCGTACGGCATGCGCGTACACCTCGCGGCCGTGCATGTGGAAGTAGTGGTCTGTGGTGGGTTGGGGCAGGGGGTGGGGGTGGCGCGACCCTCCGCCGGGGATGGTGATGAGGGGGTGTTCGCTGCCGTCGGAACCGAGGTGGGCGGCGCGGATCGCGCCCGGAGTGTGTGCCGGCCCCGGGCGCAGGACGACCGCTCCCGCGCCGTCGCCGAAGAGGGCGGCGGTGTCGCGGTCGTGCGGGTCGATGATGGTGGAGTAGGTGTCGGCGCCGATGACGAGCGCGCTGGGGCACAGGCCGCCGCGGAGCAGGGCGGTCGCGGTGGCCATGGCGTAGAGGAAGCCCGAGCAGACGGCGGCGAGGTCGTAGGCGCCGATGGTGCCGAGGCCCAGGCGGTGGGCGACGTCGGGGGCGGTGGCCGGGCACGGGTGGTCGGGGGTGCTGGTGGCGAGCAGGAGCAGATCAGGTGGGCGGCCGCCGTCCGATTCCAGTGCGGCCCGGCCGGCCGCGACGGCCAGGTCCCCGGTGCTGGTGGCCGCGCCGGCGCGGTGCCGGCGGGCGATGCCGGTGCGGGTGCGCAGCCAGTCGTCGGTGGTGTCGAGGTGACCGTCGGCGATGACCTCGTCGTTGGTCACGGCTCGGTCGGGCAGACAGGAGCCGATGCCGGTGACGACGGCTGTGGTGTCGTCGAAACGCATGTGGACCCTCCGAAGGACTCGGTCGGTCAGGCGGCGAATGGAGAGGGAGGTTTGGGAATGCCGGCCAGTCCGCCGTCGGGCAGCGACAGACCGCCGTCGAGGACCAGTGCGTGTCCGGTCATGAAGGAGGAGGCGCTTGAGGCGAGGAAGAGCACGGCGTGCGCGACTTCCTCGGGCTCGCCCCAGCGGCCCATGGGCACGTGGCTCATCAGCCAGTCGGACACGGGGGCGGCGGAGCTGGCGAATTCCGTCATGGCGGTACGGATCCAGCCCGGGCACAGGGCGTTCACCCGGATGTTCTGCCGGGCCCAGCCGACGGCGAGGCACCGGGTCAGGGAGATCTGGGAGGCTTTGGTGGCTGCGTAGGCCTCCATCATGGGGGTCCCGACCAGGCCGGCGGCCGATGACATGAGGATCACGCTGGCGTGCCGGGACTCGGCCAGGTGGGGATGGGCGGCTCGGCACAGCGCGGCGGTGGCGTTGAGGTTGAGGGACACCACCTTTTCCCAGTCGTCCTGGGAGGACTGGGAAAAGGGCACCATGACGGGCGTGTGGTCGTCGGCCAGGGGGAGGGTGCCCGCGTTGTGCGCGACGATGTCCAGGCCGCCGAGTGCGGCCGCGGCGTGGTCGACGAGGTCGGCCGCGGCGCCGGGGGTGGCGAGGTCGGCGGTGATCACGGTGGCCTTGCGGCCCCGGTCCTCGACGGCGCGGACGGTTTCGGCGAGGGCGGCGCTGGTGCGTGCGGACACCACGAGGTCGCATCCGGCACCGGCCAGTGCCTGCGCGGTGGCCTGTCCGATGCCGCGTGAGGCGCCGGTGACCAGGGCGCGTCGCCCGTCGAGGCGGAAGGGGTCGGTGGTGGGTGAGGCGCTCACGATCGGGCCCTTTCGGTGGCCGGGCGGGCGGCCGGGCGGGCCGGCGCGGGGGCGAGGTGGATGGCCGGTGCCCCGTTCCAGGTGAGCAGGGCACTGCCCCAGGTCATCCCGGCGCCGAACACGGTGATCAGCACCCGGTTGCCGGGATGGATCGTGTGGCGTGAGGCCGCGGCCGCGAGTGCGTAGGGGGCGCTGGCCGCGCCGATGTTGCCGACCCTGTCGCCCACGATGACCAGGCGGTCGTCGTCGAGGCCGAGGTCGTGGCCGAGGCGGCGCAGCAGGACGGGGTTGGGCTGGTGGGCGATGACGCAGTCGAGATCGTCGAGGGTCAGGTGGTTGCGGTTCAGGGCTTCGTGGACGAGGCGGGGAAAGGTGGTGCGGATGAAGTGGCTGACGGCTCGTCCGTCCATGTGGATGAAGTGGTTGCCGGTGCGCAGGGTCGTGGGGGTGGCGGGGTTCCGGCTGCCGCCGGCGGGGATGAGGACCTTGTCGGCGAGCAGGCCGTCGGAGCCGAGAACGAAATCGGTGAAGCCGCACGGCTCGGGGACGGGGCCGAGGATCGCGGCCGCGGCGCCGTCGGCGAACAGGACGGACGTGCCGCGGTCCTGGGGGTCGAGGAACTTCGAGTAGGCCTCGACCCCGACGACGGCGGCGTACCGGGGACGCCGGTCCTGGCTGAGCCAGTCGTGGGCGACTTTGACGGCGAAGAGCCAGCCGGAGCAGGCGGCGCTGACGTCGAGGGCCACGGCGAACCGCGCTCCGGTCCGGGCCTGGATGCGGCAGGCGGTGGCGGGCCCCAGCTCGTCAGGGGTGGAGGTCGCGCAGATCAGCAGACTGATGTCCTGGGCGTCGATGTTGGCGGCCGCCGCTGCCGCACGGACGGCGGCCGCCGCCAGGTCGGAGGCGGCTTCCTCGGGTGCGGACACGTGGCGGGTGTGGACGCCGGTGCGTTCATGGATCCATTCGGCGCTCACCCCGACGGTGTCGGCGACCTCTTCGTTGGTACGGATCCGACGTGGCAGGTACGTGCCCATGCCGCAGATGCCGATGGGGCGTGATGTGCGGGGTGCGTTCACGGGGTGCCTCCGCGCTGCCAGCCCAGTGAGTTGGCCAGCGCATCGTTGAAGTCGGGGGCGGCAAGGGGTGCGGAAACGATGGCCTGCGGATAGCTGAAGGCGTCGTCGAGGAGTGGTAGGTGCGGCATGATCCGGTCGCACAACTCATCAACCTGTTGCGAGAGCCGGTCCAGATCCTCGGGGCGTATGGTCCGGGCCGCCAGCAGGGAGCCGGCCCAGCGACGGGTGGCGAGCAGCCCGTGCAGCGCGGCCAGCGGCTCCAGGACCGCGGTGAGAGCGGCATCGTGCAGGGACGCCAGGATGCGGGACACATCGTCCGCGGCCATGGCGGCGGCATGGATCTCGCCCAGTTCGCCGGCGGCTCCCAGCAGGGGATTCCATACGGCGAAGCCGTCCGGATCGCTCCGGGCCCGCTCGTCGCGCCGTCGGCGCAACTGCCCGGCCAGGCGCTGTTCGTGACGTCGTGCCACGGTCGGCCACCAGTCCGGATCCGAGGGGCCCAGGGCGGTGGGCAGGGCTTCGGGTGCCTCGGCGTGGTCTGCTTCGTCGGCCAGGGCGCGGCCGAGGTCGTAGTAGATGAGCTGGCTGTCGCCGCCCGCGGTGTCGAAGGCGTGGTGGAAGCCGTGATAGGCGGCGAGTTTGTTGATGTCGAGGTGACCGGAGAACCCGCAGTGGCGCTGGCACACGGCCGTGATCTCGGCCGCGGCGCGGACCGCGTGGGCCTTGTAGGCGGACAGGGGGCGGCTGACCGCGGCCCAGGGGGTGAACGTCATGTCTGCGGTGCCCGTGCCGTTGCCGGTGGTGGCCGACCACAGGGCGCGTGCTCCGTCGGCGGCGCAGGTCAGGGCGAAGGCGTTCGCGAAGGAGCCCAGGACCGCGTACTGCTGGGTGCGATAGGCGAGCAGCGACGTGCCCGGTGCCAGCCTGCTCTGGGTGCGCCGCCGGCGGGCGTAGCGCAGGGCGAGGACCGCCGACTGCCTTGATGTCGCCGCGGCGACCGAAGGCAGGGCGCCCCACAGGTCCTGCCCGACGCACAGGGTGCGTGCCAGACGGGCGTCGGTGGAGCCGAGCGGATCGTGGAACGTGCCGTCGGCGTCTAGGGTCGCACTGTCGCTCAGCCAGTGCGCGAAGGGCAGCCGGACGGTCTCGAAGCGGACCTGCGCGTAATCCAGCGGAACCGCGTCCAGAGCCAGCGGGGTGGACATGACGATGCCGGGCAGCAGCCCGGCCTCGTCGGTGAGGTCGACGAGGAACGTGAACACGCCGTGGTCGGCTCCGGCGACGACGAGCCGGGCAAGGACGGCCGCGGTACGCGGTGCCCCGTGGGTGCTGACACCGGCGAACTTCGCCGCGGCCCGGTCCGGCGTGCTCAGGACGAACTCCCGCGTCGCGGGGTCGAACACGGCCTGGGTGCGCGGCGCCAGATGACTGTTGGCCTGCCCGGCCTCGGTAATCAGATAGGAGCCTTTGACACGCCCCGATTCGAGCGCGTCGAAGTGGGCTTTGAGCGCCTGGTGTTCGGGCGCCAGACGGTGCAGGGAGCCCAGGCAGAGCACGTGATGGGTGATGAGGGCCATGCAGAGGGCCGGTTCGGCCACCGCCGACCAGGCCAGCAGGGCGGCGAGCTGCTCGGGCGCCTCCAGCATCTGCCGGGCGGGCGGGAGCGCGCGGGCCAGGCGCCGTAGACGTCCGGTGATGCGTTCCTCTCGGTGGCCGGGGCCGGCCGGACAGGAGGGGGGATCGTCCGACAGCGCGTCCCGCAGGGCGTCCAAGAAGTGTTGTTCGCAGGGGCCGTGGAGGAGCCGGTGCAGTTCGGGGCGGGGGAGTGTCGATGTGGCGGGGCCGGTCACGGGGGCCTCCGTTTCGCGGCAGGGGGCGGGTTCGGTGGTCACCAGGCATAGGCGGGGTCGGCCAGCGGGGCGTGGACCGAGACCTGCGGACGGCCGGCGAGGACGCGCCGGACACTGCGGGACAGGGCACTGCCGGTGCCGGCTTCGAAGAACGCGTTCGCCTGCCGGTGTGCGGTGAGCGTGTGCAGCAGCCGCGGGAGGTGAGCCGGGCGCACCAGACAGTCCGCCAGGCGGCGCGGCAGATCCTCGTTCTGGGTGTAGACCCGCCCGGCCACGGCGGAATACACGGGGCTGCGGGCCGGGTGCACCGTCCGGGACCGCAAGGCCGCGGCGAACTCCTCGGCCTGAGGGCCCAGCGCCGGGTGGTGGGAGGAGAAGGGCAGCCGTAGCCTGGCCGCCGCCACATCCCGGCCCGCGGCGTACTTCTCGACGGCCTCCAGCTCTGCCTCGGGGCCGCTCACGATGGTCTCCTGCCCGTCGTTGACGACGGCCACGACTACCTGGGCGGTGCCCAGACTGTGCAGGATCGCCACCGCTGTCCGCTCGGAACAGGCCAGCAGCGTCAGGCCCCCGGGGCAGGTCGCGAGGATCCGGGTGAGGTCGTAGGCGATCCGGGCACCTTCGGCCACCGAGTACGCGCCCGCGGCCGCGAGTGCCGCGATCTCCCCGAAGCTGACCGCGACCAGGGCGGCGGGAGAGCCGTGCGAGGCAGCCAGTGCCTGATGAACCGTCAGGGAGGCTGCGTACAGCGCGAGTTGCAAGGTGCCCGTGGGTGCCTCGCTCAACTGGCGGGTACTGGGCGGGTTCGGCCCAAGGAGCCACGGGGTGAGCGGGGGCAGCCCGTGTTCCGCCCCGGCGCGGTCCACCTCCGGGAGTACGTCCTCGGCGGGCTGTCGCAGCGGACCGCCCTGGCGGCAGGCTCGTACCAAGGCGCTCACGGTGAAGTCGCCCTGGCCGGCAAACAGATGGATTACGGCCGGCTCGCGTCCGGTGGCCCGATCTTCGGGGTCGGTGGCCTCGTTCACGACGTCCCCGCTCCGGGGCGCGGGACGCCACTGCGTACCAAGAGGGCCGGTCCGCCCCGGGGCGGTGCTGCTCCGGGCACCGCCGGGGATCGCGGGCCGGCCGCCGGGCCGCACCGAACCGGCGCCGCGAACTGCCTGGTCCGGGCGCTGCCGTCGGCCGTGAAGCATTCACAGGACCTCCGGGCCGGTTGCCCGGCAGCGAGATTGCACGACACGAACTCCTCCCTCCTCCTGGGGCACACGGGCGCGAACCAGACCAACAAGCGGCGCGCGGCACCGAACACCATCGCGATGCGTGTGCCGATGTACGCCCTGTCGAGGACCAGGCCGCGCGCCTCAGTCTGAGAGTGCTCAGCTCGCCCCACCCGCAATACGACAGACATCGCCGCCGGTGTTGAATCAAAACGGACGTTGAACCTCCGCCTGCTGAGGTCCGCGAGCCCCCGCCGGAGAAAGGACCGCCATGCGACCCGCTCGCGTCCCCAACCAGGCCCTGCGCCGCCTACTGGCGGAAGCGGGCTGGAGCGGCGCGCGTCTGGCACGCGAGATCAACCGCGCCGCCGCCGAGAACAGCCTCGAAACCCACTACGACCGCACCACGGTCGGACACTGGCTGGCCGGCACCCGGCCCCGCCGTCCCGCGGCCGAGCTCGCCGCGGAGGTTCTCTCCCGGCACCTGGGCAGAACCGTGACACCGGGGGAGACCGACCTGGTCGCCGCCGCGGCCGAGGACCGGCCCGCGGCGGCTCCATGGAGGGAGGATGCCGTGGAGCACCTCGAACGGCTCGGCGCCTTCCGGGAACGGTGCGGCCTCACCCTGCTGGGCGCCTACTCCCTGGCCGCGCTCACCGTGCCGAACTGGTCCACCCGGACAGCCCCCGCCCCGGATACCGCCCAGCCGCGCCAGCGCAGCGCCGCGCACGACATCGACGACGCACGCACCATGCTCGCCCTCTTCTCCCGCCACGACGCCTCATTCGGCGGCGGACAGGTCCGCCGGGCCCTGAGCGGATACCTCTCCACCACCCTCGCCCCCTGGCTCCGGCGCGACACCAGCCCCCGCCTGCGCCGTGACCTGGAGACCGTCGCAGGCCAGCTCGCCTATTTATGTGCCTTCGCCCACTTCGACAGCAATCTCCACAACCAGGCGCAGCAGTACTACCTCGTCGGCCTCAGCCTCGCTCAGCACGCCGGCGACCGGGTGGGCTACGCACTGGGGCTGCGCGGACTGAGCGTGCAAGCACACGCCCTGGGGCACATCCGCCATGCCGACCGCCTCGCCGAACAGGCCGTGTCCGTGGGGACCCCGCATGCCCCGGCCCACCAACGCGCCTTTCTGCTCGGCCAGTTGGCCGTCACCCAGGCCGGTCTCGGCGCGGCCGACGCCGCCGGCCGCTACCTCGTCCTGGCCGAGAAATCCCTGGAGAGAGCCCGTACCGGAGACACCCCCATCGGCGCCTTCAATCAAGCCTCCCTGGCCCTCCAGCGCGCCGCCGTCGCCACCGAACTCGGCGACCGCCACCGTGCCGCCCAGGCCCTGGCCGTCTCACTTCGCCACCGGCCCCCCACCGAAAGGCGCTCACGGCTCATCAGCCTGGCCGACCTCGCCGAAGCCCAGCTCGGCCTCGGGCATCTCGACCGCGCCTGCCTGACCTGGAGCGCCTTCCTCGACCTCTACCCCACCGTCAGCAGCGCCCGTCTCCACCAGCGACTCCGCTCCCTGCATGCGCTGCTGCGCCCCCACCGTGCCTACCGGCCGGCCATGCTCCTCACCGAACGTGCCGAGCATGTACGCCGGAACATCGCCGCGGAATTGGCGGAATTGGCGGCGGTTCGCGCGCCGTCCGCACCGCCCCCGGGGTATGCATGACCGAACTGCCGTACTCCGCCCGCACCCAGACCTCAGCGCGTCCTGCGGAACCCACCCCCGGGAACAGAACTGATGAACCGCAGTGTGCTCCTAGAGACCTTCTCCCACCCGCTCCAGGCGCCCGGAGCGCTCACCGTGGCTCGCTCATGGGTACACCCCGAACGCGGCCCGGTGGACTGCCCGGCCCACCCGCTCCTGGCTGCCGCCGCCGAACGGGACGGCTTCCGCGTACGGACCACCTCCCTGACCGCCCCCGACCCGGACGGCCGCCCGCACGGCACCGTCTTCGCCGTCTCCTACCAGGACCCCCACGGCCCCGTCCGCGGACTGGCCATCGGCGCCCACCTGGGCAATCCACCGGCCCTGGCTTACGCGAACCGGCAGATCACCGCCTGGAGCAGCGCGCTGCGCACCCGCAGAATCCTTCTCCTGTCCCCGCCCGCCGCGGCACCCGCTCCCGGAACACCAGCTGCCGCAGTTCCCGGCCAGTCCACGCCTGGTGGCGCCGCGCCACCCTGGCGGGCCTGCGGCTGTGCACACCAGGCTCTCTGCCCCGCCGTGGACCGTGCCGCCCACGCCATTCGCGTCTTCCAGGCCCAGTCCGTCCATGTCGCCCTCGTAGGGCGCCCGGTGTGGCAGGTACCCCACGCCCTGCCCCTCACCCCGCACGAACACAGCCTGCTGCTACCGCTCACCAGCACCAACGCCGTGACCGAACTGGATTCGCTGGATCCTGACAGCATTGCCTTTGTCGTGGCCCCGGGCAGCAGCACCGATCAGGTATCGGAGATCCTCACCAGACTCCGTGCCCGCTTCCCCCGCGTCCGCGGCCAGCACCCCGACCAGTGGTGCTACACCATGACCGACCAGCTCAACGCCGCCCGCTCCGCCCTGGCGGAGAGTGACAGCCTCCTCCTCTGCGACTCCGGCGCCACCCCCACCACCGCGGCCGCCGTCGAGGCAGCCACCGAGGCCCGCCCCACCGTCCCCACCCATCGGATCGGCACGCTCGGCCGACTGCGCCCGCAGGACGTCGACGTAGCAGCCATCACCGCCGTCGACTCCACAGGCACCACCGCGCTCCTCGACGCCCTGTCCGGCCTCGGCCCCCTCAGCGTCGTGCTCAGACGAACGCTTTCCACCACCGTCGCAACCCACCAGTCCCGCGCAGGTGCTGACGCGCGCGGTGGCCTGGCCCCGGGCGACTGTGGCGTCGGCCCGGGGCCCTCGGTGTGAGTAACCGCGTCAGCCGTCGTTCTCCGCCGACGGAATGTAGGCGCCCGGCACGTCGTTCGGTGCGTAGATCTTGTTCTCGCCGGGGTAGGGCTTCGTCCAGCCGTGGGTCTGGTACCAGGTGAAGTGGTTCATCTGGGCGGGGTTCGCGAAGTCGGGCTTGGCGTCGGGGCCGGTGAGCCGCTGTTGGGACTTCCAGGTGTCCCACTGCGCCGCGAGCGCCTGCTTGTCCGCCGGTACCTTCGTCGAGGGCACGGCCGCCGCGCTCGGGTTCTGCGGCGCGGGGGTGTCCACGCCGCACGGGGGCGGGGTCTTGAGGCCGTCGGTCAGCGAGGTCCGGTTGGGCAGCGCGGTGAACGGTGTGAAGTCCGGCTTCTTGGTGAAGGCCGCGGTCATCGGGCTGGCCGCGCTGTCCTTCTGGTTCATCGGGTGGACTCCGAGGATCTGCTCGATGGTGCGGATCATCGTGATCTGCGAGTAGTAGTGGTTGTCGACGACGCCGTGCTGGGCCCAGGGGCTGATGATCTGGATCGGGGCACGGTGGCCGTCGACATGGTCGAGACCGGCCTGGGAGTCGTCCTCCACCACGAAGATCGCGGAGTCCTTCCAGTACTTGCTGTGCGAGATCTCGTCGACGAGCCTGCCGGTCGCGAGATCGTTGTCCGCCACCTGGGCAGGCGCGTTGGCCGGGCCACCGGTGTGGTCGCTGGAGAGCCAGAACATGTTGAGGGCCGCAGGCCCGTTCTTCTCGAAGTCGCGCTTCCAGACCTCGTTCCGGTAGATGTCCGGGACGCTGGTGTCGAACTTCGGGAAGCCGTGCACCGAAACGCTGTTGAGCGACGGGATCGGCGAGGACGAGACCAGCGGATAGGCGGTGTCCTGGCCGGTCGACGCCATGTTCTTGGAGTCGCAGTACAGGTTCTGCCAGCTGGCCGCCGCGGGCTTGGCCAGGAACTCCTGGAACTCACCGAAGTCCCGCACGGACTTGCCGACCGCCTGGGCGCCGGTCCACAGGAAACCGGTCCGCTGGTGACCGAGCGCGTCGTCCTCGGTGTCGTAGCTGCGCGCGTACTCCCCGGCCGAGGACTCGGTGTACTCCGGGTCGTCGGCCTGCATCAGCCAGTTGTGCCCCTCGGCGGAGTTCGTGCCGATGTCATACGTGTTGTCGTACAGGCCGAACTGCTTCGCCAGCGCGTGCTGGTTCGGCGTCACGTTCTCGCCGAACTCGGCGAGCGAGGGGTCGCCGTTGCCCTGCGGGATGTCGCCGTAGAGCTGGTCGTAGGTACGGTTCTCCTTGACGATCAGGAACACGTGCTTGATCGTCGACGGATCGCCGAGCCGCGCCGGCACGGGCACCGGCTTCGCGTGGCTCAGCCCGTTGGCCTTGTCGACCGAGCCGGGGGTCCAGCCGTTCTGCTGGAAGACCTTGGCCGTCTGGGACTTGATGACGCGGTCGCTCGGCAGCGTGAACCGCTGCACGCTCGAAGTCGTGTCGTGCGTGTTGTGCCCGGCGCTGCCGGTGGGGCGGCGGGCATCGATCCCGCGGGTGTTGGAGACGACGACCTCGTTGCCGACGGTGGCGATCTCCGTGGGGAAGTAGTCCGTGGGGAGCAGGCCGACGTAGCTGACCGGCTCCTGCGGGTTCGTGTACCGGTAGACGGCGACCGCGTTGGCGCGGCCGAGCGTCACCAGCAGATGGCCGTCGCGGGTGAGCGTCACCGCGTCGGGTTCGTAGCCGACCGATGCCTCGGGCCACGGCTTGGTGGAGATGGTCTGTACGACCTTCTCCTTCGCTGTGTCGATGACCGACACGTCGTTGGTGGCGGTGTTGGTGACGAACAGGGCCCGGTCCTTGGCGTACAGGGCTGTGGGGTGCAGACCGACGTCGATGCTCGCGACGGCGCCTGCCGGGTGGCCCAGATCGATGACGCTGACCGTGCCGGTGGTGGTGGCCGCGGTCACCGGGTCGGCCGGTACCGGAGTGTTGTAGGAGTTGATCGTGGTGTCGCCGGGCCTCGCCGGACGCCCGCCCTCATTGCTGACGTAGAGCTTGGCGCCGATCCTGACCATGTCGCGCGGTGCGTTGCCGACGGCCCAGCTCTGCCGAACGGCGCCGGTCGCCGCGTCGATGGCGACCACCCGGTTCTGCCCGTTGACCGCGCCGTACACCGTCGAACCGTCGGGAGAGAAGACCGCCGCGCCCACCAGCGCGTGCTTGGGCCCGTCCGCCGGGATCTTGACCGGCGTCGGGTTGGCGAGACTGCCGTCCGGCTTCACGGTGAACCTGGTGTAGCCGTCGCTCTGGCCCAGCCACAGCTGCCTGCCGTCGGGGGAGTAGGCCGGGCCTTCCTGGCCCACGTCGTTGCCGCTGATGCGCAAGTCCGCCGACGCGTTGTTGCCTACGACCTGCTGCACCTTCCGGTTCTTCAAGTCGACGATGTCCAGCGCCATCCCGCCGTCGGTGACCGAAGCCGCGAGGTGGCTGCCGTCCGGGCTGACCGAGGACGACATGATCTTGCCGTTGTTGACGACGAGCCGGTCGCCGTAGGGGGCTATGTACTGGTCGCTGGAGATGACCTGGCCACGAGGGGTGACCTGGCCGACTTGGTCGGTACCGAACTGGTGGGTCTGGGCGAAGGCGGTGCCGGCGACGGCCAGCGCGAGAACGGCGGCGCCCGCCGTGGTCAGAGGTCTCCGGCGGCCGAGGCGTCCGACGAGTGAGCCGGAACGCTGCTCCTCGACACGCCTACGGCGGCGTGTTACCTGCATGGAGTCATCCCTTCGGGGTGGCGGAGAGCAGCTCGACGTTGCCGTCGAACTGCCAGAGCGGGTTCGGTGCGTCCCCGTTCGGGGTCCGCACCAGGAAGTAGCCGTTCACTTCCTTCGGTCCGTCGCCGTCGGCGACGTACCGCCCGTCTGCGGCGACGTCGAGCTGGTAGATGGCTTGCCCGGTGGCCTCGACGTCGGGGAGGTGCCAGGACACGACGCAGCGCCAGTCATTGCCCGGCCCTTGGGCGCCGGTCCGCACGCTGCCCTTGGTACACGCCGCCGTGGCCTTCAACTGCGCCTCGGTGACGTCGGGACGGTGGAGCTGCTCGGTCTGCATGCGATAGAGATGCGCGAATGCCGTGGCGACCGAGCGCTGCACCTTTTCCTGCTCGATGCCGTCGCCGGTGGCCGGGCTCGCCGCGGCGACGACCGCGACCGTCATGGCGAGGAGCCCGACGAGGGGCAGAGCGCCGGTGGTGAGCGCGCGGCGCCCCGAACCGTCGTCGGTCGGATTGGTGAAGTCGCGCCGCACGAAGAGCCGGTAGGCCAGCGTGGTGGCTGTCACCGCCCACAGCAGGCTGACCACGACGCCGATCAGGAGCGGGCCGACCTGCGCCGGGCTTGTGAACAGCCCGTTCCAGGCGATGAAGGCATAACCGGGCAGGGCGAGGCGTACGGCGGCGGGCAGCGGCAGCATCTGGGCGAATTGCATCGCGAGCGCTACGAGCGTGGGCATCAGCAGGCCCATGGGGGAGTTGCCGAGGGCGATGGATCCGAGCAGTCCGATCGCCGCGAGGGCCAGTGTCGGTGCGAGTACGCAGACCCAGGCGAGCAGCACCTTCCCGGCAGCGTCCGAAGGAGACAGCGCGTGCCCGTCGAGGCCGACCAGCGGGTGATTGCCGACCGCCGCGAGCCCGCCGGCCGTGCTGGAACAGGCGAGGCCGGCCACGAGCAGCAGGAGCAAAGTGAGGCCGGCCAGCGCCTTCGCTGCGAAGATCCGCCGCGGCGACCGCACCGCCACGAGGAGGTGGCGCCAGGTACCGAGCCGGTCCTCGGAGGCGAACACGTCACCGGCGGCCACCGAAGTCAGCAGGGGGAGCGCCCAGGTGCCCGCGAAGCCCAGTGTCACCAGCGGGCCGGCCCACCCCGTGGCGAGCATCCAGCGCCCGAAGAGGGTGTCCGTGGGGAGCGTGCTCTGCTGGCTCACCGCGGCGACGAAGACGGCCGGGGCGATCCAAGAGGCGAGGAGCAGCAGGCGTATCCGCCACTGCGAGAAGAGCTTGACCAGCTCGAAGCGGTAGCCGCGTGCCACGGAGACACGGCCGGTACCGGGAGCCTGCCGGGTGGCGACGGTGGTGGTCAACGTTCCGCCTCCCGCGGCTCGGTGTGCGGCTCTTCCTGCGAACGGATTCGCTGTTCGGTGGTTGGCTTGGTCGAATGCGCGGTCAATTGCTCGGCGGATCGCGCCGATTGCGCCGATCGCTCGGTGAGAGAGAGGAAGGCCGCTTCCAGAGGTGACACCACCGGTGTGAGCTCGCGCAACGCGGTGCCCGCGAGCACGAGCTGCCGTACGAGTTCGTCGAGCGCGGGCACCAGGGCGCGAACGACGAGCACGTCGGGGTCGTGCCGGCGATGTGAGTCGTCGACGATCCGGATCCCCTCTGTCTCGGCCGCCAGTCGACGGGCGGCCTGCGGGTCGGAGGTGAGCAGTCGGTAGTCGAGCTCGCGGTTCTCGGCGGCCAACTTGCCCAGCGGGCCGGAGAAGACAACCCGTCCGGAGGCGAGGATGGTGACCTCGGAACACAGTGCCTCAAGGTCGTCCATGCGGTGGCTGGAGAGCACGACGCCGGTGCCGTCCGCGGCGAGCCGAGTGAGGACGCTGTGCACGTGCCTCTTGCCTGCCGGGTCGAGACCGTTGGACGGCTCGTCGAGCACGAGCAGCCGGGGCTTGGTGAGCAGGGCGGCGGCGAGCCCGAGCCGCTGGCGCATGCCGAGGGAGAAGCCGCGCGCCCGGTCGCCCGCGACATCGGTGAGACCGACCTGTTCGAGTACGTCGTCGATCCCCGCCGTCCGCGCGTCGTACCCGCGGAGGGCAGCCAGTGCGGCGAGGTTCTGCCGGGCGGTGAGCGTGGGGTAGAGACCGGGCCCGTCCACGAACCCGGCGACACCGTCGGGAGCGCTGAGCGCCCGCCCGACCGGCGTACCCAGGACCTCCAGGCGACCGCCGTCGGCGACCGCCAAGCCGAGGAGGAGGCCGAGCAAGGTCGTCTTGCCGGCGCCGTTCGGTCCGACCAAGCCGTGGATCTGACCCTGTGTCACATCCAGATCTACGCCATCGAGCGCGACGACGTCACCGAAATACTTGGTGATCCCGCGTGCCTGGACTGCCTGCGGTGTGTCCATGCGCCCCTTCTTTCGAAGAACCCCCAGGACCATAGGGGAGGGCGGACGAAGCAGGCGGGGACGGTCGGTTGAACGCTCTCGGAACGGAAGGTGACCGTCATGCGTCGTGCCGACAGCAGAAGAGCCGCGTTCCCGGCCATCCGGCGCGGTGGAGGCGGCAGGCGATCCGCTACGGGCCGGAATGGGGGTTTTGGCAACTGCCCGCGGGTCACTGGCCCAGGAGCTTCCGGCCGCCCGGTCGGCCGCGGTAGGAGTCGCCCATCGGATGCCGTAGCTCGCATGATGAATGAGGAACAGGAACCAGACCCGGCTACGGCAGTCTGCCGGCCGAACCGTTGGCCCCCGGCGCCCTCGCGCGACTCCGTGCGCCGGGGGCGTGGTGCGGCCGGGCGCCGCGCGATTGTCAGTGGCCGGTGCCAGACTGAAAGGCGACCGGGCAGGAGCGTCTCCGCATCCGCGGCGACCGCCCCGGCGACGACCTTCGAAGGAGCACACCACCATGCTCACCACTGACTTCGTGACCGGCGCGCCCAACTGGCTCGATCTCGGCAGCCCGGACACGGCGGCCTCCGCCGCCTTCTACGGCGAGGTGTTCGGCTGGGACTTCGGGTCGGCGGGGCCGGACGCCGGGGGATATGGCTTCTTCCAGAGGGACGGCAAGACCGTCGCGGGCCTCGGCCCCCTTACCGAGGAAGGCGCGTCACCGGCCTGGACCGTGTATTTCCGCACGCCCGACGCGGATGCCACCGCCAAGGCCGTCGAGCAGAGCGGCGGCACGGTGCGCGTCGCGCCGTTCGATGTGATGGACGCGGGGCGGATCGCTTGTCTCACGGACCCGTCCGGTGCTGAATTCGCCGTATGGCAGCCCGCCGCGGTCACCGGCCTGGAGGTCGCCTCGGAGAGCAACACCCTGTGCTGGGCCGAGCTGCACTCCGCCGACCCGACGGCCGCCTTCTCCTTCTACCGCTCGCTGTTCGGGTGGCGGAGCCAGGAGATGGAGACGGCAGGTATGGCATACACGGTGCTCTCCACGGCGGAGGGCGACCAGCAGGACGCGTCCTTCGGTGGCCTCGTGGCCGCAGCTGGGGACAGCGAGACACGCTGGATCCCGTACTTCACCGCCGACGACACCGACGCGATCGTCACCAGCGTGCAGGAGAACGGCGGCTCGGTTTTGATGCCCGCCGCGGACGTGCAAGACGTCGGCCGCATCGCCTGGCTCGCCGACCCCGCCGGGGCGCCGTTCGCCGTCATCAAGCCCAACCCGCCCGCTGCGTGAAGCATCACCTGCGACAGAGCCCGACCACTCATCCTGGGGCCCGAGCACTCGGCCTTCGGTGCCGTTACCTCTCGGCGGCCAGGAGCACCAGTGCACCGCATGTGACGGCGTAACCGAGGAGTGCGAGCCAGGCGCCGCGGTAGCTGAGGCGTTCGGCCCTGGCCGGGGAGCCTCCCGCGATCGTCCAGCGCCAGGAGAGCACGGTGGCGACCACTGCCGCGAGGAGGAAGGTCAGCGTCGTCAGATGGAGGTAGTCGATGAGTGTCAGGCCGTCGGTGCTGGTGATCACCGTATTCGCCTGTTGCATGTTGAGCACCGCCACGAAGAGTGCTCCGCCGAGAACGGCGAGTCGGTTGTACAGGGCGTCCAGCCGCTCGGCCGGGCCCAGTTCCTCATGGCGGAAGGAGAGCAGGAACGTGGAGGTGGCGACGAGCACGGCGAGGTAGATCGGGGCGGTCAGCTTCCAGAACGTGGTGGCGTCGCTGCGTTCGAGGTCGATCTGGATGCGGACCCGGTTGTAGGTGCTCCCGTCCTTGAGGGTCCGGTTACCGTAGGCGGTGGTGTAGTGCTTGTCGACGGTGGCCAGGCGGAAGCCGGTGACGTGCCAGCCCTGCAGGCGGATCTCCGGGTTGAAATCCGAGTCGGCATTGTTCACGGTGAATCGGAAGTGGCTGGTGTCGTCGGGGGCGGTGAGGAGCACTTCGATCCGGTGGTGGTCGAAGGGGAAGTCGCTTACATCCCAGTCCTGCCGGAATGTGCTCTGCAGCCTGACCTGGTCCAGGACCTGGCCACCCTGCACGACCACATGGGGGTCCGTCGTGTGGGGCTCGTCGGCGTTGGAGTAGGACACCTGCGGCAGAGGGTCGACACTTCGGTCCGGACACAAGGTCCACAGCCACAGCCGGGCAGAGAACCGGTCCTTGGCGGGGTCGATGTCGTAGAGGTCGCTGAGGTAGGTGCCCAGTTCGCACCGCGCAACGCCAGCGGGGGCGGCCGGAGCCGCAGCCGCGGGAGGAACACTCAGCAACCAGATGGCCAGCGCGCCGAGGAGTGCGAGCAGAACGGCGGCAGGGGCGGGAATCGGAGTGAGGGAACGCGGTCGCTGGAGAGGTTCCGCAGCCATGGGACATCATCGTCGCCCGTTGCTGCACGACGGGGGCAAGGCCGGCTGACCACGTACGTCGGTGTAGGTGACGCCATGCACTGCTGTTCCCTCCCGACGTTCGAGGAATCCCGCCTTCCGCTCAGGCAGCACCTCAGCGGGCACCGACAGCGGCAACCTGGCGGGCTCTTCCTCGGTAACGGCCTGTGTTCTATGGGGAGTTGGGGGAGGGGCGGGCTCTCTCGGCATACGCTGAACGCGCACATGGACTTGTCCGGCCATCCGCAGAAGGATGGCTGCGGGAGGACGACTGGTGACGTACGCAGGCAGGTGGATCCGCCGGTCGCTGACTGGCTCGTGGTCCCACGGGAGCCGGGACGCAGACCGCTGCTGCGCATGGCAGACAAGTAGGTCGCCGGATGCGGGTCAGGCAGTCTTCCGGAACACCATCCATGGATCACGGCACGCTACCGCCGGCCGACCGGACGTGGTGGGCGTGTGACCGGCCGGCCGACGCCCACGGTGCTGCGTCCACCGCTGCGCGCGTGGCTCGGGCTCATCGCGGCCCTCGCCGCGGCGGCGGTCCTCGTGCTCGGGGTCCGGTACGCCGGCCGCAGCCGGCCCGGCATGGTGGACGGGTGGATCCAGCCGGCGGTGGACGGTGTGCAGTCGCCGTGGCGGCAAGTCGCTCTGGCCATGGACTTCTTGGGGGAGCCCGCCGGAGCGGCGACACTGGTCGTGGCCACTGTGACGGGCTGCCTGCTGCTTCGGCGTCCACGCGCAGCGGTGCTCGTCGTCGCCGGCGTCGGCATCACCGTGGGGACGGCGACGCTGCTCAAGCACCTGGTGGGGCGCACCATCCACGGCGACGACAACCTGTCCTACCCGAGCGGGCACACCGCTTTCGCCACCGCACTCGCTCTCGTGGTGGCGCTGCTAGCGACCGGGTGGATCGGCCTCGGCAGGACGGCCGGCACGTTACTCGTGCTCGCCGCGGCGCTGGTCGCCGGCGCCGCCATGGGCTGGGCCGAGGTCGCCCTGGGCGCGCACTACCCGACCGACGTCCTCGGCGGCTGGTGCACCGCGCTGGCGGTGATACCGGCGACCGCGTGGCTGATCGACCGGGCGGCCGACCGGCTGGGCGATCGGACGCCCGACGCCGGTCGGCGGGAACGTCGCTGACGCCACGTCACACCCGGCGGCGGAACACGGGCTTCACCGGCCGCCCGGCCAGCCAGGGGGTGGGGTCACCGGAGTCGAGTGCCTTCCGGTACACCGCACACGCCTGGGCCACCGCGTCGACGGTGTGGTCGATGTCGGTGTCGCTGAGCGCGCTGCTCACCACGAACGACGGGGCCAGCACTCCGCCCGCGAGCAGCCGGCGCAGGAACAGGGTGCGGTACTGCTGCGACGGCTCCCGGTTCTCGTCGAGGGTGGCGAAGACCAGGTTGCTGGCCCGGCCCCGGACGACGATGTGGTCGCCGACGCCCATGGCGGCCGCGGCCTCCCGGACACCGGCGGCCAACCGCTCGCCGAGGGCGTGCAGGCGGGCGGTGACGCCCTCCTCGACGTAAGTGGAGAGCACCGCCATCGCGGCGGCCAGCGAGTGCGTTTCCGCCCCGTGTGTGGTGGACAGCAGGAACACCCGGTCGCCGGGGTGCCGCAGCCCGCCCCGCTCCATCAGCTCGCGGCGCCCGGCCAGCGCGGAGACGGCGAACCCGTTGCCCAGTGCCTTGCCGAAGGTGGAGAGGTCGGGGACGACGCCGTACAGGCCCTGGGCGCCCGCCTCGGACCAGCGCAGGCCGGTGATCATCTCGTCGAAGATCAGCACACAGCCGTGCCGGTCGGCCAGTTCGCGCAGGCCCGCGAGGTACCCGGGCGGGGGCTCGGTGTGAGAGGCGGGTTCGAGGATCAGGCAGGCGACCTCGTCCTGGTACCGGGTGAGCAGTTCGTCCGTGGCGGCCAAGTCCCCATAAGGGAAGGCCACGGTGAGCTCGGTGGTCTCCGCCGGAATGCCGGCGGACATCGGCGTCGTACCGATGAACCAGTCGTCGACGGAGAAGAACGGTTGATCGCCGCAGATGGCCACGCGCGGGCGCCCGGTGACGGCGCGGGCGAGGCGCACCGCGGCGGTGGTGACGTCGGAGCCGTTCTTCGCGAACTTCACCATCTCGGCGGTGGGCACCGTGGCCAGGAAGCGTTCCGCGGCGGCGAGTTCCACGATGGACGGCCGGACGAAGTTGCTGCCGCGGTCCAGCTCCCGCCGCACCGCCTCGATCACGCGGGGGTGGGCGTGGCCGAGGCTGACCGACCGCAGTCCGGAGCCGTACTCGATGTAGCGGTTGTCGTCGACGTCCCACACGTGGGCACCGCGGCCGTGGCTGATGACCGGGGCCAGGTTCTCGGGGTACTGGTCGTCTCCCTTTGCGTAGGTGTGCGCGCCGCCGGGGATCAGGGCGTGCAGCCGCTCGTTGGCCTGCCGCGACCGGGGCAGCGGGAACTCTTCGGTGTCCAAGCCGACTTCACCCTTCCTTGTGCTTGAGGACGTGCTTCAGGGCCTCGGCGAGGCTTGGTGCCTCCCGGTCCCGCCGGGACATCGATGTGACCGGCAGCGGCCAGGGAATGGCGAGCTCCGGGTCGTCGAAGGCGATCGTCACGTCCTCGGCCGGATCGTGCGGGCGGTCGATCCGGTAGGAGGTGTCGGCGGTTTCGGTGAGCGCCTGGAAGCCGTGCGCGCACCCCGCCGGGATGTACAGGGTCGCCTGCGTGTCGCCGGTGAGCTCGAAGGAGGCCACGTTGCGGTAGGTCGACGAGTCCGTTCGCAGGTCCACGACGACGTCGAAGATCTTCCCGTACGAGCACCGCACCAGCTTGGCCTCGCCGGTGCCGGAGCGCAGGTGCAGGCCGCGCAGTACGCCCCGGACCGAGCGGGACACGCTGTCCTGGACGAAGGCGTCCGGGTCGAGGCCCACCGAGCGCACCACGTCGGCGTCGAACGTGCGGCAGAAGAAGCCGCGCTCGTCGGCGTACGGCGTCGGCTGGAACAGGAACGCCCCGTCGATCGCCGGGACTTCGATCACTTTCATGGTGACTCCTGCATGGCGTGGGCGTGGTCGGCCGCCGGGAACAGGGCCGAGGTCAACGCGGTGAACTGGTGGTCGAGTTGCCGGACGGTGACCAGGTTCCGCTCGGTGAGCGTCCGCCGCAGCTCCGACGATCGCTGCTCCAGCGCCCGGAACTGCTCCAGCAGCCGGTCGGCGTCGACCTCGCGAGCCGGGTGGCAGTACGCGGCAAGGCCCATCCGAGCCATGAGCGCATCGCTCTTCGCCGCATAGCTGAGTGCGAGGGTCGGCACGCCGGCCTTCAGCGCGCAGACGAGGTTGTGGTAGCGGGTCGCCACTACGGTGTCGGCGGCCGCCATCTCCTTCATGAGGTCGGCGAGCGAGGCTGCCCCGGCAGCGGTGACCAGCGGCGAGTCCACCGCGTCGAGGATGGCGGCGACCACCGGCGCGTCGCACTCGTCGCCGGTGAGCAACCGGACCGGCCTGCCGTCCTCAACGAGTGAGCGGACAAAGCGAGTTGTGCCGTCGAGGTAGCGCCGGTGGATCTCCTCGGCCCGGGCACGGTCGTCGTCACTGCCGTGGAAGTCCATGACGCCGACGCAGACCGGACCCGGCCGGCCCTGCGGATCCGAGGGCGTGCCCGTCCGCGGCGTCGGCAGGGCGAAGGCGAGGTCCGGGTAGACCCCGTCGCGCGCGGTGTCCACGCCCATCTCGCGCATCGCGTCGCGGGACAGGTCGTCCCGGTAGGACCGGTACGTGGCAAGCCGCGCCGACCAGCGCACCAGGGCCCGGGTCGGCCGCTTGCCGATCGGAGCGGCGCCGACGCCGACCAGCGCGACCCGGGTGCCGAACAGCCGGCCGGATGCGCAGAGCAGGAACAGCGCGTACGGGAAGCCCCACGGCCGGAGCGGCAGAGTGGCCTCCAGGACGCCCATGCCCGGCACGATCACCACGTCGTGCCTGCGCACCCAGGAGGCGGTGCGGACGGCGTCGACGAGTTTGCCCAGGCCCTTCGCCGCGATCGCGCCCGCACGCGACGCGGTCCGGTACTCCCCGCGGTACCAGTGCAGCCGCGTCGCGGGGATCCGGTACCGCGTGGCGACGACCTCGGGTCCGCCGCACAGCGCGTCCACGACCGCCTCCGGGTGCTCGGCGCGGAGGTAGCCGAGTACGGCTTCCAGCGACCCGTCGTTGCCGAGGTTGCCGGAGCCGAGCAGGCCGAACACCCCGACGCGCACCGGAGTTCCGTCTGCGGACATCATGCCTGCCTCCCCTCACGTCCGGCGACGAGGGCGTCGACGGAGACGGTGATCCGGGCGGGGTCGACCGGGGCGCGGTCCTCGACCCGCTCGCCGGCGCCCGGCCGGACCCGGCTGGTCATCCATGCGGCCAGGTGTCGGTAGCACGCGCGCCGGTCGGCCGGGGACAACGGCGCCCGCCGGATCGCGGAGGCGAAGCCCCAGACGTACTCGGCGAGCAGCCGGGGCGTCGGGTGCAGCAGGCCTGCCCGGCGCGGGTCCAGGTTCACGCACCGGGAGCGCTTGCCGGGGTTCGCCCGCTCGGCACGGGTGGGATGGTCGCGGCGGAAGTACAGCAGCTCCGGCACTTGGTGGAAGGGCCCGTGCAGGACGATCTCGGCGACGAACGTGCGGTCCGCGTGGTGATAGCTGTCGTGCGGCCTCACCCGGCGCAGCATGTCGGCCCGCATCACCCCGTAGAAGTCGTCACCACCGGGCTCGAACAGGAAACTGCGGAAGCGCTCCGGCGCGTGCGGCGAGTCGGTGGCGATCTTGTACTCGTACGGGACCTTCACCTGTCCTTCGCCGTCGATGACTGCCTGACCGGAGTGGGCGAGGACCACGTCCGGCCGCTCGTCGAGGGCCTCCACGCAGCGGCGCAGCAGGTCCCGGGCGTACAGGTCGTCGTGCGAGGCCCACTTGAACAGCTCGCCGCGGCACTCGGTGAACACGTAGTTGTGGTTCGGCGCGGCGCCGATGTTCCGGGGCAGCCGGAGGTACCGGATGCGGGAGTCGCGCGCTGCGTACCAGCGGCAGACGACCTGAGTCCCGTCGGTCGAGGCGTTGTCGGAGATGACCAGCTCGAAGTCCTCGTAGGTCTGGCCGAGCAGGGCGTCGAGGGACTCGGCAAGGTACTCCTCGCCGTTGTACACGGGCAGGCCGATGCTCAACCGGGGAAGGGCGGTCATGGTGTCCTCGCTTCGCGGATGGGGGTGCGGTGGTGCTCGCGCAGGGCGGACCGCAGCTGCAGCCACCACACGGCCGAGCCGCAGACGGTCGCGGCGGCGACGCCCCAGGCCGAGCCGACCGTGCCGGCCACGGCCGCTCCGCCGAGCCCGCCGCCGACATAGAAGGCGGAGGCGAACATCTGGCAGCGCAGGCTGCGCCGGGCCGCGGCGAGCGCGCGGAGCCCGGCCGCCGCGCCGGTGCCCAGGCCTGCGCCCGCCACGCCGAGCGTGACCGGCACGATGAGCGTCGAGGCGGAGCTCCAGACGTCGCCGAGGACGAGCTTGCCGAGCCGGTCCGGCATCAGCAGCAGCGCCGCGCCCCACAGCAGCGCGGCGACGGCCTGCACGCCGCCGAGGACGAGACAGAAGACGCCGAGGCGGTGCGGGGTGCGGCGCAGTACCCGGGCCGCTTCTGCGACGGTGACCAGTGAAAGGCCCATCAGCACGGCCATGAAGGGGCCGAGCAGGAGCTCGGCGCCCCGCACCACGCCCACCGCGCTGACCCCGACGATCGCGCCGAGCCCGTACGCCCGCAGCTGGCCGGCGCCGCTGACGCCGACGTTCTCGACCAGGTAGCGGTAGCCGAGGTCGCGGTGTTCGCGGAGCCACTCGCGCGCTCCGGTCATCCGGGGCCGGATGCCGGACTGGACGCAGCCGTACGCCGCGGCCACCGCGGCGGACGCGCCCCAGGCGAGCACGAAAGCGGCCACGCTGCCCACGCGGGCCGCCACCACCATGGCAGGGACGAGCGCGATGCCCCACACGATGTCGTTGACGAAGGCCTTGCGCCCGGTGCCGGCGGCGAAGAACGCGTACCGCCAGGCGTCCTGCAGCAGCAGCCCCGGCAGCATGAAGCCGAGGCAGGCGAACGCGGGCCCCACACGCCCGCCGAGAGCGAGGCCGACCACCACACATGCCGCCCCGACGGCACAGCCGACGCCGAGCGCGGTGCCCGACGACCGGGCCACCGCCCTGCGCCAGGACCAGTCCGGCACGCCGCTGAAGCGCACCACGAGAGGGTCGGTTGCCAGGCCGCGGGAGACGCTGAGCACCACGCCGTAGGTCACCCAGGCCAGGCTGAACACGCCGAACGCGGTCAGTCCCAGCGAGCGGGCGACGTAGATGCCCACCACGAAGTTGGACAAGCTGGAGGCCGCTTGGTCGGCAAGGCCCCAGGACAGCCGGCCGAGGACGGCCCGCTTGGCGGTCCGCCGGGCGTGTCGGGCCGGGGCCGCCGCTGTCGTCGTCCTTCCCCCCTTGGTGGTCATCGGCGTCATGCCTTGATCAGCCCGGCGCCGCGCAGGGCGTCGGCCGCGACGGCGACGGTGTCGAACGGCAGCCCGGACCGCTCGGCGACGTCAAGGAGACTGTGCTCGCCGTCGGAGAGGCTGAGCACCCAGAGCATGGCCATCTGGGCCTGCTTCGCATCGCTGCGGCCCCCGAGCGAGTCGTACAGCCCGCGTCGGCCCAGCTGCGGTTCGCCGTAGGGGCTGAGGTTGACGTACCGCAGGTTGCGGTCGAGGACGGCGAACGCCTCGCGGCACACCGCAAGGGTGTCCGCCATCGCCTCCGGGGAGACGAAGCCCGGGTTGTCGGCCGAGGTGTGGTACTCGGCGTAGCCGGCGTACGGGGTGCGGCTGAGCGAGCCCACGCCGAGGTCGAACCCGGGGGAGCAGTACTGCCGCTCGTCGTAGCCGTATGGAGTGAACTCGGTGACCCGGTGCGGGCGTTCGGAGGCCAGCAGCACATGCCGCATCACCCGGTCGATCTCCGCGTCGCCGCGCCTGCTCTGCTTGTACGTCAGTTGGCCCCGGTCACCGGCGCAGGCCAGCACGAGCCCGTGCTTGACCCTTCCCCCGGCACTCGGCGATGCCCCATTGATCCGCTCCGCATTGCGGGCCAGCCAGGTGATCGCCCCGATGGTGCCGGGCGCGTAGATGAACCGGTAGGTGTAGTACGGGGTTCGCTCCGCCAGCGCGCGGGCCAGGAACGTCGCCACCGCGATGCCTGCCAGGTTGTCGTTGGCCAGCGACGGGTGGCAGACGTGGCAGGAGACGATGACCTCGTCGGGGATCTGCCCCGGGATCACGCACTCGGCGTAGGTGAGGTGGCCGTCCGCGAGCGTGGAGTCGATGCGCACCTCGTAGTCGCCGTCCGGAAGCGCGTCCAAGGTCGCCTGGGCCAGGCAGAACCCCCATTCCGGTTTGTAGTAGCTGGTGCGGTACGGCACCCAGTTCGGGTGGTCCGGCAGGGTGTGCAGGTGCGGGCGCAGCTCCGCCAGCGGCATGGTCCTCGACACCGGCACGCTGTAGCCGAGCACGTGCAGGCTGGACGCGGTGAAGTCGACGACCCGGTTGCCGGCGGTGTCGGCGATGTACGCGTCCCGGATGTTCCACTCCTGCGGCACCGTCCAGTCGAGCACCTGCGTCCCCGTCGCCACCTCGTGCACCTGCAGCGGGACGTACTCGCCGACGATGTCCAGGGTGGCGCGCACCCCGTCGCCGGTGATGCTCCGGCAGAGCGGGTACAGCCGCTCCACCAGCGCGTGCATCTGCTCGCCGGCCGAGGCCATCGGCTGTTCGCCGGACGCGGTCATCGGCGCCACCGCAGGGTGTCGTCGACGGCACCGGCCTCGGACGCCGCGCGCAGCACGGCGAGGCGGGTGAAGCGTCGCTCGAAGTCCTCCCGGGTCAGCCCGAACTTCCGGTAGGCGTCGGCGAGTTCGAGGGCGCCCTGCTTCACCGTCCACTCGCAGTCGAAGCCGGGCACCGCGGCGCGGTACCGGGAGAAGTCCACCCGGTAGGAGCGCGGGTCGGCGCCGGTCTCGCCGGTGATCACCACCTTCGAGCCTGCCACCGCCTCGGCGACCTGCTCGGCGATCTCGGCGACCGTGACGTTGTTGATCTCGCTGCCGATGTTGAACGCCCGGTCGTGCACCGCATCGCGCGGCGCGGTCAGCGCGGCCGCGAAGGCCCGTGCGATGTCGGCCGCGTGCACCAGCGGACGCCAGGGCGTGCCGTCGGACATCACCAGGACTTCGCCGGACAGCAGTGCGTGGCCCACCAGGTTGTTCAGCACGATGTCGGCACGCAGCCGGGGCGAGAAGCCGAAGGCGGTGGCGTTGCGCATGAACACCGGGCTGAAGTCGCCGTCGGCGAGCGCGTGCAGGTCGTCCTCCACCCGCACCTTGGACTCCGCGTACGGCGTCACCGGGCGCAGCGGGGCGTCCTCGGTCACCAGATCGCCGCCGCCGGCGGCGCCGTAGACGGAGCAGGTGGACGCGTACAGGAAGCGCCGCACTCCGGCGTCCTTGGCCAGCCGGGCAAGCCGTACGGAGGCGTGGTGATTGATGTCGTACGTGAGGTCGGGCGCCAGCGATCCCAGCGGGTCGTTGGAGAGCGCGGCCAGGTGGATCACGGCGTCGAACCCGGCCACGTGGTCGGCCGTGACGTCGCGCAGGTCCACCCTTCCCCAAGCTCTCGGCTCCGCTTGAGCAGGGGATACCCCAATCCCCGGCGGGTCCGAGGGCGGTGGGCCAAGGACGCAGTCGGCGAACAGGCCGGAGTCGAGGCCGACGACCTCGTGCCCGGCGGCCGTGAGGACCGGGGCCATCACGGTGCCCAGGTAGCCCTGGTGTCCGGTCAGCAGTACGCGCAAGGTTTCATCCCCCCAGATTGAGCGTGAGTTTGGTGACGGCGAACGCCTCGGCGTAGCGCGCGTGGCATTCGATGCCGCGGATCCGGGCAAGGCCGAGGAAGGCTTCCCGGTCGTACCAGGGCCGGTGGCGCTGCGAGGGATAGTGCTCCTGCAACAGCCGCACTTTCCGTTCGGCGATCTCCGTCGACAACGGCTGGTACGCCGCCGGACGGCCGAGATCGCCGTCCCACTTGACGATCTCGTAGCCGAGAACGAGGTGGTCGCGGAACGCGGTGGTCACCAGCTTCGCCAGGCCGCGGTGGTCCTGGTGCGCGTCATCGGTGCGCGGGGCGAGGACCAGATCCGGCTCGGTCTGCTCGCGCAGTTCCTCGACCGCTGCCTTGGCCTCCTCCCAGTGCGCGGGCATCCGGCCGTCCGGCAACTTGAGTACGGTCAGCCGCAGTTCGGCGCCCGGGCAGAAGGCGGCGAGCGCGGCCTGCTCCTCCTGCTCCCGCTCGGTGCCACCGCCGGAGAGCACCAGCGCGTCGATGCGGATACCGGGCCGCGCGAGGCACACCGTCAGGAGCGTGCCGCCGGCGCCGATGGCGATGTCGTCGCAGTGTGCTCCTACCGCGACGATCCGGTCCAGCCCGGCCCCGAGCCGGATCACGCCCTCGCTCCGGAGCTCGCGCCGTCCCGTTCCCACACGGCCCACGGGCGGTCGCCCCGGGCGTACGCGTCGTCGAGCGCGGCCCGCTCCTTCACCGTGTCGGTCGGCTTCCAGAAGCCGCGGTGCCTGTGCGCCACCAGCCGTCCTCGCTTGGCCAGTTGGGCACATCCGTCGGCGACCAGGTCCCCGTTCTCAGGGATGTGGTCGAAGACCTCCTGGCGGAGCACGAAGTAGCCGCCGTTCTCCCACAGCGGCAGTTCGCTCACCGCGGTGATGCCCCCCACCAGGCCGTCCTCGCCCAGCTCCACGCAGTGGAACGACGACTGCGGCGGCACCACCATCATCGACGCACCCGCGTCGCGCCGGGCGAACCGGTCGATCATCTCCGGCAGCGGGGCGTCGGTGAGCACGTCGGCGTAGTTGGCGAGGAACATCTCGTCGCCGTCCAGGTGGTGCCGCACCCGGCGCAGCCGCTCCCCGATCGGTGACTCGATGCCGGTCTGCGCGAATGTGATCGTCCAGTCGGCAATGTCGGTGGACAGCAGCTCGGTCTTCCCGCCCCGCAGCACGAAGTCGTTGGACGTCGTCTCCTCGTAGTTGAGGAAGAAGTTCTTGATGTGGTGGGCCCCGTATCCGAGGCACAGGATGAATTCCGTGTGCCCGAAGTAAGCGTAGTAACGCATGACGTGCCAGATCAGCGGCCGCGGGCCGACCATCGCCATCGGCTTGGGCACGTCGTCGGACGCCCCGCTGCGCATCCGCAGCCCATAACCGCCGCAGAACAGAACAACCTTCACGGCTTGACCTCGACAATGCTCAGTTCCGGGATGGGAAAGACCAGGCGGCCGCCCCAGTCGTGCACGAAGGACAACTGCTCGACCAGCTCGGCCCGCAGGTTCCACGGCAGGACGAGGACGTAGTCGGGCTTGTCGGCGGCTATCTGCTCGGGCGGCAGGATCGGAACGCGGGTGCCCGGGGTGAACCTGCCGTGCTTGTACGGGTTGCGGTCGACCGTGTACGGGAGCAGGTCGGGCCGGATGCCGCAGTGGTTGAGCAGGGTGTTGCCCTTGCCCGGGGCGCCGTACCCGACGACCGTCTCGCCGCGCTCGGCCGTCTCGATGAGGAACTTCAGAAGGTCCCGGCGCACCTTGGCCACCCGGGCCGAGAACTCGGTGTACCCGGACAGCTCCCGCAGCCCGGCGGCCTTCTCCCGGGCCAGCACGTCGGCCACCCTTCCCCCAGCTCTCGGCTCCGCTCCAGCAGGGGACACCCCGTCGGCCGGCTCGCCGGCGACCTCGTTCGGCCTGGCCCAGAGCCGGATGGAGCCGCCATGTGTGGGCAGCAGCTCGACGTCCACGAGGGTGAGTCCGCCGCTGGCCAGCGCCCGGATCGCGGACGCGACCGTGTAGTACTGGAAGTGCTCGTGGTAGATCGTGTCGTACTGGTTCTCCTCGATCAGGGTCAGCAGGTGCTGCACCTCGATGGAGACCCAGCCGTCGTCGGCGACCAGGGCGCGCAGCCCCCGGGTGAAGCCGACCACGTCGGGGATGTGCGCGTACACGTTGTTGGCCACGACCAGGTCCGCCGGGCCGTGCTCGGCGCGGACGGCCGAGCCGGTGTCCGGGCTCAGGAACTCCGTGAGGGTGGGCACACCCGCATCGCGCGCCGCCGCGCCGACGTTCACCGACGGCTCGATGCCGAGGCAGCGGATCCCCCGGTCCACCACGTGCTTCAGCAAGTACCCGTCGTTGCTTGCCACTTCGACCACGAAGGCGTCGGGACCGAGACCCACCCGCCGTACGGCATCGGCGACGAACGTGCGCGCATGCTCCACCCAGGAGGTCGAGTAGGAAGAGAAGTACGCGTACTGCGTGAACGTGTCCTCCGGGGTGATCAGCGGAGGGATCTGCGCGAGCCAGCAGTCGGTGCAGACCCGCAGGTGCAGCGGGTACGCAGGTTCCGGCTCGTCCAGTTGGTCCGCGGCGAGAAAGCTCTCGCACGGCGGGGTCGCCCCCAGGTCGACGACGCTCTCCAGCGCCGCCGAGCCGCAGAGTCGGCATCGTGTCATCTGGTGCCCCCATTCCTGCTCGTGCGGGTGCCCCGCCACGAGCCAGCGTTTTCGTTCCCTGCCGGCGGCGCGCTTTCCCCGCCGCCGGACCGACCCGCGATCGCGGTGCGGTACCCCTCCACCAGGCGTTCGAGGCCGACGGCCGGGCTGAACCCCTGCTCGTAACGGCTCCGGGCCGCCCGGCCCATCTCCCGGTTGCGGTCCGGCTCGGCCGTGACCCGGCGCAGGCAGGACGCGAGCGAGGCCACCTCGCCCGGCCGGTGCAGCAGCCCGGTCACTCCGTCCTCGACGAGTTCGGCGAAGGCGCCGTGACCGGCGGCGACGGCCGGGACCCCGGCCGCCATCGCCTCCACGACCACCAGGCCGAACGCCTCCAGCCACGTCGAGGGAGCCACCACGGCGACCGACCGTGCGATGGCCTTCTGGCACTCCGCCGTGTCGTACAGGCCGACGTAGCGCACGTCGTCCCGGCCCGCTGCCCAGGCGATCACCTCTCGTTCCAGCGGCCCCGTGCCTGCGATCACGAGCGGCACGCCCACACCGCCGCCCGCCGCGATCTCGTCCCACGCGGCCATGAGCAGCCGCACGCCCTTGGCCTCCGCGAGCCGGCCGAGAAAGAGCACATGCTCGCCGTCGGCCGTTCGGCAAGTGCCGGGCTCCGGCACGAAGTTGTGCTTGACTGCGAGCCGCTCGGCCGGCATGCCCGCCCGCACCAGGACGTCGCGCTGCGCCGCGGAAATGCAGAAGAACCGCTCCACGCCGGACCACCACCGCCGCCGATTGACCGACAGGCTGACCGCGAGCGGCACCGTCGCAAGCCGGGAGTTCCGGTAGCAGCCGTGCCGGACGGCGGGCAGTGGCGCCGACCCGACGCACTCGGTGCACGGCCGGCCGTCCCGCTGCAGCGTGCCGGGCGGACAGATCTGGGTGTAGTTGTGCAGTGTGGCGACGGCGGGCACGTCGGCGTCGGCGCAGGCGGCGAGGACCGCGGGCGACAGGAGCGGGAAGACGTTGTGGATGTGCACTACATCCGGCCGCTCGGTGCGAAGGCGGGCGGCGAGTTCCCTGCGGACCGCCGGGTTCCACGGCACGAGCAGCGGCACCGCCGCCTTGCCCGGCAGTGACCGGGCGGCGATGTCGTCGCTGCGCCGCTCGAACACCTCGACCCGGTGGCCTGCCGCGCGCAGCAGCTCGGCCTCCTGGCCGACGACCTTGTTCTCCCCGCTCGGCTGCGCCGAGGAGTAGCGGTTGTGCACTACGAGGATGTGCATGCTTGAGGTCACCTCCGATCCTTGGCCCAGCGCGGGAGATGCCGCGGAGGGGCCCCGGACGTCGACAGGGGAGTGGCCGCGGCGGGTGCCGCGAGGAGCGAGACGGCCACGGCCAGATGCAGCAGATACGGCGAGGCGTCACCGAGGCCGGCCTCGGTGTACGACGCGATCGCGCAGTAACTGATCAGGAAGATCGCACAGGCCCTCGACAGCGACGGCGGCCGCAGCAACGCGACGCCGGCAAGGACGATGAAGATCGCCGCTACCAGCCCGATGCCGGTCAGACCTTGCTCGTTGTAGACGGCCAGCCAGCTGTTGTCGATCGGCAGCCCGCCGAACGACTTGTCGCCCAGGCCCACGCCGAACAGCTGCTCCGAGGTCGTCCGAGGGGCTGAGAGGAGGGCGTCCCAGACTTTTTCCCGACCGGTGAGGCTGGAGAAGTTCTCCTGGCTCTGCCCGCGCAGGAACCACGCCTGCAACGCGGAGTTGAAGCCCACCGCGGCCACGGCGGCGCACAGCACCGTCCAGGTGAAGAACCGGCGGGCCGCGGCGCTGGTCAGGACGAGTGAGCCGATCGCCAACGCCAGCCCGATGAACAGGCCGAGCGTGGCCGTCCGGGTATGGGTCAACGCGAGCAGGACCAAGGACGGCACGATGACCACCGCCGCGCTGGCCCTGTCGGTCCGGCGGCCCAGGACGAGCAGCACGGCGAGCCCGATGATCACCGCGGCGTACTGTCCGATCTGCGGCGGCGTGAGCGGCCACAACGCGCCGACAAGGCGCCCGCCGTAGAGGCCCGGCATCGCCGCGCCCGGTGAGACGACCAAGCCGGCGGCCACCGACGCGAGCACCGCGAAGTACATCCGGATGTGGTGCCGGACGAACGTCAGGCCGCCGTCCCACCAGCGGCTGAGCAGCCACAGCGTGCCGACGAACAGGGCAAGGCGCGTGCACCGGAACAGCGCGCCGAACCCGGACTCCAGGTGCGCACTGGAGATCACGCTCGGCACCAGCAGCAGGGTGAGCAGGAACAGGAAGGCGCCGGCTTGGATGCGCACCCGGAGATTGAGGGCGAGCGCCAGAGCGAACGCACCGACCAGTGAGCCCATGGTGACCAACTGGATGAGGGAGCGGGGCAGCGGGACGATGGTCTGCGCCCCGGCGGAGCCGAGCGTGTTGAGGACCAGCAACCCCCAGACGACGCCTACGGTCCTCGGTGTGCCGGCCGGGTGCGGTTCGGCGCCGAGCCGCGCGCCCGCCGTGTCCGGCCCGCCCGGCGGCCCACCGGACGTCAGGTTCCCGCCCATCTCAACCACCGGCCCGCGGGGCGAGGGTGCTGCCCGCGTCCTGCTGGTACGGCGTGGCCTGCCACTGCCCGAAGTCGAGCACCCGGCTCGGGTCGTGGGCGACGAATTTCCACGGTCCGACGTAGACGTTGTCGCGCCAGCGGTTGTTCTGCTTGAGCGTGACCGCCTCGGCCACCCGTTCGCCCTGGTACGGCGACCAGTCGGGGTAGGTGCCGTAGTTGGCCAGCAATGCCATGCGGTCGCACTTCTCCGTGCACTTGACGACGGACGTGTCAAGGACGAAGCGGTTGTCGTGGATGTCCACCCGCTGGGTCTTCCACCGGCAGTCGGTGTACAGCGGTGCGGCGGCGATCGAGGGCTTCGCGCACCGGTCGGGCTTCGGCACCAGGAGCGTGCAGTCGCCGGACGAGGTGTTGGCCGGGCTGTTGCAGAACCGGTCGGCGTTCTCCCACAGGGTGATGCCGGACCAGTTGTTCTCCAGCACGTTCCGGGAGATCTCGATCTTGTCCGTGCGGGCTTTCACCCGTGGCTCGCCGCCGGACTCCGACACGTAGACGGTCGGATAAGGGAAGGTGTCGCCGCGGTCGGCGTACTTGCGGCCCTCGACCCAGTTGTTCCGCAGGATCGTGTTGTTCCGGACGACCGCGTTGTAGCTGGTCTCGTAGATCAGCGCGGCACCGTCGTTGGCCTCAAGCACGTTGTTCTCGATGAGGAAGTCGTTGTTGTTGGTGTCCGCCCACAATCCGGTTCCGTGGTTGTCGTGCACCCAATTGCCCCGTACATCGGCGCCGTTGACGGCCCAGAACTTGACGCCCCCGGTGCAGCCGCAGCCCGGCTTCCGCCGCTCCCAGTCGTCGGTGTTGTTGGCCGCGATCTCGTTGCCCTCGACCACCAGGCCCGTGAGGGGGGCACCGGCCTTGTACGCGTTCATGCCGTACTGGCCGTTGCCGCGCAGGCAACTGGCGCGGACCTGCTGTCGGGCACCGGCCATCAGTCCGGCGCCGGAGTTGTTCTGGATCGTCGCGTGCTCGATCACCCACCCGTCGGCCGATTCGTGGTTGACCACGCCCTCGTCCTGCGGCGCGACGAATCCCTGGACGGTCAGGTAGCGGATGGTGACGTTGCGGGCGGCGCCGCCGAACGCGTACTGGTTGGTCTTCCGGCCGTCGAGCACCGCGCCCGGCGCGCCGAGGTAGCTGTCCCCCTCCTTGGGGATGACCTGGGCGTAGCGGTCCGGTTCGAGGGTGTGCTTGCCCGGGCGGAGCCAGAACGTGGTGTTCGGGGGGCTGCTCTTGGTCTTCGCGGCCAGGTCGCCGACCACCGCGGGGTCGACCGTCACCGCTCCGGCCGGCGCGTTCGCCGGCCCGGCCGCCGGCTTGGCGCACACCCGGGCCACGGACGTGGCGGGCACACCGGACGCGGAGGGCGTACCGGACGGCTCCGCCGGGGCGTCCGACGTGCTCGTACAGCCGGTCGCCGCCAGCAGGGCCAGCGCCAGAGGTGCCGCCGTCGACGCCCAGTGCCGCCTTTTGATCCCCACGCGCCCCCCCTAGCCGCGGAACTTGAGCACGGTGGTGAACCCCTGCGCGCCGTCGGCGAAGCCGGTGCCGACCAGCGTGGTGGTGGGTTCCTTGCGCCCGAAGCCGGGGGAGTACCAGCCCAGCGGAGGGTCCGTCTCGCCGCGGTGCGCCCGCCAGCACAACTGCCCGGGCAGGTCGAGCACCGCGGAGCGGTCCTCGCCGTCCCGGGTCCAGGTGAGCACTGCCCGGTTCTCCACGAGGTCCGCGTCGATCGCCGGGCCGAGATGGAACGCCAGCTGCACCGCCCGGCGCGGGCCGCGCACCTCGTCGACCACCCGCAACTCCTGACTCGCGGCAGTCAGCTCCACCTGGCGGCGGTGCACGGAGGGCTGGTAGCCGTCGTGCTCGGCACACCAGCGGGCCACCTGCTCGCCGGACGTGTCCGCGACCAGAACGCGGCTGCGGGCCTGCCGGGTCCACAGGAACGGGCCGCCGGAGACGGACTGGTCACCGCCGTCCAGCCGCAGGGTGTTGTGGCCGAGGGTCGACCGGAAGTACTGCCGCCATTCGGGCTGCCCGTGGTAGCAGAACGTCCCCGGGTCGGCGAGCACGTCGACCCCGTCGTGCCGGACCTCCACGGACAGCGCGTCCGCGTGGGCATGCGCGGCGATGGACAGGAAGCCGTGCGGACCGCCGTCGCAGCGGCACCAGATCTCCCCCGGACCGCGCAGGATGGTCATGCCCGCGTCGGCGAAATGAGCCGGCCGGCTGGCCGGGCGGGCGACGGACAGTGCGGTTCCATCTTTCGGGTACGGGCGGATCAGCGCGGCAAGGAGCGGGGTGCGTACATCGGTGCCGGCCACCTCCGGCCACCAGTCGAGCCGGCCGAACACCGCGTCACCGGTGGCCAGGAGCGAGCCCCAGCGGTCGGTGCCCGCGCCGTCCACGACCAGACCGTGCCCGTCGTCCGCGTCCCCCTGGCGCGGCGGCCGTAACCGGCCGTCCACGACGGCCGCGAGCGCGTCGGTCATCCGCAGCAGCACCCGCCGGACGGACTCGGGGACCGGCACGCCGGCGGCATCCGCTTCGGCCACCGCGGCCAGACCGAGCTCCAGCACAAGTCCGTGATATTCGGTGGCCAGCTCGCGGTTGAGGCCGGAGGCGAAGGTGTTGCCGCGCAGGTGCCGCTCCAGTGACCGCAGCGCGCCGAACCGCCAACGCGCCGAAGAGGGGAACCATCCGAACGAGCAGGCCGCTGCGAACTGTCCGGCGGTCTCGGCGATGACGTGGTTGTTCGCCGAAGACCCCCGGCTGGGGAAGGCGGCCAGCCAGCGCTGATGGTGCCAGATCTGGTTCACCGCCACCGGGTTGCCCTCGAAGAGACCGGCCGCGCCCGGCCAGCCGTCGAGCAGCCGGCGGACCCACACCCAGGAAAGCAGCCGGATGCCCAGCTCGATGCCGCTGATCCAGTGCACTCCGCGCAGCGGCGGGTTGGCCGCCCACCAGGACCTCAGGTGCTCGGCCACGCGCTCGGCGTACCGCTCGTCCCCGGTGACCGCGTAGGCGGCGGCGAGCACGGTGAGGTACTGGTGCCGGGACAGCTCCCAGATCTGTTTGATGTCCCCGACCTCGTCTTCGCTGCGGTACGGCACGTCGAAGGCGTAACCGGCCGGAGCCCGGCGCCCGGTCTTCGGGTCGCACCACCAGTCCGGGTCGGCCAGGTCGTCGCGGACCACCCCGAAGTACTCGGCGTGCCCGTACATCAGCCGGTCCGCCTCGGCGACGAGACGTTTCGCGGCGTCCGGGGGTATCGCGGCGAGCGTCCCGGCGGGCAGTACCGCGGTGAACCGGGCGCCGCTCACGCGCGGGCAGTCGGGCACCGACGACCGCCACCGCCGTCTGCGCACCGCGTCCCCCACCCGGCTGCCGACCTCCCGCGGCCCCATCCGGGAAAGGCGTCGCAGGTACCAGCCCGCGCTCATGGTCATCGAGCCCTCACCAACGTCACCGGCGCGCCGCCGGCCAGGGAGCCCTGCACGGCGAGGGTGGCCGACGTGGTGGTGGCAAGGGACTCCAGCGGCACCGGCATCGGCCCGCCGGTCCGCACGGCCTTGATGAACGCGGCCAGCTCGGCGTTCTGTCCCTTGTCCCTGGCCTTGGGCAGCCGCGAACTGACCCACTTCCTGGGCCCGTACACCGAGGCACGGACGAAGTCGTCGAACCGCAGCACCCTGCCGTCCGCGACGAGGTCGAGCGTCTCCTTGGGGAAGCCGGCCGCGCCGGTGGTGACGTAGCTGATGGTGGCGGTCGACCCGTCCGGGTAGCGCAGCACGACCTGCAGGTCCTCGTTGCCTGGCGTGGCGACCGCGTACACCGAGACCGGGTCGGATCCGAGCAGCCAGCTCGCCGTATCGATGAAGTGCCCGCCCTCGCCGGCGAACCGCGAGCCCTCACTGCCCTGCCGGAGGTACCAACTGCCGTGCTGCAGGCGGCCCGCGTTGACCAGGTAGCGCAGGCTCGCCGGACCGGTCCGGGTGCTGAACCGCTCCTTGGCCTCCCGCAGCAGCGGCGCGAAGCGGCGGTTGAAGCCCACCTGCAGCCGGTCGTTGCCGGATTCCTCCACTGCCGCGAGTACGCCGGTCAGCTCCTCCTCGGTGAGGGCAAGGGGCTTCTCCACGAACACCGTCTTGCCGGCAAGCAGCGCTCTGCGGGTCAGTTCGGCGTGCGAGCTGTGGCGGGTGACCACGCAAACCGCGTCGATGGACGTGTCGCCGAGCACGGCGTCGAGATCGGTGGTCGCCTCGGCGAAGCCGAACTTCCGCTGCGCGTTGGCCGCGGACAGCGCCGTCGTGGTGACGACGGTCGACAGCTCGACGCCGTCGCGCTGTGCCAGGTGCGGCAGCAGCATCGACGTCGCGTAGTTTCCCGCGCCGACGAACGCGAGCCGCACCGGCGACTTGGCGGCCCGGGCCGGGGCGGGAGCCCCGCCGCCGCGTCGCACCGCGGGCACTGCCACCGCCGGGGCTTCCGCTTCCCCCTTGTGGTCGGGGTACCGGAACAGCACCGCCACGGCTTTGAGGCCACCGTCCTTCAGGCGCTGGTATGTCTCGACTGCGTCATCGAAGTCGGCGATGTGGGAGACCAAGGGCTCCACGTCGACGCTGCCGCGAGCGAGGAGATCGAGGAAGCACGCCAGGTTGCGGCGCTCCGTCCAGCGGACGTAGCCGATCGGGTAGTCCCGTCCGTCGAGCTCGTACGCCGGGTCGTAGCGCCCAGGGCCGTACGAGCGGGAGAACCGGACGTCGAGCTCCTTCTCGTAGTACGCGTTCCACGGCAGGTCCAGGCGGCACTTGCCGATGTCGACGACCCGGCCGCGGTCCCGGCAGAGACGGGCGGCCAGCTCGACGGGCTGGTTGCTGCCGCCGCCGGCGGCCAGGAACACCTGGTCCACGCCGTGACCGGCGGTGAGTTCGGCGACGGCGGCCTCCACGGCCGCGGACGCGGGGTCGCCGCAGGCCGCGGCGCCCAGGCGTTCGGCGAGCTCGCAGCGCACCGGGTCGGGGTCGACCCCGACGACGCGGACCCCCGAGGCGGAGAGGAGTTGCAGCACCAGCTGCCCGATCAGTCCGAGGCCGATGACAAGCGCCACCTCGCCGAGCTGCGGCTCGCCTTGGCGGACGCCCTGCATCGCGATCGACCCGACGGTGGCGAAGGCCGCGTGCCGCGGCGCGAGGCCGTCCGGTACAGGGGTGTAGAGGTTCTTCGGCACCCAGTTCAGCTCGGCGTGCAACGCGTGCTCATTGCCGGCGCAGGCCACCAGGTCGCCGACCTTCACGTCGTCGATCCCCGAGCCGACCTGCTCGACCACCCCGCACAGCGAATAGCCGAGCGGTGTGTACGAGTCCAGCTTGCCCATCACCTTGCGGTAGGTGGCGGGCACTCCGTTGGTGGCCACGCTCTGCATGACCTTGGCCACCTGGTCCGGCCGGGAGCGGGCCTTGCCCAGCATCGACATGCCGGCCTCGGACACCTTCATGAGCTCGGTTCCGGTGGATATCAACGAGTAGGCGGTCCGGACCAGGACACCGCCCGGCTTGCACCCCGGTACCGGCACGTCGAGCACCGCCAGCTCGCCGCTCTTGTAGTTCTGCACGACCTGTTTCACCCGAACTCCTCTGAATTCCTAAGCCGTTAACCGAGTGCTCTGGCCGGACCCAGAGGTCGCGTCGCGATACCAGTACTCGAGGGTCAGCACGTGCCACAGTTGCTTGGAGAAGTCCCGCTGCCCGGCGGCGTCCTCGGCGACCATGCGCGCCAGCGCGTCGCGGCGCAGGAGCCCGGAGTTGACGAGCACGCCGTCGTTCACCACCTCGCGCACCAGGGGTGCCAGATCCCGGCTCATCCAGGCGCGCAGCGGGGCACTGAACAGGCCTTTGGGCCGGTACACGATCTCCCGGGGCAGGATCGAGGTGGCCGCCTCCTTGAGGACGGCCTTTCCCTGCCGTCCGACGACCTTGCGATTGCCGGGCACGGCGAACGCCGCCCTGACCACCTCGACGTCCACGTACGGCACCCGCACCTCGGTCGACGCGGCCATGCTGGAGCGGTCCGTGTACGCGAGGTTCAGGCCCGGCAGGAACATCCGGGCGTCGCCCAGGCACATGCGGTTGACGAAATCGTCGAGGTCGTTGTCCTGGTAGATGTCCGCGTGCTCGGTCAGCACGTCCTCGACCGTCCCGGCCAGGTCGGGGTCGACCAGGGCGAGCAGTTCGTGCTCGTCGTACATGGTGTAGCTGCGCCGGAACGCGGTCTCCTCCGGCAGATCCGCGAAGGAGAGGAACCGCTTCGCGAAACGCACCGACCGGTACCCGCGGCGGGCCGTGGCGACCGGCAGCCTGTCCACCGTCGCCGATATTCCGCGCCGCAAGGGCCTCGGGACGCGCTGGTAGCGCAGCGCGAGCAGGTTGGCCAGGTGCTTGCGGTAACCGGCGAACAGCTCGTCCGCCCCCATCCCGGAAAGCATCACCTTGACCCCCTCCTCCCGGGCGGCCGAGCAGATCAGGAAGGTGTTGATCGCGGCGGGGTCGCCGATCGGCTCGTCCAGGTGGTACGTCATCCGCGGCAGCAAATCGAGCACGTTCGGGGCGATCTCGATCTCGTGCAGGTCGACGCCGAACCGCTCGGCCACGTGCCGGGCATGGCGCAGGTCGTCCGGCATCGACTCGAACCTGGCGTCCTCGGCGCGGAATCCGATCGTGTAGGCGGAGATCCCGGGCCGGTCGCGGGCCGCAAGGGCGGTCAGATAGCTGGAGTCGAGACCGCCGGAAAGGAAGGTCGCCACGGGTACGTCGGACAGCAGGTGCTGCCGGGTCGACTCCTCGACGATGGCGGCCAGATCGGGCCGCTCGCCGCTCTCGGCCCGCGACCGGCCCTCGGCGGCGATGTCCTTCAGGTTCCAGTACCGGCCGCGCTCCACCCGGCCGTCGGGCCGGATCTTCAGCCAGCTTCCCGGCGGCAGCTTCTCCGCCTCGCGGAACGCGCACCGTGAATCCGGCACCCAGTAGTACAGCAGCGAGGCCACCAGCGCCGCTTCGTCCACCTGCAGTGACCCACCGGTGGCGGTGGCGAGCGCCTTGAGCTCGGAGGCGAACATCAGGCCCGCGCCGCGTCGGAGCAGGAACAGCGGCTTGATGCCCAACTGGTCGCGGGCCAGGACCAGTTCACCGGTTCGCTCGTCGAAGATCCCGAACGCGAACATGCCGCGCAGCCGGGGCAGGCAGTCCGTACCCCAGCGCCGCCAGGCCTCCAGGAGCACCTCCGTGTCGGAGGTTCCGCGGAAGCGCACCCCGGCTGCCGCCAGTTCGGCACGCAGCTCGGGCGCGTTGTACAGCTCGCCGTTGTACGTCAGGGCGAGTCCGCCCGAGACCATCGGCTGGGCGCCGGTCTCGGACAGGTCGATGATGGCCAGCCGGCGGTGGCCGAGGTGCACTTCTGCGTCACCGGCGGGATGGCTGTATCGGCCCGCCCCGTCCGGACCGCGGTGGGCGAGGGTGTCGGTGAGCCGGTCGGTCACGGCCTTCCCGTCCGCCCATCGGTAAGTCCCTGCGATGCCACACATGTTCTACCGGGCCTCCTGGTCGTTGTCCGGGACGCATCCCCGAGCTCTCAACTCCGTTCGAGCAGGGGAGGCCCCACTGGCCAACATCGGCGGCCGCTCCGTCCGCCGCAGGTCCTCCCCCACTGCCTTGACGGCGTGGGAGGTACCCCCGGCGTTCTGCCGGGTCGGCCGCTCGTTGTGGCCGCGCAGCGCCGTGTGCAGCCCGTCCCACAGCGTGCCGTCGGTCCGGTCGCGCGGATCGGGGTCGATCAGCACCACACCGATCACCGGAATCGTCAGGTCCGCGAGCTGTCGCGCCACGGTGTGCAGCCAGGCGGCACTGCCGTGCCCCGCACGTACGACGAGCACGGTCTGGGCACCGAGGTACGGGAGGTCGGTCCACGCCGTGCCGGGCGCGACCGAGCCGACGCCGAACCGGTACTTCTCAGGCGACACAGCCGCGGCACGCCCGCTGTTGACCACGGCCGGGCCTCCCGGCCTCTGGCGGCGGTTGGCGAGCGGCAGGCCGGGCAGGCCATCGATGATCACCACTGGCCCGTCCGTTGCCAGCGCCTCGGCGAGTTCCAGGGCCATCGCGCTCGCGGTGCGCGCACAACCCAGTTCGAGCAGCGACACCGGTTCCGCGGAGTCGCGCACGGTGCGGGCCAGGGTCGCGGTGAGCCGTTCGCGTGCCGCCGGGATCCGTCTGCGCCGCCACAGCCTGCCCGGACTGTGGGGCAGCTCCGCAATGACCGAGGCGCCCAGGTTGGCCGCGATCTCCCGGCGCAGCACGGGGCGGTCCGCCACCACCGTGCCGACCGCGGCCACCGCGAGGCCGAGGACGAGCCCGAGGACGAGCCCGATCGCGGCATCGGTGCCGGCGGCCTTGGGAAGGGAGTGCGGCACCGTGCGCGGGCCGTCCACGATCTGCGTGCCGGCGACGAGCCTGGGCGTGCCGGTGCGCGCATCCGCGGCGCGCTGGTCGAAATCGGTGATTCGCGAGGTGAGTTCGGCCCGGCGGGCGAAGAGCGACTCGATGCTCGCCGACGCCTTCGGGTCGCTCCCCGGCGATCGGTCCCCGATCGCCTTGTTGACCTGGGCGAGGTCGTCCCGAATGCGGTCACGCTGGTCGAGCAGGGCCTTGGCCTCGGCCGCCGCGGCCTCCTGCATCCGGCTCACATGGTCTGCGACGAACGCATCGGCCAGCGCCTTGGACCGGGCCACCGCTTCCGCGTCGCTGGCACCTGTCGCATCGATCTGCAGCAGGTTGTTGGTCAAGCCGGTACCTCGGTAGTCCCGTATGAAGTCCTCCGGTTTTTCCGGGGACTTGAGCGCCTGCAGGGCCTTGTCGGCGATCCGCGTGGTCCCCAGCAGGGCGACGTCGGTGCGGATCAGCGTTCCGGGGTCGTTCGGCTGGTCCGCCTGATGCGCGACCAGCACCTTGGTCACCGCGGACGGAGGTGGCGGCAGCAGTACCGCTGTCGCCGCGCCGACCAGCAGCCCGAGCAGCGCCATGGAGCACCAGAGGCGGCGGCGCCTGCGCACCGCCACCACCAGCGCTTGCAGGTCGAGCAGCGGAGCGGCGGCCGACGCCTCCGGAGTTTTGCTCGGCGTCACACAGAACCCCCCTTCTCGTGACCGCGCACCGCGAGTGCCGGAGCGGCCTTGTCCGGAGGGTGGCCGGCGGGTCGCGTCGGACGGGCCCGGACCGCGCCGGCGGCGACGAAGCCGACGACCTCGTGCCCTGCGTCCGCACACGCCTCGGCGACGGCGGCGAGCTGCTCCGCGGTCCAGCTGCCCGGGCTGAGCACGACCAGGGCGCCGGACTCGGTGTCTCGGTCCGGCACCATCGGCCGGGACACCGAAACCCCCACCACGCGCAGCATGGGGTATTCCCTGTTCGAAGAGCTTGGGGAAGGGCCGCTCTTGGCTTCCGTGGCGAGCTGCTCGGCGGCCCGGCGGGCGATTTCGTCTCCGTCCAGTACGACGGCCAACAGCCGCCGGGGAGCGGTGAGTTGGTCCCGGAGGCGAGCACACACCCGCTGGTAGCGGATCCGCCGGCCGGCCTCGTCGCCCGACATCCGCGGGGTCGGTACGTCCCATCGGGTGTCGATGCCCATCAGCCGGCGGAGCCAGGCCCGCGGGCGCCCGCCTTCGGGTCGGTGTGCGGACCGTTCACCAGGTACGTCGACGGTGCCGAGCAGCACCGAGCCCAGTGCTGCGGCGATCTCCGGTTCGGTGCGCAGCCGGCGATTCGCCCGTGCGGCGGTGAGATGGCCGATGACCGTGAGAAGGAAGGCCAGCAGCGCCCCCGCGGCGATGAGCTGCACCCTCGTCGGCGGGGCCTCGCCGGTCGGCCGGGCCGCCGGTCCCATGACGACCATGCCGGCCTTGTTGGCCGTCGGGTCGGTCTGGTCCAGTTTCTTCATCGCTTCCTGCAGCGTGGTGCGCAGCTTTTCGAGTTCGGTGCGGGCCTGCACGCTCTCCACGGTCTGCCCGGGATTGGCGGCGTTGGCCAGGTCGGTGATGCGGCGGTTGGTGTCCGCCACCTGCTGCCGCAGCGCGTCGGGCCCCGTAGTCGTGTCGGCGGCGGTGCTGTCGCCTGCGATCCGCGCGGCGAACGTGACGAATTGCTGGGCCAACTGGTCGGAGAGACGTTGCGCCCGCTCCGGGGTGTCGGCCGTGCCCGAGATCTCGATGATGTTTCCGTCGGAGGCTTTGGCGCTCACCCGGTCCTGCAGCTCGCCGACGCTGACGCCCTTCCAGCCGAGCGCGGCGGCCGCACGGCCGACCACCGCCGAACTGGTTGCGATCTCCGCCTGGGTCAGCAGCGCGCGCTCATCCCACTGCCCCGGCAGCAGTACCGATGCCGACGTCGTGTACCGCGGCGGAAACAGCATCGAGGTGCCGTAACCGACGAGCGCGCCCACCACGGTCAGGATGGCGAGAAGCCGCCAGCGCCGACGGAGAATCCGACCGATCGTGACCAGGCGTATCGTGTCATCGCTCAACGGCGCGGCCTCCACCCCGTCCGCACCGGGGCGCGGGCCGGCACCGGAGCGTGGCCACGGCATGCGGCGGCGTAGGCGGCGAGCAGCGACGTTTGAGAGTTCCGCCAGGACAGCTGCCCGCCGATCCGCTCCTCGCCGATCCTGCCCATCCGGGCCCGCTTCTCCGGATCGTCGAGGAGCAGCGCGATGAGCTTGGCGAACTCGGCCTCGTCGTTGGCGGGCGCGTAGACGGCGGCGTCACCGGCGGAGACGCGCGCCTCCCGGAGGTCGAAGGAGACGATCGGCCGCCCCATTGCCATGTACTCCAGGACCTTGTTCATGGTCGACACGTCGTTGAGGGGATTGCGCGGGTCGGGGGAGAGGCACACGTCCGCGGTGGACAGGTAGCGCACCAGATCGGCGTCCGGGATACGGCCGGTGAACTGCACCTGCTCGCAGAGCCCGAGTCGCCGGGACAGCTCCACCATCGCGTCGAAGGCGTCGCCGGAGCCGATGAACACGGCGTGCCAGTCGGTCCGACCCAGCTCGTCGCGCATCTTCGCAAGAGCGCGCAACGCGTAGTCGACGCCGTCCTGAGGGCCCATGACGCCGAGGTAGCACAGCAGATGAGGCTTGCCGCGCTTCAACTCCGGCTCGGGCGGGACCGGTTGGAAACGGTCGGTCTGGGGCGCGCTGCGCACCACGAAAACATCCTCCGGCCGCCGACCGCCACGGCGCACCGCGACGTCCCGGTAGCTCTCGTTCGTGGCGAGCACGACGTCCGCGGCCCGGTAGGTCAGCCGTTCCAGCGCGCACACGGCGCGGTAGAGCAGATCCTCGCCGCGGTCGAACCGGGACAGGTACAGCTCCGGCACCAGGTCGTGCTGGTCGAAGACGAACCGCGCGCCGCGCCGCTTCAGCCACAGCGCCGGCAGGAACAGCAGGTCGGGCGGGTTGCAGGCGTGGACCACGTCCACCGGGCCGACCTTGCGGGCGAGGCGGGCCGTGTGCCACAACGCCGATCCGTACTCCCGCAGGTAGCCGGCGGGCCCTCCGGTGGCCGCGCGCAAGGGGTAGCGGTGGATCCGCACCCCGTCGATCAACGCCTGCGGCTCCGTGTCCCGTTTCTCCCCCCGGGGACAGATGACGTGCACCTCCCAGCCCGCGTCGCGCAGCGTCGTGCACTCCTGCCACACCCGCCGGTCGAACGGCACCGACAGGTTCTCCACGAGGATCAGCGCACGCCGGCGCCCGACGCCCGTCTCACCAAACGATGTGTCACCAAGCAAGGCCCACGTACCCCGGTTCGGCCCGGCGCGCCGCGGCGTCGGGAAGGTGGATGAGGTCGATGATCACCGGGCCGTCGCCATGGGGCAGCGCCGAAAGGACGGCCGGATCCCTGCTCCCCACCAGGCACACCTCGGCGTGTTCGAGTACCTCGCCGACGGACTCGGCGAGCAACTGCGCGAGGTGGGGCAGCCGGGTCTCGATGTACTCGCGGTTCGCGCCGAGCAGCCGGGAGAGGTTCACGTTGGGGTCGTAGATCCGCAGGTCGTACCCCTTGCCGAAGAGCCTCTCCGCCAGCTCGACGAGCGGGCTCTCGCGGAGGTCGTCGGTGCCGGGTTTGAAGGAAAGACCGAACAGGCCCACCCGGCGTTTGCCGGTGCGCTCGACCAGCTCCACCGCACGCTGCAGATGGTCGGAGTTGGAGGGCAGCACGTGGGCGAGGATGGGCACCGAGACGTCGGCCCGCCGCGCCGCGTGGACCAGGCTGCGTAAGTCCTTGGGCAGGCAGGAGCCGCCGAAGGCGAAGCCGGGCCGCAGATAGGCGGGGCTGATGTTCAGCTTGCGGTCGGCCAGGAATACGTCCATCACCTGGTGCGAGTCCACCCCGAGCGCCTGGCACACCGCGCCCAGCTCGTTGGCGAAGCCGATCTTGAGGCCGTGGAAGGCGTTGTCCGCGTATTTGATCGCTTCGGCTGTCGGGACGGGCACCCGGAAGACCTCGCCCGGCAAGTCGTCGTACAACGCCGCCACCACGTCGCCGCTTGCCGGGTCGAGCTCGCCTATGACGGTCTTGGGCGGATCGAGGAAGTCCCGCACGCTCGTGCCCTCGCGCAGGAACTCAGGGTTGACCGCGACCCCGAAGTCCACCCCGGCCGTGCCGCCGACGTACTTCTCCAGGATCGGGACCAGCAGGTTCAGGCAGGTGCCCGGGAGCATGGTGCTCCGGAACACGATGGTCTGCCGCCCGCCCCGCTCGGCCACCGCGGCGCCGATCTGCTCGGTGACCCGTTCCAAGTAGGTGGTGCACAGACTGCCGTTGGGCTCCGACGGCGTGCCCACGCAGACCAGCGACACCTCGCTGCTCATGATCGCTTCGCGCACGTCGCCGGTGGCCCGTAACGCTCCAGTCCGTACGACCTGGGCGATGAGCTCGCCGATCCGCTCCTCGACCACCGGGGCTCTGCCGTCGTTGACCAGGTCGACTTTGACCTGGTTCACGTCCACCCCGATGACCTCGTGTCCCATGCCGGCCAGGCACGCGGCCGACACGCAGCCCACGTAACCGAGCCCGAAAACGCTGACCCTCATGACCCGTCTCTCCCCCCAGGCAGGCCCTCTTGGCCTGCGGTCCGCGCACCGGCCGGACGACGATCCCCGCGCATCAATACGCCCCCTGGCCGTAGAGCACCGCACGCAACGTCTTCCACAAGATCACTGTGTCCAGGGCGAGCGACCAGTCCTCCACGTACCGCAGGTCGAGGCGGACAGCCTCCTCCCACGGCAGGTCGCTGCGTCCGCTGATCTGCCACAGGCCGGTGAGCCCGGGCTTGACCAGCAACCGCCGCCGGATGTCCGGGCCGTACGCGGCGGACTCCTCCGGTAGCGGAGGGCGCGGACCGACGAGCGACATCGATCCGGTGAGCACGTTGAAAAGCTGCGGGAGTTCATCGATCGAGTACCGGCGCAGCACTGCTCCCACTCGGGTCACCCGCGGATCCCGGTGGAGCTTGAACAGCAGGCCGGCACCCTCGTTGAGGTCGGCCAGCTCGGCACGTGCCCTGTCGGCCCCGGCGACCATGGTGCGGAACTTGAGAATGGTGAACTCGCGGCCGTCCTTGCCGACCCTGCGCTGGCGGTAGACCGCCCCGCCGCGGCTGTCCACAAGCACGAGCAGCGCGACGAGCACCATCAGCGGCGCGAACAGCATCAACAGGATCGCGGCCCCCATCCGGTCGACGACCTCTTTGACCGCCCGGCGGCCTCCGGTGAACGTCGGCATGGTGACCCGCAGCAGCGGGATTCCGAGCACCGCGTCGACGTGCAGCCGCGGGCCGGCCACCTCCATCAGCACAGGGGCCACGACCATCTCGGCGTCGCTGCCTTCGAGGTTCCACGCCAGCCGCTGCAGCCGGTCCGGTGACCAGTGCGGGTGCGGTGTGACCGCGACGACACGGTAGCCGTCGTGGCGGACGTGGTCGGCGACGTCTGTCAGCCGGCCGACAACCGGTACCCCGTCCAACTGCTCACCGTCGAGCCCGTCGGTCGTGCACACCGCGTCCACCCGCCAGCCGAGGTGCGGGAACTTGCGGGTTCGGGCGATCAGGTCGCGCACGGTGGCTGGGCTCCCGGCGGCGAGCACCGGGCGCAGGCACCGTCCTTCTTTCCGCTGTCTGTGCAGCCACAGGCGCAGCAGATAACGCTCGATCATGGTGATGAGCGCGATTGCGGGGATCGCGACGAAGATCCATAACTTGATGTTGCGCGAGGTGAGGGCGATCCCACCGAGCGCCAATACGACGACCGCCGTGAACAGCGAGCGTCCGAGCCGGCGGAATTCCTCGGCGCCCTGGCCGAGCACGGCCGGAGCCCATGCCCGGCTCACCGCAAGCGCTCCCAGCACCAGCAGCTCGGTGCCGAAGGCGAGAATTCCCCATTTCTCGTGCCAGTTGGCCGCGTCCCGGACTCCGAAGAAGCTGCCGGTCGCCGTCACCACGACGGCGGTCGCCACGGTATCGCTGGTGATCACAATGCGGCGATACCGCTGCTCCCAGTCGATGGCGGGCCGGCTGATTGCCCCGTCCGCCGGACGTCTTCGCGCCGACGGAATCGGGCTGACTAATTCCCCCTGCCGCACAGGACCCCCCAGGTCGCCAGTGGTTCGACGTGTTCGCCCGTCACTGTTCCTCCCCCCACGGGAGGCCCCCGCCTCCCCGCGCTCTCTCCCCTCGGGAGGCCCCCCGCCCCCCGAATGGCATCCCGGCCATTTCGGTGCTGCTTGCACAACTCACTCCGTCGGCAGCGGACTCGTACGCCCGGCCTCGTGGTTGCGCGGAACCCGTCGAAACCTCGGATGCTCCCCGCACCCAAGGCACCCTGTCGGGCCCCAAGAATTGATCACCCCCACGTATGGCGCCGGGGACGCGATTGCTGGCTGTCCGTGGCGCCGGATCTATAGATCATTAACCATTGTCAATGGTCGTCTCGTACCTGAGCAGCTGAAGCACCGACAACTTAGACCACCGGAGGGAATATGTAGAGGGGTTGTGTGTAATTCGTGCTCAGCTTTGAGACGGAATCCGGCGGCCGGTGACCGCATACGGTGGCTTGATGTCGCCGTGTGCTCCAGCTGCTCGCCCGGCTCGTGGGCGCCGCTCATGCGCGGCGGTGATCGGCGAGCCGTGCTGATGTTCGCGTTCGCGAAGTTGAACACCGGGGTCGGGTCGCCCCACACGGCACGGCGCCAGCCGGCGCTGCACACACAGGGATTGCGGAATTCCGGTGAGCCGGGCCGGGGCGGTGGGCGCGGTGGCGGCCGGCGTGTGCGAGCCGTCCACGGCCCTGGCCAGTGCCAACCATGGCACCCCGCAGTGGGCGGGCGCACGAAGTGCGGCGCAGGCGCGCATCGCATGGCCCATGCCCTGTTCTGTGGAGGTTGTGCCACCATGGTGGCCTCCATGCGGTCTGGAAACGTTGCGTTCATGACCAGCACACGCAATCCGGCGAGGCGCCTCGGTCGCCTGGCCCTGACCGTGAGTGCCGCCCTCGCGTTGTTCGCCGCGCTGCCGATGAGCACACCTTTGTCCACAGCCCCTGATGCGTCCGTCCAGACGAGATCACCCCGCCGGGGCCCATTTTCGATCGCAATCGACTTCATCGTTGCGGTCCGACGTCAGCGGGGCTCTGAAGGCGTTGCCCGCGCAGTCCATCCCCTCGCCGTCGCCCAGCAGCACGAAGCCGCTGGTGCCCGTGAGCGTCACCGGCGCGTCGAGGGGCGAGTGGCAGATGGTGGCGCCGGGTGCGGCGGCATGCGGAGACGGACCTCTCGGCCTGGATGGAGGTGATCGTCTTGCCTGGGCCAACTGGGGCGTGGAGACACCATTCTGACGGATCGTCCGCTGTAGGGGGCCTCGACGTGCTCGACGTTGTTCCCGGACCCGCGATCAGCAGCACCCTTCCAGTTCCCCGGCAGCGACAGCGAACTGGGTGCTGTCAGCGGTCCGTCAGTTGCCCTCGTGAGAATCAGGGACGTCGCGACGGATTCCACTCCGGTTCTTGAGCAGGTGGACCCACCGGCCTGTCCAGGCGGTTGTTCCATCCGTGTCGAACCTACCTCGGCCGACCGCCCTGACCCCTGAGACGAGAGGGAACGACCGTGTCCCAGCAGGCCCTCCAGCATGGCGCAGCCTCTGTCGCCATCCGCAGCGCCGCCTGGTACATGCCCGAGCACACCCTGCCGATCACCGATGTACGGACGCTCGACGAGACCGAGCGGGCCACACGCGACGGTCTGGGCATCGACACGGTCCGGGCCGACGACCGGCTGAGTTCCGTCACTCTCGCGGAACGCGCCGCGCGCCGGGCGCTCGAACAGGTGGGGCTCGAAGCGCGGGACCTGGGCGCCCTGGTGATGGTGGAGTCGCGGGTCCAGGAGACGTTCCTCAGCTCCGAGGCGACCCGGCTCCAGCACCGACTCGGGGCCGACAACGCCACCACTTTCTCGGTCGGCGGGCTCGGCTGTGTCTCGATCACCCCGGCCCTGCTGACGGCCCGCGGACTGCTGGCCGCGGACCCTGCCCTCGACCATGTCCTGGTCGTGCACGGCAGCAAGCCGGCCGCCGCCCTGCGCTACCGCCACCCCGTCACGGTGAACGGCGACGCCGGGCAGGCACTGCTGCTCTCCCGCAGCGGGCGCATCCGAGTACTCGACATCGCGCAACTGACCAACGGGCGCTACTGGGACCTCTTCCACGTCGACTACCGGGACCGCCCCACCACTCAGTGGCGGGAACAGTGCACGGAACCCAGCACCTACACCTTCCGCCTGGCCATGGAGACGCGCAACCGCCTCTCCGCGATGCTGGACGACCTGCTGCGGCGCAACGGAATCGGCCGGGGGGACGTCGCCGGCTTCGTCAGCCAGAACCTGTCCGCAGGGAGCTTCACCTTCATCGAGGACTCCCTGGACATCGAACTGCTGCCGGCGTGCCGGGAGAACCTCCGGCAGTACGGACACCTCGGCCCCAACGACGTCTTCCTCAATCTCCGCACGGCACTCGACCGCAAGGAGCTGGCCCCCGGCGGCCTCGCGGTCCTGATCAACGTGAGCCCGGTAGCTGCCTGGAGTCTGCTGCTGGTCGAGACAGGTCCACAGGAGGACACGGCATGAACGACGTCACCTCGCAGATCACCGCCTTTCTGAGCACGGCTCTTCGCCGGCAGGTCGAGCCGGACGACGACTACTTCGCCAGGGGCCTCGCCGACTCACTGTTCGCACTGGAGCTGGTGACCTTCGTCGAGAGCCACTTCGCCGTCACCGTCGAGGTCGAGGACCTGGATCTGGACAGTTTCAGGACCGCCCACCGCATCACGGAGTTCGTCCGGCGCAAGACCGCGGCGCCCGAGTCGGGAGAGGCACATGCAGCCCACGGTTCCTGAAAGCGGCCCCGACGACACGACGACGGGTCTGCCGCCTGTGGAGCCCGTGGACCCCGTGGACCTGTCCCGAGCCGCGGCCGATCTGGCGGCCGACGCACATGACCGCGCCTCCCGTTGGGACCAGGACGGCGGACTGCCCGATTCGGTGCGCAGAGAGGTCGCCGCGTCGGGGCTGCTCGCCGCGGACCTGCCCAGGCGGTACGGGGGCGCCGGCCTCGATCCGCTCACGCTCGGGGAGATCACCGCACGGATCGGTGGTGAGTGCAGCGCGCTGCGCGGGCTGCTGACCGTACAGGGCATGGTCGCGGCGGCACTGATGCGCTGGGGCACCGAGGCGCAGCGGGCCGACTGGCTGCCCAGGCTGGCCGGTGGCGAGCTGACCGCAGGCTTCGCGGCGACGGAGCAGGGCGCGGGAAGCGCGCTGGGGTCGGTGGAGACCCGCATCGAGGCGTCGGGCCGGTCGGACCAGCAGGAGCTGGTCGTGAGCGGCCGCAAGAGGTGGGTCACCTTCGGTGCGGTCGCAGACGTGTTCCTGGTTCTCGGCACGTACGAGGGAAGGCCGGCCGCCGTGCTCGTGGACGCGGACCGGGCCGGTGTCGAGCGCGAGCAGGTGAACGGCCAGCTCGGCATGCGGGGCGCCCGGATCGCCCATCTGTCCTTCGACGGCGTGCGGGTGCCCCGGCGTCAGCTCGTCGCTCCTCCCGGCCTTGGGCTCTCCCACGTGGTCGCCACCGCGCTCGACCACGGCCGGTTCACGGTCGCCTGGGGATGTGTGGGCATGGCGGAGGCGTGCGTCGAGGACGCCGCCACCCACGCCGCGGTCCGTCGGCAGGGCGACATCCCCCTGGGAGACCACCAGTTGGTCCGGTCACTGCTGGCCAGGGCGGCGGTGGCCGCCGCCGGGGCCCGGGAACTCTCGCGCAGGGCCGCGGAGGCGCGGGCCCTTGGTCCGGGACGCGGGGTGGCGGAGACGCTCATGGCCAAGTACGCGGCGGCTTCCGCAGCGGCGACGGGCAGCCGCGACGCCGTACAGGTGCTCGGCTCGGCCGGCTGCGCGCCCGACAGCAGGGCGGGCCGTCACTTCCGGGACGCCAAGGTCATGGAGATCATCGAAGGAGCACAGCAAGTGTCCGAACTTCACATAGCCGAGAGGTTGTTGCGGCGCTTCGGTGATGCCGCGCGCGGCACGGACCCCGCCGTCGGGCTCCGGCTTCCCGGGGAATCGCTGTGACGGCAGCAGGCGCGCCCACCGTCAAGTGCCTGGTCTGGGACCTGGACGACACCCTGTGGGACGGGGTGGTGCTGGAGGGCGACGATCCCGCCCCCTTCCCTCCGGCGCTTGAGACCCTGGCCGAGCTGGACCGCCGAGGCATCCTGCATGCCGCCGCGAGCCGTGGCGAACGCAGCGTCACCCAACGCCATCTGACGGATCATCGGCTGGCCGACTGGTATTGCGCGATAGAGGTGGGCTGGGGCACCAAGTCCGCTGCGGTGCGCCGGATCGCGAAGGCGCTCAACATCGGTCTGGACACCATCGCGTTCGTCGACAACGACCCGCTGGAGCGGGCGGAGGTCGCCGGCGAACTCCCCATGGTCCGCTGCTACCCGGCGGCGGAGGTCGAACGGCTCCCGCAGTACCAGGAGTTCCGGCCCGAGCACATCACCGCGGAGGCCGCCGGGCGACGCCGGCTCTACCAGGCCGAGTGGCGACGCCAGGAGGCCGAAGGGGAGTTCACCGAAGGACGCCAGGCGTTCCTCGACTCGCTCGGCCTGGTCATGGAGGTCCTCCCGGCCACCGAGGAGGACCTGTCCCGGGCCAGCGAGCTGACCGTCCGCACGCACCAGCTCAACAGCACGGGACTGACGTACGGCATCGACGAACTGCGCCGGTTGAGCTGCTCGCCGGACCATCAGGTGCTCCTTGCCAAGCTCCGTGACCGCTTCGGTGACTACGGGATCATCGGCCTGGCCGTCACCGCGCTCGTCGGGCGGGACGCGGTCCTGCGGTTGATGCTCATGTCCTGCCGAGTCGCCTCGCGCGGTGCGGGGAGCGTGCTGCTGCACCATCTGATCCAGCAGGCCCTGGCGGCGGGCCGGCGCCCCGTCGCGCACTTCGTCCCGACCGAGACCAACCGGAACATGCTGGTCACGATGCGCTTCGCCGGCTACGGAGCGACGGTCACCGACGGGGACCGTCTCGTGCTCGCTGTGGACCCGGAGCGTCCCTTGCCCAAGGCCCCCGGCCACACGCGCGTGATCGCCGGTGCGGCATGAACGGCACAGGAAGCGAGGCCGCGGTGCCCCGACGTCCCGGTGGCTCCGATCGGTTCGCTCCCGCGGACGCCCCGACGGAGGTACGGCCGGTGTGGGCCGCGTTCCGAAGCCAGGTGGCCGGGGCGCCCGAGGCGACCGCGCTCATCATCGGCGGAGTCTCGATGACGTACCGCGAGCTCGACCTGGCCTCGGCCGGTCTCGCACGGCTGCTGTGGCAGCACGGGCTGCGGCCGGGCCGGGTCGTCTGCGTCCGGACGCAGCAGAGCGCGCTGTCCGTGATCGCCATGCTGGCGGCACTGCGCACCGGTGCCACCTGGGCGGTCCTGGAACCGGACCTGCCCGTCGGGAGGTTCGAGGCGCTGTGCCGGGACGTCGACTGCGCGGTGGTCCTGAGCGAGGGCGATGACGCGGTGCCGGCCTCCACGCTCTCGGCGATGCCCGCCCCGCCGACCGTCGTGGATGCCGCGGACCTCGACCCGGCGCGGCTCGTCGAGGCGGGCCGGGAACTGCCCACCGACCCGTACCCACCGGTCACCGAGCAGAGCCCCGCCTACGTCGCCTACACCTCGGGATCCACCGGTGTGCCCAAAGGCGTGATGGTCGGCCGGGGCCAGTTCGCGGCGTCCATCGGTTGCCGGGGGCCGGTCTACGGCACCGAGCGCTCCGTCTTCCTGATCGCGTTGCGGCTGTCCTTCGACGGGATTCTCGGCGGCATGTTCTGGTCGCTCACCGGCGGTCACATGCTGGTGCTGCCCGACCCCCGACAGCTCGTGCACGTGGGGCAGTTCACCCGGCTGGCCAGGGACCACCGGGTGACGCACCTGTTCAACATCCCCTCCTACTACCGGGCGGTGCTCCAGGATCCCGGCGGCCTGCCCGACACACTGCGGCTGGTGGTCGTGGGAGGTGAGGAGTGCACCCAGGCGATGGTGGCCGCGCACCACGAGCGGCTGCCGGGGGTCCGGTTCGTCAACGAGTACGGGCCCACCGAGACGACCATCGCCTGCACGGTGGAGACCGATCCGGACCCGACCCGGGACCGCATCCCCATCGGGCGGCCCTGGCCGGGAACGCGGACCCTGGTACTGGACGAGCGGCTGCGTGAAGTCCCGGCCGGGGAGCGGGGCGAGCTCTACGTCGGTGGCTCCCTCGTGGCACTCGGCTACGCGAACCAGCCGGCTCTGACGGCCGAGCGATTCGTCGCGGACCCGTACGGGCGGCCGGGCGGGCGCCTCTACCGCACCGGGGACATCGCCAGCGTCGACGAGCGGGGCGCGCTGCACTACCACGGCAGAACGGACGACCAGGCCAAGATCCGCGGTACGAGGATCGAGCTCGGCGAGATCGCGAGCGTGCTGGAGAGCCATGCGGGCGTCGAGCAGGCCGTGGTGCTCTGCGAACGTGCCGGGCAGGACGAGCCGCAGGTGATCGCCTTCGTACTGCCCACACCTGGCAGCGGGCCGCCGGACGTCTCGCAACTGCGCGAGCACTGCCGAGGCCGACTGGTGGAGCAGGCCACACCGAGCGTGTTCGTGCCGGTCGACCACATGCCGCTCGACCGCAGCACCAAGGCGGACCGGGCCGCACTCCGCGCGCTGATCCCGACAGACCGTCAGGCCTCTGGAGGCACCGCGGGCGGGGACTGGAGCGGCCACCGGCCCGCCGTCGGCCGGATCTGGGCGGAGGTCCTCGGGCACTCCGGCTCGGGCCCGGACGACAACTTCTTCGCCGTCGGCGGGAGTTCGATGAAGGTCATCGACCTGCACGACAGGCTGGACAGGCGATGGCCCGAGGCGCTGCGGGTGGGCGAGCTGTTCGACTGCGTCACCATCGCCGCCCAGGCCCAGCGCATCGCCGACCACCTGGGCGAGCGCGCACAAGGCGAGGAACCCGCCCCACCGGCCGCCTACGAGCTCTGACACACGCGAAGGAGAGGTGACATGAGCGGTACGGACGTGACACACGGCAGACCGGCCGTCGCGGTGATCGGCATCGCCACACGGTTCCCGCAGGCGGACTCCCTCGCCGCCTTCCGGGAGAACCTGCGGGCGGGGCGCGACTCGGTGCGCCCGATCACTCCGGAACGGATCCGGACCACAGGCCTCGATCCCCGCAACGACTATCCCGAGCAGGGCTACCTCGACCGGATCGACCTCTTCGACCACCAGCACTTCGGTCTGTCCCGGCGTGAGGCCGAGGTGACGGATCCTCAGCACCGGCTGGCACTTCAGCTCACCGAGGAGGCGCTGGAGAACGCCGGATACGCCCCGTCCGGGCTCCGCGACAGCCGGACGGCGGTGATCTTCAGCTCGCCGGGCAACGGCTACGCACCTCTGGTCCGCGAGCACGGCACCCTCGGCATGAGCGGAAACATCCCCTGCGCCCTGCCCGCCAGGATCTCCCACCTCTTCGGCTTCACCGGCCCCTGCTACGGCGTGGACACCGGCTGCAACGGCTCACTCGTCGCCGTTCACCAGGCATGCCGTGAACTCGCCGACGACGACGCGGACTACGCCGTCGTGGGCGGGGTGAACCTGCACCACATCGTGCGGCCGGCGGCCGCGGTGGCCGACTTCCCCGGCATCGCCTCGCCCACCCGCCGCTCCCGCGCCTTCGACCGTGCCGCGGACGGCGCGGGCGCCGGCGAGGGCGGCGGGGTGGTGCTCCTCACCACGCTGGAACGGGCGGTGGCGGAGGGCGCGTTCATCCACGCCGTGATCCGCGGCAGCGCCGTGGTGCACAACGGCCGGCACTCCGCGACCATCAGTACCCCGAGTGCCCGCTCGCAGGCACAGGCCATCACCAAGGCGTGGCGCAATGCCTCGCTGGACCCGGCGACCGCCGGGTACATCGAGACACACGGTTCGGGCACCCGGCTCGGCGACGCGGTCGAGGCCGAGGGCCTGGCTCTCGCCCGTCCCGACGGCGACCGCACGGTGAAGGTGGGCTCGGTCAAGACCAACATCGGGCACCTGGACCACGCCGCGGGAATCGCCGGGCTGATCAAAGCGGTCCTCAGCGTGCGCCACGGCGAGCTGTATCCGTCGCTGCACTTCGAGGAGCCCGCCGACGAGGTGGACCTCGCAGGTGCTCGCCTTGAGGTCGTCACCTCGCTCCAGGAGTGGGACGACGAGACGCGCCGGGCCGGCGTGAGCTCGTTCAGCCTCGGCGGCGTCAACGCGCACTGCGTCGTGGAGCAGCCCCCGGCGACCGCCCCGGTACGCCCCGCCGTCAGTGCCCCGCAGCTGATCGCGGTGTCCGCCCGCAGCCGGGCCGACCTGCTCGCCCAGTGCGAGCAGCTGTCGCTCGAACTGCGCCACACCACCCACCCGTTGCCCGACGTCGCGCGGACGCTGAACGAGGGACGGGACCACGACCCCCACCGTGTGTGCGTGATCTCCCGGGACACCTCGGAGCTAGCGGCACGCCTGGCCGCCGAGGTCACCTGGCGTCGGCTGGAGGCGGGCGAGGCGGCCGAGGAGACTGCCACCGGCTCCACGGCAGCACCTCGGGTGGTCTTCCTGCTCTCCGGGGACGCCACCCCCTACGAGCCGCGCGATCAGCAGCCGGACCAGCTTCCGGACCGGTTGCCGGACGAGCTGCCCGCACCGGCCGACCGCGCCGCGATGATCGGCGGGCAGCTCGCGACGTACCAGCGGCTGGTCCGGGCCGGCGTTTCGCCGGACGGGCTGATGAGTTCGGGGATCTCCCGCTACACCGCCCGGTACCTGCGGGGCGATCTCAGCGCCGAGGACACCGCCGCGCTGCGGCGAGCGCACAGCGGGCAGGACCCGGCGGTGGCGGGCGACCCGCTGCGGGTGGAGCAGCTCCACGCGGCGGCGGACGAGCAGCTCTCCCAAGGCCCCGTGGTGTTCGTGGAGCTGGCCTCCCGTGGCGAGATCAGCGACCGGCTGACGGCCCACCTCCACGCCCGCCCGGACGCCCGCGTGCTCCGTCTGCGGCCCGGTGCCGCCGACGCCGAGGCCGCCGTCCTGGAGCTCCTGGGCAGGCTGTACGAGGAGGGCGTCGGCCTGGACTGGCCGGCGTTGCGGGCCCACCCGTCGGCGGGCCGGGTTCCGCTGCCGGGACATCCGTTCACCGGCGTCCGCTGCTGGGCGAGGCCCCTGGGTGAAGTGGTGTCCTTCGACGAAGCACTCCATCGGCCCTCTGCTCCGGCTCCCGTGCCGGTGCCTGCGCTTGCGCCTGCTGCCGAGGAACCGGTCCGCGCACCCGGCGAGCAGAGGACCGAAGGGTCCCGGACCGTACTGGACTGGCTGCGGGACACCCTCGTCGAGCTGCTGCACGCGGACGACGTCCCGGCCGACGCCGACTACTTCTCCATCGGCGGCAACTCCGTCATCGCTCTCCAGCTCGTGGAGCGCGTACGAGTACGGCACGGGGTCCGGCTCAAGCTGGCGGACATCTACGACCACCCCGTCGTCAGCTCACTCGCGGAGGCCATTCACGAGCGGGCCCCGCACGCGCCGACGGCCCCGGTCGTCCCCGAGGTGCCCGACGCCGAGTTGCCGCCGATCGTCCCGGGCGGCGAACCGGTGCTCTCGTACGGGCAGGAGCGCATGTGGCTCCACCACCAGATCGACCCGACGACCACGCTCTACAACCTCCCCGGCGCCTCCCGGTACCGCGGCCCCCTGGACGTCGAGAGGTTCCGGCTCGCCTGGGAAGACCTGGCACGCCGCCACGAGGTGCTGCGGTCCAATTTCGCCGAGGCCGACGGCAGGCCCGAGCTGGTGATCCGGCCCGAACTGGGCGACTTCTTCACGTACTTGGACGTCTCGGGCGAGGACGCCCCGATGACCGCGGCGGGCGCGGTCGTCACCGCCGCCACACGCGGGGGCTTCGACATCGCCTACGAGCCGCTCGTACGGGTGACCGTCGTGCGGCTCGGTGACGACGACCACATCGTCTGCTGGTGCATGCACCATGCGGTGAACGACGGCTGGGCTCCGCAGATCCACCTGCGGGACCTGCTGGAGTTCTACACGGCCCGCCTGGAGAAACGGGCGCCCGACATCGAGCCGCTGCCGGTGCAGTACGCGGACTACGCGCGTTGGCAGCGCGAGCTGGTGGCCGGCTCCCGCCTCGACGGTGAACTGAGCTACTGGCGTGAACGGCTGAGCGACCCGCCCACGCTGGAGCTGCCCACCGACCGGCCGCGTCCCGGCCGGATGGACTTCGCGGGTGCGACCCACGGGTTCACCATCCCGGGCACCCTGGTGCAGCGGCTGCGCGAGGTGGGCGCCCAGGAGAGGGCCACGCTGTTCATGGTGCTGCTCACCGCGCTCAACGTGTTGCTCGCGCGCCGGTCGGGCCAGCGGGACATCGTCGTCGGCACCCCGACCATCGGTCGTAACCGGCCCGAACTGTGGGATCTGCTCGGCTTCTTCAACAACACCGTCGCGCTGCGCACCGACCTGTCGGGCGCCCCGAGCTTCCGCGAGCTGCTGCGCCGGGTGCGCGCCGTGGTGCTCGGAGCCCTCGACCACCAGGAGATCCCGTTCGACAAGGTCGTGCGCGAGGTCGCGGTCGACCGCGATCCGCGTCGTAACCCGCTCTTCGACGTGATGTACGTGCACCAGACGCTGCCACCGGCCGCCTCCTTCGGCGAGATCGTCGTCGGACCGGCCCACGACCCGGAGGTCATCCCGCATTTCCCCGGACTGCCCCCCGGCACCGCCAAGTTCGACATCTCGATGGTCGTCGGCGAGCTGGCGGACAAGGACGAGATCGTGGTCATGATGGAGTACGCGACGCGGCTCTTCGACGCAGACACGATCTCCGCCCTGTCCGAGGCGTTCGTCGAACTGCTGTACGCCGTCGCAGACAACCAGGACACGTGCTGCGGCGACCTCCCCGGTGGTCCTCCGCCGTCCACCGGACCGGTCGCGGACCGACCGGGCACGCCGCCTGCCCCGGCCGTCCCGGTCGCCACCCCCGTCGTCAGCTGTCTGGAGCTGCGTGGCGAGGTGCGGCTTCCCGTGCTGCGCACGGCGCTGGAGGAACTGGCCGAGCGGCACGAGGTGTTGCGTGCCAGGGCCGTCGAAGCCGTAGGGCACCGCTCGCTGCTCGGCGACGGCTTCCTCGCCACCGCGGACGTCTCCGGCGAGAGCGAGCCCCTGTTCGCGGCCAGGGAGATCGCGCAGGCCGAGGCCGCACTCGTACTCGATCCGGCATCGGGTCGCCGGCTCCACGCACTCCTCGCGACGACGGGGCCGGCCGAGCACGTCCTGCTGGTGACCACCCACCAGCACGCCTACGACGGTGGTCAGCCGGAGGTGTTCTTCCGGGACCTGCTCGCTCTGTACGGCGCCCGCCTGGACGGACGCCGCGCCGAGCTGCCCGGACTCCCCACGCCGTCCGGCGAGCACACCGAGCCCTGGACGGGCCCGCAGAGAGAGGACCAACTCGCCTACTGGAGAAGGACATTGACGGGGCTGGCCGACGGCACGCCCCCGCTGGACCGAGCCCGGCCCGCCCACGGCACTCGCGTCACCGCCACCCTCGGGTCCCGGATTCCCGGCGACCTCGCCCAGGCGGTGGGCCGTTCCGGGACCAGGGAGAGCGTGCTGGCGGCCCTCGCCGCCCTGCTCGCCCTGCACACGGAGGCGGACGAGGCGCTCATCGGGCTGACCGGCACGGCCCTTCCCCTCCCGGCGGCCCGCACCCGGGTGGGTCCCTTCACGCGGAGCCTGCCGCTGCGTCTGGACCTGGCCGACGACCCGTCCTTCGAGGAGCTCACCGACCGGGTACGGCGCGCCGTCGCCGGCGCGGAACAGCACCGGGACGTGCCGCTCGCCGACATCGTGCGGGCCGCCGGACTGCCCGACGAGCCCGGCAGGGCACCACTGTTCGACGTGGCGTACTCCTACCGGGCGCTGCCGGCGACACTCGGCTCGGCGGCCGGAGTGGAGGCGGCCCCGCTGCGGTGGCCCGGCACGGAGGCGGGACGGCTCACGCTGCCGCGCGGCCGCAGCGACCTCGACCTCTCCTGGTCCGTCGTAGAAGGGCCGGGGCGGGACGAGCTGTCCGTCTCGCTGGACTACCGCACCGAGCTCTTCGACCGGTCGAGTGCCCGCGCTCTGCTCGACGGACTGCTCGCGATGCTGCGTGCGGCCACCCGCGCCCCCGGCGCACCGCTGTCGAGTCTGTGGCCCGCCCGCCCCACAACCAGCACAAGCACACCTGCGAAGCCGACCACGGCACGGCCCGCGCACACCGTCTGACGCGGCCCGGCCTACGAAGGAGACCTGCAACAGTGGGCGATCAGACCGACGTTCAACACATCATGCAGAGCGCCCAGACCGTTCCGGACGGGTCACCAGTGGGCATCGTCGGCGCGGGCACGATGGGGATCGGCGTGGCGCAGTGCTTCGCCGAAGCCGGCCTCCCCGTGGTCGTCGTCGACAACGACCCCGGGGCGCTGGCCTCGGGACCGGCCCGGCTCCGCGCCGGGATCAGGACGGCCACGCTGCTGCGCGGCGGGGCCCGGCAGACGCGTGCGGGCGCGCCCGCATCCGACGCCGAGTCCCTCGTGACCTGGTCCGCCGAGCTCGCCGACATGGCCGCCGCTCTCCTGGTGGTGGAGTGTGCCCGGGAGGACGAGGACATCAAGGAGGGGATCCTCCGCGAGCTGGACCGGATCTGCCGAGCCGAGGCGATCTTCGCGTCCAACACCTCCTGCATCCCGGTCAGTCGCCTCGGGTCCTTCACCGCCCGCGCCGACCGGGTCATCGGCACCCACTTCATGAACCCGGCGCCGCTCAAGGACGCGGTGGAGGTCATCCGCGCGCCGGAGACCAGCGACCTCACCCTGGAGCGCACGGAAGCCTTCCTCACCCACATCGGAAAACACGCCCTGGTGGTGCGCGACGCCCCCGGCTTCGTGACGAACCGGGTGCTGATGCTGACGCTCAACGAGGCGGCCGCCGTGCTGGGCGAGGGAACCGCCGACGCCGAGACCGTGGACCGGATTTTCCAGGACTGTTTCGGTCACCCCATGGGGCCGCTGCGCACGGCCGACCTCATCGGACTCGACACCGTCGTCGACTCGCTGGAGGTGCTGCGCAGGCACACCGGCGAGGACCGCTTCAGGCCCTGCCCCCTGCTGTCCCGTCTCGTCGCCGAAGGCAGGGTGGGACGCAAGTCGGGCAGCGGCTTCTACACGTACCCGCCACAGCACCTCGTATCGCGAGGAGGAACCGACCGTGGCTGACCGTGAGGGCGCGGCCGCTGACACGTCCGCCGGCGGACAGGACGCCCGGCATGTCGTACGACACTCCGGTTCGGGGCCCACCGCCCCCGGCAGCCACATCGCCCAGCTCGTGGAGATCCACGGCGACCTGGACCTCGACACGCTGCGCAAGGCGGTCGCCCACGTCATGGCCGAGACCAGCGCACGGCCGGTGCGCCTCGCGGGCGGGGAACCGGACGCGCCTGCCCCGGAGAGCTCGGACAGCCTGCGGGTCCCCGTGGTGGACCTGAGCACGGAGGCGGACCCGGGGGGCGCGGCCGACGCGTGGACACGCGCGGCGCTCAAGCGGGGAGCGGAGCTCGCACCGGGTGGCGAGGAGACGGAGCGGCTCTCGTCCACCCAGGCGTTGCTGCGGCTGGGCCCGGACCGCCACCACTGGTTCCACCAGCACCACCGTGCCGCTGTCGACCGCTTCGGCTGCGCGCTGATCACCCGCCGGGTCTCCGAGGTGTACACCGCGCTCGCCGAGGGCCGCCCGGCCGCCGACGGCGCCCTGGCCACCCGGGCCCACCTGGCCTCGGAAGCGGCCGGGTACGCCGGATCTCCCGTGCAGGCGGCCGACCGCGCCTACTGGCGCCGGCAGTTGGCCGATCTCCCCGAGCCGGTGACCTTCGCCGCCGCTCCCGTCCAGGACGCCGACGGGTCGCGGGCGCCTGTCAACTCCCGCCCGGTGACGCTCGGCACCACCGACACCGAACGCGTACGTGCCATCGCCCGCTACGGCGGCGTGCCGGCACGGGCGGTGCTGTGCGCCGCCGTGGCGGCCTACACCCACCGGCTGAGCGGCGCCACGGACGTGGTGATCGGCATGCCGCTCGACGGCCGGCCGAGCCGGGTGAGCTGGCGCGTCCCGGACGCGAGCGACCACATCGTGCCGCTCCGGCTGACGGTACGGTCCGCCACCACCTTCGCCGAGCTCGTCCAGGACGTCGCACGGGAGTCGCGCGAGGCGGTCCGGCACCAGCGCCTGGGCCACCGGGGTCTGTGTCGCGCGGCCGGGGCGCCGGACGACCGGCCCCGGCTGTTCGGGCCGATCGCCGACATCCGCACCCCTGGGACCCACGTGCGGTTCGGTGAACTGTCCGTGGCGGTCCACGACCTGGTGCCCGACCCGGTCCACGACATACGCGTCGTACTCGACGACGACCCCGTGACCCAGCGGCTGCGGGTCCTCTTCAGCGGTGCGGCGGACCGCTATCGCGCCGCCGAACTCGACGCGCACGCCGAGCGTTTCGGGCGCCTGCTGTCGCTGGCCGTGGCCGGCCCGGGGAACCCGCTGGGCACCCTCGACCTGCCGGCGGAAGACGGGCGGGCGGCCGTTGGCTCCCCGACGAGCGGCACCACCTCCGGAGCGCCCCGCCGGACGCTCACCGACCTGCTGGAGAACGCCGCCCGGAGCCACTGCGACGCGGTCGCCGTCATCGGCGCCGACGACAAGCTCACCTACGCCGAACTCCACGAGCGCGCCAACCGGCTGGCCCGGCTCCTGCTCGACCGGGGTGCCGGCCCGGAGTCGGTAGTCGGGCTGCTGCTCCCGCGGTGCGCCGGGACACTCGTGGCCATGCTCGCGGTGCTCAAGGCCGGCGCCGCGTACCTGCCGCTCGACCCCGCCTACCCCGCCGAGCGGCTCCGGTTCATGGTCCGGGACGCGGCACCGCTCTGTGTGCTCACCGACACCGCCACCGAGTCGTACGCCGCGGACGTCGCGAGCCGGTGGACCACGACCATCCGGCTCGACGACCCCGCGATCGCGGGGGAGTTGGAGCACTTCCCACCCACGGCGCCGTCCGACGCCGACCGCCCCGAGCCGCTGCTGACCTCGCATCCCGCGTACGTCATCTACACCTCGGGCTCCACCGGTACGCCCAAGGGGGTCGTGGTCCCGCACCGTGGTGTGGTCGCGCTGGTGGACTGGGCGGCCGCCGGGTTCGGCGCCGAGTCGCTGGCGCACGTGCTGGCGGCGAGCTCCTTCACCTTCGACGTGTCGGTTGCCGAGATCTTCCCGGCGCTGGCGGGCGGCGGCAGCGTCGAGGTGATCGACAGCCTCCTGTCGCTGCTCGACGGCGACCCGCCGCGCTGGTCGGGCGGTCTGCTGTGCGCCGTCCCTTCGGTGTTCTCCCGGCTGCTGGAGACCGGCGGTCTCGACGTGTCGGCCACGACGCTCTCGATGACCGGTGAGGCGCTCTCGGCCACCCTCGCCGACCGCATCCGGGAGATCATGCCCGGTACCCGGGTACTCAACGTGTACGGGCCCACCGAAGCCACCGTCCATGCCACCGCGGCCACCGTCCAGGCCACCGCCCCGGCGGGCGACGGTCCTGTGCCGAAGGGCGCACCGCCCATCGGACGGCCGCTGGACCACGTACGCGCCTACGTGCTCGACAGCTCGCTGCGCCAGGTGGAGGCCGGCCGCCAGGGCGAGTTGTACCTGGCGGGAGACGGCCTTGCCCGGGGATATCTGCGCCGGCCCGGGCTGACCGCGGAGCGTTTCGTCGCCGACCCCTTCGGCCCGCCCGGCGAGCGGATGTACCGGACCGGCGATCTGGCCCGTCGGCGCCCCGACGGCCTGCTCGACTTCCTCGGCCGCGCGGACGCCCAGGTCAAGGTCAACGGCTTCCGCATAGAACTCGGCGAGGTGGAGGCGGTGATCGCCCGGCACCCCGCCGTCACCGAGGTCATGGCCTGTGTCCGCAAGGGGCCGAGCGGCGACGCCCGGCTCGTGGCCTACCTGGTGCCCGCGCAGGGAGCCCGCATCCCCGGCCGCCACGCGCTGGGGGACTGGGTGGCCGAGCGGCTGCCGGCACATCTGGTCCCGGCCGAGCTGATGGCGGCCTCCGCGCTGCCGCGCATGGGCAGCGGCAAACTCGACCGCGAGAAGCCGCCGGTGGGACTGCGGCCGCTTGAGGCCGACCTTCCCCCAGCCTTCGTCCGGGGGGACCCCCATCTCGCTTCGCTCGCCACCGAAGGAGCGGGGGAGGGACACATGGCGCGGGAGGAGCGTGTGGCGCGGGGGTTCCGCGAGGTGCTCGGGTTGCCCGAAGTCGCCACGGACGTCAGCTTCTTCGACCTCGGCGGCGACAGCATGATGTCGATCCAGCTGCTGAGCCGACTGCGTCGGGCGGGTCTTGTCCTCACACCGCAGGACATCTTCGAGCACAAGACGGTCGGAGCGCTGGCCCGGGTCGTGCGCGAGGCGAACGGGACGAAGAGCACTCGGGCCGTGGACCGTACGAAGGCGGAGGACAGGGGGCGAGCGGCCCGGGTCGGGCTGTACACCACCACCGAAGCGGCGCCCCGGCGGCGAGGCACCCGGGAGAGGTCCGACGAAGCCGGCAGCGGGGTCCTGTTGCCTCTGCGCGAGGCGGGCGACAAGCCGCCTCTTTTCTGCGTGCACCCGGCGGCGGGCTTCTCCTGGTGCTATGCGGGACTCACCTCGCCGCTCGGCACGGACCGGCCGGTGTACGGCCTGCAGGCCCGGGGCCTGGACGGCCCCGAAGCCCTGCCGGCGTCCCTGCGGGAGATGGCGGCGGACTACCTGGACCATGTCAGGTCCGTCCAGCCCACGGGCCCCTACCACCTTCTCGGCTGGTCCTTCGGCGGGGTGGTCGCTCACGAGATGGCGGTACAGCTGGAGGAGAGCGGCGAGTCGGTGGAGACGCTGGCGATCCTGGACGCCCACCCCGCGGGCACGAACGTGGCCGACGCCGCGGCCTCGGCCGAGGCCGCGCCGGGTTCGCTCGCCGGCCGGGACGTCCTCTCGATGCTTCTGGAATTCTTCGGCTACGACCCCTCCCCGGGGGCGGGCGAGTCACTGACGTATCCGCGGTTCGTGGAGATCGCCCGTGCGCAGGGGGGACTGCTGGCCTCGTTCGACGAGCAGCGGATCGCGGCGCTGGCCCGGACCTTCGCCAACAACGCGCGGATCGCCGGCCTGCACGAGCCCCGCCCGTTCGGCGGGAACACCGTGATGTTCACTGCGCGGGAACACCCGGCCGAGGCCGCGCTCGGCCTGTGGCGCCCGCTGATCAAGGGGTCGCTTGAGGTCCTGCCGGTCGACTGGACGCACACGGAGATGGGAGGCCCCGCCGCGCTCCGCGACGTGGGCCGCGTACTCGTCGAACGGTGGGCCGCCGAGGCACCACAGAAGGGGTCGGTGAACACTCCGTGAGGAACGAGCCGGGGCATGTGCACGCGGCGGGTCACCCGTCGATACCGCTCACCACGAGGCAGCACGGCATCTGGGTGGCGCAGCAGCTGGCGCCCCCGGCCCGGTTCCAGCTGGCGAGTGCGTTCGACGTCGCCGGAGATCTCGATCCGGAGCTGTACGAGGCCGCCTTCCGATTCGCCGTGACGGAGACCGAGCCGTTCCGGTCCCGGTTCGCCGTCACGGCCTCCGGGGAGCCGAGGCAATGGGCCGACCCCCTCCCCACCTGGCACGTTCCCGTCGTCGACCTCCAGCGGGAACCCGCGCCGATGGCCGCCGCGCTGGACTGGATGTGGGCGGACATCCCCCGCCCGCTCGACCTGGCGAACGGTCCGGCGTTCAGGACCGCGTTCCTGCGCCTCTCCGAGGACCGGGTCTGCTGGTATCTACTCGTCCACCACCTGGTGGTGGACGGCTTCGGCCTGGCGCTGTTCGCCCGGCGGCTCGGCTCGATCTATGCGGCGCTGGAGCGCGGCGAGACCCCGGAGGCCGGCCACCAGGTGCCGTTGGACACCCTGCTCAACGCCGAGCGGGCCTACCGCTCCACGCCCGACTTCGCAGCCGACCGTGAGTTCTGGATGGCGAAGATGGCCGGTTGGCCGGGAGCCCTCGGGCCGGGTGTGTCCCGGACGGGCTCGGCGGGCCGGGACACACCAGGACCGACGGACATCGGAGGGACGGGCGGGGCACCGGTGCGCGGCGCGTCCCGCATGCCCGCGCACCGGGTGGCCGCCCTCCGCGCACGCGCACGCGAACTCGACGTCCCCTGGACGGTGGTGGCGACCGCCTCCGCCGTCCTGTTGGACCATGCCCGTACCGGCGGGGGCGATGAGGTCGTCGTGGGGTTCCCGGTCGCCGGCCGCACCCCCAAGACAGCCGGCGCCGTGACCGGTGCGGCGTCGAACGTGCTCCCGTTGCGGGTACCGGTCGACCCGCGCCGGCCAACCGCCGACCTGATCCGGACGGTTGCCGAGGCCACCGCGCTGTGCCTCGACCACCAGCGCTATCGGTACGAGGACCTCCGCCGTGACCTCGGCTTCACCGGGACCGCGCAGGCTCCGTACCAACTGACCGCGAACATCGTCCCCTTCAGCTTCGGCCGCGGTTTCGCCGGGCGGCCGATGACCCTGAGACAGCTCAACACCGGCGCGGGAGAGGACCTCTCCGTCATGGTCCGGCCGGAACACGGCCGGGCCGGCCTGATGGTGGAGGTGCACGCCGAGGCCGGGCGGTACGAGCCCGAGGAGGTCGCCGCCGAGGCCGACCGCTGCGTCCGCCTGCTCGACCAGCTGATCGACGAACCCCGGCGCCCCGTCGGAGAGCTGGACCTGCTGGCACCGGAAGAGCGCAGGCTGCTCGTACCGGGAATCGGCACCCCCGCACCCTCCTCGCCCCGTACGCTCCCCGAGCTGTTCGAACACTGGGCCGCACTTACGCCGCACGCCCCGGCAGTCGGCCACGGCGACCGGCAGCTCACCTATGCCGAGCTCAACGCGCGCGCCAACCGGCTGGCCAGGACGCTCATCCGGCGCGGCGCAGGACCCGAACGCACGGTCGCCGTCCTGCTTCCCCGCTCCGAGGACGTGGTCACCGCAATCCTGGCCGTGTCCAAGACCGGCGCGGCCTACCTCCCGCTCGACACGGCATGGCCGCCGGAGCACACGGAGCGGATCCTCGCCGACGCCCAGCCGGTATGGGTTCTCACCGAGACGGACCCGACGGGAGCCGCCGCGGCCACGACCGCGTCACCGACGAGCGACGCCGACCCGACGGACAGCGACGCCAACCCGACCGACGCGGACCGCACGGGACCGCTGACACCCGACCATGCCGCGTACGTCATCTACACCTCCGGATCCACCGGCCGCCCCAAGGGCGTGGTGGTCCCGCACCGCGGTCCGGTGGCGCTGTTGCAGGCTGGAGCCGCCGAGTTCGGCTTCGGCCCCGACGAGACCTGGGCGATGTTCCACTCCTGTGCCTTCGACTTCTCGGTGTGGGAGATGTGGGGCGCCCTCGCGCACGGTGGCCGGCTGGTTGTCGTCCCCCGCGAGGTGAGCCGCTCTCCCGGCGCCTTCCTCGACCTGCTGGCGCGGGAACGCGTGACGGTGCTCAATCAGACCCCCTCCGCCTTCCGGTCGCTGGAGCAGGCCGACGCCGAAGAGCCCGAGCTGGGGCGGAAATTGGCTCTGCGGTGGATCATCTTCTGTGGTGAGGCGCTCTCTCCTGCCGTCGTGCGCTCCTGGTACGGGCGGCACCAGGACGCCGCGCCCGTCCTGGTCAACATGTACGGCATCACCGAGACCGCGGTCCTCTCGACCCGGCTCGACCTGGACCACGGGCATGGCACGGCGCGGGCCGTCCCGATCGGCAAGGCCATCGCCGGCACCCGGCTGTACGTATTGGACAACCGGCTGCGCCCGGTGCCCCCCGGCGTGGCCGGTGAGCTGTACGTCGCGGGTTCCGGTGTGGCCAGGGGCTATCTGCGCCGTTCCGCGTTGACGGCGCAGCGCTTCGTGGCCGACCCCTTCGGCCCCGCCGGGTCCCGGTTCTACCGCTCGGGCGACCTCGTACGCGCCCGCCGGGACGGCTCGCTGGAGTATCTCGGCAGGGCGGACGACCAGGTCAAGATCCGTGGCTTCCGGATCGAACCCGCCGAGGTCGAGGCGGCACTGCTGGCCGCCCCCGGTGTGGCGGGCGGCGCCGTCCTCGCGAGCTCCGGTGTTCCGCACGGTCCGGCCCGCGCCGGGTCGGACGGCGATCAGGGAGCCGACGGGGCCGCACGGCTGGTGGCCTATGTCGTCCTCACCCGGGAGGCCGCGGCGGACGATCCCGGGCCGGCCCTTGCCCGGCTGCGGGGATGGCTGCGCGAGCGGCTTCCGGCGCATCTGGTCCCGTCCCTGTTCGTCCCGCTCGACAGGCTGCCGCTCACCCCCAACGGGAAACTGGACCGGGCGGCGCTCCCCGCCCCTCTCGCCCGCGCGCACACGCCGTCACGTGCCCCGGACACGCTGCTGGAAGCCGAACTGGCCGGGCTGTACGCCGACGTGCTCGCCGTGGAACAGGTGGGCGCCGACGACGACTTCTTCGACCTCGGGGGCGACAGCCTGCAGGCGACGAGGCTGGTCACCCTGGTGCGCCGGGCCGGCCTCGGCGCCCGCGCGGAGCTGGACGTCAGGGACGTCTTCCTCCACCCGACCGTCGCCGGGCTCGCCGCTCATCTGGGCGACGCCGATCATTCGGGCGACACCTCCATGGCCTCGGGGCCCCGGCCCGTCCCAAGGCTTCCGCTCGCCGAGGACCGGGGCGCCGAACCGGTCCCGCTCTCCTTCGGCCAGCGGCGCTTCTGGTTCCTGCACAAGCTCGCCGGCCCCGACAGCACCTACAACGTTCCCCTGGCGCTGCGCTGGGACGGGGAGCTCGACCGGGAAGCGCTTCGTGCCGCCCTGGGCGACCTCACGGACCGGCACGAAACCCTGCGCACCCTCATCCAGCAGCGGGACGGCCAGGCGGTCCAGCACATCCTGCCGGTCACGGCCGCGCGCCCGGCACTCGCGATCCAACCCGTCGCCCCGGACCAGCTGTCGGCCGCGTTGAACGCCGCGGCCGGCCGCCCCTTCCAGCTGGAGCGCGAACTCCCCCTGCGCACGGTCCTTTTCACCACGGAGGCCTCGCGCAGGCAGACGTTGCTCCTGCTCCTCCACCACGTCGCCTGCGACCGCGCCTCGCTGCACCGGCTGTTGGACGACCTCACCACCGCGTACCGGGCCCGCGTCAAGGGTGGCGCCCCCGACTGGTCGCCGTTGCCCACGCAGTACGCCGACTTCACCCGGTGGCAGCGCGAACTGCTCGGCACCGACGGCGAGCCCAGCGCCCTGCGCACCGGTCAACTCGCCTACTGGAACAAGGCCCTGGCCGGTCTGCCGGAACGCATCCCGCTCCCCACCGACCGTACGGAGCGGAAGCCGTCCGGGCGTCCGGCGCACACCGCCGGCGACACGGTCGCCTTCGCCGTCCCCGCGGACGTACACGGGCGGCTCCTGGAGCTGGCCGCGGACGAGCAGGCCAGTCTCTTCCTGGTGGTGCACGCCGGACTGGCCGCGCTGCTCACCCGCCTCGGCGCGGGCACGGACATCCCGATCGGCACGGCGGTCTCCGACCGCGCGGACGCGGAACTCGACGCCCTCGTCGGGTTCTTCGTGAATACGCTCGTGCTGCGCACCGACACTTCGGGAGAGCCGACCTTCCGTGAGCTGCTCGGCCGCGTCACACAGGCCGATCTGGCGGCCTTCGCCCACCAGGACGTGCCCTTCGACCTGGTCGTGGAGGCGCAGGGGCCACGGCGGGCGGCGAGCGGGCGGGCCGTGTTCGGCCGAGCCCTGTTCCAGGTGATGCTGGTGCTCGCCCCGTCCCTCCCCGAACGGCTGGAGCTACCGGGCGGGTCCGCCACAGTGGACCTGGTCGGCAGGGGTTCCGCCGGGTTCGACCTGACCTTCGGCCTGTTCGAGCGGCGGGACGCCGACGGCACCTGCCGCGGACTCGACGGTGTGGCCGAATACCGCACCGACCTGTTCGACCGGCCCACCGTCGAGGCCCTCTGCTCCCGCTTCACGCGGCTGCTGCGTACGGCCGCCACGACCCCGGACATCCCGGTCCACGACATCGACCTGTCAGGGCCGGAGGAGGGGCGCAGTACAGCAGGGGACACGGGAGCCGGCGGCGCGGGGTGATGTGAGGTCCTCGCTGCCAGAACTGCTCACGCTCGTGGAAGCCCGGCCTTGGGTGCGGGGTTGTCGCGGCGGGCTCCGATCAGCAGTAGGGCGCAGGCGAGCGCGATGAGCGGCCAGGGCGTGAACGGGAGGACTACGGCGTCGACGACGCTCCAACTCCCCAGCGCCCAGGCGATGAAGGCCGGTGGGGTGATGCCGCGGCGGTCCAGCCACAGCACCATCAGGCCGACCAGGACGAGCGGTGGGCCGAAGCTTTCCAGGCTCAGCCAGTACGCGCTGCCCGCCGGGCTCATGTCGGCAAGGTCCTCGCTCCACAGCCCGCCGCTGAACCATGTCCCGGCGTGGCGCCCGGCTTTCTCCACGGTCAGGGCGAGGAGTGTGTGCGCGGTTCCGAATAACGTGATGATCCAGCCTGCCCACTTGATCATCTCGGTTCTCCGTTCCTGTCGTGAAGCCGCGCGGTGCGACTTCGTCGCGGTCGTCCCTGCGTGGCAGGGGTGCGAGATCTCCGGAACGTTAGTTCCGGTACTTCAGTTTCGGTACTCTCGTTCCGTATAGTGCGGGCATGACGGCGAAAAGGCAACGGGGCGGACGTCCCCGGGACAGTCGCGTGGATGACAAGATCCTGCAGACCACGCGTGAGCTGATCGACGAGGTCGGCTACCCGGCCCTGACCGTCGATCAGATCGCGGCACGTGCCGGGGTGGGCAAGGCGGCGATCTACCGCCGCTATGCGTCCAAGGCGGAGATGGCGTTCGCTGCCACCATGTACGAGGAGAAGTTGCCCCCGTTGGCCGGCACCGGCTCGCTGCACGGGGACCTGCTGGCGCTGGTCCGCGCGTTTCACGTCCGCATGGCCACCCCGGCGGCCCGGCAGCTGGCACCTGCCCTGATCAGCGAGATCGCCGTCAATCCCGGGCTGGACAAGCGGTTCCAGGACACCTTCCTGGCCGCCGAACAGTCCCTCTTCGCCGAAATCATCGAACGGGCCGTGGCCCGCGGAGAGTTGGCCGGGACCGTCGACCCCGCCATGGCCCACCTGCTGGTGCTCGGCTCCCTGGCGTCCGCTCTTTTCATCGTCAACCTGCCCGTCGACGACGCGATGGTCACCGACCTCGCCACGGCCGCCACGGCAGGGATCACCGCCCTGGCCGACCGCTACCACAGCGACCCCGACGGAGCGGCCGAACCGCACTGACGGGGCCGTCAGGGCCGTTTCTCTGTCACCCCCTCAGCACACCGGCGTCCCGGCTGCGCGCGATGCCCGGGGAGCCGTCGGGGGAGGGGCCGAACGCGCCGCCCCCGTCGGTTAAGTCGCCGATCCCGGGCGGGAGTTGGCCGGTTCGCCTCGGCGGACGGAGCCGGGGGCGCGGGCGGCGGGGTGGTCGGCGTGGGCGGCGGAGGTCAGCTGCCAGGGGACGCTCGTCACCATCACGCCCGGGGTGAACAGGAGGCGGCTCTTGAGCCACAGGGCGGACTGGTTGTGCAGCAGGTTCTCCCACCAGTGGCCCACCACGTACTCGGGTATGAAGACGGCCACCACATCGCGCGGGCTCGCGCGCCGCATCGTGCGGACGTACTCGACGACCGGCCGGGTGATCTCCCGGTAGGGGGAGGCCAGCACCTTCAGCGGGACGTCGACGTCCAGGTCCTGCCAGCGGCGCTGCAGGTCGCCGGTCTCCTCCTTGTCGACGGCGACCGTCAGCGCTTCGAGCTGGTACGGCTTGAAGGCGCGGGCGTAGGCCAGGGCGCGCAGGGTCGGCTTGTGGATGGTCGAGACGAGGACCACCCCCAACACCCTTGAGGGCGGGACGAGTTCATCGCGCGGGTCCTCCACGGCCAGCTCGGCCGAGGTCCGGTCGTAGTGGCGGCGGATGCCGCGCATCATCACCCACAGCACGATCGCGGCCACCACGGCGAGCCAGGCACCCTGGGTGAATTTCGTGATCAGCACGATCACCAGGACAAGCCCGGTCACACAGGCGCCCAGCGCGTTGACGACCCGCGCCGACTGGTGGCGTCGCCGCGTCGCCGGGTCCGGCTCGGTGCGCAGAGCGCGGTTCCAGTGCCGCACCATGCCGAGCTGCGACAGCGTGAACGAGGTGAACACGCCCAGGATGTAGAGGTGGATGAGGCTGGTGACGTCCGCCTTGTACGCCCAGAGCAGCGCGCCCGCGACGACGGCGAGGGCCAGGATGCCGTTGGAGAAGGCGAGCCGGTCGCCCCGGTTGTGCAGCTGGCGCGGCAGATAGCGGTGCTGGGCCAGGATCGAGGACAGCAGCGGGAAGCCGTTGAAGGCGGTGTTCGCGGCCAGGATCAGCACCAGCGCGGTCGCGGCCTGGATGACGAAGAAGCCGATGGAGTGGTCGCCGCCGAAGACCGCCGAGGCCAGCTGGGCGATGACCGTCTTCTGCGTGAAGGCCTCGCAGTCGCCGCCGATGCCGGTCAACTGGCAGGAACTGTCGGTGATGTGGACCTTCGCGATCAGCGCGAGGGCCGTCACGCCGACGAACATGACCACCGCGATGATGCCCATCGCCGCCATCGTGCCCGCCGCGTTCTTCGCCTTGGGCTTGCGGAAGGCGGGCACACCGTTGGATATCGCCTCCACGCCGGTCAGCGCCGTACAGCCGCTGGAGAAGGCGCGCAGGACCAGCATGATCAGAGCCATCCCGGCCAGGTTCTGGTTGCCGGGCTCGGGGTGGATGCCGTACGCGGCCGACTCGGCGACCGGCGCGTCCCCGAGCACGTACCGGATCAGGCCGGTCGCGACCATGATGATCACGCCGCCGATGAAGAGGTAGGTCGGGGCGGCGAAGGTGCGGCCCGACTCGCGGACGCCCCGCAGGTTCATCGCGGTGAGGACCGCGACGAAGGCGAGCGCGAGCAGCACGCGGTGCCCGGCCAGCGAGGGGATCGCCGAGATGATGTTGTCGACGCCGGACGCGACCGACACGGCCACCGTCATGACGTAGTCGACGAGCAGCGACGCGGCCACCACCAGACCGGCCGCCGGGCCGAGGTTGCGCGACACCACCTCGTACGAGCCGCCGCCGCTGGGGTAGGCGTGCACGACCTGGCGGTACGAGAGCACCACCACCGCCATCAGCGCGACCACCCCGGCCGCGATCCACGGGGTGAAGTGGAGGTAGGCCAGCCCGCCGAGGGTGAGCACGAGCAGGATCTCCTGCGTCGCGTACGCCACGGACGACAGCGGGTCGGAAGCGAAGATCGGCAGCGCGAGCCGCTTGGAGAGCAGGGTCTCGCCCAGCTCCTCGCTGCGCATGGCGCGGCCGATCACGAGGCGCTTGAGGACGCCGGTCACGTTCAACACGGCGTGAGCCTAGGAAAAGCGTCGGCGAGTTGGCTGTTAAGAGCCCGTCAAGGTTCTCGAAGATGCCTGCATAACGGGATGAAACGCCTACTCGATGCCGGAGACCTTGAACACAGTGCGGGCCGTCTCCTTGTCGATACGGGCCGCCATCTGCCGCAACGCCGTCTCGCCGCAGCGGAGCAGGCCCCGGTCGACGCTGGTGCGGGCGTCGGCGTCGAGGACGTGCCACAGCGGGGGATTGGCGACGAGCACCTTCGGGTCGAGCTCGGCCCGGTTGCCGTCGGCGTCCCGCAGGACGAGGCGCTGGGCGACGCCGCTGGACCAGCGCACCGAAACCAGCCGGTCGGTGCGTACGGTGCGCTCGCCGCACAGGCTCCGCGAGACGAGCCGGCCCCGCCCCACCGACACCCGGGCCGGCCACAGCACCAGGAGCAGCAGGACGCCCAGGCTCAGCCACAGTGCGGCGCGCAGGTCGGTCAGGGTGTCGGCCAGTTCGTCGACCGTCAGCAGCAGGGCGAACAGCAGGGTCGCGTACCCCACGGCGGAGCGGGCCTCGCCCGCCCAGGTCGTGTCGTACGCGAGCGGCACCGCCCGGTCTTCCCGCATCGCATGCGTCGTCCGTCTTCCCATGCCGGGACCGTAAGGGCGCGGGGTGCGGATGTCGTGGTGCGACGGCCAGTCTTGATGGGGGTCTGACGACTTCCTGACGCCGGGGAGATCAGGCGTCCGCGAGCCGGGCCTCCTCCAGGTCGAGTGAGCGCTGGAGGCGGCGGCGCGTGGTCTCGCTTATGCGGTGGTCGTCGTAGAGGCGCTGGAGTTCGGTGGCTTCCTCCACGATCAGATCACGGCGCAGCTGGCGGTAGACGTGGTCGGCGGTCTCGGTCCGGCCGTTGGCGCCGCCCATGTCGTCGAGGCGCTCGCGGGCGTGTTCCTGGCGGGCGAGCAGGGCGCGGCGGAGCCGGTCGGCGACCACGTCGGGCACGGCCTCCAGCTCGACGATCTCCTCCAGGCGGCGCAGCGCGGCACCGGCGAGGCTGAGCCGGGCCTGGGCCTCCTCGCGTTCGGTGTGGTCGGGTTCAAGGGCTATGCCGGAGCGGCGGACCACCGACGACAGGGAGAAGCCCTGCACCACGAGGGTCACCACGACCACGGCCGTCGTGAGGACCAGAACCAGCGGGCGCCCGGCGAGCCTGCTGCCGTCGGGCGTGACGGCGGGGATGGACAGCGCGGCCGCCAGTGGCATCACGCCGCGGGTACCCGCCCACGAAAGGACCACGGGAACCCGCCAGTTGGTCTTGGTCCGGCCGCTCCTGTGCTGGATCAGCGCGGAGAGCGGGAAGATCCACAGCATCCGGATCGCGATCAGGGTGCCCGCAAGGGCGAGCGCGTACAACGGCCACAGCCGGTCGCCGTCGCCGAGTTCGCGGATCAGGCCGGGCAGCGAGAGCCCGATCAGGCTGAAGACCACGCTCTCCAGGAGGAAGACCACCGTGCCGTACACGGCGTGCAGCTGGAGCCGTATGCGGGAGCTGGTCAGCCGGTCCGAACGGCCGCCGAGCAGCACCCCCGCGACCACCACCGAGGTGACTCCGGACGTGTGGGCGGCCTCGGCAAGGACGTAGGCGGCGTACGGGGTGACGAGGGCGATCACCGTCTCAAGGACCGGGTCCTCGGTGCGCCGCCGGATCAGCGCGACGAGGCCGGCGGTCGCGGCTCCGATGAGGGTGCCGCCACCGGCGAGGAGTGCGAACTCGCCGCCCGCGCCCGGCCAGGAGACGGCCGACGCGGCTACCGCGACGCTCACCGCCACCTTGAACAGGACCAGCGAGGTGGCGTCGTTGAACAGGCTCTCGGCCTGGACGAGGACCTGGACCTTCGGAGGAAGGGCCAGGCGTCGGCCGAGCGCGGTGACCGCCACCGGGTCGGTGCTGGCGAGGACCGCTCCGAGGACCAGTGCCATCTGCCAGGGCAGGGGAGTCAGTACGGACGCGACGAAGCCCACCACCGCGGCAGAGGCGAGTACCAGGCCGAACGCGAGGACCCCCACCGGCTTCCACACGGCGCGCAGCTCCCGCCAGGAAATCTCCTCGGCGCTGGCGTACAGGAGCGGCGGCAGCACGACGAGACCGATCAGCTCGGGCGTCACCTGGATCGCGGGGCTGCCCGGCATCAGGGCCACGGTCAGACCGGCGACGACCAGGAGCGAGGGGGCGGGGATGCGCCATCGGCGGGCGCCCGTGGCCACCAGCGTGGCGAGCACCACGAGGAACAGGACCGTACCGACGCCGCGCATGCCGCCCCCAGGAACGAATGCGGGCCCCGCTGGCCCGCAACGCCGACCAGACTTCCCGGCACACCACCTTCACCCTATCGATACGCGGATCATCAAACTGTGCGTGGCCGGATGCCTCCTCGGATACCTGATTTTCGCGCTGATCCACCCGGACCGGTGCTGAGGACGACGCACTGATTCGGCCGGTCGCGGCAGCCCCGCCGGCCGCCCGGGTCAGGAACGTGTCAATGTCGTGTGCCCAGGCTGCTCTCCCGTGCGCTGTCCGGCGATGATCGGAGTGACACATCGGGCCCCGGCCGTGCGGGGACTCCGCGGGGCGGGGTGCGCGTACGGCGTGAGGAGGCAGGTGCTGTGGTGGTGGAGCCGGATGTCCCGCCCGGAGGGGATGTTCCGCGTGGAAGGGATGCCCTGTCCGGAGGGGATGTCCCGCCGGGGCGGGTGGGTCGGTTGAAGGTGTATCTCGGGGCGGCTCCTGGGGTGGGCAAGACGTACCGGATGCTGGATGAGGCGCGGCGCCGGGCGGATCGCGGCACGGATGTCGTGGTGGCGTACGTCGAGTGCCACAAGCGCCCCCACACCCTGGCCAAACTCGCGGGCCTGGAGGTCCTGCCCAGAGCTCAACGCACCTATCGGGGTGGGGAGTTCGAGGAGATGGACCTCGACGGGGTGCTGGAGAGGCGTCCCGGGGTGGCGGTGGTCGACGAGCTGGCCCACTCCAACATTCCCGGCGGTCGGCATGCCAAGCGGTGGCAGGACATCGAGGAGCTGCTCGCCGCCGGGATCGATGTCGTGACAGCCGTGAACATCCAGCACCTGGAGTCCCTCAAGGACGTGGTGGAGAAGATCACCAGGGTGCCGCAGCAGGAGAACGTCCCCGACGAGGTGGTGCGGCGGGCCCATGAGATCGAGCTGGTGGACATGCCCGCCCCGGCGCTGCGCCGCCGCATGGCCCACGGCAACATCTACGCGCCGGAGAAGGTGGATGCCGCCCTCGCCAACTACTTCCGGGTCGGAAACCTCACCGCGCTACGGGAGTTGGCGCTTTTGTGGGTGGCGGACAGCGTGGACGACGCACTCCAGAAGTACCGCTTCGAGCACGGTATCGACCGGGTGTGGGAGACCCGGGAACGAGTGGTCGTGGCCCTGACCGGCGGGCCGGAGGGGGAGACCCTGATCCGGCGGGCGGCCCGGATCGCGGACCGGTCGGTGGGCGGAGACCTGCTTGCGGTGCATGTGGCGCGCAGCGACGGGCTGGCCGCGGGGTCCTCGCCGGCGGCGCTGGCCCGGCAACGGGCGCTGGTGGAGAGCCTCGGCGGCAGTTACCACTCGGTGGTCGGCGACGACATCGCCACCGCGCTCCTCGAGTTCGCCCGGGCCGAGAACGCCACCCAGCTGGTGGTGGGCACCAGCAGCCGCGGCCGCCTGGAACGGTTCGTGACCGGACGCGGCATAGGAGAGACGATCGTCGCGCTTTCCGGGGACATCGACGTCCACATGGTCACCCACGAACGGGCAGGCAGAGGACGGCAGTTGCCCTCACGCCGCCGCACCCTGTCGACCCGCCGGCTCATCGCCGGCCCGGTGGTCGGCCTCGTCCTGCCGGTCCTCCTCACCCTGCTGCTCGACGGGACGAGGGGAACGCTGAACCTGACGAGTGAGGCACTGCTGTTCCTGCTCGCGGTGGTTGCGGTGGCGTGCGTGGGCGGTGTGGTGTCCGCGGTGGTCGCCTCGATTACCGCGTCGCTGCTCCTGAACTACTGGTTCATGCCGCCGGTGGGGCAGTTCACTTTTTCCGATGTGAACAGTGTGCTTGCGACAGTGGTGTTCGCGGTGGTGGCGGGGACGGTCGCGGCGGTGGTGGACCGTTCGCTGCGGCTTTCGCGCCGCTCGGCGAGGGCGACGGCGGAGGCGGAGACGCTGTCGTCGCTCGCCGGATCCATCGTGCGGGGCGACCAGGCGATTCCGGCCCTGCTCGAACGTACGCGGGAGACCTTCGGGATGGATTCGGCCGAGCTCACCTCCGCACCGGTCACCGACACGGCCGCCGTACAGGTGCCGATCGGCGAGGAAGCGCATCTGGTGCTGCGGGGCCGCACCCTGCCGTCCTCCGAACGCAAGGTCCTGGCCGCGTTCGCCGCACACGTCACCGTGGCCGTCGAGCGGGCCCAACTGGCCGAGGCCGCCGCCGAGATCGAACCGGTCAGGGCCGCCGACCGGATGCGCACCGCGCTGCTCGCGGCCGTCAGCCACGACCTGCGCACCCCGCTCGCCGCCGGGTGGGCCGCGATCGCCTCGCTGCGCAGCCGGGACGTGGAGTTCACGGACGAGGACCGTGACGAACTCCTGGCCACCGCGGACGAGTCGATGGCCCGGCTCGGCCGGCTCATCGACAACCTCCTCGACATGAGCCGCCTCCAGGCCGGCGCACTCAACCTGAACCTGCGGGCCACCGCCCTGGAGGAGGTGCTCCCCACTGCTCTGGAGTCGCTTCCTCCGCAGTCGCGCGTCGACATCCCGTGTCTGAACGCCGTCCCGGCGGTCCTGGCCGACCCGCCCCTCCTGGAGCGGGTCGTCGCCAACCTCCTGAGCAACGCCGCCCGCCACACCCCACCGGATCGGGCTGTCCTGCTCACCGCGAGCACCCTCGACGACCGGGTCGAGGTACGGGTCATCGACCGCGGCCCGGGGCTGCCGGCCGAGGACCGCGAGCGCGCGTTCGTGCCGTTCCAGCGGCTGGGGGACACGGACAACACGACAGGCGTCGGCCTGGGCCTGGCCCTGGCCCGCGGCCTCACGGAGGCGATGTCCGGCACGCTCACCCCCGAGGACACCCCGGGGGGTGGCCTGACCATGGTGCTGTCCCTGCCTGCTGCCGACCTCGCGCATTAGGCCGCATCGGGCAGTGGCCGCCCCGTCGTCGGCGGCGCAAGCGGACTGATGGCAGCACCGTGAGGTCCGGGGGGCGTGGGGTCACGCGCCCAGTTGTGCACGAATGAGGGTGTCGAGTCGCTGCCATGCCGGGGACGCGGCGTTGACCGTGCCCTGGATGAGGGCGGGGATGTCGGACGTTGCATCCAGTTCGGGCGGTTCGTGGGGGCCGTAGCGTTCGCGGGTCGCCTTGACGATCCGGCGGGCGAGGTCGTCGAGGCGGGGATCGCCGGCACTGAGGTCATGTGCGCGGTCGTAGTCGAGGAAGAGCTGCCGCAGTGCCGGGTCGGCCAGGGTTTCGGACTGGTCGTGGAACAGTGTGATCGCGTGGTCGGGGTGGGTGGCGAACACGAGGATCCACAGGTCGCGTTGCAGATCCACCCATCGAGGGGTGAATCCCCAGCGGGCCAGGCGCTTCAGATGTGCGTCGACCTCGGTGGGGAGCGCTGCCAACTGCCCGGTGGCGAGTTGGCGCAGGCGACCCTGGGTGGCTCGCAGGCTCCGGATGCGGTCGGTGAGTTCGTCGTCGATCTCGCGCAGGGCCTGCTGGAACTCCTCGTCGGAGGCCGATCGCAGGTCCCGGATGCGGGCCAGGGGGACGCCGGATTCGGCGAGGGTGCGGATCTTGATCAGGTCGATGGCGTCGTTCGCGCCGTACCCCCGGTAGCCGGACGCATCCCGGTCGGGCTCGGGGAGCAGCCCCTTGTCGTGATAGACGCGGATGGTCTTGACCGACACTCCGACGTATCCGGCCAGCTGCCCGATGGTGATCACTCGGCCATCGTGCCACTTGACCCTTCCCCTGGGGCAGGGTTGCAGCATGGCGTCATGGCGAACATGCATGTCGATGGGGACACCCTCCGCGAGCTGGCCGACGAGGGCAACGAGACCGCTCTGGACCGGCTGGCCGATCTGGCCGACGCAGCCGGTGACCTCGGGGAACTGAGTGAACTGCTGGACGAGGGCTCCCTGTACGCCGGGTCGATGCTCACTCGGCGCGCGGTCGCGGCCGGCGATCTGCGCGAGTTGCAACGGATCGCCGACGCCGGGTACGACGAGGCCGCGAACGAGCTGGAGCGGATGTTGGAGGCACCGGTTGAGGGGCATCCGGGCTGAGGAATCCAGTGGCCACCTTGCGGCGGGCTCAGTGGTGCCGCTGTCCGCCCATGGCATGTCGACGACAAACGTCGCCGCCGTGACAGTCGAAACGTGAAGACACCGGATGACGTTGGTGCCACCCCAGGGGAGCCATCCCCTGGCGTCCTTGCACCACCGTGCGCAGGACGGCCCACCTTCGACTTCACCATGGACAACCTCCACGGGTACGGCCTGCCCGCGCGCGGGACAGCCCGTGACAAGGGCACGACGAACCGATGCCGCGCCGGTTCAGCGGCTGATCCCGGCCGGAGAACCCTGGGGAGTCTGGTGGCTGGTGTCTGGCATGCAGGATCCCGGGACTGTGGCTGTGGCCGTGTCCCGGGACCCTGTGTGTCTCTATGCTCCTTGGCCACCTGTGTTCTGTGGGTGGTGTGGGGAAGAGTGGGGGTGGGTCAGTGCCAGTTGCCCACGCCGCTGTCCTGGTTGAAGTTGAAGTCGTTGTCGTGGCAGCTCTGGCCGCACTCGTCGGCGGGGGTGCTGGCGGTGGCGGTGTGGGTGGGGACTGCTGCTGTTGCGGCGGTGGCGGTGAAGCCGAGGAGGCAGGCGGCTCCGAGGATGATGGCGGCGGTACGGCGCATGGGAAGGTTCTCCTTTTCTGTCGGGTCATTGGGGTTGGCTCGATGGCTGGCCCGGCCCTGGGTGTCCGTGTGGACGGGCGTGCGCCGGTGGGGCGCCAGGCGACGGTAGCCGTGAGCCTGTTGTTCATGGTCAGCCTCTCCCCGGAACTCCTGCTGCGACAGCGGAGAGCGGCTGAATGAGTGAAGAGCAAGATTCCTCCCTGGAGCCTGTCGGGAAGCGAACGCCGCCTGTGCGGGTGTGCGGGGAGGTGGCGAGCCCGCGCGGGCTTTCTTCCCGTCTCCCGCTCGGGCAGTTCCCCGCGCGGGCGCTCCCCCGCCCGTCCCGCGCGCGCCTGGAAAGAGTGCGCTCCCGCTCCCCGGGGAGGTTTGCGGGAGCGCACGGCCCACCACCGGTGAAGCGTGGTGTCCTGCCGGGGGCCTGCCGGTGCTCCCGTCTCACCGGTCGTGTCTGGGGGGCTTGCTTGGGCGGGACGCCCTGCGGGGACACCCTGTGGCAGGGGCCGTGCAGTTCGGCGCCGGATCCGCCATCGGTCGGCGGGAGCGGCCTGCATGTCCGTGGACGGGTGTGGGCTCGGATCTGCTGTCGGCAGCGGGTCGGCGGTGCCGGTGTCCGGCAGCACGGAGTCCCGGGGCCACGCCGTTCCCCGGGACTCCTGTGCAGTTCCACTTCCTTGAGCCACCGGTTCAACAACTGGCCGCGGTTGCGGTCACCCTGACGGCCTACGCCCAGTCGATGCCGAGGTCGGCGAGTTGGGCGAGTTGCTGTTCGTTGAGTTTGCCGCGGCGGGTCTTCTGGTTGGTGAACCACACGCCGAGGCGTACGTCGTGGTCCTGGCCGTCGATGGCGATGTGTTCGGTGTGCTGGCGCGGAATGACGGTCCGCTGCTCACGCCGGCCTCCCGCAGGGAGCTGGAATGCGTACCACCGTCGACCATTTCACCACCGCCCGCGAAGCTGCCCTGGCAACCGCGCGCGGGCTGGCCCGCACGATCGCCGACACCCTCACCGCCATGTACCCGGGCGCCGCCTACCTCGTCCTGTCCCGGGACGAGGACGACGACGTCCTGTGGCTCCAGAACATCCGGGACCCGGGGCGACAGCCGCGTGCGGCTGGAGTCGGGGCGCCCGTCGCGCGGCAGTACATGACCCCGGAACTGTGATGGTCCCGGGGCCATGTGTGTTTCCGTTTTCCGATACCGGCCGAACGATCAGGCGATCAAGGAAAAACGTGGGTGCGAGTCAGTGCCAGACCCAGCCGTCGACCTGGCTGTCCATGTTGAAGTTGAAGACGTTCTCGCAGGGCCCGACGCCGCAGGAGTCGACGGGAGCGCTGGCGGTGGTGCTAGTGCCGGGAGTGCTGGGTGCTGCTGTCGCGGTAGTGGCAGCGAGACCGAGGAGACAGGCGGTGCCGAGTATGACGGCTGCGGTACGGCGCATGGGAGGGTTCTCCTTGAGTCGGTTGGGGGTTGGCTCAGCGGCTGACCCGGACCGCCATACGGCCGGGACGAGGCGCCGGAGACGACCGGCAGCCGTGAGCCAGTTGTTCATGGTCAGCCTCACTCCGTGCCTTCCGGCGTGACAGCGGGAGGCGGCCGAATGGGTGAAGATCAAGACCCCTGTTTCGAACGCGCAGACGCATGGTCTGCAGGCGGAATCCGATGGAATGTGGAGTATGTGACAAATCCGTTGGTGGTCACTGGATGGGCGACGTGTTGACGTGGGGGTCTAGTGATCGTTTCGGGATGTGTGGCGGTGTCGAGTTCTTTGAGGGTGATGTTTTCGCTGCCGGTGCGGATCGCGGTGACGGCGGCGGTGGGGATGACGTGGGCGAGGCCTTTGAAGTAGCCGCCGGTGCGCCGGTGGAGTTCGACGACCCCGACCTCGACGCCGGCGACGGCGGCCCACCCGACACTCCCGCCGCCCGGACAGTACTTCCCGTCGCCGTCCCGCCCGGATCCCGCGCCAGTGAGAAGCGACAGCTATTTGACCTCAAGGTCAAAAATGGTGTTACGGTAGCGCCATGGGCAGGCCGAAGCAGTTCGATCCGGACGTGGCGGTGGAGCGCGCGATGGGCGTGTTCTGGCGCAAGGGGTACGCGGCGACGACGCCTCAGGACCTTGTGGATGAGATCGGCATCGGCAAGGGCAGTCTGTACAACACCTTCGGCAGCAAGCATGCGTTGTTCGAGCGGGCGCTTGCCCGCTACCGCGACTCGCAGGCAGCCTGGCTGGCAGAGCTCCTCGACCACCCCGGTTCGGCAAAGGATCGGCTGAGGGGTGCGCTGGAAGCCCTGGTGGAACTCGACCTGGGCGACCAGGACCGGCGCGGCTGCATGGCGGTCAACACCGCCGCCGAGCTGGCTTCCTCGGACGCCGGGACGGCCGACGTCGTACGCAAGATGTTCGCCCGCAGCGAGAGCGCGTTCCGGGCAACTGTCGAGGAAGGCCAGCGAGCCGGCGAGATCGACGCCGGACGCGACGCGGCAGCGGTGGCCGCCTGGCTGCTCGCGACGGTGATCGGCATGCGGGTGTTGGCGAAGACTGCCGAGGGCCCCGCCCAGTTGAGGCGGGTCGTGGACGCGGCGATCGCATCGGTGTAAGCAGCCACTATTGGTGCCGGTTTTTTGCGGCCTTATTTTGTACCTGTAGTTCAAAAAGTTCTGAGGAGTCTGACGTGGAACTCGATCTCGCCGGGAAGACAGCGGTCGTCACCGGGGCCAGCCGAGGCGTCGGCCTCGCGATTGCGCGGCAGCTCATAGCCGAGGGGGTACGAGTGGTCGGCGCGGCCCGCACGATCACGGCCGAGCTGAAGGAAGCCGGAGCCCGCCCGGTCGCGGCCGACCTGAGTACACCCGAGGGCGCCGAGGAGTTGGGGGCACAGGCGCTCGCCGAACTGGGCGGCGTGGACATCCTGGTCAACAATCTCGGCGGCGGGGACACGTTCACCCTGAACGGGTTCCTCGCGACCGACGACGCCCTGTGGGCGCAGAGCTTCGAGGTCAACCTGTTCGGCACGGTCCGGGTCACCCGACGACTGCTGCCGAGCATCCTGGAACGCCGCGGCTCCGTCGTGAACATCTCGTCGATGAGCGCACGCCTGCCGGGCACCGGCCCGATCGAGTACGGCGCCGCGAAGGCGGCCCTCAACGCGTTCGGCAAGGCGCTGTCCGAAGAGTTCGGCCCCCGGGGCGTACGCGTGAACACCGTCTCTCCCGGCCCAACACGTACCGGCATGTGGGAGGACGACAACAGCTTCGGCGCCCGCCTTGCCGAGGCGAACGGCGTCGGGCACCGCGACTTCGTGTCCGGGGTGCCCGCCGCGATGGGCATGACCACTGGTCGCATGGTTGAACCCGACGAGGTCGCGGCCGTGGTCGCGTTCCTCGCCTCGGACCGTGCGGCGAGCATCACCGGCGCCGACTACGTCGTTGAGGGCGGCGGCATCAAGACGGTGTGACGCATCCTGGTGGCCGCATGCGCGTGCTCGACGGTAGGCGGACGGCGTCCTGTGGGGTGAGGCTCTATCCCGCCTCCCGCACAGGACGCTGTCCTGGTCGTGGAGTCGTGGAGGGGAGGCCGCCGGCTGACGGTGACCACACCGGCCCAGTGTCCGCACTGCTCAGCCAGCCCGGCCAGATCCTCTGCGTCGACGAGGTCCGTCCGCGCCGGATGACAGCAGAAGACGGGGCCAGCGCCGACGAGTTGCAGAAGGCAGGCCTCAAGGTGGCGTTCGCAGATGACATTCGGGACGACGTGGAACGACGCCCCCATTCTCGGTGCAGTGAAGGGACGTGCGGCCCCGGCCGCCGGCTCCGGGGTGGCCAGGGGCCGCGCTTCAGCCATGCGTCAGTACAGGCCCCGGTAGGCGTTCCAGCCGCGGCCGAGACTCACACGGGGACGGAAGCCGCCTGTGCCCGTGCCCTGGTAGCTGAACAGCTCGCCGTCGGAGCTGACGGCCAGCAGGTCGCCCTTGCCGTCACCGTTGATGTCACCGATGGCCGTCAGACGGATGTACTGCTGCCAGCCACCACCGAGGCCGACCCGATCCTTGAAAGGCGCCTGCGGATTGCCCGTCCCCGGATACAGATACAGCGCCCCAGCAGGGGTCCGGGCGAGGATGTCGGCCCGGCCGTCGCCGGTGTAGTCACCCGCGCCGACGATCGCGTCGTACGCGTTCCATCCGGCACCCAGCTTGATCCTGTCGGCGAAGTGGAACTGAGGATAGGTGCTGACACCCGGGTAGAGGTACATGACTCCGGCGCTGTCGCGCGCCAGGACATCGCCCATGCCGTCTCCGGTCAGGTCGCCGGGCCCGGTGAAGCTGGTGAAGCCGCCCCACCCGAAACCTTGCTGCTCCGAGCCGGTGCCCCCGGTGTACAGCAGGTCGTTGCAACTGGCGATGAGGTCCGCCTCGCCGTCCATGGCCAGGTCGGATGCGAAGGCGAAGCGGGTGGCCGGGTTCGTACCGCAGTAGTACGGGGTGGGATCGCGTCGGCGGTCCGAGAGCTTGCCGTTGTTGAGGGATCGGTACGAGTAGAGGGCCCCTTGGCTGTCGACGCCCAGGACCCTGGGCTTTCCGTAGGCCGGTATGCCACCGGCAGTCGCGAGCACGTCCGCTTCCTGCCAGCCCGAGGGCCGGCGGAACGTGGAACGGTCACCGAAGTGGCCCGTGCCGTCCCCCGGGTAGATGTACAGGGTGCCGTCCTCGGTGCGGCCGACCAGGTCGCCGATGCCGTCGCCCGTCATGTCGTCGCCGCCGGCGATCTGGTTGTAGGCGTTCCAGCCGTTCCCGACCTTGACCGGCGGCTTGAACATGCCGGTGGGGTCGCCCGTACCGGCGAAGAAGTAGAGGTCGCCGCCCGGGGTGCGGGCGATCAGATCGCCGATGCCGTCGCCGTTGGTGTCGCTGACTCCGACGAGCTGGTCGTATGCCCCCCAGCCCGAGCCGACCTTGAGTCGCGGGCCGAAGGGAGCGGAGAGGTTGCCGGTGGACGGGTAGAGGTACAGGTCTCCGTCCGGTGTCCGGGCCAGCAGGTCGGGACGGTGGTCTCCGGTGAGGTCTCCGGTGGCGAGAACCTTGTTGAACTCCTGCCAGCCGCCGCTGGACCACGTCGTCGCCGACGTGTAGGCGGGCTGTGTGGTGCGGTACATGGTGAGGGTGCCGTCGGCCGACAGCGCCATGAACTGGAGTCGCCCCGCGGCGTTCCCGTCCTGGTTGCCCACAGGGATGATGTCCTTGTAGACGTCCTGGTCGGGGTGCTCGCGATTGATCGTGAAATCGCTACCGAGGGAACTGCCGCCGTACTTGAGGCTGAAGGTGTGGCTGGCTCCCGAGTACGAGAGCAGATCCCCGAGGCCGTCTCCGTCGAAGTCGGAGCGTGGTGCCGTCTGGACCGGAGACGGCGGGACCGTGCCGCTGGCGACCGCAGGGCCGGTGGTGAGCATGCCGGCGGACAGTGCGAGACCGACGCATGCGGCGATGCGCCGGGCGCGTCTGCCGCGTGCCCGGGTAAGAGCGTGGAAAGTCAAGTTCCCCCCTGGGAAAGTTGGATGCGCGTTCTCGCGGTGTTTCCGCGTGTCGCCACGGGCACAGCAAACAGCACGAAGTCCGGCGAAGCTCCGGCGCCCCCCGGATGGGGCAAACGTCTTGGTGCTCTCGACCTTTACGGGCGTGGATCGGATGACCGGTACGAGGACGAGGCTGAAGTTCGCTGGACCGCCCATGGCCGATTGGCTCACCTGCTTCCGATCACGTTGGCCGGGTGGCGATTCCGCGATCCGGCATAGGGACTCCGAGCGGTGTGGCATCGCCGCCACGTCTGGGCGTCGTGCTTCCCAGCCTGCGCCTGTGTGGCACCGGAGCCGATGGGAGTGGCGCAGGGTCTGAAGTGGCTTCACCTGCTGAAGCGTGAGGTGCCGAGGGTGACCTGGAATCCGGGGAGGCCGATCTCGACGCCGTCCGGGCTGGAGCCCTGTCAGGGAGAGCTCGTTGCCGGGTGCCAGCAGTGTCGCGGTGCTGTTCAGGGCGGCCCCGCCCGCCGTGCCGGTGACCCTGATGTGTGCGGCCTGGCCGTCTGATCCTTCGACGGGTGAGGCCTGGAGGACGCCGCCGTGGCTGGCCAGGCGGGACACCAGATCTGAGGTGACTGGGGACAGGCGTGTGGCTTGAGCGGCAAGCGCTGCGATCGCCGGGAGCTCCGGGGACTTCAAGCCGAGTGCGGCACGCACCGGTTGCATGCCCAGGGCCAGCGGGCCACGTTCGAGTTCGCGGGTCGGTTTCGTCGGCCAAGACGCGCCGGGTTCGGACGATGCGTGCAACGGGTATCCCCGCGATGTGGCCGGGCACCACGGCCTGCACGGCCGCGCACGCGTACAACGGGCCACTTGGTTGCTTGTACCCGGTGAGGAAGCGGAGCGGGATCCCTGCAGCAGGGCGGCGCCCAGCTCGTCCACCGTGTAGTTGCCAGGCAGGGCGAACAGCTGCGGATCTTCGGTCACGGGGGTCCAAGGCATCGGCCTGAGCGATCCTATGGGCCACCGCGCAGGAATACACGGAGACCATGCGCGGGTGCATGCCCACCCGTTGCTCGTCGCCCCGTTCCCCTGTCAGGGGATCGAAGCGCGTACGCCATGCAAGCCCCAGCTCGCAGAGACGATTAACAAAGGGACTTCCAACAAGGACTCTTCCTCTTCCCGAGCTGCACATCTGGGCCGAAGTGTCCGGGACGGACGTTCCGTCACCGGCAGGGTTGCCGGCCACCCGCCCCGGACTCCGCAACTCTAATGGCCTACACCCAGTCCATCCCGGGCTCGGCGAGGTGCGGGTTTGGCATGGTTCTGCGCCTGTAGCGGGCCTTGCCCTGCCCGCCGGGGCGCCGGATGAAGGTCAGCCGAGATCCCAAATGACTGCATTAAGTATGTATATGCTCACATTAAGTAGTTCGATCAAGGCTTCGTGCCCAAATAGGGAAGAGTCGAATGATGCGCAAGTTTCAGCGGGTAGCGGTCGTAGCCGCAGCGGTCGTGGGGCTGTCCACCCTCGGTGCTGGCGTCAGTTTCGCCCACGACGGCGGCTTCGGTGGGAGCACTGCGGCGGACCACGGCCGGGATGACGGCCAGGGTCAAGGCCAGGAGCACGGCCGGGACCAAGGCAGGGACGACGACCATCAGGGCCGGGACGACGACCAGGACCATGGCCGGGATAACGGCCAGGGCCGGGACGACGACCAGGACCATGGCCGGGACAACAGCCAGGGCCGGGACAATGACCAGGAGCACGGCGGCTCGGACGGTCAGGAGCACGGCCGGGACAACGGCTCTGACAACGGGGACGATTAGTAGGGAAACGCCGACAGCTCGGTGCGTACGTTTCGGCGGGCGGCGGATACCCGCAGGTGAGACCGCGTGGGGGGCGTCCGTTTCTACCGGACCCCGCGCCCCATTGATCAAGAAGATGGGACGCGGGGGCTTGGTCTGGCGGGCGTCGGCGGGGATCGGGCGGCGCTGGTGTTCCTCGCGTGCGACGGGCGGGGCCGTGTGCGATGCCGGAATTCACGGCGGAAAGGGTCAGGGGCGGTCCACCGTTCCGTACGCCGAGGCAGGGCTGGCCAAGGGCCACGGCAGCCTGGCCGGCGCGGACTGGAAGCGGATGGTCGGCGAGGCTGTCGAACTCGGCGTCAAAACCCCGGCCACCTCGTACTACGCCGACACCGACGACGGGCACGACGCCCTGACCGGCCGCGACGGCAGTCACGCCGCGACCCGGGCGAACATCATCGAGGCCCGCCGCGGGGTGTCGCAGACACGTCGGGTGTGCGGACCGCGGCATACGGACCGGACCTGGTGGTGCGCGAGCAACGGGCCCTGCGGCTGCCGCCGCTGCCCCTCCATCACTCCAAGGCCCGCCGCTTCCTCGCCGTGGCGGCCTATCTCGTCTTCGCCCTGTGGCCATTACGCACGCCGACGACGAATGGGGAGGCGCCGTTGTGTACGGGCTCGTCCTGCCTCCGTTGGCAGCCGGCGCCATCCTGCGGGTCTGGCGGGGCCGGTACCGTGACCTGCTGAATCTGCGCCGGCGCGGCATCGCAGTGCCCGGCCAGTTCCTCCGCAGCGAGTGGGTACACCGCGACGGCGAGAGCGAACAGCGCCGCGTGTACGAGTACGTCCCCTGCCGGTGTGCGCGGTCAGCAGGGCATCCGGGTGAGCGGACACTCCAGGTCGGGGTGTGCGGACAGTCTGTCCCATGTCGCCTGTTCCGTGGACCTTGTTGCCGGTGTTCAGGGTTGGTCGGTGCGTGTGAGGACGCCGGTGACGCTGTTTCCTTCGAAGGGCTCGCGTTTGGTGTGCGGCAGGGGCACTTCGACGAGTTTCCCGTGGTAGATCATCCATAGGCCGAAGCAGGAGTCTTCTTCGTCGCGTACGAGGACCTGGACGGAGTGGGGGTTGGGCCAGGGGAGTGACTCGAGATGAGCCAGCAGGCCACGCCAGTTGAGGCGGATGAACTGGATGACCCACGTATAGCACTCCCGAGAGGGCATCCTGTCCCCGGCGTACATTCCGTCGTCGACGCGGGTGAAACACTGATGCCACTCGCGGCTGTCGTCGGGCCGGGTCAGAGGCTCCATGATCTCCTCAGCACCTTTTGCCAGCACGAGGACTCGGCGAATCTGCTCATGGACGCAGTGTCCCAGGACGCTCGCTGGTCAGCAGGGGAGTTATCCATGTGGAGTCCGGGACGAGGGAGCTTCCCACCGCTTGGGTCGTTTCGCCTCCTGGCTCCGAGGGGGAGGTCTGCGCTGGGCGGCACGGGCCCAGGCTCCGAACGCCCGGTCCCGGGGAGGCAGTTGTGGCAGTGCCGCCGTTGAATGCCGACGCCGAGTACGGCCCTCGCCCGGACTTTCCGCCGAAGTTTCCGCCTCCGCCGAAGAGTCGGTCGAGCCGCCCCGCCCGGAAAGCGTCACGACCGCTTCCGTGTCGGTGCGGCCGCGGCTTGCGGCGCGGATCGCGAACCGGCGGGCGGCGAACTGGACGTTGGAGAACGCCCCCTGGTCACCCGCCAAGGCGGGTCGGTACGTGATCGGGAAACCGGCCGAGTGGGGCTACCGGCTGGACGCCGGCCGGGAAGGGGATGTCACCGCGGTGACGGTGCTGTTGGCCTGGGCGGCCCTTGCCGATGCCCGGCCGGCGGATCAGCCTGCACCTGGCCGATCAGGACCACCAGGCCCTCATCCTCGTCCTCCAGCACCAGAGCGGTCAGGCACCCGGGAGCGAGGACCTGCTCCGCGAGGTGACCACGCTCGGGATCGTCTCCTGCGGCACCGACACCGACCAGACAGACGGCGGGCGCCGCCGCTGGGCCCTGAGATCTCGCTGGGTGAGCCTTCGACCGCGCCATGCCCACCCTGGTCCACCGCACCCACCCCTGGGCAGACCACAGCGGTCGCCTTCACTAACACCGCGGCGCCAACGCCGGGTTGAAGTGGCTCATACGCCGAATGGTCCGTGTCGACGGCCGCGGAAACGTGCAGGCCGGGTTCGACACCTGGGTACAGGGTTCTGGATCCAGGGCCCGCAAGGGCTCTCAAGGTCGCCGCGTTGTCGAAGTGCATTCCTCAAGGTGCCGTGTTGGGCTGGAATTACTCCACCATCCTCAAGGTTGTCGTCATGGTTGAACAGGCTGAGCAGCAAGGTCAGCCCCCGGTTGCGATGAATTCCGAAATACTCCTTCAAAGGAGAAGCGGAAAGCGTTCCGATGGGGAGGGACGGCAGCACTCTGAGGAACTCGCCGCAGACGCCATGGGCGCCGCATCGGGGGGCGATGAGGAAGGAAACGTCGAAGCCGGAAAGTAGCCACCCCGAGTCTTGGCGATCCCCGTCACCGGGGTGGTGGGGGCTGGGCCGTAGGCGGAGGCGAACGGCTGTTGGGGAAGCGCGGCGTGCCCCTGGAAGACGCCCCGGATGTGAACGCCCCGACCTTCACCCGGCACTGGCAGCCCGCTTCGCGGGTGCCCGTCATGGTGTGTCGGGCCCACGAAGAATGGCGGGAACGTCGGCGCGGCGATGACCGTATCGGAGATGTGTACGCCGTCTGTTCATCGGTGAGTGCCGAAGAAGTGGCACGGGACAGGGAACGCTACGGCCGTCAGGACAGCCGGGAGCTGTCCTGACGGGCCTCATCGAAGCCATAGCCGGATCGCGGCGAGGGTCCTGGTCGCGGTAGCCGACCCGGCCTTCGCCGGGGCCCTGGCGGATGACAGCGGGTCCTGTGGATGACCCGGTACGCCCATCGGCCGCAACCGTGACGGGAACCGCGTCACCGTCGAAACTGGACCGTGTTCCGTGTGACGGTCGCAGCTGGCGGGCGACTACCGTCCGGCTGGCCGTTGAGACCGGCCCGGGCGATGACGGCGCCCCGGTCTTTACGATCATGCAGTTCGACGAGGCCTTGGTGGGCACTTTCGGGCACGGTATGCCTCCAGCGGGCGGGCCAGTCACCAAAAGGGGTGGCGGGGTGGACGGGTGATGGCCCGGTGCCCGGCGGCGGCAAGGCCGGGGCGGCGCGGTCAGCGTTTGGTGCCGCAGGATGGGCAGAAGGCCGAGTTGTCCGGTACCACGGTCTGGCAGGAGGCGCAGTGCGCTTGCTGGGCGAGGCGGTGTCCGCAGGTTGCGCAGAATGGTGCGCCGCGTGTTTCGGCCTGGCACTGCGGGCACACCAGCTGCCGTGCGGCCGTGGGGTCGTAGTCCTCGCCCTGCACCTGCCCTTGGGCGTACGCCTGCTGCGAGGCCATGTCGTTGACGCCCCGCCTGCGGGCGGCCTCGGCCTCCGCTGCCGTGTCGGGAGCACAGCTCAGGCACAGGCCATGCTCCGGGTTCCAGCAGCGGTCGCACATGTAACTGCTGCACCGTCCGCACCGGTTGAAGTGTCCGCGCGCCGTGTCGACCGCCCGCTGGAAGGCCGCGTCGCGGGCACCGCCCCAGCTGGCGCCCGCGAGCCCGTCGGCAGCACTCGACACGCCGCTGCCGGCCCGCCCGCCGATCACGCTCCACGCGGCGGTCACCCCCCTGGACAGCCAGCTCGCCATGCGGCCCGCGGTGAAGTTCTCGAACGACGAACGCCAGGTGTCGAAGCAGCGTGAGCAGTGGAACTCGAACTGGAAGCCCGCTCCGGTGCCGTGCTGCTCGCACAGGTCGCGGTAGTTGTTGGAGAAGTAGATCTCGGAACTCATGGCGCTCGCCCCCGAGTGGTCGTGACCGGACCCGCTGTGAGACGCGGGGCGGGTGGCCCCGGTTTCACCGGAACCGCCTGCCCTCGCGGATTCGACAGCGGACGTCCAAATGGTGGCAGAACAGGGCGAGTTCGGCCACGGGACGTACGGGTTCCACGTAAGGTCCCACACTGCCTGGCCAGTGCTCCGGAGGCCTCGGCCCCTTCGCCCCGACAAATCCGTTGGTGATCACTAGATGCGTCAGGCGCTGGCGGGGGGAGTGATTGTTTCGGATTGCGGTGATTAGTGCGGGATTCGGCTTTTGTCTGCGGGCTGGGCGGCCTGCGGGCGGGTGTGGGGCTGTGGAGGGTTTCAGGGGTCGGCCGGGTTCTGGTCGAGGGTGTCGAGGAAGGCGGTGAGTTCGGTGGTTTCGGGGGCGTTCAGCTCGCCGTGGATCGCGAGTGCCTGCTGGGCGTGGTTGCGGGCGGTGTCGGGGTCGTCCGGGGCCAGGGTGTCGGCGATGCCCTGGTGGGCGCGGGCGATCTGTGGGCTGCTGTCGATGGCGCGGGCGATGTCCAGTGCCAGCTGGTGTCGGCGGTGGGAGGCGTCGCTGCGGCCGGCCGCGTGGTAGGTGGCACCGAGGTCGTTGAGGACTTCGCTCTCGGCGCGCCGGTCGCCCATCCGGCGGCTGAGGGAGAGCGCCCGTGCGTGGTGGCCGACGGCTTCAGCGAACTGGCCCAGCTGCCGGTAGCCGGTGCCGATGTTGGTGAGGGTGAGAGCTTCGCCCCACGGATCACCGATGCTCCGGTAGCGCTCCAGCGCCCGCCGGTGGTGGTCGAGGGCCTCCGCAGGCCGCCCGAGCCGGGCGTAGACCGCGCCCAGGCTGGTCAGGCTCAGAGCCTCGCCCCACGGGGCGTCGATGCCGCTGTAGAGAGCCAGGGCCTGCTGGTGGAGGTCGATGGCCTCCTCGCTCTTCCCCAACTGCCCTTGAACTATGCCGAAGTTGGTGAGGACGACGGCCTCGCCCCACGCGTCGTCGATCTCCCGGCACAGGGCCAGCGCCTCCATCCCCCGGTTGAAGGCGTCCTCGTGCCGGCCGGCGTACCAGCAGGCGACGGCGAGGCTGGTCAGGGTCTCGGCGTGGGCCAGGCGGTTGCCGAGGCCTTCAGTGGCGGCCAGGGCGAGTTCATGGGTGTTGACCCAGTCCAGGGTGCGCCCCCGGATGTCGAAGAAGTGCTGGAGGACATGGGTGTACTGCCAGACGTGCTCGCTGCTGCCCCGCGCGGCGGCGTGCGTGATCAACGCGACGAGGTTCGCGTGCTCGGCCTCGTACCAGGCCAGAGCCGAGGCCCGGTCGCTCACGTTCGGGGTGTCGGAGGGCGGGCAGGCGATCTCGAAGGGGAGCAGCCGCTGTCCCGGCGCCACCAGGGGGCGGGCGTTGAGTGCGGTGCGCAGATAGTGGTCGAGGAGCCGGCGCTCCGCCTCTTCCCGCTGTGCGGGCGGCTCGGTCTCGCCCAGGACCTCCTGCGTGTGCCGGCGGAGCAGATCGTGCAGTTGATAGCGGTGGGGTTCGTGCTGCTCCAGCAGGTGGACGTCGACGAGTTCCTCCAGCCACTGCCGTGCCGTCGCCACGTCCGTGTCCGCCAGGGCCGCGGCCGCGTACGCGTCGAGATCGGCGCCGGGGTGCAGGCCGAGCAGCCGGAACAGCCGCTGATGGCCGGGGCTGAGGCGCGCGTAGGAGAGGGCGAAGGCCGCGCTCACCGCCTGCTCGTTGCCGCCACGGCCGGAGGGGCGGCGGCCCGCGCGAAGCTCGGAGGTGAGGTCTTCCGCGCTCCATGCGGGCCGGTGGGCGAGCCGGGCCGCGGCCATCCGGATGGCCAGCGGCAGGTAGCCGCACAGCTCGGCGATCTCGGCGACCGCCTCGGGCGCGTCGGCGACCCGGTTGTGTCCCGCGATCCGGGTCACCAGCGCGCACGCCTCCACCTCGGGCAGCACATCGAGCGAGAGCGGGACGGCACCCTCCAATGACAGGAGCCGCCGCCGCGAGGTCACCAGCACCGCACACGAGGCGGAGCCGGGCAGCAGTGGACGTACCTGCTCCGTGTCGGCGGCGTTGTCCAGCACCACCAGCGCCCGCCAGCCCGACAGTGTGGTACGCCACAGAGCCGACCGCTCCTGAAGGGTGTGCGGGATCCGCGCGCCGTCGACACCTGCCATGCGCAGCAGTGCCTCCAGCGCCGGCGCCGGGCCCATCGGGGCGTACCCCGGGGTGAAGCCATGCAGGTCGCAGTAGAACTGGCCGTCCGGGAACCTTCCGGCCAGGAGATGGGCGGCGTGCACCGCCAGCGTGGTCTTGCCGACGCCCGCCATGCCGTCGATCGCCGAGACCACCACCGCGCTCGCGCCGCCGCTGACCAGCTCCACGAGCCGGGCCACCTCGGCGGTGCGCCCGGTGAAGTCCGGTATGCCATACGGCAGATACCGTCGGCGCCCGAAGGGTCCGGACTCCGCCGCCCCCTCCGGCTCGTCGGCCGCAGCCATGGCGAGCAGGCGCCGCTGGTCGTCCGACCCCAGTCCGAGCGCCTTTGCGAACTCCCGCACCGAGGCCATACGGGGCACCCGTCCCTGCCCGGACTCCAACGCGCGGACGGTCCGGGCCGACAGCCCCGCCCGCTCCGCCAGCTCCTCCTGGGTGAGCCCGGCCCGCCGCCTGTAGCCGCGCAGCACCGTGTCGAACCGTTCCGGCATGTCCTCCTCCTCGCCCCGCAGGCTCGGGCCACACCGCTCCACTTCCCTGCGCGACTGTGGCCGACCCGGAAGAACGTCCGCTAAACGTCCGCTGGACGTCCTGTCGGCGTCAGGGGGACAGACGGCAGCATCGTACGTGCCCCGCCGACCAGGGGCAGGCCGTCAACCCGCAACGTGGGGACGCCCGTTGAAGCGCCGCCAGCCCGTTACGTGGTCGACGCATCCACGCATCTCGTCAACAACTGGGAGGTCTGCATGATCAAAGGTCGTATCGCAAGGACAGTAGCCTTGACGGCGCTCGTCTTGGGGGGAGCGCTGTCCCTCGCGCCGAGCGCTGCAGCGGACAGCGGCTCGTCACAGACCGCTGTTCCTGTGTCCAGTAACTCGGCACTGCAGTCATGTTGGGGCCAACGGGTGTTCGGCAGCGCGGGCCACCATGGGAACAAAACCTGGTGCGACTCGGGGCGATACCGTGAGGTGATCACGTGTGAGACCCTGGGCGGCTATCAATACGTGCACTACGGTCCCTGGGTATGGGCGAGCGCGGAGAGCACCGCATGGTGCAACCTCGGCGACGAGATCATCGGAGACTCGACGCAGGTGGGGTGAGTCGAGGCTCCACGGATGCCCTAGCGCCGACCCGCCCGCCCCCTCATCGCAGACCTCTGCCAGACCTGGTGGGTTGTTGCGCCCGCTTCAACGGCCAGCGCTCACAACACAGCCCCGGGGCTCGTGTGCACTTCACTGACCGTCGGTTCAACAACTCTGTGGCCCTGCGGTCACTGTCACCGTCACCGTGCTCAGCTGCTCGGCGCCTACTGGTTGGGCAGTTCCGCCCACTGTGCCGAGGGGCACCGTTGTGAGGGATGCGGTCACTGCACCGGTAAGGCCGTCGGCTGTGCGGGTGCCGGGCCTGTGGCTCGCCATGATGGCGCTCGCGGCCGGCTCGGTCGTTGGCGCCATGGTGGCGGTCCTGATGATGTGAGGAGTGTCAGCTGATGGCCGCTGGACTATGGGACTGGGCCGGCCGCATCAGGCGGGGTTGTCGGAGGTGATGCGGGCGAGCAGTTCGCGGGTTTGCTGGGCTCGGTGGTGTCCCGGAGGCAGGAACTGCTCGCAGTCCGTTAGTGCCTGGCGGACCTCCGCTTCAGCCTCGCTACGGCGGCCGAGGCCGTGCAGGGCGGTGGCGGCGCCGAGCCCGACGGCCCCGGCGCCGCCCCGGCCGTATTCCGGTACCGGCTTACGGGCCTCGGTGAGCGCCTCTGCGTGGCGGCCTTGGCCGTTGAGGCTGCGGACCAGGCTGCAGCTCAGGGCCATGACGGCATCTCCCTCGGCACGGGGCAGGGCACCGCGGGCGACAGCTTCGGCCTCCTGGTGGCGGCCTTGGCCGTTGAGGGCGTGCACCAGGCAGTGGAGCGCGGCCAGCTCCACCTCCACGGAATGCTGGGCGATGCGGGCCAGAGCGTTGAGGACGTCGCGGCACTCACTCTCGGCTTCGCCGGGCCGCTTCAGATGACAGAGCGCCTGCGCACGGTTCACCCGGACCGCGAGCGATGTCGCGTAGTGACGCATGCTCGGCGGTTCGGCCAGCTCGGCCAGCAGCCCGTCCAACTCGGACAGGGCCTGCGCGGGACGTCCTTGCGCCAGGACGGCGCGTGCGGCCAGCAATGAGGCGGCCACGTTCGCCGGGTCGCCCCGCCCCGGGTCGCCCCGCCCCGGGGCGCGCCGTGCGGCACCCTGGAACGTACGCGCCCGGGTCTCGGCCTCCTCGGCACGGCCCGCACGCAGGAGCTCTTTGATACCGCGCAGCACCAGCGCCGAGGCCTGGTCGACTCCGCCCGTGGCCGACGCAGGCTTCGCGCGGGCCAGGAGGTTTCGTAGGGACTTCACGGACCGGAAGGCTACGCGGAGCAGCTCATCGGGGATCGACGGGGTGCTGCCGTGTCCCAATCATTCGTATCCGCCGGTCAGCGGGACGTTCTCCCGGGCTGTCGCCGCAGACCCGAGGCACGTTCCGACACTCACCTCAGATCTTCGAGGGATCGTCCTCGGTGACGTGCTTGCCGGTCATCTGGAGTCCGTGTCGGCCGGGCCTGCACAGGAAGATCAACCACTGATGAACTGCCACTTGCTGGCCACGCGGTCGTTCTTCTCGCACCATGCGGTCGAGCCCCGGCGGTCGCCCAGCCAGCGCCACTGGCCCTGGTGCTCGCCGCCGTGCCTGCAGGTGATGGTGGCACGGTAGCTTGCGGGGCCTCGGCCGTCACACCAGCCGGAGAACCTGGTGGTGTTCTGCTCCCAGACATGACACTTGGGCGACGCTTCCGCCTGGGCAGCGGGTGCCATGGTGGCCGCGCCTGTGCCGATCAGCACGGCAGATGCTGCTAACGAGGCGATCCTGAGCTTTCGCACGGTGTGCTCCCTGTCTCATCGCGGGTAGTGCGGTCAGCACACGACGCTAGGGGCAGAGCCGGGCGAGCCGCGTCCTGCCGCCGGATGAGCGTCCGCTCCACCCAGCGCGTCAGCGGGTAAACCTTGGCGGTATGCGGTGGCGCATCATCCACCGCGCGCAGCACCGCTTTTTGGCCTTCAGGGCCGCGAGACTCAGGTCAATGGGCTGCGCGGGAGCCTCGCTCGGGGACATACATCAGCGGGTAGTGGCTGGTGGATACGTACTCGCCGTCGCTGTCTGCCGCCTCCACGCTTCGCTTGCGCGGGCGCAGTGTCGTCGTGGCGGGTTCATGAACGAGGCCCCTGTCCCGGCGATGTAGTCGCGTGCCGCCGTGGGCCGTCTTGTCAGCCGCTGCCGTGTTCGCGCTGCTGGCCGCCGCACCTGCCAGCGCCGACAGCACCCAGACGTTCCAGCACCGGGCCACCGGTAAATGCCCGGACGCCAACGCCAACGGGGGCGGCTGGACCGTCTACGTGAACAACTGCAACGGCGGACTAGCAGAAATGGATCGTGCACACCTGGAACGACGCAACCAAGCAGATCGGCAACAAAGCCATCGCCGGGCTCTGCCTCGGCGTCAACCCCGCCAATCACAACGTCGGCGCCTGGGGCTGCAACTCCGAGAAGGGCGACAGCTGGATCACTGACAACACCGGCCAGGGCGTCCGCTTCTGGAACCAGCAGGCCCGCGACGAGGGCTGGGACGGCCGGTGCCTCGACGCCAACGAAGCCGGCATCTACCTCAACGGATGCAACGACGGCGACAACCAGCGCTGGTACTCCCCCCCACACCCCAATCGAAACCCTGTTGCTGGTTGTCGTGCCCGGGGTCCGGGACGCAGCACCCCAGACCCGTTGACGCGGGAACGGCAAGCGGGCTGTTGCGCCGCACTCCCACCACAGCGAGCCGGAGCCCGCTTCGGACACGGCCGCCTCGTTAAACGCCCCGAAGCTCACGCAGCCTGAACTACGGCACGATCCGCGGGATTTGGCCCTTCCTCGTGGGGGCCGGCCGGCCTCGAGTGCTTGGTCGTAGCGAGACTGTCACCGTTCCGAACACGGTGGCCAGCAGCCGCTGATGACCGGTCTCCAGCCGCGGGCGGAGCAGACCTTCGGGGCCGGTCACGTGCGGCCGTCGCTCTTCCGCGGCTTCCTGTTCGCGTCGCGCGCGCAGGTCCAGATGGTCCTGGAACAGCTGTCGCAGCAGGTCACGGCCCCTCATCTCGAGGAGGTCCGCCACCTCGTGGCGGGGCAGTTCACCCACGGCCGGCAAGGCCAGGTCCGCCACGAGCGCGTCGAATAATTTCGTCGCTGTCTCAAAGGAGTCAGCACCCGATGGGGTGTCGTACCGTTCCATCGCTCTTCTTCCTACAGGCGTTTTGGTTGGCGCCTCCGAACGTAGGAAGAAGAGGCCTCAGTCGCCAGGTCCCGGACTGAACGAGCCCGAGCCTTTGGTGCGTTCGAGCAGCGCGAACAGGCCCGGGCTGTCCTCAGTGAGCCAGCCCAGCCGCGCCAGCCGCTTCAACTTCAGCCTCACCGACTCGACCTTCGAGGCTCCGTAGCCCCAGCCGATCGCCCTCGAGACTGCCTTCGACCGCATCGGCCGCCCCGCGGCCCGCAGCACCTCCGTGATGTCCTGATACGAGGACGGCGGCACCGGCATCTCATGCCCGGCACCCACTGCGGCACCGTTGTCACCCCGATCGGCGACACCACTTCCGCCTCCCGCGGCCCCGCTTCTCCTCGCGAAGCCCGCACATCGGCAGCCACGTCGTCGAGGACCTCCCGCACCACCATCCGGGCGATCTCCACCTGCGACAGCATGTCCTCGAACGCTTCCAGCTGGCCACTCAACTCCGCGACCTGGATGCGCAGTTCAGTAGCCCGCTCCCGGATCGCAGCCTCACGCCGTTCCAGCTCCTCCGGCACGGACACCATCACACACCCCCTCACCAGAGAAGATAGGAGCGATCAGTACCCGCCACCAGCCCGCCACGCAAACGCCAGCTCAGCTCAGTCACTCAAGAAGAGCCGGACCCATACCTGCACGGACCCGAGGGACGCCTTCCTCTTCAACGCTCCGTCCGTGGTGACGTCCTGGGTGAGCTCGGCCAGGGCGCGACGGTGGTGGAGCGGCTTGTGCCCGCCGCACAGCCTCCCGGATCGTGGAGGCGCAGTGGAGCTGCTGTGCCGGAGCTGTCGACTTCATCGTTCAGGAGTGAAGAGTTAGTTGATCTAACTGAACCCTTTTCATCCCGGCTCTGATGGGGTGTACGTGCTGGTCAGAGGGGTTGGGTGACGAGGCAGGGCCCCTGGTCGTTGGCATGGTGATCTCACTCATCACACCGGCGTCCGAGGGGCCCTGTTGGTTGCGTATTCTTCCACGCTCGATGTCCCGCACGGCCTCGTTGAGCATGTTTCTTGGCTGCTCCACGCCCGCCGGCAGGAACTTAACTCGCCTTGGCGGAGACTGGGTTGTTTCAAGCAGGCCCTCCTGGCCCTGGCCCATCTGCGGCAGAACGAGACGTTCCCGCAGCTCGCGGCCGGTTCGGTGTCTCCACCACAACCGCCCGGCGGTACGTCGACGAGACACTCGACGTCCTGGCGGCGTGGGCACCGGGCCTGCACGAAGCCCTGGTGGGACTGGGTGAAGGCGACTTCGTCATCGTTGACGGCACCCTCATCCCCACCGACCGCATCAAGGCGGACGAGCCCTACTACTCCATGAAACACAGAAAGCACGGCATGAACGTCCAGGTCATCGCCCGTCCCGACGGCACACCACTCTGGTTTTCGCGTGCGCTGCCCGGCCGGACGCACGACCTGACCGCGGCTCGCGCCCACGGGATTGTGCAGGCCTGCCTCACTCGGCAGATCCTCGTCCTCGCGGACCGGGCCTACCAAGGCGCCGGCGCCACCGTCCGCACCCCCTACTACCACCACCGCGAACAGCCAGAGCACTACCAGCAGTTCAACCGCGACCACGCACGACACCGCGCACCCGGCGAACGCGCCTTCGCCCAGCTGAAAACCTGGCGCATCCTGAGGCAGGCACGCTGCTCCACCAACCGCATCAGCCGGATCATCAAGGCAGTTCACACCCTGATGACCTGCAGCTATTCAGGATGAAAAGGGTTCACTCAGGTGATCCTCAACTGCCTTCTTTTCGAAGGAATGTTGTGAATAGCGTTGGGCGTGCCAGAGCGCGTTTCTCCTGACCAGAGCCGCCCTGAGAGAAGATCACAGAGAACCGTCGGGGAAATCTTCCATATGAAGCGCATTGTTTCCGGCATCCTATCCGTTGCCGTGCTCAGCGGGACGGTCCTGGCCACCGGCACCGGCACCGCCACGGCCGCCACGGCATCGCCGTCGGTCGCCCGCATGGCCCGGCCTGTCGTCGCGGTGGACCCGATCGGCGAACGCCGCTCGATGTGCACCGTCTACAAGGACGAGACCGTTGTGGCCGGCGGGGCTGCCTGCCTGGCCTCATTCGCCTGACATGAAAGGCGCTCCCATGACCGTCAAGATCATCGCCACGCTCGTGTGGGCGGCTGTGCTGGTCGGCGTGACCATGCTCCTCAGAGACGTGGAGTGGGCCCAGTACGCGGCCACTTTCGTCCTGGCGGGTGTCTACGCCCTGATCATCAACAAGCTGGGCGGCGCGTCCCGTCAGAGCAGCCGTCTGTAGTCAGGGCCGGTTGCAGCCCGTCGGTGCGACTCCAGCGTCATCGAGCAGCACACGGTTTGCCCGAAGGCTTGGCACCCCTGCAGAGGCGCCAGGCCTTCGGGTTCTGCTGTTGCCGACGCGTTGTTGGAGCCCACCAATTACCACCTCGTAAGCGCCCGGCACGCGCACGGATTTGACGAAGTCCTCGGCGCCGTAACAGCGTGAGCAGCATAGGCTCCGCATCCGATGACCCATACGGCGGGCGCAGACGGGCAGTTGGCTGCCCGGTGCCGGGGGCGATGGGCCTCAACGCGTTGTCAGCGCCCGTTAGCCGGTCACGACGGGTATGCCGTTCGGGCGGTTGGTGAGGAGGGCGGCGATGTGGTCCGCGCAGCGAAGGGCCGCAGTGGCCATGGCGTTTCTGGTCATCCCGGCGACATGCGGGGTGAGCAGGGCGTTCGGCAGGCCGAAGAGGGGTGAGGCGAAGGCGGCGTGCTCGTGCTCGAAGGTGTCGACGGCGGCTGCCGCGAGGGGGTGTGCGGGGTCGCGCAGCGCATGGGCCAGCGCCTGCTCGTCGACGATCCCGCCCCGGGCGGTGTTCAGCAGGATCGCCCCCGGCCGCATCAGCGCCAGCTCCGCCTGACCGATCAGCCCTCGGGTCTTGGGAGTGAGAGGAAGGTGCAGGGAGACCACGTCACTGGTCCTCAGCAGTGCGCTGAGGGAGCCGGCCAAGGGCACCGGTGCCTGGGCCGGGCGCCGGGAATGGCCGTGGACCCTCATGCCCAGAGCGGTCGCCCGCCCAGCCAGTGCCAGGCCGATGCGGCCCAGCCCGACGATGCCCAAGGTCAGTTCCGACAGCTCTGCCGCCGGTGCGGCCGGTGCCCGCCAACCACCCTGATGCGCGGCATGGTTGTGCGCCGGGAGGTCTCGGGTCAGGGCGAGCAGCTGGGCCAGGGCGAACTCGGCGACCGCGTTCGCGTTGGCCCCCGGGGTATGGGTAACCGCGACACCGTGGCGGGCGGCGGCCGGCAACTCGACGTGATCGGTGCCCGCCCCGGCCCGGCCGACCACGCGGAGCCGGTTGGCCAGCACCGGATCGGTGGCCGCCGCGAGGAAGGTGGCGCGCAGCGGCACACCGGCACGGGACTTCACCGCGTGGTAGCCGAGCCCGCCCCGCACGGTCTCGGCAACCAGCGCGGACTCGTCGAAGGCGTCGAAATCGGTGAAGTCCACCCGGCCGCCCCAGGCAGCATGCGCCCCGGCCTGATCGTCCACCCTCCGAAGATTCAGCGTGATCGCCAGCCCATGGCCGAGCAGACGCCCCAACTCCAGACCGAGCAGCTCGCCAGGAGCTGCATCCAGCAGCAGAACCCGGCTCCGCTCCATGTGACACCCCCTCCCTGCACCGACCCTACTGGGAGCCAGGCACTGGCCACCGAGAGCCCCAACACCCCGTGGACGTCAGGGAAGGCCGCCCGGCATGTGACGGGGAAGCTGGGGGAGTGGGGCTACCGGCTGACCGGGGACCGAGCCGGCAGCATCACCGGGTGACCGAACTCCACACCCGGGCGGCCCTCACTGACGACGGCCGCCGGATCGGCGTCCAACTCGCCGACCAGGACCACCAGGCGCTCACCCTGGTCCTGTCCCGCCAGGCCGGTCACGCATCGGAGGGGGGAAGACCTGATGCCGTGAGGTGACCGCGTTTGGTGTCGTCTCCTATGGCGCGGACACGGATTGAGAGGACAGCGGCTGCAGGTGGTGGGCTCCGACTGACCCTGGCGGGTGACTGGTGTCATTTCGATGCCGTGGCCGGTGGCACGCTGGCGAGGCCCCGCAACCACTGCCTGGTGCTTCGGGGTCCACACGGCTGCGGGGTTCCAGGTCATCCCTGCGGTTACCATTTCCCGTCGGGCAGCCGAAATCAGCCGGGGGAATGGTCGTACATGAGCAGGGAAGAGCAGGTGGTCTCGGGGATGGGTCTTTCCTACCGGCTGACAGCAGAGGACTTCAAGGAGGCCCTCCGCGCCCGTGCGAGGGCCTCGGCCGCTGCCCGTCGTCAGCGCGTCATCATGCTGGTGTGCGGCTCGGTGGCCCTGGTGAGCGGGATCATGGCGTTGGTGACCGGCGGCAGCCTCCCCGTGCCGATGATGGTGGGCATCGTCGTGTTCGGTGTGCTCATGGTCGGCATGCCCTACCTCCAGGCCCGCCAGTTCCACAAGCTCACCGCGAACCATGGCGAGTACCGGGCGACGATCGCGGACACTGGCGTCACCATCGCGCATCAACAGGCCGCCACCACACTGACCTGGCAGGCAGCACCCCGATATGTCGAGACACCGCACCTGTTCGTGCTGCTGAGTACGGACAAGAACGCGTCCTGCCTCACCATCCTGCCCAAGCGAGGCACCCGCGACGTGGACACCCTGCGGGCAGCACTCGACCGGCATGCAGCGCGCGTCTGACTCTCGAAGCGGTCGGACGGGTCGGAGACCTTCAGTCCGTCGCTGTTGTCGGTGCCGGCGACAGGGCCTTTACGCTGCTGGATGACGTGGGTGAGCTCGTGGGCCAGTGTGCGGCTGTCCGTACCGCCGGCGCCGGTGACGACGTGGTTGCCACTGGTGCAGGTGCGGGCGCCGACTTCGGCGGCGGAGGATCTGGCCGACCAGGACTATCTCGCGTCTCGAAAAGCGCCCGCCGCCGAACAGGCCCTGGACGCGTTCGCCGCCTCGGAGCTGGGCGAACGCTGCCCGGCGGTGGCCCGGACCTGGCGCTCGGCCTGGCCCGAGTTCACGCCCCACCTCGCATTCCCGCCCGCGACAAGGGGGGTCGTCTACTCGACGAACATGGTCGAGTCGATCAACGCCCGCCCGTGGAAGGCCACCCATAACCGCAGCCATTTCCCGTCGGAGCGGGCCGCGTTGAAGGTGCTCTCCCTCGCGGTCCGAGAGCAGATCACACCGAAGGCGCGCGACGTCGACCACGTCGCTGCACACTGGAAGGAGGCACTGAACCAGTTCTCGCTGTTCTTCGAGGACCGGCTCAGCATCCAGTAACCCCAAGGCACTTACACAAGATCACAGACATGCTCGAGAGTTGAGCAGAGCGATACCCATGGGGGTGGGGCTGTGTAGTGCCGTATTGCGGTGTCGAACGGTGTGGATCAGTCCGGCCGCGCGCAGGGTGGTTGCGTGTTCGCTGGCGCTGGGGGGTGTCATACCGGTGAGAGTGGCGAGTTCTTTCGTTGAGCAGCTGGGGTGCTGGGCGATGGCGTGGAGAACAGCGGCGCGGGTTTTGCCCATCAATGAACCCAAGGGTGTTTGTGCTCCGGCCGGGGCCGGCAGCGCAAGCACAGGTGGTGGGCCCGAGTCATGGCCGACGGGGTACCTCACCACGGGCTGTGGTTCGGCGTCGATATCGATGGCGGGCGTGCCCACGCCGAAGACCGAGGGAACGAGTAGCAGCCCGCGGCCCTCAAGGCGCAGTTCGCCGTGCTGAACGACAGGGTGCGTGGCGACAACGCACTGGGCCGCACCGAACAGGCATGGAGTGCCTGCATGGCGAAGGAGGGCTACCACTTCTCCACACCGGATGAGGCGCGAAACGCGATCGCCCAAGCCATCGGAAAGGCATCCCAGCCCACCACGGAACGACTGCGCCAGCGGGAGATCGATCAGGCAGTCGCCGACGCGACATGCGACCGCATGGTGGGGCGCTCCCAGCTCGCCCGTACGCTCGTCGACACGTATGCCAACCACATCCTGCACGACCGGGCACCACAGATCACGAGTTACCTGAGCCTGCGTGACCGAGCGTTGGCGGCCTTGCCGCCGAAGCCGTAGTAGCCCTCACGGATCGTCGGCGGCTCTGGGAAGTTGCTGGTGGGTGTCAGGGTGAATCGATCTCGCCAACGGCTGCATGTTCATTCCGATCGTGGCGGTCAATAATGGCTGTTTGACCATTCCCCGAGTTTGTAGGCCTTTGGGGGCGTCGCGGGGTGGGCCTCCTTGCCCGGCCTCGTGCGGCAGGCGATGCTGGATCATCGATCTTCGGGGGGGCTGATGAGTCTGAAGGACATATACCTAGGTATTGCGGCCCGGGCGACAGAGCTGCTGGCGGCGCCGGAGGTGGCCGCGTCGTAGGAGCAGCCCAGCGCGTTGGCGGGGTTGGCTGTGAGCGGTTTGGCCGGCCATCTCGGATATCAGATCTTCAGCGTCGCCTCGGCGCTGAGGGAGCCCGCATCCCTGATGGAGACCGACCACGAGGACTACAGCGCCTACACGTCCCGCGAGTTGAGCGAGATGCGGGGCGCAGGGGATCCGGACCACGAACTGCCCGACGGGCTGCCGCAGGAGGCCCGCGAGCTCTACCGCCGCCTGCTCGGGCAGATGATGACGGACTGGCCGCCGGAGATCCGGGAACCGCTCATCGACCGCCACGTCAGCCCGGGGTGGATCATGGACGGGTACAAGGTACTGCCCCACCGCAGCCGGTTCCTCGACGAAATGCGCCACGCCGGACCGCTGCCCGACGTGTCCCTGATCCTTCTCACCGCCATGGACATCGACGACTTCAAGAAGGCCGTCCTGATCGGCGAGACCGAGCGACAACCGCGCCAGGAGATCAGCGACAAACGACGCCTCTACACAGACCTGGCCGCCTCCGTCCCCCACGGTGAGAACCGCCTCGTCGAGGAAGCCGGGCACGCCTCGATCCACTGGCGCCGTCCCGACGCCGTGCTCCAGGCGGTCAAGGATCTCCTCGGGCGGTGACCACCCCCGCAACCGGATTTCCGGCGATCCCCGGTCTGTGCCGGCCGGGGCCGGGGTGCCGGCCGGGTTCAGTCCTGGCGGCAGGCAGGGGCCGAACGTCTTCGCCTCCGGCTACCCGGGTCCGGCCGAGCTGCCCGCTGGGGCAGCCGACAGGGTGGCCCCGCCCTCCCGGCCACCACACGGTCCACAGGTGGCCGCACCGGCGACCAGCCGAAACGATGACCACAGTCAGTCCTTCCGGACTGCGGGCCGATGTTCCACGGCGCGACCCTGCGGGGAGTCATCATCGCGGTAGTGGTCTTCTTGACGTCCAGGACCGTGCGCCCCGTGCGCCCCGCCGCCCCTGCCAGTCGGACACAAAGGGGTGTCAGCGAGGAGGGGTTGGGGGCGCGTCCATCTTCGCGTCGGGCAGGTCGGCGAGTTTTCGGGCCTGGCCGCACGGCGTCCATGCGATGACGCTGGAAATGGATGCGCCGCGCGGACAACGGGACGAAGCCCGGAACGTCCAGCCAGGAGAGGGCGGAACGACGGGAAGCACGCCGTCGGATCAAGGTGCTGGAGCAGCAGATCGAGGTTCTGCGCGGGGCCGCGGCCTACCGCAGGAGCATGAGCGCCGTCGGAAGTTCAGTGGACAACGTCGCGGCGGAGAGCTGGATCGAGGCTGTGAAGCCGGAGACGCTCAAGGGCGCGAGAGTGCGGCCCACCCCCGCCACACGAGGCTCGCGGCGTCCCGCTGGGCGAGCTGATACGACACCGTCCCAGGCAGCGGACGCGATAAGCCCCCGCCGGCCCGGAGTCCGGCAGAGGCTTCGTATCGGGGATCAGTGGCCGAAGACGACTCGGCGGCGCCGTGCCCACCGCTACGGCACAGGGCGGTAAACAGGCCGGGTGGCTGGCCCCGGGGGAGTCCCGGGAACCGCAGGTCCCCGGCCTGCGCGCGGGTGCTTCCGTGCAGGCCCGCCTGGCACCCCCGTTCGCTACGCGCCATCCCACCCGTGCCTCGCCTCGGGTGCTGCCTGGTGTGCCGGAGCAAGGCTGCCGGATCAGCCCACGGCGAGTGAGAAGGGTCCGGCCAGCACCGAGTAGCCGTCATTGGCCAGGTAGTACACGTCGTAGTTGCCCGGGCCGCTCAACTTGCCGGTGGAGAAGGTCGACGCGCCGCTGGAGTCGGGTGCGTAGGCCCAGGCCAGGGACGACTGCTTGCCGGGGGCGACACCGGCTGGGTAGATGCCGATCCAGTTCTTCGCACTCACCTGCGTGGCGGACGGCACCGAGTACCGGAAGGTGACGTTGCCGCCGTTCGCGACCGAGTTCAGGTCGCCGGTGAGAGTCGGCGCCGTCCCGGTGTACGGCGCGAAGGCCGCGTTGAGCGGCGTTGCGTAGGTGTCATTGGCAGTCAGGCCGGGCAGGCCGAGGGCTGCTTCGACGGTGCGGGCGATGGCGTAGTGGTCGTAGTGGGCGGGACTGGTGGTTGCTGCCGGAACGGTGCCCTGGGAACCCACGAGCGTGGTCACGATGTGGTTGTACGCCTCATTGTTGGACTCGTCCCAGGTCAGGACGAGCAGTGAGCGCTCCTGGGTCCAGGCGGGAGAGGTCAGGACCGGGGCGAGGGTCTGCTTCAGCCAGCCGTCCTGGGTCTTGAGGCTGGTGGCGTTGCCGTTGCCGGAGGCCTCGCCGTCGTAGTAGTCGTCGGCGGCGATCCAGGAGAAGTTCGGGGTGGTCGAAGCCGATCGGAGGTCGGTGGCCAACTGCGTGGTGTCGAAGAGGTGCGCGGCACAGCGTGACGCGTTGCCGCTGACATTGGTGTAGTTGATGAATGGCGCGTCGTCGGGCTCGTAGTAACTGTCGTTGTTGTTCTTGGTGTTGCAAGGCGTGCCCATCCCCTGTTCGTAGGCCTTCCAGCTCTTGCCAGCCGCCTCCAGGGTGTCGCCCAGGTGGTGTTGGGGCGAGTTGATGTTGGGCCAGTAGGTGGCGCCCTTGGCGTAGGTGTCGCCGCCGGCGACGGCGAGGTAGTTCTCGTCGCTGGGGTGGTAGACGCCGTGGAAGTCGGTCAGTGTCGCGCCCTGATCCATGAGGCTGTGCAGGTAGGGCGTGTCGGCCGGATCGTTCATGATGGCGGAGTAGTCGGTGTTCTCCATCATGACCATGAACACGTGGTCGTAGCCCGGCACTTTCGACACGGGAGGAGTGAGCGGGGCCGGCGCAGTGACCGGTGTGTTCAGAGTGAGGGAGAGGTTGTCGACGTAGCCGGTCTCGTGTGACGTCGACAGGAACTGCACCTCGACCTGGATCGAGCGGGTACCCGCAGGTACCGGACCGGTGGTGCTACGGGCGAGGAACTTGGTGGCCAGGGCCCGGTCGGAGGCGGAGACCGTGGGCAGCTTGGCGATGCTGCCCAGCGGACGGCCGTTCGCGTCCTGGAAGTGCAGGTTCACGGCGGCGTACCCGCTGTAGGTGGTCCAGCCGCCGAGCCAGCCGGAGAGGTTGTAGCTCACCCCGCCGCCGTCCACCGCCGCGGCCGCGGAGGAGACGTCGACGGTCTGCGACATCGAACCGTCACCGAAGTTGCCGGGCCCGAAGAAGGCCTTGCCGGGAGCATTGCCGTCGCTGGGCAGCCCGAACGAACCGGCGGTGTGGCACATCACATTCACCCCGCCGGCCTGAGCGGTCCAGTCGGGCACGGTGGTGGCCGCCGCCCAGTCGTCAGTGCAGTAACCCCCAGCCTCCGCATCGCCGTTGACGATGAGATTGCCGCTGCTCCCAGCCGCGTGAGCCGGGGGAGGGGAGAAGATCAGCAAGCCGAGGAGGGCGAGCCCCCAGCTGAGGAGTCTTCGGCGCAAGTGCATTGGTGTACCTCGTCCCGTGTGAAAAGGGTGTCATGAGGGAGCGGGCTGTTCGGCCCCGGCCGTGCAGGATGAACGGGACATGGATATCGACCTCCGCCGTCAGACGGAAGAACCAAGTCCAAACTTGATTAGACAAGTTGGCATGGTGATGGTCATAGCTGTCCTGGCGGGAATCCGTGCGAGGCTGCGCAGGCCGGTCTCATCGCCGGTGGCGGCCGACGACGGCGGCCTGCCGGGCCCAGCGCTCGGCCTGGCTCTCACCCCGTTCGTGCAGCAGTTTCGCGAGCGCGTACGCGGCGCCGGCAGGCCGGCGAGCCGCGCACAGCCCGCGGCCACGCGCGGCGCGACAGAGCCCTCCAACTTCGAGAAGCCGTCGCGGAGGAAGCGGGCGCCAGCCGACGACTGCCGCCCTGACCCGCGGCAATGTGATGTAGGGGTTCGACGTGCTCTCGGAGTTGGAAGCGCAACTACGCAGCCGTGAACTGCGTGGCGGGCCAGGTGCAGGGGCCGGTAGCCGCCGCACCCAACTCCCTGTCGCTGCACCATGCGTACGAGACGCTCGGCGGCACGGGATGTTGGGAGCCGCGCTACTCGCTGGGCACGTTCCCGCTGTGCTTCCCGCGGGAGGGGGAGCCGATGCGAAGGAGTAGCCGGCTTGAACGCGGGCACCGACGGAAACTTGAACCGGCCCTCAACTTGTGGCTAAAGTTGAGAGTAGGTTCAAGTTATCTGCTGCGACCGTCCCACCGCCTGCGGCGGGAGGGTACGCACGCCCTCTCCCCTTTTCGGAGTTGCGCCATGGCGACACTGCTGCACATCGACTCGTCCGCGTTCGCGGGCCAGGCGTCCACCTCTCGGGCCGTCACCGAGGCCTTCCGCCGTACGTGGCTGGAAGAGCACCCGGGTGGCGAGGTGATCTACCGGGACTTGGCCGCCGAGCCGGTCCCGCACATCACCGCGGACGCCCACACCGCCGGGTCGCTCGACCCGGCGGAGCACACCGACGAGCAGGCTCGGGCCTTCGTCGAGCGCCTGGCTCTGATAGCGGAGCTGGAGGCGGCCGACGCGGTGGTCATCGGCGCGCCGATGTACAACTTCTCGGTGCCCTCCACCCTCAAGGCGTGGCTGGACCAGGTGATCCTGATCGGCCGCACCGCCGGCTCGCCGGAGTCGAAGGTGAAGGGCACACCGGTGACGGTGGTGACCAGCCGCGGCGGCTCCTACGCCCCCGGCACGCCCCGGGCGCCGCACGAGCACGTGCTGAACTATCTGGAGTCGGTGCTGTCGGTGATCTTCGAGATGGAGGCGACCTTCATCGTCGCGGACCTGACGCTGGCCGCGCAGATCCCGGCCATGGAGCACCTGGTCCCACTCGGTGAGCAGTCGCGGGCCGATGCGTTCGAGGGCGCCGCGAAGGCGGCCCGCGCCGCGTAGTCGCGCGCGACGACAGTGTCGGTCCCGTCTCGCGGTGCCGACACCGTCGGCGTTCCCGGCCGTGCTGAGGTCGTCGTTGCCGGCCGTGATCAGCCGGGCAGCGGGCGACTGCCGGTGCGGGCGTGCAGGCCCTCGAAGAGCAGGGCGAGGACGCGGCGGCGGCCGGCGTCGTCACCGGCCCGCACGAGGTCACCGTTGACCTGGAAGAAGCGGGCGATGTCGTCCATCCGGGCGTCCTCACGCAGGGCCCCTTCGGCGCGGGCGTCGGCGGCCAGCTCGGTGGCGAATGCCAGGGACCGGTCGCAGACCGCCTTGAGAGCTGGGGCGTTGGGGTAGCGGCGGGAGAACGCGTCGTTGAACGCCGGGTCGTCGGCCTGCGCCTGACAGATGGCCTCGACGTAGGCCAGCAGCCTCTCCCACGCGCTGCCCGCCGTGCCGTCCGCGATGGCCATCGCCGCGCGCACCTGCCGGTCGGCGAGTTCGTTGACGACCTGGTCCAGCAGCGCGTCACGGCTCCCGAAGCGGTTGTAGATCGTGCCGACGCTCACCCCCGCCAGCTTCGCGATCGTCTCCAGCGGCGTGTCGAGCCCGTGCTCGGAGAAGGCGTCCGCCGCGGCCTGGCGCAGCTTCTCGACGTTGCGGCGGGCGTCGGCGCGCAGCGGCGGCCGCTGGGGTGCCTCGGGCACAGCGCTCACCTCTCCCTGAATTGAGGAATCCGTCATGGTGTGGGCACGTTGGTTGGGGGCAGTGAATTTGAGACTACCTTCACCTTGCGGCCCACCGCCCCACTACCGCGCCCGCGCTGCCCCTACCAGGAAGAGCGCCCCATGGCGCCCGGGCTTGTCGCCGGTTGTCGTTCCGATGTTCCTCAACCCCCGGTTGGGGCGCAGCGCTGGACATGGGACTGGTCGGCTATTCACCAAGTGCGACCGGCCAGTCACCATGAGCACGGCAACGGGTCGACATCTCAGCCCTCCGAGGGCCCTACTCGCGAACAACGCATCGCCCAGTTTGTGCGACGAGGCCGGCTTGGTCGAGCAAAGTCCGTCGGTGCCGGCGTTCTGCCAGTCCCGGCGCCATCGCTGCACCGAGCAGACCGTGATCCGTAACCCTTGGTGATGTCCGCATTGCAGACACCGGCGGCGAACCGCTCGGCGGCCTCGATGCGGATCCGCTCACGAAAGGGGACCTGCTTGTCCTGCCGACCCCGACGGGAGTCCCTTCCGCCGTGGCTACGTTCCTCTGCAAGCCGGGCCGACTCGCCTTCCGACGGTGGCGGTTGATGACGCTCCTGTGGGTGCTGGTCTTCGCCGGAGTCGGCTTTGCCGCCTCGGTCGCCACCACTCCGCCGGCAGACTCCATGCCCGGCACCGAATCCCAGAAGGCGTTCGACCTCCTCCAGAAGAAGTTCCCCGCCGTCAGTGCCGAAGGCACCAGCGCCCGCGTCGTCATCCGTGCACCTCGGGGCCAGAAGCTCTCCGGCCCCGAGGCGAGGAACAAGGTCGAGATTCCCGTCGCCGACCTCAAGAAGGCTCCTGGCGTCATCGGCGCCGCCGACCTGTACCAGGCCAAGTCCGTCAGCAAGGACGGCACCACCGCCTACAGGTTGTCACCAAGAATTCCGCCCTCACTCATCAGCCTCAGACCGCCAGAAGCGGTCTTCTCGGCCGCGAGAGCGGCGAGTTCCTCCTATGGGCTTTCCCAGGCGGGGCGGGCGCCGGCAGCGGTTTCGCCGAATCTGCCCGCCGTCGAGGAGGGCAGGCGGCCATGGCAACTGAAAGGGCACGGGATCGAAACCAATCCCCAGGGCCGGCTCAGGGATATCCCCTTGATGCCGCCCAAGAACCCGAACCCGCATGGCGCGACGTCATTCGCCGGGGTCGCACAGGCGTTGGGGTGTGAAGGTCTGCCCAGTTCCGGGGCGCGGCTGGGTGAACCATGGGCCGCTCTGCCGGACACCCGGCACGTACCCCTGGAGGACTCTCCCCACTTCCCCGCACGCCAGCTGGAAGCACAATCCCCTTAGGGTGTGGCTCTTCTCCAGTGAGGTGTCTTGACCTGCGTGGTTGCTGACCGGGGTGTAGTTGCTCGATGGTCGTGGTGTCGGGTGACCGGATTCCGGGGGTGGCGGCGATGGTGTCGTGGCTGGAGGAGATCGAGCGGCGGGAGGCTGCCGCGCGGGAGCGGATCGACGAACTGCAGGCTCGGATCGCGGAGTTGTCCGAGAGTCTGACCGAGCAGGAGGCGGTGCTTTCACGGCTGGAGATCACCCGGGAGACGATGTCGGAGATCTTGTCGGGTGGGGAGGCGGTCGGGGAGCCGGAGGTGGTCCCGGTGCCGGGTGGGCCGGAGGAACCGCCGGAAGCAGGAGCGGAGGAGCGTTTCTCGGTGGGCTCGCCGGTCGGGGTGAAGCTGGTGCCGCAGTGGTCGCCCGAGCTGGAGGCCGGGGTGCTGCCGGATGCGTACCAGGACATCGTCGAGGTGCTCCGGGACGCGGTGCATCCGATGCGCGCACACCAACTCTGCGCGGTGCTGGGGCTGTCGACGGACAAGAGCAAGGTGGAGGGGTTCCGGTCGAAGCTGAAACGGCTGGTGGAGCGGGACTGGCTTCAGGAACCGGGTCCGGGACTGTTCGCTGCGCGGGGCGGCAATCCGGCGGGTTCGGGTGCGCCGGAGCGGGATGGACCGGCTGCCGGACGCCGCCGCGCCGGTGTGGCATCGGGCCCTCGCCCCTAGCGTCGAAGGTGCCACCCAGTCGACACCCGAAGGTGAGAGCCCGATGAACGGAGCGTATGAGGCCGCCACGGCGGCTGACCCCTTTGCCCGAACCGTTTCTTTCCTCACTTTCCTCATCTCCTCCCTCTCCAGCCCCGAGGTCCTGCAGTTGCCACATGACCAGGTCGAGGAGAGCGCCGAGACGGGAGCCCGGGAGCTGGGCCGCCTCCTCCTGCAGGCCCATCTCGATCTTCGCGCCCGCGTTGAGGAAGCGGCCCTCAGCGGCCTCAGCTCTTCGTCCCGGGCCGCGTTGGCCGACGGCCGCAGCCGGTTGGAGAAGAACCACCGGCGGCAACTGGCCACGATGGTCGGAACGGTGACCGTGGCTCGGTGCGCGTTGCGCGCACCGGGCCGGACCAACGTCTGCCCGGCCGACCGGGAACTGAACCTGCCGCGTGGCCGGCACAGCCTGGGCCTGCAACGACTCGCCGTACTGGAAGCCTGCCGCGGTTCCTACGACACCGCCCTTGAGGCGATCGACCGCCGTTGCGGAGCACGTCTGGTCAGCAAACGGCAGGCCCAGGAGCTGGTGCGGGCCGCCGCGGTGGACATCGACGCCTTCTACACCTGCCGCACCCCCGTGCCCGCCGGCCACGAGACGCTGCTGGTCCTCAGCTTCGATGGCAAAGGCATCGTGATGAGGCCGGGGCATCTGCGTGAGGCGACCCAGAGGGCCGCCGAGCGGGCAACGCGGACGTTCCGCACCCGCCTTTCGGCCGGGGAGAAGTCGGGCCGCAAAAGGATGGCCACGCTCGCCGTCGTCCACGACGCGGAGCCCGCCGTTCGTCGTCCGCACGACATCATCGCCCCGCCCGGCGGCCGCACCGGCCACCGCACCCCACGTCCGGGGCCGAAAGCCCGAGCGAAATGGCTCACCGCCTCCGTCGAGCACACCCCCGACCACGTCATCAGGACGGCCTTCGACCAGGCCGAGGCCCGTGACCCGCAACACCAAAGGTGCTGGGTGGTCCTGGTGGACGGCGCCACCCACCAACTCGGCCTCGTCCGCGCAGAAGCCGCCCACCGTGGCGTCACCATCCACATCGTGCTCGACATCGTCCACGTGATCGAGAAGCTCTGGGCGGCCGCACGCTGCTTCCACAGCGCCACCGACCCTAAGGCCGAGACCTGGGTGGGGACGAAAGCGGCCCGGATCCTGGCCGGTGACGCCGCTGGAGCCGTCTTCGACATCCGCTCCGAAGCCGACCACCGCCGTCTCACCGACGAGCAACGCGCGGCCGCGGACACTGCCTGCCGCTACCTGGCCAACAACGCCGACCACGTCCACTACGGCCGGGCGTTGGCAGCCGGCTGGCCGATCGCCAGCGGAATCGTCGAGGGAGCAGCACGGCACTTGATCGCCGACAGACTCGATATCACCGGCAGCCGGTGGAGCCTCGGCGGCGCCGAGGCGGTCCTCACCCTTCGCGCGCTCATCAGCAACAACGACTTCTCCGAGTACTGGATCTTCCACACCAGGAGGGAGTACGAACGCCACTATCCCCAGCCTGGCCAGCACAAGTACGGCCTCACGGCCTGATCGGTGATCTCACTCCGAAAGAGCCGCACCCATCCCCTTATGCTCCACCCCTGCCCTCGGGATGGTCCACGGTCAACCTGTTCGGCTGCCCCAAGACCCTCGGTGAGGAGAGGGACGACCGGTTCCAGGAGCAGCGCATCACCGAGTTCCTTGCCCGCTACCCGACCCTGGAGGGCTGGCAGTTCCAGCCCCCCGACGGTGCTGGACGCCCAGAAACGGGACAAAGGACACCAGGCTCACTTCCGAGCACGCTCTACGTCCCCTACCAGCCCAACCCCCGCGCCCCAGTGGAGACCATCCTCGGAACCCCCTACCGCGAAGGAATCCACTACGTCCTCCCCGCCCTGCAGGGAAACCAGCGACCGCTTCACCCCCTGCTCACCTGGTGGGGAGTGCTGTACGCCCTCGCTAGCATCGCCCGCTACGAACCTCAGAGCTGGGCCAAGTCGATCAACGTAGACAAGAGAAACGATCGCATAGCCAACGCTATCGAACACCTCCTCGAAATGGCCCTATCCGCCATCCCTGAACTCGTCACCCGCGAACTCCACCGAATGGACCGCCAGAGCCTGACCAGACGAGGTGGTCCGCCTGCCCCACGGGGCCCACCACTAGGCCACCGGTTGTTGCCCATCGGCAGTAGCCAATGATTGTCGAATGCGTCTCTGGGCCCGCCGTGAATTACCGATCGTGGTGTTCGGCCTACGGCGTTCTCCGCGAAGCCTCTACGATGCACGACACAGGCCTCTGGGCCTGAACGCCCGTTTGTGGCGAGGTAGTTGTGGCAGTGCCGCCGCTGGTCACCCGGGAAGGCAACCCGACGGCGAAGCTGGGGGAGTGGGGCTACCGGCCGGCCGAGGAGCGGGCCGGCGGAATCAACGCGGTGACCGAACTCCTGGGCAGCCCTCATGGACGGCGGCCAGCCTATCGCCCGCACCTTGCCGATCAGGACCACCAGGGGCACGGGTGGTCCCGCTGAGCGACCAGGTGGAGCCGGTGTATGGCCGTGTGCCGCTCTCGTGTCAGTAGCCGGGCGGGTTTTTTGTGCCGACTCGTGTCAGCGGGGGCGGACACGAAGCCGCCGCATAGCTCAGGAGGCGGGAAAAACCGTGTCGACTCCACGAAGTCGAGCCCGCATAGCCCCCCCTCGCCCCGGAGAGGGCAGCCGCCGGAGAGCACGGCTGCCCGCCGCCGAAGTGCCGAGGCGTCAGCTTACGGTCTCGCAGGCGCCCTGGCGGGAGGTGTAGGTGAAGGACGTGGCGCAGTAGTACCCAGGCGTCACGTTGTTGTCGAAGTTCCAGATAAAGCTGTACCAGCCGCCGCTCTCGTAGAAGTTACCCGTCTGAGCGATCACCCCCGAGGGGCCGTTGATCTGCATGTTCACCGTGCCGGCGCTGGGGAAGTGCGTCAGATTCTCGATGTAGTACACGAACTTCCCGCTGCCGTTGATGTTGATGCAGACCTCGAAGCTGCCACCCGCGCAGCCGGACGCGGAGAAGGGCCGGACCCGCGCAGCGGAGTCCCGGTAGATGTCGAGCGTGCCCTGTGCTGTCTTGACCTCCTTGACCAGCACCGAACCCGTAGGAGCAGCCACGGAGTGAGCCGGTGTCGTGCTGCTGACGCTCGCCGCGTCGGCAGCCGCTGCCCCGGTCGCACCGACAGTGCCCCCCAGGGCCATGGCGACCGTCGTCGCCTTCACTGCGGTCGACGCCCATCTCTTCGACATGAACTTTTTCGTCATCTGATCCCCGTTTCCTTTTGTTGTGCGGGAACGGCTGGATACCGCACGGTGACGCTACGGACACGGGTCCTTCGGTCGTCCTAGATTCGTCCTAGTGCGAGGTCAGCCGGGGGGAGAGAGAAAGAGCCGGCGCTGGTCGTGAAGTGCCGGGGGGAACATGAGGTTCGGCGTGCTGGGGCCGTTACCCGCGCAGATCACCGGGCGCGAGGTCCGGCTCGACAGGCCGCGGCAGGCCAAGATGTCGGCCGCGCTGCTGGTCGACGCCAACAACGTCGTCGCCATGGAACGGCTCATCGCCGTGATGTGGGACGGGAACGCACCCGCCCCGCGCTTCGCCGGGTGCAGGACGCTGTCTCCGGGCTGCGCCGCAACCTCGCCGCTTGCGAATCACCCGCCTCCTTGATCAGCACGCGGCGCGGCGGCTACCAGATCCACCTGGCCCCGGATCAGCTCGACCTGCTGAAGTTCCCGGGTAAGCGGCCCGGGTGGTCGACGTCCCGGCGTCCGGCGTCCGGCCGCCGCGACGGATCCTGTTCGGCGGGGGCGCAGTGGTCCCGTTGAATACCCCGGCGGAGCCGCTGTACGCCCTTCTGGTGGCTTCGTAGCAGCGATCGGGCCCGATGCATCCCGTGTCAGCGAGGCGCACACGGCGGCACACGAGGGCCGGGCCCGGGTTCCCAACAGGAAGCCCGGGCCCGGCCCTTCGGCATGCGCTGTTACCAGCGCATGCCGAGTGCGTCGAGTTCCGCGCGCCGCTCGGGTGTGTCGTCCCAGTGGGTTTGAGCTGACGGTTGTGTTGGCGGAGTTGTGACCTGCGGTGCTGCAAATTTTGGGACGGGTTGGTTCGGGGCTTGGGGCTGTTGTTTTCTGGGTTTCTCAGTGGGGCTGGGGCTTTGACCTGGTGTGCTGTAGAAATTGGGATTGCTCCACAGCGGTTGGGATTTCTTGGGGTGTTGTAGCGGGGTGTGGGTTGCGTGTGGTGGTTCGGGATCGCGGCCGAGGGCCGGACCGCGCCCGCGATCGCGTCGGTCGTGGAGAGGCACGTGGTCACGGTGCGCAAGGCCCTGCACCGGTTCCTCGACGGAGGGTTCGAGGTGCTGGCGGATGCACCGCGTCCGGGGCGTCCGCCGCGCTGGAAGCGCGAGGACCTGCACGCGCTGGAGGAGATGCTGGACGATTCCGCGGCCCGGGGCGTTACCTGGACGTTGCCGGCGCTGGCCGAGTGGCTGCGCCGCGAGCGCGGAGTCGGGCTGCATTCGTCCTGGTTGTCGGTGCTGCTGCACCGGGACGGCTTCCGCTGGAAACGTACTCGCGACAGCATCCGGCATCAGGCCGACCCGGCCCTCCAGGCCGCCGCGTGGAAGCGGCTGGAGGGTCTGCGGCTGTGCGGCTGAGGTCCAAGGCCGGTGTGGAGGACCTGCACTACCTGGACGAGTGCGGGTTCTCCCCGACCCTGCCGACCGGATACACCTGGGTCCGCACCGGCACCCGGGTGGTGGTGAAGCGCGAGGACACCAGGAACCGGCGGGTCGTGCTCGGCGCGCTGAACGGCACCGGCTCGGAACCCGAGCTGCTGTGGACCGCCGTCGAGCACAAGATTGATGCGGCGATGGTGCTCGGCTTCGTCTGTGCCCAGATAGCGCGCCTGCCCGGCGGGGCGGACCGGCTCGGCAGTCCGCCGCCCGGCTGGAAGCGTCCCCGGCCCTGCACCCTCGCGCTGGACAATGCCTCCATCCACCACGCCGACGTTTTCAAGGGACGGCGCGAGGAGTTGGCCGCCATCGGGGTCCACCTGTTCTACCCACCGCCCAGATCGCCTAAGCTGAACCGCATCGAACGGATCTGGCGCTCGGTCAAATACCAGGACTTGCCCGTCCGTGCCCTACACCACCACCCATGAACTCCGCGCCGCCGTCGACCGCGCGCTCACGCGGCGCGCTGCCACGATGGCACCAGCCGCATCCCCCACACGAGACCGCTCAGCTGTATGTGATGCGCTCGACCTCGATCAGATGGGCGGCGCCGATGCGGCCGTCCTCCAAGGAGAGCAGCCAGGGCAGCAGTTGGGGTGTGGCGTGGAACTCGTCGTAGAAGCCGAGATGGAGGTCGGCGAGTTCGCCCTCGAAGAGCCAGTGGTCGAGCGCATCGGCCAGGTGCAGGTCTGACGCCTCGGTGCGGGTCTCGGTCCAGGCGGCCAGCCAGGGGGCGAGGGTACCCGTAGTGACCGAAAGCGTCTCCAGTATGGAAGCGATGTCTCCGGTGCTCGGGTGGGTGTGCAGAGCTGAGCGCCACCAGGCATCCCACAGCTCCTCCAGAGCCATGCCTTCCGGTGCGGGCCAGGTGCGCCAGTCGGCGGCGAGGAGCCGGGAGGCGACCATTGCGTGGTCGAGCTGGTCAGCCGTCAGAAGACGCACGATCCGGGGTGTCAGCCGGCGGTACAGGCCGGGGAAGTCGTCCCAGTGGTCGGGCGTCTTGTACGCGACGGAGAAGAGCAGTTCCTCCGGCACCCGGTGCACGCGGCCGGCCAGGGCTTCGAGGCCGGCCGCGGTGTAGCAGTGGGTGCAGCCGCCCACGGGAACGAACAGTTTGGACAGTGGCGCGAAGGCAGTGTCCAGGCCGTCGAGTGCATTCTGGAACCGCTGGTGTGGGTCGATCATGAGGGGCCTGACAGGACTCCGTCCGGACACGCCGGAGGAGAGAGCGACGCTACCACGGGCATGGCTCCACACAACTGCCGGACGGCTGCGTCCCCAAGCCGCACAACAAATATCCAAGATCGCTTAGACTCATGTTTGGCAACCTGAGCATGAAGGGCCCCAGCGGCAACGCGAACGAGTAAAGAGGCAGCAGTGCCCCGGGAGTTCCCGCCCAGTTGGCGCTGGTCGTCGCAGACCGTCGGCTCCGGGGTGGGCATCGGTTGCCGCAGGTGTCGAGCATCTCGCCGAACGCCGTCTTCTCCGCCTCGGTGATGTTCAGCTCGTAGATGTCTTCACGTCGATCCAGGCGCGGGAGTAGGTGCACCAGTGCGTCTTCAGTGGGGGCTTCCACAGGTCTGGGGTCTGGTCGCCTCTGGACCGGTTGGAGGCGGCGGAGACGGCGATGAGCTGGGAGTGCACCAGGTCGTTGGTGAAGGCCTTGCGCTTGGCGGTGTCCCACTGGTCGGCGCCGGCCCGCCACCCGGCGGCCAGCGGCACCATGTGGTCGATGTCGATCTGGCCGGAGGTGGTCGGTGTCTTGCCGTCGTACTCGCTGTACCAAGTCCCGGACACGGCACGGCACTTGGCGTCCTGGACCACGTTCTGCCCGTCGCGCTGCAGGATGGCTTCGCGGGTGTCGCGCTCGCCGTACTGGCTGGCTCAGTGGGGGAACTTGGCCCGGCTGTAGCCGGTCATCGGGTGCGGGGCCTCGATGTTCAGGTCGCTGAGTGCGTTGCGGGCGACTTCGGCGGGAGGCGGTTCCGGCAGGGCTCGCCGCAGCGCCGGGGCGAGCTGTGACGTGGCCGCGGCGGTTGTGGCAGATGCCGGAGCGGCGGGTACGAGGACGGCGGAGAGACCGACCAGGGTGATGGCGGCGCGCAGCCACCGGCGAGAAGTGATCGTGCGACAAGAGGTAGCGGCTCGTGTCCGCGTGCAAGGTCGCGTACAGCTCTATTCCACCCGTATGAGGGGTGCGGCCTCCATGCCGGCTGACTCCCTGGGCCGTTGCGGACAAGCTCTGAGCGCCCCCGGGAACTGACGGCACGTCTGATGCCCGCCTTTCGGAGCGAACGGCGGGTGTCGGCGCAGGAACTGCTGTCAGCGGCCGAGTTGCTGGCGGCAGGCGCGGACGACCGACGGGCCGAGGCGGATGCTCTGCGCCGAGGAGCAGACGGCACCGGGGTCGTACTCGGGGCGGGGCTGTGGGTGGGCCCGGTGAGGGGGTGCGGAGTGCCGGGAGGTGCTCCGGCTCCGGTTGTGGTGGGTAGGAGCGGCCGCAGGCCGCGGGCGGTCACGACCCGGCAGTTCCGGCGGCTCTACGCTGCCGGCCGGGGTGGGGAGTCACACCATTCCGAACGGTCGAATCGTCACCCCGGGCACGGCCGAACAGGGCCGTTCGGCAGGACCGTGTGACGGGCTCAAAGGGTCGGTCTTACATTGGCCTTGCACCCCTGAGGGGTGTCCTCGTCGTTACCACGGCTGTTTGGTGACGGTCTCCACCGCGCCGTTGATGACGTACACCCATCCCTCGTCGTGGAACTTCTCGTCCCGCCACGCGGTGAATGCGTGCGCGACTCGGTCCGCGCCCTTCTTCGTCTCCGCGTCCACGTTGGGTGCTTCGAGGTGGGGGTCGTAGTCCGTGAGGACGTTCGCCTCCCTGTCGCCGCCCGGGCAGTCGCGGAGCTTGGCGTCCTTGACGTGCTCGGTGAGCCCGGTAGCCCCCGACAGCTTCAAGTAGTCGCGGAACTCCGCCAGTACAGATTTCCAGGGGCCGGCCCCACTCGGCTTGGTCTCATCGCAGGTACCGGGCCCTCCGGAGGGCTGCGGCTGCGCTGTCGCCGAGCGGGATTGGGCCGGGTGACCGCCATTGCCGCCGTCACAGGCGGCCAGCGTCACCAGACACACCAGAGCGGCGCCCGGCAGAGTAAGCCTTCAGCTGTGCATGACTGTCCAATCAGAACGTGTGCCACGGTGCCCGGACGTTTCGCCCGGGCACCGCGTGCGCTACTTCTTGGGGGTGACGAGCGGGTTGTCCTTGCCCAGGCCCTTCTCGTCGCCGTCGGTGTAGAGGGACAGCTCGCCGTCCGACCAGCACACGACCAGGTCCCAGCCGTCGTTGCCCGTGTAGTCCCCGGAGCCGATCTCGACCGCGTGCTTCCATGTCTCCGCCTGGGGGGGCTTGGGCGTCACGGCGATGATCTGTCGGCCGAGCGTCGTTCCCGTGTTCTGGTAGATGGTCATCTCGCCGTCGGTCCAGCGGACCACGAGGTCGTCCACCTTGCCGTTGCCGCCGAAGCGGCCGACGGTCATCGCGGTAGCGTGCTTCCAGGTCTCGTCCGGCTCCGGCTTGTGCAGCCGCACCTCGCCGTGGAAGCCCTCCTCGGCCACCGACGGGTACAGCGTCACCTCACCGTCGGTCCAGCGCACGATCAGGTCCGAGCCGCTGTCCCCGGCGAACCGGAGGATCCTCGACCAGCTCGCCGCGCTGGAGTGCGTGCACGACAACATTGCCCGGTTCGGCGGGGATCCGGACAACGTCACCAACGCCTCTCCCTCAGCCTTGACCGGCAGAACTACCGCCTCACTGCTGGCCCCGGGCCATCACCTCAGCGGATCCGCACCCACTTCCATTCGCGGGGCCGACGGAGTGATGCATGGGCGAGCCGACGTCACTTTCCGTAGCTGATCATCATGATCATACGATGCACTCCTCGACGGGTTTGGGACTCCAACAGGTGTGGCCGGGCAAGGGCATGCAGGCCCATCGACTCGGACACGGAACGAAGGCTCCACCATGACCAGGACTCCCCGGCGCCGCGGCCTCAATGAGCGAGCGCGTCGCCACCTGGCGACCTCGCTCACGTCCTCGGCTCTCCCAGCAGCCGCCCTCCTGGCCTCCCCTGGCAGCGTCCAGGCCGCACAACAAGACGGCATACCCACTGGCGCAGGGGCCCATGGCGAAGCACCAGGACCGACTGAAGGTCAGAGAGGGTGCCGGTCGGGGCAGTCCCGCAGGGGAACCCCACCGCCCCGCAGCGGCACGCCGGTTCCTATGAGCCTGGGGCCAGAGCCCGTCAGGCCGGGCGGGCCGGGCAGGCTCGGCCGGCGGCACGCTGCTGCCCGTCACCGTGCCAGAGCAGGGCCCCGGCATACCCCAGCGGCCACGGCAGACCGGCGACGAACTCCCCGACTGGCTGCCCTGGACCACCGGACTCCTCCTCGCGGGCGGCGCCGCCCTCATGTACGCGGCACGCCATCGCTCCAGCTGACACCGCCCGGACCCGAACGGTCCCAGATCGAAGAAGGCAGGACAGTGCAGACGAACACCACGCCCCCCACACTCCGGCACAGACGGTGTGGGTCCCAAGCCATGGCGCTGGCCATCGCGGTGCTCGCCTCTCACGGTCACCTCCTCCGCCCTGACCGCGCCGTCACGCGCAGTCGAAGAACCGCCCGCACCCGCCGCCCGCATCGACGAGGGCAACGGCCAAGCGAAGGGTGCCAGGGGCATCCACGCTTCGGCTACGCCGCAGGGGTCGTGCCACACGTACAGCTGCACCGCGGTCGGAGAGAACCCCACGAGGCCGGTCAAGGTCTGCCCCCTCACCGGCAAGGCCACAGACATCAGGAGCTCGTACGCGGCCCCCATCGACCGGACCACCCCCGAACCGGTCCTCACCGACGCACGGTTCGACCCGGGCAATGGCTCCTGGGACGACTGGGCGGCCCACCCCAAGGACGGCCTGCTGTACATCCCGGACGGCTCCGCCCCCAGCCGTGTGGACGACTTCAACCGCACGAGCAAGCCGCAGCATCTGGCCTAGAACCGGTTTCAGGGCCTGTACTACCACTCGGCGTTCTTCGACGAGATCGGCAACTTCTACATCACCGACCCGCAGGGCAAGGTCTACCAGCGGGACCTGACGGCTTCCACCGTCCGGGCTCCGATCACCGGCGACCGGGTGCCCGAAGCGAAGACTCCCATCGGCGTCATCGCGGGCGCGGGCAACGGCGAGGTCGTCGACGCCGCGGAATGAGTGGTCACCACAAGAGCTCCGGCGACGCCCCGGACCCGTACCACTCCACCTCCGACGGCGCCGGGCCCTACTCCGATGTGGACGAAGACTTCCACCTCGGCAAGAGCAAGACCGTCGAATCCGACGCCCATCGCCCCATCGACGCCGACGGCAAGCCCGCCCACTACAACGGCCTTGGCGACCGGGTCTAGCGTTCACCGCACTGCCCGTCATCGACGCCCGATCCGCCGGTACGAGGGCGCCGTGAACGCGCCGCTGCCCACCGGCGAGTAAGAAGGCGGGCGAGGCCGAGGACTACCCGGTCAAGGCCGAACGCGCCCGAGGCCGACCTGGACCTGACGAAGACCTCCTCCTGAAACTCCGTGACCGGACGGCCTGTTCCCCTCGCGGGCGGCCCGGTCCGGATCACGACCGTCGATGTCCCCGGACAGCGGCCGTACCCACCCACGCCACGGCGTCGAGGGCACCGCCGGGCCTCCCGACAGGCGCCCGAACAGCCGTGGCACGACCGAGGAAGAACAGAAACCCACATGACGACGACCAAGAGACGGTGGCACCCGCTGCCAGTCACGGTGGTGGCCGCGCTCGCCTGCGCAGTGCTGTGGTGCGCCGCACCCGCCGTCCTCGCCGAGACAGCAGGCCTCCCCTCTCCCACCAGGCACGGCGCCGACCTGTCCATGACGGCCACGACAGCACTCAACGGCCTGCGCGCGCAGAACCCCGTCCCCCCGGGCGGCACCGTCACCTACACCCTCAAGGCCACGAACATCGGCCCGTCCGTCGCCAAGAATGCCAAGGTCATCGATACCCTCCCCACCGGAATGACCTTCGTCTCCTCCACGGACGGCTGCACCGCGGCAGGCCAGAAGGTCACCTGCGGCCCGGTGGGCCAACTGGCCGTCGGAGCGAGCAAGACATGGACACTCCAGGCCCGCATCGCCTCCAGCTACACCGGGGGCGGCAAGGACCTCAAGAACAACGCGGTCATCTCCTCGGACACGGACGACCCCCGGACCACGAACAACACCGCCTCCGCCGCGCTGCCCGGCGACGGCACCGTCGGCAAGGCCACCGCCGACCTCACTACGAAGTTGGTGGCGGTGAGCCCGGAGAAGGTCGCGCCGGGTGAGGAGTTCGAGTACACCGTCACCACGCAGAACGCCGGGCCCTCGGACGCCGTCAAGGTCGTCGCCACCGACACCCTGCCCACACCCCTCACCTTCGTCTCGTCGAAGGACGGATGCACCGCGAAGGGCCGGACCGTCACCTGTACGACCGACACCATCAAGAACACCGCCGCCAAGGCCTGGACGTTCAAGGTCAAGCTCGACCCGGCCTACACCGGCGACGGCAAGGACCTGAAGAACACCGCTTCCTCCAGCTGCGGGACCGAAGACCCCAACCCCGGCAACAACGAATCCACACCCGCCGACCCGCCCGGCGGCGGCGTCGCCGGACCCAAGGCCGACCTGGAGGTGACCAAGACCTCCTCCTGAACACCTCCGACCAGCGGGTCCAGCGCCCAGGCACTGGACCCGCCCGGGCCTCGTCCGCCGCGCATCACGAGTCGCGGTCCCGGGCAACGCGGCCCGCAGCGCGGGGAAGCCCCGACGGCACTGCAGCCGACCTTCACGCTTGGCGCCTGGCCCCTCGGTTTTCATGCCACCGGTCGCCGACCTGTATGGCATTGGGCAAGGCACGGCGGACGGCTTCGGCGTAGACGGGTGATCACGAGGGCGTCGGCCGGGAAGCGGATGCGAGCAGGCCCTTGGCGACCGCTGCGTCCCTGACTTCCTGATACAGCGTGGTGAGGGCCCTGCTCGCCTCTAGGCGGGGCAGTTGGAGGCGGTCCAGCGCCCCGGCGTCCGCGCCGACGTCCTGCCATCCCTGACCCGTGAGGTAGCGCATCAGCGCGGGGTTGAGCCTGTCCACACCCCGCACGAGCCGGGCCTCGGGCGTGCTGCCTGCCTCGTGCTCGTGCCACAGTTCCAGGAACAGGCACCTCTTGAGCATTTTCTCCAGGTTCAGCGTGTGCTCGTACTCCCGCTCGAACTCGCGGTGCAGGACCCAGCAGACCAACGCCAGATGCCACGAGTGCTCGGCCACGCTCTCCTTGCGCTCTGGGGTGGCGTTGTTGTGCCGTTCCACCTCCCGAAGCCGGGGGCCCGGCAGGGTAGGCGGCAGGCCCGGGCGAGGGGGGCACGTCCTATATCAGCGGTCAGCGAGGCCCGGTTCCGCGCGGCGGTCCGGGAAGGCCACGGCTGACGAGCTGCGCGCGCGAAGGCCCCGGCTCCGCCGTTTCCGGCGGGAACCAGGGCCATCAGCTGTGCGGGTGTGCTGTGCTTGCGTCAGGCGGCCAGCGAGTGCCGCTCCGACACGTCCGTTGCGAGCATCAGGTTGACCACCGCGACGACGCTCTCCAGCAGGGCCTGGGTACCGAGGACCAGTTGCTCGTCCGGAGTGTGCTCCAGGTTCGAGTGGCTGTAGCCGCCCGTACTCGGGACGAAGATCATGGCCGTCGGGACCTTCGTGCTCATCACGCTGGCATCGTGCCCGGCGTAGCTCAGCATCCGCTCGAAACGCTCGGAGTTGCGGACGCACACCTGCTCCACCGCGTCGACGAGCCGCGTGTCGAACTCTGCGACGGGCTTCGCCGACGTCGTGCGCAGCTCTGCCGTGCACTTCTCCTCACCGGCGATCCGCTGCAACTCCTCGGTCAGCAGCGCCTCGATGCCGTCGAGGGCCTTCTCCGAGCCCGCACGTACCTCCACCTGCACGGTGGCCCTGCCCGGCACCACGTTCGGCGCGTTCGGCTCCATGGCGATGGAGCCCACATTGCCGATCGAGGTGCGGTCGACGGTCTGGCACACGTCCCGCACCAGTGCTCCGAAGCGCGTCGCCACCCGCCCCGCGTCGGCACGCAGCTCGAACGGTGTGGTGCCCGCGTGGTTCTCCTGGCCGTTGACCTCGACGATGTAGCGGCGCACCCCGACGATGCCGGTCACAGCGCTCAGGTCCAGATCGGCGCGCTCCATGCGCGGGCCCTGCTCGACGTGCAGTTCGAGGTAGCCCAGCAGCTCCTTTATGTGGGGGTTGTTGCTCAGAGCCGTCGAGCCGACGAGACCGCCGTTCGACTGGAGGGTAACGCCCTCCTCGTCGTAGAACGCGACTGTCTCCAGGTAGTCGGCGGCCGGGTGGCTCGCCTCGTGCAGGGTGCGCAGGACCTCCATGGCCGCGATCACTCCGTACGCACCGTCGAGGTGACCGCCGCCCGGGACGGTGTCGGCGTGCGAGCCGATGAGCAGCCAGGGCCCGTCGCTCTCGGCACGGCGGCTGAATACATTGCCGATCTCGTCGCGCCAGGTGTGGAGCCCGGAGACCCGCATCGTCTTGTCGATCCAGTCACGCCCGGCCAGGTCGGCGGCGGAGCCGGCCACCCGGTACAGGCTTCCCTTGGGGTCGGCACCGATCTGGCCGAGGTGGGTGATGTCGGACAGCAGGCGCTCGGCGTTGATGGTCGGGAAAGACATGGCGGTATTCCTGATCCTTGTTCGTTGAGCGGAAATTGCGAAGTTGAGATACGCCGCGGTGGGCGTTCGACGGCAGCGGGACGTGCTGTTGTGCGCGCCGTCCCGGACGGTCTGGGGTCTGGGGTCTGGGAGAGATCAGGCCGTCGTGGAGCGTGGGCCCGGCCCGGTGGCCGGGAGTTCCTGCCCGTTGGTTCCGGTTGACGCGGCGCGCTGGGCCGTGGCACCCGAGCCCAGGGCGATGCCCACGATGATGAGACCCATGCAGGCGACCTGGATCGGTGTCGTCGGCTCGCCGAGGGCAAAGAAGGAGACGACGGCGACGAACACGGGCTGCAGGTAGTAGATGAATCCGGCGCGGGTGGCGCCGATCAGATCGATGGCCTTGTTCCAGGTGAAATATGCGACGGCCGACGAGCACACCCCGATGTAGAGGAGCGCTCCGACGGTCCCGCCACTCGGCGTGAAACCGCCCTGGGTGCTGAGGCTGACCGCGTAAACGGGCGCCAGCATGAGCGTGCCGAGGACGAACGTGGTGAAGAGGAACGCGAGCCCCGTCAGCCCCTGCGGCTTGCGGCGCACCATCGCGCTGTACCCGGCGAACGTCGCCGTGGCCACCAGCATCAACAGGTCGCCCGTGGAGAACTGCAGACCGAGCAGCACCGAGAGCGAGCCCTTGCTGACGAGCGCGATCACCCCCAGGAGCGCGATGACCAGACCTGCGGCACGCCGCCGTGAGACGCGTTCACCGCCGGTGAGCACGCCGAACCCCACGATCATCGCGGGCGACGTGGCGGCGATGAGTGCCAGGTTGGTGGCCGAAGTGCTGCGGCCCGCCTGGTAGATGAGGGTGTTGAACAGCGTCACCCCGAGCAGGGCCGCGAGGGTGAGGAAGCCCAGGTGCTTGCGTATGAGAGCCCGCTGCCGCCACGTCTGCGCGGCGGCCAGCGGCGCCACCGCCAGCATCGCGATCGTCCACCGCCAGAACGCGGTCTGGATTGGGGGGACGGTCTCGTGCAGGGCGCGTGCAATGACGAAGTTGCCCGACCAGATGAGCGTGGCCGCCGTGGCCAGGATCGGCCCCAGCCACAACGCGAGCGATCGCTTCGCGGACCGGGACCCGGACTGCGCCGGGGCGATGGACGGCGTGCCGGCGGAATCCGTCTCGGCGGCTTTCGTATCGAGGGCCACGGTGGTTCTCGTTCCTGATCGAGGGGGCAGAAAGTACGGTCGAAGGCGGGAGTCCTGCGGACGGTGATCGCGGGGCCGCCGCGACGGAGGAACCGCCGGGAGCAGCCGCTCGCGCCGCCATCCGGAGCGCTTTCGACGACTGAAGACTCCACGGCGCCGCTCCCGATCCGTTACCGCCTCGCTCCCGCACCGGGACCGCACGGTGCCCGGGCGGCGGGAGCGCGACAGGAACGCCTCCGTGGCTCACCGAACTTCTCCCAGGAAGCCCTGGCTTTCGGGCTGGGGGAATGGGGCCTTGGACCGGAGCCGCGAAGCGGAGGAGTTCAACTGTGCCCGCCAGGGACAAGAACTCCGCCCGCGTGAGGCTCGTCCGGGCTGGTCTCAAACCCGGCTAGTGCTGATCTTGTAAGACCCGCCCCCTGCCAGGAGCCAGGCAAAGTGAGCTGGGAATCCCCGCCCTCCGCTTCAGGGTCGGGAGGTTTCAACAGCCAAGACGGCCCTGTACCGCCTCGCAGGCAACCCCCTATGATCGCGGACGAGCCTCTGACCAGGACTTTGTCAGGGGGGGAACGGGGGACACGATGACTGCGTACGACGGCGGGGGACCGCGCTTCAACGTCCTTGGTCCGCTTGAGGGCTGGGCGGACGGAAAGCGTCTGCGTCTGGGGGGAGCGATCCACGAGCGCGTACTCGCCGGACTGCTTCTGGAAGCGGGCCGCACGGTTCCCGTGACCCGTCTCGTCGAGGCCGCGTGGAACGACGACCCGCCGGCGACCGCCGCCCATCAAGTACGCAAGGCCGTCGCCGAGCTGCGCCGACGCATACCGGACGGCGGCGATGTGGTCGTCACCGATGGCCCCGGTTACCGGGTGGTCCTCGGCGAGGGGCAGCTGGACCTCACGGAGTTCACCGCCGGGGTGCGCCGGGCCGGCCACGCCACCGAAGAGGGACGGCCCGGCCGGGCCGCCGACGAACTGCGCCGGGCCCTCGACCTGTGGCGTGGGCCCGCCCTGTCGGGCACGGGCAGCGACCTCCTCGCATCCGTTGCGACCACACTGGAGGAGCGCCGCGTCGCCGCCGCCGAGCAGCTCGCGGAGCTGCGCCTGGCGGCCGGTGAGACCGGCGATCTGGTGGCCGACCTGCGCGACCTGGTCGCACAGCACCCCCTGCGGGAGACCTTGCGCGGTCACCTCATGCTCGCCCTGTACCGCGGCGGCCGGCAGGCCGAGGCCCTGGAGGAGTACGGCAAGGTCCGTGACCTCCTCGTCGAGGAACTCGGCATCGACCCCAGCTCCCGGCTGAGCGGCCTGTACGAGGCGATCCTGCGTGCGGCGCCCGAACTGCGGGCACCGCAGCCACAGCCCGCACCCCGGCAGGCCGATGAGCCCGCCGAGCACCCCGTGCCCGAGGCGGCCGGGACAGCGGAGCGACGGGATGCCCCGGAACAACCCGATACGCCCAAGGCGCCGTGCACCCTGCCCTACGGCCTCGCGGACTTCACCGGCCGCGAACGTGAACTCACCGCACTCCTCGCCGCCATGACCGGCCCCGGCGAACCGGACCGCACCAGCGCCATCGTGGCGATCGACGGCATGGGCGGCAGCGGCAAGACCTCCCTCGCCGTACACGCCGCCCACAAGGTCGCCGCCGACTTCCCCGACGGCCAACTCCACATCGACCTGCGCGGATTCACCCCCGGCGAGACCCCGGTGACGCCGGCTGCCGCGTTCGACGGGCTGCTCCGTGCGCTCGGCACGCCTGGTGACCACATCCCCGACGACGTCGCGGGCCGCACCGCGCTGTGGCGCTCCACGCTCGCAGGCCGTCGCGTGCTGCTCCTGCTCGACAACGCCGTCGACGCGGCACAGGTCCTGCCGCTGCTGCCCGCCTCACCGGGCTGCCTGGTGCTGGTCACCAGTCGCGAACGCCTCGTCGACCTCGACGGCGCCGAATGGATCTCGGTGGGACCCATGTCGCCCGAGGACGGGGCCCTGCTCCTTGAGGAGGTGCTCGGCCGAGCCCGCGTCGCCGCCGAACCGCAGGCCGCCGAGGAACTTGTGCAGCTGTGCGGCCGGCTTCCGCTCGCCCTGCGCATCGTCGCCGCGCGGCTGCGCAACAGGCCGCGCTGGACGGTGAGTTACCTCGTGGACCGGCTGCGCGACGAGACGCACCGCCTGGAGGAACTGAGCGCGGGCGAACGCAGCGTCGCCGCCACCCTCCAGCTGTCGTACCAGGCCATGGAGGAGGAGCACCGCGCGGCGTTCCGCGTCCTTGGCCTGCATCCCGGCGCGGACATCGACGCGTACGCCGCCGCCGCGCTCCTGGACACCGACCCGCGCGGCGCCGAAACGGTCCTCGAACGGCTCCTCGACGTCCATTTCCTGCAGCAGCCCGACATCGGCCTGTACCGCTTCCACGATCTCGTACGGACCTTCGCGCAGGACCAGAGCCGGCCCGCCACCCAACACGACGACGCCGCAGCCGTCCGCCGGCTGCTCGACTACTACCTGACGGCGACCGAGGCAGCCTGCACGTGCCTGTTCCCGAGCCGCAACCAGCGCCCCACCCAACTCCCGCCCTATGGAGGGGAGTTGCCCCGCTTTACCGACATGGAACGCACCCGGCGCTGGTTCGACCACGAGCACACGAGCCTCGTCGCGTCCGTGTCCCTCGCCGACCGCCACGGCCTCGACCGGCACACCGTCAGCCTCACCCGCAACATCGTCTTCCGGCTCAACGCCCTCGGACGCTTCGAGGAATTCAAGGACCTCAGCCAGATCGCCGCCACCGCCGCCCGACGCACCGAGGACCTGGCCGTGCTCGGCGTCACCCTCTCCAATCTCAGCGTGGCCTGCTGGAAACTCGGCCACCTCGAAGAGGGCATCCAGGCCGCCACCGAAGGCCGTGACATCGCGGCCCAACTCGGCGACCAGCTCACCGAGGCGCACGGCGAGTCCACGATCGGGCTGCTGCTCACGGTCCTCGGCCGGCATGCCGAGGCGCTGCCCCACCTGGAGCGCGCCCTCTGCCTGGAGCAGGCTCTGCAGGCGCCGCGCGCCCAGGCCGAGACCCTCACGAACCTCAGCACCCTGTACGCCCAGTGGGGCAGATACGACGAAGCGGCCGCCATGGCCCGTGCCGCACTCACGGTCCACGACGGCCTCGACTACCGCGACAGCCATGTCATGGCACTCACCGACCTGGCGTTCGCCCAGGTCGGCCTCGGTGCCCACGAGGAAGCCCGCGACTGCCTGCGCCGGGCCCGGGAGCGCTGCCACCCGTCGAGCCCACCGGGCGACGTCGCGCTCGCCCTCGCACTGTCCGCCCAAGTAGAGGACCGGTTCGGCGGCACCGCCGCGGCGCAGTTCGCGGATGAAGCCCTGCGGCTGGCCCGCTCGTGCGGCACTCCCACCCGGCAGGCCAAGGTCGAGAACCTCATCGGGCGGTTCCGCGCACAGCGCGGCGACCACGAGCGGGCGGCTCTGCTGCACCGCCACGCGCACGAGCTCGCGGCGGCGATCCACTACCGGGCCGAGGAAGCCTGCGCGCTGTACGGCATGGCCCAGGCCGCCGAGGCCTCGGGGGACGCGGCTGCGGCGGTGAGCCATCGGGAGGCCGCCGAGGCGCTGAGCGCCTTCATGGGGCGCACCGCACCGCTCACCTGCTGACCGGCAGCGCCTGGGCGACCACGGTGGGGCCCTTGCTGTCGGCCAGCACCGAGGTCGGGCCCTTGCTGTCCGCGAGCACCGGGGCGGCGGAACCCGTCGAGGCCGCACCGGCGACGCCGAGTCCCAGGGCGAGGACGGCCGCCGCGAAGACGCCGACGAACGTGGTGAGGGAGCTGCGCATGGTGTCGTCCTTCAGGTGAGGGATGGTGCGGGGTCGCTGTGACATCCCTGATGTTCGTGCGGCACCTTCCCGAACCGATCCCGCTCCGTTCCCGGCGGATTCCCAGGCCTTCCGCGCGGGCCCCTCGGGAAGCGGGAACCCATGCCGAGGGAGTTCGCCCCGCGTCCACCACGGTCAGTTCGACAACAGCCACGGCCCGCGCGGCGAGCGTCCCGCAAGCACACCCAGCACGTCCACGACGATGTCCCGCCCGGCACCGTTCCCGGCCGTCGGCGGGACCGACCCCCCGGCCACCTCCACGTCCGCGATACGCGGCCCCACCGGGGCCAGCACCACACGCGTCCGTACGAAACCGAACTCCAGCCCCACGAGGTCGAGCAGCGCCCGCACGGCGCTCCGGGCCGCCACCAACCGCCCGGCAGGCGAGGCTTCCATACCGGGCCCAACCACCCTGCCGGATACGGCACTCACCCCGATCATCTCGTGCATCCCCGCATGGCTGAACGTCTCCACCACCACCTCGGGCCCGGCAAGGTGCTCCTCCACGACGCAGGGCATACGGGGCGGCCGCTGTGCCCACGCCTCCAGCTGGGCCCTGCCCCCGATGACCTCGCCCGGGCCCCGTCCCGTCCCGTTCTTGATGGCGAATGGGTACGGGAACCCTTCGGACCAGGCCAGGGCAGCCGTCACCGACGAGACCCGCACGGCACGCACGACAGACACTCCGCCCTGACTGAGCACCCGCCGCCGTACAGCCGGATCGGTGAGTCCCTCAAGGGCCCTGCCGTGCCCCGGGTGAAGCTCCAACAGGGCCAGCCCGACGGCGAGTCGGGGGCCGGGCAGATCCCCGAAGTACAGGATCTCCGTGATGCCGAAGGCACGCGCGGTTTCGACCAGCAGGGTGCGCAGGGCGCCGACGTCATCGGCGTCGCCCGCCAACTGCCTTTCGGCGGCCACCCCTTGGACCGCCACGCCCTGATGGGCGGACCTCACCAGCCACGCATCCAGCCCCAGGGCCGCGACTGCCTTCAGCACCCGTGCTTCCGGCAGCACGAGCAGCACCCGCCGCACGTTCCCGTTCATCGCGCTCTCCTCCCAGCACAAGACATGCCAGGAAGGTGTCGCCCTCCCTTCCCGTCGCCGTCCCGCCCGGATCCCGCGCCGACGCAATGTGCCCGACGAGCCGCGGCAGAACAGGAGGCTTGCCGTGCGCGATCACCGAATACCGGGCGCAGCCCTCTTCGGGGCAGCCCTTGCTCGCCTTCGCGGCCCCGGTGGCCGTCGCCGCCACCCCCCACAGGGGCCCTCCGCCACCGTGAACCCCACGACGGCGAAGCCCGGACAGAGCGTCACCTTGACCCTGCGCAACTGCAAGAACCCCAGTCAGGGAGGCCGCGCCGAAGGCGCCGTGATGGGCAAGGGGGCCACCGCGAGAAGCCCCATCGAGGCCACTGACCTCAAACCTGGCCCCAAGGGAACGCTCGTGGGAACCGCCACGATCTCGTCCGGCGCGCGGCCCGGCAAGGCGGACATCAACTTCGCCTGCGCATCGAAGCCCGACGCCGTGGTCACGGTGTCCAACACCGTCCGTTCCGCGACGCGCACGTCCGTGACACCCAGCACAAGTCGCCGTCGGCGCCGTCATGCCATCAGTCGACGAAGCACTGACCAACTGCCGCTCGTTATCCCGCGCCAGGCCGCCGTAAGGGCCGTCCCCGTCGACCGGTATCCCTTGGCGGACTGTCTACGGGTTCTTTGAGCGATGCTTACCGCGCCGAGCCCGCGCATCGCACCGGATGCCCCGACCACTGGCGCCGGATCGGCACCGGACCGTAAGAAGGCGTGAGCCGGGGCCAGCACGGTGGAGTGGGGGAGGGGCCCGTGGCGGCCGCCACCGCGAGTGGCTGTGGCATGCCCCGCTCCTGCCGGCCTCTCGTGTGGCGTTCCGGCGGGCTGGACTTCCACCCCCGCGGGGAGCGGGGGGATCTGCCACCGGGCGCTGCCGGCGGCGGGCCATCCGGGGAAGAACGGCCTCTGGGGGCTGGTCTGTGCGGCTGGGTGTCTTGTGCCGCTGTTGAGCTGTTCGGCGGCCTAGTGCTCTGACCGCGCAGGTCGCCGGGTGCACGCACGGATCACAGCTCACGGCCCACCAACCTGCAGCTCCTGACCTGGCCTTCTTCCGCACCGGGATGAACGGGGGGGGACCGAGGGCCTGGCCTTTGGCCATCGCTCCTGCGGCGGCCGGCAGCACCGGTCCGCCGACAGGTCCGGGGCGTGGGCAGCCACCACGCGAGCGGCTGAGGCCGCGGCTCCCGATCGGATTCGCCCCAGAGCCGGATGCCCCGGCCACAGGGCATAACCGGAGGCCCCCGGCGTCTCGTCGCTTCGGGCTCAGCCACCCAAGGGGCGATATGCCGAGTTGATACGGTCGAGAGCCCACCCTCCGCCGCCAGGGCGGCAGTTCAGCGCGGTGTCGGCTGTGCGCGACGCGTTGGTTCCGGTATTGAAGTTGGCATTGGGGCTGTTGGGCAGGAGGCCCATGTAGTACTGCCCGCTCGAAGTCCACACGCACTGGTGCAGGTTGAGGTACCGGTTGTCGGCCAGGTCGAACGACTCGACGGCGGAGTTGGCCAGGAGTAGCCGCCAGCCGGCTCCACCAGGGCCACAGTTGAGCTTCGTGTCGGCTGTGTTGGAGACGTTGGTGCCGGTGTTGAAGTTGACGTTCGGGGTGTTCGGGAGCACGGCTGTGTAGTGCTGCCCCGGAGAGAAGTACACGCACTGATGCACGTTCAGGTACCGACCAGCGGTGAGGTCGAAGGCCTTCACGGCGGAGTTGGCGGGCGCCGGCCTCCAACCCCCGCCCCCCGGCCCGCAGGAGAGCACACTGTCTGGCGTGTTGGAGACGTTCGTACCCGTGTTGAAGGCGGTGTTCGCCGTGTTCGGTAGCACGTTCGTGTAGTGCCCGCCGCTGCCGACGTAGACGCACTGGTGGAGGTTCAGGTAGCGCTCGGCCGGCCGTGTCCCTGGCTGCTCTGCCACAGCGGTGCTTCCCAGGGGCAAGCTGATGGCTCCTGCAACTGCTGCCGCGACAACGGAAAACCTGCGCATGGCACGCCCCTCCCGAAACGACGCCGCCCATCTGGGCATGTACTCACCAAGCTACTGATGCGAAGCCCAGAGGAGTACGCGAGTGCCAAGAGGTACCCCGTATGGCCTAGTTGCGTTGGTCGCGAACGAGCGCCGGGTCGGTTGATCAAGTTGCCGTGTGGTGGGGTCGGCCCCAGCGGTGCTGGTGTTCGGATCGGATGCGGGCGCGTTCGCGGCGCTGGGCTTCCAGCACGCTGGGGTGTCGGCGGTGTTGGTTGCGCCAGCGCAGGTAGGCGTGCAGGTCACGGGCGAGTGCGGGGTGGTTGGGCGGGTCGCTGTTGCCGAGGACGAAGCCGCGCAGCGGCCCGAAGTGCTCAATGGGGTTGGCCCAGGATGCCTGGGGCGGGGTGAAGCATGGCTCGGTCCTGTGCTCGGTCCCGGTGCGGATGGTCTGGGTCTTGTTGCCGGGCCAGTTGTCGAGGATGACGTAGAGGGGGGCGCCGTCGAGGCGGGCGGCGCGGATGCTCTTGAGCGCAGCCAGGGTGCGGCTGCGCATGGTGGAGCTCTGGGCGGCGCCAGCGCGCGGCACACCTCCCGCGTACCGCGCAGGCGCAGGCCGAGCGGGGTGTGGTGATGTTCACCGGGTCGAGTTCACGTCCCCGTGTCGATTGGCTCTCGTGTGCTGCGCGTTTGGCCAGGTGACACTGCCCGCATGCACCTGGCCGCGGGCTCACCGATCACATATGCAGGACTGGTTGCATTCCAGCAAAGGAAAAGGACCTGTGCACGACAGCCAAGACAACGCCAGAGTGGCTGGCGCCCGGAACGGGCGCACTCCGGTCAATAAGCCCGCAGCCGGAGGCGGGACACCACCCCAAGGCCCCCTCGCGCTTCAGGCAAGCGCGGGCAACGCCGCTGTCGTCCAGTTGCTGCGTCAGGCTGGCCACTCCTGGGCCCAGGAGCAGCACCAGCATTCGGCTGGGTGCGGGCACCAGCAGACCAGGCAGCCCGCGCATGCGGTGCAGCGGTCCGCTGTCCACGAGGTCCTGCGTGCCCCCGGACGGCCGATGGACGACGCCACGCGCACCGACATGGAAGCACGCTTGGGCGCGGTGACAGTCCGGGCCTGGTGGTCTCGGTCCGCGCGAGCGGGGCTTGGAAGCCTGGGAGTTCGTGAGGTCTGCCACGGTGACGAGCCTACGACCCGGCACCCGTCGCCGGGTGTCTGACGGCAGTGCACACCTCGTGCGAGTGCTGATCGCCCTGGTCCCCACGCTGGGGTCGGGCTCATTCGCGTCTGTACGGAAGTCCGGGGCCTCTGGCACAACTTCCGCGGACCCGTGACAGCGGTTGCCGGTGTCACGGATGAGGATTCGTCCGGGGTGGACGATGTCTCTACCTTGAGTCGGAGCGGGACGGCGCGCAGTCCCGCAGGTTGCGGTGCCGTGGCAGAGCGGACCATTGCGATCGACGTGGGGGAGGTCCCTCTCACGGCGATTGACGGAGACGGGGCGGACCCCGACGGTTCAGCAGGCGAGTTCCGAAACGGTCTCAGAACCGCGACCACCGTCGAACCTTCCGCAGCCTGACGGCCGGCTGCGGAAGGTTTTCGCCTCGGGGTCACTACGGGGTCACCTGCCTCGGTGCCCGGCTGGTGGCTGGGGCGCCGAGGCAGGTGGTGGCTTTTACTTGCTGAAGGCGTTGTTGTTGCAGCCCATGCTGGAGCCCATGGAGGTCTGCTGCGAGCTCGGGTTGCCTTCGCCGTTGAGTGCGTTGCCCAGCAGGGCGTTGAGGATGCCGACTTGGCCGAGGATGTTGAGGTTCAGGTCGTGCGACTTGCAGGTGGTGCTCTGTCCGATGTTGAAGCGGTCGCCGCGCTTCCCGTGCCCCCCGTCGTGTGCCTGGGCTGTGCCGGCGGCCAGCATTCCGAGGCTGCTGAGGGCAGCGACCAGCACGGCGGCCTTGCGAAGCTTGTGCATGTCATCTCCGGTGGAGAAAAGTGGACGCGATCTGCGACAGATCGACTTCGTGTAGTTGCAGAGGTAATACGTCGTATTCCTCAAGCGCCTGGCGGCGCGCCGAATTCGGGGAATCCTCACCGCCTTGGTCGGCACGCCAGGCAGTGGGCCGGGCCGGAATCGGCGGTGAACCACAGCACGAGGAGGGCGCACGGCAATTGCGGCCGTCGGATTCCGCAGGGCCCGCCAGGCAACGGGCCGTCAGGTCACCGCTGGTGTCACCCAGTCCGGCTACCCCACAAAAGCTCCGAGCCGCTGCGCAGACCCGCCTCGGCCTCCTGCACCGGGTGGCTGTTGGGGGCCGGAGGAAAGGCGTGTCGTGTCGCGAGGGCGGGTGAGGCGTCCGGCCTCCGCACGCGGGCCAACCGGCCCTATGGGTGGGTCCCTTTCGGCGGCTGGCCGACAGCAGGCGCCGGGAGGACGGTGGATCCGGGCTCGAAGAGCAAGCCGGGCGTATCTCCCTCCCACGCCGACCGGCCGGGCAAGCCTTCCTGCTGGAAAGGGTGTTGTCCCGAACCGGCCCCGTGCGGACCGGAACGCCCTGGAGAAGCCTTTGCGGCGCCGCGAAGGCGAGTCCGCGCCGGCCCGGCCTGGATCGGCGGAATGCACCTCCGCCCTGCGACGAGGCTGGCGTCTGCGCCGACCGGGAGTGGGGCGGTGACGATCGGGCGGATGCGCGTCGGACTTCTCGCGTTCCGGGGGGACTTCTCGCGTTCCGGTGGGGTGGGATGCCCGGTCTGACGCGCGGTGACCGCTGATGCACCGGGACGCATCGGGAGGCCCGGCGGTCCCACTCGAATGGTGTGTGTGGGCGAAGTGCTGCGAGCAGCCGGGTAGTTGTGGTCACCGAGGTGGGGGTGGCGGGTAGTCGGCGGCCGTGCTCGTCCGGCTCACTCACCGCTTCCGGCGGTCGGTCTGTTTGTGGCCGAGGGCCGGTGGGTGGTCGCCAGCCTCGCGGCGGTCGTACGCCGTCGGTGCGCTGGTGCCCGAAGTCGCCCCCGCTTACTTGGCGGATGATGAGGCCGCAGGTAGTCGCGTGCCGCCTCGCCGGCAACCGGGTCCCGCTCGCCGCGGTCGTCTACCACGACGACATGTATGTGGACGCCGGGCTCTCCCTGCGCACCGCGCGCGACATCGGCGCCACCCGAGTCTGGGTCACCAATGAATGGGAGCATGACGGAATCACCGCGTCCGGAGGCCGTGTCCTGGCCCGCATCATGGACATGGCCGCAGGCCGCGTGTAGCCCCTTGACCCGTCCCTGCCTTTGCCTCGATCGGAGAGACATGCCTGCCCTGCAACTGCGCCCGCTCGTCGCTGCCGTCGCGCTCGTCCCCTGCCTCGCCTTCCCCGCGGAGGCAGCCACGCCGGCATCGGCCAACCCGCCCTCGTCCGCCGCGAGTTGCGCGCTCCCGGGAAAGACCGGCTGGACGGACGAGGGACACGACACCGACCGCGTCCAGTTCCAACGTGCCACCGGCACCCATCGCGTACTGACCCTCTTCGTGGACTTCCCGGACGCCCCGGCCACCGGTTCCACGGATGCCTACGCCGCCCAACTCGCGCCCGCCGCCGACTGGATGGACAAGGCCAGTTACGGCCGCTCCCGGCTCGACATCAGGTCCCTGCACCGCTGGGTCCGCATGCCGGCCGACTCCACCTCGTACGGATTCCAGCGCGGCCTCACCTTCGAGGCCCACGAGAAGTACGTACGGGACGCGATCACCGCCGCCGACCCGTACGCGGACTTCTCCCGCTACGACATGGTCTATGTCGTCCCCGCCAAGTCCGCCGCCGCGATCTCCTTCTCGCCGACGTACCTCTACGACCCGACCACGCCCGGCGTCACCGCCGACGGCACCCGGCTCAAGTGGGCCGTCACCTTCGGCCAGGACATGTGGCACTGGGGCCACAAGGTCGCCGACCACGAGACCGCCCACACCTTCGGCCTCCCGGACCTGTATGCGTTCACCGGCCCCACCCACCAGTACGCCGGCGGCTGGGACGTCATGGGCAACATCGCCGGACCCGCCCCGCAGTACTTCGGCTGGCAGTCCTGGAAACTCGGCTGGACCCGCGACGACCAGGTCGCCTGTCTGCCCGCACCCGGGCACCGCACGGTCCACCTGACCCCGGTCGAACGACCCGGCGGCACCAAGATCGCCGTATTGCGCACCAGCGAGACGACGGCGTACGTCGCCGAGTCACGCCGCGCCGAAGGCAACGACCGCTCCGCCTGTTCCACCGGCGTCCTCATCTACAAAGTCGACTCCGCCGCCCGGACCGGCGAAGGCCCCCTCCGCGTCCTGAACGCGAATCCCGCCGCCACCCCGCCCACCGGTTGCACCCCACTCGACCTGGCCGCCTTCGCCCCCGGCCAGACCTTCACCGACCCCACCACCGGCGCCCGCATCGATGTCCTCACGGACGGCAGGAACGGGGACACGGTACGCATCAGCAAGGCGTGACCGCCTGCCGGGGTTGTCCGGTGCGGGCACCAGCGGGTGGTGAGCAGGAGCGAGTGGAGGCCGACCGCCCGTCCGAGCCCATGATCGACATCTCAAACACGACTTGGTTGTCCGCCATGGAAGCCCCGCCGATGAGTTTCAGGCGGTTGTACGGTCTACCCGTCGATGAAGGGAGCACACACCATGCGCAAGATCATCGTTTGCACGTTCCTGACGCTCGACGGCGTCATGCAGGCGCCGGGCGGTCCGGACGAGGACGCTGGGAGCGGCTTCAAGCACGGCGGCTGGCAGAAACCGGTGGCCGACGATGAGGTCGGCACGGCCATCGCCGGTTGGTACGAGCAGTCCGACGCGATGCTGCTCGGCCGCAAGACGTACGAGATCTTCGCGTCGTACTGGCCAACCGCTGATCCCGGCAACCCGTTCACCGATCGGATGAACAGCATGCACAAATACGTGGCGTCTCGGACCCTGACGTCCGTCGAGTGGCAGAACTCCACGCTGCTGGAGGGCGACGTCGTCGATGCCGTACGCGAACTGAAGGCGTCCGACGGCGGCAACATCAACGTCGTCGGCAGCGGCGACCTCGCCCAGACCCTCATGCGGCACGGCCTCGTCGACGAGTACCGGCTGACCATCCACCCGGTGATCATCGGCACCGGCAAGCGGCTGTTCGCCGACGGCGCGATCCCCACTGCCCTGGAGCCGGTCAGCGTCTTGACGACGAAGGGCGGCACCGTCGTCGGCGTCTACCGGCCGAACGGTAAGCCGAGCTACGACAGTTACTAAGCGATCTTGGTGATGTGTCGTGTGGCTTGGGCTCGGCCGGGATCTGTTACTTCTGACGTCCCCGCTGTCCAGCGCCCGCTGGCTGCTCAAACGGATGAGGTCGCGGCGAGGCGCCATGAATGACCTGTCACACGCCGCGGCCCTGTCTGTAACCACCCCTGGCCCGGCCCCGACCTCCCCATCGCGATCCCGGATGGCCGGGACAACATCTGAAACCTACCCGCCCGATGACGAGAATCAGGCGAGCACCGCAGGTCAGACAGAGCCTGGTCATGACGCACATTGAGCGAGACGGGACATGTTTCCTGGCCCCGCGGCGTCCGTAACACCACGGGCAACTCCTGATCTCTCGCTTCGAGGTTGCCGAACGGATCACTACGCCCGGGCCCGGCTGGCGGGGGAGCGTTGCGATGGCGGCGTCGGCACGGTTGGCTTCTCCGGCCACGCTGCCATCGCCGCGTCGGCCACACGGTTGAGTGTTTCGCGTCCCGTGCCGTCCCAGGCCTGTTGGTTCATCCCCTGGATGACCGCCGCGTAGAAGGCGGCCAGTCCGTCGGCGTCCGTGTCCGAGGGGAGTTGCCCCGCGTCGATGTCGGCGCGGATGCGGGCGGCGATGGCTGCCTTGGATTCCTCGCGCATGCTGCGCAGTTTGGCTTTCACTTCCTGCGAGCCGGGGGCGCAGTTGGTCGCCCCGGTGATGATGAGGCAGCCCGGCGGGTGGCTCGGGTCGGTGTAGTCGGCGGCGAGGTGTCGCAGCATCGCGGCGATCGCCGTGCGGGCGTCGGGGCCCTTCAGCGGGCCCGCCGCATAGGTCCGTACGTACAGCTGGACGGCCTCGTCGAACAGCTGCCGCTTGTCGCCGAAGGCGGCGTACAGACTCGGCGGGTTGATGCCCATCGCCTTGGTGAGCGAGGCGATCGACGTCGTGTCGTAACCGTGCGTCCAGAACTCTTCCAGTGCGGTGGCCAGGGCTCTGTCGCGGTCGAAGGCGCGCCGGGCGCGTCCGGGCGAGGGCTTCACAGGCTTCGTCTTCTCGCTGCTCACGGGAGAAGACTACCGCCTCCTGTAGCGATCGCTATAGATCGTCTGCTACCGTCCGGGCGTCAACATCTTTAGTGATCGCTAAAGGTGGGATTGTTCGGCTCGCTGCCGATGTCACGAGGGGATCCACCATGACCACCGCGCCCGCACCCGCCGCCTTCGCCCGAACCACCCGTGGCTCGGGCCCCGGTCTCCTGCTCGCCCATGGCGCAGGCGGCGGCATCGAGGCCAACTACGGGCCGATCATGGAGGGGCTGGCCACGGCTCACACCGTCGTCGGAGTCGACTTCCCCGGGGCCGGCGAAACCCCGAAGTCCCCGGCCCCGCTGGACGTGGACGATCTGGTGGACCAGTTGGTCGCAGCGGCCGACGCAGAAGGGCTCGACACCTTCGCCGTCAGCGGGTACTCGCTCGGCGGACCCGTAGCGATCCGCCTCGCCGCACGTCATCCGGAGCGGGTCGACTCCCTCGTGCTGAGCGCGACGTTCGCCCACGCCGACACGCGTACGGAGCTCGCCGCCTCCATCTGGCAGCAGCTGTACGAGTCCGGTGAGCACACGCTGCTCGCCCAGTACCTCAACCTGATGGCCTTCAGCGAAGGCGTCCTGAACTCCCTCACCCCGCCCCAGGTTCAGGCCGCCGTCGCGCAGATCGTTCCCGCCATCCCGTCCGGTACGGGCGACCACGTCGATCTGGTTCGCCGCGTTGACGTGCGTGCGGATCTTGCCGGGATAGCGGTACCGACGCTCGTGGTCGTCACCACTGCCGACCCGCTCATCTCCCCGGCTCTCCAGCGGGAGCTCGCCGCCGCCATCCCCACCGCCGAGGTCGCGGAAGTCCCCACGGGACACCTGCCGTTCGCCGAACGCCCGCAGGAGTGGCTGAAGCTCATCAGCGACTTCCTCGCACGGAGCTGAGCGCCGATGCCGGGCACGCCCTCGCTCCGTCGCCCCGGACTACAGGCGGGCCGGTGGTCTCGTCCCGGTAGCGTCGGTGCGAGGCTTTGCGCGGCAGCTCCAAGGAGCCGGTTGGCTGCCACTCGGGCAGAGCCATTGGCTTACGGACCCGGTCAGTCCTCTTCGGTGTCCAGCGGAAGGGCGAGTGTGGCCTGAGCTCCGCCGTCAGGGGCGTTGGCGAAGGTGAGCTCGGTGTGGATGAGCTGGGCGTGGCCTTGGGCGATGGTGAGACCGAGGCCGCTGCCTTTGCCTCGCCCGGGGGCGCCGGTGCGGAAGGGGCGCGGGCCCTGGGCGAGGAGGTCGGCGGGGTAGCCGGGGCCGTGGTCGCGGATGGTCACGGTGCCCTGGTGGAGGGTGACGGTGACGGGGGGCTCGCCGTGGCGGTGGGCGTTGGCCAGGAGGTTGGCGACGATCCGTTCCAGGCGGCGGGGTTCGGTCAGTACGGCGGTGTCGTCCACGACCTGGAGCTCGGCGGGGAGTGCGGTGGAGGCGATCGCGCGCTGGAGTACTTCGGTGAGGTGGTGGGGTTCGAGGGTGGCGGTGTCCACGTCGGCGTCGAGGCGGGAGACCTCGAGCAGGTCCTCGATGAGGTCACACAGTGCCTCGGCCCGGCCTCGTACGAGATCGGCCTCGTGGGAGTCGGGCAGGATCTCGGTGGCCGCGAGCAGTCCGGCGGCGGGGGTGCGCAGTTCGTGGGTGACGTCGGCGGCGAACCGTTGCTCGGCGCGGAGCCGGTCCTGGAGGGCGGCGGCCATCTGGTCGACGGACGCGGCGAGTTCGGTGATTTCGCGGGAGCCGTGTACGTGTCCGATGCGGGCGTCGAGGCGGCCGTCGGCGATGGTGCGGGCGGTGGCCGAGACCCTGCGCACGCGGGCGCTGAGCGGTTTGGCGAGGAGCAGGCCGGCCAGCGAGATGGCGGCGGCGCTGCCGACGGCCAGCACCATGATGGTGCGGTCGAAGCGCTGGTCGGCCTTGCGTTCCAGGCGGTAGTCGCCGCGTACGGACACGGTGTGCGTGCCGATGCCGGCGGCCGCCCACAGGGCCGGGCCGCCGGGGCCGTCGACGAGCTGGGTGGCGATGCGGCCGCCGGAGACGCGCCGGGCGAGGTCGGGTGGCAGCCCCGGGGCGTCGAGTGCTACGTCGTCGCCGGAGATGGCGGAGGTCTGCGCGTAGGTGTTGAGTGCCTGGTCCAGGCGGCTGAGGACGATGCTGCGGTTGAGGTCGAGGCGTTGGGCGGCCGAGGCGGCGCTGGTGAGCAGACCGAGTGCGGCGGCCAGCAGGCAGGCCACGGTCGCGATCAGCGCGGCGAGCCGCAGTTGCAGGCTGCCGCCGGGCCTGTTGCGGCGGTTCTCGGGGATGGGGCTATGGGGCATGCCGGGGTCAGCCGACGATCTTGTAGCCGAAGCCGCGGACCGTCACGATCCGCTCGGGCCCGACCTTGGCGCGCAGCCGCTGGATGTGAACGTCCACCACCCTGGTGTCCCCGCCCCAGGCGTAGTCCCAGACCTCCCGCAGCAGCGTCTCCCGGCTGAGCACGATGCCCGGGACCGAGGTCAGTTCGAGCAGCAGGCGCAGCTCCGTCGGGGTGATCGGCAGCAGACTCCCGCCGACGCGCACCTCCATCGACTCGGCGTCCAGCTCCAGGTCGCCGACGCGTCGGACGTCGCGCGGGGGTGAGGCTTCCGGCGCCGGTTCCGGGGTGGTCTGCGCCGGGTGCGCGGCGGCCCGGCGCATCAGGGCGCGCAGCCGGGCGGCGAGCACATTGGCCCTGAACGGCTTGGTGACGTAGTCGTCGGCACCGGCTTCGAGTCCGGCGATGACATCGATGTCGTCTCCGCGGGCCGAGATCATCAGGAGGGGTACGGTGCTCTGCTCGCGGATCGAGCGGGTCAGGCTCACCCCGTCCAGCTCCGGCAGCATCACATCGGTGACCACCGCGTCCGGCGGATCGGCCCTGAAGCGGGCCAGGGCCGAGACGCCGTCGGCGACAGCGATGACCTCGAAGCCGAGGCGGGTGAGGGAGACCGTGGTGGCCTCGCGGATCACGTCGTCGTCCTCGACGACCAGCACGCGCGGGGCGGATTCCGGGGCGGGGGATGTGCTCATGGTGTCTTCGGCGCTGCTTTCGAGGGGGCAGTGGTGGACATGGGAGCGACCACGCTGGAGTGCAGTTCCAGCTGGTGCAATTGGCTGTTCCAGCGGTAGCGGTCGGTGGTGAGCTGGCTGGTGCTGCCGGGCCAGCCCCAGGGGTCGGCGATGCGGCGGATGACGAGGTCCCGCTCCTGGAGGTCCACCTGGGTACCCTTTCCCAGAGAATCGGCGTGGACCTGGAAGACGCGGCCGCCGTCCGCCCAGTAGACGTACAGCTGCGTGTCGAGCGGCAGCCCGGTGTCGGTGTCCGCCGTGTGCCGGGGGTCGGGATCGATGAGCACGAGGAGCTCGGGCCGGCCGTCTCCGGTGAGGTCCCGCAGCTCCGGGCGGCGCAGTCCGCAACCCGATCCGGGCAGGCAGTCGGCCGCGGCTCGCTGGAGGTCCGGGGTCACGTTCGGGTCCTTCGCGATGATCTCCTGGGCGCTCAGACTGCGCAGGTCACCACCCGGCGGCAAGGACACACCCGGCAGCGGCTCGGGCTGGTCCGGGGGAGAGGCGAGGGGGGAGGGGGAGCCGGACGGCTCCGCGGCCACGCTCCACAAGGGCACCGGCAGCGGCGGCGCGCTCACCGTCGCTCCCGCATCCACGACTGCGGCGGTGTCACCGCAGCCGGACAGGACGACGGTGGCGAGAGCCGCCCCGGCGGCAGCCCACAGGGAGGCACGGCGGCGGTGCCTGCGGGTCTCGGCGGCAGGGTTTCGCAACGCTTCCTCTTCTCGTACGGCCGGGCCGGGGTCCTGGCCATGATCGCACCGGCGGCGGGGCAGGGCCTTTGGGGTCAGTTGGCCGGGTGGACGTTCTCCGGCGCCGTTGTCGGTGTGGCGCAGTTGGACGGTCACACCTTCGTCCCCCGGCTCGGCGCTCGGGTCGCTCTTGCGTCACAGTCGTTCGGCCGTTGCTCATCACTCGTGTAACAACGAGGCCGGGCACGGGTTGCGTGGCCGCGAGGGCGTCACGGTTCGTTCCGGAGTGCCCCGGGGGTCCGGCCCGAGCCTGGTAGTGGGCCCGGATCCGGCCGCTGCGACCAGGCCCTGGCGCGGGTGCTCATCGCCGCCGAGCAGCACCCGTCCCCACCCAGCTGACCAGCACCTATACGCCCTCACCGCTTGACATCGGCCTCACTCCGCACGAACCGCGCTCAGGGGGTGTGCGGGCCTGTCGGCCGGCTCGCGTCCCGGTTCCGGCAGGAAGTGGACCAGGACACTGCTGAGCAGATGGAGGGCCGCGTAGATCCAGATGACGCCCTGGACTCCGCAGGGGCCGATGAACAGCGTGCCGATCAGGGGGCCGAGGGCCACACTCGCGCCGGCCCCCAGGCTGTAGGCCGACATGACCTGGCCCTTGCGTTCGGGAGCCTGGGCGGTCATCAGCGGGGGCAGGGGCACGTAGCCGGCGAGACCCGCGCCGTAGGCACCCGCGGCGAGGGCGGCGACCAGGAAGTCGGCGCCCGCCGCGAGCGGCAGATAGTAGAGGGCGAGGCAGCTGGCGGTGCACAGGACGCCGCCGCACCACATGATCGTTTTCTTCAGGCTCCAGCGGTCGCCGAGGGTGCCGAAGATCAGCACGAACACCAGGTTGGTGCCCATCATGACGGTCAACAGCCGAAGCCACTGGGAGAGTTCGAAGCCCAGGGTGTCGGTGAAGAACAGGGGCAGGAACACCCAGAGGCCGAACTGTGACGTGGTGTTGATCAGGCGGATCACGGCACCGACGCCGACGGTGGGCTTCGCGAGGAGGATGGTGACGCTGCCGGTGAGGGTCTTGCGCAGGGAGCGCTGCCCCTCGGGCAGCAGCCCGTGGAATCCGGTGCGTTCGCGCAGGAGCACCAGGGCGATGGCGCTTCCCGTGAGGACCAGGACCAAGGAGATCCACAGGGTCTCGTAGGCGCCGACCGCGGGCACGAGCACGGAGGCGAGCAGCGAGCCGAGTGTCGGCAGACCCAGGGTGAAGCAGAACCAGTACCAGCCGAGTGCGGCACCGATCCGGCGCCGGGGCGCGGCCGCCATGATCCAGACCATGAAGCCGTAGGCGAAGAGCGGATAGCCGAGGCCTCGTATGCCGTACGACACCATGATCAGCGCATAGCTGCCGAGCGGGAGGGCCACAGCGAGCAGCAGCACATGGAAGACCGCCCAGAATCCGGCGCCGATCGCCATCACCCGACGCGGCCCCCAGGAGTCGGCGAGGGCTCCCGCGAGAAACGCGCCGATGGCCGCCGCCACTCCGTACACCGTGAAGACGGCGCCGACCGCGCCCTTGGAGTAGCCCTCGTCGACGAGGTACGGCGACAGGTAGCCGGCTTCGATGCCGTCCCCGATCATGAACAGGATCAGCCCGGCATACCCCCAGGCCAGGCTGCGGGGCAGACCGACCCGGTCGAGCAAGGAGCGCGCTGCGGGCGCGTCCGCGGCCGGTTCCGGGGGCGGATCGACGGGGGGTGTCGCCGTGGGGACGTCATGGGGCCGGGCCTGGGACATGAGGAAGCCGCCTTTGCGCGGGGAGCGGATTTCGACGACGTGCGGACGCCGTGGTCGGACACACGGGCCCGGTTGTCGCCGCCCTGATGCAAGCTCTCATCACAGATTATGTCAATGGGGTTGCCAAAATATCTCAGAAAGTGTGTGATGAATGGGTGCTCGCCGCAGTGAGTGCGCGAGTTCGTTCCCGCCCCTGCCAGTAGGGGCACACCGAGCGGAAGTGACGGGGGAGTGGCATGGCTGTGAGCCGCGGTACCGAGGCCGAGGTCGAGCAACGTCGGCAGCTGCTGCTTCGCCGGGTCATCGAGCAGGGCGGGATGCGGATCGACGCGCTCGCCGACGAGCTCGGTGTCAGTGCCATGACCGTGCACCGTGACGTGGCCAACCTGCACGGCCGCCAGCTCCTGGCCAAGCGGCGCGGCATGGCCGTCGCGCTGCCGAACCTGACCATGGAGACCGCGACCCGGTTCCGCGAGCCCCGGCAGGCCCGGATCAAGGAGGCGTTCGCCGACGCGCTCGTGCGGGAAGTGCGGCCGGGTCAGACCGTCCTGATGGACTGCGGCAGCACGCTGTTCCCGCTGGCGCACAGGCTCGCCCGGATCGAGGGGCTCACCGTGGTCACCAACTCGCTGCGCATCGCCGGGATCGTCGGCCAGGACGCGGCCGACGGCACCGAGGTGATCCTGCTCGGCGGCAGCTACCGCGCCGACTTCGAGTCCTGCGCCGGCGCCGAGACCCTGCGCGGCCTGTCCCGGATCCGGGCGGACGTGATGTTCTCCTCGGCCACCTCGGTGCAGAACGGACGGCTCTACCACCCCGTGCGCGAGTGGGCCGACTTCAAGGAGGCCCTGCAGGGCGCCGCCGACCGGCGCGTACTGCCGGTCGATCACACGAAGTTCGGCCGCACCGCCACGCACGGCTACGGCGACATACGCGGTTACGACCTGGTCCTCACCGACGCAGCCGCCCCCGAGGACGAGGTGCGGGCCATCGAGGAGCTCGGCGTGCCCGTGTCGGTCGTCGATGCCGAGGGCGCGTCCGTGACGAGCGACGATCCGTCCGTACGTTCCGAAGCCGAAGCCGAAGCCGAAGCCGAAGCCGAAGCCTCCGCCGATCGGTGACCGCGGCCCCGTCGGCCGGTCCACCCAAACACCCGCCAGTCCCGCCCAGAAAGGCAGCCACACGACATGCGCGCACTCGTCGTAGAGACCCCCGGAACGTTCTCCGTGCAGCAGGTACCGGACCCGGTACCCGGACCGGGTGAGGTGGTGATCGCTGTCGCCGCGGTCGGGATATGCGGTACCGACATCCACATCGTGGACGGCGAGTTCGCGCCGACGCCGTACCCGATCATCCCCGGGCACGAGTTCACCGGCGTGGTTGTGGCCCTCGGTGCGGAGGTGAACGGGGTGCGCGAGGGCGACCGGGTCGCCGTCGACCCGTCACTGTTCTGCGGGGCCTGCCACTTCTGCGCCATCGGCCGGGGCAACCTGTGCGAGCGCTGGGGTGCGATCGGCGACACCGTCGACGGGGCGATGGCCGAGTTCGTGAAGGTGCCCGCAGCCAACTGCCATCGATTGCCCGAAAGCGTGGACCTCGCCCAGGGCACGCTCATCGAGCCGCTCTCGTGCGCCGTGCACGGCTTCGACGTGCTTCCGCGCGACCTCGGCGCGCACTACCTGATCTACGGCGCGGGCACGATGGGCCTGATGATGCTGCAGCTCGCCACCCGTGCGGGGGCAGCCTCCGTCTCGGTGGTCGACCTCAATCACGATCGCCTCGAAGTCGCCGGGCGACTGGGCGCCGACGCGGTGGCGGACCGCGCCGACGCGTTTGAACGGCCGCAGGGCTGGGAGGTCGTGATCGACTGCACCGGCGTCGTGCCGGCCATCGAGGACGCGTTGAGCCGGGTGCGGCGCGGCGGCACCTTCCAGCAGTTCGGCGTCGCCCCTTCCGAGGCCACGGCGCGCTTCTCGCCGTTCCGTGTCTACAACGACGAGATCACCATCGTCGGGTCCATGGCCGTGGTGCACAGCTTCGGGCGCGCCGTCGAGCTCATGGGCAAGGGCGCCGTGGACGCGGACACCATGATCACGCACAGCTTCGGGCTCGATGAATTCCCGGACGCCCTCAAGGCGTTCCGTGAGGGCGCGGGCCGCAAGATCCAGATCCGTCCGGCGGCCTGATCCCGCTCGGCCATCCGCTCCCACCCGGCCATCCACAAGCCACCGCCGCACACGCCAAGGAGAAGGGGCGCCATGCCGACCGTCGCCGGAATCGACTCCTCCACCCAGTCCTGCAAGATCGTCGTTTGCGACGCGGACACGGGAGCCGTCCTTGGCCGAGGGCGCGCCACGCACCCCGAAGGCACCGAAGTCGACCCAGAGGCGTGGTGGCAAGCCCTGCGGCAGGCGGGCCAGGGCCTGTTGGACGAGGTGGACGCAGTCGCCGTTGCGGGTCAGCAGCACGGGCTCGTCACCCTCGACGCCGCGGGCCGACCCGTACGCGACGCCCTGCTGTGGAACGACACCAGCTCCGCCGGCGCCGCCGCCGACCTGGTGTCCGAACTCGGCGGCGCCCAGGCATGGGCCGACGCGGTCGGCACCGTGCCGGTGGCCGCCGTCACCGTCGCCAAGCTGCGCAGAATCGCCGACACCGAACCGGAGACGGCCGACCGCACGCACACGGTGCTCCTCCCGCACGACTGGCTCACCTGGCGGTTGCTGGGAGGAGCCGAGTCGGGCGCGGAGCCGGTCACCGACCGCGGCGACGCCTCCGGCACGGGCTACTGGTCACCGGCCGAAGGCCGCTACCGCACCGACCTGGTGGAACTCGCCCTTCGCGGTCGTACGCCCCGACTGCCGCGGGTACTCGGCCCGGCAGAGGCAGCCGGGCGCACCCCGAGCGGCACGCTGGTGGCGGCGGGCACCGGCGACAACATGGGCGCCGCCCTCGGCCTCGGGCTCACACCGGGCGACGCGGTGATCTCGCTCGGTACCAGCGGCACCGTGTTCGCCCGCGCCCCGCACCCCACCGCCGACCCGAGCGGCGCGGTCGCCGGATTCGCCGACGCCACCGGCCAGTTCCTGCCCCTGGTGTGCACCTTGAACGCGGCCCGTGTGCTCAGCTCGACGGCCCGGATGCTCGGCACCGACCTGGAGGAGATCGACCGTCTCGCCCGAGCGGCCGAGCCCGGCGCGGGCGGCCTCGTCCTGCTGCCGTACCTCGGCGGGGAGCGTACCCCGAACCTGCCTGACGCGTCCGGGAGTCTGCTCGGCATGCGCAAGGCCAACATGTATCCGCACAACATCGCGCGGGCCGCCGTCGAGGGAATGCTGTGCGGCATGGCCGACGCCCTGGACGAACTGCGCGGTCAGGGCGTGGCCGTGAACCGTCTGCTGCTGATCGGGGGCGCCGCGAAGGCGCCCGTGGTCGGCGAGGTCGCGGCCGGGCTCTTCGGCATGCCGGTGACCGTGCCGCACCCCGACGAGTACGTCGCCCTCGGTGCCGCACGGCAGGCCGCCTGGGCACTCAACGGCACGCCGGAGCCGCCGAGTTGGCGATCCGCCGAAGGCGTCGAGGTCGCTCCGCCCGTCAAGGGTGACGCAACGGGTCAAAGGGTCCGCGCCGCGTATGCGGCGGCCTGGGAATCGCTGTACGCCTGCTGACAACGTGCAGGGCACGGGCTTCGGGAGTGCGCGTGCGTGACGGCCGGGATGCGCCCGCCCGAAAGCGCGTGACGGTCGGCGTGTGCCCGACCGAACCCGGCGCGAGGTCCTCGCGATGCAGAGGGAATCCCCAGTGTGCTCTGCTTTCACCACGCCATGGATCGAGCCCTGGCCTGGACCACCTTCCCCCAGTGCGCGGACGATCCCGTTCATCCCGCCGAGCGACTGCTCCTCCTTCCACCACAGCCAGACCTCTCTGTACTCGCGGCACCCGGAGCGGGTCCAGGCCGGACGGTGAGGTGCCGTGCTGCTACTGCACGGGCAGGTCCGCGTGTGGCGACGGGCTTCAGTTCGGGAGCCGGTGGGGCTGATCGGTTTTCGGGAGGCGGCTGAGCGGGTTCTGTTACATATCTGGTGAATCACCGAGATGTCGCGTTCCTACCTTTCTCGTGTCGCAGGCGGCCTGGCCGGTCTGCGGCTACGAATCCGGAACGCTGCAAAGGATCTGCTGATGACTGCCTCCCGCCGCCGTACCCTCATCCGTGCCTCCGCCATAGCCGCCGTGGCCGGCTCCGCGCTGCTGATGCCCGTGGCCGCGGCATTCGCCGACGGTCCGGCACCGGTCACGGGTGCACCCGGTTCGGGTGCACCCTCCTACCCGGCGGACAAGCCCGGCTCGGATGCGCCTTCCTACCCGGGGGACCTGAAGGTCACCAAGAAGAGCGTGGAGAAGGGCCATGCCGTCTACACCCTGAGCACCGGCCACACGGTGGAGATGACCACGGACAGGAACGAGCTCTCCGCTCATGTCCTTGGGGACGGAAAGCACGGCAAGGGCGAAGGGAACCTCGGCACCAGGGGCGACAAGACCTACACCACCCCCGACGGCGTGAAGTTCGAGTTCCACGCCGCGGCCACCCCGACCGCCGCGAAGGTCACGGCCGCCTTCGGCGGCCAGGCCGTCGACCTGAACTTCCCGCCCGCCGGGCAGACCGGCAAGCCGGAGAGCAAGCCGGGCAGGACCGCGGAGGCGCTGAAGGTCACGAAGAAGGACGTCGGCAGGAACAGCATCACGTACACGCTGAGCTCGGGGGACAAGGCCGAGCTGTCCTGGGTCGACGGCAGCCCCAGCGCCAGGCTGACGGGCGGCGGCGCCGAGGGCCATCTGAGCTTCCCCGGCGGGGAGAAGGAACTCGTGTCGAAGACCGGCGTGACGTTCTTCCTGTTCATCCCGGCCACCGGCAAGGAGCAGCCGCGGGTGGAGGCCACGAAGGGCAAGGACAGCGTCCAGCTGGAGTTCCCGGCGCAGTCCGCCTCAGGCAAGGGCGACAAGGACAAGGCCAAGGCCAGCAAGGGCAAGGTCATCCCGAAGGGCGGCGTGAAAGCCGGCGCCGAGGGCGTCCAGCACAACGACGACACGATGCTGCTGGCGGGTGGCGGTGCCGCCGCGGCCGCCGCGGGCCTGGGCTTCACGATGCTGCGCCACCGCAAGACCGCCGCAGACAACTGACCCAGCGTCAGGCACCCCGCGCGCCCGACCCTTTACGTAGGGCACCTCCTCACACCTGGCCTGCTGCGACGGCGCTCCCCACCGCTGGCCTGCTGCGTCAGGGGCCCTCAACCCCGGCGTCGGGGCGGCCGGCCCTCTGCCCGAGAGCCGGCCGCCCCGACGCCGCCCCATGGTTCCGTCCGCCGTGCCCCTTCATGCCTCTTATCTCGCACCTCTTATTAGTCTTTGGAGTCACCGTGAATCTGTCCGCCCTGCCTCGTCTTGGCCAGTTGGCGGCCGCCAGTGTCCTGGGTCTCGTACTCAGCGGTGGTTTGGTGGCCTGCGGCGGTGGCAGCGAGCCCGCCCCCGACGTGACGGTCTCGAACACCGCCTCCGCCCTGGCCGAGAAGTCAGGCGGGGCAATGAAGGCGTCCAAGCCCACCCGCCTCCAGATCCCCTCCGCCGACGTGGACACCGGCCCGGTGCTTCCGCTGAGCGTGGACAGCTCCGGCGAGCTCGGCGTGCCCCCGGTCGACCAGGCGGACAAGGCCGGCTGGCACACAGCGGGCGTCACCCCCGGCGAAAAGGGCCCGGCCGTGCTGGTCGCCCACTACGACACCGCCAAGGGCCCCGCCCTGATGAAGAACATCAAGAAGGTGAAGGTCGGCGACACCATCACGGTAGGCCGCGAGGACGGCACCACCGCCACCTTCAAGATCCGCGAGATCGAGCAGGTCGACAAGAAGAAGTTCCCCACGGACAAGGTCTACGGCGACACCAGCGGCCCCGAACTGCGCATACTCACCTGCGGCGGCCCCCTCGTCGACGGCCACCGCGCCGACAACATCATCCTCTACGCCAACCTCGTCAAGTAGCCATCCGATCTGCTGTAGGAGCCGGAAGTCCTCGGTCAGGCGCCCTTAAGCTCTCCATTTCGGGCGTATCACGCTAGGGCCTCTCGCTGGAAGCTTTGCTTTCCAGTTCTGCTCCCCCCCCCACGATCCCTCCCCGTTACTGCGGTTGCTCGACGTGCGGCCTGGCAGGCGAAGGCGTGCCAGGCCGCACGTCGGGTCGGGGTGACAGGTCCCGACACGGCGCGTACCGGCCCATCGTCGTCCGCTGGAACAGAGACATGCTGCCGACCCTCCTGGTCGACGGGTACGTCGCCGGTGTGTGGCGCCCGACCGAGAAGGGCATCGAGGCGACGGCCTTCCACCCCCTGCCGGCCGGAGTACGGGACGAACTGGGCGCGGAGGCACACGCGTTGACGGAGTTCCTCGTCGACCGTGAACCGGACGTCCACCACCGCTACCGCCACTGGTGGGACAAGTTCGCGGACGAGGGGGCCGAGACCCGGGTACTGGGCACACATCGGCCGGAAGGATCCCAGTCATGGCCCGCGCGTGGCGCACTCTGCTGGCCGCGCCCGTCGCCGCCTCGGTGGCGGTGCCGGTGGCCGGCGCAGCCTGCCCCACCGCCGTGCCGGCTCCCGCCCCGGCAGCGCTCGCCCCCTTCAGTACCGCTGATCTGGATACCCGCTGTGCGGCAAACCGCGACGGCATCCGCGCCGCCGAGAAGACTGCCGCCGACTGCGGCAGCGCCGCTGCGCTGCGCGCCGGCGGCCCCGGACCGGCACTTCATGAGCTTCGACGGCAGGGATGGCGGCCGTACCGCCGAGGTATCGCCGCTGCCCGGGCTCACCGATCTGCCCGCCCTCCTGGAGGAGGCGGAAGCCGTCGGCCTCCACCCCAGCCTCCATATCCACGGCGCACCGGCTCCCGGCCCAGCCGATGACCACCGCACCCGGCAGCAAGCATCCGGATCGGCGGCCCACTCCCACCAATGGGGATGGGCAAGCGAGGCGGCTCGCTCCCGTCTGCGGGGACGACGGAGCTCCGCAGTTGCAAGGGCGGGGCCCGTCGAATGCCTCGACATGAGGGCCGCGCGCGGCCTCCGGCTGGCCGGACGGACATGTCGGCCCTGCCCGAATGGACCAGGTCTTGTCGGAGGTCTGTAACGGCGGTGTCGGGGACGCAACGGGCCGGGGCGGGCGCTCATCTGGCCTGTCAGTGAAGCGCGTTGGGCGAGTTCACGACAGGGGAGGGTCGCCCCCGCGGGGCGATCCGCAGGAAGGAAGTAGTCCATGACCAGGACGAAGAAGACAGCCGTGCGCGCACGCAGCAGCCAACTCGCTGTGCTCGGTGCACTGGGGCTGGCAGCGGTGACGCTGGCGGCGACGCCAGCCTTCGCCAAGGGCAATGTCGACATCTCCGCGCAGCGTACGACCCACGTGGGCGAGACCTACCGTGTCACCGGTCACGGCGACGACGATGCCGCACCGTTCCTCCGCGTCTGCATCGAGGACCGCAACAGTGGTGGAACCTGGCAGCAGATCTCCTGCGGCAGCGTAGTCACCGCAGGCACCGAGGCCCAGAACATCACGCAGATCAAGGCTGCCCACACCGGCATCGTCGAATACCGCGCGGTGGTCTACGGACTGACCACGCCCACCGACCGCCACCCCGTCCGCGAACGCACCTCCGACACCGCAGCCGTCAGCGTCCGCTGAATCCAGCACAGTCGCGGGCGGCAAGTTTCGTTTGCCGGGGCGGCTTGTCCGAGTCGGCCGAGTACACCACGCTGAGCCCTAAGCACGACGTCTACCGGCGAGCCCAGGTCGCGCACCGATGAGTTTCCCGCGCCGCGCCGGTCTATACGCCGGGCACCCACGGACGGAAGGCTGGGCCATGCGGAAACTGATCTACGGCATGAACCTGACCCTGGACGGCTACATCGCCGCGGCCGGCGACGACATCGGCTGGAGCGGACCGCCGAGCGACGAGCTGTTCCGGTGGTGGCTCGACCAGGAGCGGGCGAGTGGCCTGTCGCTGTATGGGCGCAGGCTGTGGGAGACGATGAGCTCCTACTGGCCGACCGGCGACCGGCAGCCGGGCGCCACCCCAGCGGAGATCGAGTTCGCGCGGAACTGGCGGGACACGCCGAAGGTGGTGTTCTCCTCGACGATCGACAAGGTCGACTGGAACACCCGCCTGGTCACCGGCGACGCGATCGCCGAGATCACCCGGCTCAAGGCCGGGGACGGCGGCCCGATGAACATCGGCGGCGCAACGCTCGCCGGGGCGGCCATGCGCGCCGGGTTGATCGACGAGTACGTGATCGCCGCCCATCCGGTCCTGGTGGGCGGCGGCACGCCGTTCTTCACCGCGCTGGACAGCTGGGTGAACCTGAACCTGGTGGAGACGCGGACGTTTCCCGGCGGCGTGGTCCTGACCAGGTACGAGACGAGGCGCTGAGCAGCAGCTGTGCGTTCTCAACGAACCCCGTCGATGTCAGCCGACGGACCTGGGCGGAGCAACTTCGCTGAGACGCCTGCTCGCCGCCCGGAGCCTCATCTCCCTGCCACCGACCTGCCACCGACCTGCAGCGACTGTGGATTCGTTGAGACGGATCGGTGCCGACTCGGTTCGATGAGACGGGACAGCCGCACCCACGCGCCAGTCTCCCGGTGATGTCGTATACGACTACGACATCAGTACGACACGGCCCGTGAGATTACGACGTCAGCCGCGAGACCCTACAACGATCAGCTCGATCACCCCGTCGGGAGCGCCCGAGCCTCGTAATACGGGAGCAGACCGGAGCGGCTTCCGTCGCCCATCGCGACGGCAATCCGCTGCAGCCGAGCCCCCTTCAGGTCACCGGCTACCAGCACCCGCGGGTGCTGCAGCTCCGGCGGGCAGTACCCGTCCGCAGCGACGACCAGCCCGTCCAGCGCAGCCGGTTTGCTGCCCATGTTGCTCAACACCCGGTCAGTGGTGAAGGTGTGACTGCCGCCCGCCGGGTGGTAAGCGGTGATCCGGAACCGGTCTCCCGGGATCGCCGCGACTGCGACCCGTTCCACCAGATCGAGTCGGACCCTCGCCTCGTCGACGACTTCGTCTGTCTTGTACGCGTCGGCCACCGGGTACAGCACATCCAGGTGTGTCGCTGTGTCCGGGTGGGCCCGCAGCCAGGTGCCCAGAGGCCGGTCCGCGCCCAGCACCATGCCATGGCGGTCGGCCAGGTCTTCGGGCCCGGCCCGCCACAGTGGCGGCGCCGTAAGGTCTGCCGGCGCCTCGATCCACGCGACGTCCTCGACGCCCAGCGTTGCCACTCCGGTCGCCACCACCACCGCGCCCGCCGTCAGCACCCGCCCGTCGTTCAGGACCACCTCGGCCCGGTCGTCGTGCCCCGCCACCCGCACGGCCCGCCCCGCGAGCACGGTGACACGCCCCGCCGCCTGATGCCGGGCGAGGTCGGAGGCGAGCGCCTCGGCCAGCGCCGCACCGGTCGTCCATCCGCCCGGCACGTTCTCCAACGCACCGATCGCCGCCACCTTCGAGCCCACCGCCACAGCCTCGACGACGATCGTCGTCATCCGCAGGCTCGACGCCATCACCGCGGCCGCCACCCCGGCCGGGCCCGCACCGGCCACCAGCAGATCCGCATCCCACGAAGCTCCGGTCATGAACGGCTCCTTCAGGAGGTACAGCCCCAAGTGAGCCAGAGCCATGCTGCCCCACCGCCGCCGATCCCAGTACCGAATCGTGCGGCCTGTCACCTGGGATACCCACATCATCCCCTCAGCAAGTCCAGACGTCATTCCCATGCGGTGAGGCTGAACTCCAGGCGCTGGGAATTCCGCACGACACATCAGTGAACCCTTTTCATCCTGAATAGCTGCAGGTCATCAGGGTGTGAACTGCCTTGATGATCCGGCTGATGCGGTTGGTGGAGCAGCGTGCCTGCCTCAGGATGCGCCAGGTTTTCAGCTGGGCGAAGGCGCGTTCGCCGGGTGCGCGGTGTCGTGCGTGGTCGCGGTTGAACTGCTGGTAGTGCTCTGGCTGTTCGCGGTGGTGGTAGTAGGGGGTGCGGACGGTGGCGCCGGCGCCTTGGTAGGCCCGGTCCGCGAGGACGAGGATCTGCCGAGTGAGGCAGGCCTGCACAATCCCGTGGGCGCGAGCCGCGGTCAGGTCGTGCGTCCGGCCGGGCAGCGCACGCGAAAACCAGAGTGGTGTGCCGTCGGGACGGGCGATGACCTGGACGTTCATGCCGTGCTTTCTGTGTTTCATGGAGTAGTAGGGCTCGTCCGCCTTGATGCGGTCGGTGGGGATGAGGGTGCCGTCAACGATGACGAAGTCGCCTTCACCCAGTCCCACCAGGGCTTCGTGCAGGCCCGGTGCCCACGCCGCCAGGACGTCGAGTGTCTCGTCGACGTACCGCCGGGCGGTTGTGGTGGAGACACCGAACCCGGCCGCGAGCTGCGGGAACGTCTCGTTCTGCCGCAGATGGGCCAGGGCCAGGAGGGCCTGCTTGAAACAACCCAGTCTCCGCCAAGGCGAGTTAAGTTCCTGCCGGCGGGCGTGGAGCAGCCAAGAAACATGCTCAACGAGGCCGTGCGGGACATCGAGCGTGGAAGAATACGCAACCAACAGGGCCCCTCGGACGCCGGTGTGATGAGTGAGATCACCATGCCAACGACCAGGGGCCCTGCCTCGTCACCCAACCCCTCTGACCAGCACGTACACCCCATCAGAGCCGGGATGAAAAGGGTTCACTGGGGCGAAGAGCGAAACTGAGGGAAATTCGGGGTCTGGTGGAAATCTCGGGACGGTCACAGCGATAGCTCGGTCGGGGCCTGTCAGAGGCGTCTGAAAAGGTGCACCCTGTGGACACCTTCCAGCAGTTCCTCGACCGCATAACTTTCGGCAGCCTGACATGGTCGCAGCCGGGTTCGTGGATCCGGACCACCGACTGGCGTCCGTCAGGGTTTTACGGCGACCGCGCCGAACTGGGGGACCGCGGCAGCGGAATTGGGCTCGGCGCGCCATTGTGAGCACGACACCAGACCGGGAGCGAGCAGGTCCAAGCCGTCGAAGAAGGTACTGATCTCCGCGCGGCTGCGGGCGGTGATCGGTGGGGTGGCGTTTTCGTTCCAGAACTTCATGGCCTCGACGTTGCCCTCGCCGCCGAGGCCGGTGTCGGTGGTGGGGTGTGTCAGGGCGAGATAGCTGCCGGAGGGAACCGAGGCCATGATGCGGCGCACGATGTCCCGTGCCTGCCCCGTGTCGAGGACGAAGTTGAGGATGCCCAGCATTATGACGGCGACGGGCCGCTCAAGGTCGAGGGTCGCCGAGGCGCCCTCGATGACGTTGTCCGGGTGGTGGACGTCGGCGTCGATGTAGTCGGTGGCTCCCTGGGGAGTACCGGTCAGCAGACTGCGGGCGTGGACGAGCACGATGGGATCGTTGTCGACGTAGACGACCCGGGACTCGGGTGCGATCCGTTGGGCGATCTCATGGGTGTTGTCCAGGGTCGGCAGCCCGGTGCCGATGTCCAGGAACTGCCGCACCGAGCAGTCGGCGGTGAGGAACCGGACCGTACGGCCGAGGAAGGCGCGGTCCGCGCGGGCCACGTCCCGGATCACGGGGAACATCCTGGCGACCTGGTCACCGACCTGCTGGTCGACCTCGTAGTTGTCCTTGCCGCCGATCCAGTAGTTCCATACCCGTGCGTTGTGCGCGACCCCGGTATTCAGCCTGCCCGACACATCTGACGGCTGCTGGCTCTCACTCACGTCTTCCCCTTCTTCTTGCTCACCCACGAGTAGTCCTTGACAGGCAGCCACGCCACGGCGACGGCAGACCGTTACTGTCATGGTGATGCTCATGGATCACGACGTCCCGGGATTCGGCCATCCCAGCCGAACGGTACCGGTAGTTCGGATATTCGACTGCGCGGAATTGCGGAGTTGTGGAATTGCCGTCAGGCCGTTCCCCCGCAGGCGCAGTCGCATCCCCACCCGGCCGGCGGCAGAGCCGCTCGCACAGTCCGCCAGTCTGTCAGCTGATGGGATGGGGCGAGAGCACACTGAACCAGAGCAGCGCGATGGTGGCGACGCCCATGGCCGGGGTGAGTATCTCCGTCTCCAGCTTGTTTCCGCTGCGCTTGATCACCACGATCTCGTAGCGGGTCTTGAGCGGCCACAGCCACGGGGCGCCGCGCTTGGTGATCGAGTCGCCCAGCAGGTGCGCCAGGCATCCCAGGCCGATGGCGTAGGGCAGCCAACCGGGCGCCGACGGGATGAACTTGGCGATGGCGGCCGTGCCGACACCGGCCATGGCAACGATGGTGCCCCAGGCGTGGAAGCCGTGGCCGGGCGGGCAGATGTTGAGGGCGCGCACTGCGAGGGCAAGGAGAAAGAAGGTCATGCTCAGGGTGAACGGCCGGCCCAGGTAGGAGACTCCGGCCCAGCTGCCCAGAGTCATGAAGGCCACGAAGAACAGCGAATGCGTGGCGTGCCGGTGGCCACCGGAGATCCAGGCGACGAACCGGCAGAGGAACTTGGAGACCGGACCCAGGAAGTTGGCGATGGTGCCGTCGTGGTGATCAAGGTCTGGCAGCAGTGCGGCACCGGCGCACAGCACGGTGCCCATCAGGATTTCCTGTGGCGCGAGATGCGTGTGCAGTACCAACGGCGGTAGGTACGGTGCGGTCCCCGCGAAGAGCAGGGCACCGCTGACCGCGTGAGAGTGGCCCATCATGGCGTGTTCGTTCTCCCCCGATCGGGCGCCGCCTCGGCGGCGCGCTGTTGAGTCCAGCAGACGCTCCCAGAGCGACCTGCCCGGACGTGAAGGTTCTGCTGTGCCCGTCGACGGCTGTCAACTCCACCAGGGAGTCGCCAGCATGGGGCGCACGGGCGGGTATTGGCCTAGAGGTTGGTGAGCCTTTCACTCTTGAGGTCTTCGAGGGTGTGGTCCACGCACACCGCGAGGATGATCAACAACGTCGAGTCCTGCTCGCTCAGCACATCAACCGCGTAGGCGTCGCGGATGCTGAACCACCGCCGGGAGACGTGCGCAAGGGTGGTGCCCGCGTGCTGGATGTCGAACTCGCGGTCCCAGAAGTTGCCGACTACTTTCAACCGCCTGCCGTCCCGCAGGCTGACCTTGAACCGGTCCCCGAAGAGCCGGAACCTCCGCTTGCTGATCCGGCCCACTGCCTTGCCGTCGTGCCGGATGAGGATCGTGTGGTGGAGGGACACCGTCTTCTTGACGATGCTGGCCACCTGGTCGCCGTGGGTGTCCACGAAGTGGAAGGTGGTCCGCAGGCGCAGCAGTTTCCTGTTGACCTTGTACAGCTTCTGCCGCTGCTCGGTCTCGATCCAGGCTTCTTCGTGGAAGGCGAGCATGCGATCGCGTACCAAGTAACGCATCAGGTCCCTTCCCTGTCAGTCACGTTCCCAGGCCATGCGAGTCCAGCGGCATGGCCGCCGACCGTGAGCAGGGAACCCCCGTGCCAGGCATGATAGTTGCCGGATTGCGCAAGGGTGAAATCGGCTTGGGGGAGGTCGCCCACGGTAGCTCCGGCAGCAGTCCGAGGGGCGCGGAGGGCGCGGTGGGATCTCGCATTACTTCGGCAACGTCAAGAAGGCCCGGAGCTTGGAAGCTTCGGGTGCGCCGGAGGCGCGGTGGGCGGCAGAGCGAGGACTCGGCCCCCCCAAACGACTCTCGGACCTGCTGATCGACGCGCTTGAGCCGGTCGCCCACCCGCTCCGGCGGGAAAGCGGAACCAACTGCGTTCTCATGACACGGGGGTTGGGTGTGTTGCGTACTGCCGCGTACGGAAGGTGTTGCGCCCATCGCTGTGCGGAAGCCAAGCAGAGCTGTCGCGCCAGGGTCAATCAATGGACTGCGCCTCTCCCGTCTTCTCTTGGCGGACACCTGCGTCAGCCTGACCACACCGGACCGAAACCTCTACCGGTACATGGGTGGAGGCAGGCGGTTGCCCCGTGGCGAAATCCCATCGGTCTGCGCACGGTGTCGACTTAAGCCGGATCACGTGCAATTCTCCTACTACAACGGCATATTCGAAGTCGTCGGAGTTGTAGGTGCGACATGACGGGGTGGCTGCGGACTTCGGTCTGGCGGATGGGTGTGGTGGTGGTGCTGTGCGTGCCGACGGCTGCGGCGTGCAGCAGCACCGGCTCGCCCGGAGCCGACAAACCGACGGCTCCGCATGCGTCGGACGCCTCGGACGCCGGGTCGTCGTCGGGCGGCGCAACCTCGTCGGGTGGCGGCACTTCATCGGTTGGCGGCAACTCGTCAGGCAGCGAAAGCTCATCGAGCGCCAGCACGTCATCCGGAGGCACGACCTCGTCCGGCGGCAGCACCTCGTCCAACGGTTCGACCTCGTCGGGTGGGGGAACCTCGTCGGGTGGCGGCACTTCATCCGGCGGCGGCAACTCGTCCGGTAAGAACGGGTCTGCCTCTGGCGGCAGGAGCAGCGGGGGTGCGGGCGGGCCCACCGCGCCGGGGTCGCCGTTGCACATCCCGGCGTTCGGACGGTTCGGCCTGCCCATCAATGTGGAGGGTCCCGGTACCACCTGGGACGAGCTCAAGCAGGAGTTCGTCAAGGAGTGCGGAGGAAAGCTCTGCGTCAAGCTGGTCCACGTCTACCGATCGGCGGGCCCGGACAGCACCCCGTGCGGTTACGTGGGGATGGACCCGGCCGAAGGCGCCCGATTCTACCGGGGCGACACCATCAAGGTGATCGGTGCGGCACCCTGTGGCACGGGTTCTAGCCCCAAGTCGCCAAGTCCTCCTAAATCCCCATCTGTTGAGCCGGGCACGCAAAGCCCTTCGACCTCGCCGACACACCGCACGCCCACCGCCTCCGCCTCTGCCTCATGAGCGAAGGGGCACCGGCTGCGCCCGCAGCCGCACCTGTACGCAGGCTCGGCGCGCTCTTCGGCGCGGTGGTCGCCCCGACCAGCTTCGTCTCGGCGCTGCTCTACTACTTCGGCTACTGGCACGTGTACTGGTTCTTCGCCTACTTCGGCGTCAACTCCACCGTCCTCGACTTCGGCACGGTCGACTACCTGATGCGCAGTCTCGACGCCCTCTTCATACCGATGGTCGTCGTCGCGGCGGGCGGCCTCGCGGCGTTCTGGGGCCACGACCTGCTGCGTACGAGGATCGCCGCGGGACCGGAGGTGCGGCTGCTGCGGTACGCGCTGCCCACCGTCGCCGCGACCGGCGTCTTGCTGGCGTTCGGCGGCCTGTACAGCATCGCCAACCGGCAGTTCTTCCTCAACCACCACCTAGTGGCAGCCCCCTTGAGCCTCGCATCCGGCGTGATCCTGCTCGCGTACACACTCCATCTGCATCGCACCGTCCCACCGGCGGCGCCGGCCGGAGGCCCCGCGCCGCCGCCGGGGGGCACGGACCCGCCGCCGGAGGGCGAGGACCCAACTCCCCTACCCAGCCCAGCTCCCCGACCGGAATGGGCGGCGCTCGCCGAATGGGCCGTCGTCTTCGTCCTCATCGGACTCGGCCTCATCTGGGCGGCCAACGACTACGCAGCTGCCGTGGGCCGGGGCCGCGCCCAGCAGCTCGTCGACGAACTGCCGTACTCCGACACCACCGCCCTCTACAGTGACCACAGCCTCTCGCTCACCGCGCCCGGAGTGCGCGAAACCCACTGCCGCAACGCCGATTCCGCCTACCACTACCGCTACGACGGCCTCGTCCTCATCCTCCAGTCCGCGAATCAGTACGTGCTGATTCCGCAGAGCTGGACCACCTCCACCGGAGTAGCCCTCGTGCTGCCGCGCAGCGATGCCGTACGCCTGGAGTTCGCGCCGCACGGGCCCGGAGGCAGCACCAGCCGCTCCCCCGTGTGCTAGCGGTGGTCTGTCATACCGGGCATCTTCCGGGTCCACCTTCGTCGTAGAGGTTGGCCAGGGCGTTTCCCTGGAGGAGGAGGGTCAGGCCGCTGAACATCTTCTTCGCGGTCACGCCCTCGGCTTCCAGGCGTTCCATGACGCGTGCTGCCAGTACTTCGTCGTAGGCCATGGCTCCACCGTGGGGTCGGGCTCGCGGTGCCCAGTCCGGGGAGACGGCCGCACGACGAAGCCCCAGGCCGATGACCTGGGGCTCGGGGTGTTGACGGGAACCGGACCCGTGCGCGGTACGGGTGCGGGTCCGGTTCTCAGCTGGGGGTCGTGCCTTTTACCGGTTGAGGATCTGCTGGACCTTGTCGGCCACCTGCTTGGCCTGGATGTCGCGTCCCTTCTCATTGGGGTGTGCGTACCACGGGAGCTTCTGGCCGAGAAGCTCGACTTGGGAGTTTTCCAACAGGCCGCCGATGCCCCGGTTGGCGCCGTCGCAGGCTGTGTTGCTCCCGGTGCGGTCGTAGAGGTCGACGAAGTCGGCGCCGGCGTCCGCAACGGCCTTCTTCATCGTGTCGTCCAGCCGCTTCTGGATCTGGTCCAGGACCGGCAGGGCGTCCTGGGGGATGTCGGCGAACGGCAGCTCCGTCTGACCGGGTGCCGCGGTGAGGCACTTGGCGGTGTCCGCAGGTACGAGTCTGGGGTAGCCGACCAGGACGGGCTTCGCGTCGGGGGAGAAGTACCGGATGCGGTCGAGCATCTCCTCCAGCTCCGCTCCGACCCGCTCGAACTGACCGTCCAGCCACTCCTTCCCGTCGCCGGACCCGAAGAACTCACGGCACTTGGCGGCCGGTGTGTCCTCGTCCACCGGCCCTCCCGGCAGCAAAGCCCCCTCATCGCCGCGGAGCCTGTCGGAACACTGCTTCAGGATGCGGTTGAAGCCCACCGTGTTGCCGCCCATGCTGCCCACGGCCAGCCGGGTGTCGTCCTTGAGCGCCTCCTGCTGCGGCGGGAGCTCGCCGAGACCGAAGGGCAGCTCCTGCTTCTCCCAGAAATGGTGGACGAGTGCGCCTCCACAGGAGACGTCCGCCTGGACGTCGAGCGTGATGCCCTTGTCGGCGAGGTGCCGGGTGGCGACGGCGGGATAGTTCTCCTTCGCCTGGAAGCAGAGGAGCTTTTCGCTGTCTTGGTGGTTGACGGGGGCGATGCCGTAGTTGGCGGTGTAGGAGTCGCCGAAGAAGACGGTCGGTACGGGGTCGGCGGGGGCCGCGCCGGCGCTTGTCGCCGGGCCGACGAGCGCCAGGCAGCTGCCCAGCGCGGCAGCCGCGGCGGCCAGCCGCCGTGTCACCGGAGCCTTCGTCGTCTTGCGCATGGCCGAGGACATGGTTGTGCCCTTTCGTCGAGGCCCACGAAGAGGGGCCAGCGAGCGGAACGCTGCGTATTCACCCATGCGCGGAACGTAATGTTCCAGTAAATGCGAACCAAACCAGGTGTTCCTGGACAACCCCTCACGTGTGTCCATCTCGCCTGTTCAGCAGGGGTGTTGGGGAGGCGTGGCCGGCGAGGCCGGATGCGATCACGCCCCGAAAGAGGAGGAGCCTGCCCGGCTACCGCGCGAGCCCGGCGGCGCGGCCGTGCGCTGAGGGGGCACAGGGGCCTGGTCTACAGTCGGCCCGGCCGCACAGGGGAGCGGCCGTCGGAGATGAGTCTCGTGGCCGGCGTAGCTGCCTCTGCGTACTTGGCCAAAAGACCGTCTGAGGCGTGGGCCCAGCTCGGCGGTCCGTGGGTGGGGAGTCGCAGAGCCTCATCAAGGGCGGTGCCCCCGAGCAGTTCGCCGCACTGCGCCCAGGGCGTCCGACCGCCGCTCTTTCTCCGGTACCACCACCCGTGCCGGGGCGCTGTCCCCGGACTTTCCGGCCGCACTGGCAGGCGAGGCGATCGAGGCTTGTCGCGACCCCGGTGTACACCGCCGGACCGTCGTGTGTGAGGAGACTGACCGGAGCGTGATCCGTGACCGGCTGAGTGGGCGGCCTGAGGCGTAGGTCCTACGAAACCGCGGACAACGCGAACCCCCGGGTATCTGCCGGACGGCCCGGGGTCTCTGTGTACTTGGCTTGGCCGTCGGTTCAACGACCGGCCGTACGCCGTGTCACGCCCAGTCGATGCCCAACTCGGTGAGTGCGGTGCGTTGTTCGGGGGTGAGCTTGCCCCGCCGCGATTTGGTGTCGGGAGCCATTGTTCTTTGCGCCAGTCTTCGAGTCCTACGGTGCGTAGGGCTTTGCGTTGTTGGCGGACCCATCTGCCGAGCGGGAACTTGTGGGTGACGCCCACCGTTGTCTCGGTGTCGCAGGGGCCGGCGTAGAGCCCGGTGATCTCACGGTCGCGGCGCCAGCGAAGGAGTGCTTGGTAGCCCTCGAGCCACACGAGCGATTCGGGCCGGTAGACCTGTGTGCGCAGGAACGCCGCGACGGTGGCTGCGTCCCTGGGGGTGGAGAAGTGGAGCAGCGCTGACTCGACCGTGGCATCCACACCGTCCTGCTCCTGGACCTGGCCGTCACTGTCACCGTCGGTCCCGGTTTCGGTGATGCGGCCGTCCTTGTCACGCTTGATGTGTACCCGTCGCCGGTGTTTCTTGTGGGTGAGGGCGTGGGAGGCGAGTTGTTCGACGACGCGTTCGTCGTGGGAGCGCAAGCCCTGGAGTACGGCGACGAGCGGTTTGAAGCTTGCGGAGGCGACCATGCCTTTGGGGTCTTCGTCGGGTTCGAGGAAGACGGGCACGATGATGCGGGCGGTCTTGGTGGTCCCGTCGGGGTTGGGCCGCAGCGCCCGGCCGACGTTCTGCACGATCTCCACCTGTGAGCCGGGGTGTCGGCGAGGCAGGTCACCTCCACGCCACGGTCGCCGACGATGTCGACGCCTTCGCCCAGCACCCGGACGGAGGCGAGGAACGCCCGGTGCACGCGGCGCCCCGCCGCGTTGGTGCTGTTCGCGAACTGGCGTAGTGTCTCGCGTCGTTCGCTGACGAGGTGGTCGCCGCAGAGCCGGGTAGCCCAGACGCGCTCTGGCGGGGCGTGCCGGCCGTCCTCCAGCTCATAGAACTCCGCGTCGATGGGCGCGGTTCCCACGGAACCAGTCGCGGCTATGGGACGTGCGTCGTTGAGTGGGGGGGGAGAGGGCGGGGGTTGTGCTGTTCAACGGGTGGGCAGTGCCGACGGCTCGGACGTAGACGGGGCTGTCGCCCGGGGGCGAGGCGGTGTCCGTGTAGGTGATGAGGCGCTCGGGCAGTCCTTGGCCGTTGTTGTGTGTGGGGCCCGGGTGCCGTTGCGGCGGGCGGGGAGCAGGTTGGCTTCGCCGACCAGGCGGGCGACGTCGGCATCGGCGGGCTCCTGGTAGAGCTCTGCGGATGGTGCCTGTTGGATGATCTGGCCCAGGCGCATGACAGCGATGGTGTCGGCGAAGGAAAGGGCCTCTTCCTGGTCGTGCGTGACCAGGACCGCAGTGGTACCGGCACGGCGCAGGGTGGCGGCGACCTCGCGCAGAGCGGCGTCGAGGGCGGAGAACGGCTCGTCCAGGAGCAGGAGTTCGGGCTCGGGGGCGAGGGTGCGGGCGCGGGCGACGCGTTGCTGCTGGCCGCCGGAGAGCTTGTGCTGGCGGCGGTCGCCGAGGCCGCCCAAGTCGATCAGGGTAAACGAACGGAACGCCCCGTCGTGATCGCAGTTGTGGAGCACAGTCATCTCGCGCCGTGGACCCTGGCGCTGCTGGAAGAGGAACTCAGCGCCCGCCTCGCCCGGTTCACCGACGTTGGGCCGGACGGCGTCGGTGCGGGCCGGGCAGGGGCTGCCGGTCGTGTTCGAGCGCGCCGCGCGCCCATAGAGGGCGGTCGCCTCCAGCCGTCCAGAGCTGTCCATCGACTAGAGGCGACCGCCGGTCCAAAACCCCGCGGTTAGGGGGGCGGTGTGCGGTCCGGCTGCGTGGCCCGCAGGTCGGCCAGCAGCTCGGCCTGGCCGGACAGGACGCCGGACAGGATCGAGCGGGCCACTGCGAGGAGGTCGGCCAGTTCCGGGCTGGCCAGCGCGTAGGCGACGGTGGAGCCTTCCCGGCGGCTGATCACCAGGTTGGCCCGGCGCAGCACGGCCAGCTGCTGGGAGAGGTGGGCGGCCTCGACTCCGACCTCGGGCAGCATTTCGGACACCGTGTGCTCACGCTGGCTGAGCAGTTCCAGCACCCTAATCCGCACCGGGTGGCCCAGTGTTTTGAAGAACTCGGCCTTCAGCTGATACAGTGGCGCGCTCACCGTGCCGCCCCCTCTCCGGTGCAGCACTGCGGCCGCACCAGCTGGTCCCTGGCGTATCGAATCGACCCACTCATCACGAACATGGGGCCCATCCTCGCGCGTGAAACCGGCCAGGCCGAACCCGTGTATCAAGACAGAACCAGCGGAATCCAGGGGTGACGACCTATGGAGTTGCTAAGATTAGCAACTCCATAGGCTTCATGAGGGAGGCTTGCGTGAGAATCACCCCGCTGCGCGGCCAGGGTGTGGCCTGGCTCAAGTGCCCCGCCTGCCGCCTCAAGTGCCGGCCCACCGCCGTCGGGGCGGACGGGCTGTGCCCGCGCTGCGGCAAGGCCCGCATGCTCAAGCTCGCCTTCGGCGGCCGCCTCAAGCCCCAACCGCCCACCACCGAGGAACGGGAAGACGGCCGCTGACCGGCCCCCATGCGCGAACACATCTGGTGGGCGGAACAGCCCGGCAAGGGCGTCCGCTTCGACTGGGGCATGCAGGGCGCCGTCCGGCTCGCCGACCCGGACGGCTGCCTGGTGGTGGTGGACGTGCTGTCGTTCTCCACCACGGTGAGCGTCGCCGTCCAGCTGGGCACCCATATCTACCCCTGCGCGCCCGGTGATGAGATCGCCGCGGCCTACGCACGCCGCGAAGGCGCGAAGCTCGCGGTCGCCCGCCACGACGTGACCCCCCGAGCCCCGTGGTCGCTCTCCCCGGCCGGGCTGCGCATCGCGCCTCCCGCCGCGCGGCTGGTGCTGCCCTGTCCGGACGGCTCGGCCATCGCCGCCCTGGCCGCCACCACGGGGGCCATCGTCGTGGCGGCCTGCCTGCGCAACGTGGAAGCGGTCGGCAGCTGGCTCATCTCCCAGGGGTACGGAACCTCGGCCCGCCCCGTCACCGTGATCGCCGCAGGCGAGCACTGGCCCGGCGGCAGCCTGCGCCCCGCGACCGAGGACCTGCTCGGCGCCGGAGCCCTCATCGCCGAACTGGTCGCCCAGGGAGCCGGTCCACTGTCCGTCGAGGCGGCGACCGCCAGGGCCGCCTGCGAGGCCACCGCCGACCTCGGCATGGCCATCGCCGCCTGCGCCACCAGCCAGCACCTGGCCGCGCTCGGATACGTCGAGGACGTCGTGATCGCCGCCGGCGTCGACTCATGCAGCGTGGTGCCCGTCCTGGACAGCGAAGGAACATTCACTCCCGCTCGCTGACGCTGGTGGAGACGAGTGCCCCCGATCGAGTTCATCCCAAGGGTGCGGTGCTCTCCGTCTTGTCGGACGCCGGTCCCTGGAAGAACTCGCGTACGGGCAGAAGGAGACCGGCGAGCGACAGCGCGATGAAAACGACCTGGTGTACATGGTCCTTGCCCGGTGGCAATCCGCCCACCAGGTGCACGACCCAGAAGGCGGGATAGAACCACAGCACCCACCACGCCCAGCGTTCTCGGCGGCGGAACGGGATCAGGGTGATGAGCACGCCAAAAAGGCCCATGCCGATCGACGCCACACCGTCCGCCCGCATGAGCCGCCCGTCGTCGGACAAGCGCGATGTCGCAGCGACCAGACCGAAGATGAGGATGCCGGCACCGGTGATAAGGAGGCAGATCCATCCCGCCTTCACACGGAAGCTCTCACGCTGCACGCAGGGAACCTACCCCCGTGACGCGTCCCAGGCGCCTACGCATCCATCGAGACTTTCGATTTCGGCTGGATTTACTCGCCCCACCGCTGAGCGGCGCGTCATCAGGGCACTGCCTGAATGGACCCGAACGGCCCTAGGCAGTAGGGCCGTTCGTCCCCTCTGCCAACCGCCGTGATCGGGCATGTGCGGGCCGAGAGGCCCGGCACATCCCGCCTGCGGTGAGCCTGCCAGGGCGTGGACGGGATCCACGGGCCGCAACAACCCACCCACCACAAAGGCACCTGAGGCGCCAGCTGCCGTGCGGGCGGGCACCGCTCCCACCGCTGCAGCGTCCTTCAACTACCACTCAGCCACGGTGCCAACGCCATGGGGCCCGGCCCGAGGTATTCGTCGTGCGCCAGCCGACGCGGTCCGGAGTGACTTCCGGCTCCCGTCAGACCCGCTATGGCGACCAGAACTGCTCGGACTCGAAGACTCCGGCGTCCACAGCATCGTCAACACCGCCAAAGATGTCCGCGGCGGCGGTCGGGTCGAATCCGGGCGGGCTGTCCTTGAGCGCCAGACCCATACTGGCCAGCTTCGCCTTGACCTCCTCGATCGACTTCGCACCGAAGTTGCGGATGTCGCTCAGGTCGGCCTCGGAGCGCGCCACGAGCTCACCCACGGAGTGGATGCCCTCACGCTTGAGGCAGTTGTAGGAGCGAACGGTGAGCTCGAGCTCCTCGATCGGCACCGCCAGGCCGGCGGCCCGAGCGGCGTCCGTGGGGGACGGGCCCAGGTCGATGCCCTCGACGTCGGTGTTCAGCCGGTGCGCCAGGCCGAACAGCTCGACCAACGTCTCACCGGCCGATCCCATGGCGTCGCGCGGGCGCATGGTCTGGTTGGTGGTGACGTCGACGATCAGCTTGTCGAAGTCGGTGCGCTGCTCGACACGGGTCGCCTCGACCTTGTACGTGACCTTGAGCACCGGGGAGTAGATGGAGTCGACCTGGGTGCGGCCGATCTCCTGGCCCGCCTGTTTGTTCTGCACGGCCAAGGCGTAGCCGCGGCCGCGCTCGACGGTCAGCTCCATCTCCAGGCTGCCGTTGCCGTTGAGTGTGGCGAGGACGAGGTCGGGGTTGTGCACCTCGACACCGGGCAGCGGGGCGATGTCACCAGCGGTGACCAGGCCGGGCCCCTGCTTGCTCAGGTAGATCACGACCGGGTCGTCGTGCTCCGAGGAAACGGCCAGCTGCTTGACGTTCAGGACGAGATCGGCCAGGTCCTCCTTGACGCCCGGCACGGTGGTGAACCCCTGCAGGACGCCCTCGATCCGAACGGATGTGACTGCGGCACCGGGAATCGAGTACAGGAGCGCGCGGCGCAGGGAGTTGCCGAGCGTGTAGCCGAAGCCCGGCTCCAGCGGCTCGATGACGAACCGCGAACGGAACCCCTCAATGATCTCTTCGGTCAGTGCAGGACGCTGAGCAATCAGCACGAAATGTTGCCTTTCCATATCGGCGCCCGCCTTATGACGCCGTCCACACTGCAGAAATAGGGGCGGTACCGCCTCACCGACGGCCACGCCATCTGGCTGCGCTTCTGCACCGGCCCCGCCGACGAACCCGGCTCATCCACCGAGCCGGCTTGTCTGCCCGGTGGTGCTGAAGACGTTCCTGCTGCTCGCTTACCTCGGGCTCTGGTTCGCCGCTTTCCACTCGCCGGGCCAGTCGGCGGTGCGCCACTGGCGCTGTTCCTCGGAGACTTGGTGGGCGGTGAGGGCTGCGGGCAGGTCGCAGTGGACAGGGATGGGCGGGTGCGTACCGTCGGGGACGATGGAGCCGTCGGCCGGGATCGCGGCGACTTCCAAGGAACGTCCCTGTACGGCGAGTTGGCTGGCGGCCTGGGCGATGGCGAGCTGACCGCCGGCTGACCAGCCGCGCAGCTCGGTCAGGTCGAGCACTACTGGTCCGGTACCGCGCGCCATCACCCAGCCGATCGCGCCGGTGAACCGGTCGACCGCGTCCGGGCCGAGGTGCCCGGCGACGGACAGGACGCCGAGGTTGTCGTGGGTGGTGTAGCGCCATTGGATGGTCATGCTCGCTGCCTCATTCGTGCCGGTACCTGCGGGAGCTGAGGATGTTCACAGAGGGAGGGTGATCCAGATGCTCTTTCCCTTGCCGTCCGCATCGCCGCGTACCACCGCGGTGCCGCCCAGGTTGAGGGTGAGTTCCATGACCATGCCCAGCCCGCTGCCACCGATACCGGTGACCGCCGAGAACAGGGCAGGCTGGTAGGGGTGGCGGTCGTGGACGGCGAACGCGAAGGTGTCCGCGCCCGCCGCGTAGATCACGGTGATCATCGGAGAGACGTCGGCGGCGTGCTGGATGCTGTTGGTGACCAGCTCGCTGAGGATCAAAAGCGCCGGATCGACGGTGGGATGGCGTCGGCTGATGCCCCATTCGGCGAGGACCTGTTCGGTGGTCTCGCGGGCGATGCGGACGGCGGAGCCCATGGGGGGCAGGGTCAGCACGTGCCGGTGGGGCAGGGTTTCGAGCGGAATGGTCATCGGACACTCTCCGCATGTGCGAGGCGGTAGCCCGTCACGTGCTGGGGCTGGATGCGAACGAGGGTGTCGTGCGGGCCGTGCGCCCAGCCGAAGAGCGTCCGCCGGTAGTGCGCGGCCTCGTCCGGGTCGGTGATGACCTCGGCGGGGCCGACGGCGGTGACCGTCCAGCCGGTGCCGCCCGCAACCTTGATCTCGTCCGCCTGGTAGGTGAGGGTGGCTCGGCCGGAGAGCGCGGTGGCCTGGGCCGGGGAACGGACGATCAGGCGGCCGTACTCCAGGCGGTGCGTGGCCGGACGCACTACCGCGCTCTCACGCTGGATGTACACCAGCCGTCCCTGGACGGCGCCTTCGAGCAGCCACAAGGCTTCGGTCCCGGAGACCTCGACCATACGACGGGGTGTGGGGATGGTCATCGGACGTGCTCCTGGACGCTGGTGCGGACCGAGTGGGCAGGGAGGGCGGGCAGCACACCGGCGTCCTCCAGGTAGGTGTGGGCCCCGATGATGGCTTCGGGGGTGCTGGCGTACTCGCGACCGTCCAGGCGCAGCAAGTCCAGTGCGCCGACGGAGTCGAGGACTTGGCGCTGGCCGGGCCGTATGCCGGAGGTCATCACGACGATGCCGCGCCGGTTCAGCTTCTCCACCGTGTCCTTGAGGACCAGGGCGCCGGTGGCGTCCATCGTAGTGATCCGCGACATCCGCAGGATCACGATGCGCACGTCGGCGACCTCGCTCAGTTCGAGGAGGAAGCGGTGGGCGCCGGCGAAGAACAGCGGCCCGTCGAGGCGGTAGGCGACGATGTGCTCGGCCAGCAGCGCGTGTTCCTCCGCGCTGTGTTCTCCGGGCAGGTCGGGGATGAAGTCGACCTGGTCCATGCGGGCCTGTTGGGCCACCGCCCGCAGGGCGAGAGCTCCGGCCACGACCAGGCCGATGATCACCGCGTAGACCAGGTCGAGGGCAAGCGTGGCCGCTGCGGTCAGGGCCAGTATCAAAGCGTCCGAGCGCGTCGCCTTCGCCATCGCCCGCAGGGAGCCGACCTCCACCATCCGGATCGCGGTGGCGATCAGCACCCCGGCCAACGCGGCGAGCGGGATCTTGGAGACCAGGGGTGCGGCCGCGAAGACGATGACCGCAAGGACGGCGGCGTGGGTGAGGGCGGCGAGCCGGGAGGAGGCACCGGTGCGGACGTTCACCGCGGTCCGGGCGATGGCACCGGTGGCGGGGACGCCGCCGAACATCGGCGCGGCGATGTTGGCCAGGCCCTGCCCGAGCAGTTCCTTGTCCGGGTTGTGCTTCTGCCCCACCGTCATCCCGTCCGCGACCTGCGCCGAGAGCAGCGACTCCAGCGCGGCAAGCGTGGCGACAGCGACGGCCGGGGCGAGCAGCGAGCCCACCGCGGACAGGTCCAGGAAGCCGAGCGCGGGGGCCGGGAGCCCGGACGGCAGGTCACCGATCGGCTTGGCGGCGTCCAGCCGGAAGAGCTGGGCGACGATCGTCGCGCCGATCACCGCGACGATGGAGAACGGGACGGTGGGCCGCAGCCGGGCGCCGACCAGCATGAGCACCGTCACGCCCGAAGCCAGGGCGACGGCGGTCCAGTTCGGGGTGCGGGCGAACTCCTCGACTGCGCGCAAGGTCACCACGAGCACCTTGTCGCCCTCGGGCTTGGCCACCCCGAGCGCGTTGGGGATCTGCTGGAGGCCGATGACGCAGGCGATGCCGAGGGTGAAGCCCTCCACCACCGGGGCGGGCACGTACTGCATGTACTGGCCCGCCTTGAGCACGGCGAGCGCGACCAGCAGGAACCCGGCGATCAGCCCAACGGTCAGAACTCCGGTCGGCCCGTACTGCGCGACGATGGGTACCAGTACGACGGTCATCGCCCCGGTCGGCCCGGACACCTGGAGATTGGAGCCGCCGAAGACCGCCGCGAGCGCGCCCGCGATCACCGCGGTCGCAAGCCCCGCCTCCGCGCCGAGACCGGAGGACACCCCGAAGCCGAGAGCGAGCGGCAGCGCAACAATCGCCACGGTCAGACCGGCCAGCAGATCGCGGCGCGGACTGCGACCCATCTCCGCGAGATCAGCGCGGGCGGGCAGCAGGGAACGGACCCGCCTCCACACCCGGACCCGCAACATCCGGGCCAGTGAGGTGTTCATTTCGCCGCGACCTCGGCTTCCCGCAGCTCGGTCAGGAGCTCGTTCTGCCCAGCCAGCATCTCGGTCAGGATCCGCCGCGCGGCCCGCATCAAATCAGCGACGTCACCACCGGCCAGCTCGTACACCACGGTCGAGCGCTCACGGACCGAGGTGACGATCCCGGAGCGGCGCAGGACTGCCAGCTGCTGCGACAGGGCAGACGGTTCGATCTCGATAGCGGAGAGCAGGTCCCGTACCGGCATCGGCCCGTCCTGCAGCAGCTCCAGCACCCGTATACGCACCGGGTGTCCCAGCATCCGGAAGAACTCGGCCTTGGCCTGATACAGCGGAACCGACACGAAACCTTCTCCTTCATGCAGTGCTGCGCCCCCGGCTACCTAGGGGCGCAGCAGAGCACAGCATCTATTGAATTGCAGAATTTTGCAATTCAGATAGTTGGCGTGAGATGGTCGTCCGGTGACTGAGAACCTGCCCCCCTGTCCCGAATGCTCCAGCGCGCACGCCTATGAGATGGGTGCGCTTCTGGTCTGTCCCGAGTGCGGCCACGAGTGGTCGCCCGCATCCGACGAAGGTGCGGACGGCGCCGAGGACGGGGTGATCAAGGATGCGGTCGGGAACGTGCTCGCCGACGGCGACACGGTCACCGTGGTCAAGACTCTGAAGGTCAAAGGCAGCCCGTCCGGCATCAAGGCGGGCACCAAAGTGCGCAACATCCGCCTGGTGAACGGTGTGGACGGCCACGACATCGACTGCAAGATCGACGGGTTCGGCCCCATGCAGCTCAAGTCCAGCGTGGTCAAGAAGGCCTGACCCGGCACACCGGCCCGTATCGGGCCGAACACAGACACAGGTGGTCCTGTCCTCGGCGGCTGCCGGGGTGGCGTCCATGGAGCGGATCCCTTTTTCGACACCACCCACTCAACCCGAGGGTTGATATCTGCCGGGCCGGATCCCCACACCGCCGTAACCCCGGGCCCTGTTAAGGGCTCGCAGAGAATCAACATGCGGATTTGGTCGCTGGTGAGGGTCGGTTGCCGTATTTGTCGAGGTGGGCGGCTACGTCTGTCGGGGTGCGGAATCGGGCGGTTGACGGCGGGATCGTGTGGCCGTGCTCGGCCAGGACGGGCCGTACTTCCTGGACAGCCCGTGTGAGGGTGCTTCCGGTGACGCCGAAGAGCTGGGCGAGCAGGTCGTGGGTGCCAATCTTGCGGTGGCAGAGCACGGTCGCCAGGATCCGGTCGTCATCGGAGAGCTTGTCCTTGGCGCCCGCACCGCGAGCCCTTCGGCGCTCACCTCCACGGCGCTCGTGGCGAATCTGTTCCCGCCGTCGCGCCAGTTCCGGGATCAACTCATCTACCAGGGCGTCCAGTTGCGGAACGGTCATGCCGGTCAGCTCCGGGTTGCGGAGAGAGCCGGCGTCGACGCCGTTCAGAACCGCGGTCGGCCGAGCAGCCGTACGGACCTCAGTCTCCGGCTCTGGCTCATGTCGTGGGGCGGGAAGAGGCCGGGTGGGGTGGAGGGTGTAGTTCCAGTCGCCGTGGAAACGGTACCTGTCCATCGCGAGGGCGTCGATCTCGGCGTCGGTGACCTTCACGCCGGTGTCGTAGGTGCCCGTGTCGAGTTCGGCCCGGACTTTCAAACCGGCGCGGGTAGTGGTCGCGGCGATGCTGTTCACGATGACTTCGTGGCTGGTCAGCGGTCTGCCGCGCCAGTTCATGGAGATGTGGGAGAAGAGTCGGTGTTCCACCTTGTTCCACTTCGATGTGCCCGGCGGCATGTGGCAGACGGTGATGTCCAGGCCGGTCTCGGCGGCCAGGGCGGCGAGTTCGCTCTTCCAGGCGCGGGTGCGGTAACCGTTGGAGCCGCCCGCGTCAGCGGTGATCAGCAGTCGTGCGGCGTGCGGGTAGTCGTGTCGGCCGACTGCCTGCCACCAGCGGCGGATGGAGGCGACCGCGAACCCGGCGGTGTCGTGGTCGGTGCCGACGCTGACCCAGCCGGTGTTCGCGACGACGTCGTAGATGCCGTACGGGATGGCCTTGCCCGGCCCCTGTCGGTCCAAGAAGTCGTGCGTCTTGACCTGCACGGGCTCGTCGGCCGGCATCCACTCACGGCCGCCGTTCTTGTACTGGCCGACCAACTCCTTCTTCTTGGTGTCCACGCTGATCACCGCGTCCCCGGTGTCCCGGTGGGCGCGGGCTTGTTCGTTGATGTACCGGAACTGGGCGTCCCGGTCCGGGTGCTGTTTGCCCTCGATCGTCTTGGCGTTGGCCTGCAGGCTGAAGCCCTCCTCACGCAGCAGGTCGCCGACGGTGTCCGCCGAGACACGATGTCCCTGCCGGGTGAGTTCGTCGGCGAGTTTGCGCGTCGACTTCGTGGTCCAGCGCAGCGGTGACATCGGGTCTCCGCGCATGTCCGGCTCGACCAGCGCCAACAGAGTGGGTCGCAGGCCCGGGTCCACTTCGGCGGCCTTCTTGCGGCCGCCGCCGGGGCGGCGGACCCGGCCCAGCGGCTCCGCGCCCGCTTCCATTTCGTCGACGCCTTTGCGGACGGTTGTCTCGCTGACCTCAGCCGTCTGCGCTACGGCCCGGATCCCGCCGTGCCCCAGGATCCGGGCTTCCGCCCCCATCAGCAGCCGGCGCTGCCGCTCGTCCAGATGCGGGAACAACACCTCGAACCTCACCGCGAGTTGACCACGGATCTCATCAGGGATGCGCATACCACATCAACGAACCGAATCACGTGAGGCAACAGGTTGATTCTCTGCGAGCCCTAACGAGTTGGCCCGCCATGGCCATGGCCATGGATGGGGGCTGACCGGCGTACGGCGGAAACGTGCCGTTGGGGCAAGAGTTCGCAGTTCAGCAACTTGTGACGCCGTGTCGGCCTGTCGCAGCAAACTGGGCGTTTGCCGCGACAGTGGCTTCGGCGATCTGTGGAAAGGCGGCTCCGAACGAAGGTCAGGTGCCCGCATTTACCTCGGTTTCCCCTTCCTGACGTCAGTTTTGGCCCCCCTGTACCGCAGGCTCAGTCGGGCCACCAGGGACGACGAGCAGATCCTGGCTTCTCGTCCGGCCGCCGGAACGGCCCGCACCACCGGGACACCCTTGCAGCCGGCGCTCTCGGCGGCTACCGACGTGATGCGGTCATGACCAGCTTGCGCAGTCCGAGGGTCGCGCCGAGCGACGGCCGGGCACGATACCCCGGCGGCGGGCGCAGCACCCAGCGGGCGGCGATGGAGGCGAGCGTCAACACCGCCTCGGTCTCCCCGAACTGGTCGCCGACGCATTTGCGGGCGCCCGCTCCGTACGGAAAGAACGCGTCGCGAGGAGGTTTGCCCTCGGCCCACCGGTCGGGGTCGAAGCGGTCGGGGTCGGGGTAGAGGTCGCCACGTCGGTGGATGACGTACGGCGAGAAGACGACGGTGGAGCCGGCCGACACGTGGTGCCCACCCAGGGTCGTGTCGGCTGACACGACCCTGGTGAGCAGCCACGCGGGCGGGTAGGCCCGCAGGGTCTCGGTGACGATCCGGTGGGTGACGGCGAGGTGCGGCAGGTGTTCCACGGCGGCGACGCCTCCGGCCAGGACGTCGTCGACCTCGGTGTGCAGCCGCCGTTCCAGCTCGGGGTGGCGCGCCAGAAGGTAGAGGGCGTTGGTGAGGCCGTTGGCCGTGGTGGCGGAGCCGGCCAGGAACAGCGTCATGACCTGGTCCATGACTTCGGCGTCGGAGAGGGCACGCCCGTCACCGGCCTCGTCGCGGGCGGCCAGCAGCGCCGACAGGAGGTCACCGTGGTCACGGGTGCTCGCCCGCCGCTCGCTGATGACCCGGCCGAAGGTACGCCGGAGCCGGGCCATGGCCTGCCAGTAGCGGCGGTTGGCCGGAGTGGGCAGCGTGTCCAGCGGCCCAGGTGTGACCATGCGGCGGGTCATCCCGAGGATGACGGCCGTGACGTCGTCGACGACCGTGCGGAGCTGCTCCGGCGTCAGCGCCGCGGCCACCATGGTCTTGGTGAGCGTGTGTACGGCGATTGTGTGTGTCTCCGCGGTGACGTCCAACGCCTGGCCGTCCCGCCACGCCCCGACCCGCTCGCCGATGGCCGCGCTCATGGCGGCGGCGTAGCCGGGCAGCCGGGAACCGTGGAACGCCGGCTGGATGAGCCGCCGCAGCCTTCGGTGCCGCGCGTGCAGACACGTGCCCACACCGGACTCGCCCATGCTCTCCCGCACTCGGTCGTAGAACGGTCCGCCCCGGTCGAAGGTGGCGTCGTCGAGCAGGACGGTGCGCGTCAGCCCGGGGTCGCACACGACGATCGCCGTGAGTGGGCCGACCCGCACCCGTACCAGGTCTCCCTGGGCGGGCAACGACGCCAGGAACGCCAGGGGCTCCCTCAGGATCCGCAGCGTGTGCCCGACCAGGGGCAGTGCCCCGGCCGCCAGGGGGATGCTGTCGCGGCGGGTGATGGCCCGGGATGCGCTCACTGCGTCCTTCCCCTTCCGGATTGTCGGCACCACGCTGTCGGACCGGTCTCCCGCGGCGCCGCCGGGTGTGCGGCGAGTTGATCCCACCACCACGCGATCGACGGCAGCTCCGAGAGCCCGGCGGGCGTCACGGGCGTCGGCAGGGTCGTAGTGATGGCCTGGGTCCGGTCGCGCCAGCCCGGGGCCTTGAGGTAGCGGGGGACGGCCAGGCCCCAGTCGAGGTTGCCCCGGACGGCGTGGCCGAGATTGTCGACGTAGCGCCGCAGCGCAGGATCGGCTGCCTCCGCTGCGACGCGACGGGAGAGGCTGAGGAAGGCCACCATGACCTGGTCGCGCAGCAGCACCGCTGCGCCGATCGTCTCGCCCGGCGCCGTGGCGCCTGTGTGGACGGCGAGCACAGTGAAGATGTTCTGTCCCACCTCTCCCAGGCAGGTCTCCTTGCCATAGGACTGGAGGTCGTTGTCGAGCCCGATGATCAGGCGGGCCATCTCCGTCAGTGCCAGCACGCCGGGGTCCTGGAGCATGGTGTCGGTCAGCTCGTCGCCGTCGGCGAAGTCGAACATCGCCATCACCACCGGCAGGCCGGTGGTGGCGCGCCGGAAGACGAGGAAGTCGTCGAGCGGGGCGACGGTGCCGCGCTGCGAGTAGGAGTTCTGCCATGCCACGGCGTCGAGCCAGTGCCGGTGGCCGTCGACCCAGCGCCGCCGCTGAGCCGGGGTGGCCGGGGTGCCGAGGTCACTCAGGAGGCTGCGGAGAGCGGAGGCGAACGGGTCGTCCGGGCCGGCGTCGCCCGGCCGGACGAGGCTCTCGGTAAGCCGGGAAACCAGCTCCACGAACCGGGCGAGGTCGCTGCCATAGGGCTCGGTGTCGCACTGATGGTCGTCGAAGAGGAACCCCCAGTACACCCATTGAGCCATCAGCAGTACCCGGTCCTGACGGGCGTGGGGCACGAGCCGGGACACCCACGCGGCGCCGCGGCTGTCGAGCACGGTCGCCCGGTCCCGGCCGGTCCGGCCCAGCCCCTGCCGGCCAAGCCAGCGGACCGCCTGGTCGTGGACCGCCGCGGCACAGGGGTTGATCGCCGGGGGAATCGGGCAGAACACCGGAGGAAGCTTCGGGCTGACGGATATGACCGCGCTTCCGGGCGACGTCATGGCGTAGGTCCTAAGGACGATGTGGTCACCGGGCAGTCCTCCGTTTCCCGTCGTTACCGCGAGGCCAGAGCCGTCGCATCGCACACTGGCCCGTGTCGTCGTGCATGGCGGTGGTGCCGAGCCCCCTGCCACCCACCGGTGGTGCCGAGCCCCCTGCCACCCACCCACCTCTCGGGTGTGGCATCCGGCACGTGGTTCTCACGGCCAAGGCTGCGAGGTGCCCGCACTTGGCGAAGAACGCGACAGGGCCTGTGTGGTGTTAGGTGGTCACCGCCGAAGATCCGGGGCAATGCGGCTTGCAGGGCAGTCAGCTTGCCATGCCGCATCCAGGACGGCACAGCTCGCGCTCGGGGCACGGAATCGGCGTGCGGGCCGCAGAAGCGCGCCCCTATGGGTTCCGCGAGGCCGACGCCGTGTTTCCACGGGGCGCCGAAGCCACTGTTGCGGCAAGCGCGCGGTTTACCGCGACAGCCGACACGGCGTCACAGGCTGCTGAACTGCGAACTCTTGCCCCAACGGCGCGTTTCTGTCGTACTCCGGTCAGCCCTCACTTCGGCGGGGCCAGCGCCCGGATCGTCAGCGCGGTCACCCCCAAATGCCTCGACGTCAACAACGGCCAGCACTCCGGCAACGGCGACTACCTCAACATCTGGCGCTGTGCTGAGACAGCGCAGTTCAGCGTATTCACCATGTCGAGTGTCGGCATCCGGACCTCGGCCCCCACCCGTAGGCCGTTGACCTGCGGATGGGCGTCAGTGTGGGTCCAGTCCCGGGTAATAGCCGAGTTGGTACTCCGACAAACTGGAGGGGTCCAACTCTCCCTCGCCTCGGCAGATAGGGCAGACCTTCGTGGTGCGGCATACGCCGCATCGGCTTCTGCGGTGGGTCTGGCCGAGTACCCACCCGCGGCCACCGCATCGGGGACACCAGCAGAGGCCGTCGCACTCGTAGCAGAGGACGTAGCCAGGTGTGACGGTCTCCGGCGTTCGCACCGGCTCCTGCTGCTGGACTGGCTGCGGCGGGCACAGTGCCAGCGCCGGCGTCTGACCACGAAACACCACGGCGGGTGTGTCATCGCTCGTGAGGATGCGGATGTTGTTGCCGTCCCGGTGGGCGACGATCACTGTCCAGAGTCTCCCGTCGTCATCCTCCTGTGATGCCGTGACGTCCCAACCGGCCGTGCGGAGGAGGAGGGCCGCACGGGAGGCCGTCTCGGCAGCGGTAGCGGTCGCCGGACGATTGCCCTGGTACCCCGTCGCATAGTGGTAGCGCAGCGGCTCGCTCCGGTCGGCAACCTTCGGCTCGTCGAGGGACAGCCGACGGAGGTGAACACGAATGGTCAAATCGGTGATGAGCGCGACCAGTTGCCCGCACAGCAACCGGCCCAGCCGGTCCAGTTCGTCACGCGCTTTCGAAGTCTCGTCCATGTCGGCCCCTTGGCTGTCCGCGAAGGTGACGTCGGCCGGGTCGGCCTCGGCCCAGATGGGGTGGTATCGGGATGACGTCCAGGCGTCGACGGCGGTGCGCAGCACGATCAATGAGTTCGTCCACGGACACGGAATGCGCCGGTGTCGCTATCGCAGCAGGGACAGGGCCCACGTCCAGCACGTTCTCACCGCCATCGCGATCAACATTGAACGAATCAGCGCACAGGCACCCGGAAGCCCAAAATTCCATCCCCGGCAACCGACCGCCTTCCAGAACTACTTGGACCACCGAGGCTTCGCGCGGCCCCGTAGATGGCGTGCCACCGTCTGACCCGGCCTCCAAGATTCCCGACAGAGTCAGGCACTCAGACCTGCCCGCGACGCCGGAGACGCATGGCCAGGGCCGGGCACTGGTTGACGACGCGGCGGGCGCCGTGCTCCTGCCAGGGGGCGACCGGGATGGTGGTGGAAGTGGGATAGCCGTGTGGGCCTAGGCGAATGAGGTCGGGGGTGAGCACGGCGCACAGACCATGGCCGGTGCAGCGTGACCAGTCCACCTCCAGCCGTGCGCCCTTCGCGGGCGGGAGGGGCAGTACTCCGCGTACGGGGCGGCCGCAGCCGGGGCTGGACAGGTGGGCGTCGACGTCCTCGGAGAAGACGTGCAGAGCGGTGAGCAGGAAGCGGGCCGTGCCGTCCGGGTGCGAGCAGGCGCCACCGGCCTGGGCCGCGCCGAGGGCTCGCCGGGCGTCCTCCAGTACTGCGGGCTCGGCAGCACCGGCGGCCAGCATGGCCAGGGCCTCGGCGGCTTCGGGCAGGCCGCGTTTGCACGGTCCGCACTGGCCGGTGGACTCGGCCGCCAGCCAGGCCGCGACCCGGGCGGTCTCGCCGAGCGGGCAGGTGTCGGCGGGGAGCGTGGCGATGGCGCCCGCGCCGAGGGTTCCACCGAGGCCGGCGAGTCCGGCGCGGGAGAGAGGCGCGCCGACGGCGTCCGACGGGTGCAGCCAGGCACCGTGGTAGCCGCCCACCAACACGCCGATGCCCGGCCTGAGGCCGCAGGCGTCCAGTACCTGGCCCAGCGGGGTTCCGGTCGGAACCTCGACGACGAGCGGATCGGCACCTGGCCGGTTGACGGTGAGCAGGATGGTGCCGGGTTCGGCGGCGGTGCCGACGGCTGCGTAGGCGTGGGGTCCGAGCCGGGCCGCGATGGCGAGTTGGGCCCATGTCTCGGCGTTGGAGAGCAGCGTCGGACGACGACGCACCCCGCCCGCTGCGCCGTCGGCCGCGCGGGCCTTCAGCGGCGCCGGTGCCACCGGCAGGCCGTTGATGCCCCGGATCAGAGCCCCGGACTCGCCGGAGACGAAGCGTTCGGGGAGGCATACGGTCCGGGCCTTGCAGGGAAGTTCGCGCTCGGCGAGGGCTGCCGGGACCGATATCTCGCCCGGGCTGCCCGCGGCGACGCCGATCACGATCTCCTCGGCGCCGAACGCGGCCGCGGCCAGGCAGGCGCCGTCCAGGACCAGGTGAGGCGTGCGGGCGAGCAGCATCTTGTCCTTGGCGCTGGCCGGTTCGCCCTCCGCGCCGTTCACCACGATGACCGGCGGCGCGCCGGTGCGGTCGGCGGTGGCGAGTGTGGCCCGGGCCTTGCGGGCGAACGGGAAGCCTGCGCCGCCGCGGCCGGACAACTCGATGGACTCGGCGAGGGCGAGCAGACCGTCCCTGTCCAGTTGGCGCAGCGGCGGGTGGACACGGGTGTGGGCGGCGAGGTCCAGGCGCTGGTAACGGTCCAGGCCGGCGGTCAGCCGGGCAGTATCCAGCCAGCGCACTTCGGGCAGCTCCAGCGGGGCGTTCTTCACTCGCTGCCCCCCGGCCGAGCCAGGTACAGCGGCCTGGACGCTGGTCTCGCGTGCTTGGGCTGCCTGGGCAGGCCGCCACTCTGAGCGGACCGGCGAGTCGCTGTCGTCGCTGCAGCGGACTGGGCGGCCCAGGCGATCGGGCGGATGCCGGTTGCGGACCGGGTGGACAGGGCGGTCAGCGCGGTCGGACGGACGGTGGCGGGCCGATATGCCTTGGCGCCGCGCCGACGTCGGCTCAGGGTCCGATGGCGGCCCAGGTAGGAAAGGACACGGACCATCAGCGCGAGCGCCATCAAGGCCGCGCACAAGCCGTATCCCCAGAGCACCCACACGTGCGCCTTGCGCCCCGCCGTCAACCCGTGCGCCAGTGAGACCGGCCAGCAGAGGTACGCCATTGAGTGCAGTACCCGCCACAGCCAGGCGTGGCGGATGCCGGCGAACCGGCCGCGGAGCACGCCGGTGGCCGTGATCAGGACGAGCAGGTCGGTGGCGATGGTGCCCAGGCTCACCGCGAGGGCGGTGCCGCCGGTGAAGGGGGCCACGGCGGTCTGCGAAGCGGCGTGCCGCTCGACGACCTTGACCGCGATGTGGGTGGCGAGGAAGCCGAGTGCTGCGACGGCGCTCGCCCGGTGCACCGACTGCACGGCCACCCGCATCCGGGGGGTCAACACCAGCCGGTCGGTGGCGGCGAGCCCGCATGTCACCACCGCGGTCAGCGAGAGCAGGGTGAAGACTCCGGCGAAGTAGTCCAGGAAGGCCATCATCCGGCTGGCCACTCCGGCCGACGCGGCGCCGGTCACAGGACGGGCGAGCAGGACGACACTGGACATGGGGCACCTTCTTCCTTGTATTTCGGGTCACGCACCAGGCCGTGGCACGACCGGATCGGGGTTCGACATGCACACGTCGGGAAAGGGCGCCGCCGGGAAGCATGGCATCGGCGGCCGACACGACAGGGTCATCGTTAGCCCGTACCGCAGTCTGATCACAATGGTCCCGGTACGGCCCAGGGTCGTAGCAAGGCTCGCGACGGCCTCGGTTTCCCCGGCATGGGGCGGCCTTTCTCATCCACGGCCGTGTGTAGTAGACGCCGGAAGCAGCGTGACCAGACTCACCGCGGGAAAGCCAAGGCCGTATCGAGATCCTGGGCCAGGCGATCACGGGCCTTGGGAAAGCTTCATCCTGGTCTTGCCCCACCAGTCCGGTCACGCGCCCGAAAAGGAAGATCTGTTGCATCAGCAGGACGACGCATGGGGAGCCGTCCACGATGATGGGAGGCGTGGAGAATGGGTCGAAAACAGATGAAATGGAGGCCGTGCTGGACGCCGAGGGCGCGCTGGCCTGGCTGCATGAGCGACTGACGCCCAGCACGGACGTGTGGGAACACGTCGTTACCGAGGTCGTCCCCGGGGGATTCTCCGCGTACGTACGCGTCTTTCATGCATGGACCGTGGAGGAGGACCCCGGGCTGCGCCGGACATGGCGGGAGATGGCTGAGGCCGCCGGGGCGTACTACCACGGCGAGCTGGCGGGCGGGCCACTGCGACAGGAAATGCTGACCCCGCCCGTCGGAGATCAGTGGGAGACCACGGAGGGGGAAGCCGACCCTGTAACCCGCCGTGGCCTGGCGGATGTCCTGATGGGTGCCACCGCCGCAGGCCAGGGAATCTATTTCAGCTATGAGCTTTCCAGAGCTGTCTTCGACGAGGAGACCTTGGTCTGGAAGTCCTCACTGGCCGCTCTGGAAGCAGTCCGTTCACAAACAGGCGAGGAGTATGCGGGGCCCGAGCACTGGTGGCCGGAAGACCGCAGCTGGGTGGTCGGCTGCGACTGGGATCTGTGCTCGACCTACATCGCCTGCTCCGAGGAGCTGGCCGACCAGCTCGTCCGCAGCAACCTCGTCGAGGCCCTCAGGGTTGCCCCTACTGCCCGCGTCGACGACGGCTCCGACAGCATCAATACCTCCTCGTAGCCAAGCCACCCCGGCGGCGCCCTGCTGGAACGCAGGGTGATCAACCAACCCGGCGTACGCTCGCGGGCAGAGCACTTGCGGCCGAACAGCCCTGCCGGGACGCGGCTCTGGGGTCGCTGCCAGGCGCGTTGGATCTCGGGCTCCGTACGCCAGAACAGGCGGAAGGGGACCGCACTGGCCGGCGCGGTCCGGCCGCCAGCAGGAGTGCTGCGAGTTCGTGGCCATTGCGGAACCAGAGCCGCTGCGTATGCCTGGGTAGGCAAACAGAAACGGGTGCAGGAACCGCAGCCCTGGGCGAGCCGGGCCACCGCCGAGTACAAACTCCGAGAACGGAACGGCCTGTACGGCACAGCGGCTGCCACAGCGGCGATCCGCCTGGGAGCATCGTCCGGACAGTCGGAAGCACCCCCTCGACGCATGGCCTCGGAACAAGAACTGACCGACACCCGCAGGGTGTGACCGGCGCGCGCCGTCGGCTCTGCGCCCACCTGACCGGGTCGGGTCCGCGAAACCGACACCCTCCGCGTTCGGGCAGGGCCAGAACCGGCGGGAGACACCGCACGGGGGCGCGCATGGCACTGGCAGTCATCGGATTCCGCAGGGCGAATCGGACAACGGGCCGTCAGATCACCGCGGTGGTCCCCCAGTCCGGGTTCCTCCACAAGAGCTCCGGACCACTCGGCAAGGCCGGCCGTCTGCTCACTCGGGGCAGCCCGGTCACCGCCCGGCACCACGGCACCGGCTACACCGTCACCCCCGACGCCGTACGCTCGCACTACCGTGAACCCGCCCCCGCTGGACCGCGCCCAGGTCCTCGACCTGCACGCCGCCCGCGGGCGTAGCGTTTGACGGTGTTCAGGGCGAGTTGGAGACGCGGGCGCATTCGAGCAGGCCGACACCCTGGTCGAGGAGGCCGTGGACCTGGTGCCAGCGTTCCAGGGTGGTCTGGGCGCGGGGCCCGCCGTAGATAGGCGCGTCCAGCACCGTGGCCCAGCAGGCGCTGTGCGCCTTGACCTCGCTCAGGGCGGCTTCTCACAGGTTCTTCCACAGATGCCGGCGATCACCGACCTGGACCGCGTCGGGCAGCGCGCGGCGGATGGCCTCGGCGTAGGTCGCCCGAGCCGTCACGGCACACGACCTCGATGCCCGGACGCTCGCGCAGCCACGCCTCCAGCGTGTCGGCCTGGCGTCGGGCAGTACGTCGATCCGCTCGTGGGTCTCGGCGTCGATCACCACGGTGGCATAGCGGTGGCGCCGGCGCAGAGCGAAATCATCAACGCCAATCACGCGGGGTAAACGGGATCCGCAGCTGCGCGCGCAGAGCCGTGTGACGCGACAGGCTCACCGCGAGTACCGCCGGCAGACGTGACCCAGCTCGGCCTGCTAACTCCTTGACCACAGCCTGGACTTGCCTGGTCAGACGAGTCGTACGCCGCTGGTATCGGTCCAGCACGCCGGGCAACTGCTCGCGGAAGGTGTGTCGGCAGCCACGCGTGGGACACACCAGACGCCGCCCCCGCACACGGACCACCACCCGACGCCCGCCCACTGGCACATCGGCCATCGTCCGCCAGTGATACCCGTGCACGCGTCCCGACGAGACCCCGCACAGCGGGCAGACCGCGGTGTCCTGCGGCGTCCGTGCTTGCACCAGGATCCGCTCACCCTCGTCGGCCGCATCCTCGATGACCAGCGGCGACAGGCCCGAAAACACTGTCTGCGCAAGCTCGTTGACGTCCTTCACTCGAATGTCAACGAGCCCTCACGACGCTGCGTCACCACCGAATGTGAGACAGGGCCGGTGAGCGTACAGACCCATCTTTAGCGGTATAACCCATGCGTCGTACGGCGCGGGGGCGGTCGGGGCCGGTCACAGGGAACGCTGTTGCGGAGCGATGGCGGTAGCGATCGCGGGGAGAGCGGGCTCAGGGGCGGCGTTGAGGCTGCCGCTCAGCGTGTGCCGGGCGGCGGACACGGTCGCCCGGGGTGGCCGAGGCGGCCCCGCTGGCAGCGTGAGCGCGGCATCTGGCCAACGAGGTCGTGTGCATTGGCCAGGTGGGCGCGGCATTCAGGCTGCTGTGGCGAGGGCCCGGGCGGGCTGTGTCTGCTCGTAGGCGTGGCCGACCCGCAGGAGTGTGGGCTCGCCGAGTGGGCGGCCCAGCAGTTGCATGCCGATGGGCATGCCCGCCGCGTCGTGGCCGACCGGAACGGTCAGGGCGGGGACTCCGGTGATGTTGGCGGGGGAGCTCAGGCGTACGTAGGCGTCGGAGACGCTCTCGACCGTGCCGTCGGGCCAGGTCACCGTTTCCTGGCCGACCCCGACTGCCGGCATCGGGACGCTCGGGGCGACGATCACGTCGACGTCCTCCAGCATCCGTGCCCACTCGGCGCGCATGAGCGTGCGGGAGCGCTGGGCGCGCACGTAGTCGCCGGCACTCATCAACTCGCTTGCCTCCAGGAGGATGCGGACGTCCTCCTCGTACAGGCCGGGGACCGTGCGCAGGCTGCCTTCGTGGTAGGCGCCGGCTTCCGGCACCATCAGGCCCCACTGGGTGGCCTGGACGTAGCGGGTCATCGGGATGTCGACCTCGACGAGCTGGGCGCCCAGGGCTTCCAGTTGCCCGACGGCGTGCCGGACGGCGGTTTCCACCTGCGGGTGGACGCGGTCGAAGTAGTAGGTGCGCGGCAGACCGATGCGCAGCCCTGTCAGGTCTGTGCCGGCACCGGGCCGGTAGTCCACGGCGGGCAGAGCGAGTGAGGCGGGGTCGCGCGGATCGTGTCCGGCCAGCGCGGTCAGGACCAGGGCCGCGTCCTGGACGGTGCGGGTGATCGGGCCGACGTGGTCCAGTGACCAGGACAGGGAGGTGACGCCGTGACGGGGGACGAGACCGTAGGTCGGCTTGAGGCCGACGACGCCGTTGAGCGCGGCGGGCACCCGGATCGACCCGCCGGTGTCGGTGCCCAGGGCGAAGGTCGCGGTGCCCGACGCCACGGCGACCGCGGAGCCGCCGCTGGAGCCGCCGGCGACCCGGCCGGTGTGCCAGGCGTTGCGGGTCTGAGGGGTGGTCAGGCCGAACGCGAATTCGTGGGTGTGGGTCTTGCCGAGCAGAATCGCGCCGGCCGTGCTCAGACGCGCGGCGACGGTGCTGTCCGCCGTGGCGCAGTGGTCGGCACGGACCCGGGAGCTGGCCGTGGTGGCCATCCCGTCGACATCGATGAGGTCCTTGAGTCCCATCGGGATGCCGTGCAGTGGTCCCCGGTAACGGCCGTGCATCACTTCGTGTTCGGCTTCGCGCGCGGCCCGGCGTGCCTGCTCCGCGGCGACCGTGACGTAGGCGCCGAGGTGCGGCTCAGCCTTCTCGATCCGGTCGAGGACGGAGTCGACCAGTTCGACGGGGGACAGCCGCCGGTCCCGTATCGCGTCCGCGGAGGCGGCGAGGGACAGCTCATACGGCTGCATCGTGCTTCTCCTGTACGGGGTGGTAGGCGGCGGCGGGCGGGACGTCCGCGAAGTCCAGCTCACGCAGGACCGAGACGACGCTGTGGATGTGGTTGGCGACCGCGGCGACCGCGGCATGGCGCTCGGCGGGCAGGTCGAGTCCGGCGCGGGCGGCCCAGCGGGCGGCCTCGGGCGGTGTGAGTTCGGCGGCGGACATGGATGTTCTTCCTGTCGGTGGGGGTTGGGGCGGCGGTGTGGCCGACACTCTGAAGGCGGAGGTTTTGCGTGGGGCAGCTGAGGACGCCGCGGCGGCCTGTGCGGGTGCGGCCGGTTGCGCGGTCAGGCCGCGGTGGCCGGGATCTCGGCGGCGTGCTCGGCGAGCAGCCGGTAACGGCCGTTCTCCCGGCGGACGGTGCCGGCCGTGGGCTGCGGGAAGTGGGTGCCCAGGAGCAGCGCGTCGGTGTCTGCCAGAGTGTCGAGCAGCCGAGCGCGGGTGCGGATGGCCTGGGCGGGGTCGATGTCGACGCAGCTGTGCACGTGGGGGTGGGAGAGCTGCACGGGGTGGTGGATGCTGTCGCCGGTGATCAGCGCGTGGCGGTCGCTGCCGCGCAGTTCGACGGCGACCTGTCCCGGGGTGTGGCCCGGGGCAGGGATGAGCAGGACGCCCGGCGCGACCTCGTGCCCCTGCTCGGGCACGTCCACGAGGTCGTACTGTCCGGCGTCGTGTACGGGGGTGACGGAGTCGCGGAACATCTGGCGTCGGGCCTCGTCCAGGTCGGTGGCGGCCCAGTGGTCCCATTCGGTGCGGCTGGTGAGGTAGCGGGCGTTGGGGAAGGTGGGAACCCAGTCGTCACCGTAGAGGCGGGTGTTCCAGCCGACGTGGTCGGTGTGCAGGTGCGTGGTGATCACGAGGTCCACGGACTCGGGCGGGAAACCGGCCGCCGCCAGGCGCTGCAGGAAGTCGGTGTCGAGTCCGTTCCAGGCCGGGTTGGCGCGCGGCTTGGCGTTGCCGATGCCGGTGTCCACGACGATCCGCAGCCCGCCCGCCTCCACCGCGAAGCTGTGGCTCGCCAGGCGGGGGACATCGGCGTCGGCGAAGTCGGGGCGCAGCCACGACGCCTCGTCCAGCACCTCTTTGGTGGCGTCCGGCAGCAGCCAGGGTCCGGTCTGGCGCGGCAGTTCGATCTCGTCGACACGGCGTACGGCGATGTCGCCGAGGCTCCATCCCGTGCGGGTGGAGGAAGCGGCCTGACCGGGCGTGGTGGTGCTCATCGGTGGTTCCTTTCGGATAAGGCGCTGCGGTGCGGTGGGACGGCAGGATCCGGTCAGCCGGTGATCGGCTGCCGCACGGAGCGGACGAGGCCGGTCAGGGCCAGCAGGCTGACCGTCACGGTGTAGAGGAAGACAGCGGTCTGCAGGCCGTAGAGGTTGGGCAGGAGGCCGGCGAGGACGGCGGGGATGCTCATGGCCAGGCAGCTGAGGAGGAGTAGGCGGTGAGGGTGCCGGCGCGTTCGTCCGGGGCGGCCGGGGACAGCAGCAGGCGCAGGGCGCCCTGTCCTGGGCGGTCGGGGTCCTCGAAGTCGAGCAGGGCGGCGCTGGTGGCGACGGCCGGTGGCCAGGCTTTGCAGGATCCGGGCGGCGATCAGCGCCGTGATGCCCTGGGCGGTGGCGAAGGCGGCCATCGCGGCGACTTCCGCGAGCAGTGCACCGATCAGGACGGGGCGCCGGCCCAGGTGGTCCGAGAGAGTGCCCGCCGTCAGCAGTGCCCCGAGCAGGGTGAGCGCGTAGGCGCTGAACACGACGGGTGACCGTCAGCGCCGAGAAGTGCCATTCGGCCTGGTAGAGGGCGTAGAGAGGGGCCGGCGCGCTGGAGGCGGCCAGCAGGCGACCGGGATGGAGGCGTGGAGAGGGAAGGCGCTGCAGCGGCCCGGAACGGGCAGGCGGCAGGAAGGGGACGGCAGGGCCAGGACGCTGAGCACGGAGCACCTCTCACACCTAAAGGCAAACGCTTTGCGTTAGGCAGACTAGGCTTTATGTGCCCCAAAACGCAAACCCTTAGCTTTAGCCGCCGGAGTGAGCGGCGCCCCGGCCGAGCGCCGACGCCACGAGCCGGTCGGTGTAGGCCGACGGCAGGTCCGAAGGACGGAACAGAATGCGGTACATGAGGGGGGCGACGACGACGTCCAGCAGGGTCTCAACATCGGGCACGGCCTCCCCGCGCCCGGCCGCGCGCACCCCGATGGCCTTCAACTGCTCGGCAGCGTAATCGGAGCAGCGAACCGCATTTCCCTGCTCGGGGTCGCCCAGCAGGGCGTCGCGGATGTACGTGCGCCCCGCCGTCGAGGCCATCTCCTCCGCAAACTGCACCGCCCACGCCTCCAGGTCCGCCCGCAGGCTGCCGTGGTCGGCCGGAGCACCGTCGGGGCGCAGCCGCTCGACGGCCACATCGGACAGCAGTTCCCGCAGATCCCCCCAGCGCCGGTAGACGGTGGACGGCGTCACCCCTGCGCGGGCGGCGATCAGCGGCACGGTCAGCGCATCCCGCCCCGCCTCCGCCTCCAGATCGCGGACGGCCTGATGCACAGACTGCTGGACGCGGGCGCTGCGCCCGCCGGGGCGTGTGGTCGCTCGGGCACTCATGCGTCCAGCTTAATGCGAAGAAGTTGCGTCCGGGCCGACTGCGCCCCCGGGACTCTGCCCGTGCACAACACGGCAGAACCCGCCGTCCTGCCGACACGGCACCGCCCTGGGCCGGGCACCACGTACAGCCGAACGCGTTCATGCGTACGCCGACACGCAGCGCAAATCGTGCACACCCCGGCTCCCGGAGCCGCGAGCGCCCGGCTGCAGGACCGCCGCGACCGCTGCACAGCCCACGGCTGGCCGCCCGGGCGACCGGCGGAGCGATGGCCGCAGCAGGTCCTCCCCGGGCTGCCCGACAACACGGTGGGGACATGGCATACGACGAAGTGCTGGCGAAGCGCATCAAGGAGCGGCTGGAGCCCGAGGGCGTGGTCGCGAAGCAGATGTTCAGCGGCCTGGCCTTCCTCTTCCGGGGAAACGCGCTGGCCAACCTCTACGACGAGGGCCTCATGGTGCGCGTCGGCAAGGACCGGACCGGCGAGGCCCTGACCCGCCCCGGCGCCACCCCGGTGGTGATGAGGGGGCAAGGAACAGCGAGGCTGGGTCCTGCCGGCAGAGGAATCCCTTGACGACGACGTCCTGGACGACTGGCTGGCGTGGAGCGTCGGGGTGCTGGGCCGGAGCGTTGCGGCGAAGTCGGGACTGCGCTGAGCGCGCTCCTGGAACGTGGCTGGCTCGCGGCCTGCCGCCTTGGCGACGCCGCTCTCACCGGTGCACACCGCATCGGGGCGACGGCTGTACGGCCTCGGGCAGCTTCGGCTCGGGTGCTGTGGCGTGGAGGGCGACGCCAGTGGATGTGCAAGGGAGTAACAGCGCCGCGCCTTGGCTGACTTCCTCGACGGCCGCTGGTCCGCGCCGGCCGCGTGCCGGTCTAGCGCTGCGTGGTGGCCCGGGTGGCTGGCCGGCTTGGGTGGCGGCCCTGGCCGTCCGGGCGCTTTCCGCGCGGTTCGAGGCATGTGCGACGGACGGTGCGCAGTCTCATGGTGTCGTGGCGCGGTCCGTCCGGCGTCGCCGGAAAGGCAGCCAACCCGGCCTATAATGTCAGTATGACGATTACGAAGGCGGAGATGGTCGCCGCCTCCCGGGAGGTCTCCCTCGCCCTCTACGGCCGCCCGGACGCCGAGCTGCTGGTCGATTTCGAACCCCGGGAGAGCTACCCGTACATCGAGATACGGGATGGGGTGGTTCACGTCATCGTGCGGGAGTGCGGGAAGGAACTCCCGCACGCCATCTACGAAAACATCGACGACATCATGTTCATGATCGCGGAGACGGAGACGTCCTCCCTCGCCCGTTCATGGGAGTCCGAGCACCGTGTCGAACTGGCGGAAGACAAGGAGCGTGACTCCCGCATCCCCCTGGTTGCCAAGCAGCTACAGCTCCTGAACCGCGTCAGCCCCGTGTGGGCGGAGCGGTTGCGCGCGATCATCGCGAGGCCGGACCGGTACAGCGGCATCACCCTCGAACAGGTCGACGCCTACCGGGTGAAATGAAGCGGGGCACCAACGCATCCGGGGGAGGGGAGGGAACGCCACGGCGCGCTCTCCCCCCCCGGGGGCTATCGGCTGGAGCCGATCCACAGGACCGCTAGACGAGTAGTTCCGATTGCTGGGTTCTCAGACGTGGGGAGGGTGTCCAACATCGGGTTGTGACGACCGATTTGGACACCCTCTTGACGGCACTGTACGTGCATGTCGATGACCGTCTGAAGACCCTGCGACGGCGCGGACGACCGCCTCGGCTGACCCAGGCGGAACTGGTGACACCAGCGGTGGCCCAGGCCATCCCCGGCTTTCACTGCGAGGCCCGCTGGCTGCGCTTCGCCCACGCCCACCTGCACGGGATGTTCCCGTACCTGCCCCAGCGCCCGGCCTACAACAAGCGCCTACGGGCGGCTCTGCCCCTGGTCAGCCAGACGATCCGGTCCCTGGCCACCGACACCGACCTCTGGCTGGACAACCTGTGGATCGTGGACTCCACCCCCGTTGAATGCGCCCGCTCCCGCGAGACCGTCAAACGCTCCGACCTGGCCGGCTGGGCCAACTACGGCTACTGCCGCTCCCACTCCCGCTTCTACTGGGGCCTGAAGCTGCACCTGGTATGCACCCCGGCGGGCTGCCCGTCACCTGGGCCCCGGCCGACCCCAAGCCCGACGAACGACAGGTCCTGGCCGCCCTCATCGACAACGAACCGCACCTGCCCGCCGACCGTCCCGGCCTGCTCATCCTGGCGGACAAGGGCTACATCGCCGCCGAACTTGACCGCTTCCCGGCCGCCCACGGCATCCACCTGCTGCGGCCCTCCTACCGCAACCGCGGCACCCCACGGCCGGGAGAATCCCTGCTCAAGACGGTGCGGCAGCTGATCGAGTCGGTCAACGACACCCTCAAAGGCCAGCTCGACCCCGAACAGCACGGCGGACGCACCATCGAAGGCGTCGGCGTCCGCGTGGCCCAGCGGATCCTGGCGATGACCTGCGCCATCTGGCACAACCGCACCACCGACGCACCCATCACCAGGTCACTCATCGCCTACGACCACTGAGCCACAACGGAACTACTCGTCTAGGGCTAGTCCACTACATTCTCGATGTACTTGTGCTCCAGGAGCCAAGTGACGTTGATCGACTCGGGCAGCTTGTACTGGACACCGCCGCCCGGCTGCTCGAACCACGGTGCGATCTTGCCGCCCTGGTTCTCGCCGTGCGCCAGGCAGGCCGCCGGGTGCGTGTCTTAAGTGATCTGGTCGCGGGCAGTGCGGCCATCGCGGCGGTGAACCGCTGGTGCTGCGCGGCGAAGACCTCGGCATCCGGCGCCTCCCGGAACTGGAAACGGTCCAGCACATCGGCTGCGGGCACGGTTTGCAGTGCCTCCAACGCCCCCCAGGGCACCGGATTGTGGACGATCACCGCGGCCGGCCGCAGTGCATATTTCCCCATACCCACCCAACCTCAACGGTCCATGCGCCGCACCGGCAACCACCTGCCGATGCGTCGTACTCGCTACAGCCCCCTATCCCGTCATCGGCCGCCGCAGACACATCGCCAGCCGCCACGGGGCGTGGCGGCGGGATTCCGGCCCGAGCCATGTCCAAGGAGTCTCATCAAGCTGGGGGAGCGACTCAGAGCCCCGCATGGCGAGGCTCTGAGTTGGTGCACCTACTGGGGTCTAGGCAACTGGTTCAACGAGTGCAGGGCCGGCGGGTCCGGGCAATGAGTCCGCCCGTCGCTGCCGGGTCAGGCCCACTCCACGCCCAACTCCGCCCTTGCCGAGTCCGCTTGTGCGGCGGAGGTTGGCCATGATCTGCCCGATGGGCAGAGGCTCGCCGTATTCGCCGTCGGCGGGCCAGGCGGCGTCTTGGCGGGGGGCGAGGTGTCCGTGGGCGGGCTGGTAGGTGGCCAGGGCGCGGAGTTTGGTTTCCCAGGCTTCCTCGCCCGGCTCCCACACCATGCCTTCGTCCAGCGGTCCATGCCGTGCAGCCGAGGAACCGGTGTCCGGTGGCACAGGGTCCCGGGGTTGTGTCCGGGCCTCGGGACCCTGGTGTGCTTCGTCCAGTCCTGCTGGTTCAACGGCCGTCCGCAGCCCGGGGCGCTGTGCTCTGCACCCTGTCGATTCTGGGCTCGGCGGGTTGCGTGAGCTGGTCTCCGGTCAGTTTGCCGTGGTGGCTCTTGGGGTGGGAGACCCGTTCGCCGGGCCGTGCTTCGTGGTCCTGGCCGTCGGTGCTGATCTGTTCGGTGCGCTGACGGGGAATCACGGTGTGCTGCTCCTGTTGGAGGCTGCGGGGTGTGCAAGGGGGCTGTACGTGTACTGCCGTGGGGCGGGGCCGGCAGCGGGAGGGTCAGAGGAGCTTCTGGGGGGCTTGGTACTGGTCGACGGGTGCGATGTTGCAGGCGGCCTTGGGGCCGCCGAAGGCGTGTCCGCCGATGCCTTCGCCCTCGGGGAGCGGGACCAGGCAGCGTCCGTCGATGTTGATGAGGGGGGCGCCGTAGGTGTTGAGGATGCCGCCCGCCTCGCCGGCGATGGTGGTGTTGCCGTTGCTGGTGGCGAAGCCTGTGGCGCCGGCGCCGCTCGCGCCTGCACCGGCGCCGGTGAGATCGCCGGTCGTACCGGTGAGGCCGCCGGTGAGGTTCCCCGTGGTGCCGGTGAGGTCGCTGACGACGCCCGTGGGGTTGGCGGCGGTGCTGCTGATGGCGCTGGTGGGGTTGGCGGCGGTGCTGCTAACGGTGCCGGTGAGGTTGCTGACGGTGTTGGTGGCGCCGCTGGTGGTGCCGCAGTTGCAGCCGGTGCCGGTGCCGCTCGTGGTCGGGTTCTGCGCGGCGGTGGCAAGGACGCTCTGGACTGTGTTGGTGGCGGTGGTGGTGGTCGGGGGCTTGGGGGCCTGTGCGGAGGCGGGGGCGGCGACGGCCATGGTTGCGGCGGTGGCGAAGGCCGCTCCGGCGAGAACCTGCTTGATCATGGTGGTGCTCCCGATTCGGTGGGTCAGTAAGGGGAAGTGGACAGGCCTGCTCTGGGAGAGTGGCGAACCTGCCGCTCCTTGGAACGAGGATGTGCACGAAACGTTACAGATTGTGCTCATTCGGACCAGCATGTGGTGGGGGCTGGTGCGTTCGCGGTCTGCCGGCGGCTGCCCGGGCCGCGGGCGGACTGGCACAGACGTGGGGTGCGGCTGTTCTTGGGTGACCGTGATGACGCAGCCTGATCACGGTCACTCAACAAGAGCCGCACCCCAAGGCGAAGGTCGTTGGCCGCCGGTGGCGCAGGTGTCGACGCGTATGTCCAGTGCCCGGTGCCCGGTCCGGCCCGGCGGGCGGGAGTGTGCCGGGTCCCGGGGCTGGTCAGGCCCCGGGACCCTGGTGCATCTGAGTCGGGCACAACGGGTCTGCGCAGCTCCTGGTCGCCCCGCTTCCCCGGCCCGGCCCATGGCGGGTCCGGCGGGCTGGGCGGGTTGTGCGGGCTGCTGTCCGTCCGGTCGTGTCGGGTTTTGTGGTGGGAGACCCGTATGCCAGGCGGTGTGTCAGAGGAGCTTCTGGGGGGCCTGGTACAGGGTGGTGGGTCCGAGGTTGCACTGGTTCTTGATGGTGGAGAGGCCGTGTCCGCCGATGCCCTCGCCTTCGGGCAGTGGGACCGCGCAGCGCAGGTCGACGGTGCCTTGCGAGGCGCCGTGGCCGTTGAGGATGCCGCCCGACCCGCCGGTGATGGTGGTGTCGCCGTTGCTGGTCCCGAAGGCGCCGGTCCCGCCCGTGGTGGGGCCCTGCGCGGCGCCGGTGGAGAAGACGCTCGTCAGCGTGTTGGCGGGGAGGTTCAGGGCCTGGGGGACCGGGGCCTGGGCCGAGGCGGGGGCGGCGACGGCCATCGTTGCGCCTGTGGCGAGGGCCGCTCCGGCGAGAACCTGCTTGATCACGATCATGCTCCCAATTCAGTGGGTCGGTAAGAGTGACAGGCCCGCCCCTAGGGAGCGGGGAGCCGTCGCTCCTGGAACGAGGAGCGTGCACAGCACGTCACAAAGTGCGCCCATTCGGACCAGAACAGGCGCGTAAGGCGTGGGGGCTGGCGCATCCGGGGTCCGCCGGGGGCCTCCCGGGGCTGCGGGCGCGGCCGCACATGCGAAGGGTGCGGCTCTACTTGAGTGACCGCGATCACGCGGCCGTGATCATGCAGCTTGATCGCGGTCACCCAAGAGGAGCCGCACCCGGAATCGAACGTTCTTGGCCGCCGGCGCCACCGGCAGGACGCAACTGTCCGGTGACAGGGCCTGGACCGGCCTGGTGGGGGTGGTGGGTGTGCCGGGTCCCGGGGCGACTGGTCAGACCCCGGGACCCTTGGGCGGTACTCACTCACGTGATCTTGCGCTGGTTCAACGAGGCGGTGCCGAGCCCGGTCACCCGGCTTCCCCCGCCCGGCCCATTGCGGGCCCGGCAAGCCGCGCGACCTGCCGTCCGTGCGGCTGCTCGCGCCGGCTCTTGTGGCGGGAGCCCCATACCCCGGGCTGTACGTCGTGCCAGTACGTCGTGGTCCTGGCCGTCCCGGGCAGTCCTCCCTAGCGGCCGGCCTGTTCGGTGTGCAATGCGGAACGGCGCTCTGGTGCGCACTGCGTACCGTCCCCGGGTGTGCGCACGGCCCCCTGCGTGCAGGGGGCCGTGGGCCAGGGGCAGTTGGTCGCGGGGGTGTCAGAGGAGCTTCTGGGGGGCTTGGTACTGGTTGACGGGGGCGATGTTGCAGGCGGCCTTGGGTCCGCCGAGGGCGTGGCCGCCGATGCCTTCGCCTTCGGGGAGCGGGATCGCGCAGCGCAGGTCGGCGTTGATGAGGGGGGCGCCGTAGGTGTTGAGGATGCCGCCCGCGCCGCCGGTGATGGCGGTGTTGCCGTTGCGGGTGCCGAAGTCCGAGGCGCCCTGCGCCGAGGCGGGGGCTGCGACGGCCGTGGTGGCGGCAAGGGCGAGGGCTGCTCCGGCGAGAATCTGCTTGATCACGATCATGCTCCCATTCGGTGGATCGGAGAGGGGTGGCAGGCCCGTCCGTGGGGCAGCCTGCCGCTCCAGGGGTCACGGCCGGGGTCGCGGCGTCTGGCACGGCACCTCGCCGCGTTGCCAAACATCTCTCATGGCTCCTCCCTCCAGGGCCTCAAGGGCCAAGGGGGGACCCCGATATGAGACGCTCCGGCGCCTTTCGATGCACCGCACCAGACGCCGCGACCTGATCCGACCCTGATCCACCGGACACCCCCTCGAACGAGAAAAAGGCATAACACGTCATAAACTGCGCCAGTTTAGTCCAAAAAAGCCACATCAGGGAGTCAGGGAGTGGGGGTTGGTGTGCCGGCTGTCTGTCGGTGGCCTCCCGGGGCCGTCGGCGCACCGGTAAAGGCCCAGGGTGTGGCTCATGTTGAGTGACTGTGGTCACGCGGACTGATCCCGGTCACGCCACAAGGGCCGCACCCGAAAGCGACCGTCCTGGGCCGCTGATGGCACGGCAGGACGCGTGTGTCCGGTGTCCTGGCCTGGTGGGTGGTGGGTGATGGGTGTGCCGGTCCCGGGGTCATGTCCGGACCCCGGGACCCTGATGCGTCTCCATCGGGTGCAACGGCTCTCTGCCGCCTTGGTCACCGTGCTTCCCCCGCGCAGTCCGTTCCGCGCCCGGCGGAGCCGTACGAGCTGCTGTCGGTCAGCTTGTGGCGCTTTGTCTTCTGGTGGGACGCCCATGCATGAGGCGCGCTTCGTGATCCTGGTGGTCGATGGTGGTGTGTTCGGTGTGCTGGGCTCGTAAGGCACCTCCAAGTCTCCTTCCGCGGCTGCGTCGTAGCCGGGGTGCTCTGCGCCTGTCCTGCTTGTCACCGAGGATCGAGCAGTCCCTGAAGCGCAGGGCCAACCACGGGCTGCCCCTGCGTGGGTGGGGTGCCGGATTCCCGGCGGGCAAGCCGTGCCCACCCGACGAGCGGCATTCAGCAGGGGGGAGGTCGCTTGCTTGCGTCGTCTCCCATGACCGGCTCGAAAACGTGGGAACTCCTGGACACCTTGGGCAAGTTGTCCGCGGCGAGCTCGGCTGCCGGGATGGTGGAAGCGGTTTGAAGATCCGCAAGGAGTTCACAAAGAGGGCTGTCAGTCTGCGTTCTCCCGTGGCCTGCAGATGCGGCTGCGGCAGTTTGCGGACGAGGAGAAGAACGTTTTGCGTGTGTCCCGGGTGTTCAGGAGCCCCCGGCGTGCGGCAGCCGCCGCTGCGCTGCTCGCCGCAATGACGGCGGCCATCACCGGCTGTTCGGGCCATGGAGCCCCGAACGCCTCGGGGGCATCACCGGCCGCCGCCGCGGCGCCGGCCGCTTCGGGTCCGTCGGCGCCGGGTACGGCTCGTTCGACGGCGGCGTCGTCGGGCGTGCTGTTCGGCGGTGACGCGCAGTTGTCCGGTCTGACGCATCTGGGCCGGTCGCTGGCGATCGTGCGGACCTACGACACCGTCGACACCGCCGGCGCGTTTCCCTCCGCGGAGGAGATCGGCGCCCTGCGCTCCGGAGCCACCCTGCTGGCCAGCCTCGGCACGGGGAGCAGCCGGGACTGGGCGTCGATCGCCGCCGGCACATCCGACGCCACGGTGCTGACATACCTGCGCGCGGTGAACGCCGCCGCCACAGCCCACCACCTGGACTCCCTCTACGTGTCGTTCAACCACGAACCGAATGCGAAGATCGACGCCGGGAAGGGAAGCCCCGCGCAGTTCGTCGCCGCCTGGCGCCATGTGTACCAACTGGCGGCCGACACGCACCTGAACGCCCGAAGTGGCGGCCACCTGCGCTGGGTGTGGATCCTCAGCGCGAACGGCTTCGGTCATCCGGGCGCCGCCGACAGCTTCTGGCCGGGCGCCGAAAGCGTGGACGTCGTCGGGGTCGACGGCTACGTGACCGGCAGCTGCTCGAACAAGGCGAGCGGCACCTACCTGGACCCGGCCAAGAGCTCCACGAAACCCGAGGCGGTCTTCGGCCCGGCCTTGAACTGGGGCACCGCCCACGCCGCGGGCAAACCGGTCTTCATCCCGGAGTGGGGTAGCGTCCCGTTCACCAGTCCTGCCCTGCGCCCCGCGTTCATCGAGGCGATGACCCCCTACGTGGCAGCTCATCCGCAGATCGGCGCCGTCCTGTACTGGAACGACCACGCCGCGCCGTCATCAGCCCAGCGGCCACCGGCCGCAGCCTGGAAGTCCTGGTCGACATCGAGGTCTCCGCCAACAACCTGGAGACCATCAAAACGCTGGAGGACACGCTGGCGTCGTACGAGGAAGTCGTCGAGCTGCGCCGGATGTTCGGCCAGCCCGACTACTTCCTCCGCGTCGCCGTCGCCGACCAGGCCGCCTACGAAGCCTTCCTCATCGGCAAACTCACCGGCCTTCCAGGGGTACTCCGAGTCCAGTCCCACCTCACCATCAAAAAGATCAGGTCAGACACCTAAGCCGCCTGCCCATGAGCGACTCCGGCTCAATGCGAGGCGACCGTCCTCGTCGTGGCTGTCAACGAGCGGCTGTGGCTGTCTCACGCCCCACTCGCAGCAGTTGTCAGTGCCTGGTCGTAGAGTGCGGTCATGCGGGCTGTAGTGATCGACTCCGACGGGCAATTCCACCTGGAGCAACGGCCGAATCCGGTGGCGGAGCCAGGAGATGTGGTGGTCCGTGTGCACGCCGCAGGTCTCAACGCCGCCGACCTCCAGCAGGCACGGGGGGACTATCCGGCGCCGCCGGGATGGCCAACCGACGTGCCCGGCCTGGAAATCGCAGGTGAAGTCGAGCGCGTTGGGAGAGCGGTTACTGGGATCTCCACCGGAGACCGGGTCATGGCGCTGGTCGGTGGCGGTGGTCACGCTGAGCGGATCACCGTTCCTGCCGATCTCCTGCTTCCGGTGCCCAACGGCCTGTCCTGGCAGGAGGCCGGCGGCTTCCCGGAAGCCTTCAGCACCGCCTGGGACGCCCTGGTCACCCAGGCCCAGGTCCGCGCAGGCGACCGTGTGCTGATCACGGGGGCGGCAGGCGGCGTGGGAACAGCCATGGTGCAGGTCGCCGCGGTTTCCGGAGCGCATACCGTGGCAAGTGTGCGCCGTCTGGAGCTTCACAAACAGATGAAGGCGCTCGCCCCGGCCGGCGCACGCGTCGACGTCGTCACTCCCTCCGATGAGGCGCAGCACGGACCGTACGACGTGATCGTGGAACTCGTCGGCGGACAGGACTGCCTGCAACGGGTCTCCCTGCTGCGCAGCCGCGGCAAGGTGCTCATCGTCGGCGTTCAGGCCGGCGCCACGGTCCCGCTGCGGATGTTCGACCTCATGCTGGTACGCGGCCACCTGATCGGAACAACTATCCGAGGCCGCACGCACGCGGAAAAAGCACTGCTCGCCAACCTCGTCCGCACCTCGGTAGTTCCCCTACTCGCCCGCGGTCGCCTGCGGGTCCCCGTCGACACGACCTTCACCCTTGACCGGTACGCCGATGGCTACGCCCGGCTCGCTGGTCCAGGCAAGTTCGGCAAGGTCATCCTGACATGCGGATGACAGCGCGCTGTCGATACACCCTCTGAGCCTCCGCCAACTTGAATTAGCAGATCAAAGGGCTGGTGTGACGCTCTTCCGCGGTCCTCGTGCTGGTCGTGGGCGGCAGTCCGCGGAGTAGATCGTCCGCCGGAGCGGTCGGCTTACCGGTGTCATTCAGCTCTGAGCGCGTGCCATCGAACCTCGGCGGACATGAGTTCGTGTTGGTGCCCCATCAGGCAACGTTTGCCACTTAGAAGCCGTATCTCTATCGATCAGGAGGGCGATTCTGAGCTACAGAGATACGGCTTCTCATACACCAGTGGTGCCGTCGATGCGCTCCCGGAGCAGGTCGGCGTGGCCGTTGTGGCGGGCGTACTCCTCGATCATGTGGACGTAGATCCAGCGGAGGCTGACATCATGCTCCATGAAGCGGCCGGTGTCAGTCAGAGCGCGGTCGGCACAGAGTTCGCGGGCGCGGGCGATCTCCGCATGCCAGGTGGCGAGGGCGTCGTGCAGTGTGGCGCCCTCGGCCAGTTCGAAGCCGCCGTCGGGGGCGGAGGGGTCGGCCTGCGGGTCGTAGATGGGCAGGGCCTGTTCTCCGGCGAACACTCGGCGGAACCAGTTCCGCTCCACCTCCGCCATGTGCTGGACGAGGCCGGTCAAGGTGAAGCCGGACGGTGGCACGGACGCGACGGCGGCCTTCTCATCGTCCAGGCCCTCGCACTTGATGGCGAGGGTGGAACGGTGAAACTCAAGCCAGCTTTCGAGCGTGGTGCGCTCGTCGGCGTTCAGGGGCGGCAAAGGGCGTTCGATGGCGCTCATCGGTCGATTATCGCCAGTGACCGAAGCCGGCGACAGGCAGGACCTCCGACAGGGCGAACGTTGCCTGATGCGGCACTAGCGAAGGTTGGCCGCCAGGGCACGGCCCCTCACCTGGCACGATGACTCCATGGATGCCAACGACACAGGGGAATCTGTGCCTACCGTTACTGAGCTTCCGGACGCGATGTCGTCAGCGCGATCTGGGCTGAGGTAGCCCAGTCGCGGTGAGGCAGTCGTCGATGAGGTCGCTGCGGTACTGGATCTTGCGTAGCCCGTGGCGGAGATTCCGGTCGAGGTGCTCGGGGTCGGCGAAGGCGGTGTTGGCCTGTGAGCTTCGCCGCAACAGAGACCAGATGCCCTCGACTGGGTTGAGATCGGGTGCGTAGGACGGCAGTTGGAAGGAAGTGACCCAATCCTGTTCGGCGATGAAGTCGCGTAGCCCGGCCGCCCGGTGGGTGCTGAGGTTGTCCCAGACGAGGATGAGTGGAGCGCCGAGCTGCCTGTGGGCCGTGCTCAGCAGGTCACGGAAGTCGGTCCAGGCGAAGCTGCGGCGCTCTCCCTTGGCTCTGCGGCCGGTGTCTTTATGCTGGCGCATTCGGTAGAGCAGGCGGGAGCGTTCGCCGGGCCGGTAGCAGCACATCGCGGCCAGAGAGATCCGGCAGGCAGAGCGGCCCCGCACCCGAACGATCGGGGTGTTCCCGCGTCGTGACCAAGTCCGTGTGGTGGGTGGTGTCATGGAGAAGGCGGCCTCGTCCTCGAAGACAACGTACGCTCCGAGCGCCGCCGCGGCGCTTCCACCGTCGGCCAGGTCTCCTTCGCCCAGCCGCTGATCTGGTGCTCGTCCCGTTCCAGGGCTCTGCGGGCCGGGACCTGACAGCTCCAGCCGTGGCGGTGCAGCATGTCCGCGATGGTCGACAGCGACAGGCTTTTGTGGAACCGGCGTCCGATCAGCGTCTTGATCCTCACCAGTGTCCACGTCTGGTTCGTCCATCCATGCGCGACCGGCCCCTTGCCCAACTCCGCCTCCAGCACCGCGAACAACGTATCGCTGAGCCTGGACCGCGCCGCAGGGCCCCGTGAGCGCAGCGCCTGCTGGCCGCCGTCATGCCACGGGCGGCGCCACCGCTGAACTGAACGCACGCTGACTCGTAGTTCCCTGGCCACCTTCGCGTTGTCCTGGCCGACGGCGAACCTCTCGGCCGCTTGCAAGCGGATGCGCTCACGGAACGTCCGCCGTTCAGCGGTCAAGCCACCCCCTTGCGGATACCTCATGCCTTCGATGTACCGCGGCGGCCACCAGCTGTCACCCCTACGACATCGCGCCCGGAAGCTCAGTAGTAGGTGTCTGAGAAGTCCCGTTCAGGGCAGGTGAGTTGGTGGTTCCTGCGCTGGTGGAGGCCGGGATGGTCAAGTGGCGACGCGCGTATCCAACGGATCTGTCTGACGGAGAGTGGGCGGTATTGGCGCCGCTCGTACCGCCGCCGAGACCGGGCGGGCGGCCGCCGAAGCATGAGCGTCGGGAGATCATCAATGCTCTGGCGTACTGGGTGCGGGCCGGCTGCGCCTGGCGCCTGCTCCCGCACGACTTCCCGCCGTATCAGACTGTCTACCACTACTGGCGCCAGTGGGGCGTCGAAGGCTGCTGGGAAGAGATCCTGGCGGCCCTGCGGGCGCGGGAACGCACAGGCCAGGGGCGTGAACCGACTCCGAGTGCCGGTGTGATCGACAGCCAGAGCGTCAAGGCCACCGAGCGCGGTGGCTGGCACGGCTACGACGGCGGCAAGAAGGTGCTGGGCATCAAGCGCCATCTCCTGGTGGACACCCTCGGCCTCGTCCTTGCGGTCTGCGTCAGCCCGGCCAACGTGAGTGACCGGGACGGCGCTGCCGTGCTACTGGCCCGCTCCGCCCACAAGTTCCCGCGGCTGCGGCATCTGTGGGCGGACCAGGGCTATCGCGGCGGTGAGTTCCTGGACTGGGTCCGTGAGGAGACCGGAGTCACCATTCAGGTCGTCCAGCGTAAGGACGGCGGATTCCGTGGCACCTGGGCCAAGACCGACGCCCCTCCACGCGAGGTGCCGATCTTCGCGGTAGTTCCGCGGCGCTGGGTGATCGAGAGGAGTTTCGCCTGGTTGGGACGCTACCGACGCCTGTCCAAGGACTACGAATACCTGGCCGCCAGTCAGGAGAACGCGGTCTACCTGGCCACCGTCATGCTCCTGCTGCACCGGGCCGCCAGAGCCCTGCCCTGAACGGGACTTCTCAGACACCCACTAACCGGCGCCTGTGGCACGCAGACGCCGTCGTGCTGTTCGACTGGCTGATGAGTACCGATCTGAACTCGGTACCGATCACGCATCCAGCTCAGAAGCAGGCGCTGGCCGACCTGCTATCCCGGTTCGAGTGGGCGGCTGACGTAGATGTCACAGGGTCTACCAGCGAGGAGATCGCCACCGCGCAAGCGGATGTGGCCAGGGCTATGGGCTGGTAGGGAACTGAGCCGCGCTCGACCTTCGCTGGCCACGAAGGTTCGCGGTCACTGGACCAACCGGTTCCTGCTCGTAGCGACCGGGCGGCCTTCTACGATCCGATGCATGCTGGATCCCGAACTGCTGGAACGGATCACCGCGCGGCGCGCGGAGCTGGATGAACTCGAAGAGCGGCTGGCCAAGCAGTTGGCGGAGGTGCGGGCCGAGCGGCACGAACTCGCTGTCGCCGAGCGCGTTCTTGAGCGGGTGAGCGAAGAGCTCGCCGGCGAGCGCGTCTCGGCCGCGCCCGTGCCCGGGCAGGTGGGCGGGCAGGCGGTGATGCTGGTCCCGCACCGCGTGCCGGGCGTGGAGGAGGCCATGCTCCCGCCGGACTATCAGCGCATCCTCGCCGTCGTGCGCAAGGCCGCCGGACCGGTCATGGCCCGGCAGGTCGGCGAGATGCTGGGGGTGGACGTCAGCGTGCGGGCGAAGCTGGAACCGCTGCGCGGGAAGCTGATCAGGCTGACCGACCGCGGCTGGCTGCGCAAACTGCCCGACGGTCGGTTCACCACCCGCCTGTGAGCCGGGGTGCCGTCGCCGCCCGAAACGGTATGGCGCGGGCGTAACCAGGGTGCCTCCGGCGGCCGTTGGATTTGTGTGACGACAACCAAAGTACGCGCCGAAGACACCTGCCCGACTATCTACCAGTGCCGCCTGCCGCTGTCCACGAGCACGGTCGGCCACCTCGCCGATCTGCTGCGACGCCATCTGAAGGCGATTGGGTCCCGGTGGCGGATCCTGCCGCCCGGGAGGATCGCGGTGATCGTCTTGGCCGTGCTGCGGCACGACCAGCGCCTGGCCGACATGGCCGGCAGCAACAACGTCTCCGAGTCCACCGTCCGCCGTTGGCGCGACGAGCTGATCGGACTGCTCTCAGCCCAAGCCCCGCGGCTGGACCGCGCCCTGAAGAGGATTGCCAAGCGGGGCGAAGAAGTGGTCCTGATCGACGGCACCCTCATTGCTACCCAGCACTGCACAAGCAAGGCCAACCGGCGGAATTACTCCGGCAAAAGCCACTGCCACGGCCTGCACTTCCTCGCCCTGACCGACGAGAGAGGCCGCCTAATCTGGATTTCCACCGCCCGGCCCGGCAGCACCAACGACATCACCGCCGCCCGCTACGACCACATCCTGGACCACCTGCGCGCCGCCGGTCTCGGGGCGCTGGCGGACCTTGGCTTTTGCGGCCTGGACAACGACGTATGCGACCCCGTGGTCGTCACCGGCTTCAAGGCATCCCGCTACCGCAAGCTCACCACCTGCGAAAAGGACGCCAACCGGGTTCTCGCTGCCGGACGTGCTCCCGTCGAACACGGCTTCGCCCACCTCAAAAACTGGCGGACCCTCACCAAACTCCGCACCGACCCCGCCCGCGCCACCCGCCTCCTGCGCGCCCTGCTGGTCCTGACCAACCTCGAAGTCCACCGCTGACAGACGTACTACTCCGCAGGCCGTCGCCCACGATCACAGTGAGCACCCCGAGAACCGCCATCGACCGCGCGGGCCGCTACGAGGGCCCAAGCGTGAGGAGTGCGGTAGTGATTCGTGTGCCCTGCGGTGAGCACGGACCGCCGTTCCATGAGATGCGGGGTGTCGGCCGGGAGTTGTAGTTGCGCCAGGAGGGCCAGTGCGGCCGTCGGCTCCGGGTCGCCGTAAAGGTCGTGATAGCTGGCGAGCAGGCCCTTGAACAGCGGTCCGTGCAATGCGGGGAGGCGCACCGCGGTGTCGTACGCCTTCTGCTTCACGGGCCAGAGCACGGGGCCCGAGCAGGCCAGAACCCGGGCGGCACGGCGGAGTGATGCGTCCGATCCCTCCGCCACGATGTGGTCGATGTCGTTCCCGAGCACTGCAGCGAAGGCCGTCGCGGCAGTGTCGCGGTCCTCGAACCAGTCGACCCAGAGCGAGTAGGTGACGGCCTCGGCGTCCCGGTGCGCCTCTAGCCGTTGGCGATAGCCGTCCCACAGCACGTCGGCGGGCAAGGGCCCCTTTGATCCTCGGTTCGCGAACCGGATCTCGCACGTCACCCAATAGTCGTCGAGGAGATCCAGCAGTCCGAAGTCCAGCCTCAGCTGCCCCGCCACGTCCAGGCCCCCGTCGGTGAATACCTCGCTGACCCAGGAGTGCGCGATCTCGTTGGCCGTGAGCGGCCCCTCCGACTCCTCGACGTCGGCCCACCCGTCACCAGCCTCGACAACACCCCGCTCGGCGAGCCAACGCCGAGCGTCCTCTACGGCTTGCATCTCCATGCGGAAAGTATGACAAGCCGCTGAATGTGTCCGACTGTCACGAACTCCCAGATGGACGATCTACTCCGCAGACTGTCGCCCACGACCAGCATGAGCACTCCGAGAACCGGTCACACCAGCCCTTTGACCTGCGGCTTCAACTTGGCTTATGTCCTCTGGGGCGCGTGGCTGTGAACCGCAGGGCGCACACTGGCAGTGCGCATTTCGCGTACAGATGCAGCGGGGCCCGGCGTTCCAGTTCGTCGGGCCTTGATGGCCAGAGCGACGCTAGTCTGCGGCATCGCACGCGAGGCGAGCGATGCGGTGCCGAGCATGAGCACGGGGCGCAGCGATGCTGAGCCACCCAGTGAGCAGCAACGCCAGAGCTGCAGGCGCCAGTGTCCATGCGTACAGGTCGCCCGGGCCGGTGCTGCCGGCGAGCAAAGCGCTGCCTGCGGCGGCCCCCGCGGCGGAACCGAGATACATGGCGGCCATCTGGAACGCGACGATCGGCATTGCCTGCTCGGGCCGGTTGCATCGGGGGGGGATGGCGTCTTCCTGGTGGTGGCGGTTGTGGGTGTCGTTTTCTCGGTGAAGGCCGCTGTCGTTTTCTGGTGAAGGTTGAGCGTCGTTTTGTATGGCGTAGTGCCGGTTGCCGAGTTTCTGGGCCCTTGGGTGACGGCTGTTGTTCGCGTGGCGTGGCGGACTTGTCGCGGCGGCTCTTCTGGTGGCGGACTCCTACTCCGAGCCGTACGTCAGTATCAATGCCCAACTGGGCGGGATGGCCCGTAGGTTGGGGGCACAGCCGAGGTCATGGTGACCCCGTTGCCCATGGCGCCGTCCTCCGGGTGGCCATGGGCAGCCTGTCCGACGTGCCGGGGGAGTGCGTTGGCCTGCTGGCCGGCAGCGGACTTCCGTGAAAACCACTGGCCCGGAGTTGAGTATGCGTACTCATGCGCGGTGGGGTTGGGGTCGGCATGCTGCGGCCATGACGAACGCTCTGTCGGGGTCGGCGCGTTGGCGTCCCTGGTCGCACCGGACGCATTGGGGGGCGGACCTTGCCGTCGCGATCCCGCTGTTCCTGCTGGAGATCGCATGGTTGGTGCTGGACTGGATGTTCGGCCTTGGCATGGAGATCTGGGCAGCGCAGGGCAAGCAGGATCGGATCGATGCGGCGGGCCTCGCGCACATCGGACGGGTGCAGGTGGCGCTGGTCGCCGTACTCGTCGTGGTGGTGCTGGCCGGGATCTTCCGTGCCTACTGGACAGTGCTCGCGCACCTGCTGGTGGCTCTGTTGGCCTGGCAGGTGCTGGTGGCCTCGCAGCAGCAGGTGGACCATGACCATGCGCCTGCACCCGGGTGTGTCCGCTATGACGCGCACTGCTGAGACAGAGGATCCCGGCGGTGGCCGCCTCTGTGTTGTGCCTGCCTGAGCCGCGGGCATGAGGTCTGTGTTGGTCCTGTCCCACCAGTCCGGGCACGCGCCCGAAACGGAGACTTCCTGCGTGAGGTGACCGCGCTCGGTATCGTTTCCCGCGGTACGGACACCACTCAGGCAGATGGACGCGTTCAGCCACCTGCGGTCCTATGGTGTAGGCCGTGTCGGTGGGGCCGTAACCCGCCGCCGGCACTTCTGGTTCGAGTGGATCCCGGCGCCCCGGACAGCAGCGCGGCGGCAGGACCCAGATCACCCGAACTCACCCGCCGGGTTCGGACGCCCGGCCACCGGCCCAGGACGAGAAGTCATCCTGAGCCGGTCGACAGCACCGAGGGAATGGTCGCCGTCCAGGTCGTTGTCTTGTCCCCTGAGGGAACGGGTGCGCGTGCTGCCGCTAGGCGCTGCGGGTGTTATGGGCAGTTGATGGTGCCGGTGTTGCGGCCGGTGACGGTGCATGTGTCCTGGCCGCTGGGGGTGTCGGCGCCGCCGTTGATGGTGCTTGAGTTGTTGCCCAGGACGGTGATGGTGTCTTTGCTGTTGGCGCCGCCTTGCAGGATGCCCTTGCCGTTGGTTGCGGGGGAGACGAGGTTGTCACCGTTGGCGGTGATGGTGTTGCCGGTCGGGGCGTTGTCGCCGGCGACGACTTTGCCGGTGTTGGCGATGAGGCGGGTGCCGCCGGGGGCGCCGTTGACGACAAGGTGATTGTTCACGCCGTTGACACCGGCGATGGTGCTGACCTTGTTGCCGATGCCGTCGGCGCCGCGATTGCGAGAGCTGGTGCCGCCGGTGCCGCCGGCGCCGGCGGTGGCACCGACCGTGGAGCTGGTGACGGAGCCGGCGTTGCCGTTGCCGCCTCGGCCGCCGCTGGCACGGACGGTGCTTCCTTTGCCGCCGGCGCCGCCGGTGAGAGTGACCGTGCCAGCGGTGATAGTGGGGAGGCCTCCTCCGAGGGAGCTGGCGCTGGGGTCGTTGCCGTCGCCTCCGGTGCCGCCGATCTTGGCGCTGGTACCGCCGCCGGTGCCGGTGATAGCGCCGTTCCCGCTGTTGCCGTTGCCGCCGAAATTGTTGATGCCGCTGCCGTTGCTGCCGCCGGTGCCGCCGGTGGCGTTGAGGGTCCCGCCGTTGCTGATGGTGATGGTGCCGTCGGGGCCGGCGGCGGCGCCGCCGCTGATGCTGGTAGCGGTGCCACCGTTGAGGGCGAGGGTTCCCCCGCTGAGGGTGAGGGTTCCGTTCGAACCGTAGCCGCCGAGTCCGTGGTCGCCGACAAGGCCTGCGCCGCCGGTAATGGTGCCGCCGGCGCCGGTCAGGTTGACCGTCCCGGCGTTACCGGGCTGGCCAGGGGTGCCGGGGGACCCCGTGGCCTCCAGGACGATCCCCGACCCGTTCAGGTTGACGGTGCCGCCCGAGGAGACAGCGGGCAGCGCCGGGGTGGCAGGCGGAGTGATGTTCACGTTGCACACCCCGCCGGTGGTGACATTCAACGTCCCGGCCACCGTCCCGATCACGTTGACAGCGGTGCACCCGTCGGCGGTCACGGTCGTATTGGCGGGAATCCCGTTCGGACAGGTCCAGACGCCGGCAGCCACGGTGCACGGATCGGCCGCGTGAGCCTGCGAGCCCGCCGCGACCAGACCGGCCACGCTCAGCACACCGGCGGATACCCCGGCGGCCACATTCCGCAGGCAACGCACAAGGCGTCTGCGGCGGTCTTGGAGTGGGTGAACTGGTGATGGTGCCATCGGGCGACCTCCCCTTTCCTCGCCGGCCCGCGCGGCGAGCCAGCAGCCGATTCCCCGCGTCAGCACACAGCACGCTACGTCCGGCATATGACGGCAGGCCAGATGCGAACACAAAGGTCATATCAAATGAAAAGCCGCAGTGGCCGCCTGCCGCTCGCCCTCCCACGCAGAGCTTCCGTGCCAGGCCGTCACAGCCCCGATCAGCGGGACCTCCGGCCCATGGCGTGCGTGCTCAGCTCCGCTGTCGATCTCACGCATGCGTACTCGTTCTGCCATCCGCACAGCCTTGACGGCTGCACGCCACCCAGGACGGGACCCGAGCCGCGCATCGCATCACAACAGGGCAAACGTTGGCTGCTGTGGCGCTAGTAGTGCTTCGTTAGGTCTGTTCGTCGGGGCTGATCAGGAGCGTGTTGGGTGGGTGGACGCACATGAAGTTGCCCATCTGCGGGCGGGCTTGGAGCTGTTCGTCAACGATGTGTTCGCCTCGCTGCCGCGCAAGGACCAGCGGCGCTGGGGCGAGTGCTATCTGCTGGGCCTGATGCTGGACGGTCGGCGCAGGTCGATCCAGCCGATGGCCGAGCGCCTGCCGGACGGGAACATGCAGGCCCTGCAGCAGTTCGTCGGCCAGTCGCCGTGGGACTGGGCGCCGGTGCACCGGTGGATCGCCGAGCGCCTGTGCCAGGTGATCAAGCCCGAGGTGTGGGTGGTCGGCGACGTGTCGTTCCCCAAGTGCGGGACGGCGTCGGTGGGAGTGGCCCGGCAGTACTGCGGAGCATTGGGCAAGCGGGCCAACTGCCAGGTCGCAGTCAGCGTGCACGCCGCCACCGACATGGCGTCCTGCCCGCTGGAGTGGGAGCTGTTCCTGCCTGAGGAATGGGCCGGCGATGCCCGGCGGCGCAAGGCTGCCGGGGTGCCCGATGGTGTCGGGCACGTGGCCAAGTCCCGCCTGGCCCTGGGGCTGTTGGACCGGCTGGCCGACTGGCTGGGGGCGTCGGTGCCGGTGATCGTGGCCGATGCCGGCTACGGCCGCAGTGTCGGCTTCCGGCTCACACTCGAAGAGCGCGGCTGGTCCTACGTGGTGGCCGTCGACCCCAAGGAGACCGCCCAGGCGGAGACGGCCGAGCCGCATCAGCCGCCCTATGGCGGGCTGGGTCCACCCACCCGGCCCTGCTACCGCACGCCAGGCCGGCCTCTGCCCACCCTGATCGATGCCGGGCATCCCCTTCCCGCAAGTAACCTGGCGCCACGGCAGCAAGGGCTACATGACCTCCCGCTTCGCCGTGCTCCAGGTGCGGCCCGCGGGCAAACTCGCCCGCCAAAGCGCCCGGGAACAGGCCGGTGGACGCGCTCAGTGGGACGGCGTGCTGCCCCTACGGACCCTGCTCGTTGAACAGGCCGAGGCCGAGTCGCGCCGACCGGCTACTGGATGAGCAACCTGCCCGCCACCACTCCGATCGCCGATCTGGTGCGGCAGGCGAAGATGCGCTGGCGCATCGCGCACGACTACCGCGAACTCAAACACGGCCTCGGCCTGGATCACTTCGAAGGCCGCACCTGGCGCGGCTGGCACCACCACGTCACCCTCGTCACCGCCGCCCAGGCCTTCCACACCCTCCGGCGCCTGAACCCAAAAGCCCGACCGCAGCCCGAGCCTCTACCACGTCCTCGACACCCTGCAGGACATGCTGCGGTCCTGGACCGGCACCTGCACCACCTGAGGCCAGCCCCTCACAACGAGCCGAGCCAGAACCTAACGAAGCACTACTAGGGCCTGACGGTCCCGCCCCGGTCCGTCCCCATCCGTCACTCACGGCGCTCGTCCTCGGCCCAAGGCGTGTCAGCGGCGCGACGCAGGGGGAGCTGACCCAGGCCAAGCTGATGGCTGCCGTCGCCAATGCCCTGCCGTACGGCTTCGGCACCGACCTGGGGGAGTTGTAGCACCTGGTTGACGTCGTCCCGCGGACCGACGGACTTGCCCCACCGCCGGTTCCAAGGGGGGGGGGGACAGCTTGCTGGCCTGGGCCTGTCGCGCCGTGAGGAACTCTCGCCGGTTGCGGGCTCAGTCGTGATGTCGTACCTGCCCGCTAGTCTGGCGCCATGTCCTTGATAAGCCACTCTGTGCTGACCAACCCGGAGTTCGTCGTCCCGCCGGTGCCCGACTCCTCACCCGATGGCGTCGCCTGGCTGAGGTCTTCCGTCGCGCGCTTCAGCAGTGGTACAGCCCACCAGCGAAGGCGTGTGCTGGCAGTGGACGAGTTGGCGTCCATCGACCCGGAAAGTCTTCGGCTGCGGGCAGCTGAGCGCGGGGAAGGCCCGGTCGAGGTGCTCGCCGAAGCACTCGGCCTGCCCGGGTGCGTCGCTGACGATGTCGCCGTGGTGGCGAAGTCCTACCAACCGCATACCGCAATTACCGAGGAAGCGGATCGGGCGGTCGCTCGGCTGGTCGAGGCCTGCGGCGGTGTCGCCGACGAAGCCGCGGCCAACCGGATCGGGTTGCTCGTTCAGGCCTGCGCCGCAACCAAGGCCCTGGTGGCGAACACATTGGCCGGTCGAACCGATCCGCCAGTGCCCCTGACCCGCCGAGTGGCGCCGGACGGCACGCTCGTGGAGGTCAGCCTCACCGAAGCGCCTTTCGGGGATGGCCCCCACGCATGCCCCGGCCGTGAGCACGCACTCGCGCTCGCGGCCGGCTTGGTGGAAGCGAGGACCCGGTGACCACCGAATTCCACGCATTGCATCACGCGGACCGGCCCTTGCTGTTGCCCAACGCCTGGGACTTCGCATCAGCCGCGGCGCTGGCCGCCGCCGGGTTCGCTGCCATCGGCACGACCAGCCTCGGCGTGGCCGCCGCCGCAGGGCTCCCTGACGCCGCGGGACTGGCCCGCGATGAGACCCTCGCGCTGGCGCGGAGGCTGGTCCGGCTGCCGTGTCCGGTCACCATTGACATCGAGGCGGGTTTCCACACCGACCCGGGGGAAGTAGGTGACCTGGTAGTCGAGTTGGCCGACCTCGGAGTGAGCGGGATCAACCTGGAAGACGGGCGTGGACACCAGCTGGCCGATCCCACGACGCAGATGGCGTTGGTCCGCACGGTGAAGCGCCGTGCGCCGGACGTCTTCCTCAACGCCCGCACAGACACCTACTGGCTGGGAGTCGACGCCACCGTGCCTGCGACGCTGGACCGCGCGCGACGGTACATGGACGCAGGCGCGGACGGGATCTTCGTGCCGGGCCTGGCCAGGGAGGAGGACATCGCCGCCGTGACCGCCGCCGTGCCTGTGCCGGTCAACGTGCTGCACCTACCCGCCCTGGGCCTGGACCGGTTGGGGGAATTGGGCGTGCGGCGGGTCAGCACCGGCTCACTGCTCTTCCGCGCAGCCCTGCACGCCACGGTCACCACGGCTCTCGCGGTCCGGGAAGACCAGCCACTGCCCCCCGGTATCCCCGGCTATGCGGAAATCGACGCACTCAGTCGCTAGATCGATTCCAGACGATCGCCACGGATGGCAGGCGTGAGTACGGGTCAAGGAGCCGGCAAACTCCCTTGGACAGAGACGGAGTTGAGAATGCTGGCGTGGAGCGGATGTTCTCGCATGGCTACGGCGCCTACGTGCGCTGGGGCTATGAAGTTCGGGGCCGATGGCCTCACCTTGCGAGTTTCGGACTGGGGCTACTCCTTCACCACCTGCCGAGGATCTTGGCGAGCAGCGCGAGCGGGATGAAGGCCGTCCAGAAGGCGATGGTGGCGAACAGCGGGGTGACGACGATGAGGAAGGCGAACCCGAGGAAGGGTTCGCCTTCGGACTCGATGCCCAGCAGGGGCAGTGTCCCGCCCGTGATGATGACCACGGTCCACCACAGTCCGAGCAGCATGGCTACGGCCGCGGTGCCGTACGCACCGGTCAGCGGCCAGTTGCCCGGTTTCTTGGTCACTGAAGTACCCCCAAAGCATGGCAAATGCAAGATCATCATAGTGTGTGCGGTCTTGCGCCCATTGCGTGCAGTCGCATGAGCCCGGGTCGTGTCCGCAACCAGGCTGCGGACAGCTGGCCTTGGACACGCCCTCGACACTGGCGGGAGGCGGAGTCGCACGCTGGAGAAGGACTGCTGGGCGCCCGCGAAAGCAGGCCTGTGTTACCGGCAAGCTGGCTGAGCGGGGCATCCGTTTGGACAAGGAATCGCGAGTCTGTGGCCCGCTACGGTGTGAGGGGCGTTCCGCCCACGTGCCACCCTGCTCACTGAGACGATCGACGCGCTGGGCGAAGCCGCGCTCATTGGCCAGGACTGACGCGCCAGCTGGTCGACGACCGATCCGCCTTCTTTCCGTGCGCCGGGGCCTTCCCCGGGGCCACGGCCGCTCAGTGGGTCGGGGCCGACCGCTATGACCCGGGCGCGATGGATGCCGAGGGCCGCTGGTGGCTCCAGTTCCGCGCGTACGCGATCCGCGGCGACAAGGGCCTCACCGTGGTGGACGCCGGGATCGGTCCGGCGGACGGCCCGGCCGCCGCGTGGGCGCCTGTGCCCGATGTGCTCCCCGAGTCGCTCGCCGCCGCGGGCATCGACCCGGCCGACGTCGACACCGTGGTGCTCACACATCTGCGCACCGACCACGTCGGGTGGGCGGTCGTGACCGAGACGGCCGTCCCCTCAGCGGGCGGCGCGGTGGACGGCAACGCTTCGACCGGCGGCCGCCGCCCGTATTTCCCGAACGCTGAATACCTCCTCCAGCGTGCCGAGTTCGACGCCCTCGACGCGCTCAACCCGCAGCTTCGCGAGACCCTCACCGACCCGCTCGAGGCGGGCCGGCCGGCTCCGGCTCCTCGACGGGGACACGCCACTGCGCGCCGGGCGCCATCACGCCTGGTCACACGCCCGGGCACCAGAGTGTGCTGGTCACCGACGGGCGCGACCTGGTGCTCGTCACCGGCGACCTCCTGGTGCACGCGCTCCAGCTGCTCCACCCCGAGCCCGCCTACTTGAATGGGAGCGGCCCTGAGGCGGCCAGGCACTCACGGGGATTTAGGTGAAACCTGGTTCACCGGCCCGCCCGGGGCTCTGGCGACTATGGTTCGCGCTGCCTGACGCTACGACTTCGGCTTCGTTGACATGCGCTCCGATCACGTCCACGGACGTGATCCTGGCCCCTCGCCGACTATTCCTTGACGGATCCGGGGCGCCGCCGTCGTCCCGTGGCGCGGCGAGGCGCTCCAGACCAGACGGCCAGCGCGCCGAGGGCGAGGCCGGTCCCGATGGCCCCCCACACTGCTGGGTTCTCCTCCACCCACATGCGCTGGTCGCTCGCCATGGCCAGGTAGCCGACGAGGCGGCCGTTGCGCCCGGGAACCAGGCACGCCAGAGCCAGGAACGCCACGCAGCCCACGGCTGCCGCGCCGATACAGCGAACCCACTGCCGCCGTCTCAACGCGGCTGCGGCCAGCACCCAGCAGCACAGAATGCCGCTGCCGCAGAACACGCCGAAGGCGAAGCCGGCACCCGGCCCGAGACCGGCCACCCAACGCCACAGGGGATCTCCCACGACCACCGATGCGGCGCCACCGAGGATGATGAGCCAGGCCAGTTTCGTGGCATGGCGTTCGGACATTCTGGCTATGAAGGACATCACGACAAGGCTACGGCACAGGGGTGGGCGGTTCTCAGGTGCGGGGAGTCGGCGTCCATGCCGGCTGTGGACCCGCCGGGTGACGGCCCAAGAGCTCGGACCCGCCAACGCGCACACGCTGCAGCGGACTTCAACCACAGCCGGCCCCGTCGTCTCGGTGAACCGGTTGAGCACCGAGGCGGGCGCCTTCGGCAACAGAGCCTGCTTCGCCATCGGCAAGTCCCGCACGACCAGGACATTCCCACGACGACCCAGGATCCCTACGGATGACGATCGAGCACGTCCGGTGAATGGGGCCGGCGAGTGAACCCGCATCACGAAACGGCAACACCCGCCCCGAGCAAGGCCGTTGAGCGGTCCGATAAGCCCCTCACCGTAGGGGGCCGTATGAACCACACCCGCACCGCCACCGTCCTCGCCGCCGCAGGGCTGCTCCTCACCGCATGCAGTAGCAGCCCGCCCAAGGTCGACGGTCGGCCCGCCACCCGCGCCGCCAACCCCAGCACCAGGACCGCGACGATCACGGCTAGTACCGATGACGAGGCCTACGTCCAACAGGTCCGCAACCACGACCCCGGCGACTTCGACAAGACCGACCCCAGCATCATCACGCCCGAGGGTCACACCATCTGCTCGATGCTCGCCAACGGGCAGACCGTCGAGACCGCCGCCGCCCGCATCCGGCAGGACTTCCAAGAGACCGCTACCCGGGCCCTGGTCGCCGCTGCGTCTGCCCTCTGCCCCGACCAGGCCAGCAAGATCAACACATGGGTGGCGGGCCCCAAGTAGACACCACACGACGAAGCCCACCACCCCACACGGGGCAGCGGCCCTTTCTGCTGTGAGGCCCTGGAACAGCGGCTACTGGTCGCCGAGTGTCGCTCTCCTCCTTGTAACGCTTGTAGTGGGGCTGAAGAGCCAGCGGAGGCGTGCACGCGAATGCCATGTAATGCGTTCGGGTGACATGAAGTTCGCCCAAATGGCGGACAGGGAAGCCCCCGTATGGACCCGAGAAACCTCGGGACGCCCTGATCACCAATCCACGCGGTTGAGCCAACGCCGCTGCCGCGAACGGACAGAAAGGGCCCGCCATGCGCCATACCCTCCGCACTCTCACCGCCAGCGGTCTGCTGACCCTGCTCGCCTTCAGCCTCGCCGCTCCAGCCCAAGCCGATGGTCCTGTCCCCTCACTCCCCGACCTCCCCGCAGCACCCGGCGTCCCCGGAGTCCCCATGCCCTCACTCCCCGACCTCCCCTCAGCGCCAGCCCTTCCTGCAATCCCCGCCATCCCGGGAGCCCCTGCACTCCCCATCTGAGGCAGGGCAGCTCCAGCCGCATCGGACACGGCCGCACACCTTCCCGGGGACCTCAACGCCCGGCAGGGTGCGCCGGAACGACAAAGCCCGCCAGCCTCAACTCGGGGCGGCGGGCTTCGGACTGTCGGGGCCCTTGTACCGCTTCACTTGTTATGGGGCTGGTGAGCCAGCGGAGGCGCGCTTCGTCAATGCGCAGCAGCCTGTTTGTGCGACATGCAGTTCGCCCATGTGACGGACAGGGAAGCCCCTGGGCCGATCCGAAAACCTCAGGGCCCCTGATCACCAAGTAGCGCGCGGTCATGACGTGTGCATTCCGCCGCTGCCGCGAACGGTCAGGAAGGGCCTGTCAGTGCGACGCATTCACCGCCCCCTCACAACCGCTGCCCTACTGGCCCTGCTCGGCTTCGGCCCCGCCGCCCCGGCCGAAGCCGACGATCCTCCTCCCAACCCCGCCCTCCCCTCAGCGCCCGCCGTACCCGGAACCCCCGCACTCCCTGCCGACTGAGGCAGGGCAGTTCCAGCCGCGGCCACGCCCGCACTCCGCCCCCGCCAGCGAACCCGGCCTGACCGGCTCCAGAAGGGAGGGCGCCGTCGTGCATCCCGAGGGCGATCAGGGAAGGCCTCGAAGCCGCTTGTCCAGGCGGGCTGGGGCACTGTCAGAGGCCGCTGAGAGGATGAGCGGCATGGCACAGAGCGCACAGAGTACGGGGCAGGCTTGTCAGGGCGCGGCGGATCTCGCGGAGGCGCTTTTCGCTGGTGAGGGTGCCGAGTTGGATCGTGCGTTCACGATCCTGGCGTATGAGCCGGGAGACGGGCTGGTCGAGCGTCGTGGGGTGCTGCGGCCGGTCTACGAGGCGATCGTGGAGCGGATCGGCCGGCCCACGCTGCTGGGCGGGACGGCCCAGGGGCCCAGCGTGCGGTGGAGCAGTGAGGAGCGGATCCTGCTGCTGTCCGGGGATCACCGTGAGACGACGCTGTCCGTGCACGAGGCACAGGCGTTCGTCCAGGACGAGTTCTGGAACTTCGATGCGGGCCGGCTGCCCTACACGTGGCAGCTGGACCGCCAGGGCCCGGGCGTTGACCACGGCTGGACGTTTAAGGGGCACGCGGCGGCGGAGACCTGGCAGTCGGCTGAGGAGTGGCTGGCAGGGATGCTCGCCTCTGGGCGGAGCACATGCCCGTGCAAGCCCCCGGCGACTGGGTGGCATGCACGATCTGGACCGCGCGGGACCGGGTCCGTAGCCTGGTTGTGTCGTTCAGCCCGTCGGACACGGGCCGTGAATTCCAGGCCGCCATCGACGACCGGGATCAGGAGCAGACGCCGGAGCGTGCCGCCGAGATGCGTGCGAGAGGCTGGCACTGTGTGAATGAGCACCGCTGGTGGCGTATTGAGCTGCCAGAGACCGATCCGACGGCCGCTGCTGAACTCGCCCGCGTGGTCATCGCCGATCTGCGTGCCCGCGGCACCACATGTCCTGACGAGGTCACCGCCTGGGACATCAGTGCCGGCGACGACGGCGAACTGTGGGTACCCGGGATCGGCTTCAACGTGCACCCCTACCGCGGAGAACACTATTAGCCGGATCTCGACATCTACCAGATCGGCGACCACCGCACGGCTCTTCCCTCGTACGAGAGACTGTTGCCGACTACTCCCGCGCCCTGGCGAAGAACAAAGTCCTTTGCGGATCCAACACGCACGCTGCGTCGCCCGCGTGGGTGCTGCCCCTGCCGGTGACGCTGCTCAATACCTTCAGGGAACAGACCGGGCACCGAGTATCAGCGGCGAGCGCCGCCGGTGAATCCGTCGGCCTTTGTTCCCTGAATGCTCGTGGTTTTCATGGAGTCCTTGTTCGTCCGAGTGCGGATGTTGGGTGCCCACCGTGCCGTTGCGCATACCTCTACTACGCCTCCCGGATGCGACTAAGGCGTGTTCGACGCCTTCATCGTGCCGCGTGGGGCTGCGGGCCTACTCAGACTTGTCCCACGGGGGACCGGCGCCCGCTGAGTAGATGTACTCAGGTGCGGTGCCGTCGTGGCCGCGGGCCAATCCCGTGACGACTGCTGGCCGGCTGCAGGATCACTCCCAACTGGTGCGGGCCGTGGTCGACCTGCCGAAGATGCCCGTCGAGGGGAACTACGTGGACACCGGTGCCTGTTACGGGGGCGGGTGGACTCAGATCGACGTGGCGCAGGACGGCGTGGTCAGCGTCGGCCACCACTGGCTGGCTGCGTTGGTGACACCGGGAGAGCACTTGTCAGCGGGTTCCGAGAGCGGACGATGACCTTGCGCCAGCAGAATGTTGTCGAGATCTAGCAGCACCGGCGCGTCGGCAGGCAAGGTTCCTGGCCGTGGCCGAGGAAGCAGGTCGAGCGGTCATCCGACGGCTCTGCGGGAGCTCTCTCCCGCAGAGCCTGGCCTGTAAGGCATGATCGCGAACATGAGCGAATCGGAACTGGACCTGCTCTCACGGCTGTGGGAAGAGCACATGCGCGCGCCATTCCCACCACACATGCGCGGTCGAGAGATCGAAGGCGAAGACATGGTGTTGCTCGACGCGGACATCGCCGGCTGTGTCCTCTCGTCGCTGTCTGGGCCCCTTGATGAGAAGCGCCACAAAATCCTTCTCATCTGCCTCGCGGCCGTTGAGAAGGTCCTGCCTTCGATCGATGATGAGGACGGCGCGACCGAGTACTACAAGCACTTGCGAGACACGGCTGCGTTGGCAGTCGAACTCGGAAAGGCAAATACCCGGTAGCGTCGAGTGGTGCGGGCGATGGATCAGCCGACGGCTTGCTGTTCAGCTCGGGCGCGGGTGGTGGCGAGGCGGTAGGAGTCGGTGCCGGTCTCGATGATGTTGCCGCCGAAGGTGAGGCGGTCGACGATGGCGGTGCTTATTTCGACTTCAACTGCCTGATCTAGCCGGTGGCCAGGGGATTTGTGTCGTGGACGGTTGTCTTTGACTACGAGCTTTCGGCGGCAAGGCGGGCTGCGCGGAGTTGGCCATGGGCTTGTGCGAGAGCATCGCGGAGCTGTTGGTTGCCCGCGTACGAGCTCATGCGGCCCTGGCAAGATTTCGGTAGGCGGAGATCACTGCGGGGAGAGGTCGGTTGGGTGCCGGTCAGGGGGAATACTCCTCTCATGTGCTGTTGAAGTCTTCGAGCTGCTTCCGCACTTGACGGCCGTGGTGGTTGAGTCAGCTGACTCCTTCGGCCCTGTGAGCGCGGCGCTCTCGCGTACCAGCGTGCTGTTCCACTTGACTGAGAGTGCCGTTCCCGCCCGCCGTCACGCCCCGGGTGCTGGGTGTGGACGACTTCGCGCTGTACCGCGACGTACAGGTCGGTGGCCGCCTAGTCGGCGTGCCGCTCCTGGGCGACGCGGGCGGCCTCGCCCAGGATGTCGAGGGCCTCGGCCGGCTCGGTGGCCTGCGGCAGGGACGGGTCTGCGTCCGGGCTGAGTTGGTAGGCGTAGATCACGTCGTGGTGGCGCCAGAACGTGGCGCGTGCGGCCGCGCGGCGGAGCCAGCCACGCACCGTCGTCGCAGGCCGGCGCAGCCGCTGGGCGATGCGGCGGTGGCCGTGCCCGGCTACGTGGTCCAGGAGCACCACGGCGATGGTGTGGACGCTGTCCGCGCGCCGGAGCAGGCAGTACGGCGACAAGCAGCACGTGTGTGGTGCGACAAGAGCCGCAGCGGGCCCGTCTCGGCCGCAGCCGCCGGAGGCCGCCTTCAGGCAGCCGGACCGCGCGCTCGCGGGCATAGCCCCACGGCCGCAGGGGCGCCTCGCGGGCCGGACACGACGGCAGCGCACTCGTCTCGGACCTCGCCACGGCGATCACGAACAGGGGCCTCCCGCATTCCACCAGCATCACCACGACCGAGCTGCCCGCGCCAGGGGCAGCTCGTGTCGCACGCTGCCCAGCCCGTTGATCGTCCACTCCGCATGGGACAGACGGCCCACTCGAAGGAACACGAGCGACAGGGTGTCGACGACGAGCAGGGCGGCCGCCAAGAGCAGGCCGGGGACGGAAAGTTGATGTGCACGGTGTCTCCGCACACGAACGACAACATGACGCACTCCGGCCGTGGTCACCGTGAATGTCACAGACCTCCACTTTTATGAGCACCTTGAGCGTCGCTCAAGACCCGGCTGTCCCTACTTCGGCAGGGCGGGACGTCCCAAGTCGCAGGTCACGGGCTGGGACGGGGATGGGACGATGTGCGGGAAGGGCTGGCTGACACTCGGCGGGCACCCCGCTGCATACGGTTGTGTGGAGCGCTGGCCGACCACTGGCGGTCCACTCCTCGTGCCTGGCCGCCTGCTGAGTAGCGGCGTGCGTACGGCCGAGCGGAAACACCTCACACGAGATAAAACGGGAGCTGTCATGTCACGTCTGCGTTTCGCAGGAACCACGTCCGCCGCGCTGGCTGTGGTGGCGGGAGCGATGCTCTTTGCCGCGCCGTCGGCCAGTGCGGCGTCCAACTGCCACGCCTGGACCGACAACAACGGAAACGGCATCGGCTGGTGCGACAGCGGCAACGGCCGCTGGAAGGTCCACGGCAGCTGTGCCAACGTCGGTGGCGTTCACACGGGCATGGAGGGCTCGGAGGGCGGCCGTTCCATGGGTAAGGAGTGGGCCTCGGTCCTGAACTGCTCGGCGGGCGGCGGCGGGGCCCTCGACATGTGGGTCGAGACCTACGGCTGACACACACCTGGATCACCTGATGTGCGGGCCTCCGGGCCTCATGGGGGCGCAGTCATTGGCTGCGCCCTCTCGCCGTTGACAGCGCCGACCCCGCCGACTACTCCGTGTCCCCCACGCACTGCTCACGAAGCGCCCCCAAGCGGGCCAGGTGGGACTGCGCCTGCTCCTTGCCCAGTGCCCTGATGCCGGCCCGTCCGGGTCTTCGCCTTCGCCGGCCCTGACGATCCGCCGGCCGGCTCGCGCAGAAATGTCGGCTCGAATCTCTCATCTGGTTGTCCTGCATGAGCGCGCCGACCTGGATGGTTTACGGTGAACGGCCTGTCCGGGCGGGACAATCAGGTGAAGGCAACCGAGACAGAATTCTGGCTTCGGAGCGCACGCCGCTTGTGCTGTGAAGGCGTCCTTGGGCCGGGGCCAACTCCCGTGCACCTGATCGCACTCTGCGGGTACGTCAGAGCCCGCCCGGGGAAGGGTATTGCGTCGGGCAGGATGGCGTCATGCCCTCGAAGACCAGCCCGCGTCCTGCACGGTGCCTGCGCTGCGGGGAGCTCCACACCGAAGGCGACGGGGGGGAATGTCGACTGGCGCCAGGGCCGGGCCACGGTCTGGTGTGCCCCACGTGTCAGACGCCCGAGGAGGCTGCCGAGGCGTAGGTGAAGACCGCCTACCTCGACTACGGCAACGCGGCCGTCGGCAGCGACGGAGCAGCGCGGGTGGCTGCCTTCGGCGGGTGGCACAGCGTTCAGGCCGCTCACCATCCCCTGGTCGACGACCCCGACATCCGTCCCGCGGTCACGGTGAAGAAGAGCAGGCTGCTCATCGCGGTTGCCGCCCACAGTGACGCCGGACTGCAGGCGGTCTTCGCCGACGGGCCGTGCACGACCGTGGCCCGTGAGGCACTCGCCAAGGCCGGAGCACGCCCACAGGGTCGGCGGATCACGGTCCAGCCCCTCGAGGGCTGGCCGCACGACAGCGTGATGCTCGCGGAAGACCGCGCTGGCCACCCGCCCGACGTCGAGGCGGACCTGCCCGCTGTCTGAAGCCTTGTGAACGCAGCCCTTCTGTGGGCCGTCTCATCTTGACGGATCCTTGAGATCATCCCGGGTTAGGCTCGTCTGATCAGCCATGTGACGGGGCGTGGGGGGGCATGTCGTTCGATCAGGAGTGGGCGGCGCTGAAGGCGCAGGCCCAGGTGCGGCTGGACAGTGTGCCCGGCATGGATCCCGGCGGGCCGTCGCCCGATGGTGCGGACCTGGTCCTCAAGTACGACGACATGGGGAAGATCGGGCACGCAGCCTTCCTGCTGCACCAGCATCTGTCGAGTGCAGGCAAGCACGCACGGCAGGCTAGCCAGGCCGCCGTGAAGAGCCTGGAGGGCGACGGGTTCGGCACGGGCGCCGCCCTGGCCAGGGCCGGTGAGGGCTGGCGGGGGCAGCTTCAGGTGCTGCTCGACGCCTGCGCGCAGATCTCCGACCATCTCGACTACTCGGTGAAGTCGTCGAACCAGGATGACCAGTTCATCGGCGCGCAGCTGCGGGTCTCCAAGATCTCCGAGTACCTGGACGTGCCGCCACCCGCTTCGGGTTCCGACGTGCCGCATGTGCCGAAGGCGGAAGGTCCCGTCATGTGACCCCTGTAAGGGGTGTGTGCGGGCGGAGGGATTCCGGAGCAAACCGGGGATTCTCCGGAACAACGACGGCGGCGACGCCGGGAATGGCAGGGGGCCGGGTCGGTGCCGACGTTCGAAGAGCTTCTCCACATCAAACTCGCACCGCTCCAGTCGGCGGCCGACGACTGGGCCGCCATGGCGGTCCTGCTGAAGAAGGTCGCCAGCGAGGCCGGGGGCATGCGCAGCCTGGCGCAGGGCACCGAGTGGAAGGGCGAGAACGCCGCCGTCACCAAGCCGTTCGTGGTCCGGGTCTCCGACGAGTTCACCGATGCCGTCACCGAGGCGGAGAGCATCGCCCACCTGCTGAGCTCCGCACACGACCAGATAAAGGCGGCCCGGGACGACCTCAAGAACCTCTACGAGAACCCGCCCGCCGGCATCACGATCCTCGCCGGCGGAACCCTGACCCGCAGCGTCCAGCCCCGCCGCATGTCCCACGGCGACCCCGTGGAGGTGGTGACCCAGGACGACGTGGACGCCCTGCAGCGGCGCATCGACGCGACCCTCGGCCGGGCGGCAGAAGCGGACTCGACCTGTTCCTGGGGCCTGGGGCAACTCACCAAGGACAACCACACGTTCGGCAGCGGTACTACGGCTTCCTGAAGGACGCGAAGATCGACGCCCAGTGTTCTGCTCTTCGCTGTTCTGTCGAGGTGCCCGATGCCCGCACGTCCCCGTTCCGGAGCGCAGATTCCGCCGATGACCGCGCGGGTGGCGCGGGCGAGCAACCCTGCCCTTGTCGAGTAACGCTGGCGGGGTGTTAGTTGGTGTGTAGGAGGGGTGGTGGCGAAGTGCTGCCAGCCCTGCCAGGTGGTCACCAGCCAGGCCCCGCCGGCTGGTTCCTCGTCGGCGGGCGTGTTCCCACCCGCCTCGCCCAGCGTGATCATGCCTGCCTTCGCCGCGGTGCCTGTCGCGCCAGGGCTGTTGCCCGTCACCATGTGAGGACTTCCGCTTCGGCGTTGTAGAGCCCGTACCCGGCCACCGGCGCAGCCAGCCGGTCCTTCCGGGGCCTCGTCCTCGACGGTGGACTCCGTGCCCTGGGCCTGCGCGTCCTGGTCGAGGTCGTCGAGGCTGTCCTGTCCCGTCTCCGTGGTTGCCGCGCTCAGTTCCTGCGCCTCTGGCTCGAGTTCGGGATGTGGTGGTGGGGGAGTTCGGGTGGGTGTGGTGCGGGCGAGGAGGTACCGCTCGGTGCGGGTGGCAGATCCGGTACGCGCGCGGCGCCTGAGTTCATCGAGGGCCTCGGCGAGATCCGCCTCGTACCGGTCATGGCCTTCGTGGCGCGTGGTGATGGTCTTCAGGTACGGCCAGGTGCGTTCGTTGAACGGCTGGTGGGCGTGTTCGCGGTGGATCCACGGGATCTCTGCCAGCCCGAGCCCGGGGAGGCGGACCCAGATCTGGCGGACGTCGTGCGGGTTGGTGTGGACTACCCATTTCCTGCCCCGGGCTGCCACTTCGGAGTCCTGGCCCCGATGCGGGCCCAGCAGGTCGCAGTCGTAGGTGCGGCGGTGCAGGCGGATGCCGCGGTCGGTGATGGCCTGCCACCGCACCGGCAGCATGCGCCAGGCGCAGCCACTGACCAAGACGTAGACGATTGCGGCGAACAGCATCTCATGCGGATCTGGGCCGACAGCGTTCGCGAGTAGGGGCACCGCGGCGGGCGCGTAGTGCAGGCAGCGATTCAGGTTGTCGGCGTGGCGCACAACTGCTTCTGCGCGGACGCGAGTTCGCGCACGGTCGCCATGTCGCTGAACGGCAGCAGCTGTTCGCCGACGATCTGGTACGGCTCGCTCCCCTTCCCCGCGACGAGGACGATGTCGTCCTGCCCGGCAGCGGACAGGGCGAAGGCGATGGCCTGCCTGCGCTCGGCGTACCGCTCGAAGCGAGTACCGCTCGTCACCAGGCCCGGGGTGATCTGGTCCAGGATCGCCTCGGGGTCTTCGTTCCGGGGGTTGTCCGAGGTCAGAACCACCAGGTCGGAGTGGGTGCCGGCGATCTCGCCCATCTGCGAGCGCTTGGTGGTGTCCCGGTCTCCGCCGCAGCCGAAGACGGTGATGACTTCGTTGGTGGCGAATTCCCGGATGGCGGTGAGGACCTTGTCCAGGGAGTCGGGCGAGTGCGCGTAGTCCACGATCACGGACGTACCGCGGGGGGTTTGGAAACGTTCGAAACGTCCCGGAACCGGTGGCATCCGGTCGAGCGCGGCGACCAGCCCCGCCAGGTCGTGCCCCAGAAGGTGACAGGCCGCCACGGTGGCGAGGGCATTGGCCACGGAGAACCGCCCGGGGACGGGGATGGCCGCCGGGTACTTCCGTCCGTCGTGGTGGAGGGTGAAGCGCGTACCGAAAGCGTCCATGCTCAGCTCGCTCGCCCGGTAGTCAGCCTCGGAGTCCAGGGCGTACGTGGTGACCTCGCCGGGCATCAGCGCCACGATTCCGGCTCCCACCGGGTCGTCGGCGTTGACCACCGCCCGTCGGCACAGCCCCTGGAACAGGCGCAGCTTCGCGTCCCGGTAGTTTTCCATGGTGCCGTGATCGTCCAGGTGGTCCTGGGTGAGGTTGGTGAAGATGCCGACGTCGATGAAGGCGTGGTCCACCCGGTGGTTCAGCAGGCCCATCGACGTGGCCTCCAGGACCACGGTGCTCACCTCGCGGTCGCGCATCTGACCCAACAGATACTGGAAGTCCGGTGATTCCGGTGTGGTGAGCACCGATCGCGGCATGGGGATCAGTGCGTCGCCGATTCGGTTGCCGGCCGTCCCGATCACCCCCACCCGTGCGCCTTCGGCGAGCCGCAGCACGGACTCGACCATGTACGAGACCGAGGTCTTCCCGTTGGTGCCGGTGACGGCCACCATGTCCATGTCCCGGCCCGGCTCGCCGTAGTAGCGGGAGGTGACGAATGCGGCCGCCGTCCGCGCATCCAGGACCCGTACGACACACACGGCCGCTTCCGTCGTCCACACCGAGGCCGGGAGGTCGGGTGTCGAGGCGTCGACGAGCACTGCGACGGCGCCGCGTGCCAGGGCAGGGCCGACGGCTTCGGGGCCGCCCTCGCGATGCCCGGGCACCGCGATGAACAGGGTCCCCGGTGAGACGCGGTGCGCGTCGAAGCACGTTCCCGCGGTGATCTGTGTATCCGGGTCGCCCAGGAGAACCTCGTGGTCGTGCCCGGCCAACAACTCGCTCAACTTCACAGGGGTCCTCTCAAGGGTGCGGGCCAGTCGGACGTCCGGCCGTCGCCGACAACGGCGACGGCACGCCGAGGAGCCGCGGGAATGGTGCGGGGGCGTGGAAGGGATGCGCGACAGACGGCTCAGTGGTGTGGCAACCGTGCGATGCGCGCGAACCGGAGGAAACGCGATGGAGAGAAGGCGCGGGCGGACGGCAGCGCGCTGCGTCCGGAAAAGGGGACCGGAATCGGAACCGTGAGGAAACGGTCGGCCCGAGCTAGCCGAAACCGTGCAGCGCGCGACAGCGGATCCGTGGCGCGGTGGGACACAGCATGCTCGGGGCGCCTCTCAGGCACTCCCCCACCGCATATGTGTAACCCATGGATGGAGTGTACGTCCCACAGCGCCGCACGGATCCCGCCTCCGGTCAGGGACGGGACGCCGGCACCATCACCCGGCGTACCGCGATGACCCACGCTTCGCTCGCCTTCGGAAGCACCGCCGGTACGGTGACATATCCGATCGACGCCGGTCGCGAGAGACGGGACACTCGTCCCATGCTTCTTGAAACCGCCCGGCTCCGCTTACGCCGTTTCCGGCCGGAGGACGCGCCCGTATTCGCCGCGTATCGCTCGGACCCGGCGGTCGCTCGCTACCAGAGCTGGACCGCACCGGTTCCGCCGGAGTCCGCGGCCGCTCTCGTGCGGAAGTTCGCCGGTGGCGACCCCGGGCAGCCCGGATGGTTCCAGTACGCGGTCGAACTCAAGGCCGACGGTTGTCTGGTGGGCGATGTAGGTGTGAATCTGCATGAGAACCGCATGCAGGCCGAGTTGGGCTTCACGCTCGCTGCGCAGCGACAGGGGCAGGGGTATGCCACTGAGGCGGTGTGGGCCGTGATGCGTGACCTGTTCGAGGGGCGTGGCCTGCGACGGCTGTCCGCGGAGTGCGACGCCCGCAACCTGGACTCCGTACGGCTCCTGGAACGGCTGGGTTTCCAGAACGAGGGGCGGCGCCCGGCAAACACCTGGATCAAGGGCGAGTGGACCGACGACCTGCTGTTCGGTCTGCTCGCCAGCCACTGGCGCAAAGCGGCATCCCCGGCAAGCATCTGAAGGCAACGACCGCCGCCCACGCCGGAGTGACTCGCCAGGCAACGGCCGGACGAGGGCCGGGAGATCGCTCCGGAGAGTCTGGCCCACACCTGGCTGTACCTGACCGAGCACATCAACCGGCTCGGCGACACCGCATGCGCGAGCACCGAGTCTCTCCGACTCGGCACGTCCTGTCAGCCGTCGTCCAGCGGGAGCTGAGCCACCAGGTGGGCCCCTGGCGCCGAGTCCTGGATGGTGAGTGAGCCGCCGAGGTGGGTGGCGATGTCGCGGGCGATGGCCAGGCCGAGGCCGGAACCGCCTTGGTCGCGGCTGCGGGCGTCGTCGAGCCGGGTGAAGCGTTCGAAGACGCGTTCGCGGTCGGCGGGTGGGATGCCCGGGCCGTCGTCGCTGACCTCCAACACCGCTGTGTTGCCGGCCTCGTCCACGCTCAGGGAGAGCAGGATCCGGTGGTTGGCGTGGCGTTGTGCGTTGTCCAGCAGATTGGTGACGAGCCGGGCGAGCCACAGCGTGCTCCCGCGCACGGTGATGTCCGGGGCGATCTCGGTATCCACCGGGACCGGGTCACCCTTGCGCGCACGGGCCGCCTCCCGGACGACTTCCGTGAGGTCGACCGCGGCGGAAGGGGGTGCCTGCGCGGTGTCGAGCCGGGCGAGCAGCAACAGATCGGATGCCAGGTCCTGGAGCCGGACGGTGTCCTCCAGAGCGCCGCTGAGCAGTTGGCTCCACAGGTCGGGGTCGGGGTGGGCCTGGGCCACCTCAAGTTGCGTGCGGAGCACGGTGATCGGGCTGCGCAGTTCGTGCGAGGCATCGGCGATGAACTGGCGCTGGCGGGTCACGGACGCTTCGAGGCGGTCCAGGGTGGTGTTCATTGTGGCCGCGAGCCGGGCGATCTCGTCCTGGCTGTGCGGCACGGGTACCCGGCGATGCAGATCGCGGTCGCTGATCTCGGCGACTTCGGCCCGGATCGCCTCCACGGGGCGCAGTGCCCAGCCGGTGACCCGCCAGGTGATGAGGGCGACGGTCAGAACGAGCAGGGGCACCGCGAAGATGAGCGCGGCTCGGATGAACTCGTCCGCCGCGTCGGCCTCCCGCAGCGAAGTGCCCGCGTACACGGTGACGAGGCCGCTCCCGGTGGCGGTGGTGACCTGGACGACGCGCTGGCGGTGTTCCTCGCGCACCGGCCTGCCGTTCCAGGTGTCGCGTACGGTGCCCGGCGCGCTGGGGCGGGCGGTCGAGACGGCGGGGCGGCCGGTCAGGTTGGGGCTGGCTGCGAGCACCCGGCCGTGGGCGTCGACGACCTGGAGGAAATCGGTGCCGCGCTCCGGCGCCAGCACGGGGTCGAGCCGGCCCTCGGCCGCGAGACCGGCGATGAGGACGGCCTGCCGTTCTGCGTCGGTCTGCGCGTTGCGCATCAGGTTGTTCTCCAGCAGCCCGAGCAGCCCGGCGGAGGCGACGCCGAGCGCCAGCGCGACCACGACGGATGCGCCAAGGGTGGCGCGGGCCCGCACGGACCGGGGCCGCAGACGCCGGGCGAGGTACCGGAGCCGGGCGACGACTCGGCGGGGCACGGCCCCGGGCTCGGCACCGCCGTGCTCGTGCCGCTCAGCCACCGTCGGCCGCCAGCCGGTAGCCCGCCCCGCGGACGGTCTCCACCGCGGCCCGCCCGAAGGGGGCGTCGATCTTGCGGCGCAACGCGCTGACATGCACCTCGACGACGTTCAGGTCGCCCTCATAGGCGGCGTCCCACACCTGCTCCAGGATCTCCCGCTTGGGCACCACCTCACCGGCGCGGCGGGCCAGATGCACGAGCACCGCGAACTCGCGCGAGGTCAGCCGGGCCTCGACCCCGCCCCGCGTGCAGCGCTGCCTGGCCGGGTCGATGACCAGGTCACCGAACTCCATGATCTGCGGGCTGCGCCGACCCGTGCGCCGGATGAGCGCGCGCAACCGGGCCACCAGGACGACGTACGAGAACGGCTTGGACAGGAAGTCGTCGGCGCCCGTGTCGAGGGCCTCCGCCTCGTCGTACTCGCCGTCCTTCGCGGTGAGCATCAGGATGCCCGACTCGCAGCCCGCGGCGCGCAGCCTGGCGCAGACCCGGTAGCCGTTGATTCCGGGCAGCATGATGTCGAGCACGATGACGTCGTAGTCGTGCTCGCCCGCCAGCCACAGGCCCTGCGGGCCGTCGTGGGCGACGTCCACCGAGAAGCCCTCGGCCTGGAGCCCTCGCTGCAGGGCCGCGGCCAGCCGCCGCTCGTCCTCCACCACCAGTACGCGCATGGGCCAAGGTTCTCAGGTCCCCTCGCCAGGTTGCTGAAGGCTTCTTCAGGTGGCTTCAGCAAAGCTTCAGCAATGTGCTCGCATGCTCTGTCCGAGCCGGGCGCGCGTCCGGTGGAACGCGAGGAGCAGCCAGATGACACAGTCCAATCCCCAGCCTCCCGAGCACCCCGTGGGTCCGGGCGAGGAGGCTGCCGGGCAGACCGGCAAGGCGGCGGGGCGCCGCGGCCGGTTCGCCAGGCTGACCCGTCAGGGCCGCACGCGATGGGTGGTGCTCGCCCTGGTGGTGCTGATCGGCGGCGGTGCGGCGGCCGTGGCGGTGGCGGAGCACCACCACGAGGAGCGCGGCGGCGGCCGGTTCGCAGCCGAGGGCCGAGGCCATCGCGGGGGACCGGAGGAGGAGGGCCGGGACGGAGGCAAGAAGGAGCGGCAGGCCGGGCCGGGCCAATGGGGTTCCGTCGCGGGCGGATTCGCGCAGGCCCCGGTGCCGCTGCCCGCGCTGCCTGCCGCACAGGCTGTGGACAAGGCGGCAGGTGCCGTTTCCGGTGGCAAGGTCGAATCGCTGCGGGTGGTCGCCCAGCAGGGTGGCGGCAGTGCCTGGCAGGCCGTGGTGCTCGGTCCCGACGGGGTCCGGCACGCGGTGACGCTGGCCGGCGCCGACGGCACGGTCACGAGCAACACCGTGGCCGATCAGGGCCGGGAAGTGACCCGCTGACCGCAGCCGTCATGAGCTGATCGACGCATCCGTCCAGCCCAGGCAGGGCGGATGCGTCGCGCTGGGACGGGACCGATGCCTGCGTCGAGACCGGGCGCGTACATCAGCGGGTGTAGGCGCGTTCAATCCCGGGGTGCACGGACGGCGACGCGATGTCGGTCCGTGGGCCGTCGTGGCGGCGGGGAGCCCGGGCCTAGCGTGAGCAGCGTCCGCCCGGCGGCTGGGACGCCCACGCCCTGGCTTGGGGCGTTTTCGTTGGATGCGGTGGCGTGTCCGACCAGTACGCCTGCGCGCGCTGTAGTCCCACTTCCCCGCGATGAATCGTCGGTGCCAGCTGAGCGGGGTGCCGGGCGTGACCGGGAAGACCTCGCGCCAACGACTCGAGGTATCCGCTCCGAGAGGGCAGCGAACCAGAATCGATCGGCCGGCTCGTAGCGGACCGGGCCAGCCAGCTGTCGGCGCAGCACCGCGTTCTCCTCGCGCCCGCATGAACAGCCAGCGACAGCAAGCACACGAAGCCGACGCCGTGATGACGACGCGTCACCCCGCCGAGCGAACCGAAACCGCCCCTACGTCCCCACGGTGAACGTCGTTCCCGTGCTCACCTTGAGCGTCGGTGAACAGGCCGTGCACGACATCCGTTCCGACGTCCGTATTGCCCCGACCCTGCACGTCGAGCCGGCCGCCGGGCAGCCGAGCGCACTGGGGGCCGATGCGGTGGTCGGTCCGTTTGTTGCCGGGGGCCGGTGGGCGGCCGAGGGCCTCATGGCGAGTGTGCATGCATCGGTGGGCTGATGCTCGGGGTCGCCCCCGAGATTTCATGAGGTCTGCGGTCGTTGGTAACTGTGTTGCGCGTGTGTCTCGTGGCCGTGAAGCTGGTCGTCTAGTTGATCTTCGGAAGTGAGAGCAGGGGGAGTGGCATGGGTGCAGTGGATTTACGTGCGGGCCGACGGCGGATGCTCGGGGTGGCGGTGGCTGCGTGTGGCGCGGTGGCTGTGACGCTGGTGCTGGCTCCGCAGGCGTTGGCCGAGGCGTTCGCCGGCGGTGGTTTCGAGTCGCCGTCGCTGATGCCCGGACAGTGCCGGACCGTGCATGCTGGCGAGCAGTTGGAGGCGTGGGCGGTGACGGCCGGTGATGTCCGTGTCTGTGACACCGCGGTGCTGAATGCGGCCGAGGGCAGGCAGTCCGTGCAGCTCGTCGGGGAGGGCACGATCCGGCAGTCCTTCGACACCGTGCCAGGTCAGAAGTACGCGGTGTCCTTCGCTCTGGCCGGTGACCCGGCCGAGCCCCGCACGGTCAAGGACGTGCTGGTGACGGCCTCCCCGGGCGGCGCCCGCGATTTCTCGGTCGACCCGGCCGGCAACGCGCCGCAGGACGTGGGCTGGGAGAACCAGACCTACCGGTTCACCGCGCGGACTGTGACGACCTGGCTGGAGTTCTCCAACAACACGTTCGACTACACCCCGGACAAGCCCGCCGGCTTCGCCGAGCACGGCCCGCTGCTCGACAACGTGCAGCTGACACCCGTAAGCGGCTGACAGGACACGCGACAGGACACGCCGCCGCTCGGCTCGTAGCAGGCCCTGCCCGGTCGCCGGGCCGGCGGATGTTGGTGAGCCACTGCCCGACCGGCTTGTCGAGCGCGGTGGCGTGCCAGGGCGCGGCCAGCGTGCCGTCCTCTGCGAAGTACGCCCGCACGGCTGCGAGGTTCTTGGCGAACTGGGCGTCGTCGGTGTCCCAGACGATGCCGTGCTCGTCGAGTTCGTCGGCCCGCTTGCTGGGCATCTGTCCGGCCCGCCAGACCCGCCGCTGATCCGCGAGCCACCGGCTCAAGGGGCCCCTTCGAGGTGTTCGTAGGGCCCAGATCACCCTCAAGCTCCCGGTAGCGGGACGCGGCCTCGTAGCCGCGCAACCAGTCCTGCTGCTCCGGGCGGGTATCCGGCGGTCGGCCTCCGACGCTGGGTACGGGCTGGGGCCAGGTCTTGGCGTCGCAGACGGTGGCTGGCTGGCCTTCGGCTTTGGGTGTAGCTCTCCTGTAGGGACCTGAGCGGACGGGTGTCGGCGTACAAGTGATCGTGGCCCCGGCAAGATTTCCGGGAAGACGGGGTGTGCCACCGTGCGCCGGTGACACTCCGTCACGGGTAGCGGCACTGTCGGCGAGTGTGATGACCTCGTACGGATCATGTCTCCGCACCTGGATGTGGTGCGGGTGGAGCGGGTGTGGGTGGCGGGCGGCGTGGTCCGTGTCGCGGCCTGTACCCGCGAGTTGACGGTGGGGTGTCCGGACTGCGGTCGTGGCTCTGCGCGGGTGCACAGCCGCTATGTCCGCACGCTGGCCGACTTAGCCGTCGGCGAGCGCCCGGTGCTGATCGGGCTGACGGTGCGGCGATTGTTCTGCGACGGCCCGGGCTGTGCTCGGCGGACGTTTGCTGAGCAGGTCGAGGGGCTGACCGTGCGCTACGGACGGCGGACGCCGCTGCTGCAACACCTGGTGGTCATGGCCGGGGTACTGCTCGCCGGTCGCGGCGGGGCTCGGCTGCTGCAGATCCTGCAGGTGCCGCTGTCGCGGACGAGTGTGCTGTTCCATTTGATGCGTATCCCGCTGCCGGCGGCCGCAACTCCGCGGGTGCTGGGCGTGGACGACTTCGCCCTGTACGCAGACGTCTACGGGACCCTGCTCGTGGATGCCGACACCCGACTGCCGATCGAGCTGTGGGCTGGGCGCGACGCCGAGCAGCTGGCCGCGTGGCTGCGCACGCACCCCGGAGTTGAGGTGGTCTGTCGAGACGGCTCGCTGGTCTACCGGCAGGGCATCACCGACGGGGCCCCGGATGCGGTGCAGGTCAGCGACCGTTTTCAGTGCGCCATGCGGCGCCTTGTCGTATCCCCGATTCAGTCGGGGGGAATTTGGAGGGAGATTCTCGGGTCTGATGGCTTACCCAATCCGGAAACGGTGATGGGGACCAGAGCATGCCAGGAAATCGATGACCGGGCTCAGGTTTCAGAGACGGGGTATCGAGGGACCCGCGTGACACGGTGAAAGCTAAACTGCCTGAACCCAAATTCCCAGGAGACTGAAGGTCGAGTCCGCCGGAAAGATGCCTGAAACCGGCGCCGTGCTCTGTGTCGAGGTGATGAAAGACTCGACGCAACCTCTGGAGCGCGGAGCGATGCCCAACGAGGGCATTCAAGGGGATGAGTTGGGCACCTACATCACGCTAGGACGTACGACGAGGACGAACATGGGATCGCCTAAGGGATGAGGTCTTCCTATGGCGACGGAGGCCCCGTAGTAGTCGCCGGAGTCACGACCGGCCAAGGAGGACGGGAAAGCCGTCCGCATCGGGCGAAGGGGTCCAGGTGATCGGACACTCAAGACTCGGGAGGTATGCGAAATGCAGAGCGCCGAAACGGTGCTGGGTGTCCTCCGTGAACGCGGCAGGCGTGGCCTGCCGTGCAATGAATTGTATCGACAGCTCTTCAATCCGCAGTTGTATCTGCTGGCTTACGGGCGTCTGTACTCCAACAAGGGTGCAATGACGCCGGGGGTCAACGGGGAGACCGTGGACGGCATGTCGCTGGGCAAGATCGGGCACGTCATCGACGCGCTGCGCCACGAGCGGTACCGATGGAGCCCAGCTCGCAGGGTGTACATCCCGAAGGGGCGGGGCAGCGCGAAGCTGCGTCCGCTTGGCCTGCCTCCGTGGAGCGACAAGATCGTCGGCGAGGTGATCCGCCTGCTTCTTGAGGCGTATTACGAGCCGACGTTCTCTAACTCCTCTCACGGTTTCCGTCCCCGCCGGGGCTGCCACACCGCCTTGCGTGATGTGGCTAATACCTGGACGGGAACAGTCTGGTTTGTTGAGGGGGACATAGCCCAGTGTTTCGACCGGCTTGACCATTCGGTCATGCTCGGGATTCTGGGTGAGAAAATCCACGACAACCGGTTCCTTCGGCTGGTGCGCAACATGCTCAAGGCCGGATACATGGAGGACTGGGTCTGGAACGCCACGCATAGCGGGAGTCCGCAAGGTGGGGTTGTTTCACCGATCTTGTCCAACATTTACCTGCATAAGATGGACGAGTACGTCGAGAACGTTCTGATCCCGGAATACACCCGGGGAAGGATCAGGAAGCCGAACCGCGCCTTCTTTAGGGTGTGGGCGGCCATGCAACGCGCCCGCAAGCGTGGCGACCACATTCAGTTGCGGGAGCTTCGCAAGCAACTCCGCAGCATGCCAAGCCAGGATACTCAGGATCCCGGCTACCGGCGGCTTCGGTATGTGCGCTATTGCGATGACACCCTGCTCGGGTTCGCCGGACCAAAGGCAGAGGCCGAGGAAATCAAGGAGCGACTGGCGCAATTCCTGCGTGACGAACTCAAGTTGGAATTATCGCCGGAGAAGACGCTCATCACACACGCCCGCACCCAGGCGGCGAGGTTCCTCGGCTACGACTTCACCGTGCACCACAACGACCGCAAGATCTCCGGCGGACGCCGTTCCGTCAATGGGGTCATCAGACTGCGCGTCCCTCGTTCGGTGGTATCTGCCAAGCAAGCCCAGTACATGGAGCGCGGCAAACCCGCGCGTCGGCCCGAACTGCTGAACCAGGACGACCACGTCATTCTCAGCACCTACGGGTCGGAGTACCGCGGCATCGTCCAGTACTACCTGCTGGCCGGCGACGTCTTCCGACTCGCCCGGCTGCAATGGGTCATGGAGACCTCGATGCTGATGACGCTCGCCAACAAGCACCGTTCGTCGGTGTCGAAGATGGCCCGCACGTACGCGGCCACCATCGAGACACCGCACGGGCCACGCAAGTGCTTCGAGGCCCGCATCGAACGCGTCGGCAGGAAGCCACTGGTCGGACGGTTCGGCGGGATCCCGCTGCGACGGAACAAGAAGACGGTCATCACCGACCGTCGGCTGGCCCCGGTCAACACCAAACGCAAGGAGCTGGTCACCCGGCTCCTCGCCGGACGGTGCGAGGCATGCGGGCGGATCGACGAGGTGGAAGTCCACCACGTCGCCAAGCTCGCGGACCTCGGACGACCGGGCAACCGGCCGCCGTGGGCAGATCTCATGGCCGCGCGACACCGCAAAACCCTTGTGGTCTGCGGAAGTTGTCACGTGGACATCCACGGCAAGAGACCCGTCGCAGCACCCACGGAGTAGTCACTGGAGAGCGACGTGCGGTGAAAGTCGCATGCGTCGTTCGGGCTGGGGGCCGTGGGAAAAGGACCTGCTCAGCAGGCACCTCGCTGACGGCCCACCAGTACTTTGTGGCAGGGGCTGTCGAGACGGGTGCAGGAGATCGCCACCGCACACAGGGGCTGCCTGCCCGCCGCGGCACCCGATCCCGAACCCGTCATCCCTGAGCCTGCGGAGGTCAGGGACCCGGAGGCGGCCGATACGCCCGCCCGACGCCACGCGAAGCGACTGTTCGAAGCGGTGCATGCAGTGACTGACACCGCCCGCGGCCGCAGCCACCACTCCATCGCCCGTGAACTCGGCCTGAACCGGCGCACCGTGCGCAAGTACGCGCAGGCCACGACCTGGCAGGAGTGCATCCGGCGCCGCTACCCGCGCAGGCCCACACCACTCGACCCGTATCTCGGCTACCTGCGCCAACGCTGGGACGAGGGCGAGCACAACGCCTTCGTCCTCCACGAGGAGATCGCCGCCAAGGGCTACCGAGGCCACTATCAGCAGGTGAAACTTGCCGTTCAACCCCTGCGCCGCGGTCTTCCGCTGGCAGAGGTCCACGAACGGGCACCCTCACCGCGGGAGGTCGCTCGCTGGATCGCCACTGCCCCTGACCGACGCGGCCTTCACGTCCGTGAGCGGCTGTCCCGCTTGCTGGACCAGTGTCCGGAGCTGCAGCGTGCCCACACGCTGGTCCGCGAGTTCGCCGCGATGCTCGACGCCCAGGACGCCGCTTTGCTGCCCGCCTGGCTCGACCGGCTCACCACCTCCCGCCTCCCGGCCCTGGCCAGCATGGCCAAGTCCATCCGCGAGGACGAGGCAGCAGTCGTGCAGGGGATCACCACATCCTTCAGCTCGGGAGTCAACGAAGGGCGCATCACCGACGTGAAGCTCCAGAAAAGGATCATGGGAGGACGGGCCGGTATCCCCCTGCTCCGGCAACGAGTCGTACTCATCGCACACCTCCGTCGCCGCTATCCAGGCTCCAACCCACCTGCCCCGCGCTGATCTCCGTCTACGAAATTCTTGCCGGAGCCACGATCACTTGTACGCGGACAAGCCTTCAAGATCCCGTCGATCGCTGCAACCGGCCCCGCCCTCCCACGGCGTTCCAGCAGTACCTCGACGCACGCGGCTTGCCACGACCCCTGTGGTGGCGCCAAGGCAAATGACCCCGGCCCTCAAGATTCCCGACAGCGATCCAGCGCGGCTTCGCCGTGCGCCGGAGGCACAGTAGATGGGTCGCTGTGCGCCGCACGCGTTCCTGTCCACCCTGTTACGAGATCGACGGTGCCGAGACAGTGGAACTGTCCGTTCCGGACGAGACCGACGACTCTGTGATGCCTCCGAGCTCGCACGACAGCGTGGTACTGAGGGCCGTCCACGGGAACCGTGGAGTGTTGCCATGAGCACGCGCGTCAGATTCTGCGTACTGCCTTGGCCCTCCCGGAACGGCGCCGCGACAACCTGAAACAGAAGAAGCGGAGACGTGGCCATGGATGTCCTTCACGAACGCTGCGCCGGCATCGACATCAGCAAGCGGGACGCCAAGGTGTGTGTCCGCACCCCCAGTCCCCGCCGCAAGGGGACGTTCACCCAGCAGACCACGACCTTCGGCGCGACCACCAACGCCATCCTCGACCTGCGCGATCACCTCCTCCATGCGGACGTCACTCTGGTGGTGATCGAGGCGACCGGCGACTACTGGAAGCCCTTCTACTACCTGCTGGCCGAGGAGTTGAACGTCGTCCTGGTCAACGCCCGCCAGGTGAAAAACCTGCCCGGTCGCAAGACCGACGTCTCTGATGCTGCCTGGCTGGCCCAACTCGGCTCCCACGGCCTGGTCCGGGCCTCGTTCGTGCCCCCGCAGCCCGTGCGCGAGCTGCGTGACCTGACCCGGGCACGCACCCAGCTCACCCGCGAACGCGCCCAGGTCACCCAGCGCCTGGAGAAGCTCCTGGAGGACGCCGGCATCAAGCTCTCCGCCGTCGTCTCCGACCTCATGGGCGTCTCCGGCCGCGCCATGCTCCAGGCCCTGATCGACGGCCAGCGCGATCCGCCGCTTCTCGCCGATCTCGCCAAGCGCCGGATGCGTAGCAAGATTCCTGAGCTGAGCCAGGCGCTGACCGACCGCTTCCGCGAGCACCACGCCTTCCTGACCCGCCTCTACCTCGACCAGTACGACCACCTGTCCGGTGTCATCGACCAGTTGACGGCCCGCGTCGAGGAGGCGATGGCCCCTTTCCGTCCGGCGCTGGACCTGCTGGACACGATCCCGGGAGTGAACCGGGTGGTGGCCGAGGTAATCGTGGCCGAGACCGGGGGTGACATGACCCGATTCCCCTCGGCCCAGCACCTGGCCTCCTGGGCCGGACTGTGTCCGGGGCACCACGAATCCGCCAGCCGGGTCCGCAGCACCCGGGTCCGGCCCGGCAACCCCTACCTGAAAGGGGCCCTCGGGATGGCCGCGTTCGGAGCGACACGCACCAATGACTCGTTCCTACAAGCTCGCTACAAGCGGCTGACCGCCCGCCGCGGCCCGATCAAGGCACTTGTCGCCGTCGAACACTCGATCATCACCGCGGTCTGGCACATGCTCCACGACAACGTGCCCTACCACGAGCTCGGCGGCAGCTACTTCACCCAGCGAGACCCCGAACGAGCCGCACGCCGAGCCATCTCCCGGCTCAACGAGCTCGGCTTCCGCGTCACCCTCGACCCGATGGAAGCCACTGGATGAACGAGCACGGCCGACACCCGGCGGAGACACCCCGACCGGGCCAACACTCCTGCCCGAAACCCCCAACCACCTGCAGTTATTTACGCGTCAGAGTCGCTCCGTGGTAAGCGGAGGTATCGGCCACCGGACCTATTTCCGCTTACCGGACCGGAATGCTTGGAGCTCGTCCGTAAGGGCCATGAGATGCTCCTGCTCGACAGCGGGAACTACGTAACCCAAAGACTCGGCCCTGGCCCGGAATTCTTCCGGAAGCACGGCATGGTGCCTGGAAACGTAGAACCAGAGGTCACCGCGCCAGACCCACTCTCCGTCCGTGAACATCGAACCGCCGCCCATGATGTTCTCGCCCGACCCGAGCACGTCGTCGACGACGCCCATGGAGGCGAAGAGCATATGCCCGCTGCGGAGATAAGAGGCGATTTCGCTCTCGTTCGGCTGCGGCGCATCCGCCACGAACGAGCGGATGCTGCTGGTGGCCTCCGGGCTCGACGGCCAAAGCTCGCTGTAGAAGCCGAGAACCTTCACCTTGACACTTCCCTTCAAGGACTACTTGGCAATGGGGAGGAAGGTCCTCCAGTATCCACCATTTTGCACCTCCGGTACTTGGCCCTTGGGCCGTGAGGGGTAGATACCCACTTCGTTCGTCGGAGCCATGACCGGAACACCCAGTTCGTTCGCCAGCTGCTGCGCCGCAGGGATATCTGTTATGCCGTCGCGAATCCGTCCCGTATGGCAAGAGATGAGCCTGACGGGCCCACCCTTGTAACTGGGATTGTTCCTGATGGCCTCGACTATGTGGGAGGGGTGCACCTCGCCAGGCGGGAAATCGACTCCAGCAGCATTCTTCCTGCCGGGCATGAAGAATCCCTTGTCATTGCCGTGAACGATCACGTCGTGGTAGCCGTCTAGCCGTGCCGTGAATTCCCGGTTCAATTGGGTCATGCTGTCGTAGCCGATTGTAGTCAGGTGCGGCTGCTGGTAGACGTGGTCACCAGTTGCCAGCACGATGTCACCGTGCTCCTTGGGTGGAGCGGGCAGCTTGGACTCCGGCGCGTCCGGCGGGACATAGTCCGACCGCATGGTGTGTGCGGGATCCGGCGCGGGCTCCGCCGCCCCGTGATCGGTGTCCTTACTGGCGGAGTGACCGGCATTGCCATGGTTGCCGTGTTCGCCAGTGTGCCCTTCGCCGCCGCTCGGCGTGTGGGACCCGCCGCCACCCGACGGCGTGTGCGAACCCGCACCGCTGCCCGAGCCGTCGCCGGTCGGATGGTCCGCGGCATGGCTGCCCGTGGACAGCGTGTTGTGCGTACCGCCACCCCGGGGTGGCTCATGCGCTGCGGTCGGGCCCGATACCGAGTCGCGGGTGGTGTTGTCCAGCGTTCCATGGCCGGTCCGTTCACCAGCGGCAACGAGCACGGGTGATTGAGCCCCGGGCAGGGAGGTCTCCGCCGCGTGCGGCAGGGAGCTTTTGAGCTGGGCGATCTGGTCGGCGGAGAGCTCGACATGGGCCGCGGCCTTGGTGCCGTCGGGGCGGGTGACGGTGTACTCGCCGTCCTTGAAGGAGAGTTTGGTGCCGTCGGGCCATTCCGCGTAGGTGTCGGTGACGTGGGGGAGGCCGGGGTCGTGGGTGAGGTGGGCGGCGTCCGCGAGCGGGCCGATGGACAGCCCCTTGAGGCCCTTGAACACATCGGCGACCTTGCCGACGCCGAACCTGCCGGCCTGGAAGACATACGTCATGGGGTCGACGACGCGTCCCACCTTGCCCAGGACGGAGACCGTTTTGGCGACCGCGCCGCCCTTGGCCGCTGCTCCGGCACCGCCGGTGAACACGGTCGTCAGCACGTTGAAGGCGACCCCGCCTGCCGCGCGGGCCGGGTTCTTGCCCCACTCGTCATAGGCGACCAGCGCCTTGCCGCTCTCCTTGAGCGCAGTGCGGGAATCGCGGAACCATTTCGGCATCATGCTGTCGGGCGTGGCCAGGAAGGCCTCCCGGGCACCGGGAAAGCTGACTATCACGAGGCCGGTGGCGAGTTTGCCCAGGCCCTTCCAGGCCTCGCCGGCCGCGTCCCACCCATCGCAGCCGAGCAGGATGTCGATGCCCTTGGCGGTGCCCACGATGCCGTCGATGATGAAGCCGTCCCACACGAGACTCTTGCCCTGGTGCCACAGCCAGCTCAGCCCGGTGTATTCGGGGTCCGCGTAGCTGCCCCAGGGTGCGTTGTCCAGGTGGTTGAGGTCGTCGGCACTGGCTCCGTAGGCGCTGGTGCCCTTGGGCAGCAGTTGTCCGCCGCTGAGTTTGCCCAGCACCAGGGTGCTGCCGCCGACCAGGGCGGTGATCTTGTTGTGGCAGGCGATCTCGGCTTCGTAGAACGCCTCCAGGGTGGCCTGGACCTCGTCCTTGAGGCCGTCGTTACGGTCCCGCTTCTTCTCATCACGCCGCCAGTGGTCATCACCCGCAATGCTGGCGGTGAACGCGAACGCCTGGCGCTGCAGGTCCTCGAGCCTCTTCGCCAGCGGCCGCACCTCCTGGCTGTAGGCGCTCAAAGCAGCCGACACCTTCTCCAGTTGCCCCGCGAACGCGGCGGTCTTGGCGGCCACCGGCGCGGTCGTTGCGAACAACTGGTCCGCCTCCGGCGCCTTGTAGAACGCCGCCGCCCCCTGGAAGTGGGAGTGGATACCCGCCCCGGCATCACGAAAGGCCCCGGCCTCCGTGCTCAGGAGCGCCGTGTCATGGTCGAGGCTGTCCAGGTCACCGGTGAACTGGGGGATACCCGAGGGCACGATCGCTTCGGGCTCACTCACTGACGGCCTGCTTCCCCGAGAACCCCGGCGGCGCCGGTACCGGCTCCTGGACTGCCGCGTGCAGGGCCTGCGCGGCCATCGTCAGATCGCCCTTGGCGTACTCGGTGGTCGCCTCCACCGCCCCGGTCAACGACTTGCCGGTGCGCTCCACGACGTAGCGCAGATCCTTCTGCCAGTGCTGCATGAACTCACCCAGCGCCGCCGCCACCGGACCCGTCGCCAGCGCCGGCCCGGTATACCCCGAGGCAACCGTGCCCGCAGCCGTCGCCGTCCGCGGCAACGTGTCACTCAGATTCGTCCCCGCCGTCGACAAATCCTCCGCCGACACCGCCGCCTTCTTGAGCGCACCCTGCACCCCCGACGGACTGATATCCCACCCGGTCACCGCAAACTCCCCGCTCCCCGTCGTCCCAACCCCCGCGCCCCGAAGGGCCCGTTCTGTACCTGCATGCCGCCTGTGCCGCTTCAGCCGATGGCGTCGACGGCGGCCTTGGCCTTGGAGAGCGTGGACTGGGCGGTGCCGTCGTTCAGTTCCAGCGTGCCGCGCACCAGGCGGATGATCTCGCGGACCTCGGCGGCGGCCTTGTTCCAGCGCAGTTCCTTGCCGTGGTACTCGTCCGAGACGCCGTCGGCGGTGAACTCGGCCATCGCGGCCTTCACGGCCCGGTCGCGGTCGTTGAGCACACGCTCCAGGTGCCCGACGATCCCGGCGAGACCGCCCTGCACCTCAGTCGATGCGCCGGTGTCGTAGCTGAGCCGGTCCAGATTCTGACCCATGTCTGTATCTCCCCCTGTGCTTAGTGACGTCCGCCGAAGCGGGCCGCGTCGAAATTGGCCGCCGACATGTTCTGGTGCGCGTTGGACTCCTGCTCGTGATCACCCGTACCGAACGCCGTGTCCATCCCGGACTGACCACCCAGAATGTCCTGCAGCGACCCGTTCAGATCACCTGTGATCTCGTCCGCATGATTCTTGAACGAGTCGAACGCGGCCTTCCCCGCCCCGTTGAACTTCCCCTCCAACGGCTCCGCCGCCGCCACCAACTGCCGGATCAACGCACCCAGATCACCACTCGAACCCTCGGTGCTCTTCCCCAGATCGGACAGCGTCGTCGACCCCATGTCGAACTTCACGCACACACCCCCGCAATCGTCATCTCCAGCGGGCGCCGGGCTCCCACGTACTGCCCCCTGCGCCTCATACGCCCCATCGGACCAGGTCAATTTCTATCGAACGGGCGTTGCAAACGCAACGCGGTTCCGAGCCAAGGCCTTGAAGTCAGGCCATGCCCCCTGCTGGGTGCGCGAACACGTTGCCCTGGCTGGTGGTCATCGTGACCACCGTTTCCATGACGCGCTGATCTTCCAGCGGCCCAAGCGGCAAGGGCGCTGCCTCGTCAGGCACCCCGGCAAACCAGCCATCACCTATCAGGCCGCAATCCACCTCGCCGCATACTCCTGTGGGTCCGGGGTGAGATCAGATCTGGCCCCAGGACTTCTACTTCCGCGGCCTGGACAACGACGTACGCGACCCCGTGATCGTCACCGGCTTCCATGCCAGCCGCACCCACAGGCTCACCGCCGGTCAGAAGGACGCCAACCGCGTCCTCGCCGTCGGACGCGCACCGGTCGAACACGGCTTCGCCCACCTCAAAAACTGGCGGACCCTCACCAAAGTCCGCACCGACCCCGCCAAAGCCGCCCACTTCCTGCGTGCCCTGCTCGTTCTCACGAACCTCGAAGTCAACCGCTGACCGGCTTCGTTTGCTTCCAGCAGCGGGCGTGGCCGGCGAGGCAAGTCCCTTGCCAACCGAGGGCGCTGATCGGAGTGCATGCTGCGTCTACTACAGTCCGGTGTGGGCCGCGACTGGCGCTGAGGTGGAGCACCACCGGGGAGCGGTCTGACGAGACGTCGTTGCCGTGCGCCTGGGCGAGTGGTCAGCAACGCCTGGAGGACGACCATGTCCGCGACTCAGACGGCCCAGCTCATGGACGGCACCGGCCTTGCCAAGCGCATCCTCAAAGAGGCTGCTGCCAAGGCGGCCGGGATCTCACAGCGCACGAGTACTGCCCCCTGTCTGGCGACGGTGCTGGTGGGAGAGGACCCCGCATCAGTCACGTACGTCCGCATGAAGCGGGCGCGGTGCGCAAAGGCAGGTATCCAGTCCCGGCACATCGCTCTTCCTGCCACCACCACGACCGTTGAGCTGATCGACACCCTCGCCGGCCTGTCCGGCGATCCAGCAGTGCACGGCATCCTGCTCCAGCATCCTTGCGGCCCGCACATCGACGAGCGCGCGGCGTTCGAGGCCATTGCCCCGGAGAAGGATGTCGACGGGGTCACGATGCATTCCTTCGCCGCTATGAGCTTTGGCCTGCCGGGCTTCGTATCCTGCACTCCGGGCGGAATCATGCGGCTGCTGGAGGCGTACGACGTCAACCCCGCCGGCAAGCACGCCGTCGTGGTGGGGCGCAGCGCGATTCTCGGCAAACCGGTGGGGATGCTCCTGCTCGCCAAGGACGCAACGGTGACCTACTGCCACTCCCGCACGGCAGACCTGCCGGCACTCGTCCGGGAAGCGGACGTAGTGGTGGCGGCCGTGGGGCAGCCCCGGCTGATCCGCGGTGAGGACATCAAGCCCGGAGCGGTGGTGATCGACGCCGGATACAACCCGGGCAACGTCGGCGACGTGGACTTCGACACCGCCCTCACCCGCGCCCGCCTGATCACCCCGGTACCCGGCGGCGTCGGGCCGATGACCATCGCCGTCCTGCTCGCACAGACCGTGGACGCCGCCGCCCACCAGCTCGGACTCCAGCAGTGAACCCGTGAACATCACCCGACAGTTGACCTGAGTCTCTCCTGCACGCGTGAACACCTGATGACGCAGCTCCGTGAACAAAGCCACGCTGACAGACGATCTACTCCGCAGCCTGCCGCCCACCACCAGTGTGAGCACTCCGACAGACCGTCACACCAGCCCTTTCACCTGCGACTTCAAGTTGGCGGAGGCTCGGTGTGATCGGTGAGGTGCGCACCCTAGGGTGAAGACACCGGTCGGCGGTGTCCCCCGTCATCGCCGACCGGCCCTCAGACGCGGTGCGCGAAGCACCGGCCGGAGCGGGGAACAGGGGAGAGGGAACCGACGTGGTGAGGGCCTGGCTTGTCGACGAGGGTGCACAGCTGACGGCGCTGGAGCTGCCCGCCGATGATGCGGGTGCGCAGTATGCGCACATCCGCAGCGCCGTGGGCGGGAGCGCGGAAGCCGCCTACTACCACCGCGGCTCGGTGCTGCACGTTCCTGCGACTGGCAGCACGGACGGGCTCAGCCCGAACCTTGCCGTGTGGGCACTGGCCTGCGGCTGGCGGAAGGTGGAACTGCCCTACCTGCTGTACGGGCCGATTGTGATCACCGGCCCCTATGACGTGGACGGCGCCGCGGTGAGCGAGCTGTCCGACCGGCTCACTGCGCATGTGCGCACCGTGTGCGACACGGTTAGGGAAACCGTGATCGGCTGGCGCACCCGGAGGCCGGCCTCGAACGAGGCAGCGCTGAGCGAGCTCCTCGCCTACGCCCGGCGTGACCTGGCCGCCGTGAGCTGACTGCGCACAACGGGCCGTCCACGCGAAGGGGTGCGCACTGGCGGTGCGCACCCGAACTCGCTGCGGAGCCGCCGACGATGCGCTGCGCAGTGAGATGGTGCAAGGGCCCCGGGCCTGCGCAGGTACGTCAAAGTCGTGTCGACCCTTGCTCGGAGTCGCCTTCCCCGGAGACGGCTTGACCGGCGGCAGGTCCGCGATGGCGGACGGGACGTCTGCCCGGCTACGTGCCGGCGGGCGGTCAACGTCCCGAGCAGTGTGGCACTGTCATCGCGCGATCATTCCCACGATGGTGCCGCAGATGAGGAACGGACCGTAGGGGATCGCTGACTTCGCATGGGCTTTGCGCAGCGCTATCAGGCCCAGGCCGAAGGCCGCAGCGAGGAGTTGGCCGGCGATGGCGCCGAGGGCGAGAGTGCGCCAGCCGTACCAGCCGAGCATGGCCCCGAGCGCGACGGCGAGTTTCACGTCGCCGAACCCCAGACTCCTGGGACTGATCAGGAAGAGCACGAAGTAGCCGCCGCCCAGGGCCAGAGCACCGCTCAGTGCGTTCGGCCAGGATCCGCCTGCGTTCGGGAAGAGAGCTGCGGCGCCGAGCAGGAGCAGCATGGCGGCCGTGAGGGGGAGGGTCAGGACGTCCGGCAGGCGGTGGACGGTGGCGTCGACCCAGGCGAGCAGCACAAGGATCGGCGTGAGGAGCAGCCAGACAGCCAGTTCGGGCCGGGGCTCCGTCGTATAGGCCAGAACACCGCACACCAGGATGGTGATCAGAGCAGCGACTGGAGCAGAGGGCCCGTACCAGCGGCGGGCGCGGGGAGCGGTCCGGTTCTCGGTGACGCAGTTCTTGCAGTGGGGGAGTCCGAGCCAGGCCGGTGCGGGGTGTCCGGCCGGGCACTGCGACCGCCAGCTCTCGCCCGCCGGGACGGCCAGTTTGTACACGGCGCGCGGCAGGAGCAGTCCGGCAAGGGCGCCGTAGGCGACGGCGAAGGTCACGAGCATGCGCACCGGCCGGGCCTGCGCATAGCGCTGACGGCACGGACGCCGCCCCGGTGGGCCGCGGATCCGCGCGAGGCATCAGGGCCTGGGCTCTGGACGGTTGGCAGACTGCGCAGGTCCTGGACAGCCGGACGCGCACTGCGCACCGGCGACTGCGCACGGTCGCTGGCCGGCGACCGTGCGCCTGCCTGCGGCCGGCGGATGGTTCTGGCTGTCCTAGAAACCTTGTGCACGCTGTCCCGCTCCGAGAAGGCTGTCGATGAGGTGTTCGGTCTCGGGGTCCAGCGGGCACCGGTTGTCGCGGCTGATCTGTTGGACGCGGGTGGAGGCGGTGAAGAGGCCGGGACGGCTTCCGGCGGCGTGCTCGATGCGCAGCCAGTCGCGGTAAATGATCTCTGCCGTTTCGTCCACTTCGAGTCCCGTGGCGACGGCCTGGCGGGCGGCGGCGAGGTCGTGATGGGGGCCGGGGGCCATGCGCCAGGTGGCGACAGTGTGGGCGACGTCGACGATCCGGGTGATCATCTCCTGCTGGTGCGGCAGGGCCCAGGGCAGAGCGTTGGCGCCGAAGGGCTTCCCGCGTACCAGGCCGAGGGCGCGCTCCAGGTCACCTACGCAGGCGGGCCCACCTGCCAGGGCCCACTCGGCGAGCTGCTCGAACTTGGTCCAGTCGCATCGGACTTGGGGGGAGAGGTTGTAGGTGTCGTCGCGGGCGGTGCGGCGCGGTACGTAGGGGTTGCCGTGTGGGTCGTCGCCGAAGCCGCGGCGGAGATCGCCCAGCCGGGAGTCGAGGGTCTTCTTCGACCAGGGGGTGAGCGGGTCCATGTCGACGCAGAGGGTGTCGGCGCGGCGGCCCGGCTTGAAGAACAGCAGGGCGGCGAGTTGGGCTGCGCGGGGGCCGTGGCCGGAGCTGGAGAGTCCGGGGGCGTGTACGGGCCCGAGCACGCTGATTTCGGGGGCGTGGAGATCATGGGTCTCTGCCGTGTCCCCCTTGCCTCCCTCGTCTTTAGTGGCGGGTGTAGCGCTCACGGTGGAGGGGGCCGGATCGGATGCCTCGGCCTCGGTGCCTGGGGTGGCGGGGGTGTCGGCGGGCTGCGGGCTGGACGCCGGGAGGCCGGCGGGCACGAGGTGGAGGGCGGCTGGGTCGGTGCTGGCGGTCACCAGTGCCGGGAACGCTCCCAGACTCGTGAGGGCAGGGGCCTGCGGGGCGGCCTGGGCCTTGGGGGCGGCGGAAGCGGGTTCCGGCTCGGCGGGCGTGGGCGTGGTGGGTGTGGTGGCGGGAGGGGTCTCGGGTTCGGCCGGCACGTTCTGCCAGGCACCTTCGGCGGGGATGGATGGTTGGCCGGAGATCCGGAGTTCGGCTGCGATCTGCTGGAAGGCCGCATCGTCGAGGCGCTGCAGTCGGATCGGCCCGATGGTGTCCAGGTCCTGGAGTTCGGATGAGGAGGCGTCGAGGATCTCGGCGTCGGGGAAGTGGTGGCTGGTCGGGGAGGCGGAGGCGACCAGGGTCACCGGGAGGTCGCCGGCCTTGTCGAGGGCCTCGGCGAGCTGCCAGGCGGTATCGCTGTCCAGCTCTGCCGCACACAGCAGGAGGTAGGGCAGGGCGGCTTCTTCGGGTTGTTGGTAGGCGGTGAGCATCCAGTCGCCGAGGTCGCGCACGGCGTGGGCGGGCTCGCGCTTGTGTGCGATGCGCGAGGTGGGCAGCAGGTGCGGCAGTTCGTCGCCGAACCCTAGCGTCACGATCTCCACGTGCTCGGCCCAGGGGCTCATCCCGAGCTCCAGCGCGATGGAGGTGCACGCCTCACGGATGTGCTCGACCGTGCCGTCCAGGAGGACGACGCGCGGGTGGGCCAGGTTGAGGAGCACGACGCTGTCGTCCTCGGTGGCGCCGATGGTGGTCAGGACCGGGTAGGGGGCCGCGACGGCTGCGGCCTCGTCACCGCTGAGCAGCGCCGCATTGGTGGGCAGCGTCCACCAGCCGTCCGCTCCCTCCACGAAGGGACGTTGAGGGGCGGTGTCCGCTTCTCCGGGCAGAACTTCTATGGCCTGCCGGCTGAGCCGGGCGGCTCGGATCACGGGGAGCGGCCGGTTGTCGGCCTGGGCGTGGTGGGCCAGGGTGCGTAGGGCGAGGTCGAGTTCGTCGACGAGGGTGGGTGCGGCGGCTTCGGACAGCTGGGCTGCTGCTGGCGAGGTTTCCTCGGCGATGGCGATCGTCTCGCCGGGTGCGCGGCGTCGGCGCTGGAGGATGCGGCGCAGGGTGAGGGCGCCGGTGATGGCGGCGGCCAGGAGCGCGAAGGCCCCGGCCACGGTGGTGAGCTGGACGTGCTGGCGTGCGGAGGGGCCGGGCTGCGCAGCCGGAGGAGTTACGGGTATGGCCGGGGTGGAGGGGGCTGTGGACGGGACCGTGGAGGGGGCGTTGGAGGGGGTCGAGGCGGGAGGGCGGCTGGCGGAGGGGGTGGCGGGGGCCTGCCGGGCTGGTGTTTCGGTCGGGGCTGCGGGTGTGGCCGAAGGGGCCTGCGGCCGCGGGGTGTCGTGCGGTGGGGCGGGGGCGGGCGCAGCCGGGGCCGGGTTCTCTGCGGTGGGCGGCGGAGTTGTGTGTCCCGGGTGTTCGGCTGCGGGCGCGGCGGGTGTGGGGATGTCGAGGCTCCAGCCCACTGCGAGTTCGTCGGGGTCGGTCAGCCGGCCGCCGGTGGGCTGGGGCTTGTCCCGGTTCGCGTCGAAGATCTCCTGGTAACGGGCGCCGTCGTGGTACTCGCGTTCGGCGATCGTCCAGAGGCTGTCGCCGGGGCGGACGGTGTCGCGGTGCGGTGTGCCCGCCGGGGTGGTGCCCGCGGTCTGGACGGTGGGGTGGAGCAGCGGCAGGTCGGCGGGAAGCTGGAGGATCCAGCCCGGCTGGATGGGGGAGTTGGTGCGGAAGGTCGTGCCGTCGGCCATGGTGAGGCCCTCGTTCGCGGCGGCGATCTTGGTGTAGAGCTCGCCGTGGCCGGTGAGGTGTTCGGCGATGCTCCACAGGCTCTCGGCGGGACGCATCTCGCGCACCGTGTAGGTGTGTTGGGCCGTGGGCGCCGGGGAGGTGTCGGCGGCCGGTGTGGTGGAGGCGGGCGGCGCGGCGGGATGAGCGGTGGGCGCGGGGGAGGCCTGGCCGGGGAGTTGGGTGGCGGTGACGGCGTGCGCGGTGGCCGGGGCGGCCAGGGCCGTGCTGGTGGGCAGCAGGACCAGGATGCTGCCCACCAGCGTGGCCGCGGCGCGCTGGCTCAGCTGCAGCCCCGGCAGTCGGGGCGCGCTGCGGCCCCTGAGCCGGGCCGGGATCTCCACGAGCAGCGAGACGACGAAGGACAGCCAGCCGGTCCAGCCGACGGCCGCGACGAACAGCAGCGCCACGCTGGTGGTGTCGGTGCGGGTGAACAGATGACTCAGTCCGTCCAGGCCACTGGGCAGCAGCGCAGCGGTGGCCTGCCACAGCAGCCAGGGCAGGCCCGCGAGGAGGGCCACCAGCGCGAGGAGCGCGGTCACGGCGCGCAGGACGGCGGGCAGCGTGCGCCGGCGGCGAGCAGCGGGGCGGGGGAGGGCCATGCGAGTCCCTATCGGTCCGGTTGGGTGATGCCGTGGAGGAGGGTGGCGGAGCTGGTGGCGTGCACCGTGAACGTCTTGGGCCAGAACGCGGCGTGGTAGCGGCCGGTGACGGTGACCGTCACGGTGTGCCCGCCGTCGGTGACGTGGACGGTGCCGGTGTCCCCGGTCTTGGCGAGGTAGACGCGGGCGGCGGCGGAGGCGCCGGCGGGGTCGGCGACGAAGGCCTTGCCGGGGATCGCCTGGGCGGGGTCGATGGCCTGCTGGGCGGCGCGCGCCGCCTCCACCGAGAGGTCGTCGGCGTGCTGTTTGGCGCGTAGGACCCCGAACGCGTCGACGGTGAGGAGCCCGCACAGCAGCAGCAGGGGTCCGATGATGAGGGCGACGAAGACCGGGATGGCGCCGCGGTCGTCCCACCGCGAGCGTCGGGCCATCAGTCGGCGCGGCAGGGTCGGGTTCATCCGCGCCCCCGGTAGGCGTCGACGATCGAGGTGAAGGTGGAGTGGACGGTGCGTACGCCGGGGCCGCCGCCGATGAGGACCAGGTCGCCGATCGGCACGGTGCAGGACACGGTGACGGTCACGGTGGAGACCTGCCCGACCGGCACGGCCAGGCCTTCCACCTGGGCCTGGACACTGGTGTGGCTGCAGACCTGGCCGCTGGAGGCGAGCGCGTCGGCGGCCGCGGTCTTGGCATCGGCGCCTGCGGTGGCGGGAGTTCGCGCCAGTGAGGCGGCGCGGGCGGCGGCCTGGGCGGCGGCGTCCGTCTTCTGCCCGGCCAGCGAGAGGCGGGCGCCGGCGACGAACAGCAGCACGAGCACGATCAGGACCGGGACGATGATGGCGGCCTCGATGGCGACGCTGCCCTGGTCCGCCGGGCGCACCGGCCGGGGTGCGGGGGTCATCAGGGGGCTCCCGCTGTCTGTCCTGTCGTGGGTTCGTCATGAGAGGACAGCTCCTGACAGCAGGGGTGCGCAGGTCGGCATGGGTTCATGTGGACTCCGGGCAATTCCGGTCGTCTCTCGTGATTGGTGAAGGTCCGTCGGTATACCGGGAGTTGTGGCGCTGACAGTGAAGTGAGGCAGTCATGACCCTGGCGGTAGTGAGATCGCTCAGCTCGGTTCGTGGGACGAAGACCTCCGAGGAGCTTGAGGACTTCGAGCAAGAGCTGCTGGACCGGTTCGCGCTCGCCGCTGCCGCCGCTGGATGCTGCGATTCCTACATCAGTGGTGACCGCGCCATGGTCTTTGAGTTCCTGCGCTTCCTTGGACGCCCGGTGTGGACCGCCAGTGCCGAGGACGCCGACCGGTTCTTGCACTACCTCCGCCATGAGCGTCGACATGCCCGGAGCACGGTCGCGGACAAGGCTGGAGCTCTGAGCCGCTTCTACACGTTCGCGGTGGGCCGCTACCAGGCGGAGATCCATGCGCTGACCGGCTACGTGATCAGCCAGCCGATCGACGAGTTCAACCGGCCTTCCGCCGCCGATTACGCGACCGTCCGGGTGCCGCCGTCCGAGGAGGAGACCGAGCGGCTGTTCGCCGCCTGGCGGGATTCCCTGGCTGGTACGCGGAAGTTCTTGCCCGCGGCACGCGACTATCTCGCGGCTTCGCTGTGGCGGCGGGCTGGGCTGCGCATCCAGGAGACGGCGATGCTGGACAACCGGGACTGGCGTCGGGACCTGGGCGAGCACGGCAAGCTCCACATCCGGTTCGGCAAGGGCAGCCGGGGCCGCGGTCCCAAGCCCCGCCTCGTTCCCGCGATCAACTCCGTGGACCTGCTTCTGGACTGGTGGGTGCGCGAAGTGCGTCATCAGTTCGGCGAGGACTGGGCCGACCCGGACGCGCCGCTGCTGCCCAGTGAGCGCCGTGACGCGGATACGGGCCGGTGCCTGCGCGCCGGCACGGATGCCCTGCGCTCGGGTCTGGAGCAGGCAGTGAAGACGTGGTTGCCGTCCTGGCAGGGGCAGCTGACGCCCCATCGATTGCGGCACTTCTGCGCCTCCAGCCTGTACGCCCACGGCCTGGATCTGAAGGCCATCCAGGAACTGCTCGGCCATGAGTGGCTGTCGACGACCACCCGCTACGTCCATGTCTGCGACGAGCACATCGAGCACGCCTGGGCGGATGCCAATGACCGGGTGGCCACCCGTCTGCTGGGAGGGACGAGGTGATCGCGTGCGCTGGAATCTGCGCATGAAGGCTGCGGAGCGCGGCATCTGGAAGTCCACCGAGATGCGCCGCCGCCTGTCAGAGGCCGGCCTCGACATCAGTGCCGGGAAGATGTCGGCGCTGTGGACCGGCACGCCCACTACCATCCGCCTGGACGACCTCGACGTGCTCTGTGCGGTCCTGGAGTGTGATCCGGCGGCCCTGTTGATCCGCGAGCCCGACAAGGTCGCCGCCCGTCGGCCCTCCGCGCCCGATGCACAAGCGGCCCGACCGCCCACGATGCCGCGCTTTGGCCGCCACCGCTCCCTTCCGCCGGCATGAGCAAACCCCGTACTTGTCCCGGCTGTCGCCAGGCGCCCGTTGCCTGGTCCAGGCCGCGCGTGGACTTCTGCTACGACTGCCTGCCCGGCGGCCCATTTGTGCCGCCGAGTTGCTCGCGGTGCGGTTCCGTAACCGGCTACTACTCCGCCGGGCTGTGTGAGCGCTGCCATCCCTGGTCCCCGCAACTCCCCGACTCCTACCGGGACTGCCTGGCCTGGGGTGTGATCCGCAAGCACAAGTGGCGCTGCTGGGGCTGCCGTTCGTGGCGCACCAAGTTCCCCCTGGGTACATGCGTCATCTGCCGCCGAGAGGTCCCCGTCAACGATGACGGCGCCTGTCGCCTGTGCTGGCGTCAGGTCGTCATGCGCCGCTGGCAGCGCCAGCGGGTAACCCTCGCCGAAGCCACCCGGCACGGACAGCAACTGTTCCTCGCCAACCTGCACCAGGGACGTGAACCACAGCGCCCCCGGCCAGTGCTGGCTCCGCCGGAAGTGGCCCTGCGCCCGCTCGGGCACCGCCAGCTCACGCTGTTCGAGCTGCCCCGTGATCTGCGGGCCGGGCGCCGCGCAGGGTTTCCTCCCCCGCTCGAGCCCGCCGTGGCCCGACGCCTGGGGCGTGAACTCGTCGACTACGCCACGACCCACGGCTGGAGTGCCCGGACCGGCAAGCGGGCCCGTCAAGGGCTGCAGGTCCTGCTCGCCCTGCAGGACACCATGGGGGCACCGATCCCCGCGACGTTGATCTACCAGCTGCCCGAGATCCATCTCCCGGCGCGGATCCTGCACGAGTTCCTCGACCGCTACGGCCTTGTTGACGACGACCGCACGCCCGCCATCGAGACGTGGTTCGCGCGGCAGATCGAGGGCCTGCCCCAGGCCATGGCCTCGGATCTGCGCACCTGGTTCAACATCCGCTGGCACGGCCACGATCGGACGCCCCGCTGCCTGGCCCGCTCGCAGAACACCGTTCGCGTCGAGCTGCGCTACGCGATGCCCCTCATCCGCACCTGGGCCGCCACCGGCATCCAGTCCCTGCGCGAGATCACCCCAGCACGCATCCGCATCGCTCTGCGGGATCCCAGCCTCGACGCCCACCACACCATCGCCGGGCTCAGATCCGTGTTCCGTACCCTGCACCGACACCATGTGATCTTCACGGACCCCACCGTGCACATGCCCGTCGGACATCCACCCAGTCGCACCCCTCTGCCCGCCAGCCTGCCGATGCTGCGCGACAACCTGCTCTCCCCTGACCCTGCCAGGGCCGCGATGACGGCCCTGCTCGCTTTCCACGCGCTGAGCGCCGGACAGATCCGTGCTCTGCAGCTCACCAACATCCACGACGGGCGCCTCCACCTGCCCGACCGCACCGTCGTCCTCGCCGAGCCGGTCCGTGTCCGCATCAGCGCCTACCTCGACCATCGCAACCGGACCTGGCCCAACACCGCCAACCCACACTTGTTCGTTCACCAGCGCACGGCACTCGGCGTCCAACCCGTCGGCGGCCGTTGGCTCGGCCTGGTCCTGGGCACTTCCGCTCGCGTCATCCGCACCGACCGCATCCTCGACGAAGTCGAGGCCACCGGCGGAGACGTCCGACGCATCTGCGCCCTCTTCGGCCTGTCCGTCCCAGCCGCTCTGCGCTACACCCAGACCGTCGAACCGCAACTGTCCTCGACCGCCACCAACGATGTCTGAGGCCCGCGGCACCGCGCCGGTTCGCGAACCCAAGGCTCTCAACCCCCCTGTCACGGGGCACCCCCACCCAGGTTCCCGACACCCGCACCGTCGGAATTCGCGAACCCACCGGGGTTCGTGGTCCACCGCTCGATGGGCCCGGACACGGTGGCCTGGACATGGATCCCCGGTATGCCCGGAATCATCGAGAGGGCCTGTGCATCGACGCGGACCCGCAGCCGCTCGGGCGTGCTGCCGTCGGTGGACACCGTCCGGTCGGTGAGCAGGCTGGAGCCCACCTCGTCGAGCACGCGCTTCGCCTTGGCGGCCCCGTCGCCGGGGGTGGCCCCGTACAGCCGGCCGGCCGCCACGCCGGCCCGGGCGGAGCTGTAGGCGGCGTTGCGGGCGTACGCCCACATGATCCCCTGCAGCAGGGTGAGGATCAGGATGATCACGAAGGGGTAGATGATGGCCATCTGGATCGGGTTCGAGCCCCGGTCCTCTCCCCAGGGTGTGTGCGGTGCGTTCACTTGCTGTCGAGGTCCACGTTGTCCACCTTGGTGGACGCCTTCGTGCCGAGCGCGACCAGCGCGGCGACGATGCTGAGGGCGATGCCGATGCCCGCGACCCACAAAAGCACGGTCACCACGGGATTGTCGCCGCGCTCACCGCGCTCGCTCATCTCCTCGTACGCCTCGTTGAGGTGTGCGCGCACCTTGCCGGTCAGCAGCGACACGGCGACGCCGGCCTTCAAGTAGGTGTCCTTCACGGCTTGTTCTCCTTACACAAATAGGGGGGATGGGCGGGCGTGAGGTGGCCCTGCCGTCAGGACAGCGCGAACAGTTTCAGCACCACGGGGAAGCCGAGCAGGCACAGGACGAGGACACACATCACGGCGCCGGGGATGTGCATCTTCTCGCTGTCGGCGTTCGCCTTGGCCACGGCGTTGGACAGCTGCTCATCGCGGGTGCTCTTGGCGCGGGCCCGGACGGGTGCGTAGATGGAGGCGCCGTCCTTGCCGGACATCTGGGCGAAGTCCGCGACGTCCCGCAGGACCGGGATCTTCAGCTGGGTGCCGAGGTCCTCCAGCACCTGCCAGGAAGAGATCTTCTCCATCCGGGCGCGCAGCAGGGCTTCTTGCAGCCGCACGAACGACCAGCTGGTGCCGACCCGGGCTGCTTCTTCCAGGGCCTGGTCGACGGCGATGTTGGAGGCCAGGCGCAGGGCGACCAGTTCGAGAAAGACGGTGACGGCGTGGGTGAACTCCTCCCGCGCCCGGGCGGCATCGCGGCGCACCATGAGGTCGGGCACGAACCACAGCACGGCGGCGGCCAGGACGCCGGCCACCGCGGGCACGAACAGCGGCAGCGTGATGTCGAGCAGGATCCAGGCCGCGCTCAGCACGGACGGCAGGACCAGCCCGACGAAGGCGAGCAGCACCTTGTTCAGCAGGAACTGCTCGACCGGCTGGTTCAGCAGATCCAGGTCGGCCCTCGGCAGCGGCGCCGGTACCCGGGCCACCAGCCACGCGCCCACGAGACTGTCCGCACGCTGCTCGGGCCGCGCGGTCCCGGCCGTCGGGGCGGGCGGGCTGAGCCGTTTGAGGGCCGGGCCCAACTTGGGCGGCGCCGGGGCGAGTTCCCGCACCACCAGGGCCAGGCCCGCGCCGATGAGACAGCCGAAGAGCGCCACGACCGCGGTTGTCGTCACGGGGCGACCTCCATCCGGGGCGGCTTGACGGGGCTGCGCGGGTCAGGAATCAGGACCCGGGCGGTGCGGCCGCGGCTGGCGTAACTGCGCGACCACACCAGCACGGCGACGAACGCCGCCGAGAGCAGGCCCAGGACCAGCTGGCCGAGCAGCGTCGCGAAGACATTGGTGATCTGGGGGACGGTGAAGCCCAAAGGCACCAGAGCCAGGGTGATGAAGGTGAGCGTGCGCACGACGGTGCGGGACTTCTCCCGCTCCGCCTCGATCTTCTGACGCGCGGTCACCTCATCGCGCAGGGACGCGGACATGTCCTGCATCGCCTGCGCCAGACCCGGTCCGGGGTCGGTGACCGACAGCTTCAGTGCGGCACACACCTTGTCCGCCGTCGGGTCATCCAGCGCGCGCCCGAAGTCCTCCACCGCCTCGCCCAGCGGCCACCCGGCATCCACCTTGTCGACCAGCTCCTCGATCTCCCCCTCCAGCGCCTGGGGAGCATGACGGCGGCTGGTCCTCAGCGCCTGCTCGATCGCGACGCCCAGGCGCAGTACTTCCGCCAGGCGCTGCGTCCACTCGGCGAGCGCGTCCCGCTTGGCCAGCTGCTCCTTGGTCGCCGCCACCGGGGCCGTCAGCCACGGCACGCCCACCACCGCGGCGGCCGCGATCAACGCGACCACGAACACCCCGCTCACCAGCCACACCCCAACCCCGGCCACCAGCGCCGCAGCGAACAGGGCCCGGCGGCGGGCCGCGTTGAGGGCGGCGGGACCCGACCGGGACCGCTGGCGCCAACCGGCCAAGAGCCCGGGCCCCTTGGGCGTGGTCGTACCGGCCAGCCCGGCCACCAGGGCCACCAGACCGCCGCCGAGCAGCGCCCCGGACAGCGCCCACCACCATCCGGTGATCATGCACCCACCTCGTGCGGCCAGGCAGAAGGCTGCGCCACCAGGTCCATGCGCAGGCCCGCGCCCTGAAGTCTCTGCCGGTTGCGCACCGACAGCGGGGCATACGGCACCGCCCGCAGGTCCCACTCGCTGGCCGGCCGGTAGATCTCGTTGTAGGTCGGGCGGCCGTCCGGACCCACGGGCCTGACCTCCCAGATGTGCGAGACGAAGCGCCGCTTGACGGGCCCGGATTCATCGACCGACAAGAACACCACGAAATGCAGACCGTTCGCGATCTGGCGGTAGGCCAGTTCCGGCGTGAAGTTGGACTGCGCCAGCAGGTACAGCTCCGCGATCCGGTCGAAGACCGCCTCGGGCTCGGAGGCGTGGATGGTGCACATATTGCCGGGCCTGTCCGACGTCATCGCCTGCATCATCGCGGTGATCTCCTCACCGCGGACCTCCCCGACCACCACCCGGGTCAGCGACATCCGCTTCGCGCTCTTCAGCAGGTCCAGCAGCGTGATCTCGCCCGCCGCCCGGCCGTCCACCCGCTCCCCGTTGGAGGCACGGGCCTCCATCGGCACCACATGCTGGTGGTAGCCGTTCTTGTGGGCCCACAGCTCGAACGTCGTCTCCAACGTGCCGAACCGCTCGCTCGCGGGAATCTCCCGCAACACCGCCCGCAGCATCGACGTCTTGCCCGAGGACTGCTCCCCGGCGAAGATGATGTTGCGCCGCGCCCGGATACAGGCGCGCAGAAAGTCGGCCATCTGCTCATCGAGCGCACCCAGGCTGACCATCTTGGCCAGGTCGGCGTCCTTGAGGCGGTGGCGGCGGATCGCGACGTGCGTGAACTCACCGGTCACCTCCGGGCCCAGGGCCTGGACCCGGGAGCCGTCCTTGAGGCGCAGCTCGACCTCCGGGCTGAACGTGGAGAACGTGCGCCCGCTCTGCCCACTGGCCCGGATCAAGTCCCGAACCAGCTCTTGCAGTTCGTCTTCGGAATCGGCGACCGGCGTGACCTGGACCGGCTCCGCGTCGTCGCTGTACTTGAGGAACACCTGGTGCGGGCCCTCGATCCAGATGTCTTCCACCAGGTCGTCGTCCAGGTAGCGCTGCAGCCGCCCGGCCCGGAAACACATGTCGAAGGCGAGTCCGGCCAGCTCCCGCTCCTCCGGAGGGGAGTAGCCGCCCCCGCGGCCGGCCGCGTCCGCCCAGATCGCCACCTGCTCATTGATCAGGGCGCGGCCACGCTGCTCCTCCGCCTCCCCGGCCAGCGACGGATTGCTCTTCTTCTCCTTCAGGAGCTGATCCACGACGATCCGCTTGATCTCCTGCGCCGCCCGGTAGTCGATCCGCACCTGGGGCACCGCCCCCTGGCCCACCATGCGCGGCAGAGCTGCGCCCGCACGCCCGCCGGGCAGCGCCGCCGGTCCGGTAGGGGCGGCCGGCGGACGCGGGGGATAGGGCTCTCCGTTGTAGACCGGTTCAGCGTGCATCGGGGCCTCCCATCAACCGTTGGTGCAGGGGCGAGGCGAGGCGGGCGCGCTGGGTGGCCACTCGCTGCCGGATCGGGGTCGAGGCGTCCAGGACGGCCCGCATCAGCTTGCTCTCCCGAAACCGCTTGCCCTCCGCGGCGCCATCGGACAGCACGGCGGCCTCCTGCGGCCGAAACGGCAGACTTGCCACCACCGGCACCTGCAAGTGCTCCTCCACCTCCCGCGCCCCATACGGCCCCTCGGTGATCAGCAGGACCCCCAGACGCCCCGAGCGCCGGCCCTCGCCGTCCAGCAGCGCGGTGAGCATCCTGGCGCGGGCGGCGGCCATGTGCAGGCTGCGCAAGGTGCTGCGCATCACCAGCAGCACCAGATCGGCACGCTGGGCCAGCACCCGGGCCGGACCGAAGGCCCCGTTGCGCCCCAGGTCAACCAGCACGTCATGACCGTGCTCCTCGATCCGGTCGATCCCGACGAACAGATCCGCGATCGCCCCCCATTCCGGTGCCAGCCCGGCGGCCTCCGACGGACTGGTCAGACCGGGCAGCAGCATCCGGGTGGGGTCATCACGCCGGTCCTCGTCGGAAATGCGCACGAGCTGGGTCCAGAACGCGTCCTGCAGACTGACACTGCGACGGGAGGCGGCCAGATTATGCAGGCCGCGGTCGGCCGTCAGCCTGCTCTGCAACGCCCCCGCCAGCACGGCGCCCCCGTCCGGGCAGCACTCGGCCAGCAGCACCCGCCGGCCGTGCTCCACCGGCCACATCCGCAGCAGGCCCAGCGCCGTCGACGTCACGCCGGGCGAGCCCGGCACCCCCACTAGAGCGATCACCGCCATCAGGAACCGGCCCCGCTCGCCGCCTTCACAGCCAGCGCCACCGTCCCGGCCGCGGCCTGAGCTGCCAACCGCGGCCCGTCCGCCGACTTGACCGCTACGTCGATCACTTGCTGGCCCGTACTGTCCTGCTTGGTGCCCACGCGGACGATCCGTGCATCCACGGTGGCCGGGCCGCTGTCCTGGCCCGGCTTGCCGTTCTTGCCCGGCGTGGTGGCACCGCTGTCGCCGGTGAACACGACCTGGACCTGGTCCTCCGGCTTCAGCGGGGAATCCGGCATCTGCCCCGGTTTCAGGTTCAGCCCGACCAGCTGCTCATCCTGGCGCACCAGCGTGCGGCTGGTGATCTGCCCCGGCGCGAGCAGCGCACCCGGCAGCAGTTCGACAGCGGCGCGCTTGCCGACCACCTGCGCGCGCTGCCCCGTCCCGATCGCCTTGAGCGCGGGATCCAGCGCCACCGACGCCTCCGCCAGGTCCGCGTCCTGGATCACCGTGCCCGCGGCCACGTCCCGGGCCATGACCAGGACCGGAGTGCGCTGGCCGTTCTGCGTCCAATACCAGTAGTTGCCCACCGCGCCCGCCGCGATCAGTGCCGCGGCCAGGGCAAGCACCCCCGGACGCCGGCGCCTCGCCTGCCACCGCAGGGACGGCGGGCCAGGCTGCGCCGGAATCTGGCCCGCCGCTGAGGCGGGCGCTGCCGTCTTGCTCACGCTGTAACGCCTTTCGCTCTCACACTCAGTTGCCGACGGCCTGGAGTTCCCCGACCCCGACCTGACTCTGGGACTGGCGGACCTCGGTGAACTGGCCCGTGTCCACGGCGCCGGCCGTGACCGTCCAGTCGACCTGCCACGTCGAAGTCGCCGCCAGCGCGAACTTCTGGCCGGACTGTCCAGCCGACGACTTCGCGAAGGTGTGGCCGCACGTCGGCGACGGCTTCATCCCGGACGACGCCTGGTACACGGTGCCGGGGCCATTGCAGGTCACCGACGTGCCGTCACCGAACTTCCAGGTGATGGAGGCGACCCTTGCGGTCGCTGACACCGTCACCGCGCCCGCGGACGCGGTCGCCGTGTTCGGACCGAACGTGGTGGGGGACTGGTTCACCCACAGCCACATCGGCACCCCGACCGCGTACGAGCCCGCCGCCTGCGGACTGGCGATGTCCGGTCCGACCAGCTTCATCGAATCGACCGCGCGGTGGGCCAGGACCTCGGGGTCGACCGGAGGCGCCGCAGGGCCGCCGTCCGGGATCCACGACACCCCGATCCGCATCGTGTCCGGGCAGTACACCTGATACACCGCACCCTTGTCGCCGGGCTTGTGCCCGTCCCAGCCCAAGTTGTCCGCCGGGGGCTGCGGGACCAGCTTGGTGTAGGTGCACGGCGGGGGAGTGCTGCTCCCACCGGTCTCGGCGGTGGACGATGCCTGGTGGTTGCTCCCGCCGGAAGTCGACGGGGTGCCGGGGTCCTGGGCGCACGTCGTGACCGCCAGCCACTGCCCCCGGCAGTTGGGGTCATTGCCGATGGGGTCCTCGCCCGCGTGGGCGGCCGTGGTGAGACCTGCGGCCAGCAGCAGCGCGACGGGAGCCGAACTGAGCAGCCTTCTCAGCATGTGCGGCTCCCATCCGGCACGAACTTGGTGATCATCCATCCGTTCGGCCACTTCTCGGCCGTGGCCGTGGCGATGTACCGCAACGGCTGAGCGGTCGGATAGGGGATCACCTTGTTGTCGGCCCGGGTGTCGATGGTCTGCGACTTGGACAGATCCATGCAGTCGGTGAGTTGGGCGGTCGGTGTCTTCGCTGAGAGATTGAGCGATGCCACGGCAGGGGTGTGGCCGAGCTCCCCCGTGACCGCCGTGCCGGCCTTCTTCATCCGGGCCAGGTCGATGCGGAACCGGCCCAGAGCATCCAGCGTGGCGTACTTCTCCAGGTCGGTGCCCGCGGCATCGGCCTTGCGGTAGGCCTTCATCTGCTCCACCCACATCGCGTTGTACGACGCGAGGACGGCCGCCTTCTCGGTGGCATCCGCAGATGCGCTCGGCGACGTCTGGCGCGGCGCGGTCGACGGTGTGACAGCCGTGCTGGGGTTCTTGTCCGAACTCTTGTCGTCCTTGGTACCGCTGCAGGCGCCCAGCAGGACCAAGGCGGCGACTGAGGCAGCAGCGGCCCGCCAGCGCAAGGCCGTGGTGTGACGGTGACGTCGTGGTGCGAGGATCAACTGGTCCTCCCCGTATGGCGCGTTGGGTCTCGCTTGCCTGGTTCTGGAACATGAAGCCCGGAACAACCCCTTGATGTGGAAACACAGTTACGTGTGAGGAGCGTCTTCCGGTTTTGCCGTAGAGAGGCACACTAGCGCCACGCTCCGTGAAGAAGCCATGCTGTTCCGGTAGCTATGCGGCGCAGTTCGGTACGTTTCGGTCCTAACTTCGTCACTGGTCAGTCGGGGTGCAGCCGATCAGCCGGGCCGGAAACCCCTGCTCTGGCGCAATGACAGGGGGTGACTGTCCGTACAGGTGATGGCATATGCGGAATCCAGACGGTTGTCTCAACTGCCACTTCCCTGGCAGGAGTTGCACCGGTAGCGGAGCAGGCCGACAGGGCCCGTGAGACCCTGTCGGGCAGCCGCGGGACGCAAGGGGGTGCGCGATGGAGCCGCTGGATGCGGGAGATCCAGCCAACATTGGCCCGTACACGCTGCGGGCGCGGCTCGGCAGCGGCGGCATGGGCACGGTCTACCTCGCCCGCTCGCGCAGCGGCCGCACCGTCGCCGTGAAGACGGTGCGCCCCGAACTGACCGGCGACAGCGGCTTTCGCGAACGCTTCCGGCGGGAGGTCGAGGCAGCCCGCAGCATCAGCGGCTTCTACACCGCCTCCGTCGTCGACGCGGACCTGGAGGCCGCGGTGCCGTGGGTGGCCACCGTCTACGTGGATGCCCCCGATCTCGCGTCCCTGATCACTGAGGACGGTCCGCTGCCCGAGTCCGCGGTACGGGACCTGGGCGCGGGGCTGGCCGAGGCCCTCGCCGCCGTCCACCGCACCGGATTGGTACACCGCGACCTGAAACCGGGCAACATCCTGGTCACGCGGGACGGGCCGCGCATCATCGACTTCGGGATCGCCCGGGCGCTGAGCGACGGCCCGGCGCTCACCACGCTCGGCGCCGCGATCGGCACCCCCGGCTTCATGTCGCCCGAACAAGCCCAAGGACTGGCTATCACACCGGCCAGCGACGTCTTCTCTCTGGGTGCGGTGCTCTGCTACGCCGCTACCGGGCACGGCCCGTTCGGTACCGGTACCGCGCACGCGCTGCTCTACCGCGTGGTGCACGACCGGCCCGACCTGACCGGCCTGCCGCCGGCACTGCGGCCCGCACTCCAGCGCTGTCTGGCGAAACAGCCGCACCAGCGGCCCTCGCCCGACGACCTGCTCGCCTCGCTCGCCTCTGGTGCCATGGCCCGGGCCCCGATGGATCCGGTCGGCACCGGGCGCGGGCCGTTGTGGTGGGAACAGACCACGGTGAGCGCCCCGCCCGCCCCTTCCACTCTGCTCCCTGCACCAGTGGCGGATTCGCCGCCGGTGCCTGCCGCGGATGCCGATACCGGTGTGGACATCGCCTGGTGGTCGACGGGCGGCGTGCCCGTGCTGGAGGCGACCGATCTCGCCGGGCCGGCTTTCCCGGTCGGGCAGCAGGCCCTCGATGCGCACCGTGAACGCCGCCGGATGCGCGACCGTGGGAGCCGTGGACGGGCCCCCGGCCCACGGGTGGATGAGCGGTTGGCCCCAGGGGACGTGGTCGAGCACGCGATGTTCGGGATCGGCACGGTGCTGGAAGTCCCAGATATTGGTCAGGTGTTGGTCGCGTTCGGGCCGCGCTACGGCGAGCGTCGCCTCCTGCTGCGCTACGCGCCGATGCGGAAGATCAGCAACCTGTAGGCCGAAGGCTCCGACGGTCGCGGCCAGGAACGGGGCGCGTGCGTACGGAGCGCGGCTTCGGGGCCCGTTCACAACTCGGTCCAGGAGCGGCGTTCACCCTGCCCGTTGAGCGGGGTCCACACGGGCCCGGTGGGGCCGTGCTGTTCGAGGTCGTCCAGGGTCGCGGCGCCGAGCGGGACGGTTCGTGCGAGTTGGGCGACGGCTGGGTGTTCGGCGGTCATGGCCTGAAGGTCCTCGATGCGGTGGACGAGGGTTGTGGGGCTGGCACCGGTGAGGATGAACAGGACGCGGGGGAAGACGGGGTACCAGCGCTGCCAGGCCGGCGGCGTGTTCGCCTGGGTGGCGCGGCGCCCGGGTGGACTGGGGGTGTAGGTGTGCAGGCGGGCGTAGTCGATGAGCTTGGTGGCCAGGCGCTCGCTGCTGGTGGTGGCGCGGTCGACTTCGACCAGGGCACGGAGCTTGGTGCGGCCGCCGTCACCGGCGTGCAGGACGTAGTACATCAGCGCGTCGGCGATGACGCGCTCACCGTCCCCGAGCGAGTGGGCGACCTCGGGAGTCCAGTCGAGGTGGCCGTGTTCGTCGCCGCGGCGGCGCGCGTCACCGACGAAGGCGAGGTGGGCACGGACCACCGTCAGGACGTGCGGTGTCTTCATCGAGGCAGCGGAGGCCGAGGTGATCGGGTAGGGAGGCCGGCCGCGCAGCTGGGGCCAGTCGCGGGTGATGCGGGCCCCGTCCGGGGTGAGGAACCAGGCGCGCCTGCCGTGGGAGTTGGGCAGCGCCGTGTAGCCGATCAATTCATCCTTGTGTAGCCGGTTGAGTGGGGTGGAGATGGACTGCCGGGCGGCCTGGGGTCGCAGCAGGTCCTGGAGTTGTTGCGTGGTGGCCATACGGTGCTGGGCCAGGGCGGCGAGCAGCTGGTGGGGGAGCGGTTCGACCGGGCTGGGCACGAATGCGGGCACTGCCCTCTTGTCGCCGGGGGGCGGCATATCGGTCATTGGAACTCCTTGGTGGACTTGGTGAGCGGGACGACGGCGGGGGCGTGCTCACGGAGGAAGGTCTGGACGCGCTGCTGCTGGGCGGCGGCGCGGGCGGTGAGGTCGGACAGGGGCAGGGCCCCAGCCATGCGGTCGGCGGCCGCTTCCAGGGCGCGGACTTTGCCGGACTCGCGGAGATCGTCGAACACCACGTCGAGCAGGGGGCCGTGCAGGAGGAGGGGGCCGATGCGGCGGCCGTCGACGGTGAACTGGGCGTAGTGGTCGTAGCGGTCGAGGTTGGCGACGTGAGCGGGGCTGGGCCGGTCGCCCCATTCCTCGGTGATGGCGGAGACCGCGGCTCGGGAGCCGGTGGTGGTGGACAGGGTGGAGGCGTTCTGGAGCAGCGACTGGCGTACGGAGAGGGGGAGTCGAGCCAGGATCTGGGTCATGCCGTGGATGTGGACGCGGAACTTGCGTAGGTCTTCGAACATCGCGGCGATGGACTCGGCGGCGGTGCCGGTCAGGGTGATGAGCTCGTCCAGGTAGACCCGGAACGCGACGCGTTGGTGTTCGGGAAGGTCGGTGCGGGAGCGGCCGGCGCGCAGCAGGTCCCGGGCGAGCAGGGCGATGAGGAGTCTGTCGGTGGGGCCGTTGCCGTCCGTGCACACCCACACGATCATCTGAGCGTCCATGGCGGCTCGGATGTTGTAGACACCGTGGCCCTGGCCGAGGAAGGCCCGGGTGACGGGATTGGCGGCGAGCCGGGTGAGCGGGTTGAGGAGGACGTTGAAGGAGTCGGTAGGCAGGGTGGGGAAGACGCTCTGCCACCAGGCCCGCGACTCCTCGTCCAAGTGGTCGCGCGGGGCGCTAAGAGCGCTGGTACGGAAGTCGGCGTCGGTGAGCAGGGCGCGGACGTGGAAGATGGTGGCCTGGTCGTGGGGGCGCTGAGCCTTGCAGGCCAGTTCGTTGATCGCGGTCAGGACGGTGAGGGCCTGGGTGAAAATGGCGATCGCGCGGGGCGCGTTGGTGTCGTCCCAGGTGAACGCGGAGGCGAACGCGTCGACGGTGTCCTCGACGACTTCGTGCCGGGCCCGCCCGTGGTGCATGCCGATCAGATTCCAGGAGCTGATCAGTGAGTCGGGTCCGGTGGCTTTGAGGTCGATCCGTGCGATGCGGCTCATGATGTGGTCGTGGGCGAGGTAGGGGGCGCCGCGCTTCCAGGAGTCGCGGTGCGGGTCGACGAAGAGGAGTCCGCCGCCGGCGTGCGCGAGGGCGATCGCCTGGGCCAGGGCCCGTTCGGTCTTGCCGCCGCCCGCCTTGCCCACGGCGACCTCGAAGAGGGTCTCGGCTGCGTGGGTGGCCACCAGGCGGCGCCGTCCGTCCGGACTCTGGTACAAGCCCTGCAACAGCAGGGACGGATCGTCGAAGGCGAAGGACGGCAGGTCGGCGGGGAGCAGCGGGAGCCGGCAGTGGACGGTGGGCGGCTTCAGGAGACCGAGGAGCTCGGTCAGCTGGACCCAGTTGGCGCTGGGTGGCTGGCACTGCCCGGTGCTCCAGCGCTGGTCGAACCGTTTGCGGTGGGGGAAGCGGTCGGCACCCAGCCGCCACGGCCCGATCTGCCATCCTTTTATGGCGAACCGGGCCGAGCCGCCGAACACATCCATGGCGGCCTGGATCCGGGCGAGATGAGCCTCGGCGCGGCCCGTGGTGTCGGAGGCGCAGCGCACCAGGATCTGCACCCGCACCAGGTGGCTGTCCTCGGCGAGCTTGCCGAAGGCCTTGGCGGTATCCACCCGGACCGGCGGCGGCGTCATGACCATGCGTCCGCCCTCCCGGGACCGGCGGCCGTCCGGGGTGAGTATCTGGCTGAACTGGAACAGCCAGGAATCCTCCAGGCGCTGGTGATCCAGGTGCATCCAGCGGGTCAGACGCGTGGCCTCGCCCCGCTCGCTGCGCCGGGCGGCATCCAGCAGCTGCCACCGGCGCGCCTTGAGCACCATTTTGGGGGCACGCTGCAGGTCGATGCAGAGTTCGGCCAGGTCGCCGAGGTGGGCGCGCAGGTCGGCGACGGCGTCCACGAGCGGCTGCAGGGGGTCCGGGTCGAGCGGGACGTCGCGCAGGGTGGCGACCGGGTTGCCGCGCAGCATGAACTCCGCCCGCACTTCGTGCTTGCGCTGCTTGTCCGCCAGCGGGGCGGCCTTGGTCACCTTGACGTGCGGGCCGAACGGCGTGGTCGACAGCAGCCGTTCGGCACCGACCGGCCCCTCGACCCGGTACGTGAGGGGGCTGGCGCCGTCGGCGCGCAGCCGGATCCGCACGGCCTTGGCGCGCCGCGGTGCCCACCAGGGCATGGAGGTGGAGGCCCGGGTTAGCTCGATGCCGCGGCGCAGGATCTCCTCGGCGGAGGGGTCGAAGTGCCGTGCCGGGGCCAGGTCGAGAGCCATGCGCTCCTGGGAGACGCGCGCGGCCAGGCGGCGTACGACATGTTCGCCGGCCACCGCGGCGGTCACCAGGACCAGGAGCGGCAGCCAGGCATGATCGGTGATCCACTCGACGCAGCCGACAAGCTGATGGAGAGCGCCAAGGACGGGTCCCGCAGCAGTCGGCGTCGGTGTCGGCGGTGGGGTCAGGACAGCGGTATGGGCATCCATACGGTCGCTCCGTTCGGTGAGGGAGTGCGGGTGAAGGACAGGTCGGCCAGGCGTCCGTCGGTGTAGGTGCCGCCGCGGTCGGCGCCCGCCCACACCAGGTGCACCACCGCCCGGTTGGGGTGGGCGGGGTCGGTGCGGGCGATGGCGGCCTGGACGCGGATGCGGGTGAAAGCCGGCACCACCACACTCCGTTCGCCGGGCGGGAACAGGGCCGGGAACGCGTCGCGGCCCACGCCGCTCGCATCGGCTGCCAGGAGCTGGCGTCCGGTCGCCAGGAGCTGCTGCTCGTCGCCCTTGGGCAGGTCGCGGGGCCAGGACTGGTCCAGGAGTTGCTGGATGGCCGGATCACTGGCCGGGCCGTCGCCGCGTGGTGGGACGGCCGACAGCGCGGTGGTGCTCGGGGAGGGGGAGGCCGCGCGGGACGGGGCAGCGGAGGATGTGATGAGCGGGCCCGTGCGGTGTGACTCCGCTGGATGCCGGGGCGTCACGGTCGGCGAGGGCTGCGTGCGGGTGGCTGTCGTGACGGGGGCTGCTGGATGAGGAGAAGGCAGCAGCAGGGCCAGACCGCCGCAGGCCAGCAGTGCGGTGGACAGGGCGAGCGGCCAGACGGGACGCGGCTTGTGAGGCTGCGGGTGTGGGGAGTTCACAGCAGCCTGGTCCCTCCCGCGAATCCCGACATGGCATCGACGGCGTCCAGGCGTACCGAGGCTCCAGGGCGGGGGGCGTTGATCATCTGTCCGTTGCCCGCGTAGATCCCGACGTGGTAGATCGTCGAGTCCCGGCCCGGGGCATAGGCGTAGAACACCAAGTCCCCCGGCGCCAGCGCGCTCTGTCCCTGCGAGGCGGGGATGCGCCGGCCGGCTCCGGCCTGCTCGGCCGCGGTCCGCGGCAGCCGGACACCGGCTTTGGCGTACGCGTACAGGGTCAGTCCCGAGCAGTCGAAGCCGGTGATGCTGGCCCCGGACCTTCCGCTGGGCGAGCAGCAGATCCCCGTGGTGGGGCCCGACGCGTCACCGCCGCCCCAGGAGTAGGGGACGCCTCGTTGGGACAGGGCTTCATCGAGGACGGTGCGCGCATTCCCGGTCACGTGGCTCAGATCGGTGCTGCTCTTGGTGGCGGCCCGGTACTGGTGGATCCAGCCGAGGACCTCGTCCGCGTAGGTGCCGGAGTGGTTGTACTGCAAGATCGCCGAGCGGAGTTGGGCCGGATCTTTCAGGTCGCGTCCGTTGCCGCACAGGTAGACGGCGGCGCCGAGGGCGGCGTCGTCGGCGTTGTGCGGGTCCTTGACACCGTCGCCGTTGGCGTCGCGGCCCGCGCTGTCATCCCAGGTGGAGGGCAGGAACTGGAAGGGGCCGACGGCTCGTTCGCCCTGCGCGGTGCCGTCCCACCGTCCGTGGTCGCTGTCGGCGACCGCGGTGGTGTTGCCGCCGACCCCCGAGCCGTTGAGGAGCACGCCGTAGATGCGCGGGGTGATGTCGCCGTTGGCGGCGATGCTGTGCCCGGCCGCGTGGTTGGACTCGATCTTCGCGATGCCGGCGAGGACCGGCCAGTCCAGGCCCCGGCAGCCCGGTACTTCGTGCCCGATGAGGGATGCAGCTTTCTGGTAGGCCTGGAGCATTCGGGGCGGGATGTCGGCGCTGGTGCCGCCTCCTGGGTCGTTGCTGGTGGTGGGACGCGTGGCGGCGAGCGCGGCCAGCGCGTTGAGGGTCCCGGCGAGCGGGGCGGCGCAGCACACCGCGGTGAACAGCACGAGCGTGAGCAGCACAGCCCACTTGGCCCGCCGGGGGCGGGGCAGAGACGGCAGTCTCATCCGCCGTCACCTCCCGCGTCCGGGTCGCCGAAGCGGCGGCGCATCTCGTCCTGGACGCGGCGGCGCGCCTCGGGCGGATCCCCGGCCCCGAGCCGGTCGATGATCCGGCGCCGCATCGCTGCCGGATCCGGGGCGGCCCCGGGGGGCGGCGCGGTCGGCGGAGCCGGGGGCGCGGGGGGAGTGGGCGGCACGGAGGGCGGGGAGGGAAGGCCGCTGCGCGGGGTCGCCGAGCGCAGGCTCCGGCCGGTGAAGGGAGCGGGCGCGCCCCGGTCACTGGGTTCCTCGCGCAGCCGCTGGGCGGCGGTACTGCCGGCAGCCGCCCAGGCCCGGCCGTCCTCGCGGACGGTGTTGCCCCAGACCTTCACCTGCTGGCGGGCGTCCTGGGTGTAACGCGAGCCGTGTCCGCGGCCGCGCCGGATGCTCTCCGGCAGGCCCCAGCTGGAGCCGTACGCGATCCGTCCCGTGCGATGCAGGATCCGGTAGCCGCGCAGCCGCACGAGACGGTTGTGGGCCCGGGTGGACAGCAGGGTGCGGTCCTGGTGCTGGTCGTGCAGCAGGGTTCCCGACTCCCGATCGGCGATGGTTCCGTCCGGATCCCGGTAGCGGTCTGCGGGCCCCCGGCGACGCGTCCGGCCCCTTGCGCCCACCTCCCCTTCCGTATCCGCGCTGTCGACATCGCCGGTGGGCTTGCGCCACCGTTCTAGTGCTGTGTCGTCCGGACGGCGGCCCACCACCAGCCCCCAGGCACCGCGGGCGCCGAGCCGAAGCCCGGTGGCGGCCAGAGCGAGCGGCGCAAGGCCTCGGGAGGCCTCGGCCCCCGCGTCGGCCAGCAGCCGGCCGGAGTCGACGGGCATGCCCGTCCCGTCCACCAGCGAGGCCAGGGAAGCCATCAGACGGTGCCGGGTGCCGAGTTGGCCATAGGAACCCGACAGCGCCAGGGAGCGCAGCCCACCGATTCCGAACCCGGCTCCTCCGGTGGAGTGCACGGCCAGGGCGGCGCCGATCTCCGAGGTGTCGCCGGGCAGGTGCGTGCCGCCGACCTTCGCGTAGCGCATCCGGATGGCCAGACGCTGCCCGAAGGAGGAGATCCCCCGCATGAGGGTGCGGTGGAAGGCCAGTCCGGCGATGCCCAGGACGTCCAGGACCAGCAGGCGTTCGGCCGGCAGCTCGGGGCCGTCGGTGAAGATCACGTCCACGCCGATGCCGTAGAACGGCAGGAACATGCAGCACAGGAACATGACCGCGACCGACATGACGAAGACGGCGGCCCACTTCCACACCACCTGCCGGCTGGGGCCGGGCAGCATCCCCCACACGAAGGAGACGCCGCCGACCGCGGCCGCGCCGGCGTCAGCGGCCTGGGTGCCGAGCAGGACCACCGACGCGGACAACGGGATCGCACAGATCAGCAGCGACGCGATGAACAGCATCAAGGCGCCCGCGGTGCGCCAGCCGGTCGGTTTCGCCGCGTACTCGGCGCAGGCCTTGCCGACCGGCCCGCCCTGGTCCTTGAGGTCCTTGAGAAAGGCGGCGAACTGCTGGTCTTCCTCGGTGAGCACCGGCTGGGACGCCTGCAGCAGGGCATCGCCGGTGGTGAGTCCGGGCAATTGGTCGGCGTCGGGGCCCGTGACCTGCCCGGCGGCTCCCTGCTCGCAGTACTTCAGGGCCGGTCCCCGGAGTAGATTGCAGGCGTCCTTGTTCTTCTTGGGCTGGTTCTCGGGCTTGTAGCCGCCGGAGACCCATTTGAGGTGGAGGGCGTAGGCCTTCTTGTCGGCGTCCTTGGCGGGGTCCAGGACGCGGCCGTACTCCAGCAGCATGTAGCCCTTGACGACCAGGGCGTTGGTGAGGGAGTCCTGGATCGGGCGGGCCACCTCGGACGGCGAGAGCGGTTTGGCCCCTTCGATCTGGAGGCACTTGAGTTCGGCGCGGCCGGCCATGCCTTTGCACGGCCCCTGATCGCTGGCGATCTTCCCGCCCCAGTAGTGGGAGTTGACGGTGTCGCGGGCGACTTCGGCGGCGGCCTGCTCGGTCTGGGCGAGCGGCCCGTTCTGGGAGAGCAGGTAGTCGGGGCGGACGAACGCGGACGCGGCAAGCGCGCCGATCACCAGGGTCAGGGCGATCTCGCCCAGGCCTTTGCCTGCCTTGCCGCGCACGAACAGGATCAGCCCGAACACGAACGCCCAGGCCAGCAGCAGCCCCTTCAGGCCGAGACTGTCGACGACGGCGTGGTTGTAGGCGTCGGCAGCCTTCTGCGCCGGGTCGGCCAGCATCTTGAGCAGCGGGAACCTGAAGGCGAACTCGATCGCCCAGCACGCCAGGCCGACCACCAGTCGCAGCAGAGTGAACAGACCCGACATGACGAAGGCGTACGCGTTGGACTTGAAGGAGAAGACGCTGCCGCCCTCGGCCGACAGCTCGTAGCCGTCGATGGGCACGCCCTCGGAGCTGGTGATGTTGAGCGGGGAGAGCATGTCGCCGCTGGTCTCGGCGGCGTGTGCGACCTGGGCGTTGACGAGCAGGAACACCACGGTGATGACCACCGTGAAGCCGATGGCCCGCAGGCGGCCGCGATCCAGATGCCGCATCAGCGCCCCCGCCGGCCGCTGGAGCGCACCGCGTACACGAGGACCAGTCCGACGGCGGGTACCGCCAGCCGCCAGACATCTGCTGCGCCCGTCCCGTCCTGGCGTGCGCCGGAGGGAGCGGGGGCGTGGGTGCAGGAGTCCTTGGCCGGTCCGGTGATCAGGGCACATGGATCGGCGGGCGCCGGGGACGGGGTGGGGTGCGGGCTGTCCGCGAACGCGGAACCGATCTGGGGCCACCAGGCATCGGGGACGCCGACCGTGGCGAACATTGTGAGGACGGCGGCCAGGGCGGTCAGGACCGCGAGGGTGCCGACGGTCTGGGCCCGGCGCCGGGAACGGTCCCATTCGCTTGTAGTCATCCCACCTGCTCCTTCGCCGTGTTGGCCGCGGTGAGGTTGGCTGTGGCGGGGGTGGGGGGCTGGCCGGGGGTGGTGGTGATGCCGGACTGGATGCGGTGCAGGCGGGGGATGGCGACCTTGACGCGGCAGGTGTTCAGGCGTGGCGCGGTCAGCAGCATTTCGCCCTTGCGGCTCTTGTCGCGCAGGGGGGAGAGATCGGTGGTGACGATCCGCAGCAGCTCGGGATCGGTGCTGTCGAGTCCGATGAACTCCAGGCCACGGCGGGCGGTCTTGTGATCCTGGGTGCGGGCGAGCGCGCGGTAGGCGAACAGGCCGCGGTCCGGGCCGAGTTCCTTCTCGTCCTGGGCGCCGGCGAACAGCCCGCCGTTGTGCTTGCGGCCGTCGTGGAGGATCTCGCTGATCAGCGCGGTGCCCTCGGCGGAGCCGGTCAGCCACCACAACTCGTCCGCGACGATGGCGCAGAACCGGCTCGGGTCGGCGAACGCGGTCTGCCGGGCGAGCGCCGCGATCAGATACAGCACCGCCCGGCCGATCAATGCCTCCAGGGGCTGCTGGCGCAGCACCTCGGGGTGGGCGAAGGCCTCTTGAGGCGGCAGGGTGAGCCCGGCGGTGGTGATCACGATGAGGTCCGAGTCCAGGTCCTGCTCCAGGCGGACCGGCGGCAGCGTCGGGTCGAACACCATCTGGGCGAGCGGGTTGGAGGAGACGATCCGCATCAGGTCCACCAACGTGGCAGCGGCCTCCTGACGGGCTCCCGCACCACCGTCGGCCATCGTCTGGAGTTCGACCGTCACCTGGTGCATGGACGGGGCGGCACTCTGGGCGGCCTGTTCCACGGCCCGGTGCAGGACTCCGCCGGCCGCGGTCATCGGCCCGATGCCGAGCTGGAGGGTGAGGTAGCTGAGCGCGTAGTGCGTGCCCTGAGTGGTGCCGGGGAACATGCGCAGCGGGTCGATGGAGATCCCGGCTGCGGCGGCATCGATGATCTGGCAGCGGCCCGGGGCGGCGGTGCGGGCGAAGGTGGCCCATTCGCGCAGCGGGGTGCGGTCGATACAGATCGCCCGACCGCCCCGGTCCACCTCCGACTGGGTGAGCATCTTCAGCAGCACGCTCTTGCCGCCGCCGGGGTCCCCGGTGACGGCGAAGGACGCGGAGGCATCCGCCTTGGGGGCATCCGCGACGTTCAGCAGGACCGGCCGGGTGGTGCCGGTGTCCTGGTCGAACCCGAGCAGCATCCCGTCCGGGTCGCCCGCTTCGGTGAGCGTCAGGGCGCCGCTCATCGCCCAGTCCTCGGAGACCTGGTGCTGGACGAACTCGCGGACCGTGTGCGGCCGCACAGTGCCGGGCAGACCGAGCGTGAAGAGGGCTTCTTGCAGGCCGGCCGGGCGCACCGCCCGGTAGTCCGCCCCGGCCAGCAGCGCGGTCAGCGCCCGGGCGCGGGCGTCGCAGTCGGCCGCACGGGCCGCCCATACGCTGAGCACGGTGACCGACTGCACCTCGACCTCGACGGAGGTCCGCGACAGGCGGGCATCGAGCTCGCCGAGATCCCGGGCGGCCTCCACCAGAGTGGAGGGCATGCCGGTGGGACGGGCGTCGTACTGGTCGGCCTGGTCGACGAGCTCGTTCTTCTTCCGCTGCACCTGGGCCTTGGCCTTCTCGGCCGGCACCAGGGTCAGGTCCACGACGTAGTCGACGGGAAACGCCAGCCCCTCCAGCTGAGAGAAGAGATCGGCTGCGTCGGCGCCGACCGCTGGAGGGCACTCGGCCAGCGCCAGGTGCGCCTGGTATCCGCAGCCGTCCTCCGTCTCCACCTGCAGCCAGCGCCGCAGCAGCGGGGAGGACGTGCCGCGCCGCCACCAGGGCCCGCGCCGCCCACCACCGGCATCCCGGTCGTCGTCCTCGTCGTCGACGGCGGCGTTCTCGACCTCCTCGATGCCGCCTTCCAGCAGGCGGACTTGACCGAGATCGGCGTAACTCGGCGAGCGCAGCTCACCCTCCTGCACACGGCCGCCGTACAGGGCGCTGGACTCCGCCTCGGCCAGCAAAGGCTCCGCCAGACCGCGGCGCAGCGCGTGCTGGAGCATCCACACCACCTCGGCCGGGCGGGCCGGACGGAACGCCACCGCACCCGCCAGCTGCGCCTCGACCTGTTCGGCCTGGCGCCGGTAGGCGCTCACCTCGCGGCGGGTGACGGGGGCCGGGGCCAGACCGAGTTGAGAAGACAGATCCGCCCACACCGCCCCGACGCCGGCCGACCACGTGAGCACGCCCTTCTCGGTGTTCAGCGGCACCGCCAGCCACAGCGTGCGGCGGTGCATCTCCTGGCCTGCCAGCAGGTCCAGCGCGGCCTCGGCGGTCTCCGCCCAGGGATGCTGGCCCATCTGGCGGGCCGCGCTGCCCGCCTTCGGGTCGACCCCCTCCAGCATCCGCAGCGCGACCTCGCCCGCATCGACCTGGGCGCACAGCCCGTACAGCCGCGGCGCCCCGGACAGCGAGCGCACCAAGTGCGCGGCCTTGGACAGCAGTTCTTCGCGCACCTGCGTCGGCACGTAGGTCCCCTGGACCGTCTCGGCGAGTGCTCCCTGAGCGTCGGGTCCGGGGTGAAGGCGGTAGATGGCCCACACCCCGCCCTGGGCCGACCACAGCAGATGCCCGGCGAGATGACGGATCGGCACCCTCACAACGAACTCCCCTGCTTCTGGCGCGCTGCGGCCTGGGCCATCAGGCGCTGTGCCGGTGAAGCCACCCGCAGGCGCGTCACCTCCGGACGGCGAGTGGCCGACCGCGGCTGCGGCCGCCGTCCCCGAGGCTTCGCCGGCCTCTGTGACCGGCGCGCTGGCCGCTCCGGGCGTCCCCTCGCGGGCCCAGTCGGCCGGGTCCGCGCAACCGGCACGGCCTTCAGGTCGGCCAGGTCCTCGATGACGAAGCCGCCGCGCAGCGGACGCGGTGCGCGATCCCGCGCCGGGTGGCCGCCGATGCGTCCGGCGGCTGGCTGCGTCAGCAGAGTCAGCCAGCCGACCGCCGCCGGAAGCGGCGCCCGCCCGGCGAACTTCGGACGGCGCACCACCCAGATCGCCACCACCCACCCGGCCAGCGGGAGCGGCCCCAGCCAGGACCACCACGTCACCGTCTCGACCAGCAGCAGCCCGCCGCCGGCCGCGACCGCGATCTGCGCGGGCGTGTACGGGCCGAGCGGAATCTTGAAATCTGCGACCTTCCCCAGCACCCACGGGTGGCGGCGGGCCGCCGTATAGAAGCGCCCCACGCGGGGAGCAGCGCTCGTACTCACAGCCCGCCCCCCGTCCCCGAGGACGTCGCATCCAGCGGACGCACGGGCACCACCACGGCAGGGGCCGACTTCTTGGTGGGGTTATTGACCTGGTCCTTGAAGATCCCCGCGAGATCGTCGCGGGCCTCGTAGAGCCCCAGCGCGATCGCCATCAGCAGCAGCGCCCCGATGCCCGCCTTGATGGAGAACCGCCGCACCATCTCGACGACGACGATCACGATCAGGGCGGCCTTCAGCCCCCGGGTGCCCCACGTGGTGAACATGTCGATCCACGAGTTGCCGAGGTCATCGAGCTTCCCGGCCAGCACCACAGAGTGCACCGTGTTCACGACCGGCCACCCCCGCCCGCGATCGAAGCGGTGGCGAAGGCGGAGACTTCCCAGCGGCCGGCCCGCGCGGTGAGCGTCAACTCGTAGGCCAGCGGCCACGCCCCGGCCTTGTCCTGGGCCTTGATCTGGACCCGCACCCGGGCCGTGGTGCCGTCCGCCGGAACCGTCTCGGCGGCCGCCGCCTCCTCGATGGCGCTCGCCTGCTCGACCTGGAGGTCGGTGTACGACGTCCCGGACAGGGCAGCGAGCTTCACCCCCGGAGCCAGATAGCGGTCCACCTCGCCGAGCCCGGTGAGATAGGTGCGCAGGAACTCGGCGACCGTGGAGGCAAGGGCGCCCTTCGCCGGCAGATTCACCCCGTACGCCGACTCCGGCGCCTTCGCCGACGCGGGGCCGGCCACCTGACCGGGCGCCCCCGTGACCGTGAACGAGCCCCCCGACGCGTCGGCCACGACAGGCACCGCGAAGTAGCGCACCGAGAAGTCGGCATACTGCGCAGCCACCGTCACCGACCACTGCCCGCCCTCGTGCTGCGCACTGCGCACCGCCACTGCGCGCTCCAGCACCGACTGCGCACCCGCCGGCTGCGGCAGCGCAATGGACGGCGCCATTGCCTGGGCGAGCCGCGCCTGCGCACTGCTCTCATCCGAAGCGGCACTGCGCAGCCAGGCCGCCAGGAACAGTTCGGCATACCCGGACGGGTCGGCGGCCGCCGCAGTGCGCACCGTGCTGGTCGACGGCGCCGGGGCCGTCGCCGCCGTCGCTGCCGGCGACGGCATGGCCGCCACGGCCAGGGCGAGGGGCCCGCACGCGAGCGCGGCCCACACCCCCCAGCGGCCGAGCCGGACCTGACGGCGCATCCGGGTAAGGCTCACCCCCGCAGCCATCGGCGGCGCCTCGCCGCCCGAAGACCCAGTCGCAGGAGACATGTGAAACTCCCAGGTAGAAGCGATGTGTTGCTACCTGGACGAAACCCGTCAGCCCCGACCGATTCGCCGACCGATCAGCCCCCTCCACGATCACGAAGCGGCCACAAAACCGTGGAGGGGGTGGCGGAGGGACCCCTCCACCGCCCCCTCCACGGCGGCTCTCGGGTCGGTGGTCGCGCGGTGGGCCGCAACTGTGCGGTGCCGGGGGCACCTCGGCGGTGCGCACTGCCTCGGGCGCCGGACGGTGCGCACGCAGGCGGGCCAGGTGAGCTGAAGCCGACTACACATGGCGAGCGGAGCCAACGGCACCGTGCGCAGCCATCCCCTCGGGGGAGGGAGCCGGGCCGGATTGGTTGCGCACTGCGCAGGGTGGTCCGGCGGGCCGACGGTGGCCAACACACCACGCCCCTCACCGCATGACTGCGCACCGACCGTGTAGACCTCGCAGTTCGTGGGGGTGTTCATGAGCGGCGGAACGGTTGCCAAGGAGATAGTTCCCCGGCGGTGAGGCGATCGCTGCCCGCCCGGCGCGGCTGCTCGGTTCGCGCCGGTCGGTGAGCTCGACCTGGCCGGGGAGGGTTTCTCGGGCTGGACGAGTTCGGTGAGCTCTACGTGATCGAGGCGCGGGTGGCTACCTTCGGTCGTCTGCCCCAAGCCTTGGAGAACTTGGCGTTGGGGTTCATGCCGGTCACGGTCGTCGATTGACACCGCGGCGCTCGCCTAGGAGGCGGTCTCAACTGGCTTGATCACTAACCTGTCGGCCGTGACGGCGAGGGTGGGGCGACTGGTGCCGGACGGGTTGTGGAGTTGTTCCACTCGTGGTTACCGGCTCCTGCCGGTTGAGCCGGGGGCGCACCACAGCGGTCGTCGGCCGGAGGCGCGGCTGCGCACAAGGCCCGGGGCTTGTACCGCAGACGCGGTTCAAGTCCCGGGCCGAGGGTCTGTGGACCCGGTGAACGCTCTCACCCGGCCACGTCGCTGACGCTCAGTGCGCGGCGGCGGTCACCGGCACAGGGGCAGCGGAGCCGGCCCCTGCCACGGTGTTGCCTTTGCCGCCACTCTCCGCGTAAGCGACCAATCCCGCGAATGCGCTGTTCCACACGACTCCGTAGGACGGGAAGGGGTTGACGCCGCCCTGCTGGAATCCGCCAATGCCGGCATACGCCGTGCCGGTGCTGTCGCTGAGCGGACCGCCGGACCCTCCGTCAGCGAAGGTGCAGTTGAGCTCCAGCTGGCTGTTGTCGCCGTTGAACCGGGTCGCCGGCGCGTTGCACGCGCGGGGGTCCTTGTAGTCGTGCGGGTAGCCGATGGTGTAGGTGGGGGTTGAGGCCGCGTTCACGCCTTGCGAGGTCTTCCACTTGTGGATCCCGACCACGTTCCCGATGTGTGCGCCGTCGGAGCGCGGCTTGATCACGTAGACCCCGAAGTCGGCGTCGGGGGCGTGACCGTCGTGCCAGTGCCTGGTGACGTAGCCGATGCTCTGAACCGACCAGGCGGCATGCTGTCCGCTGGAGTTGTCGTTCGGCACGAACTTGTCGGGGGTCGGGGCGTTGACCCAGATCCCGGGCGGCCCGCCGAAGGCGTGGTTCGTGCTGTTGTAGATGCAGTGGCCGGCGGTGGCGACGATGTCGGGGCCGATCACCGTGCCGGTGCAGTTCCAGTGCACGGGCCCGAGGTGGTAGTAGAGCTTGCCGACGGTCGGCTCGCCCGAGGTGGTCCGGGTCGTCCCGCCGTCGGACGGGGTAAAGCTCTGCGCCATGATGCTGGGACTGGTACCAGGAGCCATGCCCAGGCCCGTGGAGACACCGCCGGCCGGCTTGTCCTGCGTGATCCACAGAGCGCCGGTGTTGGCCTGGAACGCGATCCCCGGCACCCCCGAACCGCTGACCGTGTAGCTCGGGCTCGTGCCGCGCATCATGCCCAGGTGCAGGTCGGTGCCGGCGGTGGTGCCCGGCGTGATCCACAAGTTGCCGGTGTTGGCCTGGAACGCGATACCGAAATGGCTCTTGTTGTTGTAGTTCCTGGTGATGCTGGGGCTGGTGCCGTTCATCATGCCCAGGTGCAGATCGGTGCCGGCGGTGGTGCCCGGCGTGGTCCACAGGTCGCCGGTATTGGCCTGGAACGCGATCTCGACGTCGGGCCCGCCGGTGGAGGCGATGCTGGGGCTGGTGCCGCGCATCATGCCCAAGTGCAGGTCGGTACCCCGTCCGGTTTCCGAGTTGTAGCGCCACAGATCGCCGTTGTTGGCCTGGAACGCAACGTCGTACTCGATGTGGCCCGCGCTGTCGTAGTGGGCAACGATGCTGGGGCTGGTGCCGCGCATCATGCCCAGGCCCGTGTTGACGGTGTGTCCGTTCCCGGTGACCCACAGGTTGGTGGTGTTGGCCTGGAACGCGGTCCAGTAGACGCTGGTGTCCCGCCCCTGGCAGACGCTGCTCATGCTGGGGCTGGTGCCGCGCATCATGCCCAGGCCCGTGTTGACGGTGTGTCCGTTCCCGGTGATCATCCACAGGTCGGTGGTGTTGGCCTGGAACGCGGTCTCGCCACCGCTCCCGTTGCACCCGCCGAGCGCGGTGCTGGGGCTGGTGCCACGCATCATGCCCAGGCCCGTGTTGGTGGAGCCGGGCGCCGTTCCCCCCGACTCCCACAGACTGGTGGTATTGGCCTGGAACGCGATGGTGAACGTGTCTGCCGGAAACGCCGCGACAGCGCTGCTGGCGGATGCCGGCGCGGCGCTCAGGACCGGAAGCAGCCCGGCTGCCGCGACAGCAGGACCCATCAGGACGGGTACTAGCCGACCCAGCGCCCCGCGGCGCGGCGTTCCCGTGGCGCTCTTCGGCGCCCCGTGCCTTCTTGACCTCATCATTATTGTCCCCCGTTGCTCGTGACCGTACTTCGGCTCAGATCGGCCGTGCTGACGCGGCTGGGCGTGGCCGCCGGCCGGTGAGATGCTGCGGCCCTGCTGGCCCCCGGTCAGCCATGAGCCCGGGCTACTCCCGTAGTTGGGCCTGGGCTACTCCGGTAGTGGTGACAGCGGCGACGGCCATCGTCGCGACCACCACCGCTGCCTTGACCGAACGCTTCAATGCTGTTCCTTTCGTTGCGCGGGAACAGCTGAGTGCCCCACGGCGACGCTATGGGCACGGGGCCTTCGGCCGTCCTAGATTCGTCCTAGTGCCAGGTCAGCCAGGGGATCGGCGCTGATCGCGGCCAGCATCTCGGCCTGGCACCGTCCGTCGAGCCGGACCCCGCGTCCGGTGACCTGTGCGACACCGCCCCACCTCCGCCCCACCTCCGCCACGCTCCGCTGCCGATCCTCTTCGCCCCGCTGACGGTGGGGAACACACCCGAAGAGCAGGCCGCGCAGGGTCTCACGTCCTGTGGAGGGCCCCCTCCACAGGACCCTCCACGCAGGACGAACTCCAATGTCACCGGATCGTGACGCCTGGTGGGAGCATCCGGTCGGAGTTCCGGTCGGAGGCCGCGGGTGGACTCTGGGCATGGAACATGCGCACCACGCCTTGCCCCTCGCCCCGTACCCGGACGCAGCCCAGCGTCCGGGCTCCGCGCTCGCCGACTTCCGGCAGCCTGCCGTGGTTTCGGCGGGAGGCTCGCGATGAGCGGCTATGGGGCGGGGATCCGGCGCGGCGTGATGGCGGGCGACCGTTTCACCCAGATCTCCAACGCCCTCTTCCGAGACCCGAGGATCAGCTTCAAGGCCAAGGGCCTGTTCGGGCTGATCTCCACTCACCGGGACGGCTGGCGGGTCACGGTCGCCGAGCTCGCCAAGTGCGCCACCGACGGACGGGACGCGGTCAGCAGCGGCCTCAAGGAGCTGGAGCAGCACGGCTACTTGACCCGGGACCGCGCGCGGAATCAGGACGGGACGCTCGGCGAGGCCGTCTACTCCATCACCGACATGCCCGCCCATCTGTACGACCTGCTGGGGGACGCTGCCCCCACCGTCCTGGTGCCGCAAACACGCAGGTCGCAGCCAATGACGGGAAATCCAGCACTGGATAACCCTGCGCAGGCTGATCCGGCACCAAAGAAGACCAAGGGAAAGAAGACCAACAGGCAGAACACCAACTCCGTCCATCCGTCCGTCCGTACCGCGCCCGCGCGCGAACATGACGACGGCCCGGAACCCACCGGACGGCCACCGGCGCCGGACCCGATCGAAGTCACCGAGGGCGTGCAGTTCCTGCTCGCCCTCGCCGCCCAGCACCCCGAACTGCTGCTGACCGGACCGGCCCTGCGCGACCAGGGCGCGGTGGTCGCCGTTCTCCTGGAAAGCGGCTGGAGCACCGAGCAACTCCAGCACGTCATCGCCGGCCGCCCGCTGCCCTCCCCTATCCGTACGTCGGTCGGGGCGATCATCGCCGCCCGGCTCCGCGCCGCCCAGAGCACACCGGCGCCCCACTCAGCCCAGCGAGACGTCGGCGAACCGGTGAGTCCGCAGGGGGCTGCCGACCGGTCGCTAGCCGAAGCCCTGGCCCGCCGGGTGCATGTCGAATGCGCCGGATGCGGCAACCCGAGCCCGGTCCCGGGCGAGGACCTCTGCCCGGCCTGCCTCAACTGGCCGCTGTGCACCACCTGCAAGGGCCCCACACCACGCCGCGCCCACCCGAGCGGCAACGGCCGCTGCACCGCCTGCGCCCTCGCCGCCGCACCGCCCTGGGACCCGGCGGCCACAAGCGGCACGTGAACCTCCCCCACCCATTTCCCCAACGGACTGAGGAGATCATGACCACCGAACCCCGCCACCCCCTGCCGGAGCCGGAGCTGCGCCCCTTCGCCACTGAACCTGGGCGCTGGCGGCGTGAACTCCGGCGGACCCAGGCCCGGCTCACGGCCGCGGCCTTCGACGGAGGCCCTGACTACCGCCGGGAGGGCCACCGTGGGGAAGAGCTCGCCCGGATCGATGAGCGCACCGAGTGGGGATGGCTGCGCTGGCCGGCCCCGCTGTCCGAGGATCCGCCGGTGGTGCCGCTACAGATCGTTGTGCTGTCGCCGATGCCGTCCCGTGCCGCGCGGCTGGCCGGCCGTTGGCTCACCCGGCGTCCGCCTCTGCGGATCTACTTCGACGCGCGCTGCCGGTTCTGGGTCACCAGCACCACCGTGCTCGCCGCCTTCCTTTCGCTGACCTGGGTGGGCGCGGCGATGGCCAAGGGACTGCCGGCCGACGTCGGCGTGCCCTTGATGCTGCTCATCCCGGCACTCGCCGAGCATGTGCCCGGGCGCCTGGACGCGCGGGCCCGCGCGTATGTACGGATCGTCCAGGGCGAAGCCGCCCTGGGGCAGATGCAGCGCTTCGCCGCCCTCCACCAGAGCATCCAGGCCGCCGACGACCACGCCACCCCCGAACTCGATCGGGCGGTTGCACTTGGCCACCATCTGCTCTGGAACCTCGCCAGCCTGCTCACCCAGCGACCCGGAGCTCCCGCCCGCGAGCAGCTCCTTTCCAGCGAGCGGCTGCTTACCCGCCTGGCCCGCCAAGCCACGGCGACCAGGGCCGCGAAGGAGGAGCGGGACCATCTCGTCGCGCGCATCCCCGGAGCCGGCACGGCCGGAGCCGGCGGGCAGCCCGTCGAGAGCGAGCCGGCGGTGACCCTCCTGCCGGAGGCGCTGATCGAGGAGGCGACCGACGCGCTGGGCCAGGCGGAGACGGCATACCGCGCCGCCACGGCCAAGATCCGCCAGCTGGATCGCACGGTCCGCCCCGGGCAGACCGGGCCGGTGCGCCAGAACGGCGCCGGACCGAGAGCGACGCCCATCCGCATGACCGAATGATAGAAGCTTGCTATCATTCACTCATGCTGTACTCGATGCCGCTCCTCGCTCCCGCCGATCTCCAGGTCCTGGAGCAGGTCGACGCCATGCGGGACCAGCTGCGCCACGCGGTGCAGCAGGCTCCCATGAAGTGGACCCTCGATCTGCGCAAGGCGCTGACCGCGAGTGCGATCGCCGCCTCCAACACGATCGAGGGCTACCGGGTCGACGCCGCCGACGTGGCCGACCTGATGGACGGCGAGCGCGAGGGGGTGGACGCGAGCGAGGAGAACAAGGCCGAGACGCTTGCCTACCAGCAGGCCATGACCTACATCCAGTCCCTCCACGACGTCGAGGACTTCCACTACAACAAGGAACTCCTCAACGCACTGCACTGGATGCTCCAGGGCCACCACCACCCGCTGAAGACCGCGGGCCAGTGGCGCAAGACCTCCATCCGCATCACCGCCCCCGGCGACGAGCTCGCCACCGACTACGAAGGCCCCGACCAGGACCTGGTGCCCCATCTGATGGGCGAGTTCGTGGACTGGCTCAACGACGGCGACCTGGACCACCACGTGCTGATCCGGGCGGCCATGGCCCACCTGAACCTGGTGAAGATCCACCCCTGGTCGGACGGCAACGGACGGATGTCCCGCTCCCTGCAGACCCTCCTCATCGCCCGCGGCGGCGTCCTGGCCCCCGAGTTCTCCTCCATCGAGGAATGGCTGGGCATGCCCGGCAACACCTGGGAGTACTACAAGGTGCTGCGCGAGGTCGGCGGCCCCGTCTGGTCCCCCGAACGCGACACCCTGCCGTGGATCAAGTTCAGCCTCCTCGCCTACCACCAGCAGGCCCAGCGCGTGCAGTTCCGCGTCGACCGCTCCAACGGCTGCTGGATGCAGCTCATGGACGCCATGGACGAACTCGGCCTGAGCGAGCGGCAGATGACCGCCCTGCACGAGGTCGCGATGACGGGCCGGGTCCGGCGCTCGCGCTACGAGAAGGCCGAAGCCATCAACACCCAGCAGGCCACCCGCGATCTCCAGGCCCTGACCAAGGCTCAGGTCCTCACGGCGGTCGGCCAGACCAAGGGCCGCCACTACACCGCCGGCCCCCGCTTCCCTCAGGACGTCCTGGCCACCGCCCGACGGCCCCACACCATCGTCGACCCGTACGCCACGTAGCGAGCAGTCGCTCCGCCAAGTGTCAGCCGGCGGCGGGGAGTTTGCGCCCGGTGAGCTTCCCGTCGGGGGCGAGGGTGAAAGCAGTGGTGCGGCTTTCGTATGAACGTGCGGGAATCCTTGGATCGGGACATCGGCTCGAACCCACAGAAGTTCACTCTCGGTAGAGCATGCGATTGCGGACTGTGGTGAGCAATCGGATAATGAGTCTGTTCCCCTGACAGGACACTCACACGAGGAGTCCCTGCCCATGCGCAGCAACAAGCTCATCTCCATAGCCACGGCAGCCGCCTGTGGTGTGACTGTCTTGGGCGCCGCAGCCCCGGCCCTGGCTGTGAACGCATCACGCCAGTCCATCAACGTGGCGCACTCCGTACCGGCGGCGGCAGCACAGCCCATGCCGCCGGACCCGATTGAGGAAATTCTTAATCAGCTTAAAAAGACATCTCTGCAAATCAACGGGGTGCTCTTTCAGCTTGGGAATTCTCTTCCAGAGGCGTTCACCGACGCAGTCCAAAAAATCCAAGATGAGCTCCTGCTTCCGTGACTGATCGGGTGACGGCGACAGGGTGCGCAACGCGCGAGGCTCCCGGACTGCTTCGCCGGGCCGCCTCCCCGGTTGACCTGATCGCCCCCTGTCGGCGGCCTGACTAGCGGATACTCCTCGCGATGGATCAGTCGAGGGAGTATGGGGATCGCCAGGGCACGCCGTGGTGGTAACGGATATCTGGTGGTCGAACTCTCGCCAGGCAACAAGACCGTGGACCGAAAACTCAAGCCGCTGCTGTATGCCGAGACCGCGATCCCGCACTACTGGCGCCTGGAATTCGACCCGGCCCCCGCCTGATCATCAGCGAACTCGACAGCGGCCGGTACACGGAAACCGCCATCGCGCTCCCCGGGACCGTGACCCGGACCGAGGCCCCGTTCACCTTCGAGATCGACCCCGCCGGGCTCGCCCGGCAGTAGCACCGGACGGCTGCAGGTCCCACGGCGGTACTTCCACCGAGCCCTGGACACGCCCGCCCAGTCGGCTGCCCCGCTTGCGACACCGCGCGCCAGGAGCCGCTGACAGGGGCCCGGCCATTTCGCGCAGGCCCCGAAGCCAATGCCGCCCGTCGAGCGGAGCTACTCGGTGCGGGGCTGGACGCCGTACTCGTAGGCGACTTCCCACCGGACGTCGGGGACGACGATGTCGGCGGTTTCCACGGGGCGGCCGTCGGTGTCGTAGTAGGTGCGCTCGATGACCAGGACGAGGTCGCCGAGGCTGATGCCGAGCAGGTTGGCCTGCGTCTGTGTGGCACGGGCGGGCCGGGGAACCTCGACCGCGTCAGCGACGGTGATCCCGATGGACTGCATCCGTTCGACAACGCCCTTGCCGGCCATCGGCCCCATCTCCGGCAGCAACACCGGCGTATCCCCGGTGATCGCCATAGGCTCCCAGCTGACGGAGGTCTGTACGGGCTGGCCGTCGGCGAGGAACTCATAGGCGGTGCGCACGCAGAGGTCCCCCGGGGCGACGCCGAGCCGTTGCGCGATCTCGTCCGGGGCGGGCGTACGGGCCTGTGTATGGGCATCCCAACTGCCGTTGATGCCCAGCTCGGCCATGTCGGCCTCGAACGGGCTGCCTCCACGCCGCTCCCGGTGACGGGAGCGGACCAGGCGCCGCCGCTCGCGCGGCACCCGCACGTAGGTGCCGACGCCCGCCCGGCCCTCAAGAAGCCCCTCGATGATCAGACGCTCCTGCGCCTTCTGGAGGACGTTGGGACCGACCTTGTAGTGGGCGGCGAGCTGGGCGCGGGAGGGCAGCTTGTCGCCGACGGTCCATTCCCCGGCGGCCAGTCTGCGGCGCAGATCGTCGGCGACCTTCTGATGGGGCGGCGGCTCGTCGGGGACCATGCGGGATCTCCGTACTGCTCGGAACGACGGTGGTGGGGCGGGTGCTGACGTCCCGATTGACAAGCTAATGCATTAGGAACAAACTAATGCATTAGCACTACGTTATGTGATCAACCGCGTGCGGGGGGACTTGTGAACTCGTCGGCGAGGACCGCGGCCACCGCGCTCGCTTCGATGCTGAAAGCCGAACTCGGCACGACCCCCCGCACTGACGAGACCCCCGACCTGATCCGCATAGAGGCCGACGTGCCCGACGACCTGAGCGAGACGGCCCACACCAGGCTGCTCGCCACCCTCACCGCCGCGGCCGTCCGCTTCGGACACGACCTGACCGGTGAAAACAAGAGGTCGGTCTTATGGGTCGAGGTCGACCGGAGGAACGAACCGTGACCCTTCCCGGCTCTCCCGCAAAGGCCCCGCAGCACCACCGCGTCGCCGTCGGCCACGAGGCCGAGACGCCGGTGCCGCTGGATGCCGTCGAAATCAGCGCGACGATCGCCACCATCCTGGAACCCCGCTCCCGAGTGCCCTCCCGGGAGACGAGCACCCGCTGGCACCAGCGCCTGCGCGAGTATCTGAGCCTGCTCACCGCCATCATGGCCGAACGCATCGAGTCCGCGCCCTACGCGGGCACCCCGCACGCCGAACTCGTCGCGCTCGCCCTCCTCTTCATCCGCGACAAAGCCGCGGCCGGCCTGCCCGGCGACCCCGAACTCGCCCACGGCGCGGTGTGCGACCTCGCCCGCCAGTGCCGCACACTCCTCGGCCTGGTTGCTGACGAACCAGCAGGCCTGCAGTGAGCGCATACGCAGAGGGCACCACGGCAGACACCGGCGCCCCCAATGCCAGTGAGCAGCGCGCCATGAGCAGCCACACCGCACAGTCGGCACGCACTACCCACGCTGCGCGGCGAACCCGTAGCGGATCCACAGGTGCGCTGACCGACACTGCCCGTCCGGCCCTGAGTAGGGTCATTCCGCCTGGAGTCCTCGATGGCGATTGCCCCGCGGGCCTCAAGGTTCTCGCCACGCCGGAACGGGCAGTCCTGAACCTCTTGGTCATCGGCGGGACAGACGGCTCCATGGCCAAGGCGCTCGGCGCGGGGGCTGACGAAGTGTCGTGGTGCGTCCGTAAGTTGATCAAGCGGGTGGGGCATCAGACGACGCGAGCTGGTCTTGTCGCCCTCGCGCTACGCCACCACCTGGTCGCCCCACCTGAACCTCCGCACCCCGGGCAGCTTCCGGACGATGTGATGGCGCTGCTGTGGTCGACGGCCGCGGGACGGACCTTCAAGACCTTTGCGAAGGAACGGGGTGTCTGGGAGGCGGAGCGGATCCGTGCCGACTTACGGGGCCGACTCTGGGCCAACCTGCATCCCGAGCAGCCGCCGACGGCTCCGCTGACTCCCGGGCACACCGTGTACCTGGCCTGGCCCGCCCTGGCAGCAGAAGCCGGATGGAGCCCGGTTTAACGGCGGTGTCGAGGTACAGACCTTGTTCCTCAGCCACGTACATACGGACGAGGTCGACCGTTCGGCCGTCAAACGGCCAGGGGTCGCCAGCACTGCTCGGGGTCTATGTCAGCACCTGAGGCCGATGATGCCCCACCCGCGCACCGCAGCTTCGGTGACTACCTCCCCCCATTCGGTGACGAGGGCGGCAAACGACGAGAAGTCGTTGATCCGCCCCGTGGGTTCGGCGACGTGCTGTTCGAAGGGTTCGCGTAGGGACGGCAGGCCGGGCTCGACCTGGGTCCAGAAGTGCTGGAGGGCTGTTACGTCCTCGGGGAGGAGCCATCGCATGGCCTCTGGGCACCAGTGGTTCTCCCGTCCGGGGACGGCGGGGGTGAACGGAGGGTCTGCGGACTCCCAGTTGTATTCGCCCCAGAACAGTGGAGCACTGAACTCGTCAAGTGCTGTGCGGAGCTCGGGGCGGACGAACTTTCGCATCTTGTCCCAGCGTTCACCGGCCCAGAAGTGCGGCTTGTACGAGGTGAGGGTGTTGCGGAACTCGTAGCGTGCGTACCAGGGGCTGTTCTCGGTGTCCGGCCAGGTCCAGCCTTCCGGCTGGGCGGCCTCCCAGTCGTCGTCACTGCCGAACGCAGCGGTCTCCACCAGGTCGGCCTTCACCTCGGCCGGCGCCGCTTCTATGTACGTGCAGTCGATGATCAGGAGTTCCATGCACAGGCCCATGCAGCGAGCGTAGATCAGCTCTTTGCGGCATCCGGCTGCAGGCATGCACTTCAGCCCCCGCCCCTTTTGGTTGTCGCGGAGCAGCTGGCCTGTCGCGCAGCCACGCCCCTGGGGAGCCGGGCGGCCCCAGCTTTCCGGCGCTCGCGCGACCGCCCTGGAGGGTGGGGACGTGCCCCGTATCTCGCTGGCTCGCTGGCCGGGTTGGGGTGTGCGCCGACAGGCGGCACGACGCAGCCGTCGCTGTCGGCTGCCAGTGCCCGTTCTCCTGGCAACCGACAGTCGCTTCGTAGGAGGGGGGACGCGTTGTTGATCAGGTGAGTCGGGCGTGTGCGTATTCGCGGAGTTCGACGATCGGGCGCTCGCTGCGTTTGTCCAGGCGTGCGATGAGGGCGGAGACGTGGTCGATGCAGCGTGCGGCTCCGGTGTCGAGTGCGGTGTCGAGTGCGGTGCGGGCATCGGCGGCGGCTGCGGCGGCGTCATGACGGTGGAGGGCGCCTTCGGCTCGGTAGGTCAGGAAGACGGCTTTGGTGCGGGCACGGCGTGGGTCCAGTTCGACCAGGCCGGTGCCGATGGCGGTGCTGGCACTGTGGGGGTCGCCGAGGTCGAGCCAGCAGCGTCCGGCGTCTGCGTTGACGTCTGCCACGGACATCCAGGAGACGACCGCGGGGGTCGACTCGGGGCGCATCTGTTCCAGTTCGTCTTGTGCGGAGGCGAGGGCGTGGGTGGTGCCGGAGCGGTCTTTGAGGACCGCGCAGGCACGGGCGCGGCGTACGTCGAGCAGGGAGCGGACGGCGGGTGTGCGGGTTCGGGAGCTGGCGTGTTCCAGGACGCGCAGGGCGTCGGAGGGGCGGGCGAGCCAGGTTGCCTGGTAGGCGAGGTCGGAAAGTGCCACTGCGGCCAGGTTCCTGTCGCCGGCCTGGTGGGCGGCGTGGACGGCGGCGTGCCAGTGTCGTTGGGCATCGGCGTGCCGGTCGGCGTCGAAGCGGAGCCAGCCGGCCCTATGGGCGAGGGCGGCTGCGACGGCGTGCAGGCGTCGCCCCTGGGGGAGGGTGCAGCGGTCTTGCGCGATGAGTTCGATCGCGGTGTGCAGGTGGGCGTCGATGAGCGCGGGGACGGGCGAGCCGGGCCCACAGGCCATCGCGTTGAGCTCGCCGGCGCGTTGTTCCAGCCAGGTCAGCAGTTCGGTGTCGAGGCCGCGGCCGTCGAGGGCGTGGCAGAGGTGACCGGGCTCGATGCGGGCCCAGTTCGCGGCCAGGTCGACTAACGCGCTGCTGCTGAAGACCAGGAAGGATCGTCGGTCCATGCGGTTGACCTGAACCTCTCTCAGGGCTGCTCGGCTTCCCGACGGGCTGAATGCGGCGGGCTGTTCGAAGACAGGCAGCCAGAGGGGCCACCTGAGCTGGGCGATGACCGGGGCGGGCACGTCCAGGAGGCGGGCGAGAAGAAGCTGGCTTTCCGGTTTGGGAGTGGTGCCGGTTTCCCAGCGCCAGATCCGGTTGCGGTCGATGCCGCTGCGCAGCCCAAGAGCCCCGGCCTGGGCGCGCAGAAGCCGGGCGAGGTCGTCCATCGACCAGTGACGCTGCCAGCGCAGATATGCCAGCGGATGCCGGTCCATGTCCATGCCGCCCCCGGAGTGTCAGCATCGGCTCCTTCTCGTTCCACCATGCCGCAACGGACAGCGATGCGCGGGCGGTTGGTTGGGCGAGCACACACAGGACACACAGTTTTCCCCTGGGGCGCGCGCGGGTGCGCTGCTGTTCTGGGAGCGTGCCGCACACCGGGCGCGGCCTCGACGCATAAAAGGGGTGGAGCTGCGTGAACACCGTGGACCGCTTTGTTGATCTGAAGGACGCGACGGTGACCGTGACGGGCGGCTTCGGCCTGGTCGGCAGCCGCATCGTGCACCGGCTCCGCGCCCTGGGCGCCAGGCCCATGGCCGTGGGCCGGCTGGACGCCTACGGCTCCTGCGTCTACTCCTCCGTCTTCAACATCTCCCCGCGCGACCCGGATGTGATCGTGGGCGACATCACCGATGCCCCGCTGATCGACGACCTGGTCAAAGGCAGCGACTTCGTCATCCACGCCGCTGCCCTGGCCGACGTCGCGGCCTGCACTCGGAATCCCGCGGCCGCCCTCACCGCCAACATTCACGGAACCCAGACCGTGCTGGATGCCGCGGCCCGGCACGCGGCCACGCTCCAGCGCCTGGTCTTCGTCTCGTCGGCGAGCGTCTACGGGCTCGGCTCCAGATCAGCAGACGGCACGGCCCGGTTCAGCGAGAGCGACCCGCTCACGCCGGGGTCGGTCTACGCCAACACCAAACTGTGGGGCGAGCACCAGAGTGCCTTGGCCCTGAGCGGTGCGGCCGACTCGTACGCGATCGTGCGGTACTTCTCGGTCTATGGCGAGCCGCAGGTGGTGAAGGAGAACAGCCACAGCTGGGTGGTGGCCTGGTTCGCGATGCGAGCCGCGCTCGGCCTGCCCCTGCACCTCAACGGCGGCGGCGCCCAGGTCCGCGACTTCGTGCACGTCGACGACATCGCGCACGCGACCCTGCTTGCCGCCGTCACCGGCGCCGCGCACCGGGCGACGCTCAACGTCGGCACGGGACAGGCCACCTCCATCCGACGCGTCGCGGACCTGGTGCGCCGCCACTACCCCGAGGCACGGCTGATCGAGACGCCCCGGCCGCAGGACGACCCGCTCGGAGGCTGCGCGGACACCACGCGGATGCGCCAACTGCTCGGCTGGGCGCCCCAGGTGTCCGTCGAAGACGGGGTGGACCGCTATGTGCGCTGGCTGGAACAGACCCCCGAGGCCATCCCTGCCTGGCTGCGCACCGCTGCCCAGACCGAGGCCCCGGCCGCGGCATGAAGGGGTCAGATCACGGGCGGTCGGCCGAGGCGGGCCAGTTTCCACACGGTGCGCCAGCGCATCGGCTTGCGCCGCCCGCACTCGGTGCGCCATCCCTCGGCGAACCCGCCGAACCACGCCCTGAGCCCGCCAAGGCTGCGGGTGCGGGCCACCGTCAGCACCACCCACACGCCTAGATAGACCGGGACCAGGGGAGCCGGGAGGTGACGGCGGGCGAGGTAGACCCGGTTGCGCGCGTTGACCTGGTAGAAGAAGGCGTGCCGGGCCGGGGACGTGCGCGGGTGCTGCAACAGGAGCTGAGGCGCGTAGCGGACCCGCCATCCGGCGTCGATCGCCCGCCACGCCATGTCGGTTTCCTCGTGCGCGAAGAAGAAGGCGTCCGGCCAGTCGCCCACCTGGTTAAGCATCTTCTGCGACAGGACGTGCGCGCCGCCCAGGAACCCGGTCACCAACCCGCCGCGCATCGGGTCTGCGGCCCGCAGCCGCGGCACGTGCCGGCGCTGGGTCACGCCGGTCTCGTCCGCGATGCGGAAGCCGACGATGCCCAGCTCAGGTTCTGCCGCATAGAGCGTGTCGATGGTGGCGAAGACGTCGTCGGCAACCAGCAGGCCGTCGTCGTCCAGGTCGAGCACCAGGTCCATGTCGCGCAGGTGAGCCAGCGCCACGTTGCGGCCGCCGGTCACCCCGAGGTTCTCGCTCAGGTGAACTGTCTCGACCCAGGGCGGCAGTTCCGGCACCTCGCAGCCCTGCGCGACCACCACGGTCCGGGCCGCAGGAAGCGTCTGGCGATGGACCGAGGCCAGCAGATCCGCCAGCTCCTTGGGCCGCGTGCCCATGGTCAGGATCGCCACACCCAGCTTCACGCCCGCCCGCACCCATCTCTCGGTGGAAGGAACACCGTGTCCCCACGAGCCCCGCGGGCCCATGCCAGCCTGCGAGAACTCGCCCAGCAGCGCCGCCTGCCCGCCCACCAGCCCATGGACCACGTGACGCTGGAGTGGATTGTGAGCAACCGGCCGGCGAACTTCGACGCCGCACCCAGCTTCCCACGGCCCGGGCTGATGCTCGTACCTCCGTCTTCCTGGTTCACCCGCCAGGACCTTGCCACCGACTCCAACCACGGCGTGCGCCACAACGCCCGCGTCAGCCTGCTGGCCGCACTCCTGGCCCAGGAGCACCGGCTTGACGCAGACGACACGGCAGCAGCCTGCGCCGCGGGCGCCGTCCACGACTGCCGCCGGCGCAACGACCGCGACGACCCCGGCCACGGACAGCGCGCGGCCACCTGGCTCCTGCACAACGCCGACGCGGTCACCAACGCCCTCGGCCGCCCCGTGCCGCAAGAAGCCCTCCACCGCGCGGCGACAGCCATCGCCCTGCACGACGTGCCGCACGAACAGTTCACCGACCGGCAACAACGCGCCTACCGGGCATCCCCGCTGCTGGTGGACGTACTCAAGGCGGCCGACTGCCTGGACCGCTACCGCCTGCCGCTCCAGCGCTGGTGGCCAGACCCATCCCGACTACGCCGACCTCTGCCGCCCTGGGCCCCCGCTGCTGCCTTCGCCTTCGTCACCCGCAGCGAGCGGGCCCGCCTCGACGGCGCCGACAACGCCCACGCCCTGCACCACGCACACCAGACACTCACCCGCGGCCTGTAGGAGAACCCACCGTGGACACCGAACTCGACGACGCCCACACCGACCACACCCACGCACCGATCCGCCGGGCACCGTCCGGCCTCGCCCAGACCGAGACCGACTGGCAGCGCCACCTTCTCCACGACACCCCCAACGGCCGGCTCCTGACCGCCAACACCATGACCAAGACACTGACCAGCGGCCGCCCGATCCACCTGATGCACACCACGACCGCGCTCGACGCCATCCGCCGCAGCGGCCAGCTCCACGTCTCCTCCGGCTGCCTCGTCGCCGCCCTGTACTGCGCCCCACTGACACCCGAGCCCGCAGGCCTGCGCCCACACAACCTGGGCGCCTACCTCCTCCAGACCAAACCCCACACCCGAACCCTGACCATCCAGGTCACCCCCGCCCGCCCCGCCCCGGCCAAAGGCATCGACTACCTCCGCCTGGGCCGCATCCACCTGCGCAGCTACCTCCAACACCGCAGCTTCCTCACCGAGCCAGAAGACACCCGGCTGCGGCACACCGCCGAACAACAGATCCGCGCCACCGCCCCGTTCCTCGACCTGCTCCTGGCCAACGCCGCCGGCACCCGCACACCGCCGGCCGCCTTCGTCAACCAGCTCGCCGCCGCCGTACCGGGCCTGCCGTTCCTGGGATACCTGTACTTCGAGGTCCTCTCCGAGTACCTGATGCTGCACTCCACCAGCGCTGAGACCAGGCAATACGCCGAGGCCGGGGAGATGAACAACCGTCTGTACAAGCGGCTGGCTTTCTCGGCGGTGACCGGCATGGACAAGCTGTTCGACCTGTCCCGCTTCCACCCCGGCCACACCCGCCTGTGTGAACTCATCGCCCGCATCGAACCCCACCTGGTATCCGATGCCGCCGCCTACACCCGCGACCGCCTGGCCCACCTGTTCGCGGCCATCGCCCTCGCCCCCCACCAGGACGTAACCACCTACACCTTCCGCGAGGGGATGTTCGACGAACTCGCCCTGACCGCACCATCCCTGCTGGGGCAATCGGTCTTCCGCGAAATGCGGATCCTCGACAGGTACCCACAGCTCTACCTCGCCTTCGAGCAGGCCAAAGCCCTCCCGGCATGGAACTACTGGAACCGCAGCGGAATCGCGACGCCGTTCAACGGCTTCCTCCCCAAAGGAGAGATCGGCGTCAACCCCGCCTACCCCGACGCGGACATCAAGGTATGGCTCGCCGAGAGCTGCGGGCGCGGCCTCCTGCACCCCACCGAACAACTCGACGTCTCCTTCGTTCCACGCCTGGCCGACCTGGGCATGACTGCCATGCGCCGCGACGCCACCGGCAAAGCCGCCGGACACCCCGCCCCTGCCGGCGCACCCGCCCAATGAAGGCAACCTGCCTCGACGCCAGGAGACAGGCTCCAGCCCGGCAGCCCTACAGCTCCATGCGGTAGAACACCTTGTCGTTCTTCGGAGCCACGCCGTAGGCCTCGTAGAAGTGGAGTGCTGGCGGGTTGTCGGCATCCCCGGTCCACTCGATGCGTGAGCAGCCTGCCGCTGCTGCCTCGTCCTTCAGCCGGGCCATGAGCTGCTGGGCGATGCCGCGTCGTCGCGCGGGCTCTCGTACGTACAGCTCCTTGAGGTAGAGCGAGGTATCGGCCCCGGCTGCCGGCCAGAGCAGGGAGTAGGAGGCCAGGCCCAGTACCTGGTTGCCGTCGCGGGCGAGCAGGACGGTTGCGGCCGGGCGGTCGGCGAACAGGGCGGCCCGGATCTGGTTCACGTCACCGGGAGTCTCGGCGCCTCCGTAGTAGGCCTCGATCTCTCCGAGGATCTCCGAGATCGCATCGAGGTCTGCTTCGGTGGCTCGGGCGATTGCTACCGTCATCAGCTATCCCTCTCCCGCGGGTAGCGCCAGCACCTCCCGTAGCACTGTGCCTTCGGGCAGGGTCCGCGCGCCGGGGACTCTATCGGCCAGTTCACGCGCCCGGTAGATGATCAGCGGGCTCCGGTGTTCTTCCGGGAGTGCCACGATGGTGGCCGTGGCGTGGGCCGCGGCTGCGGCGGGGTCGCCGTCGATCGCGTGGCACATGGCCTGGTCGAGGCCGATGAACGCCCGGTCGGTGTGGTCGTCCAGTGGGTACAGCTCCAGGGCCCGCTCCTGCTCGGCACGGGCCCGCCCCGTCTGCCGTAGATGCGTCCAGGCGTTCCCGGCGTGGAAGCGCAGCTGCGACTCGGAGTACCCGAACGCCGACCCGGTGCGCAGCTCGCTGTCGAGCCGTTCAAGCGCCGCCTCTCCGGCCCGCAGCGCCATGGCTGTCTCGTCGCTTCGGCCGAGGCGGGCGTGGGCCCGTGCCTCCAGCGGAGCAGCCAGGGCAGGCCCGACGCAGGGCAGGCCGCCGGCCAGGTGGCGGGCGCGGCCGGCGAGTTCGACCGCGCCGTGCAGGTCGCCTCCGTAGTAGAGCTGGTAGGCCTCCTGCGCGTACATCCACGACAGGGTCGCCCGGTCCTCGGCGGCCGCGGCGGCTGCTCGTCCGGTGCGCCACCAGGTGCGGGCGGCGGGGTCGCCGAGCTTGAGCAGCGTGAGGGCCATGAGGCCGGACATCTGGGCGGCGGCCACCGTCAGGCGCCGTCGCACCGGGGCGGGGTGCCGGTGGGCCAGGAGCCGGTTGAGGTCGGCGAAGTCGGCGATCAGTTCGGGGAGTTGCTCGCGCTCGGCCCGGTAGCGGGTGGCCCGGCCGTGGCGGGCCACGGCGTACTCCACCTCCTCTATCGACGTCACCGTCAGCGGGCTCGCGGCGAGGGCGTCGAGGAGTCCGGCCTGGAGGGCGGCGGCCTGCGCGGACAGCGACGCCCCCGGTGGTGCGGCCGCCAGCGCGCGCAGTTCCCCATCCGCGCCGAGGGCGTCGTCGAGAGCCGCCGCCATCGCGGGAGACGGTGCCTTCCTGTCCTGTTCGAGGTCGCTGACGTAGCTCTTGCCGCAGTTCGCGAGGTGCGCCACGTCGCGTAGCGACCGGGTGCCGCGCAGGCGCCGGAGGGCCTGGCCGAACGACTCGTCCATGAGGTTCTTCCCGTGCTGTCCGTCGTGTCCGCCGGGCAGCGGACACGAGCGGACGCTCATTCCCTGTCCATCACGGTGCGTATCAGAAACGCTACTCCCAACAAGGGATCCAGTACCGGGACTTGAGAGAGGCCATCATGTGTGCCATCAGCACCGACGCCGAGCGAGAGGCCGCCGTCGCGGCGTGGCTGGCCGACAGCCTCAACCGACCGGGCGACGCACGGCAACAATGGGCAGGCGGACACCTCGCCGTCCTCGCGCTGGGGCGGCGGTTCTCCGCCGTCCGCCTGGCCGATGAGCTGGTCTACACCGTGGCGGCCGACGCGGACCCGGCGACCGCCAGCACAGTCCTGCGGTCGCTGCGCGGGCCCGTCATCCACGACCCGCGCAACCGCCGCTTCTACGCCCTGGTGCCGAGTTCCCCGCCCGGCCCGAGCCTCGGCCGCTATGCGACGCACCTCGGGCTCGGCCACTACATCGGCGTACCCAGGATCGGGGACAACGAGCCGGACGGAACCCGCGCGAGCTACTGGGCTGTACCCCCCACTGCCCCGGGCGCCCTGTGCGACCCCATCCGGCTCAACGCAATGATCGAGGCGGGCACCGCCGCACTCGACAGCCAGGCCGAGGCATGACCGCATCACAGGCACACCTCACCATCGAGCCAACCCCACAGCTCCTCCGGTTGCTCGCGTCAGACGGTATCTATCTCTGGGTCGCCACACGCTCTTCCCGCCACCTCGCGCACCTGCTGCTGACCCACCCGATCGGAATCCGACGCTGCGACACCGAGATGATCGAGGCCCGGATGCGAGGCCTGGCCGCAGCCCTCCAACTGACCGCGCCGGACCACTCCTTGCGTGACATCGGCGACCGGCTGCACCTGCACAACGGCACAGACGTCACCCTGCGCCTCGACGGATGCCCCCACCAGCTGCGCATCCCGACCAGCGGCCACTGGGTGCGCTGCGCCTTCGCTGGCGGACCGGTCACTATCGCTGTCGGTCTGGACGCCCTGCCCGTCCAGGTATCCCCGGCCGTGGTCCGGGACTACTGCGTGAACCGCTTGTCCGCCGGCCGCCTGCTGCTCGGCACGACCTGGGCCCGCACCACCCCATAGGCTCCCTCACTCAACCCCCGACGCACATCAAGGAACCTCGATGAAGATCGCCATTCTGTCGGCCGGGTCGTGGGGGACGGCCTTCGCGGCGGTCCTGGCCGACGCCGCCGGCAACGACGTGATGCTGCACGCCCGCCGTGACGAGATCGCCGACGTGATCAACAATGGTCACGAGAACCCCCGCTTACCTGCCCGGGATCGCGCTGCCCACGATGCTGCGCGCCACCACCGACCCCGCCAGGGCTCTTGCCGGGGCTGACTTCATGGTGGTGTCCATCCCGGCCCAGTCGCTGCGCGCCAACCTCACCCAGTGGGCGCCGCTGATCGAGCCGCAGACGGTCGTGGTGAGCCTGATGAAAGGCATCGAGACCCACAGCGGCCTGCGCATGTCCGAGGTCGTCACCGCGGTGACCCGGGTGCCCGCGGAGCGGGTGGCCGTCGTGTCCGGACCGAACTTGGCCCGCGAGATCGCGAAGAAGCAGCCCGCCGCCTCCGTCATCGCCAGCACCTATGAAACCGTGGCCAAGACCCTGCAACAGGCCTGCCTGACCCCCTACTTCCGCCCCTACACGAACACCGACGTCGTCGGCTGCGAACTCGGCGGCGCCGTCAAGAACGTCATCGCGCTCGCCGTCGGCCTGGCCGGCGGCATGGGTTTGGGCGACAACGCCACCGCCCTCCTCATGACCCGCGGCCTTGCCGAAACCGCCCGCCTCGGCGCCGTCCTCGGCGCCGATCCCCTCACCTTCTCCGGCCTGGCTGGCGTCGGCGACCTCATCACCACCTGCTCCTCGCCCCTCTCTCGTAGTCGTACGTTCGGTGAACACCTTGGTCAGGGCATGACCGTGGACGAGGCGACCGTGGCCACGAAGCAGACGGCGGAGGGCGTGAAGTCGTCCGAGGCGCTGCTGGCCCTCGCGCACCGCTACGGGGTGGAGATGCCTATCACCGAGGTCGTGGTTGACGTCATCAAGGGGCGTATCAACGTCACGCAGGCAGCTGACCGCTTGCTGGCCCGGGCACCCAAGCCTGAACGCTACGGTTCCTGAGCTGCCAGGAGGCAGGAGATCCGGCGTCGGCAAGGGAAGCCTCCGCGGTGGGCTCGGCCGTCAGCCAGAGCCTGGCGGGCGGACAGATAGGCAGAGTTGGGAGGAGCGTCGGCCGGGCCGCTCGTGGCCCCGCGCTCCCACCCAACGCGCGAGCGGCCGGTCGGCCGACACGCGGTCTCGATGCTGAGAGGGGCATCCAACCCTCTGACCAGCGGGGTGAGATGGCGGCCGCGCAGGTCCTGGGCCTGTGCTCTCGTGATCTGCTGGGGACACGGGAGCCCCATCGTGAGGGGCTGTCACCGTGTCGCAGGTTCGACGGTGGGAACGTGTGTCCGGGCGGCCAGGGGTTACAGCGCGTGTGGTGGGTCGGTGTGATCGCTGACGCCAAGGAGGAGCACGTGGTGCCTGAGGGTCTCGGTGATGCTGCCGGTGACCTTCTCGACGTCGAGGCGGAGTCGGATGCGCCGGGCGCCTTCGCCGTTGGCTGCGAGGGCGTGGTCCATTTCGTCATCGAGGCGGTCCAGAGCGGCCTCGGCTCCGGCGTAGTCGACAAGGCCGCGGGCGAGGAGCTGGCGGGTGGCAGGGTCGCGGAGCTGATAGCTGAGCATCGGAGATCGTGCTCCGACCGGTGGGGTGATCAGGTGGTGGGGTCGGTGAGCCAGCGGGCCGCGTCGTATCTGCTGCACTATCTGCTGCGGCATCTCCTGCATCATCTCCTGCACTATCTGCTGCACCCTGTTCCCGGTAGGTGGCACAAACACCGAGTTCAGGCACGTAGTTGGGTGTGGTGGGGGGTCAGGCATCCCCTTCTACCCGACTCCCTGCGCCCAATGATCAAAAAAGGAGGGTGGGGGCTTGGTCTGCGGGTGCGGCGGGGATGGGTTGTGGGGTTGGGTGGTGTGCTCGGCTGGGGGCCTCGCGCGGGGGTGGGGTGCTGTGGCGGCCTGCGTGGCCGTCTGTGGGCCTGGAGTCCGGTCGTGCGGGAAGTCCTGGGGGGATCGACTCGTGGGACTTCGTCGAGCTTGAAAAATCTTATTGACCTGTCGTTAGTGATGGTCTTAGGGTGCCCTGGTGGTTTCTGAGGCGTTGTTCGTGATGATTCATGTGGGGCAGAAGGTCGGGCACCAGCGGAACCTGGAGCACGGCGTGGTGACGCGTTCCTGGGGTTTTCCGAGGAAGCCGGACTGGTACGGCCGGCGGGAGCCGGATTTCGCGGTGCTGGTGACCGGGGCGGCGCCGCGGGTGCAGCCGGGGGAGTGGGAAGCAAAGTCGGTGCGGATGGTGCTGTGCAAGGTGCAGGTCGGTGTGTACGAGGGCACGGCGCCGCACTGGCCGGACGAGGTCGCCGAGGAGCGGGTCATCTACCCCTACCGGCTGGGCCTGGAGCCGCTGGCCGTGCTCGACGATGTGCCGCTGGGCCCGGCCGGGCCGCTCAGTGCGGAGGCGTCGCAGGCGGCGCGCCGGTCGGGGACCCAGCAGGGGGTGGGGTACCTGGTGGGGATGGACCCGCAGCCGTTGTTCGACACGGCCGGCATCGAGGCCGACTGGGCCGCGGACCATGACGTCGCGCTCGCCGCCACACCTGGGGTCACGCCCGAGCAGTTGGAGGGCCCCAACAGCGCCCGGCGCGGGCGGCGGGGCGCGGGCCGGCAGATGGACCCGGAAAAGCGCAGGGCGGTCGAGCTGTACGCCGAGGACAAGGCCGTCACCCACTACCAGGATCCCGGGCGGGGCTGGACGGCGCACAAGGTCGGCAAGCCCTACGACCTGCGCCTGGAGCGGGCAGGGCTGGAGCGGCGGGTGGAGGTCAAGGGCACCACCGGAGCCCCCACCAGCGTGGAGCTGACCGTGAACGAGGTCTTCCACGCCCGCGATGCCCGCCACACCGTCGACCTGTTCATCGTCAGCGACATCAAGGTCACCAAGACGGACGGCACATACCACTGCAGCGGCGGCGACGTCCTGCTGCTCGAGGACTGGCAGCCGGCCGAGGAAGACCTGCGCCCCACCCGCTACCAGTACCTCGTCCCCCAACCTCCTGCTGGCACCCAGCTGTAGCCCCGGTCCGGCCTGCACGATCGGGCCACCGGAACCCGGCGGCAGGGCTGGACGACACGCGCGCGTCCTGCCCGCGTGCGGCACACGCCCCGCCGGGGCCGAGCGGGGGACGGCCCCCTGCGGCCCGGCCCGGTCCGCGTGCCCAGGCAACGCCGCCCGGACCACCACCGGGCCGCGCTCACCCCGCGCGGGGCTGCCCGCGCTGCTGCATGAACCGCATTCGACCGAGGAGACGATGATGCCGTTACTGCGCATGCCCGTGCACGAGTTCGTCGACCGCTGTCAGCAGGGCACGGTGGCCGATGATCTGGCCGAGTGTCACCGGCAGGCGCGACTGGGCCGGCTGGAGGACGGGGAGATACGGTCCTGGCGCAACAGCCTGCCCGCCCTGGCCCGCGTGCTGGACGAAGCCGGACTGCAGCATGTCGAGGTACTGATCGAGTACCAGCTGGCGCTGTCCAGCCTGCGGGCCGACGTGGTGCTGGCCGGCTGGCACCCCCGCACCTCCCAGCCGTCCTACGTCATCGTCGAGCTCAAGCAGTGGACCCACGCCCGGGCCCTGCCCGACACCGAGGACCTCTGCCTGCCAGGGGCCGGCAACAACAACCGGGCGTTCCTGCATCCGGTCGCCCAGGTACGGCGCTACTGCCAGTACCTGCAGGACTTCACCACCGTGCTGGACGCGGAACCCGACGCGGTGGCCGGCGTGGCCTACCTCCACAACGCCGATACCGCCGGCGTGGCCGACCTGCTCGCCCTCGAACCCGACGCCCACGGGCGCCTGTTCACCCGCAGCACCCGCGACCAGCTGATCACCTACCTGCAGTCGCGCCTCTCACCCGCGCACGGCACCACAGCCGCCGACGAACTCATCGACAGCCCCCTGGCACCCAGCCGTCCCCTGCTGCGCGCGACCGCGGAAGAGATCCTGCACGCCGACCGGTTCGTCCTGCTCGACCAACAGCAGGTCGCGGTCTCGCTGGTGCGCCGCGCGGTGAAGAAGGCCCGCGAAGCGGACAGCAAAGAAGTCCTCATCGTCACCGGCGGCCCCGGCTCCGGCAAAAGCGTCATCGCCCTGCACCTGATGCGCCACCTCGCCCACGACCGCCACACCGTGGTCCACGCCACCGGATCCAAGTCCTTCACCCGCACCCTCCACCACGCCGTCGCCACCGACAACCCCCGCGTCCGCAAGCTCTTCGGCTACTTCATGAACTTCGCCGACGCCCCCAAGAACGGACTGGACGCACTGATCTGCGACGAAGCCCACCGCATCCGCGCCCACTCCGTCCGCCACCGCGGAGTCCGCCAGATCGACGAACTCCTCGACGCCGCCCGCGTCCCCGTCTTCCTCCTGGACGACCACCAAGTCGTACGCCCCGGCGAAATGGGCAGCCGCCAAGCGATCGACCAGGCCGCCGCCGCCCGAGGCCTGCGCCCACGCCACATCGACCTCAACGGCCAGTTCCGCAACGGCGGCAGCCGCGCCTACGAACAGTGGGTCCTGCGCCTGCTGCAGCTCACTGACGAGCCCGCCACCGAGTGGGCCGACGAGCGGACCTTCCACGTCCGCGTGGCCGACTCCCCCCAGCAGATGGAAGACCTCCTGCGCGCCAAGGAGGCGCAGCACCTCACCGCCCGCATCACCGCCGGCTTCTGCTGGAAATGGAGCGACCCGCTCCGCCGCAGTCTGGTCGACGACATCACGATCGGCTCCTGGCGCAAGCCGTGGAACCTGCGCGGCGACTCCCGCCTCGACGGCGTCCCCCCGTCCTGGCTGTGGGCCACCGATCCCGACGGCTTCGGCCAGGTCGGCTGCATCTACACCGCCCAGGGCTTCGAGTACGACTGGAACGGCGTCATCCTCGGAGACGACCTCGTCTGGCGCCAGGACCGCTGGCTCCCCAACCCCCGGGCCAGCAGGGACTCCGCGCTCAGCAGCACCGACCCCGCCACCTTCCTGCGCTTGGTCCGCAACACCTACAAAGTCCTCCTCACCCGTGGCATGTCCGGAACCCTCCTGTACTCCACCGACCCCGAAACCCAGGCAAGACTGCACCAACTCGTGCCCGCACCGAATGCGGCAGAGCCCGACACGGCTGTGTCACCGGTGAGTGCGTCGTGAGCCCAACAGCCCTGAGCGCGGGCGCAGTTGCACCTGGTGATTGCCCGCGCCCAATCGATCAGCATCAACCGTCCGAACGCCGTACGAGGCTTGGTCGCCGAACTGCCGTCAAGCCGGGCCGACGACCACGACCGGGAGGGCTGCTCGGACGATCTCTTCCAGGACCATGACGGCCGACGGTTGCGGTGGACACCTTGAACCCAGCGCCGAGATGGGCGAGCGTCTCGTTCTTACGCAGGTACACGAGCGTGAGTAGGGCCTGACGGAGGCAGCCGAGCCTGCGCCGACGGGAGTTCAGTTCACACCTTCGGGCAAGATGAGCCAGGAGACGTGCTCGACACCGAGTGAGGGACGTCGAGCATGGCACGGTACGGGGCCAATAGGGCTCCTGGGTCTGGACGTTGATGAGTGAGATCATCAACGGAACGACCAGGAGCCCTGCCACGTCACGAGCCCTCCCGAGCAGCTCTCATCACTCCTCAACCTGAGGACACTGACAACGTGGCTCTGCATGGGGTGAGCGGGCTGGATGTCAGTGCCGCCTGGTATTGCTGGGAGCATGACGATCGGATCTCTGCAGAAGTCGCTGGCCGACTTCGCCGCTGAACGCGAGTGGGAACAGTTCCACACCCCGAAGAACCTGGCAATGGCCTTGGTCGGTGAGGGCGGAGAACTCCTCGAAATCTTCCAGTGGCTGACGCCTGAAGAATCCACTGCCGTCATGGAAGATCCCGTTCGGGCGCCGCAGGTGCGCGAGGAAATGGCCGACGTCTTCGCGTACTTGCTCAGACTGGCCGATGTTATTGATCTTGACCTGGAGCAGGCTCTGGTTGAGAAGATCGAAGCCAACCGTCGGAAGTACCCGGCGCACCTCGCACGAGGCCGGGCGGACAAGTACACACAGCTGGGGGGATGAGTCAGCCGATGCGCATCGTCATGCAGCCGGCCAGGCGCTCGAGGAAGGTCGTCAACAGGCACTACCAGGACACGATCGCGAAACCGGTGGCCTTCGACGACTACGCGCATCTGCTCGACGCTCAGGTCCTGGACCAGCTCCACACGCTGTTCCCTGAGGGCTCTGCCCCCATGTGGGGTGTGGCTCCAGGAAAGAGGGACGTCAACGCCTCCAAGATCAAGAAGATGCGCCCGGGCGATGGGGTGGTCTTCACCGGCGACAACAAGCTGTACCTCGGTGGAACCATCGCGTTGACATGGCGCAACAAGGCCATGGCCATGCAACTTTGGGAGACCGAAGACGACGGCAGTACATGGGAGTTCATGTACGCCATCTCTGGCATCCAGGGCTTCGACATCCCCATGACGGAAGTCCGGAAGCTACTTGAATGGGACGAGAACCGGAACGTCATGGGGATAACCGTCCTCGGCAACGACGAAAGTGACACCCTCCACTCACTCCTGACGCTCGACCCAGCGCCGGCGGCGCCTGCGCCCGTTGATGAGCAGGAGGAAGAAGCGGCCATTGCCAACTTCGACGGGGAGTTGGAGCGCAAGTCTCAACGAGCCCATCGGGGCGAGCAGACCGCGCTGAAGCGCCGCCTCCTGCCCGGCAACACGGGTGAGTGCGCCCTGTGCGGGCGGCACCTTCCGGGCGCCTTCCTCATAGGCGCCCACATCAAGAAGCGCTCCGTGTGCGACGACGATGAGAAGCGCGACCTTGCCAACATCGCGATGCTCGCCTGCACCTTCGGCTGCGACTCCCTCTACGAACACGGCTACATCGCCGTCGCCCCTCCAGGCGTGATCCAGGTGAGCCCACTCGCTAAGGACCTGCCTGAAGTCGCGAAGCACATTGAGGAAAAGCTCGCTGGACGGAAGGTCACCTGGTGGAACGAGGACCGCGAGAAGTACTACCAGTGGCACCGCACCCACACGTTCAAGGACAGCCCGCCAGCATGACCGCGTAGGGTGCAACGGCCGCTGCCCTCCTGACCTACGGAAAAGCGGCCGTTTCAGCACGTTTTCTAGGGGAAACCAGCCCTCCCTGGGGAGCAATTGGGGAGCGCCGGAGCGGTCATCGACAACGCGTCGTGAACGCTCCGAAAGGCAAGACCTCCCAGCTCAGGACGATTTCGATCAGCATCTGGTGACGTTGACCGTGAGCCCGACCCGGGTCGTCTCCTTGTCCTTGCCTTTCATGGCGTTACTGAGCTTCCGGACGCGATGTCGTCAGCGCGATCTGGGCTGAGGTAGCCCAGTCGCGGTGAGGCAGTCGTCGATGAGGTCGCTGCGGTACTGGATCTTGCGTAGCCCGTGGCGGAGATTCCGGTCGAGGTGCTCGGGGTCGGCGAAGGCGGTGTTGGCCTGTGAGCTTCGCCGCAACAGAGACCAGATGCCCTCGACTGGGTTGAGATCGGGTGCGTAGGACGGCAGTTGGAAGGAAGTGACCCAATCCTGTTCGGCGATGAAGTCGCGTAGCCCGGCCGCCCGGTGGGTGTTGAGGTTGTCCCAGACGAGGATGAGTGGAGCGCCGAGCTGCCTGTGGGCCGTGCTCAGCAGGTCACGGAAGTCGGTCCAGGCGAAGCTGCGGCGCTCTCCCTTGGCTCTGCGGCCGGTGTCTTTATGCTGGCGCATTCGGTAGAGCAGGCGGGAGCGTTCGCCGGGCCGGTAGCAGCACATCGCGGCCAGAGAGATCCGGCAGGCAGAGCGGCCCCGCACCCGAACGATCGGGGTGTTCCCGCGTCGTGACCAAGTCCGTGTGGTGGGTGGTGTCATGGAGAAGGCGGCCTCGTCCTCGAAGACAACGTACGCTCCGAGCGCCGCCGCGGCGCTTCCACCGTCGGCCAGGTCTCCTTCGCCCAGCCGCTGATCTGGTGCTCGTCCCGTTCCAGGGCTCTGCGGGCCGGGACCTGACAGCTCCAGCCGTGGCGGTGCAGCATGTCCGCGATGGTCGACAGCGACAGGCTTTTGTGGAACCGGCGTCCGATCAGCGTCTTGATCCTCACCAGTGTCCACGTCTGGTTCGTCCATCCATGCGCGACCGGCCCCTTGCCCAACTCCGCCTCCAGCACCGCGAACAACGTATCGCTGAGCCTGGACCGCGCCGCAGGGCCCCGTGAGCGCAGCGCCTGCTGGCCGCCGTCATGCCACGGGCGGCGCCACCGCTGAACTGAACGCACGCTGACTCGTAGTTCCCTGGCCACCTTCGCGTTGTCCTGGCCGACGGCGAACCTCTCGGCCGCTTGCAAGCGGATGCGCTCACGGAACGTCCGCCGTTCAGCGGTCAAGCCACCCCCTTGCGGATACCTCATGCCTTCGATGTACCGCGGCGGCCACCAGCTGTCACCCCTACGACATCGCGCCCGGAAGCTCAGTAACGGTCTGAACCGGTTCAGGCACGAATTCCGTGAAGTCGATCGTGCTGCAGTGCGCCGGTGACACTCCGTCACTTTCGGGTGGATGCTGACCGCGTGTGAAGAGATCTTTCTGCTGCTTCCGCCTTGATGACCAACCGTGAGGGCGACCGGCTGCCGCACCGGATCGCCGACGTGTGCGCGGACGCGCAGTGCGACCTGACGAACTTCGCCGTCGGCCTGCTGTCGGACCTCGACGCCGTCGTCTTCGGCATGAGCACCGACTGGTCATCCGGGCCGGTCGAGGGCAGAGCCAACGACCTCAAGGCGCTCAAGTGCAGCATGTTCGGGAAGGCGAAACCACCCCTGCCGCGAAAACACCTTTTCCTGATCGCCGCAAGCCGCCGGTCACAGACCGCTACAAGCAACTGAGCGACTTCACGGAATTGAACCTGTTGGTGATGTTCGCTCGGTGAGGTGAAGCTTGCCGCCGCCGTTCCTATCGATCTATTCATGGTGGTCTTCTGAGGGGAGCGGGGCGGATCGAGCGGTCGAAGGGGAGGCCGCGATGGCGATGGGATCGGGGACCGGGCGGGTGATTCCGCCGTTGACGGTGCGGATGGCGCGGGCGAGCAACCCGCGGGGCACGGCGGCGATGTGGGTGCGGGACCGGCTGGACGAGCTGTTCACGGATGAGGACTTTGCCGACTGGTTCCCGGCGGACGGGCGTAAGGGGCTCTCATCAGCCCGGTTGGCGATGGTGTCGGTGAGTTCGGCGTTCTCCTTCTTCAACGCCTTGAGCTGGGCAGACTCCTCCGTCGTCCCCGGGCGCTGGCCCGCGTCGATCTCGTGCTGCTTCAGCCAGTTCCGCAGCGTCTCACGGGAACCGATGCCGAGCTTCTCGGCAACCGCCTGCAGAGCAGCCGTCTCGGTCGGGTAGTCGTCGCCTACCTCGGCGACCATGCGCACCGCACGACGGCGGAGCTCAAGCGGTAACGGGAAGGTCATGCCATGACTCGATCCTTTCACGAAATCGAGTCTCCATTCGAAGCGGGGCGGTTCAGTCTGCACGCCACATCGTGGTGGTGGCGCTGGTTGCCTTCACGACCACCTCGTCCGGCTGGTCGTGCGGGGCCGGCCACAGTTGGATGAGGTACGTCTCGACGGGCAGGTGTTCGTTGCGTGCTTCGCCGTCGTCGCGGTTGGTGGTGGCGACCAGCAGGGCGTAGCGCCCGGCCGGGAGCTCGGCTCCCAGGGGCAACTCGGCGGCCGGACTGGCGTCTTCCCCGAGCAGCGACGCCGGTCCACCTGGCCAGTCGATGGTGATCACCGCTATGTCCTGCCAGCCGTCCGGGTCCGAGGGCGGCTCGACGGGCCACGTCTGGGCGGTGATGCGAACGGCGTCGGCGTAGACCCCTGTGGCGATCACGGCGACCGTGCCCTCCTCGAAGGGCCGTGTCTCGGCCGGGGTGCCGAGCAGCCCGTTGCGGGGCAGGTCCAGACAGCCGGGCGGCGCTCCGGCCGTGGCGAGGGTGAAGCGGTTGTACTCCACGATGAGCAGGCCGGTGGTGCTCGTCGTGGGCAGGGTGGGACGAGGCATCGAACACGCCGTTCGTGATGCGGGTGAGAAGGAAATCGCCGCCCCGGGAGGTCAGTTGACCCGTCCGGGGCGGCGGGCTTGTCACCGAAACCGTACTACTGGACCCAAACCCGGAAGGGGTCGTTGTCCAGGACCCGGTTGGTCTTGTAGAAGCCGCCCAGGAACGCCCCTTGGTGGCTGTTGTCCGTGGCCGGGAGCATGCACGATGACCAGCCGTGCGGGCCGGTGGCCCCGGTCGGCACTCCCCAGGCGGCGTCCATCTCGCACCACTCGTCCCCGATCGGTGTCTTCTGGATCGGCGGTGCGAACGAGCGTGCCGTTCCCTGCGGGGTCGCCGACGCCGCCCCTTCGTACGTGGACCGCATCGGGTATTCGTCACACTGCTTGTTCGCGGGCCGTACCCACGTCGGCGTCGCCGGGCAGGCCCGGTCGCCGTTGGCCCGCTTCTTGGCCGAGTCGGTCAAACGGTGCAGAGGGTCGCCGGAGGGGTACTTGCCGGGCAGCCCGGAGTTCTGCGCCGCTTCCACGTGCCAGCCGACCGTCGGGTACAGGCCGTTTTTGTAGATCACCCACGTCGGTGTGTACACCGGCACCGCGCACCCGGCGCCGAGCAGTGCGTTCGGCGACAGCCCGGGGGTGTAGTCACCCATGTCGTTGCCGTCGGTGGAGAAGGCGTTGTCGCAGCGTGCCTGCGGCGGGGGCGGCACGGTGACCGTCTCGGAGGGTTCGAAACCGGCGGCGGTGACGAAGTAGTTCCAGGTGGGAGCCAGGTGCGTGATCGCTCCGAACTCGTCGTGAGTCGGCTCCCAGTACGACTCCCCGTCGTTGTTCTGGTCCCGCTTGTAGTTTCCGGGCTTGAGCCCGGAGTCGGAGATCGGCTTGCAGTCGCCTGAACAAGTGGCCCAGCCGTGAATCTGCTGGAGTCCCCAGAAGTCCAGTGTCCCGGCTCGCTCGGCGAAGTACTTGGTGAGCCGGATCTGATTGGCGAGGTTGTCGATGTCGCCGCTCATGTAGGCGAACGAAGTCTCCAGGTGTTTCGCGGTACCGACGTCGATGGGTTCACCATTGACGATCTCGAAGTACCCGACCGTGACATCGCGGATCTGGCATTCGTCCGACCGTGTGTACCACCAACCGCTGAAGGCGTGGTCGTAGCACCATGACGGCGGCTGGACGTAGTCCTTGGGCGTGACGTCCTTCGGCGTGACGGCGGACGGTTGCGCGCTCTTCAGGGCCGCCGACCGCTGAGCGCCCGTGCTCTCCGGGACGGAACGCGCCGTGCGGATCGCCGCGTCGCGCGCGGCCAGACTGGCCGTGGAGCCGGGGGCGTTGACCCTCGTACAGGTGACGACAGTCTTGCCGGCCAGCCCACCCGGTGCGGTCGTCGGCAGCGGCCTGGCCTTCTTGCCCTTGGCTTTGAGGGACGCTGGCGAACAGGTGTCCGAGGTGATCTCTTGTCCCCTGAACTGCTGCGGCGGCGTCTTTGCAGCCGGGGCGACGGGGGGCATGCCCGGGGCCGCCGCCGGGTTCGGGGGCGTCGCCAACGCCGCGCCGGAGGAACCGATCAGCGCCATTGCGCTCAGTGCGGCTAGCAGACCCAGTTTGAGCCGGTGCCGCCCGGATGGTTGTGCCCAAGCCGTTCGTACCTGCTGTCTCACGTTCTCCCCCTCGACGGAAGGTGGAATGAGATCCGCGACAGGCGCGCAGGGCAACGGGACTTATGCGTGATTCCTCTGGAGCGTCCCCGACATTCTTCCCCCGCTGGCCGCATCTCTCCCCTTACGGACGACAACCCTGCCCATGCCTCACAGGAACCATCAAGCCGGATTTCAGGAATGGCCGGATACGCCCACGCATGCCGACGAGCTGCTCCGGCGCGGTACCTGTGGCCGTGCTCCGGCAGCGATTCCCGGCCATGCACGGGCGGAATTCGAGTGTTGCCGGGGCTCACCATGGTTTCTGTGGGACGTGCTCGCGATGGCGTAGCCGATGGTCGAGCTCTGGCGGCCCAACTCGGCCCCGGGGGACCGGCGTGGTGAGGCGGCACGCCGAGCGGCCGCACGAGGCTCTGGAGCCGTGGAGCCGGCCCGACAGGAAGCGGCTCCAGGGAGACCGTCCAACGCCGGGTGGAGCAGCGCATCGGCAGCGGGCTGCGGACGCCCCGGCGACCCCACTCAGTCCCAGTCCATGCCGAGGTCGGCGAGCTGCGCGAGCTGTTGTTCGTTGAGCTTGTCGCGTCGGGTTTTCTGGTTGGAGACCCACACTCCGAGCCGTGCGTCGTGCTCGTGGCCGTCGATGGTGATCTGTTCGGTGTGCTGGCGTGGGATGACGGTCCGCTGTTCCCGCTGGACGTACTGCGCAAGGGCCGCCAGGCCCCGGGTGAACGCCTCCGCACCCCGCGCCGCCCCAGCTTTCGCCCCACCCTGCGCCGACGCCTTACGGGCCTGTGGGGCGGCGTGTACGCCGCACTCGGCGAGTCGCTTCTGCTGCTCGGTGTTGAGCCGGCCGAAGTCGCGCCGTCGGCGGGCGAGCCGCCGCCCGATGTCGTCCCCGCGCCAGGTCGCCCCGGGCACGATGCCCCCCAGCAGCGCCCCATCGTGCAACAGGGCTTTCAGGCCGACGTAGCGGCGCTGCCAATCCACCGTCCACCCCAACACCGCCGGATTCCAGTCCTCATCGACCGCCGCGAGCTCGGCGGCACGCCGTTCGGCGCGTACCGGGTCTTTGCCCAGCCCACCGGGACGGCGGATGTTGGTCAGCCACTGCCCCACCGGCCGATCCAGCGCGGTGGCGTGCCGGGGCGCGGCCAGTGTCCCGGCCTCCACGAAGTACGCGCGCGCCGCGGCCAAGTTCTCAGCGAACTGGGCATCAGCGGTGTCCCACGCGATCCCCAGCGCCTCCCTCGGCCCGTTGGCTGCTCATCTGCCCGGCCCGCAACGCCCGCCGCTGATCCGACAGCCACCGCCCCAAGGGGTAGGCGCCCTCCAGATGCTCGTACGGCACCTCCAGATCACCCACCCGGTCCCGGTACCGAACCGCAGCGTCATACCCGCGGATCCAGTCCTGCTGCTCTGGCTCGATCACCCGGAACTTGACCCACTTCGCGACCATCACAGGTCTTGCCGGTGCCGGCGGGGCCGTCGATGACCTGGTCCATCAGGCCGTCGAGGCGCCCGCTGTTGCGGTGGACCGCCTCGACGGCCGTCTCCTGCATGTGGGTCATCGCCTGTGTGGGCACCATCCGCAGATGCCGGCTACTACGAGTTGCCATTGCTGTCCCTGGCTGTGGTCTGCTTCATCAGCACCTCACCAAAGCTCATGACGGGCGTGAACCGGTAGCTGACTTCGGTGTCGCGGTCGTTCCGGGGGTGCTCGGCGTCAGGCCGGAGATGTTGACAACCGCCTAGTCCGGATTTTCGCTGGTGACATTGGCGGTATTCCACGTGCCCGGCCTTGATCGTGTTCCCCTCGTTCCAAGTGGTGGCCTGGACCGTGGCGTGCATGGGGGAAAGCATCTTGGCGTCGATGGCCACCACACCGACTGGCGCAGCCGCCGGCTTGGACCACCGCTTGAGACGGGTCGCGTTCTTGGACTTGGTTATATTCAGCTCCAGAAAGCTTGTGGCCACGCCCGGTTGGGGCGAACGCACGGCCAGCTTTTCCGCCCGCCGCGGGGAGAAAGCGAATTCGGCGACAGCGAAAGATGCCAACACTCGTCACGGATTCCGGCCGCCGGGGTCAGCCGTCCCCGATGCCGAGGACGACGTGGACGTCGCTCACCCCGGAGTTCACGCGAACGCTCCGAGCGTGTCCATGCCCGCACGATGCCGATGCCGTCGATCATGGCCTTGCCGCATGAAATCCGCATGAACCAGTCGAAAGGACAGTCATGTCGCGACGGACCCTGAGGCCGACCCGCGCCCAAGTCGCAGCGCTGCTCACCGCATCGGTGCTCGGTGTGGGCCTGCTCGCCCCGTCGGCTTCCGCGGATCCGCCTCCGCTCGGCCCGAAGGTCGACAGCAGCAGCGTCATCGACAGGGTCTGCCGGGAGGCGAACGCCGAGCCCGACGAGGGCCCGGCCTTGTCCTGCGAGCGGGACCTCGCACCGCGCCTCTCGCACCTCATCGGCCCTGGGAGCGGGGTCACCTGCCGGAACCAGTCCCCGAGCGCCATCGTCTGCCGCCGGTGATATTCGGCGTTGGGTTTTCAGTGGTTCGGTGTTGGGTTTCAGCTCGGTGTTTGCCACCACGCTCCTGCCGGCGCTGCCCACATCCGCGACAGCCTCGCCCCCGTCGCCCTCCTGCCGCGCATCCTGCGCTCCACGCGTCTGCTTGCTCTCGCAGACGAACTCGATGCCAAGATCCTCACTGTCTCCCTGGGCATGTCCTACGCAGGAGTCGCCCACTACCGCCCCAACCCGATCCTCACCAGACCGATGTGACGATGTGGGTGTCCCAGCCGCCTGGCCTGCGGAGCTTTTTTAACTCCGGTCATGGGTAAGCAAGTTGGTCGGGCACTGCGCAGTTGCACCGATCCGCGACAACCGCAGCCGTTGACGAGCGCCGGGGGTAACTGAAGGGGAAAGAGCTCGTACCATCCGGCCTCCGCCAGGGGTGTGAATGTGCGGGGTGGTGTCAGCGGGTTGGGTTGGGTGTGTAGCGTACTGAGCTGGCTTTTTCGATGGTGTTGTCTGTGGATTTTGGCTGTCGTGGGGTGAGTAAATCGTGTCGTGGTGTGCGAGTTGGTCCTAGCACACCGGGCCGGTGGCTGACGTGGGGATGCACATTGAAGCCCCGCCATCTTGAAGTCGCAGGTCATCGGGGTGGCATGGCGTCGTGCTGGGGTGCTCGTGCTGGTCGCGGGCGGCAGTCTGTGTCCTTGATCGCCAGGCAGCGGTCAACGCCGGTCTGCTCGTTTCCAGGTCGTCGTTTTCAAGTCGCGGAGGCGTACGGATCCGTAGGCTCGCGGGATGACGGAGATCAACGAGGTCGCCGAACGCGTCGCAGCCCGCCGGGCGGAGCTCGACGAGGAGGAGAAGCTCCTGGCCGGACGGCCCGATGCGGTCCGCGCCGAGCGGGAGGAACTCGCGGTGGCGATGCGCGTGTGGGAACGAATGCACGCCCCGCTCGACACGGAGAGGCCGTCGACGCAGGCGGAAACGGCTCAAGTGGGCGGTTGCGGTGCGCTGTTGGTCCCGCACTGGAAGGCCGGCGCGGGCGAGGCCATCCTGCCGCCGGACTACCAGCGGCTGATGAAGACCGTGCGCGATGCCGGTGGTCCGGTCCGGGTCAAGGACGTCGGCGTCGGGCTGGACTTCGAGGTCGAGGTGAAGGGCCGGCTGGAGCCGCTGCGCGGCAAGCTGAGCAAGCTCGCCGGGCGGGGATGGCTGCGCAAACGGCCTGACGGACGCTTCCAGACCGCACCGTAGGTACGGCCTCGTACCCGTAACCGGCGTGTCCCCGGCGGCCGTTGGCTCGACGTGTGCATGAAGAGGATCAACGAGCCTGCCGGGGACACCGGCTTCCCTGTCCACCAGTGCCGCGTCTACCAGTGCCGCCTGCCGGTGTCCCGGAAAACCAACGAATACTGCACCGATCTGCTGAGCCGTCACCTGGAGAAGATCGGCTCCCGCCGGCGCCGTCTGGCACCCGGACGGATCGTCGTCATCGTGCTCGCCGTGCTCCGCCACGACCAGCGCATGGCCGGCGGCAACCAGGTCGGCGACACCACCGTGCGCCGCCGACGCGACGAACTGATATCCCTGCTCGCGGCCCACGCACCCCGTCTGGACCGCGCGTGCAAGAGGAAGCTGCCGGATACGGATCACGCGACCTGCCCGGTCAGGGAGTGCAGGCAGTCGGCGACCCCGTCGCCCCGGGCCGAGGGGGAGCTGGCTGCGGAGGCTGTTCCGGCGAAAGTGAACGGAGCCCACGAGCCTCCGCCCGCCCGACCGGAGGGATCGGCGGCGGCTCTCATGCCGCGTACCGTCTCCAGGTAGTCGCCGATCGCGTCCCGGTTGCGGGTCAGGCAGTCGATCCGCTGCGTCAGGTGGCCGTGTTCGCACTCCACAACCCTGAGCATCTCGGGCGTCAGATCGTCGAAGTAGATGCTCCGGGGCTTGTCCAGGCAGGGCAGGATCTGCCGGATGCCCCGGGTCGGCAGCCCGGAGCCGAGCAGTCCCTTGATCTGCATCACACGGCCCACGTGAGTTCCCTGAGTCAACCTCTACGCCGTCAGGGGTGGTTCGACGGCCGTATTGATTTTGCCGTTGGCTTGGTGGATTGCGGGGTCGTAGCAGGCTCCGTCTCGCCAGCAGGCCCACATCACGCGGAGCCAGGCGCGGGCCAGGATGCGAACGGCATGGGGGTGTCGCTTCTTGCGGGCCCGTGCGTCGTTGTAGATCTTGGCGGCCCAGTCGTTGCCGTGTCGGCTGTTGTCGGCGAAGGTGGTCAGGGCCACGCGGGCTCTGCGGTTGGTCGCGAAGCGGAAGGCGACCGTGCGGGACTTGCCCGAGGCGCGGGTGACGGGAACGACGCCGGCTTCGGCGATGAGCTGTTCGCAGGACTGTGCTCGCTCCAGGATCGGGCCGATCTCACCGATGGCCTGGCCGAGGCTGGCTTTCCCGATGCGCGGCATGGTGGCGAACAGCGGTGCGTAAGGGTGCTTTTCGGTGGTCTCGCTGATGGCTTTGTCCAGGGTGCGGATGGTCGCGCGTGCACCCTGCACGAGTTGGACCTGGACGCAGATAAGCTGTCCGGCCGTCTGCTCGCTCAGGCGGGAGGCTGCCTTGGGAGCCGAGCGCAGGCGTTCGATCAGGACGCTGCCGGGCTTCTTGCCGGGGTATCCGTGTCGTTTGCACCACACTTCGAGGCGTCCGGCGGTGAGTTTGGCGGCGGAGGCCGGGGTGGGGAATCGCTCCAGGAAGGCCATGGCGATGTCGCTGTCGAGTTCGTAGAAGACGGCCTTGCCGCCGGGCCAGTGCTCGTCCAGGAGCGCGGCGAGCTGGTTGACGGCCGCGACCTTGGCTTCGATGTGGCCGGCTCGCTGCCTGTGATTGTGCGGTGTGGTGTCAGCGGGTTGGGTGTCAGCGGGCCGGGCTTCGGTGAAAGGGTTGTTGGCCTGCTCTTTTCGGGTGCCGTGGCAGGGCGCTGTGGCTGTCATGCCGTGAGGAAATGGCTGTCATGGCCTGCGAGTTGGGCGTAGCACACCTGATGGGCGGCTGACGTGGGGATGCCCATTCCTGTGCACCCGGTGCCAGCGTCCCGGTGTGCTGGTGGGTATGACTGCACGGTCCTCGCCACTTGCTGCCTCCGCCCCGACCTCGGGGGAGGAGGCGGAATCGCGATCTGCTTCCCCAGGGCTGGGCTCGCCCGTGCAGGATCGGGCGTTGATCCGCCAGGTGGTGGTGCGGCGTCTGCTGACTCTTCGTGAAGCGGGCATGCTGGAGACGGTCCATGTGCGGATCGCTGCGGACACGGCCGGGGTACATCTGCGGACGGTGTGGAACTGGCTGGCCCGAGCACAGGACACGGGGCGGGTAGAAGGATCACGCCGACGTGTGGCGTACACGGTCACGGACGAGTTGTGGGCCCGGCTGTCGGACCTGGGCGGGAACGTCAAGGCTTTGCACCGCTGGATGCAGGAACAGGCCGAAGCCGCGAACCCCGAAGGGGACGTGCCGGGCGCGAATCGGGTTCCGGCGCTGACGACGCTGCATGACGCGATCCGCCGCGAGAAGCAGGCCGGCCGTACCCTGGCGATCTCCCGCCCCGCTCATGCCCGCCGTACCCCCGAGCGTTACGACCGTGCCCTGGCCGAGCTCGCCCTGCCGGGCACCGTCGACGAGTTAGGCCGGCCTGCCCCGCCCGCTACCGAGCCCGGCGGGGGTGACAGCACTCGGGAACAGCCAGGCCCGTCCTCGTTCGGCTACGGGGTACGGCTCTACGCCCCGGGCGCACGTATGGTCTCCACCCTCCAACTCGGCGAGGTCACCGAAGTTCTCGCTCATACCGTCGCCGCCCGGGGTGTGCTGTGCGTGTACGGAGACACGGGGCACGGCAAGACCGTCGCCCTGGACCAGGCCCTGCGCCAGCTGCCGCGCCGTGTCCCGGTGCACCATGCGCTGGTGGCGGTGAAACCGGCCCTGCCGCAGTTGCGGGCCGCGCTGCTCACCGCCTTCGGCTTGCCCGCCACCGCGTTGACGAACCGCACGGATGCCGCCGACCGCACCCTGCTGGAGGCATTCCAGGCCCCGGGCGTGCTGGTGATCGACGACGTCCAGCGCATCGCCGCACCCGAGCTGGACTACCTCCGTCTGCTCGTGGACGCCCCCACTACCCAGACCTCTTTGGTGCTGTGCGGGGCCGGCGCCGAGCGCACCCTGGCCCGTGCTCCCGCGCTGGCTTCCCGCATCCTCACCTGGCAGCACATGCCACGCCTCACGGCTTCCCAAGCCCCGGGCGTGCTGCGCCTGTTCCACCCGCTGTGGGACGCCGCCGAGGATGCCGATCTACTGCACGCGGACGAGACGTGCGCCCGCGGGAACTTCCGCACCTGGGCCAAGATCACCTCCCACGTCTACGCGGCCGTGAACCGCCGCTCCGCCGCCGCTTTGGACCGTGCACTGCTGACCTGGGCCTGTGCCCGCCTCGGCCCCCGCCCCTGACCGGCTCACCACCGAATGCCAGCCCCCTACGAGCGGGACAGAAGGGCCCAGATGAACACGTCCACCCCGGACAACCCGCCACCATCACCGATTCCTTCCGAACCCGCCTTGGACGCGGTGTCGCTGACCGCCCTGCGCACCCCGGCCGTGCGACAGCTTCTCCAACTGCGCGCCCAGGGCAGGCTCAGTCGCGGCCATGTGGCCGCGACTGCCCGGTGCTTCAACGTCTCGGAGCGCACCGTGTGGCGGTGGCTGGCCGACGCCACCACCCCCACCACGGTTGCTTCCCCGGGCGCCCGCCGCGTCACCCGTTTCGAGATCACCCCCGAGCTGCGGGTGCTGCTGGCGTACTGGCACGGCAACGCCTCCGCGGTCCACCGCGAACTCCTCACCCGCGCCCGCCAGACCCCCGCCGCGCCACCCGCACCCTCACCAGACGCATACGCCTCCGACCCACGCCCGGCCACGCCCCCACCCCACTCGCCCCGCAGCGCGCTCCCGGGCGGTGCCCCGCCCACCGCTGTGCCGCTGCTGGATCCGGTCCCATCGCTGGCAACGTTCCTGCGGGCGGTGCGCCGGGACCTGACGGCGGGGGAGCGGGCCGGATACCGCAACGGCCCTGAGGCCGCCCGTGCCCTGGACGTGTTCGCCAAGCGTCCCCGGACCTGGCGCAACCAGGTGTGGGAGGCCGATCACGTCCAGGCCCCGCTCCGGGTGGAGGCCGACGGTGACCTCGTCGACCCGTACGTCACCTGGTTCATCGACTGCGCGACGAAAGCCGTCACGGGCGTCGCGGTCACGCCCGGCTGCCCGACCCGCGCCTCGGTCCTGGCCGCGCTGCGCTCCGCGGTCGTGCGTACCGAGCCGTACGGGCCGTTCGGCGGGCTGCCCGCCCATGTGCGGTTCGACCGGGGCAGGGACTTCCTGTCGCGCACGGTGTCCACCGCGCTGACCGCGCTGGACTCGGACATCACCGTGCTGCCGCCCTACAGCCCGCACTTGAAGGGCGGCATCGAGAACCTCAACCGCTGCGTGGGCCGGATGCTGTTCGCCGCCCTGCCCGGCTACACCCCCAAGGAGCACAAGCCCCGCCGCCGCCCCGTCCAACCGCCCGCCCCGGTGCCGGCGATGACGTTCCAGGCCTTCACCGAGGAGCTGCTGGCCTGGGTGTGCTGGTGGAACACCGAGCACCGCCCCGACGGCCTGCACGGCGCCACCCCGCTCGAAGCGTGGCAGGCCGATCCGACCCCGCTCAACGACGTCCCCGCAGCCGACGTGTGGTCCTTCACCCTCGAGGACGACGGCCGCACCCGCACGATCACCAGCCACGGCGTCCGCTTCCGCAACCGCGACTACATCGCCGGCTGGATGACCGGGCAGGCCGGCCGCGAGGTCAGTGTGCGCTTCATGCCGCACCACACCCACGAGATCGAAGTCTGCACACCCCACGGCCACCGCCTGGGTACCGCGCACCTCGCCGACCGGGCCACCGACGAACAACTCGCCGCGCTGCGCCGCGCCCGCGCCCGGCGAGCTCGGCGCCTGCGGGCTGACGCCAAGGCGGCCGAACAGCTGCGCCACGAACGCTTCGCCCCCGCCACGGCCCCCACCGACGCGCTGCGTCTCAACGCGGTCACCGCGGCCGAAGCCACCCGGGAACTGGCCCGCCACGATGAAGGCGACCTCGCCAAGCTGGCCCTGCCCGATCTGATCGCGCCCGCACCCCCGCCCCCCGACTGGCCCATCCCGGACTCTCTGAAGGCCCGCACCCGGCCCACCGGCTCGCCGCCCACCCCCGCTCACGAGGACACCCCATGACCCGTCATCTGCCGCCCGCGCCCACCGACCAGTACGTCGCCCTGCCCGACGCCCGTCTCGTGACCACCCGGGCGCTGCTCACCGCCCGGGAGAACCTCGCCGACACGATCAATGCCCGCGCGATGATGTGTATCCATGGCGGCGCCGGCTTCGGCAAGACGGTGGCGGTCACCAGCTGTCTGCGCGAACTCGAACCCGGCGAGGACATCCACCGCATCACCTTCCACGCCCGCGCTACCACCCGCGCGGTGCGCCACGAACTGTTCACCAGCCTCGGGCTGCCGGGCCAGCCCCCGCGCTACGCCAGCGAGTTCGACCACGTCCTCATGAACGAACTCGCCACGCATCCGCGCACCCTCGTCCTGGACGAGGCGCAGTGGCTTTCCAGCGACCAGCTGGAGTACGTCCGCTACATCTGGGATGACCCCTACACCCAGCTCGCGATCGTCTTCGTGGGAGGAGAAGGCTGCTACCAGGCCCTGCGCAAGGAACCGATGCTCTCCTCCCGGATCTTCATCTGGCAGCGCATCAGCCGTCTCACACCCGAGGAGGTCCTGGACGTCATCCCGCTCTACCACCCCATCTGGGCCGAGGCCGACCCCGACAACATCACCTTCGCCGACAGCCGCGCCGCGCACGGCAACTTCCGTAACTGGGCCCGTCTGACCGCCCACACTCATATCGCCCTCGAGCGCACCGGCCGTACCCGTGTCGACCAGGAAGTACTGCGGTGGGCCTTCAGCCGGCTGGGCCCCACCGGTTAGCCAGCAGCCCCCTCCTGACATCCATTCACTGCCCAACATGACTGCTGTTCCAGCTACTTGACGGAATATCAGCTGGGCAACCTCAGCCGACCCATGCGCTGAGGAAGCCCGGAGCACTCTCAGGGGACAGAACCGGAGATACGGATACCCCGAAACTTTTCTGCGAAGGAAGCACTGCGGCCCATCCGGCCTCCGCCAGGGGTGACCAGTCGGCTCGGGACACTACACAGTGCTGTGAAGTTGTTGGTGGGTGTCGCGGTGGGGTGATGGGGGCGTTTTTCTGTCACCGGGGTTGAGCAGCTCGTTTCGGTTTGTTGATCTAGTGAGTGTCTGTTCGGCGTGGCTCTGGTGGTGACGTGTCGTGTTGTTTCCCGTGACAGCGGGATGCGGTTTCCTGAGCGTTGATAGCTGGTAGGGGTGGGTCAGTTTGGGCCCGACTCGCCCATGATGCGTGCCCTGGTGCACTTGTTGATGTGGGCTTCCATTCCTTCAGCCTGGCGGTGGGCATTGCTGAGCTTGGTGTCGTCGGTGACCGAGGCGGTGAGGAGTTGTTCGACGTCGACGACGGTGATTTTCCCTCCGGTGGAGGTGTCGACGAGCTGTGCCTCGTGGAGGCTGGCGCCGTGTAGGTTCCCGGCCGTCAGGTGTGCGCCTCGGAGGTCTGCCTTGTGCATCAGCGCGTCGCGCAGGTCGGCGCCCAGTGCGTCCGCGTCCCGCATGTCTGCTTCGGAGAGCTGAGTTCCGCGCAGGTTGACGTTGTTGGCTTGGATGTGGCGCAGCGAGGCTCTGTAGAAGCTGCTGCCTGCGAGGTTGGCACCGGTGAGCTCGGCGCCGTCCAGGTTGCATCCGACGAAGAGTGTCCGTGGCAGACGGGCGTGGTGGAGATTGACGCAGGGGAGGTCGGTGTTGCTCAGGTCGATTTCTGATTCTGCGGCACGTTCAGGGCGCCGTCCGAGGACAGTCAGCGCGGCCCGTATGTCGTCGGAGGGCGGGTTTGGTTTGCTGCCGATGACCTGAGCACGGGAGCGGTCTCTTTTCGCGTATTCGCGTATGTAAGCGGCGAGGAGCTGGACTACGGTGTCGTGGTCTTTGGCTGAGTCCCGCATGATGCGTTCCAGGGCGTAGATTCCGCCCAGGCGCTCGGTGCGGTCTGTGTGAGCGAGGAGACTGACAGCCTTGATGTAGTAGTCCGTCAACTGGGCTTCGAGCGTGAGCTCCAACTGCCGTCGGTCTTTCTGTCGGTTGTGCTCCAGCGTCTGCTGGGTGATCTTTAGGTTCCGCTGCTGGAAGATCAGGCCGATCGCTCCGGCTGAGGCGACAGCGAGGGCGGCAAGGCCGGTGCGGAAGCCGGATACCACGGTGGCTTTCGGGCCTGGGTCATGGAGCCGCCCGAGTTCCACCCGGTCAAGGAACCACGGCGCGCGCCACATCACGGTGAGGACCAAGCCGAAGGCGACCACGATCGTCACGGCGATGACGGTCCATTGACGCCATGAATGCTGGTGGTCTGGGAGCGAAGGAATCTGGTCTGGATCGGGCATGAGAGCTCCGGGGAGGTCGGGCCGAGAGCGATGACCCTAGCCGCCGCCGTGCGTTCTGGGGCGTGATTCTGGTGTTGACGTTGCTTGCTGTCCGCCGACAGCCGACAGAGAAACATGGCTACCTGAGCGAGAGCAGAGGTTGAAGGCCGGAATCGGCTCGCAGCCGCACCAGTTGGGCTTGTACCACTCCCGTAGATCGGTGGCAGCTGTATGCGGTTTGCGGTGTGAGGTTTGCGCGGTTGGCGGTGTCATGGATGGTGTCGGCCTGCCGGTTCTGACGGTGAGGTGCTGCCGGGCGGGTGGACCCGAGGTGGTGATAGTCCATGGCCCAGGTGCCGGACATGGTGGGTGGTGGTGTGGTGCCGCCTGCGTTGGGGCGTGAGCAGGCTGTCGGGCGTCTGCTGGCGCTGGACGGGCGTGGGGAGCTGACGACGGCGCATGTCCGTCTGGCCGCGACGAGTGTGGGGGTGTCGCTGCGGACGGTGTGGCGGTGGCTGCAGGTGGCGCGTGTCGAGGGCCGGGTGGCGCGGAAACGGCGTGGTCGTTTCACGATCACGCCTGAGTTGCATGCCCGGTTGGCGTTGTGGGGTGGGAACGCGGCTGCGGTCCACCGGGAGTTGCTGGCCGAGTCCCGGGCGGTCTCGCCAGATGGCGCCGCGTACGGCGGTGATGGGGGAGAGGCAGGCCTGGGCAAGGGGGTGGGACCGTGCTCCGCGCCGTGTGTACCGGTGCCGTCGTTGGCGACGTTGCAGCGGGCGGTGGTGCGGGATCTGAGTGTGGGGCAGCGTGCGGCTCTTGTGGGCGGGGAGCGGGCGCGGCGTCTGCACGATGTGCATCTGCGGCGGCCGCGGGAGTGGCGGAATACGTGTTGGGAGGCTGATCACAAGCATCTGCCGGTCGAGGTGGTCCTGGACGGGGTGTTGGTGTGTCCGTGGGTGACGTGGTTCATCGACTGCGCGACGAACGCGGTCACGGGGGCTGCGGTGACGCCGCATCAGCCGTCGCGGGACGCGATCCTGGCTGCCTTGCGGATCGCGTTGTCGCGGGGCGGGGCGTACGGGCCGATCGGGGGACTGCCGGGACTGGTGAGGATCGACCAGGGCGCGGATTTCCTGTCGGACACGGTCGGGTCGGCCCTGGGCGCGTTCGCCGTGCCGGTGCAGCGGCTCCCGCCGTACCGGCCGGAGTTGAAGGGCACGGTGGAGAACCTGAACCGGTGTGTGGTGCGGATGTTCTGTGCTGCGCTGCCGCGTTACCGGCACGCTCCGAGTGCGACGCCCAGGCCGCGGCGGGCGGACCGTGATGGGGGTGAGGCGCTGCCGTTCACGGTGTTCGTCGAGTTGCTCCTGGACTGGGTGCATCAGTGGAACACCGCTCACATATCCCAGCCGTTGGGCGGCCGTACGCCGCTTCAGGCGTGGCAGGACGATCCGACGCCCGTCGAGGACGTGGATGCGGGGTTGTTGTGGGCGTTCACGCTGGAGGATGACGGCCGGGTGCGCACGCTCACCGCGAGCGGGGTGCGCTGGCGTAACCGGTATTACGTGGGGGAGTGGATGCACGGGCTGGGCCGCCTGCGGGTGCGGGTGCGGTTCGTTCCGCACCACGACCACGAGATCGAGGTGTTCGACGCCGCTACGGGCACGCATCTGGGGCCGGCGTTCCTGGCGGATGCCGCGACCCATGAGCAGCGCCTGGCGCTGCGCCGGGCCAAGGACGCGGAGCGGCGCCGTCTGGTGAAGGCGCTGGCGGCGGCGGACCACATGCGTTACCGGCGCTACGAGGCGGTCACCGAGCCGGTCGTACCGAAGCAGCTGGGCGCGCTGACCGAGGCCGAGGCACACGAGCGGCTGTCGCGTGCGGCAGAGACAGACCTGACTGCCAAGACGTTGCCGGACCTGATTCCGCCGAGCGCGCCGCCTGATACCTGGGCCCGCCCTGTGAACCGGCCCTCCCACAGCCGACCAACGGCCACGGCTGCCGACTCCGCTGGTCCTGCCGAGCCTGGCGAAGGCAGGGGACCCGTTGCAGCGCCCGCTCCTCCTCCTGACCTCCCGCAGGGGGAGCGGTGAGCGCGGCTGTGCGCCGGGGCCTGCTGCCGTCGGTGCGCGACGACCACTACATGCGGCTGCCCGACGCCCAGGTCGTAGCGACCAAGGCACTGCTCGCCGTGCGGGAGAACGTCCGGGCCGCGATCACGGCGAGAGCGATGATGTGTGTCCACGGCAACACCGGGCATGGCAAGTCGCTGGCAGTCAACGCCTCCCTGCGCGACCTCGCTCCCGAACAGACCTACCGGATCCAGTTCCGCGCCCGCCCCACCACCCGCGACCTGCGCCATGAACTCTTCTACGCACTGCGCCTGCCCGGCCGGCCGCCGCAGCGCCCGATCGAGTTCGACCGGACGCTGCGCGGGGCGCTGGCAGAGGAGTTCCGGGTGGTCGTGTGCGACGAAGCCCAGTGGCTTTCCAAGCACTGTTTCGAATACCTGCGCTACCTCTGGGATGACGTGGACACCGATATGGCCATTGTCTTCACCGGCGGAAACGGCTGTTTCGAGGTCCTGCAGAGCGAGCCGATGCTGGAATCCAGGATTTACGTCTGGCAGGAAATCCCGCGGATGTCCCTGGCGGAAGTCCGGTCGGTGATCCCCGCGTTCCACCCCTTATGGGCCACGGCTCCGGCCGAGCTGATCGCCATGGCGGACACCGAGGCGGCGCACGGCAACTTCCGGGCCTGGGCAAAGATCACCCACATCATGCTCCAGGGCCTGCGCGACACCGACAACAAGGTGGTCGACGAACAGCTCCTGCGCTGGGCCTACAGCAAACTCAAGCACAGGCGCGCCCCGTGATCCTCCTCGACCGCACCCCGGAACCGGTCACCGTGATCGTGGACCGCCGCGACGACCAGGCCTTCACCGCAGCCCTGCTCGCCTCCCACCACCTCGCCCAGGGCCGCATCACCGTGCATCCGCCACCCCCCAGGCCCAGCCCCACCGACCTGGCCTACGAAATCCTCGAGGCCCTCGGCAAGCCTGTCGTCCCCCTGAACAGACAGCGTTGGGGCGCAGCCCCGCCCTGGGCCGTGTCGGCCGCCTGGATCGCAGGACTGCCCGTCACCCGCCTGACCGTCCTGCGTGCCCACCTCCTGCCGCTCCCGGCATGGAAGTACCTGCTCCGGCTGCGCGAGGCCACCGCCGTGCCGCTGACGGTCGTCTTCCACGGCCCACAGCCATACGCCGCTCCCCGAGTCTTCGACGACGTACCGCACGCCCTCATCGACGACCTGGAAACGGTACGTCTGCTCCACCCGCCGGCTCCGCCCGTCCCACCGATCCGCTACCGCACGCCCGGCCGGTGGATCACTCTCCCGGCCCTGGACCGCCTTCCCCACGGCGGCTACTTCCCCGACTGCACCTGCCGTCATCCACCGCCGGCCGTGATCTCCCACGTCGCCCGCCTGAAACCGTTGACTCCCGCCGTACTGAGGGAAATCAGCCACCGGCTGGCAACTCGTACCGCGCACCCCTACCTGGCCGGAGCACTGGCCACTGCCGTCTTCACCGCAGCCGCCGAGTCCCAACTCGCCACCGTCCGCCTCCACGACTACGACCCCGACCGCTCCGAACTCACCCTCCACGACCCCAACCGGGTCACCCACCAAAGGCGTTGCGCAACCCACACCGTTCCACCCTGGGCCCGCCCCCTCATCACCGCCACAGCACACCTCGCCCTGGCCGCTGCGCCCCGCGCGGGCGCGGGGAGACTGCGGCTCTTCCACCCGCCGGCGTTCGCCACCACACCCCTGACCGAGTTCGCCGAACAGTGCCGACTCCGCCCGCCTCACCCCTGGTTCATCCAGCCGTGAGTGCGCACAAGGACCTGACCGGCGTGATCAGGGCTACCGCCCCCATGCGCGGGGCCGGCTTCCCCGCGGAGCTCGCCGTCCGCCTCCAGAGCCCCACGCCCTGACCGCCGGAGGAACACCTCGGTTTCAAGATCCTGTCCGCGCGCACTGGGTGAGACCCCATCCCATCGAGAGGCATGGTGGGGAGGTCAGGCATCCCCTTCTACCCGACTCTCTGCGCCCAATGATCAAGAAGGGTGGGGGCGTGGTCTGCGGGGCGGACAGGGGGCGGGGGTTCGAGTGGCGCGGCGGCCCAGGGCGTCGCGCTGAACGGCCCGAACCTGACCGAGGATGCAGCGAAGCCGATGCCTGGCCATAAGGGCCGGGGATCGGCTTCACTTGAGCAGGCGCGCCAACGCCTGGCTCGGTTTCCCTGCGCGCCGGTTGGAGCCAGTAGCAATCAGGGCGGCTACCGCGGGAGCTACAGGCCGCGTGCCGTGATGACTATGGTGGACCACCATCTCCAAGATCATTTCTCGGTAACCGGCACAATACTGAATCAATGCAGGTCGGAGTCATGCGCGACGGCGGTTACGGAACGTAAGTGTCGGTGCAATATCACTACGTCAACCATCCCCTGGAAGCCCAAAAAGATGCCTTGACCTGCGGTTTTCCAGTGCTGAGCCGCTGTCAGTGGCGCGTGGTAGAGCCTCCTACGAGGCCCTGACCTGCGTCTTTGTTGGTCAACATCGGGACAGACGGTCTTAGCCCTCGACGACGACGTGTACCCGGTGTTCGGAGAGAACGAGTTGGGGCGGTCCTGAGCCAACGGTTTGCTGGAGTGTCGTCTATGGCTTACGGGCTGCCACTCTGTTCGGAACAGGGTCCCCTCTTTGCGTGGAGCGCCAACTCCCTTGAACACAACGGGTGGACCGAAGGTTGGAGCCGAGTAGTACCGTCCGGCGATCTCAAGATCGCCGGACGGTGAAGAGGGAGCGCTACATGGGCGACATGCCCGCTGCCGCAGCAATCGCTGTGGCCACCACACCCGCGTCCAGCATCAACGCCATCACCAGGAGCGCCGCTGAGGCGCCCTCCACGCCCGACATGCCTGCGCACGCCCGCTTCGGGATGCCACACGCCCTGGTCATCATCGCGTGCATCGTCACCGCGGCCGTCCTCACCCAGGTGGGAATGAACGTCGCGAACGCCCTGGAGCTCCTCGCGGGGGCGGGAGGCATCGGCGCCATGATCGTGCTCCTGGTGGTCACCGGCGGAGGCCGCGCCCGCCGTCGCCTCGACCGCCTCGCGCAGGCCTACCGCGCCAGTGCGGAGAACTGACGTGTCCGCCGCAGGGAGGCCCGAAAAGCCCGTCGATCAAACCGTCCCCGCACGCGCGAAGCTCGCGAGCTTCCTGCGCGCCCGCAAGACCGAAGCCGGACTGACCTACCAGCAGATGGCCGACTCCGAGGAAAGCAAGTTCTCGAAGGCCACCTTCGAACGCGCGGCCTCCGGCACGATTCTCCCCTCCTGGAGCACCGTCGAGGCCTTCGTCACCATCGCCACGAACGAAGACTTCACAGACACGCTCGACACCGCTCTGCGCCACAGCCGGAAACTGCTGATCCTCGCGCGCCGCGCGGTACGAGCCCCCTACTACCTGCACAAGGCGCCCGATCCCACTCTGATCGGCGGGAAGGGACATCTTCTTCAGACCCTCCGCGATCAGCACGTGTGGGCCGGCTGCCCCACGCCGGGAGAGATGGAGCGCGAGGCAGGACCTGGTGAGCTGCCGAAGAACACGGCCCGCCGCATCATCAACGGCCGCACCCTGCCGGTCACTCCCCGCCAAGCCATCGCGTTCCTCAAGGCCTGCGAAGTCGCGGACGACGACCTGGAGCTATGGGTCAAAGCTGGAGCCGAAGCCCTCACTCGTGATAACGACCCCAAGAGTTACGAGTGGCGGATTGAAGCCGAGTATTGGACTCGAATCTCAACCCAACCGTCAGAGCTGAAATCTGTTGCGTAGTCAGCCAGAGGATTTTGTGGCCCTGAATCCCAGAGGCTCAGGGCCACAAGTCTCAGAAAGCACCGATCTGCGACAGGGGACAGTTGAATGTGTTTCTCTACCTTGCCTGTTTTTCGTGACTATACATGCTGCATCTTCTGCGGTGTAAGGTTCGAATTAGGGGGCCGTGTCTGTTGCCTGCATGCTGATACAGGAAGAGTGGGCGCGTGAGTTCCGGGAAGAAGGTGGATGTCGGCCATGACTGACGAGTGGTATGTCCTCATTGAGGAGGACACCCGGATATCTGAGCGTCCTGACGGTGTGGATCTGAAGTTGCATCGGTGGATGCTGGTGGGTGCTCACCGGATCGGTCGGGATGAGGCGGAGGCGGTTGTGGCGGCTGAGGACGCGGCGCTGCATTACACGCCACGTGTTCTGGCCCGGCATGCGCGGCCGGGGGATGAGCCGGGCCGGCATGTGTTCCTTGCTCAGGACGGTACGTGGGTGGTGCTGGTGAGGCAGCGTCATCGTGAGTGCCACTTCCGGGTGACCACGGCCCGGCTCATGCATGCGCAGGCAGAGAAGGAGGCACCACCGAAAAACCTGAAGGACAAGGTTCGTGGTGCCTTGGAGGGCCCGCCGCCTCTTGTGAAGCCGTGGGCTCCGCCAGGCAAACGAGAACAAGCCTGACCCCGAGCCCCTCTCTTTGTAGCCAGCTGGGCCCGCGGAGCGGGCCTTGGGCTTGGAGGCGGAGCCGGAAAGCCAGCGGGGGAGCGCAGCGAGTCCGCCAGGCCGAGCAGAGCGAGGCCAAGTCCTAAGCGAAGCGCAGGACTTCAGCTCCCGAAGGGAGCAGCCGAGCAAAGCGAGGCAACTGCATTGCGCAGCAATGCAGTTGCCATGCAGTTCACCAGGGAGCGCAGCGAGCTGGTGACCGCCCCGCGAAGCGGGGCGGTTCTCTGCTCAGCGCG